>CAVYZI010000006.1:0-489582 GCA_963772915.1 uncultured Verrucomicrobiae bacterium
GGTGAACAAAAAGAATGCGGATAGGTCATTGGTCCCGCAGTAGGCGGGACCGGACAGCCCGCGCATATCAGCATAACCAACCGCCGGGCAACTAACTCACCCCGACTGATCGACCGCCTCCAACCCGCTCCAGCTCCTCTTTAAGATGAAAGCGATGCAAACACTCGCACCAGACCCCTTTTGTCCCTTGACAGATCGACAGCCATATCAGCGAGAACAAGATCAGCCACCGCTGGCGGGAGCGCGCTTAATATGCAGTGGAAGTGTTAAAGTCATGTGAAAGCGATGCATTACGCCGGCCAGCGGTTGGCTGCGTCGCATGGTTAGTCTCTCTTGGCAATCACGGGAGTATCGCGTCAATTCTTGATCAGCCCAGCACCGCTGGCGTTCTATGCACATATCGATCGTCCGCAAACTGCCTTACCATGAAATCCGCTACGTCGGTACGTGAGATTGACGCCAAGAGCGTTCTCTCCCTGATATCCTCACCGCTTCGATATCTCCCTGTGTACGGCCGTTTGTCAATCGCGGAGGACGTACGATCACCCAATCCAACGTGCTTCGCTTGATGAGTCCTTCCTTTCTCGCGTGATCTATCACCACGTTGCGCAATAGGAGTGGCAGCACCATGTACCTGTCCAAGAAGCCTAGTTGCTTGCCGCTGTCACCGACTCCGAGCATCGACAAATAGACGAACCGGCGTACCCCTGCGTGATCCATGGCTCGAATAATGTTCTGGACGCCATCGATCAAGGCCGGGTCGGAACTTAAGGAATTGCCGGAGCCCAGTGCACTCGCGACGGCATGCCGACGTCGGACGGCACGCTCCACCAACGCATACTCCGTCACGTCGCCAACCATCAGAGTAAGGTTGGCATGCTTGATCTCAAACTTGTCGGGGTCACGAACGAATGCGCTAACCGAGTGCCCGCGGTCAAGCGCGCTTGACTACCTCACGCCCGGTAGCACCCGATGCACCGAATACGAGCACATTCACAGATGCGACCTCTTCGGCGCTGATGGGTTGGTCGATCTTCGGTCGCGCTGTCACGGAGGCTGGCATGAGACCTAACGAGAACAAGATGAGCTGCCGCGAGCGAGGGCGCGCGTGGCAGCGGGTGGAAAGGGAAGTGATCACGGAAAACGAGGTCGTACGGCGGCTCGCGGTCAGCTCCATCGCATGGTTGAGGCTGTCGAAAAAGTGGGATTGCATGGCTTTTTTCGCTCGCCAGGTGCGCCGCTTCTTTGCTACGCGATTCCATGCCGCGATTCAAGCCTTATGATTATCGGCAGGATTTGATGGTGCCGCTCAAGCTCGAGGCCCAATTGCCCGAGGGCAGCCTCGAGTATGCGCTCCATCACCTGATCGAAGAACGAGTGCCCGACGCCTGGTTCGAGGCCCTTTACGCCAACGACGAGATCGGCCGGCCCGCCTACTCCCCCCGGCTCCTCTTAAAAGTCATCCTGCTCGGTTACGCGCGCGGGATCATCGGCTCGCGCCGGCTGGAGCGGGCCTGTCAGGAGAACATGACCTTCCTCGCCCTGGCCTGCGGGATCCGGCCCGACCACAGCACCCTGGCCGCCTTTGTCGGGAAGCTCCAGGGCCGGATCGAACTGATCTTTAGCGAAGTGCTGCTCGTCTGCCACGAAGAAGGACTCTTAAGTGGGACCCATCTCTCGCTCGATGGCGTCAAGCTCCCGGGGAACGCCTCGCGCGAGTCGAGCGGCACCTTCGAGCAGTTACGCTTTAAAGCGGCCAAGCTGCGCCGCAAAGTGGCCGAACAAATGGCCGAGCATCGGCGCCAGGATCGGCTGGATCGCAAACGCGGCGATCGCACCGCCCAGGAACGGGCACAAGAAAAAGAGCGGCGGGCCCGGCAGAAGGCCCGGCTCCTGGCCGAGGCGCAACGGCTGGAGCGCTTCGTGGCCGAGGAAGAGCCCAAAGAGGGAGCGCGCGGGCAGGAAGTGCAAAGCAACGTGACCGATAACGAGTCCGCCAAGATGACGACCAGTCATGGAGTCATGCAGGGTTACAACGCCCAGGCCCTGGTCGATGCGAAGGCGCAAATCATCGTGCACGGGCGGGCCAGCGGGGTGGGCCAGGACCACGCCCAGATCGGACCGATCCTGGAAGGAGCGCGCGAAGTCCTGGAGTTAGCGGGGTTAAAAGACGAAGTGCTGGTCCCGGGGGAGACGATCCTGAGCGCGGACTGCAACTACCATAGCGAAGAGAACCTGCAAGCCTGCGCAGAAGCGCAAGTCGATGCCTACATTCCCGACAACCACTTCCGGCAGCGGGATGCGCGCTTTGCCACCCAGGAACGGCACAAAACCCGGGTCAAAAAAGAGATATTTACCCTGGCAGACTTCCAGTATGAAGAGAAAAGCGACTCCTTTCGTTGTCCCCAAGGCAAGGTATTAAAGCTCTATGCCCGCGCCGATCGGACCAACCGGGGCGAAGTCTACCGGCGCTACCGCGCGGCCCAAGCCGACTGCGCTGGCTGTCCGCTGCGCGCGCGCTGTCTGAGTCGCGGAGCGGAGCGCAAATCGCTCGCCCTGCCGGTCACAGCCCAACCGGCCACTTTAAGCGCCCGGATGCGGCGCAAGATCGACGAACCGGAATCCCGCCGGATTTACAGCCGGCGCCTGGCCATCGTCGAGCCGGTCTTTGCCAACTTAAGAAGCAACAAGCGGCTCGACCGCTTTACCTATCGCGGCCAGCAGAAGGTCAACACCCAATGGCTCCTCTACTGCCTCGTGCATAACCTCGAGAAACTGGCCCACCAAAGTAAGACCTACGGGTGGAAAAGGCCTTTGCCTACTCTTTTGCGAGCCTGCCATCGGCTCACAGAGTCCTTAAAAAGCCTGGTCTCGACTCCTCTCTTCAAAATCACTCGCTTTTGCTCACCCAGCCGATCGCTTGCGACTTAGCAACCAGACTTCTCTACCGGCCCTCCAGACTTAATTATTCGACAGCCCCGTTGAGGCTGTCGAAAAAGTGGGATTGCATGGCTTTTTTCGCTCGCCAGGTGCGCCGCTTCTTTGCTACGCGATTCCATGCCGCGATTCAAGCCTTATGATTATCGGCAGGATTTGATGGTGCCGCTCAAGCTCGAGGCCCAATTGCCCGAGGGCAGCCTCGAGTATGCGCTCCATCACCTGATCGAAGAACGAGTGCCCGACGCCTGGTTCGAGGCCCTTTACGCCAACGACGAGATCGGCCGGCCCGCCTACTCCCCCCGGCTCCTCTTAAAAGTCATCCTGCTCGGTTACGCGCGCGGGATCATCGGCTCGCGCCGGCTGGAGCGGGCCTGTCAGGAGAACATGACCTTCCTCGCCCTGGCCTGCGGGATCCGGCCCGACCACAGCACCCTGGCCGCCTTTGTCGGGAAGCTCCAGGGCCGGATCGAACTGATCTTTAGCGAAGTGCTGCTCGTCTGCCACGAAGAAGGACTCTTAAGTGGGACCCATCTCTCGCTCGATGGCGTCAAGCTCCCGGGGAACGCCTCGCGCGAGTCGAGCGGCACCTTCGAGCAGTTACGCTTTAAAGCGGCCAAGCTGCGCCGCAAAGTGGCCGAACAAATGGCCGAGCATCGGCGCCAGGATCGGCTGGATCGCAAACGCGGCGATCGCACCGCCCAGGAACGGGCACAAGAAAAAGAGCGGCGTGCCCGGCAGAAGGCCCGGCTCCTGGCCGAGGCGCAACGGCTGGAGCGCTTCGTGGCCGAGGAAGAGCCCAAAGAGGGAGCGCGCGGGCAGGAAGTGCAAAGCAACGTGACCGATAACGAGTCCGCCAAGATGACGACCAGTCATGGAGTCATGCAGGGTTACAACGCCCAGGCCCTGGTCGATGAGAAGGCGCAAATCATCGTGCACGGGCGGGCCAGCGGGGTGGGCCAGGACCACGCCCAGATCGGACCGATCCTGGAAGGAGCGCGCGAAGTCCTGGAGTTAGCGGGGTTAAAAGACGAAGTGCTGGTCCCGGGGGAGACGATCCTGAGCGCGGACTGCAACTACCATAGCGAAGAGAACCTGCAAGCCTGCGCAGAAGCGCAAGTCGATGCCTACATTCCCGACAACCACTTCCGGCAGCGGGATGCGCGCTTTGCCACCCAGGAACGGCACAAAACCCGGGTCAAAAAAGAGATATTTACCCTGGCAGACTTCCAGTATGAAGAGAAAAGCGACTCCTTTCGCTGTCCCCAAGGCAAGGTATTAAAGCTCTATGCCCGCGCCGATCGGACCAACCGGGGCGAAGTCTACCGGCGCTACCGCGCGGCCCAAGCCGACTGCGCTGGCTGTCCGTTGCGCGCGCGCTGTCTGAGTCGCGGAGCGGAGCGCAAATCGCTCGCCCTGCCGGTCACAGCCCAACCGGCCACTTTAAGCGCCCGGATGCGGCGCAAGATAGACGAACCGGAATCCCGCCGGATTTACAGCCGGCGCCTGGCCATCGTCGAGCCGGTCTTTGCCAACTTAAGAAGCAACAAGCGGCTCGACCGCTTTACCTATCGCGGCCAGCAGAAGGTCAACACCCAATGGCTCCTCTACTGCCTCGTGCATAACCTCGAGAAACTGGCCCACCAAAGTAAGACCTACGGGCGGAAAAGGCCTTTGCCTACTCTTTTGCGAGCCTGCCATCGGCTCACAGAGTCCTTAAGAAGCCTAGTCTCGACTCCTCTCTTCAAAATCACTCGCTTTTGCTCACCCAGCCGATCGCTTGCGACTTAGCAACCAGACTTCTCTACCGGCCCTCCAGACTTAATTATTCGACAGCCCCGTTAGACGTTGTGCCGGCTATCTTCTGACCGCTGTGAAGCGAATAGTCGAACCAGGACCGCAACGAGTAATTGCAGAAATCAGGCATGGAAAAAATGACCGAAAACCAGCAATGGCCCGAACTGCCGACAAAACGCGCCATCAAGATACTCCGGCAGCGACAGAATCGAGTCTTGAGCACAACCGGTGTAAAACATCTCGCCAACATAAAGGGCTGCACTGTGCCGAGAGAGTGGCTAGCACGATGCCAGCAGTAAATGACAGCGGCACAACAGAGCCACAACATGCGCCTAAACCACCGAAGACTAGGATGTTTAAGACCAACGCTTCTAGCTGAAGTCCGAGGAGTTTTCGCGAATCAGACCTAACGAGATATAGTGCGAAACGTTCGCAATTAAAGACGAAAATTTTTCGTATAACACGGCCGGTCAGACGGGGTTCGGGTTCATCAAGCGGGCTGCGGATGCTTAGCCCGGGTTTGTTGCAAACGTGCGTATAAATCATGGTCGTGGCAAGACTCCTTGTGTCCGAGTAATTCCTGGACCGTCCGGATGTCGTAGCCGGCTTCGAGCAGGTGGGTGGCGAAGCTGTGCCGAAAGGTGTGGCAACTGGCGGCTTTCGTTACACCGGCAGCGTAAATAGCGTGTTTGACGGCATTTTGCAGGTTTTTTTCGTGCGACGTGGTGGCGGCGTTTTTCGCCCAGCGCGGGTCGAGCGAAAGCTTGTCGGCGGGAAGATCCATTGCCAGATCCAGTCGCGCGCCGCGTTGGGATACTTGCGATTCAGGGCAAAAGGCAGATAGACGGCGCCGCCACCGTGCGCGAGGTCCGCTGATGAATCTCCTTGACTCGACTGAGATGGCTCGCGTAGCGGCTGGCTAAAGGCGCGCGGGCAGGAGGGTGACGCGCTCGCGCAAGCCTTTGCCATCGCGCACGGTGATCTGGCCGTAGCCGAAGTCGATATCTTTGACCCGCAGGCGCAGACATTCGAGGAGTCGCAGGCCGCTCCCATAGAGAAGTTCAGCCATGAGGCGATAGTCGCCCGTCAGGTGGGCGATAACGGCGCTGGGCTTCTTTCCTGGTCAGGACGACGGGGAGTTTCGGCGGGCGCTTTACTCGCTCGACCCCGGCGAGGTAATCGAGTTTTCGATCGAGCACCTGCTGGTAAAGGAAGAGGAGGGCGCTGAAGGCCTGGTTCTGGGTGGAGGCGGCGACATGTTTTTCGATGGCGAGGTGGCTGAGGAAAGCGGCGATCTCCTCTTCGCCCATTTCGTCGGGATGGCGTTTCTGGTGGAAGAGGATGTAAGCGGCGGATCCAGTCGGAGGTAAGTTCCTCGGTGCGGATGGCGTAATGCTTGACCCGCAGGTGCCAGCGGACGCGGTCGAGGAGCTTGGGCTGGCCGGCGGGGGAGGAGGGAGGTGTGCTGTTCATGCCAAGGGCGAGATTGTGGGGGTCAGGCGCACGGGAAGGCAAGCGCAAAATAGAATCTATGCCGCATTTTGTGACGCTGCCGCCCGTGGTGCCGGAGGAGCTTGGGTGCAAGGTTGGAGATTTTGGCGATAGCGGGCAAGGGAAATCGCGATGCGATTGGTTGTTGGGTTTTACAGACACGGACGACATCCGCCTGAGGCGGATCGTCCCTCCAGTTAATCGAAGCGTTCGGTGCGCTCGAGGAGGGTTTCCCACCAGGAGCGATTGTTCAGGTACCAATCGACCGTGCTCGCAATGCCTTCGCGGGCGCTGTGCAGCGGGTGCCACTCGAGCTCGCGTTTCGCAAATGAGGAATCGATCGCGTAACGGCGGTCGTGGCCGAGGCGGTCGGTCACGAACGAAATCAGGCTGTGCGGTTTGCCGAGCCGGTCGAGGATCAGCCTGACGACGTCGAGGTTTACCATCTCGCCGTCGCCCCCGAGGTTGTAGACCTGGCCCGGTTTCCCTTTGAAGAGGGCGGCGACGAGGGCGGCGCAATGATCTTCGACGTGGATCCAGTCGCGCACGTTTTTGCCGTCGCCGTAGACCGGGAGCGGCTGGTCGTTGAGCGCCTTGATGATCATGAGCGGGATCAGTTTTTCCGGGAACTGGCAGGGGCCGTAGTTGTTCGAGCAGCGGGTGACGATGACGTCCTGGCCGAAGGTGCGATGGCAGGCGAGAGCGAGGAGATCGGCCCCGGCTTTGCTCGCGGAGTAGGGGGAGCTGGGCTCGAGCGGCGATTGCTCGGTGAAGCGACCGGTTTCGCCTAACGATCCGTAGACCTCGTCGGTCGAGACCTGGATGAAACGCTGGACGCCGTGCTGGCGGGCGGCGTTGAGAAGCACGCTCGTGCCGACGACGTTGGTGTGGATGAAATTTTGCGGCGAATTGATGCTCCGGTCGACGTGCGATTCGGCCGCGAAATTGATGATGGCGTAGAATTGCTCCTCGTGCAGGAGGGTGTCCATCTGGTCGGCGTTGGCGATGTCGGCCTGGAAAAACTCGTAGCGGGCGCCGTGTTCCTCGACCACCCCGTCGAGATTGGCGAGGTTTCCGGCGTAGGTGAGGGCGTCGACATTTGTGACCGAAGCCGGCTTGTAATGTTGCAGAATGTAACGAATAAAGTTACTCCCGATGAACCCACAGCCGCCCGTGACCAAGATGCGCATCGACGCGCTACCTAGCAGCGGAGAGGAAACCGCGCGAGGAGAAATTGAGCCCGCGCCGGCGCCCCCACCGCTTTCCGAGCGGCTGGCCCGGGCCGATTGGACGTTCTGGGGGATCATCGCCTTCGGGGCCGTGCTCCGGTTCCTCCTCCTGAGCATCAAGCCGCCGCATTTCGACGAGGGGATCAACGGCTGGTTCGTCGACCAGATGATGAAGACCGGTTTTTACCGTTACGATCCGTCGAACTACCACGGGCCGCTTCACTTCTACATCCTGCTCATTTCCCAGGCCCTCTTCGGACGCCACATCTGGGCGCTCCGCTTCCCGGTCGTGCTCGCCAGTATCGCCTCGATTTTTGTCACCCTAAAATTCGAGCCGCTCGTCGGGCGCCGGACGAGCCGGATTGCGGCCCTGGCGATGGCGATTTCGCCCGGCTTCATTTTTTACGGGCGCTACGCGATTCACGAAGTCTGGCTCCTGCTTTTCTCGATGCTTTTCGTGCTCGGGTTGCTCGGGCTCTGGCGCTTCGGGACGCGCGCTTATCTCTGGTGCGTCGGGATCGGCATCGCGGGGATGATCCTGACCAAGGAGACCTACATCATTCACATTGGTTGCGCGCTGATCGCGGGCGTCGTGCTCCAGGTCTCCCATTGGCTGACGCCAATGCCGGAGGTGAAACGGGCCCGGCAGCAATGGGACTGGGTGGATCTCGCGATCGTGGCCGGGACCAGCATTTTTCTCATCGTCTTTTTCTATTCGGGGACGTTCCTGAACTGGTCGGGCGTGAAAGGCCTCTACGAGACTTTTGCCATTTGGTATCAGACGGGCTCGAAAGGCAACGGGCATGAAAAACCGTGGCCCTACTGGCTCGAGCTGACGATGCGCTACGAGTGGCCCGTCTTCATCGGGCTGATGCTTTGCCTGGCCTGCCAGTTTTTCAAAAGCTACGTCATCCGCTATCTCGCCATTTACGGGGTGGGCGTCTTCGCGGCCTACAGCATCATTCATTACAAGACGCCCTGGATCATCATCGCCATCGCCTGGCCACTGCTCTTTGTCTTCGCGGCCGGCGTGGGCGCGCTCAAGATCCCGCGCAAAGCTTTCTATGTCGTCGGCCTCGGGCTGGTCGGCTTTGGGCTGGGGGTTGGACTCAGTTATCTGATCCAGACGGGCCCGACGCGGGAACATTGTTCGTGGGCGACCTACCTGCGGGAGACGGTGACCGTCACCCTGGCCGCCACCAGCACGAGCGCCACCTGCGGCGAGATTGGCTGGCGGTTGTTTCGGCAGCGCGGTCGTGGGCGCGCTCCTCGGCGGCGCCGCGGGCCTGCGGCTGGGCGAATCTTCCCGGCTGAGCGAGGGCGTGATGCGCGCGACGCAGCGCGGCGCGGCCGGCCTCGCCCTTCTCGTGTCGTTAGGCATGGCCATTTGGTTGAATTATTTCCGCTTCGCGACCGACACCGAGCCCTACGTCTATGTCCAGACCTACAGCGACATCAACCGGCTGATGGATCCGATCATGCGCCTGGTCCGGAGCAACCCGCTCAACTACCGGATGGTCGGGCATTTCATTCGCACCAGCACCTATCCCTTCCCCTGGTTGCTGGGCGATTTTCCCAACATCGGCTATTACGAGCACAACAACTCGCCCGCGAAATACGACGGCGATTTCCTCGTCGTGCAGGAGGATCGCATCGCCGAGGTGGAGAAGAATCTGCACGAGAAATATTTCACCGAGCCGATGACCATCCGGCCCTACCAGGACCCGTCCAAGATTTACCTCAACGCCAAAACCTTTCGGAAAGTCTTCCCCGGCCGAAAACCGGATTTCGTCGGGCAACCGGCTGCCACGCCTGCGCCAGCGAAATGAAGTTTTTTTCGGCGGGGCTGACTTTCGTCAATGTCGCGACCTTCGCCGCTTTGGTTCTCGGCATTCTCGGGAGCGGACTGGATGACGGCTTTGCCGCGCTCGCGCTTCTCCTGGGGGCGGTGGCGGCGGTTTTCGCCTGGCTCGGGACGACCTCGTTTACTCGGCGAAAAGTCAAAGTGGTTTCAGCCGCGCCTCCCTCTTTGCCGAAATCGAAGCGGGCCCGCCGCCGGATGAAGCTGGCGGCCGAGCCGACGATCACGCCGGCGCCGCGTCCGAACTATCATCTCTGGGCCTGGGCGGTCGGGATCGTTTTTGCGCTCTTTGCCGTGCGCTCGTTTTGCTGGCTGCTCTGGGTCGACAGCAACCATCTCAAGATCCAGTCGCCTAACAATCTCGGCGATCTCGCGCTCCACATCAGCTACATGAAGTATTTCGCCAACGGCGTCCCGCTTTGGCCCGACAACCCAATCCACGCTTTCAGCAAGCTGCGTTATCCGGCCGGGATCGATCTCTTCGATTCGCTCCTCCTCCTCCAGAATATCGATCTGGTCCGCGCCCTCGTCTGGACGGGCCTGCTCGGATCCGCCGCCACCTTCTACGGCTTCTATCGCTGGGGCGGCGCGTTTGGGGTGGCGGGATTTCTCTTCAACGGCGGGCTGGCGGGCTTCGAATTCTTCCGGAAGTTTCAGTTTGCCGATTATCAGGGGGAAAGGATCGCCTGGAAGAGCATTCCCCTAACGATGTTCGTCACCCAGCGCGGATTGCTTTACGCGATCCCGGCGGGGTTGCTTCTCCTCCTCCATTGGCGGCGAAAATATTATCCGACCAAGGTGGATGAAGCGCCCGGCAAAGGGCGCGGGCTCGTCCCGTGGTGGGTCGAATGGTCGATCTACGCCACCATGCCGCTCTTTCACGTCCATACCTTTCTTGCGCTTTCCGCTGTGCTCGCTTTCTGGCTCCTCATCGGCACCTGGGAGATGCGCATGCAAATCGCGAGTCTGCTCGGCGCCGCTTTCATTCCCGCCAGCTGGATTGTCTGGATGATCACCGACCATTTCCAGGCGAAATCGATTCTCGCCTGGGCGCCCGGCTGGCTGGAAAGCGATCCGGGGTTCTCCGACAACGTGTTCAGTTTTTGGGTGGTGAACTTTGGGCTCACGCTGCCCCTCATGATCGCGCTCGTCGGCCTCATTCTTTGGCAAGCATGGCGAATTTTTTTCCCCGCTCCTGCTCTCTCCTGCTTCTGCTGGTGATGGTGCTCCCACTCCTGCTCCGAATCCTCCTCCTGATGCCGAAAACGGGATTATGAGCAGGAGCAGGAGCAAGATTAGGATTGGGGATGTTTTGCGATCCCCGGCTTTCGCCTTCGTCATCCCTGCGGCGCTCGTTTTTCTCTTCGCGCTTTTCGTCAAGACGGCGCCCTGGGGCTGGGACAACACCAAGCTCATGATCTGGTCCTACTTCATCTGCCTGCCGTTTTTCTGGAGCGAGCTGATCGCGAAATGGCACGTCCTCGTCCGCGTCGCGGTTTGCTTTCTTCTTTTCACCTCCGGGTTCGTTAGTCTGATCGGCGGACTGAAGGCCGGCTCGCCCGGGTTCGACATCGCCGATCGGACCGTGCTCGACGCGGTCGCGACCGTCGTTAGGCGATTGCCGATTAAGGAACGCTTCGCCGCTTTCCCGACCTACAATCACCCGCTCCTGATGGACGGGCGCAAAGTGGTTCTCGGTTATGGCGGACATCTCTGGACGCAGGGTTTCGATTACGCCGCGATCGAACAGGAACTGCGCGCCCTCATGCTCGGCGCGCCTGGCTGGCGGGAGCGGGCGCGCGATCTGCATGCGCGTTATCTTTTCTGGGGCGAGGAAGAAAAGCGCGCCTACGCCTCAAGCGCGCAACCGTGGCGCGAGCAGGCGGCGGTGGTGGCGAGCGGCTTTTGGGGCACGATCTACGATCTCCAAAGCGCCGCCCCGGCCGGGCCGTCGCAAGTAGCTGTGGGCGCGTCTCCGGTTGCGCTCCGGAACGATCGAGAATCATCTGCCGCACACTCCCTTTCTGCGCGACATAATCGGCCACTTCGCGCGGGTTGATCATGATGTCGTCCGGGAGGAAAACGAGCAGCTTCATCCCGGGATGATCGCGCCGGAAGCGGACGATGTTCTCCGCGATCATCTGCTCGGCGGCGAGATGGGCGCGGTAGAGGCGGGGCAGGTTGTAACGCCGGAGCCGCGGCGAGGTCGCGACGCGGTCGACGAAATTATCGAACCCTTCCGCGCTCGGCCGGTAATCCCGCGGGAGGAAAGCGCGCTCGTTAGGGGAGAGCGGGTCACCCGCCCGGATCCTGCGCAAGAGTCCCGGCGGCGCGCCGAGGGCGACCTGGGAAAGATCCGGCCGCAGAGCGCGGCGCAGCCATTCGCTCCGCGCGGGCCGGTCGAGCTGGGCGAGCAGCTCGGGGGCGGAAATTTCCTCCGCCTCCCAGCGATCGAAAAGCGGTTGCTGCGTCAGCGGCACCTCGCTCCAGCCGAGCGCGACCCGCTGCCCGCTGCGCTGGAGAGTTTCGACGATGCGCCAGGCGGGTTGGCTCTCCGCGTTTTTCGTTAGGCCAAAATAGATCACATCCGCGGCCCGGAGACGGGCGGCGTTGGCATCTTCCTCGGTCGGCGGGCGGGGCGCTGCCCCGAGAGCAAACTTGGGCAGGGGCGGCTTGGCGAACGATCCGCAACCACTGGTGAGGGCGGCGGCCGGGAGCAGCAACCACCACTTCACGCTTCGCGCTGGCGGGGACCGTTGGAAGGGTACGAGGGCCGGGCTGGGCGCCGCTGCTGCCGTCGGCGCAGGCGCGGGCTGGAAATTCCGCCAGGTGCGCCCGCCCGCGGCCACGATCTGGCAGCCGATCGAGAGCGTGCGCTGCCAGTTTACTCCGGAGACTTTTTGCCGGCCGGCGAGGCGGCGGCGTTCGCTCACCGGGAGCTCACAAATCGTGGCGCCCAGTTTGGCCGCGGCGATCTGCGCCTCGATCGTCCAGCCGAAGGTCATCTCGCGCGGGGCAATTTTTTCAAACAATCGCCGGCTGATCAGGCGCAGCGGCCCCAGATCACTGAAGCGGCCGTCCACTGAGCAGACCGCACCAGAGACCGAGCGCGGCATTGGCGATCACATGGCTGACCGTCATCGTGCGCCAGTTGCGCAGTCGGCGGGTGCGGCTGCCGAGGACGAACTCGTAACCCTGCTCGTAGGCCGCGGTCAGGCGTGGCAAATCCTCGGGATCGCTCGCGCCGTCGCCCGCGCAAAAAATGTAGGCCCGGACCGAAGGGAAAATATCTTTCGTCAGGTCGATCGCGGCCTGACAGCCGTGCCCGTAGCCGCGTTGCGCCGTCTCCGCCACGAGCACCGGGCGTTGCCGCGCGATTTCCGCGGTGGCATCGGAGGAAGCGTTCACTCCCACCGCGACCACAAATTTTTCCGGATCGAGCGCGCCGAGAAACTCATCCAAAACAGGTCCGATGCAGGCCGCCTCGTCGCAGGCAGGAATGATGATGGCGAATTCGGGCAGGTGCATGGCGGCTCTAAGAGTAGCGCAACCCGCGCCTATTCCAATGCGGTCGAGGAACTTTCCGGCGTCCGGTTGAGCACGAGCTGACCTTCCGCGACCAGCTTCTCCGCGACCCGCGCCTCGACCCGGAACTGCCAAAGCTCGCCCACCTGGGCGAGCTTCTCCGCCCGGAGCAAAATTTCGTCTTCCGGCCTGACGGCGGCGAAAAATTTCATCCCACGAATAGCCGAGAGGAGAAAGAGCGGGCGCTCCGTTTCCGAAAATCCAGAGGCGGCGGCGATCCCGGCGGTTTGGGCGAGGGCCTCGGTCAGGATGACGCCGGGGACGAGCGGGTTGCCGGGAAAATGGCCGGCAAACATGGGATCGTCGCGCGCGAAAAGCGCGGAGCACTCCGCCAGTTGCCCGGGCTCGCAGCGAAGCAGTTGCCTAACGAAAACGAACGGGGGGCGATGGGGGAGGGAGGAGAGCTGAGAGTTGAGAGTTGAGAGTTGGGAGTTCATGAACCGCGTGAACGCTGCCGCCCGCGAAACTCTCAGCTGACAACTCTCAACTTCCTGCGCCTAACCATTGACGAAATAAACAAACTTCCAGCTCCCATTGACCCGCCGGATTCCGGCTCGATAGCCGGTGTATTCGGCGGCCGGATCGGCGAACTGCGGAGGCGCGACCATGAAGGCTTCCTTTTGCACGAAACGCTCCGAAAGAATGCCGTCGAGTTCGACCCAGAGACCGTTTTCATCCCAGTATTGGAAGACGCCCGCGCCCATCCGATCCTCTGCCGGGGTGGCGCCGAGCACATAAGCGAAGTCCGGTGTCATCATTGAGGCGACGGTATTGACGTCGCGCGCTTTGACCGCTTTGCGCAGGCGGCCGATGAAGGCCTGAAAGTCGATGTCGGCATTTTCTTCACCGTGTTCCGCCGCGGTGCGGGCCGCTTTCCTGGCGGCATCCTTTTTCGGGTTGGTCGTCGGGCAGGCGGTGAAAGTGAGGGTCGCGAGCAGGAGGAGGCAGACGGGGATGAGCCTTTTCATGAAGTCCATTTTCACGTCTGACATAAGCAGCCAAACGCGACAAGGCCAGTTTCAATTTGGGCAGCGATGCCGGCGACCGAGTCCGAGCCGCCTCCGAATCGGATGGCGGATGAAAACGAAATAGAAAACGTTCCAAAGATCGCGCCAACTGGAAGGCGGGCTCGTTAGGCGATGCGGCCCCTGGCGGATCGCGCGCAGGACGGCCTCGACCGTCATCTCAGGCGGGCGCGGGACGCTGGTGTAATGCCCGCCGAACGCGTGCAGGCGATGGGCGTCGGAAGTGGCGAGGAGCGGCTTGCCATGGGCGGCCGCGACCGCGCGCGCCCGTCGGTTGAGATCGAACCAGCCTTTGTGGAAATGGCAGATCTCGATCGCGTCGAAGCAATCGATTTCCCGGAGGAGCCGGTCGCCGATCGAAGCGCCGAGGACGAAAAACGGGTGGGGCGCGAAAGAGAAAAGCGAGTCGCCGCGCCGGGCCCGGAGCTGGCGCAGATCGTCGAAGGTGCGGAGGTTTTCCACTTCGTTAGGCTGGATATTGAGGAGGACGACATCGGCGCCTTCCAGCCGCATCTCGGCCGCCTGGATGAGGAGAATCCCCATCGCGGCGGCGTCGGCAAACACTTCCGGGCGATCGAAGACTTTGTCGTGCAAAGTGATGGCGAGGGCGGCGAAACCGAGCGCGCGTGCCCGCTCCAGGAGTTGGTGGGCGGTGTAATCGAGATGATCCTTCGGGTCGTCCAGGGTGTGGATGTGGAGATCGAGCTTGATCCAATCCTGGTCCTCGGTTTTTCCGTCCGGCATCGGCTGAAGCTAGATGCAGGTTCCGCGCCTCGCTCGCGTTTTGTAGACGCATGTAGACGCTTCGCTGTGCGAAACGCGGGATTGGGCACCGATCGGGGAGGTGGGCTACGGACGCTGAGACCCGCGCCTCCCACAGGGAGGCGTCTACAGCAAGCTCCCGTCTTGACTCATGCACGCCCGCGGCTTGCTTTCCGGCCTGCCTTGTTCAACTTTCCTCTCCGCGCTCGGGTGGTGAAATGGCAGACACGTACGTTTGAGGGGCGTATGCCGCAAGGCATGGGGGTTCAAGTCCCCCCCCGAGCACTCCCTTCCTCTTCCTCCTGCTCCTGCTTCCGCTCCCAATTGAAAGCAAGGATCAGGATCAGGAGCAGGAATTCGGTCAGCGCGCCTAACCAGTTACAGCGATCTCGTGTTTGATCGCCGGGCCGGCGCTGAAAAACCGTACCACGACCAAAAACCAAACCAGGGCCAGGGGAAGAAAAGTCGGCGGCCAAATGTAGTCCTTGGAAAGAAGCGCCAGCACGACCAGACCCCACCCGGCGGTGAAAATAATCGCGCCGAGGAAAAGATTCGTTTTCGAAATCATCCAGAGAAAACAGCTGAGCAACGCCGCCGCCAGGATGATGATCCAGGCCACCTTCTGCGCGGCCGGCCGCACGTAAACGTTGCCCTGGATGGTCGCGATCGCGGTCGCGAAAACGTCCGGCGGCTGGAGCGGATCATCCGCGATCCGGAGGAGAATGATTTCGTCCTGGAGCCTGCCCACCTTGCGCGTGGGCGGGAGATGTTTTTCGTGTTCCTGGGCGGCGAGGAGCAACTGGCTGAAGCTGAGGCGGTGGACGCGGTGGCGCGCGACCGGGTTAATCGTGGTCGTGCCATCGCGATGGAGCGGAATTTTCCATCCGTTAGGCAGGCTGATCTGCCTCCCGAGTTCCACCTTCACATCCGACGGGATGAGGCGGAGCCAGAGCATGATTGCCTGGAGCGTAAAGGAGGGCACCACTTCGCCCCGATATTCAAAGAGCATCGGGACCCGGATGTGATCGCTCCATCCGTTAGGCAAGTTCGTGAATCCCGGGGTTGAGATGAGCCGGATGTCCTCGTCCGGCTGCCGTTGCACCCCGGAAAACTGGGCAAGCTGACCCCGGCCTCCGCTGACGTTAGGCAAAGTCGGCAGATCCTCGACCGCGAAGTCGTGCGGCCCGGGCCCGCCCAGTTCGATCCCGATGAGCAGCTTCGGCACCCGCATCGCCTGGTCGATGAAAACCTGCTCCTGGATTCGATCGCGAGCGCGCCAGATCACGACCGGCTCGATCCCGACGACGGTTGGTCGGAAATCCAGAATCGCCTGGAGGAAGAGGGCGTATTCGAGGGGCGAGAGCGAACGGCGCACGGCCTGGCCTTTGGGGAGCGGCTTACGTTCCTCGGCCGGGGTGAGGCGCTGGAAATCTTCGCGCCCAATTTCGACCTGGGTCACCTGGGCGGGGGGCAGGAACGGTTCGGAATTTTCCATGAACCAGGCCAGCAAAATATCCTCGACCTGTTGTGCGCGTGGCTCGCGCAGGATGAACGCCCCCAGCAGGATGATGACGAGGATGAGCCAGGGCGAAGGACGGCGCATTGGCGCTGAAGCTAGGGAGCGCGCGGCGCAAAAACAAACTGAAATTCACCTGCCAGCCGCGGCTTCAAACAGGCGCAGCCGCGCGCCGGGTTCGCCTCTGCCTAACGACTCTTCGTTCTTGCCCGCCGGAGTGGACAAGTCGCTCTCCGGCCGCGATCATCCGCTCATGAACTGGATGAATGAAGTCGCCAATGTCCTGCAAAATTACGCGCAGACAGATCAAAAACCCCAGGGCGAGGAAGACGTCGCTTCTCATTACCATGCGGTCGCGCAAGCCGCGCCGCCGTCCGATCTCGTCAGCGGCCTGGCCGCGATGTTTCATTCTGACCAGACACCGCCCTTTGCCCAGATGATTGGGCAGCTCTTCAGCAACTCGAACGGAGCGCAACGGGCGAATCTGCTCAACACGCTCCTCTCGAGCGGAGCGGCCTCGGGGATTTTGTCGCAGCTCTCGCAAACCGCCGGGATCTCCCTCCCGGCCGGGATGGGCAGCACGACGCCGATCACTCCGGAAGCGGCAGCGCAGATACCGCCCAGTGCGGTGGAAGCGGCAGCGGCCCAGGCGCACGCCCAGGACCCTTCCATCATCGATCGGGTGAGCGAGCTTTACGCGCAGCATCCGACGCTCGTGAAAACGCTCGGGGCGGCTGCGATGACGATCGCCCTCTCGCATTTCGCCAACCAGCGTCGTTAGGGGCGCGGCGGGAAATTTCTTCAGCGCCGGCGCGGTCGGGCCCAGCTCACATCAACCCGCGCCGCCGAAAATCGCCCAGATTGCCACCGCTCGAGCGCTCGATGAGATCGACCGTGAACTTGAGCAGGCAAACCTCCCAGGCGTCGTCCACCCCTTGAATCACGGCGCTGAGCGGTTCCTCGGCGCGCTCCACTTGCGCCTTCGTTTGCTCGATCACCGCCGCCATTGAGGCGCGCACGGTTTTTTCCACGACATCGGTTTTGCGAAACTGAAAGCCGTAGCGCAGGACGGCGAACTTCTGCGCCTGCGCGCGCAGTTGCTCGGCGAAGCGCTGCGCCTTTTCGCCAAAGCCATCGAGGAGGAGCCGCGCGTAATGGTCCGGGGTGAGAATCTGCGGGCGTTCGGCGTGGATCCGCCCGTCGCGCACCCGCACTTCGTTCACCTGATCCATCAACTCGCTGATGAGATAAAAGCGGAAACTGGTGTGGCCGAAGGTCGCGATCTTGCCCTGGGGCGCGAGGATGACCTCGGTATTCTCGATCGCGTATTGGAAATCGTCTTCGCTCCACATGGCGGTGCGAGCATACCACAGAACGGTGCCGACGCGGCTCGTCAGGGCGGCAATGGAGGGCACCGCGCTGTCGGTGCTGCGAACGGAGGCGACGGCGTGTTTGCCTCCAGGAACTGCGCCACGCCTCCATTTGCGATGCGCGACCCTCCTCGTGCTCCTGCTCGTGTTCGTAATCGGAAGGGACCGGGCAGGAGCACGATTAGGAGCAGGAGCAGAGTTACATCTCGACCGGCTCGAGCGCCGAGGGCCGGGTCGAACGCCAGCGGGCGAGCGCGTCGGCCGTAAAGATCACGAGCGCGATCCAGATGAGGGCAAAGGTCAGCATCTGGGCGCGCCGGAACGGCTCGTGATAAACAAAGACCCCGAGAAAAAAAGTGCAGCTCGGCGCCAGGTACTGCAAAAACCCGAGCGTCGTCAGGCGCAAATGCCGCGCGGCATGCGCGAACCAGAGCAGCGGCACACCGGTGACGATGCCCGTGCTAACAAGCAGAAGGGAAAGCCCGAGGCTCGCACTTCCAAAATGTGGCCCGGCCGCGCCGCGGATGTAAAACAGCCACCCGAGCGCGAGCGGGAAGATCATCGTTGTCTCCAAAAACAATCCCGGGATCGGCGCCGCGCCGGACACTTTGCGCAGCAGCCCATAAAGCCCGAACGAAAAACAAAGCGTCAGCGCGACCCACGGGAGCCGCCCAAATCCCAGCGTCAGATAAAGCACCGCACCGGTCGCGAGCAGGACGGACACGAGCTGGGGGCGGGTCAGGCGTTCGCGCAAAAAAAGCGCGCCGAAAAGGACATTGACGAGCGGGGTCATGAAATAACCAAGGCTCGTCTCGAGCACGTGCCCGGCGTTCACCGCCCAGATAAAAACAAACCAGTTGACCGAAATGGCGATCCCGCTCGCTGCGCAAAAGAGCGCCGTCCGGCGCGAGCGCAGAATTCCGAACACCTCCGGCCAACCCCGCTGCCAGCTCAGGAGCAGGACCATGAAAACGCAGGTCCAGACAAAGCGATGGGCGAGAATTTCTCCCGCCGGGAGGAAACGAAGCAGCTTCCAATAAACCGGTACGATCCCCCAGGTCACAAAAGCCGCAATCCCCGCCACCAGCCCGGAGGCGTCGTTAGGCGGATCGTTCGCTCGCATCGCGCGCTCTTACTTCACCGGAATCCCGCCGGGAGCAACCGCCCCGCGGCGTTGCGCGAGCTGGTCGACGCGTGGAGTCTGTGCGGTGATTCCCGTCACTGAAAAATTACTCTCCGGCGCGGGCGGCTGGGAGGCGATGAAGGCGGCGCGCGAGCTGGTCAAAGCCGGCCGGGTCGCGGATGCGAATTATGAACCGCCCCTTCTCGCCGGTGAAGTGCGCGAGGGACAGAAGCGGTATCGCGCCGGCTTGCGCATTCGGAGCGCGAGCGACGTGGAAAACATCTGCACCTGCCGCGAATCGCGCGAATGGGGCAAGGTCTGCGCTCATTCGCTCGCCGTCGGTCTGGCCTGGCTCGCGCCGCCGCCGCCCAGCCCGGTGGTCCCGGCGGAGGCGAAAGCGGAAACGCCGCGTTTCGTTTCGTTAGGCGAAGCCGGCGCGCGCCCGCTCGTGCTTCACTTTATTTTGCCGCCGAATTTTCGCGCGGCCTGGGAAAAGCGGCAGGTCATGATCTGCATCGAGGCGGAAATGACCGGGCGCCGCCTCATGCTCGATGCCCTGCCCAGGGACGAACAGTTTGGCTGCGACGATTCCGATCTGATCGCGCTTAACTCGTTAGGCTCGGATGCCGCCGCGGTGAATCTGCTTTCCGGCCCCGCCTTTCTCCAATGGCTCGCGACGGTACGCGGGCATCCGCGGCTCAGCTTCGGAAGGTCCGGGCCGGCTCGCGTCCTGACGGAAGCTTACCGGCCACAAATCCTCCTCCAACGTGCCGGTGAGATCTTTGAACTCACGGCCAAATCTGGGGCGAATGAGCTGCCGCTCCTCGCCGGGACTGACGCCTGGCTCTGGCGCGGGGAGCGATTTTCTCGAGATCGGGAGCAACCTGCCGCCTCGCCTAACGAGTGCTTTGGAGGGGCCGCTCCGCCTCCGTCCTTCGACTACGGATGAGTTCCTCGCCCTCGAACTCCCGCTCTGGCGCGAAGTCGCGGACCTTGAGCTTCCCGCTGGTCTCGCGCCGCCGGCGGTCGGGGAAGCGACACCCGCCTTCAGCTTGCAGTTGGAAGGGTCGTTGCAACATCTGCGCGCGATTCTCCGTTGCGCCTACGGTGATCGTCCCGCCGTTTTTCCCGATGTCCGAACCGGCAAAGCGTTTCGTCTTTCGCGACCCGGCCAACCCGGATCGCCTCCTCGTGCGCAATCTCGCCGCGGAAAAGGAAGCGCTCAGGCGGCTCGAGCAGGCCGGTTTTGCGCCCGCGGCTGACACGCTTGAGCTGCGCGATTCCGGCCGCATCGTCCGCTTCTTTGCTTTCGATTATCCGGCGCTGCCGCGGAGCTGGAGCGTTTCCGTCAGCCCGCGGCTCGAGAAAGCGAGTCGCGATCTGGAGCCGGTCAGCGCCGGCGATCGAAATCGTGCGCTCGGGCGAGGATTGGTTCGAGCTGAAGTATTCCGTTGCGACCGCGGCGGGCGAGGGGATTCCGCTCGCCGAGGTGCAACGCCTTCTGCGCGGCGGCCAAAACCAGACTCGCCTGACGAACGGAAAAACCGCCGTGCTCGATCCCGCGGCTCTGGATGATTTCGAAGAGGTCCTGCGCGATGCCGACCCGCGGCAAAGTCAGCCCGGCGTTTATCGGTTGCAGAAAATTCAGGCCGCCTACCTCGCGAACACGGCGGAGGAAATCGGCGCCCGCCTGATCGGAGCCTCGCAGCTCTTCAGGCCGAGCCGCCCATCTCCTCGTTAGGCGCACTCGCCCACCAACTGCGCGATTATCAGCGCACCGGCGTGCGCTGGCTGGCCGCGCTCGCCGCGCAGAATCTCGGCGGCATCCTGGCGGATGAAATGGGCCTCGGCAAAACGGTGCAGACTCTCGCCCTTCTCCTCCTCGATCGCGGTCATGGCCCGGCCCTGATCGTTTGTCCGACCTCGCTCCTCTCCAACTGGGAGCGGGAGGCGGCGCGTTTCACTCCGGAGCTGAAGGTCCTCCTGATCGACGGGCCAAATCGGGCGGAGAACATCGCCCGACTCGCGGAGCATGATCTTGCCCTAACGAGTTACGGCCTCCTCCGACGCGACGTGGAACTTTACGCCGGTCTTAGCCTGCGCACGGTCGTGCTCGACGAAGCGCAGCACATCAAGAATCCCGACACGCAAAACGCGCAGGCCGCCTTCAGCCTCAACGCGAGCCGGCGTTTCGTCCTCACCGGCACGCCGATGGAAAACTCGGTCCGCGATCTCTGGTCGCTGATGAACTTCGTCGCCCCGGGTTATCTCGGGAGCCGGGCCGATTTCCGCGAGCGCTACGAAAAACCGCTCATGGCAAATCCCGAGCCGGCATTACAGCGTCGCCTCGCCCGTCGACTCCGCCCGTTCCTCCTCCGCCGCCGCAAAACCGACGTGGCGCGCGAGCTGCCGGAGAAAATCGAGCAGGTCGTCCCCTGCGAACTCGGCCCGGCCCAGCGCGCGACCTACAACGCGCTCCTGCGCGAGATCCAGCAGGGAATCGGGCAAAGCGGAGCGAGTGACGGCGCGACCCGGATGAAATGTTGACCGGCCTGCTCCGGCTCCGCCAGACCTGCTGCGACCTGCGCCTGCTCGGTCTCCCGCCTAACGAAGACGGAGAAAGCTCCGCCAAGCTCGATCTCCTCGACGAACTGCTCGAAGAGATCATCGACGGCGGACATCGCGTCCTCGTCTTCAGCCAGTTCGTCAAGATGCTCGATCTTGTCCGGGAACGCCTCGAGACGAGCGGCACTGCCCATTGTTATCTCGCCGGCCTGACGAAGAACCGGCAAGCGGAGGTCGACCGGTTCCAGAACGACGAGACGATCCCGGTCTTCCTCATCAGTCTGAAGGCGGGCGGCGTCGGGCTCAATCTGGCGGCCGCCGACACGGTGATCCATTTCGATCCGTGGTGGAACGCGGCGGTCGAAGCGCAGGCGACCGATCGCGCCCATCGCATCGGCCAGACCCGCGTCGTCACTTCCTACAAGCTGATCGCGCGCGACACGGTGGAGGAAAAGATCCTCCGCCTGCAAAAGCGCAAGCGCGAGCTGGCGAGCGCGATGCTCGAAACCGAAGAGCCGCTCATGACCGGCCTAACGACCGACGATCTGGCGGAACTGTTGGAGCTGTGATCTTCGAGGATGGCGCCCTGGAGGGCACCGCGCCGTCGGTGCTGCGAACGGAAGCGACGGCGCGCTTCCCTCGAAGTCCCGGTGCGCCTTCTTGCCGCTGGCTCAATCTCGCGCCATAAGCATCGAGTGACCCTGCAGCAGAGCGCTAAAAACGGGCCCGACCGAGGGGCGGCGTTGAAACAGTTCCTCGTCGAACTGAAACGGCGCAAGGTCTATCGCGTCGCGGTCGCCTACGTCGTCGTCGCCTGGGTTTTGGTCCAGGTCGCGACCCAGGTCTTTCCTTTTTTCGAGGTCCCGAATTGGACCATCCGTCTCGTTATTCTCGCCCTTTGCCTCGGGTTCCCGATCGCGGTCATCCTGGCCTGGGCTTACGACATCACACCGACGGGGATCAAGCGAACGGATGATGTCGCGCCAACCCCATCCGCGTCCGCACCGGCCGTGCCGGAAAAAAGCATCGCCGTTCTTCCCTTTGAAAACTTGAGCGACGATCGCGAGAACACCTTCTTCGCCGACGGCGTGCACGACGACATTCTCTCCAGCCTGGCGCGGATCGCCGACTTGAAAGTGATCAGCCGGACTTCGGTGCAGCAGTATCGCACCGGCACACGCAACCTGCGCGAGATTGGCGAAGCGCTCGGTGTGGCGCACGTCCTCGAAGGCACGGTGCGCCGCTCGGGCAACCGGGTGCGGGTGAATGTCCAGCTGATCAACGCCCGGACCGACGCCCACATCTGGGCCGAGACTTTCGATCGCGAATTGACTGATCTTTTTGCCATCCAGAGCGAGCTGGCGGAGCGGATCGTTGAAGCGTTGCAGGCCAATCTTTCACCCCGGGAAATGGCCGGTCTCCAAGTGCCGCCGACGAGAGATCTCGCGGCCTACGATCTTTATGTCCAGGCGCGCGATCTCTTTCACTGGAGCGGGATAGGCGACCCGCACGAAAACGGCGAGAAGGCGCTCCCTTTGCTCGAGCAGGCGCTGGCGCGCGATCCCTCGTTTGCTCTCGCGCATTATCTCACCTCGCGGATTCACGGCGAGCTCTTCTGGTTTGGTTACGACAAGAGTCCGGCCCGAATCGCCAAGGCGAAGGAGGCGGCGGAGACCTCATTGCGTCTGCGGCCCGATCTGGGTGAGGGGCACCTCGCGCTCGCCTTTTATCATTACTATTCCAGGCGCGACTACGAGGCGGCGATTCGCGAGCTGACCCTCGCCCAGCGCGCCTTGCCTAACGAGGCCGATGTGGCCAGCGCGCTCGGCATCATCGAGCGTCGCCGCGGTCGCTGGGAGGAATCGATTCTCCATCTCGAGCGGGCGCGCCAGCTTGATCCGCGCAACATCTCTGCGCTCTGGAATCTTTCCGAAACGCTGACTTATCTGCGGCGTTTTCGGGAAGCTGATGAGGTCCTGGCGGAGGAAGCCGCGATCGCTCCCGAAGCACACCTGATCCCGATTGCGCGGGCGGAACTGGCCCTGCGCGAGCGGGGCGACACGGCGCCGTTGCGCGCGGCCCTGCGGCGGGTTCCGGAGGGATTCGATCCGGGCGGCGCGGTCACGACGATCGCGGTGCGGCTGGCCCTGATGGAGCGCGATTACGAGGAAGCGGCTCGACGCCTCGGGAGCTGCGCGGAATGCAAATACAACGACATCGGTCTCTGTGGGTTGGTGGGCGCGCTCGACGACTACACCGTGCCGCAAGGGTGGTACCTCGGTCTGATCGAACGTGGCCGTGGGAACGAGGAGGAAGCTGCGCGCGCTTTTACGGCTGCGAAACAGACGGTCCTGGCCGAAGCGGTCGGATCGCCTAACGACGCCAAAGTTCTCATCATGCGGGCGCTGATCGACACCATGCTCGGCCGGGCCGAGGAGGCGATCGCGGCCGGCGAACGGGCCGCGCAACTGCTGCCCGATTTCAGCCGATGCGCTCGACGGCCCGCTCATCGCGACCAACCTGGCCGCGATCTACGCCCAACTTGGGCGACATGACCAGGCCCTCGCCCTGCTCGAAACGCTCGTTAGGCAAGTCGGCGGCCCAACCCCGGGCACCCTGCGGGTCGAACCGCAATGGGACAGCCTGCGCGATGATCCGCGCTTCCAAAAGCTACTCGAAGTCTCGCTCTAGGCGGGTCGGTGATCCCGCCTACAACGCTTCGGGATGATACTTTTGCCAGTAACGAATCGAGGCCGTCACGGCCATGAAGCTGGGATCGGCCCGCTCGTAATCGGCCACCCGTTCGCGGGCCGCGCCGGATTCGATAATGTCGCGCGCTTCGTAGCGGGCGAAGAGCGGGACCAGCTCTGCCTCCTCGCGACCTTTGCGCAGCTCGTCACGGAACCATTCCGCCCAGCGCCGGATCCGCTCTTCGAGCGCGTCGAAGTGCTCGGCGATTTCCTTTTCGATCAGGCCGAAATGCGGCAGATAAAGATCGGTCGAGCCGAGGGCGCGCAGGCGCGCGATCGATTCGAGCCACGATTCGATCTGCAATTCCGGCGGGACGAAGGGCGGAACGGGCGGGCCGCCCTCGAGTCGCACCCCGGCGACGTCGCCGCCGAAGAGATTATCGTCCCAATGGTAGGCGTTGTGATGCGAGGCGTGTCCCGGAGTATCGAGGGCGCGCACTTCAAACTGGCCAACCCGGATGGCCTCGTTCTCCACCGTGACGCGCACTTTGTCTTCCGGAATCGGCCGCATCTTTCCCCAGAGCCGGTCCATGTCATCACCGAAAATACGGGTGGCTGACTCCATCAGGCGGGAAGGATCGATCAGATGCTTCGCGCCCCGCGGATGCACGTGGACCGTCGCCCCCGACTCGGCGAAACGCCAGGCCGCGCCGGCATGATCGAGATGAATGTGACTAAGAAAAACGTGGCGCACATCGTTAGGCGAAAACCCGATCCGATGCATCTCGTTCGAGATCGTGTCGAAGGTCGACTCCGGCCCGGTGTCGAAAAGCGCGATCCCCTCCCGCGTCTCGAGGGCGATGGCGGCGATGATCCCGGGCCGGCCGAGGTGCTGGGTGTCGAGAACGTAAATCATTTCACTTGGTCATCCCGATCCACCGCACGGCGGAGGAAGGCCGCGGTTGGTGGTTCGCATTTGAATAAGCAATGCCGGTGCCACGCTCGGGAGGACAAGTCTGGCGAGTTCAAAGGCATGGCGCCTATCGCCTAACGAAAAACGCGTTCGGTCTCATTTGGAAATTGGCCGGGCTCACCCTCACTCCCATTCGATCGTGCTCGGCGGCTTGGTCGAGATGTCGTAGCAGACGCGGTTGACGCCTTTGACTTCGTTCACGATCCGGCTCGAGATCCGGGCCAGAATTTCGTAGGGCAGGCGCACCCAGTCGGCCGTCATGCCATCCTGACTCTCGACGATGCGGAGCGCGATCGTGTGCTCGTAGGTGCGCTGGTCGCCCATCACCCCGACTGAGCGCACCGGGAGAAGGACAGCGAAGGACTGCCAGACCCGGTAATACCATTCCGAGGATTTCATTTCGCTCACCACGATGGTGTCGGCGTCGCGCAGAATACGGAGCCGCTCGGGAGTGACTTCGCCGAGGATGCGAACGGCCAGCCCGGGCCCGGGGAAAGGCTGACGATGCACGATTTCGTTAGGCAAACCAAGCTGCAGGCCGGCCTGGCGCACTTCGTCTTTGAAAAGCTGCCGGAGCGGCTCGACCAGCTCGAAGTTCATTTTCTCGGGCAGCCCGCCGACGTTGTGATGGCTCTTGATGAGCGAGGCCGGGTTGCCGCCGATCGCGACGCTCTCGATCACATCGGGATAAAGCGTGCCCTGGGCGAGGAAGTGATAACCGGCGTGCGGGCGTTTATCAGCCCGGTCCTGCGCGAGCAGTTCTTCCGTCGCCTGCTCGAAGACCCGGACGAATTCGGCGCCGATCACCTTGCGTTTCTTCTCCGGATCGGTCACCCCTTCGAGCAAACGGAGAAAGCTCTCCGAGGCGTCGACGTATTTGAGTTTGATCTGGAAATTTTCCACGAAAACACGCTGCACGACTTCGGCCTCGTTTTCGCGCAGGAGCCCGTTGTTGACGAAAATGCAGGTGAGCTGGTCGCCGATCGCCTTGTGCAGAAGCGCCGCCGCGACCGAGGAATCGACCCCGCCGCTCAAGCCAAGGACGACTTTCTGGTCGCCCACCTGCTGGCGGACCCGGGCGCAGGCTTCGTCGATGAACGAGCCCATCGTCCAATCCATCGCGCAATGGCAGACGCGGAAGAGGAAATTCTCGATGATCTCTTTCCCCCGCGGGGTGTGCGAGACTTCGGGATGAAATTGCAGAGCGTAAAGTTTGCGCTTCGGGTCTTCGATCGCGGCGAAGGGCGAATTCTCGGTGTGCGCGACGGCGCGGAAACCTTCCGGGAGCGCGGTCAGCTTGTCGCCGTGGCTGTTCCAGATGTCGATGTGCTCGCCGAGCCCGTCGCAGAGCGGAGTCTGCTCGTCGATCTGCAAAAGCCCGGCCCCGTACTCGCGCCGGCCGCTGAATTCCACCTCGCCGCCGAGATGCCGGGCCATCAACTGCATCCCGTAGCAGATCCCGAGGACGGGGATGCCTAACGAAAAGATCTGGAGATCGATTTGCGGCGCGCTCTTTTCATAGACACTGGCCGGGCCGCCCGAGAGGATGATCCCTTTCGGCGCCATCGCTTCGATCTCCGGCGCTGTGATGTCGTGCCTGACGATCTCGGAATAAACCTGGCATTCGCGCACCCGGCGCGCGATCACCTGGGTGTATTGCGAACCGAAATCGAGAATGAGAATCCGCGAATGGGCCGGCGTTTTCACAACTTATTGGGGACCCGGTGTGGCCTCGAGCGGAGGCGGGGCGGGTTCCCCCGGTTGCTCGAGTGGAACGATGTGGCCCTGGCCGGAGAGACCGCGTTCAAAATGCTCGCGCACTTCCTCGGTCGGAGGCGTATTCTCGGCGCATCCGCTCATGATGCAGACGAGAAAAAGGAGCGAGAGGGGTTTCATCGGGAGATGTTAGTGAGCGGCGCCTGGTTTGCAAGAGGAGAGCCGCGCGGACGGCTGATCTGCGATCGAGTCGTAACCCAAAATCACGGCCTATGATCGATCCCGACTTGCTTTTGGACGCCTATCGCCTCGGGGTTTTCCCGATGGCGATGGAGGATGGCGAGATCCGCTGGTTCTCGCCCGATCCGCGCACCATTTTGCCGCTCGACGCCTTTCACATTCCGCATGGCTTGAAACGCGAACGCCGCGCGCAAAAGATCGAGATTCGGATCGACACCGCCTTCGACGAAGTGATCCGCGCCTGTGCCGAGCGGGCTGACACCTGGATCAACGGCGAGATCATCGAGAGCTACGTGCATTTGCACGAACTAGGCTGGGCGCATTCGGTTGAAGCCTGGTCCCCTAACGAACTGGTGGGCGGACTTTACGGAGTCGCGATCGGGGGCGCGTTTTTCGGCGAGTCGATGTTTCACCGCGTGACGGGCGCGTCGAAGATCGCGCTCTGGGCGCTGGTTGAGCATTTGCGTGCGCAACGCTTCGCCCTCCTCGACACGCAATGGCTCACCCCGCATCTCGAGCAATTCGGCGCGAAAGAAATCTCACGCGCCCTGTATCTGCACCTCCTGGGCGCGGCGGTCGATCTGCCGCGCCGCTTTGCCTAACGAGCCAGGAAAGGACGGGTGTAGAGGCGGCCGTGTCGGCCGCTGGAAGGAACCGAGGAGCGCGGATCGGCACGGCCCTAAACCACCCCAAAGCGGCCGACACGGCCGCCTCTACACACACGGCTGTGCTCGCAATGCAGGGCAAGGAAGCCGCTTGCCCGCGAACCAGAATCCGCCATAGTGACAGCCCGGAAATATCCGTTTCGACATTCGTTCCGCCGGCCTATCGAATTTCGGATTTTCCGCGCCATGCGGCTGGATAGCTCAGTTGGTAGAGCAGAGGACTGAAAATCCTCGTGTCGGGGGTTCAATTCCCTCTCCAGCCACCTTCTTCGGCGGCGCTCGCGGCCTCGATCGTTCGCGTTTTTCTGCTATCCAGGCGCTCCGGGATTTTGCTAAAGCTTCCCGAGGATGAGCGCCGATAAAAGTTCCACCCAAGGTCCGCCCTCGCACGATTTCATCGACGTCCTGAACGAGGAGCTGGCCGGCTTCGGACTTACCGGAACCAAGGATCGCGCGAGCGTGCTGCGCCGGGCCCACTATTCGCGTCTCGCCGGGCTCGCCTTTTCCGGCGGCGGGATCCGCAGCGCCACGTTTTGCCTCGGCGTCATCCAGGCGCTGGCCGATCTGCGCCTGCTGCGGCGATTTCATTATCTCTCGACCGTCTCGGGGGGCGGCTACATCGGAAGCTGGCTGATCGCCTGGATCCATCGGCGCGATCGGAAACTGGAGGGCGTGGCAAGCGCGCTTCGCACCGCCTGGAATCAACAACCGGGCGAAAACGCTCCGGAAGAAATTCGTTTCCTCCGCCGCTTCAGCAATTACCTCACGCCCAAGCTGGGCTGGCTCGGCGCCGACACCTGGACGGTGGTGGCGATCTATCTCCGCAACGTCCTCCTCAACATGACGGCCCTCGTGATCGCGCTCGCCGGGCTCCTGATGCTGCCGCGGATTTTAGGCTGGGGGCTGAGCCTGCTTCCGACCCAGGGCGTGTTTTTTCTCCTCCTCCTCGCGATTTTCTTCGGCCTCCTTCTGTTGGCGGGCTTTTTCGTCCATCAAAACCTGCAGTTCTTCCGGGTCGATCAACGGGCGATGTGGACGGCCGACCCGCTGACGCTGAAGGACCCGAAGGTGGAGAAAGCGACGGCCCCGGCGCCCGGGGATGGCTTCCGAAGCTGGTTCGAGGATCGCACCTTCGGCGATTTCGTCCTCGGTTTTAAGTTTAGCCTTCCGTCCCGCGCCTCCGAGGCGGACATCGTTTTGCGCTTCGACTCGGCCGACGAGACGGCGGAGGAAGGCGAGTCGCGCAGCCTCCAGATTCATCTCGGCGGTGAAGCCGGGGGGAAAGACCCGACACGCACGAGCGGCGGAATCGTGGGGCAACAGGAAGCGAAAGGCGCATGGCTCGAGGGACCGGGCCAGCCTAACGAGGTACAGATCCTCTGTGCCGGCCGGCTCTGCACCGTGCGCCTGAACGGTCGGGTGGTAAATGTCTTTCGCGCCGGGCTCGCGCTGGCGGCGAAAGGTCAGATCGGCTCGATCACTACGGGAGAAAAACGGGTCACGTTCAGCGATCTCCGTCTGCGCGAGCTGCCGGGCGCGCCTCCCGGTTACATTCGGCAGGAGTGGGTCCAGTTCTCCGTCATCCTGCCGCTCTTTGGCGCCGCTCTCCTCACGGTCCGGCTTCTTCCACTTTCCTTTTGGCCGGCCCTGGCGGGTTGGCTGCCCGATTTTCTCGTGCGCTGGCCGTGGCTGCTCTGGGGTGCGCTCGCCGGCGCCGTCGCGCTTGTCGTCCTGCTGCTCGGCGCTCCCTGGGCGCAACCAAAAGAGGAGCGTCCCTGGCAACGCCTCATCGTTACCGTGCTCGCGATCATCGCCGGTGGCCTGATCGGCGGCGCGGCCCTGGAGGTAATGCAAACGTTCCTCCCACCGACTACGACGGAGGTGAATTATTGGGCCCGCCTCATCTGGATGCCGCCGGCTTTCATCGTCGCGGTTTCCCTCATGCTCGTTTTCTACATCGGCCTTTGCGGGCGCGACCTGAGCGAAGAGATGCGCGAATGGTGGAGCCGGCTGGGCGCCTGGCTGTTGATTTACACCCTGCTCTGGCTCGGCCTTCTCGGCGTTGCCTTCTACAGTCCTCCCCTCCTGCACTGGCTGGCGGAAAATTTGCGCACCGCTCTGGCCGCCCTCGGGTTCGGCTGGGTCGCGACCACCATCTCGAGCCTGCTCGCCGCGAGCAGTCCCACGACCGGCCGGCGCGGGAAGAATCGCTGGCTGGAAATGCTGATCGCGATTGGCCCCTACGTTTTCATCGCCGGACTCGTCGCCTGCCTCGCCTGGGGGATCGATCTTTGGCTGCGGCCGCCTGGCTTCTCGAGCGAGCGGCAACAGCCACGGACGGTGGCGGTGGGGGTGATGTCAAAGGCGATGAGCTGACGCCGGTGGACGTGGAAGTGAAGGCGCCCCGCCTAACGACTCCAGGTTTGGGGGAACAACTCTCCCGTCATTGGGCGGCCCTGAACGCCGGCCATCTCGCCGCCGCCCCGGCCGAGACCTCGCGCAACTGGCTCGTCCTCGGGCTTGTCCTCGGCGGCGCGTTTGTCGTCTGGCTGCTCTCGCGCCGGGTCGACATCAACGATTTCTCGATGCACGCGATGTATCGTAATCGTCTCGCGCGTTGTTACCTCGGCGCCTCGAATGTCGGTCTGCGCCATCCCCACAGCTTCACCGGCTTCGATCGAAACGACGACATTCCCCTCCGCGACCTCGACCAGGCGAAGTGGGAAAAAGACGTTTCCGGGCCCTATCCGATCATTAATTGCTCGCTCAATCTGGTGGGCGGCAACGAGCTCGCCTGGCAGGAACGGAAGGCCGCCGCCTTTGTCTTCACTCCAAAATTCTGTGGTTACGATTTCCCCGATCTCCCGCCCGGTTTTTGCCGGACGACCGGGAGCGACGAGCCAAAGCGTGAGGCCTACGCCGCCTCCCGCGGACCGGTCACGCTCGCGACCGCGATGGCGATCTCCGGCGCGGCCGCGAGTCCGAACATGGGATATCACACCTCGCCCGCGCCGGCCTTTCTCATGACCCTCTTCAACGTGCGGCTCGGGTGGTGGATCGGGAATCCGCGGGCCGAAAAAGGCTGGATGAAGTCGAGCCCGAATTCGGCTTTTCCCTGGCTCATCGCGGAGATGTTTGGACTTACCCACGCCAAGGGGCGCTACATCTACCTTTCCGATGGCGGCCATTTCGAAAACCTCGGCATTTTCGAGCTCGTTAGGCGAAGGTGCCGTTTCATCGTCGCCTGTGACGCGGAGGATGATCACGACTTCGAATTTGGCGGGCTCGGGAACGCGATCGAGAAATGTCGCACCGATCTCGGGGTCGACATCGAGATCGACGTCGAGCCGATCCGGCATCGCGACGAGCAGGGGCACAGCCGCTGGCATTGTGCCGTCGGCCGCATCCGTTACGACAAGAGCGATCCCGACGCGCACGTCGGCACGCTCCTCTACCTGAAATCGTCCCTCACCGGCGACGAAGACACCGACGTCCTGCGTTACGCCGCCCGCAGCCCCTCCTTCCCGCATGAGACCACGAACGACCAGTGGTTTGGCGAGTCGCAGTTCGAGAGTTACCGCGCCTTGGGGCATCACGCCGCCATGAGCGCGCTCCTCGCGGTTGACGTTCCGGAAAATCTCGCCGGCCTAACGACGGAAAGAATCTTTGTCGAGCTGGCCCAACGCTGGTATCCGCCCTGCAGCGCTCTCGATGCCTCCTTCAAGCGCCGCGGCGAAACCCTCAACGCGCTTTACGAAACCCTCCGCACCGAACCGGCGCTCCGTTTCCTCAGCCAGCAGATTTACCCCGAGTGGCGCGCCCTGATGGAGAGCCGGCTCGGGGCGCCCTTCGTTCCGCCGCCGCCGGGACCGTGGCTCCCGCAGAGTCACGACGAAGCGCAGGCCGGCCTCTATTTTTGCAACCGCATGATCCAGTTGATGGAGGACGTTTATCACGATCTCCATCTCGAGCAGGAACACGGTCATCCCGACAACCGCGGCTGGATCAATCTCTTCAAACACTGGTCCTGGTCGCGCATGTTTCGGGTCGCCTGGACCATCTCGGCCGCGAACAGCGGGGCGCGCTTCCAGAATTTTTGCGAGCGCATCCTCGGCCTCGAGGTCGGCGAGGTGCGGGTCGTCCCGGCGGGAAAGACGGTGCCCGAGCTGGTGAAGTCGGATCCGTCGCCGCTCACCTCGGTCGAGAAAGATCTCTTACGCTCGTTAGGCGAAGAGCACCCTGAGCGAGTGAACAAGGCGTCTCTCCGACTCGTGCAGGTCGCGCCCGGCCTGGCGGCGAGCAATGCTCCCGCCTTTACGGTCGGGATCGTTCTCCTGCGCCATCCGGTCGGCGAGGAAAAGGCACCGCAGATTCTTTACTTCCGGATTCGCGATCATCTCCGGCGGATGGGGATGGGCCGGCGCGCGCTTTACCGGTTGCTCGACGATGAAATGTGGGAGCGCCGCGCCACCTCCGGCAACGAGTTGGTCGGCCTCGATCTCCTGCCGCCCCCTGCCGCCCCGCTCGCGGTCGAAGATGATGCTTCGCGTCGCATGTGCGGCGACCTCTACCGGGCCGTGCGTCTTGAACTAAGAGGCGTCCAGGGCGTGACGGCGATGGCCGAGGCTTCGGTTCCGGCGGATGCGGCCGATCTGCGCCGACGCTGGTCGGACGAAAACGATCCGGCGCATCATGATGAGGAAATTCCGTCGCTCCTGACCCAGCTTACGGAAAAGGGAAACACCGTCCGCGGAACCTGGACCTTCCCAGATGGGCGCCGCTCGGAGGTGATCGCCCGTTTCGAGCCCGCCGGTGAAGTCACGAAGGTCACGATCGAACATCGCTTTCTCGCCAGTCGCGATGTGCGCCTCGCGATGAAGCAGCGCTGGCTCCGCGTCCTCGTGCAACTGTCTCCCTAACGAGGCGCCCTGGCCCGCTCGTAGACAAGTTGGGCGGCACCGACGTCTTCGACCGCGACCCCGACCGATTTGTAGAGGGTGATCTCGTCGTCGGACTCGCGGCCCGCTTTCGCTCCGGAAATGACTTCGCCCAGTTCCGCGATTGAAAATCCTCGTGTTGGGGGTTCAATTCCCTCTCCAGCCACCTCTTCTGCGATCTCGAGGAGTTCCTTATCGCATTGCTTTCCCGGTTGGATTGTGGCGATAGGTCTCGCATGGAAATCATTGCCCATCGCGGGGCGTCTTACGACGCGCCGGAAAATACGCTTCCGGCGATCAATCTGGCCTGGGAGCAAGGGGCCGATGCGGTCGAAGTCGACGTGCATCTCTCCCGCGACGGACGCCTCGCCGTCATCCACGACGCCAACACCCGCCGACCTGCGGGAGTGAATCGGAGAGTCTCCGCTCAGACCTGGGCCGAATTGGAAAAACTGGAAGTCGGACGTTGGAAAGGTCGCCAGTGGGTGGACGTTCGCATCCCGAGTCTCGAGGAGGTCCTGCGCACGGTCCCAAAAGGCAGGCGGCTTTTTGTGGAAGTGAAGTGCGGTCCGGAATTCGTGGCGGCGGCGGCGCCGATCTTGCAGCGCGGTTTGGGCACTGAGGTGGTGCTGATTGGCTTTGATTTGGAAGCGATGAAGCAGGCCAAAGCCGCCTTTCCGCAACTGGAAGTCTGTTGGATCATCCAGTTCAAGCGCAACCTTCGCGCGGCGCGTTGGACGCCAATCCCAAAGCAGGTCATGGAGCAAGCCCGGGCCGCGGGCTTGGATGGCATCGATGTGGGAGTGCGGGGGCCGGTCACAGGCGGATTCGTTAGGCTGGCTCACGAGGCCGGCTTGAGAGTTTACATTTGGACGGTCGATTCCGTCTCCGTCGCCCGCAGGCTGATCGCGGCCGGGGTCGATGGAATTACGACCAATCGACCCGGCTGGTTGCGGGAAAAGCTGGAGTCGTCCGGCAACTAGAGTCCGGCAAAGGAAAAGACGCAGCCAGCCGTCGATTCACTTAGAAAACTCAAGGACGACAGCTCCACTACTTCTCAATTCTGGCCAGAGCTCGCTCATAAACCAGATTGGCCGCGACGATGTCTTCGATCGCTACCCCGACCGATTTGTAGAGGGTGATTTCGTCGTTCGATTTGCGCCCGGGCTGCGCGCCGGCAACGACCTCACCGAGTTCGATCAGGTCTTTGCCGGACGCGATGACGTCGCCGGATTCCTTGCCGGCCGCGTCCCGCGATTCAACGTAGATGCGCGAGCGGCGCAGGACTTCATCGTCCAGCTCGCGCCAGTTCGGGCGGGTCGCGCCGACGGCGTTGATGTGCGCACCCGGCGAGAGCCATTCGCCGTGCAGGATGGGCGTCGTGGCCGAGGTGGCAACGACGATCACATCCGCGCCGCGGACCGCTTCTTCTGGCGAGGCGGCCGCCGAAACGCCAAACCGTTGCGCAAATTCACCGGCGCGCCGCGGGCTCCAGACCCGGACCTCGCGAAACTGCCTAACGAGCCGGAGCGCCTCGAGATGGCTCTGCGCCTGCACCCCGGAGCCGAGGAGGGCGAGAGTCCCGACCTCACGCCGGGCGAGGAGATCGGTTGCGACTGCGGAGACGGCCGCGGTCCGCATCTCGGTGATGAGGCGTCCATCCATCGTCACGAGCGGTTCGCCCGTTTCCGGGCGGAAAAGGAGGATCATGGCGTGATGAGTGGGGATGCCCTCATTGTTAGGGTAAAAGGTCACGAGCTTGGCCCCGAGCGCGCCGCCGAAGGCCGGCATGACGCCGAAGAAGCCGCCATGCTCTGTGACCGGCAAAACCTGGCGCAGCGGCTGTTGCACCCTGCCCGCGGAAAGATCGCGCATCGCGCCCGCCATCGCCGGGATCAGATCTTCCATGCGCAGAAGCGCGCGGACCTGTTCTTCGTCGAGATACATGGCGGATTGTAGCGGCAGTCTACGACCGCCGAAAGCGTCGCGCTCCATCCTCATCCTGGACGCGCGGAAGCGCGTCCCTCCGGAGGGACGCGCCGCGGCGAGTCCAGTTTGCGCTAGAGATCGATCAGCTCGCAAAACTTCTTCAGGTCCACGTTTCCACCGGAAACGATGCAGACGATCGGGCCTTGCCCGGCTTTCCCGCTCAGCGCCGCGGCGAGCGGGAGCGCGCCGGCCCCTTCGGTGATGACGCGCGCTTTCTCCGCCATCATCCGCATCGCCTTGCGCGTCTCCTCCAGACTAACGACTAACGAACCGTCCACGATGGGTTTCATCCGTTCCCACATCCGCGGGAAAACGCTCTGGCCGCCGGCGCCGTCGACGAAGGAGGCTTTCCAGGCCTTGAATTCCTGCGGCGCGCCGGCCGCGCGAGGGAGAGCCAACGGCGCCGCCGTCTCCGGTTCCACGCCCCAGATTTTGATTTCCGGCCGCAGCGCCTTGAGCGCGCTCCCCACGCCGGTGATCAGTCCGCCGCCGCCGATACTGGCGATGACCGCCGCGGTCTCGGGCGCGTCCTCCAAAATCTCGAGACCCATCGTGCCATGGCCGGCGATGAAATTGTCGTCGTCGAAGGGGTGAATGAAGGTCCCTTCGACGCCGGGATAGGCGCGTTCCTCCAGGGTTTTCCACGCCACGTCGTAGGAGACCGTAAACAATTTTGCGCCTAACGAACGCATGCGTTCGAGCTTCGCCGTCGGGGCGGTTTCGATCGCGACCACGCTGCAGGGCACTCCTGCCTGACGCGCCGCGTAGGCCACACCCTGCCCGGCGTTGCCGGCACTGATCGTCCAGACGCCGCGCGCGCGCTCCTCTTCAGGCAACATCGCGACTGCGTTGGCGGCTCCGCGCAATTTGTAGGCGTTGATCGGCTGGAGATTTTCCAGCTTCAGCCGGATATCGGGGAAATCGGGCCCGAGTTCCAGCCTAACGAGCGGCGTCCGAATGATCGTCGAAGCGATCCGGTCGCGGGCGGCGCGGATTTCGGCGAGCTCGATGGGACGGACAGGTGGTGGTGCGAGAGGCATGATTTGTGTCCACAGATTTCGCAGATTTACGCAGATTTGAAATCGACAAGTAACCTCATCGGGGAATCTAATCTGCGGAAATCTGCGTAATCTGCGGATCATTTTCTGGGGCGACCGAGCCTGACGAGATGCATAAGCCACTTTTCCTTTTTGCGCCCGGCGCAGGTGCGCCGTCGACCCATCCCTGGATGCAAGCCTGGAAGAGGCGCCTCCAGGAATTGGGTGAGGTGAGGACCTTCGATTACGACTACATGCGCGAGGGGCGGAAACGGCCGGATCGTCTGCCGCAATTGATTGCGGCCCATCGGGCGGCGCTGGCGGAAGCGCGCGCGGCGTTTGAAGCTGATGCGCCGACGTTTCTCGTCGGGAAAAGCATGGGTGGGCGGATCGGTTGTCACGTCGCGCTCGAGGATAAAGTGAACGGGGTGATCTGCCTCGGCTACCCCCTCTGCGCGATGGGGGATCGGAGCAAACTGCGCGATGAAGTTCTGCGGTCGTTAGGCACGCGGATTCTTTTCGTGCAGGGGACACGCGACTCGCTTTGCCCGCTCGATTTGCTCGAAAAAGTGCGGGCCGAGATGACAGCATCGAACACCCTGCACATCGTGGAGAGCGGTGATCACTCGTTAGGTGTGACCAAAACCCAGTTGCGAGCCGCCGGTGAAACCCAGGAGGACGTAGATCGCCGAATCCTCGCCGTCATCACTCGATTTGTGAATGCAGGCTGAGCCCGTTTGATTATCTTCCCGGCATGGCCACGGAAGTCGAAATCATCAACGCAGAAGAATTGCGCGCCCGCGTCGGCGAACTGCGGAGGTTTCTTTGACCTGCCCAAGCTGCAAGCCCGCCTGACCGAACTCGAAACCCGGATGGCGGCCGCGGATTTCTGGTCGAATCGCGAACGCGCCCAGGGCGAAGTGGAGGAAGTCTCGCGCCTCCGCGGGTTGATCAATCCGATGCAGGAATTGCAACGCGCCTTCGACGATTTCGAAGCGCTGCAGGAACTCGCCGCCGAGGAAACCGATCCGGCGGCGCGCGCCGCGACAGAGAAGGAAATCGCGACGGAGCACGCGCAATTCATGAAGAAACTCGAAGCCTTCGAGCTGCGCCAATTTCTTTCCGGAGAAAACGATCGCTCGAACGCCTTCGTCACGATTCACTCCGGGGCGGGCGGGACGGAGTCGTGCGATTGGGCCGACATGCTCCTGCGGATGTATCAGCGCTGGATCGAGCGGAGCGGATTCAGCGCGCAGACGATCGACATTCAACAGGGCGAAGAAGTCGGGATCAAATCGGTCACGCTGCTGGTGAGCGGCGAGTACGCCTACGGTTACTTGAACACCGAGCGCGGGGTGCATCGGCTCGTGCGCATCTCGCCTTTCGACGCCAACAAGCGGCGCCACACCTCTTTCGCGAGCGTCGATATTGTCCCGGAAATCGCCGACTCCGCCCCGATCGAAGTGAATCCGGCCGACATCGAGGTCGACACTTTTCGCGCCGGCGGCAAGGGCGGCCAGAACGTGAACAAGGTCGAGACCGCGGTGCGGATCGTGCACAAGCCGACGGGGATCGTGGTGGCCTGCCAGGCGGAGCGGAGCCAGGGACGCAACCGCGAGCTGGCGATGAAAATGCTGAAGGCGAAGCTCTACGAAATCGAGCGGGACAAAAAGCGAGCCGAGATCGATCGGCAATACGGAGAAAAGGGCGACGTGGCGTGGGGGAGTCAGATTCGGTCGTATGTTTTCCAGCCGTATCAGATGGTGAAGGATCACCGCACCGGGGCAGAAACGAGCAACGTGCAGGCGGTGATGGACGGCGACATCGATCTGTTTATCCAGGCGAAATTGCGCGGGCAGAAAGCGGTGAAAGGGGAGGGGGCAGGCGACGACGCCTAAGGAACCGAAGGTGTAGAGGCGGGCGTGTCGCCCGCAAGATTTCACCCCACGCGCGTTTTTCGGGACCGCGTTTGCGGCCGACACGGCCGCCGCTACACCAATGGAAGCATTGGGAACTTTCGCCCCAGGACCTCGGCGCTGGGCGCGCCTAACCATTTCTCCAGCACGCTGCCGTAGACGCTGCGGAAGTCGGTGTTGAATTTGAGGTCGCCGTTATCCAGGTTCGTTAGGCTGGGATATTTCCCAAAAAGCCCCGGCTTCACCCTGCCGCCGAGGACGAACATGGGCGCGGCCGTGCCGTGATCGGTCCCGCCATTGGCATTTTCCTGCACCCGCCGGCCGAATTCGCTGAAAGTAAGAAGCAAAACGCGCTCGAAATTTCCCTGCTGCTTGAGGTCGGCGACGAAGGCGGCGAGGGCGTCGTTCAGTTCCGTCATCAGACGGTTGTGCGCGTTCGCTTGCCGGGCGTGAGTGTCGAACCCGCCCTGGCTGGCGTAATAGACTCGCGTCGTTAGGCCGCCGCCGATCATGCGTGCGATCAGGCTCAGGCTGTTGGCCAGTTGGCCGGGCGGATAGGCGATGGTCGATTTCGATTTGCGCGCGATCGCAAGAATCTTGTCGGAGCTGACCTGGGCATCGAGCGCCGTCCGTTGCAGAAAATCGGCCGCGCTCAGGTCGGAGGAGGTCGCGCCCGCGATCGCCCCGATCGAGCCGCCCTCAGGCGAGGCCAGGGTGCCGTCGGCGGGTTGATTGAGTTCCCGGTAAAACGCTTCCTCTTCGCTGCCCTTGAAGCGAAATTGTTCCGGGCGCGAAAAGACCACGCCGGTCGGGGTGCGGGCGGTGAAGGCTTGCGGCATCTCGTTGCCGATCGCGACCCCGACCGTGGGATCGGACCCGGCGCAGCAATTATCGAAATACCGGCCGAGCCAGCCTTCGCGCTCGGTTCGCTCGGCGTCGGAAGCCGTCTGCCAGATTTCGGTCGAGCGAAAATGGGAGCGGTTCGGATTCGGATACCCGACGCCCTGGATGACGGCGAGATGGCCGTCGTCAAAGAGCGATTTCAAGCCGGTCAGGCGCGGGTTCAATCCGGCGTAGGAATTGAGGCGGAGGATTTTGTCCGCGGGCAGAGCGAGTTGCGGCCGGGCGCGGTGATAAGCGTCGTCGGCGAAAGGCACGACCATGTTGAGGCCGTCATTGCCGCCCGCCATCTGGAGGACGACGAGGATGGTTCCATCCTTGCCGGTCGTGATCTGGGTGAGCGCATCGGCCGCCATCGCGTCGAGGGTGAAAAAGGTTTTCTCGAGGAAAACCGGAAGCGTCCAGGAAGCGGCCGCCCCGAGGAGTGAGGTGCGGAGGAAACGCCGGCGAGTGTGCAGGGTTGAGGAAGTGTTCATGGTTTGTGGGGCGTGCGGAGACCAAACTGGACATGCGGAAGCATGTCCCTCCGGAGGGACGCGCTTCGGCGCGTCCAGTCTCTCGATCGCACGCCATGGGCATTCATCGTTTCAGGCTAATTGGTACTGCGGGGTGCTCATCATGAGGTGGAGGAGGTGGCGCATCGTCTGGTCGCTTCGATCGGGCGCGCGGGTTCGCAGATAGGCGAGAAAAGTTTCCTTTTGCTTCTCGTTAGGCTGGGTTTGCCAGAAGCGCCGCGCCAGTTGCGCGATCAGTTCCTCCGGTTTGTCGCGCAGCTCTGTCGGGATGATTTTTTCGAGATCGACCGGCGCGCGTTGCAACGCCTCGGGCAGATCGGGATGCCCGGCCGAGCCGTTGAGGAGGTAGTTGGCAAAGTTGTAGCGAAAAAGGAGGGTCGAGGTGCTGATCCAGGATTTGCCGCCGTCCCAGCCTTTGACGTTCGGCGGCGCGAAAAGGATCTGCCCCATCTGTTGCATGGCACCCTGCACGACCCGTTCCGGCGGCAGTTCGCTCTCGAGCAGCTTGCAGGTCTCGACCAGGAATTGGACCGGGCTCTTGATCTGCGAGCGAACGACGCGGTCGGCATAAAATTCGGCGGAGCTGAAGATGTCGCGCAGGACGGGGCGGAGCTCGAATTTGTTCTGCCGGAGCGAGGCGGCGACCGCGGCGACCGATCCCGGCGTCGGCTCGTCCTCGACGAAGAAGCGCCAGATTTTGTGCCCGATAAACTGCGGGCAGGCCGGCTGGGCGACGATCAGGTCGAGAATGTCGTCGCCGTCAAAATTGCCGGTGCGCCCGAGAAAAGTCTTGCGTCCGGTATCCTGGAGGCGGCGATCGAAGCGGAACTGCTGGTTGACGAGATTGATTCGGTAACCGGTAAAAGCGCGGGCCGACTCGCGGACGTCTTCCTCGGTGTAATGCCCGATTCCGAGAGTGAACAGCTCCATCAACTCGCGCGCCCAGTTTTCGTTAGGGTGAATCTTGCGGCTCCGCGCGAGGTCGAGATAAATCATCATGGCGGGATCGCGCGAGATCTCGCCGAGGAGGGTGCGGAAGTTGCCGAGGGAATGGCGGCGGAAGGTCTCATTTTGCCGCCACATCCAATAGGCGTCTCTGACCTTTTGTGCGCTGGTGGCGAAATGGCCATGCCAGAAGAGCGTCATCTTTTCGCGTAAAGGTGCGGCCGAAACGCGCATTCGCTCCAGCCACCAGCAGCGAAGATCGAGCACCTCATCGCGTGCTGCTCGCAACATGGTCCGCAGTTCTCTTCGGTTCTCCTCTCGGTCTCTTCTGAGCCGGTGCAGTTCGCGCCGCTTGTTCCGCATGTTGTCCGGCGTTTCCCAGGGCCGGGCTCGATCGTCGTCCGATTTCGGTTCGTCAGGGGGAGAGAGGAGGCGCTCGACGGTCTTGTCCATCCCGGCGGCGCGCGCCGTCTCGATCTCTTCCGGCGTGCCGCCAAACCCGGCGCGATTGAGGAGGTGAGCCGCGGTTTGGTAGTTCCAATCTCGCGCTGGTAGTGAGGTGAGCATTTTTCGTCGGCGGATCCGGGCCCGCAAGTTGATGACCGGCGGGGCGGGGCGGCGGTTACAATCAGAATCGTGCTCGTTCTTCGAAAGCGGACGGAGGACGAGGAGCAGGACGAGGAGGAGGACGAGGGAGAGGGCGAACCGAGGCGAGGAAAAAGGTTTCCCTTCATTTTTCCCGCCGCCTAGTCTGCCGGGATCTGGTCATGATTTCACCTGCCTCCGAAGTTCCATCGGCCATGGCGAAGGCAGATTCTCCTCCCACGCCGCGGGCCGATGTCGGCGTTCTGTTTGTCCATGGCATCGGCAACCATCTCGAAGGGGCCACGCTAATGGCATTTGGCCAGCCGATGCTCGATTGGCTGAAGCAGTGGCTCGGGCAAAAGGAGGGCGGAGCGCCGCGCGGCGAAGTGGAGGTAAGCGAAGCGCAATTCGGCGGTGGCGACGCACCCGCCTATGCCTTGGCGAAAGTGACAACGGCGAGCCGTCAGGTGCCGGCCGCAACCGGGACGGAGTCGTGGCTTTTCTGCGAAGGCTGGTGGGGCGCTGTCGTGCAACCGCCCCCTTCGCTGCAGCTTCTTCGCTGGATGTGGACGCGCGGGCCGCTCCTCATTTACTGGCATTTCTACGTCCGCGGGACGGCTGACGGACGGAAGAGCGAAGAAAACTTCGGGGACACGGTTTCCAGCATTTTCGCGCTTTTCCTGGCCGGCTTTTGCCAGACGATCGTGAGCCTCGCGATTGTGCTTTGGCTAATCCCGATCGGGCCCTGGCGGCGGAGCGTGATCGCGGCGGTGAAGGCTTTAACCCTGACCCTGGGCGACAGCTATGTGCTGGAGCAGGATATCCAGCGGGCGGCCCTGGTGGAACGGGTGCGGCGGGCGCTCGAGTGGCTGGCGGCGCGTTGCGATCAGGCCGTGATCATCGCGCATTCGCAGGGCGGCGCGATCGCCCACGAAATGGTGCAAAAAGGTGCGCCGGCCAATCTGAAGTTGTTTTGCAGTCTCGGGTCGGGTTTGGAAAAGCTGCACTTCCTGCGCGAAGTGCTGGCGGTCCGGAAAGGGCTGGTTTCGGCCTCGCTGGTTTTTCCGGTTTTCGTTCTCGGAATTTTTTTCATTGCGAGCGGCGCGTTCTCTGGCGGCGAACGCTGGCCGATTGCGCTCGGCGGATTTCTCGAGATCATGGCGCTCGGTTTCGGCGGCGCGCTTCTGGGCCAGTTGCGAAATTACAAGACCCGGCTGGCCGCGACGACCGCGAAACTGGAGTTGCCCGGGCTCGGGCGCCGACGCTGGATCGATCTCTACGCCTCGGAGGACGTGGTGCCGATGAGCAAGGGATCGCTTTTGAATCGCGCCCGGTTTCTCAGCCGGCGACAGATTTACAACGAGCGCTCCTACGTGCGCGATCATCTCGCCTACTTCAGCAACCCGAGCGATTGCCTGCACCGGCTCTGGACGCCGTTGGCGCGGCTTTCCCGGTTGCGCTTTTTCGAGCGCGGGGAGCGCGACCGGCTGGAGCGCTTCGCCTGCGTCCACCAGGCCTATGCCCACCTCGTTTATTGGAGCCGCCTCGGGCTTTTCCTCGCCATCTTCATCAGCGCGATCGCGCTTCGGAATTCCCTCCTCCTCTTTAGCAACTCCGTCCTCCGCAACATCGCGGGCACGCCGGTGGAGGACTGGCTCAAGCCGTTGCGCGCCCTGGCGGCGGGATTGGCCTGGATTTTGCAAAAGCTTTGGCGTCCCGATGTCGTCAGTGCCGATACCCTGGCCGACGCGCTTTTCGGCGCGCTGGTTTTGCTCGCCGGGTGGGCGCTCTATTGGGTCGTCTTTCGCGCGACCTGGCTCGCCGCCTGCCGCGCGCGCTGGCGCAAGGCCTGCCGGGGCGGCGACATCGCGCGCACCCGCGGCCAGCGGCTTTGGTTTGTCGTTAGGCTGATTTTGTTTTTCGGTTTTGGGCTCCTCCCGCTCCTCGGCTCCATCCTTTTCGCCACCTCACCGGGCTATCTGACGCTGCGCGCTTTTGGAAATGCGGTCACGCTCGCCCTCGCCGGCCTCACCCTCGTGATCGCGTTTTTCTATGCCGCCGCAGCGCCCTGGGCCTCCGAGGGGATGTGGCAGAACGAGGCCGAATCGAGATGGTTGCGGATCGGTTTCCCCGGGATGATTGCGGTCATGGTCCTGCTTCTTTTGCTCCTCGCGCGCTGGCTGCGGCCAACGGCGCTCGGGCCGGCGGGGCAGGGGGCGGTCGTTGCCGGTTTTGCCCTCGTGATGACGATCGCCTGGCAGATCTTTGGGTTTTTGAAGCTGCGGGGGAGTTCGCCCGTCTGGTGCGCGGCGATCGTGGCCTTTCCCATTCTGGGGGCGGTCGCCTGGTTTTGGTGGCGTTCCGCGTCGTCGTTAGGCCCGGCCCTCCTGGCTTACATCGCGCTCAGCGCGCTCGTTCTCCTGGCCGCTTTCGGTCGCCACCTGCTGCAAGTGCGGAAGGCAAAGAGCTGAAGGAGGACGATGCGCCGAAGATTGATCCGAAGCGCGCTCGCGCTCCTCGCCGTCGTGGTCCTGGTCGTCGCCTGGGTGGTTGTGGCGCGCTCGCTTTCCCTGCTGCTCGATCGGATCCATACCGTGCAGATCGAATCGCGACCGATCACCGAAATCGGCCTCGAAGGTTACAGCGACACGCTGCGGGTCAACGATCTGCCGCTGAGCCTGGCGGGAACCGATTACCGGCCCTATCCGATGACGACGAAGATTGATCCAGAGCGGCAATTCGTGATCGCAACCGCCGGGCACGCGATCGCGCTCGGGCGGGTTGAGAACTCGTCAGGCATTCTCCGGCCGGAGCCCGGCGATCGGGCCCGGTTCCAAATCGCTCACTCCCTCCTGAGCTGGCCGACGCCGCTCGACATCAATTTTCTCTCCGGCCAATCGCCATCGTGGAAGCGGAACGTGTACTACCGGTTGATCTGGGAGAAGCCGGATGGCGGCCGGCTCGAGATGGTCTGGCGCTATGAGCAATGGTTTTACGACGACTGGGCGAGCGGTTTCATGACCAACCCCGATACCACCGGGCTGATCCGCGTGGACATCCGGCCCTGAAATCGGCGACCCTCTCCTCCGTGGCAGAGTATCAACCAACCGCGCGCCGACCGATTGCCGAAATCTTTCGCCGCACCGCGCTCGGCGCGACGCGGCTCTCGCTGCGCCTCGGGATTTCAGCCGATCTGATTTCGTACTCGTCCATCGTCTTCGCAGCGGCAGCGGCGTATTGCTTTTGGCGTTCGGGCGCGCATCCGCTGCTCCTGATTGTGGCGCCGCTTTTCTGTTACCTGCGCCTCTGGTGCAACATGCTCGACGGGATGGTCGCGCTCGCGGCGGGGGAGGCGAGCCGGCGCGGGGAGATCGTGAACGACCTGCCCGATCGCGTTTCCGATCTCCTGATTTTTGTCGGCGCGGCGCACAGCGGCTGGATGCATTGGTTCTTTGGATATTGGGCCGCCATCCTGTCGTTAGGCACGGCCTACGTCGGGACACTCGGGCAGGCGGTCGGCGGGCGGCGCGAATTTGGCGGGATGATGTCGAAGCCGTGGCGGATGGTCGTGCTCGGGCTCGGCGCCTGGCTCACCTACGCACGCTTTCGCTGGAATGACGGCGACACGATGATCGGCAACCTGAGCGTGCTCGACCTCGCCTGTCTGGTGGTGATCGCCGGTTGTTTGCAAACGATCGCGCAACGTCTCGGCCGCATTTGGCGATCGCTCGATTGATGTCTCCGCACGCCGCGCTGCATGATCCGGTTTTTCGGGAGTACGTCGGGCTCGTCGCGGGCCTTCTCCTGGTTGCCGGTTTCCTGCTCGCCGTTCTGCACTTCATCTTCCGGATCAAGCTCGGCAACATCTGGCAGACCTATCAATCGTGGCTCTGGATGGCGCCGCTGGCCGCCCTGGTCATATTCGCCGGTCGGCTCGCATTCATCGCCAGCGTCGCCGCCATCGCGATCATCGCCTTTCGCGAGTTCGCTCGCGCCTCCGACCCGAGGCGCGATCACTGGATATGGGCTGCGGTTTGTGCCGGCCTTGTCGGCGTCGCGATCTCGCTCGGTGTTTCTCGCCAACTCGCCCAACGCCTACGGCTATCTTTGCTTTGTCCTTTTCGCGACCGAGGTGAATGATGTCGCCGCCTTCACTTTCGGTCGCCTCTTTGGCCGCCACCCGCTGGCGAGCGCGATTAGCCCGCGCAAGACCTGGGAAGGTTCGTTAGGCGCGTTGCTCCTTTCGCTGCTTCTGCCCTGGTTGCTGCGCTTTTCCTTCCCGTTCTTTGGCACCCGCGAACTTCTTCTGAGCGGTTTGATTGTCGGCCTCGGCGGACAACTCGGCGATCTGGTCTTCAGCTCCTTCAAGCGCCAATTCGGGGTGAAAGATTGGAGCAGCGCCATTCCCGGTCACGGCGGGGTCCTGGATCGAGTCGACAGCCTGATCTTTGTCGCGCCGCTGTTCATGCAGATGGCGGAGTATTATCATCCGGGCGGATGATGAAGCTGGCGAGCGGAGCGGCGATCGCACTCGAGCGCAGAGCGCTCGATCGTCTGCGGCGTTTTCCGCGCGAACCGGACGTGATCGTCTACGGCTTTCGCGCCCTGATTGCGCTCCTCATCCGCGGTTTGCTCCGGCTTTATCTCCGCTTCGAAATCGTCGGCCGGGAAAATTTGCCTGACGACAACGAATCATTCGTCATGGTGGCGAATCATGCCAGTCATCTCGACACCCTTTGCCTGCTCGCGGCGCTCCCGCTCTCCCGTTTGCATCGTGCCTTTCCGGTCGCGGCGGAGGATTATTTCTTTCGCAGTCTGCCCCGGACCTGGTTCGCCGCCGTGGCGATGAACGCGCTCCCCTTCGGCCGTCAGATGCGGGTGCGCGAAAGTCTCACCATCTGTGCCCGACTCCTGGCCGAGCCGGGCCACGTGCTCATCATTTTCCCGGAGGGGACGCGCTCGCGGACGGGTGAGATGCAGCCGTTCAAGCCGGGGATCGGCGCGCTTCTCGCGGAAACGGAAGTCAATGTGCTGCCCTGCCATGTGGAGGGCGCTTTCCGCGCCTGGCCCAAGGGGCGGCGGCTGCCGCGGCCGCGGAAGGTGCGGCTGATTATCGGCGCGGCGCGCCGTTATGGGGGGCGCGATGAAGCGGGCGCGATCGCGGCCGAGCTGCGCGGTGCGGTGGAGGCGTTACAAGATGGAAGCGGTTGAGCGCACGATGGTCAGTTGGGACGGGAGCGAGTTGTTCTATCGCGCCTGGCGGCCCGAGGGCTGGACAACGAAACAGGCCCTCCTCCTTTTTCATCGCGGCCACGAACACTCCGGGCGCTGGCAGGAGACGGTCGACTCGTTAGGCCTGGAGCAGGTGGCGATCTTCGCCTGGGACGCGCGCGGCCACGGACGCTCGCCCGGCGAGCGGGGCGCGGCCCGCGAGTTGGGCGATGTGATCAAGGACGTCGACTCTTTCGTCAGGCATATCGCGCAGGAATACGATGTCCCGCTCGAGAACATGATCCTGCTCGCGCACAGTCTGGCGGCGGTCACGGTCGGCGCCTGGGTGCACGATTACGGGCCGCCGATTCGCGCGCTCATCCTCGCGACCGCGGCCTTCGAGGTGAAGCTTTACGTCCCGCTCGCCGTCCCGGCCTTGCGTTTGCAGCAAAAGTTTTTAGGCGCCGGAAAGGTGAAGAGCTACGTGCGGGCAAAGATGCTGACGCACGATCCGGCGGAGGCGGCCCGCTACGATTCGGATCCGCTCATTTTTCGCCAGATCGCGATCAACGTCCTGCTCGATCTGCATGACACCGCGCAACGGTTGCTGGCCGACGCCGGCGCCATCCAGGTGCCGACGCTCATGCTGGCGGCGGGCAGGGACTGGGTCGTTAGTCTGGCGGCGCAACGGAAATTCTTTAACCGGCTCTCCTCGCCACTGAAGCGGATGCACGTTTTCCCGGCGATGTATCACGCGATTTTTCACGAGCAGGAGCGGGCGCAGGTGATCGAGCGGGTGCGCGAGTTCGTTCGGGAACGTTTCGCGCAGCCGCCGCTCGCGCTCTCGCTCCGCGCGGCCGATCGCTACGGCTATACCTGGGAGGAATTCGAAAGGTTAAAGCTGTGGGGCGGTCCGCAGTTCGTCCCGGTGAAAGCCGCGCTGCAGGTGGCGGGGCGTTTCAGCAGGGGGATCGGGCTTGGTTGGGAGAGCGGGTTCGATTCCGGACGCTCGCTCGATTACGTCTACGAAAACCGGCCGCAGGGTTCGTCGCGTTTCGGGAGATTGATCGACGCGAATTATCTCAACAGCATCGGCTGGCGCGGAATTCGGGAGCGCAAAGCGAACCTCGAGGAAGCGCTCCGCAGGGTGATCGAAAAACTGCAGGCCGACGGGCAACCGATCCGCATTCTCGACATTGCGGCGGGAGCGGGCCGTTATGTTTTGGAGACGATGCGCGCTCTGCCGGATATCCCGATGCGCGCGACCCTGCGCGATTATCGGGAGGAGAATGTCGCGGCGGCGCGCGCCCTGGCGGAGGAATTCGATCTCAGGAATGTGATCACAGAGGTGGGGGACGCTTTCGATCGCGCCGCGCTCGCCGCAATCAGTCCGCGGGCGACGGTCGGAGTCGTCTCGGGACTTTACGAATTGTTTCCGGGAAACGACGCGGTCGCGGAGTCGTTAGGCGGGCTGGCCGCTGCGATCGAGCCCGGCGGTTATCTCATTTACACCAATCAACCCTGGCATCCGCAGCTCGAGTTCATCGCGCGCGTCCTGCGCAATCGCGAAGGCAAACCCTGGATCATGCGGCGGCGCACGACGGCCGAGATCGATGAGCTGGTGGGCGCGGCCGGTTTTGAGAAATGCGCGATGGAAATCGATCGCTGGGGCATGTTCACGGTCGCGGTCGCGCGACGCCTCGTCGCCTGAAAACGGACGCCTCGCCGTCGCGCGCCCGGGCGCTGGCCGCCTCGGTCGGTCTGTCGCTTCTCTTCCTCGTGGTTTATGGCGTTTGTCTTTGGATTACGGCGCGACGCCACGATGTCGGCGTCTTCTATTTCGCCTGGGAACGCGCGATCCCGTTCGTCCCGTTCTTCATCCTGCCCTACATGTCGATCGATCTCTTTTTTGTCGCGGCCCCGTTTCTTTTTCGGAGCGAACAGAAGCTGCGAATCTATGTCGCGCGGGTCGCGGTCGCGATCGTGATTGCGGGGATCTGCTTCCTCACTTTTCCACTCCGTTTCGCTTTTCCGCGTCCGCGCGCCGAAGGATTTCTCGGCACGCTCTTCGACTGGTTCCGTCTGCTGGATACGCCTAACAATCTCTTTCCCTCGTTGCACGCCGCCCTGCTCGTCTTCCTGATTGATGCCTATGCCAGGCATCTGCGCGGTCTCGCCCGCGTGCTTGTGATGATTTGGTTTTTCCTTATCGCCCTCTCGCCGCTCCTCACCCATCAGCACCACCTGATTGATATTTTGGGTGGTTTTGCCCTCGCGGCCGGCTGCTGCTTTGCGATCCGGGCGAAGTTTCCGCTCGATTCAGCGCCCCGGAACGCCTAAACCAGCCGCGGCCATGAACTACAGCGACCTCATCCAGCTCTATTTCGATCGCTCGAACGCGATGCAGAATTTTTGGAATCTCTACGTCCTGATCGTGGGCGGGATTCTCGCCTTTTCTTCCCTGCGCAAACAACCCGCCACGATTACGACTCTGCTGGTGTGCGTGCTCTTTGCCCTCTTCGCCTATGAAAACCTCGGCGCGATGAAAGACTGCACGGCACAACGTTTTGCCATGCTCGAGGCGGTGAAGAATTTCGATGCCAACGGTGGCGCCACGACCAACCCCAAACCGGCGCGGGACTTGATCGAACCGACCCTCACTCCGGCGACCTGGGGGAGCGTGAAGACGACTCACCTAACGAGCGATATCCTGACGATTCTGGCTCTGGTCGCGATGGAATTTCGGCGCCGCCGTTTGCACGACGAAGGGCGGCCCACGGCGCCGACTCCCTGAGCGCCTTTTCCATTGAGCGGGTCTTCGACTTCGTCCAGAATGGCGTCCGCGCATGATCCCATTTCTGAAAAAGTTCCTCCTCGTTTCGGTCGTGATCGCTCTCCTGGCCGGCCAGCCCCATGCCGTCGTGGCCAACCCGATCGGTGATTTTTTCAAGAGAGTCGGGCGCACCCTGACGCATTGGCGCAAGAATCCGACCCCGCCGCCGCGCCGCGCGCACAAGTCCCCGAAGAAAGGCAACGACGCGGGCTCCGCAGAAAACGCGCCGGAGACGATGAAAAAAGTGGCGCCCTCGCCCACGCCGACTCCGATCGATATCCGGCCGGCGGCTCTCGCACCGCGATCAAAAACGCCGCGCGATGTGCCCTACGCGGTCGCGGTGCCGAATAAACCGGGCTTTGTCACCAGCCCTTACGCGCCCGATCAGGGACTGGTCGACGTGCGGGCTTTCCCCAGTTCCACGGAAGTGCTGGACCCGTTCACGGGAAAAATCTTTCTTACTCCGTAGCGGCCTCAATTCTCGGTGGCGGTCCGAGTCCTGCTACTGTTGCAATGGTGAGATGAAGAACCATGTCAGGATCCTGGCCGTGGAAGACGAAACCGCGGTGGCTCGGCTGCTGGCGCTCGTCCTTTGCGGTCCCGCTTGCAAAGTGGTCACGGCCTGCGATGGCGCGGAGGCGCTGGCAAAAATTGCCGCCTCCCCGCAGCCGTTCGATGTGGTGATCACCGATCACCAAATGCCCAAGATGACCGGCCTCGAGCTGGTGCGACAACTCCGCCGGGACGATTTCGGCGGCAAGATTGCCGTGCTCTCCGCTCATTTGAACGAGGAGAACACGCGCGCTTACCAGGGGCTTGGAATCGACCTCATGCTCTCCAAGCCTTTCGACATCGACGAACTCCGCCGCGCGGTCGAGGTCTTGTCAGATGAGGCCGCGGCTTTTGGCGAAAGTCCGGAGTACGAATTGCGGCAAGGGACCGGATAGATCGTGGGTGCGCCGCTCAGAATCCTGACGGTCGACGATGAGCCTTCGATTGCCCAATCGATGCGCTTCATTTTTGAACGACCGCTCTACGAGCTTGCGAGCGCGCAGGACGGCGAGGCGGCCCTCCTCCGCATGGCCGGCCAGAGCGAGCCTTTCGACGTCATCATCACCGACAGCAGCATGCCGGGCGTCTCCGGCGTGGAACTGGTGCGCGAACTGCGCGGGCAAGAATTCCCCGGCAAAATCATGATCCTCTCCGCCCATCTCACGAACGACACGCGGGCGGCTTACGAGGCGCTGGGGGTCGACGCCCTGATGGAAAAGCCTTTCAACGTCAAGGCGCTCCGGGCCAGGGTTGACCAGTTTGTGGCCTAACGAAAAGCGAAGCCGCCCGCCGCCGGCAGATCGCGGCGCATAAGGAACTGGCTGATCGCTTCCCGCCTGAAACCGAGCGGAACAAAAATTTCCGCGCCAAAGATTTCCGGAAAGATTGCAGGCGCGAAGAACTCACGCCCGGCAGGCCGCTGGAGGACGGCGGCGAGAGCTTCCCGAATCGCAGCCCAATCCATCTCTCCGGCGCCGATCGAAGAGAGAAGGCAAAGACGCAACGGCGCGGGCGGCGCACCGGCCTCGTCGAAAACGACCAGAGCCCGCCCGGAAGAATAAGCGCGACCGGCGGCCAGCCGGGCGGCGGCGGATCGCGAAATCTGCCAGGGCAGGTCGGGGAATTCGAGTGGCAGGGGCAACTGGCTGGCGGCCGTGGACGAAATTTCCTCCAGCACGGTGTTTGGATTTTCCGCGGTCGCCCCGATCGCGCGCCGCCAGCCTGACAATCGGCCCAATTCGCGGAACTGCTCCTCGCGGTAGAGCGCGTGGGCCGGCGGATTCTGCTCGATGACCTCGAGCATCATCGCCTGGTCACCGCGCGTCTTCGCTTCGGCGAGGAGCTGCAAAAGCAGGCCGCGCCCCACGCCTTGCCGGCGCGCCGCCGCCACCACCCCCATGGCACAAAGTCGGGAGATATTGCCGGTGCGAGAGATGTAGCCAAAACCGACCAGACCATTTTCGGTCTTGGCGCAGCGGCTGTAGCAAAGATCGGCGCCCTGCGCGCAGATGAAGCGGGCGAGCGCCGCTGCGTCCAGCACGAACGAACCGCCGACATAACCAATGAAGGCGTCGCTGAAAACGCGGGCCTGCTCGGCGAGCGGGATTTCGTGCGCCGGAACGATCTCGATCGGCATCGTTAGGCCAGACCGCCCGCGGTCCCGGCCAGACCGAGACGCTCGGCGTCCAGCTTGAGGGCCGCGATCACTTCCGCAATCAATTCCTCCAGCGGCAGCCCGAGTTCCTCCGCCCCGCGCACGATGTCCTCGCGATTGACGGCCCGGGCGAAGGCTTTGTCCTTCATCTTCTTCTTCACCGCCGCGACGTCGACCTCGTGGATACTTTTGCTCGGGCGCACCCGGGCGACGGCAATGACAAAACCGCTCAGCTCATCGACCGCGAAGAGGGTTTTCTCGAGCGGCGTCTGGCGTTCGACTCCCGAGTAATCGGCGTGGGAAAGGACGGCGCGGCAAACTTCCTCGCTCCAACCTCGCTCGCGCAGCCAGGCCACCCCGACCGAGGGATGGCCGTCGTGAGGGCTGCGCTCCAGATTCGGATGGCGCTCGTAATCCATGTCGTGCAACAACCCGACCGCTTCCCAAAGATCGATCTCGGCCCCGTCCTTCCGGGCGAAATGCCGCATCGAGTCGGCCACGGCGTAGCAATGTTTACGCAGACTCTCGGATTGCACCCAGTCGTGCAGAATGGCGAGCGCGCGTTCGGTGAGCATGGGGCCGGCTTCAGATGGCACGGCGCATGACGACGGCCTCGTCGTCCTGGGTAGCGATCTCGAAGCCGAATCGGCCGAAAAGGCGGACCGCCGGGCTGGTCGCGCCCATCCGCAACTTGACGGCGGTGAGTTGCGGATTCGCCCGCATCATCTGGGTGAGGAGCGAAGCGCCGATGCCGTGCTGGCGGTGTCCCGGTTTGACGACAAAGGCCAGCTCGGGCGGCGTCACAACGGCGGCCGGATCGCGCAGCCAGACGGCGCCCAGCGGTGTGTCTTCGCTCTTGTCGTGCGCGATAAAACCGACGTCGCCCGCTTTCCCCCAGCCCTCGACGTAGCGCGCGTACTCGGGCTGCCGGACAATTTCACGGGGCGGTTCTTCCTCACCTTTGCGCGGAACGGCGAGGTAGAGCATTTCCCAAAGGGTGGGTTCATCCTTGGCGGTCAGAGGGCGAAGGTCGTAATCGGCGGGAGCAAACATGGGCGCGGTTTTCGACATGTTCTCTCACTTGCGCGACTTGTCTAGCCGCGCGTCAGAGAACCTGCCCCGGCCCTTCGCTCGTTAGGCGGGCGGACCGAAAAGTCCGTTCAACTCCGCCGAGAGCGCCCCGCCGGCCAGGCGGGCGAAGCTTCCCGCCTCCTCCATCTCGCGTGCCGCCCGCTGGAACGCGCCCCAGGCCGCGAGCGCGAGTCCCGATCCGACTGAGATCCGGCGCACCCCGAGGTCGGCCATTTGCGCGAGCGTGAGGTGCGAATTGAACCCGGAGATCAGGACGTTGACCGGCTTTGGCGCGACGGCTTTCACGATCGCCTCGATCTCGGCCGGCTCAGCCACTCCCGGAGCGTAGAGACAATCGGCGCCCGCTTCGGCGTAGGTCGTTAGGCGTGCGAGCGAAGTGCGCAACGGATCGGGATCCTGCACGAGGAAAGCTTCGCAGCGACCCGTGAGAAGGACGGGAACGCCGGAATCATCGATCGCACGGCGCGCGGCCGCGATCCGTTCCTCTGCCAGCTTCGCCTCGTAAAGCGGCGGATCTGTTCGCCCGGTCGAGTCCTCGATCGAAAGGCCGGCGACACCCGTGGCGATGCAGCGCGCGACGTTTGCCGCCACGCCTTCGGGTTCATCGGCGAACCCGCCGAGGAAGTCGGCATTGACGGGGAGCGGGGTGGCGGCGACAATTTCGCGAATGTGCGAGAGCATTTCGTTGCGGTCGACGCCGCCGTCCAGTCGGCCCCGGCTAAACGCGAATCCGGCCGAAGTGGTGGCGAGGGCTTTGAAGCCGAGATGATGGAGATAGAGAGCCGTCCCGATGTCCCAGGGGTTGGGCAGGATGAAACAGCCCTCGGCGTGAAGTTGGCGAAACTCGCTCACCGCCATTGGTGGAGAAGCAGGTGCATCGCTCATCGCTCCAAGGTTAATCAATTCGGCTTCAAAATCCTGATCTTTTCTCTTTCACTCGCGGCATGACCCCTCTCGTCAGCGTTCTCATCCCGACTCTCGATCGGCCTCGCTATTTGGAGGAGGCTATCGCGGCGGCCCTGGCGCAGACCTATCACAACCTCGAGGTGCTGGTTTTCGATAATGGCACCCTTCCCGAGACCCTGGCCGTCGGCGAAGCGGCCGCGCGTCGCGATCCTCGTGTCACCTTCCGGCGCAACGAACGCGATCTCGGGATGTCGGCCAATTTCAATGCGCTGGCGGATGCGGCCCGGGGCGAATTTCTGGTTGCGATCGGGGACGACGATCGGTTGTTGCCGGAATTTGTCGAACGGCTGGTGGGAGTGATGCGACCGGAGGTGGAGGTGGCTTTTTCCAATCATTACCTGATTGATGCAAAGGGGCGGCGCTTGGAACCGGAAAGCGTCGCTTACGCGGGGCGATATGGACGCGACAAACTGCCGGCCGGCTTGCTGGAGAATGCCGAGGCGGCCGCCTGGAGCCAATCCATCCCGATGTCGGCCTCGCTGGTGCGCGCGGCCACGATGCGGCGGCTCCGTTTCCGCGAAGACATGAATACGCCGGATGCGGAGTTTTTTATCCGGCTGAGCGCAGAGAAGGCGCAATTTCTTTTCGTGCCGGAATACCTGATGGAGTATCGGGTGCACATGTGGGCAGTCACGGCCGGCGGTTTGTCGAGCGAACAACTGGTTGAGTGCCTGACGGAAGTCGCGGTCCGGCCCGAGGTCGAGCCCTACAAACGGCGATTTTTGACCCCGATGGTGATCAACGCGGTTAGCCGCTGTTTGCAGCAGGGCAAGATGGAGATGGCGCGGAGATTTCTTGCGAACAAATATTATCCGCGGCGGGGGCAGGTGAGCGCCGTTCGTTCCGAGATCGAAGAGAGTTATGGGATGCGGCATGCAGCCGGCAGCCTGCTGCAACACTTCTGTGCCCATCTCCCGGCGGCGTTCGGGGCGCCGCTCTATCGCGCCGCTCGGCGGGTGAGCAAGGGGGGTCAAAACTAATGGGACGTTTTTCCGGGCAGACTTTCCTGGTCACCGGCGCGAGCGGCGGAGTGGGGGAAGCGATAGCGCGAAAATTTGGCGAGGAAGGCGCGACTGGTTGCCTGACGGGGCGGCGAGCGAAGCGATTGGAGGAGGTCGCCGCGCAATTGCCCGGCAAGCTGGGCCGGGTTTATCCGGCCGATCTCACGCTGGAGGAGGAACTGGAGGGACTCGTTAGGCAAATTCTCTCCGCGAATCAGCGCCTTGATGTCCTCATTCATGGCGCGGCGATCATCGCGGTCGATTCCCTGGTGATGGCCGCGCCGGAAGATTTTGAGCGGCAATTTCGGATCAACGTGCTGGCCCCGTATCGGCTCACCCAGTTGTTCTTGCCGGCGCTGATCGCCTCCCGTGGCCAGGTCGTTTTTATCAACTCCAGCTCCGGACGCCGGGCGCGCGCTGGCGTCGGCCAATACGCCGCGACCAAACACGCCTTGCGCGCCGTCGCCGATAGCCTGCGCGAGGAGTGCAACGCGTCCGGAGTCCGCGTTGCCAGTCTTTTCCTCGGCGCGACCGCCACACCGATGCAGGCTGCGCTTCGCGCTGGACAGGGGCTCGACTACGAGCCGAAGCGTTTCATCCAGCCTAACGACGTCGCGGAACTCATCGCCTCCATCCTGGCGCTGCCCCGGACCGCCGAGGTTACCGATATCATGATGCGCCCCATGGCGAGGGTGTGAGCGGTCATCCCGGCAGAGGCGCGATGAAAATTCTTGTTACGGGAACGGAAGGTTACCTCGGATCACTCCTGGCGCCGCTTCTGATCGAACAAGGCCACGACGTTCTCGGGGTGGATACCGGCTTTTACAAATGTGGCTGGCTTTATCACGGGTCGCCGGTCACGCCGCGCACCTTGCACAAGGATATCCGGCAGATCACGGCGGATGATCTTGCAGGGGTCGAAGCCGTCGTGCACATGGCCGAGCTTTCCAATGATCCGGCGGGCGAGTTAGCGCCTCACATTACCTATGAGATTAATCACAAGGGATCGGTTCGGCTCGCCGAACTCGCCCGGAGCGCGGGCGTGGAGCGTTTCGTCTACATGTCGTCCTGCAGTGTTTACGGGTTGGCGGCGGAAGGTCACGTGACCGAAGAGTCAGCGGTCAACCCGCGAACCTCCTACGCGATTTGCAAAACGCTGGTCGAGCGCGATCTCAAGTCGATGGCCGGCGATGATTTTTCTCCGACCTTCCTGCGCAATGCGACCGCCTATGGCGCCTCGCCCCGGATGCGTTTCGATATCGTCCTGAACAATCTGGCTGGTCTGGCCTGGACGACGAAGGAAATCAAAATGGTGAGCGACGGCACGCCGTGGCGGCCGCTGGTCCACGCGCTCGACATTGGACAAGCCATCGTGCGCGTCCTTCAGGCGCCGCGCGAGGCGATTCACAACGAGACCTTCAACGTCGGCCAGACCGCCCATAACTACACGATCAGGGAAATCGCGGAAATCGTGGCGGAGGTTTTCCCGGGTTGCAGGGTGTTTTTTGGGCCACAAAGCGCCGACAATCGCAGCTACCGCGTCTCGTTCGACAAGATCAGCGCCAGATTGCCGGGCTTTAAGTGTGCATGGGATGCCCGGCGCGGCGCCGAGCAGTTGCGCGATCTTTTTCAGCAGGTGGATCTGTCAAACGAGACGTTCGAGAGCCGCGGCTTTACCCGCCTGAAACAGCTCGAGTATTTGATCCGCACCGGCCAGATCGATCAGGATTTTTTCTGGAGAACCATCTCTGCCAAGTGATCTTTACCGAGACACCACTGCAGGGCGCATTTCTGATTGAACTCGAGCCGAACGCCGACGAGCGCGGCTTTTTTGCCCGCACCTTTTGCCAGCGCGAGTTTGCTGCGCACGGCCTCAATCCGGCGGTCGCACAATGCAATCTCTCTTTCAATGCCAGGGCCGGGACCTTGCGCGGAATGCATTTTCAAAACGCGCCGGGCGGCGAAGCGAAACTCATTCGCTGCGTGCGGGGCGCGATCTACGACGTGATCGTCGATCTGCACGCCGCTTCATCCAGCTATGGCCAGCATTTCGCGATTGAACTGGACGCCGCTAGTCGGCGCGCGCTTTTCGTTCCCGAGGGTTTCGCCCACGGCTTTCAAACATTGGCCGACGAGACGGAGGTGGAGTATCAAATGAGTGACTTTCACGCGCCGGAGCACGCGGCCGGTTTTCGCTACGATGACCCGGCGTTTGCCATTGTCTGGCCACGGGACGTGAGTGTGATCTCGGAGCAGGACCTCGCCTGGCCTGCATTTGAACGATGAACGACCTCGGCCCAAAGATGCACGCCTTGATCGCGCGCCTCTATCCGATCTGCCGCAGCATTACGGGCGAGGGCGTGCGCGAAACCTTGCGGGTGATTCGCGAGCAGGTCCCGATCGAAGTGCGCGAGGTGCCGAGTGGGACGAAGGTTTTCGATTGGACGGTGCCGAAAGAATGGAACATCCGAGACGCCTGGATCAAGAACTCTGCCGGAGAGCGCCTGGTCGATTTCCGCGCGCTGAATCTTCATGTCGTTAGTTACAGCACACCGGTGCAGAGACGGATGTCGTTTGCCGAACTGCAGGGTCATCTTCACACCGCGGCGGGTCAGCCCGATTGGGTGCCGTATCGCACGACCTATTACAAGGAGGACTGGGGGTTTTGCCTGAGCGAAAAGCAACTCGCGCGCTTTCGGCCGGAAGAAGAATGCGAGGTCTGTATCGACTCCTCGCTCGAGGACGGTCATCTGACCTACGGTGAATATTTTCTCAAAGGCGAACAGCCCGAAGAGATCCTGATCTCATGCCACGTGTGTCATCCTTCGCTGGCCAACGACAACCTTTCCGGGATCGCGCTCGCGGTCGAACTGGCGCGCCATCTTGCCACGGCCTCGCGCCGCTACTCTTACCGGTTCCTTTTCATTCCGGGAACGATCGGTTCGATCACGTGGCTGGCGCAAAATGAGGAAGTCGTGTCGCGAATTCGTCATGGCCTGGTTTTGACGTTGGTCGGTGACGCCGCCCCGATCACCTACAAGCGAAGCCGGCGCGGGAACGCCGAAATCGATCGCGCCTTTGCGCACGTTCTCAAGCATGCCGGCGATCCGGATCAGGTCATCGATTTTTCTCCCTACGGCTACGATGAGCGGCAGTACTGCTCGCCGGGATTCAATCTCCCGGTCGGCTGTCTGATGCGTTCGCAGCCTGGCGAATTTCCCGAGTATCACACCTCGGCTGATAACCTGGAGTTCGTTAGGGCCAAGTCCCTGGCCGATTCCTTCGCGAAGTGCCGCGCCGTCATCGACATCCTGGAGGCGAATCGCACTTATCTGAACACGAACCCAAAGTGCGAGCCTCAGCTCGGCCGCCGCGGTCTTTACGAAGGGCTTGGAGCTGGCGACGAGAAGCGCCGCCGCGAACTCGCTCTGCTCTGGGTCTTGAATTTTTCCGACGGCGAGCATTCGCTCCTCGAAATTGCCGAACGCTCGGAGCTTCCCTTTGCCCTGATCAGCGAGGCCGCGGCCGCGCTCGTCGCGGTTGATCTGCTCAGGCCATGTTAACGCAAACTCCCGGCCCATTATCGTTGCCGGTTTTGCGGGGAACCATTGCGGCGAACCTTTGTCGATCTCGGGCTGTCGCCTTTGTGCGAGACCTACATCGATCCCAGTCAGCTCAGTGCGCCGGAGTCATTCTATCCGCTGCACAGTTTTGTTTGCGAAAGATGTTTTCTCGTCCAACTCCCCGAGCATGTGTCGGCGAGCGAGATCTTTGAGGAATACGCTTACTTTTCCTCCTACTCAGACAGTTGGCTAGCGCACGCCAAAGCCTATGTCGACAAAATCACCACGCGGCTCGACTTGAACAGTCAGTCATTTGTCGTGGAAGCGGCCAGCAATGACGGCTACCTCCTGCAATACTTCAAGGAGAAGGGGATCCCCGTGCTGGGCATCGAACCGGCGAAGAACATTGCCCGGGCCGCGATGGAAAAGGGAATCCCGAGCGTGACGGCGTTCTTTGGCCGCCGGCTGGCCCGCGAGCTGGCCAGCGGAGGGAAGCTGGCTGATCTCCTCCTGGGGAACAACGTCCTGGCGCATGTCCCCGATATCAACGATTTCGTGATCGGATTGAAAATCCTGCTCAAACCGCAGGGTGTCATTACGATGGAGTTTCCGCACCTGGTTCGTCTGGTGGAAGAAAACCAGTTCGACACCATTTATCACGAGCACTTTTCCTATCTTTCCTTCAGCACGGCCGAGCAGATTTTTGCGGCTCATGGCCTGGTCCTGTTCGATGTCGAGGAATTGCCAACTCATGGCGGTTCGCTGCGCATTTATGGTCGCCATGCGGAGGATGAAACGAAGCCAATCTCGGCCAAGGCCAAAGAGCTAAAGGCGCGCGAGACCGACTGGGGGATCACGAGACTCGAGCGTTACCAGGCGTTTGCCGAGAAGGTCGAAGCCACCAAGCGCAACATTCTGCGTTTCCTGAGCGACGCCCGCGAGCGGAAGAAGTCGATCGCCGGCTACGGTGCGCCGGGAAAGGGCAACACGCTGCTCAACTATTGCGGAATCCGAACGGATTTTCTTGATTACACGGTCGACCGCAATCCATACAAGCAGGGTAAATTCACCCCGGGAACGCGCATCCCGATTTTCCCTCCGGAGCACATCCGGGAGACGCAGCCGGATTATCTCTTTGTTCTGCCCTGGAATCTGAAGGAGGAGATCATGGCGCAAAATGCGTTCATTCGCGATTGGGGCGGCCAGTTCGTTATCCCCATCCCGGAGGTGACAATCTGTTGAGGCCGGAGATCGAATTCGTTTGTTTTGTCGTACGCCCGGCAGTTAGGCAGTGTTCCTTAGCGTATGAAAGTGGTTCTCTTCTGTGGTGGTCAGGGTCTGCGCCTGCGTGAAATTCGCAAACGGTTCCCGAAACCGATGGCGATCATCGGTTACCGCCCGATCCTCTGGCACCTGATGAAGTATTACGCTCACTATGGCCATCACGAATTCGTTCTTTGCCTGGGTCATGGCGCGGACGTGATCAAGGAAGCTTTTCTCAACTACAACGAGTGTGTCTCGAACGATTTTGTCCTTTCAGGCGGCGGGAAGAAGATCGAGCTCCTGCGCAAGGATATCGAAGACTGGCGGATCACCTTTGTCGATACGGGACAGAAGGCGAACGTCGGCGAACGGCTGCGGCGGGTGCGCAAGTTCGTCGGGGACGACGAAGTCTTTCTCGCAAATTACGCGGACGGATTGAGTGATCTGCCGCTTCCGAAGCTGATCGATTACTTCAAGGCCAGCGGCAAGATCGCCTGCTTTGTCGGAGTCACTCCGACCGCCAGCTTTCATTCCGTTTCTTTGCAATCGGATGGGGTGGTGCGCGAGATCACGCACATCGCGCGCTCCGGAAGTTTGATCAACGGTGGATTCTTCGTTTTCCGGCGGGAGATTTTTGACTACATCAAGGAAGGCGAAGATCTGGTGGAGGAGCCGTTTCACCGATTGATCAGCGAGAAACAACTGATCGCATATCCCTATGATGGCTTTTGGGCCTGCATGGATACGTTCAAGGAGAAGCAACACCTCGAAGATCTGCACGCCACCGGACATGCTCCCTGGCAGGTGTGGGATGAGGGCGTGACGGTGCTCGATGGGAGATAGGTTGTGTTTTCGCTCGAGAAAGCCCGCAACCTTCTTTTTCTCGGCGCCCACGCCGACGACATCGAAATCGGATGCGGCGGCACCATTCTAAAACTGGCTGCAGCCAATCCGGGCTTGAATGTTCTTTGGGTTGTTTTCAGCGCCGAGGGTCAACGCGGCCGCGAAGCGCGCGCCAGTGCCCGCCTTTTTCTAAACCGGGCGCGGCACTCGAAGGTGATGGTAAAGAACTTTCGGACGAGCTTTTTCCCGACCGAGGAAAAATCGATCAAGAGTTACTTTGAAACGCTGAAGAAATCGTTCGCGCCGGAGGTTGTCTTTACCCATTACCGCGAGGATCGGCACCAGGACCACCGGCTTCTCTCCGATCTCGCCTGGAACACTTTCCGGAATCACCTCATCCTGGAATACGAGGTGCCGAAGTATGACGGCGATCTGGGAAATCCGAATTTCTTCGTGCCGTTGAGCGACGCGATCGCGCGGCGCAAGGCGAAGCAGATTTGGGAGGTCTTTCCGAGCCAGCGCGGAAAGCATTGGTTTACGCAGGACACCTTTCTCGCGCTCATGCGGCTGCGCGGAGTGGAGTGCGCGGCACGCTATGCCGAGGCGTTTTACTGTCGCAAGCTGGTCTGCCGCTAGCGCAGCGTCTCAACTGAACTGAGACGGCTTCTTTGCGGCAAAGACTGGACGCGCGGAAGCCCGTCCCTCCGGGGGGACATGCTTCCGCATGTCCAGGGTTTCATCTCTCCTGCAACACTGCGCGAGCGATTGTAGGGCGACCGCTTCGGTTGCCGATTCAGCTGGGCAGGCGAAGCGCCCGCCCTACAGCCATTTTCGGACAGCTCCCACGGAGTTGCTGCAGGACTCGCAAAAGATCGCGTGTCATTGCGCGTTCCCGACCGATAGTTGTCGGATTGTGCCATTTCGTTCCCTTGGTCTCGACGACCGTATTTTCAAAGCCATCCAGGAAGCTGGTTACACTGAACCCACACCGATTCAGAAGGCGGCCATCCCGGAGGTTCTCGCCGGGCGCGATGTCATCGGCATCGCCCAGACCGGGACCGGCAAGACGGCGGCCTTTGTTCTGCCGATTCTGACCAAACTCGCGCAATCGCTCGGCAATGGACAACGCCACGGGATGCGCGCGCTGATCGTGGCTCCGACTCGGGAGCTGGTCGTTCAGATCGAGGAAAACGTCCGTGCTTACGCCAGGCATCTCCCGTTGCGCATGGCAACGGTCTTTGGCGGGGTGAGCGAACGGCCGCAAATTCAGGCGCTCCGCTCGGGCGTGGAACTGGTGGTGGCGACGCCGGGACGACTGATCGATCTCATGGAGCAACGCCACACCAATTTTTCCGGAGTGGAATTTCTCGTCCTCGATGAGGCCGACCGGATGCTGGACATGGGTTTTCTTCCTCAGATCCGGCAGATCGTCAGGGCCCTGCCCAAGCGACGGCAGACCCTGATGTTTTCCGCTTCGCTTTCCCGGGAAATCGAGGCCCTGACCCATGAGTTCCAGCATTCCCCGAAAATGATCGAAATCGGCCGGCGCGCGAATCCGGCCGAGACCGTGACGCAGTTGGTCTACGAAGTGCGGACGCACCTCAAGCCCGCCTTGCTGCAACATCTCCTGGCCGATTCGGACTTCGACACGGTCCTGGTTTTTACCCGGACGAAACACGGGGCCGACCGCGTGGCGCGCCGGCTTGAGAGCAGCGGAATCAAGGCCGGCACGATCCATTCCAATCGTTCGCAGAACCAGCGGCTGCGCGCTTTGAAGGATTTCAAATCCGGCGCGGTGCGGGTGCTGGTGGCGACCGATGTGGCGGCGCGCGGGATCGATGTCGACGGCATCTCGCACGTCGTGAACTACGATTTCCCGATGCACTCGGAGGATTACGTGCATCGCATCGGACGCACCGGACGGGCGCACGCGGTTGGCGATGCGATCAGCTTTGTCACCCCGGAAGATCACGGGCCGCTCCGCTCGCTCGAACGTTTCATTGGTCGCGGCATCGTCCGCAAACGGGCGGAAGGTTTCGATTACGAGGCAGCCGCCCCGCCGCGGGAAGAGCGGGGGAGGCGCGAGGCGCAGGCGCCTGCCGGCGGTCGTCCCCGGACTTTCTCGCCTAACGACTCGCGACGCGGTTCTGGTCCGCGCCGGAATGGTTTCCGCGCGGGTGGCCGGCGTCGTCGGTAGGCGAGAAAATTTTCATCGCCTGGCGCGCTGAAAGAGGAGATTTTCAGCGTCGATGACGAGGAAGATTGACGCCAAAAAATCCCGCCGGCGACCGCGCCGCTCGCCGGAACAGCACCTGGCGGCGACCGATCGGCGGTTCGCCGCACTGATTGCCCGCTCGCGCCCCTACGAAGTGAAACTCGATCCAGCGATGCGCGTCTTCGATGCCCTGGCGGAATCGATCGCCTACCAGCAACTGAGCGGGAAAGCGGCCGCGACCATCTTCGGGCGGGTGCGCGCGCTTTATCCGCGCCGGAAATTTTTTTCGGCCGAGCTGGTGATCGCCACGCCCGACGAAACCTTCCGCGCCGCGGGCCTCTCGGGGAACAAGACGGCTGCGCTCAAAGACCTCGCCGCGAAAACGCTCGACGGCACAGTGCCGACGCGGGCTGCGATCGAGCGGATGAGCGACGAAGAGATCATCACCCGCCTAACGGCCGTGCGCGGGATCGGGCGCTGGACGGTGGAGATGCTCCTCCTCTTCGACCTCGGCCGGCCCGATGTCTGGCCGGTGGATGATTATGGAGTGCGCAAGGGTTACGCGAAAACTTTTGGGAAGAAGGACCTGCCGAAGCCGAAGGAGCTGCTCGCCATCGGCGAACAATGGCGGCCTTATCGCTCGGTCGCGGCCTGGTACTTTTGGCGAGCGCTCGACAAGCCGGGCGGGCGAGCCTGAGAGCAATACGACCTATGGCCTCCGGCCGACGTCTTCGTCGGGCGCGCCGCGGTGGGCTTGAATGAAGGCGCTGGGATTGAGCCAGCCGCGCGTCTCTTTGCGATAGCCGGCCCCAATAAAGGGCGTGATAAACTCGCGCATCTCAAAATGGAGATGGGCCAGGTATTTGCCGCCGCCCGTGCCGACAGTCGCGATCTGCTGACCGCGCCTGACGATTTCGCGCGGCGCGACGAGGATCGTTTGCACGTGGCCGTAGAACGACTGGACGTATTTGCGCACCCCGTTTTCGCGGTAGGCATGGAGGACAATGATGACGTTGCCCCACCCGGGACCGCCCTCGCGCGCGGCCAGGACCTCGCCGTCGGCGACGGCAAAGACCGGATCGCCCAAGTCGCTGTTCTCGCCTCCGATGCCGTTGAGGTCGTCGCCGAGGTGCATGTTTTCGGTAAAAGGCTGCGCGTTGTAAGCCATCGCACCGTGCTCGTTGCCAAGCGGGAAATCGAACCGCGTCGCAGTCGGCAAAGCGGCCAGCTCGAGCGGAGAAACGATTTCGAGTGCCGGCTCAAATTTCCGGCGCGAGAGCAGCTCGGGACCGAGGCGAAAAGCGAGGTCCGCCGCCAGCGCCGCGCAGAAAAGCAGCACGCCCCCAAGGATCCACCAGCGCGAAAAGCGCATTTTGTTCTTCGGCCTATTCACGGTTCTCTCCTCTTGCCCGCTGATCGCTTCCTCCTTACCCTCGCGCAATGAAAATTCTCGTCACGGGCGGCGCCGGCTTCATCGGGTCGCACCTTGTCGAGAAGCTGCTCGGGGAAGGGCACGGGGTCTCGATCCTGGACGACTTCAACGATTTTTATGATCCGCAAATCAAGCGCGCCAACATCGCGGCGGTCGCGGACAGGATCACGGTCCACCAGGCCGATCTGCGCGATGCCCGCGCGGTGAGCGAAGTTTTCCACCGCGAGGAAGTTCGACACCATTATCCACCTGGCGGCCCGCGCCGGGGTCCGGCCGTCGATCGGTCATCCGCAACTTTATTACGATACCAACGTCGGGGGCACGCTGCACTTGCTCGAGGCGGCGCGGGCGAAAGGGATCGAGCGTTTCATCTTTGCCTCCAGCTCCTCGGTCTACGGTTTGGCAAAGACGATCCCGTTCTCGGAAGAGCTGCATCTCACCCAAACCGTCAGCCCCTACGCCGCGACCAAGATCGCCGGTGAATTTCTCTGCTCGACCTACTCGCATCTTTACCAAATGCGGATCGTTGCGCTCCGCTTCTTCACCGTCTACGGACCGCGCCAGCGGCCGGACCTGGCGATTCACCAGTTCACCCGGCGGATTTGGAACGGCGAACCGATCAACCAGTTCGGCGACGGCACGACGCGGCGCGATTACACCTACATCGACGACATCATCCAGGGCGTGATGGCGTCGTTAGGCTACGACGGGCCGCTCTTCGATATTTTCAACCTGGGCGAGAGCGAAACCATCCAGTTGAAGGATCTGATCGCGGCGATCGAAGAGGCGCTGGGGCGAAAGGCAAAAATCAATCTGCTGCCGGAGCAACCGGGTGATGTGCCCCTGACCTGTGCCGACATTTCGAAAGCGCGCCGGCTTCTCGGTTATCAACCGACGACGCCGCTCCGGGTTGGCCTGCCGCGTTTCGTCGAATGGTTTCACCAGACGCGGGACGGCGCGTGACCGGGGAACGTTGGCGCCTAACGATCTTCGTCGCAGCGCTGCTGCTCCTGCCGGCGCTGATCGCGCATCTCCTCCCGGCCCGGCGCGATTTCGACGCCAAGCCGATTGCGCGCCTCCGCCACAAACAGCCGGCGATTGTATCTGATCGGCGACTCGATTCTCGGCAGCTCGATCGATCCGCGGCTCTTGGCGGAGAAGATGGGAGTGAAACATGTCGAACTGCTCTGGAATGGCGGCGCCGCCTCGGCCGCCTGGTATCTCTTGCTGAAGAACTACGTCGTCGGCTCCGGGATTCATCCGCGCCTCGTTTGCATCTGTTTTCGCGACCGATTGCTGACCGACGCGACTTTTCGCACCACGCCGACTTACCGGCATTTCCTGGAATCGATTGAGAAAAAGAAGGAGCCGGTTTTTCGCTCGGTCCTTGGTCGGGACAACGCCGATAGGCAGGGAATCCTGAGTCGCGCGATCGACTGGCTCTATCCGCTGAACGAGCGCCGGCACGTGCAGCAGGAGAAAATCAGCCGGCTCGCGTTCCGGGTCGCGGCCAGCAGCGGGCACGGCGTCGGGCCGTTGCGCCGCCGGGTTAACGAAACGTTCGACGCCGCGAAACTGCGGGAGGAGATCATGCCGGAATCGAGCGAGGTGAGCGGCGAAAAACCGGAGGAATTCGCGGCCGATCCGAAACGCAATTTCCTGCCGCACATGGTCGAAACGGCGAAGCAGGCCAGGATTCCACTTTGTTTCGTGCGCGAGAAACGGCACCCCTTGCCTGACGGAACGGTCCCACAAAGCGAGGCGCTGGAGCGTTACATCGCCGACCTGCGCAAATGGCTCCAGAGCCAGGGCTGCGCCTTCGTCGACCTAACGAATAATTCCGGGCTGACCGAAGAGATGTTTTTGAAGAACGAAGACGATCATATCCGCCCGGGCGCGAAACGAGAAGCGACGGAGGTCTACGCGGACGCGCTCCGCCCAGTCTTGCGCCAATGATTTTCCATTCGCTCACCTACCTGGTTTTCCTCGCGCTCGTCCTCGCGCTTTACTGGTCGCTCCCGCGGCGGGGGCAGAACGTTTTCATCATCGTTGCCAGCTACGTTTTCTATGGCTGGGAGCATCCGTGGTTTCTCCTCCCGCTCTGGGCTTCGACCCTGGTCGATTACAGTTGCGCGCGCGGGATGGAACGCTTCCCGCGCCGTCGTCGCGTTTTTCTCCTCATCAGCATCTGCGCCAGCATCGCGCTCCTCGCGACCTTTAAGTATTACGGCTTCGCGCTCGAGAACATCAACGCCATCCTGACGAACTTCGGTGAGGAGCCGATCCGCAACGCCCTCCGCCTTGCGCTCCCGGCGGGGTTGTCGTTCTACACTTTTCAATCGATCGGCTACGTCGTCGATGTCTACCGCGGGAAGGTGCAGGCGGAGCGGAATTTCGTCGATTACGCGCTTTACGTGACCTTTTTCCCCCAGCTCGTGGCCGGGCCGATCGAGCGCGCAGGGCACATGCTGCCGCAGTATCGGAGCGAGCGAAAAATCAACGCCGAGATGTGGCGGACGGCGCTCGGTCTGATGCTCTGGGGGTATTTCAAGAAAGTCGTGATCGCGGATAACGCCGCGCTGGTGGTGAACAAAATCTTCGCCGTGCAGGATGCCTCCTTTCCTGTCATTTGGGCCGGCGTCTTCGCCTTTGCCGTCCAAATCTACGCCGATTTTTCCGGTTACACCGACATCGCGCGCGGCACCGCGCGGCTCCTCGGGATCGATCTGATGGTGAACTTCAACCATCCCTATCTGGCGACTTCGCCGTCCGATTTCTGGCGGCGCTGGCACATCTCGCTTTCCACCTGGCTGCGCGACTTCATTTACATTCCGTTAGGCGGAAGCCGCTGCTCGACGGCGCGCGCATCGTACAACCTCATGGCGACGTTTGCGATCAGCGGCCTCTGGCACGGCGCCTCGTGGAACTACGTCCTCTGGGGCGTTTACTGGGGCGCATTGATTTTAGTGGAACGCTTCCTCGACTGGCTTGGCCTAACGAAAAGGATTCCGTGGTTGATGAAAGTCACGGTCACGTTTGGCATCACCTGTTTCGGCTGGCTCCTTTTCCGCGAGCGCAACCTCGGGCAGATCGTGCACGACCTCGCGCAATCGCCTTTTGCCGCCTCAGCCGAACAATGGCGGATCGGAATTTACTTTGTCGTCCTCGTCTTGATCTACTCCCTGCCGCTCGTCGTCCACATGCTGACGACAGGGATCGACGGCTGGCGGATCGAGGCGCGTCTCTCCAATCGCGGCCAGTTCATTTTGGAAACTGGGATCGCCGTCCTGCTCCTTTTCGGTATCGTCACGATCCGCAGCGTGGCCACCTCGGACTTCATTTATTTCCAGTTCTAGCAGGAGTCGTTAGGCTAACGCACGCTCGCGAGGCGAAACGGCTGATGCTGCTGATAGAGCGCGAGCCGTTCCTGCATTCCCTTGATCGTGTCGGCGTCCTTCGTTTTGCGCATCGCCTTGTGCTCGAACTTGATTGCTTTCTCGAAGTCACCCGCCTCAGCGCAGGCGGCCGCGAGGGTGTCGATGTAATCCCAGCTATCCCAGGAATCGATTTTGCAGGCCATGGTGGCATCGTCCACCGCCTGCTTGCCGTTGCGAAAGGCCGGCTTGGGACAGGTCGCGTAAATCCACGCCCGGGAGCTGTGGGCGAGGGCGTTGGCGTGGATGCGCGGCCGCAGATTGATAATGTGGGTGAGCTCCGCCAAAGCCAGGTCGTAGTGCCCGATGTGCTGATTCAGCTCCGCGCGCTTGATCGCCGCGAGGAGGAAGCTGGGACTGACGACCAGCGCGCGATTGAGATCGGCCATCGCCAGGTCCCACTTGTGTTGCTGCATGTAGATGGTGCCGCGGGAATAGATCGCGACATACATCGTCGGGATCCACCTTGATCGCGGCGCTGTAATAATGAATCGCGCCATCGAGGTCGCCTTTTTTCTCCAGGTCGTTGGCCTTGTTGGCCGCCGCGACCGCGACCGCTGGGTTATCGACATTGAGAATGACGTCGCGCGCCCGAAGCGGGGCGGCGCCAAGAGTGACCAGAGCGAGAAGAACCCAGAGGGAACAAGTTTTCATGGCTGCGATCGTATTGCTCGCCCGTAGTCCTGCCAAGACCTTTTGCGAACCGCGGGGCGGCGCGAACAATCATTCAGGTGCAATCCCAAGCCAGGTCCGAGCTTGACTTATGCGATCGGAAAATCTAAACCCGCTGCGATGCGCAGCCTATGGTCCCCTCGGCGATAATCAGTCGCTCCGGCCTGCTGGCCCTTTCCTTTTCTCTGGTTGCCTTCGGTTCGGCTCTCACCTCGCGAGCGCAAGAGCCGAGCTCGAGCACCGGCGAAGTCGGTTTCGAGGTGACGCCGGCGCCTGGGTGGGTGAAACCGGTCAAAGCCCCAAACGAAATCGAAACGGGAGTCGAGAATTCCGGCGTGGTGCTGCTCTTGATCGATCGACAGGAAAACCTCGAACAGAATGCGTTCTATTATCACGAGGTGCGCCGGCTCACTTCGGAGAACGGCGTGCAAAACGGTGCGGCCATTTCCGTCTCGTTCGATCCTGCCTTCGAAAGGCTCAGCTTCAATTCCGTGCAGCTGGTGCGGGATGGAGTCGCGACTGACCGTCTGGACCGCTCCCGCATCAGGCTTTCCCAAAGCGCCAAGGATCCGGATCGGTTGATTTACGATTCGTCGTTCTCGGCCGACCTCGTGCTGGAAGACGTGCGGGTGGGGGACGTGATCGAATTCTCCTACACCAAGGTGGGAGCGAACCCGCTCAAGCAGGGGAAATACACTGCGACCTATTCGATGCAGTGGGATTTTCCGGTGGGACGAAACGCGCTTCGGCTGATTTGCGCAGCCACCCGAAAACTAAGGTTCGAGGCGCGAAACGGCGCGCCCCAGCCGATGGTCACGACGCGCAACGGGATGACCGAGCTCTTGTGCGAGGCAAGGAACGTCCCGAAACGGGTGGTGCCGGATGAGGTGCCGGAGGATTACTCTCCGCGCCAGCGCCTGGGCTGCGTCGGAACCTTGAAACCATCGCGGCGGCGTCAAACAGCTCGCCGGCACGGGCTTTATCGTTCTTGCTGGCGTGCCTTGAAAACGAGACCGGAGATCGAGGACGAGGACAAGGACGATTACGAGAACGGGTCATCCGATTGACAATCGACCGACACTCGCGGGCGCCGGCGGGGCGGATTTCAGTCTTGCAATAACGTCTTCCTCGTGAATAATGTGCGCGGTGCCGGGGAGCTCAGGCACATGTCTGCTTCCCGCGATCGTCCAGTTTTCGGAAAATATGAACCAGGCATTCTCGTCCATCCCGACCAGAATGCCGCCCCGGAGATCGCACACGACCAAGCATTTGCTTGAACCCGTTTCCCGGCCCGAAGTGGTGGAGTTTCCTTTGGCTGCGCAGACTGCTCTTGAGCTGCTGGTTTGGACCCTGCGGGGTTCGCGCGCCGTGGACCGTGCCCCGAATGCTTTCGGGGCGCTCCGCCCGCAACGTAACTGGTTAATAACCGAGGATTATTATGAAATCTCAATCCCCCGGGAGAGGCTCACGGCGTCAGCGCCGGGGCGGATCCCGACGGCGGTTCGATACGCGCGGAGATCGCGCGGAGTCGAAGGCTCCCGCAAAAAAGAGCTTTTGGCAGAAAATCACGGCCTTCTTCGGAAGCGCCGATAGCAACGGAAAGCCCTCCGCGCCCGGCCGCAACGGCTCCCCACAGGCGCGTAATGGTGCGCCCCGCGCGGCGCGAGTTGTGCGTAAACCCGAGTCGGTCGAAGTGACCACGCCGCGTCTTTACGTCGGCAACTTGTCCTTCGAAGCGACGGAGAGCGATCTTTTCGAGCTCTTCAACGGTGTCGGGCAGGTGCAAAACGCCGAAGTGGTGACCTACAAGCATAACGAACGCTCGAAAGGGTTTGCCTTCGTCCAGATGCAAACGGTCGAAGAAGCGAAGCGGGCGGTCGACGAACTGCACGACAAGGAGTTCCTGGGTCGCAAGCTCGTGGTGAGCGGTGCGAAGTCCGATAGTCATTCGCGGAATTAGCCTACGGCTGAGTTCTTAGAAACCGGGAGATCAGGTGGCGTCAAGCTGCCGGTCTCCCGGTTTTTTTTACCTTGAAACGCCTGTTCTTTCTCGGCGGGCCGACTGCGAGTGGCAAATCGGAGATCGCAGCCGACGTCGCCGCCGGCTGCGGGGCGGAAATTGTCAGCGCGGACGCGTTTCAGATTTATCGCGGGCTGCCGTTGCTCACGGCGCAACCGGACGAGGCGACATTACGAAAAGCGCCGCACCATTTGATCGCGACCGTCCCGCTGACCGACGAAATGAGCGCGGAGAAATTTCGCGAACTGGCGCTTTCCGCCATCCAGGAAATCAACCGCCGCGGGAAACTGGCTCTCGTCGTGGGCGGGAGCGGCCTCTACCTCAAGGCGCTCACGCACGGGCTCGCGCCGCTCCCGGCCGTCGATCCGCAATTGCGTGCGCAGCTAAACGCGCTCTCGCTCGAGGAATTGAACACGCGTCTGCTCGCGGTCGATCCGTTAGGCGCGGAAAAGATCGATCGCAAAAACAAGCGGCGAGTCGTCAGGGCGTTGGAGATTTTCGCGCAAACCAACGCGCCGGCATCCGCGCAGCGGGCGCAGTGGAATCGCGAACCGAGCGGGAGCGCCCGGCGTATTCGTTTTCCGCGAGCGGGCCGATCTTTACGCCCGGATCGACGAGCGGGTCGAGGAGATGTTCCGCGCTGGTGTGACGGAGGAAGTCGCCGCGGTCTCAGAAGTGAGCGCGACCGCCAGGCAAATGCTGGGTTTGGGCGAAATCCGAGAGCTGCTGGAGGGTAAGATCACCTCGGCCGACTGCGTGGCGAGAATCCAACAGGCGACCCGGCGCTACGCTAAAAGACAATTGACCTGGTTCCGGCGACAAACTACTCTGGAACCACTGAACTTAACTCTGTTGAAGGATCACCCAGCAGCCGTCGATTGGATCCTGCAAAAGGTCGCTCTTTTGCCTCCCCTTGAATGATTGAGATCCAGCCGCACCGCAAACAGGAGCGCGCGCTCCTGATCGGACTCGAGAAAGATGGCGTCTCGAAATGGGACCTGCGCGACTCGCTCGAAGAATTGCGCGAGCTGGCCAACTCGGCCGGCGCGCATGTCGTCGACACCGTGACGCAGAAACTGCAAAAGCCGACCGCCCCATTTTACATCGGGAAAGGGAAAGCGGAGCTGATCAGGGAATCGTTCCAGGACCAGCAGGTCACCTCGGTTATTTTCGATAACGAGCTCTCTCCGGCCCAGGGGCGAAACCTGGAGAATCTTTTTTCCCGCAAGGTGCTCGATCGCACCCAGCTCATTCTCGACATCTTCGCCCAGCGCGCCCGGAGCCGGGAGGGCCGGCTCCAGATCGAGCTCGCGCAACTGCAGTATCTCCTCCCTCGCCTAACGAGAATGTGGACCCACCTTTCCCGCCAGACGGGCGGGATCGGGACCCGGGGCCCGGGTGAAACGCAGCTCGAAGTCGACCGGCGCCGCGTCCAGGAACGGATCGCGCGCCTCGAGCGCGACCTGAACGAAGTGCGCAAACATCGCGCTGTGCAGCGCCAGGGACGGAAGCGCCATCAGTGGCCGGTGGCCGCCGTTGTCGGCTACACCAACGCGGGCAAATCGACTTTGCTCAATCTTCTCACCGGCGCCGGCGTGCTCGCGGAGGACAAACTTTTCGCGACCCTCGACCCGACCACGCGCAGCCTGACTTTGCCTAACAAACAGCGCGTTCTCCTCACCGACACGGTCGGATTCCTGAGAAAACTTCCGCATACCCTGATCGAATCGTTCAAGGCCACGCTCGAGGAAGTGGTCGAAGCAGATCTGCTCATCCAGGTGGTCGACCTGAGCCATCCGCGGGTCGACGAGCACATGGAAGCGGTCGATGCCGTGATCAAGGAGATCGGCGCCTTTGGCAAGCAGACCCTGATTATTTTCAACAAGATCGACGCGCTCCCCGACCGCGACCTGGTCCCGGTCTATCTCGAAAAATTCCCGGGCAGCGTGGCGATCTCGGCTCGCACCGGCGAAGGCGTCGAGGAGCTGATCCCGGCCCTGCAAAATACCCTCAGCTCATGGCGGCTGCGCTGCGCGTTACAAAGTGCCGCAGAGCGAATCGGCCCTCCTCGCCGAGGTGCATCGCGTCGGGCATGTGCTTGAGTTGCGGTATGAAGGCGAATTTGTCGAACTGGTCGCGCACGTCCCGCCGCAGCTCGAGCAGAAGCTCGCCCCCTTCCTCGATCCTCAGCCCGCCGCCACCGATCAGCCCACCGCCTGACCAACGGTGACCTGGTATTGGACATGGGTGAACCGCCTCGGTCTCGCCAATCGGCCGCGGGTGCGCAAATCGATCGTCGCCGTCATTGGCAGCACGGTGGTTTTGTTTGGTCTCGCCCTCCTCATTCTGCCGGGGCCGGCGATCGTGGTCGTGCCGCTCGGGTTGGCGATTCTCGCGACCGAGTTCGCCTGGGCGCGCTGGCTCATCCGACGCGGCGGGGAATTTCTGGGGAAGGCTCGTCGCTGGCGCTGGCGACGAGATGGTGGAGCAGAGGACTCGTTAGGCAATGACCCGCGCTGAACGAGCGAAGGAGCTGGTTCGGATCTTGCCGAAGGTCTATCCCGACGCGCACTGCGAGCTCGATTTCAAGACCCCGCTCCAGCTCCTGATCGCAACCATTCTTTCCGCCCAGTGCACCGACAAGCGGGTCAACATGGTCACGCCCGCGCTCTTCAAAAAGTATCGTTCAGCGGCTGATTATGCCGCCGCGCCGGTGGCGGAGTTGGAGAAAGCGATCCAGTCGACCGGATTTTTTCGCAACAAAACCAAAAGCATCCGGGCCGCGACCGCCGCGATCGCGCAAGAGCATGGCGGCAAGGTGCCGCAAACGATGGCCGAGTTGCACGCGCTGCCCGGGGTTGGACGCAAAACCGCGAACGTGGTGCTCGGCAACGCCTTTCACAAAGACGAAGGCATCGTCGTCGACACCCACGTGATCCGCCTCTCGCAGCGTCTTGGCCTAACGACTAACGACGATCCGATCAGGATCGAGCAGGAATTGATGAAATTCATCCCGCGCGCTCATTGGACGGACTGGAGCCACTGGCTCATCTGGCACGGCCGGCGTCGCTGCTTCGCGCGCAAGCCCGATTGCACGAACTGCGAGCTGCTCCATCTTTGTCCGTCCGGGAAGAAGTTTATCCGGGCCGGCGAAGTGCGGGCCTCAGCGTGAGCTGGCTTTGCGGCTGATTTTGGTGACCGTCGCGGCTGTGGCCGCAGAGCGCTTCCGCAGCCGCTCGAATTCTTCCTGAAACTTCTGCAAGTCTTCGTCGGAAAGAGTCTCCAGATCCATCAGGTGATTGCGCGCGCCGGCCACGCTGCGGATCAGTTCGTCGAGCTTGAGTTGGATCGCCTTGGAGTCGCGGTTCTGGGTGTTCTGAATGAGGAAAACCATCAGGAAGGTGACGATGGTGGTGCCGGTGTTGATGATGAGCTGCCAGGTGTCGGAGTAATGGAAAATGTGGCCGGTCAGTCCCCAAACCACGATGATCGCGACCGCGGTCATGAAAGCCCAGGCGGTGCCGAGCACGCCTGAGGTCTTGCGCGCGGCGACACGAAAGGCCTCCTGGACGCGAAAGAAGAAATGTGGGCTCCTCGGATTGCTCGCGGCGAGGCTTGCGATTGTTCGCTTTCTTGGGCATGGCAATCATTGGTTCGCTTGGAGAGTGTGCCTTGCGTGCCTGTCCGTGCTTTTTTCATCATGACATTTGCCGACGCCGTTCATCTGAATCTTGATGACGCCTGGGAGGTTGAGTCGCTTCCGCTGGAGAGTGTCGATGCGCGTGAATGGGGGCCGCGGCTGCGCTTTTCGGCGCCGCGGCGAGAGATCGAGCGTTTTTATCGCGAGCGAGGTGCCGGCTGCCGCCTTTTCTTGTTTATGGCTCGGGCGATTTTCATCATTTGACCGCGCTTTGGCTCCGGCGCCTGGCCGACCCAACGACCGTCGTCTCATTTGATAATCACCCCGACTGGGATATTCGGCCGCCGCACTGGGGCTGCGGCGGCTGGGTCAACCGCGCCCTCGAGTTGCCCCAAATCGGAAAGGTGAGCGTCTGGGGTTGCGGGAATTTCGAGTGCTGGTGGCCGGGGCGAATCTTTGGCAACAACCGCGCGGAACGGTCCGGACGGCTCGAAGTGTATCCCTGGGCGGACGATCGCAGCGCCCGGGAGCGCGCACGGCGCGGCGCGATCCTGCGCGAGGATTGGCGGGAGAAATTCGCCCGCTTTGCCGCGGAGCTGGCGGGCGCGCCGGTTTACGTGACGGTCGATCTCGATTGCCTGCGGGCGGAGGAGGCGATGACCAATTGGGAAAGCGGCCGCTTCAGTCTCGAGGATGTGGAGTGGGCGATTGGCCTGCTCGGGCGTGAGTGCCGGATCGTGGCTGGTGATATTTGCGGGGCCTGGTCACCGGCTCGTTATGCGCGCTGGAAGCAGCGTTTCGCCTCAGAGATGGACCATCCGAAACTGCCCGCGCGCGATCCGGTAGTCGTTAGGCAAACCAACCTGCGCGCGCTCCTCCGCCTGCTCCCGGCCTTGCAGGGCATTCACTCTTCGCCGTCGAAGTAATCCCTCGCCTCGCCCCGCAGGAGCTTGCGCTCGGGCGAACGAACAAGCCACTTCTTGCTGTCGGGGTAATAACACGATTCGCCGAGCGGGTTATCCGCCACGACGTAAAGCACGAGGTCCTGTTCGCTCTCGTTGATCAGCTGATGCGGCTCGCCCGGCCCGTAGATAAACGCGTCGCCTTCCGCGATTGGCGTTTTGCCATCTTCATCGCGCACAATTCCGCGGCCGGAAATGACATGATAAAATTCCCACTGCGCGGCGTGCGAGTGATACGGGTAGGGGGTTTGCCCGGGCGCGATGCGGAGGATTTCAACCGCGAACGGATGGCGGGCCCGGGCATCGCCCGATTTCGGATCCCAGCCGAGGGCTTCCGAAATGTCCTTGCCCGCGCCGGCAAACTTCCCTTTCGGCGAGGCCCATTTCAGTTCCTCGATCTCGTTGCTGTTGACCTTTTTCATTGTCATCGGCTCGTTAGGCTCGCTCTCCCGCCCAGGCATAGCGGGTGCGGAATTTTGCGATCGCCTTGGCCCGCTCCTTCTCACGATCGCGCGCGGGCGCTTTCGTCACGAGCGCATCGAGCAATTGGCGCGAGGCCTGCGTCACCGTTTCGACGGCGCGCTCAAAAGCGGGTTCATTTGCTTTTGAGGGCACGGCGAAGCCGCTGATTTTGCGCACATATTGCAGGGCCGAGGCGCGAATCTCCTCCTCGGTCGCGGGTGGTTCAAAGTTGTGCAGCGTTCTGATATTTCGGCACATGGGAAGGCCTCCTTTGGTTGTCGGCTAAGGCATATATGAAAGAGCCGGTCCTGCCCAAAGTCGAGCGCGAAGGGAAGGGGATTCCCCCATACTCGAGGGCGTCTTCGACAGCCTTACCGGGATGTTACATGGGTCGCACTCCGGTGGCGTTGCCCTTGTCGAGTGCATCCAAAAATCCCGGCTACAACGGGTCCGGCCGGTTCGGCTTGACCTAGGGGGTGTCGGCCGGGCAATAATCTCGGATGAAATCGGCCTGCTCTCTTCGGTGGCCCGGTACCGCCGTTTGGCTTGCCGTCGCCTGCATTTTTGTTTCTTCGGCTTTGGCGCAAGACCTGTTTGTCGTCGCGCCTACGTCCGACTCCGTGACGGTGATCGACTCCGCGACTGACCAGATCATCGACAGGATCCCGGTCGGCGATCACCCGGTGCGAATCACGATGTCGCCGGATCGGCGCACGGCCTATATCTCCAACGGCCAATCCGGAACAGTGTCGGTTATCGATACGGAGACGCTCGCCAACGTGGCCACGATCCCGGTGGCGCCCAACCCGCAAGAGGCCGCGGTCACCCCGGACGGCGGGCGACTCTTCCTCATCCATCAATTAACCCCGGAGATCAGCGTGATTGATACTGCGACCAACGAGGTCATTCACATCATCCCGATCGACGGTCACGAGAACGATGTCGTATTGACCTTGGACGGACGCTTCGCTTACTTCGCAAACTATGACCAGGGGATGACGGACGTGGTCGATACCGAAAACTACGAAGTCCGTTCGATCCCCTCCGCGGCCGGCTCTCGTCGCCTTGCCATCTCTCCGGCGGGCGATCGGGTCGCCGTGGCCAATTTTCTCGATAACTCGGTCTCGGTCATCGACAGACGGAGGCAAGCGGTCATTGCGACGGTGCCGGTCGGGATCGGGCCGAGAGGCATCGCGATCACGCCGAGCGGCGACGAGATTTATGTCTCCAATGTGCGCGATGGGACCGCCTCGATCATCGACTCTCGCACTTTCAGGGTAGAGTCACTCACGGTCGAAGCCAAACCGTGGCAGGTGATCATTACGGCGGATGGAACAAAGGCCTTCGTCTCTAACGGGGGTTCCGATACGGTGTCGGTCATCGACACGGCGAGGCGCCAGGTCATCAGGACGATCGTGGTGGGAAGAGGCCCGTTCTTTATGGCGGCCAGTCCAGACGGGACGAAACTCTACGTCTCCAATGGCCTCGACACGACCGTCACGGTCATTGATATTCCGTCGCTGACCGTCTTGCAGACAATTCTTGATGTTGGAGAGACAGGACCCGGGCCCTATGACTATGGCCCGTTTGACTCGGCTTTTGGCCCGTAGCGCCATCCGGGCTCGGAAGCCCTCAAGAGGGTCCGCCGATTTCGTGGATAAACGCGGATGGAGAATCATCAGCCGCGGGTCTTCGCCGCCTTCATTGGCGGCATTTGCACGGGCAATTGGCTTGACTTCGACGACTTCGCCCCAGTCGAAAACGGCATGGGGCAGCCCGTTCTCTCCCGTTCTGCGGCCGGCTCGGTCTGATTCAACTGTCCTTCCTTTCTAGTGCTTCAGTCGTCCAGGCGGACAACGCGACTTGGAGCCCGAACCCTCATTTTGAGCCGGGATCGCCGACCCGGCTACAACTGCGCCGGCCGGTGATGCAACGCGTTTCTGCTCGCCAAGGGCGATCCCCGCATTTAGATAAAACGCTCCATGGCCGCGCGTCCCGATAAACAACCCGTCTCGGTCGTGACCGGCGGGGCCGGTTTCCTTGGCTCGCATCTGACCGATCGCCTCCTGGCCGAAGGGCATCGCGTGATCGCGATCGACAATCTCATCACCGGTCACCTCGCGAACATCGAGCATCTCGCCGGGAACGAGAACTACCGCTTCATCAAACAGGATGTGACCCAGTATTTGTTCCTCCCCGACGAGATCGATTTCGTTTTCCATTTCGCCTCGCCCGCCAGCCCGATCGATTACCTGGAACTGCCGATCCCGACCTTGAAAGTGGGCGCGCTCGGGACGCACAACACCCTCGGCCTGGCGAAGGCGAAGAAGGCGACCTTTCTCCTCGCCTCGACCTCGGAGTGCTACGGCGATCCGCTCGTCCATCCACAAAAGGAAGATTACTGGGGCAACGTGAACCCGATCGGGCCGCGCGGGGTTTACGATGAGGCGAAGCGTTTCGCGGAGGCGATGACGATGGCCTATCACCGCTTTCACGGCATCGACACCAAGATCGTCCGCATCTTCAACACTTACGGTCCGCGCATGCGCCTGCGCGACGGGCGCGTCGTGCCGGCTTTCATCGGCCAGGCTCTCGCCGGCACGCCCCTCACGATCTTCGGCGACGGCGCCCAGACTCGTTCGTTTTGTTACGTCTCCGATTTGATCGACGGCATCTACCGGCTCTCGCAGTCGGATTTCCACGAGCCGGTCAACATCGGCAACCCGCGCGAGATGACGATCAAGCAATTCGCGGAGGAGATCATTCGCATCACCGGGACGAAATCGGGGATCGAATACAAGCCGCTCCCGGTCGACGACCCGAAGGTGCGCCAGCCCGATATCGGGCGGGCGAAAAAGATCCTCGGCTGGGAACCGAAGGTGGAGTTTGAGGAAGGGATCGTGCGGACGATCGATTACTTTCGGCAATGGCTCGAGCGCGCAGGCGAGCGCTGAGTCAGCTCAAGATGTGGGAGTCGCCTTTGTGCGGCGATGGATTAGCTAGGGACAGATCAAAGCGGTCACGGTCCCCGTTCCAGGGTGACCAGGATCCCCCTGGTAGCCGGGGTCGGTCTGAACGATCGCGATTTTGGTGATATCGCCTGAGATCGTGGAGCCCGATTTGGTGATCGAACTCGCGACGATCACGGAGATCAACTCCGGGACGCTGCTGGGAGGTCCGGAGCTGTTTCCCGGATCACTCATCCAAGTCCCATCGCAGGTCGGCGGATCGGTGCTCGGGGAATTGGCGAACCCCTTAAAACTCGAGGATGCCGAGCCGCCGCTCAAAGAGTTCTCTTTTGACCAGCTTGCTCCCCAGAACGTGACTGACTGGCCAACAACTGCATTGAGATCACCAATCACGAACCCGGTAGCTTCATAGGCGGGCGGCGTGGAGGTAAGCTTTTCGCGCGCATAGGTGATGGCGCCCTGCAAATTCCTGACATCGAGTTCGTAGACCTCGATGTAATTGACGCCGTAGCTGACACCCCCATCCACCGCCGTCGTGAGGATGGTCGCCTCGTCACCCGGCACGCCGCCGTTTACCCGGAAAGTGCTGTCGTTATGAACCGCATCGAGCATCTGCGCGCCGACGTCGGGCTGGCTGTTCCAGAGCACGTTCCAGGCGCTATCGTCCAATCCCGGCGCGACCGGATTGAATGTGGAAAGGCTGTTGATCTGGACAATCAACCGACCCGGCCATTTGCTGCGCGACAGGCTGATGGTGGTGGCGGCGACTTCGGTTGCGCTCGCGTCCAGGTTTGGCCGAGTCTCGGAGTGGCCATTGCCACCGATGGCGAGCGCCACGTATTGATTCGGGAAAGCCACCATGGTGGCGTCAATGATCTGCTGCCCGGCGTCCACCAGCTTCTCGGTCGTGTAGCCGGCGGCGATCCAGTTCGTCACCTCGTCCTCCTCGTGCGGGACGCTCCAATCTTCGCTCTTGGCGTTGGCAAAACTCGCCGTCACGATTTTCACCGTCGGATTGCTCCCGAAATGCGCGCCCAGAGCGGCGATCATGCTCATTTTCTTGGCCAGATAGGTCGGGTCCCAAAAGACGGGGATCGTGGTCGGGACGCCGCTGTCGTCGAAAGTGAAGAAAGTGCCGCCGGCATCCTGCACGGCTTGCGTGACCCAGGCCGGTTTGTTCGCCTGGGAATTGATCCGCAGCAGCACCACCTTGTTGTGATCCGCCGCGGCCTGCACCTGGCTGTCGAGATAGGTAAAATCAAAAACGCCTTCGCTGGGCTCGAGGTCTGACCAATTTTGTCGAACAGAAAGCCCGACGACATCGGGATTCGTTAGTGCACCCGGAAGTGCGTTTCCGCCTGCGCCCTTCAGGGAAAAGACGCCGCGCGGGATTTGTGCCTGGGACGAGAAGACTGCCGGACCGCTCAAGAGCAATGCGCCGAGCAGGAAGGCTCGCCGCAGGGGCATGGCCCAAGTCTTTGACGATTTTATCCGCCGCAAAATGACATTCCCTTCAGAGGTGTCTTGGGCGGTGGACAGTGAAGGGCGGGACGCCGGGGAGCTTTCGGGGAAATTCATCGTCGCATCGTGAGGATTTCGATTCGTAGTGCAAGCAGAAAAACCCTGGTTCTGCCGCTTGGGTAGTGTTCGCCGATTGTCAGTTTGGGCGATTCCTTTTCGTTCTCCTCCTCGTCTTTCCGCCTGTTTTCGAAAAACGAGGAGGACGACGAGAACGATTTTGCAACTGACAAATTTCGAACACTTCCTGCCGCTTGTTAGGCAGTCAGTTGGACGGTGGCTTTGCTGGAAAGCCCGGAGAGCGGCGCCGGACAAATCCGGGATCGGGCGATCGGGGCGCAAAGGCCCCGCCCACATTGCCGGCCGGAAGAGCGAGCGTGTCGCCCGGTCAACACGTACCTCGCAAAGTGCTGGCTTTCTGCCCGCGCTTCGTTTCAAATCCCGAATTCATGCGCCGAAAAATTGCTTTAACCCTCTTCGCCTTCGCTCTCGCCAGCCCGCTCTTCGCCCAGAATCGAGCGAGCGATTTTCGCATCAACAAAATCGAGCGCGACCTCATCACGACCCCGCAATTCAACTACAGCGGCGGCGAACAAAAGCGCGAAACGCGCCAGCGCTGGCTGCGGGTCGATGTCCAGTTCACGACCGTGCCCGATTTCACCGACGAGCTGACCTTCAAGTATTACGTCGCGATCAACGGCAAGGTGCTGAGCGGCGAGGTGACGCACGTCCACATCCTGGCTGGCCGGGAGCATTGGTCGGTCATGTATGTGCCGCCGCACGCCCTCGCCTACATCCTGCAGGGGCGGCCGCCCAATACCACTTCGATCGAGAATATCGCCGTGCAATTGGTCCAGAAAGGCGAGGTCAAAGACGAACTCAGCCTCGCCCGGGCCAAGCCGCAATGGTTCGCCGATTTTCCCGCCCTGACCGGATTTGTACTCGATAAGAGTCAAACCCCCTTCGCGCCCTTGTTTTCGGATTTTTACGAAGAGATCAAGCCGGCTGCCCGTTGATCGCGCACTCATGCCGGTTGCTCCTCGCATCGTTAGTCTCAATCTCGGTTCGCAAACGTTAGGCCTGGCCGAGTTCCAGGCCCAGCCGAACGGCGGCCTCGTCCTCACCGGTTACCGGCTGCGCGAGATCCTGGCCGATCCCGCGGCTGAGACCGATCGCAATCGCCAGATCGGCGGCGCATTGCCCGCCATGATGCGCGAGCTCGGGCTCAAGCCCGGCCCGGTCGATTACGCCGTCTCCGGGCAATCGGTCTTCACCCGTTTCGTCAAGCTACCCGCCGTCGACCAGGAAAAAATCGAGCGCATCATCACCTTCGAGGCGCAACAGAACGTGCCCTTCCCGATCGACGAAGTGGTCTGGGATTATCAGCTCGTTGGCTCCGATGCGGTCGATAAAATCGAAGTCGTCCTCGTCGCGATCAAGGCCGAGCTGCTCGAGGGGATCAACACCGTGGTCGAGGCCTCCGGCCTGCAAACGACGCGGGTCGACGTCGCCACGATGGCGCTCTACAACGCCTTTCGTTTCAACTACAGCGAACTAAAAGGGTGTTCGCTCGTCATCGACATCGGGGCGCGCACGACCAACCTGCTCTTCGTCGAGCCGGGGAAAGTATTCAGCCGCAGCATCCCGATCGGCGGCAGCTCCGTCACCTCCGCGATCGCAAAGGAATTCAACGAGCCCTTCGCCGCAGCCGAGCTGCGCAAGACGCACGACGGGTTCGTTAGTCTGGGCGGCGCTTATGCCGAAGCCGACAACCCGGAGGTGGCGCGCGTCTCCAAACTGGTGCGCAACACCATGACCCGGCTCCACGCCGAGGTGGCGCGCTCGATCAGCTTCTATCGCACCCAGCAGCAGGGCAGCCAGCCGGAGCGCGTTTTCCTTTGCGGCGGCACCGTTACCACGCCCTACATGCGCGAGTTTTTCCACGAGAAACTCCAGTGGCCGGTCGAGTTCTTCAATCCGCTGCGCAACGTCGCCGTCGCCGAGTCGGTCGTGATCGAAGAGGTGGCGCATTCCGCTCACTTGTTAGGCGAACTCGTCGGGCTCGCCCTCCGCAGCACGAGTAATTGCCCGATGGAATTGAACCTGCGCCCGGCCAGCGTCGTGCGCCGGCAGCGTCTCGCGCAGCGCCAGCCGTTCTTCATCCTGGCCGGCGCTTGTTTCGTTCTCGGTCTGCTCGTCTGGGCCTTTTATTTCATGCGCGTGGCGCACGTCGATACCCGCGTCGCCGAGACGTCTGCAGGTGGATGTCGATCGGATGCGCGGATTGGAAGGCAAAATCAAGCAGCTCGGGAAGGAGACGGCCACGCTCGATGCCGCGGCCACGCCGCTTCTCCGGGCGATCGACGATCGCGGGGCCTGGCTGCGCATTCTCGACGATCTCAACGCGCGCCTGCCGAAGGAAAACATCTGGATCACGGAGCTCGCCCCGACCTCGGAGGGGCGGATCGTGGGCGAACCCGGAGCGGCCGGGGTCAACGCCCCCGGCTACAATCGACCGCCGCCGCGGGGACCGGCGGGACCGAAGAAGGAACCGGAGATCGATGGCGTATTCGTTAGGGGACTTTACCTTTCCAATCCGAAGCAGCAGGAGATCGTGGTCGATTATTTCCGGAATCTGCTCGGCTCGACCGTTTTCGAGGTCGACCCGAACAAGCAATCGGAAGTGATCAGGCCGAGCACGCCGACCAACACGGAGTGGGCCTATCCCTACGAGCTGCGTCTGAAACTGAGAAAGCCCTTTGCCCTGCCATGAACTGGTTCCAGCAAAACAAGTTTCTCGGCAGCTTCCTCGCCGCGCTCGCCCTCGCCATCATCCTGAGCCTGGTTTTCCTCCTCCACGAAAAGGGCGCGGCCGAAGAAGCGCAGGCGCGCCTCGACTCGACCGTCAACGAGCTGAGCCGCCTGCGCCGGAGCAGGCCTTTCCCGAGCGAAGAAAATCTGGGCAAGACGAAGGCGCAGACCGACAGCTATCGCAGCTCGCTCCTCGCCCTCGAGAACGAAATGAAGACGCGCATGTTCCCGAGGCTGCCGCTCCAGCCTAACGAATTCCAGGCCCAGCTCCGCGCCGCCACGAGCGACGTGGCGGAACACGCCCAGGCCGCCAGGGTGCGGTTGCCGGACAATTTCCACCTCGGCTTCGACGAATACGCCACCTCGCTCCCGAACAGCGAGGCCGCCCCGTCCCTCGGCCGGGAGCTGCGCGCCATCGAGTGGCTCGCCAACACGCTCGTCGAGGCCCATGTCGATTCGATCAACAGCCTCACCCGCACTCCGCTCACCGAGGAAAATGCCGCCGCCACTCCCACCCCGACCCCGGCTCGCGCCCGGCCCGGCCCGCCGCCGAAAGCCGCGCCCGACGCGGCCAGGGTCGTCGATTGGGCGACGATCGATCTCGCTTTTTCCGGCAGCCCCGCCGCGGTCCGGCGCGCCATCAACCAGATCGCGACCGCCAGGGAACAGTTCTACGTTCTCCGCACTCTCCGGATCAAAAACCAGGTCGACAAAGGCCCGCCCCGCGGCGGTCCCGAGGCGACGCCCGTTCCTGCGCCGCCCGCCGGCCGCCGGCGCTCCCGGAGCGGCGGGTAAGGCGGCCGCGCCGAATATCTCGTTCATCGTCGGGACCGAACACGTCGATGTCGCGGCCAAAATCGAGATCATGAAATTCACAGTGCCGGAAAAGGAGGCTCGTTAGGCCATGGACTGGCTCCGAACCAACTACGAGCGCGCCGCCGTCCTGGCCGCGGCCCTTTTTCTCATCCTCTGCTCGCTCTTTGTTTTTCTCCGCTCCTCCGGATTCAGCGAGCAGTTCGAGGCCCTGCAAAACGTGCCGCCGCCGAACAACAAGATCCCGGCCGGAAGCGCGCCCGAGATCACTGCCGCCATGGAGGAATTGGAGAAACCGCCGCAATGGACGGCGAGCGGGCGAGCCGGTCTTTTCGTGCCGGAAAAACATTTCATCGGCCCGGATGGCCAGCCCGCGACCCTGCAGGACACGCTCCTCCATCCGCCTGTGCCTAACGACTGGCTGGAGGAGTTCGGTCTTCCCATCACCGAGGCCGATGTCCTCACCCAGGACGCGGATGGCGATGGCTTCACCAACCTCGACGAGTGGGAGGCCCACACCAATCCGACGGCGAAAGATTCTCGCCCGCCCTACACCTTCAAGCTCAAGCTGCGCTCTTTCGCCGAGGAAGCGTTCCCGCTCCTCTTTGCCTCCTCGGTCGAGGACACCTTCGCGATCAACAACGCCGACCCGAGCCGGCCGACCCAATTCCTCCACGTCGGCGAAATGGTCGCCGGCACGAAATACAAGATCACGAACTACACCGAGAAATTCGAGACCGACAAATACGGCACCAACGTCGACGTCTCGGAGCTGACCCTCGAACAGGTCGATACCCACGATCTCGTTACCCTCGTGAAAGGAAAACGCGCCATGTCGCCCGAGTCGGTCGCGAACTTCCTCTACACCTGGAACGGCGCGGAACAGACCTTCGCGGTGAAAAAGGATCAGGAATTTTCCCTCAAACCGGAAGAGCGGGTCACCTACAAGCTGCTCGATGTTCGAGCCGGAGAAAGCGATCATCATCGAGACGGACAAGCCTAACGAGAAGATCGAGATCGGTCCGGTCAAGCCTCTGTAGACGTTTCGCTGTGTGAAACGCGGGGGGTTAGCGACCCCGCGCCCTTTCTGAGTCGGCCGGACGCAGACCCGCGCTTCGCACAGCGAAGCGTCTACATACTCGAAGCGGGCGTTAACGGCTTACGGCACTTCCCTTCCTTTTTCCTTGCCCCGCTTCTCCGGGGCCGATACAACCGGCGCGATCTTTCATGAATGCCTTCACTCGCCGCTCTTCCTTGCTTCTTGTCCTCTGGCTGCTTCTCCTTCCCGGCCGGCCTGGCTACCGCACAGAATGTGCGCCGGGTCGCCGAGCGCGAGGTGGCGCGGCGGGAGGCGGCGATCGTGCAGGGCCAGGGCGCGCTCGAACGCGGCCGGCTCGCCCTCGAGGCGAAAGATTTTGCCAAGGCCCACGATGAATTTCGCGTCGCAGTCACCTATTTGCCCGACGCCCTGCGGACGGCCGACCAGCACGATGCGGCCATGCGTGGTTTCTGCGAGAGCGGGGTGAAGCTGGCCGAACAACGCATCGCCGAGGGCAAGTATGGCGAAGCGGAACAGATCGTGCGCGAAATCGTGAGCGACCGCTACGACCCAAATTGCCGCGAGGCGGCCGAACTCCTCGCCCACCTCATCGAGCCAAATTATTTCAACAAAACGATGGGCCCGAAGTTCATCGCCAAGGTCGAGGACGTGAAGAAACTCCTGGCCGACGCCGAGGGCTACTACCAGTCGGGCCGTTACGATCTCGCCTTCAAGAAATACGAGCAGGTCCTCAATCTCGATCCCTACAATGTCGCCGCCCGGCGCGGTGAAGAGCGGATCAATAACACGAAAACGCATTACGGCGAGGAGGCCTACAACGAGACCCGCGCCCGCCAGCTCTGGCAGGTCCAGAAGGGCTGGGAAGAGCCGGTCCGCCAATATGGTCAGTCGGTCGGACCGATCAGCGACGCCTTCGCGCGCGATGCCGGCGGGACGGCGCGGATCACAAACAAACTCAACAGCATCATCATTCCGAAGATCGAATTCCGCGACGCCAGCATCCGGGAAGCGATCGATTTTCTCCGCCAACAGGCGGCGGCGAACGATCCTTCGACGGAGGGAAAACAGGGAGTCGACATTGTTCTGCGCACCACGTCGTTAGGCCGGGCCGAGGCGCCCGCCGCGGTTCCGGAGCCGGTCGCGGCACCGCTGCCCGGCGCCGCACCCGAGACCGCCGCAGTCGAGCCGACCCCGGTCCCGCTTCCGCCCGCGCCTGCCATCTCGCCTTCCGAGGCGCGGATCACGATCACGCTTACCCAGATTCCGTTAGGCGAAGCGCTCCGTTACATCGCGAGCCAGGCGGGTTTGAAGGTGAAAGTCGAGCCTTACGCCGTCTCCGTCATCCCGATCAACGAGCAGAGCAGCGATTTGTTCACCAAGGAGTATCGGGTTCCGCCCGGTTTCATCGGCAGCTCGGTCAACGTGGGGGCCAATCCGCTCGATCGCCCGGCGACGCGGGCCAGCGGTGGCGGCAAGGACACTCAGGAGACGACCGGCGGTCAGCAATTGGTTAATCGCCAGACCGCACTCGATTTCCTGAAGGACCAGGGGGTTCCGTTTCCGACTGGTGCGAGCGCGAATTTCCTCCCGCAGAGCAGCCGCTTGATCGTGCGCAATACGGAGGAAAATCTCGAGCTGGTCGATGCGCTCGTCGAACAGGCCAACGTGGCCGGGCCAAAACAGGTCGAGATCGAAGCGAAATTTGTCGAGATCACGCAAAACAATCTCAAGGAGCTCGGCTTCGATTGGTTGCTCGGCCAGTTCAACATCGGCTGAACGAGCGGCGTCTTCGGCGAGCGGTGGCAGCTCCGGCACCAGCCCGCGGCTCAATCCGCTCGATTATCCCTTCGTCGCCCCTAACGGAGTTCCGGTTGGGCAATTCCGGTTACGGCGAGGTAATCGCAGCGGGCAACCTGGCCATCTACCGCCAACGCGCTCGATGCCCTGCTTTTTGGGATTCCCGGTGCCAGCTCGCTTGCGCCCGGGATCTTTGGTCTTAGCGGGGTGTTCACCGACCCGCAGTTCCAAGCTCGTGAGCCGCGCTTTGAACCAGAAGAAAGGGGTCGATCTCCTTTCCGCGCCGCGCGTCACGACCAAGAGTGGCCAGCGCGCCGTGATCGAGATCGTGCGGGAGTTTCGTTATCCGACCCAGTTCGATCCGCCGAAAATTCCGGACACCGTGGGAAGTTTCAGTACGGGTAGTGCGGCAGGCGCAATCGGATCGCTCCTGAGCTTGGGAGGCGGAGGCAGCGTGCCAGTGACCCCGACAACTCCGACTGGCTTTGAGACACGCAATACTGGTGTCACCCTCGAAGTCGAACCCGTGGTCGGTCCGGACGGAGTGACGATCGATCTGAATCTTGTCCCGCAAGTGGTCGAGTTTGAGGGCTTCATCAACTACGGCAGCCCGATCTTATCACCGTCGTCATCGGCCCTCGAATACGCTCACGGGTGGATTAATCGTCTCGCAGCCGAGCGTCATCACGCCGAACGTCATCAACCAGCCGATCTTCAACTCCCGCAAAGTGACCACCAGCGTGAGCGTATGGGACGGCCAGACCGTCGTCCTCGGCGGTTTGATGCGCGAAGACGTGCAGAAGACCGAAGACCGCACCCCGATCATCGGCGACATCCCGCTGGTGGGCCGCCTCTTCCGCACCAACACCGAGCAACACATCAAGCGCAACCTGGTCATTTTCGTCACGGCGCGCCTCGTGAATCCGGCCGGCCAGCCGCTCAATTCCCTTGAGGAAGAGGAGGAGACCGAAACCGTTTCCCAGCTTGAACCTCCCGTCCTCCCACAGGTTCCTTATTACAAAAAATAGAGTCCCGTCCCGCGCAATGAACACTCGCCGGGCAACACCGGATGACCTCGACGAACTCGTTCCTCTTTTCGACGGTTATCGCCAGTTCTACGGACAACCGTCCGACCTCGCTCTGGCTCGTTCCTTTCTTTCCGAACGCTTGGCTCACGATCAATCCGTCATCTACCTCGCCTTCGATGACGAGCAGCGGGCGCTTGGTTTCACGCAATTATTTCCCAGCTTCTCTTCCGTCTCTGCGGCCCGGCTCTTCATCCTCAACGACCTTTTCGTTCATCCAAATGCCCGCGGTCGCGGCGTCGGTGCGGCCCTCTTGCGCGTCGCCGCCGACTTTGGCCGCGCCGCCAAGGCGGTCGAACTCGAACTGAGCACCGCCACCACCAACAAGACCGCCCAGGCCCTTTATGAGCGCGAAGGCTGGCGGCGAGATCAGGACTTCCATGTTTATCGGCTCCCTCTCGGAGCACACGGAAGCGCTTGAACCCCCGGTCCGCCCGCCGGTCGCGTATGACAAGAAATAGCGTCGATCGGTTGTAGCCGGGATCGCTGATCCCGGCAAAACACTCCGGGGAGCGCATCCGCCTCGAGCGTTGTAGTGTCCGCTGTCCTCAGCGGATCCTTCGGTTCGCCACGCCATTAGCAGATGCGCTGAGACAGCGCACGCTACAACAGTCGGACGCTTCTTGTGGCAGTTGCTCCAGATTCAACTCACGCCAGCGGTTTCCCAGATCATGAAATCGTCCAGCGTTTCCCGGGTTTTATCCACGACAAATTCGACCACGATCGCGTCATCGACGAAGCCGAGAAACGGAGTGCTGTCCGGAATCAAATCGTACGGATCGACCAAATAGTTGAGAGCCGTTACAATCCAGAGCAGAGCCTCCTTCGAAACCTGTTTGTATTCACCCTGCTCGCAGGCGCGGACCAGCCGCAGCATCGTTTGAAGATATGGCCAAGTCTCCTTGAACCGCTGCCTGGGGAGCGACGCACAGTCCTTGGCGGCTTTTTCAAAAAGCGAGCGCAACCCCCCGGAACCGGCAACCCGCAATTTTGCGTCGCCGAGCGCCCGGGCGAACGCTTCGCTGCGCAGGGCGGGCTTCTGATAGGAACGGTGCTTTTCGGCGGTCGATTTCGGTTTCGCTTTTTTCATCGGACGCCATCAAAGCACCTCGACCCGCCAATGCGAAGCCAATTCACACGTGGCTTGCGAGGCATGTCTTTTCATAATCTTAAGCGGGGCATCGGAGCGGCCAGCGGTTGCCTGCAGCGATTTGGTTAGGGGATATGGCCATCTTTTGACCCAAATCGGTTCGTCATCGACAAAATCAACAGGCCCGCTCCCGAAATCAGGATAACTGGGCCGACAGCAGCCTGAAGAATGAGCACCAGTTCAGTGAATCGCATCGTAGATTGCCGCGCGCACGTCGCCTAACGAGAACAAGAGCAGCCGCGGCTGGCGAGGACGCGTGTGAAAAGCACGGGTAATGTTTTCATAAAGTGAGGTGGGCCAGTACCCCGGCCAGTCGCTGGCTGCATCGCCGGGGCTAGATGTTGTCGGCCGCCGCCGTTTCAACCCACTGTGCGCGCCAAGCGGGGGCGTTAAACGGGTCGGCAAAGTATTGGGTTTCATGCGACACTTTTCCATCCCGAAACTCCATAATGCTCACGGTGTAGACGCGCTTGCCTTCGTAGATAATCACGTACTCGGTGATCCAGAGATTGCCCTTTCCCACGATCCGGCGGACCGAAAACCCCGATGGCCTGCCAGGATGATGACTACGAAGCGCCTGCAGGTTACTCCGACCGCGAATTACCTCGCCTGACTGTGGATACTCGCACACGATGTCATCGTGGTAGATTTGATGTTCGACAACTTGATCACCGGCAGCAGACGCTGCCCAATGCCGATCAATGGCCATCCGAATGTTCTGCTCTTCCATTAGCGGCCTCCTTTAGCGTTTACATGTTCATGACACTGAGCTTTGTCGACATCTAGCGAGACCAAGATGAGCCACCCCGCCGAGCCCGCGGCGGACTGAGGTGAAGGATTGAGCTGCGAACAAACTCATACACAAGTCGGGCGGCGTTGGCTCCATTGCTTGGTTTAGGTGGCATTCTGTGACTCGTCGCGATCTTTTTGAACCTCGTAACGAAGCGCGACCACGCCGCTCTTGTAGGCTTTGACCTCCGCCAGATGGAGGGCGACGTCTCTGCCGAGCTTCTCGAAGAATGGGATTCCATCACCAATCAAGGTCGGCAGGATCGAATAACGAAGCTCGTCGGCCAGACCAAGCCGAAGGCATTCGCCGGAGACCCCACCGCCTCCCACAAACCAGATGCTACGGAACCTGGGCCGCAGGCGCCGATTCACGAACTGCGCGAGATCTCCGGAGTGGAACTCGACCGTATCCCGAGTCCGTGTCAGATCGCGGCTAGTGAGGACGAACGTGGGTTTGTCGCCGTAGGCCCACCCCAATCCCTGGGCTTCGAAACGAAGCGCAGTCTCATAAGTTCGCGATCCCATGACGTAGCAGTCGATCGTTTTCAGAAACGCTTCGACGAATCCTGGGTCCATGATCTCCCCGTCTGCGAATTCGTCCGAGGTCTCAAGCCAGTCGACGCGGCCGTCCCTTCGAGCGATAAAGCCGTCGAGGCTCGCCGCCATATGGATCGTTACGCGAGAATCAGTGTTTGCCATTATGTCGCCATCTCGTGGAGTGCCATGGCTCGGACCACTGCTCGGCGCCGCCGCTCCTTGAGTCCATCCAACGAGACACAAGACCAGCGACCGCTGGCGAGAGCGCGCGTCGCTGCTGGTGGAAATTGGAAGTCATAGGAAGCGGAAACGCAGAGCGGCTAGCGGTTCGCTGTATCGCCGGTTAGGTCTCATTCGGCTGGGGCGCAGAGAGCGCGCTGATCGTGACGTAATACCCGTCCGGATCTCGGAGTGAGAACTCCGTAGTGCCAGTGTTCGGGTTCACGTGCGGCTCCTCTTCGAGCCGGGTGACGAGAGCGCGTGCCCTCTTCATTGCCATATCAAAATCGTCGACGCGGAAGAACAAGAGGAGCCCGTTGCCAGGTGGTGCCGCACTCGGACTCATCAGGGAGGGATGCTCGTGCGCGCCCCACTCGTGAAGGCAGAGCAAGACGGTTCCATCCGTATCGAGGATCTGACCAAAGTACTTATGGCCCGGAGGTGTCCCGGGCTGGCCAAAGAGCGACTGGTACCATTTGAAGCTGCCCGGGACGTCGCCTACGCCAATGATTGTCCAGGTACGTTTCATTGCATTTCCGCCTTGGGCCTTAACGAGACACAAGCTCAGCCACGGCTTTGGGAAACGCAAACGGCAGCTCCTGGAAGCACACTTGCTACGCGGGAAATCCAAGAAAACGACGATGCCTAAGCCGCTGGCTGCAACGTCTGGTTAGGCGTCGCGGATTCACAAACTAAGTGCAACACGGACGACGTGTGGAGGGAAGGGAAAAAGAAAGGTTTGGAAAGAGAAAAAGGCTGGGTGGAAAGTGGGGATGAAGTATCGGCAACTGGGTGGAGAAGAGACAAGCGTGCTGGCGGCGTTGCGGTTGGTGGGGCTGAAGCCGGCGGAGATCGCGCGCGAGCTGGGGCGCCACCGCAGCACGGTGTCGCGGGAACTGAAACGCAACGCGGCGCCGTACGACGGCTGGTATCGAGCGCGGCAGGCGCAGCAGCGGGCCCACGCTCGGCGTTACCGCTCGCGGCGCAGCAGCCAGTTTGGGCGCGGACACTGGGAGCGCGTGGAAGGGTTGTTGAGGGAAGAATGGAGTCCGGAACAAGTCTCCGGGCACTTGCGCTTGCAGCGCGAGCTGAGGATCAGCCACGAGACGATCTATCGGCACATCTGGCGGGATCTGCGAAGTGGAGGCACGCTGCACGAACATCTGCGCGGTGCGCGCAAGAGCTGCCGGAAACGCTACGGGCGCTACGACAGCCGAGGGCGCCTGGCGGGCAAACGAATGATCTGGGAACGGCCGAGCAGTGTGGAGCGGCGGCGTCAGACGGGCCATTGGGAGATCGACACCATGATGGGCGAGAGCCCGGGGGAGAGCAGCCACTGCGTCTTGACCCTGGTCGAACGCAAGAGTGGCTACGTCATGATCGGAAAACTCCAGGCGCGCACCGCGGCCGAAACCAACCGCGCCTTGCTCGGGCTCTTGGCGCGTCATCCGGGCCGAATGCGCAGCATCACGGCGGACAATGGGACCGAGTTCCACTGGTATGGCCAGGTGGAAGCGGTCAACCCGGTCAAGTTCTACTTCGCCACCCCGCATCACAGCTGGGAGCGCGGGACCAATGAGAACACCAACGGGCTCATCCGGCAGTATCTTCCCAAAGGTCAAACCATGGCTCGAGTCACGCAAAGCGAATGCGATCTAATCGCCGCACACCTTAATAACCGGCCGAGAAGAAGACATGGCTACAAAACACCCAATCAATGCTTCCTTCATACCTAGCAAATGTTGCACTACAAAGTTGAGCCTAGGCCGTTCGACTGCGTTCGCGTCGGAGAGTGAGGAGCATGCGTATAATGTAGAGAGGCCTTGGCGGTATCCATCCCAGCTGCTTGGCCATGCCGAGGTCGTCGCGGACGGCATCGTGTTCAGCGACAGCGCCGTCAGCAATTCTGAACCAATGCGTCTGATGGACTGCGAAACTTCGGCCATTCGACGGAAAAGCGTCGGTCACTTTTCCGGCAGGGGAATCATGCACTACGAATGGCCCATGCTGACGAGCGTGCAAAGTAACGCGCGCTACCGCGCGATCTCCGACCGCTAATACCTCATGAAATTCAAAACGCATGTCGGTGAAGGCGCGGTGTAGCCATCGAATCGTTGCCTTCAGGGCCTCGGGACCCCGCCCGCGGGTATTCATCGGCTCATCCGCGCAGCGATGATTGAAGTAATCCGAGGTAAGGTTTCGGTCGACGGCGAACAGGTCTCCACGAGCGGTCAGATTCAAATGCTCTCGCACCACAAGCTCTGCCGTACTGGCCGTGGCGTGTGCAGTGCTGGAAGTGTGATCGTCCATCGGGCCTAACGAGACGAAGCTCAGCCGCGGCGAGCGAGAGCGCAAGTGGCTACGGGTGGAAGGGTTTTATTCATCTCAAAAGTATGCAGTACGGCGGGTCGCCGTCGGCTGCAGCGATTGGTTAGGCCTTTAACGCTGGCCAACATAGAGATTCCCCACGACACAACCGCGCCCGCACAGGATGCCGCGCTCAAGTAAAACGTGCGCTGCGGCATCGCGATATGCAGAATAAGAATCCGACGGCTTGTTAGCGTAGAGCCAATCGAGGGATCCGGAGCGAAGCTGCGCGTCACTGCGGGAGGACAGCAAAGAGCGAACTTCAGCAAGCACCGCGGGCGAATATCTGGGAGCAACGTTGGCCAGCGCAGCGGGCTGCGAAAGTGTGAAGACGCGATTGCGGCTGCCAAAAATCAGCTCCCGAACGCGGCGCTGCCCAGACTCGCCATAGTCAAGGTCGTGCTCACGGTGCAGCGCGCCCTCCAAAAACGGCGCTTCCACGCAGACCAATCGCGAGGAACCGCTGTGTCCATCTCGAATTGTAACCAGCACGTAGTTGGGAGCAGGTACCTGTTATTGGCTATCGCTGCTCGGAACATTGCATCCGTATAACGAGATGGTTGATCGGCCCGCGTCGGAATGATCGTGAGGAGCATTATGACCGCGAAACTCGTGGAACGATGCATAGGCCTAGACCTTATGGCTGAGCGCGAGGTGTGAAGGCGCGAGGAGGGGATTGAAAAAGAGGGTGTGTTTGCCGTTCATATTTTTCCGCGGGCTACTCTTCCTTTTTGAGGGAGAGCAGAGCCGCACCAACGGCCGGGACCCGAGGATCCCGGAGCGTTGCAGTTTAAACAACTCGAACAAGCAAACACACCAATGAAAAAAGAACTCTATGCGGGACTCGATGTCCACAAGGAAGTGATCATCACAGCGATGGCGGAGGAAGGGCGCAATGGCGAAGTGCGGGAAAGCGGCGCGATCAGCAACGATCTGCAGGCGCTGGAGAAATGGATTGGGCGGCTGCGCAAAGCGCACGGGAAAGAAGTCGTCCTGCACGTCTGCTACGAAGCGGGGCCGTGCGGGTTTGGGATCGCGCGGCGCTTGCGCCAACTGGGGATCGACTGCGTGGTGGTGGCCCCCTCCATGATCCCGCGGCGGCCGGGCGAGCGGATCAAGACCGATAAACGCGACGCGCGCAAATTGGCCCGGCTCCTGCGGGCCGGGGAACTAACCCCCGTCTACATTCCTGAAGCGACCGACGAAGCGATCCGGGACTTGTGCCGGGCGCGGAGCGATGCGGTGGATGATCGGCGCCGGGCCCGCCATCGCTTAAAAGGGTTCCTCCTGCGTCATGGGTATCGTTACCGGGGCAAGAGCAGCTGGAGCGCGGCCCATGAACGCTACCTGCGCGAGCTGGTCCTGCCCCATCCGGCCATGAAAGTCATCCTGGAAGAGTATCTGCAGGGGATCGCGGCGGCCGGGGAACGGATCGAGCGTTGCGAAGCGGGGATGCGCGCACTGCTGGAGCAATGGCGGCTGGCGCCGGCCGTCGCCGCCCTCCAGGCCCTGAAAGGTTTTCGCTCCGTGGCGGCCATGATCCTGGCGAGCGAACTGGGAGAAGTGCATCGCTTTGCTCACCCGCGCCAGGTCATGGCCTATCTGGGGTTAGTGCCGACGGAGGACACTTCGAGTGACCACCGGCGCCAGGGTCACATTACCAAATGCGGTAACTCTCATGTGCGCTGGTTGCTGGTCGAGTGCGCCCAGCACTACGCCGCCCCGCCCAAAGTGAGCCGGGAGTTGAGCCAGCGCCAGGCCGGACAATCCCCGGCGGTGCGCGCCATCAGCTGGCGGGCCCAGAACCGCTTGCACCAGCGCTACACCCGCCTGCTTGGGCGGCGCCTCCATCGCAACAAAGCGATCGTGGCGATCGCGCGTGAGCTCTGCGGCTTTATCTGGGAACTCTTGCGCACCCAACCCTGTTACGAGGCGCCAGCCACTTCTGTCTAAGGGAGAAGAGTTCGAGGGGAACAGTAATCTAACCAACAAACAAAGGAGGAGGAAAGACCGAACCAAAGAAGAACGACATCACACCAGGTAAAGCAGGAGCGGATCCGAGGCGGCCGGTCACGGTAGCCAGTCCACGAGTTCTCGTTGCGTTAAGGCTGGAGCAATCCAGCCCAAGCACGCGTCACCTAGACTGTTGGACCAGGGCTGCGGTGAACAAAAAGAATGCGGATAGGTCCCTGGTCCCGCCGCCGGCGGGACCGGACAGCCCGCGCATATCAGCATAACCAACCGCCGGGAAACTAACTCACCCCGACTGATCGACCGCCTTCGACCCGCTCCTACTCCCTCTTTTCAGATGAAAGCGATCCCAAGACTCGCACCAGACTCCTTTTGCCCCTTGACAGATCGACAGCCATATCAACGAGAACAAGATGAGCTGCTGCGAGCGAGGGCGCGCGTGGCAGCGGGTGAAGAGGTGAAAGTCATGGAAAATGAGGTCGTACGCCGGGTCGCAGTCAGCTCCATCGCGTCTGGTTAGACCTACTGGGGATGGATCGAAGCAAGAAACTGAACATAAGCGGATTTCTGTGCGACCAGATCGGTAACATCGCCACTGCTATACATGCAAACCTGAACTACATGGCCATCGTAGGGAATAAATGTGAGAAATCGGGAAACGTTCGATACGCTCAAGTAAATCCTCAACCGCCGCGGCGCCGATGTCACAGAATCTATCGTGATACCAGTGGATGCCGAGAAGCCCTCTTGCCGCGCCTGGCGAACATACTGTTCCGACAGCGAGTCCTGCTCGAAGAGGTCTCGGTCGGCTGCTGGAAGAGAACTAAGGTCCTCTGAACGCAATTCGGAAAACCCCACAGTGAGCGCGATCCGGCTGAAGGTTTTGCCGGGATAGAACTCGTAAAAACCGCGAGGATCGCGATGCGAACCAAGCCACCCCCGCGGTTGTGCGAAGAAGACCGTCAAATCGCCCTCGGTAAGGCTGAATTGTTGCGGCCGGGTAACAGAAGCGCAACTAGCGAGAAGCGCTAAACTGGCCAATATGATGCTGCGCATTAGGTCTAACGAGAACAAGATGAGCTGCCACGAGCGAGGGCGCGCGTGGCAGCGGGTGAAAAGGAAGTGACCACGGAAAGCAAGGTCGTACGGCGGCTCGTGGTCAGCTCCATCGCATTATTGAGGCTGTCGAAAAAGTGGGATTGCATGGCTTTTTTCGCTCGCCAGGTGCGCCGCTTCTTTGCTACGCGATTCCATGCCGCGATTCAAGCCTTATGATTATCGGCAGGATTTGATGGTGCCGCTCAAGCTCGAGGCCCAATTGCCCGAGGGCAGCCTCGAGTATGCGCTCCATCACCTGATCGAAGAACGAGTGCCCGACGCCTGGTTCGAGGCCCTTTACGCCAACGACGAGATCGGCCGGCCCGCCTACTCCCCCCGGCTCCTCTTAAAAGTCATCCTGCTCGGTTACGCGCGCGGGATCATCGGCTCGCGCCGGCTGGAGCGGGCCTGTCAGGAGAACATGACCTTCCTCGCCCTGGCCTGCGGGATCCGGCCCGACCACAGCACCCTGGCCGCCTTTGTCGGGAAGCTCCAGGGCCGGATCGAACTGATCTTTAGCGAAGTGCTGCTCGTCTGCCACGAAGAAGGACTCTTAAGTGGGACCCATCTCTCGCTCGATGGCGTCAAGCTCCCGGGGAACGCCTCGCGCGAGTCGAGCGGCACCTTCGAGCAGTTACGCTTTAAAGCGGCCAAGCTGCGCCGCAAAGTGGCCGAACAAATGGCCGAGCATCGGCGCCAGGATCGGCTGGATCGCAAACGCGGCGATCGCACCGCCCAGGAACGGGCACAAGAAAAAGAGCGGCGTGCCCGGCAGAAGGCCCGGCTCCTGGCCGAGGCGCAACGGCTGGAGCGCTTCGTGGCCGAGGAAGAGCCCAAAGAGGGAGCGCGCGGGCAGGAAGTGCAAAGCAACGTGACCGATAACGAGTCCGCCAAGATGACGACCAGTCATGGAGTCATGCAGGGTTACAACGCCCAGGCCCTGGTCGATGAGAAGGCGCAAATCATCGTGCACGGGCGGGCCAGCGGGGTGGGCCAGGACCACGCCCAGATCGGACCGATCCTGGAAGGAGCGCGCGAAGTCCTGGAGTTAGCGGGGCTAAAAGACGAAGTGCTGGTCCCGGGGGAGACGATCCTGAGCGCGGACTGCAACTACCATAGCGAAGAGAACCTGCAAGCCTGCGCAGAAGCGCAAGTCGATGCCTACATTCCCGACAACCACTTCCGGCAGCGGGATGCGCGCTTTGCCACCCAGGAACGGCACAAAACCCGGGTCAAAAAAGAGATATTTACCCTGGCAGACTTCCAGTATGAAGAGAAAAGCGACTCCTTTCGCTGTCCCCAAGGCAAGGTATTAAAGCTCTATGCCCGCGCCGATCGGACCAACCGCGGAGAAGTCTACCGGCGCTACCGCGCGGCCCAGGCCGACTGCGCTGGCTGTCCGTTGCGCGCGCGCTGTCTGAGTCGCGGAGCGGAGCGCAAATCGCTCGCCCTGCCGGTCACAGCCCAACCGGCCACTTTAAGCGCCCGGATGCGGCGCAAGATAGACGAACCGGAATCCCGCCGGATTTACAGCCGGCGCCTGGCCATCGTCGAGCCGGTCTTTGCCAACTTAAGAAGCAACAAGCGGCTCGACCGCTTTACCTATCGCGGCCAGCAGAAGGTCAACACCCAATGGCTCCTCTACTGCCTCGTGCATAACCTCGAGAAACTGGCCCACCAAAGTAAGACCTACGGGTGGAAAAGGCCTTTGCCTACTCTTTTGCGAGCCTGCCATCGGCTCACAGAGTCCTTAAAAAGCCTGGTCTCGACTCCTCTCTTCAAAATCACTCGCTTTTGCTCACCCAGCCGATCGCTTGCGACTTAGCAACCAGACTTCTCTACCGGCCCTCCAGACTTAATTATTCGACAGCCCCATTGGTCAACCAGTGGTTATTCATGGGCGAGCGGAACGGCCTCCCCAAGCTGGGGCAGCGAGGCTGTGAATAACTCTGCCGCATCGGGATCAAAATTTGGTTGATATGCCGCGCTCTGTTTTTCAATTTTCCGCCTTGCGGGAAGATCGCACGCACCGGCCCACTACGAATCTCCATCGCCAATCGCTCGACGATTGTAACCATAGCTTCGAGTGGAGTCCGGGCGTGCTTTCATTCGTAACGAATCCTCAAATGACGACCCGTTCGAGGTCCAGACAATAATGCCTTCGCCGAATGAAAGCCAGCCCCGAATGCTTTCGGGGCCAGCGTGTTGTGCGCCCGCAAACACCACATCAAACCATGAAAATCAAATCCACCAACCACGATCACGAGACGATGAAGAAAACCCCGAGGGAGGGCGACTGGGCCGCTCTCATCGGGCTGGATTGGGGCAGCCAAGAGCACGCTTTGTGTCTCTACGATTGCACCACCGGCCAGCGCGAGGCCTCCACTCTGGAGCACACTCCCGAAGCCATCGCCCAATGGGCGGCCGCCCTGGCGGAGCGCTTCCCGGAAGGCAAGATCGCCCTTTGTCTGGAGCAAGCCAAAGGGCCTCTGATTTCTTCTCTGCTGGCTTACCCCTTCCTCGTGCTTTACCCGGTCAACCCGGCCACCGCCGCCCGCTACCGCCAGGCCTTTCAGACCAGCCGGGCCAAGAGCGATCCCTCCGATGCAGAGGTCTGCCTCGAGTTGCTCCTCCACCATCGCGCCAAACTCACTCCCCTGACCCTCGACGATCCCCAGACCCGCCAGCTCGCCCGGCTCCTCGAAGCGCGCCGCGGCCTGGTCGATCTGCGCACCCTGCTCACCAACATGCTGCGCGACGCCCTCAAGAGCTACTATCCCCAGGCCCTCGAGTTAGCCGGCCAGGATCTCTTTGCCCCGCTGGCTTGTCACTTCCTCCTCCAGTGGCCTTCCCTCCAGGAACTGCAAAGAGCCAGAAAGCAAACCATCCGCAAGTTCTACTACGCCCACCGTTGCCGGCGTTTGGATGTGATCAACAAACGCCTCGCAGCGATCGGCGCGATGCTCCCGCTCACCTCCGACCCCGCCCTGGTCGAACCCGCCAAAGTTCAGGTCGCCATGCTCGCCCACCAGTTACTCCCACTCGCCGCCGCCCTCCAAGAGTATGACTCCAGGATCGAGCAACTCTTCCTTGCCCATCCCGATGCCCGCATCTGGGAGAGCTTCCCGGGCGCCGGGCCCACCCTCGCCCCCCGGCTCTGCTGCGCCTTCGGCAGCGAACGCGCCCGTTACCAGAGCGCTGCCGCCATCCAGCAATACAGCGGCATCGCCCCGGTCACCGAGCGCAGCGGCAAAAGCCAGCACTGGGTCCACCGCCGCTGGGGCCGGCCGCACTTCCTCCATCAGAGCTTCTTCGAGTACGCCAACCAATCGGTTCTCCATTGCTCCTGGGCCAAACTTTTCCTCCAGGAACAGATCGCCAAAGGCAAAAAGCATCCCACCGCCGTCCGCGCCCTCGCCTTCAAGTGGCAGCGCATCATGTTCGTCTGCTGGCGCGACCGCGTCGCCTATGACGAAACCAATTACCTCGAGACCCTCAAACGCAGAGGCTCACCTCTGGCTTCCAAACTCGAACTCGCCCTCGCCAAGGCCGCCTGAGTTACATGCCAATAACTTCATTCAAAATGGTTGACGGACGACCTCAGATGTATGGTTAGGTCTTTCTCGTGGGGTCATGTAACGATGGCGAAAGTGATGAGCAAACCCAAGAAAAATGTGACGATCGTCACTGCTCCGATGCCCATCGCTGTACTGTCGTCGGTCTCCCGCAGGCGGACGCGGCCGAACGTAACCAGCCGCACAACTGTGCGTCCGAAGCTGGCGATGATCTGCTCGCCGCCGTAGTCCATGCATGCCCATGCGATCACGAGACCGCCGCCCAGCACGCCGATAAAAATGGTAGATGCGCTCATGTCAGTCGGACCAGCCTACGCCAAGCGTTGCTGTGCCTCTCTCGGGCTGCATGTGGCACCATATTCGTGAAACGCTCACAACGACCTAACTAGTAGTAGACGAAATGTCGTGTACAGGCACGGATATTTTGTCGTGCACGAGGGTTTTTGATTTCTGGCTCGCATTGTTCGTTTTAGGCGGATAGAAGGGAACATGCCGCGTCCCAAACCGCATTATCGCGTGGTCGTTAGCAACCTCAAACCCGGGAGCAACTCAAAATCGAATTGATCGATTTGCCGTTTGTCTCGGGACGAACTTTTCGCCTTCGGGTCAATGGGAAATGGGCGCGCAAGGTGCCGATCGGCAGCAAAACGACTGTCCTCCGGCAATTGCGCGGCTGGTGGGTTTCGCACTGAAGCGCGGGCGGGCACATTGGATTCGGGAGTTGGGGGCGAGTCTGGGGATCACGCTGCGGGAGGTCAACCGCTAAAGTTGCGATGAACAATGCGGGGCGACCGGGGGCCGCCCGTTTTTGAAGCGGCGCGTAGCGTGGCGGCGACGGCGCGGTGCCCTCCAGGTTCGTTAGTCCACCTTGATGACCACTTTCCCTCGGGCGTGGCCCTTTTCGACATACCGGACGGCTTCCGCGACCTGGCTCAGGGGAAAAGTGCGGTCGATGACCGGCGTGACTTTTCCGCTCTGCATGAGGTCGCGCAGGACGTTGAGGTCTTTTTTGTTCAGGTCCGCCATGAGCATGCCGAGCTTCTGGCTCACGAATGGCGAAAGCAGGAGCGCTTTGATCGGGCGCGACATCGGACCGATCCAGCGGCCCTCATCCGGTCCGCCGCCGCCGATGAGGACGCAGATACCCTTCGGTTTTAAGACGCGTTTGAACCCCAGGAGCGGCTGAGTGCCGACGTTGTCGAGGACCAGGTCGTAACGTGCCCCGCCCTTGGTAAAATCTTCCTTCGTGTAATCAATCACCTGATCGGCCCCGAGGGACATGACCAGCTCCAGATTCCGCGTGCTACAGACGCCGGTCACATCTGCGCCGAACGACTTGGCGATCTGGACCGCGAACGTGCCCACGCCTCCCGAGGCGCCGTTGATGAGGACTTTCTGCCCCGGCTGGAGCTTCCCGTCGTCGCGCAGACCTTGCAGGGCGGTGACGCCGGCGATCCCTACACCAGCCGCCTGCTCGAAGGTGATGTTGGGCGGTTTGAGCGCGATGGCGCGATCCGCCCGCGCGCACAGATACTGGGCAAACGCGCCGCCCTTTCCGCCGAATACTTCGTCGCCCGGTTTAAACTCCGTGACATTCTTGCCGACTGCCTCAACGATCCCCGCATAGTCAACGCCGAGTCGAGTCTCCTTTGGTTTCCGGAGCCCGGACTGCAGGCGCATGATGTAGGGAGTGCCCTGCATGAAATGCCAGTCGAATGGATTGACGGAGGCGGCATGAACTTTTACCAGGACCTGGTTGTCGTCGGGGACGGGTTTGGCCACGTCCTCCAGCTTGAGGACGTCGGGTGAACCGTAGTCGCAATAAATAATTGCTTTCATCGTCTTGCCTTCCGTCACGGTGTTTTGGCCGCAGTTGTTACTCGATCGCCAGTAGGCGACCTCGATCAAGACGAAGAGCACGGCGAGGATGCCAGCGATGACGATGGCGCACCATTTTAGGATTTGTTTTAGTTTCATATCTTTCACTCCGAGTGGTGGGGCTGGGCAGGCGGCGTATTCGCCATCGTGATCACTGTTTTGCCCCGAGCGTGGCCTTGATCGAAAAGGCGAAGAGCCTCGGGGACATCACTTAATTTGCAGGTCCGCTCGATGACCGGCCTGATCTTGCCCGCGCAAGGAGCTCGCCCAGCAGAGCGATGTCCTCTTTGTTCAGGTGGGTCACATATCTGACGAATTTTTGATCGCCGGATGATCCGAAGCTAGACGCCGCGAACGTCCCAAGGATGCGCTTAAGGGTCTGAGCTGAACTTGCGCTCGTGCCCCCGATTCCGGCCAACACACAGATCCCTTTGCCCTTTAGCACACGCCGGCGTTCCGCCGCTGAACGGTTGCCAACGTTGTCGAAGATCATGTCGTAACGCTGCCCGCTTTTGGTGAAATCTTCCTTCGTGTAGTCAATGACGTGGTCGGCGCCGATGGACCGGACGAGTTCCACGTTCCGCGTGCTGCAAACCGCGGTGACCTCTGCGCCAAAAGACTTGGCGATTTGCACGGCAAATGTTCCAACACCTCCGGTCGCGCCGTTGATCAAGACTTTCTGTCCGGCCTGAATCTTTCCCGCGCGCAGGCCCTGGAGCGCAGTTTGTCCGGCGTGCGGGATCGAACCTGCCTCCTCAAAGCTGACGTTTGCCGGCTTTATGACCAACGCTCGCCCTGAATTACACACATACTCCGCCAGCGCACCGGAAGCAGAGCCAAACACTTCATCGCCCGATTTGAATCGCGTGATATTTTTGCCAACCGCCTCCACCTCGCCGGCGAGGTCGCGGCCGAGCCGAGTGTCTCTTGGTTTGCGCAAGCCGGCCACGAGGCGAACAAGCCACGAGTCGCGGACCACGGCGGCATCAAGCCAGTTAAGGGAAGCCGCCCGGACTTTAATCAGGACCTGGTTATCCGTGGGAACGGGCTTGGCCACCTCGACGAGTCGCACCGCATCAATGCCGTACTCACAGTAACGAACTGCTTTCATGACTTCCCCACGTATTGGAGCGTCACAGTCGTTAGTCGAAGTCCAGTAGGCGATCAGGCCCCACCCGGTGAGCGTGAGGAAGACGAAGAGCAGGATGCGTGTCGACCATTTCAGGAGGCGTTTGAGCTTCATGGTTTCTCGACGGGGCGAACTTCGATGGCGTTGATGCGCAGTGATAGCACCAGACCCGCAATCAGCAGCGCGAGGAGCGCGAGATTGATGTAGACGCTGGGTGCTACCCCGCTCCTGACGATGGGCAGAACGAGCAGAATCCATTTTTTGCCCAGAAACTCGATCAGGAGCAGGACATAAAGAAACGGAATCATGGCGCGGTAGCGAATCAGCGCGAGCAGACAAAGCGAGGCGAGCAGGAAATGGGAAAGCCCCAGGAGCGCGGTGACCGAAACCAGGGCGTGCGCGCCATCGGAAGTGAAGGTATCGAGGGGAATACCGTCGGCCGTTCGGATCATGTGGTAGCCGTCGAAAATGGAGCTCAGGCTGATCCCAACTTTCATGAACACAACGGGAAGGAAGAGCCAAAGCGCGAGCTTCTGGCCGCGGTAGCTATTGTCGAGCTGTGAAGGAAAGATCCGATGGAGCATGTTGATTCCTAAATCCGCGATGGGGCGGCCGCATCCGCGTCGTCTGGCGCTTGGATGCCTTTGGTTATCAGCCAAAAGCCCAGACCGAGTTCAAAAATAAGACCCGGCGGGCCGTAGTAAACGACTGATATGACGCTTGCGACACCGGGGAAGATCATGGTCGCCACGATAACGATCCCCGCCGCCGCCGCCGAGACGATTCCCAAGATCGAGACGGCAAAATCAATCAAGCTGATGCCCGCCAGAAGAACGCATTCGCCGAGCCGCCAGAAAGCCCCAAGTAGCGCCAGATGCTTGTTGATCGGCTTTAGCATTACGTAAAGGGATACAACCAGGACGACCCCGAACGGGAGCAGGTTGCCGACCGCCCCGATTCGAAAAAGCCGTTCCGAGGATACATGTTCCTGGCAATCTGCGCGGAATCTCCGGGCACGATCAACGAACTTCGTGCATAGAATTCCGCGAAGACGGACAGAAACGTAGTGAGGAGACAGGCATAGCCCGCGACTTTGGCGGCAGTCTGTTGTGCCGGGTCTATCCTAATCGTTCGCATGCTCTTGATTGTCTTCGTCTCTCAACGCTCAACTACCAACTGCTCAACTGTGTTCTCGCGTGGCACCTTGGCGCCCTTGAAGAGAAGCCAGAGACTTAGTGCCATTTCGAAAAGTGCCATGGGCGAGTCGAACCAATAAGGATTGACCGGCTTGCCGAAACCGGGAAAGACGAGAAAAACAAAAGCACAGAACACGCACCACGCGGAGGATATGAGGCCAAAGCCGGCCAGTGCGCGCGGGATGTACCGCGACTTGTACCAAAGGTAGCTGCAAAGGGTGGAAGCGAGAGCGAAAAAGGGCAGGCCGACGTAATAGTCGTCGAAATTCGCCGCCAGACTTAGTCTGGCCCAGGCTTGCAAGCGATCCGCCTCGAAAACGTGGAGATAGCCGGTGCCTCCCAGAAGCCGAAGGGCCTTCAGGAGATTGAGCGTGGTGAGAAGCCACAAGAGGGCGAATACGAGACGGAAGAGTGCCGCGGCCAAAGCCAGGCCGCGATTGACCGGTTTCAGAATGACGTAGAGCGCGGCGATGAGAACGACAACACCAGCGCTGTAAATCAGAAAGCCGGCCAGGGTAAGACGAAAGGTTCTTTCGTGCGCCAGAATATTGCGCGCGGTCGCGGCGGGGTCGCCCGGAACAAGGAGCGGGTTTAGCAGTGCATAGTTGGCCAGTACCACGATCACCATCACGATGAGGCAGGAAATTCCCGCGACTTTGGCGGCCGTGCGTTGTGAAGCATCAATGGATTTCATGCTCATCCGCGCGCGCTCCGATAGTCTGTTTGCGGAACGGGAACCTTGGCGCCCTTGATCAGAAGCCAGAGCACGATTGCCAGTTCTCCGAGCAGGAACGGCAGCGCGAGGCGGAAGGCAACGCTCTGGTAATACGGGAACATTAGGGCGATTACGCTGAGGGCCAGATAGGCAACGCCATTGAGAATGAGCCAGAGACCCAGAATGCGTGGGAGGAAGCCGGAGCGGAAGACGAGCAGCCCGAAGGGAAAGAGCCACAGACCCCAGAACAGCTCGTTCATGAAATTTCCCTGGCTATGCAGACGGAGGCACAACATGCCGAGGGCGTCCCGCTGCGGTTTGTCGAAGACAGAGAGGAAATCGCCGCCGCGAAAAAAGGTGAGGGCAGCGATATTGTTGAGCACATTGAGAAACCCGACGGCGGCCGAGACCAGGACGAGGGCCACCATGAGTCGAGCCCACTTCCTGTTCACTTCCCGGAGCAAATGGTAGAGAGCCAAAACCACGAAAATGAAGAAGACCGAGGTGGCCAGGTCAGCAAAGATGGCGACTCGAAAAAGGGTCTCGTGGGTCAGAATGTTGCCGGCGGTCGCGGCGGCGTTCCCATGCACGATGAGCCTGGCGGGAACATACATCATGCTGAAGGGAGCGGTGAACAGTAAGAGATAGACGCCCCCGGCGATGCGCGCGGCCTTGTCGATGGGTTGCATGATGTTCTATGGTTGTTCCGGAGTGGCTGGGTAGATGGGCAAGGGAATCAGATTGGACCTTGCGAGCGGCGCAGCCGGATCGTCGCTACGAGGAGTGCTACAGCCGCAAGCAGCCCGAGCCAGAGACCCGAGCTGGCCAGGTATCTGCCCGGAGTGAGTTGGGCGAGGGAGTCGATCGTGGGATGAAGCCGGCCTTGAAAATCGAATGCATCGGGCGCGAATCCCAGAAGACGGGATTTCACAAACGAGCCCACATACGAAGTGCCAAAGGTAATTTTCTCGAAAATGCCGCCAACGACGAATGGTAATACCGCCCAGAGAAAGGTGGCGCGCCGGGCCCAGCTGGAAACGAACAGGAGCCAGCCATAAACGGGCGCCTGCCAGAGCGCGATCGCGACCAAACCGTAGAGGAGCACGAACCAGTTAAAGGACGGGGAAAAATAAGCCCAGGTCGTCGCCGGATTAACTCCATGGGCCGCGAGGACGACGCTGCTTATCAGCAGCATGACCAGGTGCGTGCAGACAACCATGACGAAGGCAATCGCCGGCAGGACAGCCAGCGGAATTGTGATCTTCGACAGCACGGTGGTGAGGTCCGAAACCGGAAGCGATTTCCAGAAGAGAACACTGCGATCACGACGTTCACCGTAGAGGGCATCGAGACAATAAAAGATCCCAATGATGAAGACGGTGAAGATCATCATCATCGCGGCCAGGTCGTAGGGCTGTTCGATCCGGGCTCGCTGCACCGCCGGATCGAGCAACAACAGCGCCCGTCTTCGTTCCGCCAAACCATGCGTGCTGACCGCAAATCCAAAGACCTGAACCGCAGCAACGATGAGCGGCGCAATGTAGATTGAGCGGTTCTCCCACAGCTCGCGCCGGACCGACCAATAGAATGGCCGCGGCGCACTCTTGTTGTAGCCCGGGTCGGTGACCTCCGCAGCAGGCAAAGCGTTCGTTGCAGAATTCATTGGGTCGCTCCTTCCGTTTGGCCGGCTTTGTTTCCCATCACGGCCACGAACAGATCGGCGATGCTCGGCCGGCGCACTTCGCCGAGCGCGGTGAGTTGGTCGCGATTGGCATGATCGAAGAGCAAAACGCTGCGTCCAAAGACCGGTCGCTCGTGCAGCGGCTTGAGCGCTCGCGCCATGGCGAGTTGCTCGGGGTTAACCATCACCTCCAGATAACGCGAATCGAATTCCTCCATGCTGCACTCGAGCACGATGCGGCCGCGATCGATGAACATGAGATCGGTCAGCACGTCCTGGATCTCGTCCACCTGATGAGTCGTGACCACAATCGTGCGGCTGCCATCGAAGTAATCGTTGAGGAGCGAATCGTAGAATTGTTTGCGATAGAGGATGTCGAGACCAAGCGTCGGCTCATCGAGCACGAGCAACCTCGGCGTCGACCGCCATGACGAGCGCGAGGTGCAGTTGCGCCACCATTCCTTTGGATAATTGCCCGACCTTGCTCCGGCGCTTGATCGTCGTTTTGGCGAGAAACGCTTCCGCCCTGGCGCGGTTAAATCGCGGATGCACTCCGGCGACGTAATCGAAGACCTGCGAGACCCGGATCCAGCGCGGGAGGACGGCGACATCGGCGATGAAGGAGACGTCGTTCATGAGCCGTTCGCGCGCTGTCCAGGGATCGCGCCCCAGCACCTTCAGTTCGCCCTCGTAGGAGGTGAGACCGAGAATCGCATTGAGTGCGGTTGTTTTCCCGGCGCCGTTAGGCCCGATCAGTCCGAGGATGCGGCCTTCTTCGACCCGCAAATTAACTCCGTCCAGTGCGATGGTTGTTCCAAAGGCCTTGCGCAGGCCGCGGGCTTCGATGCAGGCCATGGTCTTAGGTTTTCCTTTTCCGCGAGCGGCCGGTGGCGGCGGCGCGCAATTCGTTGGGCTTGATCCCGAGTCGTTGAATGGTGGCGGCCACCCGCGGCCATTCTTCGGTTAGAAATTTCTCGCGTTCGCCCTTGAGCAGAAGATCACGCGCACCGGCTTTGACGAACATGCCGAGGTCCGCGTTTCATCTCGACCAACTGCTCGTCGACCAGTTGCTGATAGGCCTTGAGCACCGTGAGCGGATTGACCCGATATTCGGCCGCGACATTCCGGACCGATGGCAGCGGCATCGCCTTCCTTGAGCACGCCGTCGAGAATCATATGGACCCCGCGATCGCGCAGCTGGCGGTAAATCGGCTGACTATCGTTCCATTCACGGCTCATTCGTGGTTGCAGATCGCGCTCGGCCGAGAGGCGTGCGTGATCCGCTCGAACCGATTGCTGTTCCTCATATGGTGATATAGTTAACTATAACACCATTGCACTGCAACACTTTTTTTAAATTCCTTTTTGCGGGCCCCGAAACGTCCCGAACTATTTCCGCCCGCAGCGCCTCGATTGAATTGATCCGCGCGGCGCGGCGGGCCGGGAGCCAACAGGCGACGAGCGCGACCGCAATGAGGAGGAGAGTCGTGCCAAGCAACATCGGAACATTGCTCAGTTGCATTCCGGGATTGGCCGCGGCCAGGAGACGGGAAATGGCGAGTGCTCCGAGCAGACCGAACGCAGCTCCGACCAGCGCCAGCTTTACGCCGGAGGCGAGAACGATCCGTGTGATGTCCCGGATACAGGCCCCGAGGGACTAGATCCGAGCGGCGCTTGCCCGCGCTGCAGCGTGGGAGAAGCGGCGCAAACCGAAGAGGAGCAAAATTGGCAGCGCCAGCCAAATGGTGGAGAACGATTCGGGGACACTCACATTATCGAGCCGGAAGAAATCGTTACCGTGTCGATAACGGAATTCCAACGTCGTCGACGGTCCAGTGGCGAGGAGGCCCGAAAAGGTATATTGCGTGTAGTCGAAAACCGGCGCGTCCGTCAGAGTCAAGATTGAGGCGCCATTCCAGAAAACCTCGAAGTAATTCGAGTCATCAAGGCCCGGGGTGTAGTCGTTGGCGAGCCAGAAGGAGAGTCGATAGAACGATCCGCCCATCGTGCTCAGGCTTTGACTGAGCGATCCAATGTTGGGATCGGCTCCCAGGTAGGCGTAGTTGCTTCCGTCCTCGGCGAAAAATGCGGTCCCGTCGACCCCGCTAAAAAAGCTTGGGTCGTTCACCGTCCAACTGGTGAAATCGCCGGTTTCAAAACTGTGATTGGCGACGAGGTTCGCGCGCGATTGCGCAGGCGCGACGGAGAGCAGGGCAACAAGGCAGAAAACTTTTGCGAGGAGTGGAAGTTTCATGAGGAGTTCGGTGGGTTCGGGTTTGGGCGATCCGCGGGGGGATTTGAGCAGATCGCCCGACGTTCGGTCAAGCCTTTTCTACGCTTGGGCAGCTAATCGTGCAGGACTTCTTCGGTTCCCAGTTAACCTGGACCGCTTTCCTCGTTTACGGACCTTGTTTGCTCTTCGTCCACGATTCGAGGTGCGCCTCGTAAAGTTGTGCCAGGGCCTGTGAGCGCGGGTCGCGGGTCCGCGCGACGCCATACATCCATTCGGCCTCGCTGAAACGGCGCAGTTCATCGTAGGTGAGCGCCAGATCGAGGGCATAGGTGCCATCGAGCGGCGCGAGGCGATGCGCCTGCTCAAAGGCAGCCAGCACTTCTTCGGCTGACGGCGTGGCCGCTTCGCCCTGCTCGGCCTGATATCGCAGGGCGAGCAAGGCGCGCCCAAGATAGAAGAAGATCATGGGGTTTTGCCGTTCGTAACGGAGGGCTTTTTTGGCAAAGAGGATGGAGGTGGCGGGCTCCTCGTTCTCGAGCGCCATCCGCGCGCGCAGGGCAAAATACTCGCCGGGGAAAAGCCGGGTGGATTGCACAAGAAGCACTCCGGCGAGCAGGGCCGTGGCCAGTCTCGGGGCGAGTGTAAAAGATCGAGCGCCGGCGGAATCGATCTTCGCCCCCGGCCGGGCCAGGACTCCAAAGGCAAAGGCCAGAAGGACGGCGTTGGCGGGAATGTGGAGATTGAAGTCGACCATGGAGTGAACGGTATAGGCCGCGATCGCGCCCAGAGCGCCGATGTTGAGTGCCAGTCGATCGCTCCGAAAGGGACCGCCCGCGTCCACCCGCCTGGGACCGAGAAGGACGAAGCTCCGCCATCCGCGCCGGAGATGGGCGTAGCTGAAAAGAAGCAGGCCAGCCAACCCCACCAGGCCGTACTCGCAGAGCAGATGCAGGTAGTCGTTGTGCACGTAGATCGGATCGCTTTGCATCCGCTCGCTGCGGAATTGGCGTCCATAGAAGCGGTAGGTGCCGCTGCCGGTTCCGATGAGCGGCTGCAATTTCCATTGCTCGATGGCCGCGCGCCAGAGATCGAAGCGCGAGTTATCGAGCAGCTCGACGGTTCCGATGCGGCCACTCACTTGCGTGTTCTGCCGGACCAGGAATCCAGCTGCGAGCAAGGCGAGAGCGAGCGCAACCAGACCGCCCGCGCCGAATTTCAGGAGGAGGGTTCGTCCGGCCGGGCGCAGAGCCAGAAGGCTAAGGAAAACAAAGACGATCAGGCTGGCCGCCGCGCTCAGATATCCTCCGCGACTCCCGGTCATGGCCAGACCGGCGTAAGAGATCGCCGTGAGATATCCGAAAATGACCCTCGACCAGCTCGGCCAACGACTCCAGCAAGTGATCGCGAGACCGAAAATGCCGAGAATTTCAAGCAGGCCGGCGAGGTGATCCGGATTCGTATAGAAACCGGTCGCCCGCTGCATCCCGGTGATTTTTTCCAGAAAAGGGACCACCTTGAAATTCTCGGCCACACCGAATTGGACGAGCCCGACAAACACTTGCAGAACGGCGAGAGCGAGCAACGCCACGAGCAGAGCGATCCGTTTCCTGGAAGTCGCGAGTGTGGTGACGGTCAGGCCGTAAATCACGAGCGCGGCCAGGACCGAATAGAGATCGGACGAGGCGAAATAGGGCGCCGGCGAAGTGAGCGCGCGGATGACGATGTAGCCAAAAAAAAGAGCGCTGGAAAAGAGGCAGAAAAGATCGGCCGATCCATCGGAGCGCAGAGTGAAAAAGGCGACGAGCGCGGCGAGCGCGATGAGGCTGTAGGAGGGCAGACAAAAAACAAGTTCCTTGCCCCCGATCAGCACCTGGAGGAGAGCGAGTCCTCCGGCCAAAAGCAGGATGCAAAAAAATCCCCCGAGACGGGGAACCCACGGGCTCGTCACAGAATTCGCTTCAGGATTGGCAGCTCAGCGGGAAGCGCAACCACGAGAGCCGCAGCCGCCGGAGCCTACTGGCTGGCAGAGCACGCGCCGACGGTATCTCCGTGGCCGATATGTCTCTGATAATCCAAACTGCCGCACACAACCGTGATGGTGAGAGCCCGCTTGTGGCAAAGCGTGCAGTCGGTGGCGGAGGCGCGAGGGGCGGTCACAAACCAGAAAGCGATCGCCAGGATCGCGGTCATGAGGAGGCCAGCGGTGGTGGAGATGGCGCTGGAACGATTTACAAAATCCTGGAGTTTTTTCATCGTGCTGGGGCTTTTGCTCGGCTGTTCATATGAATTTCGAAACAGAATGGCAAGCACCATTTTTGAAAATCTTAAAAAATTTTGGACCGTTCTGGCGGTTCGAATCCGATTACTAAGATGCGTGCTGCGGAAGCGCCGGGCGTTTTTAGTTGAATGCGTAGCCGCCGCCTCGCGTCTCTCGTTTCAACACCACTAGACATGAAAACAAAAATTGGACTTCCTGCTCTTGCCCTCGCCGCGCTCTTTTTCCTCGGGCTGCCGCCGGCTTCTTCCCCGGCCTATGTCGCCGTTTCGATCGGCATCGCTCCGCCCGCCATCCCGATCTACGAACAGCCGCTCTGCCCGGCTCCCGGCTACATCTGGACTCCTGGCTATTGGGCCTACGGCGACTTTGGCTATTACTGGGTGCCGGGCGCGTGGGTGCTGGCGCCGCGGGTCGGGTTGCTTTGGACTCCCGGCTACTGGGGTTACCGCAACGGCGGCTATTACTTCAATCAAGGCTACTGGGGCCCGACGGTCGGCTTCTACGGTGGAATCAACTACGGTTTCGGCTACTACGGCAGCGGCTACTACGGCGGCCGTTGGGAAGGCAGTCACTTCAGTTATAACACCGCCGTCAGCCGGGTGAACCGCAACGTGATCACGAACACCTACGTGAATCGCGAGGTCGCCCGAAATGTGAAAGGACCGCGCAAAAGCTTTAACGGACCCGGCGGCGTCCAGGCCAAGCCGACGGCGCGGGAGCGTGCCGCCGCCAAGGCCGAGCATATCGCGCCGACCTCCGCGCAGAAATCGCGCGTCGCGGCCGCGAAACAGGATCCCGGTTTGCGAGCGAAAAACAATAAGGGCAAACCGAACTCCGACGCCGTGCGGACGTTTGAGAGCAAGCACCGGCCCGGCAAGGCGGAGACGGCGGCGGGCGCCAAATCCCAGCGCGGGAACCGTCAGACTGGGGAAGGAAACCGCGCCGCAGCGAACAAGGCCAACGACCGGACCGGCCGGGGAACAAAAGGGAATTCGGCCTTCGGGAAACGGCAGGGCGACGCGACAACGCGCGCAAGAGGCTCGCAAAACAACGCTTTCGGCAAGGCGCGATCGACTGAAGCGCGCACTTCGCACGGTTCAAAGAAAGCCGCTCGGAACGAACAAGCGGCTTCATCGCGCAATCGGAAGTCGAGCCAGGTTCGGCAGCATGAACCTCGCCGTGCAGCCAGTGCTCCGCGCGAAGTCCGTCGTGCGCCGAGCGCACCCCATCGGCCACAAAAAGTCTCGCGTCGGCCGCAAGCTGCGCCGCGCCGGCCGGTGATGAAGTCCCGGCAGGCCGCGCCGGGTCGCGGCGGTCCCGGACCAGCCCAGCAAGAGGAAGGCAAAAAGAAGAAGAAAAAGCACGGCGGCAAGGGCTAGCCTAACGCCTAACGAATTAGCGAGGCCCCTCCCAATGTGGAAGGGGCCTTTGTGCTCCGATGGGGCTGCACCCAGCTAAAGGTCAAGCCTGCGCGCGACTGGAAAGATTTCGCTGGCGCGAGCCGCCTTTCGGCTGTGCATTCCCGAGATGATGAAACGCGTGCTTCCTGTCGTCGCAGCATCTTTCGCGCTTTGCCTCTCCCTCGCGGCGCAGGAGCCGGCGTCGTCGATCCGCTCGGCCGACCTGACCCTCAAACAGGCGACCCCGCGCACGATGGTGCAAGGTCACGTCGTGGTGGAACGGACTGGCTCGTTCGGTGCGCTGAACAACGCCTGGTATGGCCGCGGACCGCTGACGCTGGTCGATGGACGATTGTTTTCTTTCCCGAATGCTTTCGGCTGGGTGGAAGGAACGCCGGGCGATTTGCTCCCTGCATTCTCGCCGGTCGGCCTGCATCGATTGATTCCCAACCCCATGCTGCCGGCCGATGATGCCAACACCGCAGCGTTGGATTGGTTCGAGCAGCCGGATTACGTCAGCGGGGAAGTGAGCTTCTTTTACGGAAGCACGCTCGGCGGCAAACACAGCCACGAGGTGAAAGCGGGCTCCATCCTCGGCCAGATCGTGCACGGCAACACACAGATCACGGTCGGCGCCTCCTACGGAGAATCGAGCGGGCGCCGCCCGGTCCTCATCGGCCACTAGAACATCGGCAACAGATGAAGCTGGACGCGCGGACGCGTCCCTCCGGAGGGTCATGCTCCCGCAGGTCCGGGATCGAAGAATGCAGCGGGTTATTTCTCGGGCGTGTAAGTCGCCTCGCCGGTCTTGCCGTCGACATGCGCGGTGCCGATCTTTTGCGGCGGGACCGCGACCTTGTAGACGACGAGGTCGACATCCTCCTGCGGAAATTCCTGCGCCATTTCGGTCATGACCTTGCGGATCAGGTCCGGCACCGTCTCCAGCGCGACATTGGAATAAAGAACCACGCCGAGCTGATTTTGCTCGTTTAGCATCGTGCGATGAATCGCCCCGCTGTAGGCGTCTTCCTGGCGAAGACGGTTGAGAAAATTCCAGTGGCGCTGGGTCGACTCCGGGACCTCGGCGGCGCGTTCCGCCCGTTGCTGTTGCACCGAAGGGGTAGGGGACTCGGCGGCCGGCTCCGGTTTATGGCATCCGGTCACGAAAAACAAGGCGACCACGAGCAGCTTTCTCATTCCTTCACCCTATGAATTTTTTTCTGTTTCGCGAGCCCGATCGCGCTTACACGTCTGAACAATGAGCGTCCAGGATGCCGATGCCACGATGGCTGTCTTTCTCGATTTGGAAAATATCGCCCTCGGGGCGCACGACGCGCAGTTCCCGGCCTTCGACGTTCGCAAGGTGCTCGAGCGGTTGCTCCTCAAGGGCCACATCGTGGTGAAGAAGGCCTACTGCGATTTCGAACGCTACAAGTCGTTCAAGCGCGGGCTGCACGAAGCCGCCTTCGAGATGATCGAGATCCCCCACGTCCGGCAGTCGGGCAAAAATTCCGCCGACATCCGGATGGTGGTCGATGCGCTCGACCTTTGTTACACGAAAAGTCACGTCGACACGTTCGCCATCATCAGCGGCGATTCCGATTTCTCGCCCCTCGTGAGCAAGTTGCGCGAGAACGACAAGACCGTCATCGGCGTCGGGGTGAAGCAATCAACCTCCGACCTTTTCATCACCAACTGCGACGAGTTCATTTATTACGACGACCTGGTGCGAGCTGAGCCGGCGCGGAAGCGACCGGGCGCCGCTTCCGCCCGCACGCCCGCGAAAAGCCCCCCGGAAAAGAATCAGGGACCGCCGATCGACGAAGCGCTCGATCTTTTGACCAACACGCTCGATGCCTTGCGTGCCGAGCGTGGTGAAGACTACCCCGTCCACGGCTCGCGCGTGAAACAGGCGATCAAACGTCAGCACCCGGGCTTCAACGAGCGCGCCTACGGCTTTCGCACTTTCAGCGATCTGCTCCTCGAAGCGCAGAAGCGCGGCCTGCTCAAACTCGAGAGCGACAAGAACGCGGGCGGCTACTTTCTCCATTCGGAGGATTAGGTTCCCACTCGTCCTCTTGGGCGCGAAATCGCGCTGATTTTCTTGTTACGGAGAAAGCGCGAATAAACCGCGGGAAACGAAGTCTAAAATAACGGCTTCTCCCAAGCTGCGCCTGTCGCATTTCCGGCCAGGAAGCCCGCAACTGCATGGAAAACAGAATCTTTCTCGAGCGCTATCGCCTTTCTCTCGGCCGAAACGGACAGCCGGTGGAACTGCATCGGTCCCCAACCGCGCGCACTTTTCGCGCCCAGGAAATCGAAAGTGGCCGGGAAGTCGCGCTCACCCTCGCGCCGGCCCCCCCGCTTGAGGACGTCGCGTTGCGGGAGCGTGCCAAGGCGGAGGCGGCCGCCGCGCGGGAGATCAACCAGATTAATATTCCGCGGCTCTTCGATTTCGGCCGGGACGGCGACGAACTCATTTACGTGACAGAATATTGCGAGGGTCACACCGCCGCGGCCTGGGTCGGAGCCCGCGGGCCGTTGCTGGTCGGAGCGGTTCTTCGCGTCGCGCTCCAGGTGGTCGAGGCGATGAACGCCACCGCTTTCCGGCGTCTGCATCATCCGGCGCTGAATCCGGAAAATATCCTTTTTGTTGGGGGCCAGACGGCGGAAGGCGATTGGCCGCCGATCAAGGTGCTGCACTGGTTTGCGTCTGCGCCGGACTTTTCCCAGATGGACGACGAGCAGATTGATAGCGCGGCTCGCTTTGCCGCGCCCGAGCAACTGAGCGAAGGCCGGGTCGACGTCCGCACGGAAATCTATTCGCTCGGCGCGACCATGTGGTTTCTCCTCACCGGTTCGCCGCCCGCGTCCGCCGCCGCCGGATGGACGCCCGCACCGAGTGCAGGAAGCAGTTTGCGAGGAGCGCCCCGGATCGTGCGCCATTTGCTCGGCCGAATGTTGAGCGTGAACCCGGAGGAGCGCCCGCAGGATCCTGTCGCGCTCGCTTCGTATCTCCAAACCTGTCTCTCCCGTGCCGATCGGCGGGGCAGGATCGAACGGCGCCTCGGCTTTCCGCTTTTCACCCGAGCGCGGGCCGCTCAGGCCAAGGCCTGGCCATCGATTCCGATCAAGCCGCTCGCGTGGGCGGCCGGATGTCTCCTGCTCGTAGCCCTGGCGATCGTCTTTCTGCCCTGGCCGGTCATCAGTCACAATTCCGTGGCCTCGGAGCAGCAGACCCTCCTCGTGCCAGACGAACCAGCTAACGACGTCCTGACGAATTCGAGTCCGACTTCTCGCGAGACTGAGAATAAGATCGGCACGTCGTCCGGATTCTCCTCCGCCGCCTCGCCAGCTAAAGCCGCGGGCGATCGAGAGGCTGAATTTGCCGCCACCGAGGCAGGCCGTGCGAGCGCAGCCGTGACTGCGGAGCGCACCGGAAAATCAGGCGAGATGCCGACCGCCTCACCCGCGCTGGTCGTAAACAGCGCGGCGCCTGCCAGAGAATCCGTGCCGCCAGCGGCGACGGCTGCGCCTAACGAAATACGAACCGGCGAGAACGACATCGTCGTCGCGTCCAACGACCCTCCCCCGGTTGAATCTTCGCCGCCGGCGGAGGGCCCGATCGAGGGGCCGCAAGCGCCGGCTGCCGCTCCCGTCGCGAGCGACCGGGAAGACGAGGAATCAGGCTCATCAGCGGTCGTGGCCGAAAATCAGGAAACGCCGGCTGAAGTGGCCCCGCCGAAGCCGGCTCCGAGCGCGCCATCCGTGGCGGAAACCAAGAGGATTGCCAGGAGCGACGCCGCGACCGAGCCGAAGCCCGTGCGAATAGAGCGCGCGACGACAACGCGAAAGACCGCTGCGAAGTCTTCCACTCGAGAGAGTCGGCGCGAAGCCCGGCGGGTGAGGCGCGCGCGTCCCGTGCCCAAGTTGCACGTGGGATCGTCTCCGGCCGAACTGGTCGGAACGACTTCCGACGGTCGCTGGATTCTTTCCGTTTCCGGGAGCAGCCGGCGAGTTATTGTCCCGCCACCGCCGGGTTTCGGGCGCTGAGAGGTTTCTGCCTAACGAGTCCGGAAAGGATTTCGGCGGCGATCTCAAACGAGCGCAGGCGCGCGGTGTGATCGTAGATCTGGGCGGTCGCGATGATTTCATCGGCGCCGGTTTCCTCCAGCATCTCCTCGAGCCGGCGTCTGATCGTCTCCGGGGAGCCAACCGCCGAGAAGCGCGTCCGTTGCTGCACTGCCGCCTTTTCCGGGATGCTCCAGATTCCTTCCAGGGTGTCGACCGGGGGCGGGAGTTTGCCTGGCCGGCCGCGCACCATCTTGAGGAATTGAAGCTGCGCGGAGGTGAAGAGACGTTGCGCTTCCGCGTCCGTTTCGGCGGCGAAGATGCCGGCGCCGATCATGGCATGTGGCTCGGCGAGGGCGGCGGACGGTTTGAAATTGCGGCGATAAAGGGCGAGCGCCACTTCCAGATATTCGGGCGCGAAATGGGAGGCGAAGGCAAACGGCAGCCCGAGTTCCGCCGCGAGCTGCGCGCTGAAATCGCTCGAGCCTAACAAGTAGAGGGGGACGTTCGCGCCTGCTCCGGGCACGGCCACCAACGCCTGGTCGGGCGTGGCTGACTCGAAATACGATTGCAGCTCGAGCACGTCCTGCGGAAAGGTGTCGCCGCTGCTCCCGAGGTTGCGGCGCAGGGCGCGCGCCGTCAGTTGATCGCTTCCCGGAGCGCGGCCGAGCCCGAGATCGATCCGGCCCGGATAAAGCGCGTCGAGCGTCCCAAACTGTTCCGCGATGACGAGCGGGGAATGGTTAGGCAACATGATCCCGCCCGCGCCGACCCGGATGCGTTTCGTCCCGCCGGCGACATGGCCGATCACGACCGAGGTGGCGGCGCTGGCGATCCCGGGAAGGTTGTGATGTTCCGCCAGCCAAAAGCGGTGGTAACCCCATTTCTCGGCGTGCTGCGCGAGATCGAGCGTGTTGCGAAAGGCAAGTGCGGCATCGCCCCCTTCGATGATGGGCGAGAGATCGAGCAGAGAAAAATATTTCATGCGCAGAAGCAATCTAATGCAGAGCGGTTCCGCGTCACCCGGCGCTTGTCATCCCGAGTCGCGCTACGCCGACTCGGGATGACAGGATAGAAGTGCGCGCGCGTCACCGGTGTATATTTCGCGATGCAATACACCCGACTCGGAAAATCCGGCCTCAAAGTCTCGCGTCTTTGCCTCGGCTGCATGACCTACGGCGTCCCGGAACGCGGCAGCCATCCCTGGTCGCTCGACGACGAGCAGAGCCGCCCTTTCATCGCCCGCGCTCTCGAGCTCGGGATTAATTTCTTCGATACCGCGAATTTCTATTCCGCCGGGACGAGCGAAGAGATCGTGGGTCGCGCTTTGCGCGAGATGGGGCGGCGCGATGAGCTGGTCGTGGCGACCAAAGTTTTCTTTCCCTGGCGCGAGGCGCCCAACACCGGTGGCCTCTCGCGCAAAGCGATCATGACGGCGATCGACGACAGCCTCGCAGCGGCTCGGGATGGATTACGTCGATCTCTATCAAATTCACCGCTGGGATTACGAGACGCCGATCGAGGAAACGCTCGAAGCGTTGCACGATGTCGTGCAGGCGGGCAAGGCGCGCTACCTCGGCGCTTCCTCAATGTGGGCCTGGCAACTTTGCCAGTCGCTTTACCTCGCCGACCGCCACCGCTGGACCCGCTTCGTCTCGATGCAGCCGCATTACAACCTGCTCTACCGCGAAGAAGAGCGGGAGATGTTGCCCTTGTGCGAAGCGGAGGGGCTCGGCGTGATCCCGTGGAGCCCGCTCGCGCGTGGGCGCCTCGCCCGTCCCTGGGGTGACGCCGGTGGCGGACGCGCCGCGGGCGATGAATACGGCCAGAAACTTTACCAGCAAACCGAAGACTCCGATCGCACGGTGGTCGAGCGCGTGAACCAGATGGCGGCCGCGAAAAACGTCCCGCCCGCGCAGCTCGCGCTCGCCTGGATGCTGCACAAAAGCGCCGTCACCGCCCCGATCGTCGGCGCGACCAAACCGCAACATCTCGACGACGCCGTCGCCGCGCTGGAAGTGAAACTCCAGCCTAACGAGATGGCAGCACTCGAGGAGGCGTACGTGCCACACCCGGTGCTCGGATTTTCCTAGAGCGTCGGATGCAGAACTCCGGGGAGCGCACGCGCCTCGCGTGCTCTTTTCGGCGCCTCGCCGAAAAGTTCTTCTCCGCGCGTGGACGAGGTCTTCCGACCGGGTCCCTGGCTCCGCACGTGGTTCCGGCGAGGCGCCGGAACCGGCACGCGAGGGCGCGTGCGCTCCCCGGACCGCAGCGCAAATAGCGCTTTCCGCGCCTCTCCCGCCTTCGTAACTTCTCGGCATGGACTCTCTTTATTTCCTCTTCGTCGCAGTGCTGGGCGTCATCGCCCTCGTCCTCGCGATCGTGCTCTTCAATTTCTTTGGCCTCTGGCTTCGGGCGCGGGTCGCGAACGCGCCCGTCGGCATCGGCAAGATGGTCGGCGATGCGGCTCCGGAAAGTGCCGGTCGGTTTGATCGTCGACAACCGCATCACTGCGGTCAAAGCCGGGCTCGATATCCCGAGCGATCCGCTTGAAGCGCATTACCTCGCGGGCGGCGACGTCGCCCACGTCATCCTCGCCCTCATCGCGGCCGATAAATCCGGCATCTCACTCGACTTCAACCGCGCCTGCGCAATCGATCTCGCGACCAAGGGCACCGGCAAAACCGTCCTCGAAGCCGTCCGCACCAGCATCAATCCAAAAATCATTGACGTCCCGAGCGCGGCGATGGGCCGGACGACGATCGACGGCGTGGCCAAGGATGGCATCGGGGTGAAAGTGAAAGCGCGCGTCACGGTCCGCTCGCACCTCGATCGCTTCGTCGGCGGCGCGACCGAGGAGACGATCATCGCGCGGGTGGGCGAGGGGATCGTGACCTCGATCGGCTCGGCCGACACCTACAAGGACGTGCTCGAAAACCCGGACCGCATTTCCAAGCTCGTGCTTCAGAAAGGGCTCGATAGCGGGACGGCTTTTGAGATTCTCTCGATCGACATCGCCGACGTCGACATCGGCGACAACATCGGCGCCAAACTGCAAACCGAGCAGGCCGATGCGGACAAGCGCGTCGCCCAGGCGAAGGCCGAAGTGCGCCGCGCTGCGGCCGTCGCGGTCGAGCAGGAAATGCGCGCCCGCACCCAGGAGATGCGAGCCAAGGTCGTGGAAGCCGAGGCGCTCGTCCCACAGGCGATGGCCGATGCCTTCCGCTCCGGCAACCTCGGGATCATGGATTACGTCCGGATGAAAAACGTCCAGGCCGACACGACGATGCGCGAATCGATCGGCGCCGCGGAAAAACCGACAACCGAAGGTGCCTGACGGAGTGCTGTGAGCCTCTCAACTAACAACTTTCAGCTTCCGGCGTGAACGACACCCTCATCTTCCTCGTCCTCGCCGGGCTGGCGCTCGTCTTCAAATGGCTCACCAGCCAGGGCTCGGGCAACTCCGAAAAACCGGAGCCCCCTCCGCCTAACGAAAGGGCGGCCCGCCGCTCGCCACCGGAGAGCGAAGAGGAACGGGTGCGGCGTTTTCTCGAAGCCCTCGGCATGCCGCAGGGCACGCCCCCGCCTCCTCCGGTGCAACGGCGCCGCGTCGTCACCCCCGCGCCGCGGGCGGCAGAGAAACCCAAAGTGAAACGCAGTTGGGTGCAGCCATTGCCCCCCATCGTCACGGCGCCGCCCGAGATTTTGCCTCCGCCGCTTCCGACCGAACCAGTCCCAGAAGTCGTTGTGCAGCGCGATGAGGTTGTCATTCCTCCGCCGGTTCCGGTGCCAGTGATGCAAAAACCCCTGGCCCGCCGGCCTGCTCCTGTCACGTCGTTAGGCGCAATGCTCCGTTCCCGGAGGAGCATTCGGCAGGCGATTATCCTGCGCGAAATTCTCGGCCCGCCGCGCGGGTTGCAGCCCCGGGACGAGATCTCGAGCTTCTAGCCCCGGCTCCGTGGTGCCGAATCCACCGCAGCGGTGCGGGGAATGCTCTGACATGGGATGACCCCAACCCATTTCCGGCTCTGTCGGCCTTCCTTCCTCGTCGGTTTTCAATCGTATCTGCAGCGGATTTCGCTCTACGGCATCGCGAGTCTGCTCGCGCTCAGCCAGGCTCAGGCGGGGGCGCCGTTCACTTTTAACGCCACCGGCAGCCTCGTTACGGCTCGGCAGTTTGAGACGACCACGCTCTTATCCGACGGAAAGATCCTGACCGCTGGTGGATTCGACGCCGACGGCAACCCGCTCGCCAGCGCGGAGCTTTACGATCCGGCCACCGGTGCGTGGACTGCCACGGGCAATCTGAACGACGGGCGCGCTAATTTTACCGCGACGTTGCTGCGCAATGGCAAGGTGCTGGTCGCGGGCGGAGCCGGCCTTGTTGGCGCTCTCGCCAGTGCGGAACTCTACGATCCGGCCACCGGGATTTGGACAGCCACCGGCGATCTCAACGCGGCCCGCTATGCCCATTCGGCAACCCTGTTGCCCAATGGCAAGCTGTTGGTCGCGGGCGGCAATAATGGCATGGGCTACCTCATGAGCGCGGAACTTTACGACCCGGCCACTGGCGTCTGGGCCCTGACCGGCAATCTGAGCGCCGCACGCGGTTTCTTCATGGAGACCTTGCTGCCGAACGGTCTGGTCCTGGCCGCGGGTGGATACGGTGCGGGCCCGCTCAATACGGCGGAGCTTTACAATCCGGTCACCGGCAGCTGGAGCGCCACCGGTAACCTCAACGTTAGGCGCTATGAAGCGAGCGCGACGTTATTGCCTGACGGTAAGGTGCTCTTTGCTGGCGGTCACGATCTCTCTCGAGCGGTCGCGACGGCGGAACTGTATGATCCGGCGACCGGAGCTTTCAGCGCCACCGGCACGATGACCGCCACCCGCTATACGCACGCAGCCAATCTGCTGCCTAATGGCCAGGTCTTGGCGATGGGCGGCCTGGGGACCGGCGGGTACATCGCGGAGGCGGAACTTTTTAACCCGGCCACGGGGACTTGGACCTCGACCGGCTCTCTGGCCATCGCCCGCGGCTACGAGACTTCTACTTTGATGGCCAGCGGCCAAGTCCTGGTCGTCGGGGGGAAGAACGACACCGACGCGTTCGCGGAGCGCGGAAGTTTACGAGTCGGCAAACGGTGCGTGGTCCGCTACCGGGGACCTCACGAATTTGCATTTTGCCGGGACAACAACGCTGCTTCCTGACGGACGAGCTTTGACCGCCGGTGGAAACGCACTCGGTAGTGCGGAGCTTTACGATCCAGTAGCGGGCACCTGGATGAGCACCGGCAGCCTAGTGAACGCCCGTGCGAGCCACAGTGCGACGTTGCTGCCCAATGGCAAGGTGCTGGTTGCCGGCGGGGTAGATCCTGCTGGTGGCGCCACGCTCGCGAGCGCAGAGCTGTACGATCCGGCGGAGGGCTCATGGTCGATTACCGGCAGCCTCAATATTGGACGCAGCTATCACACGGCGACGTTGTTGCCGAACGGCAAAGTCCTGGTCGCCGGCGGGTCCGGATCTCTAAGTAGCGCGGAACTCTACGATCCGCTGACCGGCACCTGGTCGAGCACCGGCAGCCTTAATATTGGACGCTTCGCTCATACGGCGACGCTGTTGCCGAACGGCAAAGTCCTGGTCGCGGGCGGGTCTGGATCTCAAAGTAGCGCGGAACTCTACGATCCGCTGACCGGCACTTGGTCGAGCACCGGCGGCCTTAATATTGGACGCAGCTATCACACGGCGACGCTGTTGCCGAACGGCAAAGTCCTGGTCACAGGCGGGTCTGGCGCTTTATCCAGCGTGGAACTATACGATCCGACGAATGGCGCCTGGACCGTCACCGGCGATCTCAATGGCCAACATTACATCCACGCTGCGACGTTGCTTTCAAATGGCAAGGTCTTGGTTGCGGGCGGAGACACCTACCACGCTGCCCCGGGGAATCCGGAACTTTACGATTCGGCGAGCGGAACATGGACACGCAGCGGCATTGAGACGCCGCGTTTCTCCTTCACCATGACCTTGCTTTCTAACGGCAAGATCCTGGTCGCAGGCGGAGAAAGCAACGACGGCCAGGTGACCAGCACCGAGCTTTACGACGTAGGACTGGGCTTTGCGCAGCCGGAGTGGCAGCCGCAGATCACGAGCGCCACCTCGCCCCTGATGGCGGCTGAAAGTCTCGTTCTCACCGGGTCACTCTTCCAGGGCCTCTCGCAGGCCTCGGCCGGTGGTTCTCAAGACTCATCGACAAACTATCCCGTGGTGCAATTGCGCCGTATCGACAATGCTCAGATCCAGTATTTGCAGGTGGACCCGGTAGTCGGCTGGTCGGATACCAGCTTCTCTTCCGCCGCCGTGGATGGTTTTTCGGCCGGGCCAGCTTTGGTTACTGTTTTTACCAATGGCATTCCCAGTGATGCCACTTACCTCGTCGTCGCTCAGGCGGCGCCGACACCGACGCCGAGCCCAAGTCCCAGCATTCCGCCGACGCCGAGCCCCACCGTTACGCCGAGTCCGACTTCAACTCCCAGCATTACACCGACACCTACTCCGAGCCCCACCGCTACCCCGAGTCCCAGCGTTACACCTACCCCTGATCCTAGCGTTACGCCAACGCCGACACCGAGTCCGACCCCGCCTCAAGGCGCCCAATCGCAGAATGTCTCCACGCGCATGAATGTGAGGACGGGTGACTCCCAGGCGATCGGCGGATTCATCATCACGTCGGGTGACCCTAAGAAGGTGATCATCCGCGGGCTGGGCCCATCCCTTGGCGACAATGGAATCACAAGCGTCCTGGCCGATCCCACCCTGGAACTCCACGGACCCGATGGCGCGCTTCTCGTGAGCAACGACAACTGGCGCGACACGCAGGAAACAGCCATCGAGGCCACCGGCCTCGCTCCGACCGACAACCTCGAGTCGGCGATTGTGGCCACCCTCCAGCCGGGTGCTTACACCGTTGTTGTGAGCGGGAAGGATGCAACCACGGGAGTGGCAATGGTCGAAATCTACGATCTGGATCCCAGCGGCAGCTCGCGCCTGGCGAACCTGAGCACGCGCGCCTCCGTTGAGACCGGCGAAGACGTGGTGATTACAGGCTTCATCCTTGGGGTGGAACAGATCGACGCGGATATTGTCATCCGGGGCCTTGGACCTTCGCTCGCGCACTATGCGGTGAGCGGTGTCCTTGCCAATCCGACCTTGGAATTGCGCGACAGCGAGGGGACCCTGGTGAAGTCAGATGACGACTGGCAGGATGACCCGGCGCAGGCGTTCTTGCTCACCGCCAGTGGACTCGCTCCCGATAGTCCCCTGGAAGCGGCCTTGGAAGTGAGTCTTGCGGCGGGCTCTTACACCGCGATCCTTGCCGGTAACGGCGGGACAGGCGTTGGTATCGTCGAGATCTACAACAAGCAATAGGGGCCAACCTCACTGCGGCGGTTGTCTCGTGCGAAACGAATGGCCGCGAATCGGCGAGAACTTTCGTGGCGGGACAGGCTTCGCAATATTTCTGTCCTGCCGTCGGCCGTCTCGCTATGAGTGGGCGGTGCGAGATTGGTGCTACCGCTTTTCCCGAAGCCTGGCCCGTGTGGTTTCCGTGCCCTTTGTGCTTCTGCACGTCTGGTGCGCGCCCGGCGCCATCGAGCCGCCCGGCGCGGCGGTCGTGGCCTCGCCCCGATGGTCAACATCGGTTACGCGCTCTACGAAGGACCGACCAGCTGGACGATTCGTGGGCAGCCGCCCGGGCCGTTGGACCGCGCATTGATCGATCGGCGCGCGCACCTTTCGTCGCCGCTCTGCGCGCCGCCGGCGGGGAGTGTCGCGGAACGAACTCTCATCATCGGCGGCGCCTACGATCGCATCGTGCGTCTGGCGGACCTGAAGGCATTGCGCGATGCCTGGCCGGGGTCGGAGTTAATCACGGTGCCGCAGGCGCATTTTGGCTACGGCATGATTCCGCGAGCTTTCACCTGGCTGCGCGAACGCGGCCTGCTCACGGCGCTGGCGCTCTGATTCCGGCGCACTTTTCGATTGCGGCCAACCCTTACCCTGCTAAAGCGATAGCGATATTCGGTGGAACGGCGCCGCGTCGTCACCCGCGCGCTGCGGGCGGCAGAGATACCCAAAGTGAAACGCAGTTGGGTGCAGCCATTGCCTCCCATCGTCACGGCGCCGCCCGAGATTTTGCCTCCGCCGCTTCCGAGCGAACCAGCCCCAGAAGTCGCGGTCAAAATCGAAGAAGTTGTCATGCCTCCGCCGGTCCCTGTGCCAGCGATGCAAAAACCTCTGGCCCGTCGGCCTGCTCCCGTGACGTCGTTAGGCGCGATGCTCCGTTCCCGGGAGAGCATTCGGCAGGCGATTATCCTGCGCGAAGTGCTCGGCCCGCCGCGCGGCTTGCAAGCCCTCGACGAGATACGCGGCGGCTAAGTAGCTGATGGCGCCGCGAAACGCGGTAAACTACTGGACCGTGAGCGAAAGATCATTCCCGTCGCCGCCCTCGTAGTTGGCTTGGTAGTTGTTCGTGCCGTCGGAGATTATTGAGCCGTCGGTCAAATTGCCGAATGTGCCACTGATAGGGTTGTGCGAAGCTATTGCTGATCACCACAAAACTGGTTTCCGGCCGGGAGGTGACGGTTCCCGATTTTGAACAGAGCAAACGTCGTATCACTCAGGATCGTGACGCCTTTGGCGGTGACGGAGTCGGATCGATTTCGTTTTGTATCGACTTCGCAGAGATAGGTCGAAATTGCCTCCGAAACTGGAGCGTCTTCCGGTCGTCAAGCTGCCAATCCCATTCACGCCCGGGGCGAGAAACGCGCCTGTCCCGACGCCCGTCCCGAAGTTGATCGCGCCGGAAATTTTGCCGGTGCCGCCGAGGGTTCCCTGATTGGCGGAGACGTCTCCACTGCCGGTGGCCGATCCCGTTTCACCGCGACGAGCAGCGTCCCATCATCGATGGCAGTGCCGCCGGTGTAGGTGTTGGCTCCCGACAGGGTCAGCGTGCCGGTGCCTTCCTTGAATAAGATCGCGCCCGAGCCGCCGAAAGTTCCTCCGTCCTGGATCACGCCCGAGAAAGTGGTCGAGAGATTATTAAAACCCACTTCAAAGATCATCCCACCGAGGAAAATCGATCCGCTGCCTTCGATCGATCCCGCCGCGAGGAAAGCCGGATTGTGAAAACTGACATCCATCTTGGCGTTGCCATAAATTTTGAGGCGCGCATTATCGATCGTCGAGTCTTCGAAAAAGTAGATCACACCGCCCGGGGCTCCGATCGGCGTGCCATCTTCTGCCGTGATCGTGGCGAAGTTGGCCGAGGAACCCTCCGCGAATGCCACGATGCCGCCTTCCGCGGCGCCGGCCGCGGTGGCCGCTGCGGCGGTCAGGGTGGCGTTGGCAGCGGTGGAAGTGGCGTAGAACTCGACATCTGAACCCCGGGCGCCGGCAACGGAACCGCCTTTCGAAGTGATGTTGGCCGACTCCGCCGTCGAACTGTCGAAGAAAGCCACTTCACCGCCGATCGTGCCGGCAACTGCCCCGCCCTCGATGACAAAATTGCCCCGCGCCGCGGTCGAATTCTCGAAGAACCAGGTGTAACCGCCGGCGCCACCCGAAGCCGGGGAACCCAGATTGGTAAACGAGCCGTCGGCCGCGCTCGATGTGCCCCGGAAAAGGATCTCACCCGGGCCTGAGCCTTCTCCTTCATTGCCGCGAGTGATGAAGGTGGCGTGATCGGCGGTCGCCGTCCCAAGAAATTGGATGAAGCCGTTGCTAAACTGGTTTTCCAAGCCGCCATAGACAGTGAAGGTTGCGTTCGCCGCGCTGGTCGCATCGAGGAAATTGATGAACCCGCCGCCTCCGACAAAGGCGGAGCCGTAGATGTTAAAACTCCCGTTGCCCGCATTGGATGCGCTGAAGAACTGCAGATAACTGCCGTTGTTGCCGTCGATCGTGCTGCCCGCCAGACTGAAATTAGTTAGAGTTCCAGCTGTCGCCGAATTCAGGAACCCGCCGCTGGCGGCGCCGAGTGGATCATCGGCTTGGAATACGAATGCCTGAGTCTGCCCCGAGTCATTCGTCACCCCAGCTCCGCTGAAGATCAGGAAAAAAGAATGGGGGACAGTGAATGTGAATGGAACCGCCCCGGTAACAAAATCGATTTCACTGACATAAACCCCGGCGGAAAGCGACACCGCGCTCCGATTGCTGCTGGCGAACGTTGCGATATCGGAGGTGCCGTTAGGCACGGTCCTCGGAGTCCAGTTGTTCGCCCGGTTCCAATCGGCGCTGGCAGGGTTGGTCTTCCAGGTCGCGCTGCCGGCATCGCAAATCTGAAAGGCAGTCAGGAGGCAGAAGCCCGAGAAGAGCGCAGCGATGCCCCTGGCGTGCCGCGCGGTTTTGAAATGATCGTTCGTTTTCATGCTGGAGCGGGTATGGGGGTTTGTGGGAGGGCGCGAGTCATGCAGGAGGAAGGTTCAAGAGGGATCGGAAAAAAGAGAGCGGAAATTCTCTTGGAGGCGGGATGCGAAATTAGGAACTGCTCTGGCAGTGCGCGGTCTTATAGATGAGCGCCGAAAATGAAGTCAAGAACATTCGCGATGAGGAGGAGCAAATGCTCACTCCGCGGGAGACCATGCGGCCCGCCGCGCGCCGGGAGGCGAATCCGTGCGGGCCAATTTCCGTCGCCCCCGAGGCCGGGGCTTGCGTCGCGGAGGCGTTCTCCGTAGCTTCTGACCCGTTCGAAAAGCCGGCGTGGCGGAACTGGCAGACGCGCCAGACTCAAAATCTGGTACTCGCAAGGGTGTGTGGGTTCGATCCCCTCCGCCGGCATTTTTCTCTCCCTGGTCGGTAGGTTGACCAGATCTTTGAGCTCTTTTTCTCGGGGTTGAGCGTTTGCTTGTCCCCGAAGCTCATTCTCACGGTCGCTGGAAGATCCAGGTGAGACGACGCCGCAGAGACCACACGATGAGGCCGGCCGCCAGCGCAGTCGCAAACCAAGTCCCCGAAGTGGGAGGAGCCCATTCTGGGACGGTGAATGCGTTCACGGGGTCCAAAACAATCTGCATCGGTGCAAAGCCGAGAGCACCCGCCCTCGAAACATTGGGCTGGTTGATTGGCGGCATCTTCGTCGGCCCGGATGACGGGTCAGCAATTTCCGGATCAAGCGCGCGGGCGGCAGGCGAAGCATTAAGTAATGGCGGACTAAATTCCGAAACAGAATCGACCGTGGAATACGAACGAAGCGTCATTGCGCCCCGCGTTTCAAGGCGGTTACGGGCGTAATCTGAGCTTCTTCCGTTACTCATGACAGTCTGTTCGCGAGTCGCGAAAATCAGCGTTCCTGCCGAGATTGCTGCCCGATCGATTCGCGTTCGGGTCGACGGCACGGCGGCCCTGGACACGGCGGTAACCATAACCAACAGAGCCACGCAGATCACCGCTCCGAGCCAAAAGGCCTTCTCTGGTCCGAAGTCCTCGATCCTTGCCACCAGTTTGTTTCCCCTCACAGGGTTATCTGGAGCAGTGCCCGCGCCCGGCACGCGCTTGCGAATGCGTATTTTTCTTTGCGCAAGATACGGAGGCGGATCGGCAGACGAACCTCAGAGTGGCGCGAGTCCTATTCGCTCTCTCCATCCTGCGTCGCCCAGAACTGGACACCCGCGCCAATTCGGCCCGCCGTCGGAAGCGGGTCCGGGAAGACTACAGGGGCACAGAGAGCCGGCTGCGCAATTCCTTTACTTCGAGCAAAGCTGCTTCCAACTCCCTGACTCGATGAGAGAGCGCGTCTTGCAAATGGATGACGCGGAGCCCGGCGTGAATGCGCGCAAGCAATTCGCTCTTGTCGAACGGCTTCACCAGATAATCATCCGCACCGCTTTCAAGGCCCTCGACCAGATTTTCCTTGGCTCCACGCGCCGTGAGCAAGATGATGTGCGCCAGCTTGCCCATCTGGCGAACGCGACGGCAGACTTCCAAGCCATCCATCCCGGGCATCATCCAGTCGAGAATCGCCAAGATCGGACCTGGCTCGGCCCGAATCGCTGCCATCGCCTCATGTCCGTCCTGCGTAACGACGCTGCGAAAACCCCATTTGCTGACGAGGGTCGAGAGCAGGTCGCGTGAAACCGGATCATCTTCGGCGATAATGATTGCGATTGTGCGGCTATCACCTTCTGCCGAAGCCTGCACCGGTTCGCTCTGCGCTTTCGCAGCAGAATCCCACGTCGGTGTGAATCTTATCAACTCGCGATTGGCCTGGTTCATCACTCTAGGAAATGACCAGCGCGAGAGGACTTTGCCCTTTCGCGTCAGTGACATCAGTTGCCGGAGGCAAGTGTCGTGTCTCTTGGAACAGCCAGGTCAACGCCTTCACCGCCAATTCACAAGGAAGGAAAGGTTTGGCGATGAAATCGTTGCCACCACGCAGGCTCGATTGTGCCCAGCTATCGAAATCAGAATGACCCGTGATAAAGACCACCGGCGTAGCGCGATTCGTGGCCATCGTCCGGATGCTGGCGCAAAGATCCAATCCGCTCTGTCCCGGCATCTCGATGTCTAGAAAGATCAGATCGAAACGGGTTTGCTTAAGAAGTTCCTCAGCTTTCATCGGATCGTCCAGGCTGACGGTGGCAAAGCCGGTTCTTTCAATCGCAGAACAAATCGTCTCGCGTGAAATGACCTCGTCGTCCACAACCAGAATCGCTGGCGAAATCGATATTTTCGAGTCCGGGTCAGTAGCGGGGTCGCATAACCTTTCCAATAAGTCGACGGATTGCCCGCCCGTCCGAATGGCCGAAGGCGTAATGCTCGCCGGCTTGCCGTGCAGTTGGAAAAAAAGCGCTTCAAGGGCGCTCGCCAGTTGCGCGACCTTACGAAAGCCGGCGATGGCAGCGGCGCCCGCCAACCACCGAGCCTGTTGATACATTTCCAAGAGTTCAACCAGACGCAGATCTTCCTTCTGCTTCTTATTGAGAACTTGATGAGCCAGGCGCAGTCTCCCGAGCATTTGCGGTGCGTGGGCGTGAAAGTCCGCGACCAGACTTGCTTGATACTCTATCTCAAGGCCAGTTGACTCCGCTGAACGTATTCCGCTGCTTTCAGCAACAGGCGGGGTGACTGCGGTCGTCGAGGCTGCCGCAAGACTGGGTGTGACTATGGTCGGGAGCGCGCCCGCGGCGAACACTTCCCGCACGATCGCCGACATTTGATTCGGCGTGCAATCACTTCTCCTGACGCGTCGAATCGCACCGATCTGCGAGGCGGCCTGGCTCGAAGCGGACAGGTAACCGTTGGAAAGAACAATGATTGGCGATTGCTGGGCGAGAGACTGGGAATAAATGGTGTCGAGAACACCCACTCCATTCATGTCGGAGAGCGAGAGATCGAGAATCATGAGGTCAATCCGCTCCAAGTCGAGCATTCGAAGGACGTGTCTGATGTCGCAAGCTATCTCGACATCGTATCGTTCCTTCTCTAATTTGTGCTGGTAAACGCTTGCCACGACCGGATCGTCGCCCAGGATAAGGATGCTCTTGCGTTTCGTAGGAGTATAAATTCTTTTCATAGCTTATGGATCGGACGCGGGGACGGTTTCTAGAAATTGCTCGAACATATTTTGCACTTGCGGAAATATGTGACGGACATCGTCGAATAACGCGTTTGCGCCGGAGAGATCGCCTCTGCGGCCAAGTTGCTCCAGTTCGCGCAGCGGATGGGTGAATGCCTCAACCCCGCACGAGATGCTGGACCCAACTAATTTGTGGGCGAGGCGCGTGACCTCCTCATTTGAATGGCTCTGGATGGCTGCTCCCAGTTCATCCAGCATGGGAGCGGCCTGGGTTAAATAAAGATCGATCAGCCGTCTCATCCTGGCCGGCTCATTGTCCGTCACATCGCGCAAGTGATCGGTGTCGAGCAATCGGGCAGCGATCGTGGATTTGTCAGGCGTATGCGGAGGTCTTTCCGGTTGAGTCGGGGCTGCCGGCGTGGTGGAGGGTCGAGTGGACGTGGTCGCGCTCCATCGCTCCAGCGCCGCTTTCAGCTCGTTAGGACGCACCGGCTTGCTCAGGTAATCGTTCATTCCTGTCGCCAGACACTTTTCCCGGTCGCCTGGCATGGCGTTGGCGGTCATCGCGATGATGCAGACAGGCGCCTTCCAATCAAAAGGCGCCGTGCGCTCTTGCTCCAAGTGCCGGATGCGACGCGTTGCGTCATAGCCGTCCAGCTCAGGCATCTGGCAGTCCATCAAAACGACGTCGTAACGAATGCGTTGCAACGCTTCCAATACTTCATTGCCGTCCGCCACGGCGTCGGCACGATAACCGAGCTTGCGCAGCAATCCCTGGGCAACTTCCTGGTTCACAATGTTATCCTCAGCCAGCAGGATGCGAAATTCGTGGTTTACGAGGGCCGGCAAAGGCGGGGCGGGTGAAACCCTTCTTGCCTTAGTGGCCGACCCCGGGGTCGCGCCGCCGATGAGCGTGGCCAGACAATCAAAGAGGAGGGATTGTTTGATCGGCTTCGCCAGACAATCGTCAATGCCCGCGGCTTTCAGTTCCTCCGCGCTGAGCCGGCCTCCCATGGACGAGAGAAGCACGAGTTTAATATTGGCCAGCGCGCTTTCTGCTCTGATGCTTTTCGCCAATGCCAATCCATCCGTTCCTGGCATGTGAAGATCGAGCAGAGCGAGCTGGTAGGGATCGCTCGCCGCATGGGCCCTCTGCAACTCATCGAGTGCCTCGGTCGCACTCACTACCGCATGGCTGCGCATCTTCCATGCCTGTGTTTGACGCTCCAGAATTTGCCGATTCGTCTCGTTGTCGTCCACGATGAGGACATGCAAATTAAACAGGTCACCTTTTGGAACAGAGGTGCTCTGCGCGCCTTCGGGCTGCCGGGCTAGTCTGGCCGTAAACCAAAAGACCGAGCCTTCACCTGGAGTACTGCTGACTCCGATCTGGCCCTGCATCAGCTCGACCAGTTGCTTGGAGATGGCGAGACCCAGGCCGGTGCCGCCGTACTTCCGGGTGGTGGAGCCATCGGCCTGACTGAAGGGCTGAAAGAGCCTCTTTTGCGCCTCGGCCGAGATTCCGATCCCGGTGTCCTTGACCTCAAAACGCAGCAGAACATCCGTATCGGTCCGGCTTTCCAGCGAGACGTTTACCACGACTTCGCCGCGCTCGGTGAACTTGATGGCATTGCCAACCAAATTGGTGAGCACCTGACGCAAACGGCCGGGGTCACCCTGGAGTTGCGCCGGCACGTTGGACTCAACCAGGCTCGCAAGTTCCAGCCCCTTGCTCTGCGCGCGCTGCGCCAGCAGCTCCAGACAACCCTCTACCGCTTCACACAAATCGAAGTTGAGTGTCTCAAACGAAAGTTGGCCTGCTTCAATCTTGGAAAAATCGAGGATGTCGTTGATGATCGAGAGCAACGTTTCACCACTCCCGGAGATCGCTTCGGCGTAATGGCGTTGGTCGTCAGATAGGTCTGAATCGAGCAGCAAGTTCGACATGCCTATGACTCCGTTCATGGGAGTGCGGATTTCGTGGCTCATGCTCGCGAGAAACTCGCTCTTGGCCCGCGTGGCGGCCTCCGCACCTTCCCGGGCATGAAGCAATTCCTCTTCGAACTGCTTTTGCCTCGTGATATCACGAAACGTCCAAATTCGGCCGTAGTGTTCTCCGTTCTCGCCTTGGACGGGCGACGAGTAGCGATCGAGAACCGTCCCGTCAATCAGGTCGATTTCATCACGGCTGATCTCCTCGGGCCGCGAGTAAAGATAGGCCACCTTCTCGCGAAACTGCTTGGGATTCTTTGTCTGATTAGTGGCAAACTGAAGGGTCTTCGAGTCATCCGCATCTTCGGCAACATGGCGGGGGATCTTCCAGAGAGTGTTGAATCGCTCGTTTTTTAAAATCTGGTGGCCCTGAGTATCGACCACCAATATGCCGTCGAGGGTGCTGTCTACCTGGGCCTTAAGAAAGGCGTTTTTACTGGCCAGTTCGACCGTGCGCCCGGCCACTGCATTTTCCAACTCACTCAGCGTTCTTTGCGAGGCCCGAAAGAGACGCCATTTTTCTGTCAGCCCGTAGGCTAACTGGAGCGCTTCGACCGCATCAAATGGTTTCTTGAGAATGAACAACCCATCGTGCTGCCCAATCTTTTCAAACATCTCATCCCACGAGTAATCCGAGTAAGCCGTGCACATGACCACCTGCAGGTCAGGATCAACCTCCCAAATTCTCTGCACGGTTTCGACCCCGTCCCAGCCGGGCGGCATTCGGACATCGACAAACGCCATTGCGAACGGCCGTCCCTCTGCAAGCGCCTGTGCGACGAGGAGGAGGGCCTCCTGTCCTTGATAAGCAGAGCTTAATTCAAATTGAGTTTGCTCCGCCGTGCTCGCAGACGATCCGAAGAGCGCTTCCTCGGTCGCGTCCACCTTCCTAAGCCCGGCGTCGGCGGGAGACAGGATCTTGCGAAAGTCATCGTGAATGGAGCGATTATCATCAATGATCAGCACGCGCCGGTTTTTGTCAGCAGGCAGATTATTCATGCGGCCACCTCTTTCGGTTCGATGGGTAGTTCGAGTGTGAACGCCGCACCCAGGCCGGGGCCGTTACTGTGCACCGTCAATGAACCGCCCATTTCCTTCGCGGCCAGCGTGGCGCTGTGCAGTCCGAAACCGTGGCCGTCTTTCTTCGTGGTGAAGCCGTGGGTAAAAATCTTTGCACGATTTTCAGGTGAGATGCCGCTGCCGTTGTCGGCCACCGCGATGCGGACCTGGCCGGCTTGCTGGCTCACGCGAATCGTCAGACGTTTCTCCCGGCCGTTCGGGGTCTGGCACGCTTGCTTGGCATTCCGCACCAGGTTGACGAGGATATGTAACACCTGACTCTGCTTCGTCAGGATCGGCGGAACTTTTTCGAATTCCTTGATGATGTGAATCCCGGCGCGCGCGAGGCCGTTCGCATTCATCTGCAAAGCATCTTCCACCAGTTCCATCACGTTGGTCATTTCCGGCGCACGCGGCCTCTTTGCGGAATCCTGTTGGACGGTGATGATGCTCTTGATGTGCTCAATGTTCTTTTGCAGTTCGGCCAGCTCCTTGAGCGCGGCTTCTTTTTCACTGACGAGATGCCCGGACAGTTCCTCGAGATAGCCGGGTATCAGTTTGCCTTGGGGATCGCTGGTGAGGAACGCACCCAGATCCGTTTCATGCTCGCGCAGCAAAGCAGCGACTTTGGACAGGTTCACCGCTTTTGATTTTTTCAGACTATCCGCCACGCAGGTGGACGCGATGTTCACACTGTTGAGCACGTTGCCGACATTGTGCAGCACGCCGGTCGCGAATTCCGCCATGCCGGCCTGGCGGGAAACGGCCAGCAGTTGAGTGTGGGCCTGCTCCAACCGCTGCTCCGCTTGCTTGCGCTCGGTGATGTCGCGGCCAATGCCCAATGCGCCGATGATTCTCCCGCGCTCGTCCTTCTGGGGGGCGAGCGTCATCTCCATGATGGGGGGGTGGATCAGACTGGGATGGCCACGCAATTCATGCACCGGTGCCGTTTCGCCTTTTAAAACGCGCTGGAACATTTCCATCGCCAGCGGCAGATCCTGGGGGTGCACCATCGAGGCGAATGACCGGCCGATCCAGTCGGCCCGAGAAATTCCGGAGATGGTTTCCACGGCGGGATTCAACGAGCTGAGGGTGCCGTCCGTCGCCAGGGTGAAAACCGCATCACGGGCGTTATCAATCAGGCTGCGGTAACGCTCCTCGGACTGGCGCACCAAGTCTTCCGCCAGCTTCAGTTCATGAATATCGGTGCAGGTGCCAAACCATTTGAGGATTTTGCCGCCCGCGTCGCGCTGGGGAACGCCGCGGATCAACCACCAGCGGTAAACCCCATCCGCGCGCCGCAAGCGGCATTCGATCGAGTAAGTGCCGGTCGTTGTCGTCGCGTCCTGCCAGGCGTCCCGTGACCGCTGCTGATCTTCCGGATGGAAGGGCTTGTTCCACCCGTGGCCCTGGCTCTCCTCCAGGGTCAGGCCCGTGTAATCCATCCATTGCCGGCTGAAATAAATACACCAGCCATCTGGGCGCGTGATCCAGACCATTTGCGGCATGGCCTCGGCCAGGGCACGAAACTCCGCCGCGCTCCGGCGCAGGGCTTCCTCCGCCTGCTGGCGGTCGCGAGCCGTGGTGATTAATTTGGCCTGCATGGCTGACAACCACCCCAGCACACTGTTTTTCCGACCGTCTTTCACTTTGATGATGGAAGAGAAATCCCCGCTGCCGATTTTGGCGATGTGCGCCCGGACCTCATCCACTCCTCCCCCCATGATATCGCCCAAAGCCAGGTAGGTGCGCCAGAGCATGAACATCAGTCCCAGACCAAACGCCGCAAAGATGTAGCGGAAGATACTGGCGAGGTTTTCGGCGGTATGGACGCTGGCGAGCGTGCGTTGGTCCACCATCACAAAAAACTCGTCAATCGGCTTCATGATGGCGGCTTTGGCCTGATGATAGCGGCCATCAAACAACATCAGGCGCGCCCTGGCCCGGTCGGTCCCGGCATTGAGTCCGGTGGACTCGGCCAGTTTCATCGCCGCGACTTCCAAGCTGGTCAGCTCATCGGAATTGGCCGCGGCCTGCGCTAGTTTGCGGAATTCTTCTTCAGCAAACCCAGCCTGCCGCATCAACTCCAGCAGTGAGATAGCCGGCCGACTTTGTGGGAGCGGCTCTGGGCTGCCAGCCTGCATCAGGTTCCAGGAAGTTTTCCAATAACCCTCGGGCCGGGGCTGCTTGCCGTTGCGAATGTCCAGAATGTCCTGATAGCGATGTTTGTAAACGGGCTCGCCGGTCATCGCATACGTCCGCACCATGCGGGTCAGGTCATCCGACGACTGGCGTAACTCATCGGCCAGCACAAAGGACCGATAACGCTGCTCATTGGCGCGATTAACCTGTGCTTCCGACCGGGCAGACAGGGCGAAGGCGATGGCCAGGACGCCGACACAGCCCGACATCCACCAGAAGTGGCTGGCGAACTGGGTCAGCCTGAGACCCAGGGTATCCCGCCATGCGCGCCAAACAATTGCCGCGCTCAGGGCGGCAAACAAGGCCGCGGTCGGCAGCGCCATCATCGTCCAGCCCGACCATCCAAAAAGGCGAAGCTGCGGCGTGAAGAAAGACAGGGTTTCAAAGCACGCCACCATCGTCACCAGCAAGCCGAGAATCGCTGAGGCGACGAACATCCCCGTTCTCCGGCGCGCGCGGCGGGCGATTTCCATTCCTGCCGCCAGAGACGTGAAACACAACGCCGTGTCCGGCGCCATGCGGCCCGGATACAATATGTCGGCCGGCCCGGCCGGCTCGCGCAATAACCACTGGTCAAAGCCGGGATTCCACCCGAAGGCATATTCGGTCAGCGCCAGCAGGCCGATCAAGCCGACCAGCCACGCGCATAGTTGGGAGAGGCGGGAAAGAAGCTGTGGGCGAGAGGTACCAGCGAACAGCAGCGCGATCCCTGACAGGATGAAGGCGATGGCTGTGTTCGGCATCATGGTAACCCAGCCCGGCAGGACGCTCTTGAGCGCGGGGATATCGAACGCCCAGCCCACCAGCACCAGGCCGCCGCCGCCAATCGCCATCGCCCCCGCCAGCCGGGTCACGGACATCCCTGGTTGTGCTTTCGCGTCGGTCTGCGGCCTCAGATTCGCCGGGGTTTCGTCAACGGCCAGGATGTTGTCCTCGTTTATCATAGGGCCAGCAGGAGGACCCCGGTATTGCGCAGCATCAGTCGGCCGAGAAGTTTGACGCGTTAGCTTCATGAAGTCGGCTCCACCGGTAGTTCGAGTGTGAAGGTCGCGCCCTGGCCAATGCCGGCGCTCTGCACGTTTAGTGAACCGCCCATTTCCCTGGCCGCCAGCGCGCTACTGTGCAGACCAAAGCCGTGACCGTCTTTGCGAGTGGTAAAGCCGTGATTGAAGATGCGCTCCAGGTTCTCCGCGGGAATTCCTACTCCGTTATCGATCACTGAGATTTTGACCCCTCCATCCCCATTGCAGACGCGGACGGTCATCTTCTTGTCCGGGCGCCCCGAATCGTCGCAGGCGTACTTGGCATTGCGCAGAACGTTGACCAGGATTTGCAGAATCTTGTGCTTCTCCGTGTTGAGCGGCGGCACCTCTCCAAATTCGCGGATGACTTCCACTCCATGGTTTCGGAACGCGCCCTCATTCATGCGCAGGCTGTTCTCCACCAGCTCGATCACGTTGATCCCTTCCTTGACGCCGCCGAACGTCGCGTAGCGTTGCTGCACGGCCACGATTTCCTTGATGTGCTCGACGTTGCGCCGCAACGAATCCAGTTCGCTGACCGTGGCCGCCTGGTCGGCGATGAGATGTTCGGAGAGCTGGGCCAGATGGGCCGGCAAGTGCTTGCCCCGGGCGTCAGTGGTGATGAAGGTTCCCAGGTCGTGGGCGTGTTTCTGCAGCAAAGCCACGATGCGGGCGAGACTGGAGGTCCGGGATTTCTTCACGCCCTTCATGATCAAGCCGGCGGAAATGTTGACGCTGTTGAGCACATTGCCGACGTTGTGGAGGACGTTGGTGGCAATTTCCGCCATGCCGCTCCGCCGGGAAGCATCGAGCAGTTGCTTCTGGAAATTCTCCAGTTGGGCCTGGGTGCGTTTGCGCTCGGTGATGTCCTCAATCATGCAGAGATGGCGCGGATGGGCTGTGCCTTCCACATGAACCGGCGCGATGGTCATGTTGATCCAAACAGCGGCGCCGTTGTGGAGGAGATAACGTTTTTCCATCTGGAACCCGGGAATTTTTCCCGCATTCAACAACGCCATGTTGTCCAAATCTTCCTGGATGTCGTCCGGGTGGGTGAGGCTCATCCAATTAATGCTCGCCATCTCCTCCATGGATCGGCCGGCGATTCTCGCGAACGTTGGGTTCACTTCATGGATGTGCCCGGTGAGTGAATCAATCAGGGCAATGCCCAAGGGGGCTTCTACGAACAGCTTCTTAAACCGTTCCTCACTTTCGCGCAGGGCCGCTTCCGTCCGTTTGCGCTCGGCGATTTCCACCCGCACCCGTTGCATGGCGTGGGCCAGCTCGTCGGCCTGGGTCGCCGCCTCGGCCCGCAGCGTGGATTGCTGCATTTGGAAGGCGTGATTCCGGAGTTGTTTGATCTGTCGCTCCACCAGCGCCGCCGCGATCTTCGGCTCCGGTTTTTCCGACGGTGCGACGGAGTCAAACTCGGCCGGGAGATTTTTGGAAACGAGCGCGCGGTAGGCGGTTTCCATTGAGCGCACCTTGGTCGTGGCGCCCCAGCGGTTGAAACAAACATACGCCTGCTGCCAGTAAACCTGCGCGAGGCGCTCATTCCCTCGTCCCAACCAAAAGCAGTGCGCCCGTTCGTTGGCCAGGCCTTCCCATTGCCAGAATTCGCCGGCTTGGGCGGCTTCCACCGCCTGATCATACAGTTCGATGGCAGCACTCGACCGGTTATCAATCCGGGCCAGTTCCGCGGCGGCCAGCAGATATTTGTGCTCGAAATTCTCCGGGCAATTGTCAGCCCAGATGCGCAACTGGATCAGCATCCGGTCGAGTTCCGCACGCCAGTGGATCTGCCGCTGTTGGTCGGCGTTTGAAAACAGCCCGGTGAGAATCAAGACGCGCGCGAACAGATGCTCGGCCCAAGGCAAAAGCCCCTGGGTGCCGACGGTGTAAATCAGCGGCTCGGTTTCGTCGGACAACGCAAGCGCTGCTTCATGCCGGCCGGACACCAGCAGGGAGAAGGTCTTGAGCACTTTGTAAATGCAGGTGACCTGGATGTTTTGATGACTTTCGACCCGCTGCAAGTATTCCGCCTCTGACCCGGCGACGTTCCCGTTCGCCGCGGGAGGTTCACCGGCCAGGTGGCCGAAGAGATTCAGCCCGCCCTCCAGCAGGTCAATGGCCCATTGATTATGCCGGGTCCGGCTGAACGCCAGGGAACGCCGCGATTCTTGAATCAGTCCCGCCAGTGGGACGCCTTGATAGAACCGGCAATACATGTCGTGCCCAAAGGCATAGGCGGCATATTGCAGATTTCCCGAACGCAAACCGATCTCGTAGGCATCTTTGTAATCCTGCGTGCCGTGCCGGAGGTGTTTGAACCAGTGCCGGATTGAACTGCCGATCATCAGATAAAAAACACTTTGGTCCGACGGGGATCGAAACGTGCCGGTCATGAGCCGGGTCGCGAGTTCACCGAATTCCCTGGCCGTGGCGTAATCGTTGTTCACCCAACCCAGCAGTCCGCCAAAGGCCGTGTGGCTGTAACCGACCTGGGGAATGTTGCCGTGACGCAAGGTCAGGTTCACCACCCGGGGAACCATCACGCTCCAGAGCCGCTGATGGGACCGGTAGCAAGGCGGCCCCATGGTGATCAGGATTTTCGCCGCCATGAGCATTTCCGGATGGCTCATGACCGGCAGTTCAAACAGCGAGGCGACGGAACGGTGGCGCAACTCCTCCCGCACCTGGGCAATCTCCTCGTCCCGGGCCGCCTCGTAATCTTTCTCCGGCAGGCTGAGTCCCAGTGCGGCCAATGCCTGGCGTCCCGCCGCGATGGCCTCCGGATACCGGGCCAGCAGGGTGTATTGAACGATCAGAATATTGAGGGTATCGGCCCGCTCGATGGTGGTGCGGGCATGGGCCACCGCCTTTTGAATGCACGCTTCCGCCTCGGGGAGGTTGCCCTCGAGGAACTCGCATCCGGCCTGCTCCTTGCAAAGCTGCAGGATCAATCCGTGGTGATTGCGCCCGAGATGTGCGGCCGGACCGGGCATTTCCAGAAAACGATTCGCCGCCCGGTAATACCCAAGCGCCGCGCGATAGGCGGTGGCCGAGTAGGCTTTGCGTGCCGCCGTCAGGTTCAACTCCAACAGCTTCACCTGTTCGTCCGTATCCTCGACGAAATGACTCCCGGCGTTCAGGTCGCTCACCACTTCGAACAATTTTCCCGCCAGTCGTTCAGGCGTCAGACTGGCGAGCAACAGCCGGCCGATCCTCAATCGCAGGCGCGGGAGCCCGTCCGGCTCAATCAACGAATGCGCCGCCTGTTGAATCCGGTCGTGGAAAAACATCCATTCATCGGGGCCATGAAAATCCTTCGCCGGAAAATCACCGCCACCAACTTTCCACGGCCGAAGCAACGCCCTGGTTTCGCATGAGTCGAGCAACGCCCGGCACTCCGTGATCGGGCGTCCGCTGATGATGCTCAGCGTTGCCAGGTCAAAGCGGTTGCCCAGGCAGGCGGCCAGGGAGAAAAGATTCCGCCGGGCATCGTCCAGGCGGCGAAGTTTCAGGGCAAACAACCCGACCACATCGTCCGGGAGATCCACTCGGCGGACTTTATCCCGGCGCCATTGCCAGCAGTTCCGCTCCCGCTCGAACCAGATCAAATCAATCTCGTGAAGATAGCTCAGTAAGGACCGCGCAAAAAAGGGATTGCCCCGCGACTGTCCGTGGATCACGGCCGCCAGTCCCTCAATTTCGGCCAGAGCCGGTTTCAAGGTGTCCACCAGAATCGCCCGCACATCCTGGACGGTGATATTTTCAATCTGCAGCGTAACCACCGGCACCTCATCATTCCGCAACTGGTCCACCGCGGCCATCAGCGGGTGGCTGGAGTCAACCTCGTTGTCGCGATAGGAAACGATCACCAGCAGACAGCGCAACGTCGTCCCCACCTGCATCTGCTTGAGCAGTTCACAGGAAGCGGCGTCCGCCCATTGCCAGTCATCAATGAACAGCACCAGGGGATGCTCGGGCCGGCAGACGGCCTGGAGAAAATTTCGGAAGACGCCGGCAAAGCGGTGCCGGGCTTCCTGCGGGCTGATGTCCTCCAGCGGCGGCTGCGTTCCCAGACAGGTCGTCCCCAATTCCGGGACCAGATCGACCAGCACCTGACCCAGGTTGCCAACCGCCTGATGAATGTCAGCCATGAATCGGGCGAGTTGGTGGGCATCCCCGGATTGCACTTCCCGGCCGATTTCCGCCAGCGCCTGGCGAAAAGCGAAATAGGGAATGTTCTGTTGGTATTGATCAAACTTGCCCCGGATGAAAAAGCCGTTTCGTTCCCGGATCGGCCGCTGAAGCTCCTGCACCAAAGCCGTCTTCCCGACGCCAGAGGCTCCCGGCACCAACAAGACTTCGCCGCGACTGCTGCTGATGCGCTCAAAGGATTCCAGCAGCGCGACCATCTCCCGGTCGCGACCATAAAGCCGCTCCGGAATCGTCAGCGGCTCCCGCGCGCCGCTCTTTTCAGCAATGATCGTTTTCGCCGCGTGCTCGTTTTGACGATCAGCACCACGCAAATCTTTGTCCGCCGGCAGATTATTCATGTGATCCTTCTGGTGCCGGGCAGGGAAGTTGGAGTGTGAAGATCGCGCCCCGGCCGGGGCCGTCGCTTTGAGCGGTCAACGAACCGCCCATTTCTTTCGCGGCCAGCGCGCCACTGTGCAGGCCAAAGCCGTGACCGTCTTTGCGGGTCGTAAAGCCGTGATTGAAGATGCGCGCCAGGTTCTCCGGGAGAATTCCTACTCCGTTATCGATCACTGAGACTTTGACTCCTCCATCCCCGTTGCAAACGCGGACGGTCATCTTCTTGTCCGGGCGCCCCGAATCGTCGCAGGCGTACTTGGCATTGCGCAGAATGTTGACCAGGATTTGCATGATCTTGTGCTTCTCAGAGTTGAGCGGCGGCACCTCTCCAAATTCGCGGGTCACTTCCACTCCATGGCTTCGGAACGCGCCCTCATTCATGCGCAGGCTGTCTTCCACCAGGTCGATCACGTTGACCACTTCTCTGACGCCGCCGAAGGTCGCGTAGCGCTGCTGCATCGCGACAATTTCCTTGATGTGCTCGACGTTGCGCCGCAACGAATCCAGTTCGCTGACCGTGGCCGCCTGGTCGGCGATGAGATGTTCGGAGAGCTGGGCCAGATGCGCCGGCAAGTGCTGGCCGCGGGCGTCAGTGGAGATGAAGGTTCCCAGATCGTGCGCGTGTTCCTGCAGCAAGGTCACGACGCGAGCGAGACTGGAGGCCCGGGATTTCTTCACGCTCTCCACGATCAAGCCGGTGGAAATGTTGACGCTGTTGAGCACATTGCCGACGTTGTGGAGGACGTTGGTGGCTATTTCCGCCATCCCCCCGAGGCGGGAAGCGTCCAACAATTGCCGGTGCAACGTCTCTCGCTCTGCCTCCAATTGTCTGCGTTCAGTGATGTCGCGTGAAATCGTGTAGAAGATGTCAACTTCTCCCTTGGCGTCTTTAAGGGAAAGCAATGCCATCGAGACTGGGACCTCGCGACCGCTCCGGTGTAGAAACGCGCCCTCGCCCTCCCATAAGCCGTCGCGCCCAACCGCGGGCACGATGACCTCGCTTAAAAGCTTGTTCATCCAGGCCGGATGCAGATCACCCAACTTGAACTTTCCTACGTCCTCGTCTTCCCCGACTCCGCACATTCTCCGCCCGTACTTGTTAATAAATTGGACCTGCATTGTTTTCGGATCAGCAAAGCCAATAAAGTCCGGGCTGCCTTCAACCAGGGCGGCCAACCGCTCGCGCTGCGCTTCCGCCAGTTTGCGCTCGGTGACGTCCTGATTTGCGCCGTGGACTTGAATGGTCCGGCCCGCGGCGTCTTTGGTGCCGGTAAGATTTACGACCACGTGCCGCAGCTCACCGTCCCGGCGAAGAACACGACATTCGAGTTGGGCCCGGTAATCCGGATTCGTCGTCGCCACCGCCTTGGCCAATTCATCAGCCACCCGATGGGCATCGTCCGGATGAACAAATTTCCTGGCGAAATCCGCGGCGGACATGTGATTGCCACCTTCCAGTTCGGCGGTGGTGCCGTGAAGAACGTAATAGCGATCGCTGAAGTTGAAGAGCCCGCTGGCCACTTCATAATCCCAGGCAAACAACTGTGCCGCCTTCATGGCAAGAGAGAGTCGGAGTTCGATTTCTCGCAACGCCACCTCCGCCCGCCTGCGCTCGGTGATGTCCCCTTTGACGGCGATGTAACGGGCGATCGCACCTTCGGCGTTCCGCAGCGGGGTGATCGTTATCTCCTCGGCATATTGGCTGCCGTCCTTGCGGCGGTTGGTTAGTTCCGCCTTCCAGACCTGACCGGAGGAAATCGTCTGCCACAGGTTTCGATAGAACGCCTCATCTTGTTTGTCGCTTTTCAGGATGCGCGGGTTCTGTCCGACGGCTTCTTGTGAGGTGTAGCCGGTCAGGGTGGTGAAAGCGGGGTTAACCCATTCGATCGTGCCGGCGTGGTCGGTAATCACGATGGCATTGGCGGCCGCATCGAGGGCGGTGGCCTGCACGAGAAGTGTTTCCGCGATCCGTTGGCGCTCGCTTATCTCCGCTTGCAAGTCCTGATTGCTTTTTGCCAGCTCCGTGGTGCGCTCGGCCACGCGCGCTTCCAGTCCTTCGCGCGCGGACTCCAAGGCAGCGTCCCGCTGCTGGATCTGGCCGAGCATTTCGTTGAACCCGTCCACCAACTGGCCCAATTCGTCATTGCTCTGTTTGACTGCGCGGACCGAATAATTCTTCTCCAGCGCCACCGACCGGGTCACCTGCGCCAGATGCAGGATCGGATCGGAAACCAGCCGCTGTAACTGGCTGGATAAGGCAAGGGCAACGAAAAGTGAGGTTAGAAACATCACTCCTACGATGACGATGTAACGCCTGAGGCGGCTCGCAATCTCTCGGAGATCCGACACGACAAAAATCGTCCCCGTTCTCACGCCCCCCTGCTCAATGGGACGAAACACCCGCAGTTCATTTGCTGTGAATTCCTGCCCGCTAGCTCGCGCGACCGGGGCAACGAAGGACGAAGCGCCGTCCCGCCGGTAGGTCGCGAATACTCGGTTGTCAGCAGAATAGACGCAGGCGGCAACGAAGTTTTCATCAGCCCGCAGGGCGGCCAACGCCTCTTCGGCGGCTTTGACATCTTTAAAGTCAATCGCCGCCGCGCAGTTACTGCCGACAACCTCGGCCAATATGTTTATCCGCTCGCTCAACTCCCGGCGAAATGTCGTCGTGTCCAAGGTGATAAACGCGGCGCAGGCAAGAAAGAGCACCACGCTGCTCGTGAGCATAATGATGAGCGTCAGCTTGCGCTTGATTGAGATGTGTCGAAAAACGCTCATGACCTTAATTTGGTCTGCCTCTCACAGCACTCGCGACTTCCAGGAGTTTGGAGCTGAGTTTGAATCCGGCATCGCTCGCTGAGGTAAGGCTTACCTCCAGGCCGATCTTTTGATTCCGCTGCCGCAGGCTAATGATCCCGCCGCCTGCCAAAAAATCATCGCTTTCGCCGACAGTCAGCGCTCCCCGTTTATGTTTGGCCAGGAAGCTCGAAGCCCCCCGCTCTTCCCCTGCCGGGACAAAGAGGATATGAAAGATAGCTGTCTCTTCCTCGCCCGGGGCCAACTGCGTCAGAATGAGTTTCCGACCATTGACGACGCGTCCCGCGATGATTCTCTGCAGATCCCGAGTCAGGGTGGTTCCACCGAGCACACCGATAATAATCGGACTGTGATCATTGGCGAACGCTTCCGCGGGCCAGTCAACGTATTTGGGAAAGCTAACGATGAAGGCGGCTTTGACCTCGTCTTCGGAGGCTTCTGTCTGGGCGCTGGAATGCCGCTCCGCTGCAGCGAACCATCCCACTCCCAGCGCGACCACCAGGCAGTGAAAGACATGGCGATATCTTAGAAGTGCCACGTGATTTTCCCGTAGAACCCGCGCGGGACCTCGGCAGTCGGCAGGCCGGTTGCGCTCGTTTGTTCGGTATGCTGGCCGTGCAAGAGATTCTGTCCCGCGAGGGAGACCTCCAGATCGGCGCGGGGGCGCCAGGACAAACGAACATCGGCCGTGACATAAGCGGGGACCGCCTGGACGTTGTCCACGTAGCGGAGATCTGCGTCCAGGCTGACGTGTCGGGAAAAATCATACGAGGCACGCAGCACGACCTGGTGCGTCGGGGCATTCAATTCGAGCGCCTTAGCATCGCTGGCGGGTTCTCCCCGCGCGTTTAGCATCAACAGTGAGTAGCTGGCGGAGAAGCGCAGAAAGTCGGTCGCCTCGAACGTCAACAACGCTTCACCGCCATACGACTCGCCGCGGAGCGTGTTCACCGGTTCAAGCGCGAGGGTGCCGACTGGCGACCCCGGGATGAAGCCGCTGAACTGCCGACCCACGAGATGGCTGTAGTCATTGTAAAACGTGGCCACGTCCACGCTGACCCGATGGCTTGGCTGGATGCGATAACCAAGCTCGTAGGCCCACAGCACTTCGGATCCAAGCTGGGTGTTGGCAACAAAGGTTGGGGCATAGAGCCCGCCGCCGGGACCGACCGTCGGCCCGCCTACGACGACATTGAAGATGTCCTTGCCCTCGAATCCGCTCGGCGTCCGCACGGCGCGGGACGCGGCGGCCCACACGGTCTGGTTTGGGGCCGGCTTGAACATGAGCCGGGCACTGGGCTGCACCTCGATGCCGGTAAAATCGTTGTGCTCGATCTTCGTGCCCAGCGTGAACGCGAGCCGGTCCGGGATGATCTTGAATTCGTCCTGAATAAACGCGCTGAAGAGATTCAGTGGGACATCACGATCGAGGATCGTCACCAACGGGCTGTTTGCTTTGCGAACCCGTGAGTCGGTGAACCGGTAGCCAAGCCCCCAAATGACGTCGTTGTGTTCGCCCAACCCGAACGTGTGTTGAACCGTCAGATCGACGGTGTCCACCGAGACTTCCGTCAAAAAATCGTTCCGATACGTGTGATCGAAGTAAGCTTGCACCTCGAAACTCGACCGGTCCGAGAGCTTTTGGGTGTAGCGTCCCAGGGTGTTGAAGCCATTCAGGTCGCCGGTGCGGTCGGCTAGATTGCCGGCGTAGCCGTCACCCTGCCAGGTCAACTGGCCGCTCTTTGCTCGTGTAATGGTCCACCCGGAAGCCGCCTTGCCAAAGATCCCATCCGTCGTTGGCTGGCTGGCCGTTCACCAGTTGGAACTCGTTGTTCAACTGGTAGGTGCCGTAGATGCGATACCAGGTGTTTTCGCCGATCTTGCCGCCGTAGCGGGCGCCGTCCAACGTCAGATGCACATCGCCACCGCCACCGTAGATGAGACCTCCCTGTGTATCCCGGGCACTCTTGCTCAAGATGCTGATGACACCGTTGACTGCGTTGGCGCCCCAGATCGTCGCGCCCGGACCGCGAATCACTTCAATCCGGTCCACATCGTTGAGGAACACCTGCTGGGCATCCCAATAGACTCCGGAGAACACCGGCGAATAGACGGTGCGCCCGTCAATCATCACCAAAAGCTTGTTGGCCAGCTGGGAATTGAAACCGCGCGCGGAGACCGCCCAATTGCCGGAATCAATCTCGGCCACCTGCACTCCGGGCACCAACCGCAGCGCATCCGCCACGGTCGTTGCCCCGGAGCGTCGCAAGTCGTCATTACTCAGGACAAAAATCGCCGCCGCGGCGTCATTCAGACTTTCTTCTTTCTTTGAAACCGAAGTGATTTTGACGTTGACCAACTGCTCCAGAGTAAGATCCACCGTGGGATCAAACGAGGCCAACTCCGCCGCTGTTGCGGTGCCAATGCGGGCAAAGAGGAGAATCGCTCCAGCAAACAAGGCATTTCTCCGAAATTGCCGGAGCCGTTTTCCGGCGCCAATGATTAGCACACGCTGGGTTCGGTTATCGGGCATTATTAGTCAGTTGAGCTTTCAAAATTGAGGACCGAGGCAAACTTCGCCGGAAGGTTAGATATGAGAGCAAAGCCACCGCTGTGCCGCCAGGGGGACGGACAACCCTTAATCGGGGCCGCGAATACTACCTACGAGCCGGAGAGAGCGCCGTATCGACACGTCGGGCGGCCTGCCTCTGACACCTTATGTTTGATGGTTCTCGGGCAGTTAAGCGCCGATAATGAATCCCAGGCCGTGGAGAGTGCGGCTTCGCTAATATTCCCCGGCGAAATTCCGTAATAGCCGCACCGAGGTGTTGCATCCGCGCTGCTACATCTGACTGATGCATGCGAGACAAATTCAGCGGGAGAGAATATTCCGAAGAGCAAGCGTCCTTCTTTTGTTCGGCGTCACTGTGTTCGCTAGATATCCATTAGCGTCGGCTGCTGCGGCCCAAACATGGTGACATTTGGAACTTCCCTGGCTGAGAAATTAACATGGCCCAACCACTCCGCGTTTTGATACTCGAAGACAATCCCGACGACGCCGAATTGCTCGTGCGCCAATTGCGGGAGGCGGGATTCGAACCTGACTGGAATCGCGTGGACACCGAGGAGGACTATCTCGCCAGCCTCGACGACCAGCTCGATATCATTCTGTCCGACTACGCGATGCCCCTCTTCGACGGAATGCGGGCGCTGGAGTTGCTGAAGCAGCGCCGACTGGATATCCCATTCGTCATGGTCTCCGGGACGATCGGCGAAGACCTCGCGGTGCAAGCAATGAGGAATGGCGCTGCCGACTATCTGATCAAGGATCGAATCGCGCGATTGCCGCCGGCGGTCGAGCGCATCCTTGCACAAAAACGACGGCGCGAGGAGGGCAGGCAAACGGACCGGGCGTTACTCGCCTCCGAAATCAGTTATCGGCGACTGTTTGAAGCGGCGAGGGACGGCATCCTGATCCTGGATGCCGAGACCGGAAACATTAGTGATGTCAACCCCTTCCTGCTCGAGATGCTGGGATTCTCCAGGGCCGAAATGATCGGCAAACCGATTTGGAAGATTGGTCCGTTCAACGACATCGTATCCAACAAGGACAAATTCGCCCAACTCCAGAAGCAAGGGTATGTCCGCTACCACAACCTGCCCCTGGAAACGAGTGATGGTCGCCAGGTTGCGGTGGAGTTTGTCAGCAACGTGTACCAGGCCGGCGACCAAAAGGTGATTCAGTGCAACATCCGCGACATCACCGAGCGCAGACGAATCGAAGACAAACTCAGGGCCTCACGCAACGAAATCAACGACCTCAGATCCGCGCTGGATCGCCACGCCAGCGTGACCGTGACCGACCTGGAGGGAAAAATCACCTACGTGAATGACAAGTTTTGTGCGACGTCCAAATACTCCCGCGAGGAATTACTCGGCCACGACCACCGCATCATCAACTCCGGCCACCATTCCAAGGAATTCATGCGCGATCTTTGGACAACCATTGAAGAGGGCAGAGTCTGGGAGGGCGAAATCAGGGACAAGGCCAAGGACGGTTCGTTTTACTGGGTCAACGGAATCATCGTGCCGCTCCTCAACGCCCACAGCAAACCACATCACTACATGGCGATCCGCACTGCGATCAGTGACCGCAAAGAGACGGAAAAGACCTTGCGTGCCTCCGACATTAGTTTTCGACGGCTATTCGAAGCGTCGCGTGACGGCATCCTGATTCTGGAGGTGGGTACGGGCCGCATCACCGATGCGAACCCTTTCCTGGTTGAGCTATTGGGGTTTTCTCGCGCCGAACTGATCGCCAAGACCATCGGCGAGTTGAGCCCACTCGAGGACGTCGTGTCCAATCAGACCATCCTGGAGCGGTCACTGAAGGACGAGCACGTCTGTGAAGACCTGTGGCTGGCAACGAAGGATGGCCGCCGCCTCGCCGTGGAGTTCATCAGCAACCTGTATCAAGCCGGTGATAAAAAGGTGATTCAATGCTACATCCGCGACGTCACCGAGCGCAGACAAACGCAGAAAAAGATGCTCGGCATGCAGGACCGATTGGAGGCAGCCAACCGCGATCTGACGAAGAGGTGTGAGGAGATACAGTACTTTTATCACACCCTTTCGCATGAGCTAAAAACTCCGCTGACTTCCGCGCGCGAATTTGTTTCGATTGTGATCGATGGCCTGGCCGGAGAATTGAACGTGACTCAGCTGAGTTATCTGCGGATGGCCAAGGACAGTTGCACGGACCTGGCCGTCTATATCAATGACCTCCTGGACGCGACAAGGTTGGAGACTGGCAAGCTGCACGTCGAACTGAAGACTGCCTCTCTGGCAGCGATCGTTCGGCGGGCCCTGGCAATCGTGGAGCCGGTCGCCACGGCGAAAAATATCTGCCTGAGGGAGGATCTGGACACTCACCTGGCGGACGTGATGATGGACGAGAGCCGGATCATGCAGGTCCTGACCAATCTCCTCAACAATGCCCTAAAATTCACGTTTGCAGGCGGGGAGGTTACCGTGAAGCTGCGGGAGGATCCGAAGAACCCCGAAACCGTTCGGGTTTCCGTCAAGGATAACGGTTGTGGCATTCCAAAAGATCAAATCCAGAATCTCTTCCATCGTTTCTACCAGATCCAAAATGGCGGCGCCACTCCGTCGAAGGGCGTCGGCCTGGGATTGTATCTTTGTCGCGAGATGGTGTTGTTGCACGGAGGAAACATCTGGGTGAAAAGCACCCCTGGCCGCGGCAGCACTTTTTCATTCACGATCCCCAAACAGGTGACCTTGAAGGGCCCGCGCGTCCTCCTCGTCGACGACGACCGCGAATTACTCCATGCGCTGTCCTGCGCTCTCGAGTGCAATGGTTTTGATGTCGCGACGGCTGCGGACGGCGGTGAAGCGCTGGAGCGAATCGGCGAAAAGGTTCCGGACGTGGTGGTGCTGGACCTGAAGATGGCGGGTCTGGATGGGCCGAGCACGTTGCAGGAAATCAGGAAGAGTCTGGGACCCATTCCCGTGATTGTGCAAACCGGCTACCCCGACAGTGGCCTCATGCAGAGAGCGCTCGAATATTCTCCCATTACTCTGCTCCTCAAGCCGAGTCCGCCGAAACGGCTGGTCGAAGCAATCCGCCTCATCTGCCGTGACATCAAGCCGCTTTCCAAAGCACAGGACACCTGCTCGCCCGATAATGGCGGCGTCCAGGGCGTCATCCCAGTCTGCACCCCTCGAGCAAAGAAAGTAAAAAAATGAAAACCATACTAATTGTCGAAGACGATGAGAAAATCGCATTGGCCTTGCAGGTCCGACTCAAAGCAAATCGGTACGCAGTATCGGTCGCGCCCGATGCGATCGCCGGAGCGAGCATGGGCCGCACAGTCAAACCCGATTTAATCATCCTGGATCTTTCCCTCCCGGGAGGGAGTGGCTTCCAACTGGCGGAATCCTTCCGCCGCATGCCCGAGGTCAAGGGAGCGCCGATTATCATTATCACTGCGTCGAGGAGTCCTGAACTCCTGCAAAGGGTCATGGACATGGGGGCCGTCGGCCTGTTCGAGAAACCTTTCGACATCGAAAAACTCCTTTACAGCATTAAGCGAGAATTTGATCGCATGGACTCATTGGATACACAGAAAGCCAGTGGATCCACCGGCCTGGAACAAGATCGAGGAGGGCCCCAGCAGATTCTGATTATCGAGGATGATGCGAAGATCGCCATGGCCCTGGCCCTTCGCCTTAAAGCCGCGGGCTATCGCGCCACGACGGCTTATGATGCGTTGACTGGACTGAACGCCGCCATGAACAACCATCCAGCCCTGGTCCTGATGGACATTTCCATGCCGGCCGGCAACGGCTTTTCCGTGGCCGAACGAATTCAAGCTCTCATTCCCACCCGGACCCCGATTATTTTCATTACCGCGAGCAAGAAGCCCGAGTTTCGCGAAAAGGCAAAACAACTGGGGGCCGCGGGATACTTCGAGAAGCCATATGAGGCGGAGGATCTTGTCGTCGCGATTCGACAGGCGTTAGCATAAAGGACCTGTCTTTGGCCAAGCCGCGTGCGACCAGGGCGAGTGGACCCACAAAGTCCGCCAAGTTTGCCACACCAATGAAAGCCAATTCATGAAAAGAATCCTGGTCGCGGAAGATGACAAGAAGAAGCGGCGCTTTGGAAATCCGACTGCGGGCTCTCAACGAAGCAATCACCATATGAAAAAAGTAAGGAAAAAAATATTGATCATCGAGGACGATAAGAAAATCGCATTGGCTCTGCAGAATCGGCTCCAAGCCAATGGCCACGCAGTCTGGACCGCTTATGATGCGATCGAAGGCGCAAGCCTGGGTCGAACGGTCAAGCCTGACCTGGTCCTGCTGGACATTGCCGTGCCGGGGGGCAATGGCTTTCAATTGGCGGCAACCTTCGTTCACGTCCTCGAGACCCGGGGAATCCCGATTATTTTTGTGACGGCGTCGGGGAACCCGGACCTCATCGAAAAGGTCTGGGACCTGGGAGCCGCACACCTGGTGGAGAAACCCTTCGACAACGACAAGTTGATCCGCGTCATCGAGCGTGAACTAAAAAGCTTCGACACTTTTGAATCTCGAACGCCCGCGGCAGGCGAGTGGGCGGCGCGACATCGCAAGGAGCCCAAGCAGATCCTTATCATCGAAGATGACGAGAAGATCGCGCTGGGCCTGGCCCTTCGCCTCAAAGCCGCCGGTTATCGCGCGACGACGACTTATGATGCGTTGAACGGATTGAACTCCGCCGTAACCAACCCTCCAGCTCTGGTCCTGATGGACATCTCCATGCCGGCCGGCAATGGCTTTTCCGTGGCCGAACGAATTCAAGCTCTCATTCCCACCCGCATCCCGATCATTTTCATGACGGCCAGCAAGAAGGCCGAGTTCCGCGAAAAGGCAAAAAAAATGGGAGCGGCAGGCTATTTCGAAAAGCCATACGAGGCGAAGGAACTTTTTGGCGCGATTCGACGGGCATTGGCCTGAGGTAACGGCGCCGATCGGCGCGCTCCGGCTGGCTAGACCGGGGCATTTTTAGAAATGCCGTAGGCGGATGGGTCGCGGAACGTTCGGGCCAGGCGGTTGACACAACCGCCTCGATAACCTGAATGCCCGACGCCTTACCCAGGTGTAGCGGCGGTTGTGTCAACCGCAATCTGCCGGCTACGAGTTTCCTGAAACTTCACAGCTAGAGCGTGTCATGAACTTTATGGAGCGTTGTCGGAGTTGGAGGGACGGGCGCCGTCCCGTCCGTGTTTCCGGAGGGAAAGGACAACGACGACGCTCCAAAAGAATCACGGACGACACGGCGGTCGTCCCTCCACCACGCGCCATAAAGTTCATGACACCCTCTAATGTGGGGCGGCGGTTTCCTGCAAAAGCTCGTCCACGACAGCGAGGAGCTTCCGGACCTGGAAAGGCTTTGTCAGGTAATTCCGGGCGCCAAGCACGAGTAAGCGTTCGATCTGACTTGGGGTGCTATCTCCGCTCAGCACAACCACCGGGATGCGGGCGCAGGCTGGTTCCTTTTGCAGACGCTGGATGACTTCGGCGCCGTGAATATCCGGCAACCCCAGGTCGAGCAGAATTAATCTGGGAGCGGATGTCTTTGCGAGAGCAATTCCCTCTTCGCCGTTTTTCGCCGGCAACACTTTGAGCTTGCGCTGGCTTCCCAGAAGCAACTGGACCGACTCGAAGTTTCTCGGGTCGTCGTCGATATGAAGGACGTCGCAGTGCGAGGGTGCGGTCGCGGGCAGTCCGCCCTCTTCGCTGCCTTCCATGTCATGAGATTGCGATTGCAGGTTCATTTTGTCGGCGTGCCCTCACGCATGACTCGCTCTGTGTTGCGGGGAGTGTCTTCGAGGATGAGAACTCGCAACATCCTATTTCTCCACTCTTGGTGGTTGGTTGAGTAAGAGCCAGTAGAGCCCCAGCTTTTGCACCGCCTGGGCGAACTGATCGAAGTCCACCGGCTTGACGATATAGCTGTTCACCCCCAGCTGGTAGCTTTCAATCACGTCGTTCTGTTCCTTGGAGGAGGTGAGGACGACGACGGGGATTTCCTTGGTGCGCGGATCGCCCTTGACGGCCCGCAACACTTCGAGGCCGTCCACCATGGGCAACTTCAGATCCAGCAGGATCACCTTTGGCCCCCGCTCGATCTTCCGCGCGGCGTGCGGCCCGCGGCAAAAGACGAAATCCAGCGCCTCCACACCGTCGCGCGCCACCTGGATATGGTTGGCGAGATTCATCTTGCGCAGCGCGTGCACCGCCATCTCCAGATCGTCCGGATTGTCCTCGACGATCAGTATTTCGACGGCCTCTGTTTCATTCATAATTTTTTTCCTCCGTTCAACGTGAAATAAAACGTGGCGCCCTTTTCCAGTTCGGCCTCCGCCCAGACTCGCCCGCCGTGGCGCTGAACGATGCGCTGGACGATGGCCAGGCCCACGCCCGTGCCTTCAAACTCGTTCGCGCGGTGCAGGCGCTGAAAGACCCCGAAGAGTTTGTGCACATACTGCATGTCAAAGCCCGCGCCGTTGTCGCGCACGAAATAGATGCTCTCACAGTCTTTCTGGGTGCAGCCGATCTCGATGACCGCGGGCTCGCGTCCGAGCGTGTATTTAACGGCGTTGGAAATCAGGTTCGTCCAGACCTGCTTTAAGAGCGCCGGGTCGCCCTGGCAGGCGGGCAGGTTCTCGAGCTTGATTTCAACCGATCGGCTTTCCCGTTGCGGGGCCGTCTCCTCCAGCACGATTTGCACGAGCCTTTCGGAATTTACGTCGCTCCGGTTCATGGCTTGCCGGCCGAGGCGCGAGAACGCCAGCAGGTCGTCAATCAATTCCCCCATCCGCTGGCCGCCGAGGCGGATTCGTTCCAGATACCGCTGACCCTCCGCGTTCAACTGCGGCCCGAATTCTTCCAGCACGATTTTGGCGAAACCGTTCATGGCGCGCAGCGGCGAGCGCAGATCGTGCGAGACGGAATAGCTGAACGACTCCAGTTCCTTGTTGGCCGTTTCGAGTTGCGCGGTGCGTTCGAGCACGCGTTCCTCCAGCTCCGTGTTGAGCAGCTGGATTTGTTTCCTGGCCAGCTTCATTACTTCCACGTCCGTGTCCGTGCCGAACCATTGCACGACTTGCCCCGCCGCATCCTTCAATGGCTCGATGCGCGTCAGGAAAGCGCGGAAACACCCGTCCGCTCCGCGCAAGGGAAATTCCATTTCAAACGGCTCTCCGGCGGCAATCGCGCTCTGCCATTTCTCCATGATCTTCGGGAGCAACTGGGGATCATGCACGCTCTGCCAGCCCCGGCCTTCCATCTCTTGCGGCGTCGTCCCGGTGTATTCGTGCCAGCGCCGGTTATACCAGAAAACAATGCCGTCGGCCTTGGCGATCCACGCGAGCTGGGGAATGGAATTGGCCATCGTCCGGAACCGCGCCTCACTTTGCTCCAGCGCCTCCTCCGCCTGCATGCGTTCGGTGATGTCTGCGCGGATGGCGATGTATTGACGCGGCTTTCCCGTGGCATCCAGAAATGGCACGATAGTGGTTCCCACCCAGTAGAATGAGCCGTCCTTCGCCTTGTTCTTGATCTCTCCCTGCCAGACTTTGCCCTGCGTGATGGTCGTCCACAGGTCGCGGATGAACTCCTTCGGGTGATAGCCGGAGTTAATGATGCGGTGGTCCTGCCCGAGCAATTCCTTGCGGGAGTATTGAGAGATCGCGCAGAACTTGTCGTTCACGAAGGTGATCTTCCCCTGCGCATCGGTGATGGCCACGATGGCGTGCTCATCCAGGGCGGACCTCAGGTCGTCGACTTCACCGAGCGTCGTCCGCAGTTGTTTTTCGGCGGCTAGCAGGGTTTCGGTCTGCCTCATCAACTCGGTGTTCTTGTATTCGAGTTTCGCGACCAGCCGCTCGCTGTATTCCTTGAGCACGTCCATCTCCTCGAGTTCCAGCCGGGCCTGCGGACGTATTCCGGTGGCGAGCACCTGATTCAACTTGGCGGCGATGGTCGCGGCGGTCGCGGGCTTGCCGAGGAATCCGTCCGCCCCCAAATCGAGCGCGAGTGTCGCATCGCTGGGCGAGGTGTAGGTGGCAGTGTAGAAAATGAATGGTAGCTTCTTCCACTGCGGGTGCCGGCGCACTTCGTAGCATAAGCGGTAGCCATCCATCTTCGGCATGAGGATATCCGAGATGATCGCGTCAATCGGCTCACGCGTGAGCACCGCCATCGCCTCGATGCCGTTGAGGGCATCCACCACGGTATGGCCTTCCGACTCCAGCACGGCGCGCAGGAGCTTGGCGTTGGTGGGGTTGTCTTCGGCAATCAGGATGATCATGCGTAACTCATTTTTCTTTATGGCCGGGAACGCGCTTCGCCCCTGGCGACATCGGTGAGCTGGCGGGACAATTCGCGGGTGTTGAGTGGCTTCACCAGATAGCCATCACAACCGGCAGCCAGCGCGGCGGCTTTTGAATAGATTTCGGGATAGGAAGTCACGGCGACAAGATGGATGTCGTGCGTTTCGGGGTCGGCCTTGAGCTTGCGCGCCAGCGCGATGCCGTCCATTCCCGGCAGGACCAGGTCGACGAGGATGATTTGCGGGCGGTCCGCCTTGATGGCCTCGAAGGCCTCTTCGGCGGCCTCCGCGTCGCTGACATCGTGGCCGGCGAAACTCAAGACGTGATGGGCCAGTTTGAGTTGATCCGGATGGTCTTCGATCACGAGGATTTTCATGGTTTTTCCTTTTGGTAGCCGTCGCTCCGTCCCGAGAGAATCCCGGCCACCAGGCCGGGAAGGGTGCGGGTGTCCATGGGTTTGGTGATGTAGCCGTCGCAACCGGCGTCTTTGGCTTTTTCGTCGTCGCCTTTCATCGCAAAGGCGGTGAGCGCGACAATGCGGATCTGGCGGGTGCGCGCGTCGGCCTTGAGTTGACGCGTGAGGGTGAGGCCATCCATGCCGGGGAGGGCGATGTCCATCAGGATCAAGTCCGGCAGCGTGTCTCCAAGGATGACCTGCGCTTCCTCCGCGTCGACGGCCTTGAGCATCTCGTAGCCCTCAAACTCGAGCACGTCGGAGACGAGCTTGAGATTGGTGGGATTGTCGTCCACGACGAGGATTCTGGCGGTCATGCTTGCGCCTCTTCTTTGGCGATCACCGGCAGCACAACGCTGAAGACGCTGCCCTTGCCATGCTCGCTTTCCACCTCGATCCGGCCGCCCTGGATCTCGACGATTTTTTTCGTCAGCGCCAGCCCGAGACCCGTGCCCTCAAAGCGCCGCGCCGTGCCGGAGTCCAGTTGCTCGAACTCGGTGAAGAGCCGCCCGAGGTCCTCGGCTTTGATGCCAATGCCGGAGTCAGACACCTGCACCTGAAACTCGTGCGGTCCGAGCAGGCGCGCGCTGAGGTCCACCTTGCCGCCGTCGTCGGTGAATTTTACCGCGTTGGAGAGCAGGTTGTAGAGCACCTGCTTGAACTTGTGCGGGTCGAGGGTAACGGCATCGAGGCGATCGCCGATTTCGACGCCCACGAGGATGTGTTTCCGGTGGGCGATGCCCTTGATGACGGCGGCGACTTCCTCGACGGCCTCGCACACGGGGAACGTCTCGGCGTGCAATTCCATCTTGCCAGCCTCGATTTTGGCGAGGTCGAGCACGTCGTTGATGAGTTGGAGCAGATGCCGCGCGCTGTTCAGCACGTCGCCCAAATACTCCTTCTGCTTGGGCTTGAGCGGGCCCGGTTTTTCATCAATCAGAAATTCCGTGAAGCCGATGATGCCGTTGAGGGGCGTGCGCAGTTCGTGCGACATGTTGGCGAGAAATTCGCTCTTCATGCGGTTGGCTTCCTGAAGCGATTGCTCGAAGCGCTTGCGCACCGTCACATCACGCGCGGCGGCAAACACGCCCAGCACCCGGCCTTTGTCGTCCTTGTAAACCGAGGCGTTGTAGAGCACGTCCGTGATGCGATTGGTGACGTGACGGATGGCCAGCGGATAGTCGCGCACGAAACCTTCGTCGAAGACTTTCTGATAACCGGCCCGCGCTTTTTCCGGCTCGGTGAAGTAATCGGAAAAGTCACGCCCGATCAGTTGCTCGCGCCCGACACCGGTGGCTTCGGCGGAAGCCTGGTTGACGTCCGTGATCTTGCCTTGCGCGCTGATGGTGACGAGCGGGTCGAGCGAGGCTTCGATGAGCGAGCGCGCGTATTGCGAGGCCTGCTTCTGCACCGTCACGTCGCGCGCGGCGGCGAACACCCCGAGCACGTTGCTCTTCTCATCCTTGTAAACGGCGGCGTTGTAAAGCACGTCAATGACGCGGCCCGAGGTGTGCCGGATGGCGAGGGGATAGTCGCGCACCAAACCTTCGGAGAAAACTTTCTGGTAACCGGCGCGGGCGTTTTCCGGCTCGGTGAAGTAGTCGGAAAAATCGGTGCCGATGAGTTGTTCGCGCGCCACGCCGGTCACTTGCACGGAAGCGTCGTTCACGTCGGTGATTTTTCCCTGCGCACTGATGGTGACAAGCGGATCGAGCGATGCTTCGATGAGCGAGCGCGCATAAGCGGACGAGGCGCGTTGCAATTCCTCGGCCATCTTGCGGTCGGTCACATCGCGCGCGGCGGCGAAAACGCCAAGCACTTCGCCCTGGTCGTCCTTGTAAACCGAGGCGTTGTAAAGCACGTCGGTGATGCGGTCAGACGTGTGCCGGATGGCGAGTGGATAGTCCTTCACGAAACCTTGCGAGAAGACCTGCTGATAACCCTCCCGCGCTTTCTCCGGTTCGGTGAAGTAATCGCAAAAATCCGTGCCTGTGAGCCGCTGGCGCGGAATGCCGGTGACGAGCTCGGTCGCGCGATTCACATCGGTGATCTTGCCGTCAGGGCTGATGGTCACGAGCGGGTCAGTCGAGGCCTCGATGAGTGAGCGCGCGTAGGCGGCGGCGACGCGCTGTTTGACCTCGGCCACCTTGCGCTCGGTCCCGTCGCGCGCGGCGGCGAAGACGCCGAGCACTTCGCCCTTGTCGTCCTTGTAGACGCTGGCGTTGTAGAACACGTCCGTGACCCGGCCCGACACATGGCGGATGGCGAGCGGATAATCGCGCACCAAACCCTCGAAAAAAACCTTCTGGTAGCCGGCCCGGGCATTGTCCGGCTCGGTGAAATAATCCGAGAAGTCCGTGCCGACCAGTTTCTCGCGCGGCACGCCGGTCGCCTGCACGGAAGCCTCGTTCACGTCCGTGATTTTTCCTTCCGGACTGATGGTGACGAGCGGATCGAGCGACGCCTCGATGAGGGAGCGGGCGTAATACTGGGTCGCCCTGAGCTCTTCGGCGAGGCGGATTTCATCCGAAATGTCCTTCGAGATGAGGAGCAGGCCGATGGCTTTGCCCGAGCTGTCGCGGCGCGGGGTGATCACCACTCTCGCCGTAAAGCGGCCGCCGTCTTTGCGGCTGCGCGCGATCGTCCCCTCCCACTTGCCGTCGCGCAAGGCGGCGTCGACGATTTCCTTGTGGCGTCCCGCCGCCACATCCTCCGGCAGGTGCAAGGCCGAGGAATTCACCTTGCCGACGACCTCCTCCGGTTCGTAACCGTAAAGCCGCCGCGCGCCTTCGTTCCACAAGAGAATCTTGCCGTCGAGATCCATCCCGATGATGGAATATTCCGTCGACGCTTCGAGGACGTTGCGGATGAAGTCGAGCGCCTGTTCGGCCGTCCCAACAAGCGTGGGTTCGAAAAGTTCAGCTGCCATAAATCACAAAATTCTTCCGCATCTATCACGTCGATCTCCGGCGCTAGCTCATGAGCCGTGCGACGAGATCGCTTGCTCCAGGTGCCGTGCACGTCCGTGCGCGTCCACCTTGCTGGATGTGCTGACCGAGGAATGGATGGCCTCGAGCAGGCTTTCGGTGCTAAAAGGCTTGAGCAGGAAATTATTGACCTTGAGTGCCTGAAGCTCTTTGAACCGGGTTTGCCGGGCTTCTCCGGTGAAAGCGACGATTGGGACATCGGGCTTCATTTTTCTGATCGCCCGCACAGACGCCACGCCATCGATGTAGGGCATGGCGACGTCGGTCAGCACGACGCTGATCTCTTGCATCTGTTGCGCGAAAAGGGCGAGCGCCTCCACTCCATCGCTCGCCGAGAGAACACGGTAGTTATACCGCTCCAGAACGGCCCTGGTGGCCCGGATAATATTCTCCTCATCATCGACCAGCAGCACCAGCTCGCCGTTCCCCTTGGCGGGCGCGGCGCACCCTACCGGGACGAGCGTGCTTTGGACGTTGACCTCGGCGGGCAGGGATACTTTGAAGGTCGTTCCCTGGCCAACTTCGCTGGAAACGGAGATGAATCCGCCATGGCCTTTCACAATCCCAAGCACGGTGGAAAGTCCCAGGCCGGTGCCCTGGCTAAGGTCCTTGGTCGTAAAGAAGGGATCATAAATCTTGTCCATCGTCGCGCGCGACATGCCGCTGCCGGTATCGGTCACGCGGAACGTTACGTGCGGGCCCGGTTTCGCACCTGGTGTGACCGACGCGTAGCGTTCGTCGACCTCGAAATTTTCCGCGCCGATGGTGATCGAACCACCATTCGGCATCGCGTCGCGCGCGTTGACCGAAAGATTGAGCAAGACTTGATGTAACTGTGTCGGGTCACAGATGATCGACCAAAGGTCCTCGGGACAACGGCTGGTCACCTCGATCGATTTTGGAAATGCCGTCCGCGCAATATCAACCATCTCATCAACCAGATGGCTGGCCTTAATCACAACCCGTTCGCCTTCGATCCCACGGGCAAAGGAGAGGACTTGCTTTACGACACTCGCTCCGCGCAGGGCGCTTTCCTCGATCATCGAAGCCAGGGTCGGAAGATCTTTCTGTAACGGATCGGCTTTCAGAATCGCTGCGCAGGTGAGGATGGGGGTGAGAATGTTATTGAGATCGTGCGCGACGCCACTGGCCAGGGTGCCGATACTTTCGAGGCGTTGGGCGCGCAGGAGCTGGGTTTCGAGTTCCTTTTGCTCGGTCACGTCGGTGTTAATGAAAAGAACGGAGAGCGGTGTTCCGTCCGGGTTGCGAATGAGGGTCGCGCGGCTATTGACGACAATCTTGCGACCATCACTTGCCACCTGCTTGATTTCCCCGCGAAATTCGCCCGCCGATGCCAGGAGTTGCCGAAGAGGCTTCTCACTTTCCTTTGCCTCCGCGAAGATCAGTTCGCCCAGCGGCTTGCCGATCGCGTCTTCCGCGCTCCAACCGTACAAACGTTCCGCGCCGCTGTTCCAGGAGACAATGCGCTGATCCTTGAAGTTGAGGACAATGATGCCGTCGTGTGCGCGATTGATGATGTCGGCCTGCTCGAGCATGCGCTCTTCCGACCGCTTGCGCTCGGTGATGTCCAAATGTGTCCCGATGATCCCGTTGATTTCACCTTTGGAATCACGCAGAGGTACCTTGCTCGTCAGGAGCGTGAGGATGTTCCCGTCCGAGGTTGTCTGGGGTTCTTCAACGTCCAACTTGGACTTGCCACTCTCGATCACCTCGCGGTCACCTGCGCGATACAATTCTGCCTGATCAGGCCATCCCATCTGGTAATCATCTTTCCCGATGATGTCTTTCGGGTCGGCAAACCCTGCGCCGCGCGCGAAGACCATGTTGCAGCCCAGGTAAACGAGATTCCGGTCTTTCCAGAAGACCCCCACCGGCATCGCGTTAATAATCCCTTCGACAAACTGCTGTGAGGCGGAGCGCGCTTCGTCCGACCGTTTGCGCTCCGTGATGTCTTGCTTGATCGCGATGTAACGCGCGATCGAACCATCGGCGCCCCGCAACGGGGTGATCGTCATCTCTTCGGAGTAGAGGCTGCCGTCCTTGCGGCGGTTGATTAGCTCCCCGCTCCAGGCCTGACCGGAGGAAATCGTCTGCCAGAGATTTCGATAGAACGCTTTGTCCTGACTGCCTTCTTTGAGAATCCGCGGATTTTGTCCAATGGCTTCCTCCGCGGTATAGCCGGTCAGGGACGTGAAAGCGGGGTTGACCGATTGGATTTTGCCGCGGTGGTCGGTAATCACAATGGCATTGGCGGCCGCGTCGAGTGCGGTCGTTTGGACGCGAAGTTGTTCCTCGGTCCGTTTGCGCTCGGAGTTTTCCGTCTGCAAAGCGGCATTGGTTGTTGCGAGCTCGGCGGTGCGCTCGGCGACCCGGCTCTCCAACTCTTCCATTTTTCGCCGGGACTGTTGGTGTAACCACCATTTCTCGGTTAGCGTTTGCGCCAGTTGGAACGCTTCCACGCCGTCGAACGGCTTTTTCAGAATGAGCCAACCATGGCGCTGGTCCAGCCTGGCAAAGATCTCACTGCAGGAGTAATCGGAGTAGGCCGTGCAGATGACGATCTGGATGTTGGGGTCGACCTCCCAAATCCTTCGGATCGTTTCCACCCCGTCCCAACCGGGCGGCATCCGCACGTCCACAAATGCCATCGCGTAAGGCTTTCCGCCTGCCAGGGCCTCCGTCACCAGTCGCACTCCTTCCTGCCCCTGATAGGCCGAGCCTAATTCGAAGTGAGTTTGCTGGATCGCAGCATCCGCGTGAGGTCCAAACAGCGCCGCCTCGCTGGCGTCAAAAGCCGCCGGGGTGGCGGAAAGCGGGGACAGAATCTTGGCAAAATCATCGTGGATCGCCCGATTATCATCAATGATCAGCACTCTCTGATTCTTTGTGACCGGCAGACTATCCGTCATGGTTTGCCTCCCTCGGGCCAGGCTGCTCCGAAGATTCCAGTGGGTAGGGGATGGCTTCGACTACCTGCAGGGCGCCTTCGATAACAGGATTCGATGAGTGATTCTTATCGGCAAATGGAGTCGGCACCGTGGGAAGTGAGCACAACCGCTGGATTCTAACTGGCACCGGAATCCACCGGACCGCGCTCCCTCCATTTTCAGCAGGGATCGTGCGGGTGGCTTGGTGGGAACTACGTATTTTACCAGCCTGAAGGCCAACAAAAGCCGGCGGGCTATCCATCCATGGCTGATGTCCCTATCGTCTCGGCGCGCGATTGGCTCCAATTCCGCGCGTAGGCCGAAGAAGTGCGCGTGGCTTTCTTCGCCATCTTGCGCTCAGTGACACCTCGGAACGCGGCGAAAACCCCACCCACGGTGCCATTCTCATCCTTGTAGACGCTGGCACTACAGAGAACGTCGGTCACCCAGCCGACGACATGACAAATGGCAAGCGAATAATCGCGAATGAAGCCCCGTGATAACACCTCCTGCTGGCCTTTCCGCGCTTTTTCCGAATCGGTGAAGTAATCGGCGAAATCCGTGCCCAGCAGTTTTTCGCGCCCAAGTCCGGTCACTTGAACGGCGGCCTCGTTCAGGTCGGTAATTTTCCCTTCCGGGCTGATGGTGAAGAATGGATCGGGGGAGGCTTCGATCAGGCTGCGGGCGTAAGATTGCGCGGCCTTGAGTTCCTCGGTCAACCGAATTTCGTCCGAAATATCTCTGGAGATGAGAAGAAAGCCCATGGCATTGCCGGAGGAATCGCAGCGCGGAATGACCACGATCCGAGCTGTGAAAAGCTCTCCGTTCTTGCGTCGATGACCAAGAACCCCCTCCCATTTCCCGTCGCGCAACGCCCCGGCCATGCTCTTGCGATGCTTTCCGGAAAGAACGTCCGCCGGCAGGTTGATAATCGAGGCATTGGCCCTGCCCACGACTTCCCCCGACTCGTGGCCGTAGAGCTGCCGCGCGCCTTCGTTCCAGAGGATGATTGTGCCCGCGAGATCCATTCCGATAATCGAGTACTTGGGCGAGGCCGCCACAATCCTGGCGACGAGATCGAGCGCTTCCCGGGGGGTCCCGGTAAGAGGGCCCGGCAAGGGGCTGCTATTTATCGATACGGTGCGCACAGGTGTTTGGAGCATGGGTGTGGATTGGCTTCGCAGTTGGAACCGCGTTTATTTCCTCTCTTACTGGAGCATCGATGGTGCAATCGGCTCCGCGAGAAGTACGGATTTCACTCGGGGAGGTCTACCAGGCGCAGGCCCGATCCGGTGGCGGTATGATACCCGGCATCTTAAGCGGAAAGGGCAGCTAAGCCTGTTCCAAGACCGCAGGAGAATCGTATTCTTCTCCGGCTGGGGCGATCCCCTCAAGAACACATTGAAGTTGATCAAACTTAATGGGCTTGACCAGGTGCGCCAGGAAACCCGCCCGCCGCGTCTCGACGCGATCACCCGGCATGCCGTATCCACTCAGGGCGATGCCGCGGAGTCCGTATTCCCGAGCTAATTGACGCATCAGATCGTTTCCATTGCCGTCCGGGAGGCCGAGATCGCTGATGACCAGATCAAAGGGATGAGTGGAGGCAAGGCCAAGCGCGTCCTGCACTGTTTCGGCGGTGAGGACGCCATGGCCGCGCCGACGGAGGAGACGCGCCAGCACCTCTGTCGTGGGCTGATGATCCTCGACCACGAGCAGGCGCAGGCGAGGTGATTCTCTTTGAGGCTGAGATTGCTGTTGTGCGACCAGCGCGACGGGAAAAGGCGGGATGGCGGCCAATTCAACCCTAAAGGTTGCGCCGAGGCCTGGTCCAGCGCTTTCCGCCTGGATTGTTCCGTCGTGCAACTCCACGATCGCTTTCGAAATGGCCAGGCCAAGCCCCAGTCCTACGGCGGGTTGCGCTTCTCGCGCCTCTCCCTGCGTGAAAGGGCTAAAAATGACCGGGAGCGTTTGCGGCGTGATCCCCGCGCCCGTGTCCGCCACCGCCAGAACAAATCGGCCTGCTGCCGGATTGAAGGTCCGGACCGTGACACGTCCACCCCTCGGCGTAAATGTGATCGCATTCTTCATCAAATTCCAAAAGACTTGCTGGAGTCGCGCTGCGTCGCCGTCGACATGGTATTCGCCTGCCGTTAGATCAAACTGCAAATGGATGGACTTCTCCCGGGCATCGCAGTCCACGATTTGTTCTGTGTGTAAGAGCAATGTATGCACATCGATCGGTCCGGATCGGACCAGTCGGAGCTTGGCGTGAGCAAGCCTGGTGAGATCGAGCAAGTCATCAATTAGTCGAGCTTCGAGTTCTACGTTGCGCCGAATCATACTGAGTTGGGCGCGAAACTCCGGTTTGATGGACTGTTCTCCCTCCAGAGCCGCCACACACATGAGCACCGGGGTCAGTGGCGTTCGCAACTCATGGGAGAGCGCGGCCAGGAAGTGGTCTTTGGCGCGGTTGGCGCGCTCCGCTTCTTCTCTGGCGTGGCGAGCCTCCGCATGCACCAGGAGCGACTCATTGACCATCCGCTCGCGTTCCGCGACTTCGGCCTGTAACTTTATGTTAAGCTCTTCGAGCTCGCAAACCTTGTCGGCCAGCTTCTCGGTCACAACGCGCAGATGCTTGCGAGCTCGCTCCCACGCCCTCAGCGAACCGCGGGCGCGCGGTCGCATGGCAAGCGCCTCATTAACCCGTTCAAGGACTTCTTCCGACTGGACCGGTTTGACGATGATGTGGCGGACGCCACATGCTTTGGCGAGCTTCCGCGATTCCTCTTTGATGTAATGGGCGGTATAGAAAACTACCGTGGTGTGCGCGATCTTGCGATCCAGGCGCAACTTTCGCACGAATTCGTAGCCATCCATTTTCGGCATGAGAACGTCGACAATGACAAGGTCGGGCTTTTCTTCGCGCACGATTTTGAGCGCTTCCGCTCCGCTCTCCGCCTCCAGTAAGCGATGGCCAGTGGGGACCAGCAGCGCCACGAGAACCCGTCGATCGCTCACGCAATCATCGACGACGAGGATCGTTCTTACCTTTGTCTTGGCGAGGCGCTTCCTGGGCACGTCGTTCGATGTTTTCTTTTGTCGGGAGGATTTCCTTGGAGCAATGGGGCACGGTTGTCCCCCGGGAGATTTTGTCATGCGTCATATCCGAGCATTGACTGTGCAGTCGGCCGTTGGGGAAACTACCGGCATTGTCGCCCGCAGAACCACGGAGGGTGCCGGGATCTCACGATTGAGGCATTGATCTGAATCTGCGAATTCAGTGATGAGGTTGAGGTTCGCATCTGACCTCACGGCTTTCTCTGATTTGAAGGGAAGTATCACTACCATCGGGCTCCGGGAAATGCTTCCGCATATCCAGGCTCCAGCGGAGCAGTCTCGTTTCTTTTGATACACTGTAATTACCCACTGCTTGAATCATGAGTGCGATCGCCTGGTCGGCCAGTCCTGAGTGACCTCAAGCCTCGATAATGCTATTGCGAATAGCGTAGCGAACCAGTGCGGCGAGGGAGTCCAGGCCGAGCTTGCGCATGAGCGTCGCCCGGTGAGTTTCGGCGGTGCGGATGCTGATCCCAAGTGAATTGGCGACGTCTTTATTGCTCCCGCCTTCGGCAAGGAGGCGCGCCACTTCTCTTTCCCGTTCCGTTAAGGCATGTTCCTGCCCGTTTCGCTTTTTCCCTGAGGAGGCGGAGAGAAATTTCTTAAAAAGAATCTGCGAAATTGCGGGTGTGAAAAACGCCTTATGTTCGCCGAGCGATTTGATCGCCGCCACCAGATGCCGCCCGGCATCAGCTTTTTGGATATAGCTCTTCGCTCCGGCATCGAATAATTGCTCGATCATCCCCTCCGCGTGGTAGGCGCTAAAGATCACGACTTCTGTGTCTGGCAGCACGCGCTTGATCTGGCGCAGCGCCTCCAGACCGCCCAGTTCGGGCATGGCCAGATCCAAAACGATCACTTCGGGCTTTAGTTTCTTGGCGGTCTCGACCACTTCCCTGCCGTTTGTGGCGGCGCCGCAAACTTGCCATCCGGGCTCATGTTCGAGCAATGCCCGCACCCCCTCCCGCATTACCTCGTGATCATCCGCAACAAGAATTCTCATGGCGGCGTCTTATTTTTCGCGGTCGTTGTGCAGCGCGCGATCAATCGCGCGGAGCAATCTTTCCCGGGAATAGGGCTTGTTCAGAGATCCATGCACCCCGATCTCAGGCAACTCGGCCGGGTTGTAATCGCTATCCCGCGCGCCGGAGATAATGATCTTTGCCTTGGCGCCCATCTTGCGCAGCGTTCGCGCGAGCACCAGGCCAGTCATGATCGGCATGACCACGTCGGTCAGCACCACGGCGATCTTCTTCGAGTGTCGCACAAAAAGGGCGAGGGCGGACGGACCGTCTTCCGCCACCAGAACCTTGTAGCCACTCTTGGAAAGAACGGCCATGGCTACCTCTCGAATCCTTGGTTCGTCATCCACAATCAGGATGGTTTCGCCGTGACCGGTCGGAACCTCCAGTTGCCCCTTGGTCTCGTCATCCTGGAAAACGCCCGGCGAGGATGGCAGAAGAACACGGAACGTCGTGCTGTTGGCAGTACGAGAGACATTAATGGCTCCCCCATGATTCCTGACAATGCCAAGCGCGCTCGAAAGCCCGAGTCCGGTCCCTTTGCCAAGTTCTTTTGTGGTAAAGAAAGGATCGAAAATCTTGTCGACAAGCTGCCGCGGAATTCCGGGGCCAGTATCGCTGACGCTGATCAGGATGTGAGGGCCTGGTTTTACGCCTGGCCTCATCGAGGCGGATTGTTCGTCGACGTCGAAATTTTCGGCGGCCAGCAACAGCGTTCCCCCTTCGGACATCGCATCGCGTGCATTGAGACACAGGTTGAGCAACACCTGATGCAGTTGCGTTGAGTCCGCCTCCACCACGCGCAGATCCTCCGGGTAACTCGTCCGCACTTCTATCGTCTTCGGGAAAGTCTGTTTCGCGATCTTGGCGATTTCTTCGATCAGATGCGTTGGTTGCAACAGAACGCGGGCGCCGCGCGCGCCCCCGGAAAAGGCGAGGACCTGTCTCACGATATCGGCCCCGCGCCGCGCGGATGATTCGATCGCGTCCAGAAATTTCTCCCTTTCCTCCGCGGGCGGGTCGCCGCGCAGCATTGGCGCCACCATTAGAATTGGCACGAGGACATTGTTTAGATCGTGGGCCACCCCGCTGGCCAACGTTCCAATGCTTTCCAAGCGTTGCGTGCGCAGCACGTACCTCTCCAGCTTTTTCCGCTCTGTGATGTCGGTGTTGATCCCGAGCACCGCCTGCGGTATGCCATTGGCCTCTCGAACGAGGGTCACGCGAGCATCGACCACCACTTCAGATCCATCTTTGGTGCAGTGTGTGCGCTCACCGTGGAATCCGCCGGTCGAAAGCAACTCTTCGATCTTGAAACCGCCGTCGCCTGATTTGTTGTAAATCAACTCACCCAGCGGCCGCCCGATCGCTTCACTCGCCTTCCAGCCGTAGAGACGCTCCGCGCCGCTGTTCCAGACGGTGACTATATCACTGCCGAAATCGCGCTTGATAATGGCATCCTGGGCGCGCTCGATAATATCGGCTTGCTCACGCAAGCGTTGTTCCGTTCGCTTTCGCTCCGTAATGTCGGTCCACACCCCCACTATTTGTTGTGCTCTGCCCGCTGCGTCGCGCACGACCCGGCTATTATCTTCGATCCAGTGATAACTCCCATTCTTGTGCCGAACCCGGTATTCCATCGCATAGCCACCCGCTCTGACTGCTTCTTTCAGCACGACAACGGCTCGATCACGATCCTCCGGATGCAAACTCTCGACCCACCACTCAACGTGGGTCGATTCGGCGGGAGTGAATCCGAGTAAACGCTCAATATTTTCGCTGACCAGAATTGGAATGACGTCTCCCCCCGCTTGAACCTTGAGGACGTATAGAACCGCCGGGGTGTGGGCGAGCAGATAATGCAGTTGCTGTGGTTCGCCTGCCTCCCCCTGATCCTCCGCGGGGCGCCGGTTTCGTTTCGATTCTGAGGACTTGGCATGACCCGGTAGTTGAGGCGGCCCCGTTGCCGCTTTGGAGGCGCGGGCGGGTGGCCCCACCGCTGATCCATTTTGATCAGCAGCAGAATCCGAATCTGGGGTCCTCATTATATGTAGATTGTAAGGCGTAAATTCCTTGGTGCGCCATAAGGGAAATCCTTAGTATCGAGAACGTGGAAGTACCGGGCGCGACCAATTTCGATCCTCACCATTTGCCGTCCGCCGCCTGTGTAATCGCTACCTCTGCATCGCCCGGGGGCCAGGCACTCGCCGATCGCGCACCCGTCAAGAGCGGTCGTGCAGGACTCGGTCAACCAGGCGGAGCAGGGTTTCCTGGGTATAGGGCTTGGCGAGATACCCCTGCACACCGATCGCTCTTAATTCCGCCGGCATTTCAGCGGCGGTCCGTCCGCTGCAGATAATGATTTTGGCCGTGCGGTCAATCTCGCGCAGCGCCTGCGCAAGCAGTGAACCACTCCCGGCCGGCATGGCCAGGTCGGTCATCACCAGGTCAATTTCCGCCGATCGTTCGACAAAAGTGGCGAGAGCGGCCGAACCATCAGCCGCCACTAAAGTCTTGTAGCCGCCGCTCGAAAGAATGGTCTTTGTTACTTCTCGAATGAACGATTCGTCCTCCACGATGAGGATCGTTTCGCCGTTGCCGCCGGGAACGTCTCGCTGGCGCTTTGGACGCTCCTCCGGAGAATTATTCGCCCTCAAATGGATTCCCTTTTTCGATCGGCCAGCCGGCTCCTACTCATCCCCCTGCGCCGGGTCGCGTTGCGGTAATGGACTGGGCTCCGACGGCACGAGCCCGGAACGCATCGCCTGACGCACCAGGCTTGGAATGTCGTTGATCTTCAGGCGCCGCATTAATTGCGTTCGATGCGCTTCCACGGTCTTGACGCTCACCGCCAAACGAAAGGCGATTTCCTTTGTGTTGTGGCCTTCAACGATCAGTTGCATGACTTCGCGCTGCCGCGGGGTCAGTTTTTCCAGTGGTCCAGGACTTCGATCCATCCGCCCGAGATAATCTTCGATCACCCGTCTGGAGATTTGCGGACCAAAGTAAGTTCCGCCCTTCATGACAACACGAATCGCCCGCCCCAACTCACGGACGGCCGCGTCTTTGACCAGATAACCAACCGCCCCAACGCGCAGAGCCTGCACGACATATTCTTCGTTCGCGTGCATCGAGAGGACCACCACCTTGGTATTGGGAGATTCCTTGCGAATTCGGGCAACCGCCTCCAAGCCATTCAAATGCGGCATTGCGATATCCAGCAGCACCACATCAGGCCGATGTTTCTTAACCTGCTCGAGAGCTTCAAGCCCGTCACTCGCTTCGGCCACCACCTGCGTCGATCGAATTCCTTTCAAGAGCGCGCGAAAACCAGCGCGGACAAGGTGGTGGTCATCCGCCAGAAGAACGCTCATCTTGCTCATGGGGTCAGACAAATTAAACCGCGCGAAATGGAAGGAACGCGTGCACTTCCGTGCCCTTCCTGGGGACCGACTTGCACTCAAATTTGCCACCCACGGCAGCGGCGCGTTCGCGCATACCAAAAAGTCCCAGGCGATCTCCCTGAATGCGTTTCTTCGTCTCAGCAACGTCAAAACCGATGCCGTCATCGCGGACGATCAAATGCATGGAATTTCCTGCTTTGCGCAGTTCGAGCGATACCTTTTTCGCTTTGGCATGACGCAGAATGTTTGTCATTGCCTCGAGCGCAATCCGGAAGCAGGTGGTCTCCACTTCAGGATCGGCACGTTTTAGATTCGCGCCATCCGGAGAACGTGACATCCCAGTGTCCGCGCTTGGCATAATCATGAAGAACCAAACGCAGAGCGGGGACCAGGCCCAGATCGTCCAGCGCATGTGGTCTAAGGTAGAGGGTCAATTGCCGCACTTGCAGCAATGTTTGATCGACCAACGCGATCGCATCATCCAACCGCCGTGCCTTCGTTTCACGGTCTCTCGCGCGTTTGGCCGACAGAATGGAAAGTTTCGTCGCCGTCAACGCCTGGCCGATTTGATCGTGCAGCTCGCGGGCGAGATGCTTTTCTTCATCTTCCTGCACTTGAAGGTAGCGACGGGAAAGGCGCCGCAGCCGGAGATTCGTTTTGCGAAGTGTTCGCTCCGCTCTTACGCGCTCCGTGACGTCTTGAGCAACTCCGAAGAGTTGTTTGACATTGCCCTGATCATCTCTGGAGGCGAGTCCTTCTTCTCGGATTACTTTGACCTTACCGTTTTTGGCGACGATTCGATATTCGATATCGAACTTCGTTCCGGATTTTCGAGCCCGCGCACTGGCTTGAGACACTAATTCTCTGTCGTCCGGGTGTACTCGATCGAGAAACGACTGGTAATTGGTCAAGTCCGACTTGGTAATCTCAAAGATTCGATAGAGTTCATCCGACCAATGGATCGTGTCTGTTGGCAGGTCGAGCCGCCAGCTTCCAATCTTTGCCACTCTTTGAGCTTTGGCGAGTTCCGATTCTCTGGCGCGGAGTGCTTCTTCCGCATGTTTGGCCTGTGTAATGTCGTCGGCCAGACCCGCGAAATGCACGACCGCGCCGCTCTCGTCGTGCACCGGGAAACCGCGGTCGCGGATCCAGTGAACTGCTCCGTCGGGTCGGGTGATGCGATAAGTAAGGTCGTGCGCTTTTGTACACGGCTGCCTCCCCATGGCCGCGAAAACATGCGCCTTATCCTCCGGATCAACGCAGTCCATCCACGATTTCGGCGCCGCATAGAGGCTCGCGCGGCTGCGTCCAAAGACTCTTTCGTAGGCCGGGCCAACGTAAAACATCTTCGTGTTGTCGGGATCGGTCAGCCAAAAAACTTCATCAATATTCTCAACCAGCTCGCGAAAAAGCTTCTCGCTCGCCTGCAGCGCGAACTGGATTCGTCGTTGCTCCGTGATGTCGGATGAAATCGCGGATGCGCCGATAATTTCTCCTTTGCTGTTCTTGACCGGAGACATCGTCAGAGAAATTGATATCTCACTGCCGTCCTTCCGCAGACGCGTAGTCTCGAAACGCTCGATGAATTCGCCGGCCCTGACCCGCGCCAGGATCTGTCTGATCTCCTTTTGCCGCCGCGGAGGACACAGAATTGTGATCGGGCGGCCGATTACCTCCGAGGCCGAGTAGCCGTAGATCTTCTCGGCGGCCTTATTCCAGGAGACAATCTCTCCATCCAATGTCTTGCTGATGATGGCGGCCTCCGATGATCGGACGATCGCCGCCAATTCCGCTCGCGCTCGTTCCAGCGGGAGACGCAAGGCGATTTCTACAGAGATGTCGTCCGCCATTGCGGTCGCCCCGGTTGAGTCAAGGACAGGAAGCAACCACCCATCTGTCCTCCAACTTGTGTTTCAAATTTGACGTGATCGTATTTTTCCATCCGTCCGGCGCGCCAGAGGGGAAATGGAAATTCGTCAAAGGATCTCATGGCTTCGTCCTTCGGAAGACTCGAACGAACCCAGCAAGCGGATAACAAGCGTTACCTCTGGAGAGCACATTCTAACCGGTACCATCCGAAATTCTAAACCGCCAGCGCTTTGGAGCAAGCATGTTCTTGCGCCCCAGTCTGATTTCCAAAATGCTCGACCCGCTGCGGAATCGGGCAGGCGTCCGGCCGGCACGCTCTGTGCGGCGATTCGGACATTGGGCACGCTGAAACAGATCGAATATTCCGCAAAGGTACAGCTCGTCATCGAATCCAGCCGAGCGAGCACGAGACCTCAATTGCTGCTTGCTCTCGGGTTGCTGCAGGTGGTTCTCTGCGGGAGGGCAATTTGGAAGGTTGGTCGTCATGAAACTCATTTCCGTTAACGTCGGTCTTCCGCGTGAAGTCACCTGGCACGGCCGGGCGGTGAAGACCTCGATTTGGAAGAAGCCTGTCGAAGGCCGGCTTCACGTGGCCACTCTCAATCTGGACGGCGATCAGCAGTCCGATCTCTCGGTGCACGGCGGAGTCGACAAGGCCGTTTACATTTACCCGAGCGAGCACTACGCATTTTGGCGGAGCGAGCTTCCGGGAGCGGACCTTGGCTGGGGGGCTTTCGGCGAAAATTTCACCAGCGAAGGTCTGCTCGAAGATCAGGTGCAAATCGGAGATCGCTTCCGCATCGGTTCGGCGGAGTTCATTGCGACGCAGCCCCGCATGCCCTGTTACAAGCTCGGGATTCGCTTCAATCGTCCGGACTTGGTGAAGCGATTCCTGCAAAGCAAAAAGACCGGCTTCTATCTCGCGGTGCAGCGCGAGGGGGAAGTCGCGGCCGGCGACACGATCGAGGTCATCGAGCGAGCGGAAAGCGGCCTGACGATTCTTGATGTTACGAACCTCTACACCGGGGACTCGCAGGGCCAGGATCTTCTCCGCCGCGCCACCGAGCTGCCGGCACTTCCCGAGAGCTGGCGAGATTATTTCCGCAAACGCCTCTGGGACCCCGACGGCTGATTCGCGCAACGAGCCTCGACGATCTCTTACTCGAGATGAGCCTCCGCCGCCGCGCGCGTTACGGCGGTCAAGGCAGTGGTCAGATTACTCACGAGGTGCCCGGCCGTGCTCAGGCCATGTCGCTCGGCGATCCAGGCGGGCTCGTTATAGGAAAGCCAGGTCTTGCCCGCTTCATCCTGCCAAACCAGAGCTTTTAATGGCAGATCGATCCCGATCGTCTGGTCGGCCTGCATGAGCGGAGTGCCGCCGCCGGCGTTACCAAAGATGATGAGTTCGGTCGGCCGTAGCGGGAGCCCCGCCTCTTTCGCGCCGGCGGCGTGATCGATCCGCGCAAAGACGTTCAGACCTCTGGCGCGGACTTCATTTTCGAGCCGATCCATCGTCTCCTTTGGGCCAAAATCAGACGCGATTGTCGCCAGCCCTTTAGACGCCGGCATGAACGAGTCGGGTGAAGGTTTTCCCATCGATGACGAATCCTCCCCATTTTTCGTCGTAATCAGCGGTCGGTTTCGCCGCCAGGATTTCGTCGAGCGTTTTACCCTCTTTTTTGAGTGCGCCTACTTTCGTGCGTACGGCCACCAGCATGTCGCGGAAGGCGATGAGTTGAGCCTTGTTGCCGATCGGACCATGACCCGGAATCACGATGGTCTTGTCCGTGACCCTGGCCGCGTTTGCCTCCGCCGCGTGAATCATTCCGTCGATGCTGCCGCCGGTGGAATAATCGATGAACGGGAAATAGCCGTTCCAAAAGGTGTCGGCCACGTGAAGGATGTCGGCCTCCGTGAATTCGACCGAGATGTCACTGTCGGTGTGCGCCGGCGGGTAGTATTTAAGGGCGAGCGTGGCTCCGTTGAGATGGAGCGTCTCCTCGCTCGCAAACTCGCTCGTCGGCAAAGCGCCGGCCGGTGCCGGCGGGAAAGTGAAGTTCCAGTCTTCAACCCTGGTCGTGACCGCGAGGTGTTTCCGCGTGTTCTCCTGCGCGGTGATTTCGGCGCCGACGGAATGAAGCCATTCGTTGCCGTCAGTATGATCGAAGTGCCAGTGCGAGTTGATCAGGTGTTTGACCGGATCGTCGCTCAGACCCTCAAGCGCCTCCGTGATTCTCGGGCGTGACGCCGTGATCCCGGCATCGACGAGAAGCTTCCCGTCGCGCCCGGTCAGAACGGCGATGTTTCCACCCGAGCCCTCGAGGACGCTTACGTTCCCGCGCAACTTCGTGACGTTGATTTTAGCGGTGGCGGCTTCGCGCCGGATGGTGATGACCGGGCTTTCGCCCTCAGCGAAGAGCCGGCGCGGCATCAGCCAGACGCCGGCAGTTGCCACGGCGGCAGAGGTCAGAAAGGAACGCCGTGAAACGCGGCGGGATTGCTTCGTCTTCATGGCGATCCGTTCATCGAGTCAGCTCTTGAAGAACGCCAGCAGGTCGGCGTTGATCGTCTCGGCCTGCGTCGTCGGCATGCCGTGCGGGAAACCTTTGTAGGTCTTGAGCGTCCCGTTCTTCAGCAGCTTGGCCGACAACGGTCCCGAAGCGACGTAGGGCACGATCTGATCGTCTTCGCTGTGCATCACCAGCACCGGCACGGTGATCTTCTTCAGGTCCTCGGTGAAATCGGTCTGCGAGAAGGCAACGATGCCGTCGTAATGCGCCTTGGCGCCGCCCATCATGCCTTGACGCCACCAGTTCTGGATGGTCGCTTCGGAAGATTTCACGCCCGGCCGGTCGTAGTTGTAGAAAGGTCCCGCCGCGATGTCGCGATAGAATTGCGAACGGTTGGCGGCGAGTGCCACCTGGAAATCGTCGAATACTTTTTTCGGCAGACCGTTGGGATTGGCCTCCGTTTTGAGCATGAGCGGAGGCACCGCGCTGATGATGGCTGCCTTCTGCACCCGGCTGTCGCCGTGCCGTCCGAGATAGTGCACGACCTCGCCGCCGCCGGTGGAATGCCCGACGTGAATCGCATCCTTCAGATCGAGATGCGCGGTCAACGCCGCGAGGTCGTCGGCGTAGTGATCCATGTCGTGGCCCTCGGCCGTTTGGGAAGAGCGGCCGTGGCCGCGCCGGTCGTGGGCGATGACGCGATAGCCGTGATTGAGAAAGAAGAGAAGCTGCGCGTCCCAGTCATCAGCCGAGAGCGGCCAGCCGTGGCTGAAGACGATGGGCTGTCCCTTGCCCCAATCCTTGTAGTAGATCTGCAATCCATCCTTGGTTGTGATTGTGTTCATTGGTTTTCCTTTGGTGGTAAGCGGGCAGTCTCGCCGAAAGATTTGGCGGCGCGATCCAAATCGCGTGACAATCATGTGACAACTCGGCGGGGTTGCGCTCTCGCCCGTCGCGGCAACAGTTTCCCTCATTTTCCGATGCTGACCGTTTCACAAGTTTCCAAATCTTTCGCCGGGCGCGTCCTCTTCGAGGATGTCTCGCTCCAGGTGAACCGTGGCGATCGGGTCGGGCTGGTCGGACCGAATGGCGCCGGCAAGTCGACGCTCTTCTCTCTCATTCTCGACGAGGCATCGCCCGATTCGGGGAAGGTCTCGACTCGAGAAAAATGCGACGCTCGGCTATCTGCCGCAGGAGACGGCCGCTGCCGGCGACGAATCGGTGCTCGAACTGGCCTGCGGGAAATCGCACCAGGCAGTTGGAAGAAGAGCACGATTGGGAGATCGAGCCGAAAGCGAAACGCATTTTGGCCGGGCTCGCTTTTCGCGAGAGCGATTTCGATCGTCCGGCGAGCGCACTGAGCGGCGGCTGGATCATGCGCGCCCATCTCGCGCGGCTCCTCGTGCTCGAGCCGGATCTTCTCCTTCTCGACGAGCCGACCAACCATCTCGATCTCGATTCGCTCGTCTGGTTCCAGAATTATCTCCAGAACTACCCCGGCGCGATTCTCATGATCTCGCACGATCGCGAATTTCTGAACGCGCTCGTCGGCAGCATCGTCGAGATCGCGCACGCCAAATTGATCCGTTATCGCGGCAACTGGGACAGCTACGTCGAACAAAAAGCGGCGCGCGAAGAGCAGCAGCTCGCCGCCTACAAAAACCAGCAAAAGGAAATCGAATCACTCCAGCGTTTCGCCGATCGCTTCCGGGCGAAGGCGAGCAAGGCATCGCAGGCCCAGAGCAAGCTGAAGCAGATCGATCGGATGGAGAAAATCGCCGCGCCCGACCGCGCAGGCGAAGACGATCAAGTTCCATTTCCCGCAGCCGCCGCGGAGCGGTCTGCGCGCCATCACCCTCAAGGACGTGCGGCACGCCTACGGCGAGCTGGTCGTCTACCGGCAGTTGAATTTCGAAGCCGAGCGCGGACAACGGACCGTCCTCGTCGGACCCAACGGCGCCGGGAAATCGACCCTGCTCAAGCTGCTCGCCGGAGTGTTGCCGGTGCAGGAGGGCGAACGCATCCCTGGGCACAACGTCCGGGTCGGTTATTTCTCGCAGCATCGGGTTGAGATGCTCGACGTCAGGCACACCGTCCTCGAGAGCGTGCTCGATGTTCCCGAGCCGGTCTCGGAACAAACTGCGCGGACCGTGCTCGGCTCGTTTCTCTTTCGCGGCGACGACGTTTTCAAGACGGTCGGCGTGCTCAGCGGCGGTGAAAAATCGCGTCTCGCCCTGGTCAAGTTGCTCCTTTATCCGCCCAACCTCCTCCTCATGGACGAGCCGACGACCCATCTCGATGTCGGCTCGATCGACGCCCTCATCGGCGCGCTCCGTCAATACGAAGGCACGCTCATTTTCATCAGCCACGACGTGCATTTCATCCGCGCCATCGCGCAGAGCGTGTTGCACATCAACGCCGGCCAGCTCACCCCCTACGCGGGCGATTACCAGTATTACCTCGATAAAACGCAGGCCGGCTCGGAGCGCGCTGCGCTTACGGCGGGCAATGGCCTAACGAACCTGCAGCCGGAAACTGACCCGCATGGAAGCGCCGAAACGCGGTCCCGGATTGCGCGAACAAAAAGAGCAAAAGCGAGCGGAAGCCGAAACGCGCAAGGCCGAAGCCAAGGCGCGCCGGGAACAGGAGCAGCGCGTCCGGGAGCTGGAGATGCACATCGCCGCGCTCGAAGGCCAGCAAAAGGAGCTGGCGATGGAACTGGAAGATCCCGCCGTCTATGAATCGGGCGGACGCGCAGTGGCGATCAATCGCGAACTCTCCGCGGTCTCGGACGAGCTGGAGCGCCTCACCGCCGAATGGGAAAAAGCGACCGCGCCGCTGACGCCTGGGTAGCGTTCGACGAGCGGACATAATGACTGGCGCTTTGGCCGGGTGGTGAATAGTGATCTCTGATCTCGATTTCCCCTGTGTTCGGAGATTGACAATCAAGCGCGTGGTTGCCTAGGATGCGCCGACGTAGCGGTCTGGATAGGAGCGGAACGCTGGCCCCTTCGGCTTCCTCTGCCACTTCAGATCTTCAACCCAAAGCCAACGGCCCTATAAGAGCTCCTGTTCAACTCATCACCGCGGTAACTCAACCGGCAACCGCTTCGCATCTGGCGAGGCCGGTTATGCTCCTGCTGCTCTCTTTATCGGCCGGGCTTGCGTCTGTGCAACCGTGCGCTGCTACTCCCTTTGAATGGGAGTACACCGGCAGCCTCAAGACTGCGCGCTTCCACCACACGGCGACGTTGCTCCCCGATGGCAGGGTGCTGGTCGTGGGAGGAGAGCAACGACACCAGCCTCTCGCCAGCGCCGAACTCTACGATCCGGCCACCGGCACCTGGTCAGAGACCGGCAGCCTCAAGACTGCGCGAGACTCCCATACCGCAACTCTCCTGCCCAACGGCATGGTACTCGTCGCGGGCGGAAGGGAAACCGATCCCGGCCCTTCTTTAGCGAGCGCGGAACTCTACGATCCGGCCACTGCTACCTGGTCTCCAACCGGCAGCCTCGATACGGGGCGGCTATACCATACCGCAACTCTCCTGCCCAACGGCATGGTGCTGGTCGCGGGCGGAAGCAACGCACGCATCTATTTCGCGAGCGCGGAACTTTATGATCCGGCCACCGGTAATTGGTCTCCAACCGGCAGCTTCGATACGGGGCGGAGATTCCATACAGCAACTCTCCTACGCGATGGCAAGGTGCTCCTGGCGGGGGGACGCGATACCACTTTAGTCGACCTCGCGAGTACCGGAGCTTTACGATCCTGCCACGGGGACCTGGTCAGCAACCGGCAGCCTCAACACCGCGCGATACGACCATACGGCAACTCTCCTGCCCAACGGCATGGTGCTCGTGGCGGGGGGAAACCCAGACGAACTCGACAGTGCCGAACTCTACGATCCGGCGGCCGGCACCTGGTCAGTAACCGATAGCCTCAACATCGAGCGAGCGGACCATGTCGAAACTCTCCTGCTCAACGGCATGGTGCTGGTGGCGGGGGGAAGCAACCTCGATAACGACAGTGCCGAACTCTACGATCCGGCGACCGGTACCTGGTCACTAACCGGTAGCCTCAACACCATGCGAAAGGACCATGCCGCAACTCTCCTCCTCAACGGCATGGTGCTTGTCACGGCGGGAGCACTTGCCCACAAAGCTCCTCTCGCGAGCGCGGAACTCTATGATCCGGGAATCGTGCCGGCCACCAAGGTCGATGGCCACGGCAGCGTCAATAGCCAGGGTGATCGAGTCACCTTCCAGTTTCGCGCGAGCCAGTCCGATGGCAGCACCAGCGCCGACTATTTCGCTTTTTGCGATCCCGCTGCCGGTGTTTGCCTGACGAATGCCGGAATTCGGAACCTCTCCATCAATGGCAACACTGCCGAATTCAATGGCAAGGCTCAGTTGGACGACGGGACCAAAGTCCTATACAGCGTGAGTTTGTCTGATAACGGAAAGCCTGGAACCCTGGACACCATTTCGATCAACCTGAGCGACGGTTATTCCGCCGGAGGTACCCTCCTCACTGGCGACATCCGAATTTACTAAAGAGGCTCTCCTGGCTCAGCGCAGCAATCCCTCTGGAAACCGCACCACCCGTTCCCGCGCCAGAATCCGCTGCTCGCGCCGCAAGCTCTGCTCGGGTGCGCCGGATTCCAGCGCTTCGGATTCGGCAAGACCGCCGCGAGCAGGGCCGATTGCGTCCGCGTCAGCCCGCGCGCGCTCGCTCCGAAGTAATGCTGCGAGGCCACCTCCACGCCGTAGATCCGGATTTTTTTCAGCACGATGGGTTTGACCCTCCGAAATCCAGAGATGCTTCAGGAACATCTCCGGCATCTGCTCCAGATCGATCCAGTGATAGTGGAGTGGGGGATGCGCCTTGCGTGAAAAAACCGAGCCGCCCTGTTCGAGCAGCATCGGCATTGTTCGCCGCGGATTCACAAAACGGACCATCGCCACCTGCAGTCCTGGGATGAGGAGAAAAATCGCAAGCAGGATCAGCAACCATCGCCAGCGTCCTGTCAGCCGCTGTCTCTTTGCAGTTGAGGTCATGCGAGCTTCTGCCATTCGACGCGGTTGTTAAGACGCTTGTCGGCGGGAACAAACTTCATTGTCACTGTCGAGGGCTTCCGACCGACGCCGGGCCATTCGCAACCTGCGAGCGCCCCTTGCACCAGCTACGTGCCGATTGCATCATGTGCGATGAGCAGAGTCGAGCAGATGGAGAGCGAACTGAGGAAGCTGTCGCAAGCGGAACTTCGGCAGATCCGCGAGTGGCTCGATGACTTGATCGAAGACGAACTGGAGTTCACCCCGGAGTTTGAGCGTTCCATCGCCCAAGCGGAACGCGACATGGCCGAGGGCAAGACCGCCCGGGTGCGCGAGCCGGAAGGCTCATGAGCGCAGCCACCCAGATTTACTATCACAGCTTCGACGCGGCCTTTTTCAAGCTGACACCATCAGTTCAGGCACGCATTGCTGCGCAGATCGACCAGATCGGCTCGCGGCTCTTGTCCTATCCGCACCATCGGCATCGTTCGCCGCGGATTCACAAAACGGACCATCGCCACCTGCAGTCCTGGGATGAGGAGAAAAATCGCAAGCAGGGTCAGCGACCATCGCCAGCGTCGTGTCAGCCGCTGTCTGCTCGCTGTTGAGGTGCTGGTCACTTCTATCATGGCGTAGTCGCGTTCCAGGGCGATCGTCCCAACATGCATCGTGTCGGCATCGGCACCACCCACGCGAGACCGTCGCCCCGGCGGGAGTTGGCCAGGGCCGCGGACTCCAGCCGTCGTCGAATGCTGACGAAGTGCTTCACTGCTTTTGCCTGCGTCGCGGCGCTTTTTGCGACGTCGTTGTTCGCCGAGGAGTTACCGAAGGAGCAGGACTCTTTCGAGGTGGAACCGCCTTTGCTCATTCCGGCGCTTGAGTCGGAGACGGCGCGATCGGGCTTTGACTCAGCGGAAGCTTCCGTCAGCGTGGAGACGCTGCAGAAGCGGTTGGAACGGAGCAAGGAGAGCGCGGCTTCCGCCGAGCGACTCGTGAAGGCAGGCGTGCTGGCGAAGGTGGAAGCGGAGCAGCGCGCGCTGCGTGTTTTGCGCGTGGAAGCGGACCTGGCCAACGCGCAGTTGGCGATCGGGCAAGAGCAGGTCGCAGCGCAAAAAAAGCGAATGGAAGGAGGTCAGACTGGCGCGGATGAACTGGCGGCAGCGACCCGTTCGCTCGCCCAGGCAGAAGCAGCGGCGCAACTGGCCACGGCAAATTACGAAAAGGCGCAGCTCGAGGCAGCGGAGCGCAATCTGCGCCGGCAAAAACAACTCTTCGCGAAAGGCAGTGCGCGAAAATCCGACGTGGCCACCGCCGAGGAGAAACTTACGAACCTCCGGCAGGACGGGAACGCTTCGGCCGAGCCAACGCCGTCTCAGTAATCGCTCCCGCGCAATTCGCTTGCGGCTACTGCGCCTTTTCCGCTCCGAGCCCGGTGTTTGCCCTAACGACCAGCTCGTCGAAGCGCGCTTCCGCAGCTGGTTCGCGACCCGTGAGGGTGCCGAGGATGGCGGCGAGGAAGCCTAACGGGATGCTGACGATGCCGGGGTTCTCGAGCGGGAAGATGGGGGCGTGCTGGATGAGATGACGGGCGCTGGCGGCGACGGTCGGCGGGTCGATCTGCATGATCGTGGGGCTGATGATGATGATGCCGATCGAGGCGACGAGGCCGACGATGAGACTGGCGACCGCACCGGCGGTGTTGAAGCGTTTCCAGTAGATCGAGAAAATAATCGCGGGCAGGTTGGCGCTGGCCGCGACGGCGAAGGCAAGACCGACGAGGAAGGCGACGTTGGCGGTCGGCCCGAGGGCGATGGCAAGGCCGATGCTGACCGCGCCAACGACGAAAGCGGTGATGCGGGCGACGCGCACCTCTTCACCGGGCCGGCGTTCCTTGCCGTGATGGATGACGTTGGTGAAAAAGTCGTGCGCGAAGCTGGTGCTGGCGCTGATCGTCAGGCCGGCGACGACGGCGAGGATGGTGGCGAAGGCGACCGCGCTGATGAAGGCGAAGAAGATGTCGCCGCCGAGGGCGCGGGCGAGCTGGGGCGCGGCCATGTTGCCGCCGCCGTTCCTGGTGATGAAATCCGGGCCGAGCACGCTGGCGGCGCCGAAGCCGAAGAAGGTGGTCATGACATAGAAGAGGCCGATGAGGGCCATTGCCCAGACGACGGAGGAGCGGGCGGTCTTGGCGTCGGGCACGGTGTAGAACCTAACGAGAATATGGGGCAAACCGGCGGTGCCGAAAACGAGCGCGAGACTGAGGGAAATAAAGTCGAGCGGATTCTTGAACTTCATCCCGGGCGTAAGGAAATCCTTCGTCACTGCTGCGCCGGATTTATCGTGATAGGAGATGCTCGTTAGGGCATTGAAGAACTCGCTCAGGCTGAAATGAAAATGGCTCATGACGAGAACGCTGAGCAGGACTGAGCCGCTCATGAGGAGGAAGGCCTTCACGATCTGCACCCAGGTGGTGGCGAGCATCCCGCCGAAGACGACGTAGACGATCATGAGCACGCCGACCCCGCAGACGGCGACGTTATAGCCGATGCCGGGGAGCAGCACCTTGACGAGGCTGCCAGCCCCGACCATCTGCGCGATCATGTAGAAGGTGCTGACGGTGATCGTGCTGAGGGCGGCGAGAGCGCGGACGGGACGTGGCTTTAATCGGTAGGCGAGGACGTCCGCCATGGTGTATTTGCCGGAGTTGCGGAGTGGCTCGGCCACCACGAGCAACACGACGAGGTAGGCAACGAGGAAACCGACCGAGTATAGGAAGCCGTCGTAACCGGAGAGCGCGATCATCCCGGCGATGCCGAGGAAACTGGCTGCGCTCATGTAATCGCCAGCGACGGCGAGACCGTTTTGCCAGCCGGTGATGCGCCGGCCGGCGGCAAAGTAGGCGCTCGAACCGGAGGATTTTTTCGCGCTGTAAAACGTGATGACGAGAGTCGCGGCGACAAAGCCGACGAACATGGCGATCGCGGTCGGGTTGGTGGTCGGGGCGGCGAGCAGGGCGGCCGTCATCGGAGCTCCTTCGAGATCAGATCATGCGCTTGACGGTCGAACTTGCCGGCCGCTCGGACGTAGAGGGCGGCCACGAGCCAGGCCATTATGAACTGCGAGAAGGCGAAGAGGTAGGCGAGGTTCATGCCCTCGCCGATCTTTTTCTTCATCAGCTCGGGAAACCATCCGACCAGCACCGGCAGGGCGAAAGTAATAAAGAATGGAAATGAGCATGGCGGGAACGATGAAGCGGCGCTTGGCCCGGAGCAGTTCCTTGAACGGCGCGCTGGCCGCGATCGCCGCCCAGTTGGTCGTGCCGGCTTCTTCCTCGGCCGTGCGTTCGTGGGCGGGCTTGGGACCGGAATGCCCGAGCGGCGCGATGTCGGTGGCGGAAGCGATGATCGGCGTGGGATCGAGCGGTGGTTTGGGATCGTCAGGCGGCGGCATGCGCAGCGATTAAGCGCGAAGCGCGGACACGCGGCAAGCAAAAGCGCGCCCGAAAGGGCCACCGAGTTGCCTAACGACTCCGGATCGGCACTGCCGTCAGGTCATAATGCGGAAGCGCTCGAGCAACTCCTGGCGCAGCTCCATCGCCACCCTCGGGTTGTAGCGGCTCAGCATCTTCTTGCGCACTTCCGGGTCCATCGCGGCGAGGTGCCGCAGGAGATCGTTGCGACTCTTCATTTTCGCATAACGACTCCAGCCGATCCCGACCGCGAGAAGAGCGGAGGCGAGCCAAACCGCGATGTCCCTTTGCTCGATCATCCTTGCACGCTAGCCGCGGCCCGCGCCTTTTCCAGTCCGCGGTCGCCCTTTGCAGTCGTGAATTCGTTAGGCAGTGAATCCAGGTCCCAGACTGGACAGGCGGAAGCATGTCCCTCCGGAGGGACGCGCTTCGGCGCGTCCAGGTTGGCCGTGGCGCGGGCCGGGAGCGGATTCGATTCCGTCTGGGGAAGGTTGGCGGGCGAGGAGAACGGGCCTAACGACGGAATCCGTATTCGAGAACGAAGAACTGCGGATTCAACTTCGCGAGCGGCCCGCGCAATTTCGCCAGTTCCTCCTCCGGTCCGTGAATCTCCAGCCGGGTAAGCCGCGCGATCTTGAAGGCTTCGTCGAGGAGCTGTCCGACGTTCTCGAGATGCGCCAACGCGCCCTCTGCGTCGGCATATCCCTCCCGGCAATGCGCTTCGTCGCCGCAAAAACTAAACCCGTAGTAGAGGCATTTCGGCTCCGTGCTCGCCTTGGTCACGAATTGCTCGCAGAGCGCTCGGAATGCCTGCTCTTGTTCCGCCGGTACGTGGAAATAGGGGACGATGGTGCAGCACTTATCTTGCGCAGACATTTTTGGCAGTTGTTAAAGGATCGGTGAAGCAGGAGCGCAAGTGCACCATTGCGCGTTGGCAAGATGCCAAACCGAGGCCAGCGACGAAAATGCGCTTTCGCATTGCGCAGACATGAGATCAAATGCCGCCGGCCATGGCCAGCACGCAATTCGGCAGGGGAGAATCGAGCATTCGAATGGTTCTGATAAGGCGGCGTGGTCCCCATGTCGTGACCTTTCTCGCGGCGGCGCTTTGCCAGCTTGGCGGGTTGGCGAGAAGCGCGGCGCAGGACTCGGTCCCACGCGACATCCGCTCCGGCCGAGCGACGGCGCATCCCATCCCCATGGTCGAGCAGAGGGAGAGCGGGGTGACCTTTTCGGGCAATGTGACGACAGAGGTATTTGGTAATCTCGCCGGCGGCACGTCGAGGGCCGCCATCTGGGAAAGCCTGTTTATCGCCGGAATGAAAGTGGATTTCGAGAAAGCGGCCCGGGTCCCGGGTCTCAGCCTGTCGGTCAGCGGACTGTATGCGGAAGGCGCCGGCCTAACGAATAAAGCGGTGCACGACCTCAATACCCTGAGCAATATCGATGCTTACGACAGCGTCCGACTCTACGAAGCCTGGTTGCAGCAGGAGTTCTGGGACGGGCGATTCTCGATCCGGCTCGGTCAGATTCTGGCCGACGCCGAATTTTTTGTCTCCGATTATGGCGCGCTTTTCATCAACAGCTCCTTTGGCGCCATCCCGCTCGTGAGTCAGAACCTTGAACCGCCCATCTTCCCCGTCGCGGCGCCGGGCCTGCGTCTGCGGGCGGCTCCCAGCGACGCGTTCTACGCGGAGGCGGCGGTCTTTAGTGGCGCCGTGGGCGATCCGGGAACCAACAACAAACATGGCGTGCGCTATGCCTTGCGCGAGGACGACGGGGCGCTGGTCTTCTTTGAGCTGGGTTATCAGGTCAATCCACCGGTTGCGGATGCAGCGGCGGGCCTCGAGCCGGCCCCGCTTGCCGGCACTTACAAGCTCGGTGGTTTTTACGATTCCGGGCAATTCAAAAACGGCCACGGCGGTCGCGTGCGGGAAGGGGACGTGGGCCTCTATCTCGTGGCCGAGCAGGAGGTCTGGCATCCGGAAGGAAAAACAACGCGTGCCCTGGCTGTTTTCGGCCGGATCGGGTTCGCACCGCGCGACCGAAACACCGTTCCACTCTATCTCGATGCCGGGCTTAACTTCCGTGGAATCCTACCGAGTCGCACCGAGGACACGCTGGGCCTTGCCTTCAGTTATGCGGAACTCAGTGACAACCTGGTCAAGGGAGGTGGCGACGAAGAAGTCGTGGAGCTGACTTATCGGCTGACGCTCGGCGTGCATCTCTTCCTGCAACCGGACCTGCAATTTATCGTCCATCCAGGCGCGGTGCCATCCGCCGCGACGGCGGTCGCGGCCGGGCTCCGTCTCAATATCCAGTATTGATCCGACCGCCTGGATGCGGACCCGGTTCCACACGAATTGGCCGGGAGAATTTTACCTAATCGCAACCTGACAGCCATCAGAGTGTCACGAAGGGCGGGCAGAGTGCGGGTATGCAAATCGAAACTTCGCGCCATGCAGCTTCCTCGCAGTCCACGCACCTTCTGCCGTTTTCATGTCCGCCCGTGCTCGATGAAGTCGGGACGTGCGATTGGCGGCCGGGCCGGACGCCGCGTCGTCCTCAGCCGCGAAAGAAGCTCGATCCCTTCCTGCGCGCGCAGCAGGAGAAGCTTCTCGAACTGCGCGACGCCCTGATCGGTTCGATGAACGGCGGCGCGCGCGAGACCCGGCTCGAGAAAGCGGACAGCTCCGCCCTCGCGACTCACAATGGCGACGCCGGGAGCGACGCCTGCGACCTGGACCTGGTGCTCTGTCTTTTATCCCAGGAAAGCAACGCCCTCTTCGAGATCGATGAGGCGCTGAAGCGAATCGAGGCGGGCACCTACGGGATTTGCGAGTTGTCCGGTCGACCCATCCCGGTCTCGCGACTGCGAGCGATCCCCTTCGCCCGTTTCACGGTCGAATTTCAGGAAGAGATCGAGCGCCAGCGAAAGCTTTTTTCCAACCAGCGGGCGTCGGCCGAAGTGGCGAATCTTTTCCAAGCGAACGAGTAGCCGTCCGATGCGCGGCGCATCCGGAAGGGGCTCGTCCGGGCAGGCAGCGCGCTACTCAGATTCTGCTAGCTGGTGAGCGCTTTGCGCACGAGCTGGAGGAGGGCTTCGTCGTCGAACGGTTTCGAGAGGAAACCGAAAGCGCCCGCCTCCAGGGCGGCCTGGCGGACAGAGGGATCATAGCGGCCACTCATGAAGATAATGCGGGTGTCCGGCGAATTTTTCCGGAGAACCGCTTGCACTTCCAAGCCATTCATGTCCGGCATCCAGACATCGAGGATTGCCAGTCGACACGGCGCCTGCCCGATGTTGGAAAGAAAATCCGAGGGATGACTGAACCGTTGCACCGTGAAGCCCTCCGATTTCAGCAATCGATCCAGCGCCTTGAGCATCGAGAGATCGTCATCGAGCAGGCAAATGGAGGTCTTCTCGGAGGCGCCCTCTCTTGAGGCCGCTTCGGCGGTGACTTGGTCAGGATGAATTGCGGTCGGCATGGTGTTGATGAAGCAACGGACTCCACTTTCGGCCATCAGGTCGGGGATCGACATGGGACTTTGGTCCCACGCCCGCCCGGCCGATGGGGCGTTTGCCGCCGCCTCTTTGGAATCGAAGGAGAGCAGAGCGGCAGATGCCTGCGACTACGGGGCCTCCGACTTCGCTCCGGTTGCTTCGGGCAGGCAAATGGTGAAGATCGCGCCGCCGCCGTCGGCATTCTTTCCCGAAAGTGTGCCGCCGTGCGCTTCGATGATGGTGCGCGCGATCGCCAACCCCATCCCGGTCCCTTCCGACTTGGTCGAAAAGAACGCCTCGAAAAGCTGATCCACAATTCCCGCCGGAAACCCCGGTCCACTGTCGCGCACACTCACCCTGATCTTTCCATCGCTCGCGCGCTCGGCCCGGATGACGACGCGGCGCGCATCCGCCTGCACCCCGCTGAGCGCTTCAAACGCGTTCAACGTCAGGTTCAGCAGCACCTGAAGCAACTGCACGCGATTGCCCATCACGACTCCCGCGTTCGCAGCCACCTCCGCGACCAGCGTGACCTGCCTGGCCGTCGCATCCGCCCGCACGATCCGGAGCAAATCGCGGATGACTTCGTCCACCCCGATGAGCGAGCGGGTCGCCTCACTCTTGCGCACCATGTTGCGAATTCCCTCGATCACTTCGCGCGCACGATGTCCGTCGGAGATGATATCGGCGAACAACTCCTGCAGCTCTTCGGTCCCCAACTGGCCGTGGGCCAGCATTCGCTGGCCGGCGTTGGCATTGGTCACCATCGCGCCGACTGGATTGTTTACTTCGTGCGCGAGGGAGGCCGCCAGTTCGCCCATCAGGGCCAGGCGCCCGACGCGGGCCAGCTCCATGGATTGAAGCTCGTGATCCAGCTCCGCCTGTTTCAGGTCCGCGATGTCCAGGCACGAGCCGATGTAACCAACGAACACTCCCCCGGCTTCGAAGCGCGGCGTTCCGGTATTCAGCACCCAGCGGTATTCGCCATCCTTTCCCCGCAGGCGGTATTCCATCGTAAACGGCTCTCGCGCGTCGAAGGCTGTTTCGTAAACCTCGAGGACGTTCTCGAGGTCTTCCGCATGGACGCCTTCCGTCCAACCGTGGCCGAATTCCTCCGTCGCGCTCCGTCCCGTGAATTCGAGCCAGCCTTTGTTGAAAAAATTACAGAGCTTGTCCGGCCCCGACATCCAGATCATGACCGGCGCGACATCGGCGACAGTGCGAAAGCGCGCTTCACTCTCGCGCAACGCCTCCTCCGCCAGCCGGCGCTGGGTGATATCGCGCACCACCCCCCGCATGACAACCGCCCGGCCCTGCTGATCAAACTCCGCCCGGCCGTAGCCGTGAATCCAGCGCGTCTCTTCGCTCCGCGGCGCAATCCGATACTCGCTCTCATACTCGCCTTCGCGCGTCAGCGCAGATTGGACGGCCTCCTGCACCCGCTCGCGATCGTCGGGGTGGATGGTTTCAAGAAAGGTGGCGAGGGTGACAGGTTGCGCATCCCCGAAGTCGAACAGGGTCCTCCCTTTCTCGCTCAACCAAATATCATCGCGCGGGATGTCCCACATCCAGAGACCGAGGTTGCCGGCATTGGCGGCCAGACTCATGCGCACCTCGCTTTCGCGCAGCGCCCCCTCGCTCAGGTGCAACTGGCGCGCGGTCTCTGCGGCGCGCAGGATGTCGTAGCTGAGTTCAAAGCCCATCGCCGCAATCACCCCCATGAAAGGAAGGCTGATCAGGTAGGGCGAGTGCACGACCCGGGCATGAATGAGGGCCGCGATTCCCGCTGCCAGCACGATAAAAAGCGCGATGCTCCCGCCCACGATCACGGCCCGCCGGCGCCCTTCCGGCCCGCCTCGCCGCCAGAGCGTGATCGAGGCATCGAGCACGAAAACGAGCATCAGCAGTGAGCTCAGCTCGCCCAGGTGGGTCCACGGATTGATCACCCCTTCGGGGGCCACGATCGTGTCACCGAGAAAACGAAAGTGCCGCAGAGCAGTGATCTCGCGGAAATTCAAATTGGGCGGCGCGGCAAAATTGATCACGAGGGTAACGAGCCGTATCCCACAGGCTGCGATTCCAAGCCAAAGGCGCCCCGTCCCGAAATAGGCGATAACGAATCCCACGATCCCGGGGTAGAGAAAGAAGACCGGGATGTGCATCCATTGAATGGCGCGACCGATTCCCTCGGTGGTTCGCGAGTGCATGATCGCCAGCTCTCCGCAAGCGATCCCCGCCACCGCCAGTGCGCTGATGGCGAAGAGCAAATTTTCCCAGGCCCGGCGCTTCAGGCCGATGAAGAGATGGGGCAGCGCCATGGTCACGCTCGCTCCCACGACCAGGGCCCAAATGAACGTGACCCAGCTCATGCAGGCGGCAGGAAAGGCGACGATTCCATCAATGCATCTGGTCGCGGTCTGATCTCGATGGATTTCATCATGCACTTGTCAGGGCGCGGAGTCGACGCTGAAAAGGGGCGCCGCCCGGGTTCCGACCGCCCCGCCCGGCTGCGACTGGCAGGATTGCGCTCCTCGTTAGGCAGATTGCGATCGCCTACGGCAGCAGGCAGGGCACAACCTTGCGGCTGTGGCGACGGTAGATTTTGAAATCCATGTCGGTCGTCAGGACGAGAGGGTCGGACAGGACTTCCGTCATTCGAACCACGCAGGCGTCGGCCAGGCTCATCGGCACATTCTCGTACTTATCGAGCAGATCCATCACCGCTCCGATATCGTCCGGCAGGACGCTCACAATGCGCAACGCTCCGCGGCGGCAAGCCGCGCGCAGACTTCCACGCCCCGCTCGTCCCAGAAGATGCTCCGCTTCCGATAAAGCGGCCTCACACGTTGACCAAGGCGGCGGATTCGCCCGCGCGCTCGCCGCGGCCCACCTGTGATGTTGATCGCTGTGACGGCAGAGCGCGATCGGAAACCCGGCGTCAACGAACCGGCTTTGCACGTCCGTAGCCGCGAGCCTTGAGATAATGCTTCTTTCGCGCGCTCAGATCGGCTGGCCCGCCTTTTTCCGCGCCCACCAGGTCGCTGATTAACGCGAAGCCGGCGTCGGATGTCGCGCGTCCTGCGACCAGTCGCGTTCGGGCCACCTTCGATTTGGTTGAATTCAATTTACGCGCCTCCTCTTCAAGCTCGGCGACAAGAACGAGCGCAAAATTGTAGCGGCGGTCTGTGACCGTCGCACGCGATCTCTGTGATCGACATTTTCGGCGGTCACAGACCGCCGCTACAACGCGCGCGCCTGGACTCACTCCCCCCGTGCGGGAGAAACGCCGGCCAATTGCGACAGGCGCACCAGATCGGGCACCGAAGTCAGCCCGAGCTTTTGCATCACCCGGCCGCGATGAACCTTGATCGTCTTCTCGGCCGCATTCAGCTCCCCCGCGATCTGTTTGTTGAGCAGGCCGAGGATGACATAGCGCAGCACTTCAAATTCGCGCGGGGTGAGTTTCTCGATCCTGCGGCGCGCGGCGCGGCGCTCCGCTCGCTTTTGCAAAATTTCCTTGGCCCGCGCCAGCGAGCGTTCGACCGCTTCGATCAATTCGTCGCCGTCGAAGGGTTTGGTCAGGAAATCGATCGCGCCGCTTTGCATCGCCTTCTTGCAGGTCGGCACGTCGCCGTGACCGGTAATGAAAACGATCTGCTCGCAATGGCCGCGCGCTTCCAGAGCGTGTTGCAAATCAAGACCGTTCAAGCCCGGCATGCGCACATCGAGCACGAGGCAGATCGGCCCGTCGAAAGCTTCCCGCGCCAGATACTCCTCGGCCGCACCAAACATTTCCGCCTCGTGGCCGGCCGATTTGAAGAGTCGGCGCAACCCGCGGCGCATCGATGGGTCGTCATCCACCACGCAGACAAGTTCTTTCGCCGCGCTCATTTTTGGGAAGACCGTTATAGCGCGATTTGCAGACGGGCGGCAAGCCAAAGAAGAGCGCGCCCCGACTTTCCGAGCCCCGGATCACCCGCTTGCCGCCGTCGCCGCCGCTGATTAGTTTGGGAGCACTTTACCGCGCCGCTTGCTCAACGATCACTCGCAAGGGATTCTGCGGGCAGGTCGTTTATCGCAAGTCGTCCCCGTAGTTCAACGGATAGAACGAGGGTTTCCTAAACCTTAAATGTGGGTTCGATTCCCGCCGGGGATAGGGGCGAAAATCGAACCCGGTTCGATTGATTCGCTCACGCAACTCGCTCACCCTGCTGGCTTCGTCCATCTCGTGCCGTGCCCGCGCACTCCATTCCCGCCGGGGACAGGGCGGAAATCGAATCGGTTGGATTGATTGACTCGCACTGCCCCGAGTGCTCGGGGCTCCGCCCTGCTTCGCGCGTCTCAGACATCCAGTTCGGCTGCGGGAGGTTCTTCCGCTTCGCAGAATGCTTGATTGAAAGGACAGGCCTCGATGCGTTCGCACCGCTGGAGGCAGGCATCTTATTTTTCCGCGGCATGGAGTTGTAAATCATCTTGCTATCAGGGCCTGGAGGGAATCGCGCTGTCGATTCCCGGTACCGACAGCGCGGCGCCCTCCAAATGGGCGGTCAAAATTTCTCTCCCGGAGGAGCGAGGGCGGGGCATGGGCGTCCGATGCTTCTACCGGGCGCGGATGTCTTCGGGAAGGAAAAAGCGCGGCGACTGTAGTCGTGCGTCGGTGACCCCGACAGGTTCCGGGCAAACCCATGCCCGGCCGGGATCACCGATCCCGGCTACAACGGCGCTAACGACTATGGAATATCGTAGGCCTCCACCAGGGCGATGCCGGTGAGGCCGCCGGCGCCGCGCACGATCGCGGTGTAGCGGCCGGGGGAGAGTGTGGTGACGATGACCGATTCGCGATCGTCGTTGGGCGCAAGCCCGGTTGCTTCCACTTCGGCCTGGTTTTCCTTCCAATTGTCGTTCGTTTCCAAGAGCACTCCGTTCGGGTCGTGCAGCTCCAGAATCGGGTCGAGCAACGGATTGCTAATGCCGACCGCGGCGAGCGAAGGACCGATGGCGCGGATGACGAGATGCCGGGTGTTGGGACCGCCAAGGATGAAACCGCCGATCATGACGTCGTCGCCGCCTTGCACGAAGCCGCGAGTCGAGATGTTGACCGGATTGGCCGGGGCGGCGTCGTTTGTCGCGTAGAGATCAAAGAGGCCGATGCCGGTGGCGCCGGTCGCATCACTCAGGATGGTGGTGTAGCTGCCGGGCGCCAGCTCGGCAAAGATGGCGGATTCGAGATCGTTGCCCGGGGCGAGATTGCGACTGATGATTTCGTCCTTTTGCGCGCTCTCCATCCAGTTGTCGTTGGAGGCCAGCAAAGCGCCGGTGCTGTCGCGCAGTTCGAGCTTCGGGTTCGGGAGCACCTCGGCGAGCGGTATCCCGCCCGCCACGAGCGACGGCCCGATGCCGCGCAGGATGACTTCCTCGTTGTCGCTCCCGGTGATGATGAAGCCGCCGATGAGGACGTTGTCGCCCGTCTGGACCTTCAGGCGGGTGGAAAGATTTTGGATGGTGGGTTCGGCCGGGATCGGCACGAGTCTGTAAACGGTCCCGCCCGGATCGCCGAGGACGTAGATTTCTCCGTCCGCGTCCTGGCCAAAGCCTTTCAGAAATTTGTTGAATCCCCCCGCTGGATCGTCGACGCCCAACTCCTGGATGAGACCGCTCGTGAAATCGGAGTAAAACAAACGGCCGTGACTTCCCTGCGCGAAGTCACCGAAGACATACATGCCGTTGAGCGCCGGAACACTGCTGCCGCGCGCGAGGAACCCGCCGATGATCGCGCTCCCCTCGGCGTGCGTGTATTCGAGGACCGGATCGGTCAAGGCGGGGTCGGGCGAAGGGTCCGGCGCGATGGAGCCGTTGCTCGGATCGAAAAGGAACGAGCCTTCCTTGCGATTCCATCCGTAGTTCTTGCCCGCTTCGATGAAATCGACTTCCTCGATGTTGCCCTGGCCAACATCGCCCGCGATCAGCCGCCCGGTCGGCGCGTCGAAGGAAAAGCGAAACGGATTGCGCAGGCCGTAGGCATAGATCTCGTGCACCGCGGTTCCGCTGTTGATAAAGGGATTGCTCGCCGGCACCCGATATTGTCCGTTGGCGCTGATCGGATCCGCGCTGCCGCTGGTGAGGGCGGGATCGAGCGGATCGATCCGGAGGATTTTCCCGAGCACGGTGGTGAGGTCCTGGCCATTGCCGATCGCGGGGTTGTGTCCGTCGCCAACGTCGTTCCCGCTGCCACCATCGCCTAACGAGATGTAGAGATACGGCTCACCCGCGCGAAAGGCGAGCTGGCCGCCATTGTGATTGCTCTGCGGCTCATCGATCCGGACGACCTCGCGCCGGGTTGCCGGATCGGCGAGATCGGGATCGGTGGCCGAGGCCTGCCATTCCGCAACCACGCTCTGGTGATCGAAGGAGCCGGCTTTCGGGACCGTGAAATCGGCCGGGCCGGCCACGGGTTCGCTCGTGTAGGTGTAGAACTTCCGGTAGCCGGGGCTCGAGGAATCGTTGTAGCCCGGGTGGAAAGCGAAGCCGAGCAGGCCGCGTTCACCCGCGCCGGAGATGAGGCGGGCCGAGAGATCGAGGAATGGCGTCCCGAGCAGAGCGCCGGTCTCGATCAGGCGGATTCGGCCGGATTGTTCGTCAACGAAAAGTCGGCCGTCGCCGACCGAGGTCAGTTCGTTAGGCGCATTCAACCCGCTCGCGACGACCTCGAGGTCGGCCCGGATCGGTCCGCCCGAAATGGGCGGGATGGGAGTGGGCGAGGGACTGGGGGATGGGGAAGGGCTCGGAGAGGGTGAAGAGCTGGGAGTGGCCGAAGGACTCGGGCTCGGGCTGGCCGAGGGAGATGGAGAGGGGGAAGGCGAAGGACTCGGTGACGGACTGGGCGACGGCGCCACCACGTCAATCGTCCCGACCATGTTGCAGCAATCATCGTGGACGCTGCAATAGTAGGGGAAGCTCCCGATTTCGTTGAAGGTGTAGCTGTATTTGGAGCCGCTGTTGAGCACGCCGGAATTCCAATATCCGGAAGGTTTGTTAGGTGTGCCGGAGGTGCTGCTATGGAAGCTCGAATACCATTCCCACTCGACCTCGTCCCCCAGCTCCACGGTCAGGAATTGAGGCGAAAAATTGTTTCCGCTCGGGCCGACCTGCACGGAAAACTTTTTCGCGACAGCGTTTTCGCTGAGACAAAAGAGGAGCGCGACGGCCAGGGCCAGGGCGCTATGACGGAATAACAAGTGCATGATCGGCATGATTAATACGGTTCCACTCTTGTCCGGGATGTTGCGCGCGGGCTACTCCGCAAAGGTAACGCCCCTGTTACTATTAGCCGCGCGGTCACTCAGAAGCGCACGGTGAATTGGGCGGCGAGGGTGCTGCCGAGATTTTCCGAAACGAAGTCTCCCCGGGCCAGGCTGTATTGCAGCTTGAGCTGGGAGTGAGCGGTGAAGCGGTAGCCGAGGGCGGCGTCGATCCGCCAGACGTCGTGGCCTTTGGCGATCGGCTGGCCGGTCGGGTCGTGGTCGGTGGCAAACAATTCCTGGTTCCAGCGCAGGGCGCCGAAAAGCTGGGGCGTGATCTTGTATTTCACCTCCAGGTAATAGGCAAAAATATCGGCGTGGCCGAGGCGCGGAATCTCGAAGCGCGACTCGAACGCTTCCGCCCAGAATTGCCAGTGGCCGCGGGCGTAGCTGATGTCCTGACCGAGCAGATATTGCCGGTAGTCACTGAAGTCGCTCCCGGCCGGCAGGGGACGGGCATTGGGGCGGAGGTAGGGACCTTCCGCGAAAGAGACGCCGATCCGCCAGGCTTCGTTAGGCCTGAGCCCGACCCGCGCATCGACCGACGGATGATTGAAATCGTAGTCGTGCCACGATTCCGGACGGGATGAAACGGGAGCGTTTTTCAACTCCGCCGCGTACTCGAAAATGCCCATCCGGCCGGCGGCGGAAATCCCGATGGTATAGGCCGGGCCCCAGATGAGAGGAAGGAACTCGTATTTATCGAAACCTGGCACCGCGATAAAACTTTGCGCGGTCAGCGGCACTTCGAGGTCGGAGACAAGGGTGGCGTTTTCGTAGGGGAGGGGAGCGTTGACGAAGGGATTGTCCCAGGAAAGATGCCGCTCGACCCAGCCGCCGATGATGGTGGAGAATTTCCCGATCTGAAGGTTGAAACGCCCGTCACGCCAGGGTGTGACGCGAAGCGCATACTCATCCAGCCGCACCTCGGCGCCGATATCGCTCGGGTCAAACCCGCTGTCGGCCCGCGCCTGGGCAAAGAAGTAAACGTTAGCGCCCGACCTGGGCATCGAGGAAAAGACTGATCCGCGGCGCGAAGAGGTCGTGTCCATCGTTGTCGCGGATCAAGCCGGACGGCGGTTGCGGGAAATGGTAGTACTCGAGATCGATCAGACCGCTCAAGCGTGCGCGCACTTCATCCTGGAAAAGGCTGATCGTTAGGCTGCGATCCACCCGATCGAGAAAATCCTCGGCATACGCCGCCGGAAACCAAGCAGCGCACAAAAACGCACAGAGGAGACGGGGCTTCATCATCAATTGGCTGCGGCGGTTTGGGCCTTCGGGATGGCCCGTTGAAAGACGGCGCTAAACTCCGTCCACCTGGCATCGGAGTGGACGAGTCGCAGCTCGCCACCATGCAGGCGCACCAGCTCGTGGGCGAGATTGAGGCCAAGACCATGCCCGGGTACATCCTGGCTCGCGCCGGCGCGATGGAAGCGCTCAAAAATAAAGGGCTGCGCCTGCGGTGGGATGCCGCGACCGGTGTTGGCCACCCGCAGGTCGACCCAGTTACTATCAACCTGCGTGTAAATGCGAATGGTGCCGCCCGGGCAGTTATATTTGCGGGCGTTATCAAGCAGGTTTTGCACAACGAGGGTGGTGAAGCCGGGTTCGCCGGCGATGTACAGATCTGCCGGAATGTCCGTTTCGATTTTCAGATGCTCGGTGTCGGGCATGGCGCGAAGATCGTCGACCCATTCTTCGACCAGATGAGTCAGGTCGACCGGGCGCAGACTGAGCCGCAGTTTCCCCGCGTCCATGCGGGAGAGAAGGAGGAGATCCTCTACCACGCCGGTGAGCCGGTAGGTCTGGTGAACGAGGCCGGAAATCTCTTCGTAAACCTCCTTGGGAAAACCGTCGCGTGTGAGGAGCGAATCGAGCCCGGCACGCAGGACGGTGATCGGGCTCTTCAACTGGTGCGAAGCGTCGGCGGAAAAACGCGCTGAGCGCTGCAACTCTTCCTCGGTCGTCTCCAGTTTGGCTTCCACCCTCTGTCGTTGCGCGCGATTTTCCTCCGAGACGACGGCCAGCTCCTCCACCGGCTGGGAGAGGCGCCGGGAAATGAAATGACTGATGATGAAGCCGGCGAGGAGAAGGACGAAACCGGCGACCAGAATCTGCGTCCGCAGCTCGCGCTGGCGCGCGAGCAATTGGGTGAGGGGATAAACGCAGACTTCGTAGGCGGGCGGATAACTTGATTGCGGATTGAGCCGCTTGAAAAAGAGCAGGTGCGGGATGCGGCCGATCTTTGTGCGCAGGCTCTGTTCCGGGCCGCCGGGTTGGGCGACGGCCTGCTCCACTTCGTGCACGATCTGTTTCTCCGCTGCCGGGCCGAGCCCGGGGAGATGCAATTTCCGTTTTACCAGAATCCCGTTGACCATTTCGATGGGCGCGTCCGGGACGTTCGTTTCGACCGGCTTGAAGCCAAGCACGAGGGCGGCGATGACTTCGTTCGTCTCGGTCGAACGGATCGGCACGGCGATGATTTCATCGACTCCTGCGGCTCCGCCGGCTTCCTCACGCACGAGATAGCCGATCTGCATCGTTTGCGGGACGCGATTGAGCGCGAGTTCCGCCTGCTCGTTAGGCGAAAGATCGCCCGCGTCCTCCGGTGGCGGCACGATGACGGCACCGTGGCCGTCGAGAAAGCGATAGAAGCGGGCGTGGAGGGCGTCGGCCGCATCCACCCGGGTGGAGGACGGTCGATCGGTCAGGTCGCGCAACTCTTCGCGCGCGCTCGGGTAAAGGAGGTCAAGGGCGTTGTCCTCGAGCGCGGCATGAATCCGGGGATTCTGCGCAATGGCGCGGGAGCGATCGGCGACGGCGTCGTTGCGCAATTCCTGGAGGCGGTGGAGGGCGGCCAGTTCGAGCTCGAAGTCCCGTTGCAGATCGGTCTGTGCATCCGCCGCCACCCGTTCCTGGGCGAGGTAGATGCCTAACGACGTCAGTCCGGAAACGATCAGCATCATCGCCACCAGCAGCTTGGTGCGGAAGCGGCGAATACCGGGGGCGCGGGTCTCGGCGGCCGGGCTCACGGCAGATCGACCTGCCGGACCGCGCCCTCCTTCAGCTCGACCGGGCGTTCCCAGGTGGTCCTGCTGTCGACCCAGGCCTTGATCTTGAAATGGCCCGCCGGCAGATTCGTTAGGCTGTAATGTCCGTCGCGGTCGGTGATCGTAAAGTAGGGCGTATCGAGAACGAGAATGAGGCCGCGCATATGTTCGTGAATGTCACAGCGCAGGGTGACGAGCCCGGCCTTGTCAAAAACGACGGAGGGCGGCGGGTTTTCGTTAGGCGGATAACGCCCGAGGTCGAAGCGCTTCGCCGGCGAGTAGGAAAAAATGTTGTGATACGTGTCGTCGAGATTGGGAAATTCCACCTTCGTCCCGATCTCAATCGCGAGGAGCGGCGGGCGGAAGGCGAAATCTTTCTGCGCCACTTCCCTGGTCGGGAGCGATTTTGGTTTTGGAAAATCGCCCTCCAGATAAACCACCGCCCGCGGCGGATCCGTCGCGAGCACTCCGGCTTTGCTCACAATCTCGTAGCGTTCGTTTACGACCGGCGCGAAATGCGTTTTCGGCAATTGGATTTTGCCCTCGATTTTCGCTCCGGCCTGGCAGATGGCCGGGGCCAAAACGAGGGCGGCGAGGATCGGAAATGGCTTTCGACAATTCATCGGTGGCGGGACGAGGCAACAAAATCGGTGCTTGAGACGCGCGAGGCAGTCAATCTATTTCCTTCCCGGGCTCAAGCTGCCTCCTTTTTCGCCCGGTGAACAGCTTGGGAATGAAAAGTAACAAGCCCGTAACTTTTCGCGGATCGCCCCTCTGAGATCGCCGGGCGAAGATTGCTCCCCGCAGCCGTAGAGCCCGTGATTAAGTTGTTCCAATCGTATGCATATCCTCGTCGTGGAAGATGAAGTTCGCCTCGCCCGGCATATCTCCCGCGCCCTCACCACCGAGGGGCACGATGTGCTCATCGCGCACGAGGGCGAGTCGGCCTTGCGCCAGGCCCGGGAGACCCGTTACCAGCTCATCGTCCTCGATGTCATGCTGCCTGGAATCGACGGCTTTGAAGTTCTGCGCCAGCTGCGCAAGGCGCATGTCGATAGCCGCGTCCTCATCCTGACGGCGCGCGGAGAACTGAGCGATAAAGTAACTGGGCTCGCCCTGGGGGCGGATGATTACCTGCCGAAGCCGTTCGCGATGCAGGAATTGGTCGCGCGCGTCGCGGCCCTCGGGCGTCGTTATTCCGAGAAGCCGGCGGTCAAATTGCAGGTGGCCGATCTCACCCTCGATCTGGGGGATAACGAACTGCACCGCGGCGATCGCCGGATCGAGCTCTCGGCCCGCGAGCTGACTTTGCTCCGCGTCCTGATGCGGGAGCCGGGAAGAGTCTTTAGTCGGACCGAATTGTGTGAGAAAGTCTGGGAGCGGGAACACGAATACGACATGAAGCTGGTCGAAGTCTTCATCAGCCGGCTGCGGCGGAAAATTGATTCTCCGCCGCTCATTCACACCGTCCGCCATCTCGGCTACACGATTCGCGAAACTCCATGAAGAAATGGCCCCTGCGCTGGAAGCTGGCGCTCTATGCCGCCCTCCTCGCCGTCGTGGCCACCATCGCCGGCGCCGCCACCACCTGGACGGTCATGCGTCACGAGGAGATTTCGGCTTTCGATCGCCGCCTCACGATGGACGCGCACGAGCTTTTCCGCGACGTCGAGCATTTCCAGCGCGATCCCGCTTCCAAGGGCCACCTCTTCTACGAAATCTTCGTCCCGCTCGCGCTGCGGAACCGGGTCGTCGAGGTGACGGATGCGAGGGGGAACACGCTCTACCTTTCGCCCGGGCTTCGGGAATCGCTCTCCGGCGATGGCATCGAGGCATTTCACACCCGCAAGATCGGCGGGCGCACCATCCGGATGGGCGAGTTTAGCGAAAACGGCCTCACGCTTCGGGTGGGCGCCGACTTGAAGGAGATCAACCAGATCGGGCGCGACATTTTTCGCGGAATGCTCGTGGCGATTCCGACCGTCCTGATCGTGATCGTGATCGGCGGCCGCTGGGTCGCGAGCAAGGCGATTGCGCCGGTCGAAGAAATTCGGCGGGCCGCGGCGCAGATTACGGCGCAGCGACTCGATCAACGTCTCCCCGTCCCGCCCACCCGCGACGAGATCGCCGGCCTGATCGAAGTTCTTAACGCCGCCTTTGAACGTTTGCAGCGGAGCTTTGAGCAATCCGTCCGCTTCTCGGCCGACGCCTCCCATCATCTCAAAACGCCCATCACGGTCTTGCGCGCCGGGATCGAGGAAATTCTAAACGATCCGCAGTGCAACCTGCACACTCAGGCGATGGCGGAAGGTCTGCTCCACCGGGTTCATCAGCTCAATTCCGTGGCCGAAAACCTCCTCCTCCTGGCGCGGGCCGATGCCGGCCGCCTCGACCTGCGCAAGGAGCAGTTTGACCTGAGTGAGTTACTCGAGGGAGTGCTGGACGACGCGCGCGCCTTGGCTGAGCCGCTCGATCTCACAGTCGAGGCGGAGGTTCCGAAGCATCTGCCGCTCAAGGCCAATCGCGCCTTTGTCGGGATGATCGCGCAAAATCTGCTCGAGAATGCGCTTAAGTATAACCAGCCGGGTGGGCGGGTGCGGGTCGCGGCCCGGGCGGTCAACGGCTCGGTCGAAATGACCGTCGGCAACACCGGCGAGGGAATTCCTCCGGACAGGGTTGCGCATTTGTTCGAGCGCTTCTACCGGGTGCGCGGTGACGAGCGGGTGGCCGGCAGCGGTCTTGGCCTAAGCACCGCGCGCGAGCTGGCTCGCGCGCATGGCGGCGAGGTTTTGCTCCAGCGCTCCGATACCACCTGGACGGAGCTGAGTGTCAGTCTGCCGCAGTCGGCCTAACGAACAAACCAGCCCTTGGAGTATCTCTCCGAAGGTAACGGGTGCGTAACTTTTACGGTCTTTCGCTCGGGTATTTTCGACCGGATAACAGCCTCCATGCGCGGAATGAACCGCGCAGAAAAATAACAAAATAACTGGAGGAAAATCGCAGATGAAAAGCAAACGAACAAAGCAAATCGGAATGGCCATCCTCGCCCTCGTGGCGATTGCAGTCTCAGCCCCCAACGCTGTGACCAGGACAAGCGCCAACCTTAGTGCGAGCGTGGTGGATCAGGTCTGTCAGGGCGGAAACGGAGTGGCCGTGACCCTGACGGCCGATCTCCAACCGGCGAAGCGCGGAGTCCTCTTCGAATGGGACCTGAATAACGATGGTATCTTCGATACCGCACCGAGCAGAAATCCAATGATCACCAACGTCTACGGCGACGAGTTGCTCGTGACCGCACGAGTGCGCGCCAGCAAGGGAAGCCGGAGCGCGGAAGCCACCGTGACCTTCGAGACGATCCGCTGCCCCTGAACGGGCTGGCACTTCGCCTTAGGTAATCAGGAGGGCGCAGTTCAATCTGGCTGCGCTCTCCTCAGGCGGACGCGAAGACCGCTCATTCAGCGCGAAGCGCACAGATTCGGCCGACCGTGCCTGCTGTTCCAGCTTGCCGGCGAAACCGCTGAGAAAAGGTAAACAGCGTTGTAACGCTGACGGCACTCATCGCCCGGCTGTGAATCTGACTCCGTGGATGGGAAATCAGTACAATCCGAAAGCGGTCTGGAACGGCACCCATTACGTCGTCATTTTCAATGATCAAATTAACCGGTTTGCGCTTTTCACGCTGAATCAGCTCGATGCGCGGAGCGACCTCTTCGGCATGCGGGTGACCGGCGATGGCGTTAAAGTGGACCCAATGGCGTTCGTCTTTTCCGCCACCCCAACCGCCGAGAGTTGGCCTAACGTCACCGCCGGCAACGGGCTTACTCTGCTCACCGGCTCCATTCTGCGCAATCTGCGCTTCGACTCGTATCGGGTCGGTTATCAGTTCCGTGGCGGCAATGGAAACCAATGGCCGGTGGCCACTGCGACGGCGACTCCGGACGGTGACGATACTCCGCTGAATGTCACTTTCAGTTCCGCCGGCAGCACGGACCTTGACGGAACAATTGCATCTTATGCCTGGGATTTTGGCGACGGCGCGACTTCGAAGGCCGCGAATCCGCAGCACACCTACACCCTAGCCGGAAACTACGTGGCCACTCTTACCGTGACCGACAATCTCGGCACTTCCACGAGCAACACCGTGGCGCTTGAAGCGACCGCGCCGAACCAGAATCCCGTCGCGAAATTCATCATGACTCCGCCTACCGGTCAGGCGCCGCTCAGCGTCACCTTCACCTCTGACGGCTCCTACGATCCGGATGGGGCGATTGGCAATCGGGAATGGCGCTTCAGCGATGGTGTCTCGTATTTCGGGACGACGGCCTTTCACGTTTTCCAGAGGCCAGCACCTACACGGTTTCTCTCACGGCTTTCGATAATCGTGGAGGGGCCGGAACCAGCGAACAGACCATAGTTGTGCAGTAGCCCGCCCGTCCCTTGTCCCCGCCCTGCTGCTTCGCCGAAGCAGGGCCCGGGACTGCGTTGCGGTATCGAGACGTCTCAACCCGCTGCAAATTGGAATCGCCTGCCACCCGGATGCGGGAAGGGAGATCGAACAGAAGCCGCAAAAAAAGCGCGGAGGCGACCTGAGCCGCCTCCGCGTGTTGTTTTGGTTGCCTCCGATGAAGGAATTACTCTTGCCTAGCGTCCGCCGCCGTTATCGTCGCCGGGCTCGCGCTCGCCGTGACGGCGTTCGCGCTCTCCGCGGCCTCCATTGTCATCGCCAGGCCCGCGTTCGCCTCGAGCGACGTTGACATTGGCGCCTTTGTCATCGCCCCGTTTGTGGTGGCGGCCATGGTCATCACCCGGTTCGCGTTCGCCGCGAGTGACATTGGCGTTGCCGCCTTTGTCATCGCCGCGTCCGTGGTGGCGGCCATGGTCATCGCCGGGTTGGCGTTCACGCGCCAGCGTATGAGTCGCACGATCATCACGGCCGTGGCGTTTCTCGCCATGTCCGCCCCGATCATCGCGTCCGTGACTCAGGCTCCGACTTCCGCTGTTTCGACCAATCACATTGTCGGCGCCCCGGCCGCGGCTGAGTCCGCGACTGGAGATGCCTTGATGGATGGCCCCGTTATGCATGCCTCCACGGCTACCGCTCATGCGCATGCCGGAAGGACCCCGACCGCTCGCCTGGCTGGTGCCACTGGAGAGGAGTGTAAGTCCGGTTGCGACTACCGTCACAGCCGAACGCACGACTAATTGTCTTGTTTTCATGACGGCAAAGCTATGGACCGTGAAACGGAGATGCGAACTGCCAAAGGTAAACCGTCTGTAACCTCATCCCTCCGCGGTGCGTGTCGAGGTAGCCGAGCCGGAAGGCGCAGGTCGCTTACAAAGGAGAATGCCCTAATCAAAGAGCTCCCGTGCGGGTAACGGTGGCATTACTTGTTTGCAGTGGCCTTTCCTATTGCAAAGTCATTCCGTGCGTTATTCACGACACTCAATTTCATGTCGTCTTCAACCTGAGCGATCAAACCATCACGCTACGGTCCCGACGACTAACGATCGCAGGAAAAGTTACAACTCCGTTACTTTACTTCGTTTGTTGCTGGATTCGCACGGCTTAGAATGCATGAATGAATACTTTCTTCCTCCGCGATTCAGCGCTGCACAGAGTCGCGCTCGTATGGCAGCGAAATGGGATCGTTAGGCTACTGCTCGGGGTTTGCTTGATTACGCTCCTCTGCCAATCTGCTCAGGCCAAAACAAGGGCTTTCCGGATTCCGACCGGCAGCCAGCCGATCTCGATCACGAGGGGGACGGACGGGAACTTCTGGTTCACTCTTCAAAATAGCAGTTTGATCGGTCGCATTACGCCGCGCGGCGAGATCACCGAATTCCGGACGCCGACTTTCAGTTTTCCATTCGACATCACTCCGGGTCCCGATGGCAATGTCTGGTTTTCGGAAGGCGCTACGGGGCAAATCGGCTTTATCACTCCCGATGGTGAGATCACTGAAATCATGTTTTCACTCTTTGACGCGTCCTCCGGTATCACCGCCGGACCGGACGGCAACATTTGGTTTTGTGATGGAACCGGAAACAACGTCTGGCGCTACGATCTGGCCACGCAGAGCCTGACCAAATTTCCCGTCCCGACTCCAAACTCCTCGCCGGAGGACATCACCGCTGGTCCGGATGGAAATCTCTGGTTCACCGAAAGGTTTGCCGGCAAGATCGCCCGCATCACGACGAGCGGAGCGATCACCGAGATGGCGAGCGGTCTCGACAACCCTCGTTCGATCGTGCCCGGCCCCGACGGCAATCTATGGTTTAACCTCGCTTTTGTTCCCCAGCTCGGGCGGATCACACCAGATGGCGCCGCCACTCTTTTTCCGATTCCGAGCCGCGCCGACGGAATCGCTCCTGGCCCAGGCAATACATTGTTATTTTCCGAATTCGCCTTGAACAAGATCGCCACCATCACAACCGATGGCGTCGTCACAGAGTCGATGGAGTTTCGGAACAGCGAACCGACAGGCATTACGGCGGGGCGTCGAGGAACGGCATGGTTCCTTGGCTTCGGAAACAACAAAGTCTACAGGACCACGCTTCCCCGATAGGAGAGGCAGAGACAGGATTCTTCGACGCTGGTCCAGTCCGAGTTTTCGCTCACTCTCATGAATGCTCCGATCGATCGCTTCGCCCGCGGTGAGTCGCGTGCGATGACTGATGCGCAGAAACGTGGAGCGCTGGTCTTTTTCAAGAAGGCGAATTGCGTGCAGTGCCACGCCGTGGCGGGTGGATCGAACGAGCTTTTAGCGATTTCGATAATCACGTCGCGGGTATACCACAGATCGCACCCAAGTTTGACGCTGGAACCGGGGATGTGCCCTTCCGCAATCGCCGCGGACAATTCACGGACGATGGGAATCAGGACTTTGGTCTTTTCGATATCACCGAAGCGGATGGGGATATCTACAAATTCCGCACGGCGCCGTTGCATAACCTGGCCGTCCAGCCGGCGTTCGTTCACAACGGTTCGTTCGTTAGTCTGACGGATGCGCTCCAGCATCACCTCGACGCTTTGGGCATGGCGAAATATTACGACCCGGTGGCCGAAGGTGTAGCGACGGACTTGACGCAGAACATCGACCCGATCCTTCGCGTCTTGCAGCGGCTCGACCCGGCGCTGGCTCAACCGGTGATTCTGTCAGACGCGGAGTTTTCCAACCTGCTGGCCTTCGTTCGGGATGGACTCTCGGACCCGCGCGCCCAGCCGGAAAATCTGGCTCGACTGATCCCGGCGTCGGTGCCCAGCGGACTTCCTTTGCAAGTGTTCGAGAGCACGCCGCCAGGGCCTTAGAATCAAGAATCGATTCATCACGCGATGTGATCCAGAGGTCGGTGTGTCTCGGCTCTGACGGAGCGAACTCGGCCGGACCGCGTCGGAGCGATTGGTGCGGTGTCGCAAGGTAACAGCGGCGTAACCTTTGATAGGTCGACGTTGCCGTTCGGCGATGTCTTAATGGTTCTTGCGGAGGCAATTTGTGAATACGCACACGGTATTAATGGACTTTAGGCTGGAGATTTTCGGCGAATCTCCGGGTCAGGAGGTTCGAGGCGGCGATGCCATGTCGTCGGAGACAAGTGGTGCACAACGAATCGCAAATTCCGGCGAGCGAGCCGGCGCGATGCCTCACATGTTACAAGATGCGGAGAGTGCCGCGCCCCCGCCAACTAAGACTTAAATCCTTAAGATAACGACGCAAAACATCAGAAAACTATGAAGACAACGAGATTATTGTTCAGTCGATTGGACGAGGCTTCAGGTCTGCTGCGGGAAAGTGGAGCCGGCCTGACGAAATTGGCGATGGTATTCGCCCTCACTGCGTTGCCCCTGGTGCTGGCGCCGCCGGCCAGCGCGGTGGATACGCTCCCGATCCTGTGGGAAGCAGGCGGGCAGAGCGCCGGCAATGACAGTGCAGGCCAGGCCGCCCGCATCGCGACCGACGCCTCCGGCAACGTGGCTGTGGTGTCGGGGCCTTCTTTGGCAAAGGATCTGGCGGTAACGTCGTATACGTCGACCGGAGTATTTCGCTGGCAGAACGCAGTCAGTCCGTCGATCGGGACGTTCCAGGGCGACTGGGTGGCGGCGGCGCCGAACGGCGATTTCGTGGCGGTTGGTCACAATGTTAACTCGTCCGGCCAGCCGATTGCGATCACACTGGTTCGCTTCGGCTTTGACGGAACCTTCCAATGGCGCGTCGACCTGGGTGGCCTGTTTCCGAGCGTCGGCCGATTGCTCGTGGATTCCGGCGGCAACGCCTATCTGGCCTTTAATATCTTGGGAGACGGCCAGGACATCCAGTTGCACAAATACAGCCCCACGGGCGCACTGCTTTGGTCGCAGGTGATCAATACGGGCTTCGCTTCCAACAATATCGCGACTTCCCTGGCGTTCAGTCCAGATGAGACCGAGGTCGCGCTGACCGGAGACACCATCGGCGGGGTCGAATGGATCACGGCTCTCTACAATACTTCCACCGGGGTTCGTAAATGGCTGGTGACAGCTCCTGAAGGCGCGGCGGCTCGGGATGTGGTGATGGACCTCACGCGCGTCTACGTGACTGGGCAGGGCAATGTCGGAATTAATGCCTTCCTTACCGTCGTCGCCTATGACCGTGCCACTGGGGCACGGCTCTGGCGCACGGACAAGAAGCCGGCCGACGGTACAGGCGCGGCAGGTCTCCGCATGGCTAAGGCGCCGGACGGAAGCGTGGTTGCAACTGGCCAGGCGTCGCGAGGATTCCTTGACTGGTATACGGTGGCTTTCGAAACCACCGGCGCCGTTCGGTGGGAGGCGGTTCGTGACGGTGGGTTGAATACCGACGAAATACCGGCGGCCGTGCTGGTGTTACCCAGTGGAACCACCGTGGTGACTGGGAAAGGTGGCCCCAATCTGCCCGGCGGGTTCATTCCGGGCGTGACGGCTGGATATTCGCCCGCTGGCACTTTGCTGTGGGAGGCGTTCTCACCCTTGGCAACGGTCTGGGCTACCAGTCTGCCCAACGGCGACGTGGTCGCGACCGGCGGCTACGATGCCTACCTGGCGGCGTTCCGGCCGTCGGGGACTACTTCCGGCACAATGCACATTGCCGATCTCGATGCTTCCGCCGTCTCGATGGGACGCACTTGGACCGCAACGGTCACGGCGACAGTCCGGGACAACGGAGCCGCCCTGGTCTCAGGGGCGACCGTGAGCGGGACCTGGAGGCGTGGCAACGTCGGGACGTGCACCACCGACGCGAACGGAACGTGTTCGGTCGCGCTGTCGACCAGAGCGAAGAATGAGCAGTTCACAGTTAGGAACATCACTTATGCCAGCCTTGCCTACGACCCGTCCTCCAACACCGACCCGGACGGCGACAGCAACGGCACGGTCATCAGAGTCAAGAAGCCCTGAGTGCCCCAACCAGGATCGTAATCATGCAAGGCCGCGAGCGGCCGAGGACATTGTTAGCGTCCGCCGTCTTGACCTAATCATTCACGAAGAGGTCCAGCACGCATCTGAGTTGCTCTCGGCGTCAAAAGTAACAACCGCGTAACCAATGGTGGTTTGCCGGACGACGTGATGGACCTTCTTATGACCTCCAACCAAAGGGACGCAACAATTATGAAAACAATGAAACGACTGTTGGTAGCTGCGATCGCAGTCTGCCTTGGCGCAATCGCAGTTCCGGCGCAAGCAAGCGACCTGCTCTTCTCGCAACTCGTCGATGGTCAATCGGTCTTCGGCCCGAGCGATGTCTGGACGCCGTCGAATGTCGACCGAGAAGTGGCGGACGATTTCGATGTGGTGGGCAGTATCGATCGGGTGGTCGCGGATGGCTCCGCCTCAGCCTTCCTCACCTTCCAGGGAGTGCATGTCCGCTTTTATGCCTATAACACCGACGGCACGCCCGGCGCGCTCCAGCAGGAGTATTTCTTCACGACCGGTTACAACGCAGGAACGGTGGATGTGACGTTGTCGCCGGCTTTTGCGGCGACCGGGAAGCATTTTCTCTCGGTCCAGCCGGTGATCGATGGCTGGTATTGGTGGAGCGCGCACACCAATGCGCCGCACGGGCCAAACTTCTACTATCGCGATAACGCCGCCGGCGACGTCGGGTGGCAGCACGATAATACCGTCTTTTATCCAAACTCGGATGTTGCTTTCTCCCTCTATGGAACGGTGAGCGGTGCGGGCCAGATCACGAGCCTCTCGGAGACGACGCTCGCGCGCAGCGGCTACCTCGAGATTAATGGGACCAATTTCGGAAGCGACGGCACCGTCCTGATCGATGGGGTGTCGGCGCCGGTGGCCGATTGGCAGAGCACAAAGATCGTCTGTTATGTGCCGGAATCGACCCGGCTGGCAACGGTGCCAGTGCAGATGGTGAACGGCTCCGGGCTGCCGAGTAACACAGTGAATCTGGCGGTGACGGCGCGCCAGGCCGACGGGCGGGTCAACTGGCGCTTCCGCCAGAATGGGCCCTATTCGCTTGTGCGCCCGGCGATCGCCCCGGATGGAACGATTTATTCGGTCGATGCCTTTGCCCATCTCTATGCGCTGACACCGGATGGAGGCCTGAAGTGGCTGGTGCGAGGCGCCGGGAGTAAAGGCGTGGCCGTGAACACGGATGGGACGATCTACGTGGCCTCGGAGAGTTTGATTAACGCGTATAACCCGGACGGCTCGACCAAGTGGTCGTTCGTGCAGAATCCGCGCGCGCTCACCTGCATCGGGGTCTCGGTGGGGCCGGATGGGAATATTTACTCCGTCGGCACCCAAGGCATGGGCGTGTTTTCGCTCACGCCTGCGGGCACCCTGCGTTGGACGAATCCCGAGTTGTACCGGCGGCCGATTATCGATTACGGCGAGATTGTGTTTGGCCCGAACGGGAGCAAGCAGCAACTCTACTTCTCCGCCAACGACCACATGCGGGCAGTAGGACTCGACGGCAGCTCTGTCTTCACCGTGACCAGAGGACAGCCTGCGGTCGCCCCGGACGGCAGCGTGCACAACACCTTCACCTCCTACGCGCCGAGTGGCAGCATCAATTGGAATTTTGTCTCGGGTTACCCGGTCAATGTCACCTCGCCACCCGACATCGGCAGCGATGGGATTCACTACTTCGTGCAAAACACGGTCGAACTCTTCGCCGTCAATCCCGATGGGTCAGAGCGCTGGCACCGCACCCTCGGTGATTATGTCGACGGCCCTGTTGTCGATCCGCAGAATACGCAATTGCTCGTCGGCAGCGCCGCCACGCTCAACTTCGCAGGCTATATCATCTCCGAGAGCGCCCAGGACGGTCACGAACTCTGGCGCGTGAACCTGCCGGCCGAGGCTGCCTTTAACCAATCGACGGATACGCGGGCCCGCTTTGCGCCCGATGGCTTGACCGCTTACCTGACCACCTACACAGCGACGGGCGATAACAACACGAGCAGGTCATTTGTCTATGCGCTCGATACGGCGGCCGCCACCTCCCAGGCTTTGTTGCGCAGCACAAGAATCACTCTCACGACAGGCGTGGCGCGCAACGGAATCAAGGCGACCGGCAAAGTCACGGTACAGGATGCCAATGGGGTCGCGGTCGCGGGTGTGACAGTAGCCGTGACGTGGAATTTGCCGAGCGGCCAGACGACGTCTCAAACCGCTACGACGAGTACGAAGGGCCTCGCCTCCTTCAAGGTGACGGACGTTTCCGGTAGCTACACGATAACGGTGACAAATCTGACCAAGACAGGTTACGTGTTCGATCCGGCGAACAGCGTTCTCACAAGAACCGTCATCAGCCAATAAATCCACCTCGGAGCGAAAGGCGCAAAGAGTAGCGTCGCGTGAGGCGACGGGATTGTGCAATTGTGCGCTAAAAATTGGCAACGGCGCGACAGCGGAGCCGGTGGTGCGCTGCTAGGATTGGCGCATGGAAAAATCCCGGGTGCTTACGAGATCGCTCATGATGGCGTGCGTTGCCGCAATTCAAATCATCGCGGTCGACGCGGTGGAGGCGGGCGCACGCCGTTTCACTTACGTCTACGAAGCAACAACGGCCGCGCCCGGTAGCGTCGAAGGCGAGAGCTGGATTACCTGGAAGACGAGCCCGCGCGAAGGGCGCGGCTTCAATGCGGTGGATTTCCGTCATGAACTTGAATTTGGAATCACGGAGCATTTGCAGGCCGCGATTTATCTCTCGGACTGGGGATACCGGGAGGATCCCGCGGCAAACGAGCACGGATTCAGTTATCAAGACTCGGCTCTTGAATTGATCTATAACCTGACTAATCCCACCACGGACCTCCTGGGCCTCGCGCTTTATGGCGAAGTTCGCGGCGGGCCGGAAGAGCTGGAGTTGGAGTCGAAGATCATCTTGCAGAAAAACCTCGGCCGCTTCGTTCTTGCCTACAATGCGACCCTCGAAGCAATCTGGGAAGGGGATCGTCTGAAAGAAAAAGCGGGAGAATTCTCCCAGTCGTTCGGAGTGAGCTACGAAATCTCGCCGGCCTTTTTGCTCGGGGCGGAGCTTTTGCACGAGATCGATCTTCCCGATTGGTCGGAGGCGGAGGACTCGGTCGTTTATGGTGGACCAAACATATCCTATCGGCACGGCAACTGGTGGGCGACGGTTACGCCCCTTGTCCAACTGACCGACATTGCTTCGGAGGTGGATGTACAGACGCGTCTGATCTTCGGCTTCAGCTTCTAGTCGGATGAAGATTCATTCGATGGGCTGGGTTGGGCTCGGGTTATCCTGTCTCGTCGGTTTTGCGAGCTGCGGAACTGACCCGAAGGTGGCTTTCCCACCAGCGCGGGCGGTCGTTGTTCGAGCAGGGTCGGGGGAGATCGCGGATCTTGCGACCCTCGAGCGCGGACGCAAAATCTACACCACGAGTTGCACCGAGTGTCACGTGGCGCGCATCATCGCTCACTACTCCATTCCGCAATGGCGTCATTACATCGGCATCATGGCGCCGCGCGCCGAGTCTGCAGCCGCAGTGATCGCGCGGCGGTCGAAGCCTATGTAGTGGCGGCGCGAGAATCGATGTCGCAACCATAGATCTGGCGGGCGTCCCTGTCCGCGAAGTCGATCGCAAAAGAAGGGTTCCTGTGTCTCGTCGCCTAACGAATTGCACAGCCGGGGGGACAAGGTTACAAGTGCGAAACCATTGCCGGTTCGCATTGCCCGGACGGTCTCCCTACGGTCCGGGACATGAAAACATGCACGGTTCGGTTACTAATGATCCTTGGCTTGCTGCTGACTTTCGCAGCACCGGGGCGTGGCGAGGAAAGTCATCGCGGATTTTTTGAAGCCGATCTGGCCAGTGGCGGCAAGGCGGTCTTCTTTGTCCAGGGCAATCACGCCATTTCGATCTACGTCTTCGATGTCGCGACCAGCACGGCCAGTTTCGCCGGCGGCGATATCGCCGCGGATGGAACCTTTTCCGTGGTCGCGAGCGACGGAGCGACCATTACCGGTTCCGTGCATGACGACGATAATCCGGAGGCGTTTGACGACGATCAGGTCACGGCCACGATTGGTGGTCAGACCGTAACTGGCATCCGTTCCCGGAGCTTCGGGCCGAGTGATGACATTCCCGGCCGTTTCACCGGGACGGCACGGAGCGTGGACGGCGCCACCTTGGAAATCAAAATCGTGGTCGATTCACAGAATCAGATCTTCTTCATCGCTGAGGATGGCCCCAGTGTTCTCGGTGGGTTCGGCACCGTCACGGTGACGCCGATGACTCAGGCAATCCGCACCGACAAGCATGGCGATGACGATCCTCCGGGCGACGACCACGGCCAGGATAACGATGACCTGGCAGACTTTAATGAAGATCTGAACGACGATCACTTCAATGCGACCTTCTCACTGACTTTCCTGAGCGGTGAAAGCGTGACCGGCAATCTGACCTTTGGTCACGGCGCCTTTCTCGGCGACTTCACTCTTGGCGGTGTGACCTATTTCTTCCGCGCACCTCAGGAGTCCTCGGAGAATCACCTCGCCAACATCTCGACCCGCGGCTTTGTCAGCACCGGCCAGGGGCAACTGATCGGCGGTTTTGTTATCACCGGCGGGCCGAAACTGGTCCTTATCCGAGCGCTTGGGCCTTCGCTCGCCGCCTTTGGTGTTTCGCCGGTGCTGGAGAATCCAGTTTTGCAGCTCTTCGACGGCTCGACCCCACTGCGGTCGAACGACGACTGGCAGAGCGCCTCAAATTCGGATGACATCATTGCGACGGCGCTTCCGCCGGGGGATTCGAAAGAAGCGAGTATCCTCGTGTGTCTCGAACCTGGCGCCTACACGACGATCGTGAGTGGCGCGAACGACACGACCGGCATCGCGCTGGTCGAAGTCTACGAAATGGAACGCGATTAACCCTGGGGCTCAATGAACGATTGCCCCCGCGCTTCGAGCGCGGGGGCACTTTCTCGCAAACAAGGCCGCGGCCCAGTCAGTCCAAAAAGGTTTCAACCGTGTAACTATTGCTCAATTGCCCGCCCTAAGCCGATGGTTAATCATCAAACTGATCTGAAGATCAAATCACTTCGCGAGCCAATGTGAAAACTTGTAACACTCCTCATTTCTTCCAACGTTTTGTCTTCCGTTCCCTCAATCCAAACGAGAGACGAAGCCGTCACTTCTTGAAGCTCGGTGCCATCCTGGTCTGCGATTGTTTGCTCGTGCTTGTCCTCGGGACCGCCGGCGTAGCCTCTGCTCAGTCCGCCGGCGAAGTCATCTGGAGCGTCGACCTTGCCTACACGCCGGTAACGGCGGCTCCTCGCGTGGCGCCGAGCGGCGACATCTACATCCACTCCGACGATCTTTATGCCATCTCACCCGCCGGGCAGATCATTTGGACAAAGGCTTCGTCCGATCCAAAAGCGGTCGACATCGGTCCGGATGGAACGGTTTACTCCGGCTCGGGCGGCACCATCTTTGCCTACACACCGGCCGGTCAATTGCTTTGGAGTTTCACCGAGCCACCGGGCGGTCAAGGACTGATGGCAGGACCGACCGTCGGTCCCGATGGGAATATTTACGCAGTAACCGATGGAGGCGGGCTGGGGGCTCTCTCACTGACCCCGGGCGGAGAGCTAATCTGGAATCAGCCTGGATATGTTAACTTTGCCGGGACCGGACTGACGACGGTTCCGCTGACTCCGTCCCGACTTTACTTTGCCGAAGATGTCGTCCCGGGCTGCACGGAACTCAGCGAAGGTCTGAATGCGCTCGATCTCAATGGCAACCTTCTCTGGTGCGTCTCATTCAGCGGCGTCTCACGAGCGATCGCTTCGCCTAACGGCGATGCACTGGTCCATGACTTCGGCGTTCTCTATGACTATAACCCGGATGGTTCGCGCGATTGGTCTTTCAGTTTTCCTTTTCCTAGCGGCACCCTGATTGGCCCGAGCGTGGCGCCGGACGGAACGATTTACATTTTTCACGCCTACACGAATCTCTGGTCGCTGACGGCGACTGGAGCGAAGAGGTGGGAATCCGACGGCATCGCGGGCAGTAACTTCCCTGTGGTCCCAACAGTTTCTCCCGACGGCAACGTGATCGTTTTCGGAACCGTTTTCTCCTTCGGCGTGAATGGAAAACTGGTTGCGGTTAATGCTGCCAACGGCGCTCTGCTCTGGACGCTCCAGATTCCCGGACCGTCAGCCGGCATCGCGGGTCCGGTTTCTTTCAGCAACGATGGACAAACCGTCTATGCGCCGATCACGGAGATCGGCGGGGTGAACAAGCTTCTCGCGGTCAGTGTGAATGGTGGCGGGACCACGGGACCGACCCTCACTGCGACCGGGACCTGCCCTGGAACGGCCACGATTACGGTAAACGGCGCAACCCCTGGCGCATTGCTACAGATCTGGGCCAGCAAGCACGCCGGTTCGACCACCATTACCAGTGGCGCCTGCTCCGGCACGATGCTCAATCTGGCCAAAGCTCGGCTTCTTACGACCGCGACGGCGGACGCTACCGGAAACGCGACCGTCCAAATGCGGTTGAATTCCAAGCGATGCGGTCAGCTGCTGCAGGCGATCGACCTTGGCGACTGCGCGATCAGCAACGTCGCAACCGGTCCGTAGGCGTTCAGTACCGACTTGGCCCAGAGAACGCGGCGCGGGCTCGGCTCGCCGGTGATGACGCAACGGCCGGGCGCGGGCGGATTCTCCGGATCGTCGAAGGGGATGCAGCGGATCGTGACCTTGAGGTCGTTCTTGACCTGTTCGTTGTTCCGATAGCGGCTTTACCTAACGAGCCGCAACCGCTCTCCTCAAATCAGGCATCGAGCACGCCTAACGAAAGGTAACAGTCGTTTAACCTTTCATGATTTGTCGACGCCCTCTCTGCGTCCCAGTTTGAAAAGCAGGAGATCAACTTATGAAACACATTCATCCAAACTCACCGACATGCGCCCAGGGTGGACACTTCCGTTTTTCGCGCTCACTAAACTTCAACCGATTCCGTGCTCACGGCGCGCTCATCGCAGTCATCACGGCCTTGGTCGTAGCTCCGTTTTCCCACGCGAATGCCCGGCGACATCATCCTACCCCGACGCCGAGCCCAACGGCTACGCCTACACCGAGTGAGAACCCGAATGATCCAGGAATCGTGGAGCCATGTCTTTCCGCCACTTCCGGAACGACCGTGCGGATTCCGCATACCGATCAGGCCGATGGCCAGACGCAGCTAAATATCGATGGCAACCTCGTTACCGATACGGATGCACGCGGCGCGCTCAGTCTCCTCGGGTCTCCAATCACGGAGACGAACAGCCCCAACGGGGATATGAAGGAAGCGCTCAAAGCCATGGCGGACGCAGCCAAGGACGGGAAGACAAGCGAGATGCAGTCAGCCGCGACTGACTTGATGAACATCCTTCTCGGAACCACGAGCGGCCGTATTTATGACGGCTTCCCCATGCTCAACTTCAATCGAGGCGGCCTTCTGCCGGACCAAGTGCCGGGCGAATACAAAATGAAGACCTTGCAGGACACAGGTCTGACTGAGCCGGGAATCGACGGCGTGCCGCGTAAGATCTGGGAAGCGAACGTCAACCTCCTCTACTACGATGGTCAGATCGATTCCGATACCTTCCTGCTCCGGGTGCCGGCGGCGGCAAACGAGTTCGATACGGTGCGCATTCACTACCGCATCTATTCGTTAGTCCGGGAGGACTTTTCACCCACGGTTGTGATGCAGGACAAGCGTCTGGAAGGAAGCGTGCAGTTCCCGTTTAAGGGCTTCGACGCGGTCTGGGTGGCGCTGAACGGCGGCAAAATTACCGAGCTAACTGTGAAGATGCCCCCAGTCCGTCTGCTCCGCGGTGTCTATACCTGGGGCTGGCGCGTCCATCCGCCGCGCATCCAGTTTCTCCAACCGATCTACGAACAGGTCAATGCGCATACCGGCAATGTGGAGCTTGAGCCGGAAGGCCAGAGCTACGCCTTTCGCAATCGCGAGCTTTCCATCGACGGCATCAGCGACGCCGCGCCGGAGAAGAAGATGTACATCGTCGCGCAGGCTGCTTTGAATGGTGAGAGCACCACGACGATCAACGATTGGCTGACCAAGGAAAACGATGGACCGCGCGGGACGTGGGACGCGTGGGCCGACCTGGCGGCAAATCAACGGCAGCTCCCGCCGGAGGCCTGGGACATCCTCGCGCAGGAGGGAATCGAAGAAGGAAAATTCGGCCCTTATCGCATGGTCACGGTTTACATGAATAACGAGATGTATGGCGAAGGGCCTAACGGCTCGCAGATCGAGGGTTGGAATCAGGGCGCTCGCTTTCAGGTCAAGCTGATTAACCTCGACCAGCACACTCACTATTTTCGGAATGTCGATTTCGGATCGAAGCTGCATGACGACATCGCCAGGAGCGGCGCCTCCAGCGGGAGTCACAGCTTTGAGATCATGAACTTCAAGCCGTTCTACGGCGCACCCAAGGTGGCCGAGGCGCAGTGGCGCGCGGGCTGGGGATTTCGTCCGCACTTCGATGTCATTCAAGGGCAGGACTGTTTCCCGCGCTCGTCCGATCAGGTCATGCTCAAGTCCTATCTCGACGGGCACGACAACGAGCGCTTTGGTTACCAATACTCCGACTTCGCGCGCCAGGGCGATTTCCGTTTCAATCCGCCCAACGCGATTATCGGGACGCCAGCCGATCCTTCGCCCTTCCTTCTGCGCGAGGGCGACGGTTCGCCGGGGCTCGCGGTCGGTCAGCTTACCGAAGGCTATGGCTTTGCCGGGATGTGTTCGCAGGATGAATTTCCGTTCGGGACCTTCTGCGCGCGCGACATCAGCGCCTACAATCCGGATAATCTGAAAAACATCGACACGGATGGCGACGGCGTGGCCGATGTCCTCTGGTTTCCGCCCTTCCTGCGCAATCCAAACCCGAACGGCGGCGACATCATTCCGCCGACCCCGGCGTGGAAGCCGTTTCTCTTCATCAATCCGAACAACGGCACGCTCTTCCTCGACCCTAACGATGAAAGCAAAGGTTATTGGGTGGATCTCACCTACGCCCACGGCACACCGATCAAGGCAGGTGCCTCGCTCAACGCGAACATCGAAGCGCCGCGTGGCTCGGCGCAGGTTTTCTACCAGTTCGACGATCTATTCCACGACAACGACATCTTTTCCCCACATCCAACTTTCGAGACGCGATAGACTCGAGGGTTGAGGCGGCGAGAACCGAAACTGCTAGTACGACTTCGCCCAAATCACGCGGCGCGGGCTCGGTTCGCCTGTGATGACGCAACGGCCCGGCTCCGGCGGATTAGCCGGGTCGTCGAAGGGGATGCAGCGGATCGTCACTTTGAGGTCGTTCTTGATCTGTTCTTCGACCGCGCGGCTGCCGTTCCAATGGGCGAGCGCGAAGCCGCCGTGGATTTCCGGCTTGGCCGCGTTTTGCGGAGTGAAGAAGGCGTAAAACTCTTCCTTCGTTTCGATCAGGCGGGTGTGCGCGTTGCGGAAAGCAAGGGCGCGCTCGAAGAGATTTTGCTGGATGGCGTCGAGCAGTTGAGGTGCTTGCCTAACGAAATCGGAGTTGGGGAGGAAGGACTTCGTGGCGGGTTTGCCGGGTTCAGCGCCCCCAGCGACAGCGAGGCCGTCGCGGCGGCTGACGGCGACGTTGCCGCTTTCAAGGTCGCGCGGACCGAGCTCGACCCGCAGCGGCACGCCTTTCTTGATCCATTCCCAGTTTTTCACTCCGCCGCCGAGATCGCGCTGATCGACGTGGACCTCGAGCGGTGCGCCGTGCCAGGTGATGGCGCGGAGCTGAGCCGCGAGTTCGTTTGCGGCAGCGAGGACGGCGTCGCGGGTTTCGGGTTTCGGGGTCACCGGCAGGATGACGATGTGCGTCGGCGCGATGCGCGGCGGCAGGACGAGGCCGTCGTCGTCCGCATGCATCATGATGACGGTGCCGATCATGCGGGTGCTCATGCCCCAACTCGTCGTCCAGCCGAACTCCTGTTTGCCGTCGCGGGTCTGGAATTGAATCCCGCTCGCGCGCGAAAAATTCTGCCCGAGAAAATGCGAGGTGCCGGCCTGGATCGCCTTCCGATCCTGCACCATCGCCTCGATGCAGAGCGTCTGGACTGCGCCGGGGAAGCGTTCGCTCTCCGATTTCTCGCCCGTGAAAACCGGAATCGCGAGATGGTCCCTGACGAAGGTCTCGTAAACGTCGAGCATCTGCCTCGTCTCGGCCCGCGCTTCGGCCTCGGTTTCGTGGACGGTGTGCCCTTCCTGCCAGAGGAATTCCGTCGTGCGCAGAAAGAGGCGCGGCCGCATTTCCCAGCGCACGACGTTGGCCCATTGGTTAATCAAAATCGGCAGGTCGCGATAGGACTGGACCCACTTCGCGTAGCTCGCGCCGATGATCGTTTCGGAAGTGGGCCTAACGACCAGCGGCTCGGTCAAGGGACTGGCCGGAACCATTTTGCCCTCGGCGTTCAACTCCAGCCGGTGATGGGTGACGACGGCGCATTCCTTGGCAAAACCTTCGACGTGCTCCGCCTCCTTTTGCATGTAGCTGAGCGGAATGAAGAGGGGGAAATAGGCGTTGCGGTGCCCGGTCGCCTTGAACATGGCGTCGAGCGCCCGCTGCATGTTTTCCCAGAGGCCGTAGCCCCAGGGCTTGATCACCATGCAACCGCGCACTTCGCTCGATTCCGCCATGTCGCCCGCCCGGATGACCTGCTGGTACCACTCGGGAAAATCCTCCGCGCGGCGCGGAGTGATGGCGGATTTTGGAACGTCGGGCTTGGCCATAAGCGAGCGCGATACTTAAACCGGCGTGGCAAAATTGGCCAGCGACGGTTTCGGCTGTAGACGCTTCGCTGTGCGAAGCGCGGGTCTGCGTGCTCGAACAGAGGACCTGACGGCGGGCGTCTTCCCCCGCGCTTCGCACAGCGAAGCGTCTACAACCCGGCTCTGAGCAAGTCCGCGTAATCGGCCGCGAAATCGATGCTGCAGACCGTCCCATAACGCGCGTGCGGGCCGATGGCCGCTCCGGCGAAATTGAAGGAGGGGTTGAAGATATTTTTGCGATGCTCTCGTGCCCGCTCTCCGTCGTCGATGATGAGCGCGATCACGATCTCGCGGGCCGACGATTCGCCGTAGAAAATATTTTCGCCGCAAAGCCCGCTCCAAATTCCGTGGCGACTGATCCGGTCGCCCGGGTTGCTCCGGTCGGAACCGCGATGACCGAAGGAACCATCCGCCTGATCGGCGGTGTGTTCTGCCGCGGCCAGCGACATGCCGGGTGAAAAAGTGAGCGGCGCGAGCGGACGCGCCCGCCGTAGAAACCGGATCGCCTCGTTCACCGCGCCGACACCTTCACACGTCCGCAACATGGTGTGCCCGGTCAGGACGAAAAGGTTGCCGCGAAATCTGCCGCGCAATTCTTCGAGATAACCGGCGTAAATCTCCGGGTGTTGGCGGGCGAGATTCATCTCGCGCACGACCGCGGCCCCGGCTGCGAAACGTTCGGCAGCGGAGGCCGGTCGGAAGCAAAGCAGGGCAGCGAAAATGATGGGCGCGAGGAGGCGAGGCACGCCGCTTGAAAAGCAACCGCAATGCCAGTCGTTCCAGCCGATCCTGGACTACTCGCCGCGGCGAGTCCCTTCGGAGGGACGCGCTTCCGCGCGTCCAGTTTGAAGTCTGCTACTGTGCGAGGGCGACGTTGTTCGAACCGAGCTCTCGTCGAGATCGAGCGCGCGCTGTTGCGGGCGCGCTTCTTCCCTCGCTGGCGCCTGCTCTTCCGCCGGTCGCGCGCTCGTTAGGCGCATCCCGACCAGCTTGCTGATCCCGCGTTCTTCCATCGTCACGCCGTAGAGAATGTCGGCTTTCGCGATCGTCCGTTTGTTGTGCGTGATGATGACGAACTGGCTCTGACCAACGAACCGGTCGAGCATCTTGATGAAGCGATTGATATTCGATTCATCGAGCGGCGCATCCATTTCGTCGAGGATGCAAAACGGGCTCGGACGCACCATGTAGATGCCGAAGAGGAGCGCGACCGCGGTCATGGTACGCTCGCCGCCGGAGAGGAGCGAGACGCTTTGCAACTGTTTGCCGGGCGGCTTGGCGATGATGTCGATCCCGCAGTTGAGGGCGTCGGTCTCGTCCAGGAGGGTGAGATCGGCCCGGCCACCGCCGAAAAGCTCGGCGAACATCTCGCGGAAGTTGATCCGCACCTGGGCGAAGGTTTCCGCGAAAAGTTTCTCGGTCGTCTGGTTGATCCGCGCGATGACGTCGAGCAGTTCCCGGCGCGAATTCGTCAGGTCGGTATTTTGGGTCTCGAGGAAATTGTGGCGCTCTTCGAGTTCGTCGTATTCGTGGACCGCGTCGAGGTTCACCGGTCCCATGGCGTCGAGCTGTCGGGTCAGTTGCTCGATGATTTCGCGGACCTGCGCCTCCTCGAACTCCGCCGCGTCCTCGGCGGCGATTTCCGTCTCCGCTTTCCCGCGCTGCTTGATCTGGGCGCGATAAGTCTTGGTGAAGGCATAACGATCAGGCGCGAAGTCATGCAGATCGACCTGGTAACGTCGCATCACGTGCTCGGCAATATTTTCGACCTTGAGCTGCACCTGCGTCTGGCGCACTTCTTCTCGGCCGCGCGCCTCGTGCAGTTCGCTCAGCGCTTTCCGGCGGGTGCGGAGATCGGCTTCGAGGGCGTTAACCTCGGCCAGACGCGCCGTGCGCGTGTTCTCGATCTCAGCCACGCCGGCTTCGGCGCGGGAAAGCTCGGCGCTGTTTTCCTCGATCGAGCGTTCGGCCGCGGCCGTCTCCTCGCTCTGCTGGTCACGGCGGGCCTGATAATTTTCGATGTCGGCGCGGCGCGACGCGATCAGCTCCGCCAACTCCGCCTGACGGGCGGTCATCGGCTGGCGTTGCGTGCGCAGGCCTTCGTGGCGCTGGCGTTCCGTCGCGACCGCGAGCCGCAGTTCGCCGAGTTGCTCGGCCAGTTCTTCATCGCGGAGGCGGGCCGTCTCGGTGGCGGAGAGGAGCGCAACCTGCCGTTCCCGGGCATCATCGAGAAAGGCTCGTTGCGTTGCGGCCTCGCTTTCGAGTTGCGCGATGCGTTCCGCCGCACTCGTCAGTTGTTGCTCGATCGTCGCCCGTTCCCACTCGAAGGCGTCGGCTTTCCGATCCGCCTCGTGCAATTCGCGCTCCAAGGCGGTCACCTGCAAGGCGGTCGCAGAATGATCACCGCGCGCCGCCTGGTGTTGGGCGCGGATTTCTTCCAACCGCTCTGTCGCCTCCTCGAGGTGCTGCTCGATTGCCGCGCGCCGGGAGCGAAGCTGCTCGCTGTTCGTCGAGCAACCGGCCATGCTCGGCGGCGAGGGAAGCCATCTGCGCTTTGCGCGCGAAAAGCGAGCTGTTCTCTTCGTTGACCCGCCCGCCATAGATGACGCCTCGGCTGGAAACGAAATCGCCTTCGCGGGTGGCAAAAGCGAAGGCGGGATACTCCTTCTTCAGGGCCTGAGCAAGATCGAGATCGGCGACGAGAACGACGTGGCCTAACAAATGCCTAACGAGGGCCTCGAGCTGGGCCGGCGCCCGAACTTTATCCGTCGCCCAGGCGAACGCCTCTGGTGGCAGCTCGGACGCGACGATGGGGGGAGAGACGCAGAGTTCCGGCGAGATAAGGGCCGTTTGCCCCAGTTTCCCGGCCGTGACGGCGGTGATGATTTCCGTCGCGAGGGCGCCATCCTGGAGGACGATCGCGTGCAGATTGCGGCCGAGCGCCGCTTCGATCGCGGGGATGAATTCCTCCTCCACCTCGATGAGCGAGGCGAGCGCGCCGCGCAAGGCCGGGAGAATGCGCGTCGGATCATCGAGCCCGCGCAGGATGGCCTGCGAACCTTCGGTCAGACCTGCGCCCTCCGCGTTGAGCTGCCGCAAAATCTCGAGGCGCGATTGGCGTTCGGCGATCGCGCGGTCGCTCGCGATGAGGGCGGCTTCGGCTTCGCGCAACTCTTGTTGGCGGCGGCTGAGTTCTTCTTCGGCGGCGGGAATTTGCGCGGCCATGTCCTGAAGCGCGGTCTGTTGCTCATCCGCGGTGGCGTGCGCGGCTGCGACCTGGGAGGCGACCAGATCGCGGGCGCGAGCCGCTTCGCCTAACGACTCGGCAAGTTCCGCCAGGCGCGGCTCGGTCGTCGCCCGCCGGGACCGGGTGCCGCTGAGATCGGACTCCAGATCGGCGAGCCGGTTTTCTGCTTTTGAGATCGCAAGCTCGAGGGTCTGCAATTCGCGCTCGCGTTCCTCTCTTTCCTGGCGCACCGCGGCGGCGCGCTCGGTCAGCTCGGTTAGCTCGGTTTGTTTGGTCGCGAGCAGGCGCTCGGTTTCGGCCAGGAGCAGATCGGTGTCGTGGATCTCCGTTTCCTGTTGGGCACGCTTCGTTTCCGCGGTTTCGACATCGACCTCGTAACGCTCGATCAGGCCGGTCAATTCCTGGGCGCGTTCGCGATTGAAATCGATCCGGTTGCGGTGCGACGCGATCTGGTTTTGCAGCCGCTGCACCTCGCTTCGCGCTTCGTTGATCCGGGTGTCGACTTCCTCCAGTTTGGCGCGCTGCGCGGCGACGGCGTTTTCGTGTTCCTCGATCTCGCGTTCGCCAGTGCGCTGCTGCTCGTCGAAACGGGCGGCGGTGGCGCGCGATTGTTCCAGTTCACTTTGAGGAGGTCGAGTTGGGCGCGGGAATGATGAGTGTCGAGAACCTGCAGGTCGGCGAGCAACGCCTGGTAGCGACGGGCTTTCCCGGCCTGGCGCTGGAGCGAGCCGATCTGGCGTTTCACCTCCTTGATGATGTCGCCGAGGCGCAAAAGGTTTGCTTCCGTCGCCTCGAGTTTGCGCAACGCCTCGCGCTTTTGGGTCTTGTATCTGGTGATTCCGGCCGCTTCCTCAAAGACCGCGCGCCGATCTTCCGGGTGCGAGCTGAGGATCTGATCGATCCGGCCCTGCTCCATCATCGAGTAAGCGCTGCGCCCGATCCCGGTGCCGGCGAAGAGCGCCTGGATGTCCTTCAAACGGCAGACGGTTTTGTTGAGCAAATATTCCGAGATGCCGTCGCGATAGACCCGCCGCGTCACGCGCACGTCATGCCAGTCCACTCCAAGCTCGGTCGCGCAATTGGTAAACGTTAGGGAGACCTCGGCGTAGCCGACCGGTTTGCGGTTATCGGTGCCGTTGAAAATGACGTCCGCCATTTCGCCGCCACGGAGCGCCTTGGCCGATTGCTCGCCCAGAACCCAGCGGACGGCGTCGAGGACGTTGGATTTGCCGCAGCCGTTTGGGCCGACAATGGCGGTGACGCCTTCGTGGAAATTGAAGACGGTTTTATCGGCGAAGGATTTGAACCCGAAGAGCTCAAGCGATTGGAGGTGCATGGGTTAGAAAAACTAACAAGCTGCATACAACCCGCTCTGAGCGGTGACAAGCAAAATAAACGTTATCTTGGGGGCCTGGCGGAGGCCGTCCACAAGATATGGTGTCGGTCAGTAGCCGGCCGCCTGCCCGTCTTTGCGGCTTTCGCTCGCCCCGACATAGACCCGCTGGCCGTCGTGTTCCTCCACTTTGATCGCCTGATACCCGCCGTAGCCGCCGACGTCGTAGCGCACGTCGTGCCCCTTCAGTTTCAAGGCCCGCACCGTCTCGTAGGGGACGGCGCTCTCGACTTCGACGTAGCCGCCGCCCGGCGTCATTTTTTCGCCGGTCGGCTCGTTGTCGCCTTCATGCTGCCAGCGGGCGGCGTCGCCGGCTTCCTGCAGGCCCATTCCGAAATCGATCATGTTGGTCAGGACCTCGACGTGGCCCTGCGGTTGCATGTCGCCGCCCATCACGCCAAAGGCGAGCCAGGGCTTTTTATCCTTCATCACGAACCCGGGAATGATGGTGTGAAACGGCCGTTTGCCCGGCGCGTAGACGTTGGCGTGGCCCGGTTCCATCGAGAAAAGCTGGCCGCGATCCTGGAACATGAAGCCGAGACCGGGCACGACGATGCCACTCCCCATCCCGCGGAAATTGCTCTGGATCAGGCTGACCATGTTGCCTTCGTCATCCGCCGTGCAGAGGTAGATGGTGTCGCTCTGGCCTAACGACGGGTTGCCGGGCGCGACGCTTTTGCGCGGCGTGATTCGGGTCGATCAATTTGCGCCGTTGCGCGGCGTAACTTTTCGAGATCAAACCGCGCGAGCGGGATTTTCGCGAAATCGGGGTCGGCGTAATATTTGGCGCGATCGGCAAAGGCGAGCTTTTTCGCTTCGACCATGGCGTGCAAAGTTTCGGGCGAATTGAAGCCCCACGCTTTGAGGTCGTAGCCCTCGAGCAGGTTCAACATCTCGAGAGTGGCGATGCCTTGTCCGTTAGGCGGGAGCTCGAAAACATCGTAGCCGCGGTAGTTGGTCGAGACCGGCTCGACCCAGGTGCGAGGTGTGCTGCTCGAAATCGGTCTTGCGCAGGTAACCGCCGTTGGCCTGCATGAAGGCGTCGATCTTGTCCGCGATTTCGCCTTTGTAAAAAACATCGCGCCCTTTCTCGCCGATCAAACGCAGGGTGTGGGCAAGGGCGGGATTTTTGAAAATGTCGCCTTCGTTAGGCGCGCGGCCTTTGCCGTCGAGCGTGTAGGTCTCGAGAAACGCGCCGGGCAGACCCTTGTAGAGCGGGACGCTGTGCTGCCAGTAGAAGGCGATCAACTGCGTAACCGGAAACCCTTCCTCGGCATAACGAATCGCGCCGGAGAGATCGTCGCCTAACGAGAGCTTGCCGAATTTTTTGTGCAGCTCGGCCCAGGCGTCGACTGTGCCCGGCACGCTGATCGGCAGCATGCCGGTCGGCGGGATGAATTCGCGATGGAGCTTTTCCAGCTCGCTTTTCATCTGCTCGTAGCTGAGACCGCGGGGTGAGCGACCGCTGCCGTTGAGCCCGTAAAGTTTGTGATCTTTCGCGCTGTAAACGATCGCGAAGAGATCGCCGCCGACTCCATTCGAGACCGGCTCCATCAGGCCGAGGGTGGCGTTGGCCGCGATCGCGGCATCGACTGCGCTCCCGCCGCGTTTCAGAACATCGAGCCCGACCTGAGTGGCCGCCGGCACGCTCGTGCAAACCATCCCGTGTCGGGCCAGGACCGGGGATCGGGTCGCCCACGGTTTTCCGGTGATGCGATCGATCTGGGCGTGGGCGGCTGGATCGAGGACGAGGACGAGGAGAACGAGAACGAAGGCCGAGGCGCGGAATTTCATTGGACAAGTTAGTCCACTAAACGTCGGTGCAAATCACGCTACTGGACGCGACCCCGAACCGTGCGCTGGATCAAGAACAGGAGCGACGCGACGATCAGCACGCCAGCGGTGACGGCCAGTTCCATTCCCGTGGCCTGCGCGAGAATCCAAAGACTGATGACAATCCCGAGAACCGGAAAAATCCACGCGCCCGGAAAACGAAAAGGTTGCCCGGCCATGCGTTCATCACGACGCATCAACTGGAGGGCTGCGCCACAGCAGAGAAAATAGAGAAACAGAACGGCAACATTCGAAAGGATGGCGAGTTGTTGAAAACTCGAGAATAGAGAGAGGATGGCCGCGACCGAGCAATAGACCAGGATGGCGATGTCCGGCGTATGAAAACGCGGATGCACATGCGCCAGCGCCCTGGGCAGGAAACGATCGCGTCCCAGAGCGAAGAGCACGCGCGGCGAGCTGAGAATGTCACTGACGAGGAAGCCAAACGCCGAAATGCTTGCGCCGACAAGCATCAATCTGCGGCCGGGGCCACCCAGAAAACGCGAAGCCGCCTCCGCCAGGGGCGCGGTGGAAAACTTCCCGAGACTGTCTCCCAGGATGCCCTGCGCGACCAACTGGATGAGAAGGTAAAGCACGGTCGTAACGAAGAGGGCAAGGTAGATGGCGCGCGGGACGGTGCGCGCCGAATCCTTCACTTCGCCGCTTGGCATGAGCGCAACTTCAATTCCGACGAAGGCGAAAAGAAGGAGCAGCACTCCACGGCCCATCGAGGGAGCGCCGGGCCACGCGATGGTCAGGGCATCCGCTCGCCTAACGAAGAAGATCCCGAGGCCGACGAAGATGAAAAGCGGGAGGAGCTTGGCGATGGTCACAATCCAGACCGCGCGAGCGCCCGATTTGATGCCCTGAATGTTCACAAAGGCCAGGACGCCGAAAACGAGCAGGACAATAAGAAAATGCATCGCGCCGTGAGCGAAAATCGGCGCCAGCGCTCCGATCGTGTCGGCCACCAGCGCGACGATGCCGGAAGCACCGAGGATTGCGGTGAGAAAATAAAGCACCCCCGCGATGAAACCCACATAGCGGCCGAAAGCGGTTTCGACGTAGGCGTAGAGCCCGCCGGTCAAGGCGACGCGACTCCCGGCCAGGGCAAAGGAGGTGACAAAAATTACCATCGCCAAAGCGCAGGCGAGAAATGCCAGCGGCGCTCCCGCGCCCATCTGCGCCGCGACCAGCGCCGGCAAAACGAAAATCCCCGCGCCGACGGTCGAGTTCACAATGTTGGCCGTCAGGCTCGGGACGCCGAGGGCGCGGATGAGTTGGCGGTCGGCGGCCGGCGCGGCGGGATTGTCCATCGGTCGCAGGCTGCCTGGCGGGCGCGCATCGGGCAAGTCGTTAGTTGTCGTCGGGCGAAGCTGCTTTATTCTCCGGGATGCGCGATTCCTATCTCCAAGAGTATTTCACTTTTCTGCGATTCCCGAGTGTCTCGACCGATGACGCCTACGCCAAAGGGATGGGCGATTGCGCGGATTGGCTGGTCGAGAAATTGAAGAGTATCGGTCTCGAAACGCAGCTCGTTTCGACGGCCGGCTATCCGGTCGTCTGGGCGAAGAACAAACATCAGCCCGGTCGCAAGACCGTCCTGCTTTACGGGCATTACGACGTCCAGCCGCCCGATCCGCTTGATCTTTGGAATTCGCCGCCCTTCGAGCCAGTTCTGAAAGATGGCTACGTCTTTGCCCGCGGCGCGACCGACAACAAGGGCCAGATCTTTTCTCACATTCTCGGCATCCAGGAAACAATGGAGGAGAAAGGCGATCTCCCCGTCAACCTGCACCTGATTGTCGAGGGCGAAGAGGAAGTCGGGAGCGACAATCTTCCAATTTTCCTGAAGGAGAATCAGGAGGCGCTGGGTTGCGACGTGGCGGTCGTCTCCGATACGGGCATGATCGCGCGCGGGGTGCCGACGCTCAGCTATGGACTGCGCGGCGTGACCGCCTGTGAAGTGCGGATTACCGGCTCGAAGATGGATTTACATTCGGGCGTCTTCGGGGGCGCGGTCGCCAATTCCGTCACCGCTCTCGCCCGCTTGCTCGCGACTCTGCACGACGAGAATGGACACGTGGCGATCGAAGGGTTTTACGAGAGCGTGAAACCGCTCGAAGAATGGGAGCGCGAAGCGTGGCGCAAACTGCCGATCGACGCGGACAAGGAAATTCTCGGCGAAACCGGTTCTCCGGCGCTCTTCGGCGAAAAAGGCTTCAGCACGCTCGAGCGCATCTGGGCGCGACCGACGGCGGAGATCAACGGCATCGGCGGCGGCTACCAGGGGAAGGGGACCAAGACGGTGATCGCAAGTCACGCCATGGCCAAGCTCACTTTCCGTCTCGTGCCCAATCAGGATGGGGCGGCGATTTTGAAGCTGGTGAAAAAGCATCTCGAAAAACATCTGCCGCCCGGGGTGACGATGGAAATCATCGAGGGGCACAGCGGTCCGTGGTATTTGACCGACCCGCATTCCAGCTTTGGCGAAGCCGCGCAGCGCGCGCTGAAGCAAGCTTTCGGGAAAGAGGTCGCGCTCATCCGCGAAGGCGGCAGCATCCCGATCGTCTCGCAATTCCGCGATATCCTCGGAGCGGAAACGCTGCTTCTCGGCCTCGCTCTGTCCGATTGCCGGGCGCACTCGCCTAACGAGAATTTCCCGCTCGAAAACCTCGAGGCCGGGATCAAGATGAACAAGGCGATCCTGCAGGAGATTGGCGGCGCGGGACGCTGATTTCTTCGGCAGGTGCCGCGGACGATGCCGAGCGCAGCCATGCCTCCCCTTGTCATTCCGAGCCGGCGAAGCGCGGCGAGGAACCTCCCTTCACTCCGAAAATATTTCACAAAATGCCAACGCTCACTCCATCGGAGAGGTCCCTCGCCGTCTGCGCGGCGCGGGATGACAGGCTGGAGGCAATGCGTCTCGGTCGCGCTTTGTCTTTTGCTTGTTGGGGGGGCGATTGAACCGGCCGGTGCGGAGGAACCTTCGTTAGGCCAGAAAATCAAAAAGTTCTTTTCCACCCCGACGCCGACGCCGAGCCACCACCGGCACAAGCGCAAGAAAAGCAGCCCGACTCCGTCGCCGACCGCGAGCCCTTCTCCGAAAAAGAAAAAGGCGAAAGCTTCGCCCACGCCTTCGCCGACTCCGACCGTCAGCCCAACGCCGACTCCGGAAGAAACGCCCTCGCCGACGCCGAGTCCGAGCCCGACTCCGGAGGCGAAAGTCGCGACCGTCTCGCCTGACGAGATCGAAGATTACGACCAGAATCCGAAGCCCGTGCGTCAACTGCTCGACGACGCGCTCGCCCTAACGAAGCGCAATCTCGATTACACCTACGGCTCGGCCGATCCGGAGAACGGCGGGATGGATTGTTCCGGATTTATCTACTATGTCCTGCGTCGGAACGGCATCGAAGACGTGCCGCGGAGCGCGAGCGAGCAATACGTCTGGGTGCGCAAGGCGGGAAATTTCCGCGCTGTCCTCAGCCGCGACATCGAGTCGTTCGAGCTCGATGAGCTCAAGCCCGGCGACCTGCTTTTCTGGACTGGCACCTACAGCGTGGAGCGCGACCCGCCGGTCACCCACACCATGATTTACGTCGGGAAAGAGAAGGACACCGGCAAGCCGATCATGGTGGGTTCGAGCGACGGGCGCACCTACGAGGGAGAGAAGCAATTCGGAGTGAGCGTGTTTGATTTCAAGACCGCGCGCTCGAAAGGGACGAGCACTCCGGGGAGGCATCCGCGCTTTGTTGGTTACGCCAAAATTCCCGGTCTGGGGGAGACGAAGGAGAAGCCCTGAAGGTTCCGCGCCGCTTCCTTCTCCTGTCATCCTGAGCCGGCAAAGCGCGGCGAAGGACCTCACAATGGCAATGGACGTGGGTTCTAACGAAGGGCGTGGACTCCGATTGAGAGGTCCACGTTCGCTTCGCTCAGTGCAGGCTCTCTTTTTCCGTCTGCGCGGCTCGGGATGACAAAAGAGAGCGCCGGCCTAACGAGTGGGCGCAGGGCTGGCGCTGGCCGACGGGAAGGGGGACGCGGTGGCGACTGCTGGCTCGTTAGGGCGGGCGGAGGAACGCGGATGGGTGGCGCGATAATGTTTTGTCCAGAGTCCGAGGATGAGGGCGAGAACGAGGAAAGCGATCGCGCGCTGTTCCTCCGGGGTGAGGACGAAGAGCCCGAACTTCCCGCGCCGCTTCATGAGGCGTATCGGACCGGATCGGTCAGCCCGGCTTCGCGGAAGCCTTTCAAGCGCAACTGGCAGGAATCGCAGACCCCGCAGGCGCGTCCATCGGCGGTCGGATCGTAGCAACTGTGGGTGAGCGCGTAATCCACGCCTAACGAAACGCCTCGCCGGATGATTTCCGCTTTGGAGAGCGAGATGAGCGGAGCGTGAATCTCATAACGCGCGCCTTGCTCCGTGCCCGCCCGGGTGGCGAGATTGGCCAGTTGCTCAAAGGCGCGGATGAACTCCGGGCGGCAATCGGGATAGCCGCTGTAATCGATCGCGTTCACCCCGATGAAAATGTCCGTGCTCCCGAGGACCTCGGCCCAGGCGAGGGCGTAGGAGAGAAAAATGGTGTTTCGAGCCGGGACGTAGGTGATCGGAACGCCGCTCGACATCTCGGTTTCCGAGCGCGCTTTTGGCACGGCGATCTCCGCCGTCAGGGCCGAGCCGCCAAAGACGCGGAGATCGATCTCCGCGATCCGATGTTCCTTTGCGCCTAACGAGTGCGCTATTTTTTGCGCGGCCGCGACTTCTCGGTCATGCCTTTGCCCGTAGCGGAAGGAAAGGGCGTGCGCTTCGTAACCTTCGGCTTTGCAGATGGCGAGGACGGTGGCGGAATCGAGCCCGCCGCTCAGAAGCACGACCGCGCGCTTCATGGCGCGCCGGCGTCGAGTTCGTCCGGGAAGGTGGCGTTGATCGTCAGGCAAATGCCGCCGCGGGAGGCGAACTCGGCCCGCACGATCATTTTGCGCGGCCGACAGGCCTGCACGAGGTCGTCGAGGATGCGGTTGGTCACTTCTTCGTTGAAGGCGCGTTCGTTGCGATAGGAGGCGAGGTAGAACTTGAGCGACTTCGTCTCGAGGCAACGCTTTGCCGGTTGATATTCGATCGTGATCTCGGCGAAATCGGCCTGGCCGGTAATCGGGCAAAGGGAAGTGAAATCGGCCGATTCGAGGCGGATCCAGTAGGGCCGGCGCGCCGGATTTGGAAAGGTCTCGAGGATGGCGGTGGAGGGCGCGGTCGGGACGCCGGTTTCGCTGTGCCCGAGCAGGGTGAGGCCTTTTGGTTTCCGGCGTTTTGGCATGCGTCAGTAAAGGGGTTTCGCTCGCCCGATTCAATTTCTTTCCCGAGCGGGCGCTCTGCCTTGTAGACGCTTCGCTGGGCGAAGCGCGGGGATGCGTGTGACCAGCGGGCGCAACCCTCGCGTTTCGCACAGCGAAACGTCTACATCAGTCCGAGTGCTGCGTCCGCGGGGTGAGGAGGGCGCGCTTGCGGTCGCCGAGGGCGTGGTAATTCCAGTAGTCGATCTTCAGGCTGCGCTTCAACTGCAGGCGGCTGCCATCGGCCGCCTCCCATTTGCGCAGGAGATAGGGGAAATCATGGCCGAGCATGAAACGATCGGTCCCGGCGTCGCTTTCCACCGTCACGTAAATGGCGCGCTCGGTTGTTTCGTAATGCACCCGGGCTGGTTTCCAGACGAGGTTGTCTTTCTTCGAGTTGATGATGCTGGGGGCGAGCTGGATCTGGAAGTCGCCGCTCGGTTTGGAGAAATCGATCGTCCGCACCCGGAGCGGAAGCTCGTCGTAAAAGAATCCGTTAGGCGGGAGCTTCACTTTCTGCTGGCCCTGGGCCATCCCATCCCAATAGGTGTGCCACTGGTAGGTGAAGACTTCGCCGTGACGCCGCCCTTCCTTGTAGGTGTTGCCGCAACTGTCGTTACTCGTGAGGGAAAATTTGGCGAGGCGCCCGTTATCGGCCCGCCAGAAATTGGAATGCATCTGCTGATAAACGTAGAGCCCGGTCGGGATATGCAGGATCTGATTGAGCTTCAGCACCTGGATGACGTGGGGGCGCTGCCAGTTGTCGGGCTTGACGAATTGCCGGTAATCAAAGGGCTCGCGCACGAGGATGTGGAGGACTTCGGTCTGGCGCAGCTGGCCGTAGCGCATGATCCGGGCGTCGTAGATGTTGAACTCGGCTTTGCCGTCGTTCCAGTAGCCGCCGTTCTGGATGAGGGCGGGCGTGAACTGGCCAAAGGCGGGCAGCGCCCTAACGAGGGCGAGCGCGAGGAAGGCGAGGAGTGGCTTTCGCATGGCGAAATTTAGCTTAGCCGCCCGTTGCGAAAGCACCAATCTTTCCGTAGGATCGCGCGCCGATGGCGAAGGAATCTGAAAACGACGTTTCGATCGGGTCGAGTCTTGCGGCCGACACGGCCACTGCTACACCCGGCGGAGTCGAGCAAGCCGGCGTGATTGATTTCTTCGCCCACGATACGAGGAAGGACGAACTCCTGCTCGTCATGTTCGAGCCGCGCCCGTGGGACGATTCGGAGCCGCAGCTTTTTCAGCTCCAGGAGAAGTTCAACGCTTACGTCTCCTTTCTGCTCGATGGCGAATTGGCGGAGGCGCATCCGGAGTTGGCGGGGAAAAACGCGCGGATCGAATTGCGTTGTGCGGAGATGCCGGAAGGTCGTGCCCTCGATCTGCTCAACGCGATTCACGATCAACTCGCGCTCCAGGAAATCGCGGTGGAAGTGATCGTGGAAGATCGGAGCGGCAGCTGCGGCCCGGGCTGCAGTTGCGGAGGGTAGGGCAAGCCTCCTGCTTGCAGGGTCGTCAACCGCGCCGGCAGGATGCGCGCGCTACCATTTCAGAAACGTCGCCACCGGTGTGGGCGCGAGCTTTTCCCGGCCGTGCAAAAATTCCAGCTCGATGAGGAACTGCGCTTCGAGCAATTCGCCGCCGACTTTTTGGATGAGCGCAGCCGCGGCGGCCGACGTGCCCCCGGTGGCGAGGAGGTCGTCGATCAGGACAATCTTTTCCCCGGGTGCGATGCTGTCGACATGCATTTCCATTTCGGCGTCGCCGTACTCGAGTGAATAGGCCGCGCTTTCCGTCTTGAAAGGCAGTTTGCCCTTCTTGCGAATCGGGACAAAACCCACCCCGAGGGCGTAAGCCACAGCGGACCCGAAAAGAAAACCGCGCGCATCGATTCCGACCACCTTGTCGATCGGGAGGGTGCGGCAGCGGCTGAGGAAAACATCGATCGACTCCCGGAAAAGCTCGGCATCGACCAGGATGGGCGTGATGTCTTTGAAAACGATGCCGTGCTTGGGAAAGTTAGGCACGTCGCGCACGCCCGCGCGCAAACGCTCGATCGATTCTGCAACCATGGCCGCAGGCTAGCGGGTTGAGGCGAATCGTCAACGACGCTCGATGAATCCGAGTCGGGCTGCTTCCGGAGGGGCGCCTGGCCAGCGCCCACGGCGGTCGAAAAACCGCCGCTCCGCTATTTCGGGCGCCGACCTTTGGCGCGTGGAATCTTGCGGCGCGGCGGGCGCGATTTGCGCACGACGAGACGCGGTGCCGCCGGTTTCAGGCTCAGAATCGAAGGAGTTATGCTGGGTTTCGTTCCGGTGACTCGGACGCTGACGCTGGCATCGGCTGGATCTTTCTTTCCGGCCTGCTGACGTTCCCACGCGGCCCGGGCCCGCTCCCGCAGCCGGGCATAAGCCCTGGCGAGCGCGCTTTCCAAGCCCGTGATCTCTTTTGACGGCGACCGTTTTTGGCCCGCGTGGCGCGGGGGAGTCTTCATCCTGCCGGGAAAAGCAGGAACCGCGCCCAGGCCGCTCGCTCCCCCGGAAGAAGGATTGCCAATCTCGTGGCCGCCTCTTACTTTGGCTGCCGATGGATCGTGAGCTCCTGCTCATCTCAACCCTTTGTTTTTTCCTCGCCATGGTGCGGACCGGACTCTCCATCCGTGCCCGCAACTATCGCCCGGCGGGCCTCAATTTCTTCGCCATCGCGCTCGGGTTTGTTTTCCAGACGGCGTTTTTATCGGTGCGCGGGCATGCGCTTGGGCGCTGTCCGCTGACGAATCTTTTCGAGGTCTTCATCTTTGTCGCCTGGTCGGTCACGCTCATCTATCTCCTCGTCGGGCCGGCCTATCGGCTCTCGTTGATGGGGGCTTTTACTGCACCGCTGGTTTTTGGATTGCAAACCTTTGCCCTGCTCGCGCCGATCGATCGACCACACGCGGTGGCCGGCCCGTCCCCGCCCTCGCCCTGGCTCGAATTGCACGCCTCGGTCTCGCTCATCGCTTATGGGGCTTTCGCGCTCGCCTGCGTCGCGGGCCTCATGTATCTGGTGCAGGAACGCCAGCTCAAGCGGCGCCAGATTAACTCGATGTTTTATCATTTTCCGCCGCTGACCGATCTCTTCGCCGCCATCACCCGGCTGCTTTGGCTCGGTTTTATTTTGCTCACGGTGGGGATTGCGGCCGGTTTTTTTACCGGGCAACCGCTGCCCTACGTGAAGATCGCCTGGTCGTTTGGCGTCTGGCTTTTCTATGCCGGCATTCTCCTCGCTCGCCATCTCGGCACGACCGCGCCGCGCTCCATCGCTACCCTCTGCATCGTCGCTTTTAGTGCGGCGCTGACATTGCTCTGGGGAATCACTTTTTTCTCCCAGACGCATACGCTCCAATGAATCTCTTTTGCGTCGGCATCAGTCATCACACTGCGGATGTGCAGGTCCGGGAGCGGTTTGCCGGTCACGCCGCGGTCGATCGGGTTTTGCGCGAGGAAGTGGGCTGCACCGAGGCGTTGTTGCTCACCACTTGCAACCGGGTGGAAGTCTACGCCGCGGCCTCGCAGCCGATCTCGACCGAGCGGATCGCTCATTGCCTGCTCGCGACCGGAACGACGCCAGCCGAGGACGAAGTGGAGGCCTTCTATCGCTATGAGGCGTTGAACTGCGTGCAGCATCTTTTCCGGGTCGCGTCCGGGCTCGACTCGATGGTCATCGGCGAGACCGAGATCCTGGGCCAGGCGAAAAAGGCCTACGAGGCGGCGCGCGAATCGGGCGCGGCGGGACCGTTGCTCCACCGTCTTTTCCAGCGCGCCTTTCGGGTCGCGAAACAGGTGCGGAGCAATACCGGGATCACGCGCGGGGCGGTTTCGGTCGGCTCCGTCGCGGTCGACCTGGCGGAACAAATTTTTGGCCACTTCGAGACGCGCAAAGTCCTTTTGCTCGGCGCGGGCGAAGCGAGCGAACGAACGGCGCGGGCGCTGGTGAAACGCGGGGTGCGCGACATCCGGGTGACGAATCGCTCGATCGAACGAGCGGAAGCGCTCGCCGCGCTCATCGCTGGCTACGCGGTTCCGATGGCGGATTGGGAACGACACTGCCGCGAGATCGACATCCTGATTTCCTCAACCGCGGCGCCGACCCCGATCGTGACCCGGCAGATTCTCTCGCCTCTGCTCCGTGACCGGCTCGACCGGCCGCTTTTCATCATCGACATCGCGGTCCCGCGCGACGTGGCGCCGGACGTGAACGAGATGGAGGGCGTGTTTCTTTACGACATCGACTCCCTGCAATCGATCGCGCAGCAATCGCTCGACCTGCGCCGGGAACAGGTGGCGGCGGGGGAGGAGATCATCGCCGGGCATGTGGAAGATTTCAGCGGCTGGTTCACTTCGGCGCGGGAGCGATTGCTTCGCGGAACAACGCTGCGCACTTCGGAAAGCTGAGTGGGCGCGCCGGGCAGGATCGTACTCGGGTCGCGCGGCAGCAAGCTGGCCCTGACGCAGGCGCGGATGGTCGAGCAGGCACTGCGCCTGGCCTGGCCGGGGCTGGAGGTGGCGATCGAGATCGTGCGCACGAGCGGCGACGAAGGCACGCCAGCGGAGCCCGTGACGGATCCCAAGGCGGGACGCAAGGGGATGTTTACGCGCGAGATCGAAAAGGAATTGCTCGCGAGGCGAATCGACGTCGCGGTCCACAGCGCGAAAGACCTGCCGAGCGAGCAACTGGCCGAGCTGGAGGTGCGGGCGACGCTGCGCCGCGCGAAGACGGAGGATATTCTGGTGACGAGGAACGGCGCTGGCCTAACGACGATCCCGTCGGGAGGGACGATTGCGACCGGGAGCATCCGGCGGCAACGCCAGCTCCTCTGGAAACGGCCCGACCTCCAGATCGCCGATTTGCGCGGCAATGTCCCAACCCGGCTGCGCAAGCTGCGCGAAAATGAAAATTGGAGCGGGATCATCCTGGCCCGTGCCGGCCTGGAGCGACTCGGGCTCGAGGTGAAAGGCGAAGTCCTTTCTCCGGACGATTTTCTCGCGGCCGGCGGCCAGGGCGTGATCGCGCTCCAGGTGCGGCGCGACAACGAGTCGACCAAGGAGTTGCTCGAGGCGGTGAACCACCAGCCGACGTATGATTGCCTGCGCGCGGAACGCGAGTTCCTGCGGCTTTTGCAAGGAGATTGCGATTCGCCGGTTGGCGTGCAGGCGGTGATCGACGACGAGAAGCTGACTCTGCGGGCGCAGGTGTTTGAAACGGAAGAAGCAGAGCCGCGGGTGGGAAAAATGAGTGGCGCCGCGGCCGAGCCCGAAGCGATCGCGGCTCAACTGATGAAACAACTTTATGGCGGATAAAAAAAAGAAGGGCCGCTGTTATCTGGTGGGCGCGGGCCCGGGCGATCTGGGTCTGGTCACGCTGCGGGCCCGGCAATTGATCGAGCGCGCGGAAGTGATCGTTTACGATTATCTCTCCAATCCGGAGATGCTGGCCTGGGCGCCGGAAACGGCCGAGATCATTTACGCCGGGAAAAAGGCGGGCGCCCACACCCTGAAGCAGGAGGAGATCAACGCCCTCCTGGTTGAGAAGACGGGCGAGGGGAATCAAGTCGTTAGGCTGAAAGGCGGCGATCCATTCTTGTTCGGGCGCGGAGGTGAGGAAGCGCAGGCCCTGGCGGCGGCCGGCCTCCCCTTCGAGGTGGTGCCGGGGGTGACTTCGGCGATTGCCGCCCCGGCCTACGCCGGCATTCCGGTCACGCATCGCGGGATGACTTCGCATGTCACCTTTTTCACCGGGCACGAAGACCCGGAGAAAACCGAGAGCTCGATCAATTTCGAGGCCCTGGCCAAACTGGGCGGGACCCAGGTGATGCTGATGGGGGTGGAGCGAATCGAAGCGATTGCTCAGGAGATGATCGACCATGGGGTGCGCGCGGATTTGCCGGTCGCGCTCGTGCGCTGGGGAACGACCGGGCGGCAGGCAGCGATCCGCGGCACCCTGCAAACCATCGCCCGGCAGGTGGCGGAGGAGGGGTTCGCGCCGCCGGCGGTGGCGATTTTCGGCGAAGTGGTGTCGTTAGGCAAAGAACTCGACTGGCACGGCGGGCGCCCGCTGGCCGGCAAGCGCATCGTCGTGACGCGCACCCGCAAACAAGCCGGCGCCCTGAGCGAGCAACTGCGCAACCTCGGCGCCGAGGTGCTCGAGCTGCCCACCATCCGGATCGAGCCGCCGAGCGACCTGCGTGCCTTTGCCGAGCTGGTGCAGGACGCACATGGCTACGATTGGATCGTCTTTACGAGTCCGAACGGAGTGACCGCGTTCTTCGAGATGTTTTACAAGCTTTACGACGACGCCCGCGACATCGGGGCGGCCCGGATTGCTGCCATCGGGCCGGCCACGGCCCAGCGGGTGCGGGATTTTCATCTCAAGGTCGATCTGCAGCCGGAGGAGTTCGTGGCCGAGGCGGTGGTGCGGGAATTCAAGAAGGAAGGCGACATCGAAAATCTCAGGATTCTTATTGCCCGGGCGGAAGAGGCGCGAGACCTGCTACCCAAGGAGCTCGGAGCCATGGGCGCCATCGTGGATATTGCTTTTGCCTACCGAACGGTCGCCGAAACGGCCGATCGGACAGAAGCGAGATCGCGGCTGACGGCGGAAGGGGCGGATATGATCACGTTTACCAGTTCTTCAACGGTGGAAAATTTTCTCGCCCTTGGTCTGCCCTGGCCGGAGGGGATGCAGGTGGCGAGTATCGGGCCGATCACCTCGCGAACGGCGCGGGATCGCGGCCTAACGATCGCGGTCGAGGCAGGGCGGCACGATATCCCCGGGCTGGTGGAGGCGATTCGCGGCTTCTTTAGCCCGGCCTGAAAGAGCATGGGAGAGGCGATCAAGCTCGAAAGCGATTTTGCCGCTGCCATGCAGCAGCTGAGCTCGCAGGCGGCCCTGGCCGCATCCCCAAAGGCGGAAGCAGAGGCGGCGGCGGATATGTCGATTTTGATCGGTGCCGTGCATTCCCTCGGGCAACGGGTGGAATCGCTCGAGGAATCGCTCTTCCGGAGGTTTGAGAACCTCCAGTTCGAAAAGATCGAGGGCCAGCTGGCGGACATCTGTGCGAGCGATCGGGTCAACCAAAAACTGTTCGATGTGCTCCACGCGGAGTTGATCAGCTACCGCGATAATTTCGTGCGCGACACGCTCCTGAAACCTTTCATTCGCGATCTCCTCGTTTTGTTTGATGGCCTGACCGCGATCGTGGAGCAATCCGCGCAGATCGCCGCGGAAGGGGAGAAAGAGCAGAGCGTGGCGGAGGTCCAAGCGGGCGAGAATCTCAAAAACATGCTCCATTTTCTGCGCGAAATTCTGTACCGCTTCGAGGTCACGGAAATCGAGCCGGTAGAGAAAGTCGATCGCAATCTGCACCGCATCATCGACTTCGAGTCGGCTGCCACGGCCGAGGAAGACGGCCAGATCGTGAGGCGACTGAAACGCGGTTTCCTCTGGCACGATCGCGTGCTCCGGCCGGAAGAGGTCGTGGCGAAACGCTTCAAGTAAAAATCGGCCGGTGGGGAACGCCGGCGCGCGGGAAAAACCGCCCGCAATTTTGAGACCTGTGGGGCACGAAAGATGCATTTAGTGCAGGCAAAATCAGCCAGCGAAATCAAGGAGTCCTGATAAACAACATGAGCAATCGTAAAGCAGTCGGCATCGATCTTGGCACCACCTTCTCGGCCATGGCCCACATCGACGCCTACGGGAAGCCGCAAATCATCCCCAACGGCGAAAGTGAGCGTATCACTCCCTCGGTCGTTCTTTTCGACGGAAGCAGCGCCATCGTCGGCTCGATCGCGAAGAACAACAGTGTCTCCGAACCGGAAAAGATCGTCGATTTCGTGAAGCGCGAAATCGGCAAATCGAAGGAGCAATTTCACCGCGAGTTCTGCGACATCAAGTACTCCGCCGAGGAACTTTCCGCCGTCATCCTTAAGAAGCTGAAGTCGGATGCGGAAAAATATCTCAAGGTCCCGGTGACCGACGCCGTCATCACCGTCCCGGCTTATTTCAACGATTCCGAGCGGACCGCGACGATCACGGCCGGCCGCCTCGCCGGGCTCAACGTCCTCCAAATCATCAACGAACCGACTGCGGCGGCGCTCGCCTACGGACTGGACAAGCTCGACGAAGACCAGACCGTTTTCGTTTTCGACCTCGGCGGCGGCACCTTTGACGTCACTCTGATGCGGATCAAATCCCATCGGCTCGAGATGGTGGCGACGAATGGCGATCATCGCCTCGGAGGCAAGGATTGGGACGACGTTCTGGTCAATCACGTCGCGGAGGAGTTTGACCGCGCCCATGGCGAGAACCCGTTACTCGATTTGCAAAGTTACCAGGACCTGCAAAGCCGGGCCCTGGCGGCCAAGATCCAGCTTTCGAGCCGGGACCGCACCACCATCGTGCACAGCCACAATGGCAAGAGCGTGAAGATCGAGCTGACCCGCGAGGAATTCGAGAAGATGACGAAGCACCTGGTGGAGAAGTGCAAGGCGATCTGCGAAATCGTGATGCGCGAGGCCAACATGCAGTGGCCACAGGTGGACAAGATTCTGCTGGTAGGCGGCATGACGCGCATGCCGATGGTCCGCGCCATGATCCGCAGCCTCTCTTCGGTCCCGCTGGCGGAGGATGTGAATCCGGACGAAGCGGTCGCCGTCGGCGCCGCCATTCAGGCCGTTCTCTCGCTCCTGACCGAGGAGGATACGACGGGCGAAAAAATGCTCCCAGCTGAGACGCGGCAGCAATTCTCCTCGCGCGAGGGTGGCCTCATCCAGGTGCGCAACATTACTTCGCACACCCTCGGGGTAGTGCTCTGGGATGAGTCGCATCTCGAGGAATACGTTTTCCCGATGATCAAGAAGATGAGCGCCATGCCGGCGGTGGTGAAGAACTCCTTCGGCACCGCGACGGCCAACATGCAGCGGGCCATCGTCCGGGTGGTGGAAGGCGAGAGCACGCTCCCGGCGGAATGCACGCCCCTCGGGATTTGCGATATCGAGTTGCCGCCGTTCCTGCCCAAGGGCTCGCCGGTCGAGCTGACTTACGAATACAACGCCAACCAGGTGCTGGAAGTGGCGGTGGAAGCGTGCGGGAACTGCGCCACGGTCTCGATCGAGCGCAAAACCGGCCTCTCGGAGGCGGAATTGGATCGGGCGACGACGGCGTTGGGACAATTGAGCGTCGTCTAAGATGCTCAAAACAGCGGTTAGTTTTCCGGTCCCATTGCCGGATGACCCGCGCAAGTGGGACGGCTGGAGCCGCTACGATTCGGCCGACCCTTACGAGCGGCTCTGTCTCGATCCGCAAAGCAATCCGAGCGACGAGCAGATCGAAGAGCGCTTCCGCGCCCTCCTCTTGTGGTGGCAGAAAAAGCTGCCGCTCAAGAATCAGCCGAGCAACCCCATTGCGCAGTTGCTCCGCGGCGGCCTCGACGAATCGTCACGCTTTCTGACCGAGGCCCGCGGCGAGTTGCTCGATCCGGAGCGTCGTCAGCGGCACGACCAGAAATTGGCGGCCAAGGCGGAGGAAGAAGCGATGGCCGAATTTAATAAATACGTCACCTTCGCGCTCAACGACAAAACCCTTTCCCCTCAAGAAGAGGAAACCCTGCTCGAGTTTGGCCGGCAACAGGGCCTGAGCGATGAGCGGATGACCGAACTGATCGAGGCGGAACTCCTCGCCTGCGGCGGCGCCAGGATCACCCCGCCCGATCCGGAGGAGATTGCGGCCGCGGAAAACAAATCGGCCGCGCTCGAACCCAACACCGATTTCATGCGCATGCTACGACTGAGCGGGCTCGATACGGACGACATGACCGACGATCAGCGCGATGCCTTCATCAACATGGCGGAAAACCTCGGGATCGACCCGGGCGAAGCCGAGGACATGGTTGATCTTTACCTGGAGGAGGTCGAGGCCAAAGCCGCGCCCCCGCCGCCCAAGCCGGTTACAGTCGTTGGTCCGAAAGCGGCGGCGGCGCCCGCCGCGCCCCCGCCGCCGATCGACGTCGAGGCGGAACGTCTGAAATATCCCAACTTCACCAGTGCGATCGGCGCCGAGATGTTCCTCGTCCCGTCGGGTGTTTTCAAGATGGGGAGCGACGCGGCCGATGCCGCGCCTAACGAGGGGCCGGTCACCAGGGTCACGCTCACCTGCTATCATCTTTCCCGGCATCCGATCACCAACGCGCAGTATGAGCTGTTCGATCCGAGCCATGCCCGGAGGCGCGCTCCGGGCGCGGGCGATCGGCATCCGGTTATCTACGTCAACAGCGTCGAGGCGATGAAGTTTTGCCAGTGGCTCAGCTCCCGGGAACGGCGCCGTTACCGCCTTCCGACGGAAGCGGAATGGGAATACGCCGCGCGCGGCAACGACGGGCGCACTTACCCCTGGGGCGAAGAGACAGGGCGCGGGGATCTGGCGAATTTCGCCGATCGCAACACCGTTTTTGCCTGGAGCGACCGCGAGATCGACGACGGCTATGCCGAGAGTTCGCCGGTGGGGGCGTTCCCGCGCGGCGCCAGCCCCTTCGGGATCGAGGACATGGCCGGAAACGTCTGGGAATGGTGCGCCGACTTCATGGCGGCCTATCGCGGGACCGCGAAAACGAATCCGCGCGGGGCGGTTTCAGGGGCAAAACGGGTTTACCGGGGTGGCAGTTGGAAATCGCGCTTCAACAGCCTGCGCGCGACCACGCGCGGTTCGAACGCTCCAAATTACTCCTGCAACGATCTCGGCTTCCGCATCGTCTGCGAGGTGTAGACGTTTCGCCGTGCGAAACGCGGGGGCGAGAGTCCCTGCAAGGGGAAGACTCCAACCCCGGGCAAAGCCAGTCTCGCGCTTCGCATAGCGAAGCGTCCACAACGCGAGCGGCTTACGCGGGCAAACTCGGCAGCCTTAAGAGGGATTGAAACGGAACTTGGCGCGGCCGCGTTTCGCGTTGGCTTTCGCCTTGCGACGGGTCTTTTGTGAGGGTGTCTCAAAGGCGCGCAACCGACGCACCTCTTCCAAAATCCCTTCCGCGTCCAGCTTGTTCTTGAGCCGTTTCAAGGCCCGGTCCACCGGCTCACCTTTACGAACGATCACTTCTGGCATGCGATTATCTCTCCTGATCCTTTAAATTTAGAAAACTTCCCAGCTGAATGGCGAGGGATGCTACGACCCGGCGCCCGCAGCGTCAACTGCGCGTTTAACCGGCCGAGGAAGGGGTGGTAATGCTCGTTTTTTGCCGCACTTCCTTGCGCAAACTGCCCTCGCTCCCGCCCCGCGCCCGCGTCCACCAAAGGACGATCGGCGACGCGATGAAGACCGACGAATAGGTGCCGACAATGACGCCAATAATGATCGCGAGCGCAAAATCACGCAGGACCGCGCCGCCGAGGAAGAAGAGACAACAGATCGGGATGAGCGTCGTCGTGCTCGTCAGGATGGTGCGGCTCAGCGTCTGGTTCACGCTCTCGTTCATGATCTGCTCGATCGAGCCCTTGCGGCCGCTGGCCAGGCCTTCGCGGATTCGATCGTAGACCACGATCGTGTCGTTAATCGAGTAACCCGCGATTGTGAGGACCGCGCCGACCATCGTGAGGGTCAGTTCGCGCCCGAGAATCGCGAACATCCCGACGGTGATGAGGACGTCATGCAGAAGCGCGACGATCGCACCGACCGCGAAGGAAAATTCGAAACGGAAGGTGACGTAAACCAGGATCCCGAGAATGCCGAAGCCGAGCGCCATGAGCGAGCTGCGGGCCAGTTCGCCGCCGACGAGCGCGCCGACGCGTTCCGAGCCCTCCACTTTGAAGCCTTCGTTCGGGAACTTCTGCATGATCTGGCTGCTCGACCTTGTCGCTCGTTTTGAGCGGACTGCGGATCGTGATGTAGCTGCGATCGCCCTGTTGCGATTGCTGGATGGCAGCGTCGGCCAAACCGATCGGTTTCAAAGCGTCGCGTACCTTGCCGACCTCGACCTTGTGCGGCGCGCTCAAGGTCGCCAGATCGCCCCCGCGGAAATCGACTCCGAAATTCTTTTCTCCGCGCATGTAGAAGGCGGTCGCGCCGGCGAGAATGAGCACGAGCGAGCAGATCCCGGCGATGAGCCCTTTGCTCATGAAATTCAAGTTCTTGGTCGAGATGAGATGGAGCATCGAGATGCGGGTGATGCGGCCGGTTTCGACCAGCCAGCCCAGCACATTGCGCCCCACAATCAGGGCCGTGAAAAGCGAGGCCAGAATGCCCAGCATGAGGACGATGGCGAAACCTTTGACCGGTCCGCTGGCGTTGAAGAAGAGGATCGCGGCCGTGATAAGGGTGGTGACGTTGGCGTCGAAAATCGAGCTGAACGCCTTGTCGTAGGCCGCAGGCAGGGCGGCCTTGAGCGATTTTCCGCTCGCCATTTCTTCGCGCAGTCGTTCGTAAATCAGCACGCTCGCGTCCACCGCCATGCCGATCGTGAGGATGATACCGGCGATACCGGGCAGGGTGAGAACGACGCCGCCCGGGATCAATTGAAACTCACCCAGGAGCAGGATGAGGTTGACGATCAGGGCGAGGTTTACGACCAGGCCGGCGAACTTGTAGTAGATCGCCACGAATAGGAGCGTGATGGCGAGGCCGATGAGACCAGCGCGAATACTGGCCCGAATCGAGTCGAGACCGAGGGTGGGCGAAACGCTGCGCTCTTCTTCGATGCTGACCGGCACCTGCAACGGGTTTTCGAGCACGCTGGCCAGCCCGCGCGCTTCCTGTTCGGAAAAGCTGCCGGTGATGATGGCGTCGCCGCCGTAAATCGCAGTGCGAATGCTGGGCGCGGATTGAATTACGCCGTCGAGGACGATGGCAAAACGATGGCCCACGTTCGCCTCCGTGATCTGGCCGAATTTCTTCGCACCTTCGCTGTCAAACTTGAGTTGCACCGTCCAGCCGTCGTTGCCGTAATAGGCGTTGGACTCGGTCACGCGATCGCCGCCCAGGTCGGCCTTTTTCTTCACCAGGAGGCGCTCTTCGACCGGCTTCTGCCCCGGCTGGCGCGGCTGCATGGTGTAGGTCTCGATTCGATATTCCGGCGGGATCACTTCGGTCCCGGCGTCGATCGCGCGCAGGCGCTCGCCGTTATCCGGATAAACGAGACGAAACTCGAGCTTGGCCACGCGCGAAAGTTGATCGCGCGCTTCCTGAATCTTCGCCGTGTCGAGGCCGGGGATCTGCACCAGGATGCGATCCGTTCCCACCGGGCTGATGACCGGCTCGCCGCTCCCAAAGTAATCGACGCGTTTGCGGATGACTTCGACCGCCTGGTCGAGCATCCCCTTGGTCAGATTTTTCTCTTCACTCTTGAGGCGAATGAGGAACGAGGTGCCGCCTTTGATGTCGAGGCCGAGCCGCACTTTTTTCTGCAACGGCCAGATGCTCCAGACACTGAAAACGACCAGAAGCGTGACGAGGGTGAGGGCGAGGAGCCGCTTTCGCAAGCCGCGATCGGTGGCGAAATACCAGCCGAAGAGAACGAGCAGGCCGAGGCCGATGAAAAATTCGAGAATCGAGTTCATGGTGCGTTCTCTCAGCCCTCAGCTTGCTTGACCACCGTGGTGACCGCGGATTTCTCCATCTCCAGCTTCACATTGTCGGCCACTTTCACGGTCACGGTCGTTTCTTTGACGTTGGTGATCATCCCGTGAATGCCGGCCGCGGTCACGACCCGGTCGCCCGTTTTGAGGCTGGAGACGAGCCGTTGTTGCTCCTTTTGTCGCCGCATCTGGGGGCGGAAGAGAACAAAGTACATGATGACAAAAATGAGAATGATGGGGATGAACGAGGCGAGCGGATTGGGTCCGGCGGCCGAGGGAGCGGCCTTTTGGGCCTGAGCGAGAAAGAGAGTAAGCATGGTAAATGGAATTGGCGCAGCGGCCGATGCGCGTCGAGCGCGGCCGGCCTGCCCGAGCGGCATTCCACTGAGCACAGATGCGCCCCAAATGCAAGGGATGAGCGCGAAGCAAGGGACCCGCTGGAGACGTTTCGCTGGGCGAAACGCGGGGGTTGATTCTGCAAACAGAGCCGATACCCGCGCCTCGCACCGCGAAGCGTCGACAGGCGCCACCCGGAATTTTACATGCCTGACTGGGATGTTAGGTTTCGTGCTTGAACCAAAACCCACCATTTCCTTCACCTGAAGAATTACAGGCCAGGCTCTCCGAATTCATGAAATCGAACTTCGGCGACAAGGTCTCCTTCGCGAGTTTCGCTCAGCCCGAACGGGCCGAAGCCGGCGACGAAGAAAAACCGGCCAAACCGAGCGGCGACGAATTTGTTTTCGATTTTCTGCCGCGCGATATCAAGGCTCACCTCGACCGTTTCGTCATCAAACAGGACGAAGCCAAGAAGGTCCTCTCGATCGCGGTCTGCGATCACTACAACCACGTCAATTACGTCCGCCAGCTCGAGAACGAAGACGCCATTCGGGCCGAAGAAACCGAATACGCGAAACAGAACGTCATCCTCGTCGGCCCGACCGGGGTCGGAAAAACCTACCTCATCAAGCACATCGCCGATTTGATCAAGGTGCCGTTCGTCAAAGCCGACGCGACCAAGTTCAGCGAGACCGGTTACGTCGGCGGCGACGTAGAAGACCTCGTTAGGGAGCTGGTCCAGAAAGCCGATGGCGACGTCGCCCTTGCCCAGTTCGGCATCATCTACATCGACGAGGTCGATAAGCTGGCGGCCGCTTCCAACATGGTCGGACGCGACGTGAGCGGGCGTGGCGTCCAGACCACGCTCCTCAAGTTCATGGAAGAAACCGAAGTGCCATTGCGGAGCGCGAACGACATCCAGGGTCAGCTCCAGGCCGCCTTCGAATTTCAACGGCGCGGGAAAACGAAACGCGAAACGATCAGCACCCGCCACATTTTGTTTGTCGTCAGTGGCGCGTTCGAGCGATTGAAGACGCAGGTCTCAAAGCGGCTCGCCCAGGGCCAGATCGGGTTCAAGGCCGAGCCGGTCAAGGTGTTGGACAACGAGATTTTCCAGCATGTCGGGACGCAGGATTTCATCGAGTACGGCTTCGAGCCGGAGTTCATCGGGCGCCTGCCGGTCCGGGTCGTCTGCGAAGAGCTGAGCGCGGACGATCTCTTCAAAATCATGAAGTATTCCGAGGGCAGCATCCTGCGCCAATACGAGCGCGCCTTCCGCGCCTACGGGATCGAGGTCAGCTTCGAGGACGAGGCGCTGCTCCTCATCGCGACCGCGGCTGCCGGGGAAAAAACCGGGGCGCGCGGGTTGCTGACCGTTTTCGAAAAATTGTTCCGCGATTACAAATACTACCTCGCGGGCTCCGGCGTCTCGCAGTTGCGGGTCACGGAAGAACTGGTGCGTGAGCCGCAGCGCGTCCTCGAACGTCTCATGGCCGAGGGCGAGAAGCATGAAATGGAAACGCTGCGGCACGAGGCCGTGATGTTTGCCGACCGTTTTTCCAACGAGCACAGCGTCGAGATGAAATTCGACGATTCCGCGCTCGACCGGCTGGTGGAACGGGCCGAGACGGAGCGGATGAAGATGAAGGATCTCTGCGCGCATCTCTTCAAGGATTTCCAGTTCGGGCTCAGCCTGATCAAAAAGAACACGGGCCAAAACCAGTTCGTGCTCGACCGGGCCGCGATCGAGGCGCCGGATAAATTTCTCAGCGCGCTGGTGCTGAAATCGTATGGACCGGGCGGCGATCGCCCGGCGGAATGAAGCGCGCGCTCCTCGATACACTTTGGATCGGGGCTCTGGCCGGCGGGCTCGCCATCGCCCTGCAACTGCGCGGCCTCCTCGCCCGCCCCTCCCTGGCGGTGGCCCGGGCGATCGGCTATTTGCCTAACGAGCCGCCCGGCTTCGGCAATTTCGTCCTCGTCCTCCTCCTCGCCTTCGCGGTTGCCTGGGCGATGCTCGTGGTCACCGGGATGGCGCGCCGCCTCGGCCTCTTTTTGCTTCTGCTCGCGGAACTGGCCGGCGCCGCCTGGGTGCTGAGCCTCTACAAAATCACCTTCCCACCGCTCCCGGCCGCCATCGCGGTCCTGGCCGCGACCCTGCTCGCGATGATCGTGACCGCGACCAGCCGCGGCCGTCAACGCCGCCGCGCGGCGCGCCTCTTCGGGGGCCGCCTCTCGCAGGCAGCCCACGATCGTCTCGCCGAAGCCAAGGCGCTCAACCTCTCCGAGCCCATCGCGCGCGAAGCGACCTTCGTCTTTTGCGAGATCGCGAATGAAACCGAGCTGATCGACAAGCTGCCGTCGGCGGAATGCGCGCGCTTGACCCGCGAGTTCATCGAAATCGCCACCGCCTCTTTTCTGGAAGAGGGCGGCTACCTCCACGCCGCCGATGGGGAGGGGATTCGCGTTCTCTTTGGTTTTCCCGGCCAGAGCGAGCAGCATGCGGTCGAGGCGGCCCGCGCCTCGCTGGCTTTTCGCGACAAGTTCCGCGCCGCCGCGGCCGGCAAGCCGGAGTCGTTAGGCAAGATCGATCTCCGGGTCGGGATCAGCTCCGGCACGGTCGTGGCCACGGTCCAGGACCACGCGCCCGGGGGCGAGATTGTGGTGGCCGGCGAACCGCTCGAAGAGGCGCGCCGCCTCGCCCGGGCGAACCGGACCTACGGTTCGCAAATTCTCCTCGGGCCGCGCAGTTACAGCGCCGCGGGCAAGGAGATCGTGGCCCGACCGATCGATTTCCTGCGCGGCCTCGAGGCCCACGAACGGCTCGAAGTTTACGAATTGCTCGCTCTCACGGCGCGGGCCACGCCGGAGGTGCTGGCGCGCCGCGACCACTTTTGGACGGCGATTGTTTATTTTCGAGAAAAACGCTGGAACGAATCGTTCGCCGAATTTAGCCGCGCCCAGGGCGAGAATGAGGAACCGGACCTCCCGCTGCAGTGGTACCTGAGCCGGCTCGAGCCGCTCTGCCTGAAGATGGCGACCGAGCCGGGGCCGGTCCCGGGCGAACAGTTGATCGGGCAATCATGAGACGGACCGAATATCCTGCCGCGATCCGTGAGTTGATCGCGCAACTGCGCCAGATGCCGGGCATCGGTCCGCGTTCGGCGGAGCGGATCGCGCTCTGGATGGTGCAGGCGCGCCAGGAGCAACCGGAAGGAATTGCGCGCGCCATCGCCGCGACGCGGAGCGCGATTCGTCCCTGTGTGCTTTGCGGCTTCTTCGCCACGGAGGAACTCTGCGAGATTTGCGCCGACGATTCGCGCGCCAAAGAATTGCTCTGCGTGGTCGAGCAACCGACCGATATCCTTCCGCTGGAAAGGACGAGCGCCTTTCGCGGCCGTTATCATTCGTTAGGCGGACGCATCTCGCCGCTCGACCGGGTGGCGCCGGAAGACCTGCGCATCGCCGCCCTCATCGAGCGGGTCGAAAAAGAAACGCCTGACGAGATTATCTTTGCGCTCGCGGCCGACGTGGAAGGCGAGGCGACGACGAATTATCTGGTCGAGCTTTTGAAGAAATTTCCGGCCAATCTGACCCGAATCGCGCACGGTTTGCCGGCGGGCGGCGGGCTCGAATCGGCCGACGAGCTGACCCTTTCTCGCGCGCTCTCAGGCCGGACCAGGCTGTAGTCGGGTCCAGCGATTCCCGGCGCTATCTACGGCACAACCGTGAGAGTGAGATCGTTGCCGTCGCCACCGGAATAACTGGCCTGCAGGTTGTTGCCGTCTACGTTTGCGATCGCGCCCTCCGGCAGGTTGCTGAAGGCGCCGTTGATCGGATTTGCGCTCGTGTTGCTGATCAGGGTGAGTACAGTGCCGCGTTTCATCCGGCCCTGGGTCTGGCCGCTCAGATCCAGGCTCGCTCCGCTATTGATAGTCACTCCGCTGGCAATCACCAGATCACTTCGCGCCTTATTCTTTTTCGCTTGGAATGTGTAGCTGTAGGTCGCGTCGGAACTAAAGCTGAGCGCGCCCTGCATCGTGAGTGTGCTTTGCTTATTTGTCCCTGCCGCGGGGGCAAGAAATGCGCCTGTCCCGCTCCCGGTTCCGATCTTGACCAGCCCGCTAATGATTCCGCTCCCGCCCAGCGTTCCGGCGTTTACCTTGACTGGCCCCAGACCGGTCGCCGAGCCGGTCGCATTGCTTGCCCGCAGAGTGCCCGCACTTACCGTCGTGCTCCCGTTGTAAGTGTTCGGCCCGCTTAAGGTCAGAGTGCCGCTTCCCAGCTTGTCGAGCGAGCCGGTTTCCTGGAGCAGGCCGGAAAAGGTCGTATCGAGTTTGTTGCTCCCCACGTTGAGATTGAAGCCGCCCAGCGAGACGGCCCCATCGCCTGACAAGGAGCCGATCGTGACCGACTTCTGCCGATAGAGATCGGTCACTTGCAAAGTGCCGTTGCCGAAGAGCTGGAACTGCACCTGGTCGAGGGTGGTCGGCGAGACGGTAAGCACAATCATCCCACCCAAGCCGCCATTCTTTCCATTCTCCGCCGTGACGATGGTCTGGCTGGAGTTGGCGATGTTATGGATCTCGACTAAACCGCCCTGGGCTCCGCTGCCCTGGCCGCCCTTGGCGGTGAAGGTGGCATAGCCCGCTCCGCCGTAGGTGTAGACCTGTCCGCCTTGTGCTCCGGCAGTAGTCGCCCCATTGGCGATGAAGCTCGCGCCCTCGCAGATGCCAATGTCTATCTCTGTCCAGCCCCCCTCCGCGCCGGTCACGATGGCGGGATTATTGATAAAGGTGGAGCTGCCGATGTTGCCACCCGTGTTAACGAAGGTACTTCCAGCCGCGGCCCCGGCGACCACTCCAGGCTGATTGATGAAGGTGGCGGCCTCGGCGGTCGAGTAGGCAAGCAGGTCGCTGATTCCGCCTTCTATGGTTCCACTTGCCTTTCCACCCTCATTGATGATCGTCGCCCTTCCCGCGCTAGGAGTCTCGGTAAATTGAAAGCCGAATTTGGTCGCTCCGCCGTAAGCACCCACCCCGATGCTTGAACCACTGCCTTGGTTGGTAATCACCACGTTGTCGCCAGCCGACGAAGAGTTTTGAAAGTAGATTACTGCCGGTTGCTGCTGTTCCGGGCCGGGGGCCGCTTCGACAATCAAGTTTTGCACCATTCCAGATTTATTGATGATTCCGGCCCCGTAAAACTCGATGATATCGAAGTAATAGTCGGGAAGATGCGAGGCTGCGGACCGCAGGGTGTAGGCATTGGCTTCGGGGGTGAAGACAATCTCGCTGATCTTGTTTTCCAACCCGCTGAAATCAGCAGACTCGCCGACGATCACATCAGTAACATTCGAGGCCCCAAAGGTAGCAACGTCGAGTTCGCCATTCGGCACTGAGTTGGGCATCCAATTCTGTGAATTATTCCAGAGGTTAGTGCTTGGATTGACACTCCACGTTGCGCTCGCAGCATCTGCTTTCGGGCAACACGCAAACGCGACCAGAAGTAATATGAAAAACAGTGGACGTTTCATTCTAGTTCTCTTCTGGATCATTTGAGGTGGGAATCAAGGAAAGCTATGACGTCATCTCGAACCAAGGTGCATGGCACGCTAAAGTCGTCGCAACTCTGCCAGTTATGGAAAGAATGCAGGTCGCTGTACGGAAGTTCGATTACTTGGTACAAATTGGTTGAAATACTTTTGCTCTCCAAGGCACAAAGCATATCGTCCAGTTGGTGATGAGGGAGAATGGGATCAAACTGGCTGTGGATAAAAAGCATGGGAATAAACGGTTCCTGTTGGGTGGGAGTTTTTACCTTGGCGACTGGTGAAAGAGACTTCTGTACAGAGGGGTTGCCGCTTTGGGTGAAGTTTTCGAGGTTCTTGATTGTCTGCGGATTCATCGAAGCTTCGCCATCCGTCGGAATGCGATCTGAAAAATCATAGGCTCCCGAAAGCATGACAGCGCAGGCAGGTCGAACGCCTGCCTTCCAAAACGGCCAGAAGCCGTTCGTATCGGTCGTGTCCAGGGCGATGAGGGCAGCGAGGGTGGCGCCCGAGGAACCGCCGACGATCCCGATTTTGTTAGGATTGACTTGTCCGCTGTCTCTTAGTGCAGTTACGAAAGCTTCCACGTTCTGACTTTGCCTTTGCACCCACCAGCCAGGGGTTGGGTCGTCGTCGGCATGGCATTGCTGGCTCGGAATCACACCGCATGGGGCAAGCTCGTAGTTAATGGAAACCACATAGTACCCATGATCGGCTAGGTCTTGGGCTTGGCCATGGATCTGATGCGATTCTCCCCCATTGAAGCCGCTGCCGTGAACCATTACGATCCCTGGCGGCAAAGTTCCGGGGGGCGGAGTCGGATTAGGGTGAAAGACCTCCCAGGCCAGGATGCCGTGACCAACTCCCTGATAGGCCTGTGGAATCGCTATCTCATCCGGTGGGACGGTTGGAGTGGGCGTCGCACCGCATTGGCGGCACGAATAGGGCGTTTGTGTTGCCGAGGGAGTGGGAGTCGGCGTGTTGGGGCAATAGGGGCTTGGGCTGGGCTGCGGGGGATCCGCTTGGGCGGTGGGAGGAGGCAAATGGAGCGCCGCGAGCACGACGAGGAAACAAGCTAGAACCGCAGAGAGGCAGGAAAGAGCTTGCTGAAGTAGACCGATGCCGGTTGGCTGGTGGGAGTTGGCTGGTGGGAGTGGATTTCGGGTGTTCATAGGGCTGTTTGGGTTGGGACGCATGCTCTATCCCATCAAGGATGGCGCTGGTTGTAAAGCGCTTTTTGACTCCACCGAGTCCGCTGGAGCTTGAGGCACCGCGAGCGCAGGCCGGCGCGCGTTTGAAGCGATTGAACGTGTCGCCTGAGGCACGCACCGGTTCGGCGGGCGGTTCCGATCAATTCGTTAGGCTGGCGGCAGCGCCCATTCCAGGACAATCTCCGCCCCTTCGCGCGCCGCGCCGACCCGCATGGAGGAACCGGCCGCGGCCACCCTTCGCTCGGCCTCGGCGACCATTGCTTCCATCTTCTCGTCGTGATGATCCGGGTCATGATGAAAAAGAAAGAGCTGTTTGACCCCGGCCCGCATCGCGATCTCGACCGCGTCGTCGGCGCAGGTGTGGCCCCAGCCCAGCCGGGTCGGATATTCCGCGCTGTCGTATTGCGAATCGGCGATCACGACATCGGCGTCGCGCAGGAACTCGATCACCTCTTCATCCTTGGAACGCGCATAATCGAGACCGGCCTGAGAGGTTTCGCCGCCCTGGCGTTGCCACTCGATTTCGTAGCGCTCGTAGGCTTCGTGATCGGGCATGTAGACCACGTCGCCCTGCGGGGTGCAAAGACGGTAGCCGCGACACATGCCTGGATGGTTGGCATCGATCGAGCGGATTTTGACCGCACCGGTTTCAAAATCATTGTCGCTCAGTTCTTTTACGATCACGTGGCTCGCCATCTTGTCGAGACCGACGGGAAAAAAGGCGCTCTGCATTTGTTCGAAAAGCGCGCCGCGCAAACCATGCATGGCACCTTCGTAGCCGAAAATCTGCACGTCGACCCTCGGGTTGTAGGCGGGAATGAAAAAGGGGAATCCCTGGATGTGGTCCCAGTGGGTGTGCGTGATCAAAAGCGTGAGCTCGAGCGGTCGGTCGCGAAATTCCTTCATCAACGACTGGCCGAGGCCGCGGATACCCGAGCCGGCATCGAGGATGAGGATTTGCTCGCCCACGCGCACCTCGACGCAGGAAGTGTTGCCGCCGAAGGAGGCGGTTTGCAGGCCCGGGGTCGGGATCGAGCCGCGTACCCCCCAGAACCGGATCCGGGTCGGGCTGGTCACGGTCGGCCGCCGAATGGTTGCGGTTGCTTCCTGGTCGCCGGAATGATCCAGGGCCGCGAGGAGACCGGCGGGCGCGATCGGCTTGGTCAGATAAGAATGGGCGCCGGTGGCGAGGGCGGTGTCGCGATCGTTAGGGAAACGGCTCACTCCGATGAGAATGACGCGGGTCGATTTCAACTGCGGCTGCTCGCGAATCATCCGGCAAACTTTGAAGCCGTTCCGCTTCGGCGCGCGCAGCTCGCAGACGACGGCCGCCGGTTGATGCTTGTCGACCAATTCCATCCCGGCCTCGCCATCTTCGGCTTCGAGCACCGTCCAGCCCTCACCCGTCAGGCATTGGGAGAGCAATTGGCGCGAGATCGCGTCATGGTCGATCAGGACGAGGGTCTTCATGCCGGCGCGTCGCTTTTCGTTAGGCGAATCCAGAAACGATTGCCCGCCCACGGCGAGGGGCACGCAACCGATTTCGCCGCCGCTGTCTTCGACCACTACCCGGCAAAACTCGAGCCGCAGCGCGGCCGCCGAAACCGTGCCGGAGGAACTCCGCCTGGCGAAGAGGTTTTCGCAGACTCTGGTCGGGAGGAGCGGGCCGCTGTCCTCGAAGGAAACGAGAAGCGCGTCCCTTTCGTCCTCCGCCCTAACGATCACGGTCGCACCCGGTGCGCTGCGCTCGAGCGCGTTGGAGAGGAAATTCATCAGGACCCGTTCGAGCTGCGCCGGATCGACCGCCAGGCGGGCGCGCGCGGCGGCGGCATTGGCGGAGTCGAGGCGGACATTTTTTTCGGCGAAGAGGGGAGCGGCCGAGTCGAGCGCGCGCTGCAGGGCGGCATGCCAGTCGGCCCCGTTTTGGGCGTCGGCGGAAGGGCGATTGAGGCCCGGCAAATCGCTCTCGAATGCCCCCAGGATGCGGTGGATGAGGCTTTGTTGCTCCTCGGTCGCGCGGGTCGCGAGCGCGAGCAGCACCTTGGTGCGCTCTCCATTTTTCTCCATTTCGATCAGTTGCAGCGAGGTGATCACGTTCGCGACTGCCGCCGTCATTTCGTTCGCCACGCTGTGGAGCAGGATTTCCTTTTTCTGGATCTCGGAATTCAAACGTTGATGGGCGATAACGGTTTCGCGCGCCTGTTGCAGGACGGCCTTTTTCGCCTCGAACGCTTTCCCGAGGCGCTCGAGGAGAAGAATCGGCTGGCCGGCGGCGGTCATGGCGGTCGCCTCCAGCTCCACTTGCTCGCCGTTGGCATCCTGTTCGATCCAGGGACCGGATTCGGCCCGTTCCTCGCCGCCTTTCTTCCAGCATTCTTCGGCGTCGATGAGAAAATTTTCCAGGAAGGGCGAGGCCTCGCTCACAGGCAGGGCATGCGGCGCCATCCTGGAGCGCCGGCCAGAGGGCCGCGAGCCAGGGGGGCGCTTCGCCTAACAATCGCAGCTCGTCCGCTTCGTCGCGCGCGAAAAGGACAAAGCCGAGCGCGGTGAGGACCGATTGAGCCGGCGAAACCGAGTCTGGCATTTCGTTAGGCGGGCGGGACGAGGCGGCGGGCGAGCCCGGCAAACGCTTCCTCCACCGCGGTGCCTTCCTTGGCGCTGGTCTTAAAGATCGTGAAACCCTGCGGCGGCGAGCGCGCTCCAATTGCGCTTCGTCCATCTCCCACTGCGGGGCGAGATCGGCCTTGTTCAGGACGAGGACGAAGGGCGCGTTGTTCAATTGGTCGGCGACCGCGTCTTTGCAAGTCGAGCGCATGGTCGAGGGTTACCTGCCGGGTCCCATCGGCCACCACCAGGTAGGCGTTCGTGCCGCGAAGGTAATTCTTTTCGAGTGGTTGAAATTTATCGTCGCCCGCCAGGTCCCAGATCGTGAGGACGAGTTCGGTCCCGTCGACCTGCACCGTTTTCTTCTTGATCGCTACTCCCACGCTCGTTAGGTAGCGGTCGGAAAAACTGTTGTCGACGTAGCGCGCGATCAGGCTGGTTTTCCCCACCCCCGAGGTTCCGAGGAGACAGATCTTTTTCGTGATCATAACTTGGGCACGACCTTAAGCGCCACCCGGCGCTCCGACTGTTCGGGCTTGGCCTCGCCCGTCACCGGTGGCGCGCCCAGGCCCATCGCCTGGAAGAGCGACGGGTCGAAGCCGCACTTGACCAAAAAATCCTTGACCGCGTCGGCGCGACGCTGGCTCAGTTCATTATTCTTCGCCTCGCTCCCGACCGCATCGGCGTAACCGCGCACCTCGATCTGGATCTCGAGATCGAGGCGGCTGGCCGCATTCAGGCAGCGGCGAATTTCATCCGGCAGGCGCGAGAGAGCGGCAAAGCCTTCGGTCGCGAAGTTGTCCTTGTTGATGAGAAAATAAACAAAGGCGCTTTCGATGACCGACTTCGATTGCTGGAAGGCCCGCTGGTCGAGATCGGTCAGGTTATGTTCGTCGATCGTGCGGATGCCCGGGATGGTTGGCGCCCCGCGCCGCACCCGCATGAGCCAGGCATGAGGAGCTTCGCCGGCCAGGACGAGGACGCCTTTTTGCACGCTGGCGTTGACCGAGTCGGGCAGATTGTAGCGGCCGACGAAACGCTGGAGGACGAGCTTGGCGTCGTAGGCTACCTGGAGATGTTCTTCGGAAATTTTGCTGATGCCGGGCAGCCTGATGGCGCCCGCCCGGACGCTGGCAAGCCATTCATAGGGCGCGGTCCCCGAAAGTTGGAGGGTGCCATTTTCGACCCGTGCCTGCACGCCGGCAGGAAGCGGGAAGACGTTGCGAAATCTCGCCGCGGCGAGCTCCGGATCGAAGGTGATGGTGAGCTTCTCTTCGTTGATCGAGGTGATCCCGGGCGACTGCATCCCTTGCTCGCGCACCCGGGTGATCCATTCGTAGGGGGCTTCGCCGCTGATTGTAAGCATCCCGCTCGTTACTTTGAGATTGGTCGGAGGCGGCTTGCCGAAGCGATGCTCGAAGCGGCGGCGGACGCTCGGATCGTCGAGCGCCAGATAGTCTTTCCACTCGAAACGCAGCTTGTCGGGATTCACCCCCGCAGCCCGGGCGAGGGCGGCCGGATCGGCCACCGCCGGATCGCGCAGGCCGGCAACGCGCGAGCGGGTAAACCAATGCTTTTCCGCCTGCGTGACCGCGATCCCGGGCGAAGCATTCAGGCGCCTGACGAAATCCAGCCAGTGCCGTTCTTTTTGCACCCCGACAATCAGGGCCGCGACCACGAGGGCGGCGCCGGCGGCGAGCGCGAACCAGGCACGACGATTGCCGCTGGAAGTCTTCTTCGGTTTATACTGCTCGCGCAGGCAGGGCTCGAGCTCGGAGCGGAGCGACTCGAACGACGCGGTATCGCCATCGAACGCGGCCAAATCGGAACCGCGCAGGATGTGGATACTTTCGATCGCCTCATCGAGGTAGGCGCGGAGTTCGCGCGGTGGATTTCCCCGAATCACTGCCGCGAGATGGGCCAGCCGCCCGATGGCAATCCAGATCGTTCGGTCGCCCACGACCAGCTCGGGCGCGTCTTCGCCCGAGTTTAGAGTATCGCGGACGAAATCCTGGATCGCACTCATCATCCCCATCATCATCTCGGGATCACGCTCGGGGGCTTTCTCGCTTCTTAAATGCAGGAGCGGCAGACTCGAATCGCGGTGGATCAGAAAAAGGTCCTCCACCTGGTAAATCATGCTCCGCAGCATGACAATCTCGGAAAAGGGTCGTCCGGTGCGGAACGCCTCGAAGCGCCATTTCAGGCCCTGCCAGGAGAAGCTGTGCTCGAGCGACTGATTGAAGTTTTGCAGCAGGGCGCGCAGCCGCTCGGAAATAAAGTGCCGGACGAGCGACCCCAGAATCGGACTGAGCGCATCGGTGAAAAGCTGCGGCTGTTTCCTGATCGAGTCGTGGACCGCGCCTTCAACCGCCGGGCGCAGGGCGCGCGTCAGATCGTCGGTCCGACCGCCGGTGAGGGTGACCGCTTCCGGGAGGATGTCGGCGACCTCGTGCGCCCGCTGCTCCTTGTCGTCGAGCCGTTCCTGCAGCCCGCGCAATTCCTCCTGTTCCGGCCTAACGAGAAGCCGGCGCAGTTCCGCCAGATCGTCGTGCGGCTTTCGCGGCGGCGAATTGCGCATCCGAGAGCGCATCGTTTACGACGCGCCTGGGACGCGGAATTCTTTTTTCAAGCGGAGCGCGACCTCGGTCAGCATCTCGGCGAGCGCTTCGCGACCGGTCATGGCGTCGCGAATCTGGCCCGACTCGTGATCGAGCTGCCCCTTCAGGCTGTCGTGTTTTTCCTTCAGCTCCGCGCTCAAGGCTTTCGATTGCTCGAGCAAGTTCTCGCGCAGATCTCTAATGTCCTTGGCCGCCTGGCTGTCGAGATTGCCGATCTTCAATTCCAGACCGCGGGCCGTTTCCGCCATCTCGCGTGCGAGATGTTCGAAGGCCTGCCCGCGCTCGGCCTGCTCCGCCTTCACCCGATTGGTCATCGATTCCACCTCGCCTTTCATGAAACCTTCCAGCGCCTGGAGTTGGCGTTGCAGGTCGCCCCGCAATTCGCCCGCTTCCCGCGTCAGACGCTCCTCCAGCTTCTGGAACCGACCGTCGTAATCTCGCATCTGCGAGCCGAAGAGAATGTTGCGAATGCGATCGACATTGCCGCTCTCATCGATCGCGCCATTATCCTGGTCCTGCGTCATTTGATTGTTGTTGTCTTGTCCTTCCATGGTGTCACTCCTGATTTTGTCCGAATTTCGTTAGGGAAATGCCTTCCCCGCATCCTAGTCAGATTTTCGCGCGGGACGCAATCATTCTTCCGTGGGGCGGTCGACCGGGCCGGGAACGGCATTTGCCAAGCTTCCTTTCCAAACTTAAATCTAAGCCTCACTCGCACTGGAAAAATGTCCTGCGCCAAAATCGATCCCGCTCTTCATCAGGCGCAGAAGCCGCCCTGGATAAAGGTGCGCCTGCCCTCGAATCCGGTCTTTTTCTCGACCAAGGCGCTCATCTCCGATTTGCGGCTCCACACCGTCTGCGAGAGCGCGCAATGCCCAAATCGCTGGGAATGCTGGAGCCAGGGGACCGCGACCATGATGATCGCCGGGGAACGTTGCACCCGGGCCTGTGGATTTTGCGCCGTGAGCACGGCGAAACCGTTCGCGCTCGAAGAGGACGAACCGCAGCGGGTGGCCGAAGCGGTCAGACGCCTGCAGCTCAAGCACGTCGTCATCACCGCGGTCGCGCGCGATGATTTGAAGGACGGCGGGGCGGAACATTTTGCGCGCACCATCCGCGCCATACGCGAGATGGATCCCTCCATCGTCATCGAAGTGCTCGTGCCCGATTTTCACGCCCAGGATTGGTGCATCCAGCTCGTGCTCGACGCGGCGCCGGAGATTTTCAATCACAACATGGAGACGGTCGAGCGCCTCACCCCGAGCGTGCGCTCCCGCGCCAAATACCGCACCTCGCTCCAGGTCCTGCGGCGGGCGAAGGAACTTTCGCCCGCGGTGGTGACGAAGAGCGGCGTCATGCTCGGCCTCGGCGAGACCGAGCCGGAGCTTTTCCAGACGATGGACGACCTGCGCGAAGTCGGCTGCCAGGTCTTGACGTTAGGCCAGTATCTCCGCCCGACCCCGAACCATCTCCCGGTCGTGAGTTACATCACGCCCGAGCAATTCGATCTCTACGGCGATATCGCGCGCCGCAAAGGTTTCGCCCACGTCGCCTCCGGCCCGCTCGTCCGCAGCTCCTATCACGCGGCGGATTTCCACCCCGTCGTCCGCTAGCAATGGAACGCGCGGCCCCGCAACCAGGCCGGCCGCTCGATCGCACCAACGTCGCCGCTGTCATTCCGGCCTACCATGAAGAGGCGCACGTCCGCACGTGTGGCCGAGCGGGCCCGCGCCCAACTCGATCACGTCGCGGTGATCGACGACGGCTCGAACGACGCGACCGCGGCCCGCGCCCGCGAGGGCGGCGCCGAGGTCATCGTCCATCCCCAGAACCGCGGGAAAGGGGAGGCGATCAAGACCGGTCTTGCGCCATTGGCTGGCCCGCCCGGAGATCGAATTCATTTTCCTGCTCGACGCCGACGGCCAGCATTTGCCGGAAGAGATCGGCCGCTTCCTCGAGGCCGCGGCCACCACTGAGGCCGGCCTTTTCATCGGTACCCGGATGAACGATGTCCGCCAAATGCCGTTCGTTAGGCGAACGGTCAACCGCTACATGAGCGGACGGATCAGCCGGCTCTGCGGTCAGGAAATTCCCGACACCCAATGCGGTTATCGGATGGTCTCACGCGCGCTCGCGCCCCATCTGCTCGCCGGGACGAGCCGATTCGATTACGAGACCGAGATGCTGATCATCGCCAGCCGCGAGGGATTTCGCATCGCCTCGGTGCCGATCAGCACGATCTACTCCGATGAAGTGAGCAGCATCCACCCCGTGCGCGACACGATCCGGTTTTTCAAGCTGATGCGGCGCTACGAAAAAGAGCGGTAGCCGCTCAATATTGGGCGAAAGCGTCGTCCGAGTAACAATAGAGCCAGCGCTCGCCGGGCTGGGCGGAGGCGATGACCGGATGACCGATCGCATGAGCGTGTTTGCTTGCGTGCTGATTTGGCGAGCTGTCGCAACAAAGCGTCACGCCGCATTCCTGGCAGGTCCGCAGATGCACCCAGGCGGAGCCGATCTTGACGCATTCCGCGCACTCGCGCCGCTGCGGTTGTTTGACCGAACTGATCGCGTCGATGTGAGAACAGGTTTCCTCCAGCATGGCGAGCTATTGCGCAGATGGTTTTTGGATGGCGATGGAAATGACACTTCTGCTGGCGCTTTGTCACGATCGTTTTTTGCAAAATGATACCTGCTTAACGTTTTCGGCCTCTCTTGGAGGGACGGGCGCAGTCCCGTCCGTGTTTCATCAAAGACACGCGCCAGCAAAACCCGTTTTGCCAGGGACCCGACAATTTCAGCGCGCCGGATTGGCCAGATGCTGGATGACCGCCTCCATCCCGAGCACGACGCGCGTCATCGAGTCGTAATCCAATTTCTCCGGCGTATCGCCGGCCGAATGGTAATACGGATAACGAAACGGAGCGGTGTCGGTGACCATGATCCCGGGATAGCCGTGCTGCCAGAACGACCATTGGTCCGACCAGCCGACCCCGGGAATCATGGCTGGCAAAGCGCCGCCTTCCGAAGGGATTTGGGCGTGCCGGCGGAATTCGCCGATCGCATCGCGCAAGAGCGAACGGGAGCCGACGTTGCCGACAAAGCCGATAAAATTGCCCGTCCGCGGATAGACGAAGCCAAGACCGGGCGCGGGATATTTCTGGGAGCCGGCTTCGTCGGAATAATAGCCGATGGTCTCGAGGCTGATCATGGCCTCGATCGGGTCGCCGCGCTCCCGGCAACGAGCGGCGTAAACGAAGCTGCCCATTTGCGAAGTTTGGAAATAGTGCGGCTCTTCGTTCACGAAGGCGACAAAGCGAAGCGTGCGCGCATGGTGCGTGCCGGCAAAGCGACGGGCGAGAGCGAGAAGCGCGGCGACTCCGCTGCCGTTGTCATTTGCGCCGGGCGACCCAAAAACGGAGTCATAATGTGCGCCAATCAGAACGATGTCGGGCGAACTGCCGGCTAACTCTGACTCGATGTTATCGCATCGCTTACCCTGGATCTCATAACTATCCCGGCGCATCTTTCCGCCGGACCGCGCCAACCCGTTCTCGATGTATTGCGCGGCGTTCACGAGTTGGGCATAGCGCGCGAGATTCCTTTCGCCGATTTCGCCGCCGAGCTTCTGCACGTGGTCACGCAGCTCGCCGCGCAGTTCCTCTTCCGCGGCCGAAAGTGGAGGAGGTGTGCCGCTAAAGCTGTTGCCCGGCATCCGAATCATGAGAAACCAGCCTATCACGAAGAGAAGGAGAACCGTCCCCCAAAAGGCGATCCGCACGATGTTTCGGCCGCGTCGCGTCATTTCGTTCGTCTAGCTTTTCGGGGAAGAGATCGCAATGCGGAAGGGAGCGTCGCGGGCAGATAAATATCCTCGACGATCCGATCGAGCTTGAATAGAAAGCCTGCGCCGTGAACATCCCCGCACCGCAGCAGGAGGGAGCGCCACACGACGGTCGAGTCGCGACCTGGATGGATAAAATCCGGCGCTGGGAGTGGCCGACGGTCTGGCTGGTCCTCGGGATCAAGCTGCTTGTTCTGACCTTCGGGGTTCAGGCCGTGGCCACGATGGCGCTGCATCACCCAGGTTGGCTGGAGATTTGGAACCGATGGGACGCAGTCTTCTATTTGCGCCTCGCGGAACACGGCTACGTCGCGGTGGGCGATGGCGCGGTCTCCCTTGTTTTTTTCCCCCTCTATCCATGGCTGGTGCGAGCGACGGCTTTGTTTGTGCACGACTACATGCTGGCGGCTTTCGTCGTCTCGGGATTCGCTTCCGTGGCCGCCGGTCTCATCCTTTTCCGCCTGGTGCGCTGCGATGAATCCGAAGTGGTCGCGCGCAATGCAGTCTGGTTTCTCTTTATTTTCCCGACCGCTTTTTTTCTCCACATCGCCTACACCGAAAGTCTTTTTCTCGTCCTTAGCCTCGGTTGTTTCCTCGCGGCGCGGAAAGAGCGCTGGGCGATCGCCGGCCTGCTCGGGGCGGGCGCCTGCCTGACCCGCGTCAACGGCTTGATCCTCGTCCCGGCCCTGGCCGCGGAAGTGATCCTGCAATACTGGCAGTCGCGACGCCTGGACTGGCGCTGGCTCTGGCTCGGTCTCATTCCCTTTGGGTTTCTCGGTTATCTCTGGCTCAACCATGAAGTGACGGGTGACTTCTTCGCCTTCACCAAAATCATGCATGAGCATTGGTACAAGGAGCTCGCTTCGCCCTGGTTTGGGATTCACGACCTCTGGCTGCGCACGCTCGGGCTGAATGTAAACGAAGGGCTGAATGAACTGATTATCGTCATCCTCACTCTGGTGTGCACGATCTGGAGCTGGTTCCGCCTCCGGCCGTCGTATTCGGTCTGGATCACCTTGAATTGGCTCCTGATCACCAGCACCGCATTCATCCTGAGCGTGCCGCGTTATACCCTCGCGCTCTTTCCGGTCTTCATTCTCTTTTCCGTCGCCACGACCGGCCGGCGTTTCTGGTTTGCCATGCTGACAGTCTGGTCGCTTCTCTATCTGGCGCTCTATACGGGACGCTTCGCGCAGGGAATTTGGGCCTTCTAATGCAGCCGACACAGGCAAGGCATTGGAGGGACGACCGCTGTGTCGTCCGTGTTTGATGAAACACGGACGGGACTGCGCCCGTCCCTCCAGGAGAAATCGATTACGCCAAACACATATCAGGGGCGCGTCGACACCGGGGGATTCGATACTAAACAGTGAAGCTTTCTTTTCGTCCTGAGGCGCCGGATTGGCCGAAAGTGCTCGGCACTGTCGCCGCGAGCAGCCTCGCCACCTTGTTCGTCGCCCGTAATTTTTTCCCGGTTGAGAAAAAAATTCGCCATCCGATTTCGGCGAACTACGACATTGGTGACGAGGTTTTTGTCCGCACGATGGGACATCTGCTCGGACCGCCTCTGGTGAAGGGAAACAAGATCGCGCCCCTCGAGAATGGAGATCAGATTTTTCCGGCGATGCTCGCTGGCATCCGTTCGGCCGAGCGTACGATCACCTTTGAGAACTTTCTCTGGAAGGAGGGGGAGATCACTGAGGCCTTCGCTTCCGCCCTGGCCGAGCGGGCGCGGGCCGGGGTCAAAGTGCATTTCCTGCAGGACGCGCTCGGCTCCGATTCGCTCCATGGCCGCGCCATGCGCATGATGAAACGCGCCGGCGTTTGCGTGGAGATTTTTCGCTTCGTCCATTTCTCGCGCATCAACTTCCGCACCCATCGCAAGATTCTGGTCATCGACGGCAAACTCGGTTTTATCGGCGGGGTTGGAATCGCCGACGCTTGGAAAGGCGACGGGCGGACCCACGGCCTTTGGCGCGACTCGCATTACCGCGTGCAGGGACCGGTCGTCGCGCAATTGCAACAGGCTTTCATGGATAACTGGATGGAGACGCGGGCCGAGCTGCTGCACGGCGATCCGTATTTTCCGAAACAGGAAGAGGCGGGCGATCACCTCTGCCAGATCTTCAAAAGCTCGGCTGGCGAAGGGTCCGATAGCGCCCGCCTTATGTTGCTCGTCTCCATCGCCGCCGCGCGCGAGCGGATCCGGATCGCCAACGCCTATTTCATTCCCGACAACCTGACCGTTCGCACCCTGCTCGCGGCCCTGCGTCGCGGCGTGAAGGTGGAAATCATCACGCCGGGTCCCGACATCGACGCAAAGGTGGTGCGGGCGGTCGGCCAGACGCGCTGGAAACCGTTGCTCGAAGCCGGGGCGCGCTTCTACGAATATGAGCCGGCCCGTTTCCATTGTAAGTATCTCCTCGTGGATGACTGCTGGGCCTCGGTCGGGTCGGCCAACCTTGATAATCGCTCCATGTCGTTGAACGAAGAAGCGAACCTGAACGTGCTCGACAAAAGTTTCGTCGCGAAGCATGCCCGCGTCTTTGATGACGACAAGGATCAGTCGCGCGAAGTGACGCTGGAAGACTGGCGGCGACGCCCCTGGAAGGACAAAATCAAGGGGCGCGCCTTCTCGATTTTCCGTTCTCAGATGTGACCGGGACCGGGCCGCGCCTAACGATGGAGAAAAAATCCCGCCCGCCCCTGCGCGTCGCGACCTACAATGTCCATGGCTGCGTCGGGACCGATGGGCGACGATCCGAGAGCCGGATTGCGGAAGTGATCGCGAATCTGGAGGCCGACATCGTCGGCTTGCAGGAGCTCGACCTGGGCCGGTCGCGCTCCGCCGGAGTCGATCAGGCCGGAGTGATCGCCGGGCAGCTTGGCTGGCATCATCATTTCCAGGCCGCGATGCGGAGCGGCGCCGAGCACTATGGTCACGCCATCCTCAGTCGGTATCCGCTCGCTCTGCGCCGCGCGGTTTGTTTGCCGGGGATCGCGCCGTTTTTCTGCCGTGAGGAGCGGGCGGCGCTGGCGATGGATGTAGCGACGGATGCCGGGATCGTGCATGTGATCAATACGCACCTTGGACTCGGGAGGCGGGAACGCCGTTTGCAGGCCGAGCTGCTGAGCAGCGCGGAGTGGATCGAGAGCAGCCGAGGGGGTGCGCCGCTCATTCTGTTGGGCGACTTCAACAGTTTGCCCGGATCGTTTCCGCATCGTGTCCTCAGCCGCCGTCTGCGCGACGTTCGTCGCCTCGTCCGGCCGGCCCGACCCTGGCGCACCTTTCCGACCCGATTCCCGCTCCTGGCGGTGGATCACATTTTCGTCAACGCGGCCTTGCAGCCGCTGAGCGTGGCGGTCCCTCGCACACCGCTCTCCCGCATCGCCTCCGATCATTTTCCTCTCCTGACCGAATTGATTCCTGCCGAGCCTGAAGAATAAAGGACCTGCGCCCAGATTGTGAAGGACGGCAGGGTGGTGCGCGATGAATTTCTGCCGCGGTTCGGAATAGTTGTAGCCGGGATCGTTGATCCCGGCCGCGCCAGGCGAGGCGTGGTCCTGGGCTGCGATCGCCAACCAACCGCAGCTCCGGCTTGCCGGGATCACCGATCCCGGCTACAACGCGAGCGATGAACCGCCGACACATCAAGTGGCTCCCGATTCTCGTCGCGGCCATCTTTTTCGCCTACCAATACTTTAGCTCGGAGAAATTTGTTAACCCCGAGACCGGCCGGGCGAGTCACGTCGGCTTGTCGACCGAGCAGGAGTCAGCCCTCGGCCTGCAGAGTTACCGCCAGGTCCTCTCGCAGGCGCAGACGATCGATGCCGGCCCGGAGAGCGACATGGTGCGGCGGGTGGCCGCGCGCCTCGCCGCCGCCACCGGCGCAGCCGGTAGCACCTTCGACTGGCGCGAGTCGCTCATTCGCGACGATCAGGTGAACGCCTTTTGCCTGCCGGGTGGCAAGATTGTCGTCTACACCGGCATCCTGCCCGTGGCGGAGAACGATGCCGGCCTCGCCACCGTCCTCGGCCACGAAATGGCGCACGCCACTTCGCGCCACGGTGCGCAGCGCGTCCTGCAACAAAATCTCGCCCAAACCGCCATGACCGGCATCGCCGTTTCTCTCTCCGACATGGATTACAACAAACAGCGCGCGGTCATGGGCGCGCTCGGCGCCGGGGCGCAGTTTGGCATTCTCATGCCGTTCGGGCGTCAGCATGAATCGGAAGCCGACCACATCGGGCTGATCTACATGGCGCGCGCGGGCTACGACCCGCATGAGAGCATTCGCTTTTGGGAAAGAATGGAACGGAGCAGTTCCGCGCAGCCGCCCGAGTTTCTTTCCACCCATCCCTCGCACGGTCATCGCATCGAGCAGCTTCAGGCCTGGATGCCGCAGGCGATGGAGGAATACGCCAAGGCGACGAGGAATTAGATTCTAATCTTCGTCGTCGCTCTCCGGCACCGGCAAGGGGCGATGAAATGGTCACGTGCGTGATTTTTTCCTCAGGAGCGCGGGTCGCCTCGAGTCGCACTTCCTCGTCCGCTTTCGCGCGGCTACTGAGAAAGATGGTGATCGTGAGGGTGCCATTCATCCGCAGGGTGTTGCGGGTGTGATTGATCTCCTGGTTGGCGACCGCCTTCTCCCAGGCGTCGCCCAACTGTTCCGGAGTCAGCGTTGAGGTCCCACTCTGGACCGTCACCGGCTCCTCATCGACGAGCTTTTTCGCGACCGGCCCGGCGGGCGTGAACTGCGGCGTCTTCGGCGTCCAGGCGGGGAAGACAGCCGGTCCCGGCGCGTCGACCACAGCTTGCGCGGCTGCCTTTTCCTTCGCTTCCTCGGCGTCGCTCTTCGTCCATCATTTTCTTCACGTCCGGCATCTCCATTCCCATTTTTTTCGCCGCCTCGGACGCTTGTTTGATCGCGGCATCGGTCGCTTTGTCGTCGTCCGCATTCTGGGCGCGAACGAGGGAGGCAGGCGAGAATGCCGCCAGGGCAAGAACCAGCCCAACCATCAGTTGTTTCATGCCCGCCAGACTAACGAGACCGGCGCGCTTCTTTCAATTCTTTTTGCTGCACCTCGCGGCGGTTTAGTGCACAATGCGAGCGCCGCATGAAAACGAACATCCTTGTCACTGCGCTCTTCCTTTCTTTCTGCCTAACGAGCTGGGCCGGAGCGCCGCGCAGCATCACTCAGGCAAACGTTAACCAGATCCGGATCGGGCAGACGAGTGAGCCGGAGTTGGTCCAGCTCTTCGGCGCGCCCACGACGCGCTTTGTCGATCTGCGAGGGCGCATTGCGCTGGACTGGTTTCGCTCCGTCCCGATGCCGATTCCAGCTTATCTGCCGCTCGTCGGCGAACTCTTCGGTGGCCTCGAGATCGAAGCCCAACAACTCTCCGTCGTGCTCGGGCCAGATGGCCGTGTCCTCCACTACGAGGTGCACAGTTCCGAGAATCGGCTCAAACCCGCCGCCTAAACGCTACGAGATGGCAGCGCCTTTCGGGCTTGGATGTCGCCGGGCCGAGGCCTTATTCAGCGCCTCCTCGAGGCGCGCCCGGCTAATCGGTTTCTGCAGCGTCGCGAGGGCGCCGGACGATTCCGGGGTCAGTTCGCTGCGCTCGCTCAGGCCGGAGAGGAAGAGGATGCAACCCTCCGGGTCATCGCTCAGAATGTTGCGGCAGGCGGTCAGCCCATTGAGCCGCGCCATAGCGAAATCCATCAGCACGACGTCCGGCCGGTGCTGTCGGTAGGCCCGGATCGCGTCCAGCCCGGAATGCACGACCGCCACCACCTCATGGCCGCAGGAACGGACGAGATCGGCCAGAACGGTCGAAAACGCCTTTTCGTCATCAGCGATCAGCACGCGCACAACGTACAAAGTAGAAGTTTTCATGCCCGCGCAACAAAAATTCCGCGTCCTTAGCGCTGCGAGGAAATGACGCGCTCGATTCGCGGATCTGGCATGAGCCAAATCACCGCCACGACGACGTAGAGAGCGCAGGAGAGCAAAGGCTGCACGAAGGCCAGCCCGATCGCGGCCGCGTAAAGGACGGGGGAGAGATTTTCCTTCCAACGGTTCCCTACGGCCGTGGCCAATGGGCAGTCGGGACCCGCACTCCTGATCAAAGAGCGTTGCAACAACCAGTAGGCGCAGGCCGCGCAGAGCAGGATGACCCCGTAGAGCGCCACCGGGAGAGGTGCAAAATGATTCTCGCCCATCCAACCGGTCACGAACGGGACGAGCGAGAGCCAGAAGAGAAGGTGGAGATTCGCCCAAAGATTGCGACCCGTGATAGGTCCCGCCGCATGCAGCATATGGTGATGATTATTCCAATAGATCCCGAGAAAGACGAAGCTCAGCACGTAGCTGAGAAAGATCGGCCAGAGCGCCGCGAGCGCGGAGAGTTGCGCGCCATGCGGCACCTTCAACTCCAGGACCATGATCGTGATGATGATCGCGAAAACGCCATCGCTGAACGCCTCGAGGCGATTCTTGGTCATGCTGGAATCTGGACTACTGAGGCCGCCCGCAAAAGCCTGAATCGAGGATAACCACAGATTTCGCGGCACGGATCGGCGCGGAGAGTAGGTCTGACCTGAAGTGTAGTGGCGGCCGTGGCGGCCGCAATCCCATGGCCGTCAGGCAGGTCACGATCGCGTGACCAATGAACTCTGCGGAACCGGGCAGTGAACTTCATTCTTGACTATCACCGCAATGGCCCGGTAAAAACGACGATGCGAGTATCATTAATCGTCCTAAGTCTTGCGATTGCACTTCTCCGCCCGGCGGAATCCCGTGCCGCCCAGCTTATTGGCCCGGCCACTTATGTGCCGGGAGCGACACCCTTCATCAGCTTCGTCCGTCTACGGGTGAGCGATCTCACCATGATGAAATCCGCCGAGTTCCAGATTACACCCAAGACCGGCTCAGCCACTCGGCCGATTGATGTCCGTTATACTCGGCAGTATCTGCAAAAACGAGGCTACCTGGATCGCACCAGAGGTAAACTGACTGTCCCGGTGTTTGGTCTCTACGCCGGCCGCAGCAATAACGTCACGATCACGGTCGGCTTCAAGGACGGTACGACCCGGAAGACCAACCTGACCATCCAGACCGCCGCCTACGACGAGGGGACTTACTCCAATCCGACGGTCGTCCAGGCGCGACTGCCCGGCACGACCCTGAGCTATGACTTTATCATGCTCAAGAGTTACGCCGATCCGACGACACCCATCATTATCGATAGCGACGCCGAGATTCGTTGGGCCGGGACGGCTAACGTTGGATCTCAACCCTCCGCTCTGTTCGATAACGCATTCTATCTCGCCTCGGGCACCTCTCTCCTCCGAACTGAGTTTGATGGCACCACCACCACCCTGGCGGACTATAGCAGCATCGGAGTCACCGGTTTTCATCATAACTTTGATCCTGGCCGGGACGGTCTCATTCTGGATGTCGACACCACTTCGCAAACGGAATGCGTCAACATCGAAGTCGACGCTGCGGGCAATGTGCTCCGGACGTGGAACCTGGCCGACATCATCAGCGCGGCCATGATCGCGGGCGGCGATGATCCCGGGCAGTTTGTCGCGTCCGCGCCAAACGACTGGTTTCACAACAACGCCACTGCCTATCGCGCCTCGGATAACTCTTTGATCGTCTCGAGCCGCGAAAATTTTGTCATGGGAATTGATTATGACACGGGCGCAATCAAGTGGATCCTGGGCGATCCAACCAAGCACTGGCATCAGTTTGCCTCCCTGCGGGCCTTCGAGTTGACTCTCGGCTTCGACACCCTTCCGCCGATCGGCCAGCACGCCGTCTCCATGCCGGGGGATCAATTGCTCCTCTTCGACGACGGTGCGGGCAGCAATTACCAGATGCCGCCGGGAGAAACGCGCACCTATAGCGCGCCGCGCAAGTACGATATCGATCTCGATAACTTCGAGGCCACCGAAGTCTGGCATTATCTGCCCGATCCCAGCGTCTACAGCCCGTTTTGCAGCAGCGTCTACGAAGACGCACCCGACAATTACCTGATCGATTATACCCTCGGTGGACCCTACATCTTCACCGGCATCCTGGGCCTCGACGGGGAGGGGAATGTGGCCTTTGACTATGATTACGACGAACTCGATTTCTGCGGCACAGCCTGGAACGCGAGCATCATCCACTGGGAAAATCTGCAGCTAAAATAATGGCGCCCTGGAGGGACGAGCCGCCTCCGGCGGATGTTGACCGAGGATCTTGTGGAACATGGAATAAGCACGTTACCGCCGAACTCATGACAGAATGAAAACAGCCGTCTATCTCATCGCGCTCACTCTGATTTCAATGGTTGATCTGCGTGCTGAACAGCCATCGAGCCCGCGCACGGAGCGAGTCGCGTTCGCCCAGTATTGTTTCTGGACCGGCGAGATGCAGCTCGGGCAGATCGAGGGCGTGGTGCGGACCGAGGCGGGCTACTTCCACGGCCGAGAGGTGACATTGGTCGATTACGATCCCGGACGGGTCTCCCTCGAGCAATTGACCGAGCAGGCGAGGAAGGCCGGCGTGGCCGATCGCCTCCACCTCGCAGCCGGCTCGCCGCACCGCGGCAATTCCATCGCCGGCGTCGCGCTTGGCGTGGCGCTCGATGGAAGCTACCGCACCGCGCCGGCAAGCGACCAGAAGAAGCAGCTCGAAGGCACGCCTTACGCGAACTTGAAACTCACACCTGAGCAGGCGACAAAAGTGAACGCCTTTGCGCGCGTGAATCCCATCAAGGCGCGCGAATGGCTGACGGCGACACAGCGCGCAAAACTTACTTCTGCCCGCTAGCGCGGTGTATTAGAAGAAGCGAGACCGCTGCAGCTGAACCTGGACATGCGGAAGCATGTCCCTCCGAAGGGACGCGCTTCCGCGCGTCCAGGCTCCTGCCGACGAGCCGGTGTCAGTTTATTTGATACACGACACTGGTGCAGATGCGGCCATCTCGGGCCGCAGATTCGCTCAAGGGGTCAGGAGGCGCTCCAATGAGCGCGTCTCGCGAGGGTTGTGCCGGACCAAACGAGACCCGCAAAAGGCAGCACGGCGAGCCACAAGAGCGCCGAGCCGAGAATCAACCATGGCTCGAGGTAGAAGGCTTTGGGACCAATATGCCGGTGAGGGGCGCCTCTGGGACCGTTTGTGGGGAGATTCGACTTCGTTTTCACCGGATTACATCGAGCGTTTCCGAGCGGTCTCCCAAGCCTAAGTCAGTCAAATTACAGCATCGTCAATGCAATGTAACCATGGCTGAGGATTCCTGCCTTTGCTACGGTTTTAAATAGGGAGCCGCCTTTGCGGAAATGCTGGCCACTCGCTGGGCCTGCTGCGGCGTCATTTTTGGCGCTTCCTGCCGGAGCTTTACCGACCCTTCCCGTGCCGCCTTTTCCAGTTCGATGTAGCGCACGGTGAGACTCACATCGCCGGATTTAAGTTTCTTCGCCACTCGCACGTATTCGTTCGTCACCTTTTCGTGACGGTTAATCATGGCATCGAGCTCGCTCACCTGCGACCCGGACGCGTTCGCATCGCTCTTGCTATCCTGGCTGCAACTCTCAAGCGCGACCGCGAGGAGAATGCCGAAACCGAGCGCCGCCAGCTGTCGGAATCTTGATTTCAAAATTTCTTTGGTGGAGGGCAGGAATTCTATCCGATGCCCTCTCGCGATACAATGGAAATAGGCCCATGTCCGATCAAAAGTCCGAAATTGTCGGATCGGGCCGGCGGCGGCACGATCGAGGGAAAATCAGGACCGGGGAAGCTTCGTTTTCTTCCGCGCCTGCGACTCGTCGCGGGCAGCAGCGGTGGTCGGTACCCATTCTGCTTTGGCAGAGGGAATGGATCTCTACGATCTGAAAACGCGCGGCTTTCACAGCCCGCTGAATCGGCGGGAGATTTCGCAGCTCTACCGCTTCGGCCAATTGGGCGGCCACCACCTCTGCCGACCAAAGGGCGAAGCGAAATGGCGCACCGTCGACGAGTTGTTTCCCTTGCTGAAGCACGAGGCGGCGGCGGGGCCGTTACGCTTTGACGATTCCGAACCGCGTCGCAGAGCTGGGAAACGGTTGCTTTTGGTCTGTGCGCTCCTTGGCATCCTGGGTGGGGCGGCCGCCTTCTACTCTTGGAATCGAAGCGATCAGACCGCTGACCGGCAATCCCGCAGCCAGAGGCCCCGACCGGCAGGCGCGGAGCAAATCGTCGCCCGCCCAGCGGAGGAGACCGCTGGGTTCGGGTCATCGAATCGAGACGCGTCACCGCTCGCCCAGGCTTCGGTCGTCGTCGAGCAAACGCCCATCCGCTGACCCGTTCTGCCTTCGCTGAAGGCTGGACCCGGGCGAGCAGTCGCTTTGCTCGTAACTTACGCGGGCACCCTACTGCTTATCGTAGTAGGCCTTGTCGGTATGCTTCTTCCCGCTTGCGTCGGTCATTGTGGTTGTCACGACGCGTGATTTTCCGTCTTTCGACACCGTGATCGTGCCGGTCATCACGACCTTGCCGTCTTTCATGATCGTTATTTCGTTAGTCCGATCGTCCACCGCCTTGTAGGCGATCTGGTCGAACGCCGCGCTTCCTTTTACCTTATGCGGCTGGCCGTCAAATTTGGCCATCGTAGTCCAGTGGACGGGTTTTCCATCCTTATCTACGCCATCAACGGTGACTTTCATTTTGTCGCCTTTGGCCTCGGTGTAGGTCACGGTGTGATTCCTGGTCGCACCGGGCGCGAACTTCGACTTGCTTTCATTGAGCTTCCAGGTGCCCATCTGTGCACTGGCAGCGAAGGTTGCGGTGGCGGCTGCCAGGAGCAGCGTCACGGCGATTAATGTACTGCGATTCATTTTCATGGCGCGATTCCGAGCACTTTCCCCGAAAGGAGTCAATGCAAATAAATGGAGCGGCGCAGCGATCGCCTACTCGAACGCTTCCTTATTCACTACGTAGGGCATCTTCCGCGGATCGCCGCCGTAGTTTCCTTCCAGGACATCGATCACGGCCTGGGCGGTGCGGCCAGCCATGCCTTTGTCGGGGTCAACCGAGAGGCGAGTGATTTGCGCGCCGCTGGCAAAGTGATGAAACAACCGGGTGCGATCGGCGATCTCGGGATCGAGGAGGGGGGAACTCGGCGGGAGCGGCTCCTCCTCAAAGACATCGAGCGCCGCGCCGGCGATAATTTTGGCCTTTAACGCCTGGGCCAGGGCCTCCTCGTCCACGACCGGGCCGCGTGAGCTGTTTACCAGATACGCGGTCGGTTTCATTAGCTTGAGCGATTTCTCGTTGATGAGGTGGTAGGTCGGCTTGTCGGTTTCGCCCTCGCGCAGGAGCGGCACATGGATGCTCACGTAGTCGGCTCCGCGCAGCGCGTCCTCGAAGTCGACATACTTAATCCAGGTCTTCTCCTTTTGAATCCCGCGGGCGTGGCGCAGGTCCATCAGCTCCTGGATGCCGGCGATGTAGCTCTCGTTTTGATAGGCCGGGTCGTAGCACAGGATGTTCATATCGAAGCCCGAACATTTCTTGATCATCGCCAGCCCGATGCGTCCGGTGCCGATAATGGCGATGGTCTTACCGGTGATTTCATCGCCCAGGAAGGGCAGGAACGGATGCCACGAGGGCCACTTCTGATCCCGCACCAGGCGCTCACTTTGATACATCTTGCGCGCCAGCATCCCCATCATGAAAAAGGCAAACTCCGCCGTCGCTTCCGTCAGAACGTCGGCCGTGTTCGCAAACGGGATTTTGTATTTGTTCGCGTCGGTGCGGTTGATGTTGTCGAAGCCGACCGCGATCTGCGCCACGATTTTGAGCGAGTCCTTTCCTGCGGCGAAGACTTCCTCGTCGATCGGATCGCGCAGCGTCGTGATCATGCCGTCGATGCCGCTCTGCACTTTCTCGATAATCAGAGTCTTGGGCGGCGCCTCGGGCCCCTCGAACACCTCGAGGTCGTAGCCTTGCTCGCGCAGCCGGTTCTCGGCCGGATCGCCGATGCGGGAGGTGGCAAAGATGCGGGACTTTTTCCTCTCGGTCATGTTTGATTGGCAACCAGAGTAGTCGCCCTACAGATTGTCTTTCGCCCAGGTGCCGATGCGATCCAAGGCCTTCTCGATATTCTCGATCGAGTTAGCCACGCTGAAGCGCACATAACCCTCACCGAAGGCGCCGAATGAGGTCCCGGAAAGCGCGGCGACGCCCGCGTCCTGGAGGAGCGCATCAGCCAGTTTCTGCGATTGCCATCCCGTCCCCGTGATGTTGGGGAAAACGTAGAACGCGCCCTTGGGTAAACGGCAGGAAAACCCCTTGATCTTATTCAGGCCGCCGACCATGACATCGCGCCGTTTCTTGAATTCGGCGCACATCTCCTCGACCGACCCCTGCGGCCCGCGCAGCGCCTCGATCCCGGCCACCTGAGTGAAACTGGCGGTGCAGGAGTTGGAGTTGGTCATGAGGCGGGCGATGTGGGTCGCCAGGTCGGCGCGCATCACGCCGTAACCCATCCGCCAGCCGGTCATGGCATAGGTCTTGGAGAAACCGTCGAGCAGAATGCAGCGCTCCTTCATTCCATCGAGCGACATGATGGAGTGATGCTCGCCCTCGAAAATAAGGCGGCTGTAGATCTCGTCGGTCAGGACCATGATGTTGCGATCGCCGATCGCGCCCGCAATCTCTTCGAGATCGTTCTTCGTCAGCATCCCGCCGGTCGGATTCTGCGGTGAATTCAGGATGATGAGCTTGGTCCGGTCGTTGATCAGCCCTGCGAGTTCGGCGACGTCGAGCCGGAAATCCATTTCCTCGCGCAACTGGATCGGGACCGCTTTGGCGCCGAGAAAATTGATCATCGACTCGTAAATGGGGAAACCGGGATTGGGATAGATGACTTCGTCTCCTTCTTCCACCAGCGCCATGATGGTGAAGAAAATGATCGGCTTACCGCCCGGGACGACGACCACTTCCTCAGGGGTGGCGTTGACCCGGCGGGTCTCGCTCACGTATTGCGCGATGGTCTCGCGCAGCGGCGGCATGCCGGCCGAAGGCCCGTAGTGGGTGAAGCCCTTGTGCAGGGCGTCGCAAGCGGCCTCAATGATGTTTCCCGGCGTATCGAAATCGGGCTCTCCGATCTCGAGATGGACAATGTCGCGACCCTTGGCTTCGAGCGCGCGCGCTTTGACCAGGACTTCAAAAGCGGTCTCGGTGCCGAGACGGGCCATGCGTTTGGCGAGGCGGAGTTCACTCGATGCGGGCTTATTCATGACGGCGAAAACACCCTGCCGAAACTCCTGCCCTTGTCCATGTGAAATTATTTCGAAGGGCGGGATGAGCGACTGCTCGATCGCGCTGGCCGGGTAACCTAACGATGCGTGGGTCGTCCGCTGGCTCTTAATCAACAACCTGTCTTGGTACGTGCGATGCTCCAAAATTCCCTGCCCCGGGCACCTGTGACCTCGCGTCGATAAGAAAGTCAGGGGTTGATCGAAAATCGCGGTTTGCTGGGAGGAGAAGGATGAAAATCATAGCCATTATTTTTTCACTCGCATGTTTCAGTCAGGGCCTGCTCGCCTCGGAGGAAGCCACCCCCAGTCCCACTCCGATCTTTCGGCCTTACGTGGCGCGGCCGGTTGAAATGCGGCGCCCGCGACGTGCCGGGCGAAGACATGCGCTTCATGGGGAATCAAATGCCCAGGCCCGGGCGGACGCAGGGAAGGCGAGAGAGCAGACGCGAGCCAGCCGCCGATCAAGCGCAGCCATGCTGGCGCAGGCAAAGGCGGCTGCCAGGGCCCGTGCGCAAGCGCAACGTCAGGTCGCAGGCGAGGCGCGTCGGGAAGCCGCGAACGAAACGCCTCATGCCACTTCAGATTTGATGAGCAGGATGGGATTCAGCGCCGAAGAAATTGCGGCGCAAAAGGCGCGCGAACAACCTGTAAAACCTGCCCCGACCAAGGAAAATACAGGTGTCGCGACGCAGGCCGGGAATCAGCCGACGCAGGAGTCAAAGCCTGCGAGGGCTTCGGCCGCGGCTGACCCGGATTCGCACTAGGACCGCGCGGAGGGAAGTTCCGCCTTAGCCCTCGGATCTGCCCGCGGATCCGACACCCTTCCAAGCATTTCCCTGCCCCCGGGAGAGGGACTGCGCGCGCGCAGAAAATGGCTACACTCTCGTCCATGAAAAGGAAGCGAAGGAAGCGCGCGCCGATTTCAGTCCGCTCCGGCCAGGTCGAATTCGTCAAGCTCAACACCGAAAGGTGGCAGTGGCGCGACGCCTACCAATGGCTCCTCGGTTTGAGCTGGCCGCAATTCACGCTCTTCGTCGGCGCGGTCTACGTCGCGCTTAATTTCCTCTTCGCCGCGCTTTATCAGCTCGACCCGGCTTGTATCTCCGGGATGAAGACCGGCTCCTTCTTCGACGGCTTTTTCTTTAGTGTGCAAACCGTCGCCACCGTCGGCTATGGCAACATGTCTCCCGCCAACCTCTACGGCAATATTCTCACCACCATCGAGATCATGACCGGCATTTTTCTCGTCGCGGTCATGGCCGGTCTCATCTTTGTCCGCTTTTCGCGGCCCAGCGCGCACATCGTCTTTAGCAAATCGATCGTCATCGCGCCCTTGAACGGCAAACCGACCCTCATGCTCCGGATTGGTAACCTCCACCAGCGCAGCATGGTCGAGGCGGAATTCCGCATCCTGTTCAATCGCGACGAGCTGCTCGCGGAGGGGGGCGACTTCCGTTACTTCTACAGCCTCAAGCTTCAGTTCGACCGGCTCCCGAGTTTCCCGGCCGCGCTCACTTTACGACACGTGATCGACAAGAACAGCCCGCTCCACGGGCAGACCTACGAATCGCTTAAAGCGGCCCGCGTCGCCATCATTGCCTCGGTCGTTGGGATCGATCCCGTTATTCCCGCCGCCGTCCAGACCCAGCAGGATTATTCCTGGCGCGACGTGAAGTTCGGCGAGCGCTTCGTCGAGATCTACACCGACGACGGCGGCGGCCGGCTCACGGTCGATTACGGCCGGTTGCACGATACCGAGCCAGTGGAAAAAAGCTGACCGCTGACAACTGAGCGCTGAAATTCCAGAAGGGCGAAAGATCGGCCGCGATCGGTCTTCCTGGGTTGATTTTCTTCCAGAGACTGTTAGCAAGGTCCTCTTGACGATGTCTGCCAGTAGCGCCTTGAAGATGTGCCGCCCACCGTGGCAGGTCGCGGCGTTTTTGGTCACGTTGCTTACTGCCGGTCATCTCCTGGCCGGCGGGCAGGATGGCGCGAAGAGAGCAGCCGACAACGCAACCGCGACCGCATGGAAGCAGGTGGCCGACCAGGATGGCGTGGTCATTTGCAGTCGGTTCCGGACCGGTTCCACGCTCGAGGAACTTCGCGCGGTGGGAGAAGTTGATGCCAGACCCGGCAGCGTCTTTGCCGTCGTCAACGATCCCGAGGCCTACCCCGACTTTATGCCCTACACGAGTGAATGCCGGATTCTGCAACGGACCCAAAACGGCACCGTCACTTATCAACGCCTCGATTTCCCGCTGATCAACGATCGCGACTACACCTTGCGCTCGGTCCATTCGAAGATCGCTCGACCCGACGGCGTCGCTTATCGTCTGCGCTGGAAGCAGGCCAACGATTTGGGACCCGCCCCCAAGCCGGGCGTCCAACGGGTGAAAATCTGCGAAGGGAGTTGGGTCATCGAGCCGACCAGTGTGGGCAGGAGCCGTCTCACCTACACCGTCTACAGCGGCACCGGTGGCAGCATTCCCGCCTTCCTCGCCGTGGCCGGGAGTCGGGTGGCGATTCGAAAGATTTTCGACGCCATCCGGAAAGAAGTGCGGGAGCCGAAGTACGCGGACGCGAAAGGGTGAGCGGCCCGAATGTGGGAGGCGCCTTCGCGCGACGACCCGAGGGGACCGGAGCGCCAACGCCCCTCCGACTTAGCTCCGGGTTGCCCCAGCTGTTGCTGACCTGCCCGGGTTAGTAACCTTCCGCGTAACGGACATGGAAGAAGGCGCGTCCTTCCATCCCATCAACGCCTTTTCGATTGCCATGCCGTTGGCGCCGAGCCAGGCGCTCATCTGGTCGCCAATCTTTTCGCCGTAAATGCGATGTGAATAGACAATCGAGCACCCGGCGCCATCCGCCAATTTGAAGCGGGCAAAGGCCGCCTCGATGAAGTTTGGCCGGCCAAAAACTACCGCGATGTAATGCTCCGCCGGGCGATCCGGAGTCCGGGGGACGGAATCGGTCTTGAGCACGATGGCCTGGTGGCTCTTGTAATTCTCCAGGACGGCGTTGGCCTTCGCCGCGAGCGAATCCCCATCGTGCGCATCGGAATACGCGTTGACCGTGATCATGTCCGCCCATTTCTCGAGATCTTCCTGGCCCTTGGGCGTGAATTCGTGCTGGTCATTCAGTGACCAGCGATGCCAATAGGCGACGCCCCGAAAGGTAAAGGCCGGCGGAGCAGCGGCTTTGTCGAGCGGTCTCTGTTGCGCATCGAGCGAACCGCAGAAAATGGCCAGGAAGGCAAAGATTCGAAGGAAGGAAGTTTTCACGGTGCCGCGATGCGATCAGATTAACATCCATCCGGCAAGCAGATCGTGTCGCTGTAGGCTGGGGTAGTCCGCAGGGAGGTGCGCCCTCGCGTCCGGCTTTCTCGCGATTCAAATTGATCGCCCTCTCTTCGCCTTTTTTTTCCCAAGCCCCAAAATTTGTTGAGAAAAAGTAGTGACGGCCCCCGCCGGTCTCTGATTGAATCACCGCATCGAGGTCTGATGAACGGCGGCCGAATTACCAGCGAGGAAAAATCGAACGTCAGCACGTACGTCGGCGTGGCCATCGCCGTCCTGCTCACGTCCGGGGCGATTTATTTCTTTTTTATTGCCCAGCAGGAGAAAAACGCGGCCCGAGGATTCGACCCGAACCGGCCCATCCCGAGCGACGCCGTTTTGAAACACCGCTTGTCCGCCGACGAATATTTTGTCGTGCGGGAAAATGGCAGCCAAACGCCTTTCCAAAATGAATACTGGAACAACGAGCGCACCGGCATCTACGTCGATGTGATTACCGGCGAGCCCCTCTTCACCTCGCTCGACAAATACGCCAGCGGCCTCGGCATGCCCGCCTTTAGCAAACCGATCTCGATGCGATCGCGTCGTCGAAAAGCCCGATAACTCCGAGGGCATGCAACGCATCGAGGTGCGCGCAAAACGAAGCGATGCCCACCTTGGCCATCTCTTTGGCGACCCCAAATCGCCCACCGGCCGGCAATACTCGATCAACTCCGCCGCCCTCCGTTTCATTCCCATCGAGCGAATGAAAGAGGAAGGTTACGAAGCCGACCTGCCGCTTTTGGAGAAAAAAAAGTAGCGCACGGATTTCAGCGATCGACTCCGCGATCGTCCGCCTCGGCGAGAAAACCAGTGACGCGTTTTTCGAACCATGGGCGGAGCCACCCGCCGGCGAATTCCAGAAATCCAAGATGCCCGCCCGACTCCGGCGTCTCGAGAAACAGCCACGGGTTCTGTTCCGCTTCCGGAAATGGAAAACACTCCGGCGCGAGAAAGGGATCATTCCGCGCGTTGAGCAATAGCGTCGGTCGCGTGATCTGGAGGAGGAACTGGCGGGCGCTCGCCTGCTTCCAGTAATCGGCCGCATCGCGAAACCCATGCAGCCGCGAGGTGTAGCGATCGTCAAACTCCTGGAAGGTGCGCAAGTCGCGACTCCCGCGCGCGTCGATCTCGCCGGGGAAACGCCGCGCTTTCGTTTCCACCTTGGCGACCAGGCTGTCGATGAAGCGGCGCAGATAAATGCGATTACTCCAGCGCTGGTCCAGCATTCGCGCGCTGGCCGCGAGGTCGACCGGCGCCGAGATTCCCACCGCCGCCATGACCGCGCGATGGGGCGGCGCTTCCCCCATGTATTTAAGAGTGAGGTTCCCGCCGAGACTGAACCCGACCAACGCGATGCGTGAATAATTCGCCGCCGCGTGCTCCACGACCGCGCTCAGATCCTCCGTCGCTCCGCTATGATAAAGGCGCACGAGCCGGTTTGGCACCTCCCCGCAGCCGCGAAAATTCCAGGCCAGCACATCCCAACCGGCGAGAGCCAAAGCCGCTGCCGTCCCCCTGATGTAGCCTTCGTCAGCCGAGCCCTCCAGCCCGTGCGACAATATCGCCAGTCGCTCGCGACCCTGGCGCAGCCAGCGAAGATCAAGAAAATCCCCATCCGCGAGCTCCAAACGTTCCGGCTCGAACCTGGCCTCGCGTCCCCGCCGCAGAAACGCCCCCACGATCGTCTGGGCATGTCCGTTGCGGAGAAAAGAAGGCGCTCTAAAAGTGGACGTAATGATGGGCATGCGATGGGAAGCCGGCCATCTTACACCGGAATGAGCGCGGTAGCGTGCGCAGGTGGGCACCATCCGGCGTAACACAGCCGTCCCGGCTGTCTGGTAGAGCGGGCGTCTCGCCCGCCGTCTCCACACTGCGGGCTGGAAGCCCGCTCGACAAACAGGCCAGAGGCCTGTGTTACGGGAGCCCTGTAGAGTCGGCTGTCTCAGCCGAAAGGGTGACGGGGCATTCCGCAGCGTCTTAAAGCGAAAGAGGTGTCGCCATCGCTGGCCACACCTCTCCGTCAAAACGCCTCGCGAGGTCTGTCCCCTCACAGGCGTAAAACATCACAAAAGGTTACATCTCCTTCTTCAGCGGCGCTCCGGCCGAGGCGATGCATTGCCATTTCCCGTCCCGCTCCATCCAGGTATCGGTCCAGACAAAGCTGCGACTGAATGCTTTGCCGTCTTTATCCTTGCCCGCTTCGGTCGATTTACCACGGACGATGGCGAGGTTAGGTGCAAAGACATTCACCTCCATTTGGTCGTTGACCGATGATGTATAGGTATCGGTATCATCCTTGATTCGTTTGACGTAGGCGTCTTTGTCCTGCATCACCCCCTTGGAACTAATGCCGGCATAATCCGTTGCCAGCATCTCGCTCACCGCCGCGGCGCCATGGTCCGCATTCATCTGGGCCTTTGCCCAGCTATCTTCCATTTCCTTGAGCTTGGACTTGACCGCTTCGTTATCGCCCTGGGCACGGACCGGGGGCGCGGCCACAAAAGCCGCGAGGGCGGCAAGGGCGAGAATAGGTGTCATCAATTTCATAAACGAGCTGCTTTCTAGTGTTGAAGTTAACCGAAGCTCCCCGGGATATCTTTATTCCAGGCCAGCCACACGAAGCCCGCGCGCTGCGACACGCGTGTTTCCAGAGAAGTTAGGGATCGCCCGGACTACGCGTCAAGCGGAATTCATTGGAAATGAGGAAATAATGCGCGCCAGTTCCTCCCTTCATGAGGAGGGAAAAGAACCTTGAAGCCAGAAAACCAGGAGCGATTCACAAACCGGTAAGACCAGAGAACGAGAACGAAATGGAGACCGACTTAGGCGGCTAAAATGCACCGGCGCTAGCTAAGTGCTGGTCGGCCCCGATATTCGAATTAGCACCGACCTTGCGCTTCCGTGGATTTCAACCTGCACGCCATCGTCGGCCAGAGTCCGCTAGCTTTTGGGAAAGCAGCAGGCGCCTTGGAAAGCCCGGCCATTGCTTCACAGCCGATTACAGGCGCGGCGCTCGCCGGGGGAATTGTATTGCCTTTAGTCCCTTGATCTGCCTATGATCGCGGCATGAGAGCGTCGCGCAGTTTGCAGTGGGCATTGGGCAGTGTTGCCCTGGTGGTCAGCGGCTTTTGCGCATTGGGGGACGACACGAATTACAGTCAGCCGCTCGTTCAGGTTCGTTTTGATCGGTTGGTTCCGAAGTCCTATCCCACCATCCGCCCCAACTTTCATCGACTCCGGCCGACAACACGGCCGTTGATTCGTCCGGGTGTTCCGCGGGTTCCCATTACGGGAGATCTCACTGATTCATTCGCCAAGGGGATTTTGATTACGAGCGAAAGACCCGAGCCGTTCTTAACAACATCATCGACAGCCTACCGTCCCGTTCCCCTCCCGCGTGCCGGCCGCAATCAGGTGCAACCGGGACCTGCGATCCCGGTCATCACGCATCCTTCTTCGCGGCCGGGACCAGTGAAGCCGCCAAAAGCGAGTCCCAGGAACAAAGGCCGCGATAACCAACAACGCTGATCGCGGCACAAAGGCCCCTCCCACGTTTTAGATGGGCGTCGCGATTCAGGCGTTATAGCTGGGATCGCTGACCCCGGGCCGGTTGAAGCAGCCCCCCCAATAACCGAGAACGAACAACCGATCACCAAAAGCGCGGCAGCGCTTTTCGGACATGGCTGATCGCCTGGCCGAAAAAGTCGATTTCAGATCCCGCAGATGAAACGCGCGGAATCCCACCTTCGGGATTCGATCCGACAATATCGGACACGATTATTTTTAACCAAATTCATAAGTCTCTGATGAATTCATGTTTGTGCCGAGATCGAGGCGGCGGCACGCCTTATGCAAACAGGTCCGCTGACAGGTAGAAAACCAAACAACTAACCAATGGAGGAAATAATAATGAAGAAGCTAATCCTAAGTATCGCCTGCTGCGCATTCATGGCGCCGCTGGCTTTCGGCGATGGGTTGCAGATGGGATTCCTCACGACGAGCGGGATCACCGTGAAGGCAACACAGCCGATCACGGCGGTCGAAGGCGGCGAGGTGGCGAGATATCAGCCCGCCAACACCCTCGTTGTGAACGGCCAGGGTTCGGGTCAATTCGTTCTCCAGGGTCCCGGACACGTGTTCAACAGCAGAGGCGAAAGAGTCGGGGGCCGAATCGCGCCCGGCACCCGTGTGCAGATCTACTTTGCCAGGAACGGCGGAGTAAAGACGATCGACCACGTGGTGGTGAACTGAGGCCGCGCAGTGCCGCGCCGCGGCCAGAGCGTCCCAGGTCCTCGTGGGCCCTGTGGCGCTACTGGTCCGCAGCGCGCGCCCGCGACCCGGCGCGCGACCCTGATGAGGTAGGAAGTGGAAAGGCTAAAAGGCGGAAGAAACGCTCAAAAAAACCTCAACGGATTGCGAAGCAAACGGTCAGACTGTATTGTGACCAAAGGGGAGGAGACTCCATGGGAAGAAAAAAGCTGAAGGTTGGGGGCGACGACGCCCTCCAGAGGGATGTTGAAAAGTACTGTGCGGCACACCCTGCCGGCGCTGCGGCCCTGCGACATCCGCGGATTACAATCTATCATGGCAAATATGTTGCCTTGCTCGGGCGCTCCATTAACCAAGGCATCCTCGGCTTTGGATCCTCGGTCGCTTCCGCTCTGCGCGCCTTCGACGATCTTTATGCGAAGGTTCACCCCCGCGCCCGGCATTGATTGGCCAGCCCCGGGGCTGACGGCGGCGCGCAGGAATTGAATTGTAGGGCGGGCGCATCGCCTGCCGCTGGAGGGACGTGCGCCGTCACGTCCGCATTGTAGCCGGAATCGGTGACCCGGTCGCCCGATCTTCTGCGCCCAGCCTCAATCACGGAGCGCGAGAAGCCCGGAAAACAGATGTCCGAGCGAACCGCCAAAGATCGCCAAGGGAAACGAAAGTCAGAAGGCAGAAGTCGGAATGGAGCGAGCTGGGGAGCCGCGACATAGACAACGCGAAAGCTGAAACGCTGAAAGCTGAGAAGCTGAAATGGAGGCAGCATCGGTAAAGCCGCGAGGGTAGCGGTGAGCGAGCGGGATGCGAGCGAGTCAATGGAGGCCGCGGGGGGCGGTGCGACATAGACATGCGAAGCATGGGCGGAGCCCAAGAACTGGGCAGTTCGAGTCAATCAATGGAGCGAGTGGGACGAGCGCATAGCTAAGCCCGACGGGTGAGCGCATGGGGTGCGCATCAATGACCGTCGCATCGATTTCCAACCGCGGCGCATCGTTCATGCTCTGGAGGAAGGCGGCAATGCACACGGACACGAGCCCCCAGGAATGGTTCCAGACCCTCGAGAACGGTCTGGGGCTGCTTCGGCGCGCTTGGCACGTCGGCCGGAGGCCCTCAACCGCTGGAAAAGGAAGGCGCGCCGCCGTATCGATGAGCTGTCTCGACCTCTCCTGGAAAGCCGCCAAGGAATTATCTGGAAGTCGGGACTGCCATCGACCCGATCACGCCGCGCAAGTATTCCGGAAGCGGCCGCGGCCGGCTCTCCTGCCCGATCGTCAGGTGTTGGATCGGCATGTTCGACCACCGCACCCTCCTCGCCCACAATAGGACGGCGACGTGCACGCCGAAGTCATCGCCGCCCTGGCCGCGCGCTATTTCCCGCGATGGAACAATTGCGCGATCGCCTCGCGGCATCGAGAGCTGGCATCGACCAAATAACCGCGTAGGCAACAACCATAACCAAAAAGCGTGTCAGCAATTTTTCCTAGTTGGCCGGGACGGAGAGTTCCTCCTCGGGGTGCCTTTCTTGGCGAATAGAAGGCGAGCTTCCCGGGGCGGTGGCACTGGCGTTCTTCACGTTGTGGACTTCGCCCGCCACGGTCTGGAACGACTCACCAGCCTTGAGCGTGACCGGGGCTTTCCCCTGCGCCTCGAAGATGACCGAACCCTCCGCGATATAGACGAACTCGTTCCCGGGCTGGGTATGCTTGCCGCTCTCTCCGCCGGGCGGCAGCTCGCGCAGCACCAGGTAGGCTTCCATTCCCTTGGCACCCGCCAGATCGGTGTGCTGCAGGATCTTCCCTTCCTTCAACGGGTCCTGGGCACTGGCCGTGCGACCACCAAGGACCATCAACGAAACGCTCAGGGCCAGCACGACCCGACCCAACAACGGCATAATTTTCATGAAGTCTCCTTTTGTTTGAATGACAACTTTCTGCATACACCACCTCTGCGCCCTCACGCAAGCCAGCTCCGTCACGCCGCCCGATTGATTGACAGCTGGATTTCGTGCGGGTACGATTCGCGAAACATCAAGAGCGCGCGTCACAAATCGTGGCGTGCCACCAACCGAGTCCCGCGCCTGCGGGACCGCGGTGGTGCAGCGCGGTGCTGCAAAAGGATGTGGCCATGGGAGGCAAAAATGCAAGAAGAGTGCGTTCTGATCGAAACCACGGGGAAGTATTTCTACGGCGACGAGACCAACAGATTCATTGAGATCCAGGCGTGGGAATACCGGCGGATCTTAAGCTATCCCTACCGGCGCTACTTCACGACCGCCCTAAAGAAACATCTTGAATGGCTTCGCGCCGTGCAGCAAGAAACGACGATGACCTTTTCAAGAGTGCTTGGCGCATAACATCGAATCAACGCCTGGCGGCGCGTCGCGGCAGGGAGCGGAAACCTCCGTCAGGCGTGCGCCACACTGAGACTAAAGGGGGGTGGTTGAGGGGTTCGAACTGGTGTGATCTTTTCCGACGCGATCCCAATCCCCGATCTTCTGGGTCGAAAGTGAGGACTACCCGGCCGCCTGGAAGGCCACGGCCGAGTCTGGTTGGAAGCCCGACCTACGCGAAAGCAGAACCGCGGCGGAGATTGCTCTCCGCCGCGGCCCATGCGAAAATTCCTTTTGAGTGGAACTTCCGGGGAGTTACACCACCATCATGCTCGTGGGTGCGCTCCAACTGGTTTCGCCGGCCGCGCCGACTGCGCTCACTTGCACGATATAGGTCTGGCCGGGCGTGAGCCCCGTGAAGAGATACCGGGCGGCGGTGGTTTGCGCCTCTTCCAGGTAATTGGTCGGGGCCGAGGCGAGAGCAACGCGCCAGTTATAACTGTAGGCGCCTCTGAGCTTGGGGGTGCGGGCCGAGATCGAGCCACTGGTCGGTCCCTGGCGCACGGTTGCCGTGTAAGGCGTTTGCAGAGGACCGATCGGGGTCGAGCCTTTCACCGGATGGAAGCCCGAGCTGATGAGGACCGCGACATCCCCCACCGAGTGCGACTGCACATAGGCAGCGAGCTGACGGAGGAGTGAGAGCACCTCCGCGGCGGCGGCGTTCCGGTTGGCGATCGCCACCCGGCTCCGATCCATGGCGGCTTCGGCCGCCGTCTCGAGGGTATCGAGAGCGGTCGTCACGGCGGTGAGGGCGGGGAAGGGCGTGGTGAAGGCCGGGTTAGTCGTCATCATGGTGACGACGTTGCGACCGAACATGAGCAGCATGGCTGCCCGGTACTTGGCAAAGGCGAGCGAAACTCGCGGTTTTGGATCTGTATTCATTTTGTTTGCTTATCAACATGCTGCTCTCTGCTTTGTTTGGTTTTTTGTTTGTTGTTTTCCACTCCTCCCGGGCCGGCAGCGAGCGGGGAGGGGCGAAAGGGATGGGAAAAAGGCAGAAGGAAGAAAGGCAGAAGATGAAGTTAAAAAGGCTGAAAGCTGACATTTGACCGTTGAGTCGGGAGCGAAACCGAAAAACCGACGCTCGCTGCCCCGGGGGAGCGAAAAGGGGGAAGGCAGCGGCGTCGTCTCGTTGGGGGAACAGGGGGAAAGAGAAAGTAGGGGCAATAAAGTAGAAAGTAGAAAGTAGAAAGTAGAAAGTAGAAAGTGGAAAGTAGGAAGTAGGAAGTAGGAAGTAGGAAGTGGGATTTGAGCGCATCAATGGAACGACTTGGGGGAGTGACATGGATGGGGCACCGCGGTGGTAGCGGAAGGGAGGGGGGCCGAGCGCATCAATTGGTGTCGCGAAGCGCGATATTTTGGGAAGTAAAGGTCGCTGGGAGGCGTTCATGGGGATCGGCTTTTTATCAGGGGTTCATGTTTTAGACTAACGGATAACGAGCAAAGCGAGTTCTGTGCCAGCCTAACGAGGCCAAGCCAAAAAAATTGCTTTCAGTGCGCCGCAATGCCTTTTTTTCGCTGCGATACGAGGTATTCACGGGTCGGAACGATCGTCGCACCAAGCCGCCTCCCACGCTGCCAGGGCAAACTTATGGCGTGAGCGAAGCAACCCCGGAGTTCGATTGGGCAAGCTTATTGGATCGGCCAACCAAGCTCGGAGGTGATGAGAGAATCACGTTGGTTGTGCGACCGGCTCTCGGAGGATATCGGGGCAAGCCTGTTGCGTGGGCGCGCAAACCTCGGGGGTTGGCGAGGGAGGTTCATCGTGTCCACAAGCAGACCTCCGAGATCGTTCAGCGACATTATTGAGCCGACCATCGATTCTCCGGGGCGGGCGAGGCAACGGAAGAGATGGTTCACCACACCGCGAAAGTGTGTCCGGACCGCCCGCGCGCAGCTCTAGCGAGCGCCCAGTCGCACGCCGATGTAGAGGCGGCCGGTGTCGGCCGCGGTAACTGGATGCAAATCGGGAAACCGGGAAGCCAGGAACAGAATACGCCGGAGCGCCGCCCCCGGTTGCGCAGCGCAGTTGTAGCCGGGGTCGCTGCCCCCGGTCGTCAGCACAGGCCGGTTTTCCGCCACTTTGCGCGATGAAGAAGGAGCGCGACCAGCCAGGCAGCCCCGGCCAGCCCGCCCACCGGCAGAGTCACGAGCATGAACCATCCCGCCACACCGAGAGTGTAGAGCAGATGGCCGTAGTCCTGCCCGTTGATGATGCAGGGATGCACGGAGCCTTCATCCACCTTGCAGCCGTAGGCATTCGCGATCACCCCGCAAAGCATGACCGAAAAGATCGGGGCCAGCGCAAAGAGCGCGATCAAGGCCAGCGCGATGCCGTAGATGATCCATGGAAAGCGTTTCCGTCTCGGGATCGGTGGCGGTTGGGCGAGCGGCGTGTTCAAGGCGCGGGATGAGTTTTCCTGAACCCCTCCTCGTAGCCATTCTCAAAACCGAGGTCCCAGTTGGCCATGTCACCGGTGCCGTCCTGTTTGAAGCGCGCCTGGGCCATCTGATTCAGCTCCGCCCGGTTGGGAAGCTTCGCGTCCGGCGGCGCCTCTGCGCCCGCCTTTACCCCAAGCGCATAGCCGCCGCGTTCCTCGGGGCTACGTCCATGCTCCACCCGCTTGCTGAAGAACGCCACCGCTGCGCAGGTGAGAAAGACCACGATTGCAACCAAAACAAAGAACCGAACCGGCTTAAATTCGCGCGCCATAAGTCGTTAGTCGTCAGGAAACCGGTTCGCGTGTAGCCGAGCCCGAAAGATTGTGCAAGCGCGCCGTCACGTCCGCTGCAGTCGGCATCGTTGATCCCGGTCGCCCGACCTTCGTTGCTCAGCCTAAATCACGGACGCGGAAGCCCGGAAAACAAATGCCCGAGCAAGCTGCCGAAGATCGCGAGGATAACGAACGCCAGAAGGCAGATCGCCGGAGTCAGCCGGTTTTTGTGTTGGCTTGCCGCGCAAGCTCCATCAGCTTATTTTACTTTTATGGGTGGAAAAGCACGCGACCGAACAGTCTCAAAGAGGGATCACGGCTGGGCGCAGAAACGCGCTGATGCGAACAAACTGGGGGGATCTATGCGACGCAGGAGGAGGCGGTTAACGCTGCACGCCGTAGCTTGAAGCGAGAAGGCGGCGGAGAATTGATTGTGATGGGCAGGGACGGAAAGATTCGCAGCTAAGAGACAGTAACGAACGTTTCCTCACCTGGGGCACGCCCGTGACCCGAACCCCTCGACGACAAAGGGTAGCATTACACGGCAGTCCTCTGAAGCGAAACCGAACGGGGATGGCAGCCCGACGGAAGGAGAGATCGTCCTGGCGACCATCCGGAAGTGATGGCGAATGAAGGAACGAACACTTTATCACTATGGACTTCCCGCCGACCACAGTGACGACGGCGAACTTCTTTGTCGGTTTCTCTGTCTCGCAGGGGGCTAACCAATTACAGGCCGCTTTCGACGAGACGGCGCCCAATTACTCCAACCGCAGCTATGTGGCCGGGGGCATGATGGGCAACATCTACGACTTGAACGACAACGACCTGCCCGTCGAGACGATCGACAGCTACGGGCTCGTCGGCAACTGGCTCGATCCGCGCCGACACCGACGGCCTGTTGGTCGTGCAGAGCGTGGTCTCGAGCAGGGCGCTCGTTTACTCGCGGGTTTTTTGAGATCCGCTGCCTGCCGATGGCCTGGAATCGAGGACGCGACACGCGACGACAGGATGGTTTGTCGAGATCGGTCGCCGGAACTGCCCGGCTGCCATAGCGCAGGCACGAAGCTGAGGCTGAATTGGTCGCCGCGGTTGCACGAAGCGGTACGACGTGTGGTGCAGATCGATGGAGCGATTCCGCCAATTCAGGTGATAAGCGGCGGCGATCAATGGGGTGCATCGAGCCAGCTGGGGAATTAGCCATGCCGCGCAGCCGACTACGGCAAGCTCACCGGCGACGTGGATGGCAACGGCGTGGTGAATTTCGCAAATTTTGCGTTCGTCAGCACGGCCGTTGCCAAAAGATCACGTGAGGAAACTTCAGAGCTCGAAGCGCACGCGGACCGGCTTCGAACAGTCCTGACTACAGGATCGTGAAACATTCACGGCGGCACCGCTGCCCTAGTGCATGCCGGCGTACAGTCAGATCGGTCCCGGGCTATTATGCGTGCAAATTGCTAAGAGACACCAAGAGTCAATATCGAAGAGGTCTGCAGATTCGGCGACCTCACTGTATCTTACGTGCTAGTAAGCATCCTGGTCGCCCGACCTTCCTTGTCTCAAGGCCCAAATCACGGACGCGAGAGCCCGGAAAACAAATGCCTGAGCAAACCGCCGGAAGATCGCCAGAATAAGCGAAATTCCGCCACGAAGCGCGATGAAGAACGAATGCGAGCGAGCATGCAGCCCGGCCAGCCGCCGATGGTAGCGGTCACAAGCATGAACCATCCCGCCACACCGAGATTGTAGAGCAGATGGGCGTAGTCCGCCCGCAAATTCTGCAAGGGATGCACCGAAGACTTCATCCAGCTTGGAGCCGTAGGAATTCGCGATCACCGCGCAAAGCATAACCGAAAAGATCGGGGCGAGCGCAAAGAGCGCGATCAAGGCCAGCGCGATGCCGTAGATGATCCATGGAAAGCGTTTCAGCCACGGGATCGTGGTCCGCCTGCGTATCCGGCATCTGTCAAGATTCCCACCCAGTCCCCAATTCCCTGCACTTTGAGCGTGAAGTATGGGTCGCTCACGACTCCGGAACAAACGTTACCGTGCCGGGCTTGGAGTTTGGCAAAAGCGCCAACACTTGCCTCATCAACGGGAGCGTCTCCGCCAATCGGGTGCTCCCGGCGCGCAGCACCACCACTACGACACCCGCCGCGGGAAGATGTTGTTGAAATTGCAGATTGCGATCGCCGGTAATGAATACATCGAAGCGCTCCTGGCGCATCTTTTCAAGCAATTCGCCGTTTCGAATTCCACCCCAACCCATCCGTTGCACCGAAGTGCAAAAGTGGCCGGTTAAGGCGCGGCCGAGGCGCCAGTTGAGGCACTCATCGATGAGAACTCTCACACCGTTTCGAGCATTCGGTGCTTGCCGGCTTCGATGACGGCGATCACCTGCTCCCGCTTCACGGAAGGAAACCCATCGAGAAAATCTTCGATCGATTCGCCACCTTCGAGAGAATCGATCAGGTTTTGCAGCGGAACGCGCGTCCCCACAAACACGGGCGTGCCGCCCATGATTTCCGGATCTGAATGAATAATGCCCTTCAGGTTTTCACTGCTCACTGGAGGAAGCTTAAGATCAAAACAAAGCGAAAGCCAGCCGGCGGCATTGGACTTCTTCCTTCATCCTTTTGCCTTCAGAGTTTCTTTCGCGCGGCCGCGATTCACACTTCCAAGTTCAGCCCATGGTCCGACGGCGGGTGCCGCATCTGTCACGATTCTTTTCCAGCCTGACCCTCAATTCGAAGAAATGGCCGCGCGCCTTTTAAGAGGCGGAAAACCTTCCGACTTCCTCCGTCCGGCTACAGGTCCTCGGTGACGATGTGGTCCTCTGGCACGTCGAGCGACTTCAGGTCCTCTGCGAGTTCGCTCACCATCTCGTCCGGACCGCAGATGTAATAATACTGGCCGGGATCGCCCACGCCGTCCGCCAGGCGCTCGCGGTCGATCCGGCCGAAGTTGGGACCTTTCTCTTCGGTCAGGATCAGTTCCAGGTTGTCGCCCAGACGGGCGCGGAGTTCGTCTCCGAGAAAGATATCCTCGCTTTTCTTGTTGCTGAACCAGAGCGCGTTTCCATCCAGTTCTCCCTTCTCATCGAGCTGCCGCAGGATGGCCAGAAACGGGGTGACGCCTGCGCCCCCCGCCAGAAAGAGCCCGGGCCCCTTGTAGGTGATGGCGCCCCATGCGTCTCCGATTTCGAACACATCGCCCTTGCCATATTTCCGCAGTCTGTCGGTCAGCCCCTCGTGCTCCGGGTAGATCTTGATCGTGAACTCCAGCCACGAGTCCTCGGGCAATGAAGTGAACGTGAACGGGTGCTTGTCGTCGGCGAGGTCCTTTTCATGGGGGAGGGAGAGTTCCGTGGCCTGGCCGGGCTCGAACGCGAAACCGTCCGGCTTACCGGTGCGGAACCGCTTCACGTTGTGATTGAGCATCTCGCTTTCGAGAATGCGGATCGTGTAGCGCACACTCAGGAATTCGCATTTCGCGGGCCCGCAGGTTGCGTGGAAACGCGGGGCGCGCTCCCCTGGACTTCCTCGATCCATGGTCAGACGCATGCCTTCCTGCCGACCCACAGAGCCCACCCTCCCTTTCTGCCATTCTGTTCAACGCAGGATCACGGTCAGCAGGACGATCAGCGCGACGCCGAATAATCCCAGCAGGATCGCGAACACGACGCCGATGACGATGCCGTGACGCACGCGCGTGCTCCCTTCGCGATGATAGGCGATCGCAAAACGCAGGTAGCGCACGCCGGCGCCCAACGCCATGACCGTGCCCATGCCGATGAGAATCGAGCCGCTCCAAGCCCAGACCGCACGAGGGTGGGTGTGCGCATGCGTCGAGGCGACAGGCAGCAATTGCAGAACCAGTCCAAACCGATCGATGACGAATCCCAACGCCATCGCCGAGAGAGCAGTCCTGACCCAGGACGTCAGGGTGCGTTCTGCCGCCAGGTAGACCAGACGCCTGGACAGTTCGATTGGATCTCGTTCATCGTTCATGCCGTGGCCTGACCCCAGGGGCCGGATAGCCTTGGAAGGGTAGTTTTGCCGGTTATTTTAATCCATGAAAGCCGTTTGGATAAATCCTGGCAAGCCTGGACCAGCGGATCAGGCGGCAGGTCAAGGTCCCGGTTCCGCAGTTGGGATGATCGAGCCACCCCTCGGCCATTCACCCTGCCAAGTTCAGCCCATGGCCCGACGGCGTATCCTGCACCTGTCAAGATTTGCACCCTGACCCCAATTCTCACGCGCGCTGACCCCAATTCTCACGCGCGACCGGCCTGCTGGCGTGGCGACCGGGCCGTAGAGCTCTGCGCCAATAACAGCGATAAGTCGAGGGTCCGCTCTGGAAAACGAGGGCGACTCACGCAGACAGGGCCGGTCGACGGCGTCGCCATTCGCACAATTTCTGCTCTTACGAAGGGACTGATGATGCCCGCCGACCCCTGCCGGAAGGAATGGTTCCAGCGCTTCGAGAGCGGCCTGGCCCTTCTCCAGAAAGCGCTGACGCGCGGGCCGGAAGCGCTCAATCCGCTGGAAAAAGAAGGCGCCCTGCGCCGGTTCGAGGACCTGCCTCGACCTGGCCTGGAAAGCAGCCAAAGACTACTTGGAAGAGGCCGGGCTGCGCATCGCCCCTGCCACGCCGCGCGAAGTGCTGCGGCAGGCGGCGACGGCCGGCGTGCTGCGCGAAGGGCAAGTCTGGATCGACATGCTCGACCATCGCAACCTGATGGCGCACAACTACGACGGGGTCGTGCTGGCCGAAGTCACCGCCGCCCTTGCCGCGCGCTACCTCCCGGCCATGGAGCAACTGCGCGAATTCCTCGCCGCAAACCGAACAGCGTGGAGTGAAAAGCATTTCAAAGATTCACTGAATCTTGGGCATGAGCTGGCGTAGATGCAGCGAGAGCCGTCTGAATCGCGTTTTTGATGGGTTCGACTACCGGCGTCCATTGGTCCGCACTTAGATCAGTCCCTTTCTCCGAATCGTGATCATTCAGATTCAGAATCGCCTGGCCTCTCAGTGGTGCGAACAATTTTTCGCGTATGACCCGCTCTTCCTCCGTGGAGCTTTTCCAAGTGTAATTTAGCCAAAGCCGCCCATCCGATAAAATCGTCAAAAGCGAGCGGCTGAATTTTGGTGGGAATTTGAAGCTAGCCGTAGCACGTTCGCCATGTCCGTAGCTGGTCTCTGAGTTCGGCAGGCCTTTGCAAAAGTCAAAAAGATCAAGCGCCGCGGTCGCTTCACTTTCTGATAATCGGTTCTGAACGTCGCGTTTGAAGGTTTCCTCGGTCCAATCTCTGTGTTGCCCATCCTTGGCTCGGGCGCCGTCGTCAGTACCTGCTTCCGTTAAGAAAACGTCTGACTCTCCCGCGACCTCGCCCGGATCATCGCCTTCGTCGTCGTCGGCGACGATGTCTTCCGGCAGTGGCGAAGTAGTGATGATGGCAGGTTTACCCATCGCGTTCTCAATAAGTCTTACTAGCGCATCTTTGCGGGCCGCAAAAAACTCTTTAAAGTCGTCCGCGCGCAATAAATCAGGTCGGATGAGATGTGTCTCGAGAATGGCGTTCATTCCGGCGTCATCGAGTTTGACCGATGCTGCTTCCTGGATCTGCCTTAGGTACAAGGAGGGAGCATTCCCACCGATTTTGCGGTTCGCCTTTAGAGAAATCGCCGTCTTGTTGATGATTGAGTTGTAAATCCGCGGCGAAATCTTCCGGTCTTCGCACCACTTTCGGGGAAAAATGTGATGAATATCGATGCCTCTTTCATCACGATCGATGTCTAGCATCCTAGCTTTCCAGAAGAAGTCCTTTGCGCCCTGCTGCTGAAGCAGAACATATAAACCCCGATACGCCGCGGAAGTTCTTGTTCTCAGCGTTTCCAGTCGGGAAGGTTGGAATCCAGCCGAAGCGATCGTGCTCGGAACCGGTGCAGTGGCATCCTGCGCCCAAGCGATTAGTTGCTGACAATCTAACCCAATTCGCGTCTCAGTCGCACTCCCGTATAGCTCACCAAATACTCCGCTCCAGTACCAGCGACTCAACCTATCTTGAATCTGCGGTTCCAACCATCTGTCGTCGAGGTGCACCAAAACGCAGGCGAGGGGAACGATCTGCGCACGATATGGCAAAAACTTGGGGTTTTGAAAGCCCAGGTGCCGGAGGAAATCGTCGGCTTGCAGAAAGCCTTTGGTTAGCGGATCCGCCCACTTATTGTATGCAGACAGCGGCATATCGAGGATGTGCTCCCGCTTCGCACTGACGGCGGTAACATCTTTCCCGGTTTTTGCTGCCTTGAGATCCTGCTGCTGCCGGTCATACGTGTAAAGGAGGCTGATCCCCTGCAGGAAATCGGTCGGTGCCGTATCGCGGAGTAACGGCCGGCGTGCGAAGGTATGTATCCGACCTTTCACGTCGCCTTGGCCAAACCAGTCCTGCCGGAGATTGAACCCGTCTGCGGCGTAGGTGGCTGTCACGAGTTCGAAAACCGACAGGGGAACTCCACCGGTATTGACCTTTTCAAATACCAAACAGACAGCTTCCTTCGACGTTGCCTTCTTCAACTCGATCACGGGAACGAGATAGCGTCGAAACGGCTCCAGGACTTCCTGTGAGAATCGCATGAATTGTTGTACGCGATCCTGCCGATGCTGCATCAACCCATACGTCCAGGGATTGGCGTCGAAGATTTCGTTGCAAGGGAAATAGAATGCTTCGTACTGTTTTTCCTTCGAGCTGGATCGAGAACCACATCACGACCGAAGTTCGCTCTCTGAAGCCTGTCTCCGGCGACGCCGATGATTGCATCCTCTAATGCCTGCGGGCCGGCAAGGGCGCGCTCAATATCGAAATAATAAAAACGCTTAACCTCTCGTTTGTTTTCATCTTTCGTTGAAACAGGCGACCTCAACTTGAGAACCTGTGTCAGTGACGTGAGCCGCTGCTGTCCGTCCAGAATCAAGCGCTCCGGCTCCTTGCCCTCCGCGAGAGCGACGCCCTCCACTGGACGCACTTGGAATCGGGTATCGCCGCCGGTCTCGAGCAGCATGACAGCGCCAATCGGGAAAGATCGGGCGATGCTGACGAGCAGCGACCGGATGTGCTCGTCATCCCAAACCCAGCCTCGTTGAAAATCCGGAAGCTGAAGTTCGCCCTCAATGATTTCGCCGAGGAGCTTTCCGAGCTCTGTTTTTGTTGAATCGAATGTGGACATAAAGCCTGTTAGCCGACGGTCACCGGCACGAGCGTCATGGTGTCGTTGCCGAAGATGTCGATCACTTTGACGGCGACGGATGTAGCGGCCGGGCTTGTCGTAGGTGTGCGGTGCGGTGGTCAGTTCGAGGTCGCGGTTCTGGCGGGTGCGGAAGCTTTGCCATTCGTTCTCGAAAATGTAGGCGCCGGTCCAGCGTTCCTCGAAGTCGATGAACTCAGCCGGCAGCTCGACGATGCCGGGCAGATGCGCCTTCCACGCCCATGCTGCTTGGCGACTTTGATGATTTCCTTGCGGCTCTCGTAATCGAAGTCCACCGCCCAGTAATCCACCCAGTCCGTCCATTGCTTGGTCAGCACGTCGCGGGTGATGACGCCTTCTTTGTCTTTGCTCAGTTTGATGAGCTTGCCCTGTTCGCAGACGACTTCGCTTTTGCCTTCCTTCAGATCGGCGGCGATGGCGTCGGCGAGACCTTGCGAGTAATAGACGGAGAAATCGGTCAACTCGACGGCGAGCGGTCAGTTTGTCTTTCTTGTCGAAACGCGGCGTGGCTTCGATGTAGGCCACGTCGTGGAAACGCACCTGGCCTTTTTCGACGGCGCGCTTGTCGAAGACTTCCGGCGGAATGGTCTTGGGCGCGAGGTCAATGCCTTTTTGCTTCGCCTCGTCCAGCACGGCGGGGAAAAGGCCCATCTCAAACTCGAACGCCAGCACGTCCACGCGCGTCGCGCCGCGCTTGCGGCATTCCGTGATGACTTCCTCGACGAACAGCCGGCCCACCGGCAGATTGATCGGGCCGACGACGACGAGCCGCCCGCCGTTCTTGCCGTGGAAGAAAGCCCGCGTCCGGCAACGGCTCGGCGCGGTAGGCTTTCAGGATCAAGTCGCGGAACTCGCTGTTCCTTTCTGGCCAGCGCCTGCTCTTTCTTTTTGGCGGAGAGTCGCCCGCCGACGTTGAGATAAGCCTGGCGCTCGTAGCGGCCGAGGTTGAGCACTTCAAAGGCGCGGAAGGGTTTGCCGCCGGCCTTCAACTCGCGCTGCACCTGGATGAGCCGCTTGCGCGTGGTGTGGATGCCGAACTTGCCGAGGTCGGTGGCGATCCATTTGCGCCCGAGCTTTTCGGCCACGGCGGCGGTCGTGCCGCTGCCGCAGAAAAAGTCCGCCACCAAATCGCCTTCGTTGCTGCTGGCTTTGATAATGCGTTCCAGCAACGCTTCGGGTTTTTGAGTCGGGTAATCAACGCGCTCCTCGTGCTTGCGAATTAACGTCGGCTGAATGTCGTCCCAAAGACATCTGGCAACGGGGACGCCTTGGCATCTCATCCAAGATATCGTTTGAATTGGCGATGACTGCGCCGGCTTTTGTAAGGACAATGACTTCGTCCTGCATGCTTTGATCAGTTCCTCCATTCGTTCCAGCGAGAATCTCCAAGTACCCGAGTGGCGGCCCAATGCAGTTCGTACTTGCCAGATGTCCTCTGCTCGCCATGCGCCCGGATTCGCCGTGAGATTGATCGAGCTCGATAACGCCTGCCCGTTTCTCGTCGTTCTGTTGTACTGTGATTCGATATATATTCTTCGTCGTAATTCGTGAAACTGCTGATTCAAGACGTAGTCTTTCAGACTTCGCGATAAAAGAAAATCGTGTCGTGAATCGTTCCAATGACGCGCCTTGCGCGTAGTCGCTTGTCGTTCGTGCGCTTCCAAATGATTTCGTTTTGAGATGGTTTTTCGTCCAAAGACTTCATCCAGACCAGCCGGATGTAAGCGTTCACCCGCCAATCGCAATGCACGTAGATGCTGCCGTCGCTGTGCATCAAATCGCGCATGAGGATGAGGCGTTCGTAAATCATGGCGATGAAGGAATCCGCGCCGCGCCCCCAGGTGTCGCGGTAGGCGATTTGTTCGAGGAGGTTCGGCTCTTTGTGGAAGGTCTCGCCGCCAATCTCGATGTCCATGCTGAAGTCCGCGCCCACGTCGAAGGGCGGGTCAATGTAGATGAGCTTGAGCCCGCCGGCGTCCTCGATCTGGCGGCGGAGCGCGCCGCTTTTGAGGGAGGAGAGGATGAGCTTGTTGTCGCCCCAGATGAGTTTGTTGGTCCAGCCTTTGAGCTGGCGTCCGCGCGGTGTCGAAGGCAGAGTTCCTCGTCTTCGCGCTTTTCCTTTCGCGGCTCGTCAATGTGTTCGAGGGTTTGGAACGGGAGGATGGCGGTGCAGACTTCGCGGGATTTGCCGTTCCAGACGAGTTCGACCTCGCGTTTGTCGTCGAAGAGGATGAAGCGGTATTTCTCCGGCAGCGGCTTGCCCTCATCGATGAGCTTGATGAGATCGCGCTTCTCGGCGTCGGTCAATTCGTAGTGGTCGGACGTGTGGGACGGGCCATTGACTTTTAAGCCTCTCCTACTGCCTGCAGGACTTGATCGATCAATTCCTGTCCCAGCCAAAACTCCGCCTCGTTTTGCAAGCGCACGAGCAGGGGTTTCACGGATTCGATTAGGCCGTTTTGCCGGGCACGAATCAAGACTCCAAGTAAACCGGAGACGCGGAGGCCAAGCTTTGCCGCCGCTTCGCGCGCGGGGCGTTCATCAATCAGAACGTCGTGAATCTTCTGCTCAAGCGCGAGCGCGAGGGCCGCAATCTGCCTTCGTCCAGGGCGATCGCGTTTTTCAACTCATCGGGAATTGTCGAGGGGTCCGCGATCTTAATGAAAGCGGGGAATGCCAGGCCCTTGAAGCGATTGTCGAACGTGGCCAAACGCTCGAATTCTCGGCGAACCGCCGAGGGTGCGACAATTTGATCGTATAAATTTGCGAGCAAATCCTCCTCGTGGAGGAAGCAAAGGTTCAATACGACTGAGGTGTCGATAACGACAATCACTTGGGCGGTTCTTCGCGAATGACCGCCAAGTCCTGCTCCAGCATCTCAGGCGTGTAGCTTGGGATCTTTCGACGGTAGAGTTCGTCGTCGAAAGCGGCCCGGTCGAGGCCAGCCAAACGCGCGGCCGGCCCGCGCGAGAGCTTGCCCTCGGCATAAAGCCGGCACGCCTCGTCGATTCGATTGGCTGATTTGCCCTTTTTCTGCGCCTCCGTTCATCGATCCCGAATCTTTGGACATTCCTTGCGGGCTTTCCGTTCGGTATTCCAGAAAACTGTCGCCAAGACGCGCAAAGGTTTTCGGCGCGTGTTTGTCGAATCCAATCTGGTCCACGAAGACGAAATTGTATCGCTGACCGTTCTCCTCGGCGGCGGTGGCGTCGGCGCACCATTGTTTGAGCCGCGCCATCTTTTGCGGGAAGGTCGAGTTCTTCGCGGCCTTTGGTTTCCACGATCCAGATAACTCCGTCGGTGGTGCGGACGATGAAGTCTGGCGTGTAATTGGAAAGGTCGCCGTTGGCTTTTGACGTAGTCGAGCTTGAATCCGACCGCGAGGTAGTTCTTGGCGAAGGCCGCGACATCCGGTGCGCGCTTCGAGAAACGCGGCGAACGAGAGTTCGAAGCCGCCGGAGTGCGGTTCGCCCACGATCTTGTTGAAGATGACTTTTGCTGGCATTGAGATAGGCGCGGTGGTCGGTGCGGAACGGCCGCGTGTCGCTCAGGCGGATGCGGTCTTCGATGCGGGTCGATGCCGGTTTCCTGGACGGTGAGCGCGTTGATGGCCGACTTGAAAGAGTCGTAAAGAATTTTGCCGGCGTCCGGCTCGGAGAGATTGCGCAAGCACGACCGGATCTTCCAGATTCACCGGCGACGGAGTGAACAGATGTTCGCGCATGAAGGTCTTCACCTTGCCGTAAAGGACGTCGTAGCCGCCAACGAGCCGCAGGTCTTTCGAGCAACTGGCGCGCGAAGAACGCGACGACGGAGCGGTAGTCCGCCGGGCCAGAGCCGTCGAGCTGGATGGTGTGATGAATCTCGGCATCGAGCATCGTCTTGAAAACGATCTCGCGCGTTTCCTCCGGCGTGAACGGTTTGAGCGGCAGGACGTTGGTTCCCGAACTTGGCCGGGTCAAGCGCGTCGAGATTTTTGAACTCACGCTGATAGCGGCGGGTGAGTCTGGGCAGCGGGATGTCGAGCTTGTCGATGTCCTTTTCCTGGTTCTCGGTGTCCACTTCGACAATGAGCGATTCGTGCCGCGTCGTGCCGCCGCCCATCGGAACGCGATTCGAAGGTGACGCCTTCGCTCTGGATGGATTCGACGAAATCCATGAAGGCCGGCGTGCCCATGACGGAAACAGTTTCCTGTCGTGTCGGTGCCGAAATACATCCGGCGCAGGCCGCGCCCGATGGTTTGCTCCGGCAGAATGTTGCTGGCCGCGACGAAGGCGCGCAGCCCGACAACGGTGGTGACGTTGCGGACGTCCCAGCCTTCCTTGAGCATCAGGACGGACACGATGGCCTTGTATGGTGATTTCCAGCGTGTCGATCTCGATTGGATTCCTTGCGGAGCTGTTCGAGTTCCTCCTTGTTCTTGCCGGAGGCCGCTTCGGAAATTTCGCCGTTGTTCTTGGTGTGAATGACAAGCACCGCGCCTTGCAGTTCGGGGCAAATCTTTTCGAGATACGCGCCGACTTCGTCGCAGTTGCGGGTGTCGTCCACCATCACGAAAAGAACGGCTTTCTTGCCGAGCGGCTCGTGTTCGGCGTAGCTCTTCTTCCATTCCTCGATGCCGAGCTTGAGATAGTCGTCGTATTTCTCGGTAAAGATGGCGCTCTTTCTGTCGTGCAGTTTCGCGCGGCTGGCGGCGTCGGGCAGGACGGGATGTTTGACGACGTTCTGGTGGATGGCTTCGACCAGCGGATAGTCGGAAACCGTTTGGACGAAGATCGCGCCGTTGTCGTGGCGCGGCGTGGCGGTGACATCGATCTGCAACGCCAGGCGGCGATCTTTTTGCAGCATCCGGTGGTGGATGTCCTGAATGGATTTGAACCACGCCATGCGTTCGGGTCGTGGATGTGATGCGCCTCGTCGTTGAACACGGCGAGTTCGTCGACTTCGCGGATGATCTCGCCGAGGTCGGTCTTGCTGTCGGTGGTCTTGCCGACCGGCTTCGGGCCGAACGGTGCGAGGAAATAGTCGCGCAAGTCTTCGTCTTCGAGCGACGGGTCGGGGACGTCGCCCAGGAAAACGCGATGGATGTTCGTGAGAAAGATATTCCCGTGTCGCGGACAATGCGGACGTCGTCCTGGATGTGCAGCGTGAGTTGGAAATCGTCGCGCCAGTTGCGGCCCTCGTGACCGTTGTCGGGCAGGACCGGGTCGTTGAAGAAAATTTTCAGTCCGTCGAAGTCGGCCCGCAGCCGGTCGAGAACGATGATGTTCGGCGCGATGACGAGAAAGTTGCGCGAGAGCGTCGAGTCGGCTTCGTAGAGCTTGTGGAAGAAACTCCACGCGATGAGCAGCGAGAGAACTTTGGTTTTCCCCGCGCCCGTTGCCATTTTCAGGACGTAACGCGGCCAATCTTCGGCGAACATGCCGGAGGAAACCGCGCCGGAGGCATCGAAGCGAAGCAGATCGAATTTGTCGCGGGCGCGCCGGACTTCGTAAAGCCAGATGACCGTTTCGACCGCTTCGCGCTGGGCGAAGTAGTAGCGGAACGGTGAAAGCGAGCCGTCGCGTTCTTCAGTCAGGTGCTCGGTCTCGAACCACCATTTGAGCAGAGCGCGCGAGGTCGGCGAAGCGCCCGCGTAGTCCGACTGTTCCGCCACGCGTGGACTTCTCGCCGGATCTTCGCCACGAGCGGCGGAAGAAGCTTTCTCGTACGCCGTTGCGCGCAGCTCCTCGGCGGCGGGAAACCACCGCTCGTCGGCAATCAGCGGAGCGTATGGGGATTCGGGAAAATTCGGGTGGAGGGCCATTGGCGCGCATTTCTAGCGACTCTGGAAATGATGTTGAGGGAAAAAGCCGTTTCTAAAAAACTGAATGGAGCCGGTGGGAACCGTCCGACATAGACGAAGCCCGTAGGGTGAGGCGGGGGACCGCCGAATCAAAGCTGAAATGCTGAAAGCTGAATGAGGTCCAAAGACAACGGGAAGCTGAAAATCTGGAAACTGATACGCTAAAATTGGCTGTGAGGAGTGCCGATCCCTCTGAAACGCTCTTTATCGGAACACTGGGTTTTCGATCTCCCCAGAGGGGACCAGATCGAGCCGCTTCGATTCAAACGCTCCCTGTTCTGGAGCCACTTGCAGAAGTCGACCGCCGCCTTTCCAAAAGCCGGGCACCAGCTCGACTTTCATGTAGATGGCCTGTCCCGGTTTGAGATCGACCTCGGTCCCGGATTTTTTGTCGTCCATCTCGAAAACGTAGTGGCCTGGAGCGATCGCTCCCACAAAAACGCGCCCATTCCCGACGTTCACGAGATCGTTACCGTCTAGCGTCACGGTCGGGCGCAACGCACTCCCGTAAAGGTTGCTTTCACGGTAGATCACCACGGTCGCCATCGTATGTGGATTGATCGCGCTCATCCTGGCCGTCACTTCAGGATTCACGGGTTGTACACCCGTGGAAGCACAGCCAGACAAGAAACTAAGGAGCACGAGGGGCAGCGGGGAGGGATATGGACGCATCATTCGAGTAGACCGGATCGTTGAAACGGAGTCGAGGGTAAACTCACGGCCAGGGCTTGGCATGAAATTCGCAGTAGCGATTGGGATAATGTTTCCCGAGTTGAAGAAATGGCGACCCCCTCCGGCTGTGCGCCGGTTGCCCGGTCAGTCGCTGCGAGAGCAAAAGGAGCGGTTAACGGATGATGGGCTGATCCCGTTCTTTTTACGACCGCGTTTTTCTGGGTCCTCTGGGTTGTCGCCGAATTCCAGGCTCGTTCGGGTCGCCCGCTGTCGCCGACGCTGGCTCTTTGCTTCGCGATCGTCGCGACGGGCGTTATGGCGATCGAGTTTCGACGGCTATTCCGCCAGTTCCGCAATCTCAATCGCGGCGAGCGCGGCGAACTGCTCGTGGCCGAGCGGCTCGAAGAACTCCGGCCGCTCGGGTTCCGGTGTTTTCATGATTTGGTCCGCGACGGGTTCAATATTGATCACGTGGTGATTGGTTCGGCGGGCGTCTTTGCGATCGAGACGAAATACCGCAGCGGCTCGGGGGTGATCGAGTTCAAGAATGGGCAAGGGGTCTTCGTTGGGGGTCGCGAGGAAGAACGCGATTGTCTCAAGCAGGCGCGGGGTAATGCTCGAGCCGTTCACGATCTGATTCGGCAGGATGCCGGGCTGGACGTTTTCGTGAAGCCGCTGGTGGTCTTCGTGGGCGATTGGAAGGTGAAGAACCAGTGGCAAAGCACAGACGCCCGGGTGATTACCACGGATGGCCTGGATCAATATTTCCTGAAGCAGGATCAGCCGGAGCTGAAGCGGAGCGAGATCCAATTGATCTGCTCGCATCTGGAGCGGACGGCGCGGACTTGAGAATCTGTTGCGACCTTTCGCCGGTTTTGCTAACGACGAAACATGACCACCCAAGAAAAGACGGCAGCGATTCAAAACATCCTGGCAAACCACCAAGACAACGTCGCTGCCAAAAATGCCGCTAACGTCGGCGCAGGTCTCGATGGCCTTGTAATCGAAGCAATCAATGCCGCGCTTAAGGACGACCTCGCCGTCGTTTTTTCATTCAAACCGCCGAAGCGGCGAAAGGCCGGCAAATGACATCTGAACTCCGACAACTGAAAATTTGAGGCGACAAAGGAGCGGGTCGCGTCAGGGGACGAGGAAGATTTTGCCGCGCTCTCCTGGACGGGGCGCTCTTAGGCGAGGACGAGGCGACCCTTGGGTGGCGGGACCGGCCGGCCATCTGCCTTCGCGGTCTTTAACCAAAATGCAATCGCTTCCTCGCCGTTCGCAATCGCTTCGGCCCGACTCTCTCCGTGCGCCATGCAGCCGGGCAGTTCAGGCACGTCTACGACGAAGGCGTCGTCTTCGTCACTCCACCAAATGATCATTTCGTATCGAGAATTCTTCATGCGTTAGAGCAGCTTATATTGCGCGAGGATTTTCCGAACCTGCTTTACCTGGTACGGTTTCGCCTTCGCGCCGTCTCGCTGCAGGTTGATTCTTTCGATGACACCGTTCTTTTTCAGGACCTCGGGATGCAATTCAATCATGATCGACTAACGATAAGCCTCGCGGCGATGGCGAATGCTCTCGATGGCTACAACCAGGATCGCATCCTCCACTGTGTAGATCACCCGATAGTCGCCGACCCGGACGCGGAACGCATTATCGCTGCCGACGAGCTTCCGACAACCTGCTGGTCGCGGGTTGCGTGCCAGGCCGTTGATCGCACGTAAAACACGACGCTGCACAGTCGCATCCAGTCGCCGGAGGTCCTTGTCCGCCGAACGGCGAAAGCTAACGGCGTACTGCGGCATTGGTCTTGAGCCGGCGTTTCACCTCTGCCAACGGAATAGTTGGCTCATCCTTGCGCCGCGCGATGACCGCGAGATCGTGCAAATCCTCCAGCAGTTCCTCGTATTCTGAGATCGGCAGCACGACCGCGGTCGGCTTGCCATTCTTCACGAGGTATTGCGCCTTCGGATTCAGCGTCTTCATAGCCAGGAGACTACTTGTTGCACGGCCCCTTTGCCAATTCCAAATCGGCTCGGCGTCGTAAACGCGCGCTCATCTTTTGGCGGGTTCGTTCCCTCCGGCGTCGGCATGGAGGCGCAAGAAAAGCTGACCGCGTAAAAGACCTGCGGTCCACCCGGTTTGTTTGGCGGGTCGTGGGCGGGAGACGGAGAGCGGAGGGTGAGGGCAAAGCGAAGGCAGAAGGATGAAGGAAGAAGGAAGAAGTTGAAGGACGGCGGGCGGAAGTCAGAGGTCGGAGGACGGGAGTCAGAGGTCGGAAGTCAGAGGACGGCGGGCGTTCGCAGCAAGACCTCCGGTTCGGCGCTTGCCGAATTGGAAATTCAATCGTTGCCCGTTATAAAAAGTGCTCGACTTTTCCGAGAAAATCTGAGCACTATGATAATTGAATATCGCAGTTTTCTTTCCCATGCGCGAACGTTCTCAGAGCACGAGCCCAGGATGGATGTGGATGGCCCTTTTCCTGTGCGCCATTTCGTTCACATCGGGCTGCTCCAAAAGCGACTCGGCGACTTCGCGCGATATGAAACCCACTTCGGCGGTCGCAGCGACAATTCCGGCGCCCGTTCCGGCGTCGAGCGCTCCCGCAATCGCCGCGCCGAAGCCGCCAACCGCCGCTGAACGCATCGTCCAGATCGATCGTCTTTTGGCGAGGCCGCTGACCGGCACGCCGGAGTCAGCCGATGAACGAACCCTGCTCAGAGCGGAACGCGCAGCGCTCATTAGTTCCGGTCAGGTTCCGTTTCAATCGGGGAGTGAGGCGCCCGGCGAACCGGGGAATCCCGCTGCGATGGAGCAGCACTCAGCTGCTGATGCGTCAGGCGGCCAGATCGTCGTCGCGACCAACTCCCAGGCCACGAGCCTGCCATTCCTTGAACAGCTGACTCCAACCGAACGTGACCATTATTTTCAGGAACTATGGTTACAAAACGGCAATTTTGTTGAGGTGAATCACAGTGGCTTCGGCTTTGGCCGGTTGCGAGGGAATCACAGAGGGCTGCACATGCGGCCGCCCGGCCGGGCGAGGGGAGGCAATCACCCCCGGCATCGGGGAGACGGGAAGTAAGAAGGCAGAAGGATGAAGTTGGAAAGTAGAAAGGCTAAAGGTCAGGACATCGGTAACGCTTTTGGGTCAGGACATGGGTAACACTTTATTGTTTATCGTTTACGCATTTTTGTAATGATCTGCAGTTTTATTCGGGCGGATATCCGCCCGAATAAAACTGCTCGTCGCAAGATCGATCTGGCCCAGGAGCAGGCGCCCAAACCAAACCTCCAGCAGGTCGGCTGCGACGGGTTTGAGGCCAACGGACCAGCCCGCCAGGCTCGTCGCTGAGGAAGAGCCTCTCTCCATCGACTTTAATGGTGCCATGGCGGCAGACGCGTCGAGTGCACATCTGGGGATAATCCAAATCCTCCGGGCGTGCCTTCATAATTGCGCTCGGAAGGACGAGTAAACTTCTCCCGGACAGCGCATGCTCAGGGCTTCATGCGGCCGCTCGTAATTAAAGCTTTGCCGCCACAGATCCAAGGCGGCCTGATCGGCCTGGCCCGGTTGCTTCCAACTCGCGGCTGATGTCGCGGTGCAATCGCTCATGCGCTCCATTGTCCTGGGGATGGCCAGGGCGGCCCCGTTCCAAATCGATCCCCAGCGCGACCCACCAGACCGAGAGGCGGCTGAGCCCAAAGCAATCCCTGCACGCTGGCAAAGGGCGCATCCATTATCACTGCGGATGGCTTGCGGCAAGCCCGTGCCGGTCGAAGAGTTGCTCAAAGCTTTGCCGCACCGTCTGGAACTGCGTGCGTTCTCCAGCGCCCGCACCTCCAACACATAGCGGCTGTGCTCGTCGCGCACCGTCAGCGGCTCGCAGCGCCGCCCCAGGCTTCTCCACCACCCCTTGAAATCCACCGTCCATACTTCGTTGGGTTGCTCCGCTCGTCGCCCGCTGCTTAATCGCCCCGCTTCGCTCGAAACGCGCCGCCGCCGCCGCCGCTTCTCCGTCAGCCCGGCTCGTTCCAGCACTCGCTTGAAGGTGCTCTCGCTCGCCACCGCCCCATGCCGGCGCAAATACAACTCCCGGATCTTGCGCGGCCCCCAGCTGCGATGCGCCAGCTTCAAACGCACGATCTCGCACACTTCCTCCTCGGCCAATTGCTCCGGACTGCTCTTGGGCCGGCGCGACGCCTCCGCCATCCCCTCGATACCCTTCGCGCAAAAAACGCTCCTTCCACTTGTAGCCCGTCTTGGCGCTGATCCCATACTCTTGGCAGAGCGCCCGAAAGTTCAGCGCCCGCATCGCCTTCAAAGCAAACTCGATTCTCTCTTCCATAGGTTCACGTTTTCTTCCACGGCATAGCGGCCATTTCCTTAGCCTCTTTGCCTCCTCCAGTGTTACCTATGTCTTGAACCTGATCTGTTACCGATCTCCTAAAAAGTTGAATGACGCCTTTGGGAAAAGAGCGTCATAGACGAAGCTCGGAGGGCGGAAGTTCCCAAAAGCTGAATGGCGAAGCCATAGACGGGGCGCCGCGAAGGTAGCGGTGCGAAGCATCAAACGCTGAAAGCTGAGAAGCTGAAATGGAGGCAGCATCGGTAAAGCCGCGAGGGTAGCGGTGAGCGAGCGGGCTGCGAGTGAATCAAAGCGGACCGACGGAACGCAGAGCGGTTCAGGCTGCGGCGGCGACGGAGATTCGGATGCCGCTGTGGCGGCCGGCGAAGGGCGGGCAGGAGGCGCGCAGCGCCCGGAGACGGTTCATCGCTTCATTCAGGGGCATGGCGTTGTCGGGGGTGTTCATGAGGGTTTGCAGGCGGAGGACGATGTCGCGCTCGCCGCCGTGGCTTTTCAGGATCGTCAGCGCCAAATCGCGCATCTCGGCGTGATCTGAGAATTGCCTTGTCGAGCTTGAGTTCACGAATGTTCCGCGCTCCCTCCACTAGTAAATTCGGGAACCGAAAGGTGAGTGGACGCATGGGGGAAAGTAGGAAGGAAGAAGTAGCGGAGCAGGCAGCCCGGGGCGGCCGTGTTCACGAACGAGCGGTCTTGCGGCGGGCGGCTTTGTAGCGGCCGGCTTCCTCGCGCACAACGGCGCTCGCGGAGCGTTCGGGCCAAGCGGTTGACACAACCGCCTCTACAACTTGAATTCCCGACGCCTTGCGCCGGTCCAGCGGCGGTTGTTTCAACCCCGATGTGCCGGCTACGGGCTTTTTGAAAGCGCTTCTAGCAGAGAGCGAGAGAGTGAGGCGGTAACGGAAAAAGCCGCCAAGTCTGTGACCTGGCGGCTTTTCGTTTCTTGAGCTGGTTTCGCCTAGTCCAGCCCGAGCGAATCGAGCGTTGGCTGGTCGATCGCGGCGGTGGTGTAAAGGCCGTGGTCGGCCTGGTAGCCGGTGAGCGCCTCACGCGTCAAGGGGCCGAGGAGTCCATCGACTTCTCCCTTGTAATAACCCTGGACCTGAAGCGCGGCTTGGACGTCGGCAATGACTCGGTCGAGGCGTTCGGCGCTGCGGCCGGCATAGATCGGGCCGTCGTAGACATAGTATTGCGCTGAAGGCTGGTAACCCCAGGCCGGATACCAATAGCCGCCATCGAAGTAGTAGTATCCGCCACCGATGAGTTCGACCCGGCTGTAGTGCGAGCGGTAGTAATTCTCGTCGTGCATCTGCGGCCGGTAGGAACGGAAGACGACGTAGTTTTGCCCCTGCCATTGATCGGCCCCGCGGATCGTGTGGCTCTGGTTAAAGCTGACGGCCGGGACCTGCTGGGGCCGAGCCTTCGCCTCGAAGGTGGCGTGCTCGGACTTGATCTTCTGCACCGTCTGGGTGTCGAGCGGTTTCGCCTTAGCATTCATTTTGCCGGCGCGCGCTTTTGGCTGATTGGCCTGCGGCGCGGTTGCATTGACCGTCGCGGTTTCGTTAGTCTTGGCTGCTTTTGGGCCTTTGCGGTGCTGACCGGGCTGTGCTTTTACATCGGTCGGGGCATTGGCGGGTTCGGTCGCAGGAGCCTCAGGTTGCATCCGCGCCCTCGCTTTGCCTTTGCCTTTGGCGGGTGCGGCCTCTGGCGCGTTGGCCGGTGCCGCGGCGCGGGCATTCTGGCGCTCGGCTCGACGCTCCTGGGCTTTCATCCCGCCATGTGCCCTCCGCGGAGGGCGTTCGGCCTTTGGTGCGGCGGGACCTTGCGCTGCAGGGGCAGCATGGGCTTTCTCCTGCTTATGCTGCTTCTCCTTGCCGGGCGTGGCTTGCGCGTCGTCCTGCTGGGCACTCGCGACGGCGGAAAGTGCGAGCGAACAGCTGATAAATATCGTGATTAGCTTTTTCATATTACTACTTGGTCGGTCTTTGTTGGGTTTCATTCATATTAACTGACCGTCGCCGAGTGAATTGCTCGTTCCAGGAAAGTGACAGTCATTAACGATTCGTGGATCGGGCCTCTTTTGGTTCCCCCCGTGGAGATTATGCGGTTGAGAACGGGTCTTTGGGTTTCACGCAGGTTGGACGAGTGCGCGGCGGAGGCGGAGGGCCCGCCGCTCGCCACCCACCGAGGCGGGCAGGCTTTGGGTGAACTACGGACAGAGAAGGAAGCGGGCTGTTTACGTGGCCCCGAGTCAACTCTGCAATCGGCGGCGCTCCCGCGCGCCGTGCCAGAAACGAAGGATTCGCACCGTCGCCGCTGTCCGGTCCACACGATAGAGGACCAGATAGGAGCCGACGACCGAGAAACGCGCGCCGGGCCGCTCTCTTAAGTGCCCACCCCGCTCGGGAAATTCTCGCAAGGCCTCCGCGCGATCCAGCAACTTCTGGCAGAAAGTGACCGCCGCCGCAGGATTTTCTCGGGCGATGAAATCGTGGATGCGGTGGAGGTCGCGCACCGCCACGCGCCCGACAATTACTTGCCAAGCGACGAGCTGATCGTCCGGCGGACATCCTCAATCGGCACGCCGTCTTCCTTTTCCCAGGAAGCATCGGCTTCATCCACCGCGGCCAGCAATTCTGGGGAGGCAGTCAAAGAGCGCCCCTCGAGCAACCGGCCGGCGGTCTGCCAGATGGCCTCGAGATCGTCCGGCGGCAAGGCAGGCAATTCGGCCAGGATTTCGGTTGTGCTCATTGTGTTATTCTAATAGGTAACTGGTCCTTCATAAAAGGAAAAAGAGTGATCCGCCCTTGCAACGCTCCGGCGCGACTATGTCCTCGTCGCCGAGGCTACTCCGAAAGCGTTCGCGAGCGGGTGGCGTGGCAAGCGAGGGATAGGCGTCAGAGGTGGGAGGAGAAATAATTCCAGATGAGTGCTACTCGAGGAAGGTGTCTTCGTGTGAGTAGGGCGGCGCGCAGGAGCAGAGGAATCGCAGCGACGTTCGGGCCCGAATGACGTGCGATGCGCCCGGTGGCAAAAGGATCGCATCGCCCGGCCCGACTTCCCGCCGTTCGCCGTCCACTTCCATCTCGCCGCGCCCTTCCAGAATGAAATAGATCTCCTCGGTCTGCTTGTGGTGATGGCGCTGGGTCGATTGACCCGCCCCGAGAGTGGCCTCGGCCAGGCTCTGTTGTTGCACCGGCGCGTTGGCCCGGTCGAGAATGCTGCGAATGGTCGAGCCATCCGCGGTCGTAAACGGCGTTTGAGCTTCCAGGTTGCGAACTTCCATGGCGGAAAATGATGAAGGACGAAGTGAGAAGTGGAAAGCAACGTTCAACGCTCAACCAGGGGCAAAGGACGGCTGCCTTATTTCCATGCCCGAACTTTGAGTCCTTTGACCCGCTTAAATTCCCGAACATTGACCGTGATCAATGTGGCTCCCAGACTGCGGGCATGAGCGGCAATGAGCAGGTCAAGCGGGCCGATTGGTTGCCCGCGGCGTTCCAGGTCAGCGCGGATTTCGCCGTAGGTGCGGGCTGCGCTTTCGTTGAAATCGAGGACGGGGAAGAAGCCGAGCAACTCCTGGAGACGAACGACCGCGTCGGCTCGATTCGCTTTTGCAGCGCCCGCCCAAAGCTCTGCCGCGACAATGCCGGAGATCGCTGCGTCCGGAGGAGCGGGCAGGTCGCCCCTGGCTGTGCGCCCGCGCAGAGTCATCATGCAGACGCTGGAATCCAGCAGGCAGGCGGGAGTCACCGCCGAGGCAGGCGTTACCATTCGAGAATGGAGCGTTCGTGCTTCTTCGGCCGCGGCGGCGGACCGGGGAAGTCGCCCGCGTCGGGATATTTCTCGGCGAAGTAGCGCGAAACGTCGTTGAGAGTTTTGAACCTGGGTTTCGGTTTAGGTTTGAGGACCACTTCCTTGCCGCGTTTTTCGATCAAGACTTCGTTTCCTTCGAATCGAAAAGCTTTGGGAAGCCGCACTGCCTGGCTGCCACCGTGCTGAAAGAGTTTGGCTGTCATCGTCTCTACAGGATGTAGCTACAGGATTGGAACGTCAAGCCGCGAGGACCTGGTTGAGTTCATCGAGCAGTCTGGGAAGGTTCTCGCCGAAAATTGATCCGCTTTGCCGCGGCCGCCGGGTGGGTTGAATGGGGAGAGATCTAAAAGCTGAAAATCTGACAACTGAAATGCCGAAGACAGAGGAAGGCGATCAGAGGACGGAGGTTTCACAGACCAAGGATGAAAACCGGCGCCACCGCCGCGAGCCCCGCGATGGCTTGCAATGTTAGCACGAACAAGGTTGAGCGCGGAGCCTGCGGCAGCCATCGGATCGCGAAGAAGGCAGCGATCGGGACCTGGCCGGCCATGAGGAGTTGCCAGAGGTGGGCGGCTGTCCCTTCATCCGCCTCCCGGGCCGGACCGTGGATCGCGATGTGAAAGAGCACGATCGCGAGCGCGAAGAGCGACATCGCGATAGGAAGAATGGCGCTCGGACGCTTCAGCGTGTCGGTGATGCCATCTGCCATGTGGCGGTTGGTGGTGGCGAAGCGAGGTCAGGTCGCACGCGCTATTCTCGAAGTCATTTCCGTCTCTTACCGGCGAGGCGAAGAGCCCAAACAGACAGCGCCCCCGCGCCGAAGAACGCGACCCATGATATCCAAACCGGCACGCCCCAGCCCGCCACCTGAGCGGACCAACCAAAAAGCAGTCTGAGCCCATGGACCAGTGCAACCGCACCAAAAACAACGCCGGAGATTACCAGGTAGGCTCGCATCTTCGTGGTCGGGTCGGCGCTTGTTTCCAAACCGGGGTAACTATTTCCCGGGACCGCCGGCCGCCCATCCCCGCAACCGCCTGCTCGACCGCGGCCTTCCGTTTGCTGCCTCCTTTCTCGATCACTCCCTTCACTCCGGCTGCGTCATAGGATACCTGGATCAGATATTTGGCCATGTTCCTGTTTTCCTTCTCGTAAGTTTTTCGAGGTTCGCAGAATCGCTGCCAGGAAGGTGCCTTCCCATTAGTCTGCGTCCGAGGAATGCTCTGAGATGGCGTGGGCGAAAGCAAGGAGGTTTTTCCGGCAATGGGAGCGGAAGGCCGGTGACAGGAAGCGAGGGACCCGCCGCCGCCGAGGCTACTCCGAAAGCGTTCGCGAGCGGGCGGCGTGGCAAGCGTTTTAGGCGAAGCGATCTGGATTAAGCAGCGTCATGTCGACACTTGGTTTGCGACCGGTGAGTATCTCAGCCACTAACAATCCGGTAACAGGGGCCAGGGTCACACCGAGCATGGCGTGGCCGCAGGCCGCGATCAGGTTTGCCGGCCGGGTGAAGCGCCCGATGTACGGCAGGCCGTCGGGAGAGACCGGTCGATAGCCGAACCATGGCTCGATGCCGGCAAAGTCGGCCGCGCGGAAATCGGGAAAATAGTCCTGCGCCGCCGTGATGATTTGCTCGATGCGCTCGGGTCGCACGTTAGCGGTGTGACCGCTGATCTCCATCGTGCCGCCGAAGCGCAACCGGTCGCCCATGGGTGTGACTGCGACCCGCCGCTCGGCCAGGATGAGCGGTTTACTGAATCGGAACCGTGGTTGCTCGATCGTTAGGCTGTAGCCTTTTCCCGGCTGCATCGGGAGGCGCAGACCCAGGCTGCGCAAGGTCGCCGGCGCCCACGAGCCCGTCGCGAGCACGTATTCGTCGGCGACGAATTCACCCTTGCCCGTCGAGACCGCCGTGATGCGTCCCGCCTCGCTGCGCCAGCCGTGGACGCTCGTGTTCCAATGGAATGTGACTCTCTCTTGTTTCAACAACGCGATCAGCGCCGGGATGAGCTTCCCCGGCGTGAGGTGCGCGTCGATCGGGAAATAGATCGAGCCGGTGACGTCAAGGCGCACGCCCGGCTCCATCTCGGCGGTCTGCCGGGCGTCGAGGACTCTCGCTTCCACCCCCAGTTCGTTCGCGAGGCGTCCCAGACCGGCCATCTCGTCCTCGAGAGCCTCGGGGGTTTTGTAGAGATTGAGCAGTCCTTCGGTGCGCAGTTCGAAGGCGTTGCCGGTCGTCTCGGCCAGCTCAAGGAACAATTTGCGCGCGGCCAGACAGAGATCGCGCAGGACGGGGGCCGCGCGGCGCGTATGCTCCGCTGTGCAGCTCCGGGCGAAGAGCCAACCCCAGCGCAGGAGCTCGGGATCGAGTCGCGGCTTGATGTAAAACGGGCTCCGCGAACTCGCCATCCATTTCAGGCCCTGCCAGACCATCCCGGGCGCGGAAATGGGCGCGACGTGACTGGGCGACACGTAGCCGGCGCTCCCGAGCGCACACGAATCGGCGCCTTCGGCGTTGCGCTCGATCACAGTGACCGCAAAACCCTCGCGCGCCAGATAGTGCGCAGTGCACAAGCCGACGATGCCGGCGCCGCAAACGATCACGCTCCGCGAGTCACTCATGGGAATGCGACGAGTAGCCCGCTGTCGCCAGGGCTATGGCGTAACAAGCGAGGCCCAGGTGGCGCAGGGAATGCAGGACAGAGGACAAGTCAATAAATCGGAGAACAGAGCGGGCTTGTTCAGGCACCGGGGTCCCGCTTCTCGCGTTCCATCTCGCGCTGGATCATTTTCTCCTTCTGGGTGTCGACCCATCGCGGCGAGAAGACGCGCAGTCCATGCGCGACCAGGCCGATGCCCCAGCCGAAAACGGGCCATTTTACCCAGAGGTATCCCGGCGACTCCGAGAGGTTGATGGCGAGCAGAAGCAGGTTGACCAGAACGTAAATGATGGCGTGGCGATAGAATTCAAGCTTCGCTTCCACGCGCGCTCTCGCCCGATTGTAAGAAGCGTCGTCCATTCGTGCAGCATAATTGCTGCGGGCGGCTCGGGGCGAGCGATTTTTGCCGGTCACGATCGATCTCACCACTGGGCTGGGCGTGGAAGTGGGGCCGATCCTGATCGACGATCTCGATGCGATGGCTTCGTGCCAGCGCGAAGCTAAGGGGAAAGCCGCGGCGAGCAGCAGGCGGTGCGCTCCCCGGACTCATGGGGCGCGCACGGTTCTAATCGCGGATACCGTGTTTGAGTTCCCAGACGCGCAACGCCGCCATCAGCAGGCGACGGGTCCGGGCGAGCGTGCCGATCCGCGGGAGACGCTCTTCCTCCGTTTCGTCGGGGCGCATCCGACTTTGGGGTGTGACCCGGCGCTTCCTGCCTTCCAGGCTGGACCGGGGCGTCCTCGACGAGCCGCCTCCAACGGAAGCTGCGTCGTCGCTCTGTTTTTTGAGTATTCGCGGGTGCGCTTTCAAAATGGTGGAGATCGGGGCTGTGCCGGTTCGCTACTCGACGACGGGCTGAGCCCAGACCTGAAGGGTGGCATAAAATGACATTATTATCATAAATTGTCTGACCGCGTTTGGGCAGGGAAGGATTAGCATTTTTTCGGGTATTCGCGGTTTTTATTGCCGCGCAGAAACCCGAGAAGGATGAAGCTCAGGCTCGGACCACTGATAGCGGAAATCAGAGGCAGACGAGGGGAGGGAAGCGGAACGTTCATCCCCAAAAGCTTTCGGGGTTCAAGCAAAGGGAAGCACGGAAGGTCGCAGGCCCGCCGTTGGCACGAAATTCGCAGTAGCGAGAGGAATGCAAGATGCCGCTCTCCATTCCTGTATTTCTCTCTTCCTCACCGAGGTCGTCCCGGTTCTCGTAATCGCGGTCGTCGCCGCGGTCTGTCTACGCAAGGTGATGCCCCGGGGCGAAACGAGTGGTCGCAAAGGACCTTCTCGGACGGTCACAGATCTCTCGCGCCTGTTTGATGGCGATCCGGCAGCCGAATCCCGGAAGAAGAAATCGCCGGCTAGAGAACCGCAGCTTTGGTAGCCTCTGCCGCTCCGGAACAGGCAACGGAAAACTGGTCGCCGACAACTGACCCCTGAAAAACTCGGGGCACCGCCCGCTAGGGCTGGCGGAGCATTCTCGATATACGGGCGTTGTCCAGGCCGAGATCCCAAATGCCAAAGGGATAGAAGAAGCCGGGCTCGCCCAGCTCGACGCCCATTGTTTCCACATCCTGCATCAGGGCCTGCCAATCGGCGTCGGTCCCGGGTCGCCCGTCTCCCTTGGTTACGACCCAGCCGGGCGGAATGGTGGGCGAGGCGGCGTTGACCGGGAACTTGTAGGTGTGCCAGCCGGCGGGGAGCCGCGAGATATCGGTCCCGACGTAGTAGGCGTCGACCCCTTTGGAGAAATCGCCCGTGCCGAGGGTGGTGTTGAGATCGAGGGTGACGGCGCGATCGGGCACCTGGACGCCGCTAAAAATATTAATGTCGAAGGCGAGGGTGCCGACGCGTTTTGCGGCGAAATCGCCAAGGAAATGGGTGTGCGGAGTTTCGAACGGCACATACCAGGTCGGGACGGCAGCGTCGGCCGTGGCGTGGAGGTAGGGACCAGGGTTTCCGCCGTCGGGTTCGATCGTGGCGGGATTAACGGTCAGGTGCCAGTCGCCGTCGTTGCTCCCGTCGTTAAAGGTCTCGACAAAACCGGCGTGCACCGCCGGGATGGCGAGGAAGAGAAGGAAAAGGATGAAGGAAGAAGGATGAGCGCTGAAAATGGATCTTCGAATCATGGAAAATATGAAGTCTCGCCTGCCGAAAGATGTCAAATGCGGGCGTTCGCGGTGGGCAGGTAAGATTATTTGTTGATGTCTTGTTTGGCGTTCAGCTTATCGAGCAGGCCCTTGAGCGCTTCTTTCTGGGCGCCATCGGGAGTGACGGCGATGGCTGCTTTTAGTGCTTCGGCCGCGCCGGCGTAATCACCGTCGTGGGATTTGATCCGCGCCTCGGCCATGTGGCCAAAGAGGTCGTTAGGGCTTTTTTGTGCGACCTCTTTGAAAATTTCCATCGCTTCGGCGTCGCGCTTCTGCGCCTGGAGGCCACGGGCGTAGCTGTAAAGCTGGGTGGGTTTGGCGAGTTCCCTGGCGTGTTGCCAGACGGGTTTGGCTTCGTCGGTTTTGCCCATCGCCTTGAGGATGTCGGCTTTGGTGGCGAGGTTCTCGAAACGTTCCTCGGCCTGGATGGAGAGGTCGGCCCATTTGAGCGCTTCGGGCAGGGCGATCTTTTTCTCGAGGCAATACTGGGCGGCCTCGTTAGGCGGGCCCCAGAAGTACTGCTGGAAACCGCGCAGCTTGCGCCGGATGTAGGGCAGGACGGTTTCTTTGTCGGTGACCGAGATGCGGAAGGGCACGGCCAGTTTTTCCCATCTCAGGGCGACGGTGGCAGCCTCGGGCTGGAGGTCCTCGAAGGAATACTCGAGCGCTTCCTGCATTTCGCTGGCGTGCGGCTTGACCGTGACGCGGAGGGCGTCTTCGGCCTGGTCGTAGGTGTAACTGCCCCAGGAATCAGCGGCCTTGGAGAAGATGATCGTCCAGCTCTCGGCGGTCGGGATCATGTGGAGGCCGTAGATTCCTTTGGGCAGCGGTTTGCCTTCGATGGAGACGGGATCGCTCACTTCGAAGGTGGTGTTGAAGTTGGCCCCGGCGCGCCAGACTTTGCCGTAGGGGACCAGGCCGCCCCAGATTTTGCGTCCGTCGACGAGCGGCCGGTGGTAGCGAATCGTGATATCGGTGACGCCGAGCTGCTGCTGGACCATGGCGGCCTGGCTGCGGTCGGGGAGACCGAGCTCGGTCTGGGCGCGGACGCCGCTGGCGAAGAGAAAGAGGCCGAGGCAGGTCGCGAGACGGAAGGATGTGGTGTTCATAATGCGGCGAGCGTTTTGGAAGTGCACGACAGAAAGCTGAGGGGAGAGACGCAAATGTTCAACCCCGAAAGCGTCCGGCGTCCTTAGCACCGACGGCGCGGTGCCCTCCATCGCGGCGACGCGAATTTGGCGCGAGCGAGGAGGGCAAACGCCCGATGCTGGTTGGCGGTGATCTGGCCGAAGACGCCGATTAACTCATCCTCACCGCCGATCGCGAAGTAGAGGACGTTGGGCGGGCCGCCTTTCTTGCTCCCGTTGCCGAAGCTGATTCCCCAGAAGCCCGGGATGACAATCGGGTTGCCGGTCCAATCCTGCAGAAAACCCTGGAACGCACCGGTCGTCGGATTGTAGGCGCCGATCATCGCCCGAGAACTCGTTGAAGAAGGTGACCCAAATGGTCGAGCCGACCGCCTGGATGCCATAGGGCTTGTAGTTGCGCGGGACCCCGCGATCGGTAAATCGACTCGGCAATTTGACGGGCGCGAAGGTGGTGGCGTCGCGTAACGCTATTGCCATGGGCGCTTTGTCACGTTCAGGAGAGGTGGGGCGGCGCAGAACCCGGAGGGAAGCGCGCCGTCGCTTCCGTCGGCGATGAAGACGGGCTGCTCTCCATTTTTGGCGGGAGTGATGGGGGATCGATCGACGGCGCGAAGCGGTCCTCGACCAGGATGCTGCGAGGTTATTGGGGAGCAAACGGGGGGTGATCGATGCCATTACCTTCCTAGTTGCGAATGCCGCGCTTGAGTTCCCACACGCGCAGGGCGGCGAGAAGTAATCGCCGCGTGCGGGCCAGACTACCGATGCGCGGGAGAGCGAACTCGCTCAGGTCCTCGATCTCCTCGTGGCACACTGCGGTTGTAATCAGCGGGCGGTGCCGTGGTTGCCGTCCGTTTTGGCTGCGGCGTGGATTCTGGCGTGTTTTCATTCTTCCTTTCCCAGCGATAGATCGTTCTCGACGCCACGGGCAGTCGCTTTTTCGAGTGGAATCCGAAAAAATCGGATACCCCGGTCGGGCCCCGCACGGGGGTCAATCTCGTTCCTAATGAGCGCGGAAGAGGCGGGAGTCGTGGTTTCGATTTGTCGCGGCGGTGTTCGACGATTTCGCCGTGGATGGGCGCGAGTCGACGCGGGTGAGGTTTCTGATCTGGGCGGGAGTGAGGAGTGGTTTGTGCGGGATGTCGCAGAGATGGTTCGGCACGACCCAGACGTTTTCCTCCGATGTCATCCACTCGTAGTCATCGAACTGGGTCAGGTTCACCGGACGCGAATAACGGCGCAGAGTGCGTTCGCCGCGGAGGTTGAAGTAGATATGGAAGTAACTCAGGGCCAGCTCACGCAGTGTGCGGTAGACCGGTTCGCGATATCTGCACCCGGTGAAGTTGGATTTGGCGACTGCGCCCCAATGACTGCGCTCCTTGAAGACGGCGATGACATGGTCGGTATCCTGGTCGGCCTCGAGATCGAGGAGCAACGGCGGATAGCCCAGAACCCGCAAAGCGGCGGCGGCGAAAGTCGCGCCTTCCAGGCAATGCGCGGTCCGCTCGCGCAGGACGACCCGGGGCGACCAGGCGGTGGGCGCGAGATGATACGGGATCTCGTCGAGGAAACGCTGGACGCCGAGGGGCGACTTGAGCGCGCGCAGTTGGCGAAGCTCCGACGAGGTAAACACGGGGAGAGGAAACACTGAAACGCTGAAAACTAAAACGCTGAAATAAAAGCGGCCTGTCCCATCGCCGTGCCGCCGTGGCGCAATTTGTTTATCGAAACAATCAATGGCTACCAGCCAGGGATGGCAACCGGAGCGGTCGCCCTACAATGGAACAAAGGCGTAACTGTAGGGCAGGCGCTCCGCCTGCCTTGGAGGGACAGGAGAAGAAAGAGTCGTAACGCAACGGAGGCGAGGCTCAGGGCACATTGTAGGGCAGGGTGGAGACCGCCGTGTCGTCCGTGTTTGGTCGGCGCCGTCCTACAAAGGAAAACAAAGACGGAAATGAGCGGCGCTCGCACCAGTTGACGCTGCACGGTGCTTCGCTCACTCTGCCCCCATGAGCAATGAAACGAGCCCGCCGCCGTCGCCCAAATTGTTTTTCGAAACGATCAATGGCTACCAGCGAACCGCCGCCATCACCGGCGCGATCGAATTGGATTTCTTCACCGCGATGGCGGACGGACCGGCCACCGCGGCGGAGCTGGCGCGGCACTGCCAGGCGGCGGAACGCGGCACCCGCATCCTGGCCGATTACCTCACGGTCCTGGGGTTCCTCACCAAAAGCGGCGATCGTTATGCACTGACGCCCGACAGCGCGATATTCCTCAGTCGCAAATCGGCCGCTTACATCGGCGGAGTTCTGCAGTTTCTCGTTTCGCCCGAGCTGCGGCGGAATTACGACGACATCGCCGCCACCGTGCGCAAAGGCGGGACGGCGCAGGACGAGCTGGGCACGATCGCGCCCGAGCATCCGATCTGGCTGGCGTTCGCGCGCGGCATGGGTGCGATGATGCATCGGCCGGCGCAGGCACTGGCGGCGATGGTGCCGCTCTCAGGCGCGGCCAAGGTGCTCGACATCTCGGCCAGCCACGGCGCGTGGGGAATGGCCTTCGCGCAAAAATATCCGCAGGCCCAACTGGTCGCGCTCGATTGGGCGCCGGTCCTGGAATTAACCCGCGAAAATGCGGAACGCGCCGGGCTGAAGGATCGATTCAGCACGATTGCGGGCGATGCGTTCGAGGTGGATTTCGGGAAGGATTACGACGTCGTATTGATTCCGAATTTCCTCCATCACTTCAGCAAGGGGGATTGCATTCGTTTCCTGCAAAAGGTGCGGGCGGCCTTGCGCGAGGGGGGCCGGGTGGCGATTGCCGATTTCGTTCCGAATCCCGATCGGATCTCGCCACCGGAGCCGGCGAGTTTCAGCTTCGTCATGCTCGCGGGCACGCCCGAGGGCGACGCCTACACCCTGGCGGAGTATAAGGAAATGCTGCAGGCGGCGGGCTTTGGGGTAGTCGAGAGCCATGACCTGCCGCCCATGTGGACGGCGATCATCGCCGGCAAAGGCTAAGGCGGGAGCGCAACTGCGCGGCCGTTAGCGGCTCAGTTTTCTGGTTCGGGGTCGTTGCAATTCTGGGATTTGCCTAACGCCTACCGAACCTCCTTAAGCCTTACGAAGGATTCCATAAAGGAAACGCTGTGTTCCTTAAGCCGGAAGAGTCCTTGCCGGGACAGAAGTCCGGTTTCGCCGTTGGCGGGCTCCAATCCGGGGAGCGCGGGCGCCCCGCGCTCTTTTCGGCGCCTCGCCGAAAACACCAAGGGATCGGCCTTGGGTTCAGCTCAAGAAAAATTGCTCGTGGAGCAATCGACTCCCGTCGGAGCCGGAAAAGAGCGCAATTCTAGAGCTGACCCTGACCCCGGATTGCCGTGATCAACTCCCATCGAGGCGGGAAAGATCGCAGTTCTGGAGCTGACCCCGATTCACTCTTCCTGCCGAAACGCGCCCGATCGACAGGAAAGTTTTTGGCTCTGCTATTGCGATGGGGTGGGTCGAACCCCCGAGGAAAATGGAGGTTCCAATCGGCGAGGTATTCTGGTCAGATCGCGCCCGCGGTGTTGCCCCAAATCCTTCACAGATGGCGCCAGCCAAGGCCCCGACCACCGGAACCAAATCCGCTGCTGGCCGCGGACTTTCGACAGACGCTCTGCGAGTATTTCTGCGCTCAAGATGGCGCGGCCATCTCCCGCGCGTTGACGTCGAGGCTGCCCGCCGCGCGCGAGGTTGCCGTTTCGTTTGCGGCGGAAGCGGTCGCGCATCCGATGAGCGGCAGATGGTCGCTCGGCCCGGCGCGCGGCTCTCATTTCGCCTTCCGCATTCTGCCGGCCGGGCAGTTGCTCGAGGTGGTAGTGGAGCGGTGGCTCTCGCTTTTCCCCCTCTATCTCGCCGCCGCGGAGCAGGGGATGGAGGGATCGTTGGTCATCAATTTCAACGACCTCGGGATGGAGCCGGGCCTGGCCTTCGCGGGCCACGCGCCGGAGCACATCCTCCTGCCCGATTTTGAGTTCTTGAAGTCGCACGGGTATGGCGAGGCGCGGAGCCATTTCGCGCGTCATCAGCCGCCATGGGAAGAACGATCGCCGCTGGTCTTCTGGCGCGGCAGGTCGGTGGGGCAGAAGCATCATCCCATCCTGGAAATGCCGCGCTCCCGTCTTTGCCTGCTCGGCGAAACGATGGGCGCGGGATGGGGCGATATCGGCTTCGCCGCGCTTTTCCACATTTCCGACGGGGACGCGGAGACGCTCAGGCGCCGTCGGCTGCTGAAGGCACGAGTTCCGTGGAAAACGCTGAGCCGTTATCGTTTTCTCATCGATATCGACGGCCACGCTTCCTCCTACAGCGGGTTGTTCCGGAAGCTGCTCGCGGGCGGGTTAGTCCTAAAAGTGCAATCGCCGGAGGGCTCGCGGCAGTGGTACTACGACCGGCTGATTGCCGGAGAGAATATCGTGTCGATCCGATCCGACCTGAGCGACCTGGTGGAGGCCGTCGCATACTACCGCGCGCATCCGCGCGTGGCGCAGAGGATCGCGCGGCGTGGTCGCGAGCTGGCGCTCTCGCTGAGTTACGAAAAGGAGTTCGCGTTTGCGCTGCGCGCGGTGGGGCGAGCGTTTTCCGGAGACGCGTGAATCACGTATGTCACGACTTGAAGCGAGATGCTTTCGGAGTCGTGCGGGATCGCTGCGGATATCGGACATGCCAGTCCGGCCCTCAGACCGTTTGCGCGTCCCCGGTCTCTGGCGGAGGCCGGGTTGGCGTCAATAACCTGCTGGCGTAAAATTGGGATGATGGGCGCGCAGAACTCGGAATCCTCAACGGGGCCATCGCGGGTGTGGCTGGCACTCGGCGGTTGGTTGTTGCTCTGTTTTGCCGCGGCGTCGTTAGGGGGAATATTCGGGCCCGGTGAATGGTATGCGTCGCTCAACAAGCCGTCGTGGAATCCGCCGGATTGGTTGTTTGGCCCGGTCTGGACACGCTCTACGCGATGATGGCGGTGGCGGCATGGCTCGTCTGGCGGCGCGGCGGGTTTGCTCGGCAAGGAAGAGCGCTGACGTTTTTCCTCGTGCAGTTGGCGCTCAACGCGGCGTGGACGCCGCTGTTTTTCGGACTGCAACGGCCCGGGTTCGCGTTCGCGGAGATCGTGTTGCTCTGGCTGGCGATTGCCGCAACGATTTACGCTTTCCGACCGGTTAGTCGCGTGGCGATGTGGCTGCTGGTGCCTTACCTGGCGTGGGTGAGTTTCGCCGCCGCGCTCAACTTTACCCTCTGGCGCCTGAACCCGTAGGGTCGAGTAGAGCGGCCGGGCCGTTTGTCGAACACGATGCCGGAATGCTCGCAGGCCTCAGCCCGGATTGCGCGCGGCTGGGCCGTTGTCTCACGGTGCAAGTCGGGGGCGAGAACAACAGGGGTCAGCTTCAGAATCTCGTCGTGCTCAAAGTGGCGGGGGCGTTTTCGCTAGAGCGAGATTATGAAGCTGATCCCACTTCTCCGCTCTCCCAGACCGACACCTCCCCGTCCTCACGTCGAGGCAGGAATGATCGCAATTCTGGCGCTGACCCCGATTCACTGCTCTCGAAACTTCAAGCTCCTTCGGTGTAAGAGCGCGCGGTCCTCCCCCGCATCGAGTCGGTGTTAAGGCTGTAAGCCGATCAGTGTTTGACGAGATCGAGCCCGCTGGTCGAATCCGGCACGCCCGTAGTTGCGAAATCGTAGTGAACCGTTTCGGGATTGGGAGCAGGTGCACCCAAAAGACTGTCCGCGTCGAAAGTGACCCCGATGTAGTAAGTCCCCGCAGCCGGCGCGTTGAATCTCACTGTCACGGTGTCAGCGTTTTGCCTGGCCGACCGTTCCAGGCTGACACAGTCGGAGTCAAACACCCTGATTGCATTCTTATTGGCCGCGAAGAAGGTGCTAAAGTTACCAGTCGTGATTGTCTGAGTGATCTTGAAGGTGTTGTTCCCGGCCGCGGCGGTGACGCTAACCCAGTATCGGAACCCACCGGGGGCGACTCGGTCGATCAACTCCTCGTTGACGCGGTATTTAACGCTGCCAAAGATCTCAGCGGTGCCGGACGAGAACTGGCTGCAAGTCGTCCCCCCGGGAGTGATTTGACTCACGATTGCCGGGCACTCCCCTAACAAGATTGACACGTTTTGTGAGACAAAGTTGGCAACGGCAACGGCAAGGTCTTGCCTGCCGTCGCGATTAAAATCGCCCACCGCTGTTGAGAGAGGATTAGTGCCAACAGGAAAGTTTTTGGAGCCGCTAAAATTGCCTGTGCCATCCCCCAACAAAACCAACACGTTTCCTGCGAAGTAGGTGGCAGTGGCAAGGTCTTGCTTGCCATCACCATTGAAATCACCCACCGCTATTGAGTAAGGAAAATCGCCAACAGTGAAGTTTCTGGGGGCGCTGAGATTGCCCGCGCCATCGCCCAACAAGACCGACACATAGCTCCCGTCGGCAGTGGCAAGATCTTGCTTGCCATCGCCATTGAAATCACCGACCGCTAGGCCGAGAGGACTGCCAACAGGAAAGTTCTTGGAGCCGCTAAAATTGCCTGTGCCATCGCCCAACAAGATCGACACGTCGTCTGCGCCCGTGTTGGCAACGGCGAGGTCTTGCTTGCCATCGCCATTGAAATCGCCCACCACTACTGAGCGATTATCATCGCCAGCGGGAAGTCTGTGGGAGCGCTAAAATTGCCCGCGCCATCGCCCAGTTGGATCGATACGTAGTCTGAGAAGATGTGGGCCACGGCGAGGTCTTGCTTGCCATCGCGATTGAAATCGCCCACGGCTAACGAGTAAGGCTCAGTGCCAGCGGGGAAGTTCGTGGCCGCACCGAAGTTGCCTGTGCCATCGCCAAACAAAATTGACACGTCCTCTGACCCCTGGTTGGCCACGGCGAGGTCTTGCTTGCCATCACCATTGAAATCGCCCACCACCACTTCGCGAGGACTTTCGCCCACAGGGTAATTTGTGGCGGCGCTGAAATTCCCCGCGCCATCGCCTAACAAGATCGACACGTTGGCTGAGCTGCTGTTGACCACGGCAAGGTCTTGCTTCCCGTCACCATTGAAATCGCCCACCGCGACCGATTGAGAACCGAAGCCAGTGGTGTAATTGACGGCGCTTGCGAAGCCAACGGGGTTGCAGGTCACCGGCGTCGTTACAGTCAGAGTAAACGTCCCAGTTGCGGTCGCGCCACTGTTGTCGAAAGCGGTGACCGTCACCGTGTAGGTCCCCGCCGGATGCGCGTCCGTCACCCGCACCACGCCCGTTGTCGGATCGCCTTCCAGCGTACCGTTGAAGTCGGTCGAGCTGGAAACATTGATGCTCGTGGTGTTGGTCGGCGGAACATCAGGCGTCACCGTCGTGTCGGCGCTCAGCGCAAGGGACGTGTCTGGATAGTTACCCAGCGTCGGGGTTGCCAGGGCCGCGCTGGCCAGCAAGATCGCAGAGACAAAAATCAAAGCGATCGAGAAGGTGGTCTGCAGCGTCGAAGCGCTGGCGAAGTTATTTGGTTTCGCTTTCATGAGCTTCTATTACGCCTCGGGCTTGCGAGCGCGCACCGCATCTTGCGAATCACTGCTCAAATATTGCCCCTGAAATGTCCTTCGGCGGACCGGGTCGATCTTTGAATGGTTGACAGAGATTGAACGGGGAGAGATTGAACGGGGCGGGAGATTGAACGGGGTCGGAGATTGAACGGGGTCGTGTCTATACATTTGACATTCCTCCTTCACCGGTCGGTCCACGGCGAGGAGGAGCAGGCTCGGGGCATCGAAAGCCAAAAGAAAACGGGAAAAGCGACAGGGTGGCAAGGGCAAAACGGCTGCGCCGTTTTGGTTGTTGGTTATTGGGTCTCGGTTCTCGGCGCAACAAAACGCCGGCGGCGTTTTTGAACTACCTGCCACGCGCGGCCGCGCTACTCGAAGCGGTCGTCCTTGAAGTGGCGCTTGCCTTTTTGCGCCTTCGCGTATTCGTCGCGGCTGAGGATGTTTTCGTCGAGCTGCATGTCGGTGCGACAGAAAGCCTGAAAGAAAGCGGCCACTTTCTCGGCCGAACTCAGCACCTCCTCGGTCAGGTAATTGGCGTCGACGTTGATGCAGATGGCGCCGACGACCCCGTATTCTTTGCGGACGATCGGGATGGTGGTGCACTTGAATTTCCGCGCCCCGAGGTTCAGCTCGTAGTTCAGTTTGTCCTCCTGCGAGAGCTGCCGCTTCTTCAGGTCAATGACGAGATTGGTGGTGCCGTCGTGCAGGTGGCGTCCGGTCACGTTGTTCTCCAGCGCAACGAGCGAGCGCGACGGATTTGAGAGATCATGGAGCAGGACCTCGATGCCGATGTTGGGGAATGATTTCCCGATGAGGTGGACGATGCGGGTGAAATTTTCCAGGTATTCGCGGGTGTCGTCCTCGATTTTCTTGCCGTCGTAGCGGGTAAAGAGGCGCGCATAAACCTTTTGCTCGGCCGGCTCGAGCTGATCCCGGACCTTGTTTTGTTCGCCGATGAAGATGAGCTGGCGCGCCGCCATCGGGTCGAAGTTGCGCAGGAAGTAGTGCATCCCGAGCCGGAAATTAACGAGGCTGAACTCCGGGAAATTGTCGCGGTTGACGGTGAAGGGATAGAAGTCGTAGTCCTCGAGCTTGCGGCCAAAACGACGCCGCTCCTTGTACTTGCCCCAGATGAAACCGAGCCCGAGAAAAAGCCCGGAACAGATAATGGAGGCGAGCACGTTGACCGTGATGTCGCTTCCGAAGCCGGACATGGAGGGAAGATAAAGAGAAGGGAAGGATGAAGGAAGAAGATGGCGGACGCGGCCGACTTTGATTTTCGAAACGAAAACTGCGTAATAGGCAGGCCATGAAAGCGATTCGGGTGAAGAATTCGGCGGAGCCCGAAGTGATGAAACTGGTGGAGATGCCGCCGTTGCAGCCCGGGCAACGGGGAAGTGCTGGTGCGCCTCCATGCGGTCGGGGTCAACCCGGTCGAGACCTACATTCGCGCCGGGACTTACGCGCGGAAACCCAACCTCCCTTTTACGCCGGGGAATGACGGCGCCGGGGTGGTGGAGGAGATCGGCGAAGAGGGTGCGCGCAATTCGCCGAAAGGCGATCGGGTTTATCTCGGCGGGCTCGAACAGCGGCACCTACGCCGAGTATGCGCTTTGTGAGGCGGCGCAGGTTCACCGTCTCCCGGAGAACGCTTCCTTTGCCCAGGGAGCGGCGATGGGCACGCCCTACGCCACGGCCTATCGCGGGCTGATGCAGCGCGCGGGCGCTCAGCCTAACGAGACCGTGCTCGTGCACGGCGCGAGCGGCGGAGTGGGAACGGCGGCGATGCAACTGGCGCGTGCACGCGGGATGCGCGTCTTTGGAACCGCCGGCAGCGAACGCGGACGCGAGCTCGTGCGTGAGCAGGGGGCGGACGAGGTGTTCGATCACCATGCCGAGGATTATCCGGCGCGGATCAAGGACGCGACCGGCGGACGTGGGGTGGATGTGATTTTGGAGATGCTCGCCAACGTGAACCTGGGCAAAGACCTGACCTGCTCGCTCCGCGCGGGCGGGTGATCGTAATTGGCAATCGCGGACGGGTGGAAATCGACGCCCGCGAGACGATGGCCCGCGATGCGGATATTCGCGGCATGGTGCTGCCGAATACGCCTCCGGCAGAAATGGCGAGCATTCATGCCGCGCTCGTGGCGGGATTGGAGAATGGAACTTTGCGTCCGGTGATCGGTCAGGAATTGCCACTGGCCGAAGCGGCCCAGGCGCATCGCGCGGTTTTGGAACCGGGAGCCTACGGGAAGATCGTGCTCGTGCCGTGACGGCGGGAGGAAGCACCTTTATACGAGCTGGCCGGGGCGCTCGGAAGGGTCAGAGCTTCGGGGGAATGAGTTCTTCGACCTCCGGTTTGCCCTTGATGTGGATCTGGGGCCGGCCGGTGCGTTGGTTGACGCTGAGCGTTTCGACTTGGTCGCGGCCGGTTCTTTTCTGGATGGCGCTCATCAACGCTCCGAAGAGACATCCCATCGCCAGGCCAATGACAAATCCAAGCAGCGCCGTCCGCCGCATCCCTGAGACCCGGGCCTCCCAAGATCGCGGCGGGAACTTGAAAAGGTCCTTCGATTCCCGATCGGATTTGCGGGAGCGCCGGGCGACCCTCCTCTTCGTTCTCGGCATGTTCGGTGAAGAAACGGCGAATTGCAGGGCGCGCAAACCAAAACGGCGTGCTTGCAGCCTAACGACTGCAAACACGCCGCTTGGAAATTAGCTTGCCCTTCGGCCGCTAACGAGTGCGTGAGTTCGTCTTTTTCAGGACGGCCGTTGCCGTGCGCGTGATGGTGGGAGATCCCCCCATGCCCGTCACCGTAAAGGTGTAGGTGCCTTTCCTGGTCGCCGGAACCAACCGTCAGGGTGAGCGCCGAGGAGGTCGTCGCCGGATTCGGGACTGAAGCTGCCGGTCGTTCTTCGATGGCAGGCCGGAAACCGTGAAGGTCACCGGCGAGTTGAAGCCGTTGGTCGGGTTAATCGTCACCGTGTAAACGGCCGTGCCACCATTGCGACCGACACTGATCGAGGACGGACTAATCGAGAGCGAGTAGTCAGGAGCCGGGGTCGGCGTGGGTGTTGGCGTTGGCGTCGGCGTCGGCGTCGGTGTGGGCGTAGGGGTTGGAGTAGGCGTAGGTGTCGGCGTGGGCGTTGGAGTTGGTGTTGGCGTCGGTGTCGGTGTCGGCGTCGGATTGCCCGTGCTTAGCTTGAAACTTCCAATGCGTGTGCGCCAGTTGAACGTCGTTGTGCTGGGATAGTATTCGTTCGTATACCAGAACGTTGTGTCGTCGACTGGATCGACGGTCAAAGCGCTGTAGTCGCCCCAGCGGTTGCCGGTGCCAGTCTGGCTGCCCGCGCCATCGAAGAGGTGGGCTTCACCCTGCGCCAGGGTGTTGATCGGATCGCCCGCCAGTCGTCCCGCGTAACGAATCTGCGGATGGATCGTAGAACTCGAGGCGCTGAAACCGATCGCAAGGTTGCCCTCGCCGTCCATCGCCGCGCTCCCCATCCAGCGCCACGTCGTGTCGGGCTGGTAGGTGCTTTCCTGGAAGACGGTCACCGGACCAGCCGTCACACCGCGGAGTTCAAACCATCGAATCCCGGCCACGCCGCCCGAGTTGACGGTGAAGTTGCCGACGAGTGATTCGTGATCGCCGAAGTTGCGATAGGCCAGCCGGAACATTAACCGGTCGCCGATTCCGTCCAGCTTGTTGGAGGAAGTCACCCCGGACTCTGGGACGCAGGAACGGGTCGTGGGACAGAGGGAAGTGAAGCCCGCCGCGGTCGGAGTGGCAAAGGTGGTGAAGGTGGAGTTAGCCGGAGTGGCGAAGTCCACGTGGAAGTGATAGGCCGTGTATTTGTTGCTGCTCGGGAAACCGAGAAACGTGTTCGGCGCGCCGGCTGGCGGCAGCGTCGAGCCGTCGAGGTCGGCTGGCAGGAAAGGCGGGACCGAACCACCGAGCGGGCCGACCGGGCTGACGAAGGTGGCCGGGGCGCCCGCCAGCATGGCCGCGCGATTAAAGGCGAACGGTTGCGGGCCGAGATAGGCCGTGCCGCTTGAATTGAACACGTTCATGCTCATGTAGTAGGCGTCGGGCCAGACACCGAGGTGCGGGTAATCGTAAAAGTTCGAGCCGAGGTGAAACCCGTAACGGTTATAGGTGCCGGTGGCGTCACTCGTAGTCGAGACCGCGACGCATTCATCGGTGATCGGTGTGCCGCCGGTCGGGGAGGCGAACTGGCTGATGATCCAGCGATTAGCCAATTGATCGTAAAGGACGACCGGATCGCCAAAACCGCCGGTCTGGCAGGCGCCGCCGAAACCGCTCCAGAGCGAAACGATGCTGTTTGGCCCCAGGACGGAGTTGCCGGTGGCTTTGTCAAAGACTTGGTAACCCTCATTGACCATCTGCACGTATTGAGTCGCGCCAACCTCGCCGTTCGTGTCGGGCGGTGCGCAACTGCAACCGACTCCTGGGAAAGGGATGCCGTCGAAGTTCAGGATCGGCGCCGGAATGCTGGGCGCGAAGAGGCGTAGGAACGAACCCTTCTCGACCGCCTGGTCAGGACTATCGACGTGATTGTTTGGTATCTTCGGGTTTTCCGCCGCTTCGCGTTCCTGACGGGCGAAGGGACGGTCCGTGGCCGCCATTTCGCGCAGGGGACGCGAAACGTCGTTGTGATAGGATTGCGTGACCTGGAGGCGTGGGCTCAGCGCGAAGGCTGACGTAACCGAGAGCACGCTACAACCGCACAAGGCGAGGATACGCGCGCTAAGGACTGACTTTGGCTTGATTTGCATGTTGGTGAAGTAACTGCGGCTAAAACACCTTTAGCTTGGCGCCGACGCTAGCACCGCAACCACTACCGGTCACCAAATATTCCTATGCCAATTAGGGTAATAAATTTCTCGCTTAACAGAAATGTAATGACGAGCCTTCGGCAGGTAAGAGAAAGGGGCCCGCTTACCCTACTTTCCGCCATCCTGCACGGACAGTTCCCAGCGGTAGCCATCGGGATCGTGCAGCCAAAGGCCCATGTGAGGCGAGCCGGGCGCTTCCGGTCCGATCTCATCGCCCGGATCCTCGATCTCGGCGTCCACGCTCTTCAGATATTTCAAGGCCTTCCGAAGCGTCGCCATGTCGGGAAGGTGAAAGGACATGTGCCCGATGGTTTCGGGCGAAGGTTTCCCCTTGTGGAGGGCGATCGTGACGTTGTCGTTCCCGACCGCGACGCCATCTTCGAATTCGAATTGCTCCTCCAACCCCAGGACGCGCTCGAACCACTTCGCGCTCTTCTTCGGGTCGCGAACCGCCAGCCCGAAGTGTCCGACCTGGCCAAGTGTGAAAGAAGTCCTCATTGCCTCGATAGGGGAATCGAATTCGAACCGGTCAACGGATGCGGATATCGGTTGGGGTTCGCTCCGCGATCCTGGGCCCGCGAATGCAGGCGGCGGAATGCGCCGCGCTGCTCTTTCCGGGGGGCACGGGATGTCAGCCCGTCGTTCGGCGCAGCCTGCGCCGAACATCAGGCAGCGCCCTGCGTGACGCGCAGGTTGCTCCGCCGGGTTGCGCCGCGCGCCCCGGACGATTCGTTAGGCTAACTCTGCCTACTTTTTCGCCGGTTCGCTTTTCGCCTCGCCGTCGAGGAGCGGAAGATACTTCCCGTAGCCTTCCGCTTCCATCTTCTCGCGCGGGACGAAGCGCAACGCCGCGGAGTTGACGCAGTAGCGCAGGCCGGTCGGCGCCGGGCCGTCTTCGAAGACATGACCGAGATGGGAGTTGCTTTCCTTGGAGCGGACTTCGGTTCGCGTCATGAAAAGCGACTGATCCTTTTTCTCCACGACGTGCGCCGCGTCGATCGGCTTCGTAAAGCTGGGCCAGCCAGTGCCGCTCTCAAACTTATCGCTCGAGATGAAAAGCGGTTCGCCGCTGATCACGTCGACATAGATGCCGGCTTTGTGATTGTCCCAATAGGCGTTGTGGAACGGCGGTTCGGTGCCGTTCTCGCGGGTGACGCGATATTGTTCGGGGGTCAGTTTCTTGCGCAGTTCGGTGTCAGACATTTTGGTTGTGGTTGTGTTGTTGGAAGAATCGGTCGTTGCCGCTGCCGTCTCGGTCGTCGCCGGAGCGGGTGAATCTTTCTTGTCGCCGGCTTGGCTGATGTAGAGCGAGCCGGCTGCGATCAGCGCCAAAATTCCCGCGCCAATCCAGAGGGCGGAGCGGCTTCGCCCGGACTTCAGGGTCTGCCGGTAAAGAGGTGTTTCGTTCATTGCAGATGGGAGAATCTACGCCGGCACTTATTCCCGGGCAACGTCGCGGGCACGGCGCAAGACCAACACGGTCGCTGCTTCGCTGGTGGGGCGAGACTCCGTCGAGCCGGAGGGAAGGGGTCGATTTGACCAAACACCGTTCACCCCCGGCTCGACGGAGTCTCGCCCCACCAGGGCGCCGCTCTCGCGGCGTTTGGATCAACCGCAATGTGCGGCTACGAGTTTTGAAACCGCTGCTAGCCATCTTCTTCGCGGCCGGCTTCGGGAACCCGGATGTAACGGCGAAAGACGATCAATCCGACCGGAGCGACCGAAGCCGCGAGCGCGAAGATGAGCCACATGATGGCGGGGCGGCGCGGACCTTCCGCGGGACAGAAGGCGGCCAGGATCCACCCGGCCGTCCCGACGAGGAGCTTGCCAATGAGGAACGGCAAATAAGCCAGCGCGCCGTAGGAGGCTTCCTGGCCGGCGGGCGCGATCGCGGCCGCGTATTCGTAGACGCGCGGCGAATAAAAAGCCTCGCCGATGGAAAAGACGGCCAGATAGAGCGCCGCCATCACGTAATAAGGATGGATGCCTCCGGTGAGCCCGAGGTAACTGTGCCCAAGCCATTGTCCGAATGGCCCATTCGCCAAAGGCTCGAACCAGACCGGCGGCAAGGCCATGATGAAAACGCCCGCCGCACAGATGGCGCCACCGATCACGACCATGCGATAGGCGGCGAAGCGCTGGGTCAGCGCCCCGATCGTGGGCACGAGCAGGATGATCAGAATCGCGTTGATGTTGGCCAGCTTGCCGACCGGCGCATGAAGGCCCAGCACGCGATCGCCAAACTTCGGAAAGACGTAGTCCATCTGCAGGAAGATGGCTTTGAGAAATCCGATGAGGAGAAAGAAGGCGAGGATGCGCGCGAAAGCCGACTGCCTAACGAGTCGCCCGAAAAGCTGAATCGTATCGGTCGCGCTCTGCCGCACGGTCTCGGCGATTCCCTCCCAGAAGCCGGACGTTGCTGCCGCCGCCCGCTCCGCCCGCGCTTTCTCTCTGTCCCCGCGGCGGAGAAAGTAAATCGCGGGGAAAATCAGGATCTCGATCGTTAGGCTGACGAAAAAGAGCTGCTCATGGGTGGTCGGTTGGAACCCGAAGACACGGAGCCGCAAATCCAGATTGCGGATGTAATCAAAAATCCATCCGGCCGCGACGTAACCGATGTTCATCACCATGTAGATGAGCGAAAAGGCGATCGAGCGCTGTTGGGTGGTCGAATAACGCCGCGTCGCCGCCAGCAGCACCGGGGTCCCGAGCGCCTCGCCCACCGCGAGCGGGAGCACGCCGCAAATCAGCGCGAGGGAGGGGATGGTGGTCACGACCATGATGCTGCGGGCGAAAGTGCAAATCGCGACCCCGAGGAAAAACGTCCGGCGCAAACCGATCGCGTCGGTGAGCGAACCGGCGAGCAAGGTGAAAACCGTCATGGCCGGCGCCCAGACCCAGCCGACCAACGCCCCAGCCGCCTGATCGCTGAAGCCGAGGTCGCGCGAGAGCCAGAGGACCATGGTCTTGTTCGTGATCGAGTAGGCGGTGTAGATGAGGAACTTGATCAGGAAGGTGAGCCACAGCTCGCGCCGCGCAGTCTTGAGCACGGCAAACTTGGCCAGGAATCCGGCCAGGCCGGTCTTAATCGGCGGCGCGTCGTCTACCGCCGCGGCCGCGTCTTCTGTCGTCTGCGGATTCACCGGGGGAAAGAATCAGCGCAATTTGTCCGAATGGAAGCGCCATCTCACAACTATCGGCCGAGGGCGAATGGAGGCGGGCGTGGAGCGCATTCACTACCCAAACCAATTGACGGTCGCCGTAACCGCCGCGTGTACCCGCAGCGGTTCTACGACTCCATGAATGATTCCCGCCCACGCCGCACGCCTTTTTTTGAAACGGCGATTTTGCTCCTGACGGCGGCGCTCATTTTCTCCACGGCTGGCAGTTCGCCGGCGGCAAAGAAATCCGGCCGGCCGAAGGTCGTGGCCGATGCCAGTTACGTGCACGATTTGCTCGAAGCTCCGGTGCCGAATTATCCGGAGGAAGCGGTCAGGAAAGGCTGGAGCGGTGTGGGAGTGTTCGAGATTCAGTTCCAGCCGAACGGCACGGCGAAGGATGTGGTTGTCGTGCTCACGACCGGTCACGAACTTTTGGATCGCACGGCGCGCGCCGCACTTTTGCACTGGCGCTGCAAACCCCGCGCCGAGCGCAATGTGCGCGTCACGCTCAGCTTCACAACGGGTGAGGGATTAGTGAAGTTCGACGACAACGAGGAGGACGGAGCGAAGAAGCGCGGCAATCTGACTGCGGCCGCGCGGCCCCGCTATCCGTATGAAGCGCGGCGGCAGGGTGAAGGCGGCTTTGGTGTCTTCGTCATCCGCTTCACCGACGACGGCACAGCGAGCAAAGTCGTGGTGCTGAAGTCGACCGGCAGCCTGTTGCTCGACAACGAAACGATTCTGACCCTCCGGAAGTGGCGCTGCCGGCCCGGCGTTTACACAACCATCATGGTGCCGATTACCTACACACCCGGAACGAGGCGCCGTTAGGCGGATTTATTTCGCCGGTGTCCCCGAAGGCTTCGAACTCCGGCGCAGGGCCATCGCGCTGTCTTTTTGCAGCGCTCTCAGGGTGAGGTCGGTGTTGCCGCGCGAGCCGAGCCCGACGTCTCTGCGCAAGCTGAGGGCGCGTTTCTTCGCGTTCGTCAGGTCGATGAACCTCTGGGTGGTGATGAAGAGCGCGTTGGTATGCGAATCGTAGATCGCGACCCGCGACTTCCGATCGGCGCTCCGCCATTCCCGCACTCCCGGCGTCACCGTCATCGGCCCTGTCAGGGCCGGGGAATCCGAAGAGGGATCGGTGGCGTTGGCCATGAGCAGTTTTTGCAACTCCGCGTCACTGATTTTGGCGTTGTCCTGCTTCGTGATCATCTCGCGGACGCTGCGACCATGGAGAAAGGTGACGGCAATGAGCAGGCCCTTCGACGAGTAGCAATTCGTGATGCCAGCGGTCCGTGCCGGCAGGGCGGTAATGGGATCGCCGTAGCGTGCTCGAATCTGCGTTTCGGTTTCGCCGATTCCCGCCTGCGCCCCGGCGTGGAGAAAAATCGTGCCGGTGAGAATCGCGAGTAATTTTCGCATCGGTTTCCTCATCTTAATCGCCCCCGGCCGGCTCGGCGGTTTTTCACACAGCTACGATTGCTCCTTTTCCGTGGTCGATGACAAGCCAAAAATCAATCGCGAAATCTCTTTAGAGCATCTGTTCGATGAAGGCGCGCGAGTCGAAGGGAGCGAAATCTTCCAATTTTTCGCCGGTCCCGACGAAGCGGGTCGGGATCCCGAGCTCGTGCTGGATGGCAATGACGACCCCGCCTTTGCCGCTGCCGTCGAGCTTGGTCACGATCAGGCCGGTGAGATCGACCGCGGCGTGAAATTCCCGCGCTTGCACGAGCGCGTTGCCACCGGTCGTGGCGTCGACCACGAGGAGGCGTTCATGCGGGGCCGCCGGATCGTGCTTGGCCAGGGAGCGCTTAATCTTTTGCAGCTCGGCCATGAGATTGCTCTTGGTGTGGAGGCGGCCGGCCGTGTCGCAGAGCAGGAACTCGATGTCGCGTCGGTCGGCCGATTGGTAGGCTTCGTAGCAGAGCGCGGCCGGGTCGGCGTTGTATTGGCCGCGGATCATCTCAATTTTCAGTCGCTCCGACCAGATGGCGAGCTGCTCGATGGCCGCGGCGCGAAAGGTGTCGGCGGCGGCGAGGAGGACGGAATGGCGGTTGCGCTGGAAATAATGGGCCAGCTTGGCGGTCGAGGTCGTCTTGCCGGTGCCGTTGACCCCGACGATGAGAATCGCTTTCGGTTTGGCGGGGAGGGGACGGATGGGGGCCGGCTGGATGGGCAACACGCGGAGGATTTCCTCGCGGGCCACTTCCACCACATCCTGGGCGGTGATGGTTTGGGTAAGGGCGCGCTTTTGTAACGCCTCGACGATGCGCAAACTCATCGGCACGCCGAGATCGCTCCGGATGAGCATTTCCTCCAGTTCATCCCAATCAACCGGTTTGCCGGCGAACTTTTGGACGAGCGATTTGAAAAATTTCATTGGTTCGGCGAGTGGGGGGAGAGACTAACGCGAGAAACGGTCGTTGGAAAATTGCAGGGTCTGTTTGCCGAGGTGTCTCCCGCACTTCGCACAGCGAAGCCATCTGTTTAGAGTCCTTCGCTGCTCTTGGAGGGACGGGCGCAGTCCCGTCCGTGTTTCATCAAACACGGACGACACGGCGGTCGTCCCTCCAGCGCCTCGCCTTTCTCGTCGATGCCAGGGTGCGCGAACTCCACGCTAAACAGATGCCAGCCAGGCGTCTGCAGCAGCGAAAGAAAATGCGGCGTCCCCGTTTCCGGGAACGCCGCAGCAAAGAATCGGACGCCGCCGATTCTTTATTTCGCCTTGGCGAGAGCATCCTCCACCATCTGGAGATGCTCTTTCAGGGTTGGAAGGGTATTTTTCGCGAACTTTTTGACGTCGGAATCTTCTTTCGTCCCAGTGTCGTCGGCTTCTTTCTCGAACATCGCGATGTCCTTCTCATGATCCTTCTTCAGGGTCGTGAGGTAATCCTTGTCGAAGTTTTCGCTCGAAAAGCTGGCCGGCTTCGCCTCCACCTTGGAGAGGTCGAGGTTTTCCTCCTTCGCGATCTCCATCAATTTGTCGTTGGCCTTGCCGTGGTCGGTGATCATGCGCTCGGCCACGTCCTTGGTTGCGTCGTTTTTGGCTTTGTCTTTCGCCGTTTTGGCCTCGGCGATTTCTGTTAGCCCACCTCGATAGGCCTTCTTCACGAACTTCTTGTCGTTCGCGCTGAGCTTCGACCCCATCTTGGAGTCCTTCTTCATCTCGTCCGCGGCCTGCGCCGCCGTGACGAAGAAGATGCCGGCCGCCGCGATCGCGATGATCGCCGCCAGTGAACCGAATCGGATATGTTTTTTCATGATTGAATAATTGAGTTTTGCTTGGTTTTGCCGGGTGACCCGACAAATACCCTTCGTGACCCCGCCACGTTTTGGACGTGAAAAATCCACGCTCCTCCTGACCGGGAGCGGTGACCCCGGGAGGTGGGCGCTTAGGAAGCTTCCGGGGCGCGACTGTAGGAGCTTTCCACCCGGCGCGCGACGTCGCGATAGCCGTAATCGGATTCGTAAATCTTCTTCATCGCGTCGATGTATTTTTCCGCCTCGCCCATTTGCTCGTAAACCAGCCCCAGGTTGTAAACGATCTCCTTTTTCACCGCGTCCATCACCAGCATTTCGCGGGCGGCGTCGTCCAACTGCTTGGCCGCGAGGTCGAGCATGCCAAGCTCTTTGTAGCAGCGCCCGAGCAGATTCATCGCCTTGAGGCGCGCGTTTGGATTTTGCCGGGCGCGCTGCAGTTCGGGGAGCGCTTCCCGGTATTGGCCGGCGTTGGTCAGGTGCTCGCCCAACTCGTAACGCAGTTGCAGGTCGGTCGGATTGCGGTCGAGGCGTTTACGGGCGTCGTCGATCAGGATTTCAGCGCGCTGTTTGTGGGCAGTTTCGAGGGCGGCGCTCTTGGCCGCGAATTGCGGGTCGTTTGCTCCATGCTCGGCGAGATATTTTTCGTCGTCGCGAATCTGCCGATCGAGCTGGCGCATCTTCATGTCCGCCACTTTGCGGACGAGGCCGGGATCGCTTCGGCCGGTCAGATCAACGGCATATTGGTACCAGGCGATGGCGCCTTCGAGATCATCTTTCTGGTCGTGGAGAAGGCCGAGGCGTTTGGCCAGGTCGACGTTTTGCGGATCAGCCTCGTGTTGGGCGAAGACTTCGTTGATCTGTTGCTCGAGCGACTCGTCGCTCAGCTGCATCCGCGTCTGCTGTTCGAGCGAGACGGCAACTTCCTTGTCCTTGATCAGATCGCGATAGCTTTCCGCTTCCGTCCAGCCGCCTTTTTGCATCGAGGCGCGGGCGGAGGCGTCCTTGCCCAGCTTGACGGCGTCGAGGTCGAGCGGGTTGACCTCTGTAATCCGGTTGTAAACTTCGACCGCTTTTTCGCTCCGGTCGTACTGGTGATAAAGCCGGCCCAGCTCGTGCAGCACCTTGACATCGTTGGGCTCGTTCTCGAGCAGCGTCTCCATCGCGAAAATGGCGATCTCCGGGTAGTCCGCGGCGATGGCGGCATCTTTCAGGAGCATGTTGGCCTGCGGATTATAGGGGCCGGTTTCCAACACTTTCTCGACCAGCTCGATCGTCTTCTGCGGATCTTTCTTCAGTTCGCGCTGCGCTTTCATGACCGCGAGCGGGGCGGTCGAGATGTTGAAGAATCCCTTCTTCTCGGTCTTGACGCGGGTCACCTCGGCTCGGCGCAACATCTGGCGACCGGTCAGGAACTCCGGTTCCTGCTTGAGCAGGTTCTGCAAAAGGTCGATCGCGTAACCGAAGTTGCGCAACTCGATTGCGGCCACGGCTTTGAGCCAATAGCCGCGCAACCGGTCGTCCAGATCTTTCTCATGTTTTACCGCCATGGATGAAAATCGTTAGGTTATTATAAGACACGCGGCGGCTCGTCAGGGAAAAAAATTGCTCCGCTGGGGGCGACTGCCCGCGGTCAGAGCAGATCCAACTGCGGCTTTTCGGTTTTCGGCGGCAGTTTTTTAGTCCGCTTTCTGGGCCGCGTGTCCCGCGTCTCGGTGGCGCCGTTGGGCTTTTCCAAGTGGGCGAGGATGTCCTTGGCCCGGATCAGAATTTCCTGCGGCAAACCGGCGAGGCGGGCGACCTGGATGCCGTAGCTTTTGTCCGCGCCGCCCGGGACGATCTTGCGCAGGAAGATGATCTGCTCGTTCCATTCGCGCACTGCGACGTTGAAGTTGCAGACACCGGGGGCGGGCGAATGGGTGGGCAATGGTCGGGTCGGGCGAATGGGGTCGCGTCTATACATTTGACATTTGGCTGGATTCTTGAGAGGTTCGCTGACATGGCCCGGCCGTTGCGAATCGAGTTCGAGGACGCGATTTATCACGTGACGGCACGAGGGAACGAGCGGCAGCCGGTCTTTCGCGCGGAAGGCGATCGGAAGCAGTTTCTGGCCTTGCTCGCTCGGTCTGGTGAACGGTTCGAAGTCTCGCTGCTGGTCTTTGTGCTGATGGGTAACCATTTTCATCTGGTGGCCCAAACGCACCGCGGGAACCTGAGCCGTTGGATGCACTGGTTGATGGTTTCCTACACGACATGGTTTAACTGGCGATATGATCGGAGCGGTCACCTCTTTCAAGGCCGCTACAAGAGCTTTTTGGTGGAGGAGGGTGAGTATCTGTTGGAGTTGAGCCGTTACCTGCATCTCAATCCGGTGCGGGGGAAGCGGCTTGGCCGGGGAAGTCCGGTGGAGCGCCGGAAGCGGATGCGAGAGTATGTCTGGAGCAGCTATCGCGGGTACGCGGGCTTGGCGCGGCCGCTTGATTTTGTGAGGGAGGAGATGGTGCTGGCGGAGATGGGCGGTCCGGTTCGCGGGCGGGCGGTGCGGTATCGGCGTTTCGTCGAGGAAGGACTGCTGCGGGAGATCGCGAGTCCGCTCGAAGCGGTGCAGTGGCAGGCGGTGCTGGGGAGCGAGAGCTTTGCCCGCCGGATCCAGGATCGAATGAGCGATTTGCGGGAGGGGCGTCAGGAAGTGACGGCGCTGCGGCGCGGGGCGCCGGTCTTGAGTCCGGAGGCGGTCCTGCGGGCGGTGGCGAAGCAACATGGGGTGCCGGTGCGACGATTGCAGGAGAAGGGAGGTCACGGGCTGGAGGCGCGCAATGTGGCGCTGTGGTTGATCTGGGAGAAATGCGGGTTGACGCAGCGGGAGCTTGGCGAGCTATTTGGAGGGATGAATTACGCGGCGGTGGCGCAACGGCTGCGACGGCTCAAGCCGAAGAGCCGTCGGACGGCCGAAAAATTGCTCGAGCAAATGTCAAATGTATAGACGCGACCCCGAAGTCCCGCGCCGACCCCGAAGTTCCCGCGCAAGCGAAACGAACTTCCGCCTCCGCCGGGACTGCCTGTGGCTTCTCACGGCGTCGATAACCAGGACGACGTCTTAGGATTTTTGGCTCGTATCCCGACCGCGGTTGCCGTCGCGCTGGCCATAGATGAACGGGTGAAAGAACGAAGGGTTGCGTCGATTGTATGCGTCGGGAGAAACGGTCTACATTGAAACCCGGGCAACCAAGTTTTTAGCGCCTTCGGTATTCCGGTATATCTGGAAATTTCACGAGACGAGGATGGTGCATATCACAGTCGCTATGTAGGCGATGTAGGAGTGCCACCTCAGGGATGAAAAAAATGCCATCATCGCGTCCTTTCGGATGATCGCGGTTGTTTATGTGGTCATCGTGTATGTGTTTTTGTCCAAGCTCATTGATCTGTTTCAGTCTGCGCTTTGGTAAAACAGTTTCTTACGCTGCCGTGCGGTGCCAATTGCTGACTTCCTCTCCGCGATCGGTAGCTCAGCGGGTAGCTCAGGTCGAAGGGGGGCATCAGCCGGGGTCATCAGCCGGTGGGTCCTGAAAGGTGTCAGTCTGTGATTCTCGCTCTTTTTCGCTGGTCTTGGGAGAGGCGGGTCCGGTAATGTGAATAGGGCGAATGGGCCGGATCGAGTTTAGCGGAGCGGTTAACCAACGTCTTGGTAGGCTGGCGGGCAGACCGGCGCGCAAGGCACGATGGAGCATCGAGACGGGGATCGAGAGGTCTATTATGTGGACGATTTGCGGAAGCGTGCCTGCGAGCGAAAGGGATGGCGTGCGGCATTCGCCCGGGGTCGTCCTTCAATCGCGGAAAAATTTGCGGGGCCGTAGGCTCAGAGCACCGGGTTAGAGCAAATCTAGCTGCGGCTTTTCGGCTTTTCGGCGGGCAGATTGTTTTTCCGCTTCTGGGAGCGTGGCTTCCGCGTTTCGGTCGCGCCGTTCGGCTTTTCCAGGTGGGAAAGAATGTCCTTGGCCCGATTCAGAATTTCCTGCGGCAAACCGGCGAGGCGGGCGACCTGGATGCCGTAGCTTTTGTCCGCGCCGCCCGGGACGATCTTGCGCAGGAAGATGATCTGCTCGTTCCATTCGCGCACTGCGACGTTGAAATTGCAGACGCCGCTCGCGCTCTTCCGCAAGCTTGGTCAGCTCGTGGTAATGGGTGGCGAAAAGGGTGCGCGCCTTGATTTTGTCGTGGAGGAATTCCGCCACGCTCCAGGCGATGGAGAGGCCGTCGAAGGTCGAGGTGCCGCGGCCGATTTCGTCGAGGATGACGAGGCTGCGCTCGGTGGCGTTGTTCACGATGTTGGCCGTTTCGTTCATCTCCACCATGAAAGTGGACTGGCCGCGGGAGAGATCGTCGTTCGCGCCCACCCGGGTGAAAATGCGATCGACGAGGCCGATCTGCGCGGAGCTCGCCGGCACGAAGCTGCCGATCTGCGCCATCAGGACGATGAGCGCGACCTGTCGGATGTAGGTGGATTTTCCGGCCATGTTCGGGCCGGTGATGATGGCGAGACGGAGCTTTTCGCCGTCGAGGTCGGTGTCGTTAGGCACAAATTTTTCTTCGGCCAGGTTTTGATCGAGCACCGGATGACGGGCGTCTTTCAGGACGAGTCGGAGCGAGTCGTCGAGCTCGGGACGGCAGTAATGGAAGAGCCGGGCCGTTTCGGCAAGCGAACAGATGACGTCGAGGGTCGCGATCGCATTCGCGGTCTGCTGGATCGGAGCCAGCTCGCCTAACGTCTCCTCGCGCAGAGTCTGGAAAAGCTGGTACTCGAGATGGCGAGCCCGTTCGTCCGCGCCCAGGACTTTGGCTTCCATTTCCTTCAGCTCGGGGGTGATGAAACGCTCGCCGCCGACGGTCGTTTGCTTGCGCGTGTAATGCGGCGGGACGCTGGCCAGATTCGATTTCGTGATCTCGATGAAATAGCCGAAGACGGAGTTGTAGCGGACCTTGAGCGACTTGATCCCGGTGTTCGCGATCTCGCGTTCCTGCAACTCGGTGATCCAGCTTTTTCCTTCGCGCGAAGCGCCGCGCAATTCGTCGAGTTGCGGATCGAAGCCGTCGCGAAAGATGCCGCCTTCCTTGAGCGCGATGGGAGGATCGTCGCGCAGAGCGCCGCTAAGTTTCGCCGCCAGCTCCGGCATCACGTGCATTTCCTTCTGCAAACGCGCGGCGAGAAATTCGATCCCGGCTGCTTCGCTGGAATGATTTGCTCCAAAAGCAATCCGATCGAGGAAGGCCTGGAGCTGGCGTTTCAGCTCCGGGATTTGCTCGAGCGAAATCTTCAGCGCGACCAGGTCGCGGGCATTTCCCGATGCCTGGCTCAGCCGCCCGGATGCTCGCTCCAGGTCGCGAATCGCCTTCAGAGAATCGCGCAACGACGCCAGCAAATCGGGCTCCTGCAGGAGATCGGCGATGAACTGTTGCCGGCATTCCAGCTCAGCGAGATCGCGGATCGGTTGCAGAATCCAGGTGCGCAATCGACGGCCGCCCATCGGCGTGACGGTGCGATCGAGGACCGCGAGCAGGCTGGTGTCGCGGGCGCTGCGGGAGCTGACCAGCTCGAGGTTGGCCTGAGTCGCGGCGTCGAGCAGGACGTGATCGCTCGGCGCATCACAGCGCAACGCCGCGAGGTGATCGATTTTTCGCCGCAACTGATGTTTGAGGTAATGCACGATCGCGCCGGCGGCCGCGATCGGCCTGAGAAAGGTCGGAGCAGCCGAAGCCATCGAGCGATTTCACTTTGAAATGCTCGCAGAGGGTGAAGCGGGCGTTTTCGGTTAGGAACGCGTAGTGATCGTAGGGCAGAGCGCGATCCAATTCACCGAACTGCGCGGTTTGCTGATCGCTGATGAGCAACTCGGAAGGCGCGACGCGCGCCAGCTCGTCAAGCAGGTTGCGCTGAGTCCGGCACCTGCGAGAGCCGGAATTCGCCCGTGCTCAGATCGGCGTAGGCGAAACCGTAAACGTCCATCCTCAAAAAAGACCGCGCCGAGATAGTTGGCGCGCTTGGATTCGAGGAGATCGAGATCGCTCACCGTGCCGGCGCTGATGATCTGGGTGATGTCCCGGGTCACGATCTTGCCCTGTTGCGGTTCGCTGGTTTGATCGCAGATCGCCACCCGCCGGCCGGCCTTGATCAGCTTCGCGATGTAGCCCTGGGCCGCGTGATACGGCATCCCGCACATCGGAACCTCGTTACGCTTCGTTAAAGCGAGGTTGAGCAGCCCGGAGGCAATTTTCGCGTCCTCAAAGAAAAGCTCATAAAAATCGCCGAGCCGAAAGAGCAAAAGCGTATCCGCCGGCACGCTGGCGCGGAGCCGCTGGTATTGCTGCATCATCGGGGTGAGGGCGTGAGCCATGGGGCGAAGCATCAAATCGGCGGGCGCGAATTACCAGTTTATTTGCCCGATCGGCAACCGTAATCAAAACGTCAGGAAAAAATTCCTTGAACGTTAGGCCGATGCTGTTGTCTGTTTTTTTCCCGGCCCGGAGTGGCCGGCTGCCCGCATGATTCGAGTTCAGGAACTCAAGAAATATTTCGGACAAACAAAGGCGGTGAACGGCGTCTCGTTCACGGTCGAGAAGGGTGAAGTGCTCGGATTTCTCGGTCCGAACGGGGCCGGAAAATCGACCACCATGCGGATGATCACCGGGTTCATCCCACCGACGGAAGGTGCGGTCTCGGTTGGTGGTTTCGATGTCGTCGACCGGCCCCTTCAGGCCAAGCGGCTGATTGGATATCTGCCGGAAAGCGCGCCGGCCTATTCGGAAATGTCGGTGCGTGGGTTCCTTAGTTTCATCGCCGAATTGCGCGGGCTGCGAGGGGAAGCGAAAAAGTCGGCGGTCGATCGCGCGATCGAGATGTGCTTCCTCGGTTCGGTCGCGCACCAGACGGTCGAGACGCTCTCGAAAGGATACCGGCATCGCACCTGTTTCGCGCAATCGATCATTCACGATCCCGAGGTACTGATCATGGACGAGCCGACCGAGGGGCTCGATCCCAACCAGAAGCACGAAGTGCGGACGTTGATTCGCCGGATGGGAGAGCGCAAAGCGATCATCTTTTCCACCCACATCCTCGAGGAGGTGGAGGCGGTTTGTTCGCGCGCCATCATCATCGATCGCGGCCAGATCGTGGCCAATGGAACGCCAGCGGAGCTCAAGCAGCGCTCGAAATATGCCGGCGCGGTGCGAGTGCAATTTGCGAATGGCGATGTCGGGGATCGCGCAAAAGCTGGCGCAACTCGACGGGGTGAAAGAGGTGACGACTCTCGGCCAATCGCCGTTGACCCTGCGCGTCTTCCCGAAGGACAAAACCGCCGCACAAGATTTGCCGCGTAGCATCGGTGAAGCGGCCGCGCGGGAACATTGGCAACTCGAAGAGTTGCACGCCGAGGAGGGCCGGCTCGACGACGTCTTTCGCAACGTCACACTGCCCGACACGACGCCGACGACATGACCGAAGCCGCACTCACCGCCGTCCAAACCCAGGCCGCAGAACGACCCGCCGCCCGATCAGCCGGCGCGCTTGCCCACATCTGGACGATCGCAAAACGCGAACTGGCCGGCTATTTCGAGTCGCCGATCGCTTACGTTTTCATCGTCATCTTTCTCCTCCTCGCCGGATTTTTTACCTTCATGGTGGCGGGATTTTTCGAGCGCGGCGAAGCCAACCTTGAGCCCTTCTTCCTCTGGCATCCGTGGCTTTACTTGTTTCTCGTCCCGGCGATCGGGATGCGGATGTGGTCGGAGGAACGGCGGCTCGGGACGATGGAGTTGCTGCTCACCATGCCGATCACGCCCTGGCAGGCAATCGTGGGGAAATTCCTCGCGGCCTGGGCGGTGCTCGCCCTGGCGTTGGTGCTCACTTTTCCCGTCGTCATCACGGTGAACTATCTCGGCAACCCCGATAACGGCGTGATCGTGGCCGGCTACGTCGGGAGTTTTCTCCTCGCCGGCGCCTACCTCTCGATCGCGGCCATGACTTCCGCCCTAACGAGAAACCAGGTCGTGAGTTTCATTCTCGCGGTCGTGATCTGTCTTTTTCTCGTCCTCGTCGGTTATTCGCCGGTCACGAATCTCCTCGTGCAATGGGCCAATCCGTGGCTGGTGCAGGCGATCTCCTCCTTTAGCGTCATGACGCATTTCGAAAGCATCCGCAAAGGCGTGCTCGATTCGCGCGACATCCTCTTTTTCTTCTCGGTCATCGGGTTCTCGCTCTTCACCACGAGCGTGATCCTGCGCAGTCACCGCGCCGGCTGAGGCAAGTTGCAGATGAAAAGAAAACCTCTCGAGATCATTTTATTTTCGGCCGTCGGGGTGATCGCGATGTTTATCGTGCTCGTGGCGGCTAACGTCATCGCGGCGCATTTCAAGCAGCGGATCGATCTCACGGCGGAGAAGGCTTACACGCTTTCGCCGGGCACGAAGGCGATCCTGGCCAGGCTCGATACTCCGGTGCAGATCCGGTTTTACGTCTCGCAGCGTGCGACCGCGATGCCGGTGGCGCTCAAGACTTATGCACAGCGGGTCGATGATTTGCTCGGGGAATACAAGCAGGCTTCGAAAGGCTTGATCGAAATCCAAAAGCTCGATCCGGAGCCGGATTCCGACGCGGAAGATTCCGCCAAGCTTGACGGGGTTCAGGGCCAACCGCTGAGCACGGGCGAGCGCATTTATCTCGGGCTGAGCGTGACCATGCTCGACCAGAAACAGGCCATCCCATTTCTCACTCCCGAGCGGGAACGATTGCTCGAATACGACATCTCGCGCGCCATCGCGCGGGTGTCGGAGACGAACAAGCCGACCGTCGGCGTGATGAGTTCGTTGCCGGTGATGGGCACGCCAATGATGCCGATGGCGCAACAGCAGGGCGACCAGCCATGGGCCTTTATCACGGAGTTGCAGCGCGATTTCAACGTCAAGCAGGTCGAGATGACGGTCGACAAAATCCCGGACGGCATTCAGGTGCTGGTGGTGATTCATCCGCGGGCGATCAGCGACGCGACGCAGTTCGCGATTGATCAGTTCGTCCTCCGGGGAGGACGCCTGCTTGCGTTTCTCGATCCCAAATCGGTGCTCGATCGGATGGGGCAGGGGATGGGCGCGCCGGCCAGCACGTCGAATCTCGACAAGCTACTCAAGGCCTGGGGACTGACCTTCGGGACGAACAAGGTGGTGGCGGACATGAATTATCTGGCCAAGACGCGCCAGGGACGCGCGCCGGCGATTCTCATCCTCAACGAAAAGGCGATGAACAAGGAGGACATCGTGACGGCGGACGCGGACAATTTGGTCATGGCGATGGCGGGAGACTTCGAGGGCACGCCCGCGCCGGGCTTGAAGGAGACGGTCTTGGTGAAGTCATCGCCCAACTCGGAGCTGGTCGATCCCATGATGGCGCAGTTTGGTGGCGAATCGGTGGCGACCAACTTCACTCCGTCGGGGAAGGAATTCCCGCTCGCAGTTCGCTTAAGCGGGAAGTTCAAGACGGCCTTCCCCGAAGGGAAACCGAAGGCAACTCCGGCTCCGAACGAAGGGGAAGGCGTGCCTAACGAAGCGAAAAAAGACTAAGGAGAAGGCGGCCCCGGCACTGAAAGAATCGACCAAGGAGACGACGGTCGTGCTGATTGGAGATGCCGACATGATCCAGGATCCGCTCGCCATCCGTAACGTGCAGAATCCTTTCGGCCCGCGCTGGATTCTGCCGGCCAATGGCAACCTCAGCTTCGCGCAAAGCGCGGTCGAACAGTTAAGCGGCGACAGTAACCTCATTGCGGTCCGCAGCCGCGCCTCTCGCGAACGGCCATTTACGGTCGTGAAAAAAATCCAGGCCGATGCGGAGGCGAATTACCGGAGCAAAATCAAGGAGCTGGAGACGAGCCTGACCGAAACTCAGCGGAAGGTTAACGAATTGCAGAAAGGGAAGGAGAACGGCCAGCGCTTCATCCTTTCGCCTGAACAACAGCAGGAACTGGCCAATTTCCAGAAGAAAGAAGCCGAAGTAAAAACGCAGCTCAAGACGGTGCGGAAGCAGGTCCGGGCAGAGATTGATTCGCTCGAGACGCGGGTAAAGTGGCTCAACATCGCCGCCATGCCGGCGATGGTCGCGCTCACCGGCCTGGGGCTGGCGCTCTTCAGACGCAGATAAGCAAGATGAAGCGGACCCAACTGGCGATTCTCATTCTCTTGGTCGTGGTTTTGGGGGCGGCCGCCTTCCTTTTGGCGCGGCGCAGCACGACTTCGTGGCAAAGCAGGACTGTAACCTTGCCCGACAAAGTCGTCGATCTGGCGATCAACGACGTCGCCCAGATCACCATCCAGCAGCCAAAGACGCAAGTGAACCTGAAGAAAAAAGGCGACACCTGGGTCGTGGCCGAGCGCGCGGATTATCCGGCTAATTTCGAGATGATCAGCACCCTGATTCGCAACGTCTGGGAACTAAAGCCCGTGCAGGAAGTCAAAGTCGGCCCCTCGCAGCTCGGCCGACTTTCGTTATTGGAGCCTGGGCAGGGAGAGAAGAGCGGAACGCTGGTTGATTTCAAAAACGCTGATGGCAAGCGCTTAGCGGCTCTGCTCTTTGGAAAAAAGTATCTCCGCGAGTCCGATCAGTCGTTTGCCCAGGGGCGCTCGTTTCCTGCCGGGCGATATGTGATGCCGGAGGATGGCGCCCACCATGTCAGCCTGGTCACCGATACTTTCCAACAGATCGACGACCCACCCGAACGGTGGCTCGATCGCGATTTCATCAAAATCGAGAAGCCAACCTCCGTTGCCGTCGCCGCACCCAGCCCGGAGATGGACTGGAAGCTGGAACGAGATCCGGCCTCCAAGGAGTGGAAATTGGCCGACGCCAAACCTGACGAGAAATTGGATGCAGCCAAGGCGACGCAAATGGTCAGCGCAGTCGGCAGTATGGCGTCATTCACCGACGTTCTCGTGCCGGACGCAAAGCCCGAGACAACAGGGCTGGAGAAGCCGGTGACTATTACCGTCACAACCGAGGATGGCTTCACCTACACCCTCAACGTCGGCAAGAAGATGGACGAAAATTATCCGCTGACCGTTTCTGTGAGCGCAACTCTCCCCGGCACCCGCGTTCCTGCGAAGGAAGAAAAGCTGGAGGAAAAAGCGAAGGCTGATAAGGAATTCCAGACCAAACGAGAGACCTTGGAAAAGAAGCTGGCGAAGGAGAAGAAACTCGAGGGTCGGATTTTTCTCGTCCCGAAGTTTGGGATCGAGCAGTTGGAGAAGAAACGCGCGGAACTGCTGGCCGCCCAGCCAGGCCCGACCCCGAGTCCGTCTCCAAGTGCGAAGCCGGCCAAACCAAGCGCCAAATAGGCTGGTCGCGGCGGGCCGGGGCCTGTCTTTCCCCGGGAGAAAAAAGCCCGGCACCTTGTTTCAAAGATGCCGGGCGTAAGTTCTGGCAACGTCCTACTCTCGCACAACCTATAGATGCACTATTATCGAGGCTGCAGCGTTTCATTTCCGTGTTCGGAAGCCATCGTGGCGTGCTATTCTTCGCCGTCTAACGTCAATCGCCCCGAACTGGTTCTGACCCGTTTATGAGGCGCGGCATTCTCGGCCGGCTGAAAGTCACTTAAGACCAATTCCGTGCCATCATAGGTGACGAGAAAGCTGCCGAGCGGGTCGCCGATAGGATTGTTGTCGACATCGAACCCGATGTAGCAATCGAGGCGAGAACCGCTCGAGACATTGGCAAATTGGCCCACAATCTGATTGGCGCTCATTAGCGAGATGCTGTCCGAGGGGAAAAGCTGTGTCACATCGTCCACTGCGATTTGTAACGTCCCAGCCAGAGTCACACTGCCGTTGACAGTCATTGTCGCGAGCGTGATCGCGTCATAAACATGAAAACGCAGAAAGCTTTGTGCTGGTAAGGTGACGTTTTTCCTAACGAGCAGATTGGCATCGAGGTAGGCGGGACCAGTTGGGAAACCGGGCTCACCGGCGAAGGCATAACCGGTCAGCGGCCAGAGTGCGAGGAAGCCGCTTTGAATCGTCAAATTGCCTCGCACCGTCATCTGTGTGTCACCGAAAATACTGAGCCGGCTGGTGCTGGTGAAGTCGCCTTTGGTCGTGAAATCCCGATCGCCGAGAAGAAGACGCGCGCTCGTCGTGAGATTGCGCAGGGCGTTTCGTCCACTGCTGTCGCGGAAGCCGGTGTTGGGTCCGAACAGAACGAGCGAAGCATTGCTGGTCACAATGTCGAGCGGCATGTTGCCGCGGAGAACCCGGGTGGTGGCACGGGCTCCGTTCGCTGCTAACCAGGCAAAAGCGCTTTTATCCAGCGTATGCGTGGCGCTGTCGTAATTGGTCAAAGCTCCCTTAATTATCATCCGGGCGTCACCGACCGGGCCGGCCGCTGACAGAGTGGCAGCTCCGTTGGTATCTGGATCGAGTGGATATCCGATGCCAGTGTAATCCCCATTGATCGACAAGGTCGTCGTCACATCACCGGAAATGAAGTCCGGATCTGTGCTGAAAATGACGATTTCGCCTTCATTGACGAAAGGGCCTTCAGTGGTGAAATCGCGACCGACTTCCAAATCGAAATATCCATCGAGGAGATTGTGCCGGAAGTGCCGAAGAGCGTCATTTCCGTTTTCATCCACAACCCGCGCGCCCGCGCCAGCCAGATCCAGGCCGGCGTTGTTTTTCACGATATTTGCGCCGTTGAACTTAAGGGTAGCCGTTCGCCCGGCGCTGGCCGCTACGGCATAGAGATAACCCGAGTTCAGGGTCGTTACGGAAAAATCCGCAAGGTTGCCAAGGTCTGCTGTTACGTCCTTCGTGTCGGCAAAGAAATAGGGGATGCCGCCCGTGCCGACTTTTGTATTTACTGAGGAGAAATCATGATCAAAGCACGCCAGGAGCGGCGCCGTTCCGCCCAGGATGATTGGAATGCCATCGCCGGGTTTAAAAGCGAGGCGGTTCACCGTTACGTCCAAATCGAGGATGAGGAAAACATTCGCGATGGTAGCGGCGAAGGAGTCACCGCCACCGTTATTTGGCACAATCGCGGGCGACCAGTTCGCCGGATCGCCCCAACTGCCGTCAGAGGGGCCGATGTAAGTGGATTTGATGAAATCGGCGCGCGCCGGAAGGAATGCGACCGTGATCAGGACGAACAGAATGCGGAATGATTTGGCGTTTGTTTTCATAGATTTTTTCCTTTCCCATTCCTTCGGAAAATCTTGCGCCGCGTGACAAAATATTTTGGAATTCCGGAAAACGCGGCTCGAAAAGCGTCGCCCATATCGCGCTTGTAATTCTCCGCCCAGATTTGCACGCGGGCGGCGGCTTTGATTAGCTGCACGTTGATGCGTGCGCGAGTTCCGTCGCGCCGCAACGCTCGCATTGTCCGGCATTCTCGGTCGCGCCTGTGAGCGAATCAGAAAGGCAGCTGGGGTTTCATGGGGGAACCTTACTTCGTTTCTTTCGGCGCGAGCGAGGCAACAATCTTTTCAAAACGCGGATCGCCGCGGAGCGGGTCCCAGAACGGATGCAGTTTTAAGGCACCGTAGCTCAGCATGAGCGATGCGGTGGGAGCACGCAGCCCAGCTTCCAGTTGCTGCAAGGCAAGCTCCTTCTCGCCTGCCCACGCTGCCGTGATGGCGAAATATTCAAGGACGAGGCTCCCGTTGAGGACATCTTTTTCCACCGGCATGAGCGCGATCGCTCGCCGGCCTTCGTCCAACGCCAGGTCTTTCCGCCCAAGAGCAGCGTCGATTAAGCCGAGGGTGCAGAGCGTCGGCCCGTAGTCCGGCTCCGCCTGCACGATCTTTTTTTGCTGGGTGCGAGCCGCTTCAAACGCAGTGCGCGCCCGTGCCTCATCTTTGGTCATGCGCGCCAGCAGACCTTCGCCAAAGCTGCGGCTCAGAAAAAGGGGATTTTCGGTCCAGCATGGATTGTCGCCCAGCGCGACGAGTGCTCGCTCGGCCGCAGCCGGATCGCGTTCGGCCAGAGCGCAAAAGAACCAGAGGTCCGCGGCGCTGGCAATAGCGCCCGGTCCTTGCGCTAGAATAGAATCAATTGTCTGGCGCAGCGGCCGAGTGTCCGCTTTCCAGCAGACGTACCATTCTCCACGATTGGCCCGCGTTTCGACGTTGTCGGGCACGATCGCTAACACGCGATCGAGCGCAGCGATCGCGTCGGCAAAACGTCCGATGTATAGGTAACTGACCGCGGACTGTTGCAGAATACCAAAGTTGCGCGGGTCCAGCTCCACCGCGCGCTGCAAGTTCTTCAGACCTTCCTCCTGCTGGCCGAGCCGCCGCCGCAGAATGTAGCCGGTGAGTTCGAAGAGACGCGGATCATTGGGTAACGCTCGCCGCGCGATCTCCAATTCGGCGAGGGCGCCGGCATAGTCGCGCAGCCCATAGTAGAGATAGTTCGCGCGCGCCAAGTGCGTTTCGGCAGCATCCGGTCGCAGCCGGGTCGCGGCTTGGACCGCGGCTCCAGCCAGGGCAAGCCCGGCGGGAGTGTGATCAGACCCATTTACGGCATAAAGTTGTTCGTGCGCCCAGGCGAGCTGGCAGAAGGCGTCGAAAAATGAGGGATCGCGCTTGACCGCTTCATCCAGAAGTTCAATTGCCTTCCGCAGGTCTGTATCGCTCGTCGCGCTGAGACCTGACGTGAGGAGAAGTGACTTTGCCCGGCTGTAAAGGTCGAACGCCGCCAGATCAGTGGTGGGCGACTGTTCGATCGCTTTCTTCTCGTTAGGGGAGAGCTTCGCTTGCAACTGATCGGCAATCGCCTGGGCGATTTCGCTTTGGATGGCGAACACATCGGCTAGATCGCGATCGTATTTCTCGCCCCAGACATGCGTGTCATTGCGAGCATTGATTAACTGGGCACTCACCCGGACACGGTTTGCGGACCGCTGCACGCTGCCTTCCACGACGTAAGCAACGTTTAGCGCCTGCGCGATTTCCTGGAGGTTGTTGCGCGTGGCTGAGCTTCCATAATGCATCACTGAGGTGCGGCTGATCACTTTCAGCTCCGCGATTTTCGCTAGATCAGTCCGAATCTCGTCTTGCATTCCGTCGGTGAAGAAAGCGTTTTCCTTATCGCTGCTCAGATTCTCGAAAGGCAGAACCGCGATGCTTTTTTCGGACGCTGCGACGCTACTGTTGGGCGAGATGTGGAACGGAGCAGCAAAGTATGCGACCAGCATGGCCAAGACCAGGACGGCGGCGATGCCGAGCAGGCGCGCTGCTCGTTTTGGTTTCTGCATCGCTTCGAGCTTCGTCGATAGCTCGTTCACACCGGGTCGCGCTGCCGGCTCGACCGCGAGCATCGCGACAAGCAGCGAACTGAATCGCGCAGGAACCCCAGCGGCTTTTAGTTGTTCGATCGGTGGCCTAACGACAGCGGGCCGCTCGTCAGATCCTTTCACGACGCGATCGCCAAAGGGCATGTGGCCGGTGAGCAAATACCAGAGGGTTGCGCCTAACGAGTAAATGTCGGAGCGCACATCGACCGGCGCGTCGGTGAACTGTTCGGGACTGGCGAAGGCTGGCGTGCCGACAAAACCGCCGTGGGTCAACTCGCGCTTGCCGGGCGTTGCTGTGAGCGCTTTGGCAACGCCGAAATCAATCACCTTGATCGCGAAATCGGTGTCGTCGCCACCGTCGATCATCATCAAATTGCCCGGTTTGATATCGCGATGCACCAGCCCGCGTGTTTCCGCGGCGAGGAGAGCATTGGCAACCTGGCGCGCGATCGCAATCGTCATCGGCACGTCGCATGGACCCTTGCGGCGGACGCGTTCTTCCAGGGTTTCACCTTCGATCAATTCCATCGCGTAAAAGCATTGGCCGCTCTCTTCGTGGATTCCGAATTGGTGGACGGTCGCGATATTCGGATGGCGCAAAGCGGCCGCCGCGCGCGCTTCGCGCAGGAAGCGCTCGCGCGCCGCGACGGCGTTAGGCGCGTGATCGAGGCTGATGATTTTCAAGGCAACCGTGCGCTCCAGAACCGAGTCGGTCGCGCGATAGGTCACGCCCATCGCGCCGCGGCCCAACTCCCAGGCGCGACCGTCTTCGCGCTTATCGATCACATATTGACCGAACTGCTCGGGGGGCGAAGCGCGATCGAAAGCTGCGGGCGATTTGACTAAGGCGAGTTGCAGCATGCAAACCATGCAGCCGAGGTCTGAGGAGGAGGCGGTCTCAAACGCAGCGCCGCACTTCGCACAGGTGGGCGTTTTCGCTGCGTCAACTGCGGCCATTCGGCTATCCGGTTGTCAGCGCCTGGCAAAGATAGCGCAGTTCTTCATCCACTTCGGCCGGATCGGTCACCGTCCCGCCGACTTCCTCGCGCAGAATCTCGCCATAGCGGGAGCGCAGCCTTTCCACATCTTTGCGCAAGGTCGCCGCCGGCTGCCGCACCCGGGCCGACAACTCGTGGTAGGGGACCGCCTCTTCGCCATCCGGCGACAGGTGAGATTTCAGCGCTTCGAACAAGGCGGCTTTGCCAGCAAAAGTGCATTCCTGCGCAAGGCGGGCGAGCGCCTGTCGGAGGAGCGTTTCAGCCCATTCGCGATCGTAAACTCGATCCGCGTGCCAGCGTTCGTTGCGCGCGACCTGGCTCTCCGCTTCCGAAATGGTCGCCTCATTGAGCAGCTCGCGAATCTTTCCGCCGCCTCGTTTTTGCGCCTGCTCGTGATCGCGTGCATCGGCGACGAAATGTTTCAGCGCGCCGAGAAGAAAGGAACGGAAACGTCCCTTTTCGGGATCAGCTCGGAAGTAGGTGCGATCGCGAATCAGCTCGGCGAAAAATCCCTGCGTCAGATCCTGCGCATCCTCGGCTCCAATCCCTTCGCGTCGTAAGAATAGATAGAGCGGCCGCCAGTAAATTCGGCAAAGTTCCGAGAGCGCATCAAGCGCGCGCGCGGAAGAGAGCCGTGAATTTGCCGCCGCGAGCACGACTGTCCAACGCGTGGAAGCAAATTGACCGGCCTGAGTGGCAACGTCGCGGAGGGCTGGAGACATGCGGCGCTTTTACCCGCCACGGGGAAAAATTGCAAGCAAACTGAGGCACTCCGACAAAGAAAAAGCCCGGCACCTTGTTTCCAAGATGCCGGGCGTAAGTTCTGGCAACGTCCTACTCTCGCACAACCTATAGATGCACTACCATCGGGGCTGCAGCGTTTCACTTCCGTGTTCGGAATGGGAACGGGTGGGGCCACTGCGCTATGATCACCAGAAAACTGCTCCGGCCATTGCCGAGGCAGATTTCTGGCGGCCCCGAATGCTTTCGGGGCTGCAATGTTACCATTCTTCAAAGAACACCGATTCTCTGAAATCTACATACAGGAAGTTATTTCCAACAGTTTAGGCTTCGTTTTGTTAATTTGTCATTCCCCTCTATTTGCCACCGCGTCAGGTTTGAAGCCGACGCGGCGGGTTAATAGAAAAGTAAATGACCAAGCCGAACGAGTTATTAGTATCACTTAGCTGAATACATTACTGCACTTATACCAGTGACCTATCAACGTGGTGGTCTACCACGACTCTTCAGGGAGAACTCATCTTGGGATAGGCTTGGCGCTTAGATGCTTTCAGCGCTTATCCTTTCCGAACATAGCTACCCGGCACTGCCGTTGACACGACAACCGGAACACCAGCGGTTCGTCAGACCCGGTCCTCTCGTACTAAGGTCTGAACCCCTCAATTCTCCTGCGCCCACAGTGGATAAGGACCGAACTGTCTCGCGACGTTCTGAACCCAGCTCGCGTACCACTTTAACCGGCGAACAGCCGGACCCTTGGGACCTTCTCCAGCCCCAGGATGTGATGAGCCGACATCGAGGTGCCAAACCCTGCCGTCGATATGAGCTCTTGGGCAGGATCAGCCTGTTATCCCTAGCGTACCTTTTGTCCGTTGAGCGATGGCAATTCCACATTCAACCACCGGATCACTTGGACCTACTTTCGTACCTGCTCGACGTGTGTGTCTCACAGTTAAGCTGGCTTCTATCCATATACTCGACACCTGATTGCCAACCAGGTTGAGCCAACCTTCGTACTCCTCCGTTACTCTTTGGGAGGATACCGCCCCAGTAAAACTAGCCGGCTGCCAGTGTCCCTCCGCCAGCTAATGGCAAGAGGTTAGTTGTTCCAATTCCGAAGGGTGGTGTTTCATTGGCGACTCAGGAACCCCCAAAAGGGCTCCATCAAAGTCTTCCACTTACGCTAAGCATCAAAATCGAAACAACAGTAACAGCGTGTAGTAAAGGTGCATAGGGTCTTTCCGTCCTACTGCGGGTAGGCGGCATCTTCACCGCCACTACAACTTCGCTGAGCTCCTCGTTGAGACAGCGGTCAACTCGTTACACGATTCGTGCAGGTCGGAACTTACCCGACAAGGAATTTCGCTACCTTAGGACCGTTATAGTTACGGCCGACATTCACGGGGACTTGGGCTCGTAGCTTCGTCCGCTTGCGGACTAACCACTCACCGTAATCTTTCCGCATTGGTCACGTGTCACACCCTATACGTCGTCTTAACGACTTGGCAGAGTGCTGTGTTTTTGTTAAACAGTCGGTTGACCCATTTCACTGCGACCACCTTGCGGTGGCACCCCTTCTTCCGAAGTTACGGGGCTAGATTGCCGAGTTCCTTAACGAGGTTTCACTCACGCGCCTGGGTATACTCTACCCACCCACCTGTGTCGGTTTACGGTACGGGCAACCGTGGGAACATTGCATCGCTTTTCTTGATACAAGTTTTAACAGATCCACCTTGGCCAGAGGCCTCAGCGTCCCCTTGCGGGACCGTCACTTTCAATCGACGGACTGTCTCCACTCATATGTACGATGCAACTTAACCACAGCCGGTGCAGGAATATTGAACCTGCTGTCCATCGTCTACGCCCTTCGGCCTCGACTTAGGTCCCGACTAACCCTGGGAGGACGAACCTTCCCCAGGAAACCTTGGGTTTACGGCGGCCAGGAATTTAACCTGGCTTGTCGCTACTCATGTCTGCATTCTCACTTCTAGAAACTCCACCGTCGCTTCCGCTTCGGCTTCAATGTCGCTACAACGCTCCCCTACCAATCCGTCTGGTCGAAACCAAACGTCTTCCAGAGCTTCGGTATACCGCTTATCGCCAATCATTATCGGCGCGAGATCGCTCGATGAGTCAGCTATTACGCACTGTTTAAATGATGGCTGCCTCTAAGCCAACATCCTCACTGTCTAAGCAACCTCACATCCTTTCCACTGAACGGTATTTGGGCACCTTAGCTGCTGGTCTGGCATGTTTGCCTCTCGCGCGTGAAGCTTATCCCTCACGCACTGACTCCCGTGTTACACCCTGCGGCATTCGGAGTTTGATTGAATTCGATACCCTGGTATGGGCTCTAGTTCATCCAGTGCTCTACCTCCGCAGGTCAGCACACGAGGCTAGCCCTCAAGCTATTTCGGGGAGAACCAGCTATCACCGGGTTTGATTAGTCTTTCGCTCCTACCCACAAGTCATCCCAGAAGTTTTCAACCTTCACGGGTTCGGTCCTTCAATTGCGGTTAAGCAATCTTCAACCTGCTCATGGGTAGATCACCTCGGCTTCGGGTCTAGTGCCAGCGACTAGGGTCGCCCATTTCGGACTCGCTTTCGCTTCGCCTCCGGCGCAGAACGCCTTAGGCTCGCCACTGACACTAACTCGCAGACTCATTAAGCAAAAGGCACGCCATCACCGGTTGCCCGGCTTTGACACCTTGTAAGCACATAATTTCAGGGTACTATTTCACTCCGCTCACAGCGGTTCTTTTCACCTTTCCCTCGCGGTACTTGTTCACTATCGGTCGCCAATTAGTATTTAGACTTACGCCGTGGTCGGCGTGGATTCATACGAAGTTTCACGTGCATCGTATTACTCAGGAAATCCCTAGGCGTGCGCGGATTTTCGATTACGGGCCTGTCACCCTCTCTGGAGCGATTTTCCATTCGCTTCATCTAATCGTTGCACTACCACATTGGGCTCCTACAACCCCACCAGCAAGCTGGTGGTTTGGTCTCTTCCGCTTTCGCTCGCCACTACTGACGGAATCGCTTTCGCTTTCTTTTCCTCCGGTTACTGAGATGTTTCACTTCACCGGGTGTCGCGATGTTCCTGCTATGTATTCACAGGAACTCGAGCAGGTATTATCCCACTCAGGTTATCCCATTCGGAAATCCCCGGGTCAAAGCGTGTTTACCGCTCTCCGAGGCTTATCGCAGTTAGCCACGTCCTTCATCGCCTATTGGCACCAAGGCATCCATTATGTGCTCTTTGTAGCTTGATCAATCTGTTCCGGTCCTTTCGACCAGAGATCTTTGATAACTGAAACTCTCCGCCCCGATCCGAAGACCGGAGCTTTATTAAGATTCAGACTCAGCTCTAAAAAGTTGTATTTACTACCCTGTATGTAGATTTCAAAGAACCAGCGGCTGCTGCGCAACTTGCGGGCGACAAAAAACTCAACTCTGGCGCCGACGATAATTCACGGCCTGCCCCGCGGTGGCGGGTTGCCGTTCATCATGCCGGGACAAAATTGAGTTCCAATTTGCAGTCCCAAAAATTGCGAGAACCAGCTCCCTCGGTCTCTCGACTGGTGAAGCCCCGCTTCCAGCGGGATTACGAAAATATCCCACTCCAAGGGCTCGTCAACTGGCAAGCGCAACTTTTTTAGAGAATCTTCCCAATTTCTCTTCGCCACGCATTTTTCGGGGCCGAAATCGAAGATTCGGGTCGATTTAGCGATAGCGCTGGCGGCGACTTCATCTAGTTTGGGCTGAAATGAATCGCCTCGATGGCCGACGCTCCAATGAACTGCGGCCGCTGCATTTTGAATTGGGCATCGCACCGCATGCCAGCGGCTCGGTTTTGACGGCTTTTGGAAGCACGCGTGTGCTCTGCGGCGTCATGATCGAGGAGTCGGTCCCGCGTTGGATGAAAGATCAGCGCGTCAGCGGCGGCTGGCTGACGGCGGAATATTCGATGTTGCCCTATTCGACGCTGACCCGGAAGCCGCGCGACATCGCCAAGGGCCGGCTCGATGGGAGGAGCAGCGAAATTCAACGCCTGATCGGGCGCTCAATGCGCGCGGTGGTTGATCTGGAAAAGCTGGGACCACGCACGATCTGGGTCGACTGCGATGTGCTTCAAGCCGATGGGGGCACCCGGACGGCGGCCATCACGGGGGCGAGTCTGGCTGTTTCCCTGGCTTGCTGCCGGCTGATGGAGGAGGAAAAAATCGCCGAGTCGCCGATCAAGAAGCTGGTCGCCGCGGTGAGCGTGGGGGTGATCGACGGGGTGGCGCTACTGGATCTCAACTACGAGGAGGACAAGGCGGTGTCGGTGGACCTCAACCTGGTCGCGACTGAAGACGGCGCCCTCGTCGAGGTGCAGGGCGCCGGAGAGGAAGCGACGTTTTCGCATGAAGAGCTTCTGGAAATGCTGTCGTTAGGGCGGAAAGGAATCGCCGACCTGATCGCGGCGCAGCGGACCGTGCTCGGGGAAGCGGCCGCCGGCGCCGGGTAAAATGTTTGCCGCGTCCGATCGAATGCGTTAGAGCGAAAGCCTTGCGATGAAGAGAGCATTGATCACCGGAATCACCGGACAAGACGGCAGTTACCTGGCGGATCTGCTCCTCCAGAAGGACTACGAAGTGCACGGGATCATTCGTCGCGCGAGCACCTTCAACACCGCGCGCATCGATCACCTTTACGCCGATCCGCACATCAACGGCGTTCGGATGTTTCTGCATTACGGCGACCTGAGCGACTCGGTCAACCTCGTGAAATTGATCTACGATCTGAAGCCGGACGAAATTTACCATCTCGCCGCGCAGAGCCACGTCCGTGTCAGCTTCGACATTCCGGAATACACCTCCGATGTCACCGGCCTCGGCACGATTCGCATTTTGGAAGCGATCCGCGAAACGGGAATTCGGTCGCGCTTCTATCAAGCCTCGAGCAGCGAGATGTTCGGCAAAGTGCAGGAGGTCCCGCAGACCGAGACGACGCCCTTCTGGCCGCGCAGCCCCTATGGCGTGGCGAAAGTTTTCGCCTACTGGGCGACGGTGAACTATCGCGAAAGCTACGGGCTCTGCGCGAGCAACGGCATCCTGTTTAACCACGAAAGCCCCCGTCGGGGCGAGACGTTCGTGACGCGCAAGATCACCCGAGCGGTGGCCGCGATTAAGCACGGCCTGCAGCACGAACTTTTCCTCGGCAACCTCGATGCCAAACGCGATTGGGGCTACGCCCCGGAATACGTCGAAGGCATGTGGCGCATCCTGCAGCACGACGAGGGCGACGATTTCGTCCTCGCGACGAACGAGACCCACACGATCCGCGAATTCCTCGACATCGCCTTCGAGCGGGTCGACCTCGACTGGGGCGATTACGTCAAGCACGACCCACGCTACGAGCGCCCGGCGGAAGTCGATCTCCTCATCGGCAACCCGGCGAAAGCGCAAAGGATTCTCGATTGGGAGCCGAAAGTCCGTTTCCGGGAACTGGTCGAAATCATGGTCGACGCCGACATGCAGCTACTCTCGAAGCCACTCGCCCAAAAACACCTCGGGCAGATGCCCTGACGCAAGGCGGGGCGCTCGGCCCTAACGAATCTCTGTTGGGGCAAAATTGTGCGTCGAAACGAAGCGATCGGTTACCGGCGTAATGCCCGGGACGAGCGATTCGAGCGGCGCATTTTCGATTTTCACCTGCGCGCCCCGGCCGACGATATCGAAGAGCTCGGTGACATCGCGTGAGCGCATGCGAATACAACCGTAGCTCGCGGGCAGGCCGATATTCCGTTCCTCCGGTGTGCCGTGGATGTAGATGTAGCGGGAATAGGCGTGCGCATTCTGCGCTTCCTCGCCGCGCAGCCAGAGAATGCGCGTGACGATGATGTCGCGCCCCGGAGCATCAGGCGGAACGATTTCGCCGGTCCGGCGACGATCCTTGAAAGCCGCGCCGTTCGGAGCCCCGTCGCCGATCTTCTTCGCAATCTCGAGCCGGCCGAGCGGCGTCCAGCTTGTTCCCGGCAAATCGCCGAGGCCAAACTTCGAGGTCGAAACCGGATAGGTGGCGAGCGGAGCGCCGTCCTCCAGCAGCGCCATCCGTTGCTCCGGGATGCTGATGATGACCTGATGGCGCCGATCGACGCTGGCGCAGGACGCGCCTAACGAGATCATGGCGAGAGCTCCGAGAAGTTTTCCAGCGGCCCGCCAACTCATGCGCCGTTGAGGCGAAAGAATTCCTCCGCCGTTTTGGTCGTGGCCCGCGCGACTTCGTCGAGCGAAATGCCCCGGGCGGTCGCGATGCTTTCTGCCACGAGGCGGGTGTGGGCCGGTTCGCAGCGTTTCCCGCGATAGGGCGCGGGCGCGAGATACGGACAATCGGTCTCGACCATGAATTCGCCTAACGACAGGGACGCGGCGACATCGCGCACGCTCGCGCCATTCTTAAAGGTCACGATGCCGGTGAACGAGACAAGATGTCCAAGCGCGATGACTTCCTCGGCCTGCTCTTTCGTCCCGCCGAAGCAATGAAAAACGCCGCTCACTTGCCGCCCGTATTCGCGCAGAATGGCAAGCGTATCGTCCCACGCATCGCGTTGATGGATCACGACGTTGAGCCGCAGCTCCACCGCGAGATCGAGTTGTTGCTGAAACAGGCTGGCCTGTTTGCTCTTGAGGGCGCCATCATGAATGCCGCCTTCGATTTCATCGTCGGTGTCGGCCTGTAGCGCGTCGATCACCTGCGTTTTTCGCTCCCGCGCTACTTTCGCGCTTGGCAGGCTGTGATAATCGAGCCCGGTCTCGCCGATGGCCGCGACGCGGGGACTCTTCGCCAGCTCGCGCAGGGGAGTGATCACGTCCTCGTCCGCCTCCTCGGCGTAACTCGGATGCACCCCGATGACGGCGAAAACACTCGGATATTTCTCGGCCAGCTCGACCGCCCGCCGGCTGCTCGCGATCGAGGTGCCGATCGTCAGGATGCGCGTCACTCCGGCTTCGTTGGCGCGCGCAAGAACGTCGTCAAAATCAGCCGCGAAATCCGGATAGTCGAGGTGCGCGTGGGTGTCGATCAGCATCCGCTAAAGTAACGCAAGCATTCACTTTGCGAGGGCTTTTCGAGAAAGTTTTTTGCCCCGGCAAGAGGCGCATATTCCCGGAAATAAATGTTCGACTCGGCGCCAGTTGCGCTAGTTGGCACGGATACAGAGTGGATTGCAGCCGCGATCCTCGTGGAAGCGATTCGCCGAGGCGTGGTGCCACGAAAGCGGAGGAATATGTCGATCAGGGTGCGAAGGCGGTTGCGGACGAAGCTTACATCCGCCGAAAGCGATCTCGTCGAGTGGTTCTTCCCTACAATCCCAGGCTGATTTTGGAGCTATCGTTTTCAACTGGTGCCTGATTGTCCGTCAGCCGATACGCGCCGCGCGGAGCGAAACACGGAGCGACGATCTCAGTTTCCCGTTTGGAAGTCTGGTGCTTGGTTTCGCCTACCACTCGATGACGGAGCCGGCCCAGGTCAGGCCGCCGCCGAAGACGAGCATGAGGACGTAATCGCCCGATTTGATTCGGCCGCTGCGGTTGGCTTCGTCGAGCGCGATCGCAACCGCGGCCGCCGAGGTGTTGCCGTAGCGATCGAGATTCACGAAGATTTTCTCGACCGGAATCTTTAACCGGTCGGCGATCGCCTCGATGATCCGGACGTTGGCCTGATGCGGGATGACGCAGGCGATGTCGTCCATCGTTAGGCCGGCTTTCTCCAGCGCCTTCCGGGCGGCGTCGACCATCGCGATCACGGCCTGCTTATAAACTTCTTTGCCCGACATCTTGATCGTTTGCAGATGGTCGTCGGCGTTCTCCCGCGTGATGGGGTGGCGCGATCCACCACCCGGCATCCAGAGGATATCGGCAAATTTTCCGTCGCTCGCGATGTGCGTGCTGATGAGCCCGTGAGCCCCGCCGTCGCGATGGCGCAGAATGGCCGCGCCGGCCCCGTCGCCGAAGAGGACACAGGTGTTGCGCTCCGTCCAATCGGTGATCGTGCTCAGCTTCTCGGCCCCGATCACGAGCACCGTGTCGTAGGTGTGCGAGGTGATGAACTGCTGGGCGATTTCGACCGCGAAGAGAAATCCGGCGCAGGCGGCCGAGATGTCGAGGCAGGCCGCGTGTTTGGCGCCGATTTTGGTTTGGACAAAGCAGGCGGTGGCGGGAAAGACCATGTCGGGGGTGGCGGTGGCGACGAGGATCAGATCGATTTCTTCGCCCGTAATCCCGGCCTGCTCCATCGCGGCCAGGGCCGCCTTCGCCCCCATGTCGCTGGTGTATTCATCATCCGCCGCGAGGCGGCGTTCCTTGATCCCGGTGCGGGTGGTGATCCATTCGTCGTCCGTTTCGACGATCTTGGAGAGATCTTCGTTGTTTAGAATTCTCTCCGGCACGTAGCTGCCGGTGCCGATGATCGATACGGTGCGTTGCGGCTTAGCGGACCGCAGGCTCGAGCGTGGCTTGGGTTTCATTATAGCGACTGACTTCTTCGATAATATGTGGGTTGACCTGCTGTTCAATCGACTCGCCCGCGACGCGCAATGCATTCTTGATCGCGAGCGGGCTGCTGGCCCCGTGCGCGATGATACAAATGCCATTCACGCCTAACAATGGCATGCCGCCGTATTCTTCGTAGTTGGTTTTCTTTTTGATGGCCCGGAAGGCGTTTTGAGCGAGAAACGCGCCTGCCATGCGCAGCTTGTTCTTCGTCAGTTCGTGCTTGAGCCACCTCATGATCGCGTTCGCGACCGACTCGCAGCTCTTCAGAATGACGTTGCCGACGAAACCATCGCACACCACCACTTCCACCGGGTCACCGAAAAGGTCGTGCCCCTCGATGTTGCCGCGGAAATTGAGCTGGCTGCGCTTCAGCATCTTGAAGACTTCCTTCGTCAGGTCGCTCCCCTTCGCGTCCTCCTCGCCGATCGACATCAAACCCACGGTCGGAGTCTGGTAGCCCAGAACATGGCGCGAATAAACCGAACCCATGATGGCGTATTGCATGAGGTGCTCGGCCCGCGCGTCGCTGTTTGCGCCCGCGTCGATGAGGCAGAAAATGTTCGTTTCCGAGGGCATGATGGCGGCGATGCCCGGACGATCGATCCCGGGAAGGGTGCGCAACTTGATCGTCGTCGCCGCCACCGCCGCCCCGGTGTGGCCCGCGCTTACGACTGCGGCCGCCTCGCCTTTTTTCACCAAGTCGACGGCCCGGCTGACCGAGGAATCTTTTTTCCGCCGCACGGAGTCGACCGCCCCGTCGCTCATCTCCACGACTTGAGTGGAATGGACGATCTCGATTCGACGATCGTTGCAGTTCTGTTTCTTCAGCTCGGCCTCGACCAGGGTCGTGTCACCGACGAGGAAGAGTTTATCGATCCGGGGATATTCACGCAGGGCGAGGACCGCGCCGCCCACGAGATTTGGTGGCCCGAAATCGCCACCCATCGCGTCCAGAGCGATTTTCATTGAAGCGCCAATCTGCGGGTTTCGGCGGGCGAATGCAAAACCAAAAATCTAAAGGTGGGAGCGGCCTTGATGCCGCGAGGGCTGGACGTGGCCTGAATATCTGTGAGCGAAGATCGGAGCAGCAAGGCTCCTCCCACCTTGCTCAGGCGCCCTCGACCGTCAGGATCTGCCGGCCCTTGTAATATCCACAGGAAGGGCAGGCGGTGTGCGATTTCACCGTGCTCCCGCATTGCGGACATTTGTTGAGCTGCGGTGCCTGCCAGCGATGCGAGGCTTTGCGGGTGCGCAGCCGCATCTTCGAGGTTTTGCGTTTTGGGACTCCCATATCTGAAGAGCCGAGAAGGAAGCAGGGAAATGGAAAAAGGCAACCCGAACCCTACTCCAGCTTCAACTTATCGAGCGCGCTCCAATCGGGCGGGCGCGCTTCCAGGACCGCCTTTTCGTCCGAGTTCGTGAGCGTTTCCGGCAGCGGGCAAACCCGTCCGCCTTCGCGATCGCAATGCGGGTAGGGGGGCAAGTTGAGCAGAATGTCTTCGCGCATGAACGGAGTGAGATCGATCTCCTCGGGTCCGGTCAGCTCGGTGTGGACGGCGAAATCCTTCACCGTGATCTCGAAAGGGAACGCTTCGAGACAGCGCACGCAATGGAGCTCGACCGGCTGGGTCAATTCGCCATTCGCCCAGAGAGCGCCTTCCGAGATTCCGACCTCGAGATCGTACCGCAGCGGACCGGTGCAGCGCACTTCTGCCGGATCGAGCTGCGGGATCGGGCACTCTTCCTCGCCTTCGAGGTGCAGACCTTCGGTCGGAATCTGACGCAGGTGGACTTTCACGCTCGAATCATCTCTTCAGTTTTCCCGCAAAACTTTCCGCCACGCAGGCCGGCACGAAACTGCGCACGTCGCCGCCCAGGCGCGCGATCTCCTTCACGATCCGCGAGCTGAGATAAGTGTACTCTTCTTTCGGCATGAGAAAGATCGTTTCCACGGTCGCTTCCAGTTTGCGATTCATGAGCGCCATCTGGAATTCAAACTCGAAATCCGAGACGGCGCGCAAACCGCGCACCACGGCGTGGGCATTCTGCGCGACGGCGAATTCGACCAGTAAACCATCGAGCGGGGCAATCTTCACTCCATCGTGAGAGCCGATGACCTGGCCGAGAAAATCGAGCCGTTCCTCCAGGGTGAAGAACGGCATCTTTTGGTCGTTATAAGCCACCGCCACGACCACTTCGTCGAAGAGTTTGCGCGCCCGCTCGATCACGTCGAGGTGGCCGTTGGTCACGGGGTCGAAGCTGCCGGGATAGATCGCGCGTCGCATGCGGCGGAAAGTCGCAGAGAGAAGGGGGAGATGCAAAGCCGTTGCACTGATGAAGCGATGGAGCGGCCCGGAGCGGCCCGGAGCGCGCGCCGTCCGCCTTAACGCTTCAACCCTGCGTCGCCGCAACGAATCCGTTGCCCTTGCTTGCTGGCGATCCAAAGTAGCTGGAACAAAATGAGCCAAACCCCATATCGATGCGTCGCGGCAGCCGCGGTCTTCTCGCCCCGTTTCCACCAGGTGCTGGCGGAGGCCAGCCGCGTCCGGGCGCGCTTTGACGCTTCGCTGGGCATGATCTACGTCGGGAAAAAGACCGCGGCCACGGTGGAGAAATTCGCTGCCGCCATCGCCCAACTGAAACTGCCGGCCGACACCGTCGTGCACTACGAAGAGGGCGACCCGGGCACTTCCATTCTCACCGCGGCGCGCAAAATGAAGGCCGATTTGCTCATCGCGGGCGCCTTGGAAAAGGAAGCGGTGCATCGCCAGTTCCTCGGCAACGTAGCCCGCCGCCTCGTCCGCGAAGCCTGCTGCTCAGTCATGCTTTTTACACATCCGGAGCTGGAGCCAAAACCGCTCCGCCACATTGTTTTCCTTGCGGAATACTCCGAGCACGCCCAGGGGGCTCTGCGTCGCACTCTGCGTCTGGCCGAGCAGGAGAACTGTGAGTGCCTCTACGTCATTCGCAATTACACCAGCTTCGACAAGGCCCGCGCGGCGCGGCGCAGCAAAACACAGCCGACCGCCCGCACCCTCGAAGAAGAAGAGATCGCGCTCCAGGAATTCATCCTCGCGGCCGGCGCCACGCCGGTCCCGATCGACGCGCGCTGCATTCGTGGCAACACCGGCTTTGCCGCTTCCAATTTCGTCCAGGCGGTCGAAGCAAACCTGCTCGTCGTCCCCTGGGAAATGAAGTCCGAACCGGAACCCGAACTACCGGCCCGCATCGCCTGGGTGAGCGACGTCATTCCCTGCAATCTTTGGATTGTGCGCTAACGCGAGCGCCTCTCCCTCGCTCCGCACAAAGCCTGTCATCCCGAGCCGCCGGAGGACGGCGAGGGACCTCACATCTGCAGTGGACCATTCTTAGCGACGAGCACACGCTGATTGCATCGGTGAGGTCCTTCGCCGCGCTGCGCCGGCTCAGGATGACAAATCAGATACGCCTAACGAAAATAATTGCGCTGCTTTTCGCTGATCGGGCGCTCGAGGCGTTCCAGGACCAGGAGCATGTCTTCCCAGACCTTGCGCTTCTCGGTGTTGCTCTGGTTGCGGAGCAAATACGAGGGATGAAAGGTGATCATCAACGGCGTCTCCCCGTAGGCATGCCAGCGCCCCCGCATCTTGCCCATCGGTTCGCGCCGGCCTAACAATCCCTCGACCGCCGTCGCCCCGAGCGCGACCAGCACCTTCGGTCCGATGATTTCGACCTGTTCCGTCAGGTAGGGGAGACAGGTCGCCATTTCGGCCGGGGTGGGGGGGCGGTTGCCCGGCGCACCCGGAGGCATGTTGGGCCGGCATTTCAAAACATTCGCGATGTAAACCTCGTCGCGGCTGAAGCCCATCGCGGCGATGATCTTGGTCAGCAATTGCCCGGCGCGCCCGACGAACGGTTCGCCCTGGCGGTCTTCGTCCGCCCCCGGCGCTTCGCCGATAAACATCAACTCCGCTTCCGGATTACCGACGCCAAAAACCGTCTGGGTGCGCGAAGCGGCGAGATGCGGGCACTGCCTGCAGACTGCCACACGCTCGCGCAGCGGAACCAGCAGATCCGCCTTGCTCGGCCCAACGAGTGGCCCAAGGGCGTGCAGGCGTCGGAGTGCCGCAAGGTTGGCGCGGGGCGGATGATCGCTCTCCCGCTTGATGCGCTCGAGCCCGTTCAGAGCAAGATCGATCGCGGCGAAAAAATCGTTCATCTCTCTGCGTAATCATGCCGCCCTCGTCACGCAAGCTTCGAACCGGCGGATTCTTTTTCGGGCAGCGGGAAGGCTGCGTTACCTTCTCCGCCATGAGCGGTCGAGTGGAAGACTACGATTATGCCCTGCCGGAGGAACTCATCGCGCAGCGGCCTCCTTCCCGTCGCCAGGACGCGCGCATGCTGGTCCTCGACCGCGCGCGGCAAACGATCGAACATCGGCAGTTCATCGAGTTGCCGCAGTTCGTTAGACCGGGCGATCTCCTGGTCCTCAACGATACCCGGGTGCAGCCGGCGCGGCGCTTTTCCGATGACGGTACGATCGAGTTTCTCTTCCTCGATCAAATCGCACCGCAGCGTTGGCGCTGTCTGGTCAAGCCGGGACGGAAGATGCGAATCGGCGCCCGGACCGTGCTCGACGGGGTCGGCCTGAGGGTGGAGGAAATCGAGAGCGAGGGTGAGCGCATCGTCAGGCTGGAGCGGGAGATCGATCCCTATCGCGGCGGGAAAATGCCGTTGCCCCCCTACATCGCACGCCCCGCGGACGCAGAAGACAGCACGCGTTACCAGACGGTTTTCGCGCGCGAGCCCGGGGCGGTGGCGGCGCCGACCGCGGGTTTGCATTTCACCCCGGAGATCCTGGCGCAGTTGCCGCACACCTTCGTCACCCTCCATGTCGGGACGGGCACTTTTCGTCCGGTGCAGAGCGAGACGATTGCGGAGCATCGGATGCATTCCGAGCGGTTCACGATGCACGGAAGAGGCGGCGGCGGCGATTAATGCGGCGGAAAAGATCCTCGCCATCGGGACGACTTCGGTGCGGGTGCTGGAAGCGGCGGAAAGACGGGACGGGCTACTCGTCGCGCAGGAAAGTGCGACCGATATTTTCATTTATCCGCCCTATGAATTTCGGGCGGTCGATCGGTTGCTGACGAACTTCCACCTCCCGCGCTCGACCCTGCTCATGCTCGTCGCCGCCTTCGCCGGGCGAGAATTTGTGTTGCGCGCTTACGAAGAAGCGGTGCGGGAGGGTTACCGCTTCTACAGCTACGGCGATTGCATGCTGATCTTGTAGACGTTTCGCTGTGCGAAACGCGGGGGTAAGGTTCTTCGGAAGGAAAGGCAGCCTGGCCCACGCAGACCCACGTTTCGCACAGCGAAAGGTCCACAACGCGGAGCGAAACGTGCGCGCTCTTGTGCTAATCTCGCGCCATGCCCGACACTGAAACGCCCTCGCCGAACGGCGAGCTCGTCATTCGCACGATTGCGATGCCGGCCGATACCAACCCAAGCGGCGATATTTTCGGCGGCTGGATCATGTCGCAGATGGATTTGGGGAGCGGCATCCTCGCTTCCAAGACCGCCCGTTCCCGGGTCGTGACCGTGGCAGTGGACGGGATGTCGTTCCTCCAGCCGGTGCGGGTGGGGGACACGATCGCCTGTTATGCGCGGGTCGAGAGCATCGGCCGCACCTCGATGAAAATCCCGGTCGAAGTCTGGGCCCAACGTTATCGCCGGCAGGAGCAACTGCTCGTGACCCGCGCCGTTTTCACTTATGTGGCGGTGAACGAAACGGGCCAGCCCATCCCGGTAAAGCGCGATCAGTAACCGCCGCCGCCCCCGTTCCCGAACGATTCTGGTCCGGAAACGCTGGTCGTTTCCAACGGCTCGCTCGGTTCCATGACCGGGAGCTTCGTTTTATGGAAACCCATGCGCTTTTGCTGTTTCACCCGGCCGAGGCTCGATTTGCGGACGTAGCGCTCGTAAGCCCGCTCCCGCCGGCCTTGCGCGGTGAGCATCGAGCAACTCGAGAGCAGCGTGGCCGCAACCAAAAGGAGCGCCAATGTGCGGATGAATTTTTTCATAAATCAGGTTTTCTCGATGACCGGTTCCGTCTGCATCGTTTCGAGCGAGAAGAGCCCGGTCCGGACGAGTTGGTCGACCGTTTGATAGATCTTCAGGTCACAGAATGCGGTCCGGCTATGGAGCTCGGCCAGGGTCAGCTCGCTGTTGTAGGCGAGCTGCCAGATCTCTTCCGCTACGACGCGCAGGCTCTCAAATTCGGGATGGTTCCAATCCAGATTCAGTTTTTGCCGCTTAAGCCGCGCCGAATTGTCGTTTATCCGTTTGCGCAGGTCGTCGAATTGGTCGCGCATCCGGACGGCGTTGATCAGGATTTCATCTCCATTGCCCGACATCTCGCTTCCTTCGCCCCAGTCGGCCCGGACCTGGGTTTGATTCGAGAAGGCAAAGGTCCCGGAGCGATGTTCGTGGAGAAAGAGCTGCCAGAAGGCTTCCTCGCCGCCGAGATGTTGGAAGCGACCCCAGCGCGGCACGCCTTTTTCAAAATAGAAGGTCGAGATCGTCTCGCCTTCTTCGTCGGCGATCGTGAGGAGGCCGGTCTGCATCGATTGGATGATCGTCTGGTAAATCGTGATGACGTCGAAGTTGGCCAGGCTGCCGGTGAGCTCGAGCGAATTGTTAGGCGAGCCCGCCAGCCGGCCGGCCTGGAAGAGGCGGCTGGCCAGTTTCTCCGCAAGGAAAAAGAAGAAGGAGGGGACGCGCGCGATCAGCTCCGGGAAATCGCGGCGTTGAAAGCATTGCACGCTGAGCGCGGCACAGGCGCGGGCGGTGTGGTCGCGCGGCAGTTCGAGCAACGCGCCGGTCTCGCCGAAAATGTCGCCGCGCGAGAGGACGGTCGTGCGGGCGCCGGGACGGGCATTCTGCGAGACCAGCTCGACCGCGCCGCGGTTGATGATAAAGAGGTCGTCGCCTTCCTTCCCGGCCGCGTAGACGATTTCGTTCTCGCCGAAATGCCGGACGCACGAGAGGGCGCCGATCGCCTTCAGCTCGATAAGCTGAAGGGATTTGCAAAAGGCGAAAAAATCCCGCTGGATCATTCCAGTGAAATAGCAAGAGTCGTGCAGGAGGCGGGGCCTCGTTCAGAAATTGCGGCAGCGCACTTTCCAAGCCTCCGATTCGCCAGTAATCCTTCAGCCATGCCGGGGCTGGCCTACCTTTTCGAGCGCTTCCCTTCCTTTACCCAGACTTTTTGTTACCGCGAGATCGGCGAATTGCGGCGGCAGGGGGTCTCCCCCGCCATCTTTTCGGTCCGCCATCCGGGGGATGAGCCGGCGCAGGATTGGGACCCGGCGATCGTCCGGCAGGTCGAATATCTCCCTCGCGATGAACAACTCGTGAAGGAAGTGGACCGGGCTCTGCGCAAGGGAAAGCTCCCGGCCCAGGCCGCGGACGAAATCGCGGCCTGGGGCCGGAAGACCGATTTCCTCCGGCTTTATCAGGCGGCCTGGCTTGGGCCGCGCCTGCAAACGCTTGGGGTGCGGCATCTCCACGCGCATTTCGCCGGGTTGGCGGCGCGGACGGCCTGGTGGGTCGAGCGCTTTTTCGGGATCGGGTTCAGTTTCACGGCCCACGCCAACGACATTTTTGCTCCCAAGCCGTTTGAGGTTTCCCTCGGCGCTCTCGTCGGGGCGGCGCGGGCGGTCGTGACGGTGAGCGAGTTTGGGGTGCAGTTTCTGCGCGAAAAATTTCCCGCCGCGGCGACCAGGGTTCACCGCGTTTACAACGGGATCGAGCTCGACCGGTTCGAACCGGCGGAGATGAGCGAGACCCCCCCGGCGATCATCTCGATCGGGCGCCTGATCGAGAAGAAAGGGTTCGGCGATTTGATTGAGGCCTGTCGGTTATTGCGGGAACACGGAGGACATTTTCGCTGCCAGATCATCGGGGAAGGTCCGCTTGAATCGGTCCTTCAGGAACAGATCGGGCGCGCGGGTCTAACGAGTGAGGTGACCCTGGCGGGGCCGCTCCCGCAGGCGGAAGTGATCAGACGATTGGCCCGCAGCACCGTGTTCGCGCTCCCTTGTGTCGCGGAAGCGGGCGGGGGGATGGACAATCTTCCCACCGTTGTGATGGAGGCGATGGCGGCGGGATTGCCGGTGGTTTCCACCGCGATCGCCGGTCTGCCGGAAATGGTGGAGGAGGGCGTGACCGGATTTCTCGTGCCAGAGAAGCGGCCGGCCGCGCTGGCCGGTGCGCTGGAACGCCTTTGCGCCGATCGCAGCCTGGCCCGTTCGTTAGGCCAAGCCGGCCGGAAGCGCGCCTTCGCGTTGTTTCGGATCGAGGAGAGCGCGCAACGGTTGCGAGCACTATTTCAGGAGTGCGGCGCCTGGCCTTCTTGCGCTTCCACCGACCGAACGCAACGTTAGGCTCATGAAATCATCATCGCGCGTTTTCTCCCGGGTTGGACTCGTTCTCCTCTTGTTCCTCTGCGCCCCGCTGGCCCGGGCGCAGCAATCGTCGAAGTGGATCGATCCCTACAACAGGCTGCTTTCCAAATATGTCACCGACAGCGGGGTGAAGTATGCTGCCTGGAAAAGCAACCCGGCCGACATGAAAGCCATCCAGGACGTGGTCGACGGCATCGCGGGCCAGAAAGTTTCCGGGCTGAATAAAAACGAGCAGCTCGCCTTTTACCTCAACGCCTACAACGCCTGGATCCTGCACGAAGCGCTGGCCAAATATCCGACCAAGAGCGTGAAGGACCTGCTCTTCACCTTCTTCCTCAGCAAGCGCATCAGGGTTGCGGGCGAACAGATGAGTTTCAATAACCTCGAGAAAGACATCATCCGGAAGAAGTTCAACGAGCCGCGCGTTCATTTCGCGCTCAACTGCGCGAGTCAGAGTTGCCCGCCGCTCAACCAGGAAGCGTTCCGGGGCGACAAGCTCGATTCCCAGCTCGAGAAGCTGGCCGTCGCTTTCGTCAATTCGCCGCGCGGGGTTGATTACATGCCGCAAAAGAAGACCGCGGCGCTTTCCGCGATTTTCAATTGGTACAAGGACGACTTCAAAGGGGTCGGTGGCCCGGTCGCTTTCATCAACCAGCGGCGCAAGCCGCCTTTGCCTAACGACACCAAAATCACCTACCAGAATTACGACTGGTCGCTGAATTCGGTGAAGTAGCAGCTCGCTCTACATCAGCTCGCGCACTTTCGCGATTGCGCGCAGATAGACCCGGTGCGGTCCGCCCCGCCTCAGTTCTTCGCGCAGCAGATCGACGACATCGTTTTTTCCCGCCGGCAAAACCTGCTCCATTTTGCGTCCTTCGTTTCGCCCAAAAAAAACCTCGAGCAAATCGGCGCCCGGTTTGTGCTCGATCCGAAACTCGGCGCAATCGGTCGTGATCCGGCAGGCGCTGATCGGTTCGCCTTCTTTTTCGCGCAACGTGACCTTGATTTCACGCGAATGATCTTTCTCACTCAGCCAGAAATTCGGCGAATCGTCACCGCCGCCGTCCCATCCCAGTTGTCCCGCGAGCCAGCCGATGAGGAGGAGGGCGGTGGAACGGAATCCGGGCGCGTGTTCGAGCTCGAGGGTGCGGAACTCCTTGAGGTGATGATGAGTCACGGGATGATCGAAAAACTGCGCCAGGGCAAGGCGCAGGTGGACGAGACGGATCCAGTTGAGGTCGCAGAGGACGATGCGCTGGCGCGCTTCCTCCTGCGCGGTCTCGACCAGTTTCATCTGCTCATCAAAATTGCGCCAGGTCTGGCTGTCGTAAATGACGCGATCGACCCAGGCCCAGAGCTGCGGGTCGATCGGCGGCTGGAAATTCTCCTGCCACCAAAGATAAAGCGGCAGGTCGGAATCGAGTTGGGCAAAAACGATATTCGGCAAAAGCCCGCACTGTTTGCCCTTGAGGAGAAACGAAAGCTGCTCGGAACAGATTTGTTTGCTCCCGGCCCGGCTGACATGGCAGTGCGCGCTGATCCAAGCCTCGACCCCACTCTCTTTCGCGGACCGATCGGCCGCAATCACGATCGCCCGACAGGCGTGGTTTTCGGTGATCTGGGAAATGAGCGCGGTGTTTTTGCCTAACGAATCGGGCGCTTCGCTGTAAACCGCGAGGTTAATGAGGGAGGCGCGCGTCATGACCCCATCGCTCGCGTCCCAGAGCTTTTTCAGCTCGCGATGGATCTGGCCGACCTCGACCGGCAGGCCGGCGCTGAGGGTTTCAGCGGTGGCAGGCATGGCAGCGAGTTGTAGGGCGGGCGCATCGCCTGCCCGACGAGTTGCGGGGTGTTACCCTAACGAGTCTGGCCAACCCGCCTGAGGCGGGTCGCCCTGCAAGGCCGTGATCCGGCGCCTTCACAGCCTTCTCCAGCTCCTTCCATCCCTCGCCAGCAGCTCGTCCGCTTCTTCCGGGCCCCACGATCCGGCCGGATAAGTGCAGAGCTTCGGCGCGCCTTTCTTTGCCGCCCACGCTTCCTCGATCGCATCGATGAAGGCCCACGCCTGCTCCACTTCATCGCGCCGGGCGAAGAGCGTGGCGTCGCCCGCCATCGCGTCGAGGAGCAGCCGTTCGTAGGCTTCCGGGCTCGCCTTGCCAAACGAGGTTCCATAATGAAAATCCATCTTCACCGATTCGATCCGGAAACTCGTTCCCGGCACTTTCGCCTGCATCCGGAGCGAGATGCCTTCGTCGGGTTGGATCCGAATCACGAGCACGTTTTGATCGATCGCCTGCGATTCGCGATTGAACAAAACCTGGGGCGCTTTCTTGAAGTGGACCGAAATCTCCGTGCCGGATTTCGGGAGCCGTTTCCCGACCCGGACGTAGATCGGCACGCTGGCCCAGCGCCAGTTATCCACCTCCAGGCGGAGCGCGACATAGGTCTCGGTTTGTGATTTGGGATCGACCTTGTCTTCCTCGCGATAGGCCGCCACCGGTTTGCCGCTGATCGCGCCGGCGGCGTATTGGCCGCGCACCACCTGGGTCCGGACTTCGTCGGCCGCGAAACGCCGGAGCGAGCGCACCACTTTCACTTTTTCATCGCGAATGCTGTCGGCGCCGAGATCGGTCGGCGGCTCCATCCCGACGAGACAGAGCAATTGCAAAAGATGATTCTGCACCATGTCGCGCAGAGCGCCGGCCCCTTCGTAATAGCCGGCCCGATTTTCCACGCCTAACGTTTCCGCGGCCGTGATCTGGACATGGTCGATGTAACGCGCATTCCAGAGCGGCTCGAAGATCGCGTTCGCGAAACGCAGGACCAAAATATTCTGGGCCGTTTCTTTTCCGAGGAAATGATCGATCCGGTAGGTTTGATCTTCCCGGAACGAGCTTTGCACGACCCGGTTGAGGTGCCGGGCCGATTCCAGATCGGTCCCGAACGGTTTCTCCAGAATGACCCGCGCCCAGCTCCCTTCGCGCGCCTTGTTCAGCCCGGCCTTCTTCAGGTTCTCCACGATCGTCTCGAACTGCTCGGGCGAAGCCGCGAAGTAGAAAAGGCGATTGCCGCGGGTGCCGCTTTCCGTGTCGAGCTTGTCGAGGCGCTCGGCCAGTTTTTTGTAGCCGGCTTCGTCGCCAAATTCGCTCTGGTGATAAAAGAGCGACTTGGCGAAGCCGTCCCAGATTTCATCCCGGACCGTTTGCCGGGAAAATTTCCGAGTCGCTTCCTCCATCTCCTGGCGAAATTCGTCATCCGTCTTCGGACGGCGGGCGAAGCCGACGACGGCGACCGCGGGGGGCATTTCGCCATCGGCGGCGATGTTGTAAAGCGCGGGCACGAGTTTGCGATGGGTCAGGTCGCCGGTCGCGCCGAAGATGACGACCGCGCAGGGCTGCGGCACGGCGCGAGTGGAGAGGCCTTCGCGCAGAGGATTGGATTGCTGCTTTTCGGTCATTGCTTCGACACCTTAGGCAGATTCGAGCGGGGTGCGTAAAACAAAAACACACCTTCTGGATTTCGATCTCTGACTTCTCCTACTCCTGCTCTTGCTCCTACTCTCTTGTCGTTAGGGAGCAGGATAGGAGCAGGAGAAGATTAGGATTAGCCCGGCAACGGAAAACGGCGGGTCAACTGCTGAACCTGCTGCCGCACGTTTCCAATCGCGCGCTCATCCTCCCGGCCGGCGAGCGCTTCTGCGATCAGGTCGGCGATCTCGAGCATCTCTTCTTCTTTCATCCCGCGGGTCGTGACCGCGGGCGTGCCGAGCCGGATGCCGCCCGGCTTGAAGATCGGATAAGTGTCAAACGGAATCGCGTTCTTGTTCACCGTGATCCCGGCCCGGTCGAGCACGTTTTGCGCGTCCTTGCCGTTCACTTCTTTCGGCCGCAGATCGACCAGCATGAGATGATTATCGGTCCCGCCGGAGACGATACGGAAACCATGTTTGGCCACCCCGGCGGCGAGTGCCTTCGCATTCAAAACCACCTGGCGCTGATACTCGCGAAACGCCGGCTGCAGCGCTTCGAGGAAACAAACCGCCTTGGCTGCGATCACGTGCATGAGCGGTCCGCCCTGCACGCCCGGGAAAACGGAAGAGTCGATCGCCTTGGCGAATTTTTCCTGGCAAAGCACGATCCCACCGCGCGGTCCGCGCAGGCTCTTGTGCGTCGTAGTGGTGACGAAATGGGCGTGCGGCACCGGGCTCGGATGCTCGCCCCCCGCGACCAGCCCGGCGATATGCGCCATGTCGATAAAGAGGAGCGCGTCGACCGAGTCGGCGATCTGCCGGAGTCGCGGGAAATCGATGAAGCGCGGATAAGCGGAGGCGCCGGCGGTGATGAGTTGGGGACGCACTTCCTCGGCCTGTTTCGCGAGCGCGTCGTAATCGATTTGCTCGGTCTTTTCACTCACCCCGTATTGCGACACTTCGTAGAGCTTGCCGGAGAAATTCGCCGGGTGCCCGTGGGTGAGATGGCCGCCGTGGGCGAGGTTCATGGTCAGGATGCGATCGCCCGGTTTGAGGACGGAAAAGTAGACCGCCATGTTGGCCTGGGCGCCGCTGTGCGGTTGCACGTTGACGTGCTCCGCGTCGAAAATCTTGAGGGCGCGATCGATCGCCAGTTGTTCGACGACGTCGACATTTTCACAACCGCCGTACCAACGTTTGCCCGGGTAACCTTCGGCATACTTGTTCGTCAGGCAGGAGCCCTGCGCTTCCATCACCGCCCGGCTGGTGAAGTTCTCCGAAGCGATTAGCTCGATGTTTTCGCGCTGCCGTTTTTCCTCCTCCGCGATGGCGTCAAAAATTTCCGGATCGACCTTGCGGAGAGCGTTGCCTGACGAGCCGCCGTACTGGCCCCCGGTTTCGGATTCAATTTGGTGAGGCATATTTCCCATGGTGGATCGCGCGCTTGCGCTCCCGCCGGCGTGGCGGGGCAGCGCCAGTTCGGTTTCTTCTACGAAGGTCAGGACACTCGGTAAAGCGTTTTCGATGCTTTCGGCGCACTCCTCGTAAACCTCGCGTCCCATCCCGATCGGGTCGGGCAGATCGCGCCAGAGAGTCGAGCCCGGTTCTTCAAATTCGCGGAGCAAGAACGTCTTCTCCGCGCTCTGCGGGAAGAGGAGATGGATCGTCTCGAGGTGCGAACCGGTCATGGCGAAAATATGGGTCGCACGATCGACCAGGGTGGCGGTCAGCGGCTGACTGCGGAAACCCGAGATATCGACGCCGCGTCTTCGGCAAACGTCGATCGCGTGGACGCTCGGCGGCTGGCCGCGGACGGCATGCACTCCGGCGGCGTCGGCGTCGATGTCCTTGCGATTGCCGAGCAGACGGCGGAAAAGTCCCAGTGCCATGGGACTACGGCAGATGTTTCCCGTACAGACAAAAAGGACGTTTTTCACGATGCAAAACCCGGCCGCGACGGCCTGCGCCCAAAGTAAAATCAATCGCTCCCAAGTCAACGAACCCGGCCGCCGCCCATTCCTGAAATGATCGCCCGCCGCTTTAGCCTAACGATCCGAGCCCGATGAGTTCGCGCTGGAAATCATGGCGGCATCGGTGGGAGTGGCGCGGGGTGCGGCTCCTCGCTTTCCTCGTCCCGCTTTTGCCGCGTCGGGCGGCCGCGCGATTCGCGCAAGTCGCCGGCGCGCTCGCGGCCCGCTTCGATTTCCGGGGCCGCCGGGTCGCGCTCGGCAATCTCGAAGCCGCTTTCGGCGAGCGCTTTTCGCCCGTGGAGCGGGCCCGGATCACGCGGCGATCCTACCAGCAATTCGCGAGCACGATGATCGACCTCTTCTGGAACCCGCGGATCAACGCGCAAAACTGGCGCGAATTCATCGAGTTCGAAGGCTGGGATGAATTTGCCCGCACCGTCGGCCCGACCGGACCCTGTATCATCGCCGCCTGTCACTACGGGAATTTCGAGTGGTTCAGTCTGGCCGCCGCCTACCAGGGCCTGGTCGCGACGATTGTTTCGCAGGAATTCAAAAACCCGCTCCTCGATCCCATCTTCAACCGGCTGCGCGAGCAATCGGGGCACCAGTTCGTCCAGCGCGACGGCGCGATCGTCAAGCTTTACAAAACTCTGCGGCGGGGTGGGACGGCCGCGATTCTGGTCGATCTCACCCTGCATCCGCGACAGCCGAGCGTGGCGATCGACGTTCTCGGGATGAAGATGTCGGTCACCTACGCGCACGTCTGGCTCCATCGCCGCACCGGGTTGCCGATCGTGCCCGTGCACCAGGAGCCGCTCCCGGGCGGGCGTTGCCGGGTCGTCTTTCACCCCAAACTCCAGATCCCGGAGGGCGCGACCGATCAGGAGATCGCGCAACTTTGCTGGGACCAGTTCGAGCCGGTCGTTAGGCAAAACCCCTCACCCTGGCTCTGGATGTACAAATACTGGCGGTTCCGCCCGACGGATGCGACCCGGCCCTATCCGTTTTACGCCCATCCCGTGCCGCGATTCGACAAGATGCTGGCGCAGCAATCGATCCGCTGAGTGCACGGCCTTCTCTCCGGGTTGTGCAACTGCGACAGGTTGACAACGACCCCGCGATAGGCTCTCCAGTTGGAAACCATGCGACTCTTCTACCGCTTTCTCTTTCTCGTCCCGCTCGCCGCGATGGCTCTTCTCACGAGCTGCACGACCATGCCGCCGCCCTCCCGGGAATATCACGTCACCGCGCACAAGCCGCACGATGCTTCGAAGGTGCGAGTCGATCTCTCCCTTTCCAAGCAAAACGTCTACGTCATGGAAGGGGACCGTTGCCTGATGGCGGCGGCCGTCTCGATCGGCTTGCCTAACAAACCGACGCCGAGGGGCCATTTCACCATCTACAACAAAATCGAGCACAAACGCTCCGGCTCCTACGGCTATCGGGTGCAGGGCGATCGCATCATTCCGGCCGAGGCTGGCTCCAACATTTCCGGGAAATACGTCGGCTATCCGATGGGTTACTGGTGCGAGTTTGCGCCTGCCTACGGCTTCCATCAGGGCTTCGTTCATCCCTATCCGCGCACCCACGGCTGTGTCCGTTTGAAAGGGGAGGCAGCGCCCAAGTTCTTCGCCCTCGTCCACAACGGCACGCCGGTGCACATCGCCGAGACCATGCCCGAGGACGCGACCATTGGGCCGACCGTGCAACGGGTGGACGATTCGAAGACGCCCGATCCCGACCCCCGTCTCATGATCAGCCCGGCCGCCTTCCAGGAGCCGCAGGGTCCGCTGCTCGTGGAATAGCCTGTAGACGCTTCGCTGTGCGAAGCGCGGGGCTGCGCGCGGCTCGCACGAACGATTCCCCTTCTCCGCAAACCAGGCCACTCCCGCGTCTCGCACAGCGAGACGTCTACAGTTGCGACAAGGCCTATCGGCGGCGACATTCCCGGCCGTGAGCGCCAATCTCATTTCCAGCGGCACAACCGCCCGCACCAAGGTCAACCTCCGCACCCCGGAGGTCATGACCGCCGTCCAGGAACAGGTCGAATCGCATTACCGGAGCGACATCGTCGACCAGGTCCGGCGCAACGGGGGGATCATCTCCGTCGGCGGCGTGACCGTGCGCCTGGCGAAGCAGTTCGGCTTTTGCTACGGAGTCGAACGCGCGATCGATCTCGCCTACGCCGCGCGCAAGGTCTTCAAGGACCGCCGGCTCTTCATCGTCGGCGAAATCATTCACAATCCGGAGGTCAACGAGCAGATCTCGTCGTTAGGCATTAAGAACCTCACCGGCCAAAACAAGCAGGCTGACATCTCGGATTTGCAGCCCGACGATGTCGTCATCCTGCCCGCCTTCGGGACCGAGCTTTCCATTTTGCAGCAGATCAAGGATCGCGGCTGCCAGATCGTCGACACCACCTGCGGCGACGTCATGAGCGTCTGGAAACGGGTCCGCAAATACGCCAGCGAATCGGCCACTTCCATCATCCACGGCAAGGCCGAGCACGAGGAGACCAAGGCGACCAGCTCGCGCGCACTCGGCGACGGCAAAGGACATTACCTCGTCGTCCTCACCCTGGCCGACACCGATTACGTCTGCGATTACATCCGGCACGGCGGCGACAAGCAGGCCTTCCTCGAAAAGTTTAAGGGCGCCTACTCCGCGGGCTTCGACCCCGATATCCACCTGCAGACGATCGGCGTCGCCAACCAGACGACCATGTTGCGGGGCGAGACGGAGGAAGTGCAGCGCCGCATCCAGAAAGCGGTGGCCGACCGCGATGGGCCGAGTTGGCCACGAAAAATTTCCGCTTCTTCGACACCATCTGCGGAGCGACCCAGGAACGACAGGATGCTCTGCGCGAATTGCTGACCGCGAAGATGGAACTGCTCCTCGTCGTCGGCGGCTACAACAGCTCGAACACGTCGCACCTCGCTGAGATGGGCGAGGAGAAGCTGCCCACCTACTTCGTGCTTAACGCCAGCCGGCTGCTCTCGGCCAACGAAATTCTCCATTACAACCTGCACGAGCGCCGCGAAGTCGTGGCCCACGACTGGTTACCGGAAGCGCCCGTCGTCGTCGGCATCACCGCCGGCGCCTCCTGCCCAAACAATCTCATCGAGGAAACGCTCATTCGGCTTTTCGAACTGCGCGGGATAGGCATCGACGAGCTCAAGGCCGCCGCTGCCTAACGAGGGCTGGTGTGGCTCCGACCGGAAACAAAACCCCTTTCATCCGACCGGTCCGGCTCGAAGATGCCGCCGAGGTCGCAGAGCTTTCCGGCCAGCTCGGGTATCCGGTCAGCGCCAGTGAAATGTCAGCCCGGCTGAGCCGAGCGCTGGCCGATCCCGACTATGTCGTGACGGTGGCGGAAGGCAGCGATGGTTCCTTGCTCGGTTGGATTGGCGCGGAGTACCGCTTCCTTCTCGAAATCGGCGACGAGGTGGAGATTGTTGGGCTGGTCGTCAGGCAGGGAACCCGCCGACTTGGGGTGGGGAAGGTGCTTCTGGCTGCGGCGGAAAAGTTCGCGCGAACTCGAGGGCTCGATTCCATCCGGGTCCGTTCCAACGTCGCGCGGGTCGGAATCGCATCCATTCTACGAACGAATGGGCTACGCCTTGGTCAAGACCCAGCATTGCTACCGCAAGCCGCTGGGGACGCCGGACGAAGCCGCCTAACGAGAAGATTGGAAGGCGGCGCCCGATCGCCCGTAACGCAGGCGTCTCGCCTGCTTGGTCGTGCGGGCTTCCAGCCCGCAGCCTGGAAACGGCAGGCGAGACGCCTGCCGGACGGACAGCCGCGACGGCTGTCTTACGGCGGCTGCGTCGGCCTCCGGCCTAACGACTGGCGCGGACAGCGTTCGAACTGCGCATCGCGGCGCGAAAACCGGCCGGTCGGCCCCGAATCCAGGCGGCAAACTTCCTGATCTCCGGATGGCTGCGCAGTTTCGAGATGCTGTTAAAGTCGCGCTCGAGTTGTTTCTCGGTCAGCACCTGGTGGATCTGCGAGTGGCAGGGGCGGCAGAGCCCGATCACTTGCCTGACGACCGCGCGATCAAACTCGCGCTTGTTGCGCTTGTTATGATGGCGGGTGCGCGGGATGAGATGATGGCGCGTCAGCCGTTCCTCGCGTTCGCAGATCGCGCAGATTCCGTGCACGCCGGAGCATTCCCGCGCGGCCCGCATTCTTCAAGTGCGCCGCTTGCCGGAGCTGGACGATGAGCCGGCTGCAAATTCGCCGCTCCCACGGTGCAAGCTGGGAGCTTGCGCGAACTGCTTGATCGCGGGCTGCGCCAACCAAGCCGGGCGTCGTTACTCCGTCGCCGTCACCAGGCGGATGTCGTCGTTCTTGCTGTCGGCGACGTAGAGGTTGCCGGCGGCGTCGACCGCGACTCCCCAGGGAATATCAAATCGCGCATCTTTTCCCGGACCATCCGCCCAGCCGGAATCCTTCAGCTTGCCGGCCAGGGTCCGCGTGGTTCCATCAGGGGTAATCTTGCGCAAGGTGTTATTGCGCAGGTCGCTGAGATAAATGTTCCCCGCGCTGTCAACCGTCAGCCCATTGGGATTGCCAAAGGTGGCCTCCATTCCCGTTCCGTCATCATTGCCGTGTCTTCCACTTCCACCTGCCAGCGTTGTCACTACCGCGTCGGGAGTAATCTTGCGGATCGAGGCATTGTTCGAATCCGCGACGTAGAGATTCCCCGCGCTATCCAGCCCAATCCCCTCCGGACTGTCGAATCGTGCCTCGCCGCCGGTCCCATCATTGCGCCCGCTTTCTCCGGTTTTACCGGCGAAGACTGAGACGTCTCCGTTCGGGCTGATCTTATCGATCGTCTCCAGGTTAGTGTTCGCGACAAAAATCGTCCCATCCGGAGCTGCCGCCACGCCCTCGGGGGTGTCGAAGGTGGCGCCACGGGCCAGCGTCGTGACGACCCCCTTGGGCGTGACCTTGCGGATCAGACCGTTCTGAGTATCGGCCACGATGATGTTTCCAGCCGAGTCCAACGTCAGCGCTTGCGGAAAATTGAAACGCGCCTGATCGCGCGTCCCGTTCTGGGATCCCTTGAAGCCAGCCAACCCGGCGAGGGTTTTGACGGCGCCGTTTGCTTTGATCTTACGGATCGTGTGGTTGAAGCCGTCGGCCACGTAAAGAACGCGCCTGGCGTTATCCACCGCCATGCCGCGTGGAAAGTAGAATTGCGCCTGATTGCCGACCGCGTCATCGCTCCCCGCCATGGCGAGACCGGCGAAGGTCGTCACGACCGCATCCGGGGTGACCTTCCGGATGTTGTTGTTCCCCACAAAAGCTCCGGCGCTCACTCCATCCGCTACAAAGACATTTCCACTCGGGTCGACCGCGACTCCCTGCGGATCGCGAAACCGCGCTCGGTCGCCGATCCCGTCGTCGCTTCCGGTGGAAACTCCTCCGACGAAATCCAGGCCCTGGCCGCCACCAGGCGGGACTCTTATCACGGAAGCAAAAACCGCCTCCTTGGCGGCGTAAGCCGTCCCATCCGGGGCAATCGCCACGTCCTCGCAGGAGTTCGGTAAGGTGGCGTAGTGGGTGACGACGGCGGTTGGAGTGATCATACGAATCGATTTGTCGTCATCGCCAACGTAAAGGTTGTCGCTCGCGTCGATGCCCAGCCCGGTGATGATCGCAAAAGTCGCCTCCGTCCCCGTGCCGTCCTTGGTCCCAAACGCGCCCGAGCCGGCGAAGGTCGTCACCACTCCATCCGGGGTGATCTTGCGAATCCGACGGTTCAAAGTGTCCGCTACAAAGACATTGCCGTCGTGATCCGCCGCCACTCCACGCGGCTGGTTGAAAAGCGCCTGGTTCCCCGGACCATCCATGAATCCGGCCACTCCCGGCACGCCCGCGAGCGTGGTCACCACCGCGTCGGGCGTAATCTTGCGCACGGTGTGATTGTTCTGCTCGACGACGTAAAGGTTATCCGCGCTATCGACCGCGATATCCGTCGGAGAGCTGAAACGCGCCTGACTGCCGGTCCCGTCGCTGCTCCCTGGCTCTCCCGGCATTCCGACGAAAGTGCTCACGACTCCACCTGGCGTGATTTTGCGGACGACCGAATTATTCCAATCGGTAACAAAGAAATTGCCGGCGCTATCCAGGATCACTCCGTAGGGAGCGTTGAAACGAGCAAATTTCCCGACGCCATCCCGCCAGGGAATATCCTTCCAGCCTGCGATCGTGGTGACGGTGTAAGGCTCATAGATCGTGTTTGCCCCGATGGGAGATAGCGCCAGGAAGAGCAGTCCGGGTACGAGCAAGAAGAAGAACTTTTTCATAGGAGAGCCTTTCAACAAGTGCGGACTGGGCCCGCAAACGTATTAGCGTAGGCAAATTTCTTCCTCCTCGGCAAGACTAAATTCCCGCTTCGACGCGAGGCTGGGACATGCGAGCCACTCCTTTCCTGGCCTAACGAAAGGAGAAGCCGGTGAGCCTGACGCGCGCAAATCGCTCCCGCCCTGCGAATTCTTTTTGTCATGCGCGCGATTTGGAAAGGCAGTATCAGCTTCGGACTCGTTAACATCCCGATCGCTCTCTATCCGGCGACGCGACGGGAGGATCTCAAGTTCCGTCTCCTCCGGGGGAGCGACCTGAGCCCGGTGAACTACAAACGGGTGGCGGAGAAGGACGGCAAGGAAGTGCCGTGGGAGCAGATCGTCAAAGGCTACGAGTACGAAAAGGGCAAATTCGTCGTCCTGAACGAGAAGGATTTTCAGCGGGTCGATCTCGAGGCGACCCAGACGGTCGATATCCAGGACTTCGTCGACGTGGAAGAGATCGACCCGATGTATTTCTATAAGCCGTATTACCTCGAGCCGCAGAAAGGTGGCGACAAGGCCTACGTTCTCCTCCGCGAAACGCTCGAGAAAACGAACAAAGTCGGGATCGCGAAGGTGATCATCAAGACGCGCCAATACCTCGCCGGAGTAAAGCCGCTCAAGCACGCCCTCGTCCTCGAGTTAATGCATTTCGCAGAGGAGCTTGCCGATGCGGAAAAACTGAACGTGCCGAAGAGATCATCCGAACCGGGGAAGCGTGAGTTGGATATGGCCAAGGCGCTGGTCGAGAACATGAGCGCGGAGTGGAACCCGACCAAGTACAAAGACGATTACCGTGATGCGCTCCTCGAGGTGATCGAGGAAAAAGTAGAATCCGGCGGCGAAGAAATCGAAGAGAAGCCGAAAGCAAAGAAACCATCGTCGAAGGTGATCGACCTCGTCGCCGTCCTGCAGGAAAGCCTGGCCAAATCGCAGGGGAACGGGAAGAAGCGCGCGAGCAAGAAGTCGAAAACGAGCAGGCGCAAAGCGGCCTGAGCGCTGGGTAAATTTGCCCACCTGGGGACTTGGTTTTTGTTGCTTGATTCAAACGAACGTTTGACTAATTTTGCAGCTGTCATGGCGGAACAAATGCATGCCACCAAAGTCGCGATCCTGAACGCGACCGAGCGTCTCGTCGCCGCGCACGGTTTTGGCGCGACCTCCTTGCGCGCCATCACCGCCGCCGCCGGAGTCAACCTCGCCGCGGTCAATTATCACTTTGCGACCAAGGACGCCCTCATCCTCGCGATGTTGAACCGGCGCATGAAGCCGCTCAACGAAGCGCGCCTTGCCCTCCTTGATCGCTTCGAAGCGGAAGCCGGCGACGCTCCCGTCTCGGTCGAGAAGATTCTGGAAGCGCTCTTTCGCCCCGTCTTGGAGCTGATCGCCCGGCCCTCAAAAGGCGGCCGCAGCTTCCTCCGCCTCATCGCCCTCTGCCTGGCCGAGCCGGGGGCCTACCTCAAGCCGCTCGTGCAAAAGGAATTCGCGGAGAAAAATCGCCGCTTTTACCGCGCCCTGCGGCGCAGCCTGCCGGAGCTCTCCGAGGTCGAGGCGCATTGGCGCCTCCATTTCGCGCACGGCGCTTTCTTCCATGCCGTCGCGCATTCCCAAGTGCTCGAGTTTTCCTCGGGCGGCCGTTGTCGCCTGACCAACGTCGGTGCCGTCCTCGACCGCGTCATCACTTTCTGTGCGGCCGGCCTCCGCAGCCGCGCGTAACGAATCTAAAGAATATGCCTGCACTCGAAGAAGAACCCGTTCGAAACAAGACGTCGCGTCCCGCCAAAGCGGACGTCCTGGTCGATCCCGGTGAACATCCGATCGAAGAAAAGAAGACGCCGTTTTTTCGTCGTCGCCGGTTGGTGATTGGCGTGGCCATCGTGCTCATTCTCGCGGTCGCTTACGTCGCGACCCTTTTCTTCCACAACCTGACCCACGAGAGCACCGACGACGCTTTCATCGACGCCCACATCATGAGCATCGCACCCAAGATCGCCGGCAAAATCTCGGCCGTGAAGGTGAGGAACAACGAGTTCGTGAAGAAGGGCCAGGTCCTGCTCGAGATCGATCCGCGTGACGTCGAAGCGATGGTCGCGCAGAAGCGCGCCGCGCTCGAAGTGGCGCAGGCGCATCTCGAGAACGCGAAGATGTCGGCGGAACAGGCCAAGGCGCACGTCCAGACGTTGCTTGCCGTCTACGCCTCGGCGCAGGCCGAGCACAGCGGCGGCGGCTGCGGATGCCGCAGAAGGTGCAGGGCGACCTCGCGCGGAACAAGGATCTGATCGCGAGCGGCGCGATTTCGAAGCAGGATTTCCAACATTCGCAGAGCGACACCGCTTCTTCCGAGGCGACCTTCGAGTCGAAGAAGAAGCAGCTCGCAGGCGGCGGCAGCATATGCCGAGGAGGGGAAAAAGCAGGCCGGCTCAGCGCAGGCGCAGGTCAGCGCCGCGCAGGCGGAGGTGGCCGAAGCGCAGGCGGAATTGCAGTCAGGCGGAGCTGCAGAAATCGTACACCACGATCACCGCGCCGGAAGCCGGCCGGGTGACGAACAAATCGATCGAGCCGGGCGATTACGTGCAGATCGGCCAGCCGCTTTTCGCGATCGTGCCGCGCAACGTTTGGGTGACGGCGAACTTCAAGGAAACGCAGCTCACCCACATGCGTCCGGGTCAGCCGGCGGAGGTTGATGTCGACGCCTACCCTGCGCGCTCTTTGCGTGGTCACGTCGACAGCATTCAAGCGGGCAGCGGGGCGCGATTCAGTCTGCTCCCGCCGGAAAACGCGACCGGTAATTTCGTCAAGGTCGTGCAGCGCGTCCCAGTGAAGATTGTGCTCGATGAACAACCGAACGTGCGGGAAGTCCTCGGTCCCGGCATGTCGGCCGTGCCGGACGTGAAAGTGACAGGCAGTTTCGGACCCGCGGTCGACGGTCACGATCGTCGCCCTGCTCGCCATCCTGCTCGTGGCCGGCGCGACCATTTGGTGGCTGGGTAAAATCAAGACTCGTTAGGCAGGATCGTGGCTGGCTCGGATTCGCCTAACGCCGCGCCTGAATGGCGGCCAAGTTACAACCCGTGGCTGATCGCGGCCGCGGTCATGCTCGCGACTTTCATGGAAGTGCTCGACACTTCGGTCGCGAACGTCTCTCTCCCGCACATTGCCGGGAATCTCTCTGCGACGACGGATGAAGCGACCTGGGTCCTGACCAGTTACCTGGTCGCCAACGCCATTATTCTTCCGGCGACCAACTGGCTCGGAAATCTGTTTGGCCGAAAACGCTTCCTCGTTTCCTGCATCGTCCTCTTCACTCTCGCTTCCGCCCTTTGCGGCGCAGCGGGCAGCCTTGGTTTTCTCGTCGTCGCGCGCGTCCTGCAGGGCGCGGCCGGCGGCGCGCTCCAGCCGATTTCGCAGGCGGTTTTGCTCGAGAGTTTTCCGCCCAAGAAACGCGGCTCGGCCATGGCCGTCTTTGCCATGGGCGTGGTCGTGGCACCGATCCTCGGGCCAACCTTAGGCGGCTGGATCACCGACAACTACAGTTGGCGCTGGGTCTTTTACATCAATCTCCCGATCGGTCTCCTCGCCGGCCTGATGGCGAACGCCGTCATCGAGGACCCGCCCTATTTGAAACGGGTGAGCGCAGCCAACATCGACTACCTCGGATTCGGCTTCCTCGCCCTTTGGCTCGCGACTCTGCAGTTCGTGCTCGATAAGGGGCAGGAGCTGGACTGGTTCGGCTCGCACACGATCGCGTGGTGCGTCACGATCTCGGTGACGGCCTTTCTCGCCTTCGTCGTGAGGGAACTGACCGCCAGCCGGCCGCTGGTCGATCTGCGTGTCCTGAAAAACCGCAATCTCGCGGTCGGCTGCGCCCTCGTCGCAATCCTCGGCGCGCTCCTGTATGGGACGATTGCGGTCCTCCCGCTCTTCATGCAAAACCTGCTCCGTTACACCGCGCTCGATGCCGGTCTGGCCTTGAGCCCGCGTGGGGTGGGCGCGTTTTTTGCCACGATTGTGGTCGGCCGGCTGGTCGGGAAAATCAGCAACCGCATTCTGATTACGATCGGCTTTCTCGGACTCGCCTATTCCTCGTTCCTCTTCGGGAACATCAACCTCAGCATCGGGATGGTCAGCATCGTCTGGCCGACGATCCTGAGCGGCATCTCGATCAGTTTCATCTTCGTCCCGCTCGCCACCTCCGCCATGGGCACTCTCAAGCAGGATCAGATCGGCAACGCCAGCGGGCTTTTTAATCTCATGCGCAACCTCGGCGGGAGCATCGGGATCGCCGGCCTGACGACTCTTGTGGCCCGCGGCGCGCAATCGAACCAGGCCGCGTTCGTTAGCCATTTCTCGCCATACAGTCCGGTCTACCAGCAGAAGCTCGCCGCCATCCAGCACGGTCTCGCAGATGCATGAAGGCGCCTGGCGCGCGGCGCAGCAGGCGCCGCAGGTGCTCTATCGGATTCTTGGTCAGCAGTCGTTGCTCGTGACCTACGCGCACAACTTCCGGCTCTTCGGCATCCTCTGTCTGGTCACGACGCCGCTCGTTTTCTTCTTCAAGAAAGTGCGGAAAGGGAAGGCGCCGGCCGGCGTGCATTAGCGATCGGGCGCGCTTCTGCGCGTCGATGGAGATGCGGAAGCATGTCCCTCCAGGATCGTTAGGCGATTTCCGCCAGGGCCGCGGCGACGGCCGCCGGCAACTGCCGTGGGCCACCGCCACCGAGCTGGGCGTCGACCGTTTCCAGGCGGCGGATCAGATCGAGCACATCGCGCCGCGCCATCGGTCCGCCGGCCGCGGCACAAAAATGGGTCCGGCAACCGAAGGGCCGGTCCGGGTAGATCAGGCAATTGCCGGAAGCGTGATCGAGGAGGGGACAGGCGCCGCCAACGTCGTTAGGCAACTTCTTCCGTCCGGTCGCCCGCAAGGCTCGGGCCGCGAGGAGCGCTTCGCCTTTCGTCAGGTAGGGCGTCAGGCCGGTGAGCTTGAACTGACAGCACTCGGTCCGCCGCACGCATTGGCGCTCGATCGGCCGTTGCGCAAGCTCGGCGTAAACGCGCCGCACCTCTTCGATTGCGGAATGGGAAGAGTCGGTGGCGGAAAACGGTCGGCGCTTCATCGGCCAGGAAGGTGACACAAAATTCTTGACGCCGCTCTACAGCCCGAATAAAAACGCGCTCGATGAACAATAAATGTTCCCCTTGGGGATCCCTCGTGGGCTGTGCTTTGCTCGCCGCCCTTTCCTTCACCGTCACCACCGCCCGTGCCGCGACCGCCTGTGTCTGGCGCGTGACCAACGCTCCGGCGCCCTTCTATCTCGTCGGGACCATTCACGCACTCAGCGGGAAGGATTATCCGCTGCCCAAAGCCTACGACCAGGCCCTGCACGATTCGCAGCAGTTTTTCTTTGAGATCGATCCGGACCGGCGGAGCGGGGATAAATTTTCGAAGCTGTTCGCCGCCGCCGCCGCCTACCCAAAAGGGGACGATATTCGTCATCATATTCATCCTCAGACTTGGAATTTCCTTGCGAAGAGATTCCGGGCATCCAACCTCCTCGGCAATGGCTGGTGGTTTGGTGAGCAATATATCCCGGGTCTGCAAAATATCCGGGCCTGGGCGATCGCGTATTACCTCTGGGGTATTAACGGCTACACCGATATCTTCGGGTAAGTATGGCGTCGATTACCACATCTCTTGGGAGGCGCAGCGAAAGCACGAGGCCTGTGGCGCCTTGGAAACCAGCGAGCAACATGTCGACGTCCTCGCGGGGCATGGCCGACATCGACGCCGAGCTGGTCCTGCTCGATGCGCTCGTCCGCGGCGATAAGCGCAAAGACGATTTCAACGCCATGCGCGCCGGCTGGAAACATGGCGATCTCGGGCCGATGCTGGCGGACGAGACTCGCCAGCGCAAACTCAATCCGGGCGCGGAAATGCGCCTGCTGGACTATCGCAATCTGCGTTGGATCCCGAAAATCGAAGCTCTGATCAAAAGCGGAATTCCAACCTCGATTGTCGTCGGCACTGGACACTTCTGCGGGACGAACAGCGTCATCGAGCTCCTGCAGAAAAAGGGTTACAAGATCGAGCAACTCTAGTCGCGTTCGTCGCTCGCGAAGCCGAGCCGGGAGACGGCCGCTGAGATCTTCTCAGGGTGAATTCTGAACGTTGAACTGCGGTTCGGCGTCTCAGAGGGGGAACTTTGCCTGCAGCGGGTGGCATTTGCCATTCCGGCGCGCCGCACCTATTGCAGAACCTCATTGCTTATGATCAAAACCGCTCTTTGCACCACGCTCAGCCTGCTCTGCGCCGCCTCGCTGCGCGCCCAATCCGAGCCGGCTCAATCGCCCGCTGCCGCCGCAGAGGGACAGTCGGCGTCCGAGAAAAATCCGCCGCCGCTCGACCCCAAAAACATGGACACGTCGGTCAAGCCCGGGGACGACTTTTACCGCTACGCCAACGGCAATTGGATCAAGAACAATCCCGTCCCGCCCGAGTATTCGCGCTGGGGCAGTTTCAACGAGCTGATCGAGAAAAATAACGACGCGCTCCACCAGATCGCGGAGAAAGCCGCCAAAATCGAGAAGGGCGCCGAGCCCGCGGTGCAAAAGGTGGGCGACTTCTACGCCAGCGGGATGAACGAGGAGGCGATCGACGAGGCGAAAATCCAGCCCTTGCAGGACGAGCTGAAGCAGATCGACGCGATGAAAGATCGCGACTGACCTGACGAAGGAAATCGGCCATCTCCACAGCATGGGTGTGAGAGCGTTTTTCGGTTTCACTTCCGGCCAGGATGACAAGAACAGCACGATGGTGATCGCGCAGGCTTTCCAGGGCGGGCTTGGGTTGCCCGATCGCGATTACTACACGAAGCAGGACGACGCTTCGAAAAAGCTGCGGAAGCAATACGTCGATCACGTGACGAAGATGTTCACGTCTGCTGGGCGATTCTCCCGAGGATGCGGCGAAAAACGCCAAGACCGTGATGGAGGTGGAGACCTCGCTGGCCAAGCCGGCCCGCACCCGCGTCGAGCTGCGCGATCCGCAGAAGAATTACAACAAGATGTCGGTCGCCGACCTGAAGAAGCTGATGCCCGATTTCAAGTGGGACGATTATTTCCAGCAGCTCAACCTTGCGGCCCCGGGCGCGATCAACGTCGGCCAGCCCGACTTTTTCAAAGCTGCCGACCAGGTCTTCAAGAACCGTCTCGCTCGACGACTGGAAGACTTATCTGCGCTGGCACCTCGTGCACGGCGCGGCGCCGATGCTTTCGAAGGATTTCGTCGACGAGAATTTCGCCTTCTATCGGCAAGACCCTGACCGGCGCCGAGAAAATCAAGCCGCGCTGGAAACGCGTCGTCACCACGATCGACGACGAGATCGGCGAAGCGCTCGGCAAACTCTATGTCGCCGATTATTTCCCGCCCGAAGCCAAGAAGCGCGCCCTCGAGATGGTGCAACAACCTCAAGGAAGCGCTCGCCGACCGGATCAAGTCGAACGATTGGATGGATGAGCCGACGAAGCAGGCGGCGCTGAAAAAACTCGCCGCTTTCACGGTCAAGATCGGTTACCCCGACAAGTGGCGCGATTACTCCACCCTCAAGATCGATCGCGGGCCCTACGTCTCGAACGTCATGCGGAGCGACGAATTCGAAGTCGCGCGCGAGCTGAAGAAGATCGGCAAACCGGTCGATCGCAGCGAGTGGGGAATGAGCTCCGCCGACCGTCAACGCCTACTACAACCCGAACATGAACGAGATTGTTTTCCCGGCCGGCATTTTGCAGCCGCCTTTCTTTAATCCCAACGCCGACGATGCGGTGAACTACGGCGGCATGGGCGCGGTCATCGGCCACGAGATGACGCATGGCTTCGACGATCAGGGCCGGCAATACGACGCCCAGGGCAACCTGCGCGACTGGTGGACGCCGGCTTCCGCCGAAAGCCTTCAGCGAACGCGCCAAGGCCGTCGTCGACCAATACTCGGCCTACGAGCCGCTCCCCGGTCTGCACATCAACGGTAAGCTCACCCAGGGCGAAAACATCGCCGACATCGGCGGCCTCAAGATCGCCTATGCCGCTTTCAAAAAAGCGCAGGCCGCGCATCACGACGACCCGAACAAGAAGATCGACGGCTTTACTCCCGATCAGCGGTTCTTCCTCGCCTGGGCGCAAATCTGGCGGGCCAATCAGCGCGATCAGGAGACCGAAGCTGCGTCTCAACACCGATCCGCATTCGCCGGGCCGTTTCCGCACCATCGGCCCCGTCTCCAACATGCCGGAATTCCAAAAAGCCTTCGACCTGCCCGACAACAGCCCGATGGTCCGTCCCGCAAAGGAACGCGCCAACATCTGGTAGGGGCGGCCGGGCCGCCTCCGGTTATTGGTTAATGGTGTAGAGGCGGCCGTGTCGGCCGCTCCCCCCACTCCGGATTTATCCGCTAACCGCCGCGGCAGGGGCGATCCCAAACATCTCCTTCACCGAACCGCGTATCAGCACGATCAACGTGAACACGCCGAGGATGACACCAAACGGAACGAACAAGCATTCCACGCACGCCATCACGAACGAAAACCAATAACGGCGACGGCGCGCGATGCAGCGACCCGAGATCACGACGCAGATCGAAAAGGCGATCCCGAGTGAGAAAAGAACGAGGCCAATCACGATAAAGATCCAGGCGAAGATCTCGGGAGGCGGGCCACCCTTCTGGTGAGGATCGGGTGGCGCATGCAGGATGAACCACCCCATGGCCGTGTAAAACAGCGGAAGAAACGAAAACAGCACCGCCAATCCCCCGACGACGTAGTGAAAAATTGCCAGCAACCGGAGGTGTTCTTCGTCCTGGGTTGAGATTGCCATCTGTAATCCGAAGGTTGTGCGGCCGACGCGGCCGCCTCTACATCATTTCACCACCGTCACTACAAACGCCTGGATCTTCCCGCTGATGTGCCCCTTCCCGAAGCGCTCCGCCAGCGCTTTGGTCGCGACCACCGTCGCGTCGCTCAGCAACGAGGCATCGCGCTCCTCGATCTCGCTCCGCAGCGGCGTGCCCTGGCAATAGGCCATCGCGGCCACGCGCGGTGACCGCGCCTCGCTCCGCGCCGCCACCGTTTCGATCGCGGGCTTGGCGGTGAAGCCGCCCGCCGCCAGGTCGCGCTCCATCGTCGCGGGATCGTGATATCCGTGCGGCACGCGCGCATGGAAACGCGGCGGATCATCCGGGAAAAGCGACTCGAGCGATTTCGTCACGACATCAGGGAATTCATTGGCCTCGATCCGGTCCCAGGTATTGAAAATGAAGACTCCGCCGGGGCGCAAGACCCGGCGCACTTCGGCAAATGCCTTCGCCTTGTCGGGGAAAAACATCACCCCGAATCCGCAGACCGCGGCATCGAACGACTCGTCAGGGAAGGGGAGCTTCATCACATCCGCCTGCCGCCATTCCACTGAGCGCGAAGTGCCGATCGACCGTGCCTGTTCCAGCATCCCTTCATTCAGATCGGTCGCGATGATGGAGACGCTCTCCGGCAAAGTGGAAGCGAGCGCCCGGGTCACGACCCCGGTGCCGGCCGCGATCTCGAGCACGTTCGAGGGCGATCGCGCCGCGACTCGCCCGGCCATTTCCGCCGCGTAGGGCTGAAAGACGAGCGGCACGAGGTAGGTCTCGTAAAGCTTCGGAACCGAACCGGTGAAGACGATATCGCTCTCAGGATTACTCATGGTTTGCTTGCTTCCGTCCGTGATCGAATCAGAACACGAAAAATGGCGCGAGCAAAATTCCCGTTGGAGGGACGTGCGCCGTCACGTCCGTGTCTCTCGCTCGATTCGCACAAGGAGTGGATCAAGGACATCAACGAAACGCAGTCCTGCACGATGAACTTCCCGATCATCGCGGATCCGGACCGGAAAGTGGCGCTGGCTTACGACATGATCCATCCCAACGCGGACGACCAGGCCACGGTCCGTTCCGTCTTCATCATCGGGCCGGACAAGAAGGTGAAGCTCACCATCACCTATCCGGCCAGCACCGGTCGCAATTTCCTCGAGATCCTGCGCGTCATCGACTCGCTCCAGCTCACCGCCAAACACAAGGTGGCGACCCCGGCCGACTGGAAACAAGGCGAGGATTGCATCGTGGTGCCGGCCGTCTCCGATGAGGACGCGGCCGAAATGTTCCCGAAAGGCGTGCGAAGGATAAAGCCCTACCTCCGCTACACCCCTCAACCAAACCTCTGAGCGGAAGGCATCGCAGGGAACGACCGGTTTTCCGCCAGACAGCGGTCCGCCCGGCCCAGTGGGCGGGCCGGGCGTCGCGATGAAATCGCTTCGAGCCGCGAGAAAGCGCGCTATCTCGCTTTCACTCGCGCCGTCGCGGTCCCGCCAAGATTGCTCGTGACCGTGATCATCTGAGGGTTGGCGATGTTTTTGAATTTCCCCCGATAATTACCGCCTCCCTGGTTCATCAGCATGCCGATGAGCGTGCCGTCGCTGCTCTTCGTGACGGTCAAGACCGCGGTATCATTGCTGTCGGTCGCCTGCACCGTGAGTTGCATGCGCGAGGTAGCGTAACGGGCGCGCGTGATCTGCACCGTGTCGATGGCTTCGGTCACGGTGACCGTTCCGATCATCCCGCAACAGGCACCGTGCGGTGAGCAGTAGTAGTTGAAGGTGCCCGCGGTCGTGAAGGTGAAGCTGAAGGTGAAACCAAGATTCTGCACTCCGGAATCCCACATCCCATCAGGATTGCCCGGCGTGCCGGAGGTGGTGCTGTGGCCATTGGCCGCCCAGACCCATTCGACCGTGTCGCCGACGTGGATATCGACATTCTGCGGGGTGAATTTGAGGCCGCCCGCGCCTACCTGCACCTGGAAGGTGGTGGCCCGCGCACCGGCGACCGAGATGAGGGCGACGCAGCAGAATACGAATGTGAATTTGAGATAATGTTTCATGTTTTCCTCCATTTCATCGATCATGACGAGCTGGCTTCCGGTTGCGAAGCTCTTTTTCGTAACAATCCGGTTACATTCCAATTCCGCGTATCGCACGAGATGTCGGGGCTCCGCGTTTGAAGGGGAGACTTTCCCCCTTCGACGATCGCTCCGGGCAGGAAAACGGCACTGCGTCGAACCCTTTTGAGTCGGCCTTCCGAGACTGCTCGCCATTTGACGGCGGACTCAACCTCGGCGAGTGCTCGCCGCGACCGGGCCGATCATGGCTCGCAAGCCGCGCGATCATTTCGGCCTAACTATCATGAGCACGTCGGAGATTTTGCTGACCGCCATGGCGGTCATCTACACCGTGCCCTACCTCGTCTGGCGGGTCGGCCGCACGGAATACTACGCGCCGTTGGTCGTCGTGCAGATCGTCGGTGGCATTCTGCTCGGGCCCGGCGTGCTGGGCGCGGCCTTTCCCGAGTATTACCATTTCGTCTTCAATCCACAGGTCATTGGGCAGCTGAACGGCGTCGCGCAGTGGGCGGTCATGCTCTTCGTCTGGGTGGCGGGAATCGAGCTGGACTTTGGCCAAGCCTGGCGCCACCGGCGCGAGACGGCGGTGACCGCAATGGGGCGTAGGCCCCGGCCAAAAAGTCGGCGTGATCGGCCTCGGCGGACTTGGCCACATGGCGCCAAGTTCGCGCGTGCCTTCGGCGCCGAAGTTACGCTCTTTACCACCTCACCAGGGAAGACAGCCGACGCGATGCGCTTGGGCGCGCACGAGGTCGTGATCTCGAACGACAAAGAAGCGATGGAGAAACGGGCGAAGCATTTCGATTTCCTCATCGATACCGTTTCCGCGTCGCACGATCTCAACGCCTGCCTCGCGCTCCTGAAACGCGACGGCGCCCTCGTGCTGGTCGGTATTCCGGCGGACGCGATATCGGTAGACGCCTTCCATTTAATCGCCCCCCCGCAGGCAACTGGCCGGCTCGCTCATCGGCGGGATCGCCGAGACCCAGGAGATGCTCGATTTCTGCGCCGAGCGAGACATTGCCTGCGACATCGAGCTCATCGCGATCGACCAGATCAACCAGGCCTACGAGCGCATGCTGCAGCGCGACGTGAAATATCGTTTCGTGATCGACATGGCGTCGCTGCGATAGCAAGCCATGTTATGTCACTCGAATCCGACGAGCCGGAAGCGAAAAAAATGAATTGGGACGCGATCGATGCGATTTCGCAATTTGTCAGTTCAATCGCCGTCGTCCTCTCGGTGCTTTATCTGGCCAAGGAAGTGCACCGCAGCACGCGCGTGGCCAAGGTGGCCGCCCAGGACGCCGCCGCCTCCGCGGTCCGTGAGGTGACCAACACCTTCATGGAAAATGCGGACATGTCCCGCATCTGGGGAATCGGGCTGGAGGATCTCAAAACATTATCGCGCGAAGATCAGGCGCGATTCTTCCACGCCGCTCATCAGTTCCTCAAGGCGCTCGAGACGATTCACTTTCACCAGGTGAATGGGTTGATGGATCAACAACTCTGGCACGGCTGGCAGGAACTGCTGCGCCATTACATCTCCGCGCCCGGCATCGCCCGCTATTGGGAGATCCGGAGCCAGCTTTTCTCAGCCCGCTTCCGCGAATTCGTCAACCAACTCGAGCCCGCCGGCGACCGCCGCACCGTCGGCACCCTGCTAGGTCAGGAAGAATTGTAGGGCGGGCGCTCCGCCTGCCTGGAGGGACGTGCGCCGTCACGTCCGAGTTTCTAAACCGGCGAAGCCCCCGACATTCGTCCACGAGCCGACAAATCGCGACCAACCGCCGGCACCAACCCGCCGACCTGCCCCAGACCGAAGGGAGGCATATTGTGATAGATGTTCTCGGACGAGCCGGCCTTAACCAGATACGTCTCGTGCCAAATGCCGACGTCGCCGCTGTCGCCGACCGCGCGACTGAAGGCCTGCCAGGCCGGCAAATGTTCGCGCTCCCTGCTCGAAGCGTAGCTGGTCAGGCGCTCAAACGAGCGCCAGGACTGCACCGAAACGATGGTGCGCTCCAACCAGAAACGGCCGCCGGGGAAGCCCAACTCCGGGTGCGTTGCCAGTTCGGGGATCATCCTCCCCATGGCGCGTGCCACCGGCAGCCACTGATGGATCTTGAGCGGGCGTCGGTGCAGGCGATTCGACCTGCTCGCGTTAGAAGTGTTCGAAATTTGTCAGTTGCGAAATCGTCTTCGTCTTCGTTCTTCGAAAGACGTGGAAAGACGAGGACGAGGACGGGGAGGAATCACCCAAATTGACAATCGGCGAACACTACCTGCTCGCGTAGAAAGAGCCCTTTTTTGCTTGTCTTTGTCCGTTGCGCTCGACAAAAATTCGCTCATGAACCGATGTTCCCCGTCCGATTTCCCCGGGACGCCCGGGAACCGGGCGATGCAGCCAACCGCTGGCCGCTCCGATGCCTCCCTTTACTTTATGAAAACACGCCCATTGCAAGCCACGCTCGCTATCGCCAGCGGTGGCTGAGCTCCGTCTCGTTAGACCTAACCGCATCACCGTCAGCGAACGATGAAAAGTCTCACGATTGCCATTGCCGTCTTGAGTGCCACACTGGCGTCGTGCGTCACTCCGGAGCCAAAAGCAACACATTCGAGCGCCCAGCTTCTCAACGCCCCCCGTCCGCGCTATCCGGACGCGGCAAAGCCGCACCTTTACGGTGGTGCCGGGATTTTCCTGCTACATTTCCGGCCAGATGGAACGGTTTCGGCCGTAACGGTCGAAAGGTCCACTGGCCAAAAGGTGCTCGACGAAGCGGCGGTTTATACATTCTCTCAGTGGCGTTGTCGACCAGGCGCGTATACGGTGGTCAGGATTCCGATGTCTTTCTCCACGCGCGGAGCACATTAGTTACCACATGAGGAGTCTAAGGCCTAGGCTCAACTTTGTAGTGCAACATTTGCTAGGTCTGAAGGAAGCATTGATTGGGTGTTTTGTAGCCATGTCTTTTTCGCGGTCGGTTATTAAGCTGCTCTGCGATTAGGTCGCATTCGCTTTGCGTGACTCGAGCCATCGTTTGACCTTTGGGAAGATACTGCCGGATGAGCCCGTTGGTGTTCTCATTGGTCCCGCGCTCCCAGCTGTGATGCGGGGTCGCGAAGTGGAACTTGACCGGGTTGACCGCTTCCACCTGGCCATACCAGTGGAACTCGGTCCCATTGTCCGCCGTAGTGCTCGCAGCCCATTTCGTCGACCCGTCCCGACGCGCTCACGTTGTGGGAAGCGCATCTCTCCTACTGGGGCGATTGCACTACGTTCTTGCTGCCGCTGGCGGCTATGGGCTGGTGCGCTCGGTGGTTTGTTTAACAGGGCGGTGCGGGGATCGTGCTTTTCCTGATCGCGCTGTTATTGTAGAACTCTGGTTACGGGGTGAGTTCGGGAGATGCGCAAGAAACCCAGGTTCTACAGGCAAAGATCTGCATTGCTGATCGCAATTTCAGTCGGGCTGCGCTCTTTCCTTGCGGCCGGGATGGCCCTCTTCCTGGGCTCGACGGTGTGGGCCGAGGAGGAAGTGGCAACGCCCGCGCCCTATGCCCCCTGCGCCTTCCTTATCGGCGAATGGAACGTCGGCCCGATCGAGGGGAAGCCGGCGGCCGTCGCGCATTTCCGCTGGGGTCCGGGCAAGACCTGTATCTGGTACTCGGGGGCGCTGCTCGTAAAGGGCAGTGAGCAACCCTCATGGGAGGGCCTGTTGGTTTGGAACGGGGTCCATAAAAACCTCGATTTTCTTCTCGTCCTCGACCCGACTCCCGGCCACCTGGTTCAGGAGCAGGGGACAATGCACCTCGAGCCTGATGGCACCGTGGTCCGAGAGATCACAGCCTTTTACTCCGAAGGCAACCCAGCGCCGCCAAACTGGGACCAGCCTGCGGGCGTCGAAGGAGCAACCGGGCAATTTCGGCAGACCTTCAAACCGGACGGTCCGGATCGCATCCGCACCGCCGTGATGAGGAAGGCCAGGAACCGCTGGGTCCCGAATTTCCCGGGGAGCGATCATCTGTTGATGACGAGGCAAGCGACGAAGTGACGGGCTTGGAAGAGGATCCCCGGTTGTGGCTAGCCTCACGGCTTTGCCGTCTATCCCGCGGCAATTCGTCTTGTTATCGTTAGGCGCGGAAGACCGGTTGTGAAATCTGGACAAATCGTGCTTTTGAGCACACTCGCCGCGTGCGCCTACGGTGTCGTTCACGACCAGATTACGGTGCGGCTTTGCCTCGAGTATTTCACGGTGGCGCATCCGCCTCTGTTCCATACGACCTCGCCGACTCTCCTCGCACTCTGCTGGGGGGTGGCGGCCACCGCAGGGATCGGCGCTGCATTGGGTGTCGTCCTGGCTCTCGTTTCACAGTCGGGCGGTGCAGTTCCGTATTCGGTCTCCCGGGTCGGGCGATCGATTCTCGTCCTCCTCGCAATCATGGGCGCATCGGCCATCACTGCCGGTGTCATCGGTTACCAGCTCTCGCGCCGAGGACTCATCTCGCTGCCGGCTCGTTTGGCAGAGGCAATTCCGGTACAGCGGCATGATCGCTTCATGGCCGTCTGGTTCGCTCACGGGGCGAGTTACGTGGTTGGTTTGGCCGGCGGAGCGCTCGTCTGTTTCTGGATCTGGCAGGCCCGTGGCAAACCTTCCGTGATCTCGTTCTTCCCGCAGACGCGCGCCGGAGCCATCCGCGCGGGCGTTATTGGTGTGGTCGTTGTCTATATCGTGTGGGTTCGATTTCGTGCTGCTTGATTGGCGCCTCAAGCGGGTCGCGGCTCCCACATTTCCCACAGTGCTCCGAATGAAAGAAGCGACCTTGCCAGCCGGGTTTCGGCTCGGCCGATCGGAGCGAGCTCGGATCGATAAATCCCATGCGCCATTCTTCCTGCGGCCGCAAAAATACGGCAAGTGATATTCGAACCTTGACCTTGTGATCGCCTTCCCATTGCGACTCTCCTCGCTTTGCGATCCAGCCTCTCACTTTCCGCCGCCCGCCTTGAGTCGAGGTTGATCAACCGACCGGGCTAATGATATCGCCTTTGACTGGGGAGTAACCGGTCTTTGTTTCGCTATGACCGTCTTTGGTCAGGATGACTTTTCGAAAGACGCATTTGATGCCCAGGGCCTCCTGGAAGATCGGCGAATTCTGGAGGTGATAATGCAGATGCGGTTCGGATGAATTTCCCGAATTGCCGCACCGGCCGAGAAGCTGGCCGCGTTTCACGCTTTCGCCCGCTTTCACCACGACGCTGCCGCGCTGCAGATGCGCGAGGACGGAAACCTCATGCGGTCGATGCTGAATGACGACGCAATTGCCGACCAGACAATACGGATTCATCGAAGGCGGCGTGTTATCGCGAACGCCGTCGATCGCTTCGACCACGATCCCATCGGCCGGCGCGAGGATTTCGCGACCGAAGCAAAAATAGTCTTCATTCCCGGCGCCGTCGGCGCGATGCGTTTCGCCTTTTTCATTTACGCCGACCAGATCGAGCGCGAAACGCTGCGCCGGGACGTCGTGGTGATGGTTTAGCTCCTTTGTGTCGCCGCCCCAGAAGACCAGCCAGCGACCTTTGCAGGGCAACGATAACTCCGTCTGCTGCTTTTTCGCTTCCGGCTCCGAGGATGTCGCGCGCGGTTTGAAAAGCAGACCGGCTATCTTGCTTTCGGCGTCGAGTGCGAGCGACATGTTCAGCATTCCGCGCTCGCAGTGCGCGGGAAAAACCATCCAGTCGCCGCTGCGTTCCGGTTCACCAAGCTTCTGGATTTTTCCGAATTGTGTGGTCAATCCGGTAAAGAATTCCTTTGTCTTATCCAGGGGCAACGCCTTGCTCATCTCGCCGTTGAACAGCTTTTCGACGCCGGGATAATCTCCGGCATTGATCAGTTGGACGAGTTGATCGGCAACTTTCGAGTAACGATCCGTCTCCGCGGCAACACTCATGTGCGCTGGATGGAGGATTGAACCCAGGAGAACAAGCGTAATTAGAGTTCGCATGCCGCAGTTCTACCGAATGCGGGGCGCATAAACAATGAGGGATTTTGCGCGCGAGAGTCGGAGGGACGTTCCGCCTGAGGCGGATCACGTCCGTGTTTCTTCTTCGATGACGAGGCCGTTGCTGACCGGGGTTTTGTGAAACGAAGAGCCGAAAGATTTGGCTCGCGCGCACCCGGCCAGTTGTGCATTCTGCCTGCCGCCGGAGCCTTGACCATGAAACGACTGCTCTGCCTGGCAACCCTGCTTGCCATCTCCACCGGATTCGCCGCGGACTTGCCGGTTGTCTTTCCGGTGTCTCCATCGGCCGACGGCCGCTACCTTCAGGATGCAACCGGGGTTCCGTTCCCGATCCTCGGCCGGACGGCATGGTTCATCACCTCACTGAAGCGGTCAGAATACGAGACCTTCCTCAACGATACTGCGGCCAGGGGCTATACCGCGATCGAGTTCCACGTCGTCAACCATGATTCCCGCGGCAACCACCCGCCCTTCGCCGGGAACCGGGCGCTGCCTTTTTCTGAAGAACCTGGACGGCTCCAGATACACAGGCGGCCTGAGCGGAACCGCGGACTTCACCACGCCTAACGAGGCCTACTGGGCCTATGTCGATTCCCTTCTCGATTACGCGGAGTCGAAAGGTCTGCTCGCCTTCATCTTCCCCGCCTATGCCGGATACCTCGGCGGCAGCCAGGGCTGGATGATCGAGCTGCTGGCCAACGGCCCGGAGAAGGTGGAGACCTACGGCGCATGGATCGCCACCCGTTATGCTACGCGGAAAAACATTGTCTGGATGATGGGCGGCGATATCGGCACCGACGATAACTCTTTCACGCCCGAGCAGACGGCGGTGGAGCGAGTGTTGCTCACCGGACTGCAAAGCGTGCCCGGCCAGCAGTCCATTTATTTCTCGGCCGAGTGGAATACCGATTCCGTCGCGACCGACCAGGTGGACTTCGGGACCGCGATGACGAATCCTAACCGCGGGCTGGCAGAACCACCTGAACACGCTTGGCGCGCAGGACATGGCGCGGCTTAACGCCTTCATCAGATCGGTTCCGTGGCAAACGCTCGTGCCCTCCGGGCTCGGCGGCATCGGCACGATCGTGACCGACGGCGGCGGCACGACCGATTTCGATTTCATAACCGCCGCAGTAACGGCGAACGGACGATTACTCGTCGCCTACGTGCCGCCAGGCGGGCACCCGGGATCGATCAGGACCTTTACGATCGACATGAGTTTTCTTGCCGGCCCGGCACGAGCCCGTTGGTTCAATCCGGCGACGGCGCAATACAGCGTGATCGCCAAAAATCTGCCCAACGCTGGCGGGCACGTCTTCACGACCCCGGGAAACAACGGTTCGGGCTACAGCGACTGGGTCCTGGTGATCGACTCGCAGTGAGGCGGCGAGAAGCGCGCCGGGCTCTCAGGTCCCAGGGCGTCTTGCCTAACGCCTAACGCCTAACGAGCTGGAGCTTGAAGCGGCGGTCGTATCGTCCGCCATTATAGGTGCGACAGCAGGCGAGGCAGGCGGAAGTGCGACGCAGCGCGCGGGTGCGCGGAAAATCGCGGTGGCAATGCGGACAGGTGTAAAGATAACGGCGTTGCTGGCGGCGAATGGGGAAGGGGAGATTATGGCAGCGCGCTTCCCCGGCGATCCCAAGGTCGGCGCAGGCGCGACGCCATTCCGCTCCGTGGGGTGCGATCCGGCGGCGGCCAGCGCGGGTTTGGGCGAGGAGGTGGGCCAGCTCATGGCGCAGGGTGCGATCGATTTCCGCCTCGCCGTGCGCGGCGAGGCGGCAATTGAGCAGAACGCGCGCGTGGCGGAACTCCGCCCGCCCGGCGGCGGAACGGAGTCGTGATGACCATTCGACGCGCGCGCGCGCGGCAAGGTCCGGCGCGCCTTGCGCGAGGAGGAGATTACGGGCCAGGGCTTCGAGCCCGGGATCGCGGCCCGGCGATTTTTTCGGCAGAGGAGTTGTGAGCGCGAGCTCGAGTTGGATCTGGACCTGACGCGGCGCGTCCCTCCGGAGGGACGCGCTTTCGCGCGTCCGGTTTCTCGGCCGACCGTGAGGCGGGTCCACGCTAGACCAGGGCATGGGGCGGCCGATCGGCCATCCGCGTCCTGGGCTGCCGCTGCACGATGCGCTGGATGGCTGCGATGGTTTGCTCGATTTCGGCGGCGGTCGTTTCTCTGCCTAACGAAAAGCGAATGGCAGAAGCGGCGCGCTCCGCCGGCAATCCGAGCGCGAGCAGGACATGGGAGGCGACGACCGAGCCGACCATGCAGGCCGAGCCGCTCGAGGCGCAGACGCCTTCGAGATCGAGCGCCATCAGCATCGTCTCCGAATCGAAACCGGGGAAGCTGACGTTGAGCGTGTTGGCCAGGCGCGGCGCGCCGGCCGCGTTCAGTTGCGCCGCGGGGAAAACGCGGGCTACGCCGCGCCAGAGTTCGTCGCGCAATTTTGCCTCCCGTGCCTGTTCGTTAGGCAAATCGCGCAAAACTTCCTCCGCGGCCGCTGCCATCCCGACGATGGCGGGGACATTTTCGGTCCCGGGCCGGCGCTCGCCCTCGTGCGCACCGCCGAATTGGATGTGATCGATCGGCAGGCCCGAGCGCAGATAGAGAAAGCCGGCGCCTTTCGGGCCGTAGAATTTGTGCGCGCCGAAGCTGGCGGCGTCGCAGAGAAATGATCCTGGACGCGCGGAAGCGCGTCCCTCCGGTAGGGCGAGACTCTGTCGAGCCGGGGGCAAAACGTCGCCGCCGAAGAAACCTTCCCGCCCTGGCTCGACAGAGTCTCGCCCTACCAAAGAGTCCAGTTTGCCGAAGGATTGCACCATGTCGGTGTGCAAGAGGACGCCGTGCGTTTGGCAACGTGCTGCAATTTCGGCCATCGGCTGGATGACGCCCGTCTCGTTGTTTGCAGTCATGATCGAGACCAGGATCGTGTCGGGGCGGATGGCCCGCTCGAGCTCGTCCGGATCGATCAAACCCTCCGAAGAAAGCGGGAGCCAGGTGACCTCGAAGTCTTCCCGCTGCTCCAGATGTTCGAGCGTGTGGAGCACAGCATGATGCTCCGCCCGGTTGCTGATCAAATGCTTTCCATCAGGCGCGCCGCGTCGCGCCAGGCCGAGGAGGGCGAGGTTGTTCGATTCCGTCCCGCCGCTGGTGAAAATGATCTCGTGCGGTTTCGCGCCTAACAATGCCGCGAGCCGGTCGCGCGCGTCGTCGATCGCGGCCCGCGTTTCGCGTCCGGCGCGATGAACGCTGGAAGGATTGCCAAAATGCCGCTCGAAATAAGGCTGCATCGCGCGCCAGGCCGCCTCGCTCAGCGGGGTGGTGGCGTTGTAGTCGAGGTAGATCATCGCCCGACCGATGCATCCGAGCCGGTCAAGGGACGGTTGCGCTTGAGCATGACCTGGAACTGGTTCGCATCGTAGGCGACGAGCGAATCGGGCGGCACACTCTGAGTGAGAAAAACATTGCCGCCGATCGTGCTCCGCGCGCCGATCACCGTCTCGCCCCCGAGGACGGTCGAGTTGGGATAAATCGTGACGTTATCCTCGACGTTGGGATGACGTTTCCCGCCCTTCTTGATGTGGCCTTCTTCGTCCTTCTGGAAGCTGCGCGCGCCTAACGTCACCCCATGATACAGCTTCACGTGATTGCCGATCACGCAGGTCTCGCCGATCACGACGCCGGTGCCGTGATCGATAAAAAAATGGCTCCCGATCTGCGCCCCGGGATGAATGTCGATCCCGGTGCGGCCGTGGGCCCATTCCGTCATCATGCGCGGAATGAGCGGGAGATTTGCCTCGTAAAGCAGATGCGCGAGGCGCTGGATGGCGAGGGCTTCGAGGGAGGGATAGGCGAGAATGATTTCCTCAAAACTGGTCGAGGCCGGGTCGCCTTCGTAGGCGGCATCGATATCGGCCCAGAGCATCTCGCGCACGCTGGCGAGCTGGGCGAAAAAGCTTTTCAGAATCCGATCGGCATCCGGGGCGACGGAACCATTCCCGCCGCGGCGCGCGAGGCTCTTGCACATCTCGGGGTGGAGTCGGGTATAGAGCGAACGAATCCGGCTCCGGGTCAGATCCGGCAGATCGCCCGGATGCACGATGGCGGCGCCATGAAAACCGGGGAAGAGCAGGCTGAGTAATTCGACGCAGGCGGCATCGATCGCGGGGCGCGACGGGAGGCTGGCGGCGACGTCGAGATAATTAATCCCGCCGCCGGCGGTGTAAGTGCGCAGGAGTGCCTCGGCCGGGTCGTTGGAAGTTTCAGCCATCGCCTGAAATATCGGTGAGGCGAGCGGTAATGAAAATCAAAAAGGTTTCCGCGCGGCTGTAGCCGGGGTCGGTGACCCCGGCTGGTCTGGAGGCGCGGCCGGCACATTCCACCTGGCCCCGGGGTCAACGCCCCCGGCGACAGCCGAAGCCGGAGAGTCGCAACGCAAAATGCGGGCGCCGCCACGATTGGGGATTGACACAAAAACGTCGGCTCTGCAGACTCGCGGCCGGTTTCGATTACCTCGCCAATGCGTTCCGCCCGCCCATTAATGCGTCACCCACCAATGGCGCAGTTGCTGCAGGACCCTGCTCTTGCTCCCGATCGGCATTTTGCGGGCCCATTTTCCGATTAACCCGGAGGCGAAACGAGCGCCCGGAGGCGAAAGGCAGATCGACCAGATCGATCCGGAGCTGGTCGCCAGTTTCGAGCTTAGTAGCAACCAAGCGATGGTGCGGTTTGATTGGTTCGACCCATCCAAGTCTCAGGCTGCGCCCGTGCTTCGCACGCCTATGTCGCAGCGTCCCCCCGGACTCCATTCACTCGTGCCCTCGGTCAGCCTCCGGGCTTCCCCGTCTATGTCGCGGCTTGGCAATCCGCTCCATTGGGGCGTGGAATTCTCCCTTCTATTCCCCCAAGGCCCTCAACGCGAGCAGGAAATCACGACCCTCCGTGCACGCGAAAATGCACTCGCCCGTGTACGAGCTTGGGTCTATTACTAGTTAGGTCTCGTGCGCGACGCCATTATTCGTTTCGTGGAGTTGCTGAACCAGCTCTCGGAGGTTCTTAGGCCATTCGTTACCAGTCACCATGCTGGCGATCGCGTCTGGAACGGCCAAGAGGTACGCGCCATCTTCTGAGACCTGCGACGCTGATCCGGTTGTCGCCGCTTGGTGGGCCACCGCCTTTACGGCCGCGCACCTCCTGACTGGCCAGCGGAGTCTCACCCCGGAGCAATACGGCTTTTTGCAGCAGCAGTTGTTCAGCGGCATGGGCAGCCTCAACGATCTGTCACTCGACTCCGCTCGTTGGGGGGCCAAGGCCACAGAAGCAAATCGTCAGCTGGAGGTCATTCGCCCCGCGCTATACAGTTGCTTCCAGCGTCTCACGCCACATGAAGCCGAAAAGACCTAACAACCATACATCTGAGGTCGTCCGTCAACCATTTTGAATGAAGTTATTGGCATGTAACTCAGGCGGCCTTGGCGAGGGCGAGTTCGAGTTTGGAAGCCAGAGGTGAGCCTCTGCGTTTGAGGGTCTCGAGGTAATTGGTTTCGTCATAGGCGACGCGGTCGCGCCAGCAGACGAACATGATGCGCTGCCACTTGAAGGCGAGGGCGCGGACGGCGGTGGGATGCTTTTTGCCTTTGGCGATCTGTTCCTGGAGGAAAAGTTTGGCCCAGGAGCAATGGAGAACCGATTGGTTGGCGTACTCGAAGAAGCTCTGATGAAGGAAGTGTGGCCGGGCCCAGCGACGATGGACCCAGTGCTGGTTTTTGCCGCTGCGCTCGGTGACCGGGGCGATGCCGCTGTATTGCTGGATGGCGGCAGCGCTCTGGTAACGGGCGCGTTCGCTGCCGAAGGCGCAGCAGAGCCGGGGGGCGAGGGTGGGCCCGGCGCCCGGGAAGCTCTCCCAGATGCGGGCATCGGGATGGGCAAGGAAGAGTTGCTCGATCCTGGAGTCATACTCTTGGAGGGCGGCGGCGAGTGGGAGTAACTGGTGGGCGAGCATGGCGACCTGAACTTTGGCGGGTTCGACCAGGGCGGGGTCGGAGGTGAGCGGGAGCATCGCGCCGATCGCTGCGAGGCGTTTGTTGATCACATCCAAACGCCGGCAACGGTGGGCGTAGTAGAACTTGCGGATGGTTTGCTTTCTGGCTCTTTGCAGTTCCTGGAGGGAAGGCCACTGGAGGAGGAAGTGACAAGCCAGCGGGGCAAAGAGATCCTGGCCGGCTAACTCGAGGGCCTGGGGATAGTAGCTCTTGAGGGCGTCGCGCAGCATGTTGGTGAGCAGGGTGCGCAGATCGACCAGGCCGCGGCGCGCTTGGAGGAGCCGGGCGAGCTGGCGGGTCTGGGGATCGTCGAGGGTCAGGGGAGTGAGTTTGGCGCGATGGTGGAGGAGCAACTCGAGGCAGACCTCTGCATCGGAGGGATCGCTCTTGGCCCGGCTGGTCTGAAAGGCCTGGCGGTAGCGGGCGGCGGTGGCCGGGTTGACCGGGTAAAGCACGAGGAAGGGGTAAGCCAGCAGAGAAGAAATCAGAGGCCCTTTGGCTTGCTCCAGACAAAGGGCGATCTTGCCTTCCGGGAAGCGCTCCGCCAGGGCGGCCGCCCATTGGGCGATGGCTTCGGGAGTGTGCTCCAGAGTGGAGGCCTCGCGCTGGCCGGTGGTGCAATCGTAGAGACACAAAGCGTGCTCTTGGCTGCCCCAATCCAGCCCGATGAGAGCGGCCCAGTCGCCCTCCCTCGGGGTTTTCTTCATCGTCTCGTGATCGTGGTTGGTGGATTTGATTTTCATGGTTTGATGTGGTGTTTGCGGGCGCACAACACGCTGGCTTTCATTCGGCGAAGGCATTATTGTCTGGACCTCGAACGGGTCGTCATTTGAGGATTCGTTACGAATGAAAGCACGCCCGGACTCCACTCGAAGCTATGGTTACAATCGTCGAGCGATTGGCGATGGAGATTCGTAGTGGGCCGGTGCGTGCGATCTTCCCGCAAGGCGGAAAATTGAAAAACAGAGCGCGGCATATCAACCAAATTTTGATCCCGATGCGGCAGAGTTATTCACAGCCTCGCTGCCCCAGCTTGGGGAGGCCGTTCCGCTCGCCCATGAATAACCACTGGTTGACCAATAATGCGATGGAGCCAACCACGAGCCGCCGTACGATCCTGCTTTCCGTGACTACTCTCCTTTCACCCGCTGCCGCGCGCGTTCTCGCTCGCAGCAGCTCATCTTGTTCTCGTTGATATGGCTGTGGATCTGTCAAGGGGCAAAAGGAGTCTGGTGCGAGTCTTGGGATCGCTTTCATCTGAAAAGAGGGAGTAGGAGCGGGTCGAAGGCGGTCGATCAGTCGGGGTGAGTTAGTTTCCCGGCGGTTGGTTATGCTGATATGCGCGGGCTGTCTCGGTCCCGCCGGCGGCGGGACCAGGGACCTATCCGCATTCTTTTTGTTCACCGCAGCCCTGGTCCAACAGTCTAGGTGACGCGTGCTTGGGCTGGGATTGCTCCAGCCTTAACGCAACGAGAACTCGTGGACTGGCTACCGTGACCGGCCGCCTCGGATCCGCTCCTGCTTTACCTGGTGTGATGTCGTTCTTCTTTGCTTCGGTCTTTCCTCCTCCTTTGTTTGTTGGTTAGATTACTGTTCCCCTCGAACTCTTCTCCCTTAGACAGAAGTGGCTGGCGCCTCGTAACAGGGTTGGGTGCGCAAGAGTTCCCAGATAAAGCCGCAGAGCTCACGCGCGATCGCCACGATCGCTTTGTTGCGATGGAGGCGCCGCCCAAGCAGGCGGGTGTAACGAGCGTGCAAGCGGTTCTGGGCCCGCCAGCTGATGGCGCGCACCGCCGGGGATTGTCCGGCCTGGCGCTGGCTCAACTCCCGGCTCACTTTGGGCGGGGCGGCGTAGTGCTGGGCGCACTCGACCAGCAACCAGCGCACATGAGAGTTACCGCATTTGGTAATGTGACCCTGGCGCCGGTGGTCACTGGAAGTGTCCTCCGTCGGCACTAACCCCAGATAGGCCATGACCTGGCGCGGGTGAGCAAAGCGATGCACTTCTCCCAGTTCGCTCGCCAGGATCATGGCCGCCACGGTGCGAAAACCTTTCAGGGCCTGGAGGGCGGCGACGGCCGGGGCCAGTCGCCAGGGCTCGAGCAGTGCGCGCATCCCCGCTTCGCAACGCGCGATCCGTTCCCCGGCCGCCGCGATCCCCTGCAGATACTCTTCCAGGATCACTTTCATGGCCGGATGGGGCAGGACCAGCTCGCGCAGGTAACGTTCATGGGCCGCGCTCCAGTTGCTCTTGCCCCGGTAACGATACCCATGACGCAGGAGGAACCCTTTTAAGCGATGGCGGGCCCGGCGCCGATCATCCACCGCATCGCTCCGCGCCCGGCACAAGTCCCGGATCGCTTCGTCGGTCGCTTCAGGAATGTAGACGGGGGTTAGTTCCCCGGCCCGCAGGAGCCGGGCCAATTTGCGCGCGTCGCGTTTATCGGTCTTGATCCGCTCGCCCGGCCGCCGCGGGATCATGGAGGGGGCCACCACCACGCAGTCGATCCCCAGTTGGCGCAAGCGCCGCGCGATCCCAAACCCGCACGGCCCCGCTTCGTAGCAGACGTGCAGGACGACTTCTTTCCCGTGCGCTTTGCGCAGCCGCCCAATCCATTTCTCCACTGCCTGCAGATCGTTGCTGAGCGCGCCGCTTTCCCGCACTTCGCCTTTGCGCCCTTCCTCCGCCGTCGCTGTGATGATCACTTCCTTGTGGACATCGAGTCCCGCATAGAGTTCTTTTTTCATTGGTGTGTTTGCTTGTTCGAGTTGTTTAAACTGCAACGCTCCGGGATCCTCGGGTCCCGGCCGTTGGTGCGGCTCTGCTCTCCCTCAAAAAGGAAGAGTAGCCCGCGGAAAAATATGAACGGCAAACACACCCTCTTTTTCAATCCCCTCCTCGCGCCTTCACACCTCGCGCTCAGCCATAAGGTCTAGATGTAGTTGCCCGTATTCACGAACATGATCGACACCTCGCAGTTCGAGCAGCAGCATCCGATCCTTCTTATCGTGATGGTTGGCGTTTGCGTCTGGATCAGCCTTTCGTTGATCGCCCGCATGTGGTTCGTCCACCGACGCGCCGCGCTTCGAACGAAGCTTTTCTGGTCGGTCGTGTTACTGGTTCCGCTGGTTGGCTGGATATTTCATGTTGCCTTCTTCCGTCCGCCTACGGTAAGCGAGAACCGTGCACCGACGGAACATTCGCGAGATGCATACGCTGGTGCGTGGCCGCCAAACATCTAACGGGGCTGTCGAATAATTAAGTCTGGAGGGCCGGTAGAGAAGTCTGGTTGCTAAGTCGCAAGCGATCGGCTGGGTGAGCAAAAGCGAGTGATTTTGAAGAGAGGAGTCGAGACCAGGCTTCTTAAGGACTCTGTGAGCCGATGGCAGGCTCGCAAAAGAGTAGGCAAAGGCCTTTTCCACCCGTAGGTCTTACTTTGGTGGGCCAGTTTCTCGAGGTTATGCACGAGGCAGTAGAGGAGCCATTGGGTGTTGACCTTCTGCTGGCCGCGATAGGTAAAGCGGTCGAGCCGCTTGTTGCTTCTTAAGTTGGCAAAGACCGGCTCGACGATGGCCAGGCGCCGGCTGTAAATCCGGCGGGATTCCGGTTCGTCGATCTTGCGCCGCATCCGGGCGCTTAAAGTGGCCGGTTGGGCTGTGACCGGCAGGGCGAGCGATTTGCGCTCCGCTCCGCGACTCAGACAGGCGCGCGCAGCGGACAGCCAGCGCAGTCGGCTTTGGCCGCGCGGTAGCGCCGGTAGACTTCGCCCCGGTTGGTCCGATCGGCACGGGCATAGAGCTTTAATACTTTGCCTTGGGGACAACGAAAGGAGTCGCTTTTCTCTTCATACTGGCGGGGGGAAACGGGGTCGCGTCCGAACATTTGACATTTGCGATCGCGGTCGCCGAATCGGGACGGCGGCGAGCGGTGATCCTCCAGCTTCGTGGCTGCCGTCTGCCGGGACACGATCTGGCGGGCAGCAAGAGTGATCCTGGGTTTCGCGCGCTTCGGATCGCGTGGAATTTCGTTAGAAGGTCAGAACGCGGATGGGATGGATTTCCCATGCCTTCCTTGGGCGGATGTCGATCGGCTTTTTCGGACCGACGTTGTGGGGATAGCGGTGTTCGCCGTCCCAAAGCAGTGAACCGGAGATATGGACCGGCACGGGCTTGATGAAGGCGCCTTTCTTGTTGGGATGGGTGGCGATCAATTGCGTGAATTTGGTGGGGAGGATGGTGAAGGGCTGGGCCGCGGGCTGGCCAACGGGCAAGGCGGAGACTTCGGCGTTCATGAAGATGGTCTGGTCGGTGAGCTCGGAGGTGTCGCCCAGAAGCAGATGATAGTCGTGCAGTGCGATCGGACGCCGCTGGCGACGCGTTATCGCGGGCGGATGCTGATCGTGGGTGTGGAGACGAAATACCGGCTCGTCTTTAGCGGGACGGATCCGATGGGCAGCATCGCCGGGGTGGAGCCGGGCGTGACGGTGCAGATCATCATGCAGGCGGTGAACGAAAGCTCGCAAAGCGTGGCGAGTGATCCGGTGATCTTCACGATGCCTGGAACGGCCGCGAAGGCGGAACCGGCAGCGGCTGCCGAGGAAGAGTTGGCGCCGCTGGCGGCGATCTCGTCGAACGGCAATGGTTCGACGAACGGCAACCGGAGCAGCCTGGCCGTGAGCCGGGCCTAGTTCTGCGCGCGGCCGGGAACGCGCAACAACAACAGCCAAGCCCGCGCCGCCTCAGGGTGGCGCGGGCTTTTTGCAAGTGGCGCAATTGCATTGCCGACCTCAGCCGATAGTCTGTTGGGCGTCTTATGAGCTCTTTTGCCATCCACCCGATCGATCCGAACGAAATCGCCGCGCTCCTCCACGCCTCCCATGCCGATCCCTTTCGCGTCCTCGGCCCGCACGCCGCCGGTGAGGATCTTGTGATTCGCGTCTTTCGCCCGGAAGCGAAGGAGATTCAGGTGGTGGCGGCGAACGATCATGGCCAGATCTTCCCGGCCGAGCGCCTCCACATCGAGGGACTCTACCAGGCGACCGTGCCTAACGAATCGCGCGATTTTTCCTATCTTCTGAAGGTGATCGCTTTCGACGGCTCGGAGCAGCTCCTGCGCGATCCCTACAGCTACGGACCGATCATGGGCGAGGTCGATCTGCACCTCTTTGCGGAGGGGAATCACAAGAAACTTTACGACAAGTTCGGCGCGCACCTGCGCGAGATCGGGGGCGAGCAGGGCACCTATTTCGCGGTCTGGGCGCCGAACGCGGCCCGGGTCAGCGTGGTGGGCGATTTCAATGTCTGGGATGGCCGCGTCCATCCGATGCGCAAGCTGGTCGGGAGCGGTGTCTGGGAAATTTTTGTTCCCGGAGTGAAAGAGGGCGCGCACTACAAGTACGAGATCAAAACGCAAAGTGGCGCCCTCCTTTTGAAGAGCGATCCGTTTGGGTTTTTCAGTCAGCACGGCGTGGAGACGTCCTCGATGGTCTACGACCTCGAGCGTTATCAATGGAGCGACGAGCAATGGATGACGGAGCGGTCGAAGAAGGAATGGCAGCGGAGCGCAGTCAGTATCTACGAAGTGCATCTCGGTTCCTGGAAGCGCCTCGTGGAGGAGGGGAACCGCTTCATCAGCTACCTCGAATTTGCCCACACCCTTCTGCCCTATGTGGTCGAGATGGGTTTCACCCACATCGAGCTGCTCCCGATCGCCGAGCACCCCTTCGAAGGTTCGTGGGGCTATCAGGTGACGAACTATTACGCGCCCACGAGCCGGTTCGGGAATCCGGACGAGCTGCGCCATTTCATCGACGCCTGCCATCGCAACGGGATCGGCGTGATCATGGACTGGGTGCCGGCCCATTTCCCAAAAGACGCGCACGCGCTGGCGGAGTTTGACGGGACCGATCTCTACGAGCATGCCGACCCGCGCCAGGGCGAGCACCAGGATTGGGGGACGCTGATTTTCAATTTCGGCCGCAACGAGGTGCGCAATTTCCTGACCGCAAACGCGCTCTTCTGGCTCGACAAATATCACATCGACGGCCTGCGGGTGGATGCGGTCGCTTCCATGCTTTATCTCGATTACTCGCGCGAGCCCGGGCAATGGATCCCGAACCGGTTCGGCGGCCGCGAAAATCTCGAAGCCGTCTTTTTCCTGAAAGAGACTAACGAACGCTGCTACGAAAGCTTCCCCGGCGTCATGACGATCGCGGAGGAATCAACCGCCTGGCCGGGCGTCTCGCGCCCGACCTACCTCGGCGGCCTTGGTTTTGGGTTCAAATGGAACATGGGCTGGATGCACGACTTCCTGCATTACATGTCGCTCGACCCGATCTACCGGCGCTTCCATCACAACAACGTCACCTTCTCGATCATGTACGCGTTCCAGGAGCATTTCATTCTCGTCCTGAGTCACGACGAGGTGGTGCACGGCAAGGGGTCGATGATCAACAAAATGCCGGGCGACGAATGGCAGAAGTTTGCCAACCTGCGGCTGTTTTACGCCTGGATGTTTGCTCACCCGGGCAAAAAGCTGCTCTTCATGGGCGACGAGTTTGGGCAATGGCGGGAATGGAATCACGATCGCGGGCTCGATTGGGATCTGCTCGACCTGCCGCGCCACGACGGCCTCCGCCGACTCGTGCAACACCTCAATTACGTCTATCGAAACGAGCCCGCGCTCTGGGATCGCGACGACTCCCACGAGAGCTTTGAGTGGATCGATTTCCACGATGCGGACAACAGTGTGGTCGCTTTCCTGCGTCGCTCGCAGGAGAACGAGATCCTGGTCTTCGCCGTCAACGCCACACCGATCGTGCGCTACAACTACCGGATGGGCGTGCCCTTCGATGGCTTTTATCGCGAAGTCATCAACACCGACGCCGAAACCTACGGCGGGAGCAACGTCGGCAATCTCGGCGGCCTCGAGGCCGAAGCGGTGGAATGGCAGGGCCGGACGCACTCGATCGTGATCAATCTCCCGCCGCTCGCGGTCGTTGCTTTCAAGCGCGAAGCCCCTCCGGCCAGCGACTCGTAACCGAATCAACCGTTAACCTTTTAGCGAGTCCCGTTTAGATTTTCCGGCTTGACCACTTTTCCCGCAAGGCAGACCCTCGGCGCGTTTTGTTGCCAATCATGAAGAAAAATGCCTCCGCCTTCACCCTCATCGAACTGCTCGTCGTCATCACGATCATCGCCATTTTGGCGAGCATCGCGTTTCCGGTCTTCAACACCGTGACGGAACGGGCGAATCAGACGAAGGATCTTTCCAACATCCGGCAGATTGGCGTCGTCCTGAAGCTCTTCGCCGCCGATCACAACGGCAGCTACCCCTCGCGCAAGGATCCCGAGACGACGGGCGAGACCGACATCACGACGGCCAATCAGGCTTTTCGCACCCTCTTTCCCAGCTACCTCACAAACGAAGAAATCTTCGCCGTCAAAGGCTCCGCCTACACCAGGGATGTGCCGGACAATCGGATCGATCAGCAGCCCACTGGCGGCAATTACACCCAAACGCTGAAGCAGGGCGAGAACAGCTATTCCTACATTCTGAACCTGAACGAAACCTCCAATCCCTCCTTCCCCTTGGTCGCGGATGGATTTGCCGACCCTGTCGCTGCGCCGCCGGTTTACGTGACTGACAAGACGCAGAAGGGGGGCGTTTGGGCAGCCAAGCGCGCGATTGTCCTCAACTGCGATGGGAGCGTGAACAACTTCGTCTGCGATTCCACCATGAGAGCGCCGAGCCGGACCTCCAACGCCGGGACCAAGGTCAATATTTTTGACACGAGCGACCCCACGACCTGGCTCGGAAGCTCGAATACGGCGGTCAATCCGGAATAACGCGAGCGCGCCTAACTTTTCGCGCGAACCTCGGCATCGAATTCACCGTCGCTCACCCGGGTGCGGATGCGCATTTTTGGCCTAACGACCGCAACCGACCGGATAAGCGCGCCGTTTTCATCCCGGGTGATGCTGTAGCCGCGGCGCAGAGTGCCTTCCGGTCCGAGCAGGCGGAGCATCCCGGCGCTGCGTTCCCAGCGCTGGCGCGCCGTCGTTAGGCGCTGGCGCGCGCATTCACCCAGACGCCGCTGAATTTCCCGTAGCCGCTCCCGGCGCGCCGCCAGTTCCCGCGCCGGATTGTGCGCCTTCAGGGCCAGCTCGGCCGTTGTCAGGCGGTTCCTCTCTTTGACGCGCCGTCGCTCGAGCGTGCGCGCGAGCGATTCCTTGGCAAAATCGAGCTCTTGCTGCGCCTCGCGCAGCCGCTGGCTCAGCTCGCGGAAGAGCGCCTTTTCCGAAACGGCGCTCAAGCGCTGCCGCGCCCGCGCCAGGAAATTGCGCCAGCATTTTTCGAGGCCGCTTTGCAATTCGCCCACCCGGCGTTCGAGATCGTGCACGTCGGGCACAATCAACTCGGCCGCCGCGCTCGGGGTCGGGGCGCGCAGGTCGGCGACGAAATCAGCGATCGTGAAATCGACCTCGTGACCGACGGCCGAGACGACCGGAATGGGGGCGTGAAAAATCGCCCGGGCCACGATCTCCTCGTTGAACTCCCACAGGTCCTCGATGCTCCCTCCGCCCCGGGCCACGACGAGGACGTCGAGCGCTTTCCAAGAGTCGTTAGGCGCGCTCAACTCGCGAATGGCGGTCGCGATCTCCGCCGCCGCGCCCGTCCCTTGGACGCGCACCGGATTGATCAGGACCTCGACGCCCGGCGCGCGCCGCCGCAGAATATTGAGCATGTCCTGGATGGCCGCGCCACTCGGCGAGGTGACGATCCCGATGCGACGGGGGAATTTCGGCAGCGGACGTTTGCGCGCGGTTTCGAAAAGGCCTTCCGCCTCCAGCTTGCGCTTCAGGGCTTCGAATTTTGCCTGCAGGATGCCGAGCCCGCGTGACTGGAGGATTTCAACGCTGAGCTGGTATTGCCCGCGCGCCTCGAAGACGGTCACGCGGCCGAAAACCTGCACCTGCATCCCATCGGCCAGCGGCGTCGGAAAGGGCGGGAGCGTGTCGCGAAAAATCACGCAGGCGATCGCGGCGCGCTGATCTTTGAGCGTGAAATACTGGTGGCCGGACGGATGCTTCTTGTAATTGGAAATTTCTCCCTGCACCCAAACGGCGCCGAAACGCGTCTCGAGCAGGCCGCGAATGGAGCGGGTCAGTTCCGCGACGGTGAGCACTTTGCGCGACGTTAGGGAAGAGATCGGTCTCCGCGCTCATGAGCTGATGGTCAATGGAGCCCGGTAAGCACGCGTCCAACCTGGACGCGCGGAAGCGCGTCCCTCCGGAGGGACATGCTTCGGCATGTCCATTTTCAGAGCGGTATTTGCCAGCATCCCTTACGAACCAAACAGCTCGCTCTGCGGCCCGACCGGCGGCTTGATCCCGAGCTTTCGGTAGGCGTTAGGCAAAGCCACCCGCCCCTGTGCGGTGCGTTTGATATAGCCTTCCATGATCAGATACGGCTCGTTCACTTCTTCCAGCGTCCCCGCTTCTTCGCCGACCGCGACCGCGAGCGAGTTCAACCCGACCGGGCCGCCGTTGAACTTGTGAATCAGCGTTTCCAAAATCCGCTTATCCCACTCGATCGAAGCCGTCGCGATCGATTTCGAGCATCGTCAGGGCGCGATCCGCCAGGTCCGCCGTGATCCGTCCGTCCGCTTTTACCTGCACGTAATCGCGCACCCAGCGGAGGAGATTGTTCGCCGTCCGCGGCGTGCCCCGGGTGCGGGTGGCGATCTCGGCCGCGCCCGCCGGATCGATCTCGACGTTCAAAAGACCGGCACTGCGCAGGATGATCTTCTGCATCTCCTCCGCGCTGTAATAATCGAGCCGGGCCGTCATCCCAAAGCGCGAACGCAACGGCGCGCTCAACATCCCGGAGCGTGTCGTCGCGCCGATGAGAGTGAACTTCGGCAGGCGCAATTGCAGGCTGCGCGCCTGCGGTCCCTGATCGATGATGATGTCGAGCTTGTAGTCCTCCATCGCGGGGTAGAGGTATTCCTCGATCGTCGGCTGGAGCCGATGGATTTCGTCAATAAAGAGCACGTCCCCTTTCTCCAGACTGGTCAGCAATCCGGCCAGCTCGCCCGCCTTCTCGATCACCGGACCGCTCGTGTTCTTGATGTTCACGCCCATCGCGTTGGCGACGATGTGGGCCAGGGTCGTCTTGCCCAATCCGGGCGGCCCGCTGAGGAGGATATGCTCGAGGACATCGCCCCGTTTTTTCGCCGCCTCGACCAGCAGCTCGATCCGTTCACAGACCTTGTCCTGGCCGGTGAACTCGCTGAACATCGGCGGCCGCAACGAAATCTCGAAGGCCGGATCTGGTGGTGGCGGAGTCATGGAGTGGGGGAAGGATAGCATCTGCGAGCGCGGGAGGGAAAATGACGAATGACGAATGACGAATGACGAAGTTAGTCAGCGGGCGATGCGTTTTCTGGTCATTCGCGCTTCGTCATTCGTCATTCGGGCTTCGTCATTCCAAATTTTTGGTCAGCACCAATTCGGTTCCGCGGCTGCGCAGGACGTAATCGACCTGATCGAAAGCGTTCCGGATGAGATGGAGACCGAGCCCGCCCGGCTTGATCAGGTCGGGCGGACGACTGTTCATCGCCGCCGCCTTTTTCCCGTAATCCCGCAGACGCAGGCAGACGCAGTCGCTTTTGCTCTCCAGCGAGAGCGAGATGAGCTGGTCGTCCCGCAAATGGTAGGCGTGCCGGATAATGTTGGTGCAGGCTTCGTCCACCCCCAGCACCATGAGGGTGCGCTGGCGTTCGGAGAAGGGGAAGGCTTCGAGGAAGCGGCGCACACAATTGCGCATCAGGGCGAGGTTGCCGGTATGACTGGAGAATTCGATTTTCTTCTTCGTCTTCTTCATCACCGGGAGCGCGCCTAACAATCAGCCCGCTCTTTCCCTCTGTCATGCTGGCGAGTTTCGGCCCGGCTCGCAACGACTTTCTCGCGGAGAGAAAGGACTTTGCCTAACGACTGCCGTTTCTCGGCAGGCACTTTTGGTGGGGCGAGACTCTTCGAGCCGGGGCAGCCGGGCCGGCACGATTAACCCTCTCCCAGGCTCGACAGAGTCTCGCCCCACCGACCTGGCGCATCATCGGGTTGGCAATCTGGGCCGAGCCATGCACTGTTTTCGCATGTCCAAATGGCTTTTTGCTCTCCTCTTGTTTGCCGCCCCGGCCCTTGCCCAGGAACGGCCGACCGCTTACGAAGCGATGCGGGTCGTCGGCACGCAGCTTAATCGCGATTTCGTCAACCACGTCATTTCGGTCAGCGGAACGAACGGCGATCCCCAGCCGGAGACGTGGAAGATTCTGCTCGATGATCCGCAGGCGCGGGGCGGGGTGCGCGAGGTCGAGGTCGGCAATGGTCGGATCATCTCGGAACGCACCCCTCTGCGCTCTTCCGTCGAAGGGTCGTTAGGCGCGGTCATCGACACCGAGCGGCTGAATCTCGATTCGAGCGGCGCCTTTGCTCTCGCCCAGCAGACGGCCGACAAATCGCACGTCCCGTTCGCGACCGCCGATTACACTCTGCGCGTCGACGATCGCGGCAACCCAATCTGGAGGGTCGCGTTGCAGCGGCAGGATGGCGAACCCGCCGGCACCATTTTCATCGGGGCCAATCACGGCACGGTCACTCGGACCGAAGGACTTTTCGCGGGCGGCGACCGGGCCGCCATAGCCGAGCAAGGCGACGAGCCCGAGCGCGAGAACGCGGATGAAGAGAATGACAATGAGGAGGGAAATATTGTCGAGCGGCGGATCAAACACACTTTTTACCAGGTCCGCGACGATGTGAAGCGCACCTTCTTCAAGGTGCGCCGCTCCTTCATCGACTTCTTCAAGGACAAATGAGCGTGCCCGTTTGTAGCGTCCGCTGTCTCAGCGGATCGGCCTCTTGGCGCGAGAGCGCATCTCGCGTCAGACGAGCCTTGCAATCTCCGGCGTGCGCCCGAAAATGAGCACGATGAAAGGACAACTCCCTGAGGCCGCGGCCTGGACGAATGTCAGCCATGGCTGGCAACGGCTTTACGGCAGCTTCGAGGAAATGGGGATCAGCATCGAGTGGCACGATTTCCAGACCAGCCGGCCGCTTGATTGGGCGGAGAGTTTCCGTCCGCGCAGCATCGAGTTTTGTCTGAACCTCGACGGCCGCGGCGCGATCGGTCGCGGCAACGCGACCCACGATTACGGCCCGAGCAGCTCCGGTTATTATGCGATCGGCGACGAGCCCCTGCGCGCGACGCGGCAGGCGAACGACCATCATCGCTTCGTCACCCTCGAGTATTCGCGCGAACATTTGCAAACGCAGGTGGCCCCGGCAGAGAGCGACCTCAATCCGGCGATGCGCGAATTGATTTTCCCGAAACGAGAACAAAGCGTCGTCTCGGCGCCACAACCGATGACGGCCGAGCAGCGCGCGATCGTCGCCAGCCTGGCCGAGCCGCCGGTGCCCAAAGCGGCGCGCATTCTCTGGTATCAGAGCAAGGCGCTCGAGCTGATGTCCCATTTCCTCTTCGAACCGAAAGATCCGGAGTTCTTCTGCATGCGGCAAAAACGCGTGGCCCGCGACCGGGTCATGCGGACGAAGGAGCTGCTCGTGCGCGATCTGGCGAATCCGCCCACGCTCGAAATGCTTGGGCAGGAAGTCGGTTGCAGCCCGTTTTACCTGAGCCGGATTTTCTCGAAGGAAGTTGGACTGACGATCCCGCAATTCCTGCGCAACGCGCGGATGGAACGGGCCGCCGAGCTGCTCCGGAGCGGGCGCTATAACGTGACCGAAGCGGCGACCGAGGTCGGCTACTCGAGCCTGAGCCATTTCAGCAAAGCCTTCTGCGAGACGATCGGTTGTTGTCCGGTCCTTTATCCGGCCGCCAAGCACATCGTGCTCGATCGTTAGGCCGGGATGAGCGCAGCGGCCGCCAGCGCCGGAGGCAAACGCTCCGGCTTTTTTCTTTTGCCCACCGCCACTCTCTGGCAGCGCGAGATCGTGCGCTTTTACCGCCAGCGTAATCGGATCATCGGCGCGCTCCTTTCCCCGCTTGTTTTCTGGTTCGTTATCGGGTCGGGAATCGGGTCTTCCTTTCGCACCGGCTCCTCGCCTAACGGCGCCAGCTACCTCGAGTATTTCTATCCGGGCACGCTCATCCTCATCATGCTTTTCACCGCCATCTTCTCGACCATCTCGATCATTGAGGATCGGCGGGAAGGTTTCCTCCAATCCGTTCTCGTCGCGCCGATCTCGCCCGGGAGCATCGTTTGTGGAAAAATTCTCGGCGGAACGACCCTCGCGCTTTTGCAGGGGCTGATCTTTCTTTTGCTCGCGCCCTTCGTCGGGATCCACATCTCGCCCGAGCGGCTCCTGGTTTGTCTCGGGACGCTTTTCGTGGTCGGCTTTGGTCTCACGGGGCTCGGTTTTCTCGTTGCCTGGCCGATGGAATCGACCCAGGGCTTCCACGCCATCATGAACGTCTTTCTCATTCCGCTCTGGCTCATGTCGGGCGCGCTTTTTCCCGCCACCAACCCGCATTCCTGGATCTTCTGGGCGGTCCACCTCAACCCCGTCACTTACGGCGTCGCGGCCATCCGGCGCGCCCTTTACGCAGGCGATCCGGGCGTCCTCAATCTGCCGAGCTTCGCCCTCTCGATCGGCGTGTCGTTAGGCTTCGGGCTCGTCATGTACGTCGTCGCCTATCTGCTCGTGCAGCGAAAATCTTCATGAAAATCAAGCGCGCACTCATCTCCGTTTCCGACAAGACCGGCGTGGTCGATTTCGCGCGCGAGCTTGAGAAACAGGGCGTCGAGATCATCTCCACCGGCGGCACGGCGAGCCTCTTGCGCCAGGAGGGAATCAAGGCGATCGACGTTTCCACTTTCACCGGTTTCCCCGAAGTGCTCGATGGCCGGGTAAAAACGCTCCACCCCAAAGTGCACGGCGCGCTCCTTTACCTGCGCGGCAACAAGGAGCACGAAGCCGCCGCCCGCGAGCACGGGATCGAGGCGATCGATCTCGTGGTCGTGAATCTTTATCCCTTCGAAGCCACGGTCGCGAAACCCGGAGTCAAACTGGCCGAAGCGATCGAGCAGATCGACATCGGCGGACCTTCGATGCTGCGCAGCGCCTCGAAGAATTACCAGTCGGTCACGGTGTTGGTCGACCCGGCCGATTACCAGGCGGTGCTCGACGAAATGCGCGACCGCGAGGGTGAAACGACGCTCAAATTGCGCGAACGCCTCGCGATCAAAGCCTTCATCACGACTTCCGATTACGACCGCGCGATCGCCAGCTACCTGAACGAGAAGCAGAAAACCGAGACGTCATTTTCGCTTTCGCTGCCGCTCGTCAGCCGGCTGCGCTACGGCGAAAACCCGCACCAGAAAGCCTCGATCTACGGCAACTTCACCGAGCACTTCGAGAAGTTGCACGGCAAAGACCTTTCCTTTAACAACATCATCGACATCACGGCCGCGGCCGACCTGATCGAGGAATTCACCGAGCCCACAATCGCGATCCTGAAACACACCAATCCCTGCGGGGTGGGGAGCGATCCCGACCTGCGCGAAGCCTGGCTCAAAGCTTTCGCGACTGACAAGCAGGCGCCCTTTGGCGGGATCATCATCTGCAATCGGGCCCTCGATCTGCCAGTCGCGAAGGCGATCAGCGAGATCTTCAGCGAAGTCATCATCGCGCCCGAATTCACGAGCGACGCCCGGGCACTGTTGCAGAAGAAAAAGAATCTCCGCCTCATGCGCGCCCTCGCCCCGGCTGTGCCTAACGACAAGCCGGAGCTCGACATTCGTTCCGTCCGGGGCGGCGTGCTCGTGCAGCAGAAAGACGCCGCCGAGCTGGAAGGTCTCGAGACCAAAGTGGTGAGCAAACGTCCGCCGACCAAACAGGAAATGGCCGCCATGCTTTTCGGCTGGCGGGTGGTGAAACACGTGAAATCGAACGCCATCGTCTACGCCGGCTCCGACCGAACGTTAGGCATTGGCGCCGGCCAGATGTCGCGCGTCGACGCCTCGCGCATCGCCGTCTGGAAAGCGCAGGAAGCGGGCCTCTCCCTTCAAGGCAGCGCGGTCGCGAGCGACGCCTTCTTTCCATTCCCCGACGGCCTCATCGCCGCCGCCGAAGCCGGCGCGACCGCCGCCATCCAACCGGGCGGTTCCGTCCGCGACGAAGAAGTGATCGCCGCCGCCGACGAGCGCAAGGTCGCGATGGTCTTCACCGGCGTGCGCCATTTCCGGCACTAATAACCAACCCCGATAACCAACAACCGCGGCCGGCATCGCGGCCACTCGGTTACAACGGGCGGCGCCGCTGGCGGCTGCGGAACATCATCGACTGCGCGAGGATGCCGAAGATTGCCAGGACCACGATGAGGACAGTCGTGCCCGCGCTCGGCAAGTGGACGGCGTCTGCGATCAACCGCGCACCTTCGATCGAAGAAAAGACAATCAACGCCCAATCGAAAAGGGCGAGGAGGAGAAGCGCGCCGAGGATTCCGCCGATCACGAAGGTGATGGTGGAATAGTGCGCATGATTGGCGAGGAAGGCGGCAGCGAGGGCGAGCGCGATGCGGCCGCCGACGAGAAACCCGGCGATGCCGATGGCGAGCTTTTGCAGGAGGAGCGCGACCAGCGCGCCGAGGAGACCCAGGCCGAGGGAGAGAAGGAGGGAAAGCCAGAGGGGCGGGTTTTGGCTGAGGTGAGGGGCGAGCTGGAGGCCAATGGCGAAGCCGAGGGCGGCGACGAAAAGCCAGAAAAGGCGGCGGCCGAAGAAGAGGAGGGCGATTCCGATGAGGACGCTGATGATCGGCAGCGAGAAATTCATGCGGAGACTTTAGCCAACGCACGAGCGTTGTGAATCGCCGAGATTCGTTGGTGGGGCGAGACTCTGTCGAGCCTGAGAGAGAGGGCGGCTTGGAATAGATGGATGCGAAACCCCGGCTCGACGGAGTCTCGCCCCACCAGGTTGGAGCCTGCCTTCTCTGAGCCTACTTCTTCTGCGACATCATCTGGTCGCGTTTCGCTTTGAACTCAGAATCGGGCAGCCACGTCGGATAACGATTGCCGTTCGCGACCTGGTAGCCGACGTCGAAGAGGAGCCGCATGTCTTGGACCGCACCGGATAAGTCCCACTTCGGGTTCACTTCGTCGGAGACCTGGTGGTAATGATGCAGGGTGTAGTCGTCGCTTTTCTTTCTGTCCGTAGTCAGCCGGCTGGCCAATGTAGTCCTTTGGTTTGCTCCCGATGTAGAGCGAGGGCACGCCGACTTTCGCGAACTCGAAATTGATCGGCCCGGAAGAAGGTGCCTTTCTCCGGTTCGCTGTTCGGCTTCGCCATCCGACCGGCCTCCTTCGCGTCTTCCGCGAGAAGATCGTCGAGGGTGGAATTGCCAGCCGCGATGTCTTCGATGTCGTGCGTTTTCCCCCAGGCGTTGACGCCATCGATGTTGATGTCGGCCAGGGTGTGATCGAGCGGGTAGAGCGGATGCTCGGCGTAATATTTCGCGCCTAACAATCCCGCTTCCTCCGCGGTCGTGGCCATGAAAAGGATGCTGCGCGGCGGCGGCTGCGGGAGTTTGGTAAAAGCCTGCGCGATCTCGAGGATGGAGGCGACGCCGGAGGCGTTGTCGAGAGCGCCGTTGTAGATCTGGTCGCCTTTCAGCCTGGTGTCGCGGCCGAGGTGATCCCAGTGCGCGCTGTAGATAATGTATTCATCCTTCTTCTCCGGATCGCTTCCTTCGAGCTTCCCGACCACGTTATGCGATTTGAAATGCGTGATCTTGTTCTGGAGCGCAAAACTGGCTTTCGCGCCTAACGACACCGGCTTGAAGTCCTTGCTCAGGGCCGCCTTCTTCAACTCGTCGTAGTTTTTCCCGGCGGCCGCGAAAAGCTTGCGCGCCGTCTCGAGCGTGATCCAGGAGCGAACGCCGAGCGTGCTCATGTTTTTGTCCGGGGCGTCGATCACGAAATTGGTTTTCGCGTTGCTGTTCTCGACCACCGACCACGGATAGGCAGCGGGGATCGTCTCGTGCACGATGACCGCGGCGGCGGCGCCTTTCTCGGCCGCGATCTCGTATTTGTAGCTCCAACGGCCGTAGTAGGTCATCGCTTTTCCTTTAAACATTTTGTCGTCGAGCTTCGACGGATCGTCGGGCGAGGGGATGGGCGGATCGTTGATGAGAAAGACGACCGTTTTGCCTTTTACGTCGACGCCTTTGAAATCGTCCCAGCCATATTCGGGCGCGACGACGCCGTAGCCGACGAAGACCATCTCGGAATCGTCGACCTTGATCTCAGGCGTGATCTGTTGGGTGAAAGCGACGAACTCGTTCGGCGAATGGAGTTCCATCTTCTGGTCGCCGATGGTAAAGGTCGCACTCGGGGTGGTGAGGATACCGGCAAGCGGGACTTCCTGGGTGTAGGTGCCGTCTGGGTTGCCGGGTTTCAGTCCGAGCGCCTTGAACTGCGCCGTGATGTATTGGACCGATTCCTCTTCGCCCTTCGAGCCGGGGGCGCGGCCTTCAAACTTATCCGAGCCGAGGACTTTGATGTGCTGGAGGAGGCCGGCCGCGTCGATTGCGTTCTGGGCTTCCTTGGGGGGCTCGTTCGGGGTCGGTGGCAGCGCGAGAAGTGAAAGCGCGGAGAAGGCGAGCGAGAGGTGGACGAGTCGTTTCATGAAGTCGACAGCATAACGCGAAAATGCGGTCGCTTCACGTGCGGCGCTGTAGACGCTTCGCTGGGCGAAGCGCGAGTGTGGCAGCGTTTGCGAGAGAACATGGCCCACGCAGACCCGCGCTTCGCACAGCGAAGCGTCTACAGCCTATGGTTTGGGCGGCTTTGGCGGGGCCGCACCCGGCTTGCTCTCGGCCGGCGGCTGGCTCTCCGCTTTCGCCGGGGCCTCGATGCCTAACGTTTTCAAGTAGGGCTGGATCGAACGGTCGCGGCCGAGGAAGTTGTGGATCGAGACATCGATGTCGCGCGAGCCGCCCGGTTCGTAAATCTCCTTGCGCAGCTTCATCCCGGCATTCTTGTCGAGGAATCCGTTAGGCGCTTTCTGGAAGACGGTCGCCATGTCGGCTGCGATCGCGTCCGCCCAGGCGTAGCCGTAGTAGCCGGCGTCGTAGCCGGCGAGATGTCCGAAGAAGGCGACGAAGGCGGTGTCGTTGTCGACCGGGAAAAAATCCTTTTTGAAGATCGGATTCGAGATGGCGACGCAATCGTAGGGCTGACCCGCGGGATGGACATCGTGCAGGGTGAGATCGATGTCGGCAAAGGTGAACTGCCGCCGGTAAAAGACGCCGACGGTGGCGAGCTTCGCTTCCTTCATTTTCGCGATCAGCTCGGCCGGGATTTTCTTCGACGGATCGCGATAATCGGCCGCGAAAGTGTCGAGCACTTTCTTGTCCCAGACCCAGTTTTGCAGCATCTGCGAGGGCGCCTCGACGAAATCCGCCGGCACACTCGTGCCGGAGAACCGCACATATTTGGCCTTCGTGACGATGGCGTGGAGGGCGTGGCCGAATTCATGGAAGAGCGTCTCGACATCCTGATGGCTGAGGAGCGACGGCTTGTCCTTGGCCGGCGGCGGGAAGTTACAAATGAGGGCGACGGTCGGGCGCTGGTAATTTCCGTCGGGCAACAATTTCCCCGGGATAATCGGGAACTCGGCGAAGTGATTGAACTTCCCGTCGCGCGGGAACATGTCGAGGTAGAACATGCCTAACGGCTGCCCGCTGGCCGCGTCCGTCACGATGTAGAGCTGGAGATCGTCGATCCATTTATAGGGCGCGATGATCTTGGTAAATTTCAGCCCGAAGATGCTCTGGTAGATGTCGAACATCCCGTCGAGCACGCGCTGGAAAGGGAAGTAAACCCGGAGCGCGTCGGTATCGACGGTGTACTTGTCCTTCTTGAATTCGTTCTGGAAATAGCGCCAGTCCCAGATGTTGATCTGGGCGTTGGAATCTTTCGTTTCCGCGACCTTCAGCTTGCGCAGCTCCGCGACCTCGGCGTCGAACTTCGGTTGAATCCCGGCGACGAGATCGTGGATGAAGGTCCTGGCCGCGGCCCCGCTCTTGGCCATTTTGATTTCGGTCTGGAAATCGTCCCACGATTTGTAGCCGAGCTTGAGCGCGATCTGGTTGCGATGGGCGAGGATGTCGTTCAGGACCGGGACGTTTTTGTCCCGCGCGAGACTGAAACGGACCTCGTAAAGATGTTTGCGGGTTTCCTCCTTCTTCGCCGTTTCCTCGACCGTGTTGTATTGGAAAGTCACGTTCCCGAGAATGGTGTAGGAATCGGCGCCGGTCTTAACCCCGGGCGAATCGAGAATCGTGTCCGGCACTCCTTCCAGCTCAGCCTTGGTGAAAACGATCGGCGCTTTCACGGCCACGATGTTGGCCTCGAAATCGGTCTCGAGTTTGGCCAGTTCCTTGCGCAGCTTCTCGACCTCGGCCCGCTTTTCGGGCGGAAGAGCGAGCCCGGCCCGGCGATAATCCCGCAGGGTGTGTTCGAGCAGAAGCTTGTCCTCGCCCTTCAGCTCCGGCTTGGTGTCGGCGTAAGTCTTCACCGCCTTGTAAACGTCCTCGCGATAATCGATCCCGACCGCCCAATCCTGGAAGACCTTGATCGCTTTCTCGGCCGCATCGCGCATCGCGGCCTCCTGGTTGGTCTGTTGGATGACGGTTGTTTTTGAAAAGGCGATTTGAGCTTCGTTCTGGAGGTTGTCGAGCGCGCCGACCGTGCTCGCAAAGGTTACCTTGGCGAGGTCCTGTTTCCCGATCACGTCGAGGGCGGCGTTCGCCTTCGCGATCGCGGTATTGACGTTGTCCTGCACCGCGATCGGCGTCTTCGGCCAATCGGGAATGGTCAGGACCTCGTGCGCCTTCTTGGCCGCGGCCTGGAAATCGGCCAGACTTTTGACAGCCTCGGCGTGGAGAGAAAGGGGGAGAGCGAGGCAGAGACTAACGAGCAGGAAGTTTTTCATAGATTGCGAATTTCAAATTCCCAATTGCCAATTTGGTAGGGAGGATTGGCAATCGGTCGGGTGAACTCGACCCCGTTCTCGACAATTTGGCAACACCGAAATCCTTCTCGTGCTCGCGAGCTTCGATTCGGAGTTGGAAATTGGCACTCGGCAATCCACAATCCCGGCGTGCGCGACATCACGACCAAATTCCTGACCGCTTTCATCCCGATCTTCGTCGCGATCGACGCCATCGGGATGGTGGCGATTTTCATCGGGCTGGGGGCAAACGTCGAGCCGCGGCGGCGCCAACAGGAAGCACTCCTCGGGATCGGGACCGCGCTCGCCATTGCGGTCGGGTTCATGTTTCTCGGCAAGCTGATTTTCAAGGCACTCGGGATCACGGTGGCCGATTTCCAGGTCGCGGGAGGGTTGCTCCTCCTCACCTTTGCGATCCGCGACCTGCTCGATGTCGGGGGGGAGAAACGCCCCACGCCAGAGTCGTTCGGGATCGTGCCGCTCGGGATGCCGTTGATCGCCGGGCCGGCCCTGCTCACCGCGCTCCTCGTCCTGATTGATTCCGTGGGGATGATCTACACCCTCGCCTCGCTGATCCTGAACCTGGTGATTGTGGCGGTGGTTTTTTGCTACGCCGATCGCCTGACGAAATGGATGGGCAAACAGGGGATTAACGGCATTTCCAAACTCGTTTCCCTTCTCCTCGCGGCCATCGCGGTCAGCCTCATCCGGCGCGGACTGGTGGGGCGCTAGGAGGAAACGAACGCCTTTCGTCAGGCTGGCAAAGCCATTGCTGGAAAATTGTGTTTGCGCGATACTGGACGCGCGAATGAAGGCGCGAGACCAGAGATGGCTGGTGATCGCGCGACCTTGACCTGGATTGCAAAGTGCTGGCCCATAAGGAAACCTCTCCCGCTGCGACCGCGCTCGGCTTCAGCGAAGCGAATGAGGCCGGGGGCGCATTTGCGACCACGCATTGGAGTGTGCTCGCGGCCGCCCAGGGATCGTCGCGCGCCGCGGAGGAAGCGATGGAACGGCTTTGCCGCGCTTATTGGCAGCCGCTTTACATCTTCGTGCGGCGACAGGGCTGGGGAGTCGAAGAAGCGCAGGATCTCACCCAGAGTTTTTTCGCGCGCCTCCTCGAGCGTCGCGATCTGGCCGCCGTCCGGAGAGAAAAAGGCCGGCTCCGTTCCTACCTCCTCATCTCGCTCAAACATTTCCTCCAGAACGCGCGCGAACGCGCTCTCGCCCTGAAGCGAGGGGCTGGCGAGCGACTCATTCCGCTGGAGGAAATCGGCGCCACAGGGGTGGTCGGTTCCGCGACGGCGACGGCGGAACTCATTTACGAACGGCGCTGGGCTTTGACCTTGCTCGAGCAAGTCCTCGCCCGGCTGCGCGAGGAATACGACGCGGCCGGCAATGCGCAACTCTTCGGCCGGCTCCATGAAATTCTGATCGACGATGCCGGCAAGTTGTCGCAGACGCAGATTGCCGCCGAAGTTGGGCATGACCGAAAACGCGGTCCGGCAGGCATTCCACCGTTTGCGCGTGCGCTACCGGGAGATTTTGCGCGAAGAGATCGCCCGGACGGTTATGCTGCCGGGCGATGTGGAGGATGAATTGCGGCACTTGATCACGGTGCTGCGGGCCTGATTCGCGGGATGCTGACGGAAGACGGAAGTTGCACGAAGTGCGGGGCGGTGCTGGTCGCGGACGATCCGAAGCAAGGCTGCCCGGCCTGTCTTTTTGAGGAAGGGCTGACTCTACTCGCGGGCGAACGACGATCGCCCGCAACGCACAAGGCAACTGGGCGATTTCGGCGACTACGAACTGGAGGAGGAAATCGGGCGGGGCGGTCAGGGGGTTGTTTACCGCGCCAGGCAGAAAAGTCTCAATCGCACCGTCGCGCTCAAGGTGGTCGGCCTCGGCCCCTGGGCGACGGAAGCGCACCTGAAGCGCTTCCGCCTCGAAGCCGAGTCGGCCGCGGGCCTGGATCATCCCGGGATTGTTCCGATTTACGAAGTGGGGGAGCGGGAAGGCTTTTGCTATTTCAGCATGAAGTTGATGGAGGGCGGCCCGCTGGACGCAGTCGTTAGGCGCGAGCCGCTTCCTCTGCGGCAGGCCGTGGAATTGACCGCGAAAATGGCGCGCAGCGTGCACTACGCGCACGAGCGCGGCATTCTGCATCGCGATATCAAGCCGGGGAACGTCTTGCTCGATGCGAAGGGCGACCCGCATCTGACCGATTTCGGGCTGGCGCGGCTGTTTGAGACTGAGAGCACGGTCACGCGCACAATGGAGTTTTTGGGAACGCCGAGCTACATCGCACCTGAACAGACCGGCGGCGATCAAAGCGCGCCGCCGACGCGCGCGACCGATGTTTACGGAGTCGGTGCGGTTTTCTATCAACTGCTCACCGGCCATCCGCCTTTTGTTGGCCGAACCGCTTTTGAAACTGTCCAGCTCGTGCTCGGCGCCGAGCCGCGGCCGCCTCGGCTCTACAATCCGAATGTCGATCGCGATCTCGCCACGATCTGCCTGAAATGTCTGGAGAAGGATCCGGAGCGGCGTTACCCATCAGCCCTCGCCCTGGCGGAGGACCTCGAGCGCTGGCTGCGGCAGGAACCGATTCTGGCCCGGCGCACGGGAGTTTTTTCCCGTGGCCGGAAATGGGTCCGGCGCAATGCCACCGCGACGGCTCTGGCGGCCTCGTTAGTCGCGCTCGTCGCCGCCGTCGGCACGATCGTCTGGAAAAGCGAATCCGCCGGCCGACCGATGCCGACCGGGATCGCCGTCCTGCCCTTTCAAAACCTGAGCGCGCAAAAAGAGAACGCCTGGCTGGCCGATGGCGTGCAGGACGACATCCTGACCAAGCTCGCCAAGATCGCCGGGCTCAAGGTCATCAGCCGCACGAGCGTGATGCAATATCGCGGGGCGCAAAACACGCGCGAGATCGGCGAAGCGCTGCGCGTCTCGCATGTGCTGGAAGGAAGCGTGCGCCGGGAGCATGGCCGCATTCACTTGAACGCGCAGCTCATCGATACCCGCACCGATACGCATGTCTGGGCGGAGGAATTCGATCGCGAGGCGAGCGAGATGTTCCCTCTTCAGGGTGAGATCGCGCGCAAAGTCGCGGAGAAACTCCACGTCAAAATCTCACCCGCGGAAGAACTGGCGATTGCGCGACCGCCCACGGTTGACCTCGCGGCCTTCGATCTCTACGCGCGCGCCGAAAATCTTCTCATCACGGCAAACTTCAATGGCAACGGGAAAGCGAACCTCCTCCAGGCCGCCGCGCTCCTGCAGCAGGCCGCCGCCCTGGATCCGTCGTTTTTCCAGGCCTTCTGCGAACTCGGCTACACCCACGACACGCTCTATTTCTTCGGCTTCGATCATACCCCGGCCCGACTTGCAATGGCGGAAGCTGCCATCGCGGCAGCCTTTCGTCTTCGGCCCGACGCCGGGTGAAGCGCATTTGGCCCGAGCCGGAAATCTTTATCGAGGGTCATCTCGATTACGAGGGCGCGCTCGCCGAGCTGGCGATTGCCCGCCGCACCCTGCCTAACGATCACCGCGTTTTCGCGCTCGAGGGCTACATCGAGCGCCGCCGGGGCCGGCAGGAAGAGGCACTCGTTAGTCTGGAGCGCGCGGCCGACCTCGACCCGCGCAACAGTTTCATCCTCCAGCAGATCGCGATGAGCTACGAGGATCTGCGGCGCTATCCCGCGGCGGAGGCGGCGCTGGAGCGTGCGCGCGCGATCGATCCCGACGATCTCGACGTCAAGGTCGCGCGGGCAAACCTGGACCTGATTTGGAAAGCCGATACCGGGCCGTTGCACCAACTGCTGGATGAAATTCGCGCGAAAAATCCCGCCGCCATCCCGGGCGTGTTCGATAGCCTTCTCACCTGCGCGCTGGCCGAGCGGGACACGGCGGCGGCAAAGAACGCTTTATCCATCTGGGGAAGGATACTTTCGGAAACGATGCCGTCAGATTTCCGCGCAGCTTCGGCGACGCTCTGATTGCGCGGATGACGAACGACGCGACCGGGGCGCGGGATTCTCTTCTGGCAGCGCGGGCGGCGCAGGAAAAAATCGTTCGGGCTCAGCCGGGTTACGGTCCGCCGCTTTGCGTCCTCGGTTTAATCGATGCCGGTCTCGGGCGGAAAGAGGAAGCGCTGCGCGAAGGTCGACGCGCGGTCGAGCTGCTTCCGCGGGAAAAAGACGCCTCCAATGGCGCGCACATGATCGAATACCTGGCCATGATCGCGGCCTGGGTAGGGGAGAAAGACCTGGCCTGCGCGCAGCTCGCAGTCGCGGTTCGTCCGCCGATCGGCTTGAGTTATGGCCAGCTAAAGTTGCTGCCGTTCTGGGATCCCTTGCGCGGCGATCCGCGTTTCGAGAAGCTCGTCGTCTCCCTCGCGCCGGACGAAGCCACCCGACCGTGAGAATGAGGCGCGCCGAAACTCTTTCGCATATTTTTGCGTAACACAGCCGAAGATTTTCTGTAGTACCCTGATGTTATGAGCACCAGTTCCACTTTTTCATTTGCCCGGTTGCACCTGCTTTTTCTGCCTCTGCTGGCGCTCATTGGCCTCGGCGTTTTTTCCGGCTACGGCCAAGGCAGAGACGACTGACGCGAGCTCCAGCGAATGGTCATGGCAAAACCCGCTTCCGCAGGGCAACGACTTGCGCGGCGCTTCCTTTGTCGACGCCGATACGGGCACTGTCGTCGGGTTCTACGGCACGATCGTGCACACGACCGACGGAGGAAATGCCTGGACGATTCAACGCAGCGGAACGGCGCAGAATCTCTGGGCCGTCTCGTTCAGCGATGCGAACGACGGGAGCGCTGTCGGTGCCGGCGGGACTATCCTGCGGACCACAGATGGAGGGGCGAATTGGAATAGCCAGACGAGCGGCACGACGTCTGAGCTGCGCGGCGTCTCCTTCCCCGATGCCAACAATGGCACGGCCGTGGGTGAGGGCGGCTTGATCCTCCACACGACCGATGGCGGAAACAGCTGGGTCCGACAGACAAGCGGAACTGTCTTCACGCTTTTCGGCGTTTCCTTTAGCGATGCGAATCATGGGACCGCGGTCGGCGGCACGATCGGTAAGAGCCAAATCCTGCATACGACCGATGGCGGAGCGCACTGGGCGATTCAACCCAACCCCGGCAAAGTGTTTCTCTTCGATGTTTCCATGATCGACGCGAACCTGGGGACGGCGGTCGGCGATGGTGGAACGATCCTCCACACAACCGACGGCGGCGAAAACTGGGTGGTCCAGCCCAGCGGGACGTTCAAGACGCTCTACGGAGTTTCCTTTGCCGACGCTAACAACGGCACCGCGGTCGGATTCGAATTGGGCGGCACCGGCATCATTCTTCATACAACTGATGGAGGCGCGAGCTGGGCGGAGCAGAGCACGCCCACGTCCAACCTCTTTTATGCCGTTTCGCTGGCGGATGCGAACACCGGTGTGACGGTCGGGAACTCCGGCACGATTCTGCGCACGACCGACGGTGGAAACGACTGGGCGTTCACCCGGCCAAGCGCCACTTTCCAGTTTCTCTACGGGGTCTCGTTCACGGACGCGAACACGGGCACGGCGGTCGGCTACGATTATCCGAGCGGCACGATTCTGAGGACGACAGACGGCGGCCAAACATGGCTCCATCAGGACAGCGGCATCAGCAATACTTTTAGCGGCCTCAGCTTCTTTGGGGTCTCTTTCAGCAGCGCCAGCACGGGAACGGTCGTGGGCGAGAGTGGAATCATCCTCCGCACGACCGATGCCGGCCAGACCTGGATCGAGCAAACGAGCGGGACGGCCGATTATCTCTACAAGGTGTTTTTCACGGACGATAACAATGGGACTGCGGTCGGGTTCCTTTTCGGGGCGATTGTCCACACGAACGACGGTGGCCAAAACTGGGTCCTGCAGGACGGCGGGACGAGTGAAGGGTTACTCGGCGTCTACTTCACGGACGCGAACACGGGCACTGTGGTGGGCAACTCCGGAACGATCCGGCATACGACCGACGGAGGGCAAACCTGGCTTCCCCAAAGCAGTGGCACCACCAATCAGCTGCGCGCGGTTTCCTTCGCCGACGCCGAGAACGGAATCATTGTTGGGGAGCTGGGAACCATCCTTCGGACGACTGACGGAGGCCAGACCTGGACGAATCAGACGAGTGGAACAACGATCACACTCCTGGCGATCGATTTCGCGGATATCGATCATGCGACCGCCGTTGGCCAGCTCGGCATCATTCTGAAATCGAGCGATGGAGGCGTGTCCTGGACGCCGCAGGAAAGCGGGACAAACCAGGATCTCTACGACGTGACATTTCCTGAGCTCACGACGGGAACGGCAGTGGGCGGGTTCGGGACGATTCTGCGGACCGTCGGAGGATCGGAGTCGAATACCTGCCCGCAATCCGTGGCCTACTGGAAGCATCGACCCGCGCTTTGGCCGGTCGATAGCCTGGAACTCGGCAGCGAGTCCTACAGCAAAGAGGAATTGCGCGGCATCCTAACGACTAACGACTGGAAAGCCGATGCCAGCCTGGTTCTGGCCGGCGAACTGATCGCGGCCAGGCTGAACCTCGCGAACGGCTCCGATCCCGGGCCGGTTACGGGGACGATCGGCGACGCAGACGCGCTTCTTAGCGGTTACTCCGGCAAGCTGCCCTACAACGTGGACCGGAAGTCGGAAAGTGGCCGGGCGATGGTGAACGATGCTGGCACTCTGCGTGCGTACGATCAGGGCGAGCTCACGCCGGATTGCACGCCGCGATGACCCGGTCAGCGCGATAAACTCCGGGAGCCTTCTTCGCACTGTCATCCCGAAGCTGGCGCAGCGCGCTGAGGGACCTCACCCCATGGGCTGGGACATCTCGCTCCGGTTCGTCAACCGACGAGCCCGGGTGAGGTCCCTCGCCGCGCTCCGCCGGTTCGGGAGGACAGGCGAAAGGATGGCTCGCGAGATGGTCGCGCCGGCGAACGCGGTCTCTATCTCAGACGGATACGCTGAGAGACTCAGCGCCTATTCGTAGCGCAGCGCCGTCACGGGATCGAGCCGGGAGGCGGTCCAGGCCGGTGCGATCCCGGAGACCAAACCCGTCACGACCGAGACGATCATGCTCGCGATGACGAGGCTGAAGGAAAAGCGGATCGGGAAGGAAGGAAACGCTTTCGCCATTCCGAAACACATCAGGTAAGCGACGATCAAACCGATCAAGCCGCCAACCAGACAGAGCGCGGTCGATTCGATCAGGAATTGGAGAAGGATGGTGCGCCGCCGCGCGCCTAACGCCTTCCGCGTGCCGATCTCTTTCGTCCGCTCTTTCACGCTCACGAAGGTGATGTTCATGATCCCGATCGCGCCCACGAAAAGCGAGAGCCCGGTGATGAAAAGCCCGGCGATCGCGATCGTCCCTTTGACCGCGTCGAGCGTGCTCTTGAAAGCCTGCTGCTCGTTGATGCTGAAGTCGTCGCGCTTCTCCGGCGGGAGGGAGCGCAGTCGGCGCATGATCCCGGTCAGCTCGTCGCGCGCGTCGGCCATGTGGGTTTTGTCGCGCACTTTCACCCGCACGTCGGCTTCGCTTTTCGCGCTGAAATATTTTTTGAAGGCCGGCAGCGGGATGACCACGATGGAATCGAGACTGAAAAGCCCGAGGAAACGTGCCCTGGCGCGAGAGTGTCCCGAGAACGCGGAAGGCGTGGCCGTTGATCAGCACTCTTTTGTCGAGCGCGCTGCGCCCGGCGAAAAGCGCGTCGGCCACGTCGTAACCGACGACGCAGACCTCCTCGCCGCCGCGCGTTTCGATTTCGTTGAAGAAACGGCCCTCGCTGCAATCGAGCGTCGAGATGACGGCGTAATCGGCCGTCGTCCCGAGGATGTAAACATTATCCACCTTGTTTTCGCCCGCCTTCACGGCGCGGAGCAGGCTCATCGTCGGGACCGCGAGCATAAGGTTGGAGTTGGGCGTGCGCTCGATCGTGCGGTTGATTTTGTCGGCGTATTCGGTCCGGATTTTTTTCCGGTCGCGGTAGTTCCACCAATCGTTCATCCGCGTCCAGGGCCGCTGTTCGATATAAAGCACGTCGTCGCCGATGACCGACATGCTTTTGTCGAACCCGGTCGAGATCCCGTTGATCGCCGTCCCCATGAGGGTGACGGCGACGATCCCAATGATGACCCCGAGCGCGGTCAGGATGGAGCGCGTTTTGTTCGCCGCCATTTGCGCGGCGGCGATCTTCCAGCTCTCGGTCAGCTCGTAGAGAAGGCGCTTCATCCTCGCCGGGAAAATATCAGCGCCCCGACCGGTCGCGAGCGGTTTCGTCTACCTTTTCGCTTTCCGCTTCGGCTTCGTCTTTCGTCCTCGTCTTCGTCCTCGGCTTTGCTTTTGGCTTTGGCTCGTCGATCACGGGGAGGGCGCGCTTGTAACCAAAGAGGGAGTAATCGCAGAGCATGTTGCCGGTGGTGTCGGGGACATCGCGCCCCTCGCGAATCCCCTGCGGATAATGCTCCGGCCGGATGAAGCTTTCGTAGACCGCACCCAATTGCTGATCGCCTTTTTTCATGAGGCGCCGCGCGCTGACCTGGGCGACGAAGCGCGCTACCTGAATCGCGGCCGCGTAAGCCGGATTGGCCACCGCCGATGCGCCTTGGATCAGGCTAAGGAGGCTGCTCGTGAAGGCGGAGAAGTCTGGCGCGCTCAGGACATCGTTCACGTCGCTGGCCGCTTCGCGGATGTCGCGCGAGGAGCGGATGGCGAGAAAAATCCAGGTGAAAGCTTCGGGAATTTCTTCCGACTCGTGCAGGATGAGCCCGGTATCGCCGAAGCGGACCGGGACCTTGTCCTGCACCCGATTGATCTCGGTCAGCTCCCGCGTGCTCAAGGCCTGACCGACCAAGGCCTGCAGCATCGATTTTTTAGCCGCCGGATCGTTGCTTCGCATCCAGGCGTCGAGTTCGGGAAGATTTTGATCCGAGCGGGAGATGAAGCTGAGAAACTTCACCTTGGCAAAGTCATGCCCAAAGAAGACGCCGGATTTGATTCCCCCGTTGTCGAGGAATCGGACTCGATCGATTCGGAAATAGAACATCGCTGACCTCCTGTGTTGTGGCTGCTTATTCGCATCCATAACAAGACTGCGCGAGAAGGAGAAGGTCGAATTTTGACCGCCGCGGGTTTGCGCTTGCCGGGATTTTGCTGACTCGGCAGATTCTGGCGGCGTGCTGACGATTTCTAACCTAACGAAAAGCTACGGCTCGCTCCTCGCGCTGGACGACGTCTCGCTTGCCCTCCAGCCGGGAGAATTCTTCGGCTTGCTCGGACCGAACGGGGCCGGTAAGACCACCCTCATGTCGCTCGTCGCGGGCATTCGACCAGCCGACAGCGGCGAGATTTTTCTTGAGGGCAAAAAATTTCAGCATGAGCAGATCGAGCAGCGCGCACAGCTCGGTTTTGTCCCGCAGGCCCTGGCGCTTTACGAGGAACTGAGCGGCGAGGAAAATTTGCGTTTGTTTGGGCGGCTCTATGGGCTGCACGGCCAGATCCTGCGCGAGCGAGTCGAGGAAGGGCTCCTCGCCGCGGGCTTGCAGGATCGCCGCCGCGACGAGGTGAAAACTTATTCCGGCGGGATGCGTCGCCGGCTCAATGTGGTCGCGGCCATTTTGCATCGGCCCAAGCTTCTCCTTTGCGACGAGCCGACGGTGGGGGTCGACCCGCAATCGCGCAACGCCATCTTCGAGTTCGTGCAAAAGCTCAACGCTGAAGGGATGACAATCGTTTATTCGACCCATTACATGGAGGAAGCGACCCGGCTCTGCTCGCGCATCGGGATTATCGATCACGGCAAATTGCTCGCCCTCGGGACGCTCGACGAACTGCTCGTGCAGTTGCCGTTCGCGGAACAGATTCGGATCGTGCGCAACGAAGCAGTGACGGCACAGCTCGATGATTTGCGGCCGTTCGGCGAAATCGCGGCGACCGAAGAGGCCTTCGTCCTCACGCCGCGGGAGGATCTGCGCCTCTCCGAATTTTTTGCCGCAGTGGAACGGCTCGGGCTTTCCTATCGTTACTTCACCGTCACGCGTCCGACCCTTGAAAATGTCTTCCTGCACCTTACCGGAAAAACGCTGCGCGATGCCTGAGGACATGACTGAGCCTGGACGCGCGGAAGCGCGTCCCTCCGGAGGGACATGCTTCCGCATGTCCAGGATCATCAGGGTTGGCAAGTCGTTAGGATGAACTTATGCGAACAGTCTTAATCCTGCTCGGCAGCGAGATACGCCGCTTCCTCCACGACAAGACGGCGCTCTCGCTTACCTTCCTCGTGCCGGTCGTGCTCATCTACATCTTCGGGCACGTCTTTGGTGTGACCGGCGGCCAGAGTGGACCGACTGGAATTCCGATCGCGGTCGTGAGCGAGACCGACGCGCCGGTCGCAGTCGCGATCACTGCGGCCTTGCAGCAAGGAGAAAGCTTTCAAGGTGCTGACGACCGAAAAGCAGGGCGACAAGGAAGTGCCGCTGACTGAAGCCCGGGTGCGTGAGCAGATGCATGCCGGCTCGCTCCGCTTCGCCCTCATCTTTCCGCCGGACACACAAAGCGACGAGAGCTTTGGCCTGAAGCTGAAATTCCTCAAGAACCCGCGGAACGAGATCGAAACCCAGACGGTCACCGGGTTGGTGCAGAAAACGATCTACACCTCCGCGCCGCAGGCGTTGCTCGTTTCGCTCCAGAAGAAAGGCATCAACTTCATTGGGCAGGAAAACTTCGATCGATTCAATCGCGCGCTCGCCAGCTCCATTGCGCAGGCCTTCGGCGGCGATGCCGACGAGATCTACGAAAATATGAGCAAAGGCGAAATCGATTTCGGCGACGGCACGAGCACATCGACCGGCGATTCGTCGCTTTTCGATAGCCTGATTAAGATCGAATCCGAACAAGTCGGCGGCCAGACGGCGAAAAAAAGCAGCATGGCGACACGGAGCGTGGGCGGCTGGGCGATCATGTTTCTGCTCTTCTCGCTCTCGGGCGCGGCCACCTCGCTTTTCGACGAAAAGAAAGCAGGCCTTTTTCAGCGGCTGCTCGCCGCGCCGGTCCGGCGCACCCACATTCTCTGGAGCAAATACCTCTTCGGAATGATCGTCGGTCTCGTGCAGTTGAGCGCACTCTTCCTCGCCGGCCGTCTCCTCTTCGGGATCGACATCACGACCAACCTCGGGAATCTGCTTCTCATCTGCCTGGCGGCTTCGATCGCCTGCGTCTCCTTCGGGATGCTCCTCGCCGCGATCTCGCCCACTTCCGCGGCTGCCAACGGTCTCGGCACCTTCCTCATTCTCACCATGAGCGCGATCGGCGGAGCCTGGTTCCCGACCAGCTTCATGCCGGAGTTCATCCAGAAGCTGAGCCGGCTAACGATTGTTTACTGGTCGCTCGACGGCTTCATCAAGGTCTTGTGGGCGAATTGCACGACGCTCGAGTTGTTGCCCACCCTCGGGGTGTTGTTAGGCATCGCCGCGCTCGTCAACGCCATCAGCATCTGGCGCTTCAATCACGGCCAGATCTTCGAGTAGAAACGTTCGTGGCTCGTTAGGCTGGGTGAGCCTCATTTCCCGCCCGTCACGGTGTAACCCTCGGCGCGCAGATCCTGCGCCAGTTCCATTTCCATCTGCACCGCGGCCTCGAACGGCATCGGGTTGAGGTGCGCGTAAAGCTCAGGCAGGAGGCGCACCCCGTATTTCTCCACCACCCACGAGGATTTGTATCCGTGCCTGTGGTTTTCAAAACGATGCTCAACCGGAAGCCCGGTCATCCCGACATAAACACACGGCTTGGCCGGGTCTCGTTTCGGATTCAGGCGCACGATCGACGGATGCTTCAGCACCGCCGGGTCCAGCAGAATCACATAAACGTTGTGATGAAACTTTTCCGCCTCCGGCACGGGCGCAGCATAGACCGCCGTGCAAGACGCGGCTAGGCGCAGCCGGGGCGGGAGCTGTTCTTCTCCGTTCGCAACAAGAGCGACCCGATTTTTCAGTCGTTAGACGACGCGACCGCCATGCCCTTGCCCGTGATCGCCTTGCGCGATTCCGCGGATGGACAAATCTTCGTCGAGATCCGGCCAATGAAGGCCGAAGGGAGAAATCTCGATGTGATTCAGCTGCTCGGGAGTGCCTCGGGCAAGACGAGGGTTCTCTGCCGCCAGAAACCGGAGCGTCGCCCCGGTCTGGAGAACGATGACGATCTGGCCATCGCGAAAAACCGCTGAACGAGGTTGATCAATCGGCATCGACCGATCCTCTCCGAACGGACCATGAAAAGCGATCAGATTATCTTGGGCGACCGGTGCCAGGGCCTCTCGAGCGAACTCGGGCAGTTGGCGCGCGATCTCGCACAAATTGACAGGTCGGAGATTTGGCAGTGTTTGAATTTGCCGAGGCCCGCTGTGTCCGGCAGAGTGCACTTCCCAATAATCAGATGGAAAAACTTACCAGAGTAGATTTTGCGGTCGGGATCGGCGGCGAGAACGGTCAGGGCATCGCCTCCACGGGCGACATTCTCGCCCGCATCTTTGCCCGGCGCGGGCTCCACCTCAACGCCTACAACGCCTACCAGTCGATCATCCGCGGCGGGCACACTTTCCTCACCATTCGCGCGAGCGACGCGCCCGTCACCAACATGGGGGACAAGATCGACGTCTTCATCCCGCTCAACCAGGACACGATGGATCGCCACCTGCGTCTGTTGAAATCCGGCGCCTGCGCGATTTACGACGCCGAAAAAGTCACGCCCGGCCAGGCCGCCGACGGCGTCCAGCTTTGCCCGATGCCGATGAAGGAGCTGACCAAGGGCAACAAGCTGGCGGTCAACACCGCCGCGCTCGGCGCCGCGCTCCAGTTGCTCGGGATCGAATCGGAACCGCTCGAATCGGTCGTCGCCCGGCAGTTCAAGAAGAAGGGCGACGAGGTCGTGGCCGGGAACATCGCCGTCGCCCGGGCCGGTTACGAATATGCGGCGCAGAATTTCAAAGCCTTTCCGTGGAAGGCGCCGGCGGGCGGGAAACCGCTCGGCATCGTCACCGGCAACCAGGCGACCGCCATGGGCGGCGCGGCGGCGGGTGTGAAATTTTATGCGGCCTATCCGATGAGCCCGTCCACCGGCGTGCTCATGTGGATGGCGGCGCACGCGCGCCAGCTCGGCATCATGGTCCGGCAGGTCGAGGACGAGATCGGCGTCATGAACATGGTCATCGGCGCGGCCCACACCGGTTGCCGGGCGATGTGCGCGACCAGCGGCGGCGGCTTTGCCCTCATGACCGAAGCCGTCGGCATGGCGGGCATGATCGAGACGCCGATTGTCTGCGTCGATGTGCAACGCGCCGGCCCGGCCACCGGCGTGCCGACCAAGACCGAGCAGGGCGATCTCTGGCAGGCGCTCGGCGCCGGGCAGGGCGATTACCCGCGCCTGATCGTGGCCCCGACCAGCCAGCTCGATTTGTTCCGGACGATCCCGGAACTGTTCAACCTTTGCGACAAATACCAGTGCCCCGGCCTCGTCCTGGCCGACCTCCTCATCTCCGAGGGCACCACCAGCATTGATCCCGACGACCTCGACTTCAACGTCACGATCGACCGCGGCGAACTGATTTTGCCTAACGGAAACGGAGACGGCGCAAGTCCCGGCAGCGGCTACGGCGACAAAGCCTACCTGCGTTTCAAGAACACCGAGAGCGGCATCTCCCCGCGCGCCGTGCCCGGCGTTCCCGGTCACATCTTCACCGCCGCGACCGACGAGCACGACGAAGACGGCACCCTCGTCAGCGACGAGTTCACCAACCCGAACATCCGCCGCATGATGGTCGAGAAACGCGGCCGCAAAATGAAGGCGGCCATCAACGACATCGCCCCGCCCAAGCTCTTCGGCCCCGAAAACGCCGCCGTCACTCTGGTCGGCTGGGGTTCAACCGATGGCGTGATTCGCGAAGCGGTCGAGAAACTCGCGGGCGAAGAGGGGATCGTGGCCAATCATCTTCACATCAAATGGATCGTCCCGTTCCACGCCGCCGAGATCAGCCGCATTCTTGCGCAGAGCAAGCAAGTCATCATCGTCGAGAACAGCTACAGCGGCCAGTTCGCCCGCTACCTCCGGAGCGAGACCGGCTTCGACGCCCACGGCCACATCCGCAAATACGACGGCGAACCCTTCATGCCCCATCACATCGTCGAAGCAGTCAAAGACCAGCTGGCCGGCAAAACAAAACTCTCCGTCCCCATCCACGAAGTGCTCGCATGACCTGTGAAAAAGCTGAAAAACTGAAAAGCTGAAATCTGACCACTCTGATCTCTAACTAAAATGAGCGCTACCGTAGAAACACCCGCGACCACCGAGAAGCCCGGCCAACTCACCAAGGACACGTACAAAGGCCGCATCCACCCCGACTGGTGCCCCGGCTGCGGCGATTTCTCCGTCCTCGCCGCGCTCCAGACCGCCGTCTTCGAGCTCGGACTCCAGCCGACTCAGGTCTGCGTCATCAGCGGGATCGGCTGCTCCTCGAACCTGCCCGGTTACATGAACACCTACGGCATGCACACCCTGCATGGCCGCTCCCTCGCGGTGGCCACCGGCGTCAAGCTGGCCAACCACGAACTGAAAGTCATCTGCACCGGCGGCGACGGCGACGGCTACGGGATCGGCGGCAACCATTTCGTCCACACCATGCGGCGCAACGTCGACCTCACCTACATCGTGATGGACAACCAGATTTACGGCCTCACGACCGGCCAGGTCTCGCCCACCAGCGTCAAGGGGATGAAGACCAAGAGCACGCCTTACGGCAGCGTCGAGAACCCGATCAACCCGATCCCGATGGCGATTGTCGGGGGCGCGACCTACGTGGCGCGCGCCTTCAGCGGCAAACAGAAACACATGGTCGAGATGATCAAGGGCGCGATCCAGCACAAAGGCTTCGCGCTCGTCGACGTCTTCAGTCCCTGCGTCACCTACAACAAGGACAACACCTACCAGTGGTTTAACCCGCGCATCAAGATGCTGGAAGAACAGGGCCACGACCCGACCGACCTGCACGCAGCGATCGACCGCGGCTACCAATGGGGCGACGAGATCCCGATCGGCCTCTTCTGGCGCCGCACCGACCTGCCGGCGTTGGAAGACCTGGAGCCCGTCCTCCACACCGGCGAAGGCCCGCTCGCCTTTCGCAAAATCGGCATCCCCGGCGACCAGGCGAAAGCGTTGGTGAACGAGTTGCTGTAACTCAAGCACGACAAACCCGAACTCCATTTCGGCATTAATCTTGCACACTGACCGCGATTCCCCGATTCCCTCCCACTTTTCCGCTGAATTGAATCCCGATATTCCGATCGCCGACGGGACCGGAGACATGTTTGGTTACCTACCAGTTGCCGAACAGCTCTTGCCAAACATAACTCGCCCTCCCGGATCGCCGAGTCTGATAGTCGGAATAGAAGCACCTTGGGGCGCCGGAAAAACATCATTTCTCAATATTCTCCGGGACCTGCTGAGTATCGACCCTGGACATGTCGTCCTAGATTACCTGCCTTGGCTTTATTCAACCGTTGATTCGCTACTCATCGGCTTCTGCAACCAGCTATCTTCGCAGTTGAACAGGCGAAGTGGTAAGAAGCTGCAAGCGATAGGTGCCGCCTTTGGGCAACTTTCGAGCGCGATCTCGCCCTTCGCTCCACTGGCAGGACATCCTGTTCTCGGTCTAGCGGCAACGACGATCACCGGCCTAATTGCTAAGGGGCTAAGCGCAATTGGGCAACGGAGAACACTAGACGTTTCCAACGCACAACAGCAGGTTCAGAAAGCAATCCTCGATTCAGGAAAATCAATCGTAGTCTTTCTGGACGATATCGATCGCCTGCCCCCAATCGAGATTCGACTCCTATTCCAATTCCTCAAAGCGGTTGCCGCATTCGACGGCGTCGTCTATGTGCTTGCGTACGATCCAAGTCCGGTCGAAAAGGCACTTTCGTTCGACCAAACGTTAGATGGTCGCGAGGTACATCAAGAAATTTATTCAGCTACCATTGAGGTTGCCCCGACTTAGCAAACTTCTTTTGCGAAGGTACTTTTCCGTCGCCATTGCTACTCTTGAAAAGTCGCCTCTTCGCAAAGCGGGTCCCGCCGACCTACAAGCACTCCGGGATTGTGCGTCAGCATCCGAAGTTTTACGTTGCCTACAGACGCCGCGCGATGTCATTCGCAGTTTAAATGTGTTGCAAATGCGGTGTCATGATTGTCTGGGTGAAGTAGCTCTAGACGAGCTATTCGTTTTTATTCTTTTGGATCTTATTTGTCCAGAAGCGGTTGAAATAGTTCGAGAGCATCCAGGAGCCTTTCTGCCCGGCCTTAGCCACCACCCCGAATTTGACGCGGCCGAGCCGCCACATTTGCGCTCTTCGCTTTTGGATGATCGGGCAACCATCCGAGAACGCAGGCAGAAGCTTTACGAGCGGCTTCCAACCCAGACGAGAGATGCCGCTGTATCGCTAGTCGAGAGGCTTTTCAATGATTCCTCTGAAGAAATGACAGCACTTTCCGCTCGGAGTGCCCACGGATTAATCAAGTTATTGTATGGCGGCGGGTCGCCGCTATCTTTTTCGACAAAGGAGGTCCAGGCATTCCTGGCGGGCGATAAGCGAAAACAGGTGCTGAGCGACAAGGTTAAAGGGGATGCTTTGCGCGAATGGTTGATTTTCGCGTATTCCATCGTGCCCTCAGGACTAATCGAGCGAGCTGACGAACTGGCGCACGTAACTCATCGAAGCCAGTCAATACATTACGCGGGACGAGTTTCACAGGACACATACTGTTATAGCTGAATATCTCCTCAGTCTAGCTGAACACGTCAGCGAGGAAGCTCGCGGCGATTTCTTCGACGCTATGATCAATCAATCTACGAACCTGTACATTGGTGAAGATGTCCTTCGCAGTCTAGCACGCGATGCCGGTCTCTGGTCCGAAGGTGAATATGCCGTCGAAGGCGGAGCGCCGCGCGAAACTTGGAAAAATGTTATTCCGATTGGGCGAATTCCGCAGCTCGTGGAAAGGTGGTTGGATCAGGTGCGGCGTGTCGCCTCAGAAGATAAGATGTACGATCAGCCGCACCTTGGAGACATTTTACATCGATGGGGACAATTTAGCGAGGCAGGTTACGATGAGCCCAGAGATTATTTAAAGCGAGGGTTCGGATTGCGCGATCCCCTTTTAATTCTCCGGCACTTTAATTTGCACGAGGGAACCGATGGCCTTGAGAAATTGGTTGCTGAACCCGATGCAGTAGCCGCACGTTTAGAACAATACGATTCGGATAGTGAATTGCGCAGAATGGCGATACAGACAATGAAGCGGATCAAGTCTTATCAGCGGGCAAGGGAGCCTGGTTCCTGAACGAGTTAGAAAAAAAGAAAATACGGTCGCGTCTAAACATTTTGATAATTGAACACGAGAGCAGATTAAATAGGGGAGCCCCAGAAGGGGTCGGTCCTTTTTTCTTACATTTCGACCACGCATGCCGCAAAGCGATTTAAACTCGCTGCTTCGGCTTGTTTTCATCGGCGTTTGCGTCTTCTGGCCGCTGAGCTGGCGCTTTGGCGGCGGACGATCCGTTCGATGACGGCGATGCGGGTGTCTTGGTCGTCGTCGAAGCCGCCGTGGCTGGTGGAGTTGCTCCGCCGGGTGATGTCGGTGGAGGTGGTGGGCGCGGCGATCCAATCCCAGACGGAGGCGCGCCGGGGATGTTGTCGGGTGAGACTGGGTCGTTTTTCGAAGAAGGTCTCCATCCCAAGGATGGGTGTGCCCCGGTTGTGCTCGAAGGCGTTGGAAACCAGATAGAGGAGCGAGCGGCGATAGATGTTGATGCAGGTATCCTGTCGCTCGACTTCATCCGTGAGATGGAACTGGGTGTAAGCCTTGATCCTGCCGTCCTGATAGAGCGGCAGCAATTTCTCCTGGAAGAGATCGATGCGGCAGGCGGGCGCGAGGAAGTAAATGCCGTCCACGTTCAGGTTCGCTCCGACGAGCGCGGCGCCGAGATAAGCGTGCAGGATGGACCCGGCACTGTGACCAATCAGATGAAAGCGCAGGCGGGGTAGAAGGGCGGCGTGCTCGGGTTGGCGGAGTTCCTGGTAGAGCAGTTGCAGGCCGCCCTTTGGATTGGCGGAGGCGGCTTCGGCGTTCTGTTTCATCTCGTCCCATTCCAGGGTGCCAAGACCTGAGACGAGGTTTTCGATGCGCTGATTCCACCAGTCGGTCGCCTGGTCGATCACCTTGCCCCAGAAAGTGGCTCCGGCCGCGCCTTGCACCCGCTCGAACGCGTCCTTGGCGATGTCTTTCAAGATATCGGACCAACCGGATTCCCACATGAGGAAGATCGGGAAAATCTTTCTCGCGAAGAGGGCCGGCACCCAGATGCGGGCGGTTTTCCCTGCGGATTCTTCCGGGACGAGACCGCCATGAGCGTAGATGGCAACGTCGATGGGCCTGCTCTCGCTCAGCCCCCATTGCTCGATCGCCCTCGGCAGATAGAAGGAGAGCAGGTCATGTAAATCGTCCGGCTGGGTGGAAAACTGGCCGCCATCGGAAAGGGTGCCGTTATTCTCGAGGTCGATGATGTAGGGGTTGATCTGCTGCGCGCTGAGATTGGCATTGGAAGAAAGGAGCAGGCTCTGGTCGCCCGCCATGGTGGAAGATTTGCCGGCGACGCGCCGAAAATTCAGACCGAACTGGAGGTCGTCGACGAGGTGGCTGATGTTCACCCCGAGCTGCCCGATCCAGGCGTCCATCCCGTTCGTCTGCCAGTCGGTGTAGGTGATGCGGGCAAAGCCGTGGTTCGCCCACTTGTTGCCCCAGGAGTTCTGGATCCAGAAGCCTTCCTCATCGTAACCGACAAGGAGAAAGGCGTGTCCGCCGGCGTTTTTGGATTTTTCGTCGAACGGGATGTGGCCGTCGCGGGTGACCTTATCCCAGCCGGTGTGGGTTTGGGCAGTGACATAGATGGCGCCTGTTTCGTTCAGGGCGGCGTGCAGATCGGGGACCGCGGTGTGATCGACCCGGTAATAAGCGCCAAGGGGAGTCTTAAAGGCGTCGGCGATCCATTCGGTGCCGTCGCGCTTGATCGAGGTATCGATGTGCGGCCAGAGTGGAAGCTTGCAGGCGCCATGCTTGTGCCAGGCCTTCATCGCGCCGCGGGCGGTCGAGCCTTCGTCTTCCGCGTCGCCTGGAATCTCGTCGTACTTGCGCGCAAAGAAATAGAGCATGTAGGGCGAGATGGGATCCGGCTTCTTTGCCTTCGTCGTGCCCCTGCGCGTTGTGAACCAACGCCTCGACCAGGCTCGAGAGGGCGAAGCCGGTGCAGGCAGAGGTGTCGCCCTGGTCCTTGATCCGCGCTGCCCAGACGCGATCGGCGAACGGTCGCGAATTGTGGGTTTTCCCAAGCAACCGCAGCGTTGGGTTGTAAATTCGGTCTCGCAGATCCGGAGAATCTGCGTGGACGTTGAGGACCTTGGTCTTGGTGCTCATCGGGGGCTATTTGCCCCGAGAATGCGCGTCGCTGGTTATGAGGTCTAGAAAAAAATTCGCTTTTTTTCGCCGTTTTTTGGTTCCCGCGAGTGATCATCGGGATCAGGCTGCGGAGTGGTCGGATTGAATTTGCGGGCGCGTTTTATCACGTGATGGCGCGGGGCAACCGGCGGGAGGCGATTTTCCTCGATGACGAGGATCGCCGGTTGTTTGTGCAGGCGCTGGGGGAAGCGTGCGCCAGGACGGGCTGGCGCGTGCATGGGTGGGTGCTGTTGAGCAATCACTATGACTCACTCGCGCCCGCTCGCCTGGCCTTTGGCCCTCCCGTCTATGTCGCGGCTCCCCAGCTCGCTCCATTCACTTTGTGATCGAGACTCCGGAGGCCAATTTGGTGGCGCTCTTTATACGTGATGGCGCAGGCAGCCGACGTGCGCGCTGCCTCAGCCGCCTTGATCGAGAGCTTCGGCAGTGCCCAGGCTATCTCGTTCGCCGCTCAGTTCTCCTTTCGGTGCCGGCGCTCCGGAGCGCTGCTCGCCTGGCCGCGGGTCTGCCCGGGTAACTTTCTGCCCCTGGCGCGAGAAGCCTGGTTTAGCGGCATTGGTGCAGGTGCAACCGGTGCCTTCCGCACAACCCTGGCAGCAGTAGGTTTCGCCGTTGTGCGTATACCCTTCTCCCGGCCATTCGTTCTTGATCATTCCGCAACCGGGACACGCCGGCGCAGGCGCCCTCTGTGAAGGGTCGCTTTGCGTTTCTTCAGTTTTCATCAGATCTCGGACTCAGGTCGCCCTTCAAAATATAGTATCGGTTTTCGGGTGAGTTTCGCGCTCGGGAATCTCTGCGAGGTCAATTTCCCAATGACCAATCGTTCACGGTCTTTGCGAGTCGACGCGAGCCGATCTGGGCAAACGTAACAAAAGTCTGGCGAAAAGTCGTGGCGAGACTAGAAACTGGCGCCATGAAAACTGTTCCCTTCCTCGCCGCCACGTTGCTCGGTCTGGCATCCATCCAAGCCAGCGAAATCCGCGAGTTCAAACTCGCGACCCTGGAAAAGCTGGGCAACGAGCTTTCTCACCGGGACGATATCGCCGCTCGCGCCGAAGATATCGTGCTCGAGAAATACCCGGACGCGCGATCCATCTTCCTCGGTTGGATTACCGAACTGCAGAAGAAGGGCGACATAGTTTACATTCTCATGAAGAAGGACGAAACGCCCGCGCTCGCCTATTCGGTTGCGTTTCCTCCGAAAGGAGAACCGATCTTAAAAGACCGCCGTGGCGAAGCGTTACCCCGCGATGTTGCCTTGCGGTTCAAAGCGCGCCAGAGAGCGATCGCAGCCGTGACAGACAAGCTATTCGAGGGGGTCTCCTACAATTTCGAAGTCCTGGACGATCCGGATGGCAGCGGCTTTCTCGTCTATGGCCTCGCCGCGACCAGAGACCCCGCGGAGCAAATCACGGGTGGCCATTTCCGGATTACGGTGTCAGCCGACGGAGCCAAGGTCGAACGAATCGACGCGCTCTCTCACGGCATCATCACAGGTAAGCCCGATCCCGGCACGACCACAGTAGGGATCGGCACATCGCAACTGGTTAGTAACATTCCGGTAGAGACTTACCTGTATTCCAGCCATCTCTACCGGCTTCCAATTTCGGTTGCGACCAAGGATGGCTCAGTCTGGCTGGTCGCGAAGGGCAAGATCCGCAAGTTCACCCAGGCGGAGATCGATGCCGCGCTTAGAGGCTTCGAAAGCAAAATGAAGTTTTGCGGGGATAACTGACCCCGAATTGCCAGGACGTCGATTAAGGCCCGCGCGGCGTTCCTAATGAAGCAGCGAGTAGTGGTGCAGATTGGGCCTCGACTGCGTCAACGAAACGTCGCCTGGACCAGGCTGGCGGCTTTTCGTATCGACGGCGCGAATTCTATCGCTCGCCAGGTTCGCTCGCAGAACAATCGTCTCCGAGCTGACCCCGAGTTGCCTCGCCAACTCACCCCAGTTCCCAGTACCCCTCCGGAGGGCGACGATTTGGGGCAGATCGCGTTTACTCTCGATCGCGAGCGTATGCGCCATCAGGAGTTCGCCGTAACTCAGGCCGGTTTCCGCCTGTTCGGCAATGACCTGGCGCATCGTCGTCTGCGATTGCCAGGCCACGGCGGCCGGAAGCAATCCGACGCCTCTTACCTCGATCATGCCGAGCCCGTCCAAGGCATCGATCGCCTGGCGCAATTTCGCCTGGTCGTGCCTGGTTGTTTTGGCGCGAATATTGGTCAGGTAAGTGCTGGCGTAGCCGCTGCCAATGAGAGAGCCCGTCGGGCTCGACCTCCACACTGTAATTTCGCGGTGTTTGGGCGATTCCGCCAGGCCAGCAAAGCCGGGAACGAACAGAAGAATCCCCAGCAGGATAGGAACTTTCGATACGACTTTCATTTTTTTTCCTCCGGTTGTTGTTTTGCGTGGGCACTATGTCCCCATCCCTCAATGCAATAACCGGGCGCGAAAAAGCTCATCCGCACGCGAAAAAAAATCGGCTGCTTTGTTGGCCGGTGAAATGAGCCCGCTTCCAGCCTGGGCCAAGGCCCGATGCGGTCGCGCCAATCGCCGCCCCGACATGGCGGGGCGGCTGCATTCGAGGCGGGATCGGCCGGGAACGAGCGGCGAGGCGGAAAGCAGGCGGCCATCGCCCTTGGGGCTTTGCCTAAGGAGCGAATTGCTGGCTGATTTGCTCGTTCAGTCGCGCGACTTTGCCGAGATCGCCTGCGACAGGCGAGCGCACCCCGCGCTGCGCGATGGCGTGAATGACTTCCTCCGTCGGGATGTTTCCCACCAACTGATCCTGGGCAAAAGGGCAACCCCCAAGTCCGCCGAGGGCTGAATCGAAGCGCCGGCAGCCGGCATCGAAGGCCGCCAGCACCTTCGCCTCCGCTCCGGTGCGGGTGCTGTGCAGGTGAACGCCGATCTCAGAGCCGGGCGACCCCGTAACAACCGCCGCCACCACTTCGCTGATCATCTTCGGCTCGGCCATGCCGACCGTATCCGCGAGCGAGATCGAGCTCACTCCGAGCGCGCTCACCTCCGCCACCATGTCGACCAGTTCTTCCTTGCTCCAGGAATCGCCGTAGGGATTTCCAAACGCCATCGAAATGTAAACCACCATCTCGAGACGGCTCTCGTTCGCCCGTTCTCGGATCCGCGCGAGCGTGGCGCGGTTCTCATCGAGCGACTGATTTTGATTTCGGCGCAGAAACGTCTCCGAGATCGAACAGGGATAACCGAGGGTGCGGACCGCTCCGGTCGCGATCGCGCGCTCGGCGCCTTTCTCGTTCACGACAATCCCGATGATCTCGACTCCAGCCGGCGGCGACAGTTGCGCGAGCACGGCTTCGCTGTCGGCCATCTGCGGCACTGCCTTGGGCGAAACGAAGCTGACGGCGTCGAGGTGGCGTAAAGCCGGCGGCGATCAGCCCCTTCAGATAACGCACCTTCAGCTCAGTCGGGATTTGTCCCGGCAACCCCTGCCAGGCGTCGCGCGGGCACTCGATCAATTTCACCGTTTGCTCTTCCATGGTTCTGCGAAACTCCGGGGGCATCGGTTTGATCTATAGACTTGTCGCGCCGGTCGCGCTAACGATTCACGAATCTCGATTCGCCAATCACAAACCGCCTTGCCCATGCCTAACGTTCTTATCGAACAACAAAATCGCGTCACGACCCTCACCCTCAACCGCCCCGAGCGGCGCAACGCTCTGACGATCGAACTGATGGTCGAGCTGTCCGAAGCGTTCGATGCCGCTAGTGCTGACCCAAACCAACGCATTCTGGTTTTGCGCGGCGCCGGGAAGGCTTTTTGTTCCGGACTCGATCTCGAGGAAACAACCGTGGTCGAGAAAGCGCATCGCTCTGCGGAAATGGTCGCAAGAACATTGCTCGCCATCAGTCAGACGCGCCTGATCACGATCGCGCAAATCCACGGCGCCGCCGTTGCGGGCGGGGCGGGCCTGATGTCGGCCTGCGATTTCGTGGTCGCGGCCGAACGCACCAAAATTGGTTACCCGGAAGCCAAACGCGGTCTCGTCGCCGGGCTGGTCATGACTTTTCTTCGCCGCCAACTGCGCGAGCGCGACATGCGCGAGCTGCTCTTCACCGGCGACCTGATCAGCGCCGAGCGGGCGCGCGAGATCGGTCTCGTCAACCGGGTCGTCGCGCCTAACGAACTGGAAAACGAGACGCAAAAGATCGTCACCGCGGTTTTGCAAAACGCTCCCGTCGCCCTCACCAACACGAAACGGCTGATCGAAGAACTCTGGTCCTCCTCGGTCAAAGAGGACGTCGATCGGGCGCTGCGCCACCACATGGAAGCGCGCGAATCAGCCGAAGCCAAGGAAGGCATCGCCGCTTTCCTCGAAAAACGCTCACCAAACTGGACATGAAACCCATTCGCCATCTTCGCTCGTCCTCGTCCTCGTCCTCGTCCTTCCTCCTCGATCCCGGGCCGAGCCTTCACCCGTGGCCGACACGATCTTCACGAACGGCAACGTCCACACCGTCAACGACGCCGCCCCGGAAGCCGAAGCGATCGCGATCAAGGGCGAGCGCATCGTCTTCGTCGGCTCGAACGAGGAGGCGAAAAAATATTCCGGTCCCGCCACGCGCACGATCGATCTCAAGGGGAGACGGTTGTGCCGGGATTCACCGACTCGCATTACCACATTTTCGGAGTCGGCCATCAGGCGGCCCAGCCGAGCTTTGATGAAACCACTTCACGCGGCGCGGTCCTCTCGAGGGTGAAGCAGGAGGCCGAGGAAGGCGACCCCGGGAAATGGATCACCGGCCGCGGCTGGATCGAGACCTTCTGGAAACCGCCGTCTTCCTCAATCGCGAGGAACTCGACAAGGTCGCGCCGGCCAATCCGGTGTTCCTCGAGCGCGCCGATGGCCACGGCGCGGTCGCGAACAGCAAGGCGCTGCAACTCGCCGGGATCGACGCGAAAACGCCCGATCCGTTCGGCGGAAAAATTCTTCGTGATAAAAAAACCGGTGAACCCACCGGCATGTTGCTCGACAACGCGATGGATCTGGTCGCGCAGAAGATTCCGCCGCCGAGCCCGGAGGAAAAAGGGCGCGAGTTTCTGCTCGGCGTGCAACGGACGCTCGCCCTCGGCTGGTGCGAGATTCAAAACGCCGGGAGCGAGCTCGCCGATCTCGCGCTCATGCGGAAACTCTACGAGGAAGGAAAGGTAAAGCTCCGCATCTATAACGCAGTCTACGGTCCGGGCGCAGCGGCCGAAAAGATCCTCAAGGACGGTCCGATTCTCGACGCCTACGAGCATCATTTCACGACCCGCACGATCAAGGTCATCTTCGACGGCTCGTTAGGCTCGCGCAGCGCCGCGCTCCTCGCGCCCTACGCCGATGCCGATACTTCCGGTTTTCTCACCCAAAAGGAAGCCGACCTGCGCCCGATGTTGCGCGAAGCGCTCCGCCGCGGCATCCAGGTCGAGACCCACGCCATCGGCGATCGCGCGAACCGCACGATTCTCGATCTTTACGAGGAAGCCTTCAAAGCCGTTCCCCCTAACGACCGCAAAGTGAAGGAACCGCGCTGGCGAGTCGAGCACGCCCAGATTCTCGCGCCTAACGACATTCCGCGTTTCGCAAAGCTGGGCGTGATTGCTTCGATGCAGCCGTCGCACGCCATCAGCGATCTCTTTTTCGCACCCGCCCGTCTCGGCGAGAAGCGACTCGCCGGCGCCTATGCCTGGCAGAGCCTGCTCAAGAGCGGCGCGATCATCACCGCCGGTTCCGATGCGCCGGTCGAAAAGGGCGATCCGATGATCGAGTTTTACGCGGCGGTGGCGCGCAAGAGCAAGGGCGGCCTGAGTGAGCCCGACTGGCATCCGGAGCAGGCCGTCTCGCGCGAGCAGGCGCTCCAGATGCTGACCCGTTGGCCGGCCTATGCCGCGTTTCAGGAAAAGGAAAAAGGCTCGATCGAAGTGGGCAAACTGGCCGACCTGACGATCCTCTCCGACGACATCATGAAAATCCCCGAGCCCGAGATTCTGCGCACCCGTTGCCTCATGACCGTGATCGGCGGGCGAGATCGTCTACGACACCGGCGAATTCGACGCGCACTGACGCGCCTTTCGCCGAGAGTAGCGCGCCAAATGCGCGGCTTCTTTGAAGAACTAAAGCACCGTCGCGTCTATCGCGTCGCGCTCGCCTACGGTGTGGCCGCGTCCGGTCTGGTGCAGATCGGCGGCACGATTCTGCCCATCTTCGCGGCACCACCCTGGGTCCAGCAGGTCTTCGTCGTCCTGGTCGCGGTTGGTTTTCCCTTCGCGCTCGTCCTTGCCTGGGCCTTTGACATCACCAGCTCCGGGATTCAACGCACGCCGGACGCGAGCGGAATGCAGGTCTCCCATCCGCGCCAGGTCTGGACCCTCGCCGGGGTGGGGACGGCGATCGCCGCCCTCGCCCTCAGCGCCTACTGGTTCTGGCATCCCTGGCGCAATCCCGCCCTAACGAATCACGAGATTCCGGAAAAAAGCATCGCCGTCCTGCCCTTTGAAAACCTGAGCACGGAGAAGGAGAACGCCTTTTTCGCCAATGGCGTGCAGGACCAAATCCTGACTGACCTGGCGAAGGTCGCCGACCTCAAAGTGATCGGCCACGCCAGCGTGGAACAATACAAAACCGACCCCACCCGCGACCGGAAAAAGATCGCCGAGGAACTTGGCGTCGCCTACCTCCTCGAAGGTTCCGTGCAGCGTTCCGATCGCCGTCTGCGCGTCATCGCCCACCTGATCGATGCCCGGACTAACGAGCAACGTTGGGCGGAGACCTACGACCGCGAGCGGGCCGATGTCTTCGCCATCCAGAGCGAAATCGCGCAGACGATTGTCGCGCAGTTGCGGGCCACGATTTCGCCGGAGGAAAAAGCGCGGATCGAACAACGCCCGACCAGTAATCTCGCGGCCTACGACCTTTACCTCAAGGCCAAGGAGCTGATGGACAGCTATCTCAACGCGCCGGATCCCAAGGTCTCGTTCCTGCAGGCGATCCGTTTCCTCGAAGAGGCGACGACGCGCGATCCGGGTTTTGTTCTCGCCTATTGTTACGCCGCCCGCGCCCACGATCTCCTCTACTTTTTCGACCTCGACCCAACCCCCGCCCGTGCCGTGCGCGGACAGGTCGCGGCTGAGACGGCCCTGCGCCTTGCGCCCGATTCGGCCGACGCCCATCTCGCGATGGCCGATTATTATTTTCGTTGTCAGCGCGACTATGAGGGGGCCGAAAAGGAACTCGCCCTGGCCCGGCCGGCGATGCCGAACAACATCGCTTTCCTCACTCTCTCCGGATACCTCTATCGCCGCGAAGGCAAGTGGGAGGAGGGGAAACGCGACTTCGCCCACGCGGTCGATCTGGATCCGCGCAACATCAACGCGGCCAATCTGCTGACCGATACCTATGTCCTGCTCCGGCAGTTCGATGAGGCCTTCGTCGTCGCCGACCGCACCATCGCTCTCGGGGTGGATGTCCCGATCACCACCCTGCGCCGCGAATTCGTTCGCTTCGCCGCCACCGGGGATCTCGACGTTCTCCGCCACGCTCTCGCGCACGCCGAGCGCAATCTCGACGTCGGCGGCGGCGAAACACCGATGCGCATTCTCCTCGCCCTCATCGATCACGATTACGCGGGAGCAGCGCGCATTCTTGCCGCCTCGCCGCGCCAGACCTTCCAGGAAGTCGACTTCAGCTTCTATTATCCCCGCGCCTGGTACGAGGCGATCATCGCCCGCGCGGCCGGGGACCGGGAAAAATCCCGGAGCGCCTTTGCCACAACCCGGAAGATTCTGGAGCGTCGCCTAACGATCAAGCCGGACGACGCGCGCACCATTGCGGTTCTGGCCCAGGTCGACGCCGGACTCGGGGAGAAAGAGCGGGCAATCGCGGAAGGCCAGCATGCGGTCGACCTCATGCCGTTAAGCCGCGATGCCTACGACGGGATGCTTGTCCTTCAAGGGCTGGCCCAGGTTTATACCTGGAGCGGTGAAACCGAGAAGGCTTTCGAGCTGGTGCGCCAGCTTATGAACATGCCCGGTTATCTGACCTACGGATATCTGAAGGTCGACCCGAGCTGGGATCCGCTGCGGAGCGATCCGCGCTTCCAGGAGTTTGTCGAATCGCTCAACTAGCGCTTGTAGACGTTTCGCTATGCGAAACGCGGGCCTGTGGGTCGCTGCACGAGCGACGCTTTCTCCCGCGTTTCGCACAGCGAAACGTCTACAGAAGCGCCAGCTGCGTCGCATCGGGTTGCTCGACCGGCGCAAAACGCACCCCGACGCCGAGCAGCCGCACGCTTTTGCCGGTGCGGGCAAATGCTTCCGCGAGCAGGGTCCGATATTCGCCTAACGACGGGGCGCGCCCAGCCCGCTCCACGGTCGTGCGGGTGAAATCGGCGAACTTCAGTTTCACGAAAATCTTCGTCACCGTCCGGGTCGCTTCCTTCTGCGCCAGGTCGGCCATCATCTCGGCGAAAAGTTCCTCCAGCTTTTCCTCGCAGGCCGCGAGCGTTTCGAGGTTGCTCGAGAAAGTTTCCTCCGTGCTGAGCGATTTGCGTTCGCGATCCGGCTCGACCGGGCGGTCGTCGATCCCGCGGCAGAGATCGTAGAGCTCGGCCCCGAATTTGCCGAAGATGTTCTGCAATTCGAGACGCGAATAGCGCTGCAACTCGGCGCAGGTCGTGATCCCGCGCTGCTGAAGTTTTTGCTCGGTCACGGCGCCGATGCCCCAGATCTTGCGCACCGGGAGAGCGGCCATGAATTCCGCCACGTCGTTAGGCGCGACCTCGAACTGCCCGTTCGGTTTCTTCAGGTCGCTCGCGATCTTGGCCACGAGCTTGTTCGGCCCGATCCCGGCCGAAGCGGTCAGTTTCGTCTTTTGGAAAATGAGATTGCGGATGACCTCGGCGAGCGGACCAGGCGCGCCGGGGTGCGTACTGACGTCGAGATACGCTTCATCGAGCGAGAGCGGTTCGACCAGCGGCGTGAAGCGATGCAGGATTCCGCGAATGACGGCCGACTCGCGCCGGTAAACATCGAAGCGCGGCGGGATAACGATCAATTTAGGGCACCGCTGTAGCGCCATGAAAGTCGGCATGGCGGACCGGACACCGAATTTCCGCGCCTCGTAGTTGCAGGTCGTGAGCACTCCGCGCCGGTCGCGCGCGCCGCCCACGCCGACCGGTTTGCCGCGCAGCTCCGGCCGGTCGCGCACCTCGATCGCGGCATAGAAGCAATCCATGTCGAGATGGATGATGGCGCGTCTTGGACCCGGCTCGTGCACTGGTAAAGGCAACGCCCGGGAAAGCGCTCGCGCAAGAAAACTCCGGGGAGCACGGGCTGTCAGCCCGTGGGCCGACGCAGCCTGCGTCGGCGAACTTTTGCAGGGTTCGGACGCGTATCCTGGAACGACTCGCGAAAAGAGGAAGTTCGCGAAGGCTGGCAGCCTTCGCCAACGGGCTGGCAGCCCGTGCTCCCCGGAGGTGCGGGCGCGACGCCGGATTGACTCGTTAGGCAGGGGTGGCGGCGGGCACCTGAAAATTTTCGACCAGTTCTTTGATCTCGTGCACGAAGTTGGCCGCGCCGGCGCCGTTCACGACCCGATGATCGAAGGTGAGGGAGAGGGTGATCACTTCCACGCTCTGCGCTTTCTTTCCGTTAGGCGAAAGTTCCTGGTGCGCCGTGCCGACAAACAGAGTAGCGACCGAGGGCGGGACCACGATCGGCGCTCCCGTCCGCACCCCAAAGGCGCCCAGGCTGCTGATCACGACCGGCGCATTCATGGCGTCGACCCGCCCAGTGCGGGTCGCTTCCACCGTCTCGTTGTAGCGCGTCACGAAATCCGGCCAGGCGAGGGTGTTCGCGTCCGTGATGACCGCGGTGGCGAGCCGGTCGCCTTCCAATGTGACCGCCACACCCAGATCGATATCGTCGTTCTCGATGATGCGGTCGTCATCCAGCATGAGGCGGCGAAACGGCGCGTGTTTTTCCATCGCCCTAACGACCGTCCAGGCCACCATGACGGAAGGCGAAGGCGCGTTTTTGCCTTCGCTTTTCTTGGCCGCGGCGCGCGCCTCCCGGATGGCGTCCCAGCGGGCATCGATCTGCAAATTGGCCGGGACGACCCGGCCGAGTTTGCGCGTGATCGTGGCCGAGAGGGCGGGCTCGCGCGAGGTCGTCTGCCTGGTTGCGGCGGCCGGCACGGCCGGAGTCGTTTCGCGCGGTGAGACCTCGGTTGCGGCCTCGATCTGTTCATCGAGCGCGGGGCCCTCCGTCAGGATCGTGCCGAGTTCCTGTCCGATCTCGACCGTGTCGTCGACTTTGGTTTTCCATTCGCCCATCGTCCCGGCGAAGGATGATTCGATCGGGTAAACCGCCTTGTCGGTTTCGACCTCGCAAAGGGCGTCGTCGAGCTCGATGCGATCGCCCGGCTGCTTCAACAGCGCCACGACTTTGGCCGAGCGAATCCCTTCGCCCATGATCGGAACGACGATCTTATGGGTGCCACCGGTGTGGGGGCGGGCGTGTCGCCCGCTGGGCTGTGCCATCGCAGCCGGCTGACTCTCGGGCGTTGCCTTTCCCTCTGCGGCCGACACGGCCGCCGCTACACGCTGTCGCTCCACCGAGACCGAACGCTCGATCGCTCTTACGATGCGCTCGACATCGGGCAGGGCGGCGTATTCGTAAATCGGGTTGTAGCCGATCATGACGTTGGCTTTGCTGACCAAAATCGGCGGACTGATCATCGCGTCCCACAGCTCGGCCTGGCCGGTGAGGTGCGAGATGATCATTTGGCCGACGCTGCAATTTTCCGTGTCTTCCTGCACGACGACGAGCCGTCCGGTTTTGCGCACGGAATCCTCGATCGTCTCCCGATCCCAGGGTGCGATGGAACGGAGATCGATCAGCTCGACACTCGTTTTGTTGTCCAGCCTGGCGAGGGCTTCGATTGATTTCTCCATCGTGTTGCCCCACGCGACCACTGTGACATCCGAGCCGGGCCGATGGAGGCGCGCTTTGCCTAACGACACCGCCCGGACGGGTTTGGCCGATTCGTGTTCCGCCCAGAGGAGATGTTTCGGGATGAGCACAAACGTCGGGTCCTCGCAGTGCATCGCGGTCCAGAGCAGGCCGGCCGCGTCCTCGGGATTACTCGGGATGGCGATGTTGATGCCCGGATAATGGGCGAGGGGAGCTTCGTTGGCCTGGCTGTGCCAGAGACTGCCGCCGGGAAGGTAGGCGCCATAGGGAGCGTAGATGACGAGCGGACAGGTCCAGGTGCCAAAGGAGCGCCAGCGCAGATTGCAGAGATTGGTCACGACCTGGTTCCAGGCCGGTCCGATGAAGTCGATGAACTGCAATTCGAAAACCGGCCGCTTGCCGTAGGAGGCCAGACCAATGGCCACACCCACAATGGTCGATTCCGCCAAAGGCGAGTTGAAAACCTGCTCCGGGAATTCGGTCGAAAGTTTCTGCGTGAGCCGAAAGACGCCGCCCTTCGGATCTTCGATGTCCTCGCCGAAAATGATGCGGCCTGAGTCTTTCGTCAGGCCCAGACGCAACGTCTGGTTCACGACGTCGCCGATGCGGTATTTCCCGGCCGGCAGGATTTCGTCATCGAGCTGCGGCAGATTGCCGGTCACTTCGATTTCCAGCTCGTCGGCCGAGGGATCTTCGTCGTGCTCCGCGTCGATGAACTCCTGGCGAATCCGCTCCTTGATCTCGTGGTCGAGTTTCGCGTACTCCTCCGCCGTGATCACGTCCTCGGCGATCAGGCGGTCCTTCCAATTCGTCAGGGGATCGGCCTTCGCGAGGTTCGCGAGTTCTTCCGCGCTCCGATAGAGCTTGTGATCGTCCGAGCTGGTGTGGCTCGAGAGCCGCTCCATTTTTACCCAGAAAAAAACCGGGCCCTTGCCGGCGCGAAGGTGCGCGATCGCTTCCTGTCCGGCGGCGTAGACTGCCGCCACATCGCTCCCATCGATCTCCCGCCAGTCGTTAGGCTGAAGGACGTCGAGGGCGAGCGGGTTGATCTGCCGGGTCGGACTGCTGATCCCGTAGGCGTTGTCCTCGACGATGAAAAGCACCGGGAGCTGCCTTTCTTTGGCAAAGGAAATTGCCTCGTAGAAGTCGCCCTGGCGGGTGGCGGCGTCGCCGATGGTCGCGATGACGAAATTCGGTTTCGCGTCGAGCTTGATCCCCCAGGCGATGCCGCAGGCCGGCAGCAGTTGTGATCCGGTTGGGGTGGGGACGCTCCAGATGTTTTTTGCCGCGTAGCTGTAGTGCGACGGCATTTGCCGGCCGTGGCTTTGCCCCTTGCGCTTGGCGAAATAATCGAGCGCCAGCTCCGCTGAGCTCACCCCGCGGCCGAGCACGAGCGCGCGATCACGATAATAGCCGCAGAGGTAATCGCCCGGCTCGGTCGCCAGGGAAATCGCGGCCAGCGCCTCGTGCCCCATCCCGGCGACGTGAAAATGACCCTTGCCCTGGCGGTTGAGACTTTGTTCGCGCAGATCGCCGTGTCGGCTTTCGAGCAGAATGGTGAGGAGCCGAAGTTTGTCTTTTTTGCTTAGGGCCATCGTTAGGGTGTTGAGAGTTGAGAGTCGTTAGTTGAGAGAGAATCGGAGCCGCGTTCATACTCTACTCTCCCCGCGGAAGTCTCAACTCGGTTGTACTTCGGAGGAACGCGCTTCTGCGGGTCCAGGACCCGCCGCGGCGAGTCCCTCCGGCCGGGATCAGCGATCCCGGCTACAACGGCGCGACCACGGCCTCGGCCGGCTTTTGGAATTTGGCCGCAGCGGGCGGCTCCTTCAGGAAATGGACATTGCTGAACTCAAGTGTGCCGAGCGGCTTCCCCTCGATGTCGGTGCCCGTCCAATGATAAAACGGAGCGGTTTTGGGAACGAGCAAGCCCTCCACCGTTTGCCAATCTTGAAAGATGATCGCGTGCGGCTCGAGTTCGTCCATCGGCCGCCCTTTGCGCAGCGCCGGGTAGGTCACGACGTAATAAACCATTTTCAGGTGCGCGGTGGCCGGATCGATGTAGGCGACATAATAATCTTCCGGCGTATCGCCGGTCCCTTTGGCGAAGGCGATTTTGACCGCGTCGTATTCCTTCCCCTGAAAGGTCTTCTTGCCTAACGACTCCTGTTTCGCCCCCGGATCGGCAAAAACAAACGGCATCCCGAAAAAGTAAAACGGTGTCCCCATGTAGAAGCGCGGCGGAGTGCCGCCGAGGGCAGTGAGCCCCGGCTTGACCCAGACCTCGCCGCCACTTTTCCCGAGGGTGTATTTGTCGCTCGTGATCAAGCCGTCGCGAGTTTGAAGGTTAAAGAGCTGGTGATCTTTCTTTTCACCTCCGGCTGTCTTCCAGGAAAGGTCGTATTCGAGCCCGCCGAAGCTCCGCCATTTCGTCAGGCCGCCATGGGCTTCGAGGCAGCGATCGAGTTGCGCCGAGACCGGCATCGCGAGCGCGATCAGACCGACGAGGGAGAGCGCAGCGATTCTTCTTTGCATGAAAGTCAATAACGCCTCTGGCCGGTTGGCTCAAACGGGAGCGGCGCGGCAATCTTTACCTTTGTTGCGTCGATACCCTCGCTTTGCCCAGCGAAGCGTCCACATGGGCATGGCGCGCAGGCGCCATTTGACGGGCGGGCGGGATGCGCTCAGGTCGTAGGCGTGTCGACTGACGAAGCGCCCGCAGGCGCGTTGCCTCTCCATCTCGGCTCTCTGCGCCGGCTCAAGTGGTGGGTTTGGTTTACCGAGGTCATCCACCCGAGCGATCTCCAGGTCACCCTCGTCTGGGCGGGCCTGATCGGGTTTGGCGGGGCGCTCACTTCGATCGGGTTTCGGTTTCTGACCAGCGAGGTGCACAAGCTGATGACCGGCAGCTCGACGCCCGGCCTGGTGGAAAGTTTCATGGAGCTGTCGTGGAAGGCGCGCCTGATGATCCCGGCGATTGGCGGGTTGCTCGCAGGGCTGGTGCTTTTCTTCGGGATGCGCTGGAAGGGCGGGGTGACGACGGCCGATTACATGGAGGCCGTGGTGTTGGGCGACGGGAAAATCTCGACTCGGCGCAGCCTGGTGAAATGTGCTCTCGGCCATGTTCACGATCGCTGCGGGCGGATCGATCGGGCGCGAAGGTCCGCTGGTCCAGTTGTCGTCGCTCGTGGCCTCGATCGCGGGTCGCTGGCGGAAGTGGTCGACGCCGCGCCTGCGGCTGCTCGTCGGTTGCGGCGCGGCGGCGGGGATCGCGTCGGCCTATAATGCGCCGATCGCAGGCGCGCTTTTTGTCGCCGAGATCGTGCTCGGGTCGGTCGCGATGGAAATTTTCGGGCCGCTCGTTTTTGCCTCGGTCATCGCGACGCTGACCGTGCGCGCTTTTATCGGGAGCGATCCGATCTACGCCATCCCGCATTTCCAGCTCAACTCGAACTGGGAGATCGTGCCCTATGTGGTGCTCGGACTTTTTGCCGGGCTGGTGGCGCCGTGGTTTCTGCGGCTGCTGAATGCGAGTGAAAATCTGGCCGGCCGGGTGCGCGTGCCGGTTTTCCTCAAGATGCTGGCGGGCGGAATCATCGTGGGCGCGCTGGCGGTGTTTTACCCCGAGGTGTGCGGGAACGGCTACAGCGCGGTGAACGAGATCCTGGCCGGCCACTGGGTCTGGCAGATCGTGGCGATGATCCTGCTCAGCAAAGTGCTGGCGACGGCCGCCACCTTCGGCTCGGGCGCGGTCGGCGGTGTCTTTACCCCGACGCTCTTTGTCGGGGCGAGTCTCGGCTATTTGTTTGGGATCGCGGCCGGCCATGTGCCGTTTGGCCTGACGATCAACCCAAGCGCTTTCGCCCTCGTCGGGATGGGCGCGTTTCTCGCCGCCACGACCCACGCCCCGATCATGGCCATCATCATGATCTTTGAGCTGACGCTGGATTATCAAATCATCCTGCCGCTCATGCTGGCCTGCGTGGTCGGCTATTACGTCTCGGTGAGCTTCGAGAAACGGTCCATCTACAGCGAGGCCTTGAAGCGCAAAGGGGCGGGGGATTATCGCTATCAGCTCGCCGAGCTGCACGTGCGCGACCTGATGAAGCCCGATCCGTTGAAGGTCTCGCCGACGTCGCGCTTTGCCGAGATCGTGCAGAAGTTCGTCGCCAACCGGTTCAACTATCTTTACGTGACGGAGGAGGGGCGCTTCGTGGGCGCGATTTCTTTGCACGACATCAAAAATTATCTGAACGCACCCGAGCTGGCCGAGGTAGTGATCGCCGGCGATATCCTGCGCGAGGATATCCCGACGATTGAGCCCTCGGCGACCTTGAACGAGGCGCTCGACCGCTTCACCCGGCATCAGGGCGAGCGTCTCCCGGTGGTGACGAACCACGACGCCCATCGCCTCGTCGGGAGCCTGGCCAAGACCGACGTCATCCTCGCCCTCGCCGGGAGCGGACGGCGCGGCGGGCCGGAGCCGGCGAAGGCGGCCTGATTTTCCCTGACGGTGACGAGTGGAGAGAAGAGCACTGGTCGCCAAGGGCGGCGCGCGAGCGTATTCTGCGTATTCTGGGAAGCGCAGCCAGCCTTCGCCTGGACCATGACGACTAACGAACTACGAGACGGGCGGGGCAGGGGAGTGCTGGGAAAGGAGGAAGGCAGAAGGATGAGGGATGAAAAAGGGGTGATCGCGCGTTATCGCGCCTGGCTCCCGGTTTCGGACCAGACGCCGGTGGTGTCGTTAGGCGAGGGCGGCACGCCGCTGATTTATTCGCCGCGTTTGAGCCACTTGGTCGGCCGCGGTTGCGAAGTCTTCGTGAAATACGAAGGACTCAATCCGACCGCCTCGTTCAAGGATCGCGGGATGACGGTGGCCGTTTCCAAAGCTCTCGAGCGTGGCGCGCAGACGCTCATCTGCGCCTCGACCGGCAACACCTCCGCTTCCGCCGCCGCTTATGCGGCGCGGGCCGGGATGCGCTGCGCCGTCGTCCTGCCGGCAGGAAAAATCGCGAGCGGAAAGATGGTGCAGGCGTTTGCCTACGGCGCGCAGGTGGTGGCGATCGACGGGAATTTCGACCAGGCGCTCGAGATCGTGAGGGCGCTCGGCGCGCGGGATGATTTCGCGATCGTAAACTCGATCAATCCCGATCGGATCGCGGGACAAAAGACGGCCGCTTTCGAGATCGTGGATGCGCTGGGGGATGCGCCGGATTTCCATCTCCTGCCGGTCGGGAATGCGGGCAACATCACCGCCTACTGGGCGGGCTACGAGGAATATCACGTGGCCGGGAAAGCGCCGCGGTTGCCGCGCATGATCGGGTTCCAGGCAACGGGCGCGGCCCCGATCGTGCACGGGAAAATCATCGAAAAGCCGGAAACCGTCGCGACCGCCATCCGGATCGGGAACCCGGCGAGCTGGGCGCAGGCGAATCGCGCCCTCGAGCAATCGCACGGCCTGATCGACATCGTGAGCGACGAGGAGATTCTCGACGCGCAAGGCTGGCTGGCGAGCGCGGAAGGCATTTTCGTGGAACCGGCCAGCGCCGCACCCATCGCCGGCTTGCTTCGCGCCTGCCGCACGTCAGGCGGCCGTTTTGCCGCGGATTCCATTCCCGCGGGCAGCCGAATCGTTTGCACCGTGACCGGCCACGGGCTGAAGGATCCGGAAATTGTCTCCGCCCGGATCAAGCCGGCGGCGCCGGTCGCGCCTAACGAATCGGAAGTCTTGCGTGCCCTGGCCATGACGCAGAGTTGACAGCGCCACGAGAATGGAGAAAACGGGGCGCGCCTCATCATGGGTTTGATCGTTCAGAAATATGGCGGGACTTCGGTCGGCGACGCCGCCCGCATCCGGCGGGTGGCGGAGCGTTTGCTCGCGACGAAAAAAGCCGGGCACGATGTGGTCGCGGTCATTTCCGCGATGGCCGGCGTGACCGACGGGCTGATCAAACTGGCGCGCGAAATGTCGCCGCAGCCGAGCGAGCGTGAGCTCGATGTGCTGCTCGCGACCGGCGAACAAAGCGCCAGCGCCCTCACTGCGATGGCGGTGAATGCGCTCGGCGGAAAAGCGGTTTCCTTGACCGGCGCGGCGGCCGGCATCGTGACCGACGGCGTGCACACCAAGGCGAGGATCTCGCACATCTCGCCGCGCCAAATCCAGGAGCTGCTGGCCGAGGACTACATCGTGATCGTGGCCGGCTTTCAGGGCCAGAGCCCGCAGGGCGCGACCACGACGTTAGGCCGGGGCGGGTCTGATCTGACCGCGATCGCACTCGCCGCCGCCTTGAAGGCGAACGATTGCCAGATTTTCACCGACGTCGATGGCGTTCACACTTGCGATCCGCGCGTCGTGCCCGAGGCGAGCAAGATCGACGAGATCGCCTACGACGAACTCCTCGAGATGGCGGGCGCCGGTTCCAAGGTCATGCAGTCGCGCGCGGTCGAGTTCGCGAAGAAGTTCGGGGTCGGCTTTGAAGTTCGCCACAGTCAGAAAGATCTGCCCGGCACCAGGGCGACGGAAGTCACCCCCAACATGGAGGACGTCGTGGTCCGCGGCGTCAGCCTCGATCGCAACCAGGCGAAAGTCACGATTTGCGGTGTGCCCGATAAGCCCGGCTGCGCCGGCCGGATTTTCTCCGCGCTCTCCGGGGCGAATCTGAGCGTCGACATGATCGTGCAAAACGACTCCAGCACCGGCTTGACCGATCTCTCGTTCACCCTGCACCGGGACGACTTCGCGCTCGCGGAAAAAGTCCTCGGGCCGCTTGTCCCGGAAATCGGAGCCTCCGGCATGCTGGCGACAACCGGAGTGGCAAAGCTAAGCGTGGTCGGGATCGGGATGCGCTCGCATGCCGGGGTGGCGGCGCGCCTTTTTGCCTGTCTCGGCGAGGCGGGGGTGAACATCCAGTTGATCTCGACCTCGGAGATCAAAATCGCGGTCGTGATCGAGGAAGGGGAACTGGAGCGCGCCGCGCAGGCGACCCACGCGGCCTTTGGCCTGGCCCAGCCACGACCGTCCTCGAACGTCGCGCCGACCTAGCGGTCTCACTTCGCCTAACGAGCCCGGGCGGGGTGAGGTGGGAACGATTCGCGCCTTGTCGGATGCGCTGTTTCAGCGCACGAAGTGGGCGATCATTCCGGAGCGGCTGGTGGCCCGCTCAGACAGCGGACCCGACAACCAACGCTACTGGACCTGCGTGACGTAAAACTCGGCAATCCGGCTGACGCGCATTTTCCAGCCGAAGAAGCCGGCTTTCCAAACCGCCACGGCCGGATGATCCGCATACCCGCCGTAGTGCTCGTCCTTGTTCGCGAGCTTCCATTTTGAGCCGTCTTCCAGCTCGATCACCACGCCGGGAGCGATCCCGCCCCAGGTTCCATTGATCCGGCTCACGATCAGGCTGCGCTTGTCACGCTCCGCGCGTTCAGAGGCTTTCTTTTCCGCTTTGGCGACCGCCGTCTTGACCGCGGTCTCGCGGTAGCCTTGGAGCCAGGCATTCAATTTTGCCAGCTCGGTCGGGGACAATTTCTCCAACCCGGCGGCCTTGAATTCCTCCGGGGTCATCTGCTGCTGAATCCCAGCCGCCTCCTCCTGGGCAAAAGTCGTGCCTAATGACAGGCCGAAGGCGAAGGCGAGAGCAAGAAAGATCGAAAGAAAGCGGCGGCTGTTCGTATTCATGAGGATGAGAGCGTGGAAGTGCCGCAGCGTAACAAGTGGCGTCCGCCGGTCAAGCGCGGAACCGGGGCGTTCTTCGCCGCCTGGGGCGGATCGTCCCGCCAACGCCTTGTTGCCCGGCCTTAGTGCCGGGTCGGGCCCGTCAGCTCCTTCCGCATCCGCACATGTTCGACCGCGTCAAACATCGTCGGCGCCGGCCCGACCACCACGAATCCATGTCTTGCGTAGAAGCTTTGTGCATTTTGGCGGGCATTGAGAACAATCGACTTCGCGCCGGCGGCCCGCGCCCGGCGCTCCAATTCGTTCAAGATCACGCCCCCCAGGCCGCGCCCCTGAGCGTCCGGCTCGACCGCCATGTAGCGGATTTGAGCTTCCTGCGGTGAATTGAGATGCAGCCGTCCGATGGCGAGCGGCCGGGAATCCGAACCGGCGATCATGAGATGCACGCTCTCAGCCTCACGATCATCTTTTTCCGATCCGCGCGGTTGCTGCCACGGCGCGCGCAGGATGCGCCAGCGCAGATCGTAATAAGCGTCCCATTCGGCCGCTGATTGCGGCGCAACCGGGGCCGAAACCGCTGGGTCGCCGCGAAGGTTGGCATCCATTCTTGGAATATGAATGAGGGCAGGGAAGGCGAAAGACGATTCTCGATCCAAAATGTCGCACCTTCAACTCTGATCAATGACATCAGACAATGTATGTCATATAAAGTACGATGGTGTTGGTTCCGATTCCCGTTATAGAAATTTGAAAGCTCGACTCCCTAAACTTTTGCTCATTGATGCGGTGTTGTCTTTTATACAACTAGCAAGCTTGCTAGGCGCTCTCGTATTTGCGCTGCGCATTTATCAGAGATTGTTCGGACTTCCTTCCGGTATTCTCGAACATCTCGCACGGCTGTTCCGCTGAGCGCCGTTGCCTTAGCAGCGATGAGCCTCAAATCAAATTCATGAAACGAACCCCAAATTTCCTGGGCAGATGCTCCAGAGCTGGATTTTTGTTCCAAGATTGAGATGACGAGAGTCAGAGATCGACGCTATCTGCATGCTTCGGACCCAGGCTCCGGTGCGGCGCGCGAAACTCCAGCGCCCCCTCATCTATCCCTGGCGCCGTTTACAAATTACTCCCGCGCCATCTCAGTTTTTGCCGGACGACGCTGAAGAAGGAAACATCGGGCATGGCGGCCAGCGGGAGAGTTTGCGGCGCTTTGCGCACGGTGACGACAGAGCCGGCTTCGACGTGCACCGGATCGCGCCCATCGACCGTGAGGAAGACGGGATGATCGCGCTCGGTCGCTTCGACTTCCACCACGGCGGTGTCGTCGATGATAACGGAGCGATTTGAGAGCGTGTGCGGGCAGATGGGGGTGATGACCAGCGCCCCCGAATCCGGGGCGAGGATCGGCCCGCCGGCGCTCAGGGAATAAGCGGTCGAACCGGTGGGAGTGGCAAGGATGAGGCCATCGGCGTTGTATTCCGTGAGCGCCTCACCGTTGACCCGCACGTTGAGACGGATGAGGCGCGAGATTTCGCCGCGACTAAAGACGGCATCGTTGAGGCAGCGCAGGACCTGTTGGGTCTCCGGACCGTGGGGGTCGAGGTGCACTTCAAGCAGGGCGCGTTCGCTGAATTCGATTTTCCCGGCGGCGATGCTGGCCACGGCTTGCCGGTAGGCGGTGGAAGCCACGCAGGTGAGAAAGCCTAACGAGCCTATGTTGATCCCGAAGATGGGCTTGATGTCATCGCCCAGCTGTCCGACGACGCTCAGGATGGTCCCGTCGCCACCCAGGACCACGAGCAGGTCGGTCTCCCGGCCGAGGTCGCGCGTGGAAAGCTCGGATTTCTGCCCGGCGATGCGCGCCGTTGCAGCTTCCAGCTTCACCGGCAGTGAGACGCCGGCAAATTCATCCATGACCGCGCGGACGAGCTCGGCCGCCCCGGGTTTGCCGGTGTGGGCAACTAATCCAATGCTTTTCGGAGACATATGAAAAACTCCTGGTTACCGTCGGTGCCGGCGATGGCAGAGGGAACGAGGCCCCCCACCCGCGCGCCCATGTTGGCGGCGAAGGTGGCGATCTTTTGCTGCGCCTTCTCATGCAGCTCGGCCGCGCGCACGATCCCACCCCGGCTCACGTCTTCGCGCGCCAGTTCGAACTGCGGTTTAATGAGGGCGAGCATTACTCCGTCTGGAGTTAGCAACTGGAGGGCATTGGGCAAGATCAAAGTCAGCGAGATGAAGGAAACATCGATCACGCAAAGCTCGATCGGCTCCGGGATCTGGGTGGCAGAAAGGGTGCGCGCGTTGACTTTCTCCAAGGTAACGACCCGGGGATCATCGCGGATTTTCCAGGCGAGCTGACCATGGCCGACGTCGACCGCGTAGACTTTTCCTGCCCCGTGCTGGAGCAGGCAGTCGGTGAAGCCGCCGGTCGAGGCGCCGATATCGAGGGCGGTCTTGCCCCTGCAATCGATCTCGAAATGCGCGATCGCCCCTTCGAGTTTGAGCCCACCCCGCCCGACATAGCGCGGAGGCGCAGCGACCGAAAGCTCCTGTCGCTCCTGAACACTGTCAGACGCTTTGGTCGCCACCTGACCATTGATCCGCACCTCCCCAGCCATGATCGCAGCCTGAGCCTGATGCCGGCTGGGAAAAAATCCCCGCTGCACGAGCGCCTGATCGAGTCGGATCCCTTTGGGCATGATTTTAGAGAGTTTGCGGTGATCATGGACGCGCGGAAGCGCATCCCTCCGGAGGGACATGCTTCCGCATGTCGAGTTCCGCTTTTGTCGTATTAACAATCTTAATCGACTTGTGAATAGCAGTTAACGCCAGATCAATCTGCTCGGACGATATAACCAGGGGCGGCATCAGAACAATCGTGTTGCGAATGTGACGCGTGAGCAGCCCACGCCCACGAGCCTCTCGGCAAACATGGGCTGCGAGGTCGTCATTTCCCAAAAGATCGACCGCCCCGATCATTCCGCACGAGCGAGTTTCGGCAACTCCCGGCAATCGACCAATGTCAGACATGCCCTCGCGGATGGCATTCATCTTTGGGGGAAGCGATTCGAGTGTGCCTTCGATCTCAAAGATCTCGAGGCTGGCAAGGGCCGCCGCGCAGCCGAGGGAATTGCCGGTATAGCTGTGCCCGTAGAAGAACGTCGCCTCGGGATCCGGGCTCTGAAACGGCTCGAAAATTTTATTTGAAATTAACGTAAGAGCCAATGGCAAATAGCCTCCCGTCAAACCTTTGGCGAAAATGTAGATATCGGGCTGAACGTCCTCTTGCTGGCAGGCGAACATCGTTCCGGTCCGACCAAACCCGGTCATGACTTCATCGGCGATGAGGAGAGCTCCGGTGGCATCGCACCACTCTCGAAGGCGCCGCAGCGTTCCTGCAGGCCATACCTTCATGCCCGCTGCACCTTGGATGATCGGTTCGATCGCGACCGCGGCGATCTGCTCGGGATTCGGCAGCGCCGCCAGCTCTTCGCAGTCCCCCACCCTTTCGACCGGAAAGCGGAATCCATCCATCCCGGCCCCGAACATCGTCGCGGCGCCAAGACTGGCCGCGCCAGCGGTGTCGCCATGGTAAGCATCGCGGAAAGCGACAAAGGTGCGCCGCTCGGACCCTCGGAGCCGCCAATATTGGCTGACGATCCGCATCGCCGCCTCCATCCCGGTCGAGCCGTCGTCGGAGTAAAAGACCCGCCCGAACCTTTCTTCCGGAAACAGGCTGACGATCTTGCGGGCCAACTCGATGGCGGGCGGATTAGTCGTGCCGAGGAAGGAAGTATGGGCCACGCGCTCGAGCTGGGCGCGGATCGCCGCGTTGATCCGGGGATGATTGTGCCCGTGGATATTCGTCCAGATCGAAGAGTTGCCGTCGATGTATTCGCGGCCGCGGCTGTCGCGCACGATCGCGCCTTCGCCGCTCACGAGGACGACCGGCTCATGATCCGGCGCGCACCACTCGCCCATCGACGTGAATGGATGCCAAACGTAGCGCTTGTCGTCGGCCACCAGCCGCTCGGTGTCCCAGCTATCCATCACGGGTTTGATCGCGCCACATTTTGTCGACCGCCGCGAAATCCTCCGCCGACGCGCGTCGCCGCTGGTATTTGCGGAAAATCACGTCGCGCAGCTCGCGCAAGTCTTCGAGCAGCGGGATGTCGTAATAGGTCCACTCCTCTTCGTCGCGAAATTTCGCCTGGAACTTCCAGTTGCCGCCAAACTTGGTCACGCGCACCTCGCGTTTGCGGCCGTCCTCGTCGCGCGAGGTCCATATGTGTTGACTACGCATGGCGTCGGTTCCTTACATTAGCATCCTTGAAAGACGCGGCCAGACTACTGCTTTACCTCGGCGGCGTCGTCCTGCTCGGCGCATTGCTCGCTCCCCCGCTCTTTTGGTCAGGCCAATTGCTGGCCGCGCATGGCGTCCTGCCGAGTCTGGCGCGATTTGATTTCGAAAGTTATTTCCATCGCGCCCTGCTCGTCGCGGCGCTGGTCCTCCTCTGGCCGCTCCTGCGTGCGTTGCGGGTGCGCGGCTGGCGCGATCTTGGTCTGGAAAAAAATCCGCGACCTGGCGCCGACGTGGTCGCGGGTTTCCTGATCGCCGCCATTCCCCTGCTCTGCTGCGGCGCGGTGCTCATCGTGCTTCACATCTATTCGCTGCGGCACGCCTTTCTTTGGCACAAGATGGGGACCGTTCTTTTCGCGGCCAGCATCGTGCCGATCCTGGAAGAGCTGTTGTTCCGCGGTTTCATCCTCGGTGTGCTTCTGCGCAGCTTTTCCCGGCTCGGCGCGCTCATTCTTACCTCGGCCCTTTTTTCCATCATCCATTTCCTGAAAGCGCCCGAGCTGACCACGCCTAACGAGTCGGTCGGCTGGACGTCCGGTTTCGTCTCGATCGCGCATTCCTTCTGGCAATTTGCCGACCCCGTTCTGCTTGCCGCCGGTTTCCTCACCCTTTTCGTCATCGGCTGCATCCTGGCTGACGCTCGCCTGCGGACGCGTTCGCTCTGGCTCGCGATCGGGCTCCATGCCGGCTGGATTTTCGCCAACGGCACCTTCAGCAAAGCGGCCCACCGCGAAGTGCTCGCCCTCCCCTGGATCGGGAAAGACTTGCTCGTCGGAATCGCGCCTCTTACGATCGCCCTCGCCAGCTGGCTCCTCGTCATCGGCTGGATAAAATATGCCGGCGCCCGCGCTTCCCAATCCGTTTCGCGGACTCGTTAGTCTGTTTTATCCGGCCTATTGCGCGGTCTGTTCCGGCCCGGTCGAGCATGGCGAAAGTCTCTGCCCATCCTGCTTCGAAAAAGCGCCGCGCATCCGGGCCCCGTTCTGCGCCAGGTGCTCGCAACCATTTCCCGGTGCGATCACCGATTCCTTCACCTGCGCGAATTGCGAGGATCGTGTTTTGCACTTCGACGCCGCCGTCTCCGCCTATCGCAGCCGCGGTCTCGTGCGCAAAGTGATGCACGATTTCAAGTATGGCCGGCAGGTGCACCTCCGCCATCTCCTCGGGCGCTGGCTGGCGGAGGCGCTGGACGATCCGCGGCTTGCCGGTCGACGTTTCGATTTCATTATCCCGGTCCCGTTGCACGCGACCCGCAAACGCGAGCGAGGCTTCAATCAGGCCGAGCTGCTCGCGCTCGAATTGCAGCGTGCCTCGGGTCTGCCGCTGCAGAATGCGCTCGAACGCACCCGTTACACCACCACCCAGACGCAGTTCGACCGAAGCGAGCGGATGGAAAATCTGCGCGGCGCCTTTCGTTTACGGCACGGCTGCGACGTGCAAGGTTTGCGCATGTTGTTAGTCGACGACGTGCTCACGACCGGCTCGACTTTGAGCGAATGCGCGGCGGTCTTGAAGAAAGCCGGGGCGCTTCTCCGTCCACGCCGCGACCGCCGCCCGCGGCTAAGACCATGGCCATTTTCAAAAAACCAGCGCTCAAAACCGAGAACCGCAAGAAGCGCGACATCCCGCAGGGCCTTTGGCAGAAATGTCCCGGCTGTGGCGAAGTCGTGCACGAGATCGAGCTGAACGAAAACGATCGCGTCTGTCCGCGCTGCGATTATCACTTCACGCTCTCGGCGCACGACCGGATCAAAAATCTTTGCGACCCAGAGAGCTTCGTGGAACTCGACGCCGGCCTGACATCGATCGACACCCTCAAATTCCAGGGGATGGCGAGCTACAAGGATCGCCTGCGCAAATACCAGGACAGCACCGGCCTGATCGACGCCGTCCTCAGCGGTCACGCCCTCATCGACGGTTACAAAGTCGGAATCGCGGTGATGGATTTCGCCTTCCTCGCCGCCACCATGGGCTCGGTCGTGGGCGAACGGATCACGCGCGCGATCGAATACGCGACCGCGCATCGCGCCGGGATGATCATCGTCTCGGCTTCGGGCGGCGCCCGCATGTATGAGGGCATGCTCAGCCTCATGCAGATGGCAAAAACGAGCGGCGCCCTTGCCTTGCACGCGCAGCAGAAGCTCCCGTTCATTTCCGTCCTGACCAATCCCACCACCGCGGGGGTGATGGCGAGCTTCGCGTCGTTAGGCGACGTCATCATCGCGGAGCCGAAAGCGATGGTCGGGTTCGCCGGGCCGCGCGTCATCAAGGAGACGACTCACCAGGATTTGCCGGAGCGCTTCCAGACCGCAGAGTTCCTCGAGGAGCACGGGCTGATCGATCTGATCGTCCATCGCCGATCCTTGCGCGCCCAGATCGCGCAACTCCTGGCCTACTTCTTCGCCACCCGTTAAACGTGGAAGAGGCCACCGTGCCGCAAACTGCCTATCAGGAGGCGCTCGGCTGGCTTTTCGGCACCCAGCGTTTCGGGATCAAGCTCGGGCTGGAAAACATCCGCCGCCTCTTCGCTGCGCTCGAAGTTCCCGCGCCTAACGAACGCATCATCCATGTCGCGGGCACCAACGGCAAAGGCTCCGTCTGTGCCCTGCTCGATGCGATCTGCCGCGCCGCCGGCTATCGCACCGGGCTTTTCACTTCGCCGCATCTCGTCTCGTTTCGCGAGCGGGTGCAGGTGAACGGCGTGATGATCTCCGAGGATGAAGTGACCCTCGGCCTGACGAAGATCCGCGCGCTGGTCGCGGCCTGGGATCCGCATCCGACCTTTTTCGAGATCGTGACCGCGCTCGCCCTCGATCATTTCCGCAATCGCGAGGTCGAAATCGTCATCCTCGAGACCGGGATGGGCGGTCGGCTCGACGCGACCAACGCAACCCAGCCGGTGGTCAGCGTTCTGACCCCGATCGCTTTCGATCATGAGAAATGGCTGGGCGATAGCCTGCCGAAAATAGCCTTCGAGAAAGCGGGCATCATCAAGCCGGGTATTCCGGTGGTCTCGGCTCTGCAGGCCGAGGAAGCGGCCGCCGTCATTCAAGACCGCGCCGCGGCGTGCGGGGCGCCACTCGATGTCGTTAGGCAACCGTTCGATCGTTTTCCGATCGCGCTCAGCGGCACCCATCAAAGAGAGAACGCAGGCCTCGCCATCTCGGCGCTCCACACGGCCGGGATTGCGGTGAACGAGAGCGCGATCGAGCACGGACTGGCCAGCGTGGCCTGGCCAGCGCGTTTCCAGCGTTGGGATGCGCGCACCGTGATTGACGGGGCCCACAATCCCGCGGGCGCGCGCATTTTGGCGGAAACGTGGCGGCAGGTTTTCGGCGACCGGCGCGCCACCATCCTGCTCGCGATTCTGCGGGACAAGGATATCGCGGGCATTTGCACCGCGCTCGAGCCGATCGCGCAGCGCATTTTGCTTCCGTCGATCCAGAGCGAGCGCGCAGTTCCTCCGGAGGAACTGCAGCGCGCGATTTGCGACCAACTTCCGGGTTTGCCGGTCGCCGCCATGCCTTCGCTGGCCGCGGCCTGGGACGAAGCGCGCCTTGATCCTGCGCTCATCCTGATTTGCGGTTCGTTGCACTTCGCCGGCGAAGCGCTCGCCTTCCTCCAGGGCGAGCCGGCCGCATTCGAGGAATGCCTGCAGTGAAGTGATCGTCTCGCCTGTCGGCGCTTGGCTGGGCGAAGCGCGAGAGTGATGTGCACCGGCGGACCTGGCTGACTGCCTGCCCGCGCTTCGCACAGCGAAGCGTCTACAGGAGCGCAAGCGACCGCTAAAAAAACGCAATCGACCGGCAGCAGCGGGAAGACGGCTGCCCTAGCCTGAGAACGTGAAAGTGATGACGGCGACCGCTTCCTTCGTCGAGTTGTCCACGGCCGAACGAGGTCACGAAATTCCACGATCATCACGGCGCTGGCTGCGCCCTTTGCTCGGTTCCGGCGTTCTTGTCTCGATTCTCTGCGTTCTCGGTGTCCTCATTTGGCAGGGAGTGACCGCCCACGGCGCGCCCGATCCGGCGCAGCCGAGCACGAGCCCGGCGATGGCCTTTCTCGATATTGGCGTGCTCGTTTTTCGCGAAGGGCTCGAATGCATCCTCGTCCTCGCCGCGCTCACCGCCAGCATGACTGGAAGCCGCGCGATGCACCGCCGACCGGTCGCGCTCGGCGCGGGTCTTGGTTTTGCCGCGACCGCCATCACCTGGCTGATCGCGGTCACGATCATGAAGCAACTGATCGAGAGCGTGCCGGCGCTCGATCTCCAGGCTGCGACGGGCTTGCTCGCCGTCGTCGTGCTGGTCGTGATCATGAACTGGTTCTTCCACAAAATTTACTGGGGCGGGTGGATCCGGGCGCATAACCGGCGCAAGAAAACGCTGATGGCGAGTGCGACGAACGATCGCACTTCACGGCGCCGGCTCCTCTGGGGATTGGCGCTGCTCGGCTTTACCTCGATGTATCGCGAAGGCTTCGAGGTCGTGCTTTTCCTGCAAAGTTACCGGCTGAAATTCGGCAACGCGGTCGTGCTCGAAGGCGCGCTTGTCGGGCTCATTCTTTCGGGCATGGTGGCGGTCCTGACTTTCGGTCTGCAAAAGCGTCTGCCTTATCGCCGGATGTTGATTGTCACCGGCATTCTGCTCGGCGGCGTGCTGCTCGTGATGGTGGGCGAACAGGCGCAGGAAATGCAGTTGGCGCACTGGATTTCGACCACGCCGATCCCGGCGTTGGAGCCGTATCTGCGGCCTTGGATGGGAATGTGGTTCGCCGTTTTCCCGACCGCTGAAACGCTGGCGGCGCAACTCGTCGCCGCCGTCGTCGTGATCGGCTCATATTATGGCGCGCGTCGGCTGAGTGAAAAGGCGCCGTCCGCAGTCCCCACCTTGGCCTAACGAATAGCCTCGTCGCGAACCGGTTCGGCGAGACTCGCCGAACCAACGGGCTACCAGCCCGTGCTCCCCGGAGTTGTAGGCGCGATGATCAAGAGCTTCGTTTGCCTAACGAAAATTGCGTGATTTCATTTCGGGGTGGAAAAGTTGGCCCAGGCCGCGGATCGCGCTGCGCGGCACGGGCTAGCGCTTGCCGCGGAGAAGAAAATCGAACGCGGGCCAGGTGGTCGCGAAGAGCAGACTAACGAGCAGCGCGTTCGCGCCGAGGCCGGCCGGGCTCAAGCCGAGGTTCTCGAAGAAGAGGAAGCCGAGGGGCGCGAGAAGGAGCATCACCGGCACCGCGGCCAGCATCCCCCAGCCGGCGCGGGCGACGGGAGCACCGGCGCGCAGACCAAGGAGCAGACTTCCGGCCCCGAGCAAAACCGGCCATTGCAGGACATAGCTCGCGCCCGGCATGAGGTAGAGAACAAGCGTGGCCAGGAGCGCGGTGATAAGAAGCATTCCGGCGGCGAGGTTGCGAGCGCCGATTCTCGGGCTCAGCCAGCGGAGACTGAGGCCACCAACGAGAAAGCCAATACCGACGAGAACGACGAAGAAGAGGAGGTTGCCCAAGGTATCGCCCCGGCCTAACGAGTGCCCAGCGATCGGCCGGAGCGCGCTCCAGGCGAGCAGCATTCCGCCGCTAACGAAAAGCAAAAGGACGAAGAACGCCCCGAGGCTCGTAACACTCAGCTCGAGCAACTCGGCGCGTCGACTCAGCCGGAAAGCCGCGATGAGCAGGCTGAAAGTCACCGCCGCCAAAGCCCACCCGATCCAGAGCGGATAGACGAGGAGGCGCTGGCCGATCCAGTTGAAATAGATGCAGTCCGGCGCGCGCACTTCCGTGAGCGGGAGCGCGCCGAAGTGCCGGACGAGGGCGAGGGTGTTCATGCCCATGTGTTGCACGCTGCGCGGGTCGAGATGGGCGACGGTGTCGTCCGGCGAATGGTAGTTTCGGTCGGTCTCGGTAAAGGCGAAATTAAAGGCGCCGACGCCGGTCTTTTTCAGCTCGGTCAGGTCGGTGTCGTTAGGCATGAGCTGATAGGCCGAATACATGAGGGAGGAGGCGAGCGGACAGGGCGCGGCGCGGGCGAACTGCGGGATGAGCCAGCCGTTGCCCTCGCTGGTTTCAAACATGAGGGCCGGTCCGGAGCTGCCGCGCGCTTCCAGATTCACCAGCACGCCGACCCGACGGGAGAGATCGGGATGATCGGCGACAAATCCCGCCGCCCCGAGCAGGCCCGCTTCTTCGCTATCGGTGAGCAGAATCAGGAGATCGTTCTGCAACGGTGGACCAGCCCGCACGGCGCGGAGCACTTCCAGAATCGTGCTAACGCCGGCGCCGTCGTCCGCCGCGCCCGGCCCGCCGGGCACGGAATCGTAGTGCGCCACGAGCATGACGGCGCGGTGATTGGCCGTGCCGGCCAATCGCGCAACGATGTTCTGGACCTGTCTTTGCCTAACGACTCCACGATGAACGCGTCGGCCGGTCGTTTCCTCGACCTGCACCTCCGCGCCGAGAGTGCGCAGGGTTGCGACGAGGTAAGCGCGGACCTTCGCGTTTGCCTCCGACCCGACCGGATGCGGCTGGGTGGCGAAGTGCGGCAGCCAGGAGATCGCCCGGGCCGCCGAGAATTGCGCCGGAGGAGCGTCCGGTCCGCGCGCGTCGGGCGGGCGGGTCTCGTAAATCCCGAGCGCCCCTGCCAGGATTAGTAAGAGCCAAAAGACAAGGCGCAGGATCAAGAAGTCGGTTCGGCCTTGATCTCGATGCGAGGGAAAAGCGGCACCGGTTTGGCGATGACGTGGTCGTCGGGCAGCCTTCCCCACTCCACCTCGCCTAACGAAAAGCGTTCTTCTTTTCCGCTCAGGTCGAGCTTCCAATTGAGCTGGTCAAAAATGCCGTGCGCGGCGCGCGGGAGAACCGGGGAGATCAGAATGGCAATGATGCGGAGGGATTCGGCGAGATAATAAAGCAGAGCGTCGAGCGCTGCGCGCTGCGAGGCATCCCTGGCCAGAACCCACGGCTTCTGCGAGTCGATCCGCTCGTTGCAAAAGGTCGCCAGTTGCATGGCCTGGCTCAGGCCCTGATGGATGAAATGAGCCGCCATCGCGGCCGCGTATTCCTCGCGAATGTCGATCGATTCCGCGCCGCATCTGGTCAGTTTTCCGTCGGCAAATTTCCAGGTCATGTTGAGGGACCGATTGAGCAGATTACCGAGGGAGTTCGCGAGCTCGGAGTTGTAGCGCGAGACGAGCCGCTCCTCCGCGAAATCAGCATCCTTCCCGCTCGTGATGTCGGTCATGAGATAATAGCGAACCGCGCCCGGGCTGTATTGATCGGCCAGGGCATTGGGATCGACCACGTTGCCTAACGACTTGCTCATCTTCGTCCCGCTCACGTTCCACCAGCCGTGGACGAGGAACTTCGGGATTTGCTCGTCGGGGAAGCCGAGGGCGTGGAGCATGATCGGCCAGTAGATTCCGTGCGCCGGAATGAGGATGTCTTTGCCGATGATGTGGAGCGCGGGCCACTTTTCGCGGAAAGTTGAGGGTTGAGAGTTGAAAGTTGAGAGACTCGGATCGTAGCCGATGAAGCTGATGTAATTCGTGAGGGCATCGAACCAGACGTAGTTCACGTAGTCGGGATCGAAGGGCAGCTCGATCCCCCAACTGAGGCGCGATTTCGGTCGCGAGATGCAGAGGTCGCCGCTCAGTTTTTCCACCGCGTTGATCAGCTCGGTCTGGCGGAAGTCGGGCGTGATGCAGTCGGGATTTTTTTGCAGGTAGGCGAGCAGCCACTCTTTGTGCTGGGCGAGGCGGAAGTAATAGTTCTCTTCCGTCCGATGCTCGACTTCGCCCCACTCGGGGCCGAACTCGCCGTTTTCATCGCGTTCTTTGTCGGTCAGGAATTGTTCCTGGCGGATGCTGTAGTAGCCCTCCTGTTTGTCCTTGTAAATCTGGCCCTCGTCGTAGAGACGCTGGAGCATCCCCTGCACGCATTTTTTGTGGAGCGGATTGGTCGTGGCCGCCCAGACGTCGTAGCGGATTTCCAGTTTCTCCCAGAGAGCGATGAACTGGGCCGTGATCTCGTCGACAAACTGCTGCGGCGAGACGCCGGCTTTCTCGGCCGATTGCTGCACTTTCTGGCCGTGCTGATCGACCCCGGTCAGGAAGTAAACCGCTTCCCCTTTGAGGCGGCGAAAACGCGCCATGACATCGGCCAGCACTTTCTCGTAGGCGTGGCCGATGTGGGGCGCGCCATTGGTATAGTCGATCGCGGTCGTGAGATAGAAAGGCTTGGGCATCGGGCTCGGAGATATTGCGGGCGCACCCCGCGCGACGCAACTCCGATAAGGGGAGCGCGCTTAGCCTGACGATTGCGGCGGTATTGCTTTGTGCCGGCTGCGAGCAGGCAGCTCAGCCGCCGGAGTCGGCTTTGTTTCGCGTTTAGCGCACTTTAAGAAATGACGTAGCCGGATGCTTCTCTGGTGGGGCGAGACTCCGTCGAGCTGGTGGGAAGGGGCCGATTTGACCAAAGACCGTTCACCCCCCGGGCTCGACGGAGTCTCGCCCTACCAGTGCGCCGCTGCCACGGCGGTTGGGTCAACCGTCATGTGCCGGCTACGAGTTTTTTGAAACCGCTCTAAGGATATGTCAAGGCGTCCCAAGGTGCGTTTTGCCTGCCCACTGGTCGGTTTGAGGTCGAAGACATCGTTATCCTGATACCCTGGGAGACGCGAAGTCGTTAGGGCTGGTTGTTCGATCCTGGAATCGGATACGCTGACCCGCGTTTCGCACTGCGAAACGTCTACAGGCCGAGGGCCTGAAAGGTTTCGTCGACGTGGCGGAAATGGACGTCGAGCGAACAGAGAGCGTCGATCTCGTTAGGCGAGAGGAGGGCCGTGATCTCCGGTTCCTCTTTCGCATTCTCTGCAAAGGATTTCTCGCCCTGCCAGGTGCGCATGGCGGCGCGCTGCACCGCTTCGTAGGCGGTCTGGCGATTGGCGCCGGCGCGGGTGAGAGCGAGGAGGATGGATTGGCTGAAATAGAGGCCCTTCGTCAGGCCAAGGTTGCGCTCCATGTTCTCCGGGTAAACCTGGAGCTTCTCGATCAGGTCGCGCAGTTTCACGAGCATGTAGTCGAGCAGCGTGCACGAGTCCGGCAGAATGATGCGCTCGACGCTGGAATGACTGATGTCGCGCTCATGCCAGAGAGCGACGTTTTCGAGCGCGGCAAGCGAATTTCCCCTGATGACCCGGGCCAGACCGCTCAGGCGCTCGGCCGTGATCGGGTTGCGCTTGTGCGGCATGGCGGAGCTGCCTTTCTGCCCGGCGCTGAAAAATTCCTCCACTTCGAGCACCTCGGTCCGTTGCAGATGGCGCAGCTCTGTCGCCCAGCGGTCGATGCTCGAGGCGATGAGGGCGAGGGTAGTGGAAAACTCGGCGTGCCGATCGCGCTGAATGATCTGGGTGGAAAGTTTGGCCGGCTGGAGCCCAAGTTTCTGGCAGACGTAGCGCTCGATTTGCGGATCGAGATGGGCGTGGGTGCCAACGGCGCCGCTCAGCTTGCCGACCCGGACCCGCTCCAGGGTTTGGGTGAGGCGGTCTTCGGCGCGGCCGAATTCGTCGAACATGAGGGCTAGCTTCAATCCGAAAGGTGATCGGCTCGGCGTGAATGCCGTGGCTGCGTCCAATCATGGGCGTCATCTTGTAGCGCCGCGCCTGGTCGCCGATCACGCCCCGCAACTCGCGGATGTCGTCGAGCAGAATCCGGCCCGCCGCCACGAGCTGCACGGCGAGCGTGGTATCGAGAATATCAGAGGAAGTGAGACCCTGATGAATCCAGCGCGCCGCCGGGCCGACCGAGGCGGCGACATTCTCGAGGAAGGCGATGACGTCGTGGTTGGTGCGTTTCTCGATCTCGTTGATCTCCGCGATCGAGAAACGCGCCTTGGCCCGAATCTGCGCCGCATCCTCGCGCGGGATCTGGCCCAGCTGCGCCATCGCTTCGCAGGCGAGGGTTTCGATCTCCAGCCAGATCTCGAATTTGCGCTGCTCCGACCAGAGTTCGCGCATCGGCGCGCGAGAATAGCGTTCAATCACCGCACGAACATAGAAAGGGCGGGGAGACCGGCAAAGCGATTTGGAGAAAAAGAAACGTCGCGCGGGCGGATCAACCGCCGGCGCGACGTTTTACCTTCGTCCTTAAGGTGAAAATTTACTGGCAGACCCGGGCGCGATTGAGGCGGCCGTTGCTTTCCACCTGCACTTGTCCGCTGCCGAGAAGATCAGCCACCGCGGCGACCGTCTCCTTCGTGTTTTTGGTGCAGGAGCTGACGGCGAGGATGAGGTCGCCGAGCGAGAGTTTGGGCCGGGTCTTGAGGATTTGGGTATTCTTTTTCATAAGAGCAGTCTAAAAATTGAGCAGGATGAGTGCCATCACACTACTGTAGATGGTTTTCCCGGCTGAATGTTCAAAAACGGTTAACCCGTCGTCGTGTGAAGAGCGCAAAGAACGCGACACTTGTGTATCGAACGTGAACATCGACCCTGACAGCGCAGACCTTACGAGGTCGGTGCTTGTTTGGCCGAGAGGCGCAACATCAGGAGGTAGAGAATCGCCAGCACCGCAACAAAAATGACGATCCAATGCGAGCGGGTTTTGATAAAAATCACCCAGCCATCCATGTTGGAGATGAGGTCGGGCTGCACCTGATAGGCTTTCGCGCCCAGATACGCCAGAACGCTGCACCAGAGGGCCGAGCCGGTGATCGTCGCGAGGCTGAATTTCCAAAAATCCATCCGGACAAGGCCTGCCGGGTAGGAAATCAGATGGCGAATGACAGGGAGGAGACGGGCAAAGAAGACGCCACTCGTCTCGTAACGCGCCAACCAGATTTCGGCGCGTTCCAGTTTTTCGGGTGGAACGAGGAAGTATTTTCCAAAGCGCAGAATCAAGGGGCGGCCGATCAGGAGGCAGAGCCAATAGCCGATCGCTGCGCCGATGTAAGATCCGATCGTCCCGGAGAGGATGACTCCCGCCATGTTGAGATCGCCCCGGGCGGCAAGGAAGGCCGCGGGCGGAATGACAATCTCGCTCGGGATCGGGATAATGGAGCTTTCCATCGCCATGAGAACGATGATGCCGAGGTAGCCGCCGTGCAGCACCCAGCCAAACCAGACTTCGAGTAAATGATGCATCTGAGATTTTCGGGTTCCGGATTTGGGATTTCGGATTTAGCCTCTGCCGCGCCGGTAGTTGAACCGCAATTTTGCAATCGGCAATCTTAATTCCTTCATGATCTATCGGCGCGTGCTCCGTTATTACCGGCCGTTTCTGGCGCCGACAATCCTCGGGCTCGTTCTCTCGCTCGTCGGGATCGGGGTGAATTTGCTCAAGCCGTGGCCCTTCAAGTTCATCGTCGATCAGATTCTGCCCGCCGACTCCGCCTTCCGGGCCACGAACCCGAATTGGCGCCACTTCATTCCCCTGCTCTGTCTCGCCCTCATTGGATTGCAGGTCGTTTGGGGCCTGCTCAATCTGTTTACCAATTACATCTTTGTGAAGGTCGGATTACAGGCGCTGCTCAAACTGCGGACCGATCTCTACGCCTACCTCCAATCACTTTCGCTCAAGTATCACGACGCGCGCCGTTCGGCCGATTCCAGCTTCCGCGTCGCCTACGATTCGCAGGCCATCCAGACGATCTACAACAAAGGGTTCACCAACATCTTTAGCTCGGTCATTACCCTCATCGGGACGTTTTGCATCATGCTCCGGCTCGATTGGCAGCTCACTCTGCTGTCGTTAGGCATCGTTCCTCTCATCGTCGGCGCGATCTATTTTTTCGCGCGCAGGATTCGGACGGAATCGACTTCCATCCAGGAACAGGAGAGCGCCGTGCTCGCCCAGGCACAGGAGGGGTTGAGCGCGGTGCGGATGGTGCACGCTTTCGGGCGGGAGGATTTCGAGGTCTCGCAGTTTCACCAGCGCGCGCAGGAAAGTCTGCAGGCCAATCTGCGCCTCACCCTCACGAATGTGAAGAGCGCGCTCGTCATCAGCACCCTGATGGTGATTGGGACCGCCGGGATGTATTACCTCGGCACGCTCCACGTCCTCGCTGGCACGCTCACGCTTGGATCGTTGCTCGTCTTCAGCGCTTATCTTCTCATGCTTTATCAGCCGCTCGAAGCGCTCACCTATACGGCTTGGGCGATGGAAGGTGCGACCGCCGGGGCGCGGCGTTGCTTCGAGGTCCTCGATCGCGAAGACGACGTGCGCGATTCGCCCAACGCCGTCGCGATCGCGACGACACGGGCGGCGATCACCTTCGAAGAAGTGAGCTTTGGCTATGACGATCAACATCCGGTCCTGCGCGAGATCGATCTCGAGATCTCGCCCAACCAGATCGTCGCCCTCGTGGGCGGCACCGGGGCGGGCAAGAGCACGTTGCTGAGTCTGGTGCCGCGGTTTTACGATCCGAGCGCCGGTGTCGTCGGGCTGGACGGTCGCGACGTGCGCCAGATCACGAAGAAGTCGCTCCGGGCCCAGATCGCGATCGTGCTTCAGGACACGCTCCTTTTTTCCACCACCGTGCGCGAAAACATTGCCTATGGACGGCCGGGCGCGAGCGAGGCAGAGATCCACGAGGCGGCGCGGCGGGCACAGGCGGACGATTTCATCCGGCGTTTGCCTAACGGATACGAAAGTGAGGTGGGCGAACGGGGCGGCCATCTCAGCGTCGGCCAACGGCAGCGCCTTGGGATCGCGCGCGCCTTCCTTAAAAACGCGCCCATCCTGCTCCTCGACGAGCCGACTTCGGCGCTCGATCCCACGACCGAGGCGGCGATCATGGAGACGATCAAAGAGCTGATGCACGGCCGGACCACCCTGATTGTGACTCATCGCCTGGCGACGATTCACAACGTCGATCAAATCGTCGTCCTCGAAAATGGGCGGATCGTGGAGAGCGGGCGCGGCGCCGAGCTGGTGGCGAACGGCGGCGCTTATGCCAAACTCTACGCCGCCGGCAACTATCCAACCCAATGAGCAACGTCACGAGCGAACGCCGAATCGAAGGAGATTGGTGGGCCGACCCGATTCCGCCTAACGTGCAATTCGGCGACGGCTTTTATTGCGAGACGGCGCAGATCTTTCGTTTCATGCGCAGCCCCCGCCCCGACGCCGTGGTGCTCGGGAACCACGTTTCCTGTTACGCGGGTTGCTCATTTGCGATCGGGAAAAACGGCCGCTGCAGGGTGGGCGATTTCACCCTGATGAACGGCGCGCTCATCATGGCCGAGGAGCTGATCGAGATCGGCAGCTACTGCCTCATTTCATGGAACGTCGGGATCGCCGACTCCGACTTCCATCCCATCGAGCCCGCCCAGCGTCACCAGGACGCCCTCGCCCTCGCCCCCTACTACAAGGATCGTCCGCCGCGTCCTCCGATTCGGACCGCGCCCGTCCGGATCGCCGACCACGTCTGGATCGGAATGAACGCGGTCATTCTCAAGGGCGTCACGATCGGCGAAAATTCGGTTGTCGCCGCGGGCTCGGTCGTGGCGAAAAGCGTGCCGGCCAACACCATCGTGGCGGGAAATCCGGCGGTCGTCGTGAGGGAGCTTCCTCGTTAGGCTAACCCGCTCATGAAACGAAAACGCATCGTCGTCATGGGCTTCATGGGCTCGATCCCGATCGCCGGTGTCATCTGGCAGCACATCCATTATATCGTCGGGCTGCAGCGCCTCGGGCACGACGTTTACTACATCGAGGATTCGGCCCGGATTCCCTACAACCCGCAAACTTTCGATACGAACAACGACTTCAGTTATGCCGCGCAAGTTCTGGCCCAACTGGCGAACGAATTCGGATTCGAACATCGCTGGAGCTTTTGCGCGCGTTATCTTCCCGGCAATCCCACCGCCGGCCTGCGCCTTCGGAAAATCCAGCAGCTCTATCTCGAGGCCGACGCCATCTTTAACGTCTGCGGCACCCAGGAATTCAACGACGATCTGCTCAAGAGCGACAGCATCCTTTACATCGAGAGCGATCCGGGCGTGGAGCAGATCAAGGTCGACAAGCGCGTCCGCTCGACCGCCGAATATCTCGGAAAACATCGGGCCCTTTTTACCTTTGGCGAAAACATCGGCACCGATCGATTCCCGGTCCCGTTGCACAAACTGAAGTGGCTGCCCACCCGGCAACCGGTTGTGACCGATCTCTGGAAAACCCGACGCGCGCCGGCCGCGAAGCGCGGTTTTCACTTCCATCGCCAACTGGTCGACCAGCGGCCTCAAAGACATCGAATGGCGGGGCGAAAAATATCTCTGGAGCAAGTCGCGCGAATTCATCCGCTTCGTCGCCGCGCCGAAGAAATCCGGTGAAGCGTTCGAACTCGCGACCGACATCAAGGAGGAGAAGACGCGCACAAAATTCCTGCGCAACGGCTGGCGATTTTGCAGCCCACATCAAATGAGCGTCGATTACTGGCAATACCGCGACTACATCCGGCGCTCGAAAGCGGAATTCACGGTCGCGAAGGACCAATACGTCCGGCTCCACACCGGCTGGTTCAGCGATCGGAGCGCCTGTTACCTCGCGGCCGGTCGGCCCGTCATCACGCAGCAGACCGGATTCACCGATCATTACGGGAACAACGGCGGCTTATTTGCCTTCCGGACCCTGGGCGAAATCGCCGAGGCCGTGCGCGAGATCAACGCCGACTACAAAAAGCACAGCCGCGCCGCCCGAGCGATCGCCTGCGAAGACTTCGAGGCCGAAAAGGTCGTCGCGAAGATCCTCGACCGGGCCGGAATCTAGAATACCGATCGGGGAAAGTGGGAGTAATTGCTGTGCTGTGGCTGCCACGCGGGATGGACGTGGGTCCTCGCTTTCGCGTGCCACCATTCTTCGGTTGAAGAAAATTCCGCCTAAGAAAGACTCCTGAGATCCATGAACCTGCTTTCCGTCTACCTCGACAGCTCGGTGCTTGGTGGATACTACGACGATGAATTCCAGGAGGCCACCCGAACACTGTGGCGACAGATGGAGCAAGGACGATTTCGCTTGATCGCCTCCGTGTTGCTGCAGCAAGAAATCGAAGGCGCGCCCGCTCGGGTGCGACGTTTGATGGAGCGAACTTTCGCGCGCAAAGGATCCATCTTGCCGCTCACGTCCGAGGCCTTGTCGCTCGCGGAGGCTTACCTCGAAAACAAAGTGGTGTCCGCGACCTTTGCCGATGACGCCCGGCATGTCGCGATTGCGGTCACGCATCGCGTTACGATCATCGTGAGCTGGAATTTCAGGCATCTCGTGAATCTGCGGCGCGAGGCCGGGTTCAATAGTGTCAACGTCTTGCTCGGGTAACCTACAGTGCGAATCATAAGTCCACTGGAGCTGATCCATGGCAACGAAGAAGAAGTTTGACGCGGTTGAAATGTCTCGCCGCTTGCGTACCGAGACGGGCCGCCTGCTCGCGTCCATGAATCGGCAGGAGCAGATTGCGTTTCTCAATCGCCGGTTGATTCGCTCCGCAAAGGCCCCTCGCCGGACAAAGGTCACCGCGTAGTTTACGGCGAAAAAGGCAGTCCCCGCGACCGAACGTCTCGTGCCTCGCTTTTGTTGACGCCTGTATCCAAGATCAATGACACCGGTTTTGCAGCGCGATTCCCACCCGGGGGCCGGGGTCAGCGATCCCGGCTACAAATGTTCCCCCACTGCAACTGCTCTGAACGTTTCGCGAACTCGGCATCATCTAATGCTCGATTGCCGTTTTACAGCCGCGCTCTTCTGCTTGATCTTCCCGCTCTTTTCCTGATGCATCGATCCCGCTTTCTTATCTGCGCCCTGGCGCTTTTTATCGTCGCCGACGCGTCAGGTCAGCCCAATGGCCAAATCCAGAGCAGCCTCGTCCGCATCACCTCGACCGAAGTGTCGCCCGATTATCGCGCCCCCTGGAATTCGGGCTCGATCGGTCGCGGGGTCGGGGCCGGGTTCGTGATCGACGGCCAGCGCATCCTGACCAATGCCCACGTCGTGAGCAACAGCCGCTACCTCACGGTCGAGCGCGAAGGCGACCCGAACAAATATCCCGCCACCGTTCAGTTCGTGGCGCACGATTGCGATCTCGCTCTCCTCCAGGTCGACAACGCGAACTTCTGGAAAAACATGAAGCCGCTCACTTTCGGCGGCATCCCGACGCTCGAGTCGGTCGTCTCCGCTTACGGTTATCCGATCGGCGGCGAGCGCATGTCGGTCACCACCGGCATCGTTTCGCGGATCGACTTTAGCCAATACACCCACTCCGCGATCGACTCGCATCTCGCCGTCCAGATCAGCGCCCAGATTAACCCCGGCAACAGCGGTGGCCCCGTCCTGCAAAACGGCAAAGTCGTCGGGGTCGCTTTCCAGGGCTACAGCGGCGACATCGCCCAGGGGGTCGCCTACATGATCCCCACGCCGGTCATCCGGCGATTTTTGAAGGACATCGAGGACGGCCACTACGATCGCTACGTCGATCTCGGCATCACCTACAGCAAGCTGCAGAATCCGGCCCAGCGCCATTATCTCGGCTTGAAGGACGACGACCGCGGCGTGCTCGTCGGGACCGTGATCGATGCCGGGCCGTGCGGAAAATTAGTCCACCAAGGCGACGTCCTTTTGTCGATCGACGGGCACCCGATCGCGAGCGACGCCTTCGTCGAATACGAGGGCGAACGGGTGCAGATGCCCGAAGTGGTGGAGCGGAAATTTAAGGGCGACACGGTCAAGCTCGACCTCCTGCGCAACAAGCAGCCGCTGAGTGTCGACGTCAGGCTCGGCTCCGTCTGGCCCTACTTCATGCAGGGACACAGCTACGACATTCGACCGCGCTACGTCGTCTACGGCGGCCTCCTTTTTCAGCCAATGTCGCTCGACCTCCTCCAGGCCTATCGGATCAGCGACCTGCGGGTGCGCCATTTCTTCGACTTCTTCGTCACCGACCAACTTTATTTGCAGCACCCGGAGGTCATCATCCTGACCAACATCCTGCCCGATCCGATCAACACCTACCTGATGCCGTTCCGTTACGGCATCGTGGACGAGATTAACGGGAAGAAAATCGGCACCCTCCAGGATCTGGCCCACGCCTTCGAGCAACCGGCCGATCGCTTCGTCGTGAAGATGATCGGCGATGGCCCACCGCTCGTCCTCGATCCGAAAAAAGTGGAGGAAGCACGGGACCGGATCAAAACCCGCTACAACGTTTTGCAGGAGCAAAATCTCGACGAACAGCCGCCGGCCAAGCCAGCCGTCGCGGCGCAAAAATAATAAGTGATCATGCGTCCGATTATCTTTTTCCTCGTCGCGCTCCTCGGTCTCGCTCCCCTGGCGGAGGCGAAAAAGCCGCCGGTGGCGGTGAAAAGGCTGCCCGCTTCGGCCCGGGCCGCGGTCCAGGCCAAGGAGGTCTCGTTAGTCCGGGTCAACGTCACCGGCCAGCCCTACGATTACTTTCGACCGTGGCAAAAGAAGGCGCCCTTTTCCAAGCGCGCGCTCGGGGCGGTTTTGCCTAACGACCGCGTGCTCGTGACGGCCGACCTGGTGGCGAATCAGAATTACGTCGAGCTGGAACGGGCCGAATCCGGGGAAAAGACGGCGGCCAACGTCGTGGTGGTCGATTACGAGGCCAACCTCGCCTTGCTCGAGCCTAACGATAAGAATTTTCTCAAGGGCCTGCAGCCGCTCGCCCTCGCGCTCGATACCGTGGTCGGCGATCGCCTTTCCGCCTGGCAGCTGGAGGCGACCGGCGCGCTCGTCGTCACGGAAGGCATCGTGACCACGATCGGGATCACCCGTTACCCGGCCGATGTGGCCGATTTTCTCACTTACCGGCTGAGCATCCCGATGCAGTATCGCGACAACAGCTACACCGTGCCGCTGGTCAAAAAGAACAAACTGGCCGCGCTCCTCCTGCGGTACGATCCGCGCACCCAGGTGATGGATGCCATTCCAGCCCCGATCATCGCCCACTTTTTGAAAGACGCGACCGGCTCGCCCTACCAGGGTTTCCCGTCGTTAGGCATTTCCTTTTTCCCGACCCGTGATCCGGAGCTGCGGGCTTACGCCGGCGATGTCGACAAAACGGGTGGAGTCTACATCACGAGCGTCGAGCCCGGTCTGCCGGCGGCCAAGGCGGGACTGCAGGCGGGCGATATCGTGACGGCGGTCGACGATCACGAGATCGATCAAAACGGCAACTACGTCGACCAACTCTACGGGAAAATCGGTTTCGGGAATCTTCTCACCGCCAAGGCCTATGTCGGAGACTCGGTTCCGCTCCACGTCTTGCGCGGAGGGAAGCCGCTCACCTTGAACGTGAAGCTCGAGCATCGCGCGGAAGAGGATTACGTCATCCCGCCTTACAACATCGATGATCCACCTTCCTACTACGTGCTTGGCGGTCTCATTTTCCAGGAACTGACCCGCCAGTATTTGAAGGAATGGGGCGCGAACTGGCAGAAGGATGCGCCGCAGGATTTCGTTTATCTCGACCGGTTTCAGTCGGAACTTTTCCCGGAAGGAAAACAGCGGGTCGTGATCCTGAGCCAGGTGCTCCCGGCCAACAGCACGATTGGCTACGACGATTTCAGTTATCTGCGGGTGAAAAAGGTCAACGGCAAGACCGTTGACTCGTTAGCCGACCTGGCCGAAGCGGTCAAAACGCCGGTCAACGGCTTCGACGTGATCGAGACGGCGGACGATCCGAAGCAGCTCGAGCTTGATGCCTCCCAGGTCGCGGCGGAAGCGGAAGCCCTGCAGAAGAATTACGGCCTCCCGGCGTTGCAACGTCTGGAGTGAGCTTGCCCGTGGAGCCGTTCTTCGGCGCGATCTTCGATTGGGACGGTGTCATCATCGACTCGGCCCGGTTGCATGAGCAGAGCTGGCATCGACTGGCGCGCGAATTGGGCACGACGATTGCGCCCAACAGTTTCATGCGCGGTTTCGGAATGAAGAGCGCGCGGATCATTGAGGAAATCCACGGCTGGTCGCACGACCCGGCGGAAATCGCCCGCCTAACGAACCGGAAAGAAGCGCTCTATCGCGAGATCGTGGCCCAGAGTGATATCGCGCCCTTGCCCGGCGTGGTGGAATGGCTCCGCCGGCTCCAGGAGGCGGGCGTGCCCTCGGCGGTCGCCTCCTCCACCCATCGCCAGAACATCGACGCGGTCCTTTCGCGGATCGGCTTGCAGGACGCCTTCCGCGCGATCGTTGCCGCGGAAGATGTGGTGGAGGGCAAACCAAATCCGGAAGTTTTCCTGAAAGCGTCTGAGAAGCTCGGGATCGCCGCGCAGCGTTGCGTCGTCTTCGAAGACGCCCATGTCGGGATCGAGGCGGCGCACGCCGCCGGGATGAAGGTGGTCGCGGTCGCGACCACCCACCCTGCCGCCGAGCTGTCGGCCGCCGACCTCGTCGTTAGGCAGCTCGACGAGCTTTCGATCGATCAGGTGGCATCTGTCCTGTCGGACGCTTAGGTCCGATCGGACGAATGGGACCAAGAGGACCTCTGCTCGCTCAATCCCCGAACGAAATCTCCGTGTCGCGCGCCGTTTCCACCATCTGGCTCGAGGGCTGCACGAGGCGCAAACGATTCACCGCATCCGCGATCGGGACGTGTTGCACCTGATAATTCTGGTAGCTCACCATCGAACCGAAGCGTCCCTCATTCGCCAGCTGCACCGCCTTCACCCCGAAACGCGTTCCCAGGATTCGATCGAGCGTGGTCGGCGGACCACCCCGCTGCAGGTGACCGAGCACACAACAGCGCGTTTCCTTGCCCGTCCGCGCCGCCAGCTCGTGTGCCACGACATCACCAATCCCGCCAAAGCGATATTCCCCCGTCTCGGTGCGATGCAGCATCTGCTCGCCGTCCCGGGGCGTGGCACCTTCCGCGACGACGACGAGCGAACTCAGGCTTCCCGCCGCCTCTCGCCGTTTGATGAAATCCGCCAGCTTGTCGTAGGAAAAAGGGATCTCCGGAATCAAAATCGCATCCGCGCCGCCCGCGATCCCGCCATGGAGCGCGATCCAGCCGGCGTGACGCCCCATCACTTCAAGCACCATGACGCGTTTGTGGCTGGTCGCGGTGGTGTGCAAACGATCGAGCGCATCGGCCACGGCCGCGACCGCGGAATCAAAACCGAAGGTCATGGCGGTCGCCTCGAGATCGTTATCGATCGTTTTCGGAACACCGATGCAATTAATGCCCGCTTCCTGCAACTGCAGCGCGGTGCTCATCGAGCCATCGCCGCCCACGATGATGAGCGCCTTGACCTGCAACCGATCGAGAACCTCGTGCGCCTGCTCGATCACGTTGGCCGGTACGACCGCGCGGTTGCCGCTCCCCACTTTGGCCACGAAATGTCCCCGATTGGTCGTGCCGAGGATCGTTCCGCCTAACGGCATGATGCCGGAAGTCCGGGCCCGATTAAGGACGACGTAATGCTCCGGCGGGAGCAACCCTTCAAAGCCGTCTTTGAAACCGAGCACTTCCCAGCCCAGCTTCTCGGCGGCCAGGACGAGGCCGCGCAGGACCGCGTTCAGCCCGGGGCAATCACCGCCGCTGGTCAGGACGCCGACCCGGGGTTTCATTGTTCGTTAGGTTCGCCCAGCACCGCTTTCGCATCGATCGGACGCCCGGCGGCCGCCCAGCGATCGTAAAGCGACCATCCGCGGGCGAGGAGCGCGGCGCCTTCCCCGAAGCGATCGTTGCTTCCGAGCACGACCACGATCAGGCGCCGCGGCGTGATCAACGTCTTGTCGCCCTGCTGCACCACTTCCGAGGGCCGCGCGGCCGAGAGCACGAGACAATCGCCGGCCCGCGTCGTGCTCCCGGTCTTGACCCCGTCGATCTCGTCGCGGCCGAGCAATTCGTTCGTGTTGCGCAGCAGATAGCGCATCCGCCCGCTGCCCCGGCCGAACTCGATCTCGCGCTCCTTTTGCGAAACGTAAAAGCAAAAGCCGGCGTTCTTCATCGCATACCTCGTGAGGCGCGCGATGTCGGCCGCGGTCGAGTAGGGTTTCTCCTGCGAATCGATGCCGCTCGGATTGAGGAACTGCGTCCGCTCCATCCCCAGATGGCGGGCGAGCGCGTTCATTTGCAGGACGAAATAATCGACCGCCGTTCCCCGGGCCGCTTCGCCGCTCGGCGGCACCTGCGCCTGCAGGGCGCGCCCGACGTGCTCCGCCAGAGTGTAGGCGGCGACGTTGTCGGACTGGACAAGCGCGGCGTAAAGCAGGTCGCGCAGAGTGAGGGTGTCGCCCGGTTGAAAGCCGATCGGGTTCGTGCTCGTTCCGACAAATGCGGCCGGCGGAATCACCGCCACCTGGGCGAGATCGCCGCCTTGTTTCGCCGACCAATCGAGCACCACCATGGCGGTCGCGATCTTGGTCAGGCTGCCGACCTGGCGCTTTTTGTCGGGCTGCACTTTTTCGAGAATGTAACCGGTCTGGGCGTCGACCGTGATCGTGGACTCGGCCGCCCGCAACGGCGCGGCGAATCCGATCAGAAACGCCGGAACAAAAAGCAGGAGGAGGATGTTACGCAGGGAAATGGTCACGGGAGCGGTCCAAACCGCTGCACGTTAACTGGACGCCTTCGCTTGGCAACCACCAATCGAGGGACGGTTCCCCTAACGAATACCACCCCGGCTAGCGCAGGGTGACCGAGGAGCGGGCGCCGAATTTGAACGGGTCGGGGCTGAGGACGAGGAGAACGCGCTCGGCGGCGTTGCGCAGGTCGAACGGGGTCGCCTTGCCGAGGCCGCTGGCGCGGATCGTGCCGAGCTTGCCCTGCAGATTGCTTCCGCCCGCCATGTCGAACTCATAGATGACGCGATGTTTAACCACATCAGTCACCTTCACGTGCATGGCCAAAAAGGAGCGCCCGGCGCCAAAATTGCCAAAGAAGAAGCGGCCTACCGGGCTGCCCCCATCGACGAGATCGAATTGGCCTTCGATCAGCCACCCGGTCGGGGCCGTTTCATCCGCCTGCAGGACCCTTGTCGGGGCCACAACGCCCAGCGTTTCCTTCAAATCGCTCCGCAAACTCGACCGGAATGAGCGATTTCCGGATCGGCACCTCACCGTCGCTCGTCGCGATGTCCCCCGCGATGACGGCGCGATCGATGCAAAACGGCCGGATGTAAATCGCCGACGGATTTGCCTCGCCGACCCCGCAGTTGGTCGAATAGCGAACCGAACTGGCCGAGCCAAAATCCTTCGCATCCACCTCGGTCCGAGTGGCGGAGTTCGAGACATAGGTCTTCGTGACGACCATATCGGCGCACGAACAGAGGAGCAGACTGGAGGCGATGACGGTGAAGGATTTCATAGATTTGGTTAGGCTGTCGCCGGCTCCTGACCATCGAGGCAGTTGCCCGCAACTCCATTTCGATGATGCAACTCTCGTGCCGTTGCCGGGCAAAATTTCAGCCCGACCCCTCCTCCGCTCGACCCGCGCGATGGCTCGTGACCAGGCCGCGGCAGATAAAATAGACGATGACGGCGCAGGGCAGCCCGATGATCGCAGAGCCGACCAGGAGCGGCCGGCCGACGGAGAAAAAGGTCTCCCACTGGATGTAATCGCGCAGCGCGAGAGGATGAAAATGGATGCGCTTCGGCAAATGGCCGCGCAGCGCCCAGAACCCGACTTTGTATTCCCAGAGATAGATCGCTGGCATGAAGGGCAGGATGAGATCGTGCAACTGCACGCTGATGGCGGCGGCGATCTTGTTGCTCTTGCACAACCAGGCAACCGCGATCGAAAGCAGCGTCTTCAGACTCCAGAGCGGGGTGAACCCGAAGAAGATGCCGATCGCGACCCCGAGCGCGATCGAGTGCGGCGTATCCTCGATCGTGACGATGCGGAAATGAACGTGGCTCAGCCAGTTTCGGAAGCGCGCCCAGGCGCTCGGCTTGGCGGAAGGCTCATTCATTCCGGTCACACTACACGTTCAGTCCCGTTCACGCCCGCCTGGGAGTGCGCGACTGCCTGGTCGTTAGGCGATCGGGAGGAGGCCCGGGCGTGCCTTGGGGCGCGTCCAGGCTCGCGTCTCCAATCTTGCCTAACGAAAAAGATCCGGTTGCCGCGCCGGGCCCCTGGCAATCTGCCCGAGCGCTGCGCGCAGGCGGAGAGCCGCATGGGGCGCGAAGTCGAGCGCGTTGTTATTAAAAATGACGTGGACCTTTTCCGCCTCGCCCGCGAGCTTCTCCGCCCGCTCGCCACCTCGGCGATCTCCGCCTCGCTGTAATCGTAATAGAAACGCTCCGCCACCGTCCTGCCCCGCAGGTAGGCGTCGGCGTTCCGCCCGTGCAGGCGCAGGTAGGCGAGCGTGGGGTTGGTCACTTCGTCCAGATCACTTGGCATGATGGTGAAATGCTCTTCGTTAGGCGCATCGACCAGCGAGAGAGTGGTTCCCTGGCGACGGAAGAATTCCAGGGTTCGCTCCAGGTTCTCACGGGTCGTCCAATTGCGATTCCGCAGCTCGACCACCACGCCCAACGGGTTGAGGCGCGCGAGCAATTCCTCCAGCTCGGTCAGTGCATGTTTCCGTGGCGAAAACGCAGGCGAAAGCTGAAGAAGGAAAGCGCCGAATTTTCCCGCCGCGCGCAACGGCTCGACCGCGGCGATGATTTCATCGAGCAGCGCCTCTTCGATCTTCGGCGTCAGGTTCACCTTTCCCTTGGCATCGCTCTCGGCCCTGCGCTGCAAGGCCGGCGGGAGCGATTTCAGCGGCGCCGAATGACGCGAGAGCAGTTTGTGCAGTTTAACGTCGAACGTGAAATTGTCGGGTGTGTTCCGGCACCAGCGTTCCACCATCCGCCTCTCCGGGATGGCATAGAAAGTCGAATTCACCTCGACGATTTCGAAATGCTGCGCGTACCACGCGAGGCGTTCGCCGGCTGGCATCTTCGGGGGATACCAGCGTTCGACGAATCCCGGGTCCGTCCAGCTCGCCGTCCCGATCAGAATGCGAGCAGATCGTTTCGAAGACACCAAAGAGAGAACGCTCGTCGACCGATCGACGCAACCGCGATTGCGGTTTGGTTGCGGGGGCGGGATTTGAACCCGCGGCCTTCAGGTTATGAGCCTGACGAGCTACCAGACTGCTCCACCCCGCGATCTTGAGAGAGCAATTATCAACGGGTTCGGAGCGAACGCAAATGGCGAATTCGCACGAGCGTTGCACGCGGACAAAATACTCGCCGCGGCACTCGTCGGAGGCCAGGATTGGTTTTCTGCAGATGGATACTTTCCAGCCGGATCGAGATCAATGTGCTCTTGAAAGTGGGCACGCAGGGTGAGGAATTCGCCCTCCTCGATGTTGATATTCACATTGGTCCGCATACGGAGCACAACCTTTTTCTAGCCATCCTGAGGAAGCGCCTGCTAAACATCGACCCAATCAAACGTTCGGCGGGTGCCGGGAACAGGAGACACTGGAAAAACGAAAATGAAAACGATCAAAATGATGACCCCTCTGGCGCTCTTCGCGGCAGTGGCACTTGCCGGCACCTCGGCCACCGGACAAGAGGCAGTTACTCTGCCTGCATCCATGTCCGTTGCTACCACTCCAGCCACCAGACCGGCGGCGGCGGCTGGGCCTGCATCCAAGTCCGTCGCTCAAGAGACCAGGAAGGCTGAAGCAGAAAAGAAGAGCCGCGTCTCCGGAGAAGTAGGGGTGACGCTGACCAACGCATACATCTTCAATGGTTTGGTCCAGGACAAGGACACCTTTATCGCCCAACCCTATCTGACCCTGAACTTCATGCTCTATGAAGGGGAAGGCTTTATCAACGACGCGAGCTTCACCCTGCCTCTCTGGGCGTCGATCCACGACATCAATATACCCCGCCCCGTGAACGGACGGTCGAGTCTAGGGCCTGGTATGAATTAGATATCAGCCCTGGGTTTAGCTTCACCTTCGCCAAAAACTGGAGCTTCACGATCAGCGATTACATCTACACCTCGCCGGGAGATTACTTTCGCCATCTCGCACAATCTCAGTCTGGCGTTGGAATATGACGATTCAGATCTGCTGGGAGCTTTTGCCCTCCATCCGCATTTCTACTTCCAACAGGAACTTACCAGCCACGCGGGACTGGCGTTTAAGAATGGGGTGGCCTACGCCTCAGATGCACCCGAGGGCCAGTATTATGAGTTTGGGATTGGACCTGGCCACACATTTGCCGAGAAGGCGACTTATCCTGTGACCGTGACCCTGCCGACCCAGTGGGCTTTGGCAGCAGCGGCTACTTCGGCCAGGGATTCGGCTACTTCTCGACCGGCGCTGAAGTTGAGTGTGCCGCTGGCGTTTATCCCGGAGAGCTACGGATCCTGGACGACCTCCGTCAGTGGTCGCTACTACCGCCTGGGCAGCACTTCCGCTTTTTATACCAACTCCGGTCGGCCTGACCAGGGCGTGTTTGCCTGGACCCTCGGAGCGGAGTTCTAAAGCGAACCCAAACCGGAATGGGATCGAAACGGGCGCATTATCTCGTGCTCCGTTGTCGCCCGCTTGGTGTCTGTTTGGCGTCAACGGCGCGGCGATCATTTCGAGCCTGGGGCAGCGCCGGGCCAGGCGTAGCTTGAGGAGCGAGCGCTGACTCCGTATCTGCCTAAAAGTCTTCGACTTCAAGCCACGATGGCCAAGAAAAAGGCTCGCCTGCTTCTCTTGCCATCGACTTCTATTCCTCCCGGGCGGGCCATGGCAGGACCAACGCTTCCGTGTTTCAGAATGGACGGACGACATCCGCCTGAGGCGGATCATGGCGACGAATTGCGCGAGGCGGACGAGGTTCGCAATCCTCATCCGCGCCGCGCCAAAAGAAGCACTTGCCGCGGCGGAATTCAGACCGCGCAACGTATACGCCCGCCCGACGGGCGAAAATTCCAGCGTAGCTCAGTGGTAGAGCGGTCGGCTGTTAACCGATTGGTCGTAGGTTCAAATCCTACCGCTGGAGCCAATCCCCACATGATTTCCTGCTCATCCGCCTGAGGCGGATCGCAGTTTTCAAATCCTGACGCCGGGAGACAATTCTTTGCTGGCCCCGCGCCTGCGCATCTCACGCCTTCCCCCCGAAGCTCACGTAATCGTCGAGGTCGAGCAGGTCGGCCCAGGTCGTGATGTCTTCACGGCGTTTCGGCTGAGCTTTTCCAGCATCTCGCCAAAATGTTGCCGCGTTTCCGCATCACTGTCCGGTCCCCGGCGCTGCATGTAATCGCTCCATTGCTCGATCTCCCAAGGCGTCCGCTCGTGCTGCGGCGGTTTCGTTCATCCAGGCGAGAATTTCCCCGTCGCCTTTTCCGGCCGCGAGTTGCTCGCGCAAGAGCTTCCGGGTCGATCCCGACGAAGTTCACGAAGCGCTGATCGAGCGGGCAATTGTAATGGTATTCGCCATTCAGCCCCGCAATCTCGGCGCGACCTTTGTCGAGCATGCGCGGGAGGAGGACATAGCCGCCGAGGCGGACGCGCGGGCTGCGCGGCGGACGTTTCGTCAGATCAGGAGTGTGGTTATTTTGCTTTTGATCGGCCATGTTTTTCTTTCAGTTGAGTTTCGTTAGGCAGAGGTTGCGCTGCCGTTGAGCTTGCTGAGCTTTTCCACGATCGCCTGCTTCGGGGCGCCGCCCACGAGTTGATCTTTTAGTTCGCCGCCGTTGAAAAAGAGCAGCGTCGGGCACGGCCCGGACGTTGTAGCGCTGCATGAGCGCAGGCTCGTCATCGATGTTCACCTTCGCGACCCGAAATTTTCCTTCGTTTTCGCGGGCGATTTCGTCGAGGAGCGGCGCGATCATTTTACAGGGGCCGCACCAGGCGGCCCAGAAATCGACCAGCACCGGGATGGGCGATTGCAGGACCGCTTTCTCAAAACTGGCTTCGTTGATGTTGATGGGTTCGTTCATATTATTCCTTTGTTATGGGTTGTTAACTCTTTCGTGGGCGCGCGTCGAACGGGGGCAATTCCCGCGGCACGACCATGCAGAAAAGCTTCTCCGTCCCGCGCAGAAACATGAGCGGCGAGGAGATCCCGATCTGGGACGCGACCAGTTCCTTGTGCAAATCGTCGACCGTCGCGATCGGCCGGCCTTTGAAGCCGACGATGGTGTCGTTAGGCCGAAGCCCCGCGATCGCCGCCGGGCTGCCCGGTTCCACTTCCATGACCAGGACGCCGCGGTCGTTAGGCAATTTGTGAAAGCGCACCACCCGCGGATGGAGCGGCACGTTTTGCCCGGCGACGCCGATCGAGCTGCGGCGGATGCGGCCATCCTTGATCAGCCAGCCGGCGACAAACTTCGCCGTGTTGCTCGCGATCGCGAAGCAGATCCCCTGCGCCGGGAGGATGACGGCGGTGTTGACCCCGATCACTTCCCCGGCGCTGTTCAAAAGCGGCCCGCCCGAGTTCCCCGGATTGAGCGCGGCATCGGTCTGGATGATTTCATCCATCAAACGCCCCGACTCGGAGCGCATCGAGCGGCCGAGCGCGCTCACGATTCCCGCCGTCACCGTCTGCTGGAATCCATAGGGCGAGCCGACCGCGACCGCGATTTGGCCGACCCGAATCTGCGACGAATCGGCCAGCCGCGCGTGTTGCACATCCGGCGCGTCGATCCGGATCACGGCCAGGTCGGTTTCCGGATCGGTCCCGATGAGTTGCGCCGGATAAACGCGGGCATCGCGCAACGTGACCTCGATCTCACGCGCGCCGTGCACGACGTGACTGTTGGTCAGGATGAATCCGTCGCGGGCGAGGATGAATCCCGAGCCGCCGCCCGGACCGCGCTCGCCGCTCAGGACGCGAATATTGACCACACTCGGCGCCACCCGGCTGACGACCGCGGCGATGGTTTGCGAATAGACGTCGAGCAATTGCCCGTCGCCTAACGACCGCTCAGTCAAATGTCCGAGCGATTCGCTAGGATTCCAAAGCGGTGCCATCGCCGGCCGCATTGAACGCGGATTTCTACGAATGCTCTTCATCGCAGGTGTTGTCGGCCGTTACCACGGGAGCGACTCGCCCAGATGCACGAAGGTCCCGCTCGGTCCGTCCCGCTTCGAGGGTGGCAAGAGCGACGCTCGTCTTGGCGCCGTCCACGATTTCCATCATGGCCCCCTCCCCGCCCATCTCGGTTTTCACCCAGCCGGGGTGAGCCGCGTTCACCTTCAACGGCGTGTCCTTCAGCTCGTAGGCGAGCTGGACGGTGAAGGCGTTGACCGCCGATTTCGAGACGTTGTAGGCCGGCTGGTCCTTGCTTTCATAAACCGGCGAACCCGGTTTGGCGTGGAATTCGATCGAGCCCAGAATGCTGGAAAGGTTCACGATCCGGCCGGCGTCACTCTTGCGCAGCAAAGGCAGAAACGCCTGTGTCGTCGCGATCAGGCCGAAGAGGTTCGTGGCAAAAGTTTCGCGCCAGGTGTCGAGCGAGTGCTCGCTCACTTTCTTCCCCTTCTCCTCCAGCATGACGCCGGCGTTATTGACCAGGATATCGAGCCGGCCGAAGTCGCGCTCCACTTGGGCCGCGGCTTGCGCGATGCTCTCCGGCTTGCTGACGTCGATCGTGAGCGAATGCGCGTCGATCCCTTCCTGGCGGAGTTCCGCGCTGGCTGCTTCGCCCTTCTTCGCGTCGCGCGCTCCCACGAGCACGGTGATGTCTTTTTTCCCGAGCTGGCGGGCGGTTTCGAGTCCGATGCCTTTGTTGGCGCCGGTGATGAGTGCAGTTTTCTTCTGGTTCATAAAATTATCCGGCCTGGTTTCCTGTCGTTAGGCGATCGGCATCCGTTCGCGCACCCGGAGATGTGCGAGGGTCGGGAAAAAGAGCGACGGAAACGGCGTCGCCCAGGCGGCCTTTTCGGCCTCGCCGATGGCCCGCGCAATCTGATCACTACCTTCAGGAAACATCCCTTCGTAATGCGTTTGAATCGCCGCCCGCAGACGCATGATTCCGCTTTTCAAGCGGCGGCAGTAATCGGCCGGGACATTTTGCGGGGGTCGGCAGTCACCGCTCTCTGCTTTGATTTCCGTTGCAGATGTTCGTGTTATTTGACTGGTCATCTATTTTTCCTCTGTAGTGTTTGTTTTTTGAAAATCTGATTACTTCGCGCTCGCCTTCTGCTCCGCTCCCAGCAGTTCGAACGCGCCCTCGGCCAGGCGGCGCAACGGCCGCACATCATTCTCGATCCGCGCCTGAGCCAGGCTCCCCTGGAAAAATGCCACCAGCATCTGTGCCTTCGCTTTTGCGTCCGGAGCCGAGATCAAACCCTGAGCGTCGGCATCCCGGATGGCTGACTCGAAATATTTGGCATTGCGGTCAAGGATTTTTCGCACTTGCTCGCCGATCGCCCGGTCCTGCGTTCCGATCTCGCACCCCAGGCTGCAATAGGGACATCCGAGGACCGCGCCGCATTCCCCGTGGGCCTTGGTCTGGCCTTCGTAAACGTGCTCGAAATAAGTGCGCAGTCGCTCCAGCGGCGGAACCGAAGGGGAAAAAATCCCGTCCATTTTCGCCTTCTTCCGCTGCCAATCCGCCTCCAGCGCTTTCACCGCCAGCTCGGATTTGGATTCGAAGAAATGATAGAAGCTGCCTTTTTTCGCGCCGGCCTTCTCGCAGATGGCGTCGACCGAGGTCGATCCGTAGCTGTTTTCCCAGATCAAATCCATCGCCGCGTTCATCAAACGCTCTTCGACGTCACTATGCCTCGGCATGGATGAACCGTCTCATAGTTTACTAGTCAGTCAACAACCTTTTTGTTCCAAATCGAGCGAGATCAAACTGGACATGGGGAGTATCTGGCTAGCGTCGCCAGCGTTCTGCGCTGCCGCGAGCAGCCTGCGCTCTCTTACGTTGTCATCCCGAGCCCGCGCAGACGGCGAGGGACCTCCCCCAAGCTATTTGGGGACAAACCGCAACGAGAAGGAGCAAAGACCATCGGTGAGGTCCCTCAGCGCGTCCAGGATCTGCGCAAGAAGCCTCCGGTCCCTCGCCAAACCAGC
>CAVYZI010000007.1:0-1310089 GCA_963772915.1 uncultured Verrucomicrobiae bacterium
TTGGATAGCCCACGCGAGCACGACCTGGGCGGGAGTTTTGCCGACCCGATTGGCGATGGCAGTGATGACAGGATCGGCCAGCAAGTTGGGCTCGCTACTATGACCCAGTGCCGCGAAAGCTTGCAGCACGATTCCGTTCTTTCGGCAATAGTCCAGGAGGTCCCATTCCGGGAGATATGGGTGGGATTCGACGTGAACAACCGCCGGCTTGATGGTCGCGGCTTCAAAGATCTCCTTCACCTTTTCCAGACCAACGTCGGACAATCCAATCGCTTTGCACTTGCCCTCGTTCACCAGCTCTTCCACCGCCCCCCATGTATCTGACAGCGTCACCCCTCTGTCATAGATCACATTGCCGTTCGCATCCCTCGGGTCCTGCACATCTCCAGGTTGGAAGGCGAAAGGGGTGTGGATGAGATAGAGATCGACGTAGTCGAGCTGGAGTTTCTTGAGGCTTGCCTCGAAGGCCGGTTTGACGCGCTCAGGACGATGATTGGTGTTCCAGAGTTTCGTGGCGACAAACACATCCTCCCGCCTGATCTCCCCCGTCTCGAACACCTCCTTCATCGCTTCGCCGACCTCTTTCTCAGTCTGGTAACGTTCCGCAGTGTCGAGCCCGCGAAATCCTGCCTTCAGCGCCGCCTCGGTCGCATTCTTGGTCGCGATAGGGTCGGGAATCAGTGTTCCAAAACCGAGCGCCGGGATCGCGCCGGACCCGTTGCCAAGAGCTAACCTTGTGTAGCGAAGATTGTCAGTTTCTATCATCATCTTGATCCTCTGTTCGTTTCCAGTTGATGTCGGCTCGCGACTGGCGAGGTCGGGACGATGGGATTTGCGGTTTTCACCTTGTCGAGTGTCATAACAAGTGTTGCCGGAAGTCATAGGTCAAAAATGACATCCCCTTGAGGGCGCGAACAGCAGGTGAAGAGATTGCCTCTGCCCGCAAAGATATCCAACAATTGCGATGGTTGCCGCATGAATCAATTCTCCAACAGATGGTCCAACCAGAGTCATTCCGATTACTACACCGTCGAACCTCCCAATTCTTTCGTCATATAGCTGATGGCGAAGTCGATGAAGGCGCGCACGCGCGTGGGCAGGAGACGATGTCCGGCATAGACGACATGAACCAGTAACTCTTTCGCGTTCCACTGCGGCAGGACGCGGACGAGTTCTCCGGAAAGGAGGTCTTCCCGAATCAACCAATCGGGAAGCAGGGCGAGACCGAGACCGTCTCGCACCGCCTCACGGATACTCGTCACACCTTCGGAAATGAGCACCGGAGAAATGCGGAGCGTCTGCTCGGCGCGACTGTTCGCGAAAAGCCTGATCTCCTTCGCGCTCCAAAATTGAGGCCCGGCGATCGCGATCCATGGCCACGATTTTAGGTCACCGAGTTTTTTCACGGCGGGACGGCTTTTGATCAAGGACGGCGCAGCGGCGAGGCTAAGAGTGATTTTTCCTGCCGGCCGGGCCACCACGCTTTCGTCCGTGATTTTGCCGGGCAGGATTCCGACGTCGCAACCCTCCTGGATCATGTGCAAGGGACGGCTGCTCAGGCCGAGCTCTGCCGTGACCTTTGGATTGAGCTGCAAAAAACTGCTGACCAGGCGCGTGACCACCCATTGCCCGAGGTCAGTGGTCGCAAACAGACGCAAATGGCCGCTCAGCGTTGTTTGATCTTCGCGTAGTCGCTGGTCCGCCTCTTCGGCGCGAGCCAGCATGGTTTGCGCATCCGCGAGCAAAAGCTGCCCTTGCTGCGTGAGGCTCATGTGATGGGTGTCGCGCCGCAAGAGCGCAGCACCGCAATGTTCCTCCAGTGTGCGCAGGTGACGGCTCAAGGTCGGCTGACGAATTTTCAACCGACGCGCCCCGGCGGAGATGCTGCCGCATTCCACGATGCAAACGAAAGCGCGGAGCAGGGCGAGGTCGTCGAAGACGGTCATACAATTTGTGAATAATTGATATGCGAAACCACTGGCTACAAGAGCAGTGACCCCTCGCTGATTATGGTCGCCATGAACTCTGATCCATCAAGCAACAAACGCGTCTCTCACGATGCAATCAAGATCGTAGTCGTCGGCGGCAGCGGGCTCATCGGGAAGAAGGTCGTGAACAATCTCCGCCAGCTGGGCCACAAAATCGTGGCCGCGTCACCCTCCTCGGGTGTTAATACCATTACCGGTGAAGGACTTGCGGAAGCAATCGCCGGCGCTCAGGTCGTCGTCGACGTGGCAAATTCGCCGTCGTTTGAGGATAAGGCGGCCATGGAGTTTTTTAAAACGTCGGGTCACAATCTCCTTACGGCGGAAGCGGCTGCGGGCGTGAGACATCACGTTGCGCTGTCGGTTGTGGGCGCCGAGCGGCTGCAGAAGATGGGTTACTTCCGCGCGAAGCTGGCGCAGGAAAACATGATCAAGGCCTCTGAAATTCCCTACACGATCGTGCGCGCGACGCAGTTCTTCGAGTTCACGGGCGCGATCGCCCAAACCGGCGCCGTCGGGCAAACGGTTCACCAGCCACCGACGCTCTTCCAGCCCATCGCGGCCGATGACGTGGCGGCCATCCTGGCCGAAGTCGCCCTCGCCGCGCCGGTCAACGACACGATCGAAATCGCCGGACCGGAACGGGTGGGGCTTGATGAACTGGTCGGACGTTTCCTGCGTGCAACCAACGATCCGCGCGAGCTAGTGAGCGATCCGCAGGCACGATATTTCGGCATCGCGGTGAACGATCAATCGCTCACGCCCGGACCGAATGCGCGCATCGCTCCGACATTTTTTGAGGATTGGCTTGGCCGTTCGACCCTTCAAAAGCCAGCCAAGGAAACAGCGGCGGGCGCAACTCGTTCGACACGTCTGGCTCCGCAAGAAGTCGCCTAACGGACGCAACAAATAACCAGCACGCGACTGAAGATGTGGAGAAGCAAATCGCGCTGATTCGGGCACGCGTCGCCGAGCTGGGGTTACGAATGTTTTGCGACATGTTGCGCCTGGGCTGGGGAGATAGAGATGTCACGCAAGGTCACGAGGGCGAGTCACACGGATGCCGTTGTGTGTTTCGATGATTACCCAACCGACATGTAAGCGAACTCTGAGAGGTGATGGTCGGAACGGCAACTCGCTTGGCACCCGTGAAAAAGCGCTGGCGTTGAACCTCGATGCTACCCGCTACGGCACTTTCGCCGAAATCGGTGGCGGCCAGGAAGTGGCGCGCTGGTTTTTTTCCGTGGGGGGAGCGGCAGGAACGATCGCAGAAACGATTTCCGCCTATGACATGGCGATGAGCGATCGACGCTACGGTCCGGCCAGGCGCTACGTCAGCCGGGAACGGCTTGAGGCCATGCTCAAACATGAGTTTGCCGAATTGCGCAAGAGCTTAAAGGCAAAGTACGGCGACACGAAAAGATTTTTCGCGTTCGCAAACACTGTGGCGACTCGCGCCTTTCGTAAGGTCGGAAATGGGCGGGGCTGGCTCGGCATCCGCTTTCAAACCCGTCCGGGCGAAGAGCCATCCGAGGTCGTCATTCATACGCACCTTCTGGACTTAACCGCCGCGCTGGAGCAGGAAGCGCTCGGGATTCTCGGTGTAAATCTCGTTCACGCGGCGTTCTTCGATTCTGAGGATCGGGCGAGATTCATCGCGTCGCTTGCGGACGACCTGGGCCGTCGAAGGGTTGAGATCGACATGATCAAGTTCTCCGGGCCGGCATTTCCAAAGGTGGACAATCGGCTCATGAGCCTCCAACTCGTGGAGCAGGGATTAACCGATGCAGCCATGTTCACCGCCGCGGGCGAGGTGGTTCAGCCCTCGGAGGTGCTCTACAAGAAACCTATCCTGGTCGAGCGCGGCAGCTTTCGGCCGGTGACCAAATTGACTTTGGATCTGCTCGAGAGCGCGCGCGAACAGTTTCTGGAAGAACCCGAAGTCCGGGGAAAGGAGCCAGTCATATTCGCGGAAATGACGTTGCGCAGTCTGACCCCGGGACCTGAGGCAGGACACGGCGATTTCCTTGACCGGGCAGATATCCTCGGAGTTCTTGGCTTCGACGTCCTGATCTCCCGGTTTGAGCAACATTATCGACTGGCCGATTATTTCGCGGCTTACACCGATGCCTTGATCGGTATCGCTGCCGGGCTACCCACGGTTCGCCAGCAAGTGGCAGATGAGAAATACTACACTGAGCTTCCAGGCGGCGTTCTCGAATCGGTTGGACGCCTGTTCAAACGCTCGGTGAAAATGTATGTCTATCCAACGCGCGATCCGGCTACGGGTGAGATTCAGACTTTGGGTAGCGCCAGGGCACCGGCACCCTGGCACCACCTGCAGCAGCTTCTCATTGAGCTCGGCCGGGTGGTGCCAATTCGCTCCTACAACGAATCGTATCTCGCAATTCAAACGCCCGACGTTCTTTCCCGGATTCAGAAGGGCGATGCTTCCTGGGAAGCAATGGTCCCGCCGGTCGTTGCGGAAACAATCAAAGTAAAGCGGCTTTTTTCCAACCGATGAAAGTCGGGATCTCAAATCTACTAAAGGGGCGGTGCCGAAGGAGGTCGGCTATGCCAAGCCCCAGCCAGACTGGTCCAAATGTCCTCTCGAGAGGCCTGAGAAAAGGATGACAAGATCGAAGGAGAAATATGAGTGACGAGTCAAAGTCGGCGCCACCGGACCAGCCGCTACCTTCCCCCAAGCCGGCTGTGAGCGGAAAAGACAAAGCAGCGAGAAAACGCCGGGTGCGAACTGCCCTGATCGTCATCGGCGCGATCATCCTCGTCTTCGTCGTAATCCCGAAGGCGTTTCACGCGTGGCACACCGTTTCGACTGATGACGCTTATGTGAACAGCTACGTCACATTCGTGGCGCCGCGGGTGAGCGGGCAGGTCGCGCGCGTCTTGGTGGGCGACAACAATCGGGTGAAGAAAGGTGACGGTCTCGTGCAGCTCGATCTAACGCCCAGCCTTGTGCAGGGATGTTCTACGATGCCCTTCTACAGAGGTAGAATCGTTTCTTGAGAGGGGAAGGGACCGAAACGGGGGTTCGATTCCCCTCGCCCGCTATTTCTGCCTATTCTGGGCAGGCTGCCGAAAGGCAACGATCAACGGCAGGAAGCTTGATTGCCTCGTAGATTCGGATATTCCCGCTGGTGAGGGTTCCACCAATCCGTCACCCTCACCCTGAACCTGCCTCTGGTTCCGTCGTCCAATCGAGCCGGACCGTTGAAGTCGGCGGTGTTGCCATTAAGGTCGAGACTTTGAATTCTGGCGTTTTTTGTGCACAGACTCTCGGCAGGATCGCAAAAGGAAAATAGCCGAGGTTGCGCCTGTCATCGGCCTGGGTAGCGCGAGACTTGAACGTGACTTAATTCCCCTGGCCTTCGATGACGCCGCCGCCATCAACCTTTATGGCGGCGGCCATTCCGGGATCATAAAGTTCCGCGCTATTAAGAATGTGTTCATCCCCCCGGCGGCCGCCAGCAGCGAGCACGTCGCCGTTGGGCAGCAACGTCGCTGTGTGGCTTTGCCGAGGATCATTGAGGCTGCCGGTGACGCTCCAATTTCCGGTGGCCGCGTCGTAGAGTTCAGCGCTCGCGGTCCTGGTCCTGTGGCCGCTAAGGCCACTCGCGACCAGCACCTCGCCGCTGAGCAGCAACGTCGCCGTATGCAAATAGCGTGCCTTATTGAGGCTGCCGGTGACGCTCCAAATTCCGGTGGCCGGATCGTAGAGTTCAGCGCTCGCAAGGCTGCCGGACTGAAAACCACCTGCCACCAGCACCTCGCCGTTGCCCAGCAACGTCGCCGTGTGGTCTTGCCGGGCAACATTGAGGCTGCCAGTGACGGTCCAATTTCCGGTCGCTGGATCGTAGAGTTCCGTGCTCGCAAGGGCGTCGATCCCGTCGTAACCGCCTGTCACCAGCACCTCGCCGTTGGCCAGCAACGTCGTTGTGTGGCGGTACCGAGCAGTATTGAGGCTACCGGTGACGGTCCAATTTCCCGTCACTGGATCGTAGAGTTCCGTGCTCGCAAGGGCGCCGATCCCGTCGTAACCGCCTGTCACCAGCACCTCGCCGTTGGCCAGCAACGTCGCCGTGTGGCGGTACCGAGCAGGTACCGAGGCTGCCGGTGAAGTGCCAATTTTCTGAAACTGGATCGTACAGTTCCACGCTGGCAATGGCGCTAAACTGGAACAGCCCTCCTGCAACCAGCACCTCGCCGCTGGGCAACAACGTGGCCGTGTGGCTGCCTCGACCCCTACGGAGGAAGCCGGTGAAGGTCCAAATTCCCGTGGTTGGGTTGTAGAGTTCCGCGCCCCGGATATTGCGGTTGCCGCCTGCGACGAGCACCTCGCCGTTGTCCAGCAATGTCGCAGTGTGGCGAAACAATGTAGTACGGAGGCTGCCGGTATACTCCCATTGAAAGGGAGTAGCAGCGCATGGTTGCACCAGCAGCGCCGCACACAACAAAAACAAGGGCAACGCCAAGCGCCACCCGAGCCTGGCCCCCCGCGGGTCAAGAGCATCCGGCAACGGGCCGGGGCCGAGCGAACGTGTGATCGTTTGCGTCCCGCTTGTTACTGGAGTGAGCGTTTTCATAAGGTTTCACTACCTCTCATGCTGGCCGGAGTCCTACCGATTCTTGCCAATCACTGCCCAAATGTTGCGCCGGAGATCCCCTTTCGGCGGACCAGTGATGACGGTTGCCGGAGCGAACCTGATCGATCCCTGTTCGCATTCAGGTTACCGGCAGCTTTTGCTCGCCCTTTCCCTGATACGCGAGTTAAAGACGGCACGCTTCACAGAAGCACGACCACACGATCTAACGCGCTTGGGGAACGCCGGCCATGTGGGTCATAAATTAGTCATGACAGCCGGCGGTTTTAAGCATGTTCTGGGACGTCCGTCCTCATCCATAGGCAAAATCGTTTGTTGAGAGAGACGGGGACCGAAACGGGGGTTCGATTCCCCTCACCCGCTCGCCCCTCAGGCCGCTTTTTTCCGGGCTGATTTCTTCGCTTTGGCGCCCGCTGGCTGTCGGACGGTGTCGCCGGGCACCCAGGTTCCCTCGATGATCATGCACTTTTGAAACGGCGGCGCGCCATACTCGTTGCGGTGCAGTTGGCCGACCAGCATGTCGACCGCCGCGATCCCGATCTGCTCGTTGTTCTGCCGCATCCCGGCCCAGCCCTTTAGTTCATCGGTCAGGTCGAGGTGGACAAGGCCGATATCCTTCGGCGCAGTGAGCTTCATCGCTCCGAGCCAGTCGCGGATTTGCGGGTGCAGGGTCAGGATGACGTCGGGGCGATGGCGTTCCACCCAGCGTTGGAAAGCTTTTTTGTCCTCGTAATCAAAGTCGTAGGGCGGCACCTGGTCGGCCCGCTCCAGCTCGCTTTGCCCGGCCAGAAAACCACCGAGAAACCGATATTCCACGATCTCCTCGATCATGGCGCTGACGCAGAGCCCGATCCGTCGATACCCGAGCCGCAGCACTTCCTCCATCGCCTGGCGCACGGTGGAAAACTGATCGTTCATGACCGCGGAAAGCGCGGGGCGCACCGGCCGGGCGCCCAGCACGATCGTGGCCGAACGCTGCCAGATGACATCGAACTCGTGCGGAATCGCGCCCCGAACAAAAGGCCCAAGCTTGAAGAGGCCTTTGATGCTGCGGGCATCGAGGATCTTGATCAGACGCTGGGGGGAAATGCCCGATTGGACGAGGATGAATTTGTCGAAGCCATAGCCGAGTTGGCGGGCGCGCGCCTCGCAGGCTGCGACCCATTCCATGAAGGTCGGCACTTCCAGATGCCCGGGGTCCTTGGTCGTGAAAACGACCCCGAGAGTGCTTTGATAGCTGGCCCGCCGGCTCGCCCTCACCTGCGCGATGAGATGGGAAACGATCGGGTTGGGTTTGTAGCCGACCTCGTTCGCGATTTTCTGAATGCGCTCCCGCACCTGGGGTCGGATGCGGGGGTGATTCCGCAGCGCTAATGAAACCGTGGCCGAAGACACGCCAGCGATTTTTGCCAGGGTCCGAATCGTGGGCACATCCGCCATCGGGCGAGTATGGAGCCACCCGGCAGCGCAGGTCAACGTTTTTGGTCAACAGTTAATCCAAAGCGCCGCCCGAGGAGCGCGCGCACCGCAGCCCGAAAAGCAAAGGGCCGCACGGAAACTCCGTGCGGCCCTTGATCAATCAACCCGCGAAAATCAGTCGCGCGATCGGCAGCCTCAGCTCAGCCGACGGCGGCGGCGCTGGAAGGCGACCAGGATTCCGAATCCACCGACCATCATGGCCCAGGTGCTCGGCTCCGGAATGAGTGTAAAGGTGGTGTTGAAGTTCAAGCCTCCGTTGTTGTCATACAGGATGGGATCGGAATCGACGCCATCGGTCGTGGCACTGATGTAGAACGCAAGGGTGTGCGTGCCCAAGCTCTGGCCATTAAGCAGATCGATCGAAAAATCGGTATTCGCCCAGCGCTGATCGCCGGTAGCCCCGTTCACGTTGTCTTCGTTGAAGGTCAGGCTAATGGAAGAAAAGGCGCCGCCATCGATGCTGTAGTTAACGAAAGCACCGGTCACGTCGGTCCCGTTGTTCTTGTAGGTGAGCGCTTCGCCGCCAATCAGGAGCAGGCTATCGCCCATCGAAGGATCAAACGTTCCGAGGCCGCCGGGCAGTCCCGTTGTCACCAGCGTCGGCGCGCCCGTCACCCCGCCGCTCACGAGCGGATCATGGCGGTTATCACCCTGGAGCGAGTTCTCGTAAAACGTGAATGCTCCACCGTTGAGTTGCAGCCCGTCGTCGCTGCCGAAAATGCCGGCCGCGGCGAAGGCATCGTTGCCCAGACTGACGAAGCCGGTGGCGACGATGGCGAGGACGAACAACTTAATTAAGTCTCGAGTTTTCATTTGGTTTCTGACTGTTTCGGTTTGAGCGCTCTGGCGCTCGTTGTTTTGATTTCGCTTTTCCTGCGGACCGGCCGCGGGGTTGGCTGACAGGTCGCGAGATTAGATTTGGCCTCAAAACCAACAAGACCGATGTCGGTTATCAGTTAATCCGTGCTCGCACGCCCGAGCGAGCGTCTCGGCGGCAAATGCATTCGCCAGTTGCCGATCACGCCTGGCAGGCTGATCTAAAGGAACCATGCGCGCTCGCGAATCTTTCCGGGGAGCGCACGCGCCTCGCGTGCTGGCAATGGCGCCCCCGCCATCGCGAACTTTTTCATATCCAGAGGCGAGGAAAGATTGTTTCGGTGAGGCACCGAAACCAGCACGCGAGGCGCGTGCGCTCCCCGGAGCCTCCGCCGCCACACGATGAAGGAAATCCAGGACATCATTCGAGCTTTCGAGAAACGGCGGGGCGAGCCCTTCGCCCTCGCCACGCTCGTTAGGGCGCGCGGCTCCAGCTATCGCCGCCCGGGCGCGCGGATGTTGATCGCTACCGATTACAGCACGGTCGGCGCCTTGAGCGGCGGCTGCATGGAGGAGGAAGTGGCGGCCCGCGCCCAGGAAGTCATCGCCACCGGCGTCTCGATCCTGCTCAGTTTCGACACGAGGCTCCGTTACGGCTGCAACGGCGCGATCGACATCTTTGTCGAGAAGCTGGAGCCAGCTTTGCTCGCCCAACTGGCCATCGCCCAGCGCGAACGCCGCGCCGCCTGGCTCGCCATCGTCTTCGAAAATAGCGATTCGTTAGGCACGAGTTTCTTCGCCTCGCCCGTTGCCGCGCCGGCCAGCGCTTTCCTGCAAATGATCCCTCCACGCCTGCAACTCGTCTTAATCGGCGACGGCCCTGACAGCGCTCCCTTGCGCGATCTCGCCGAGGTCCTTGGCTGGGCCGTCATCGAAGCGGAGGAAGCCTCCGCTTTGCCTGACGACTTCGACGAATGGACGGCGGTGGTCGTCAAGACGCACAACTACGGGCGCGATTACGCCGCCCTCGAAAAACTGCTTCCGCTCGGTTTGCCCTACCTCGCTCTCCTCGGCCCGCGCCGGCGGCGCGACCAGCTTCTCCACACTTTGCTCGAGACCGGTCTGACGGCGCGCTCGGAATTGTTTTCCCCCGCCGGCCTCGATCTCGGCGCGGAGTCGCCGGAGGAGATCGCGCTCGCCATCGTCGCCGAAATCCAAAGCGTCTTCGCGCAGGCCAGCGTCGAATCGTTGCGGGCACGGAAACGACCGATCCATCCGCCGGGCGAGCTGGTTTCAGCGCCGGCGTGAAGGTTGGTGCGATTGTATTGGCCGCCGGCGGTTCGGCGCGGCTCGGCCAGGCCAAACAGCTTCTGACTTACCGAGGAAAAACGCTCGTTAGGCGGAGCGCGCAGGCGGCCATCGATGCCGGCTGTTCGCCCGTCATCGTCGTCCTCGGATGCGAACGGAAAAAGATCGCGAGCGAGCTGCGCGACCTCCCGGTCGAGATCGTTTCCAATGAGCATTGGGAACGCGGCCTCGGCAATTCGCTCCGCCTTGGCGTGGAAGCGGCGGCCGATTGCGACGCGCTCGTCATCCTGGTTTGCGATCAACCGCATGTCAGCGCCCGATCATTCAAAGTTTGATCGCGGCGCATCAGAAAACGGGACGCCCGATCGTGGCCTCGGCCTACGCGGAGACGCGCGGCGTGCCGGCGCTTTTCGCGCGCGAATGTTTCGGACTGCTGTCGTTAGGCGAGGGGCAGGGTGCGAAAGAGATTATCGCGGCCCGCGAATCGGGAGGTCGCGCTGGTTGATTTCCCGCAGGGCGCGATCGACATCGACACCCCGCAGGAGATCTCCGGGCGCTGCGCGGTTGAAACCTCTGGATCGTTAGGGCAGCGGCGGGAGCGTGTATACTTCGACGAGCGCGGTGCCAGTGGTGTCATTGACGCCCTTTACGATCGCCGTGTATTGCGCCGGCGTTAAGGTTTGCACAACGGCGGACTCAAGGTCATCCATTGGCGCCTGACCGGTGCCCATAATTTCCATCCTACTGAGCGCCTGTAGACGTTTGCTGTGCGAAACGCGGAGTCTCGGAGTTCGAGGGTCGGGTTGGCCAAGGCATTTGCCACCCCGAGTGCGGTCAAGGAAGGTCCGATGGCGCGAATGATCACCCGCTGCGGATCGGTTCCGAGAACGCTCACACCGCCGATCATCACGTTGTCGCCAGTTTGAACAAATCCTCGCGAAGAGATGTTACCCAGCGTTGAAGTAGCGGCAGGATCACGGTCGTAGACCTCAACCAGACCGACACCGGTGGTTAGGTTGACGCCGGAAAGAATGGCGGTGTACTGGCCAGGATCAAGGCTCATGAGGATGGCCGACTCGGCATCGTTGGCGGAGCGAACCAGGTGGCCATAATGTCTGCTTCCTGCGTGTCGCGCCAATTGTCGTTCGCGACGAGCGTGTTTCCCATACTGTCACGCAACTCGAACATGGGATCCAGGAGCGCGTCTTGAATGCCGAAAGGAATCAGGGACGGTCCGATTCCTCGCACCAGCACGCTCTTAGGTCCGGTCCAGGTCACAACGAATCCGCCGATGAGGACATCGTCGACCGTGCCCACCGCCAGCCGTGTCGAAATGTTCCCCAGTTGCGTCGTCGTCGTGGTGCCATTGGTAAAATTAAAGCCAATGACGTCCATCACCTGCAGGTCTACCATGGTCAGGTCGTCCTGTTCGTTATCGGGTCCGAACGCATTGAAGGGATCGTTGCCGTTGCCTTTCCAATCCTGCGCGTCCCCCATATTGGCGTTCTCGTTGTTGAACTCGGTCAGCAGCATAGAATAAAAGAAGAAAGAGAAGAATCGGCTCGGACCCTTATTCAGACCCCGTGTCGCGGCGGCCGTGTAGTGGAACAAATCATACTGGACATACTGAGGCGTTCCCGTGCCGAGATCGTCGCCCTTGAGGTAGGTTGCGGCCCATGATTTCCGAGTACTCGTGCAAGGCGGTCCCAATGAAGTCGAAGGCGCACATCACCATGCGGTTGTTTGGGTCATAGGTCCACGTGTTCTGGCCTCCGAAGAAGAAGGTCCCGTGAATTTCCATGTCGTCGACCCGCAGACCGAGGGCCTTGGCCTGCGCCCGGGTCACGTCATACATGTGGTTTCCCGCGATTGGATCGGCGCCTGCCGGCAACGACCCGCCCGCCCCGACGGTTGTATATCGCGGCGCGGTCTGGCACTGCACTGCCGGCCGCACCCAGACTCGCGCTTCGCACAGCGAAGCGTCTACAGTCCAGGCTCCAGACTGGAAGTTGGAAGGCAAAGCGAAAGAGGACAAGGCCCTCGCCCGCGGCCTGGCAAAAATGAAAAAAGAAGCGCAACGCATCGCCAACGCCAAAATGGATGTGGCTGATTATCTCCTGGCGCTCTATCTGCTCGATGATCTCAAAGGCCAGCTCTACGGCTACGATTACTATGTCGATCCGGCCTGGCGCAGTGATTGGATCGTGGTCGACACCTATGTCGACTATTACACGCCGATCTACGCAGATGTTTGGACGGATTACACCTATGACTGGGATTATGTCACGACCCCGGTCGATATCTACGTCGACGATAATGTCTATGTCGATGAGCCGCTCTCCGCGGCCGAGATCGATGCGCAGGAAAATTTTGTCGAAGATCAATCGTTCGACATGACGGATGCCGAAGAAAACCAAGTGGCCGAGGACAACGATAACGACGTCCCGGCCGACTGATAAAGGTGGGGGCGACGAAAGCACGGCCGACGCCTCCGATAGGGACGCCGGCGACATGGACGACGGCGGAGCCGATGATAGCGGCGGCGATATGAACGCTGGCGAGGCCGACGACAACGGCGGCGATATGAACGCTGGCGAAGCCGACGACAACGGTGGCGATATGAACGCTGGAGAAGAAGAAGAAAAAGGAGAGAAGAAAGAAGGCGAAGCCGACGATAATGGCGGCGACGTCGACAACGGCGGGGCCGACGATAACGGCGGTGATACGGACGACGGTGGGAATGACGATGGTGGTGGCGATATGGACGACGGTGGTGGCAACGATGGCGGTGACGACGGTGGGGCCGACGCCGGCGGTGACGACGGCGGGAGTGACGATGGGGGCGGAGATGACAGCGGCGAGTAAGAAAGACGTCAGCTAACCGGGCGCCGGAATCGATTACCGATCGTCGCGCCGGCGGCGAATCGAGACGAGCCCATTGCCAAAAATTATTTCCTGCTCCCCGGCGTTGTAGGGTCCGCTGTTCAGCGGACATCTCGCTGAACTAGGCCAGGAGCGGTGCGCTGAGACAGCGCGCTCTACAACAGAGGAAAAAAATTTGCTCCGTCTACCCCAGTCCGTAAATCCGCACCGCCTGCTGTTTGCCCTTTAGCTTCCGCTCGCCCAGGTCGACCAGTTGTTCGCTCGCCGGCAGGCGCTCGGCAAAATCGGCCGAGAGCAAGACCTGTTGGTTGAGCTCCTTCATGACCGACTCGAGTCGGAAGACCGTGTTCACGACATCGCCGATGATGGTCGCGTCGCGTTGCGCGTCGATCCCAACATTGCCGCAGGTGACAGAACCAAAATGGAGCGCAATCCCGACGTTGAACGGCTCGCCGTTGGCCCACTTGCTCTTGGCCGCGAGCCCGAGGATATCGCGCGCGATCTGGAGCGTCGCCCCACAATTCACTTCATCCGCGCCGCACCCGGCCCAATAGGCGAGGACGGCGTCGCCGATGAATTTATCGATCGTGCCGCCGCTTTTTGTGACGAGGTTTCCAGCTTCGCGAAACCAGACGCCGAGCTGTTGCGCGAGGTGCGAGCTGGAAATTTTCTCCGCCATCGTGCTGAAGCCGCGAATGTCGCAGACGAGCAACGCGACCGGCCGGATGGCGGAGGCGATGCCGGCCATCGAGCCCGCCATGGTGACTTCGAGATGCGCGCTCGAGAAATCGTCCTCGATCAAGTCGAAGATGATTTCGTTTTTAGCCACCTCGACGCGAGCACCCGGCGCCAGGGTCATCGGCATGACGACGCGCTGACCGTTGACCAGGGTGCCGTTGCGGCTCCCGAGATCGATGATCTGATATTGGTAACCGTCGTGACAACGAATGAGCGCATGCTGGCGCGAGACGAGCGGGCTGCCGCTCAGGCAGACGGTATTATCGGCCGTGCGCCCGATGGTGGCGGTGTTGCCGATCGTGAGTTCGAAGGGTTCGTTAGCGACTGGGGTGATTCGAAGTTTGGCTGGCATGGTGGCGGCTCTCAATATCTGATAGCAGGTCGCGTACGACAAGATCGGGCTTTATCCGATGGCACGATCCGCAATTCGGGCGATATAGTTCGCCCTTTCCCAAGACCGAGAAAATGACGTTCGATCATTACGAAGTGCTGACCCGCGAGGACGGCTCCCTCTTTGAACTCGGGCGGGGCGCGATGGGGATCACCTACAAGGCCTTCGATACCAACCTGCGGGTCAACGTCGCGCTCAAGGTGATCAACGCGAAATATCTCGAGAGCGAAGTGGCGCAGCAGCGGTTTCTGCGCGAGGCGCGGGCCGCGGCCCAATTGCGGCATCCGAATGTCGCTTCGGTTTTTCATCTCGGGACGAATCGCGACGCGTTTTTTTACGCCATGGAATTCGTCGATGGCGAGACGGTCGAGTCGTTCATCAAGCGCCAGGGATCGATTGATCCCGTGATCGCGTTGCGCATCACCCTGCAGGTGGCGCGCGCGCTCGCCGCGGCGGAGAAGCATCATCTCGTCCATCGCGACATCAAGCCGGCCAACCTCATGCTGGTGAAGGAGGACGATGATTTTATGGTCAAGGTGATCGATTTCGGCCTCGCCAAATCGATCAAGCACGAGGAGAACGACGACCTCGCCACCCTCTCGATGGGCGGGTTTGTCGGGACGGCCCATTTCGCCAGCCCGGAGCAGCTCGAGGAACGGGAGATCGACGTCCGTTCCGACATCTATTCGTTAGGCGTGACCCTCTGGTACATGCTCGTCGGGCAGGCGCCCTTTGGCGGCTCGCTCGCCCAGGTCATGAGCCAGCATCTGCACAAACCGCCGCCACTGGAAAAGCTGCAACATTTCCCGGCCAGCCTGCGCACGCTGGTGGGCAGAATGATCGAGAAAGATCCGGCGAAGCGCCCGCAAACGCCAGCCGCCCTCCGGGTCGAGATCGAGCAATGTCTGGCCGAGATCCAGGCCGGGCCGAAGAGCGACGAACAGGATTTCCCGACCATGGTCGAGGCCACGCCGCCGCCGTTGCCGACGACGACGCCGGCCGCTGCTCCCGCCAAATCCTCACGCGCGATAATCTGGGCGGTCGCCGCCATTCTTTTGGTCGCGGCCGGCCTGTTCGCCTTCTGGATAATGCGCCCGACGGCGAAAACCGTCGCGCTTCCCGCCGCCACGCCGACGCCGGCGCCTTCGGTCGCGGTCAGCCCGACCCCGGTCGTCGTCGCGCAAGCGAGCGTCACGCCTCCGCTGGCCACTCCCGCGCCCACCGCGTCGCCAAGCCAATCGCCCGAGCTGACCCGCGCAGCGATCGAGGAGGCGGAGAAATACGAGAACGCCAGAGACTGGCCGCGCGCCGTCATGGCCTACGTCCAGTTACAGAAAAAATTTCCGCAGAGCGAAGTTGGCCGGGTGCGGCTCGAATTGTTGCTCAGCAAATTACAGTCGGAAAAGGGCGCCTTGCGCGACGAAGATTTCGACGCGCTGCGCGGGCCGTTGACCGAGGCGGCGAAGCTCGACGTGGTCAGCGCGATGGAAGTGCTGGGCGATTTCCTGCGCAAACGAGATCCGAAAGCCTCCTTCGCCTGGCTCTGCGCGGCCGCGGCGCGGGATCGGGCCCACGCCATGGCGGAAGTCGGTTTGCGCTACTCGAACGGCGCCGGCGTGCCGCGCGATCTGGTCAAGGCAGCGCAGTGGTTTCAGCAGGCGCTCGAGGCCGGCGACGCTGCCGCGGGCACCCTGCTCGCGGAGTGTTATCTCTACGGCAAGGGGGTGAACAAAAACGAAACGAAAGCGATCGGCCTCCTCCAGGATGCAGCCGCCGCGCACGACCCGCGGGCGATGGATCAGCTCGGGACCTGTTATAATAAGGGAATCGGCGTGCCGGTCGATGACCGCGAAGCTTTCCGACTCTATGCCGCGGCGGCGCGACTCGGTTATCCCGATTCGGCCGGCAACCTCGGGGTCCTTTACCTAACGAGTGACGAGACCGATCTGGGCAAGAACAAAAACGCGTGCACGGAAAAAGCGGTCAGCCTTTTCCGCGACGGGGCGAAACAGGGCAGCGCCTTTTGCATGTTTCTCTATGCGCGTTGTTTTGAAGTCGGCACCGGAGTGGAGGCAAGCCCGACGACCGCGAGCGACTGGTATCGGCGCGCCGCCGAAGCGGGCAATCGGCCGGCCCAGGATTGGTGCCGGCAGCACAACGTGACTTTTAACCTCGCCCGCCAAAATTAAATCTTGTCACGCTTCCGAGCGCGACCTAAGACTCGTCATCTATGAAAATTCCGTTGCTCAGAACGTCCTCGCTTCTTGCGGCCGTGTCGATTTTTGGCACAGGCTGCGCAGACCTCACCCCCCTGCAAAACGCCGGCATGTTTGGTGCAGCCAGTGGCGCCGCTGCCGGAGGAATCGCCCGCGCTTCCGGCGCGAGCACAGGCGAATCGGTTGCGATTGGCGCCGCCACCGGCGCGGTGGTCGCGGCCGTCACCTACATCATCGCCAAACACCAGGCGACCGAGCGCCAGCACCGCATTGCGGAGGAGCGCGCGCAGCGCGCCTACGCCCGGATGACGGCCGAGCGAAAAGCCAAAATGAAAGCGCGCAAGACGCGCTACATCGCGGTCGACACGGAGAAAAACGAGCAAACCTCGCCCGAGGCGAAGAAAAGCGTGATGATCTGGGACACGCAATCGGAGCAGGTGGTCGGGAACAACGTTTATGACGTGAAGAGCCCGCCGGCGGTTGGCTCGACCGCGAAATTCGACACCTATTCGGCGGAATACGTCGGCTCGGGGACCTAAGTCGTTAGGCCAGCGACTGGAATGTAGACGCTTCGCGCTGCCAAGCGCCGGTCTGGGGGTGGCTCGCTCTTGAGCTCGGCTCTAGTCCGCGCGCAGGCTCGCGTTTCGCACAGCGAAAGGTCTACATGGACCACGGGGTCTGGGGGTGGTTCGGAGTCGCCCCGCCCAAACGTGTCATCCCGAGCCGCGCAGACGGCGAGGGACCTCCCAACTGGACGGGCCGATTCCCCCTAACGAGCAGCCACTGATTGCAATCGCGAGGTCCTCCCCGCGCTCCGCCGGGTTGGGATGACAAGTTGATCTGGCGTCGACAGGGTCCAAGCGGCGACGCCTAATTCCCGCCGCCGAAGAAGCGCTTGAAGGAGCGAAAGATGCTGCGCGGGACTTCCTTGACCTTTTCCTGAATCTGCTCGACCCGCCGGCCGAGCACGGTCGGGTTGCCGGTGTGCACCCGGCAGATGCCGCGCGGGATTTTGTCGACCGGCAAGTCGATCGTGTAAGCCGTCCCGGCCGCGACGCAGCCGCTGGTCGCGATCGCGTTCGAGATCGAGCAGACGGTCGCCTCTTGCATGGCGACGGGAGGCTTGAGCCGCTCCGCCGGATAACGATCGGCCGCCTTCATCATCACTGCGGTCCAGACCGGCAGCGCCAGAGCCGAGCCGTAGCCGTGCGGGATGATGGTGGTCGGCTGGTCGAACCCGACCCAGACGCCGCAAGTCATCGAACTGGTAAAGCCGACGAACCAGGCGTCCTTGAAATCGTTCGTCGTCCCGGTTTTGCCAGCCGCCGGGAGCCTGAAGCCTAACGAACGAGCGCTGGCCGCGGTTCCTTCGCTCATTACCTTCTGCATCAGCTCGGTCGTCATCCAGGTCGCGCCCGGGTCGAGCACCGGCAGGGTGACGTGGGCGGCGCGATAGATCGGTTTGTGCTCGGGGTCGTCGATCCGCTCGATGATGTAGGATTGTTTGCGGATGCCGGCGTTGGGGAAAACGGTGTAGGCCGAGGTCAGGTCCTTCAAGTCGGTCTCGAACGAGCCGATATAAATCGCGGCGCCGTGGGGAATGTCGTCGCCCAGGCCGAGAGTGGTCGCGACTTTCTGCGTGTCATCGAGCCCGGCGAATTCGCCCACCCGCACGCTCATGGTGTTGCGGGAATGAATCAGCCCGTAGGAGACGGGACGGATGCCGCCATAACGTCCGTCGGTATTGGCCGGCGACCAGTTGCCTGCGCCCTGCACTTCGCCCGGCTGGAGTGGCCCGTCGCTCACCGCCGCGCCGGGCAGCAGACCGTGGGTGAAGGCGAGCGTGTAGACAAACGGCTTGAACGAGGAACCGATCTGGCGATTGGCCGGCGCGAGGGCGCGATTGAATTTGCTCTGCGCATAATCGCGCCCGCCGACCAGCGCCCGGATACCGCCGCTCGCGTTATCGATCGCGACCAGCGCGCCCTCGAGATAGGGCATGGCGTTGTCTTCGCCCTCGGCCGGGGCGCGATACTGCGACTTGAGCGGATGCTTGAAACCGGGTTGCCGCTCGATTTTGGCCAGCTGTTTTTCGATCGCGTCGCTCGCGGCCTTTTGCACCACCGGATCGAGCGTGGTGTAAATGAAGAGGCCGCCGTTATCGATCTGGTCCTGGGTCAGGATGACATTGAGATCCCGCTGCACCGCGTCCATCGCATAGTTCTCCTGGATGAGGGTGGGACGGCGGGGATGCGAAGTGATCTTCTCGTGCTCGGCCTGTCGTGCCTGCGCCTTGGTGATTTGTTTCAATTCCACCATGCGATCGAGCACCACATCGCGTTGGACCGCGGCACCCTTCGGATTTTTCAGCGGCGAAAAACGATTCGGGCTCCGGATCAAGCCAGCGAGCAGGGCCGACTCGGAAAGATCGAGCCTGGCGGCGCTTTTCCCGAAATAAGATTGCGAGGCGGTCTCGACCCCGTAACAGCCGGAGCCGAAATAAATCCGGTTCACATAAAGCTCGAGGATCTGGTCTTTGCTCAGCTCGCGCTCGATGCGCAAGGCGACCATGGCCTCGAGCAGCTTGCGGCTGAGGGTGCGACCGCCTAACGGGAGGCTGTTGCGCGCCAATTGCTGGGTGATGCTGCTCGCCCCCTCCTTGGCCGAGCGGCTCATGATGTCGCGCACGAGAGCGCGGGCCACGCCGCGCCAGTCGATCCCACCATGCTCGTAGAAGCGGGTATCTTCGCGCGCGAGCAGCGCCTTGATGAAATGCGGCGAGACCTGTTTGAGCGGCACCTTCAACCGGTTCGCGCCGGCCAGGCGGCTGTAGATTTTGCCGTCAACATCGAAAACGGTGTTGCGCTCCGGCATCGTGCCGAGGCGTTTCAGATCGAAGGTCTGGGCCCAGACGGCGTAGAAGGAAAGGATCGCGATGATCGCCGCGGTCGGGAGGGCGACGAGGAAGAACGCGAGGAACCAGCGCCAGCCGTGGCGTTTCCGCTTTTTGTTAGGCGAGGCGGACTTCCGCCGGGTGCGCGCAAAGAGCTTCATTAAGGTGGCGCAAGCTTCCAGCTTGCGATCTACCGGGCAAGCTGGAAGCTCGCTCTACCCTCCGAGGCGTGAAAAATCCCGTGCGCGTAATTGCCTGCAAACCCGAGTTTCCGGCCCCTAGAACTTGAGCTTGACCGGTTCGCCGTGCTGCTCGTTGGCACAAGGGGCATTGATCGGCACCCCGGCGTCGGCCTCGTTAGGCCGGACCAATTGGTGCTCGATCAGATAGCGCTCCACTTCTTCACCGCTCACGTCGGGGAGCATTTCGCCGTTTACTTCCACGCAGGGCGAGAGCGGCTGGCCGCTCTTGGTTTCCATCTCCCAGCGAAAGGCGGGATTCTGGATGATGTCCTTTTCCGTGTAGGGAAGATCGTATTTGGCGAGGACGGCGCGCACGCCGCCGCTCCAGCCGCAATGGGTTTTGAGATAGGCGGTGATTTGTGGCTTTTCCATGCGCCCAAAATAACACTGCGCAAAATTTCAGCCACCGATTTTCCCGGGCGCTACAATTGCTCGACCCGACAGCCGCGCGCGGAGGAGAGCGATGACGCCGTTCGGTCCGCCCATGTGGGCCGCACCGGCGACCATAAAGTAGGTTCGCCGCTCGCGGATGTAGCGTTGGATTTTTGGAATCCAGTTGCGGTTGCGCTCTGCGACGAGGCGTTCGACAAAGCTCGGCAGATCGCGCGTATCCTATTCGCGCTTCGGCCGGAGGAGGGGGAAGAGGATGACATCCCGGATCGATTCCGCGCCGGTCAGGAGCATCGTGAGGCGATCGACCCCGAGACCGAAACCGCCGGCCGGCGGCATCCCGTGTTCGAGGGCGAGGAGGAAATCCTCGTCGAGCTTTTGCGTTTCTTCGCCGGCCTGCTCGAGGAGGCGCTGGCGTTGCACGAAGGGGTCGTTCAGCTCGGTGTAACCGGGCGCGATTTCCTGGCCGTTGATGATCAGCTCGAAGACGTCGACGACGGAATCGTCCTCCAGGTTTTGCTTGGCCAACGGGACCAGTTCCTTCGGGCAATGGGTGACGAAAACCGGGTCGAAGGTTTTCTCTTCGACCAGCTTTTCGAAGACGTGCTGGGTCACTTCGAAGTCGGCCATTTGCGGCTGGATCTCGACGCCGAGCTCGCGGCCTTTCGCGCGACGTTCCTCGCTCGTTAGGCTAAACCAGTCCCCGCCCGCCGCGGCGCAGACGAGGTCGCGATAGCGCGCCCGGCGCCAGGGACGGGTGAGGTTGAGGGTGCGCGTCACGTTGCCCTCGGCGTCGCGGTGCTCGACCTGCGACGACCCCGCCACCGTCTCGGCCAGATGGCAGATCAATTCTTCGACGAGGTCGGCGATTTTCTCGAAGTTGGCATAGGCCCAGTAGCCTTCGAGCATGGTGAACTCGGGATTGTGCCGGCGCGAGATGCCTTCGTTGCGGAAGTTACGATTCACTTCGAAGACCTTGTTGAACCCGCCGACGAGGAGCCGCTTCAGGTAAAGCTCGGGCGCGATGCGCAGGTAAAGATCGATCCCGAGCGCCTTGTGATGGGTGCGGAACGGCTCCGCCGCCGCGCCGCCCGCGACGGTTTGCAACATCGGCGTTTCGACTTCGAGAAATCCGCGCGATTGCATGAACTCGCGCGTCGCGCGCAGGATCGCGATCCGCTTCAGGAAAATGTCGCGCGAGCGCTCGTTCGTGACGAGATCGAGGTAGCGCTGGCGATAACGGGCTTCGACATCCGTCAGGCCATGCCATTTCTCGGGAAGCGGGCGGAGCGTTTTCGCGAGCACTTCGAACTGGTGCACTTTCAGGGTCGGCTCGCCGGTTTTGGTCAAAAAACAACTTCCCTCCACCCCGATGAAGTCGCCGAGATCGAGTAACCCGAACGTTTCCATCGCCTCCGGCCCGAGTTCCTTCGCCTGCACGTAAATTTGGATCCGACCGTTGGCATCACGCAGGTCAAGAAAATGGCTCTTCCCCATGTCGCGATGGGCGGTGATGCGGCCGGCCGCGCGTAAGGTTTGGCCTTCGGCAAATTTCTCGCGCACTTCAGCGATCGAGCCGTTCGTCTCAAAACTCTGGCCAAACGGCGCCACCCCCCGGGCGCGCAGCGCTTCGATCTTTTGGCGCCGGAGCGCGATCAATTCGTTTTCTTCGTCCATTGGCTGTAGAGGCGGCCGTGTCGGCCGCAGTCAATTGCATTCCGCCGCGACCAGCGGAGCGAATGTAACCGGGATTCTGAGGCTGCACAGATTTTCTCCGAGAGCGCGGCGAGGTTCACGACTTGCTCCGGCGGAATTATGGGTTCAAGGAAGGGAGTTCGTTCGAAATAGAATTCATGCACCGCCTCGCCAAAGCGCTTCCCATCTTTCTTCTCGCAGCCTGCCTTCTCGCCCCCCCGGCCCGGGCGAACGACGAGAAATCGATCCAAGGTTTTGCCAAGGCGATCATCGCTCTCTCGCCGACGGTTGACCCGGCGGAGGCGGAGCTGGTTTCCGAAACCGCCCATCACACCGCGCGCGATCTGCAAAAGAAATGGCGCGTCTTCCCCTTCGCGCTCGTGCAGAATTTCCTCATCCACGTCGGGGCGCGCGATCGCGGTTTTTGTTTCCATTGGGCGCACGGGATCGGGATGGAACTGAAAAAGCTCCCGCTCAAGACGCTCGAACTGCATTGGGCGGAGGCCTACGCCAACACCCACCTCGAACATAACGTCGTCGTCGTGACGGCGCGCGGTCAGCCGATCGGCAAGGGTTACATCATCGATGGCTGGCGGGCCGCGGGCCGGCTTCTCTGGTGGCCGGTCCTCAAGGATGAGTATCCCTGGAAGGAAAACCCGGCCTATACCGCCTGGCTGGGCAACGCCGGGCCCGATCCGCTCGCGGCCCTGAACGCGACCGCGCAGGAGACCAGGTTGCGAAAAAAAGCCGAGCCCAAGACGGCCAGCGAGCTGTAAAGCCGAGGAATCGCGTGCTGAGACGCGGCACTGGAGGGACGGGCGCAGTCCCGTCCGTCGTTCAGAAACTCGGACGACATCCGCCTCAGGCGGATCGCCCCTCCAGTGGTCACTCGCCCGGCGCGGGCTCGCTCGAGTAGGCCTCCGGGTCCTGGCGGAAAAAGCGTTCCATTTCCGCATATAACCGCGGGTGCTGCCGGCGCAAGGCCCGCGGCCTTTCGAAAAACGCTTCCGTCGTAACCGCGAAAAATTCCGCCGGATTACTCGCTCCGTAGGTATCGAGCAGGGTCGGGATTCCCGTCTCATCGGCCGCACGCAAAGCCGCAAATTCCATCTTCATCACTTCCGACCACGAGAGGCGATCGGCCCGCGACTTGAGCGTCGGGACGCCGTCGGCCGCGAAATCCTCGAAATCGAGCTGATGCGCAAATTCGTGCAGGACGAGGTTCTTCCCATCGGAGGGATCGCGCGCGCCGGATTTGGCCGCATCCCAGGCGAGCACGAGCGAGCCCATCGTGCGTCCGGTCTCACCGAGCCGGCCTTCTCTTCCTCCCTGCCAGATATGACCTTCCAACGGTCGATCCTGCTCGACGACGAAGCCCGACGGATAGATCAGGATCGTCGTTAGGCGCGGGTAATAATCCGTCTTGCGATGGAGGAGAAGGAGGCAGGCCTGGGTCGCGATCGTGACCCGGATTTCGTCCGTCAGTTGCAGCCCGGCACAGCCTTCGAAGTGTTTCTCTTCCAGAAAGACCTGGACGTGCCCGAGCAACTCCTCCTGGTCGGCCGCGCTCAGGTGATCGAAGAAAGGAAGGTTGCGCGAGATGATGGCGCGCCACGCCTCGGGCACCGGCTGCTTGCGCAGCCGCCGGCGGCGTCGCTCCTTTAGGAATCCCAGCATCAATTCCCAACTCTATGCGCGAGAAAAGCGCACTCTCCAGTCCTTTATCGAAAACGCCGGCTACTCGCTGACGTAAATCGCGATCCCGGCCGCGCCATTGCGCACGACCGGGGCCGCACCGCTGAGCGAGCCTTCGCCGGACTCAAAAGTGCGGTGACCCGACGAGACCGCTTCGCCGCCCACCCCGAGACCAATCGCTCCGCTCGGCCGGTCTCCGAGCGAAGTCAGGAGCACGCCGTTAGCCCCGACCCGGGCCGCTTCCTCCCGCAGGCGACGAAGCGCGTCCGCCTCGCCTTCCGCGCTCCCATGGAACAGGCGCGGACTGCTGATCGCATCGAGCACGGCAATTTCCTGATAGTGCCGCGGTGGGAATCGATAAATGCGCACCTCCGCCGGGTTGATGGCAGGCCGAGCCGGGCGCGACCAGTCGCGCGGAACTTCCCGCGCAACCGGCGACAAGCCCGATTGCGAGCATGCTCGCCGCCCAGCGTATTGCGCGATTTACGGGTTTCGACATTGGCGTGGTCGTTTAGGATGACCGATGCCGGAGCAGGTCGCAATCATCGGCGCGGGCGTCTCGGGATTGACCTGCGGTGTACTCTTCGCCGAAGCGGGCTGGCACGTCCGCATCATGGCGGAGGAGACCGGTGCGCACACCACGTCCGCCGTCGCGGCCGCGCTCTGGTTTCCCTACGACGCGGAACCGGCCGAGGCCGTCATCGCCTGGTCGCTTGAAACTTTCACGGTCCTGCGCGAGCTGAGCCGCGTTCCGGAAAGCGGCGTTTCCATGCTGGAATTGCGGCAGCTCGCGCGCGAAGGAGAACTGGAAATTCCCGCCTGGGCCATCTCGTTAGGCGCGAAACGACTTTCGGCGGCGCTGCTGCCCGCCCATTTCGCCAGCGGATACACACTCGAGGTTCCGCTGACCGACACTTCGCGCTATCTCGACTATCTCACCGCGCGCTTTCGCCGCGCCGGCGGCCAAATGAGAAGGTGGAATTCATTTTGATGAACTCAGGCAGGTCAGCCGTGATTTTTCGTTAGTCGTCAATTGCACCGGAGTCGGCGCCCGCACCCTGCTCCCCGATCCGGAAGTGGAACCGCATCGCGGACAAGTGGTAATCGTAGGCAGGATTCCTCAGCCGTATGCCGTCGCCTGCGACGATCCCCCGCTCATGTATGCGATCCCGCGGGGGCACGACTGCGTCCTTGGCGGGACAAATGAAGTGAGCGAGGAACGCAATCCGGATCCAGCCGCGACCCGTGCGATCGTGCGCGAGTGCAGCCGTGCGCTCGAGATCGCGCCGCCGGAAGTGGTAGCGGAACGCGTCGGTCTGCGACCATTCCGGCGCGCGGGAGTTCGCCTCCAGACGGAACAACTTCACGACGGCCGGCGCGTCATTCACAACTACGGCCACGGCGGCTCCGGCTTTACTCTTTCCTGGGGCTGCGCGCGGGCCGTGTTCGCTTTGGCAAATCCTCGACAGAGATGAATTACTCTGGGGTTCGCGAAAACTGACTCATGCACGGCAGCCGAGATTGATCCCGCGCAGGAAGGCAGCGTCGCGCGACATGCCTAACGACTCTAGGCGCTGAAGCCGCCGTCGATCATGAGGTTGGCGCCGGTCACATAACCGGCTTCCGGTCCCGCGAGGTAGGCGACCATGCCCGCGACCTGGTCCGCCGTCCCGTAGCGTGTCACCGCCATGAACGACCGCATCGTGTCGGCAAAAGCTCCGTGTGCCGGATTCATTTCGGTATCGATCGGGCCGGGCTGGACGTTGTTGATCGTGATCCCGCGCGGACCGAGATCGCGCGCGAAGCCTTGCACCAATCCCTGCAGCGCCGATTTCGTCATCGCGTAAACACCACCACCCGAAAACGGCATCCGTTCCGCGTTGGAGCTCCCGATGTTGATGACGCGGCCGCCTTCTTTCATGTGCCGGGCCGCCGCCTGGGTCGCGACAAAGACCGCCCGCACATTGACCGCCACCATCCGATCGAAATCCGCCAGCTTGAAATCGTCGAGTGGTGCGATGACCGCCACGCCCGCGTTGTTGACGAGAATGTCGAGCCCGCCCAGCTCCTTCGCCGTCCGTTCGACCGCACCGATCACCGCTTCCGCGTTCGCGCTATCCGCCTGGATCGCGAGCACGCGCACGCCGAGCGCTTCGGCTTCTTTCGCCACGGCCTGCGCCCGCTCCGGTGAGCTGGCGTAGGTGAACGCCACCTCGGCGCCTTCCCGCGCCAGCCGCCGCACGATGGCCGCGCCGATCCCGCGGCTGCCGCCAGTCACCAAGGCTCGTTTTCCTTCCAGAGTGTTGTTCATGTGGCGAACTTTGCTGCCGGGCCAAGACTCTGTCGAGCCTGGGGAAGAGGCATGCCCGCCCGAATGATGCTCCCCATTTTTGGCAGAGCGAGACTTTGGGCAAGCGAGGGCGGCAGGCAGCGGTCAGCGGGACTGGTGCGCGGACGTGTTCCTCCGGCGAGCGTGCCGAGAGCACGGTTGTGACGTTGCGCTCTCCGGGCTCCATTTGGCGGCTCAAGCCAGATGAAACGCATTTGCCCGACAGGTCGCTCCCCGCACTGTGCGATTAGCACTTCCTTTCATCGATCAGATCAACCCAGGGCAGTTTCTCCTCCGGAAAGACGTCGCGGTTGGGCGGAAAATCTTCCGGGTGATCGAGGCTCCCGGTCGTGAGGTCGATCTCACCGGGCCGGGCGTCGTTTTCATAAGTGAGCGAAGTGCCGCAGAGGTCGCAGAACGTCCGCCACGCTCCCGTCTCTGTGCGATATCGTCGTGGGCTTCCCTTTTCGAAGGCAAAATCCGAAAGCTGCACCGTGATCCACGCCACCGCCTGGGCACCGGCCGCGCGCCGGCAATTGGCGCAGTGACAGTTGGCCTGGTAGCTGGGCTCGCCGGTCGCGCGATACCGCACCGCGCCACAGTAACAGCCGCCGGTGATCGGTCCCTGTTTCATTCCAAAAAGAAACCAGACCTATTCCGGCCGGCAAGAGCGAGCCTAATCTGCCGTGGAACCGTGATCGCAATTCTCACCTGGTAGAGCGAGACTCCGTCGAGCTGGAGCGGGAGGCCTGCTTGCGCGATTGACATCATCCCCCGGGCTCGACGGAGTCTCGCCCCACCGAAAGAGTTAAAAGCGCGGGATCGACATCCGCAAATTCACGCGCCTAGAATGGGCCGATGGACACCTACACGCTGGTGCACGTTATCCTGAGCCTGATCGGAATTGTCTCCGGGCTCATCGTCCTCTTCGGACTACTCGGGTCCAGCCTCATGAATGGCTGGACGCTCCTGTTTCTCGTCACGACCGTGCTGACTTCCGTCACCGGGTTCGGCTTTCCCTTCAACGGAATCACGCCCGCCATCATTGTCGGGATCGTGTCGCTCATCATCCTCGCAATCGCGATCGCGGCCCGTTACAAATTCCACCTTTCGGGCGCGTGGCGCTGGATTTATGTCGTGAGCGCGGTCGTCGCCCTTTACTTCAACTGCTTCGTCCTCGTCGTGCAATCGTTCCTTCACATCCCGGCCTTGCACGTTCTCGCGCCTAACGGGTCCGAGCCGCCCTTCGCCATCGCGCAGGGGATCGTCTTTGTTCTCTTCTTGTTCAGCGGAATCCTGGCCGTGAAACGCTTTCATCCGGCCACTCGTTAGGGCGAAAATGACCTCGTTCCGCGAAATGTTTCGGCGTTTATGTTCTGTCCCGGAACAATGCCGGGCGGCCAGAACCGTCGAGCTTTACGGCTGGCTTCTCCTGTTCGAAGGCGGGGCAATTCTGATCTTCCCGCACTTTGTCGCGTCGCTGCTCCACTTTGCCCCTCTCCATCCGCAGGCCTCCAATTTCTTGCGCCTGGCCGGGGTCCTCGTCGCCGGGATCGGAATTCTCTACACCATCAGCGGCCGAATGAACGCCGAAGGTTTTGTTTTCGCCAGCCTGCTCGATCGGCCGGTCGTCCCGCCGGTCGCCGGTCTGCTTTGGTACCTCGGCCTCCTGCCCGGGACGCTCGCCCTCCTCTTTGCCTTCGAAGATTTCAGCACCTGGCTCTGGACGCTCCTGACCTGGCGCGCCGAGCTACGCTCGCCCAAAACATAAGGCAGCCCAGGCGATTCCGAGGAGAGGGCCCAAGCCTGGAATGTGGGGAGGAACGGGTTTGCGGTGTGGGCGGGCGGGTGACGCTACCGAGGGGGCGCTGCGGTGGGGCGGGGATGATCGGGCAGAGGCACCAAGGTCGCTGGGAGGACGGGGACGGGGTCAGTTCTATGAATCGCGGCCTGCGGCATTTCCATTCCTGGTCGTCGTTCAAGCAGGTTATCGATGTAGAATGCCGCGATTCAACAGACTGACCCTGTTTGGCGCTGCGCCGTTTGGCGACCCCTCAGATGCAGGGTCAAGCGCCTTCGATTTCGGGAGTTCCGCGTGCGCCGTGCCAAAATCGAGCAACGTCGATGCGGCATTCGCCGCGATCGACGCGGTGGATGACTCGGTATGAGCGAACAATGATCTCGCGGATGGATGGATCGTCGAACTCGGGAACCACCCGGCCCATCTCGGGAAAGTCGGCAAGCCGCTTGGTGCTGCTGATGAGAAACTGACCGAAGCGGACGGCATGCTCCGGGGAGTCCATCGAAATGTAACGAACGATGTCTCGGAGGTCACGGCGGGCGGAAGGTGAAAGGGCTACCTGATAAGCCATGACGGCAACTCGCCCTCGATCTCCTCGATTGGAATGCGCTCGCCGCGATCAATCTCGGCGAGTCCCTGCCGCACCGCTGCCACGAACTCGATCTCCCGGGCGACATCGTGGAGAGACACATCCTCCGGAAGCTTCTGGAGCAGGTCTTGAACGATTTGCTTGGTGCTCATCTGGAGAGTGTGCGCTTCGGGACGCGGCGATTCAAGGTCCATCACCATCGTTCGTCTCCCGCCTGCGCGAACTATTCATTTGCCATGCTCTCCCCGGCTCCGGCATATTGTCCGACTCGCCTGATGGCGTGATTTATGGCTCTCGATTTACCTGAAACGACTTCCAAAATTGGCGGCCCGCTGGTGAGGCAGTTCTCCATTTTTCTCCCGAACAAGGTGGGGGCGATGCTCGATATCGTGAAGCTCCTCGCCACCCGCAACGCCCACGTCGTCGCCCTCAGCATCGCCGAACAGACCGATTCGGCCATTGCCCGCATCGTGGTGAGCGATCCGGAGACGGTGGAAAACACCTTCCACGAACACGATGTCGCGTTTGGCGTCTGTGAAATGGTGGTGGTGGAAATGCAGGAGGTCGCGACCGAGCTCTCGAAGCTCCTTGCCGCCCTCCTCATGGCGGAAGTGAACATCCATTTCAGCTATCCGCTCCTGACCCGGCCCCACGGTCTGGCCGCCCTCGCCATGCATGTGGACGACGTGGAATGCGCCTGTTCGGTTCTCCAGGGCGAAGGGTTCAAGATGCTGAGCCAGGCCGATATCTCACGCTGAGGGGGCGCCCAGCGGAGTGAGAGAAAGAGGAAGCGGTAGAGGAAGATTGCCGAACCGTGATTTGTCCTTCTCTACCTCTTCCTTCCTCCGGGTGGATCTGCTCCGAGCGGGAGCGAACCGCCGCGCTTCGCACAGCGAAGCGTCTACAGCCCGCCCCGGCACGTTTTCCGCTCATGGCTCCTCCTGACGACGAATCATCCGCGGATGGTGCATTGACACTTTCCGCGGCGTTCGTTTAGAGAACGATTTCCAAATGAGCGCGCTCTCCCTTTCGCATCTCAGCCGGGCGCAAAAGACTTTTAGCGTCGCGATGGCGTTGCTCGGCGCGGTCGCGGCCGCGCAGATTCTGGCCGCGCTCTACCTCTACAGCAAGCGCTCGGAGACAATGCCGATCAGCGCCCGGCGCAAAGCCGTCGAAGAGCGCCTTTTCCATTCGCTCAAGGTCGCGCCCCGGCCTTCCGCGGCGCCGATCAAAGTGCCGGCCGTCGCGGGAGTCCCATCGGCCACCGTTCGGCGGGTGGAAAAGCCGCCGAAATCGGTCCCCGAAACGCTCCTGCGAGTGGCGAAAGGTTTCCGCGAGCGCGGCGACACGACCAACGCCATCGCCAAGCTGCAGCAGGCGACGGCGCTCGATCCGGGCAACCCGGAGATTCTGGCCGAGCTGGCCCTGACCTACGAATCGATGCAGCTCTTCGATCGTTCGAACGAAGTCTGGCGGCGCCTCCAATCGTTGGGCCCGGCCGTCGGCCCGCTCTATGAACTGGCCGATGTAAAGTTGCGGGTCGGCGTTCCCGTCCATCCCAGCGCGGTGGGAGAGACCGGCGCGCCGAGCGCGTCGGCGGATGACGCGGCCGGCATCCCGGATGGCTCGACCTTCGGCATCTCGGAGATGGACCTGAAACGGGTGGATGATCCCGATGCGCAGACCAAGCTCCTTCTCCGGGTCGGGGTGAAAGCGCGGCCCGGAGTGGAAATCGATCATACCAAGGTCAAGATCCAGGTTTTCTTCTACGACATGGTGAACAACAGCCAGGTCGTGCTGACGAATGCCGACGTGAGCTACGAGTGGGTCACGCCCGGGCACGATTGGGCCGATACGGGCAACGAAGTGCTCGATGTGACGTACCTCCGCCCGAAGCAGCCGTCCCCTGGCGCCTCGCCTCCGGTGGAGGTGCCCGATTCGGTCGAGAAAGCCAGGCTCGCGGCGCGCAAACCAGAGGCCGCCGCCGACATGTTGCCGACGAGCGAGAACGGACCGCGGGAGTATCTTGGTTACATCGTGCGCGTTTATTACAAGGATCAACTGCAGGCCGTCCGGGCCGATCCGACCCGGTTGTTGAATCTTTTCCCGCCCCCGTTCACCGCCGCGCCGCAGTGATGCAGTTGCTCGTTGTTCATCATGAGCCGGAGATCGGGCAGGCTCTGGTCGCGATGGTGCGCGAATACACCGCGCATGCGGCCGAGTTCGCCGCCAGCGATCGGGCTGCGCTGGAGTGGGCCGAGCAAGGCCCGGAGTGCCATTTGCTCGTCACCCAGCTCGAGAGCGAAGGGGTCGACGGGCTCACTCTCGCCGGCTCGTTAGGCGAAAAGTTTCCCCATCTCCACACCTTTTTCCTCCCGGCTTATCCGCTCGCCGCGCAGCGCCTCGAGGTCGCGAATACGAAAATTTTTCCCGAACCGATCGACGGCGAACGGCTTCTGCAATCAATCGAGCGGGTCGCGGCCGCCCCCGGGACGCCGGATCTTTTCCATGTCGTCGATCTTCTCCAGATGTGTTGCCTGAGCGGGAAGAGCGGCGGGGTGCAGCTGGTCGCGGGCAGCAATGTGGGCGTCGTTTATCTCCGCAACGGCGAATTGCGCCATGCCGAAACCTCGCGTGCCCGCGGCTCGGAGGCGATCCGCGAGATGCTGCGCTGGGGCTATGCCGAGTCGGCCTACGACGCCAATGCGGGCTCCTCCGAACAAACGATCGACATCGGCTGGGATGTGGCCCTGATCGAAGCCGTAATGCACGAGCGCGAAGAGCAGGCCCTCGAGCCGGGCGCGGCTGAATCGGAAATCTCGACCGCGCATCCTCCCGCCCGAACCGGACCTGACCGGCCAGCAGTTTGGCACCTATCGGGTGGGACGAAAGTTGACCGAGAGTTTCTGGGACAAGGTCTACCAGGCCGAGCAGACTTCGATCGGGCGCCCGGTCGTGCTCCACGTCCTGCGCAGCAGCCTGCGCGAGAACGCGGAACGCGCCCAGGAATTTCTCCACACCGCGAGCGTCAACGCCAACATCCGCCATCCCGCCATCCTCCCGGTCTACGAAGCGGGTGAATACGAGGGCACTTATTTTTATGCGCGCGAGTTCGTCGTCGGGCGGACGCTCTATGAAATCAAGGCCAGTGGCCTGACGATTACAGAAACGACCGCGCTCCGCATCCTGCGCGCCATCGCCGAGGCCCTGGCTCATCTCGACGATCACGGCATCCTGCACGCGCCCCTTCGGCTCTCCCGCATCTTCCTTACGCCTAACGACGAGGCCAGGCTGGCCGACGTCGCCGTGGCCAGCCCGGCCCTGGCCCAGCTCGCCCCCGCCCAGAGCGAAATCCAGATGGTCGGCCGCCTCCTCATTCCGATGACGAAAGCAACCGCCGTCCCGGGGAGTGGGCGCGTCCTCACCCTCATTCACCGGATGCAAACTTCCGGGGACGCGGCCATCACCAGTTGGGGCGATCTCGCCGTGGAAGCGAAGAAACTCGCCGGCGTGGTCGCGCCGCCGTCCCCGCTCGCACCCGGGAAAAAGACCGGCGTCCTGGAAAAGGTAAAATTCTGGTCTCGTTAGGCCAAGTGGAGGGACGGGCGCAGTCCCGTCCGTGATTCCAGAGACACGGACGCCACAGCGGGCGTCCCTCCAGGCGGCCTCCTGCTCGTGCTCATGATCGTAATCGTGCTCGGTCCCTTTGCGATTCGATTACGAGCAGGAGCACGAGGTTGCGGCGCACCAGCTTTCATCTCGGGCCAGTTGCGGTATTTTACGCGCGAATGATGCGATCTCTGGCTTGCGCCTTGCTTTTTCTCCTCGCCGTCACGGCGGAGGGCCAAATCCAGGTGGACCTGAAATTCAAACGTCTCCAGTACATCGCTTACGAGCCGGTCATCGCCACGGTCACGATCACCAACCTCGCCGGGCGCGACATCGAGCTGCGGAGCAGTCACGACCTCCCCTGGTACGGCTTCGAAGTGACCGGGAACGAAGGCCGCACTCTCGCGCCGCTCCCCCACCCGCCGGAGGCGCCGCTAAAAATGACAGCCGGCACCTCCGTCACCCGCAAGATCAATCTCACCCCGCTCTTCCCGATCGCCGACCTCGGCGTCTACCACGTGCGGGCGAACGTTTATTTCGCCGATCTGAACAAGTTTTTTTACGCCAAGGCGAAAGTGATCGAAGTGACCAACGCCCGGCCCATCTGGCAGCGAACGGTCGGCGACCCGGAGAGCAACGCCGCCCGCACCTACTCGCTCATGACGAATCGTTTCCCCGACCACACCTCGCTCTACGTGCGGGTGGAGGACAAGGAAAACAGCCTCGTCTACGGTACCTATTCGTTAGGCCGGGTCATCTCCTTCGATGAACCGCACGCTGAGATCGATCGCGAAAATCAGCTCCACGTCCTGCAACCGTCCGCGCCGCGCGTCTGGTCCTATTCGGTCGTCGGCCTCGATGGGCGCCTCCTGAAACACGCCACCTACTCGCAAACGCGCAGCATGCCCCGCCTGCGGCGCACCCCCGATGGCGCCGTCAGGGTGGCGGGCGGCACGCTCGACGCACCGGTGCCACCTGTGGCCAGCACCGGCCGGGCGGTTCCGAAGTTGTCCGACCGTCCTGCCAATCTCCCGCCGGAAGACTGATCGATCATGGCGGCCTTTTTCCTGCGCGCCGGAGGGCGCGGTTCAGCCTTCACTGTTTTTGCGCTTCTTCTCGCGCTCCTTCTTTCTCCGCCCCTCCCGGTCTGGGGCGCGAAACAGAGATACCGGACCGTCGTGATCGATCCCGGCCATGGCGGCTTCGACCGCGGCGGTATCCCCGGCCAGCGTGTGGCGGAAAAAACGATGGCACTCGATGTCGCTCAACGCCTCGCGAAAGACCTGCGCCGGGCCGGCTATCGGGTCGTCATGACGCGCGACAGCGACGTCTTTGTCACCCTCGGCGAGCGGGTCCGCATCGCCAATCGTTATCGCGACGCGGTTTTTATCTGTGTCCATTTCAACTCCGCCACTCGCGTCGGGGCGAACGGGATCGAGACCTATTACTACAGCAACAACAGCGCCCCGCTCGCGGCCAGCATCCATCGCCATGTGGTCGGCAACACCGCGACCGACAATCGCGGCATCCGCCGTCGCGGCTATTACGTCCTCCGTCGCACTTCGATCCCGGCCGTGCTGGTCGAGTGCGGCTTTCTTACCAACCCGACCGAAGCCCGGCTCGCCTTGCAAAGCAGCTACCGCCAGAAGCTGGCCGACGGCATCGCCGCCGGCGTGATGGGCAAACCCACGCCGCCCAACCGTCCCGTCGTGGCTGGTCTCACTCATGTCGTGCCGCCGATTCGACAACCATTCCGGGAAGCGAACACCTACCATGATTTCGTCCGGGCCGAGACGGAACGGCGTCCCACCCATCGCCGGGCACGGCACTCGAGCCGAAGGAAAAAATCGTCCTCCAGTTCGAGGAAAAAGAGCTCGAGCAGCAGTAAGAAGAAAAAGAGTTCGACCAGCACGAAGAAGAAGAAGAAAAAAAAGGCGGACTCCGACGAATAACTTGCACTCGCCCATCATCACGCCAGCGCAGATGCGCGCGGCCGAGGAAGCCGCCTTCGCCCGCGGCATCACGGCCGAGGCGCTGATGGAGCAGGCCGGCGCCGGGATCGCGCGCGCGCTCGCGAAATTTTTCCCCCGTCCCGGCCGTTGTCTCGTCTTCGCCGGCAAAGGGCACAACGCGGGCGACGCCTTCGTCGCCGCCCGGCGCCTCGCCGAGGTCGGCTGGCAAATCGAAACCCGGCTGGTTTATCCCGAAAACGAACTCAGCTCCCTCACGAGCCAAAAACTGCACGAGCTGAACGCACCCCCGGCTCGACAGAGTCTCGCCCCACCGATTCTCGCCGCGGGCCGGCCGGCAATTCTCCTCGACGGCCTCCTCGGTCTCGGCGCTCATCCGCCATTACGCGAACCGATCCGCGCCGCCTGCCGCGAAATCAATTCGTTAGGCCAGACTGGCACCTGCGTCATCGCGATCGATCTTCCGACCGGCCTCGACGGCGACTCCGGCGCGGCCGATGACGACTGCGTCCGCGCCGATCTCACCATCACCGTCGCCTGCGCCAAAAGCGGCCTGGTGGCGGATTCGGCGCTCGATTTTGTCGGCCGTCTCGAGGTCGTCGCCCTCGAAGAACTGACGCCTGATGAAACGGGCGCGGCGCAGCTCGCGACGCCGGAAACGCTCCGCAGCCTTCTTCCGCGCCGGAAATTTTCCTCCTACAAGAATCAATTTGGCCGCCTTGGGATCGTCGCCGGCTCGCGCGGCTTCACCGGGGCGGCGCTCATGTGCTCGTTAGGCGCGCTCCGCGCCGGGGCCGGTCTGGTCGAGGTTTTCGTGCCGGAGGAAATCTACGAAATCATCGCCGGGGCGGCGCCGCCCGAGGCAATGGTCAAGCCGGTCAAGTCCTACCGCAGTCTCCTAAAGGAGCCGGTCGACGTTTGGGCGATTGGTCCGGGGCTGGGCAAGAGGCGGGCCGCGGAAGTGCTCCGGCTCATACGGGAGGCGAAGCAACCGATGGTGGTGGACGCCGACGGGCTCAACCTCCTCGCGGAGAAGAAGAGCGGACTGAAAAAAATGCGTGGCCCGCGCCTCCTCACCCCGCACCCGGGAGAAATGAAGCGGCTTTTCCCTAACGAAAAGAAATCGCGCGCCGAAACCGCGGCGACCTTCTGCGAGAAATACCACGTGACACTGCTTCTAAAAGGCAGCCGCACAATCGTCGCGGAGGCCGGGCACCCGCTCAGCTTCAACACCACCGGCAATCCCGGGATGGCGACCGGCGGGATGGGCGACGTCCTGACCGGGGTCTGTGGCGCACTCCTGGGCGCGAAGCTTTCACCTTACGACGCCGCTCGTCTCGGCGCCTGGGTCTGCGGACGCGCCGCCGAGCTGGCGATTTTCAACGGGAGCGCGAGCGAGGAATCGCTCCTCCCGCGCGATGTGCTGGATCACCTTGGCGCGGCCTTCCGCGAACTTCGGGTGCCGGCGTGAGGCGGCCTCCGGGTAGCGCATGGCTCTGCCGTGCTGGCGACGGTGTTTCACCGTCGCGAACTTTTCCAAACGCGCGGACTTCAGCTGCAACCGTGGCCTCACAGAAAAGTTCGTCGCGGTGGAACACCGCGACCAGCACGCGGAACGCATGCGCTACCCGGGCGGCCGCCGCGTCGTGAAAAACATTATCGTCGTCGGCTATCCGAAGAGCGGTTGCACCTGGGCGACCCGGCTGGTGGCGGAGCTGGTCGGCTGTCCAGTGGCCGGCTTTTGGAAATCGGACAAGAAAGAGATCGCGATCGAAGGCGAGGGCCGCCTCTCGGATTTTCGTTGCTACAAGTCGCACCACCAACTGGCGGAACTGGAGGTCTCGCCTAACGATCCCGAGACCCCGATCATCTACATCCTGCGCGACCCGCGCGACATCGCGGTTTCGGCTGCGAACTATTTCCAGTTCGATCGTTTTCCCAGGGTCGCGGCGCTTTTTCGCCGGGTTCGGCGGGGCGAGAAGCTCTACCGTCACACCCTTTATCCCCTTCTCGTTAGGCAAAATTATCGGCTTGAGCGGATGACCGAGGCGCTTCTCCACGGCTCGGCCGCGGTCCACAACTGGGTGCGGGTCTCCTGGCGCGCACATTGGCAACCCTACGCCGAGGCCGGGGTGCCGATCGTGCGCTACGAAGATCTGCTCGCGAGGCCGGAGGAGGAATGCGCCCGCATCCTGCAACACCTCGGGCTAAAGCGTGCGCCAAAGGAGATCGCGGCCGCGGTCGCCAACCAATCCTTCGCCCGCAAAAAGGAATCCCTCTTGCAGGCAGGGGAAACCGGACGTGCCAAATTCCTGAGGGTCGGCAAGAGTGGGCAATGGCGGGAGAAACTCCCGGCGCATTTGCAGGAACGCTTTGGCCGGGAGCTTGGTCCCGAGCTGGCGCGCTGGGGTTATTGAGTGTTGTCACTTCCCGCGATCAGCTTCTGAAACCGCGGGTCGTTCCGGAGCGGATCCCACTCCCAGCGGGTTCGCAGGTCGCTCCGGGTGATGCTGTAGTCGACGCTGTCGACTGCTCCGGAAGTTTTGAGTAGTTGCTCGATGAGCGGGATCGCCTGGTCGGTCTGGCCCACCCGGGTGTAGATGAGGGCGAGATAACAGAGCATGATCGCGCCGTCGGTGGCGTCTTTTGTCTCTGGCTTCAGTTCCACCGCGAGGCGGCCTTCGCGGATGGCATCGGCCGTCCGGCCCATGAAGGCGTAGACGAGGCCAAGATTGGCGTGGCGGTTGGCTGCATCGGCCGCTTCCTGCACCGCTTTTTCGAAGATGGGTGCGGCGACGGCGAAGTTTCGTTCGGTGGCGGCCTGATCCTTTCGAGCCACGGCCGTCATGCCGGCGAGAAAGCTCTTCGGTTGCAAGCCGCCGTTAAGGTAGGAGAACTCGGTCCGCGGCGATTGCGCGAGCACTTCGTCCGCGCCCGCGAAATCGCGCTGGAGCATCGCGGCTTCCCAGCGCGTCACGGTCACGATTCCGTCGGGGTCGTCGCCGGCGGGAATGCCGGCGACCCAGCGCGCGAGCGCGCCGACGTCGCCTTTCCAGAAATCGACGTAACCGGATTGAACCTTTGCCACGACCGATTCCGGCGCGACGACACGGAAACGAGCCGCGGCCTCCGCCGCCTGCGGCCAGCGGCGCATCGCGGTGTTCGTGAAAAGAATGTTGCGAATGATATTCGGGTTCTGCGGATCGAGCTTTTCCATCCGCTGATAAGTGGCGAGCGATTCCTCCCAGCGCCCCTGGCGACGACGAATGGCGGCAACGTAGGCGCCGATATTGCTGTCGTTAGGCAAGATCTTCTGCGCGGTCGCGAATTCGGCCAAAGCGCGCTCGTAATCGTTGTCGAACCAGTAGGCGCACTGGCCGAGGGCAAAGTGCGCTTCACCCAGATCCGGCTGGAGATTGAGGGCGGCCTCAGCTTCGGTCCGGGCCCGCTCTTTCCAGGTCTCGAGCGGCTCGTGGAAATAGAAAATCTCCGCGCAAGTGGAGGCGAGATGGGCCCGGGCGAGGGCAAACCCCGGGTCGATCTTGATGGCGCGGGCGTAAAGATCGACCGCTTTGCGGTAATCCTCGAGCAGGGTGTCGGGGCCCTGCTCGTAGGGCAGAGCGCGCAGATAGAGGAGATAGGCCTCCGGGTTCTGGGTCGGCTTCTGCGCCACCCGCACTTTTTCCTCGGGGGTGAGGCGGGCGCGCAAGGCATCGGCGATCTCGGTCGCGAGCTCGCCTTCCAAGCCTAACGAATCAGCGATCGTTTTGTCGTAGCGATTGCCCCAGAGCTGCCGATCGCGCCGGGCATCGATCAACTGCACGTTGACCACCACCCGGTCTTTCACCCGCCGCACGCTCCCCTCGAGAATGTTGGCCACGCCTAACGACTCGCCGATTTCCCTGATGTTGCGCGATTCGATGTCGCGATACTTGCGCACACTTGTGCGGCTGATCACGGTCAGGTCCTGGATCTTGGCCAGGTTGGTCAGGAGATCGTCCTGGATGCCATCGGCGAAGTAGGCGTTCTCCTTCTCGGCGCTGTAATTTTCGAAGGGAAGAACGGCGATGCTTTTGTCCGGGATGCCCTCGGCCAGCGAGCGCTGCGAGGGTGCGAAACGGAGGTAAAGGAGGACGGCGATGGCGATCGCGAGAATGCCGATAACCGCGGTGTAAATCCGGTGGATGATCGGCCAACTGGGGGTTCGGCCGGCTGGCAGCTCGTCTGTTTTCACGAGCCCCTCGGGGGTGAACTCGAAGGCCCAGGCGAGGGCGAGAGCGATGGGGAAACCAAGGATGAGGAGAACGATAATCAGCCTAACGACCCAGTTGGGGATCTCGAAGAAGGGAAAAACCTGGGTCGCGACCTGGATGAGCAGCCAGCTCGTCATGGTGTAGACGACGGCGGCGCGATAGACATTGCGCCGCTGCAGCTCGGCCAGAAATTTTTTCAGGTTCACGGTGAAAGTTGAGACGGTTTGGAGGAGAGCGTCGCTTTCCTATGCAGTCGACGCAATTGCGATACACCCGCGCAAATTCGCGCGAGGCCAGTGGACAACGAAAAACCTTTCGACCTGGCGCGGGACCAGCTTTTCCGATCAGACGTGCAAACGCCGGGTTCAGGCAAATCGAGTGCGCGACGAGGAGCGGTTGCAGGAGTGATCGCACTTCTGTTCCTCGCCTCGACCGCGCCGGCGCCCGTGCCGCAGGTCATCACATGACCCTGCCGTGCTGCGCGGGGAAGTGATGGCTTATATGGTTCCGTGCTCGCAAAAGCCCGCCGAACCTGATCCGGCCCAGGCGGATGAAGAGGGCGATGATTTTGCCGGCGATCTGAACAGCGATTGGGAGGAGGGGGACGAGGATGACGATCTGGATTTTGAAGCGGACTCCGACCCGGAAAGAATCGGCCAAGGGCCAACCGTCGCCGGCCGCCACGTGATCGGCACGGCGCCGTGGTCGAGCGAGCTGATGCGCCAGGTGACCGGCCTTGACCGCCAAACTTGAAACAAGCAAAATCCTGAAGATGGAAGCGGAGACGAAGGATCAGACTGGCGAAAGGAAGGACGAGAGACGCAGGAACAGACAGAGCAGATTCCGGTGTCGAGGCTTCGCGATTTACCCCCGGAAAAAGATCCGATGGGCGCCGGGCGCGCTCGCTCCCCCTCCAGCCCGCGTTAGACTAGAGCAATTGGGGAAAGCAGATTCCGGTTGTTGTAGTGTGCGCTGTCTCAGCGCATCGAAACAGCCCTCGGCCGACCGGAATGCCCGCTGAGGACAGCGGACACTACAACGCATCAGAGCCCCAAGTTACTTTTGGAAGATGCCTACCCGGTTGGCGTCGCCGAATGATCGGCGCCGGGACAGCCTGGAAGAGTCAAGAACGAAAGCCGCAACCGCCGCACTGGAAATTCATCACGGCGTGTCGGTCGCCGAGGAGAGCGCCGAGTGCGCGACCTTGTATTCCAGCGCGGCGAAGCGCGGATCATCAAACAAGGGCGCGAGCCAGGAATAGAATCGCGGCGTGCTGACGCGCGCGGAGCGATCGTCGCACGCCTGATCGAGAGCGGCGAAAGCTTCGTCTTTTTGCCCGAGCGCGGCGTAGATGGCGGCGATGTGGGCGTGATCGACGTAGCGTCGTTGGGCGAGCTCCAGCAGGTCGGCCAGGATGCGGCGGGCGCGATCCTCCTGGCCGGTATGCGCGTAACAGATCGCGAGTTGGAAATTCGGCATCGTCATCAACTCGGGCGGGAGCGATTCGTAGCGCTGGATCGCATCGTGCCAGCGACCCTGGGCCGCATACACGTTAGCGATCGGATCCACGTCGTAGAAAAAATGTGGATCGATTTCCATGACCTGTTCCGCGAGTTGGAGGGCAGAGCGATATTCGCCGCGGGCGATGGCGATGAAGCATTCGAACATGATCGGCCAGGTGTAGGACGGGTCGAGGTCGCGCGCCCTTTGCACTTCGGCGCGGCCGGCATCGAAGTTGCGTTCGACCCGGGCCAGATACCAGCCCAGCCAGCGGTGGGCGTCGGAAGAATGTGGGTCGAGCGCGACGGCACGTTCCAGCTCACTTTTGGCGAGGGGGAAATTTCGATCGTAGAGCATGGAGACAGCGCCCAGCCAAATGTGGCCGACGCCGGCGCCATCATCGTTTTGCACCGCCTTGAGAGCGGCGCGCCGCATCGGACCCAGGACTTCGCGTGGCGCGCGATAGGCGTCGGCGATGGTGAGATAGGCGCCGGCCAGATCGCCCCAGGCGATGGCATAGTGCGGATCTTCCGCGACCGCTTCCTGGAGGAGCGCGATTTTTCCTTCCAGACTCTTCTCGTCCGCGTGCGCCCCCAAGGCATGGGCGCGGAGGAAGAGATCGTGCGCCCGCGGGTTGGTCGTGGGTGGGACGTGCAGTCGCTCTTCCTGGGCGGGCGCGAGTTTGATCTTCAAGGCATCAGCGACCTGCTGCGCGACTTCGCCCTGCACGCTAAAGATGTCCTTCACGTTGCGCCGATAACTTTGCGCCCAACGCTGTGCGCCGCTCTGGGTGTCAATCAGTTGCACGTTGATCAGGACATCATCTCCGGCTTTCTGCACGCTCCCTTCGAGGACCGAGGCGATCCCGAGTTCGTGACTGATCGCGCGGAGATCCTCGGGATGGCTTTGATACTTCTGACTCGAGGTCCGCGAGCGGACATTCAAATCCTGCACCTGGGCGAGGCTGGTCAGGATTTCATCCCGCATCCCGCTCACGAAATAGGCGTTGCCATCGTCTTCGCTCAGGTTTTCGAAGGGCAGGACGGCGATCGATTTGCTCTCGATGGGGATTTGGTGCGGCGGATGTTTCCCTGCGGCGATGGTTTGTTCCGAAAGTTGGCGGCGAAAAACCGTCACCCCGGCGATCACGGCCACGACGATCACAAGCAGAGCGATGAGCCCGCGCCCGCGCTGGCGGATGAGGCTGCGATCGACGTCTTGTTGCGTGCGGGCCGGCTTCCGGCCTCGTCTCAAAGGCCCACGAACAAACCGCGACGATGGGAAACCCGACGATCGTGAAGAGGACCACCAGCCTGACGATCCGGTCGGGAATGTCGAAAAATGGAAAGACCTGAGTCGCAACCTGGATGAGCAACCAGGCGACCACGACGTAGGCGGCAGCGATGCTGTAAACGCGACGCCGTTTCAGCTCGGCGAAGAATCTCTGGAAGTTCACTTCTTTGCACTCGGGGCATTTTCTTTCGGTGCAAGCGACTCTACGATTTGCTCGAAGCGCGGATCGCCGCGGAGCGGGTCCCAGAAGGGGAGCAGTTTTAAGGCGCCGTAGCTCAGCATCTGCGACGCGGCAGGAGCACGGAGCCCAGCTTCCAGTTGCTGCAAGCCAAACTCCTTGTCGCCCGCCCACGTTGCCGTGATGGCGAAATACTGAAGGACGCGGCTACCGTTGACGACATCTTTCTCCAGTGGCGTGAGTGCGATCGCTCGCCGGCCTTCCTCCAAGGCCAGGTCTTTCTTCCCAAGAGCAGCGTCGATTAGCCCGAGGACGCAGAGTGCCGGGCCATAGTCGGGCTGCGCCTGCACGATCTTTTCCTGCTGGGCGCGAGCCTCTGCAAACGCAGTGCGCGCTCGCGCCTCGTCTTTAACCATGCGGGCGAGCAGCCCTTCACCAAAGCTGCGACTCAGATAAATTACTCCTTCGGACCAGGATGCATTGTCGCCCACCGCGACGAGTGCTCGTTCCGCCGTAGCCGGATCGCGGTCGGCCAGAGCGCAAAGGAACCAGGTGTCCGCGGCAACGCCGATGGCGCTCGGGTGTTGTGCGAGGATTGCATCAATCGTCTGGTGCGGCGTTCGGGTGTCCGCTTTCCAGAAGAGATAAAATAGTCCGCGAACGTCCTGCGTTTCGACGCTCTCGGGCACGATCGCTAACGCGCGGTCCAGCGCAGCGATGGAGTCGGCATAGCGCCCCACGAATTGGTAACTGAGCGCGATCTGTTGCAGAGTATCAAAGTTGCGCGGATCCAGCTCCGCCGCGCGCTGCAGATTTTGCAGACCTTCCTCCTGCTGGCCGCGCCGCCGCAGAATGTAGCCACTGACTTCGAAGAGACGCGGATCATTGGGTAACCCTCGTCGCGCGATCTCCAACTCGGCGAGGGCGCCGGGGTAGTCGCGCAGCCCGTAGTAGAGATATTGGGCGCGCGCCAAATGCGTTTCGGCAGCATTCGGCCGCAGCCGTGTCGCGGCTTGCACCGCAGCTTCAGCCAGGGTCAGCCGGCCGGGAGTGTGATCAGATCCCGTTTGTCCATAAAGGTATTCGTGGGCATAGGCGAGCTGGCAGTAAGCGTCGAAAAACGAGGGATCGCGCTTCACCGCTTCGTCCAGAAGCTCGATTGCCTTTCGCACGTCCGCATCGTACGTCAGGCTGAAACCTGCCTTGAGAACAAGTGACTTCGCCCGGCTGTAAAGGTCGAAAGCCGCCAGATCAGTCGTAGGCGGCCGCTCGATCGCTTTCTTCTCCCCAGGCGAGAGTTTCGCCTGTAGCTGCTCGGCAATGGCCGTGGCGATCTCGCTTTGGATCGCGAAGACATCGGCCAGATCGCGATCGTAAGTCTGCGCCCACACGTGCGCGTCGGTTCGCACGTCAATGAGCTGCGCATTCACCCGCACGCGATTGGCGGCGCGTTGCACGCTGCCTTCCAAAAGATGAGCCACGCCGAGCTGCTGGCCGATCTCGCGCAGGTTTTCAGGGGCGCTCTTGTAATGCAGGGTGGAGGTGCGCGAGATGACCTTCAGATCGGCGATCTTCGACAGGCGGGTCAGAATTTCGGCCTGGATTCCTTCCGTGAAGTAGGAGTTCGCCTTGTCTTCGCTCCGGTTTTCAAACGGCAGGACGGCGATCGATTTACTTTCGATCGCAACTGCAGGGGGCGGTCGTTTCGGGCCTTCGATCTCTGGCTGCGAATGGACGAACCGAAAGACCGTCACTCCGGCCGCAGCGGCTCCGACGATGACAATCAAAGCGGTCAACTTGCGTCCGGTCCTGCGGGTGATTCTGCGATCCATGTCCCCTTCGAGCTTGATCCCCTCCGGCGTCATCTCGAAGGCCCAGGCGCAAACCAGGGAGACGGGAAATCCAACGATCGTGAGCAGGACGACCAGCCTGACGACCCAGTTGGGAATATCGAAAAACGGAAAGACCTGCGTCGCGACCTGGATGAGCAACCAGGCTACCACGACATAGGCGACCGCGACGCTGTAAACACGACGCCGTTTCAACTCGGCGAAAAAAGAGCCGAAATTCATTTGGGGTGACAGCAGGCACCGCTGTGCCGATTGCGAGACTACTTCGAATCGGACGCGTCGGCGAGCTTTTGGAAGCGCGGATCGGCACGCAGTGGATCGAACATGGGGTCAAGCCGGAGGAGCGCGGGAGTCAGCGGCATGCCCGTGGCCATGCCGCCGTTGCCCGGCCGGGAAAGTATCCCTTCCAAGACGGTAATCGCGCGATCGGGCTCGCCCACACGGGAGGCGACTCGGGCTTGGATTTCGAGCGTTTGCATCCCATTGGCAGCCTCCCTTTCGATCGGATTGAGGGCCATCGCCCGATCGATCAGAGCGAGAGCCGCAGCCTTCTCCCCAAGGCTGGCGGCGATCAGGGCGAGATCGTCAAGAAGCGCCCAATTTTCAGGTTGTTCTTTGACAAGGGCCTCCAACTCGGCGCGCGCTTGCCGCCACGTTTCCCTGGCGGCGTCCCTATCACCGGCGACTTCCTCGGCCCAGCCTAACCAGAAGCGCAGCTCACCATTAAGATAACCTATGTTTGGATCGGGTGTGGTGAGGAGCTCCTTGAGCCGCAAAATAATTTCGGCCGGACGACGCTCGAGAATAGCCTGATAACTTATTTGTTCCCACCCCGTCGGATCTCCCGCTGCAGGCCGCAGGGGAGTGAGAAGGCTGGCGGCCCGCGGCAGATCGCCCTGGGCCTGCGCAATCGCGCCCTTTTCCACCAGAGCATCGATGTCATCGGGCACAATCTCCAGAATTTGGTCGAGCTTTCGGAGCGCTTCGGGGAAACGACGCAGCGTGATATGGAACTGCGCATGACGCGTGAGCAGATTCAAATTGCGTGGATCGAGTGTTTCGGCTTCCTGAAAATAGGATTCGGCTCGTTCCCACTGCCCTTGATCCCGGGCGAGGAGGGCGAGCGCTAAACGGACCAGGCTACTATTAGGCAGGAACTGACGGGCCTGTTCGTAGCAACGTCCCGCGCTCTCGAAATCTCCCACACAACCATACTGATAATAGCCCCGGGCGATCCATCCTTCCCCGAGGTTCGGATCCAGCGCCAGTGCCCTTTCCATCGCGCGCCGCGCCTCGTCGCGCAGGGCAATGGTTGGCTGAATGTTCGTCGTTTGGTAACCGCGCGCATCGACGTAGGAGAGCAGGGCCCAGGCAAGGGCGAACTTCGGATCCAGGCGCGTCGCTTCTCTCAGGTATTGCTGGGCCCCAAGATAGTTGGCGGGTGTGTTTTGCGTTTTCAAGGTATAAGCCAGACCACGCAGATATGCGTCGTAAGCTGCGGGGTTGTCCGTGGGTTTTGCGGCGATCACCTGCTTTTCCCGGCCGGTGAGGTGGACGCGTAACTGATCGGCGATGGCTTTGGCTATTTCGCTCTCGGCTGCAAAAATGTCAGTCAGTTTGCGATCAAAGCTATCGGCCCAGAGATGGGAATCGGTGGCTGCTTTGATCAGCTGCACGTTGACCCGCACGGCGTCGCCGCTCTTCTGCACGCTGCCTTCCAAAATGTGGGCCACGCCAAGTTGTCGGGCGATCTCCGGCAGATTCTCAGGCGTGCTCTTATAGCGCTGGGTCGAAGTGCGCGAGATGACCTTCAAATCGGCGATCTTGGCCAGGCGGGTCAAAATCTCGTCCTGGATCCCATCGGTGAAGTAGGCATTCGATTTATCATCGCTGAGGTTTTCAAAAGGCAGGACGGCGATCGACTTGCGATCGATCTCAGGTGGGGACGGGGCTTGCTGCTTTCCTTGTTCGATCGCTTGTTGCAAATGCAATAATCGAAAGAGCATTAGTCCCATCACCGCGGCCGCGACGACAACGACTGCAGCGGTCAGCTTGCGACCGGTCTGACGAGCGACTTTGCGATCAACCTCGTTTTCGCGCTTAATTCCTTCTGGCGTCAGCTCAAAGGCCCAGGTAAGGACGAGAGCGATAGGAAACCCGATCACCGTCGCGACCACGACCATCTGCACCGCCCAGTTCGGAATTTCGAAGAATGGAAAAACCTGGGTCGCAACCTGGATCAGGAGCCAGCCCGAAACGACATAGGCAACGGCCACGCCATAGACGCGGCGCCGTCGCAGCTCGGAAAAGAACTCCTTGTAATCCACCGCTCCAGCTTGGCAGAAAGGCGGTTTTTTACCCAGCCTTTTGCGCCAGCCTTGGTGCGTCAGTTCTCGCCTGGAGCAATCCCCTTCGCGTCCATCAGTCAGAGACTGGACGCGCAGAAGCGCATCCCTCCGGAGGGACTCGCCGCGGCGAGTCCAGGACCATTGTCTGGCCGTCTTTCAGCGATCGCCGTTCGCCACCAGCTTTTGAAAACGCGGATCGTTCCGGAGCGGATCAAACATCGGATCGAGTCGAAGCAGAGCCGTGGTGAGTGGCGCCTGCCCTCCGCCGAGCGGCCCCTCATATGGGACTGAGAGCAGTTCCTGCAAAGCGGCGATGGCCCGGTCGGGTTCTCCCACTTGCGCCGCCACCCGGGCGAGAATCTCGATCGGAGCGGGCCCGTCGAAAGCATCGCGCGCGATCGGCATCGCAGCCATCGCCCGCTGCGAGAAATTCAGGGCCGCGGTTTTGTTCCCGAGGCCCATCTCGGTGAGCGCGAGATCGTAGAGTAGATTGTAATTCTCCGGCTGCTCCTTGAGGAACGGCTCCAGTTCGCTCCGACCCGTGCGCCAGCTTGCCTGGGCGGCGGCATGGTCGCCCCCCACATCCTGCGCCCAGCCTAACCAAAAGCGGAGCTCACCCGTGAAGTAACCCCAGGCCGGGTCCGGCCTGGCCAGCAACTCCTGCAAGCGAGGAATGACCGGCGCCGGGCGACGCTCCAGGATGGCCTGGTAAACCTGAGTGTATAAAACGTTGGAATCGTCGGCCGGCGGATGGAGCGGAGCGAGGAGCGCGGCGGCCCGCGGCAGGTCCCCCTCGGCCTGCGCGATCGCCGCCTTGACCGCGAGGGTATCCATGTCGTTAGGCGTGATCTTCAGGATCTGGTCAAACAACCGCAGGGCATCGGCAAAGCGACGGACGGGCGATGCAGGATTGCCCGTGCTGCCCGAGCACATAAACGTTCCGCGGATCGAGTCGCTCCGCTTTTTTGAAATAAGAATCGCTCTCGTCCCACCGACCTTGCCGGCGGGTCACGTAAGCGAGCGACTCGGGAATCCGGCTGCTGTTGGGCAGGAGTGGGCGGGCACGCTCGAAGTAAGTCGACGGCCGTGGCGTAATCCTTGAGGCAGGCATAGTGATAGTAACCCTCGGCATGGAGCGCTTCGCCAAGATCGGGCTCAAGCGTGAGCGCGGTGGCGGCCGCCTGGCGCGCTTCTTCCCGGAGCGCGGTCGTGGGTTGCAGCGTCTGGGTGAGGTAGCCGCGCGCATCGACAAAGGAGAGCAGCGTCCAGGCGAGGGCAAACTTCGGGTCCAACCGAACGGCTTCCCGGAGATACTTCTGCGCGCCGCGAGAGTTGGCGGCGGAGTTGGCCGACTTCAGATTGTAAGCCAGCCCGCGGAGGTAGGCATCGTAGGCCTCCGGATCCTCTGTCGGCCGGGCAGCGATGACCTGCTCTTCGCGGCCGGTCAGCCTGGCCTGGAGCTGGTCGGCGATCGCTTTGGCCACTTCACTCTCGACCGAAAAAATGTCGGTTAGTTTGCGATCGAAGCTCTCCGCCCAAAGATAGGAATCATCGGCCGCCACGATCAGTTGCACGTTGACCCGCACCTTGTCGCCGCTCTTCTGCACGGTCCCTTCCAGAATGTGGGCGACGCCCAGTTGGCGCGCGATCTCGGGCAGATTCCCCGGCGCGCTTTCGTAATTCTGGGTCGAAGTGCGCGAGATGACTTTTAGATCTGCGATCTTCGAGAGGCGGGTCAGGATTTCGTCCTGGATACCGTCGGCAAAATAGGCATTGGCTTTTTCCGCGCTCAGGTTTTCAAAGGGCAGGACGGCGATCGATTTGCGGTCGATGCCAGGAGCCAGCGGCGTCTCGTTTTGCTGGAGAACGGTGCGCTGCATCGGCAAGAATCGAAAAACGGTGACGCCGGCCGCCAGGATCGCGATCACCACAATCAGCGCGGTCAGCTTACGTCCCCTCCGCCGGACGAGCGACGGGCTGCGATCGACCCCGTCCGCGCGTTTGATTCCCTCCGGGGTGAGCTCGAAGGCCCATGAACAAATCAACGCAATCGGAAAACCGACGATCGAGAGGAGGACCACCAGCCTGACGACCCAATTCGGAATATTGAAAAATGGGAAAACCTGGGTCGCGACCTGGATCAGCAACCAGGCAACGACGACGTAGGCTGCCGCGACGTTGTAAACCCGGCGCCGCTTCAGTTCGGCGAAAAAAGCGCCCCCTTTCATTGCTGGTTAATTACGTCTGTTCCGGTGCTGGGAGCGACAAAATATTGGGCGCGACAATTTCTCAAAAATCGACCAGCGAATGTCCGGATGGCTTCCCCCGATTCGTTATCTTGATGGAAAGCAAATCGCAATCAAATCGAAGAAGGAGACCAAAATCATGAGCAGAGCCACGAAAGAAGAAACGAAATCCGCCGTGCAACCGATTCCGGAAGGGATGCGGACGGTGACGCCGCATTTGATTTGCGACGGGGCGGCGGAGGCAATCGAGTTTTACAAAACTGCGTTTGGCGCCGTCGAGCTGAGCCGGTTGCCGGGCGCGGACGGGAAGGTCATGCACGCCAGCATTCGGATTGGCGATTCGGTCATCATGCTGAACGACGAAGCGCCGCAATGGGGCGCCTTTGGTCCGAAATCGCTCAAAGGTTCGCCGGTCACACTCCATCTCTATGTTGAGGACGCGGACGCGGTTTTCGCGCAGGCGGTGCAGGCGGGTGCGACGAGCACGATGCCGCTCGAGGACATGTTCTGGGGCGATCGCTACGGCAAAGTGGAAGATCCTTTCGGTCACCACTGGTCGATCGCTACACACGTGCGCGACGTCACTCCCGAGGAAATGCAAAAGGCGATGGCAGCGATGAGCGCCTAACGAAGGGCACGAATTCGCGATGCAAAGAATTACACCGTTCTTGTGGTTCGATCATCAGGCGGAAGAGGCCGCAAACTTCTACGTCTCGGTTTTCAAGAATTCGAAGGTCACAGAGGTCACGCATTACACCGGGGAAGAGCCGGTGGGCGAAAAGGGTGCGGTCATGACCGTGGTCTTCGAGCTGGATGGCGAGGCCTTCGTGGCCCTGAACGGCGGACCGCGCTTCAAGTTCACCGAAGCGGTCTCCTTCGTCGTGAACTGCGAAACGCAGGAGGAGATCGATTACTACTGGGAGAAGCTGACGGCCGGCGGCGGCGAGGAAGTGCAATGCGGCTGGCTGACCGACAAGTATGGCCTCTCCTGGCAGGTCGTGCCGGCCAGGATCAGCGAATGGGCAAAGGGCAAGGAGGGCTTCCAGCGGGTGATGAAAGCAATCATGCCGATGAAGAAGCTCGACCTCGCGGCGCTCCAAGCGGCCTTCGACGGAAAATAAATCGCCGCTCTGGCGGAGCACGAGGTTGCGGAAACACGGACGCCACGGCGGGCGTCCCTCCAGCGCCGATTTGACCCGGGCGCTACACTTCTGGTTTCCAATGCGTCGACTCTCTGCCCTCACTGCGATCCTGATCGGCGGCGCCATCGCCGGAACGCTCGATATCACCTATGCGATCGGGTTCTCGGCCCTACGCGGCGTGCCCCCCATTCGCATTCTGCAGTCGGTCGCAAGTGGTCTGCTGGGCGGGCCCGCTTTCCAAGGTGGCGTGGCCACGGCGGTGCTCGGTCTCGCGCTTCACTTCGGCATCGCTCTCTTGTGGGCCACCATTTTCTATCTCGCGAGCAAGCCGATTCCGTTTCTCACCCGTCACCCTGTCGTCGCCGGGTTGTTTTACGGCTTTCTCATTTACGCCATCATGAATCTCGTCGTCCTGCCGCTCTCGGCCTTTCCCCGCAAGGTTTCATTTCCGCTCCTGGTCCTGGTGACAGGACTCCTCGTCCACATGTTTTGCATTGGGCTTCCGATCTCGCTCGCGGTGCGCCGGACATCGCTCGATAAGACTACCTAGCGCGAGCCGCATCCGTGCCCGCGAGGCGGCGGCGGAGTTGGAGGAAAGGGCGTTCGACCGCGAAGAAAAGAAGCGCGCCGATCGCGTAGATGGAGGCTTCGACCAGCAACAGCGCCCAGATCGACGTGAGCGAAATGGCGCATCTGGCGCAGAGCTGGAGCGCGCAGTGAATGACCAGCTTGTGGCTCAGGTAAACACTGCAGGCAATGCTGGCCAGAAAGGCGGCCCCGGTATCTCGACCCGGCGTGGGAAAAAGCCGTGCCGCCGCGCAGGTTGATGTTCTGGATGGAAAGGAGGAATTTCCAGAGCGGCGAGATCTCGGGAAATTCTCGCCACGACGGCAGGGAAAAGTAGATGGCCAGAACGACGAAGTACGCCGGCAGGATGCGCAAGGCGCGGCGCAAGTAGAAACGTTTGAGATTAATCGTTCGATCCCGCGCCAGACTCCCGAGCAATTGTCCGCCGATCAGGTAACCGCTCAGAACAAAAAACAGATCGACGCCAACCAGCCGAAGCGATGCCAGTCGTTAGGCAGGGCAAATCCGGAAAATCCCGGTGTGGTAAATGACTACCACGACAATGGCCAGAGCACGGAGCAGATCGAGACCCGGCTGCCACTCCCGATTCGTGAAGCGCGGATCGATGGACAAGGCCGGCTCGCTCACGGGTGCACGAATTCGAGGACGCTGGCAGGACCAAGCCTTGGTCAGAGCATCCGCACTGCGGTAACGGCAATGTTGCCACCAAAGCAAACATCGACATCAGCCCCTGGGGTGCGATGGCGCAGGCTGTATTCGCCCGCGAAATACAACCCGCTCTCTTCTTCGTGCCGGTAGTTGAGCGGAAGCGGTTTTGGGTCGAGCGGACACCAGACGACTTCCGGGTCCGGCGCGCCAGGCGGAAGGACCGGCAGGTTCACGTTATAGAAAACACCCTGCTCGATTGGCTTCGCCAAAAGATCGGCCAGGATGGGAGTGATCCAGCGTTGGGCGCGCGCCCAATCGTCACTCGATCCCGCTTTTGCGGTAATGCGAAAAGGCAATCCCCGGCCAACCGTGTAAGAGCGCTTCGCGGACGGCCGCCACCGTCCCCGAGTAATAAACATCCGCGCCGAGGTTGGCGCCGTGATTGATCCCGCTCAGGATCCATTTCGCCTCGGGCACCAGTTGGAGCAGTCCCAGACGGGTGCAATCGGCCGGCGTCCCGTGAATCGCGAACCGATTCTCGCCCCGCGGCTCGATCCGAACGCCTTCCCGCCAGGTGACGGCATGGCTCACCCCCGATTGCGGGCCGGCCGGTGCGACGATGACCGGCTCGCCGACGGTCCGCGCGGCGCCCAAAAAGCCTCCAGGCCAGCGGCCTCGATGCCGTCATCGTTGGTGAGAAGAAATTTCATGGAAATGCCACCGTAGTCCGGCCGGCCGGGTCGAGCCAGCGATCGTTAGGGAGACGAAGGCCGGCTTCGCATCCAATTCCTTCCTGCTTTGGGAGTCCCGAGTAATGGAAGGCGATTGCCATGAGCAAAAGTGTCGCCACATTAGGTCCGAAAATGAAATCTAAACCCGCCTACACGATTCGTGGTTTCCAGCCGTCCGATCGCGCCGCGGTGCGGGAGCTCTGTTGCCGCACAGGATTTCTCGGGGAGCCGATCGATCCGGTTTACCAAGATCGGGAACTGTTCGCGGATTTCCTGACCACTTATTACACCGACCACGAACCGGAATCTTCCTTCGTCCTCGAGGTCGACGGCGAACTGAAGGGCTACCTGCTCGGATCGCGCAAACCTTTGCTCAACCAGCTCTATTCTTTCCAGCAAAACATCGTGCTTTTCCTGCGCGCGTTACTGCGTTACCCGCGCTACAACGCAGCGCTCTCGGCGATTCATCCGCTGGATGATCATGAACGGCTGGCGGGAAGTGCCCGCCGCACCCGCTCGCATGCCCCATTTCCACATCAACCTGCTCCCGGAGGCGCGCAAAATGTCAACCACGCGCGCGCTCATGAGCGCGTATTTGAGTTATCTTTACCGCTGCGGGGAAAAGCAGGTCTACGGCCAGATCGTGACCTTCGAGAGCCGGCGCGGGGAGAAAATGTTCGAGCGATACGGATTCCGGGTCATGAACCGGGCGGAGATCACGAAGTATCGCGCCTATTATCCGGAGTCGGTTTATCTCAGCACCGTGATCAAGACCCTCGAAACCGCGGGACCGCTCTCTGCTTACGCGGATTCTCCCGCGCGTTTGTCAGGCGATCGCGGCGCGCTAGTTTAACGGAACTCTTTTGCCGGCATAGCTCAGTTGGTAGAGCAGCTGATTTGTAATCGACCGCTCAGGAGTTCGCCTCGCCGGCTCCATCGCACAGAGGTACGCTCGGTCTGGTTTGTTTTCTCAGCGTGGGCTAAGAACGTCCGTTGCGAGATCGATGTGGCGGTGCTTCAATTCTTCCGCTGCGCGATCGGAAACTTTTCCGTCCACCCAGAGCGCCAGTCCTTTGATCTCGCTCTCGCTTTGCGCGAGCTGGCTGAAGGCCTCGACGCGGGCGGCGGCGTTCTCGCTCCAGATCGCGTAATCGCATGCCAATGGAACGACGAGCAGCCCATCCTTGTCCAAGGCGCAAATGCGGTCGCCTTCGACTCGGTAGGAGCGGAGGGCGTTCCTGGTCTTGTGATAGCGAACCAGAATCTGGGCGAGACTTTGGAAATAGTCCGCGTCCTGTTCGGTGAGCGCCCGGCAAGCGACCTGGAGAAACGGCGTCGGATTGATGCCGATGTTAGCGAGTGCATCGACGACAATCGTTTCGTGCCATGGTGAGAACCAGGGATGCATAAGAAATTCGTCCGCGTTCTCCCGTGTCGCTCCGAGGGCGATTAGCTTTTTGCGATTGATGATGCGCAGCTCATCGGGGGTCGAATTAACCAGCGTTTGTTGCAGGGTCTGATTCACGTTGAGCACGGTGATGACCGGGCCGCCGACCATGGCGGTGGCGCCGGAGATGACGAGCCCGCCGCCAGCCATGGCCCGGGCGGTATTGGTCAATTCTTCCTGCAACTCCTGATCCGCCGAATAGGGGCTGACGCCGAGCCTGGCGGCGAGCGCGACCTTCGCCTTCTGCACGCCCGTGAGATTTTGCAGTCCCTTGCCTTCCGTCTCGGAGCCGCCGCCTTTCATGCCCTCACCGATCCGACCGAAAAAACGCGACGCTCCCTGCGGCACACGCTTGATCATGCCGACTGGATCGCGAACGATGCCGCCGGCGCTCTTGAGTTTGGCTTTGCCGGCGCTGGCGATCGCTTTGCCGAACTCTTCCGTTTTGCTCATTCCGCGCAGTTTGTCGATCGCGTAGATTTCGCGGATGCGGGTGCGTAAAGCGCGGCCGGTCGGCACCTCAAAAGCCCGATCGCCGGAGGAGAGAATATAGATATTTACGAGGCCGTCGTTCTCCGCCTCGCTGGCTACGCTGTGCAGCGACCCTTTGAGCAATTCCTCCGGGATAAATCGTGCGGTTTCGACTAAGCCAGGCGATTCGAAAATGCTTTCGGACGGACCGGGTGATGGTGTGGTCTCGACCTGTCCAAACGCGGTGGCCGCGCAAAGGCTGCCGAGGGTGATGAGGTGAAGGACGGATGTTGTTTTCATGGGATGTCTCACGGTTAACGAGTGTTTAACTTCAGGATGCGGTGCACTTCGGCGATCGCCTGCGGATTGATCGGCGTGCTGTGATTGGATGGGACGACGAGTTCGCTGGCTGCACCGTCAAGATGGCTGCTCCAGTAAGCGACAACACCGTCGCTGCTCCGGGGCGTATCGCCGCGCCCGCGATCGCCCACGATGGTGTGATAAGGAATACCGGGGGCGATCGGGAGTTTGTTGATCGCGACGACGAAGCGGTTGTTAGGCGCGAGCGTGTCCACGCTGTTTGGAAGTTGCTTTAGCTTGAGCGCCGTGGGATCGGGCGTCATCGCTTCATGCAGGGTCTGGCCGAGCGTCAGCATTTTGAACGGAGTGCGCACCAGCATCGAGCCGATGCGGCCGATAAAATTTCTGGCCAGCTCGCTGCCCCGATGCGGCGCGGAAAGGAAAATCACCCGCCCGATCTCGCGGCGCGGTTTAAGAATAAGCGCGTCTTCGAGAATACGTTTGCTTTGCGGGTCCATCCTAACTTCCGCGGGCGGCCGCCCGAAACCCTCCAGCCAGAGTTTCGACCCGCTGTCGGTAATCAAGGTGCGGGCGATACAGCCGCCCATGCTGTGACCCACCACCACCATCGGTTTACGCATCGGATATTTTTTTTCGATGGCGTCGAGTTCGTGACGCAGGATCGACGCGGAATAGGGGTAGGGATATCCGCTCGGATAGCTGAAAAACCAAAACTGATAGTTACGCCGGATTTCGGGATCGCTCCGCAGGTCGTTCAACATCGGCGTCCAGCTGGCCGGCGTATCCATGAGGCCATGGATGACGAGGAGAACGCGTTTATTTGGATTGAAAGGTTCAAGCCGAGCGACCCGAGCGGTACCCGCGTATTCTTCAGGTTTGAGTAAGCGACTGAGTCCGAGTTTTTCCGGCTTTTCGCGCGCGAGCAGGAGCGCAAAGGAGGCCGTGAAATCGGCGGCCAAGGGATAGCGGTTCGCCCCGACGCGAACGGTTTCGATGGCCAGCGGATCCTCCAGCGAGAGGGCGCAACTCGCACCATCGAAGCGCGCCACGCCAGTGACACTGTAGTAGATGACCCGTGGTGCGAAGTTTGCGCTCGCTTCTTCCGGCGTGAGATGGCGAATGGCGACGAGCGGCGCTCCAATTCCATCTTTGGTCACGCGCTTCTCGACGTAACTGCCCTTGAGGAAGAGTTGATCGGCGGGAACAAGGTCGTACAGCGCAGGATTCCATTCCGGTCGCGCGTCCGGTTTGTGGGTCAGAGTGAGCTCACCGTTGATGCCGACCGGCAATGGCTTCGTCCACGGGTCGAGTTTCGCGGCGCGAACGACGGAATAGTTGCGCGCCACCGCGAAATTATAGGCCCGTCGCGCTTCCACATCATGCGGGTCGCGATCAAGAATGCGCAAGGAATCTCGGGCCGCGGTAATGTAAGCGCCGATCGCTTCGAGGGGCGCACGCCGCTCCAACTCCTGCCCGCGCGCAATCATTTCTGACGCGGAGCGATTGCCTTGCGCGTTGGAAGAAAAAGCGGCAGCCGGTTTTTCCGAGACGACGGCGATCCGGGCGCAAGCCGGAAGGACGAGCGCAATCGCTAACGCGAGCAGGATGCGCGGTTTCAGTTTCACGCCGGGCACGTTTGTGCTGCGGTTCGAAGGATCGACTTCTTACCGACGCCGTCCGCCGCTTGCTCGGGCTCCGCCGCGTCGGCTGCCACCGCTGAGCCCTTCGCGTTGGAACTGGCTCACGCTGTTCGCCTGAGAATTCCCGCGCTGCCGTGCCCGAGCGGACGAGTCGAGGGCATCAAAGTTCGTGGTGCCCGGATTGCGCGCGGAACGACTCGCCGCTTGTCCGCGAGCAGCGGTATTCGCAGGTCGGCTCGGTTGCGCTGTCGTTCCCTGGCGCGCGCCAGCAGAGTTCCCTGGCTGCGCCGGACGGCCGGGCGTTGAGCCGGTAGGACTCGACCAATTGCCGCTCGAGTCGCGCTTGTAAATATTGCCATCGTTGGCGACAAACATGTTGTCGTTCTTGCCCTTCACAGCCACGCCCTGATTGTGCGCGGTATCCCATCCGACCGCTTTCCCGCCCTGGTTGTTTTGCGCCCAACCTACCGTGCCGCGGGCGCCGGATTCGTGCCCGCCCCAAGCGGAACGATTGCCCTGCTCGGCATAGAAACGGCCGGATGAACCATACGCATTCTGGCGTGTGGCCCGGGCGGCATAGGTATCGGTGTAGGGATTGTAAGCCTGGCGCACACTGGCGCTGCCGCCGGCGGGACCATAGGCGTAGGCGCCACGCGAGTAAGTGCCAGTGGACGGATTATAAGCAGCGTATCCGCCCGCGCCGCCGTAGGGACCGTAGTGATGCGCGGCATTGTAGTAGCCACCGTAGCCGTAATGGTAATGGGCGCCGCAGCCGTAGGAATATAGATAGGGCGCCGGCCAGCAAGAATAGCAGTCGTCGTTGATCGCCGCGCCGATCAGGACCCCAGCGCCAAACATCAGGACGCCAGTCGCGGCCACATATTCGCCGCTGTAACCGGAGGTCTGGGTGTAAACGATCGTCGTATTGTCCGCCTTCTTGACCTTTACATAGGTGACGTTGTGCAGCGGATGACTTGCCGGGATGGTGTAGATGGCAGCCGGTACCTGGGAGCAGTAAGCCCAAGGTCCTTTGGCCGTTCCGCCGCAATACCATGCGCCCTTGTCGCAGACGTAGTAACCGCCCCCGACAAGCAGAACCGCATTTCCGGAATTGGTCGCGTACTGCACTCCATTCGCGCCTTTGATTGCGGCAAACTTCGGCTCGCCGGAGTAGATCACTTCCAGCTTCGCATTCGAAGCTTTCACCGTGGTCGTGCGCGGCACCGAAGCGAGCATGACCGCGTCCTTCGCCTCCTCCGTGCCCGGCACGGAAGATTTCACGACGGCAGCGGGGCTGTCCTCCGGAATCGAGCCAAAGTCCGACGGCAAATCTTTGCTCGCAGCCGACCACGGCCCGGACAAATCCGCCGCGCGAAACCAGCGGCCCGCGACCAGGAAATAGTACTGCTTGTCCGCATTGTTCATGAAGACCGTGCTGTCGGTGTTGGTCAGCTTCATCAGCTTAGTGTCTTTGATCGGTGCGTAGGCCGGCTCGCCCGTGGTCACGATCATTTCCGCCGGTTCGGTCGTAACAAAAACGGCCGGCACCGCTTTGGTTTTTTTGCCGGGGATGGCTTTGCGCACGTCGGACCAATTTTCGTTCGCCGGCAGCGCGGCCAGACCCGCCGGAAGTTTATCCGCCGCTGCCCAGGGGCCTTTGACCGGATCCGTCGCAGTCAGCCAGCTATCCTTGTTCAGCAGGTAATATTTGGAATCGGTCGTGTCGAAGAAGACATCCCAGTTGGTGTTGACCGCGAACATCAGGCCGGGTTTATCCTTTTCGACCGGCTTCATCTGCGGCTCACCCATGAACATGACGAGGATGGCGGGCTTCGCGCTGTAGAGAATTTTCGGCGGATCGAGATTGACCTCGACCGGCGGTTGCTCCGTGGTCTTGGCCGGGTCGAGCATGGCCAACACCCGGTCAAGCGACATGACCATGGCCGTCGATTCCGGCGCCATCGCTCGCACCGCTTTCTCGTAAGCGGCCGCGTCGGCTTCATTCGCGCCGGGGAAGCGCAACTCGTATCCAGTGCGGCTGATGGCGACAGTACGCGAAGTGTCATCCACCGCCGTCTCGGCGTCGCCTTCCGCCACGCCGTAGATTTCCTTTTTCCCCGCCGGCGTCAGCGCCACCACGGCGCGGTAGTGCAATTTCGAGTGATCCTCCCACGAATCGACTTGCGGTTGATAAACAATCAGCTTTTGGCCGCTCGCGCTGTACTCGCGCGGCCAGCCGGGATCAACCGGCACAGCCGGCGCGGGTTGCTCGGCGCGAACAATCGCGAGCCCAGGGGCAAAAAGAACGAGGCTGACGATGGCTGCGACGAAGGAGAATGGCTTGTTTGATTGCGTTTTAGCGGAGTTCATGGCGGGGCAATTTTGTCAGACGATATCGGCTCGGATATTGGACTTTGGTCTTAGGTTGCGAGACGGGGCCGGATCGACCGATGCGCCTCCGTCGCGCGGTTTGAATTTTTTGACCAGGCTGACGCCGAAGGAGGCGCACTTGTCGGGGGAGTTTCCGTCCGAGACCCAACGGTGCGGCCTGGCTCACGATGAGGATGCCAACGGCTATGTCGGCGGCGGCCGTCGGCCAACTTCGTCTCGCCCTGTCACTCGGACCGCGCGGCGTTTTGGAAGTGGGTGCGAATGCGCTCGGAAAAATCGGCCGCCTCGTTGGCGGCATGCGCCCGCTCATTGATGCGGGAGCGCGACTTCAACTCCGCGAACGGCAGCGAAAAACGCTCGATCGTTCCGCGTTCGTAAAGCATCCCATCGGCGTAGCCGTTGGCCAGAATGCGCCAGTCCCAAGGTGCGCGTTCGCCCGCCGCGCGTTGATTACGAATGGCAGTGGTGCAGTTGTTGCCGAGAACATTGTACCAGCGAGCGTGCTGATGGAGTGCGTTGAGCGTGCTGACATATTCAAGAAAGGCGCTCCGTGCAGTCTCCGGGCGAGCGAGCAAGCGATAGAGGTAAACGTCTTCGCCTTTCCGGAAATTGGTCCGCACCCGAATTACGTCGCGCTCGTCGGCCGGGATGTAGATTTGTTCGAACTGTCGATAAAGCCCGCCGATGGCGGAGTAGCCCTGGCCGCGGCGCGGGCGCGTTTCAATGCTGAAACAGACGCGGCCGTCGGGACCGAAATCAAACGACACCACCGGATGCGCCATGAGCGCGGAACCCCAGTAGGTCACGAACAGATCGATGTGACTCAGATTGCGCAGGTCGTAGCTGCGCGTCTCGTAGCGCGGCGTGAAGTCGGTTTCTGTGCGGTAATCGAAGTTGCGCACATTGTTAATCGTGACGCGTTCCCCTTCGATCGTGGCGTAAGCGAGCACGGCGACTTCCGGTTTCCAATCGCGATCCTGCCGCGGCTGGATCGTCAACCACCATCCGAGCACCGCGGCGAACCCCAGCGCCACGATTCCGATGGCACGCCCGCGTGGCCTAACGAAGAAAAGCGTGGCTGCCATGGCCGCGCCGTAAATGATGGAGAGCGGCTCGCGCAGGGACGCGATCGGCAAATCGAAATAGACCGCGCCGGCCGCCCACCCGATCAAGCCGAGCAAAACGAAGGCGGCGACGGCGAAGCAGACGGAACGGATTGCCTTGCGCATGATGACAGCAACGAGTCGGACTTCGCCTTTCGCGGCCGCCTCAGCTTGGCGGCACCGGCAGTTCTGGCGGTGAGACGGCACGGTGTTTCGCCAGCACTTTGGCCGAACCATGCCCCCATTGCTGCAGTGCGGTGCCGATTTCGGTGATGCGGGCATTGAGCGGCCGGACCAGGTCCTTGCGCACAATCTGGACCGCGCCGTTTCCGGGATTGGGCGAGCCGGGAATGAAGACCGTGAGGCGATCGCCGTGATCCTCGACGATGAGGACGAAACATTCGATTCCGGGATCAACCGTCAGCACGCCGGACCTAAGCGCCCCTTCATGATTCGCGCCCGCCAGGCCGCCGACAATCGCCTTCATCGCCGCATAACCGGGCAGCCGAAAAAGAATCTTTCGCTCGAACCAACTGTTCGCGCTCTGCGCGCGGCGCGAGATCATCATCAGGCCGACAAAGAACGAAACCGCCACGACAGCGAGGATGGAAAAAAGGATCGGGAATTGCGCTGCCCCCGATGCTTCGCCGGCCAATTTCTCTATCAGCGTCTTCGCCGCTGCGTGAATTTCAAGGACAACCCGGGTGGCAACCAGGATCAGGACAGCCAGCGGAAGGACGACGAAAAGTCCGCCGAGCGTGGTGGCTTTGAGAAATAAGACTAATCGCTTCATCCTGCGCTCGTTGGCGTGAATGATCTGACGCGTAACAGAAACGACTAACAAAAGACAATCGGACCTTAGGCCTACAGCCGGCGCCCGAACCAGCGCGGATCCAAGCGCAGCTTCATCGAGATGCCGAAGATGTTGAGATCCGGATCGCGACTGCGGATCGCATGCTGCCGGCAGTAGTAGACGTCGGCGCTCCAATCGTCGCCCAGTTTCTTCTCCAGGCCGGCGAAGAACCGGTTGCGGACGAAGTCTTCCTCGGTCGAATCGTAAAAAAGTTCGTCCGCCAGATAGACGTCCAGCTTCCAGTCCTTCGGTCCCAGCGCGTGCTTCAGTTTCAATTTTGGACGCAAACGCCAGCTGTCTTCCCTGCTCTCGCGTATGCGATATTCGAAGCCCGTGCTGAATGTCGCCTGCGCGGAGCCAATCGGAACGCCCAGCGCCGCGACCAGAGCGGCGCGATGTTCGTATTTATCCGCGTCCGCCGGCTCGTTCACTATGTATTGATAGCTCGGCGAAAAAGTCAGCCACGTCACCGGTCGCAGGTCGAACCCGAGTTGCCCCGAGATGCGGTTCAGCGTGGGATCGGCATCCGCCAAACGCAATGTCGTCGCCGCAAAGAGGTCAACGTGCTCCGTGCATTTCGTGACCAGCTTGAGCTCGCTCCATTGTTGCGTGTCATCTGCCCGCGCAGTCGGACTGGCGCCCACGAGAAGCGCCACCGCCAACAGGACGAAAAAGATCCTGCTCACAGCGGCATCCTGTCCTTATCAGTCGCGCGCGCGCCAACCTTTTCGGATCAGATGCCGAAGACGGTCGGATCGGGACTCGCCTTTCGCACCGCCGCCTGATCAGTCACAATCACCGTCGCCCCGGGCGTGAGGGTGTCGTAGAGTTTGGTCGCAAATTCCGGATTGAACCGGAGCCGCGCCGCGAGCTCGTCGGCGTTGACGCGGCGACCGCGAGCATCACTCGTCACGCGCATCCACTTGCGTGCTTCGCGTCCGGGGGCGAGCAGGCTCGGCTTGCCCGCGCCGCCTTCGAGCAAGGTGAAGACGTTCCCGCCCAGCGGCCCGCGCCCTTTGATCTCGACTGCGGCGCGCCCGATGGGATTGCCGTTGCGATAAACATACAGCGCACGATCGGCGGCGCTGACCACGATCGTGATCGGTCCGCTCGTGCTTCGCCCAGGATTCCAGTCGTAGTCGTTATGCGCCAGCGGGCGCAGCATTTCTGGAGTGAAATCTTTCGGCGCGAGCACGAGGCCGGGATTGGAAGCGAGATGGGGAGTCGGCGTCTTGCCATCTCCGATCACGACCGTGCCGCCTTTAGCGGTCGCGGTGAAAAGGAGTTGAGAAAAATCATACGGCAACCGGATGCAGCCGTGGCTGGCGGCATAGCCCGGCAACTTTCCTGAATGCATCGCGATGCCGGTCCAGGTGAGCCGCTGCATGTTCGGCATCGGCGCGTCGTCGTATTTCTTCGAATAGTGCTCGCGCTTTTTCTCGAGGATGCTGAAGACACCGGCCGGCGTGTCGTGGCCTTTCGAGCCGGTGCTCACGCTGGAGCGGCCGATGAGAATGCCGTTGCGATACACGTGCATGGTCTGCTCGGGAATGCTCACCAGCACCATCAGCGGCCCGCTGGGCGAGACCTGTGGATTCCACCAATACTCGCCTGGTTGCAGCACTCCCATCGGCTTGCCGGTAGGCTTACCCTTGGTGTGGAAGGTAGGCTGCGGCATCGAGAACGACGTCGCAAGGAGCGCGAGCGTGACGGCGAAGGTGGAGAGGAGTTTCATAGAGTTAGGCGAATGATGTCCTGGTCCGCAGACTCGCCATACACCAAACGGCGAAGGCGAGGTGAAGAACAACCGCCGGCCATAAGCCGACACCTGAAAGCGCAAGCGCGAGCGCTCCGTGAACGAGGAGGCCGATCACGACAACATTGTAGAGCAGCATCGCTACGACCAACGCGCGGCCATTCTCGCGGCTCAGCCAGCAGGCGACGCTGATGGCCAGCAGTGCCGTGCCGCCGACGCGAGCCACCGTCAGCGCCGCGGGTGTGTCGAGGGTTCCGCCGAGCAGCAGCTGCGCAACGAATGCCGGCGCCGCCAGCAGGCCGAGGCCGGTGGCAGCTTCAATGATCGCGGTGATGGTCAGCAGCTTCTTCATTAAGGTGTCCGGCAGTGGTTCATTTCTTTGGTTGATTGGTTTGATTACTCCGCCCGCTTCAGCGGCGGGGGGGACCACTTGCCTTCCATCGCTTCGGCTTTTGGCCAGTAGAGGCGCATGGCCATGAAAAACGGACCTTTTGGTGACGGCAGCCAGTTGGCTTCCTTGTCCTTGCCGGGGGATTCGTTCTGGATCAACAGCGTCAACCCACCGTCGGCGTCGAGTTTGAACTGCGTTAGCATCGGCGAGTTGAGCAGATAGCGATTGAGCGGATTGGCCACGAGCAGGCTTGCCGGCAGTTCATACATTGTCAGCGACCAGAATGCGTTGACGGGCGGCAACTGGCGCGGCGCAAAGCGCAGGGTGTAGCGATTATTGGCGGCGTCGAGCTTCTGTCCGTCGGCATCCACGGCATAAATCGGATACATCGCCTCCTCTTTTGAATTGCCGTAAATGCCGAGCACCGCAGCGGCCATGCGGTAAAGATAATTGTTCTTCAGATATTCCCGCGTGCCGAAGAGGTCGCCGGAGGTCACTTCCTTCGCATCAATTCGTTTCTTTAAGTCCGCCAAGTCAGCCCAGGCGTCGGCCATGCCTTGTTCGATGGCCGTCTTCATTTCGGGCGAGAGTTTGCTCGCGTCGAAGTTCTTGCCGGCACCAATGCCGATGTTGGCGAAACGCGCCATGAGTGCTTTCTCGGACGGGACGGTTGGGCAGAACTTCAGGACGAAGCTCAGAACGTTGAAAAACTCGGGCGACGTCTTTTGTTCCTCGGGCGTGAGCGGCTTGATGAAATCAATCGCCGGTGCAGCCTCGGGTTCCGGCTGGCCGAGAAATTCGGAGAGCGTCTGCGCTTTGTAGCCCGCCTGAATCTTCTTCACGTTGTCGAGGTCGCCGGGGTTGAAAACCTGGGTGCGATAGATGGCGATGAGCAATTCCGTCTCCGAGCGGATCACCTGCTTCACACCCTTGGGCGTTGTGCCTTTCCAACCCGGCCCGGCAATCAGGAAACTACCGGCCTCGTTGCCGGTGGCGCGGCTGCCGATGTAGCCAAGGTTGTGCGTGTAGAGGTCAATGATTTGGATGCTGTAATACCGCTCCTTCTCGATCGTCGGCACGGTGAGCACAATCGGTTCGGCGCGCAGATCCAGGCCGATCATGGAGTAGGGCGTGTCCGAGTTGGGCGTCTGCACCGCCTTGTCGTCCGGCGTGAAAACGCGCGGGATATTTTTGAGCTGGTTCCACGGCGCTTTGAATTCGGGGCTCCCGCGATTCACGAAGTAAGCGTTCAGGATGCGGTAGCTGTCCACCATCGGGTAGCCGTAGGTGTAGGATTCCCTGGCGATGGCGCGGGCTTCGGTGGGAGTGATATCCGCGGCTCGGGCGCACGTGAGCATCAATCCAAAGACGAGCGCGGCAGCTAGAAAGATTTTTGTCTTCATGGTAGTGCGCGGGTTCTGTTTGCTCAGTTCAAAAAGCCGCGAGGCGCTGGATGACCCAGAACATGGCGAGGCCGCCGATGGCGTAGGGCGGGACGAGCTCGGTCCAACTCGGAAACGGAAGGCGAATGCGCCTAACGAGTGCAATGAACGCAAGCACGACCCCGATGAACATGAAGTGGCCGGCCTCGACTCCGCCGCTGAAGAACAAAAGCGCCGTCGGAACATGGCCGGCCGGCAGTCCGGCTTCACTAAGCCCGCCGGCAAATCCAAGCCCATGCATGAGTCCGAAGGTAAACGCCACCAGCCAGGGCGCGCGCGAGGTGATGCTTTCGAGACCGCGGTGGAGGCGAACAATTTCCGCCGCGACAAAGACGATGCTGAGCGCGATGACGGCCTCGACTGGTCGTTGCGGCACATGGACAAAGCCAAGCGTGGCGGCAGTGAGCGTGATGCTGTGCGAGATGGTGAAGGCGGTGACGGTCTTGACCAGCTTCCATCCGCCGCCCGTGATGATGAGCAACGCGAGTATGAACAGAAGATGATCGATGCCGGTCAGAATGTGTTCGACGCCCAGCACACCATAAGTGCGGGCGACTTCCAGCGCGTGCGGGCGCGGCTTCCACCGTGAACGAGGGAGAGGATGGCGTCAGCCGCGTGACTTGCACGGAGCCATCGAGACGCTCCAAACGCACCAGCACGTCCGTCATCGTCGCGGTGAGACCGGCGATATGAATGGTGCCGCCCGTTAGTCCACCTGCGCGCCTTATCGTCCAGCGTTCGGTGAAGGCGTTGTTCGCCATCGAAGCGCGCGGCGCGGTGACATTGGTGGAGCCCGCGGGGAATTCCACGTAGAGTCCCAGGCGCAAATTTTCTCCCTGGCCCGGCACTTTCCAAAACACGCTCGTAGGTCTCAGCTCCGGTCTCGCGGAGTTCGAGGTAAGCCGGTCGGACTTCGTGCGCGGAGAGCCGGGATGCGAATGCCGCGACCAGAATGAAGAGCAGGAGCGCGCGCTTCATTTACCTTGCCGCCGCGATTCGTTTCTCCTCGGCTGGCCGCGGGCGCTCGATCGTTACGACGTAACGCTTGAGCAATTCGCGATAGAATTTCTCATTCGATTCCAGCCGTTGTGCGTTCGCCCATTCGCGGCTCACGGCATCGCGCACTTCTGCCAGCTCCGGCACTCGTCCATCGGTGCGTTCACTAATCTACACCAGATGAAGGCCGTAGCCGGACTCGATGGGTCCGTCCCACCGGTCGGGCGAGCAAGTCGCCCAGTTTCGCTGCGAATTTTTCCCCGAACTGTTTTACGATCTCACTCGCGGGGGCCGACTGGAAGCTATGCTCGAGCAGGAATGAATCGCCCAATTCCGAGAGATCGGCCTGAGCGCCGGCCTGCTGCAACTGCGCGAGTAATCGCGCAGTGTCTCGCGCGAGATCGTCGCCATGCTTCTCGGGATTGAGATAGACCTGGCTGAAGGTGAACTGTCGCTGAATACGAAACGCGTCGGCGTGCGCTTTGAGATAGCCGCTCAACTGGTCATCAGTCGGCTCCGTCAGCGCGCTCACATCATCCGTGACGAACTCCATTTTTTGGCGCAAGCGGCGGCGGATAATCGTGTCCTCCTTATCCAGACCGAGTGCCAACGCCTCGCGGCAATAGACTTCTTCTTGCACCCGGTCCCGGATCAATCGTTCGATTTCCTCGCTTGTCGGAGGACGTCGCCAGGTGCGGGTGAAAGCCCTCCGTCATCGCTGCGACTTGTCCCTGCCGAAATGACGATCTTTCCCGGCCCGTCATCGCCACGTTTGGAAACCAATCCATATCCCGCGAAAACTCGCGATCCCCAGCAGGAGAAAATGCAGCAGCGGTTCGCGTAGGATTTTCTTCATTCGGCTTGTTCGCACTCCGACTCACTTCGCCGGCGTGTACCAGATCGGCGAAGTGTAGGCCCGTTCGGTGGTCAGTCATCGTGACTTCCTTGGGCATCTTGATTCCAAAATATTTCGCGTCGTAGGCCGTCCAGCGCGGCGTCGGGATTTCGATGACGCGGCCATAGTAGAAGGCGCGGAGCGAGGGATCGAAGTCGGGGTCTTTCCACACCGCGATCAGCTCGGGCGCGCCGATGGTGTTCGTCCAGGTCGCGTTCGGGATATCGACGGTGTTGCCGACGTCTGGAATTTGCCTTTGGCGTCCGGTTTGCGGTCGCCGCTCCAGGCCACGTCATAGACTTGTTCATGCGTTTCGCCTTTCGCATCGAGCCAGCCTTTGACGATCTGGTAGCGGTCGAGGTTCGCGCCGATCGGATCCTTGAGCGCCGCGACAAGGAAGGTCGGCGCTTTTCCTTGCGGTGCATCGGTCAGGTCGCCGCCCATCGGCACGCCTTTGGTGTAGCCGATCTTTGCCGGCATCCGGTTGTTCGCGTCCGCCGCCTCGAAATCGAAGCCACCGAAGAAGCGCACGCCATGCGCGGGCCGGTGGTGGCATAAGTTTCCTTCCGTTTCATCGCATCGAAGATGGACTCGCGCGTGTTCTCCTGCGCCCAGACCGCTGCGTAGCCGGAAGCGGTAGTTCTCCCAGCCCATGATCGTGGCCCGGGCCGGGATGTTCACGAACGGATGCTCTGCACGCTCCGCACTCGGCTCAGAAGCAGGTCGTCTTGCCGAAGAAGTTGTCTTCTTCCACGCGCCGCAAGGCCGGTGTGAGAGTCGGTGCTGCCGACCATGCCGAACTTGTAGGGATTCACGCCGAGCTCCGCTTCCAGCTTAAGGCCGTTCTTGTAGGCGGAGCGGACATACTCGAACTCCAGCATTTCAGGCTTCTTCTTTTCGCTCAGGTCGAGGTTGCCTTTGTCCCAACGCTCGAAATTGGCGAACTCATCGTTAGGCGAAAGGAGCGGATGTGTTTCGCCGTCGCCTTTGATTTGGGTGGCTTCGTAGAGCGGTTCCCAGTTCTCCGCGCGTCTCCGACGTATTCCTGGTCGATCTTCTTGCCGGTGAACGATTCGATGATCGGAAACATCGTTCCGTTGCCGAGGTTGCCGTTGTGCGCGATGGCGAGTAATTCGCCGCCGGTCTTCTCCTCGTACATCGCCATCCACTTCCACAAGTCGCGGGGGTTCGGACTGCCCAGCGGCGGCTGGTGGTGTAAGGGCTCGACCAGGCTGGCCTTCGTGCCGTCGTCGCGGAAGATCACATTGCGGTGCAGATTGTTCCGCCGCGACGAGTGAGGTCCACTCGTAGCCGATGAACGCGGTGAAACGTCCCGGATCGTTGGCTTCATCCGCAGCCTTGACGATCTCCGCCAGGTCGATCGAAAGCCGGCGTGTGCCGGGAGCGTAAATGAGCGCCTTGGGAAATTTCCCCTGTGCGAATCCAAAGACGATGTCCAAGCACGCCTGCTGGGCTTGCTCGGGTTTGCCGGACTGGATCATGTCATACCACTTCCGGCCCTGTCGGATCGGCGAGCAGCTCCGGTTTGCCTGCGAGGAAGTCGCGTGAAGAAACCCATGTTGTCCGAGTGATCCGACGACCACGAGGAAATCGAGCGGTCGCGAGAGCTTGACCGGCTGCCCGCTGGAGGCCGTGACCTGCTCCCCTTTGGCGAAACGATAAGCTTCCTTCGGTCCAAGGCGACAACCGGCAGCGCCCGCATCAAAGGAGAGCGAAGTGTGCAGATGGGTGTCGCCGAAGAACGGGCGCGTGGGAAAATTGCGGCTCAGCGTAAGGCGAGTAAGGCAGCTTGGCGGGAAACGCCTTCGCGGCCGTTTCCTTGTCCATGGTGCCCGTGTCGGTCGTGACCTCTTCGGGTTGTTGGGCGTTAGTTGCGAGTGCCAGCGCGCAAACAAACGCGAGGACGAGATTGGTTTTTGTTTTCATGGTTGCCTTCTTTGTTAGTTGGCTTCCGCGCCGCCCATTTTGCGACAGCACGCGAAGAATCCGTGCTCCGAGTATTCTTTCCGAACGCTCTGGCCGGATATGGGACCTTAGGCCTATTCCCGATTACGGGCCGTTCCGGCGGTTTACCCCGCCCGGAGCGCCGCATGAACGGCTTTGAGAAGGGCGTCGTCGTCGAAGGGCTTAAGGAAAAACGCCTGGCTCCGCTTGTCTCCGCCGCGATGCGGTGGGCCGGATCATCTTCCGCCGTCATGAGGATGACGCGCGGCCGCGCATTCATCGCATGGAGCGCGGTGAGAACTTCGAATCCGCTCAGACCCGGCATGCGAATATCAATCACGGCCAGCCCCGACCGCGTGGTTTTCGGCATAGGCGAGAAAGCGCGCGGGTTCGGTGAACTTCTCCGTTTGCAGACCCTCGGACGCGAGAAGGCGCCCGAGCGCTTTCAGCACACACCGCTCGTCATCGAGCAGGCAAACAATTGGTGGGAAGGGCACGTCACGGGACTCGCAGGTCCTTTCTTTAGCCGACGCGCCGAGTGACGAGTATTGGACCTTAGTCTTAGACTAAGTCGCGTTCGCTTCCACCGCCTGTATTGGAAGCCGGAACCAAAAACGCGCGCCGCCGCCTTCGACATTCTCGGCGTGCAGCGTGCCGTTATGCGCTTCAATGAGCGACTTCGCAATCGCGAGACCCATCCCCATGCCCTCGCCTTTGGTGGAATAGAAACGTTCGAAGACGCGGTCCGGCGCGTCGGGCGGCAATCCCGGACCGAAATCGCGCACCGAGACTTCGACCATTTCGCCACTACGCCGGGAGGTGATCTCGACCCGGCACGGATCGCATACCTCCTGACGCATCGCGTCGAAGGAATTGATCACGAGATTGAGGAGGACTTGTTGAAGCTGGATGTTGTCGCCCGCCACGGCCGGAAGCGAGGGCTCGGGCTCCGTGACGAGCGTGCAGCCATGCGCAAGTGCATCCGCCCGCACCAGCCGAAGCACACTGGCGATGACTTCATTCAGATCGAGCGCGTGGCGTTCGCCGTCCACCTTGCGCACCATGCCTTTGATCCCCTTGATGACTTCGCCCGCGCGACGGCCATCGTCTGCGATGTCGGTCAGTGTTTCGCGCAGCTCAACGAGATCCACCTCACCCCGGCCTAACGAGCGCTGGGCCGCCGCTGCATTGGTGATAATGGCGGTCAGCGGCTGATTCAATTCATGCGCCAGGGAGGTGGCCATTTCGCCAACGAGCGCGACGCGGGAGAGGTGGTTCAGTTCGTTGCGCCGCTCGCGCGCGTCCGCTTCCGCCTGCTTTTGCGCACTGAGACTGGCCCGGAGATCGTGCGCCAGCTCGGTCGCGCGCAGGAGTTCCTCGCTCAATTCGTAGTCCATGGCCACGACCACCCCGAGGAAAAACAAACTGAGCGTAAACGGCATCTGGATTATTCCCGACACCACGAGCGCGGTCTGCACTGTACCCAGGACGATGAAAAGGAGCATGCTCCCCCCGACGCGGACCGCTCGCCCCCGTTCCCCGCGGCGCCACACCTCGATCGTCGCATCCGCGACAAAGACCACCAGCAAGAGCAGAGCCAGCTGACCGAGCAGCATCCATGGATTGCGTGCGCCCACGGCCACGGCCACCGGTTCGCCCAGAAACGGAATGTGTCGTAGCGCGGTAATCTCGCGATAGTTGAGGTTCAGCGTCGCCATGAAATTCGCGATGAGCGACAAGGTCCGCACTACGCAAACCGTCCAGGCCAGCCACGGGCGACCGGCCCGCAGATAAAACCGGACAAACCCAACCAGCGAAATGATCACGAGCCAGATCGGCACATGGATCCAGCGCGTGATCACGCCATACTCCGCCGGACTGGTCGCATGCATTAACCCGAGGTCGCACGCGGCCATGGCCGCCGTCCCCAGCGCCGAAAGGGAAAAGAGCAAACTCCCCCAAGCCTCCCGCTGCCGGCACCAAACCAGCAGATGCAACCCGGCGAGAGTCAGCCCCGCTCCTGCGGCCATCGACCAGATGACCGTGCACCAGCTCATGCGCGAAGAGCGGCGGTAGCATTCAACGGCGCGGACATTGGCCCGCACCATAATCAACCGGTACTAGAGAGCCAGCCTCAAACTGCGAGGCAACGCGCGCATTTCCTCACTCCGGGGTCCACTGCACCTTCCCCGTATCGAGATCGTAATACCCTTCGACGACGCGCACTTTGGCCGCGAGTTCGCCCAGTTCAGCCTTCTTGCGAATTTTGGCTGCGACCTCGGCATCGTTCTCAAGAACCGCATTCGTTAGGGGGTCGCCTTCTCTTCCTTTGCTGGCCGAGATCGCGGGCTGAATATCGCGCACTAACGAATTCACATGTCCGGGCGCCGTCGCACTGCTCAGGGCTGCGGTCACGGCACCGCAACGCTCGTGTCCCAGAACGACGATGAGACGTGTTCCGAGATGCTCGACCGCATATTCAATGCTTCCGAGGGCGTAGTCATCCACGAGATTGCCGGCGGTTCGGATAACGAAGAGGTCCCCGATGCTTTGATCGAAAACAATTTCCGGCGCCGTGCGCGAATCCGCGCAGCCGATGATGACGGCAAATGGATGTTGCCCCTGCGCGGTTTCGCGTCGGCGAGCCGCCACGGGCTTGCCTTCGCTCACCTTGGTTTGCGCGAATCGCTCATTCCCCGCCTTTAGGCGAAGGAGCGCCTCGTCGGGCCCGACCGATGGAGTCGCCGGGTCAGCCGCCAGCGCGCCGCCGCCGCAAGCGATCGCAATAAAAAAGCTGAGACCATACCCGCGCCAACCGAAAAACATTTTCGAACCGTTCATATTGCATCCTCCGGGTTGATTTCTCGCAGGCTGAACCAAAAGGACGTGACGTCGATATGGGACCTTCGGCCCTACGCGCCCGCTCAGAAAGTGAACCCGGTTTCCAGGTAAGGCCCGCTCAAGGCTGTTTTGTTGGTGAAGCCGCCGGAAGTATAGTCATACTTTATGTGTCGCCAGCCGATCGCCGTCGAGAGCGAGCGGGTGACCTGAATTTCAATCCCACCCTGCGCCTGCCAGGCCAAGTCGGAGGCGGCGCCGAAGCCGCCGATATCGCCTTTGGCCCACAGCGAGATCGGTTTCCAGACGTGCACTTTTCCGCTCGCGCCGATCACCGGGTCCACCCAGCTCTTTTCGCCGAAGACTTGCAGGCTTGGAGGGATTCCCAGGCGCGCGATGATGAGCGGGAAACGCGGATCGGGATTCCGCGCGATGTCGATATCGGCGCTCATGTAGTTATACCGCGCGCCGGCAAAAATCGAGAGCGTCGCCGTCCGGCAATTGACCAGCCGATAACCGACGAAGGCTTCGGCAAAAGCGGTCTTGAGCGCAACGTGCGCCTGATCAAAAAGAATACCGGGAAGCTCGGCCGTGTCGGAGAGCCTGATGTATTGCCCATCGGCCATGAATTCCCAGCGATGGGAGCGATAATAGAGAGAGCCGACCGCGATCATGTCGATTCGTTTCAGCAAATCGACGAACTTGATGTCCTGATCCGTCACGACGCCCTTTACGCCGAAATCCCCCGACAAACCGGAGAGCCATCCCGGAAGACCGACTCGAAACTCGGTCTCGGGCGGAGGCTCGCAACCGGTCGGAGTGATCGCGGTTTCCTTGGAGTTCTCGATCTCGGTCGATCCGGCATGAACTCGCGGGACCAAAGCCCAAGCCTGAGCGGTAAACAGAAGCGCGGCAATGAGCCCGCCGAGGATGCGTGTTTTGGGAGCGTGCATGGGTTTTGAGTTATTTGAGTCGGGTGATTTTCGATCCCTGAATGCCGAGGCCGCCCATCAAGCCTTTCTGGCTGAAGGTGAAGGCGTAGATGCCGCCGTGCAGCGTCTCGGTGCTTATCGAGCGCGCCACGCCTTTGTCGACCACGACCAGATTGGGCGCGGACCCGATGGACCAGCCGTTCGCCTTGTTCACCCAGTTCACCGCGCGCTCGTCCAGGAAGAAAAGCGCGTAGCCGAATTGTTGCACTCCAGCCTGCAAACCATACGACCCTGCGACCGTGCGATAGCGACCGGCCGGCTTTCCGTGAACGAAAAGAATTCCTTCGCCGCCTTGCCCGCCGACGACGAAGCCGGCCTTAACAATTTTCGGGAAAACGAGGACAGCGAGCGCGTTCTCCGAGACTTTCGCCGCGGCTTTATTTTGCGCGACCAGCTGACGAAGCGCGCGCCGGGCGTCGCTGGTCAAATTATCGGCCCAAGCGTTGTGGCTGATGAGACAGAGGATTGCTGCGAGAAGCAGCAGGCGGAAGGCGGTTACGTTTCGAGCGAGATGTGGTCATTTGGATGCGTCTTTCTTGTCGGTGGATTACTTGGCGTAAGTGCTGGCTTTCGGCTTTCCGCCGGTGGGAAAAAGTGGGGTGACGACAAAACGCAGGCCCCATTCCGGCGCACCGGTTGGACCTTCCGCGTAAACCTTCGCGCCGATCGCGAACTGCACCGGCATCTTGCCGATCTTCGTCAGTTGACTGACCGAGAAATTAATCGGCACCGTCCATTGCTCGTTACGCCAGTCGTAGGTGGACTCGGTGTTGAGGCCGAAGGTCGTCTTCGTCCTGGTCGTGTAAGAAATGAAGGGCTGGAGAAAAGTGGCGCTGACGTAATTGCGGTTGTCATCGCCGGCGTAGGACCAGATGTGATTGAAGAGAAGGCCGTAGGTCCATCCGCCGGTTTGTTTCAAGACGAGGCCGGTCGGGCCCGCGCCCCATTTCTCGCTCCCAAGCGGCGCATCAGTCGCACTCGGGAAAAGCGCGACCGGCCCGAAGCCGAGAATCAGGCCGCCGACTGGTTTCTTCGGCGAAAAGAAAAAGCTCTGCACGATGTCGCCCAGTCCGGTCTGGCTCGTGCCGGGAACGACATCGTCCTGAGAAATGAACGGAACGATGGTGCGGATGATCAGATTGAAATCCTTACCTAACGAAACGGGAATGACCGGTTGAAAATTGAGCGTGTACTTAAACCCGTCGTCGTTCGGGCCGAGGTTGAACTCGAAGTTATTCTGGAAGGGAACGCTGATCAGGCTGGCCACTGGGTTCTGCAGTTGCTTGGCCAACTCCGCCGCCTGGTCGCCGCCGGCACCCGCCACCTCGGGCCTCTGAGGTCCGTTGGCATCCACCGCGGCCGCGAGGAGTGACGGAAACTGCTCGAGGGCGACTGCAAGAATCGTCGCGAAAAATCTGCCGGATCGCATGCCGGTGAGATTCTGCCGAACCTCAGGCGCGTGAGTATTGGACCTTGGTCTTACGAGCGCCCGACCGGCCGACGCGAAGCGGTGAATTGATCAGGCTGCGGCGGCGTTGCGCACGGATTGCAGCAGCATCTCGTCGTCGAATGGTTTCGCCAGAAATCCAAACGCCCCCGCATCCAAAGCTGCCCGAGTGACGGACGGATCGTCGCGTCCACTGATGAAGATGATGCGCGTCTCGGGCGAAGTTTTCTTAAGCCGGGTCTGCACTTCCAATCCGGTCAGGTCCGGCATCCAGACATCGAGAATCGCGACGTTGCAGGGCGATTTCTCAATCGCTGCCAGGAAGGCCGCCGGGTGATTGAACTTATCAACCTCGAAGCCATTCGCTTTCAGCAATCGTTCGACTGCCCTCAACATGGAGGGGTCGTCGTCGAGCACACAAATGCAGGGTTTTTCTGAAACGGAGTTCATCGAAGTCGGCGCCCCGGACGGCGAGAAACGGGATGCGGTCGGCATGGCTTGGCAATAAGGTCCGGCCCTTACAATCGTCTCCGACAGCCCTCGCAGATGCCTCTTCCAGGCCGCGCGACCGGACGCGAGGAGCCCCGCGCCCCGCGTGCGATCTCTCCGGCTGCCGCCGAGTGCGGCGCCGCAGCCTGAGCTAGAGACTTAGAGCGGCGCGGACGAGGCGGAGAAGCTCCTGGTCGTCGAAAGGTTTCGAGAGAAATCCGAACGCGCCCGCTTCCAGCGCGGCCTGGCGGACAAAGGGATCGTCCCGGCCGCTGATGAAAATGATGCGTGTCTTCGGCGAGTCCTTGCCAAGTAGGGCCTGCACTTCCAGACCGTTTAATTCCGGCATCCAGACGTCGAGGATCGCGAGCCGACACGGGACCTGCTCGATCGCCGCGAGGAAATCCGCGGGATGGCCGAATTTCTCCACCTTAAACCCCTCGGACTTGAGCAATCGGTCGAGCGCTTTCAGCATCGAAGGATCGTCATCGAGCAGGCAAATGGCGGTTTGCTCGAAAGCACTCACTTTCGAGTCCGTCTCGGCACGAGGGCGATGAGAGTAAGCGTCGGTCGGCATGACGGGGTAGCGGCGGCCCCGATTGTCGGCGGGCTGGGTTAAGCCGCACATGGGACCTTGGTCTCATGTGGCCGTAATGGTGATCCCGATCAGGCGGCCTGCGGTTTCGCGATCGCTATTTCCGGCAGACTGACGCTAAAGATCGCACCGCCATCTTCGGCGTTCCTGGCGGAAAGGGTTCCGCCGTGCGCTTCGACAATGGTGCGCGCGATCGCCAATCCCATGCCGGTTCCTTCCGTCTTCGTGGAAAAGAACGGCTCGAATAATTGCTCGACCCGTTCTGCGGAAAGACCCGGACCACTGTCGCAGACCTCGATGCAGACCCGCCCATCGCCCCCGCGTTCAGCCCGAATGAGGACCCGTGCCGCGACGGTCTGCGTGGTGATCAGCGCTTCAAACGCATTCAAGGTCAGATTCAAGAGCACTTGCAACAACTGCACGCGATCGCCCAGGACCACGCCCGCCTTGTCATCTACTTCCGCCGCCAGCGTCACGTTTCGCGCGACCGCGTCGGCGCGGACAATGCGGAGCAAATCGCGAATGATATCCTCGATCGCGATCGGCATTTGGGAGACATCGGTTTTGCGCGCCATGTTACGAATGCCGTTGATGACTTCGCGCGCGCGGTGACCGTCCGCCACGATGTCGCCTAACAACTCCTGCAGCTCCTGAGCTCCCAGTTCCCCGTGGGCGAGCATGCGCTGTCCGGCGCTCGCGTTTGTCACCATCGCGCCAAGCGGATTATTCACTTCGTGCGCGAGCGAGGTGGCCAGCTCCCCCATCAACGCGAGTCGACCGACGCGCGCCAATTCCATGCTTTGCAGTTGATGATCCAGCTCGGCCTGCTTCCGATCGGCGATGTCGATACACGAACCGATGTAGCCAAGAAACGCGGCGTTCCCGTCAAAGCGCGGCGTGCCGGTATCAAGCATCCAACGGTATTCGCCATCATGCCGGCGGAGGCGGAACTCGGTCGTGAACGCTTCCTTCCTGGCGAAAGCCGCTTCATAGACCTCGTGGCAATGGGCCGCGTCCTCGACGTGCACCGACGCGGTCCAGCCGTCTCCGCGTTCCTGTTCGAGGGAACGCCCCGTGTATTCCAGCCAGCCTTTGTTGAAAAAATTGCAGGACCGATCCGCGCCCGACATCCAAATCATGACCGGCGCGGCATCGGTCACGCTTCGGAAACGCACCTCGCTCTCGCGCAGCTCACGACCGAGCCGAGTCGCCGCGAAGACATCTTTGGTTAGCTCATGGCCCATCGCGATCAGGATGGCGAGATAGAACCAACTGATCAGATACGGCGAGTGAATGACGCCGCGTTCGATCAGTCCCGAGTGGATGCCAGCCGCGACAATAAAAAACACCAGACTCGCACCCACGATGATGGTGCGCCGACGAAGCCCAGTTCGCCAAAGGCCTCTCGAGGCATCGACCGCAAAACCGAGCATCAAGAGCACGCCGATATATGCCAGCACATTCCATGGGTTCGGTACGCCCTCTGCCACCTGATAAGTCGCGCCACCATACGTCTGCAGCGTCTTGAGACCCGTGACCCTCAAATAGACGAGGCTCGGTTCGCTAACCAGGTCGTACAACAGCCCCGCTCCATAGACGGCAGGGCCAGCCAGCGCGAGCCACTTGTTTCCAGCGCGGAAAAAGGTCCAGATGAATGCCGTTAACGAGCTCAGCGCCAGCCAGGCCGCAAAGTTTCCCCAGCCCAGGAAAACTTCATAGCGTGCCGGCGTGTCCGCGCGCATCATCGCCAGTTCCATCGCGGACACGAGCGCAACAGCGAAACAACTGAGCGAAAACAGTAATCGCGCCGCTCGCGGTTTTTCCACGAAGCCGATGCGCAGGTTGATCAAACCCAGCGTGATGCAGGCGCCGGTGACCATCGGCCAGAGGAAATGGATCCAGTTCATGGTGCTAGCCCACGTTATGTCGTTGCCTCGTGCGATCTTAGCAAGAGGTGACCTGGAGTAAATTCAGAACGGCAATTCCTTCGCGCACAGCGCTACTTTGCCGGCGCAAGAAATTCGGGCGCGACCTCCAGCCATTTCGCAGCGGACTCCCGTTCTTTGAACAACTTCACCTTTAATGGCGAATGATCCGTGAGCGCCGCATGAAGTCTCACGTAATGCGCGACAGCAGGATTAGGAACGAGAAAGGCCGACTTGATGGTTGACTTACCCGCTCGCGAAATCCGGCGATGGAGGGCAACTTGAAAAACATAGTCAAAGGTCAGATCAACAGCGTCGAGCGACGACAAATCAGTAAAACGGTCGAACGTGCGACCGCGTTCGTCCTCCTCCTCGGCAATAAAAGCGAGGATCCGGTTGACCTGCGCCTCATCCAGGATTCCGCGAGGGCGCCAGATCAGGAGTCGCGCCTCGTCCACGCATTGAACGTCGAGCGGTGGGTTCATGTTCGTTGCTCGTGCTTATTCCACTGTGGAGAAAATACCGGAGCTCGCTCATGAGACCTTGGTCCCATCCGCCGTCGCCATCGGCGACACGCCGGCCGTCTGTGCAAACCGCACCAATTCCGCCACGGAAATCAGACCGAGCTTCTGCATGACGCGGCCGCGGTGGACTTTGATCGTCTTTTCCGCGGTCGTTAATTCGGCGGCGATCTGTTTGTTCAAGAGCCCCATAATCACGTAGCGCATGACCTCAAACTCGCGCGGCGTCAGGGTATCAACGAGCGCCCGCGCCTCGCGTCGTTCGGCCCGTTTGCGACGGCATTCCTTCCCGCGCGCCAGGGCGACAGTGACCGTTGCGAGCAGCTCCTTGTCATCGAACGGCTTCAGCAAGAAATCGACCGCTCCCTTTTTCATCGCCCGAGTACAGGTGGGCAAATCGATGTGTCCCGTAATGAAAACGATCTGCTCACAGCCGGCGCGCGACTCGATCGTCGCCTGCAGTCCGGGTCCATCCAGGCCCGGCATGCGCACATCCAAGACAAGACAGACCGGACCCTCGAAAATCTCCCGATTCAGATACGCCTCCGCCGAGGGAAACGACTCCGCCGCGCGACCGGCCGATTTGAACAAACGCTGCAAGGCGCGCCGCATCGATGGATCGTCATCCACGATGCCGACCAATTCTGGCGTTGTTGTCATGTCACCACCAACAAAAATACACCGCCGCCGTCCGTCGGGGAAAGTCTTATGTTAGGGAAGCATATCGCCTGCAACGGAACCACGCGCAAACGTTTCCATCCGGCTCAATCGGAAAAAGGACTTCGCGTCTTTCAAGATGAGGCGATTGCGCAGATTAGGGGTGAAGACCGCGCTTTCTTGCGGCCGAGGAGCGGAATGAATGATGTGGAGGACTGCGCGGCGGCGACAACGGTCGCCTGTGCTTTCCGAATCACATCGATGCAGTGGTAGTCGCTCATCCCGTCTTCACTTTGCGGTGATGAAACGCTGCCCTTCGTCGGCGCGGAGAATGAGAAGTTGTCGCGCCGGCGTTCATTGGCGGGTTTGTCGAAGCGTCGCAGCGCGTGAGGCTGAGGGGCGTTCGACCGTGGGCTGTATAAACCGGTTTGGCAGCCCCGTGTTTCCGCCTATTCTACGAGGGAAAACGCCGGCATAGCTCAGTGGTAGAGCAGCTGATTTGTAATCAGCAGGTCATCGGTTCGAGCCCGATTGCCGGCTCCAACCATGCGGATCTACGCCGCGGTAATCAGACGCTCTTGCGGGTGTTTACCTGGCGATGAACCCAAACGACCGATGGCCGGGGTATCGCGCCGCGATCAATTCGGCACGATCGGCCACCAGAAACTTTGGCCTCTTTGGGCCGCGGTCTCGCCGTAGCTTTTCTGGACCTGGGCGGGAGAGGCGACCGGTTGCATCGCTCTGGGTTTTTGCGCGAGCGCGCATTTGAGAAGCAGTTGCTCGTTTTCCCGATCAAGGAGGAGCGTTTTCATCACGACCTCCTGGGCCTTTCCGATCGACGACCGGAAGTAGCGCGCCTCGGTCGGGTCGACTTGTGCGATGGCCTGATGGGAAAGGTCGAAGCGGGGCAGAAGTTCCTGTTTTTTGCTCAGGAAAGCGTCGTCGGGCGCCTGGCCGGTCTGTTTCAGAAGGCGGTTCTCTTCGAGAAGGAGTCTGGTAGGTTTCCTCGCAGAGGGCGAGGTGTTCGACGAGGGTCGCTTCGATGGTTTCGTGCATGCGGTGAGAGCTACGGTGTGGCTGAGACTTTGATTTCCTCGGGAACGTCCGGCGCGCCGAGGAGGGTTTGGAGGCGGCCTTCGGTTTCTTTTTTCCAGTCGAGCTGTCCGCTCCGCCAGGTCGCCATTTTCACCAGCTGTTGCAAAGCATCTGTCGAACCAGCTTTCCGCTTTTTCGATTCATCGGCGATAAAGGCGTAGGCTTCCTGGGCGCGGGCGGGCAATTGCAGGCGTTCGAAGCAGAGTCCCATCTGGTAGATGACCGGCCAGAGCCAATCGGGTGAATTGTTCAGCCTGGCGAGGGCCTGGTAGATGGTGATGGCGCGCTCAAAGTCGCCCTGAAGATAGAAATCGTTGGCGATTTGGTTGCCCGCTTTTTCCTGCCAGTAGGCCCACGTCTGGGGATCTTTTTCCGCGCCGCCTTTCTCGACCCGAAGCAAGGCCAGAACTTCGTCCAGCGCTTCCTGGGGGCGGTTGAGTGACTTGAGCGTGCGGGCGAGGAGGTAGCGGCATTCGGGAGCGAATTTCGTCTCGCTGTAGTCCTGGAGGAAACGACGGGCGGATTTTTCCGCGCCGGCTTTGTCGTCGAGGAGGTAGAGGCAATAAGCGGAGCGGAAGAGGGCCCGGGCCTTGTCTGCGGGGGTGAGCTCGAGCTTGCCGAGGAGAGTGAAAAACTTGTTGGCTTGAGCATAGTCGCCGGCGGCGAAGTAGGTCTCAGCGATTTCAAATTGCGCCTGCTGCGTCCAATCCCGATAGCGCTGCATGGTCGGCTCGCTGATCTTGAGAGCGGAGTTGATCACGCTGTAATAACGGGAGATGGCGCTTTGATACGCTCCGGCGTCGCGGTAGAGACCGCCAAGACGAAGGAGGAACTCCGGCATTTTCGGGTCATCCGGGGCGATCTCGCGGACTGCTTCCAGGACGGTGATGGTTTGGGCAAAGGCGTGTTGCTTCTCGTAAAGGTCGGCCATTTGGAGAAGGGCCGGTTCCTTCATCGCATCGGGCGCGTCGATCGAGAGGAGGTGTTGGTAGAAAGTCTCCGCCAGTTCGAGGTTGCCGCGGGCGATGGCGTCGCCGGCGAGGCGGCGGTAGCCGTCGATTTCACTCTGCACCCCGGTGGCCGGCACGACCGCCGGCGGGGCGGGCGGAGCGTCGTTAGGCGGAGTCGTCTTTTCCTCGGCTGCGAGACAAGGCGCGGCCACGACCAGGATCAGGAGTAGCGCGCGCCAGATGGAAAGGATCACGGTTTATCGCTTAGCTGGTAGGTCGCCTTGCTCTTCGGACCCTCGTGGTAGCCAGGCTCGAAGATCGGGTCGAAGAGATGCGGACCACGCGGCGCGGAATTGTAGGGATTTTTGAAATAGCTCATCACTTCGTCGGGCATTTTGGTCAGGTCGGGGCCACCGGCGGCGGGAGCGTTGGCCGGCGGAGGAAAGGCGGGCGCGACCTGGGCAGGCGTGGCGGGTGGTGGCCGCGGTCGACATCTCTTTCTCTTCAGAGGCCTTGGTCGTCACCTTGCTTTCCGGAGTGGGCGTGGGACTCGGGAGGGCCGGCGCGTCGCGGTGCGAGCATTCCGCCTCGGCCTCCGCGAAACGCATGGCTTTTGGACCTCCGGTCTCGAGATAGCTCACCGGCACGAAGGTGTAGGGGTAGGCGCCACTTTGCCGAAATTCCCGACGCGGCGCGGGGGCGCCTCCATCTCCGGCCTTGAGTTGGCCGGGGAAAAGGAAAAGCGCGAGGCCGGCGATGCCGAGGCTTGCGATAAGGAATCTTATCATGCTACTGGCTTAGCAATCTCCCTGCCAACACCCCCCAGGCCGGATCGAGGGCAAAAGGTCGACGGTGAACCGGAAAAATTTTCCGCCACTGCCGTTTTTGCCGAGCCCGCTGACATCCTGGAAAAATCCGTGCTGCAACCAGATCGCCATTTTGAGAACGAAGGCCGCGAAGTTTGTGAAACAAAAGGCCCTGAAAAGCTTCGAAGCCCTTCCGGTTTGGACAGAAGGGCTCCGCGATTGAATCACGTGCGAGACGCGGTCGCTTATTGCAGGAGTCTCAGGACCGACTGCGCACTCGAGTTCGCCTGCGCGAGCATCGTGGTGCCGAACTGAACCAGGATGTTGTTCTTCGCGAGGTTGGTGGATTCCTGGGCGACGTCCACATCGATGATGCGGCTGTTAGCAGCCTGCAGGTTCTGACCGTTGGTCGCGAGCAACTGGGCCGCGAAGCCGAGTCGGCTGCTTTCACCGCCGTTTTGGGCACGGGAGGTCGCGACGTTGGCGAGCGCGTCCGAGGTGTCCTGGACCGAGAGGGCACCGAGGTCCGCCGCGCCGGTGATGGTCGAGATATCGGTGGCGATATCCGCCTGCGTGATGTCGATGGTCTGCGCGCCGTCTTCCGAGGCAACGATCGAGAGAGTGCCGCCTCCGAAGAGGTCCACTCCGTTGAACTGCTGCGAGGTGATGCTCGTCAGCTGCGCCTGAAGAGCGGTGAACTCCGTGTCGTAGTTGGCGACGTCGCTCGTGCTCTTGGTCACGTCGGTCGAGAGCAACTTCAGCTCCGAGACGCGGTTGAGGATATCGCCGACCGTCTTCATCGCGCCATCCTGCACCTGCAGGAAGGAGGTGCCGTTGGCGACGTTGTTACCGGCGGCATCGGTGCGTTTGATCGCGGCCGTCAACTTCATTGAAACCGCCAGACCACCGGCGTCATCGGCCGGGTTGACGATACGGGAACCGCTGGACAAGCGGGCGAGGCTCTTCTGGAGCATCGCGTTGCTGTTGCTGAGGTTGTAGGCGGCGTTGATGGCCGCGGTGTTGGTGTTAATGAATAAGCCCATGGGACTTGTTTTACCTTTCTTGGTTTTGCTTGATTGCGACATCCGTGTCGCTGACGGGCCACTTTAAATCTGGTGTCTGACCTCACCTGCCGGGCAATCGCTCGACAAGTAAGGGGGATCGGCAGAGCGCCAATTTGCTTTAGCGAAATCCTCGCTTTTATGAAAAATCGAGAATGAAGACCGGGTCGTTAGTCTAAGACCCGGCTCGCCCGCGGCCGAGGCCCGGCTCAGGGACGGCCAGTTTGTAGCGCAGGCTGAGGAGGCGGAAGGCGAGCGGCTGGCGCTCGGCCGAGTAAAAAACGAGATCCAGTGCCTGGCTCTGCTGCGCCCAGCGATAGCCGACCACTGTCTGGGATACATCCTTTTCCGGCCCGCGTGCGTGGGCCAGAAGTTCAGCGCGACCATATTTGTGATCGAGCACCTGTTTCAACTGCTCCATGAATTCGCCGAATTGCTTCAGACTCCAGGTTGGCTCGTGGTACTGCAGCTCGACTTCATCGAGGTTGTCGCCGGCGAAACGAAAGACGACTGCGCTCAAGCCCGGCTGATCGAAACCCTCCACGGTCCACGTTTCGGCGCCCTCGACGGTTTCCTTTTGCGCCAGACGAACGTGCGCTTCCTCGATCAAGCGGGCGACGCGGGCGCGGGTTTCGACCGAGGAGAGGCCAAACGGCGGAGTGATTGCCTCGACCTCGGCGGCGAGAAGAGACGCGCCGTGAAGAAGAAGAGACGGCAAGGAAGAGCACGAACGATTTCATGATCTCCGATTTGGCTAAGCGATTTGCATTCCACATTCGCCGGCCAGCCGCGAGGCAGATAAACGGGCAAGAATTGCCGCCTTCGAAAGGGCAGATCGATCGGAACTGCCAATCGACTTCCGACCTCGCGCCGGGAGCGCGCAGAGGGCGAGGCGGGAAAAAATAGGAGGCCCGGCCGAGCGAGGCACGCTGACTGCTTAACGTCCCGAAACCAAACTGCCGACCATGTGCGCTTCGAAAACACTTAAGCTTTTTCGGATTCTGCCGATTGCCTAACTAATCACCTATTCTTTATGCCAGGAATATATCTTTCGGGGCTGGCTTCCGGCTTGGATTGGCAATCGCTCGTCGCACAACTGATCGCCGCCGAGCGGACGCCGGAGACGACCCTGCGCGCCCAGCAGGCGATCGACACGCAGAAGATCAGCGCCTTCAGCACCATCAGCACCAACCTTCTCGCGCTTCAAACCGCCGCCCAGGCCTTGAGCGACGGGAACGTCTTTCTCTCCCGCGCGGCCACTCTGTCGGATCCCGGTTCCACCTGGTCGGTTACGGCCGCCCCCGGGACGGAGATCGGCACCCATACTTTCAACGTCCTGAGTCTCGCGACCAAGGCGCAGCAGGCCGGCGCGGCCGACGCCGGCGCGGCGATCAGCGCCACGAGCGACGTGAGCGGCGTCACTCTCGCGACCATGAATCTTGCCACCGCGATCACGGCGGGAACGTTCACGGTCAATGGCGCCCAGGTCTCGATCGAGACGACCGATTCGCTCCAGGACGTGTTCGACAAGATTTCGACCGCGACCAGCGGCGCGGTCACCGGGAGCTACAATCCGGCGACCGACACGGTATCACTCAGCAGCGGGAGCGAAATCATCCTCGGGAGCGCGAACGACACGAGCAATTTCCTCTCGGCAACGAAGCTCTTCAACAACGGGAGCGGCAGCGTCACCTCGACTGCAGCCCTTGGCGTGGTCAATACCAGCGCCGCCCTGGTCAATGCGAACCTGAAAAACATCCCGGCAGTTGATCAAAACGGCGATGGATCTTTCACGATCAATGGCGTCACCATCCCCTTCAATATCAATACCGACTCCATCGCGAGCATCCTGACCACGATCAACCAGTCGGGTGCGGGGGTGACCGCAAGCTACGACAAGGTCTCCGATAAGTTCACTCTGACGAACAACGCGACCGGCGACATCGGCCTTTCGCTGAGCGAGAGCGCCGGCGGATTGCTCGAGGCCATGGGGCTGACCACCACGGGCACCCTTGTCCGCGGTCAAAACGCCAGCGTGCAGGTCGATGGAGGCGGCACGCTCATCAGCAACACGCAACGTCTTTGACGAGTCACTTACCGGCATCAGCGGACTTTCCGTGACGGCCACTTCGACCGGCTCGCAGACCGTGACGGTGGCGAGCGACACGAGCACGCGCCCAGGACAAAATCCAGGCTTTCATTGACGCCTACAATACCGTCCAGAGTTACATCGACTCGCAGACCCTGACTACCTCGACCGACGGCACGCGTCACAACTTCTCTTCTCTCCGGCAACCGCGATGTGACCGACCTGGCGCTCTCCCTGCGCAAGATTGTTTTCAATGCCGTCCCCGGCCTCGACCGGCACGATCCAAAGTCTGGACGGAATGGGCATCGGCTTCACCGGCACCAGCTCGCAGTTGTCGATTACCGATCAGACGAAGCTCGACCTCGCTTTGCAGGATCATCCCGACGAAGTGCAGGCGCTCTTCAACGGCACCGGCGGGCTGGTTTCATCCATCAACACCTTTGTCACCAACGACACCGGCACGAGCGGCCTGATCGCGACCGAGACGAATCGATTCACGGCCGACTCCGAGCTCGATCGACGACCAGATCGCGGCCATGGAACGTCGCATCCTGATGGATCAGGATCGCTTGATCGCCAGCTTCGTCGCGATGGAACAGGCGCAAGCCCTTATCCAGCAGCAATCCGCTGCCTTCACCAACGCCTTTGGCACCACCTCGACGACGGGCTAATAGTGAAACAAATTTTCCAATCTCTTTACCTGCTGACGGCCACCGCATTTCTCGCGAGTTGCGCGCCGATGAAGAAAGAGGTTTATCAACCGGCCCCACCGGTGCGAAGTTTTCATGCTCAATTCCCCGCCCAGGTGAACCAAATCCGGCGTGTCGCCGTGCTTCCGGTTGCCTGTGAGACGTCGCTGGAAGCATCCCTGGGGGAACTCGATGCCGCCGTCACGGTCGAGCTGGCCAAGACTTCAATGTTCGAGCTGGTGCCCGTGAGTCGCGACGCGCTCGACAAGCGCTTTGCGCGCCGCCAATTCTCCTCCGTGGAAGTGTTACCCGGAGACTTGCTCACGACTCTGCGCGCGGACTACGGCGTGGATGGCGTCCTCTTCACCGATCTGACTCATTCCGCCCCTATCAGCCGATCTCAATCGGCGTGCGCTCGAAGCTGGTCGACGCCCAAACCGGTCAGGTGCGCTGGGCGTTCGATCACCTTTTCGACGCGGGCAATCTGGAGACGGCGAAAGCGGCCCAGGGCTACTATCTTGCCACCACCCCGCCGCCGCCGACGCTCAGCCATCCCCACGATGGAGCGGCCGTTCTGCAAAGCCCCTCTCGTTTCACGAAGTATGTCGCCTGGGAAGCTTTTCGTAGTCTCCTGGATCCGGCTCGGCTTCCGAACTAAACCAACCCCCCCAGAGCGCAGAAGAATAGTTATGAACATAAAACCAACATCAACTGATAGCGTCCAGCAACCGCTGCCTCCGACCACAAAACCGCCCAAGTCGATAAAACACGCTCTGAACGAATTCTTCATGGAAGAGTTCAAACCGGAGAAATACCAGAAAATTGACGAAGCCTGGGATAGTAACCCGGAAGTGCGACCCGAGGTGCTGGAGAAGGCCAAGCAACTCGCCGCCGATGCCAATTATCCGACGCACGCCCAACTGGCGCATCTCGCGAAGATGATTATGGGCGGTAGATCCCCGCTTCCTCCGACTCAGGAGCCGCCCCCGATGATCGAACCGCCGACCGTCCAGCCGCCGATGACGGAGCCGCCCGTGAGCGAGCCGCCGGTTTCGGCCAACGGCTAAGCGGATCGAGAACGGCAGCTAGCTCGGGCCAGATCCCACCACCATCTCGTCCACCCCGTCGCGTCAGCGATCGGTGGATGAGGAGACGAACCAGGCATGCAGAAGGCTGAATCGGCGAGACGTTATCAAGCCGTCGCGGTTGACACGGCGCCGCCGGGACAACTGGTGCTGATGCTTTTCGACGGCGCCTTGCGCTTCATGGCAATCGCGAGCGCCGGGTTTGAAGAGGGGGATCTGGCGAAGCGAATCGAGATCGTCCACAACAACCTGACGAAGGCGCAAAACATTCTGCGTGAGTTGCAGGCGACACTCGACATGGAGAAAGGGGGCGAATTCTCCGAGCGGATGTGCGCCCTCTACGACTACATGATCGCGCAACTCCACCAGGCGAACCTGCGCAAGGACCCGCGCCCGGTCGGGCTTGTTGAAAATTTGCTCGGCCAAATCCGCGCCGCCTGGGCGCAGATGCTGGCGCAGTCGAGCAGCGTGGCGGCATGAAAACGGAAAAGGATTTCTGGCGGTTGCTGGGAGATTACGAGCGGCTGGCGATCGACGAAGCGGTTGCCTTGCGCGAGGTCAACCTGGCTGCGCTGGCCCGGTTGCAAGACCAGAAAACCGTCGTCGCGGAAGCCGTCCTCGAGTTGGCGACCGAAGGCGGGAACACTCTGCCCCCGGAACGATTCCAGCGCCTGATGGCGCGCGAGAATGAAAACCTGGCGATTGCCCAGGCGCAACTTGCGCGCCTGAGTTGCGAACAGCAGAACCTGGCCACCGCCAGCCAGCGCTTGAGTCACGTCGGCCGCGCCTACAAGAGCGAAGCAGGCAAAGCATCGGCCACCCTGGCCCAGGGCTAGACGCGATGGACGCCAAAACGAAAGCCAGCATCCTCGTCGTGGATGACGACGAGACGGTCCTCGAATCGCTTTCCGAACAACTGAAGTGCGAGGGTTACGACGTTGTCTCTTCGAGCACAACCGAGCGTGCCCTCGAACTCCTCGCCACCCGCTCCTTCGCTGTCGTTATCAGCGATCAGAAGATGCCGGGCATGCTCGGCACGCAGTTGCTCGCCGAAGCGAAACGGCTCCAGCCGCATTCCTCGCGCATCCTCATTACCGGCATTCTCTCGGCCGATACGGTGATTGAAGCGATCAACCAGGGAGAAATTTTCCGGTTCCTGGCCAAGCCCTGGTTGCGTGCTGAGTTGCTCGCGACCGTCAACAACGCGGTCCATCGGCACGACCTCTCGGCCAACAACGCTTTTCTGCAAATCCAGACCGCCCAGCTCAATCAGGACCTGCAGGCCAGGCTCGAAGAGCTGGGCGCCAAAAAAAGCGCGCTGGACGAAGCCCACACGGCGATGCAGGCCAACTTCGATCACTCGCTCGAACTCTGCTATCGCATCATCAGCACTTTCTACCCGCTCCTTGGCCAGCACACCAAGCAGGTGGTCGCGATTTGTCAGCGGATGGTGGCGAGCGGCTATTTTTCCGAGGACGAAGAGCAGGTTCTGATCGCCAGCGCCTGGTTGCACGATATCGGCCTGATCGGTTTCGAGCGTTCGTTGCTTCACAAGTTTTTCGCGACCCCTGAGTGCCTGACGGACGACGACCGAAAGCTCCTGCAACATCATCCGGCCTACGGCCAAACCCTCGCCACCTTTGTCGATCAGCTTACTGGCGTAGGCGAAACGATCCGCGCCCATCACGAGCGCTTCGATGGCCGCGGTTATCCCGACGGTCTCGCGGGTGAGATGATTCCACGCACCGCGCGCTATCTCGCGGTCGCAGTGCATTTCGTCGAATGCGGGGTGCCGAAAGATTCGGCCATGGAAACCATCCTCCGGCAGTCAGGCACCGCCTTTGATCCCGAAGCGGTCCGGCTTTTCCTCCGCTCCATCCCTTCTGCCGAAGTCCCGCGGACGATTCGTGAAGTCCTGGTCGAGGAACTATCTCCCGGGATGAGACTGGCCACGGGGATCTATAGCCCGAGCGGGTTACTCCTGATGGGCGAAGGGCAGGAACTCAATCCCCCGGTGATCGAGAAAATCAAGAATCACAACCTGCGGACCTCGGTCACGCAGCGGTTGCTGGTTTATAGCTAAGCGCGCGATTTGCGCGATAGCTGTTTGGCGTCAAGCGCATCCAGCGCTCTCGATTAACCGGTCTGTGTTTAGCGTCCTCGGCCTCTCTTGGAGGGACGGGCGCAGTCCCGTCCGTGGTTCATCAAACACGGACGACACGGCGGTCGTCCCTCCAGCGCTTCGCCTTTCTCGCCCATGCCGAGGTGCGCGAACTCGACGCCGAGCAGATACATTTACCGCGGCGACGGTGGCATGTCCGGTGCTTAGCAGGGGCGAGTATGGCACCACTCATTATTTCCGCCGTCACCTCGATGGCGAGCAACCTCCTCGACAAATGGAATCAGGCGAATCAAACCCCGGCCCTGCCGCAGCAGCCCGGAGTGGAATTCGATTCTCTCCTTAAGACCCGCAGCCTCTCCGGTGCGCTCGGCGTGCAACCGACCCAATTCAGCCCGGCAACCGGCGCCCTCATGCAGCAGCTCCTGGAAACGCCGGAAGTTTCGGCCGCGCTCGCCGGGCAAAATCTGCCGCCTGGATCGAAGCTGGAGTTTGGCGCCGATGGCGGAATTTCTTTGCGCTCGGCTGACGGCTACACGCAGGCGCTCAATCTTCTCCCGGCAACACGGGTCCTGGCGGCCAATATCCGCACCTCGATGGCCGGCGGGAATGCATAGGATCGCCTCCGTGGCATATCCGTTGCTTAGCGTTGCTGCATCATGATTGAGGCGCTGTTCTCGGATAGCAACTACGTCGCGCAAAAGAAGCTTTTGGACGCGACCGTGCTCCGGCACGAAGGGCTCGCGGCGAATATCGCCAACGTCGAGACGCCCGGTTACAAGCGGGTCGATCTTCCAAAGAACTTCAACGACGAGTTCGCCGCCCGACTTCGCGCCGGCGAGCCGCAAACCATCTCCATGCCGGCCTTGGCCGAAGATCACGACGCGACCAGCCAGCGCCCCGACGGCAACAACGTCGATCTCGACAAGGAACTGCTCACCATGAGCGGCAACTCGATGCAGTTCGAAACCCTCGGCGAGTTCGTTAGTGCGTCGCTCCGCCAGCTTCGGCTCGCCATCACCGGCCGCCCATCCTGAGGCAACTTCTTATGAACATCATCTCCGGCATCAACGTCACCGCGAGCGCGCTTTCCGCCGAGAAATTGCGGATGGACCTGGTCGCGCAAAACATCGCCAACGCCCACACGACCAAGGATGTCGATGGCCAGCCCTACAAACGCAAAGTTGTTTCCTTCGAGGCCTGCCTCGAACCGAATTGCGATGGCGGCCAGGGCGTCCGCGTCGCTCAGATCTCGAACGACAACGCGCCCGGCGAGCTGATTTACAATCCCGGCCATCCCGACGCGGACAAGGACGGGATGGTGCAGATGCCCAACGTCAATATCGCGACCGAAATGGTCGATCTCATGAGTTCCTCTCGCGCCTACGAAGCGAATCTCGCCGTCGTCCGCAACGCCAAGCAGATGGCGATGAAAGCTCTCTCCATCGGTCACTAATCCGCTTTCTCATGATCAGTAACATCGGAACCAACCCCGCTTCCCTCGCCGGCCAGCTCTTGCCGCGGCCGGAAAATTCTGCCGCTCCGCTCGGGAACCCGCTCAACCCGGCCACGCCGCTCGGCCTGAGCGATGCGCCGTTGCGCATCGGAAACGCGCAACCCGCCGAGACCGCGCAGCCTTCCTCGTTCTCCAATTTCATCGACCGCGCCGTGCAGGAAGTGGACGGCAAGATGAAAGCCGCCGCCGCCGACCAGGCCAAAGTGATGACCGGCGAAACGAACAATCTGCACCAGGCCATGATCTCGATGCAGGAGGCCAGCCTCGCCTTTTCCCTCATGGTCGAGGTCCGCAACAAGTTGGTCGATTCCTACCAGGAACTGATGCGGATGCAGGTCTGACCTGAAACTCCGACGCCGCCCTAACAATGAAAAGCTTTCTCGAACAGATGAAACGAATCTGGGGCCACCTCGGCCTCAACCAGCGGATTACCCTTTCCATCGCCGCCGCCTGTGTCGTCGGTGGGATGGTCGGGTCTCGTCTGGTGGGCGCACCACCCTTCGATGCAACTCCTCTACGGACGCCTCGGCGACAAGGATGTCTCCGAGATCGCGGCCGCCGTCCAGGAACAGGGCGTGCAGTACCAAGTCGGCAACGGCGGCACTGCGATCTACGTCCCGGCCGATCAGGTCCATAAGTTACGGATGGTGCTGGCCTCGAAAGGGCATCCCGGCCGGCGAAGGCGTCGGCTACGAGATCTTTGACCGGAGCAATTTCGGGATCAGCGATTTCGTCCAGCGGACCAACTATCTCCGCGCTTTGCAGGGCGAACTCTCGCGCACCATCGCCCAGCTCCACGGCATCCGCTCCGCCCGGGTCATGATCGTGATGCCGGAAAACCGGCTCCTTTTTTCCGATCAAAAAGCGAAACCGACCGCCTCCGTCTTCATCGACACCAACAGCCCGGGCCTGCCGCAGGACAATGTGAATGCGATCCGATTCCTGGTCGCCAATTCAGTCGAAGGTTTGCGCGCCGATGATGTCGCGCTCATCGACAGCCGGGGAAATCTCCTCACCGAAAATCTAAAGGAAGACGGTTCGCTCGCCGCCGCCTCGAGCCAGATGAAATACCGCAAAGGCGTCGAGGATTACTTTTCGAACAAAGTCGAAACGATGCTCGCCAAGGTCCTCGGCGCAGGCAACGCCGTCGTCCGGGTTTCGGCCGATATCGATACCGAAAGCACAACCCGCACGCAGGAAGTTTTCGATCCGGATGGCCAGGTCCTGCGCAACGAGCAGACGACCGAAGACAGCACGACCACGACCGAGGTGGATAGCCCGAGCACAACGCAAAATTCCGCCGTCGGGGTGAGCGCCAACACTCCGACCAGCACCACGACCGACAGCAGCAAGGCGGGCAAAAACAGCGAGCAGGTGCGCAAGAACAAAAGCAACACCTACGAGCTGAATCGGACGACGACCAACGCCGTCCGCGCGCCGGGCGGAATCACCCGTCTTTCCGCGGCCGTTTTCATCGCTCCAAAAGACAAACCGCGCACCCCGCAGGAAATCGAGTCGTTGCGCAAGATGGTTGCGAACGCGCTCGGGATCAAAACCGACAACGCCCAGGAGATCGCGAAAGCGGTCACGATCGAAGAGACGCCCTTTGAAAACCCGCCGGTGCCGAAGAGCGGCGGCGTGGGTGAAATCCTCACGAACTACAGCGACCTCCTGAAGAATCTCGGCGCCGGCGTCGTGGCGCTCTGTCTGCTCTTTTTCTTCCTCCGCATGTTGAAGCAGACGAAGCCGGACGAAATCCCGTTCGAGCTCCTGCAAACTGCCGGTGGCCGCGCGGCCGGCCCCAGTTCGAACATCACCCCCGATTTGCTCAACGAGATGATTCGCCAGAAGCCGGCCAATGTCGGCGTCGCGCTCCGCGGTTGGATGGCAAACGGCAGCAGCAAATCCTGAAATGGCCGCCCTCGACTACAGCGCCCTAACGAAAACGCAAAAGCTGGCGGCGTTCATGATTGTGATCGGCCCGGACGCGGCCGCCGAGGTCATGAAGCATTTCGAAAATCCCCAGGTCGAGCTGATCTGTCGCGAACTGGCCGAGATCAATGTCCTCGACGAAGCGACCCAGCGCGCGGTCATGTTGGAATTTGCCGGGATCGTTTTTGAAGGCACGACCTCCCTCCTCGGCGGAGTCGATTTTGCGCAGGCGACTTTGGAAAAAGCGAAGGGCGGTTATGCGGCGACGAATATTCTCGAACGGATCGCGCCGGCGAGCCGCGGGGTGGAAGGGGGCGACGAGATTCGGCAGATGGAAGTGCGCCAGATCATGAATCTGATCAAGACCGAGCAACCACAGACGATCGCTTTCATTCTCTCCAATCTCGAGCCCGCCAAGGCCGCCCAGGTCATGAAGCAGCTCACGCCGGAACAGCGTGAGGAAGTGGTCGAACGCCTCGGCGCCATGGAAGAAACGTCGCGCGACGTCGTGGCCAGGATCGCCAAAAACATCGGCCGCACCTCCGATCGTCAGGGCGCGCCGCCGGCCTTGCAGCGGAGTGGTGGCGCCAAAGCCGCCGCCGGCATTCTCAATCTGCTCGACAAGGAATCGCGCAAGACGCTCCTCGCCAGGGTCGATGAGCGCAACGCCGCGCTCGGTGCCGCGATTCGCAAGGAAGTCTTTGGCTTCGAAGATCTCGGCCGCCTCGAGGCCGCCGACCTCCAGCGGGTGGTGCGCGAAGTCGATGCCGCCGATCTGGCCAAGGCCTTGAAGAGCGCCAAGCCGGCTCTGGTCGACACAATTTTGAAATCGGTCTCGAAGCGCGCGGCCGAAAGCGTGCGCGAAGAAATGGACATGATGGGCTCGATCAAGCCGAAAGAAATCAACGCGGCCCAGGATCGGATCATCCAGGTCGTGCGCAAACTCGAAGAAGCCGAAGAGATCAGCCTGGAGAGCGGAGACGACGAAAGTGCCGACAACTAAACCAGTCCAGTTCTCGCGACCGCTGCGTGGCGTCCGGCTCGTCAGGCCGGAGCCGCCCACCACTTTCACGGCCGAGGAATTGGAAGCGGTAAAACAGGAAAGCTACCAGCGCGGCTGCACCGACACCTCCGCGATGATGGAGCAGCACCTCGTCGAACAGCGCGAAGAGATTCTCCATTTGCAGGACAAAACCTTCGCCGCCCTGATCGACCGGAACAATGATCTGGTTGGACAACTGCGCCGCGCGCTGCCCGAGCTGACGCTGGAGACGACGCGCCGCGTCCTCGCCAACGTCGAGATTGATCGCGACCTGGTTCTGCGCCTGGTCGAGGAAGTGCTGGCCGAAATCAGCGAAGGTCGCCAGACGATCGAAGTCAGGCTGAGCGAGCATGATTTGAAACTGATCGAGGGGAACGACGCGCGTTTCCGCGAAAAATTTCCCGAACTCGAATTCCGGGCCGACGCCGATCTCGCTCCCGGGCGATTGCATCGCGCGCAGCCGGCACGGCTCGATCGACGGCCGGCTTGCGACCAAACTCAAAACCGTGGAGCGCGCTTTCCAATGAGCGCCATGCTCGATCTCCAGCCGGTCGTCGACCAGTTCCGCCAACAGCTCGGCTCGGTCAAACTGGTGGAAAAGATCGGCCGCGTCGCCCAGGTGACCGGACTCGTGATCGAATCGGACGGCCCCGATGTCGCGCTCGGTGACGTATGCCGGATTCAATCGCGCCGCGGCGCGCTCGAGACGATGGCGGAAGTGGTCGGCTTTCGCGATCACCGCATTCTGCTCATGCCGTTAGGCGAAACGAACCGCGTCCACGCCGGTTGCGAAGTGGTGGCCGCCACCCTCTCCAGCGCGGTGCCGGTCGGAGACGGCTTGATCGGTCGCGTCATCGATGGACTCGGCCAGCCGATCGACAGGCAGGGGCCGCTCCGGGCGCAATTCACCGGCGGGCTGAAAAATCTGCCGCCCAATCCATTACTCCGTCAGCAGATCACCCGCCCGTTTCAGACCGGCGTGAAAGCGATCGACGTCTTCGCGCCCATGGGGCGCGGACAGCGCCTCGGCATTTTCGCCGGGAGCGGGGTGGGAAAATCGACCCTGCTCGGGATGATGGCGCGCGGTGCCGAATCCGACGTCAACGTGATCGCGCTCGTCGGCGAACGCGGCCGGGAACTGCGCGAGTTCATTGAGAAAGATCTCGGCGCGGAAGGGATGGCACGCTCCGTCATTATCGTCTCGACCTCCGACCAGCCCGCGCTCGTTAGGCTGCGCGCCGCCCAACTCGCGACCGCGATCGCGGAACATTTCCGCGATGCGGGCAAGAACGTCCTCTTCATGATGGATTCGGTCACGCGCTTCGCCATGGCGCAGCGCGAAATCGGTCTCGCGGTCGGCGAACCGCCGAGCAGCCGCGGTTACACTCCCTCGGTCTTCTCGCTCCTCCCGCGTTTGCTCGAGCGGACCGGCAACGGCGAACGGGGCTCGATCACCGCCTTTTACACCGTCCTGGTGGAAGGCGACGACATGAACGAGCCGATCGCCGACGCGGTTCGCGGTATCCTCGACGGTCACATCGTCCTCTCGCGCGCGCTCGCCACCGCCAACCAATTTCCAGCCATCGATGTCCTGGAAAGCGTGAGCCGTCTCGTGCGCGAAATCAGCTCGCCGGAGGAGTTGGAAACGGCTGGCAAAGCGCGCGACCTGCTCGCCCTTTATCGCAAACACGAGGACCTGATCGCGATCGGGGCCTACGCCAAAGGAAGCAACGCGAAAATCGATTTCGCGATCGAAAAACACGAGCCGCTCCTCCAGTTCCTCCGGCAAAAGGTCGAGGAGAAATTCACCCGTGGAGAAAGCTTTCAACAGATCGGAGCCCTCGTGTCATGAAAGCTTTTCGTTTTCGTCTTCATCCCGTCCTGACCCTGCGCGCGAGCGAAGAAAACAAAGCGCAGGAAAATTATGCGCGCGCCCTCGAAGCGGTGGCGCGGGCCGAGCGCGATTTGTCCGATGCCCGCATGGAGCTGGAGCGATTGCACGAAGGTCTCGAGTCGTCGCGGGCCCGGCTTTTCCGGCGAAACGATCAGATCATTGCCCTGAACGCGATCAGCTATCAGCAATCGATCTGCGAGCGCGACGCGGAGCGGCTCGCGCACCTGAAAAAGGAAGCGCAGGCGCGCCTCCAGGATCTGCTCATGGCGAAACGCGAACACGAAGTTTTGCTTCGCCTGCGCTCAAAGCAGCAGACGCAACATCTGCGCGAAGCCGAGCGGCAGGAACAGCTCGTCGTCGATGATCTGGTCATGGCGCGCTTTGCCGCCAAAGGCCGGGAGGTGGCAGCATGAAATCGCGCGTTTTCATCATCGCGCTCCTCGCCGCGCTCCTCAACATCGGCGTGACCGCCGGGTTGATTTATCTCAAGGGGGACAAGTTCAACGCCGCGGCGGGAATGCTGGAGGCGGAGCCGCTGCCGGTGACGCTCTGGAGTTTCAAGCCAACCGCGGTCAACGCCATGGTCCTGGAGCTGAAGAAAGAAAAGGAACAGCTCGACGCCCGCGAAACCGATCTCGGGAAGCTCGCGGCCCGGATCAAATCGGAGAAAGCGGAGCTGGAGAAAGTCCGGACCGATATCGAGGCGATGCGCGACCAGATTTCGCAGAGCATTCCGCGGATCGAGGAAGCGGAAGCGAAAAACATCAAGGGCCTGGCGAAAACCTACTCCAGCGTCAAGCCGACCGCCGCCGTCGCCATCTTCAAGGAGTTGGATGACAACACCGTCGTCAAAATTCTTTCCTTCATGAAAGCCGAGACGGCGGGCGCGATCCTCGCCGAAATGTCCCGGCAACAGGACACGGAGAAGGACGAAAGCATGGCGAAACGCGCCGCGCGCATTTCCGACAAGCTGCGCCTGCTCGAGCCGCTCCAAAAATCAGCGCCACAAACATGAACAATCTATCTTCTCTGCCCCCAAATAAGGCGGTCGAACGAGTGGCCGCGAAACCGGACGAGGAGCCGCAGGAATCGTCGGCACGGACGGATTCCCCGAAGCCTTTCGACAGCCACCTGCCACTTTTCGCCGAGAAGCGAGCGGAGAGGAAGGAGAAGCGGGAAAACGCAGCGAGCGACGCCAGTGGCGGTCCCCCGCTTGCGGCGGCGCCGATCGTCGGTTTCACCGCGCCCCCGGCGATCACGCCGAGCGTCCCTTTCGAGGTCGAGCAATCGGATCCGTCGACGGGCGCGATCGACTCTGACTCGAATTCCGCTTTCCCACCGGTTCAAGCCGAAGAAGCGGGCGATGCCGGGAGGAGCGCCCAGCCGCCTGTTCCGACACCCGATCCTCCGGCGGACCTCGTCTCGGAGGGGCCATCAATGATCTATTTCGAGCCGAAACCGCCCACCAAGGCACCGGCGCCGATCTCCTCCACGCCTAACGAATTGCCAACCCCTGCTCCGGTCCCGACCCCTGGCGCAGACCCGGCCGGCCTCACGCCACCCTCATCTGATCCGGCGCCCCCGAGCGCCTCTTCAACCGTCCCGGTTGCCACGCCGGACGTCGCAGGGCGGATAGAGAACGCCCCGGTGCCTCCGTCCCCAACCCCGAGGCCGGCAAAAAGTTCCGGCCTGGGCAAAGCGTTGCCCGTCCTGGCAGGAGCGACGGGAAAAAATAAGGACGAAGTTTCCCCGGTAGAAACGCCCTCGATCGGAGCATCGCGAACCGGTGGCACAGACGCTGCTAAGCAGCATCCTGCAATGCCGATCGCGGAACTCGAAACCAGGCCAGAGAGCAAGCTGCTCAATACGCCAGCACTGCCGGCGCAGATCGACAGCCCAGCTCTCCGCGTGCTCGAGCCGTCTCAGTCCCATGACTTCCTCTCCGGCAACAAGCAGGACGAATCATTGCCTCAGCCCGGAACGGCCAGCCTAACGATGCCGCCGAATGCCGACACCCCGATCACCACTTCTCATTCTGTCGAGCCGCCCCATAAGGCCACGCATGCTGAACAGGTCACCCACCTTTTCCGCGAAGTGACCGAGGCAAGCGAAAGACTCCGGACCGACGGCCGCACTCACGTCGAGGTGCAAATCAAACTCCACGACGGCGAGCAATTGACCGTCCGGCTGCAGATGCATGCCGGCGAAGTGCGCGCAGTTTTCAAGACGGATTCGACCGAGTGGCGGGAAGCAATTGCCCGCGGTTGGTCGAATTTTTCGAGTAATTCCGCCGAACGCGGCCTGCGTGTGACCACCCCGGTTTTCGAATCGCCCAGCGCACAGCCCGGACTTAACGATTTCAACAACCAGCGCCATGACGGGCGCGAAGAAGCCGAATCGACGGCGAGCGGCAACCCGCTCTTCCCGCCCCCCCTGGCGAAAAACCGCAAGCCACTGACGACGGCGTCGACTGCTTCTCCATTGCGTCAGCCGACCGCGCCCGCCGCGAGTCTGGCCGCCTGGGCTTGAACTTTTTGACTATGAACATCCCATCCATCAACAGCACCTCAGGCAGCCAGGCCGCCTCCGCGGCAGCCACCGCCCCGACTGCCATCGCGTCGAGCGGGCTCAGCACCCTCGGGGTCAACGATTTTCTGAAGCTCATCACGGTCCAGATGCAGAACCAGGATCCGCTCAAGCCGATGGACGACACCCAGTTCATCGCGCAGATGGCGAGTTTCACCAACCTCCAGCAAACACAAACTCTAACCGCGGACTTCGAAGCGTATAGCCAGCAAGCCGCGATTAACTCCGCCAACGGCCTTCTCGGCGGCTATGTCACGGTCGCAGACGCCGCCTTTGGCACCGTCACCGGGCAGGTAACCTCGATCAAAATCGAGAGCGGCGTGCCGAAGCTCCTCATCAACGGCGTCCCCTACGATTTAAGCGCGGTCCAAAACGTCAGCATCACACCGCCGGTGGCCGTCCCGGTCACTTCCGACACCCAACCGCAAGCCTAGGCCGGAGAGCCAGATCTTTTCCACAGAACAAACCAAACCAGAAAGCAGAATCCTATGTCGCTACTTGACTCGTTAACCAGCGGAGTAAGCGCGCTGCGCAGCTTCGAAAAAGGTCTCAGCGTGATCGGCAATAACATTGCCAACGTCCTGACGACCGGCTTTAAAGGCAGCACCACCACTTACTCGGACAACTTCAGCAACCTGCTGCGTCAGGCAACGCCGTCTCCGGCTGGAGGGATCGGTTCCAACACGCCCGCCCAGCAAGTCGGCACCGGGGTGCAGCTCGCCGGCATCACCGGGAACTTTAGCCAGGGAACGCTCTCGCCGACCGGCAATCCGACCGATCTCGGGATCTCGGGAAACGGCTTCTTCCCCGTCCACGACTCGATCAACAATGCTGATTATGTAACCCGGGCCGGTGATTTTCGGCTCGACGATCAGGGCTACATGGTGACGACCGACGGTTTCCGGCTCCAGGGCCTGAGCGACGGGACGGCGACCTACGATGCAACGGTCGTAAATGGCGTCCTCACCTACACCCAAACCGCCATCCCGCCAGGCGCTGTGGGCGACATAAAAATCGATTTCGATATCTCGATCGGCAACGGCCTGACGAACTCGACCGGCGGCCTCTACACCGACGCCGAGGTTGAGGCCATGAGACCGAAGCTCCAGTCTTTCAGCATCGATCAGCAGGGCAACATCGTGGCCAGTCTCTCCAACGGCGATAGCTTCGTCCGCGGGCAGGTTTTGCTCCAGAACTTCAGCGACCCGACGGCCCTGACGCGCGAAGGCTCCAACCTTTTCAGTGGCCTCTCGTCCGCCGGCCCAATCGGTGGAGTGGGCCTGAGCGCGGCCAATAACAGCCCGGGCTTAAATGGCCTCGGACGAATCCAAAGCGGCACCATCGAGTTATCGAACGTCGACCTGAGCGCGCAATTTGCCGAGCTCATCACAACGCAGCGCGCCTTCCAGGCCGGATCGCGAATCATCACCGTTTCCGACACCGTTCTGGAAGACGTGATCAACCTCAAACGTTAGCGCTCTCCCGTCCATGGCTGAGGAAGAAAAGGCAAGCGCAGAGACGAAGGAAGCACCCGCCCCGGCGGCGAAGGCGCCCAGCATATGGCTGCCGATTATCGCCGTCCTGGTCCTGATGCCGGCGATTTCGTTCGGCGTCACTCAATTCGTGCTCATCCCGCGGATCAAGGCGGCGGTCATGCAGGCAGGCGGCAAGACCGAACCGGCCAGCGCCGAGCATAAAGAGAAAGCGCACGACAAGAAGGCCGAGGGCAAGGGTGGCGGCTCCTACGAATTCAGCAATATCGTGGTCAATCTCACCGGACTCAGGCGGGACGCGCTACCTCAAAGCCAGCTTCACGGTCGTCGGTTCGAAACCGGACCTGCAACAAATCGTGACCGAGAACAAAAACCAGTTACTCGATGTCGCGATCAACGTTCTCGGCTCCAAGTCGATGGCCGATCTGGAATCGCCCGGCTCGAAAAACATGGTCCGGAACGATTTGGTCGAGAGCTTCAACCAGGCGCTCAAGGACACCGTCGTCGAGCAGCTTTACTTCACGGAATTCGTCGTGCAGTGAGCATGGAACCGAAGAAGGCCAAGCGCAGCGAAAGCGAGTAAGCCGGGAAAAAATTCCGGCCCGGTCTTTCGTTGTAACGGCACTCGTTTCCCGCCGGGCGTGACCGTCGCGCCCTACGACTTTCGCCATCCCGCCGCGCTCAGTCAGACCAGCCAGCGCCAGGTGGAGCTGGTGCACCAGAAATTTGCCGAGCACCTGGCGGCGCGTCTCTCGACTTTCCTGCGCATGGATTGCAGCACGAAGCTGACAAAGTTCGAGACGCCGACCTACCGCAGCTTCATCGAAAGTCTCGAGTCACCGGCCGAGGTCGCGCTCCTCCAGATCGAGCCGCTCCAGGGTGTCGCGCTTTTGAATTTCAGCCTCCCGCTTTGCTCCGCGATGATCGATCGCATGCTCGGCGGCCGAGGTTCCGTGGCCACGGCCGACCGGACCCTGAGCGAAATCGAGATCGCGCTCCTTGAGGACGCCATCCAGGTCATCACCGATGAATGGTGTCAGCAATGGCGCTCGGAAACGAAATTGCGATCGCACTGCATTGGACACGAGACGAGCGCTCGCTTCCTCAAGACTTCCCTGCCCGATGCGGTCATGCTGGCCGCAGCGATCGAAGTCCAACTGGGCGAAAGTCAGGGCCAGATTCAGTTCGGCATCCCTTTTTCGATGGTGGAGAAGATGGTGAAGGAAGCGCAGGCCCGCGAATCGACGCGCGGCGCGAACCTCTCCAGTGCGACGCCGCAATGGCGCGCCTCTTACAACGGAATCTCCGTCCCGGTTGTGGCGGAATGGAAGGTCAGGGAAATGCGCGTCCAGGAACTGGTCTCGCTCTCGCCCGGCGACATTCTGCCGATGGACCCCGACCTCATCTCCCGGACTCATGTCCACCTCGCCAACAGCCGCGAATTCATCGGCTCGATCGGCATCCAGAACGGCCGGGTCGCCGTGCAACTTACCAAACATTTGGCTTTAGAATAAATATGAGCGTCGCAGTTGAAGAACATAAGTTAAACCTGGTCCTGGACGTGAAGGTCCAACTCACGGTCCGGCTCGGCTCCTGCGAGTTGCCGATGCGCGAGATGCTGGAGCTGGGGCCCGGCGCGGTCATTCAGCTCAACGAACGGGCCAACGACCCGGTCGGCCTCTACGTGAACGACAAGCTCATCGCGCGGGGCGAGGTCGTGGTCCTGGAAGAGAATTTCGGGATCAAAATCATCGAGCTCATCGGAGAGAAGTCGTGAAACTCCGGGCGCGCCTGGCCGTCTCCGGCGCGGTGATGTTGCTCCTCGCCCACGGAGTTTGCGCGGACCCAGGCGCTCAGCCGCTCTCCTCTCCGGCGGCGGCCACGCATGCCGTCCAGACTAACGAGATTATTGTCCCCTCGGCTTCGACCTCACCGAGCGCACCCGTCACCAGCTCGAGCGGTGGAATCCAACTGGCGATCTATCTCTGCCTTCTCGTCGCGCTGCTCGGCGGCGGCTCTTACTTTTTGAAGAACGGCTTCAATTTTCTCCCGCCCAAAAACAAGGGCACCCGCAAACTGAACGTGGCTGAAACCCGGATGCTCGGGAACCGGCAGTTTCTCGTCGTGGCGGAATACGAAGGGCGCAAAATGCTCCTCGGCGTCTGCCCCGGCCGGATCGAGCTCCTGAGCGATCTGGGCGACCGGACCGAGGAAACGTTCTCGACCCAACTGAGCGAGACGCAATGAAGACGACATCGCCAAGCGGAGTGAACCAGCAAGTGACCATAGGCTCGCGCTCCCGGTCTTCCTGGACATGCGGAAGCATGTCCCTCCGGAGGGACGCGCTTCCGCGCGTCCAGGTTCAACACCCGCGCTACGCGACAACGCGGCGATGGCTGCGCGTGAGCCTGATTCTTCTCGCGCTTTGTCTTTTGGCGATGCCCGCGCTGGCCCAGGCGCCCGCCTTAACGCAAACCCCGGCTGCCTCACCCGCGCCGCAGGCGTTGCCGATCAACATCTCCTTCGGGAACGGGAGCGAACAGGGCAACGTCTCGTCCGCGATTCAGATCCTGTTCGTCATGACGCTGCTCACCCTCGCCCCCTCGATCATGATGCTGATGACCAGTTTCACCCGCCTCGTCATCGTGCTCGGCTTCGTCCGCAGCGCCCTCGGCGTGCAGGGCGCACCCTCGAATCAGATCATCGTCGGTCTCTCCCTTTTCCTCACCATTTTCATCATGGCGCCGATCGCCACCCGCATTAACACCGACGCGCTCCAGCCCTACATGGCGAAACAGATCGGAACAGAGGTCGCGATCGAAAAAGCTTCCGCGCCGTTGCGCCAGTTCATGCTCAAGCAGACGCGCCGGAGCGAGCTGGATTTCTTTCTCGGGATCTCGGGAGCTGGGCCAACCAAGATCGAGGAAGTGCCGATGCGCGTCGCGGTCCCGGCCTTTGTCGTGAGTGAGCTGCGGACCGCCTTTCAAATGGGCTTTCTCGTTTTCATCCCGTTTCTGATCATCGATTTCCTCGTCGCCTCCACCCTCATGTCGATGGGCATGATGATGATGCCGCCGACGATGATTTCGCTCCCCTTCAAGCTGCTGCTCTTCGTTCTGGTCGATGGCTGGCACCTGGTCATCCGATCGCTGGTGGAGAGTTTCGGGATATGAACATCGAGCAGGCGATCGAGATTCTCCGCTCCCTTGTCGGCATGTCGCTGCTCGTGATCGCGCCGATCCTGGTCGTCGCCGTGCTGGTGGGTGTGGCGGTGAGTTTGTTCCAATCGGTCACGAGCATTCAGGAACAGACCCTGACTTTCGTGCCGAAGTTGATTGCGGTCGGGATGGTGATCGTTCTCGCCGCGCCCTGGATGCTGCGGCAGATGATGCAGTTCGCCATCACCTATCTCTCCCACCTCCCAGACATGGTGAGGTAAGCGCATGTCGCTCGACCTGCTTTACAGCGGCATGATGGTTTTCATCCGTGCCGGCGGGTTGCTCGCGCTGCTCCCGGTCTTTTCGGGCCAGAGTGTGCCGGTGCAAATTCGCCTCGCCATCGCCGTCCTCCTCGCCTACCTCGCGGGCGCGCAAGTGCAGTATGGCCGGCGCCGTGCCGGCCGACGCGATCGGGCTCATCACGGTCGCGATGCGCGAGATGTTTATCGGACTGCTCATGGGCTTTGCCATTCGGCTCATCTTTCATTCGATCGAGTTCGCCGGGCAGGTGATGTCGACCGAGATCGGGCTCACCGTCAGCTCGCAGATCGATCCGATCTCGCACAACAGTTCGTCACCGGTCGGGACCGCATTGTTCTACCTCGGCTCGCTCCTCTTCCTCTTGTCGGGTTGTCATCATGCCGTCTTCCTGGCTTTCCTGCGCAGCTTTGAAATCGCTCCGATTGGCGCGATCGCCCTGCACCGGGACACGGCGGAAACTTTCGTCGTCGCGACCGGCAATATTTTCCTCATCGCCCTCCAGATGGCCGCGCCGCTCCTGGCCGTGAATTTTATTGTTACTTTCGCTTTCGTGATCCTGGGCAAGGCCGCTCCCAGCATTAACGTCTTTTCGGAGAGTTTTTCGGTCCGCGTTTTGGCCGGAATCATCCTCCTCGGCCTGACCCTCGGACTCACGGCACAAGCCGTGCTAAACGCCCTGCATGGATCGCCGGAGCTAATGCTCCGCGTGATCCCATAAGCAGGCAAAAATGTCCGAGCAGGGCTCCAAAACAGAACAACCGACAGAGAAGCGACTGCGCGAGGCCCAGGCGGAAGGTCAATTCGCCCGCGTCCCCGACCTCAACGTCGTCTTCATCCTCGTGACAGCGGCGATGATGTTCCTCTTCACCGCCCAGGAATACACCGCGCGCATCGCTGGCATCACGGTCGGCGTTTTCGGTCAGCTCGGGAAATACAACATGAGCCCCGACACGATGGGCGAGTGGGTATCGACCGCGGTCATGACCATGCTCGGCTTTATCGTGCCAATGGGAGCGGCCTGCGCGGGCGCCAGCCTGCTCGCCGGCGGATTGCAAAGCCGGTTCCGTCTTTCGCCCAAGGTGCTCGAGTTCAAACTCTCCCGCCTCGACCCGGCGAAAGGTTTTTCTCGCATCTTCTCCGCCCAGGGCTGGGTCAAGCTCGCGACCGACTCGGTCAAGCTCGCCGTCGTGGCAATGATCGTCTGGAGCGCGCTGAAAACGATCCTGGCCGATCCGCTCTTCTACACTCCGGTCGAGCCGTATCGCCTCGGCGGTTTCATCTACGACACCGCGCTGACCCTGATCTGGCGTTTCGTCCTCGCGCTCGGTTGCGTCGGCGCCGTCAACTACATCTACCAACTGCGCAAGATCCAAAAGGATCTGATGATGACGAAGCAGGAGGTGAAGGAGGAGAATCGCTCCGCGGAAGGCGATCCCCACGTCCGCATGGCCCGACGCCAGATGGCGCGCCGCCTCATGCAGAAGCAAATGCTCAGCGCGGTCGCGACCGCCGACGTGGTCGTGACCAACCCGACGCACTACGCGGTCGCTTTGAAATACGAGCGCGGCAAAGACAAGGCGCCGGTCGTTCTGGCCAAGGGCGAGCGGCTCTTTGCCAAACGGATCAAGGAACTGGCCGCCAATCACGACGTGCCGATGATCGAAAACAAGCCGGTCGCGCGCATGCTCTTCAAGTATGGCCGGGTCGGCAAACCGATCCCGACCGAGCTGTATCAGGCGGTCGCGGACATCCTCGCCTTCGTCTACCGCACCCACCGCCTCTATTTCCACGAGCTGAAACATCGCCGGGCGGAGTTCGAACGCGCCCAGGCGCAGGACCGCGAAACCGCGAGCTAATCCCAGATGTCCACGACCACCACTTCTTCCAAGCCGCGTCAATTGATCGACCTTTTGAAAAAGGGCGACCTGATCTTTGTCGCCGCGCTCTTCGGCACGGTCGTGCTCCTGGTCATGCCGGTGCCGGCCTTCGCCCTCGATCTGCTCCTCGCGGCCAGCATCGGGTTCTCCCTCCTGATGCTGCTCATCATCATTTACGTGAAGGACCCGCCCGAGTTCTCCGGGTTCCCCACTCTGCTTCTCGCCATCACGCTTTACCGACTCTCGCTCAACGTCGCCTCCACCCGGCTCATCCTCGCCGATGGCCACGCCGGCAATATCATCGACGCCTTTGGCCACTTTGTGGTCCGCGGCAACTACGTCGTCGGCGCGGTCGTCTTTCTCATCCTGGTCGTGATCAATTTCATGGTCATCACCAAGGGCGCCGGCCGGATCGCGGAAGTGGCGGCCCGTTTCACCCTCGACGCCATGCCGGGCAAACAGATGGCGATCGATGCGGAATTGAACGCCGGCATCATCGACGAAGCGACCGCCACCAAGCGGCGCTACAAGATCCAAAAGGAAGCCGACTTCTACGGCGCGATGGATGGCGCGAGCAAGTTCGTCAGGGGCGATGCCATCGCCGGCATTCTCATCACTCTCATCAACATCGTGGGCGGATTCGCGATCGGGATCCTGCAAAAGGGCATGCCGATCCTCGAGGCATTGCAAAAATACACCCTCCTCTCGATTGGCGATGGTCTCGTCTCGCAGGTGCCGGCGCTCATCGTCAGCGTCGCAGCCGGTATTCTGGTCACGCGCGCTTCGGGCGATTCCAATCTTGGCGTCCACATCAGCCGGGAGCTGACCCTTTATCCGCGCGCCATCGCCGTCGCCTCCGGAATGCTCTTTGTCTTTGGCCTCATGCCGGGCATGCCCGCTCTGCCCTTCCTTGCTCTCGGCGGCCTGGCCGCTTTCACCGCCCGCCAACTGATCAAAATCCCGTCGCCGCGAGGCGGAGAAAGCCGCCGAGACCGATTCGCCCCAGGGCGCAAAGGCAAAAGAGAAAGCCGCCGCGGCCGCCGCCGCCAAACCGGTCAGCGACGATTTCCAAAAGCTGATCGACGTCGATGTCTTTGCGATCGAGCTGGGCTACGGCCTGCTCAGTCTGGCCGAGAAAAAGAACGGGGGCGATCTGCTCGATCGCGTGACCGGCGTGCGCAAAACGCTCGCGCGCGAGCTCGGGCTGATCATCCCGCTGATCGCGATCCGCGACAGCCTGGAGCTCGAGCCTAACGAATATAGATTCCTTCTCCGCAACAAGCAGGTGGCGCGCGGCCAGCTCATCGCCAATCGCTGGATGGCGATGAACGTGACCAACAGCCCGATCAAGCTCAGCGGCACGCCGACGGTCGAGCCGGTCTTCGGGATCAACGCCATCTGGATCTCGGAGGAGGAGAAGCGCAACGCCGAGATCAACGGCTACACCGTGGTCGATCCCGCTTCAGTCCTCATCACCCATCTCTCCGAAAGTTTGAAACGGGTCTCGCACCTCGTTCTCGGCCGCCAGGATGTGCAGGCGCTGATCGATCACGTGAAAGAAAAGAATCCGACTCTGGTCGGCGAATTGATTCCCGACCTGGTCAACATCGGCATTATCCAGCGCGTCCTGCAAAATCTCCTCCGCGAAGGGGTGCCGATCCGCAATCTGGGCGTGATCCTGGAGTGCATCGCCGATTTCGCACCGCTCTCGAAAAACCCGGACGACCTCGCGGAGCAGGTGCGGAAACGGCTCGGGGTTTATTTCATCGGCGAATACGAATCGGATCCCGGCGTGATCAAGGCGATCACCCTCGATCCGCGGCTGGAGCAGTTCCTTGTCACGAGGATTCAGCGCACCCCGCACGATATCGGGCTCGTCCTCGATCCGGCTCTGGCCCAGCACCTCCTCACCGAGTTGACCGATCGGATGACGAAAATGTCCGAACAAGGGCTGACCCCGATCATCATCATCACCTCGGAACTGCGCCTCGCCTTCAAGCGCTTCTTCGAACCCTCCCTGAACAAGCTCGTCGTCCTCTCCTTCCAGGAATTGCCGGCCCAGACCGAGATCCAAAACGTCTCCATCATCCTTCAACCTCAACTTCAACGCGCCGCCGCCTAACGACACATGACTACTCTGACTGAAGAAATGCCCAAAGCCGGGGAGCAATACCGTTTCGTGGTCGAGAGCGCGAAAGAAGCGGTGCGCGTTCTGCGCGAGCGCCTCGGCGATAGCGCCCGGGTCGTTTCCGTCCGCCAGGTCGAAGGAGCCGGACTGGCCAGGTTTCTCCGCGCGCCCAAGCTGGAAGTGATCGCGGAAGTGGTCGGCGCGCCGACGGCCTTCGGAACCGGTCGCGGAGGAATCTCCGGCCGAGGAAGTGAAACTGGATCTGCCGGAAGAATTCCTGGAAACGCCAGTTGTTCCCGAGCCGGCCCCGGTCGCGATGGAGCCGGCTCCAGTCGCGATTGAAACGGAAGAGAGCGTGAGCGTTCCCGAGCCCGCACCGGCACCAGTTCCGGGTGAAGACTTAACGCGCCTGCTCTCTCGTGCCGGTCTGCCGGCGGTCATGCTCGCGACGATCCAGAGCGCGCCCCACTGGTCGCGCATCGCGGAGCTTCCGCTCCACATGGCGCTGAACGAAATCACCCTTTTGTTGCGCGGCGAATATCAACGCCAGCCGCAGCAAGCACTCGGCTCGCGGGTCGCGTTTATCGGCGCGGCCGGCGCCGGCAAGACCACCGCACTTTGCAAATGGCTGGCCGCTGATGTCTTCGTTAGGCGCCATCACGCCGCGGTCTTGAAAGTTGATCTCGACCGGGCAAACCCGGGTGACGGACTGACCGTTTTTTGTGAGGCGCTCGGGGTTCCCCTTTTGCGTTGCGCCGAAGATCTGCCGGCCCTCTTGCCTAACGAGAAAGTTTATGTCGACCTGCCCGGAATCGGTCTCGGCGACGAGAACGAAATTGCACTTTATTCTGAGACGCTTTCCGGGTTGGCCGTCAAGAGCCGGGTCCTGGTCATCAACGCGGCCTACGAAGCGAGCATCATCCGGCAGATTTACGAGGCGGGCGAGCGGCTGGCGGCGACCCACGTCGTCTTCACTCATCTCGACGAGCTGAGGCAATGGGGAAAACTCTGGGAGTTCGTCCTCGGACATCGCCTCACGCCGCTTTTCCTCAGTACCGGGCAAAGCATTGCGGGCGATTTTGTCGAGGAAGTGTTCCCCTCGATTTTGGCCCGAACCTTCCCCGGCGCTGGCTCGGAGATTGCTAAAACAGAAACCGGCGTATGAAGTTTTTCCTTTCGCTCGGGGGCTCAGTGGGATTTCTGGCCGCGTTCTTTAGCGCCCTGCATGCCGGGAGTGAAATCGGCTTCGCGCTCCGCGACGGGGCGATCGGTTGCCTGGCGGGGGCATTTCTCATGCGCGGATTTCATTACGTCATGATCCTGTGCATCAAGAGCCTCGTGCAGGAACAGGCCGGAGCGGAAGCGAGCGGGAATTCGCCGAACGGCGCCAACTAAGATGAGCACGACGACTCCTACTGCGACCGAAGCAGCCAAAGCCTGGCGCGCCTACCGCTCGGCCAATTCCCCGGCCGTGGAGCAGGCCTTCATCGTGCGGCATCTGCCGCTGGTCAAAACGGTCGTCGGCCGGATGCGCATGACCCTGCCGGAGACGCTCGATTACGACGACCTGCGCAGCGTGGGCCTGCAGGGCCTCATGACCGCGGTGCGGAAATACGATCCTTCCCAAAGCTGCACCTTTCCCGCTTTTGCCATGGCTCACATCCGTGGCGCGGTGCTCGACGAGTTGCGCCGAATGGACCTCCTCACCCGCGGCAGTCGCGAGAAAGCAAAGAAGCTGCAGGAGACGATCGTGACGCTCGAGCAGGAACTGGGACGCGCGGCGACGGAAGAGGAGATTCGCACCGCCCTCAAAGTTTCGCCGGAGGATTACAGCCGGATGCTGGAAGAGACAAAACCGATCAGCTTTCTGCCCCTCGACTCGGCAGCCTACAACGAAGACACAGACGACATCGCCCTGCACGAGACGATCAGAGGATGACGAGCAGGTGCCGGCCCGGGAGCAATTGGAGCGGAAAGAACTCATCGACCTCGTCGTGGAGCGCCTCGAGGAATTGCCCGAAGTCCCGAAGAAGGTCATGGCCATGTACTACTTTGAAGACATGCGGCTGGCGGAAATCGCGGCGGCCTTCGGACTGAGCGAAGGCCGCATCTCGCAAATTCACACCCAAACGGTCCTGAGCTTGCGCGCCTTTGTGCAGCGCATCCTGGCCGGCTCGATCCAGCCGCAGCCATGCTCCTGATCATCGGCTTCATCATCGTCCTGGCGGCGACGCTCGGCGGTTTCATGCTCGCGGGCGGTCAGCCGATGGTGCTGATGCATGTCTCGGAGTTTGTCGTCATCGGCGGCATCTCGATGGGCATTCTCGTCATTGCCAGCCCGATGTCGGTCCTGCAGGCGATGATCAAAAAGACGCTCGGGGCGATAAAAGGGAGCGGCGGAAACAAGACGGAGTATCTCGACCTGATGAAGCTCCTCTACGAAGTCTTCATGCTGGCGCGACGCAACGGATTGATCGCGCTCGAAGACCATGTCCTCGAGCCGGAAAAGAGCAGCCTCTTTTCAAAGTATTCCTCTTTTCTGAAGGATAAGAAGCGGGTCGGATTTCTTTGCGATGGCCTGAAGCCGTTGATCGACGGACGGATCAAGCCGGAACAGCTCGAGGGCTTGCTGGAGTCGGAAGTGGAGGCGAAACACGAAGAAGCCGGCGCCCCGGTGCACATCCTGCAACTCATCGGAGACTCCCTGCCCGGGGTCGGAATCGTGGCGGCCGTCCTCGGCATCATCAACACCATGGCCGCGATCGCGGAAGGCCCGGAGAAAGTAGGCGAGCGGGTGGCCGCGGCCCTCACCGGAACCTTTCTCGGCATCTTCGCCGCCTATGGCTTTATCAATCCCCTGACCAATCGGATCAAGCACAACAACGTCTCCGAATTGCAGTATTTCAGCTGCATCGTGAAAGGGCTGGCCGGTTTCGCCAATGGCATGGCGCCAATCATGGCGGTGGAAGTGGCGCGCCGCTGTCTCGATCCGCATGTGCAGCCGAACGCGGACGATCTCGAGAAGATATTGAAAGCGCTCGGAACTGGAAAGGAGCAAGCCAGTGGCTAAGAAAGCGGAAGCTCATCACGGCGGGGCCTGGAAAGTGGCCTACGCGGATTTTGTCACGGCCATGATGGCGCTCTTCATGGTCCTCTGGATCAGCGCCCAGGATAAGCAGATTCTTCTCGCCACCTCGCAGTATTTCAAACAGCCCTTCAATGCTCTGACCAAGAGCTCGGTCGGAGTGATGAAGAGCGAGGCCGGCGGCTCCCAGGGGAAGGACAAATCGAGAGAAAGCGCCGCCGCCGCCAATCTCTCGTTCCTGACCGCTTTGGCCAAAGAGCTTAACCGCATGCTCAACGTCAGTGACGTCTCGACCGAGAAGCCGGTCGACATGGAGATCACTTCCGACGGATTAAAGGTCACCCTCTACGACCGGGAGAGCCAGCCGCTCTTCGAGAAGAACGCGGCCAAGCCCACGAAATGGGGCACCTTCGTCTTGCAGAACCTGGCCTGGCTGGCAGAACGAAACAACCTCCGGGTCACCATCGACGGACACACCGCAACCGGCTTTGTCCCCACTTCCCAGGATTACGGCCCGTGGGAGCTGTCGGCCGACCGGGCCAACGCCTCGCGCCGCCTGATGGAATATTACGCCGTCGAACCGACGAAGATCGAGCGGGTGACCGGATACGGAGACACGAAGCCGCTGCCAAACTTGCCGCCGGATTCTGAATCCAACCAGCGCATCACGATCAGCCTCAAGATCAACCCGTAGGAACCATGGAAAGCTTTCTTCAAAACCGACCTGCGCTGGCCACCGCCAGTCGCTACACCCTCCAGCCGGCGATCGAACCTGGCTTCCAGCCTTTCCTCCGCCCGACCTCGTCGAAAGAGGAAGAGGCGTCGTTAGTCGAGGGAGAGCCAGGAAGCGCGAAACCCGCTTCGGAGAAAGCCGAACCCCAGATCGAACTGGTCAATCGCGACGGCGCCGTCGAGCGAATCGTAATTACCTGCACCTGCTGCCAGCGCATCGAGCTGCAGTGCGAGTATTAAAAGCCATCGCAGTAGCACTCTTGTTGTAGCGGCGGTCTGTGACCGCGTATTTGTTTAGCGTGGCGCGCTCTTTCGTTGATGCGAACGAATCCCGCGCTTTCTTCGCCTGTCATCCCGAGCCCGCGCAGACGGCGAGGGACCTCCCCCAGTTTCGTAGGTGCACCGAATGAAGGGAAACGGGTCAGGACCGTGGGTGAGGTCCCTCAGCGCGCTGCGCCAGCTTCGGGATGACAGGCGCGGGAAGCGCAAGATGTTTTCGTCGCCTCCAAGATGCGCTCGACGCTGAACAGATACGTGACTGCCGAGCCCGCGTTGGCCATGAAAGCACGGCGCTCATGTATCTGTTTAGCGTGCTCGGCTTCTCTTGGAGGGACGGGCGCAGTCCCGTCCGTGTTTCATCAAACACGGACGACATCCGCCTGAGGTGGATCGTCCCTCCAGCGCCGCACCCTTCTCGATGCCGAGGTGCGCGAACTCCGCGCTAATCGGGCGCTCATAGAGCGCCGCTACAATTCGCCGTGCACTTGTGAGATGCCTTCTCGATTCCCGTCGCCGTTTCTGGCGGCAGTAATTGCCGGGCAAAAAGCTCCTCCCTCCGCCGGCCCCCAAGTCTTTTCACCCCACGCCAAGCGCTCGGCATGGGCATTGCTATGGCACATCCAGACCAATGAACATTGGCATATACAAAGGTGCAGCCGCCCTCGGCGCCTACGAAAAGTGGCAGGAGATTCTTTCCCAGAATCTCGCTTCCGCTTCCGTCCCCGGGTTTAAGAAAAGCGACGTCTCCTTTGATGCCGTGAGCGACGACGGTTCGAAGGTGAACGTGCGCGGCAAAGCGGGCGACGGATCGCAGGGGGTCATGCCCCAGGCCTCGGCCAAGATCAATTTTGCCCAGGGCGAACTGCGGCGGACCGGCGCGGATTACGATTTCGCGATCCAGGGCGACGGTTTCTTTCAAATCCAGCGCGCCAACGGCGAGCTGGGCTACACCCGCAATGGCCAGTTTCAGCTCAAATCGGATCGCACCCTCATCACCAACCAGGGCCTCACCGTCATGGGAGAAAGCGGGCCGATTACTTTTCCGCCCGGCGCCGGCGCGGTCTCGATCAATGCCGAGGGAATGATTTTCCAGGGCGATCAACCGGTCGCGAAGCTGGCGGTTTATCAATTTAAAGATCAGCAAAAACTGCATCGGATCGGCGACGGCCTGATGGCGCCATCGAAGAATGGCGAGCAGCCTGCGCCGGCCGAGAAGCCGACGATCCTGAACGGCTATATCGAGCAGAGCAACGTCTCGCCGGTGACTGAAATGGTCAACCTGATCGCGGTCTCCCGCGCCTACGAGGCCTGCCCAGAAAGTCATTCAGAGTCACGACGACAACAGCGACAAAGCAATCCAAATCCTCGGGAACCCGACGGCCTAACGACTATGATCCAATCACTCTACTCCGGCGCGACCGGCATGGCTGCGCAGCAGCTCAATCTCAACATCATCGCGAACAACCTCGCGAACGCGAACACGAGCGGCTTCAAGCGCAGCCGAATCGAGTTTCAGGATTTGCTCTACCAGAAACCGCGCGCGGTCGGCGCCGACGCCGGGGCGGGCAACGTCGTCCCGACCGGAGTCGAAATCGGCAACGGGAGCAAAGTCGTTTCCACAGCCAAACTCTTCACCCAGGGGCAGCTCACCCAGACCGGGAACAAGCTCGACATCGCGATCGATGGCGACGGTTTCCTCGAAGTGCAAAAGCCCGATGGCACCTCCGCCTTCACCCGCGACGGATCACTCAAGATCGACGGCCAGGGTCGCGTCACGACGAGCGATGGTTTGCCGGTCCTGAGCGGTTTCCAGCCGATCACTCCGGGCACCACTTCCATTTCGATTTCCGGCAACGGCCAGGTCACAACCGAAGGCGCCGGCGGCACCCAAACCTTCCGGATTCAGCTCTCGCGTTTCAATAACCCGAGCGGTCTGCGCAGTCTGGGCGGCAACATTTACGAAGAGACCCCGGCCAGCGGATCGCCCGAAGCGGGCAATGCCGGCGAGAACGGATTCGGCGCCATCCAGCAGGGATTCCTCGAGTCCTCCAACGTCAACATCGTCGAGGAGATGGTGAACATGATCGAGGCCCAGCGCGCTTACGAGATCAACTCCAAGTCGGTGCAGACCTCGGACGAAATGCTGGCCAAGATCGCGGAAATGAAACGCTGATGAGGCTGCTCCCGCTCATCCTTGGCGCGACGCTTCTCCTTTGCGCAAACGCTTCCGCGCAACTGGACAAGCTCCTCGCGCCTGTCAGCCTCGCGGCCGTCGCGTCTTCCGCGCAACCGGACGGAAAGGTCGTAGCGGCCCGGCCGGCCGTGCATGCCCTGACCACTTCGGAAGTGCTGCCGCGGCTCGAAGAGCAATTAAGCGAACATTTTTCTCTCGAAGGCGAATTGAAGCTGGAGACGACCACGCCCTGGCGCCGCATCCTCGTCCCGGCCGATTACGACCTGACGATTGTCGATTATCCCGGCGCCGGAGTGAGCAACGCCTTTGTCGTGCGCTGCAAGCTGAGCGCCAGCGGGCAGTCGCTCGGCGATTTCCAGGTTCCTTTGCGGGCTCAGCTTTGGCGCGAAGTCTGGGTCGCCGAAGGTCGCCTCGACCGCGGCCAACCGGTCGATCGCTCACTCATCACCGCGCAGAAGATCGATGTCCTGCGCGAACGCGAAGCCCTTATCCCGACCGATGTCGACCCGACGATCTACGACATTGCGCAAAGCGTCGCGCCCGGTCGTCCGCTGACGCGGCGCGATGTTTCCGAGCGCCCCATCATTCACAAGGGCGAAGTGGTCGACGTCGTCGCGCGCCAGGGCGCGTTCGACATCCGGATGAAAGCGCTCGCGCTCGAAAACGGAATCGCCCGCGAGCTGATCAAGATGCGGAATCTGGAGAGCCGTCGGGATTTCACTGCCGAAGTCATCAATGAAAACCAAGTCGAAGTTCACTTTTAAGTTCATCACGCCAATCCTCGCCCTTCTCCTCCTCGCGCAGGCCGCCTTCGCCGGTTCGCTTTGGCGCGACGGGCTGACCGAAGAGCGCGGGATGTTTGCCGATAAACGGGCCAAGCGGGTCGGAGACATCGTCACCATCGTGGTCACCGAAACGGCGTCGCTCGCCAACTCGCTCGATCTGAAGACGAACAAGGAAAGCAAGGCCGGCGTGGAAGGTTTCCTCAGTAATGTGGTGAACCAGTTCATCACCGGCGTGCCCAATGCGCTTTTGGGGAAGCTGCAAAAGAACGCGGGCAGCATCGTCGTCCCGAGTTTGCCCACCCTGCCCGTCTCGGGCGCCAACAGTTATACCGGCGGCGGTGAGATCAATAACAAGCAGACCATCACCGCTCGTTCCGCCGTCCAGGTGGTCGACGTCCTGCCTAACGGCAACCTCGTCGTCGAAGGGACCCGCGAGATTTCCTTCTCCAAGGAAAGACAATTCGTTTCCCTCCACGGCATCATTCGGCCCTACGACATTCAGCCGGATAACACCGTCGCCTCGAGCAACGTGGCCGACGCCCAGATTCAGGTCATCTCCGAAGGCGAGCTGACCGACGCGCAAAAGAAGGGCTGGCTCCTCCGTCTGAACGACAAGATCAATCCTTTCTGATGAAGATCGGACTGAAACTTCTTCTTTCCTTCGCGCTCGTCCTGGCTCTGGCCAGCGGCGCGCCCGCCGCACGGATTAAGGACGTGACGGTGGTAGAGGGCGGCCGCAGTAACCAGCTCGTCGGCTACGGTCTGGTCGTGGGCCTGGCCAAGAAAGGCGACAGCAAACTCGCCTTTACCGTCCAGAGCATTGCCAACGCGCTCCAGCGCTTCGGGGTCAACGTTCCGGCGAACACGATCAAAAGCGACAACGTCGCCGCGGTCATGATCACGGCGGATATCCCGGCTTTCGCCAAACCGGGATCGAAAATTGACGTGACGGTGTCGTCGATCGGCGACGCCGAAACGATCCAGGGCGGCGTGCTTCTGCAAACTCCGCTCCTCGGCGCGGACGATGTCGTCTACGCCGTCGCGCAGGGGCCGGTCGCGGTTGGCGGCTTCATTGGCGGCAGCGGCGGACCCGGCGGCGCGACCGTGCAAAAGAATCATCCGACCGTCGGCACGATCAGCGGCGGCGCGCTCGTCGAACGCGAGATTGCGACCGAGATCGTGGCCAACAAGAGCGTCGAGCTGCTCCTCCTGAATCCCGATTTCGCTTCCGCTGCCCGCATCGCCGAGGCGGTCAACAACGTCTTTCCTAAAACCGCGCTGGCGAAGGATTCCTCCACCGTCAACATCTGTGTGCCGGAAGATTACCGCGGCTATGAAGTCAATTTCATCGCCTCGCTCGGCGCGATCGAAGTCCAGCCGGATAATCTGGCGCGGGTCGTGATCAACGAGCGGACCGGCACGATCATCGCCACCTCCAGCGTGCGCATCTCGGCCGTCGCGGTCAGCCACGGTTCGCTCACGATCACGATCGCTTCCACCCAGGGAGTCAGCCAGCCCGCCCCCTTCAGCAACGGGAAAACCGCGGTCGTGCAGGGCACCGAAACCTCGGCCAACGAACAAAAAGGAGGATTTAAGGTCGTGGAAGAATTGCCGACTATACAGGAAGTGGCTTCGGCATTGAATGCTCTCGGGTTATCCACCCGCGACATGATGGCAATTTTCCAGGCCATGAAGACGGCTGGCGCGCTTCAAGCTGATCTGGTCCTCGAGTAACGATGAATATACCGGCTTTATCGAGCGATCTCACGCAGGCTACCTTGCCACGCGAGAGTGCGGACCCGACGCAAAACAACGACCCGGCCAAAATCGCACAGGCGGCCCAGCAGTTCGAAGGCATCCTCCTTCGCCAAATCCTGAACGAATCGATGAAGCCACTCCTGGAAAACGGACCGGGCGCGCAGGTCTACGGATATTTTTTGACCGGTTCACTCGCCGACAGCATCGGCAAAGCCGGCGGACTGGGACTTGGCAACGTCCTACAGACGCAACTGACGAAAGGAAGCCATGATCACTAATTGGGAGCCGATAGTCCAACCCCTGCGCGATGAATTGCAGGAGCACGGCGCGCTCCTCAATCTCTTTGAGGAACAACAGGCCGCCATTCTGCAACGTCAACCCGATGTGGTTCTGAGCGTGGCCGACGCCATCAGCGAACAGGTCGAACTCATCCGCGAGTGCCAGCGACGCCGCAAAGATGTGGTCCACGCGACCGCGACCGAAGCGGGCTTTCCGAAAGATCTTCCGCTCTCTGGCCTGATACAGCATTTTCCGACGGCCGCCGAGCCCCTCCTCCAGGCGCTGATCGGCGAAGTCAACCGACTCGTTAGGCAAACACGCCGGCGGGCGCGCCAGAACCAAATGCTGCTCGCGCGCACGATCGAAGTTTCGCAGGAGATCCTGCAACGGATCAGCCCGAGCACGGTGACCAGGACCTATTCCGCCAAGGGTCGAGTCGAGATTGGTGCGGTGGCTGCTGAAACCCGCTGCGTCGCACGGAGCTAAATTATGTCACTTTTTGGAGATCTTAACGCCGCCGCCCAGGCTCTCAACACTCACAGTCAGGGGGTGGCGATCGCGGGAAAAAACCTCGCCAACGCCACCAACCCCGCCTACGCCCGCCAGCGCCTTATCCTGGGCGATCTCGGCACCGTCGAGACGCCGACCGGTCCGCAAAGCATGGGAGTGCAGGCGCTCGGCATCATGCAAATCCGCGACCAGCTCCTCGATGCCCAGCTCACCCGCGAGATTTCCACCACTTCGCTCTGGCAATCGCAGCAATACAACCTGACCAAGGCGCAAATCGATCTCGGCGTGCAGATCGATCGCGCCGGCGATTCTTCCTCGATCGGCAATACCTCGCAAACCAGCACCGGGATCGGTACCGCCGTGACCGATTTCTTCAATGGTTTCTCGGAGCTCTCGGCCAGTCCGACCGATGCCGGCGCAAAACAGGTGCTGCTGCAACAGGCGGGAACGCTCGTCGACCAGTTCAACACCACGGACAGCCGCCTCGCTGCATTGCAAGGCGACATCAACACCCAGATTGCCACCGACGTCGGAACGGTGAATGGCATTCTGAAGTCGATCGCCGATCTCAATACTCAGATTCAAAGACTCGAGATCAACGCCCCCGGCGCCGCGGTCGATTTGCGGGATCAACGGCAGGCGAAGCTGGAAGAGCTTTCGCAATACACGAATTTCACGGCGACGGAAGTGCCCGGCACCCACGGGCAAATCCAGATCACCACCTACGATACCGCGAGCAACCCGGTCGTCCTGCTGGACAAAGCGACCCCGGCGACGATCGCCTTCGACGGCACTAACTTCACCACTGGCGTCCCGCCGGTCACGCTGGGATTGCTCGGTGGTTCGCTCAAGGGCCAGCTCGACGTGCGCGACGGCGCCATCCAGCAGTTGCGCGACGATATCCAGACGACCGCTACCCAGTTCGCCCAGGCCGTGAACCAGGCTTACAACCCGACCGGCACGACCGGTGATTTTTTCCAAATCCCGCCCGCCAACGGCATCATCGCACTCGATCCGACGCTGAATCTCAACACCCTCAAGACGACCGACAGCGGCGATGCCGGCGGCAATGAAATCGCCCTCGCCGTCGCGCAGTTGGCGACCAAGCAATTTTCCACCGCCGGCGGCGATCTCATCGACGGCACGATCACGGGATATTTTGCCAAGACGGTGAGTGGGTTTGGGGAGTCGCTCGCCAACGCCAACGACCGGGTCGAAAGCGAGAGCATTCTCCAGCAGGCGGTCCGAGCCCAGCGCGATTCCGTCAGCGCCGTTTCGCAGGACGAAGAGCTGACCGATCTGATGAAGTACCAGCGCGCTTTTCAGGCCAGTTCCAGAGTCATCAACATCATCGACAACCTCCTCGACGTGGTCGTCAACGGATTGATCCGGTAGGCAAATCTATGCGAGTCCCATCGAGCACCGTCTCCAACACAGTCGCGATGCAGCTGCAAAAGCTCTTTGCCCGCCAGACGCTTTTGCAGACCCAGATCGCGTCCGGCCAAAAAATCACCGATCCATCCGACGACCCGGCGGCCATCTCGCGCTTGCTCAGCCTCGGCGCGCAAAAGCAGGGCTTGCAACAGTTCATGCGCAACGAGGGCCGCGCGACGCAGATCAGCCAGTCGGTTTTCGGCGGCCTGAGCGGCTTGAAAACCATCTCCGACCGTGCCGGCGAGCTGGGCGTGCTCGGCTCGGGCGCAATCGGCTCCGATTCCTACCAGGCCTATGCGGCGGAGGTCAACCAGTTGATCGAACAGGCCGTCCAGGGAGGAAATACCCGGCTCGGCTCCGAATACCTTTTCGGTGGAACAAAAACAGACGCGCCGCCGTTTGAAGCAAGTCGCGATGCCTCGGGAAATGTCACCTCCGTCACCTACGTCGGCGCCGCTACCGGGGCCCAGATGCAGACCTCGGAAGGATCCCTCGTTTCCCCTTTCACCGACGGCGGGACCAATGGGCAGCTCGGCGACTTCATCAACAATCTCGTCGCCCTGCGTGATGCCCTAACGAGCGAAGACTCGACCGCGGTCCAGGCGGCCGCGGGCAATTTGCACGGTTCGGAAGACGATCTCCTGGTTGCGATCAGCGGTGTCGGCGCCACCCAGGCGAGGCTGGAAGCCGACAGCGCACAGAATTCGGCCCGCTTCACCAACCTGGAAACCCTGATTTCGCAGGACGCCGATGCCGATCTCGCGCAAACGGTGGTGAAGTTTCAGCAGGCGCAGACCGCTTACCAGGCGGCCTTGCAGAGCGGCGCTCAGGTCGTGCATCTCTCCCTTCTCGATTACATCCAGTTCTGATCGGACCAGAGCCGTTTCCTTCAACGTCATGAAACTAGCGCACAACACAATCCACGAAACCGAGGCCGAGAAAGGCCAGATCCATTTGCCCTACGGCCTGATCGGTTTGCCAGAGATGCAGCGATTCGAGATCTCGCCGATTCCGGGCAGTTGGCCGCTCCTTTCCATCCGCTCCGCCGGGAGCGAAGAGTTTCGCCTCATTGTCATCGAGCCCAACACGCTGATCGCCGGTTACGACCTGGAAATCAGCGACGACGACGCCGAGCTCTTGCGCATCAAATCCGGAGAGGACGCGCTCATCTATAACATCGTCACTATCCACTCCCTCGAACCCCAGCACATCACCGTCAACCTCGTCGGCCCGATCGTCGTTAATCGCCATACCGCCATCGGCAAACAGGTGATCATCGCCAACTTTGAACATTACTCTGCTCAGCATTCCCTGATCGACGAACGGCAGACGAACCACGCGGCCTAGGACCAAAGTCATGTTGGTCCTAACCCGCAAACTCAACGAGGGAATCATGATCGGCGATGAGATCGAGATCCACGTCAGCCGGATCGACGCCGACGCGGTCAAGATTTGCATCCAGGCGCCGCGAAATCTGACGATTTACCGCAACGAAATCTATCGCCAGATCAAGGCCTCCAACCTCGGCGCGGTTCGCCAGGGCCAGGAGAAGCTGCCGAGCCTGAATTTTTCCCGTCCCTCGGCCTAACGAGCAGTCCGGCACTCTTTCAGCGGCGCAGTGCGGATCGTCAGCGCGAGGGGCGCGTCTTCATAACAGTTTGGGGCCACACCCCCTATCGCTGGCTGTTGGCGACCGACTGCTGCGGGAGGTCCTCGAGCCGGTATTCGTGGAGCTTGTTGCGCAGGGTGCGAATACTGATCCCGAGAAGGAGGGCCGCTTTCGTGCGATTGCCGCCGGTGCGATCGAGCGCCCGCATCGTCTGCCGCTTCTCCAGCTCCTGCAGCGACAGAAACTCATCCCCGTTCTCGAGCCCGGTCTCGTTCGAATGGAAATCGTAACGGATCACGGCCGGCTCCCTGTTTTCAGCCGCGGCAGGCGCAACCGAAGTCTCGTCTTCCAGGGAAATCGCAGCCGGATGATCGCCCGGAACGAGGAAGAGCGACGAGCTTTGGATGGGCGTGCCGTCTTCGGTCAGGATCACGGCGCGTTCGATCGTGTTTTGTAACTCGCGCACGTTGCCCGGCCAGTCGTGGTTCAGAATTCGATCCAGCGCCGCCTTCGAAAACCCCGGGATTTTCGATCCGTGCCGGCGCTCAAAACGCCGCAGGAAATGATCGGCCAGCATGGCAATGTCTTCCCGCCGTTCGCGCAGCGGCGGGACGTGAAGCGGGAAAACGTTGAGCCGATAGAAAAGATCCTCCCGGAATTCACCCGCGGCCACCGCCTTCTTCAGATTGCGATTGGTCGTGGCCAGAACGCGCACGTCCACTCTGATGGTGTGGGTGCCGCCGACTCGTTCAAACTCGCGCTCCTGCAGGACGCGGAGCAGTTTGGCCTGGAGCCGAATCGGAATCTCGCTGATCTCGTCGAGCAAAATCGTGCCGCCGTCGGCCAGTTCGAAGCGACCTTCACGACGCTCCGTCGCACCGGTAAAGGAGCCCTTTTCGTGACCGAAAAACTCGCTCTCAATCAGCGTTTCGCTGATCGCCGCGCAGTTGACCCGAATGTAGGGCGCACCGGCCCGGCCGCTCGCCTTGAAAATCTCGCTCGCGACCAACTCCTTGCCCGTTCCGTTTTCTCCGTTGATCAGGACGGTCGCCTCCGTTGGCGCGACTTTTTTGACCAGTTGTTTGAGTTCCAGAAAACGCGGACCGGTCCCGACGAAGTCCTCGCTTCCGCCGGCGTTCTCGTGGCTGAGGAGCTGGCTCACCTTCAGCACCTGCCCGAAGGACTCCGCCTTTTTCATCAGCACTTCGACCTGGCTGAGAGCAAACGGCTTGAGCAGATAATCGAAAGCGCCGAACCGGATGCAGGCGATGGCCGACTCGATGGTCGCCGCCCCGCTCATCATGATGATGAGTGGCTTCTGCGGAATCCCAGCGAGGCGTTCCAGCAGGTCGGTGCCCTTGCCGTCGGGCAAATTCACGTCCAACAGCATGACGTCGAACGTGTCGCGCTTCAGGAGCCGCTCCGCCTTGGCCAGAGAATCCGCCGTCGAGACAGCGTAACGCTTCGTCCGCAGCGTTTCGCTGATGCTTTTGGCGATAAACGATTCGTCGTCGACGACCAGAATTTTCTCGATAGCCATGAGTGTAGGAGTCCCGAAAGTTACCTTCGGGCTACCCGTCGAAAGCCTGAAATATGCCAAAGGGCGGCGGCTTCGAGAAACAGTCTAAAACAGTGCGGCGAGCATATCGACCTCTCGGGAGCCAGCACGGACAGACTTTCTCGGAGGCACCTCGGCACTGGCGCTTCGTCCTCGTCCTCGATCTTTCTGTCCCCCTTTCGAGGACGAAGACGATTTGGGCCACTTCCGCAGCCAATCCCCACTCAAAATCGCCCGTGTCCAGGGCGAAGGCTCGGATTTTGCTAGGAGATGAACGCGACATGATTGACACCCATTCCAAGGCCCTCAAGATCAACCTCGATCCACGCTGGTATGGCACTTTTGCCGAGATCGGCGCCGGGCAGGAGGTGGTGCGCTGGTTTTTCCGGGTCGGCGGCGCCGCCGGCACGATCGCCAAGAGCATGTCGGCCTACGACATGAAGGTGAGCGACGCGATCTACGGGCGCTCGGATCGCTACGTTTCGCGCGGCCGGCTCCAGGCGATGCTCAATCGCGAGTTTGATCTCGTCGTCGAGCGCCTCGGGCAGGAGCGAGCGGATAACACCGCCTTCTTCGCCTTTGCCGATACGGTCGTGGCCCGCAGCTTTCGCGGCGGCAACGAATGTCACGGCTGGATGGGGATCAAGTTCCAGAGCCGCTTCCATGACGAGCCGAGCCAGATCGTGATGCACGTGCGGATGCTCGATACAGAAGCCTCGCTGCAACAGGAGGCGCTCGGCGTCGTGGGCGTGAATCTTTGTTATGGCGCCTTCTTCCTCAGTCACGTGCCGGAGGAGCTAATCGAGTCGCTTCTCCACAAACTCACCATCGGCCGAATCGAGATCGACATGCTCGAATTCAGCGGGATCGAATTTCGCAACGTCGACAACCGCATCATGGCTCTCAAGCTCGTCCAACTCGGTCTGAGCGGCGCGGCCATGTTCGGCGCCAATCGCGAAGTGCTGCAACCCTCCGACGCTCTGCGCAAGAAAGCCGTCCTCGTCGAGCGCGGCAGTTTTCGCCCCACCACCCTCGTGAATATCGACATGCTGGAGAGCGCCCTGGCGAGGTTCAAGGAAGATCCCGCCGTAGCCGACAAACCGATCCTGCCCATTGATGGAGCTGACCATGCGCAACCTCCTGAACGGCGGCACCGAAGTGGATCGGAGAGATTTTCTCGCCCGGGCCGAGCTCCTCGGGGCCTGCGGCATGACCGTCCTCATCTCCGATTATTTCGAATACTATCGGCTCGCCGCCTATCTCGCGGAACGGACGAAGGAACATATCGGCATCGTCCTTGGTCTCCCCAGCGTCTCGGAGTTATTCGACGAAAAGTATTACGCCCAGCTCCCCGGCGGCACCCTGGAAAGCTTTGGCCGTTTGTTTAACAACGACCTCAAGGTCTACGTCTATCCGCTCCGGCGCAATGGCGACGAAGAGTTGCAAACCATCCAAACCCTCAAGGTGGCGCCCGATCTGCAACCGCTCTATGACTATCTCGTCGGCCGCGGCAGCTTCGTGCAGCTCGACAAATTCAACCCGAAATATCTCTCCATCTTTTCCCGCGACGTCCTCAAACGCATCGCCAGCGGCGACGAAAGCTGGGATGAAATGGTCCCGGAGCAGGTGGCCCAGCTCATCCGGCAACGCGCTTTCTTCGGCTACCGGAAAGGCGAGAGCGAAGTCGTCGTCAGCCACCTGCCTCAGCCGGCCCTGGCGGTCGCCTGACCGATTCCCGCGAGCGCGTCGCGCAAGCCGGATGTGCGGCTGACTCGCCGCCCAATCGCCGCCCGCAGCGTCGGCTCCGCCGCCCAAAGCTCAACCCCTTCTCGCGCTCTCGTTAGGCCAGTGTAGAGCAGTTCGCGGGTCAGGATGGGGGCATCCTTTTCCGGCAGAATGAGCAGCACTTTTGCAAACTCGGATCCCTGGCTCTTGTGCACCGTGATGGCGAAGGCGGTTTCGTGCACCGGCAGACGCGAGGGGAGGAAGCGGCGCAACTTGCCTTCCGCCGAAAGAAAGAACGCGCGCAACTCGCCACCTGCGCTCGGGTCGGGCAAAACGATCCCGCTGTCACCATTGAAGAGCGCGAGGTTGTAGTCGTTCTGCGTGACCATGATTGGCTGACCGCGGTAGCAATCGCGCCGCGGCGCGAGCAGGCCGGCTTCGGCGAGAACTTCCTCTGCGATCGCGTTCAGGTTTTCGACTCCAAACGGGCCGTGCCGTAGCGCGCACAAAATTCGAAACTGCTGCAGCGCGCTCAGTGCCTGCAGCGGATGCTCTGTCTCGAGGCAGGAGCGAAAGCCGGCGACAACTCGGTCGCGCAACGCGGCGGCCAATCGCGTCGCCTCCGGTAACGGCTGCCATTCCACTTCGCCACCGGCGCGTTCCCGCAAGGCTGCGATCGCGGCCTCCGCGTCGCCAGAGTTGATCGCGCTGCTGACCCGATAGATGCCACCCGTTTCCGCGAATCGATAATTGCGCCGCAAGGCCACCACCGTCCCGTGCAACGGCTCGTTAGGCGCTGCATTCTCCGCCGCCGCACAAATATCCGCCAGCACGCTTCCCGCTTCGACCGAGGCGAGTTGATCGCGATCCCCGAGCAGGATCAAGGCGCGCCTGCGGCGGCACGGCCGCGACCAGCTTCGCCATCAGCGCGAGATCGACCATCGACGCTTCGTCGACGATCACGACATCGAAGCTCAACGGATTCTCGGCATCGTGCCGGAAGTAGGGCGAACCGGGCAGATAACCGAGCAGTCGATGGATCGTTGTGGCCGCAAATGTTTCGCGCACCGCGCGAACCGATTCCGTCAGGCGCGCGGCCGCTTTGCCGGTCGGCGCGGCGAGCGCGATCCGCAGCTTCTCCCCGTCCGGTTGATCGAGGAGAAGCTTCAGGATCCTCATCACGGTCCACGTTTTGCCGGTCCCCGGACCGCCCGTGATGACGGTGAAGTCACTCGTGACCGCTTTTCTGGCGGCGACTTCCTGCAGGTCGGTCCCCTTTTTGCCTTTTGCAGGGGAAGCGGACGTCCGACTAGCGATCGCCTGTGCCAGCCGCTGTTCGTATTCCCAATAGCGCCGCAGATAAAGCCAGTCGTGCCCGTCGAGAATGAGCGGCACGAAGTCGCCCGGCGCCCCCACGACGTCGCTGGCCTGCAATTTTTTGCGCAGACTCGCTGCGCTCGAGCCGCCTTCCATCTCCGCGATCTCGCCTAACGACACGCAGATGTTGCCCTCGGCCCGCGCGCGACTCGCGCACATCGCGGCCAGCCGGATCTCCGGCGATCCGCCGGCGAGTCGTTCAAGAAAGTTGCCAAACTGGCGGTCGAGGGCGCTGAAATTTGTTTCCGCGTTCATCCTTCGAAAATCCCGCTGAGTTTTTCGACCAACCCGCGACTGAGGCGCTGGAAATGGACACCGTTCTTCGGCTGCGCCGGATCGATCCCGCGCAGAAAGATGTAGAACGCTCCTCCGAAATGCTGCTCAAAATCGTAATCCGGCTTGCGCACCCGCAGATAGCGATGCAGCGCCACGCTGTAGAGACAGAGTTGGAGCGTGTAAAAATTACGCTGCATCTCGCTCGCGATCGTCGTCGGGTCATAAGCGCGCGCCGTCAGGCCGAGCCAGTTCGATTTCCAGTCCGCAAAATAAAACCGACCGCCGTGCTCGAAGGTGAGATCGATGAAACCGTTCATGAATCCATTCACGGTCTGGAGCTGGAGTCGCTCCAGCCGCAGGTCGATCTCCGGCCGCTTCAGAACCTGGGCCAGCTTCGGCTTCGTTAGGCCATCGATCGGAAAGGAAAACTCCAGCTCCGCCTTCCGGGCGTCGTTAGGCACGTCGGCCAGGGTGAAGCGCCCCCCTCCGCCGGCCAGCGGCAGCTCGGCCAGCGCACAAACATTTTCCGCTACAACCTCGTCGAAGCCCTCAATGTTGTAGGCCCGCAGCCGGCGCTGCACGATTTCCGGCATCGTCGCGAGATTCGCGAAATCAACCAGCTCCAGGATCTCGTGCAGACAGGTGCCGGCGCGCATCCCTCTGGGGAAAGCGTGAATTCCACCAGCGCTCGCCGTCTCCTCCACCTCCGCCGCGACTTCGACCAGCGGGCCTTCATCGAGCGGATCGGTCTCGCGCCCGCTGATCAATCGGCTAAAACTCGCGATGCCCCAGGTGGGATCGATCGCGCCGCTGAATTGGCGCGCTTCCAGCCGCGGCGGCGTTTCGTTCCCGGGGCGAAAGAGGTCGTCGTTAGGCTCCGGAACGTCCGCGACCGCGATGTCGTCCGACCCGATCGCCGGCTGCCCGCCCGATCCGAGAAGATAAGCCGGGGCGCATTTGTCCGGTTTTGTTTTCGCGCGCCAGACCATCGTGCAACGATGTTTGGCCCGCGTCACCGCGACGTAGAAAAGCCGCAGGGCTTCCGCGAGCGCTTCCTTTTCCTGGAGCGGTTTGTGTTCGTCGTTGTTCGCGAGGTCGAGAGTGAGCCGATAATTTTCATCCGGATCGTGAAACGCAGCCCGCGCTTTGGCGTCGGACCAAACGTAGGGACAAAAGACCACGTCGAACTCGAGCCCTTTGCTCTTGTGCACGGTGATGATGCGCACCGCTTTCTCGTCGCTCTCCAGTCGCAGCTCGCATTCTTCGCGCGGGGCGGTACTGCCGGTCTGCATCTGTTGCCCGAGCCATTTCAGGATGCCGTTCATGCCGAGTTGGTGTTCGACGCAGGCCGCGTGGAGCAACTCCGAGAGATGGAGAAAATTCGTCAGGCGCCGTTCGCCGTCGGGATAACCGAGCAACCGCTGGCGCACGCCGTGTTCGGCCGCGAGATGGCGCAGCATGCGAATGAATCCGCGGTCGCGCCAAAGCTCGTGATGTTCTTGGAAACGCAACAGCTCCCTCTCCCAGGCGGCGTCGTTGCGCGAGAGGGCGTCGATCTCGTTGCCGGTGAATCCGAGGGCGTCGGTGCAGAGCGCGGCGCGCACCAGCTTCTCGTTGCCGGGCTGGGCCGCGGCCGCGAGCAGGTCCCGCATCTCGCGCGCTTCGTGCGAGGTGAAAACGTTGGCGCTGCTGTAGAGCACGCTCGGCACCCGGCGCGCGCGCAAGGCGATCTGCATTTCCGCCGCCTGCGCGTTTGTGCTCGTAAGGACGGCGATATGACCGGGCTCGAGCTTTTTTCCGCCGATCGTGGCGCCGCGGCCGAGCAGACGCACGATCTCCGTCGCGACGCGGTCGGAGAGATTTTCCTTCTCGGAAGATGTCCAGATATGGAACGGCGTTTCCGCCTTACCATGAAAGAGGAGCGGTGTCTGATCCGCCCGCGGTCCCGCTTGCGCGGGGCGAAACTGAATCTCGTCGAGATGAAACGAATCCGGGCGATCGAAGACCGCGTTCGTCGCCCTCACGAGTCCGCTCTCTGAGCGCCAATTCGTGCGCAGGGTGAACTGTCGCCGGGTCGTGCGCGAGGCGTTTAAGTAGGTGAAAACATCCGCGCCACGGAAAGCGTAGATCGCCTGCTTGGGATCGCCGATGAGGGCGACGGTCGCGTCGCTCCCCTGGTAGATGAGTTCGAAGATCGAATACTGCACCGGGTCGGTATCCTGAAATTCATCGACCAGCGCGGCGCGGTATTTTTGGCGGATCGATTCGGCCAGCGCCGAACCGCCCGGGCCGCGGAGCGCTTCGTCGAGCCGGGTGAGCAGATCCTCAAAGGCAAGAACGTTCTGCGCCTGCTTGCGCCGCCGCAATTCGTCAGGCGCCCAGGTATGAAACTCGGCGCGCAGGGCGGTGCAAAAGTCCCCCGCGCGATCGGCAAAGTTTTGGCAGGTGCCGAAGATTGGGTTCTCGGGAAGGGAAAAGCCTTTTCTAACCCCGTTGCTTTCGATGACTTCGGCCGCGAGCAGCTCGATGCTCTCGAATTGGCGCGCTGAGGCGCCTTCCTCGGCAACGATCTGTTCCAGATCTCCCAGGACACGCGCCAGCAGCTCGGCCTTTTTGTAGTCGCCCTTCGTCCATTTGGGATTGGCAAAGAAAGCTCGGATGCCGCTGGCACATTCCGGCCAGACGTTGCGCACCTCGTTCAGGGCCTCCTCCACTTCTCTCGCAGCTTCCGCCGAACTGCGCAGATCTTTCGGCAAAATGGTGAGTGTCGGATTTTTCACCAGCTCCTCCAGGTCTTTGAGCAGCTTCTTCGGCGTGATCTTGCCCTGGATCGCGAGCAATACGCCTAACGAATCCTTGGAGTAGAAATTTCGCCGCCAAAAATCCCAGGTCACCTCGCGGAGCAGATCGCGCTCGTCCGTGACCAACTCGGCGTCGAAAAGCGTGCCGGTCTCGAAAGCCTGTTCCGCCAGGACGCGCTGGCAGAAACCGTGAATGGTGTAGATCGGCGCTTCATCGAAATTGGCCAGCGCATCCGTCAGACGTTCGATCGCGGCGGGATGATCAGGATACTTTGGCAGGATTTCACCGATCAGATCATGCTCCGACTTTCCGGCCTGGAAGCCGAGGAGCGCGTCGCGCAACAGATCGCGGATCCGGCCCCGCAGTTCCGCCGTGGCCAGCTCGGTGAAGGTCGTAACCAGGATCTTATCGATCGTCAGGTCAGGTCGCTCCAGGAGGAGGCGCAGGACGAGCCCGGCAATGGTAAATGTCTTCCCGGTCCCGGCGCTGGCTTCAATCAGAAGCGGACCGCTGCCGATATCGGTTTCGAGGAGGGAAAATTCGTTCATTTCACCGTCGTCATGACTTTGAGGACCGGCTCGAAAATCGCCATCGCGATCTCTTGAAATTCCTCACCGAGCGGATCGGGCACATTGCGGAAAGCCAGATCGAAATAATCATCCTCTCGCTCCGGCCCCTGCCCGAAATCGTTATCTCGCGGGAGCGGCGAATCGCCCCAGGCCTTTTCCGCCTTCTCGAGCGGGGAAGATCCTCTGGTGGGATGAAGTTTCCTTTCCGCGAAGGCAAGCGAGCTGCGAGGAAAAAAGGGCAGCGGCGCCCGCAAGCCTCGCCAATAAAAATCGAGGAGCGAAGCGAGCAGCGCCTGTGCGTCCTCCACCGGCGCGAAACGCTCGATCACCGGCTGCTTTTCCCTGGTCGCGGTGATGAGAATCGATTCAGTCGCGCGGACGCAATTCATGAGCAAATGATCGATCCACGCCCCGAGCAGATCGGCCGGTTTTCGTGTCGTTAGGCGGCGGCGCACCAGACGACCATCAAACAGGTTATCGATCCGGGCGCTGAGCTCGAACCGGCCGATGCTAAGCTGCAACTGCTCCGGTTCGCCGCGTTGCTGGCCTGCGTTCGCCCTTACCGCCTCGGCGAAAAGGCGCGCGTTCTCAGAGAGTTCGCGCAAATGCGATTCGCCCGCCCGGCCCGGCGGTAGCTCTCCGCCGGCGCGCGCCACCGGAAACCATGCCTCGACTTCTTCACCGCCAAGGGCGCGCTCGAGGAGATCCTGTTCCAGTTTGTATTTGGCAAGCCCACCCGGCTCCAGCGGCTCCGCTTCCTCCAGGAGCGAGTCCTGCCGCGCAAGGCGCAGGCCGAGCCGCTCGCGAATGAGAAATTTGGACGGGTTGGCGAAGAAGGAACGGAGCTTCGCGTTCTCGAGCCGCTGCCATTCCGCTTCTGGCTCGCCGATCTTTGTGGCGATGAACGGCGCCGGCTCGGTTCGTTCCTCGACCGCAATGCCACTCGCCAGGCAGTTCTCCGCCGAGTAACTGAAGAGTCCGTCGATACCGGTGAAATATTTTGGACTGAACGGCTGCAGCGGGTGCTCGGTGACGACGGCGCCGGTGTAATCGAGCAGCTCGCTCACCAGCACGCTTGGCGGGATCGGTTTGTTGTCGCGGCTCGAGCGACCGACATAGCTGAGATAGAAAACGTCACGCGCGGAAAGGAGCGCTTCGAGGAAGAGGTAGCGATCGTCGTCGCGCGTCGAGCGGTCGCCGGGGCGCGGGTTTTGCGCGATGAGATCGAAGGCCGGCGGACGATCGTGCCGCGGGTAGGCGGTGTCGTTCATCCCGACGAGGCAGACGACCCGGAACGGGACGGTGCGCATCGGTTTGAGAGCACAAAAGGTGACGCAGCCGACGAGAAATCCCGAGCCGCTCTCGTTGCTCGTGAGGGCCTGCTCGAGATGGGCCAGGAGCACGTCGAGCGACACCGCTTCGTCGAAACCGGATAGCGTGGCGGTCTCGCCTAACGAATCGATGATTCGTCGCAATCGGTGCAGCTCCGATTCGCGCTCATCGTCGGCGCCGAAAAAGCGGTCGGCCACCTCGCGCAGAGTCTCCTGCCACTCGCTGAGCGGACGCGGATGCTGGAGCGCGCGCGCGGTTGAAAAAAGCGCTTCGGCGAATTCAACAAAGTGGCCGAGCGTTTCGGCCAGACTTCCCTCCACCTCGTCGTAGGCCAGGATGCCCGCGAAGAGTTTCTCGCCGCGCGCGGGGGCGGCGTAACCGAGCAGGAGCCGATCGAGCCCCGCGCGCCAACTGTTCTCGCCAAACTCCGGCAGGCCAAGCGCGGCGCGATGCGCGGCATCGACCCCCCAGCGGATTCCGGTTTCCTCGATCCAGGTGCGAATAATCTCGAGATCGGGCTCGGCCAGATCGAAATTCCGCTGCAGCGGGACCGACTCGAGGATGTTCAGGACGCTGCTGGCCGGGAATCGGCTCTCGGCCAATTCGAGGATGCGAAGGAAGGTATCAATGACGCCGCTCTCCGCCCGCGCCCCGCGGTCGGCGATGCTGAAAGGAATGCGCAGCAACTCGTCCGGCGCGGTGGCAAAGACCGCTTCGATGAATGGCGCGTAGACGCTGATGTTCGGCGCCATGACCACGATCTCGTGCGGCTTGAGATCAGGTTGCTCTTCGAAGAGCGCGAGCAATTGATCGTGCAACACTTCCATCTCGCGCATCGGGCTGTGGCAGGAATGGAATTGGAGCGAACGATCCGTGGCGGCGACCGGTCGCGGTGCGCGGCCGGTCGGATCGTGCAGCTCGAAGATATCACGTTGGATTTGTCCGAGCATGGTTTCGTTAGGCGGCGCCTCCAGCTGGTCGTGCTCCCGCGTTGGATTCAGTTCGGTGATGCTGTCGAGAAATTCACGGCCGAGTTTGCCGAAGGAAGCAAGCAGCGGATTCCCGCGCTCGAATTGCAGGTCGAGTTGCGCAGTCGCGGGCGCTTTGCGGCGCGCCCGCAGCTCTTCGCGCTCGGACCGGATATCGCTCCACCATTCCGGGGTCGGCCGCATCACGAAGAAATGCACCTCGATCACCTGCGCGAGTTCCTGGAAAAATTGGACGTAAAACGGCGGCAACGTCGAGATCCCAAAAACTGAAACGCGTTCCGGCAATAACGCAGTGCCGCGGTGCAGGGCGGCGCTGAATTCCTCCGCCAGTGCCGGCGGATGCAAACCGGGTGCGGCGCGGATCAGCTCCCGCCAGAGAATGGCCTGCCAGTGCTTTTCGGTTCCTCGTTCCCAATCGAGGACCATGCGCGGTCGGAAGGCGAGATATTGGTCAAAAGAGCCGGCAATTTTTCCCGCGAGTTGGAAGCGGCGAAGCTCGGGGCGGGGCTGTTCGAGGTAGCGGCGCAGATCGGCAAACTCGGGCCGAGCAGCCAGCTCCGGGAGCAACTTCATGATGCGCCAGGTAAGATTTTCGCGCGCGTAAAAGCGGGCGGCGGCACGACCGGGCAACGCGGTATCCATCAATCCGGCCACGAAGTTTCGCGGAAAGAGGAAAGAGACATTGGCGCAAATTCCCTGGCGGCGCGCCAGTTCCTGGGTCAGCCAGCGTTCCAAACCGAGCGTCGGGATCACCACCGCCTCGGCCGCAAATGGGTCGTCCAGCGGACGCCGCAACCCCTGCGCCATCGCATCGGCGAGCCGCTCGAGACGATTACTGGTATGAAGATGGAGGCCGGGGTTCCCACTCACGCCGCGCACACTAACACAGCGGCTCGGACAAAGGTTGTCCGACGAGCGGAAATTTTGTTTCGAAGGAAAGCCTCTCTGCGAGGCCGCACGATTCTTGCAAAGCGCCCGAAATCGTTCGGCGAAGAGGAGGCTCAAAAAAGCCTTTGCCGAAAACGAAAACTCTCCCTACAACCGACCGCACCCCATGCTCTTCTCCGATCGCCGCCACGCCATCGAACTCCAGTTCCGCATCCTCGCCCGCTACCTCCCCTTTGAGATCGAGGAGTACGTCCACTTCCTGACGCGATGACCTCTCCCTCTCGAGAAATGAAATTTGAGGCTCTCGCCCCAAAAATTTATTCCACTCGCAACGAGCCGGTCGTGCTCGATAGCGACCTCGCGCTGCTTTACGGAGTCAGCACGGGGACCTTCAACAAGGGCATCTCGCGAAATGCGAGCCGATTCCCTGGCGACTTCTCCTTTATCCTTGCGCGCCGGGAGTTTGCCGATTTGATATTCCAAATTGGAGCATCAAAAGGTCGAGGCGGACGGCGTAAGCTCCCGCGAGTTTTCACCGAGCACGGCGCGATCATGGCCGCCCCCATTCTGAACAGTCCGCGCGCCGTCGCGATGAGCGTCTATGTCGTGCGTGCCTTCGTAAAGATGCGCCGGGAATTGCTCACTGACGCCACCCTGAAAAAGCGCCTGGCCACGATCGAGAAAACCCTCATGGGCCACGACACCGCCTTGCGCGTGAATCGTTCTAAGATGGCACTGTTAAGAACCACAACCCCAATTTAAGACGCTATATTTGACCGTGATGAGTGACCCGTTCGTCGAAGAAAGAATGATCCATTTGCTGAAATTCCGAATTCCTCCATTGGATGACGCTGCCTCGAACAGAGACAGGCGAAGGGTTGACCGCATCCTCCCAGCGAAATGGCGAGACGTGAGCGCGTGGGAGCGGGAGATTGACCAGTTGGTCTATTCGCTCTACGGCCTGATCTCGGAAGAAATCAATATCGTGGAGTCTGCCACCGCTGCCTCCGCGGCTAAGCGAGAACGCGCCAAAAGATGACCGCAAATTTTCCGCTTCCCATCCCCGAACGGCTCCCGATCAAGATCGACCCCTGCCCGATCGTTGAGGCGATTCTCGAAGTTCGTTTTACCACTTCAGAGTCCTGGCTCACCTTGCCCGGCCTGCTCTTTGCGCATATTCGCGAACGCTATCCGGAGCAGAAGAATCTGCCGCTGGCAGATTTCCCGGCGGAGATGCGCCGCCTGGAACCCGCGTTTACCCACCAGCCACTGGTCCAGTTTCTGAGTCGCGATTTCCTGATCCAATTCGGGCCACGAGTATTAAGCCTGGTGACAAAGCCGAATCAATATCCCGGCTGGGCTGCGTTTGCCGAAGAAATGCGGTGGCTTCTTTTGCAACTGCAGACCATTGGTTTTATCTCTGAAGGCGAGCGACTCGGGGTGCGCTACATCAATTTCTTTCCCTTCGATATTTTCGAGAGGCTTCTCCTCGATGTGAACTCGGGTGGGCAGCGGCTGAGTGGGGCCGAACTCTCGATCACCACCGTCCTGCCCCGGCCTCCACTAACCGCGCGCCTGCAAATAGCGAACAAGGCCATTCTCGGCACCGGCGACAACGCGCGAATTGGCAGCATCCTTGACGCGGATGTTTCGTTGCGTTCGCTCGACTTTGATCTGTTCCAAAATGGCTTAGAGAAATTTGCCGAGGCTCATGAATTTGAGAAGCAGATTTTCTTTGGCTTGCTCAAGCCCGAGTTTTTGACGACGCTCGACCCGGTATACGAATGATCACCGCGCTTCCCCAACCGAGGGATTCCTTTTACCGCCTTTCCGATAACTTGCGCGATGAAGCGGTCTTGCTCGGGGTGCGACCGGCAGCGTCCAGCGAAGGAGAACGGGATGAACTGCTTCTGACCAAGTTGGGGCCGAAGGGTTGGGGACGCCTTCATCATTTCCGGCATTATTATTCCGCCGGCTGGGGCGACGGCTCGGGCAAACCACTTTCGCCACGCGCGCTCGAATCCTTTTACCGCTTCCTTGAATCCGCGGCACTGCCGCAAGCCGCCAGTCTTTTTCTGACGGATGAAGGATGGATCGAGCTTTGCTGGGAAGATCCCGCGGGAAAGGCGATCCAGGTGGAGTTTCGATCGAACGAGATCGAATACTACGCCGAGGCCGACGAGAGCGAAGGCACGATCCCAAGTGAAGACGCGAGGGAGTTGGCGGCGCGTTTTGCGTGATTTCGGTCAATGCCCCTCAGCGCAGAAGAAGATATTGTTCGCGCCGTCTGCACGGACAAATGGGATGGAACGCGAATCGCGCCAAGCCTTTTCAAAGGACAAAACATCTCAGTCTCCCGCCTCGCAATTATTCCCCTCGTTGAACATTGGGAGATGTTCCGCGCCCACCTCGAAAAGCCACCCGAGCGTCGGCTTGAGCTGATCGCTGAAATCAACGTCGGCCGCCTCGAGAAGATTGGCCGCGAGCACGATGAGTCTTTGCAGCTCACGGTCGAGCCAAAACCCGAGGACTGGAATCTAGGGCACGCCGAGATTCCCCAGCGCATCACTCGCGGCTTGGCCAACAAAATTCTGAAGGAACTCAAGATTCATCGGAGGCCTTAAGATGGAGCCCGTCGCGATTTGCAGTTGGTTCACAATCCCAAATAAGGCGACCCCCTGAGAAAGTGCTTGCGCGAGGGAGGCAGCGATCGCTATCTGTCGGACATGTCACGTCCGAGAGCACCAGGCCTTAATCGCACCCCCCGCCTGCCGCGCGCCGCCGTCGAACAGTTTTCCCGTCCGCCGCTCGCGCGCATGATGCAGCTCCATGCCCAGTTGCAGGCGCGCAAATTTCCCAACTGTCGCAAGCTCGCGCACGAACTCGAGGTCTCGGAAAAAACGATCCAGCGCGACATCGAGTTCATGCGCTATCAGCTCGGGCTGCCGATCGAATACGATCAGCTGCATTTCGGCTTTGTTTACACCGAACCGGTCACCAGTTTTCCCAACATCCAGGTGAGCGAGGGGGAGATCGTGGCCCTCTTCGTTGCGCAGAAGGCGCTGCAACAATATCGCGGCACGCCCTTCGAGGCGCCCTTGCGCGCCGCCTTCAAGAAGATCGGTCACGGGCTGAAGGACCGGATCACTTTCAGTTGGAGCGATCTCGACGCCGCCATCTCCTTCCGGTCGGTCGGGCAAAGTGTCGCCGATCTCGAGGTCTTCGAGCTGCTCAGCCGCGCCGTGCTCGACTCGGCCGAAGTGGAGTTTCGCTATCGCAAATTGCGCAGCAACGCGGCCGAGACACGCCGGGTGCGGCCTTACCATCTCGGTTGCGTCGATCACCAGTGGTATCTCTTCGGCTTCGATCTCGCCCGCCAGCAGGTCCGCACCTTTGCCCTCCCGCGCATCAGCGCGCCGCGGCGCACGGGCGCACGCTTTCGGCGCCCGGCCAATTTTTCGATCGGGAAATTTCTCGATTCGAGCTTTGGCGTCTTCCAGAGCGAGGGTCGGACGACGGTGCGAATCCGCTTTCAGCCGTTCGCCGCGCAGCTCGTGCGCGAGCGGATGTGGCACCACTCGCAAAAGATCAGGGAGCTGCGCGACGGCGGCCTGGAATTGAAGTTGCAGCTTGGCAGCCTGGAAGAGATCGAACGCTGGGTCCTGAGCTGGGGAGACGAGGCGGAAGTGCTCGAGCCGGCCAAGCTGCGGGAGCGGCTGGCAGAGGTGGGCCGCAAATTCGTCACCGAGTATTCATAAAAAATCTTCGCCCCTCGGACGGCGGATGTCTGACCCACACGGCTAAAGTGTGGGTATGAACAAAAATTACACCGAAATCGCCTTCGTCCTCGATCGGTCCGGTTCGATGGATGTTTGCTGCGACGCCGCCATCTCGGGCTTCAATCTGTTCCTCGACGAACAGCAGCGGACCGAGGGTCTGGCTAAGCTCACATTGGTGCTTTTCGACGACGAATACCTCGTGCCGATCAATGCGCTGCCGGTCGCGGAAGTCATCGCGCTCAACCACGAGACCTACATCCCGCGCGGTTCGACCGCTCTCCTCGATGCGATTGGTCGCACGGTCGATGACCTCGGGACGCGGCTGGCGGCGATGCCGGAGAAGGGTCGCCCAGCGCAAGTGATCGTCGCGATCCTGACCGATGGCCTGGAGAATTCCTCCCAAAGCTACACGTGGCAACAAATCGCCCGTGCCATCAAGCAGCAGACCACGCAGTATCGGTGGACGTTCCTGTTCCTCGGCGCGAATCAGGATGCGATCGCGACCGCGGCGCAGATGAACATCGCGGCCGGGAATGCCGCGACTTACGTCGCCGATGCTGCCGGCCTGCACGCTTCCTCCAGTTCGCTCACGCGCAAAGTTCGCGGCATGCGCCGCCTCTTCGCGGGACTCGCCAGCGTGCAGGAAGCGCAAGACGCGGCCGCACCTCTCTCCGGCCTCGTGCACGAGGAAGACGAAAAAGAGCGGCGCTCAGGTTGTTGAGAGAAACGTCTCCCCGAACGGCGCGCGTCGGGATTTTCCTGGCGCGCGCTCAATCTTTTCGGCTGGTCTCCTTTGGGAATCGACTGGAGAGTAGCCGGCGCCCGTGAACCAGGATCTGCCTAACGACGAAATCCGGATCAAGGAATTGGAACTGATGGCGCGGGTCGGCGTTCCCGACGAGGAACGCGCCCAGCCGCAGCGCCTCACGGTTTCACTCGTCTTGCAACCGCGCAGACCTTTCGGCGAGCTGGGCAACGACCTGGCGCGGGCGATCGATTACGCGGCTGTCTGCGAGGAAGTGCGGCGCTTCGTTTCCGCACGGGAGGACAAGCTGATCGAAACCCTCGCGCACGAGACGGCGGAACATTTGCTGCGTAAATTCGACCTCCGGCGGATCGAGCTGGAACTGCGAAAGTTTATCCTGCCCGAGACCCGCTACGTCGCGGTGCGGGTCGTGCGCGCGCTGTAGACGCTTCGCTGTGCGAAGCGCGGGAGAAGGCGTGGCTCGCAGGATCGGCCCGGGTTGGGCAATTAGTCTCGCGTTTCGCGCAGCGAAACGTCCACAGCGCGCTCGCGATTCGCTTTTCGCGACGCCGTCCATAACTTCCCCGCGTGCAAAAAACCAATCTCGTGCACGATGGCGACGGCTGGGAAACGCTCGCGAGCGAAATCCATTTCCAGACTCCGCATCTCACCGTCGCGACGGACGAAGTGCGGACCCCGACCCAGGCGACGCGCAAATGGTCGGTCGTGCATCGCAAACCCGCGGTCGTGATCGCGCCCCTTACCCGCGAGGGAAAATTCGTCCTCATCCGCGAGGAACGAATCCCGATCCGGGCCGCGATCTGGTCGATGCCGGCCGGGCAGATCGACGAATCGCTCGAGCCGGATGAAGCGGCCGTGCGCGAGGTGGCGCGACGTGAATTGCGCGAAGAGACCGGCTACGAGCTGGCGCCCGGCGCCGAGTTGACTCCGTTAGGCTACTTTTTCTCCTCCCCGGGAATGACGGATGAACATTGTTACCTCTTTCTCGCCCGCCCGGTGCAGAAGTGCGCTGCGGGCCCAGAACACGACGCGACGGAGGCGATCGTCGATTGTCGCGAGTTCAGTGCCGATGTCGTGCGACAGATGATCGCCGAGGGGCAAGTCCGCGACTCCAATACGCTCAGTACTCTGGGCCCGGTTGGTGGCGATCGGCGAGATCTTTCCCTGACGATGAAGTTGCGCGACATCTTCGCCTTTCGCGATCCGCCCGAGAGCGAAACCTCGAAGCCGTTCCTCGAGCATCTCGAGGACCTCCGTTGGACGATCGTGAAAATGGCGATCACCCTGATCGTGGCGATGTTTCTCTGCTTTGCTTTTCGGCAACGACTGGTCGGCATCCTGCAACGGCCGCTGAGCGAAGTGGGCGGCCAGGTCGGCGCCCTGCGCGCCCTTGGGATCACCGATTCGATCACGATCTCGTTCCATCTCGCCTTTTATGCCGGGATCGTTCTTTCCTTCCCGCTCCTCCTTTATTTCCTCGCCCAGTTCGTTCTGCCGGCCCTGACCGCGGTCGAGAAGCGGTTCCTCTTTCCTGCCATCGGGGTGAGTTTCGCGCTTTTCCTGATCGGGGTGGCCTGCTGCTATTACTGGCTGCTCCCGAAGACGATTCTCTTTTTCTTTCACGACACCCAGTCGTTAGGCTGGACCCCGATGTGGACGGTGCAGCAATATTACTCCTTCGTGACCCGGTTCGTGCTCGGCTTTGGGCTGGCCTTTGAACTGCCGGTCGTCGTCCTGGCGCTGGTCAAGTTTGGCCTCGTTACCTATGAATTCATGGCCCGGACCCGGCCCTACGCCATCGTGCTTATTTTCATTCTCGCTGCCATCATTTCGCCGACCCCCGATATCCTCACCCTGATCGCAATGAGCCTGCCGATGTGCTTGCTCTACGAGAGCTGCATCTGGATCGCGTGGTTCATGCAGCGGAAAGCAGACCCGGGACGCTTCGGCCTAACGAGTGGAAACGCCCGCGGTTTACGAGCTGATCTTTCGCGTCTTCGCCTTCGTCATGGGGGCGGCGATCGGTTCGTTCCTCAACGTCTGCATTTATCGTCTCCCGCGCGATCTTTCGGTCAACCAGCCGCGCCGCTCCTTTTGTCCGGCCTGCCGGAAGCCGATCCCGTGGCAGCAAAATCTGCCGCTCATCAGCTGGCTCTGGTTGCGCGGGAAATGCGCGAATTGCGGGAGCCGGATCGCGTTTCGCTACTTTGCGGTCGAGTTGCTGACGGCTTTGCTTTTTCTCGCCGTCTGGATGGTGTTCCCCTGGCCGATCGCGCTTGCCTACTGGGTCTTCGTTGTCCCTTCTTATCGCCGCGACTTTCATCGATTTCGAGCATTTCATCATCCCGGATGAGATCACGATCGGCGGGACGATTGTCGGTGTGCTGGCGAGCGTTGTGCTGCCCGCCTTGATGGGAGAGGATTCGCGCTGGCGGGGGCTCGCGCAATCGTTAGGCGCAGCCGCTCTTGGCTACGCGCTCCTTTGGATCGTGCTCGAGGCCGGCAAAAAGGTCTTTGGCAAGAAACGCATCCGGCTCGAGGCGCCGACGCCCTTCAGCTGGGTGCGGGAGGGGGAAGACGCGGAGTTTGTTGTCGGTGAGGAGCGCGGACTCTGGAGCGATCATTTCGCGCGAGAGAGCGATCTGCTCCTGATGCACTGTGCCGAGACGCAGGTCGATGACCGCCGGTTCGAGAATGTGACCCTGCAGCTTCGCTATAACCGACTCACGATCGCCGAGGAATCGTTCCCGCTCGATGAGGTGGACCGCATCACCGGGGTGGTGCGCGAGTTGCAGATTCCGCGCGAAGCGATGGGCCGGGGGGATCTCAAGTTCCTCGCCGCGATCGGCGCTTTCCTCGGTTGGCGCGCGGTTCTCTTCAGCATTTTCGCCGGCTCGCTCGCCGGCTCAATCGTCGGCCTAACGACGATGTTGCTCGGGAAACGCGCCTGGTCGGCCAAGATTCCTTTTGGTCCCTACCTCGCCCTCGGCGCGCTCGTCTGGATGTTCTTTGGGGCGCAGTTGGTGACGTGGTATGTCGGCTTGCTCGCGCCCTGAGCGACGATCCAAGGCCTCCGGCTGTTTCGTTAGGCGACAGCGGACGATTTGGGACTTTCTTCCGACCAGACTGGATGAGCGCTTGCAAGGCGAGACGCGAGAACAAAGATAGCGCCATGGTTCCGTTGTTCTTGCCGCGTTGTCTTGTCGGTCCTGTCCTGGTCGCGTTCCTTGGCATGGCTCAGCCGGTCTTTGCCGCGGACCCGCGCGTCACCCCGAGTCCTTCGCCGGTCACGCTTGCTTCCGCAGTTTCAGCGCTCCAGAGCGGCGATGCGGCAGGCGCCGCGAAAATTCTAGAGGCGATCACCACGCGCGAACCGAAAAACGGCCGGGCCTGGCGACTACTCGGCACGGCTTACAAGGGTGCAAAGCAATGGGACAATGCCGCCGCTGCATATCAACGGGCCTTGAAAGTCAATCCCAGCCAGGTGACAGCACTCTACAATCTCGCCGCCGTCTCAGCTTTGAAAGGCGAAAAGGAGCAGGCGTTCGAGTGGTTAGGCAAAGCGAAAGCAACGCAGAAAGCCGACCTGACGGGCCTGGCCCAGGACGATGACTTTGCCAGTATCAAGAACGACCCGCGGTTTGCCGGCTACCTGCCGAAGCCGGAGGACTTCGCTCATCCCTTCGTCGAGCAGGTCAAGATCATCCGCGAGTTCGATGGGGAAGCGCCTAACGATCAGTTTGGCTGGATCGCGCGCCAGCTGGGCGACGTCGATGAAGATGGCGTGACCGATTTCGTGACCTCGGCGCCCAACCATTCCGCCGGGGGAAAGAACGCGGGCCGGATTTATGTTTACTCAACCCGCAGCGGCAAGCTCCTCTGGAAAGCGGACGGCAAAGCGGAGGATATCCTCGGCACCGGCCTCGAATGCGCCGGCGATACCAACGGCGACGGGGTTTCCGACGTCATTGCCAGCGGGCCGCCTAACGGCGTCGCCTACGTTTACTCGGGAAAGGATGGCAAAGTCCTGCTCGCGCTGAAGTCGGAGAGCAAAACGCCGGAATCTTTTGGCCAGCACGTCGCGAGCGTGGGCGATGTGAATCATGACGGCTGCGCCGATGTCATCGTCGGCGCGCCGCCACCGCCGGGCAAACCCGGGAAGGGAATCGGCCACGCCTATGTTTACTCCGGCAAGGATGGGAAGCTTTTGCTTACTCTGATCGGCGAGAGCGAAGGCGATCGCTTTGGGAACGCGGTCGCCGGCTACAGCGATCTTAAACAGACCTTCATCGTCGTCGGCGCGCCGAAAGCGGGCTCGGAAAAACGCGGCCGGGTCTTCGTTTACGACGGCCTAACGAATAAGCCAAAGTTCACTTTCGAAGGAGACGCCACCGCCGGCGCCTTCGGCGCGATGTTTCTCTCCGTCATCGGCGACACGGACGGCGACGGCATTCCCGACATCTATGTCTCCGATTGGCAGAACGCCGCGAAAGGGCCTTTGACCGGCCGGGTCTATGTCTATTCCGGGAAGGATGGCCACTGCCTGCTCACCCTCACGGGTGAGAACGCGGGCGATGGATTCGGAACCTCTCCCTCACCGGCTGGCGACATCGATCACGATGGGCACGACGATCTCATCGTCGGCGCCTGGCAATACGGCGGGGCGGCGACCTCGGCTGGGAAAGCCTATCTCTTCTCCGGCAAGGATGGCGCGCTGATGAAGAGCTACACCTGCCGCACGGCCGGCGACACCTTCGGCTTCGACGCCGTCGGGATGGGCGACATCGATCGCGACGGGAGCGACGATTTCCTGATCACCTCAGGCTGGAGCGGCATTCACGGCTATCATTCCGGGCGCGTCTTTCTCATTTCCAGCGGGGTGTCCCATGGGCACTCTCAAAAGGATCGAGCTACGGCTGCCCCGGCGAAATGATCATGGGGCAGAAATCACGCGAGCAAATCCCGGCCTCGGCTTAACCGACTGCCGCGTCTCGACGCCACTCCCTTCTTCCGCTGCGCCGACAGCTTCTATTGGGTCTCCGACGCGCGGGAGATGATCGACATCGGGAAACTGCGGGTGCGTTCCACGCAAATGGATAACGCGCCCGATGGCCGGCCAAACTGGGGCTGGGCGTCCCTAAATGCATGGTATCTCGTCGCCCTCGGAAAGGTTTGGTCGGTGGCGACAGGAATCCCTCTTCACCAGGCCTTGCTGTCAGCCGCGATGTGGTCGGGACCGATTCTGTATTTCCTGGTCCTGACGACGATTCTCGCGCTTGGCCTGGTGACACGAAATTTTCCCGCCGCCGCAGCAGCGGCGCTCATCCTCGGGACCGCCCCGCGAGTTTACGAAGACTTGGCCTACGCGGTGCCCGGTCACCATGGCTGGCATGACCTGGCTTGTTTCGCCACTCTGGCGATCTGGGCGGCAGCGATCCGAAAGAAGGGACTCGCAACGATGGTTTGTAGCTGCCGGTTTGGCTGGAGCGATCGCGATCTGGATCGGTGCAACCCAGCAAGCGTTCGGCCTCGGCGCCGCCGGGCTCGGGACTCTGGCGGGCTTGATCGTGGCCTGGGTCGCGCATCGGAAGCGATCGAGAACTTCGATCGCGAATGGAGCGGTCGATCTCCCGCCAGCGGAGTGCTGCCTTAGACTCCAGCAATTCTGAGCGAGGGGATCCGCGTCTATCGGGTTTTGCCATGAGCAAAACAGCCGGGCCCCTTGCGAGACCCGGCTGTGGTTGATTTGCTTAAGTTAGCGTTTGGTCGCTGGACTTAGCCCCGAAATGTTTCGGGGTTAATAGTCCATGCCGCCCATACCGCCCATGCCACCCATGCCGCCCGGAGGCATACCAGCACCGCCCTTGTCCTTTTCAGGAGCTTCGGTGATGATCGCTTCGGTGGTGAGGAGGAGGCCGGAGATGGAGGCCGCGTTCTGCAACGCGCTGCGCGTTACCTTGGTCGGATCAACGACGCCCGCTTTCACGAGGTCGGTGTATTCGCCCGTGGCGACGTTGTAGCCTTCGTTGCCTTTGCGCTTCTTCACTTCCTGCACGATGAGGGCGCCTTCCTGGCCCGCGTTATCGGCCAGAGTGCGGAGCGGCTCTTCGATCGCCCGGCGGATGATGGCCGCGCCGACCGCTTCGTCGCCTTCCAGCTTGAGGCTGTCGAGCGCTTTCTGCGCACGGATGAGGGCCACGCCGCCACCGGCGACAATGCCTTCTTCAACCGCGGCGCGAGTCGCATGCAGAGCGTCTTCCACGCGCGCTTTCTTTTCCTTCATCTCGGTTTCGGTCGCGGCGCCGACATTGATGACGGCCACGCCACCGGCGAGTTTCGCGAGGCGCTCCTGGAGCTTCTCACGATCGTAATCGGAAGTGGTCTCTTCGATCTGACGACGGATCTGCGCGACCCGGCCCTGGATATCGGCCTGCTTGCCTTCGCCTTCCACGATCGTGGTGTTCTCCTTGTCAATCGTGACGCGCTTGGTACGCCCTAAGTCCTCGAGCTTAACGTTCTCGAGTTTAATACCGAGGTCTTCGGTGATGCATTGACCGCCCGTAAGGACGGCGAGGTCTTCGAGCATCGCCTTGCGACGATCGCCGAAGCCCGGGGCTTTGACGGCTGCGACTTGCAACGTTCCGCGGAGCTTGTTCACGACCAGAGTCGCGAGCGCTTCGCCTTCCACGTCTTCCGCAATGATGAGGAGCGGGCGACCGGCCTTGGCCACTTTCTCGAGGAGCGGGAGCATGTCCTTCAAGCTCGAGATTTTCTTCTCGTGAATGAGGATGTAAGGATTATCGAGCACGGCTTCCATCGCTTCGGCGTTGGTCACGAAGTAAGGAGAGAGATAGCCCTTGTCGAACTGCATGCCTTCGACGACGTCGAGGCTGGTTTCGATCGACTTGGCTTCTTCGACCGTGATCGTTCCATCCTTGCCGACTTTGTCCATGGCGTCGGCGATGATTTCACCGATCGTCTTGTCCCAGTTGGCGGAGACGGTCGCGACCTGGGCGATCTCGCTCCGGTCACTGACTTTCTTCGAGATCTTGCCGAGCTCGGCGACGATCGCTTCGACGGCCTGGTTGATGCCGCGCTGGAGCGAGGTCGGGTTAGCGCCGGCCGTCACGTTGCGGAGACCTTCTTTGTAGATGGACTCAGCGAGAACGGTCGCGGTCGTGGTGCCGTCACCAGCGATGTCGGAAGTCTTGGAAGCGACTTCACGCACGAGCTGGGCGCCCATGTTTTCGTACGGATCCTCGAGCTCGATTTCCTTGGCCACGGTCACACCGTCTTTGGTGATGGTCGGGCTGCCGAATTTCTTGTCGAGGATGACGTTGCGACCGCTCGGTCCGAGAGTCGCTTTGACGGCGCGCGAGAGTTTCTCGACGCCGCGGAGAAGCGCATGGCGCGCGTTCTCGTCAAATTGTAGTTGTTTAGCTGCCATAGATTTAGTTCTTAGTCTTTAGTTGAGAGTTGAGAGGCTGGTTTAGCCGATGATGCCGAGGATATCGTCCTCGCGCATGATCAAATAGGACTCACCGTCCACCTTGATTTCCGTGCCGCCGTATTTCGAGATGAGCACTTTGTCGCCCTTCTTCACGGTGAACTCCACTTTCTTGCCATTGTCGTCTAGTTTGCCCGTGCCGAGAGCGACGACGTTGCCTTCCTGCGGCTTTTCCTTGGCGGTATCGGGGATGATGATGCCGCCCTTTTTGGTTTCTTGCTCTTCGATCGGTTGCACGAGCACCCGGTCTCCAAGCGGTCTTACGTTAATTGCCATATGGTTTTACTTACTCCTTCTGCTAGTTGGGTTGTTGCCGGGGGCCGCTCACACCTGGCGCGCGGCCTTCCGGCAAATTGTGGTTGTTAAGAGTTACTTCTTGTCTTCGTCGACAACTTCAAATTCCGCGTCGACCACGTCGCCTTGATCCTTGCGCGGGCCTTCGGTTTGGGGCTCAGCTTGCGGACCGGCATCGGGGCCTGGCGCCGGACCAGCGCTGGCCGCGGCTTGCTTGTAAAGGTCGGCGCTGATTTCCTGGAACTTGTTCTGCAGGTCTTCGTAGGTCCGCTTCATCGCCTCGGTGTCGTCGGCGTTGATCGCCTCCCGCACCTTGGCGATCGCTTCTTCGACCGACTTCTTCTTGTCCTCAGGAACCTTGTCGCCGAGATCCTTCAATTGCTTCTCACACTGGTAGGCCAGGGTGTCGGCGTTGTTCTTGATCTCGATCGCTTCCTTCGCCTTCTTGTCTTCTTCGGCGTGAGCCTCGGCGTCGCGTTGCATCTTCTCGACTTCTTCCTTGCTCAAGCCTGAGCTGCCGGTGATGGAGATCTTCTGCTCCTTGCCTGACCCGAGGTCCTTGGCGGAGACATGCAGAATACCGTTGGCGTCGATGTCGAACGTGACTTCGATCTGCGGCACGCCACGCGGAGCCGGCGGGATGCCGTCGAGGTGGAAGGTGCCGAGATTTTTATTGTCGCGGGAGAGCGGACGCTCGCCCTGCAAGACTTTGATTTCCACGCCCGGCTGGTTGTCGCTGTAAGTCGAGAAGATCTGCGACTTACGGGTCGGGATGGTGGTGTTACGCGGGATCATGGGAGTCGCGACGCCGCCCGCGGTCTCGATCGCAAGAGTGAGCGGAGTGACATCGAGGAGGAGGACATCTTTCACGTCACCCTTGAGCACGCCACCCTGGATGGCGGCGCCCAACGGCCACGACTTCATCGGGGTTGACGCCTTTATGGGGTTCTTTCCCGATTAGCTCGCGGGCGGTCTCGATGACCTTCGGCATGCGCGTCATGCCGCCGACGAGAACGAGTTCGTTGATGTCTTTCTCGGAAAGCTTGGCGTCGGCCAGACAATCCTTGACCGGCTTGACCGTGCGCTGGAAGAGCGGGTCGGTCAGTTGTTCGAGCTTGGAGCGGGTGAGCTTCTTCTGGATGTGCTTCGGTCCGCTCGCGTCGGCCGTGATGAAGGGCAGATTGATCTCGTATTCCTGGGAGGAGGAGAGGGCGATCTTGGCCTTCTCGGCTTCCTCCTTGATGCGCTGAATCGCATCGGGCTGCTTCGAGAGGTCGATACCGCTGTCTTTCTTGAATTCTCCAACAATCCAATCGACGAGAATGTTATCCCAGTCGTCGCCGCCGAGGTGAGTGTCGCCGTTGGTCGCTTTCACCTCGAAGACGCCGTCGCCGATCTCCAGAACAGAGATGTCGAAGGTGCCGCCACCCAAATCGTAGACGGCGATCTTTTCGTCCTTTTTCTTGTCGAGCCCGTAGGCGAGCGAGGCGGCGGTCGGCTCGTTGATGATGCGTAGAACCTCGAGACCGGCAATTTTGCCGGCGTCTTTGGTTGCGTTGCGCTGGGAGTCGTTAAAATAAGCCGGCACGGTGATGACCGCCTGGGTGATCTTCTCACCGAGCTTGGCTTCCGCATCAGCCTTCAACTTGGCCAGAATCATCGCCGAAACTTCCGGCGGCGAGAAGGTCTTCTTCTCGCCGTTCACTTCCACCTGGACGTGGGCGTCGCCGTTGGCCGCTTTCACGACCTTGTAGGGGACGCGATGTTCTTCCTCGCGGACCTCGTCAAATTTGCGGCCCATGAAACGTTTGATCGAAAAGATCGTGTTGGCGGGATTTGTCACCGCCTGGCGTTTCGCGGCCTGGCCGACCAGTCGCTCGCCATTTTTGGCGAAGGCGACGATCGAAGGCGTAGTGCGTGCCCCCTCGCTATTTTCCAAAACTGCCGGGTCGCCACCCTCCATCACTGCCATGCAGGAGTTGGTGGTGCCCAAGTCGATACCTAAAACTTTAGCCATTGATATATAGAAATTCCTTTCGCGGAGTCTCTAGCAATGAGCATTCCACGCGCTGATTGTAAACATAAGCAATTGTTTCTAATGGACTTATGAATTCACGCTGGCGATCTAGTCCCCGCGTCTTGGGTCACATTGTCACCTTTTCCACCTGAACAGCAGCGGGGTTGGCGTCAGCATGTCACCGGGACGGTGGTATGGCAGTTGCTTTTTGAACTGGAATAATGGCGACCGTTGGCGCGACCAGCCCCTCTGCGTTTCAGCCAAGCAACCTCTACTTTACATGCCAGCATTGTAGCGGTTCGCTGGTGGTCAAGGCGACGGCCGCAGACCTGACCGTGGAGTGCCAGCATTGTGGTCAGCTGACGAGCATTCCGCGACCTGCCGCCAGTCCCGAACTCAAGGACACGCCGGCCCCGGACGCAACCGAACAACTGGCCGAGCGACAACGTCATTTGAAGGAGAACGAATCGCAACGGACGGAGATTAACGGCTACATTAACCAACTCAGTATTCAGCTTCACCGCTGGCAACTTCGATTGCAGACGCTCAACGAGCGCCACCAGGAACTGACCCGACAAATTGCCGAACTGAGCGGATCTAATCCCCCTTCGGCGTAGCGCGGAGCTTGTTCGCCTCTGGTGGCGGAGCTAGCTTTGGGCGATGAACGGTGCCGTCAGGAAAGAAGCGAAGCTGCGGAAATTGCTCGGAACCACGGCACCGCTGCTGATCGCCTATTCGGGAGGGGTCGACAGCGCCTTCTTGCTGGCGAGCGCTGCCACGACGCTCGGTGATAAGTGTCTGGGCGTGATCGCCGACAGTCCCAGCCTCCCTCGCCAGGCACTGGCAGACGCCTTGCAACTGGCGCGCGCCATCCGCGTGAGGATCGAGGTCATCGGCACGGAGGAGATGCGCGACTCCAACTACACAAGCAATCCGATCGACCGTTGCTACTTTTGCAAGGCTGAGCTTTTCACGAAACTCGATCGACTGGCGCGCGAGCGCGGATTTCGCACCCTGGCCTATGGGGAAAATGCTGACGACGCGGAGCAAATCCGACCAGGCCGACGGGCCGCGGCCGAGTTTCAGGTGCGGGCGCCGCTGCGGGAGGTTGGCCTAACGAAAAGTGAAATTCGCGCCCTGTCCCGGGCGATGAATCTGCCCACGGCGGACGCGCCGGCGCAGCCCTGCCTCAGTTCCCGCATCCCACACGGCACGCCCGTGACCGTGACTGCGCTGGCAATGATCGAGCGGGCGGAAGCGGCCGTCCGCGGTTTGGGCTTTCGGGTTTTCCGGGTTCGACATCACGTCGAGGCGAACTTGTGCAGAGCGCGGTTGGAGATTGCGCCTAACGAGATGCCGATCCTCGAAAGTATCGGCGATACACTCCGGCAGTCGCTGCGCGGAGTCGGTTACGACGACGTCGTGGTCGACCCGCGCGGGTATCGGTCGCCGGCCGCCTAGGGCGACCAAATTTACCCAACTGTTACGCCGTCGTCATACGACCGTAACAATCGCTCTCTAGCCTTGCCGCGTTCGGAGGAATCCGGGCCGCAGACGATTGCAAAAAAAACGTCTACGCTTAACCAACCATCGCGGCTTCGGTCGCAACAAAGGAGAGACAAGAATGTTCAAGAAAACGATCTTCATCGCGGTCGCCGGCACCCTCTTGCTCGGCAGCGCCTCGGCCCGTGCCCAGGATAACGGGGCTTTGCTCGATTTGCTGGTCCGCAAGGGTCTGATCAACGACCAGGAAGCCGAAGAAGTGCGGGCCGACCTAACCCGGGAAAACGCTTCCACCTCCGCCGGAAAACTAAAACTTTCCACCCCCGTGACCGAGCTCGAGCTTTACGGCGACGCGCGCGTCCGCTACGAGGTGCGCAACGGTGAAACGGCGCGCCCGGACACGCTCAACCGGCCGGGGGACACATATCAGCGCAACCGCGCCCGATATCGCCTGCGCATCGGCCTCAAGGGAACGCTGGTCGACGACTGGTTCTTCGGCATTCGTCTCGAGACGAGCACCAACCCGCGCTCGACCAATATCACCTTCGGCGACGACAGTGCCGCGGGCGGCCCGTTCTCGAAGGACAGCGATCGCATCAGCGTCGGTCAGGCGTATCTCGGCTACAAAGGGATTCGCGATCTCACCTTGATCGCCGGCAAGATGGCGAACCCGTTTGTCACTTCATCGATGGTCTGGGACGGCGACATTAATCCTGAGGGCCTGGCTGAGCAGTGGAAACATACCTTCACCTTTAACTATGGCGGAGGCAGCTCGTCGGCCGCGGCCGAATCCTACAGCAAAGATGGCAAGACCGTCGCCACGGCCGCGTCTTCCGAGCCCCCGCAGAAGATTACGGTCGATATCTTCGCCAACTTCGGGCAGTTCGTTTACGACGATACCAACCCGGAAAACCCGATCGGAGCCAATCCACAGGGTCTGCCCAAGAACGATTCCTACCTCCTCGGCTGGCAGGTGGGAGCGAAGATCAATTTCCCGCACAGCATCTACTTCCAGCTCGCGCCCACACTTTATAACTACACCGGGACCGGTGACACTTTTGCCACCCATTTCGTGGGCGATCCCACCTTCTCGGTTAGTGGAACCAGAATCACGCCCAACCAGAACGGCGCGAACAACCTCCTCGTCTTCGAGCTCCCGATGGAACTGGGCTGGAAGTTTGGCGAGCTGCCGGTGAAGGTCTTTGGCGACTACGCCCGCAACTTTTCGGGTGACGACCGGGCTATCGCAGCCGGACATCCCGATAAGACGGGTTCCGTAAACGCCTATCAGATCGGCGCCGGCATCGGCAAAGTGAAGAAGAAAGGCTCCTGGGAACTGAAAGGCTTCTGGCAGCACGCCGAGCAATTCTCGCTCGACCCGAACCTGGTTGACTCCGACATCTTCGATAGCCGGGTTAACATGGAGGGCTTCGCCTTCTTCTTTGGTTACGCGCTGAGCGATGCCGTCTTCGCCAACCTGACCTACGCCCACGGCTGGCAGATTGATCACGACCTCGGGACCGGCGGTATCGGCGACGTCGGGATTAATCCGGTCGACAATTTCGACCTCTTCCAGGCCGACCTTAGCTTCAAATTCTGAATCAACCAAGAGCGTTTCGCACAAGCCAAACACCCATGAAAACCAAAACGCTAATCTTAGCCCTGGGCCTCGGCCTCCTCGCCTCCAGGGCGCAGGCCGACCGGCTCGTCATCAAAGGCTCCGACACCCTCGGGGCCAAGCTCGTCCCGCAACTGGCGGAAGCGTTCAAGGCCAAGCATCCTGAGACCACCTTCGACATCGCGGCCGAAGGTTCCACCACCGGTATCGCCGCCATCATCGACAGGTACGGCGCAGATCGGCATGGCCAGCCGGCGGGCCAAGCCGGCCGAGATCGGCGCGGCTTCCGGCAAAGGAGTGCACATGAAGCCAACGATTGTCGCCTATGACGGCATCGCGGTGATTGTTAATACTGCCAATCCGATCAAAGCACTGACGAAGAAGCAGGTGGAACAGATCTTCACCGGCGATGTGACCGATTGGAGCGCCGTCGGTGGCAGCGCCGGGAAAATCTCCGTCTATACCCGCAACACCTCGTCTGGCACCTACTCCGAGTTCAAAGAGCTGGCGATGAAGAAGCGCGACTACGCCCCGAGCGCGCAGAAGATGGCCGGCAATGAGCAGATCGCGTCGGAAGTCGGGAAGAACGCCAACGGCGTGGGCTATGTGGGCCTGGCCTACACCAAAGCGGGTGGGATCAAAGTCACGCCGATCGACGGCGCACTCCCGTCGGTGAAAAGCGTGCAGGCAAAGTCCTACCCGTACGCGCGGCCGACCTTTTATTACACGAACGGCGACCCGAGCGGGGTGGCGAAAGACTTCGTTGATTTCACCCTCGGCCCCGCGGGACAAAAGATCGTCCTCCAGGTCGGATTCGTGCCGGTCAGGTAACCTCGTCTCTTTCGGTCACGTTTAAGCAGGCCGCCGGGGGATAACTCCGGCGGGCTCTTTCTCTTGGGATTGATCGGCTGCCCGCAGACCAATTGCGATTATCTTCCCTGGCCGAAAAGCATCACGTAGATCGTCTTCAAGACGATCATGGCGTCGAGCTTGAGCGAGTAGTGCCGGAGATAATAGAGATCGTATTGCAACTTCTCGATCGCGTCCGCGTCGCTCGCGCCGTAGCCATAACTCACCTGCGCCCAGCCCGTTGATTCCGGGCTTCACCAGTTGCAGAAGCTCTGCGTCCAGCGCCTCTACCCGGTCGACGAGGATGATCCCCCGATACGATTCCTTCAGATTCTCGATCTTGTCGGCCAGATCCTCGACCATCGGCGACCCCTCCCGGCGATTGGAATACCGACTCGCCCTTCCCCCACATCAACGAAGTGCAGTTTCCGGCGATTCGAGGAATTCCGACACGATTTGTAAAAGCGGACCGCCGCTTCACCGCTGCCGATGACGAGAAAGATCTCGTTGGCGAATCTCGCGGCCACCCGCGATCGGATCGAACGCCGATAGAGCAGTGAGACCGGCAGGAAGATGAGAAAACTCAAAAGCCGCACTCCGCGGCTGGGCTTCATCGTCTGGTCAACGATATCTCGCTCACGCTCATCAGTAGCGTCCCTAAGCCTTCGACCTGGGTGAGCGCTGCGCTCGCGCTCGCTGCCCTCGGCTGGAACCGACGCCGGCGGCCTTGCTAGGTGTGGATCAGAGAGATATCCGGCCCGCCTCCTTCGATAACCTCACCCTCGCCAGTCGCAGCACCCTGCTGGCGGGCGAAGATCGGGGCGACACCCTGCACGACCAGCTCGACGCGCTCGATTCCATCTGGGCCTACGACGTCACCCTGGCTAACCCGAGTGCGCGGTTTGTAGCGCTCGGGCAGGACAGGGTCGCCGGCGTCACCGGTGAAGAAGATAACGAGCCGACTGGAGTCCATTTCTCCGACGGCGACAGCTCGATCCTCGGCCTGATCGGCCGCAACCCGCCGAACCAGCGGACCGGTCGGCTCTTCTTCACCCAGCAACACGGCGAAAACAATCTCTTCGAAGTCCTCACCTCACTCCCCGACGACGACGAGAGCGGGCAATAACGGGCTCCATTTGGGTAACAGGCGGCGCCCCGGGTCTGGCAGGACCCGGGGCGTTTTGCCTGCCGGCGGTCGAGAGCGGCTGGAGGGCAATGCTCCGATCCTTGCCGTGGCTGATTGAAACCGGCAACCCAAAACACTACGTCGGTCATCGTGGGAAGGACCCGCGTTTCGATCTTGCTTGAAATCCCCAGGGGGCCGCCCTCACGATCCCCGGACTTTCGCGCACAATGGAGCCCGGATACGCGCAACACTACGCCGATCTCTACGCCCGCCACTGGTGGTGGAGGGCGCGTGAGGGCTATGTCCTCCGCTGGGTCCGTCGGCTCGCGCGGGGACGCAAAATGCGGATCCTCGACATCGGATGCGGGGACGGGTTCTTCTGGAAGGAACTCGAAGCGTTCGGCGACGTCGAAGGGATCGAGCCCGACCCGGACCTGATCGCTCCCGGGTCTCCGAACCGCGCGCGGATCGAAGTGTCGACGTTTCCCGGGCGACCGCGCGACAAAGTACGACCTGATCTTAATGCTCGACGTCCTCGAGCACATCGAGGACGACCGGACCGCTCTGAAGAAGGTCCTCGAACTCCTCGCCCCGGGAGGGCACCTCGTCCTGACGGTCCCGGCGCACATGTTCCTTTGGAGCGAGTTCGACGCCATCAACCATCATTTGCGGCGCTACACGCGGCGGCCTCTCGTGCGCCTGATCAAGGAAGCCGGGTTCTCCGTCGTCAGCGCCCGTTACTACTATGTCTGGCCGATCGTGCCGATGCTCGCGCGCCGCGCCTTCTTCCGCGCCAGCTCCGCGGCACAAAGCCGGTTCGTGCGCGTGCCTTCCGCGCCCATCAACGCGGTGCTGCGCGTGGTGAGCATGGTCGAGCACTGGATCACGAGTGTTGTGTCCGTGCCCTGCGGGGGATCGATCATCGCCGTCGGCGCAAAAGCCGCTCGTCGATCTTTAGGAAGCCGCAGTGGATTTGCGCTCTACGGTGTCGATGTAGCGACGCGTGGCCGCCGGCAGTTCATGCCAGATGCGCCAGGCGATCAATCCTCCGATGAGCGCGAAAGGCATGAGGAAGATCGGCCACCATTGCCAACTGTGATGCGTGACGAGGTAGCCGACGCCGAGCGATTGAATGCCGCTCCCGAGATAAACGAAGCCGTCGATAATTCCTGAGCAGGTCGCGGTCGCCTTGCGTCCGCCGAAATCCGCCGCCGCCGTGCCCGACATGAGGGAATGCACTCCAGTCACCGCCGCGACGATGAGCAGGGCGGAAACTCCAACCACGAATGGCCAGCCGAAAAGGTTCATCGCCATGACCGCCGCCATCATGAGCATGAAGGCGAAAAAGATCGCCGCCGGCGGTCCGCGGCGCGATTGGAAGAACTTGTCGGAAATGAGCCCGCCGGTAAAGCCACCGACGATGCCGAAGATGCAGAGGAGCAATCCCCAGTTGGCCAGAATCATTTCCGCGCCGGTCTGCTTCACGTCGTGGCCAAAAATCGTATACCACTGCATGATGCCGTTCCGCAGCACGCCCGAGGTCAGCTCGATGAAGGCAAACATGAGCATGAGGGGATTGAGAAAGACCTTCTTGAGCAGATCGCCCGTGGTGTAAACCTCGTGCATCAAACCAGAAGACGCGTCGTGCGTATCGAGCTCGGGAAAGCCGGCGCCTTCGGGCGTGTCTTTGATCAGCCAAAGATCGAGCACCGCCCACCCGATGAGGATGGCAGCCGGAACAAAGAAGATCGCCCAGGTCGCGTCGATCGCCTGACCCGGAATGATGAAGATGCGCCGGATGAATAAGGCGAGAGAGCTCGTGAGCGCATGCGCCGGCGGATGCACCTTCGTGATGTTGATGATCGCCTGGCCCCAATCGAACGCGAAATAGACGCCAAAAGAAATGAGCGTCCCAAAGATTGCGCCGAAGACGCCCCGCTCGCGGACATGGAACCAGTGCGCCTTCACCTTGATGATCGAGACCGCGCCGTAGCTCTGGAAATACATGTTGATGGCGTAGACGACTGAAAAAATCCCGAGCAATCGGATGTGGAGCCGATTGGTGAGGACGAGCCAGGTGATGACACCGAGAGCGACATTGGCCAGAGCCGCGCCCAGCGCCGCGATCAGGATGCCGCGCTTCCCGCCGATCTTGTCGACGAACGGGCCGTTAATCAGAAAAGAGAAAGCGTAGGTGAGCGTGCCGGCGGCGAAGATGAGACCGAATTCTTCGTTCGTCATGAGCGAGCCGAGCGCGGTCTTCGCCACCGTGAGGTTATAGCGCCCCATGTAGAGGAACGAGTAGGTCATCCCGAGCGGGAACCAGTTAATGAAACGCCGGCTCAGGAACCACGGCCCGTGTCGGAGCGGGTTATTGTAAAAGTAGAGGCCGATGACAACTGCCAGGCAGATGAAAACGATGGCGAGCGACATGACTCAGGCCGCAACGGAAAGGCCAGCCGTGCGCCATGCGGGAGCGAATGATCGGTTCACCGCGCCATCTTTTATGAAACCTGGCGGCGAGCACGAGAAAATTCCGCCGTGCCAGAAATCGTCGCCCGCGAATTCCCGCTCCTGCCTTCCGTCATCCAATTGTTACATTAAAATTTTTGACCCTGCGGCGCGCTTTACGGCACGGTGCTGGAATCATGAAATCCCACTCGTTTACTCGCAAACTTCTCGCTGGTTTGCTCCTCACCGGCATCGCCGCGACCGCTTCCGCGCAGATGACGATCAACGGCGCTGGCGCCACCTTCCCGTATCCGATCTACTCCAAGTGGTTCGACGCTTATGCCAAGGTCGATCCTTCGGTCCGGTTCAATTATCAATCGATCGGCTCCGGCGGCGGGCAAAAGCAGATTCTCGCGCAGACGGTTGATTTCGGCGCCTCCGACGGCCCGATGAGCGACGACAATCTGGCCAAGGCGCCGGGCAAATTGCTTCACATCCCGACCGTGGCGGGCGCGGTCGTGATGACCTACAACCTGCCGGGCCAACCCGATCTCAAGCTCGACGGCGAAACCATTGCCGGCATTTACCTCGGCCAGATCACGAAATGGAACGACCCGAAAATCGCGGCGCCTCAATCCCGGCGTAAATTTGCCCGCCGAACGATATCGTCGTCGTGCATCGTTCCGACGGCAGCGGCACGACCTTCATCTTCACCGATTACCTGAGCAAGGTCAGCCCCGAATGGAAAGAGAAGGTCGGCAACAAACACCTCAGTCAATTGGCCCGTCGGTCTCGGCGGCAAGGGCAATGAAGGCGTCGCCGGCCAGGTGAAGCAGACTCCCGAATGCGATCGGCTACGTCGAGTTGATCTACGCCATCCAAAACAAAATGCCTTATGCGGAAGTGAAGAATGCCGCCGGTAACTTTGTCAAGCCAACGCTCGAATCGATCACGGCCGCCCTCGCCACGGCCGAAATTCCGGACGACTTCCGTTTTTCGATGACGAATGCTCCGGGCAAGGACGCTTACCCGATTGCGGGCGCGACCTGGCTCCTCGTCTACCAGAATCAGAAGGACGCGGTCAAAGGCAAGAAGATTGTCGAGTTTCTTAAATGGGCGGAGAAGGATGGCGAAAAGATGGCGAAGGATCTCGAATACGCGCCGTTGCCAGAAAATTCTGCAGGAGCGCGTGCTGAAGCGAATCAACGAGATCAAATACTAAAAGAGGCGAATCGTTGGTGTATGCCCGCCGGGCAGAGCCAGTCTGCTCGACGGGCAAACCACGTTTCGGCAAAATGATTTTATGCCACTAGTTGTTCCTTTGCCCGGCGAGGCGGAAGAAGCGGTTGCCGTGCACATGGCGCCGCCTTCGCGCTTCGGCGACCGAGCGTTCGAGTGGCTCACCCTCGGGATGTCGCTCGCCGTCGTCGCGCTCGTCTTTCTCGTCGGCTGGCAGCTCGGGCGCGGCTCGACCTTGTCGATCAAGGAGTTTGGCTTCCATTTTCTTGCGACTTCGACCTGGGATCCGGTGGCCGAGCAATTCGGCGCGCTCCCCTTCATCTACGGGACGATCGTCTCCTCGCTCATCGCCTTGATCATCGCCGTGCCGCTGAGCATCGCGACCGCGGTCTATCTCACGGAATTGGCGCCGCTCTGGATTCGGCAGCCGGTCACTTCGCTGATCGAAATGCTGGCCGCCATCCCGAGCGTGATCCTCGGGCTCTGGGGCATCTTCGTCATGATCCCGTTCCTGCGCGATTATCCGTTTCCGTTTCTGAAAAAATACTTCGCCTGGACCGGTCTTTTCACCGGGCCCATCTACGGGGTTAGCATGCTGGCCGGCGGGATCATCATCGCGGTCATGATCCTGCCCATCATCACTTCGGTTTCGCGCGAGATTCTGCGCAGCGTGCCCGACCTGCAACGCGAAGCCGCCTACGCGCTCGGCGCAACCCGCTGGGAAGTGACGCGGATCGCCGTCCTCAGCTACGCCCGTCGCGGCCTTTTCGGCGCCGTCATTCTCGGGCTCGGCCGCGCTCTCGGTGAGACGATGGCGGTCACGATGGTGATCGGGAACACGCCGCAGATCGTCGCTTCGCTCCTCCAGCCCGGCTACACCCTGGCGAGCGTGATCGCGAACGAATTTACCGAAGCGACGACCGATCTTTATCTCTCGGCTCTCTTCGAAATCGGGCTCGTCCTTTTCGGGCTCACCATTCTCGCCAACCTCATCGGCCAACTGCTCCTGCGCACTTTGCAGACCTCGACCGCATCCCGCGCTGCCTAACGAATGGAAACGAAACGGCACGATTACCACGGCTGGCGCAAATTCAAGAGCGGCCTCGCTTCCACCCTCTCGATCGTGGCCGCCATTCTCGTCATCGCCCCGCTCGGTCTCGTCTTTTTTTATCTCCTCCAGAAAGGCGCCGGCTCGGTCAACTGGGATTTCTTCACCCAACTCCCCAAGCCGGTCGGCGAAGTCGGCGGCGGGATGGCAAACGCGATCGTCGGCACGCTCGAGCTGCTCGGGCTGGCTTCCTGCATCGGCATCCCGATCGGCGTCCTCGGCGGCGTTTTCCTTTCCGAATACGGCACCGCCGCCGGCAACTGGTGGCTCCGTTTCGTGGCCGACGTTCTCAACGGCGTCCCCTCCATCACCTGGGGCGTGGTCGTTTATGGCATGGTGGTTTTGACCTTTCAAAAGTTTCTCCGCCTATGCCGGCGGTCTCGCCCTCGGCTTCATGATGATCCCCCTCATCATGCGCACGACCGAGGAGGTGCTGCTCCTCGTGCCTAACGGATACCGGGAAGCGTCGCTCGCCCTCGGGATCAGCCGTTGGAAAACCATCCTCCACATCGTGATGAAGACCGCCTCGAAGGGCATCATCACCGGCATTCTCCTCGCTCTCGCCCGCATCGCCGGTGAGACCGCGCCGCTCCTTTTCACCGCTTTTGGCAACCGTTTTTGGAATCGCAACCTGGCGGAGCCGATCGCCGCCCTCCCCTTGCAGATTTTTTCCTACGCCATCTCACCCTACGACGATTGGCATCGCCAGGCCTGGGCCGGTGCGCTCGTCCTGGTCGTGGGAATCTTCGTCATCAACATCCTCGTCCGTTTCCTAACTCGCGAGCGGGGCGCCCGGATTGTATAAGTAATGCCAACGACCAAAATGTCTTCACCTCCAAACAGCTCGCCGGGCGAAGCGACCAAGGCCGCTGCCGCGCCCGCTCCATCCGCACCCGCCGCCCTGGCGGCCTTCGACGTGAAGAATCTCTCCATCTGGTACGGCGAAAAACGCGCCATCAAGGATGTCACGATTGCGCTCCCCTCGAAATCGATCACCGCCATCATCGGCCCGAGTGGTTGCGGCAAATCCACTTTCCTGCGTTGTCTCAACCGCATGCACGAGCTCGTCCCACGCACGCGATTGAAGGGGCAGATTCTTTTCTACGGCGAAGATCTCTACGCCCCCGGGATCGATCCCGCGATGGTCCGGCGGCGGGTCGGGATGGTCTTCCAAAAATCGAATCCCTTCCCCACCATGTCGATCGAGGAAAACGTCCTCGTCGGCCTCCGGCTCAACGGCGTGCGTGATCGCAAGGTCCAGAACGAGCGCCTGGAAAAATCGCTCCGCATGGCCGCGCTTTGGGACGAAGTGAAGAACGATCTCAAGAAACCCGGGATGAGCATTTCCGGCGGTCAACAGCAGCGCCTCTGCATCGCGCGCGCCCTCGCGGTCGAGCCGGAAGTGCTCCTGATGGATGAGCCCTGCTCCGCGCTCGACCCGATCGCGACCGCCAAAATCGAAGAGTTGATTCGCGAGCTGCGCGACAAATTCACGATCGTGATCGTGACCCACAACATGCAACAGGCGAGCCGCGTCTCAGACAAGACCGCCTTCTTCTACGTCGGCGAACTGATCGAGTTCGGGGAGACGACCCAACTCTTCAATCGGCCCAGTCAACCGCAGACCGAGGACTACATCACGGGCCGGTTCGGCTAGGGCGCATGCTCTATTCGCGACATATTCTGCGGGCCTTCGACACCGCGCTCGACAGCCTGCGCGCCGACGCCCTCATGATGGCGAGCCTGACGGATCGCAATTTGCAGAACGCCATGACCTGCCTGCTCGATCGCAATCCCGAGCTTTGCGCAGTCACGGTGGCGGACGAAAAGGAAGTGAATGCGCTCGAGAAAAAAGTCGATGGCGACGGGGTCGAAATTTTGCTTCGCTTCCAGCCGGTCGCGTCCGATCTCCGGCAGGTGGTTTCGACCATGAAATTGGGCAGCAACCTCGAACGAATCGCCGATCAGGCGGTAAAGATCGCGCGCCGCTCCCGCAAACTCACGATGGAGCCGGAGTTGGATGAAGCGATTGCGCTCGGCCCGCTCTTCATCGACGCGATCGCGCTTTTTCGCGACAGCATCCGGGCCTATGCCGATGGCGACGTCGCCCTCGCCCGCACCCTTGCCGAACGCGACCGCGAGATCGACCAGATGAATCACGACATCGCCGACGATCTGACGGCGAAAATGGCCGAGCAGCCGGATCGCATTCCCGATTATCTCAACCTCCTCTTCATCGCCCGGCATCTCGAGCGGGTGGGCGACCACGCCAAGAACATCGCCGAAGACGCCGTCTACAGCGCCGAGGCGGAAGACATTCGGCATCCGAACAACCTGATGGAATATCGTTAGGCGAAGAGGCCGGCGATTGACGCTCCGTTCGCGGGTTTAGAAGCGCGACAAATAAGACTGTAGCCGCAAGAGACAAACCAATAAGCGGCATCCCCGGCGGTCACTTGGGCCAAAGCAGCGCCGATTGCCTCGACTCTGGTTTGGCTTCGCGGCCGCGCGGTCTGCGCGACAAGAAAAGCGCCTGTGGGGAGGGGTTGGTCCTGGCAGCGATCGCACAACCAATCTCCGAAAAGGGAATTCGAGCGCGTGAGACACTCGACGGCTTTGAGCCGTCGAGTTTCTCCTCGTTGCGTTGTCGCTTCGCTGGACTCGCGATGCCAGGATCGAAAGAGAGCGCCAGCTGGAACGGCGGCGAAATAGCGCGAGCACGTCTTGCCGCATGAATTCCAAGGTCCTCCGAGCCAGCGCAGCCCGGCGAGAGACTTCTCTCCTGCAGTCCGCGTTTTCTTCTCAGGGATTAGCGCGTGAATTGCAGTTGCGAGGTCTCTCTCCGTCCTGCGCCGGATCGGGATGACAAACGAAGGGCGCGCTGGAGCGGAAGCGAGCTGCTCCGCCCGCCTCGTCGAGACCATTGGCTCTGTGCACTTGACGGCTTTAAACCGTCAAGTTCAAAAAGCCGACAGCCGAAACATGCCTCTCGTCGAAACAAAGCGCGACCGTCCGAAAACAAATCCGGTGTCACGCTTTCTTCCCTGTCACGCCACTAGGCTTTGGCAACCTTGGGCGGGAGGAGCCAGAGTAACCTGCCCTTCGTCCCTTCCAGATCGAGCAGAGCCACGCCGGCTTTCGAGAGCTTGAGGCGGGCGCCGGTCAGCGCCCCAATCACGCAAGTAAAATCCGGTTCGTGACCGACCAGCATCAGAACTTGTTGCGGATATTTTTTCCGGAGCCGTCGCAAATCCTCACTCCCGAAGCCGGGAGCGAGCAATTTTTCCTCGCGCACCCGCACTTTCAAATGTTCCGCCGCGATATCCGCCGTCTGCGCCGCGCGCGGGAGTGGGCTCGTTAGGATCACATCCGGTTGCGCCTTCAGGGTGCCGAGGAATTCGCCCACCACATGCATCTCCTTGCGCCCGGCTTTCGTCAGGGGCCTTTCGTCGTCCGGCTTTTTCCAGTCCGGCCAGTCAGCCGCTCCGTGGCGCAGAAAGTAGAGGCGCATTTATGCCGCCTGCGGTCCCTGGTGACGGATGTCCTCCGCCGCCGCGGCGTAGACCGCGTCCTCCGCGATGTTGGTTGCGTGATCGCCAACTCGTTCGAGATGGCGGGCGATGAACATCAAATTTAGATAACCGCGGAGCTGCTCCGGATCATGCGCCATGCGCTCGATCAGACGCCGGCTGGCGACGGCGTTCAATTCGTCGAGTGCCTTGTCCCGCGCTTTCAAGCCGCGCGCCAATTCCACATCTTCGCGCATGTAAGCGTCAACGCTGTCCTTGAACATCTGCATGGCGTGGTCGCGCATCGGTGCGACCAGCTCGACTTCGGGCAGGGCCGGATGCCGATTCAACTTGCGGGCTTTGCGCGCGATGTTGACGGCCTGGTCGGCCATCCGCTCGAGGTTGGAACAAAGCTTCATCGCCGATACCACCCGGCGCAGATCAGACGCCACCGGTTGAAAGCGGAGAAGAAGATCGATCCCGTCCTTGTCGACTTGTTTTTCGAGCTGATCGATCTCTTCGTCGTCCGCAATGGCGGTGGCGCAGAGATCGTCGTCGCGCTCGATCAGACCGCGGAGCGCGTTCTCGAGGCTGCGCTGGGTCAGGCTGGCCATCATGAGGACGTTGTTGCGCAACGTGCTGAGCGCTTCATCGAAAGTGCCGAGAATGTGTTTTGAGATCATCGTAATTCCTTATCAACCAAAGCGGCCCGTAATGTAATCCTCCGTTTGCCGCTGCACCGGCTGGGAAAAAATCTTGGCGGTATCGCCGAACTCGATCAGCCGCCCGAGATAGAAAAAGGCGGTGTTGTCGGAGCAGCGTCCGGCCTGCTGCATGTTGTGGGTCACGATCACAATCGTGTAATCGGTTTTCAGCGTCCGAATCAGCTCTTCCACTTTCGCGGTCGCGATCGGATCGAGCGCCGAACAGGGCTCATCCATGAGCACGATCTCGGGCTCGACCGCGAGCGCACGTGCGATGCAAAGCCGCTGCTGCTGGCCGCCGGACAGGCCATAGGCGCTCCGATCGAGCCGGTCCTTCACTTCATCCCAGAGCGCGGCCGCGCGCAGACTTTTCTCGACCGCTTCGTTGATCCGCGAGCGTTTCTTGACCCCGGCAATGCGCAGGCCATAGGCGATGTTGTCGTAAATCGATTTCGGGAACGGATTCGATTTTTGGAAGACCATCCCGATGCGCCGGCGCAGATCGACCACATCGACCGAAGAGTGATTGATGTCGCGGTCCTCAATCATGATCGCTCCCCTAACGATGCGCGATGCGTCCACCAGATCGTTCATCCGATTGAAACAACGGAGCAGCGTCGTTTTCCCGCAACCGGAAGGGCCGATGAAAGCGGTCACGGCGCGGGGCGGAATTTGCAGGCTGACTTCGTGCAGGACCTCGTGGTTGCCATAGGCGAAGGTGAGATCGCGCACGTCGATCGTCGCTTTGATCTCCTCGGTTGGTGACGGAGCCGTCGGATCGACCCGGCCGCCAAACTTCGTTGAGGTGACTTCAGGCATAGGGATCAGGTTTACCATGATAAGCGACTGCGGTGGCGTTCGCGCAGGACGACGGAGGTGAGCGCGATCAGCATAACGAGAAGGAGAAAGACGAAGGCGGCACCGTATTGCACCCGCTCGGTGTATTCGTTCTGCGGGATCTTCGAGCTCACGACATAAATGTGGTAGGGCAAGGCCATCACGCCCTGGAAGAAAAAGTCCGTCCAGTGCTGCACCTGCCACGGCATCTCGTCGCGCAAGGCGTAGGCGGCGGTGAACATGATCGGCGCGGTCTCACCCGCGACCCGCGCGATGCCGAGAATCGAGGCGGTGAGAATGCCGGGGAGCGCATAGGGCAGAACATTTTTCCGAATCGTCTGCCACTTCGTCGCGCCGAGGGCGAGGGAGCCCTCGCGCAAACCCTGGGGCACGGCCCGGAGCGATTCTTCGCTCGCAGTGATGATCGCCGGCAGAACCATCAGGCCCAAGGTAAACCAACCGGCCAGAAGCGAAACGTTCCAGTGAAAGAAAATGACGAAAAGCCCGAAACCGAAGAGCCCGAAAACGATCGAAGGCACGCCGGCCAGATTCAGAATCGCGATCCGGATGAGACGAATAAAACGGTTGTTGCGGCTGTATTCGCTGAGGTAAATCGCGGCGCTAATCCCGATGAAAAGCGCCACCACCATCGAGCCGATGACGAGGAGAGCGGTGCCGACGATGCAGGGCCAAATGCCGCCGGCGGAATAGGCCACGCTCGTCGGCTCGACCTTGGCGGCCGGATGTTGCGTCTGCCACTGCCGAAACTCGGTGTCGCCTAACGACATCTTCTCGCCCTCGTAATCGAAAATGAAAAGCGTCTCCGGCTTCTCGGTCAGGAAGGGCAGGTTGACGAAGGGCGGCTTGCTCGTGAACACCGTCTGGGCGCCTTTCCAGCCGATATCGAGAAAGATGTAACTCGTGCCGGCGATGATGAAATAAGTCGCGAGCCGGAAAATCCAGAAAGCGATCTTCTCCGTCCAGCGCAGGCGCGTGCGGAAGGCGGGCGAGGCGCCGCGATCGTCGAGATTCGAAGCCAGATTGAAGCCGGAGGCGGCGAGGGTGGCTTCGTCCATCATTTTGTCGTGCTCGTCCATGTCCGTTCGCCTAACCAATACTCATCCGGTAGCGCTGCACGACTTTCTGCGCGGTGTAGTTGATGATGAGGGTGATGGTGAAAAGGACGAGCCCCACCATGAAGAGGGCGCGATAATGAATGCTGCCCCGCACCACCTCGCCCATCTCCTGCGCGATGATGCCCGTCATGGTGTGAACCGGTTGGAAAAAGGCGCCGATGCCTTCCGTGAAATCGGGAATCTCGATCCGATTGCCGGCGCAGAGCAGCACCACCATCGTCTCGCCGATGACGCGGCCGAAGCCGAGGAGGATGGCGGAGATAATGCCGGAGAGTGAGGCCGGGACGAGGATGCGCATGATCGTTTGGAGGCGATTCGCGCCGAGGGCGTAGGAAGCTTCCTTGAAACCGCGCGGCACATTGCGCAGGGCGTCTTCCGAGAGGGTGAAAATGGTCGGGATCGCCATCAGGGCAAGGAGGCAGCCGGCGGTGAAAGCATTGAGACGTTCCGCAATGGGGAAGAATGAAACCCAGCTCAGCCAGTGCGATTGCGAGGCCGCCCGCATCGCTTCGCCCACAACCGCGATGCCGAAAAATCCGAGCACGACCGACGGAATCGCGGAGATGAACTCGATGTAGGGTTTGATCACGGCCTTCTCGCCCCGCGCGGCGATTTCACTCACATAAATCGCCGCCGCCACGCCGACCGGGACGGCGATGAGAAGCGCGACGAACGAGACCATGATGGAGCCGACCAGCAAGGGACGGATGCCGTACCAATCCTGCCAGAAACTGGCCGTGATCCAGTCGCGACCGAAAAGGAAAGCGGTGATCCCGCGATACCACGGGACGGGCTGGGTTGGATCCCAATTTTCCAAACGCTGGTAGGCCGTCGGCAGAGTGGCGACGAAACCGCGCACTTCATCCTTCCAGCTTTGGAATTCTTTTTCCACGGCTGGAGTAGTGAGGCGGGGAGCGCTGTTGAGGAGGCCGGCGAGTTTGCCCGCGACGGTCGAACTCGTTAGGCGAAAAGTCGGCGCACTGGCCCGTAGACGCTCTATGGTCGCGGTTTGGTCGACCGTCGGCACGACCACCTGGGCGGCGGCCTGCGGCTGGTTGGCGCGGAGGAGGCGATCCTTTTCCGCGATCATCTCGTCGCGTTTGGCGATCGCGTCTTTCAGGCCCATCGCCTCGTCGTTCAGGTCGGAGACGAGGCCATTGAGGTCGTCGCCGGCATCGCTGAAGGCGGTCGCAAATTGATCGAAAGGAGCGAGCGCGGCCTGGGCCTGCCCGTTGCTCTGGCCGCGCTGGGTCAGGGCCTTGAACTGGCGCAGCCGAATGCGGTTGAGGGCGCGGTTCAGCTCCGAATGCTGCTCCGCTTCGGCCCGGATGATATCGACATACTCCAGCCCGGCGGTGCGATAGATCCGCAGGTTGCGCAGATTTTCGTGAAAGAAACCGAAGCCTTCGCGGAAGAGAAAAATCGTGATGAGCGCGAGGACGACGATTGCGACCACGGCGTTGCCGCCGAAGAAATATTTGATTGCGCGCTCGGCCAGGCGGCGGGAGCGCCGGCCTTCGGCGGCGACGCCTGCCGAAGGCAAAATAGGTGCGGCGATTTCCACCGGCAGAAAATGCAAACGGCCCGCGCTGCCGGCAAAGTTTTTCGTGTTACGATTGCGTGACGCGGAGGGGCAAATGGACCCGGACGGTGGTGCCGCGGCCCACTTCGCTCTCGGCCTCAACGGTCCCTCCGTGCAGTTGGGCGATGTGCTTCACGATCGAAAGACCGAGCCCGGTCCCGCCCAGTTCGCGATGGCGGGCTTTGTCGGCACGATAGAAGCGTTCGAAAATCCGCGGCAAATCGCGCGCTGGAATTCCCGCGCCCTCGTCGGAAACGCTCAGGATGATGCCCTCGCCGTTGCCCGCGGCGCGCACCGTGATGCGCCCCTCCGGGCGCGAAAATTTGACCGCGTTATCGAGCAGATTGTAGATCACCTCCTGGAGGCGGCCTTCGTCCACGCGGAGGGGTGGCAGGTCGTCCGCCACCTCGAGCTCGGCGCGCAGGTTCTTGGTCGCGAACTTCCTCTCCCAATCACGCATGATGCCGCGCAGGAATTCAGCCGGTCGCACATTCGTCAGGTCCAGCGCCACTCCGGGGCCTTCGAGCCGGGCCAGGCTGAGAACGTCGTCGACCAGGAGATTGAGCCGGTTGGAGTGCCGCTCCATGACCTCGAAAATCCGGAGCAATTCCGCCGGGGGCTGTTTCGGATTTTCGAGCAGCGTCTCGAGATAACCGCGCAGGATCGAGAGCGGGGTGCGCAATTCATGCGAAACATTGGCGACAAAATCGCGCCGCATCGCCTCCGTCTGGCGCAGCTCGGTGATGTCGCGAAAGAGGATGACCGCTCCGCTCACTTTCCCCGGTTTGTCCTTGATCGGTTCCGCCACGACTTCGAGATGGCGTTCCTCCTCCGCCCCGCGCCGGAGGGTGATCTCGCCCCGACCTGTCTCGCCACTGCTGAGTGCTTCGCCTAACAATCGTTCGACCGCAGCGTCCCGCACCGTCTCGAGCAGAGTGCCGCCGGTTCGGCGGGAATCGACGCGGAAGACCTCGCGAAAGGCCTGGTTCATGAGGCGAATGCGGCGCGTCCCGTCGGCCACGACGAGACCGTCGGCCAGGGCGCCGACGATCGCCTGGACGCCAAACTCACCTTCCTGCACCCGGGTGCGGAGCGCGCCCTCGCGCAGGGCCAGTTGCTCGAGCGCGAGAGCGAGCCCGCGCATCCGTTCGCTTCCGTCGATCAGAAACGTTTTTGGAATCCGCTCCGCGGTCACTTCGGCGACCAATCGCGCGAGCTCGCGGCCGGGCTGAATCCAGCCACGCCAGATCCACCACCAGGAATAGAGCAGAACGGCGAGGGCGAGGGCGAAAGCGATCCAGCCCATGGCGTCTCGCTTATTCGCGCAGGCGGTAACCGAAGCCGCGCACGGTCTCGATCGCGCTCGCCGCTTTGCCCAGCTTCTCGCGCAGACGGCGCACATGGGTGTCGACCGTGCGGGTGTCGATCGCGCTCTCGTAGCCCCAGACCTCGTTGAGCAAACGATCGCGCGCCTGGACCCGGCCGGGCCGCTTCATGAGCATGCTGAGAAGCTTGAATTCGACCGCGGTGAGGACGACCGGCTTGCCCGCCACCAGCACCCGATGCCGCGAAGGGTCGATCGTGATCGCGCCGCGCGTCATGCTTTCCTCCGCGCCGTTGTTTTCCCCGCGGCGCAGGATTGCTTTGATCCGCAGAATCATTTCGCGCGGGCTGAATGGCTTCGTCACGTAATCATCGGCCCCGAATTCGAGCCCGACGATCCGATCCACTTCCTCGGCTTTGGCGGTCAGCATGATGATCGGGATGTGGCTCGTGGAGCTGTCGGTCTTGAGAATTTTGCAAACCTCCAGGCCCGACATCCGAGGCAACATGAGGTCGAGCACAATGAGGGCGGGCGATTCCGCGCGCGCCTTTTTCAAACCCTCGGCGCCGTCCGTCGCGCTCAGGGCGGAAAAGCCGCCCGCCTTGCGCAACTGCATGGTGAGCAGATCGACGACGTCGGGTTCGTCCTCCACGATCAGGATCTTTTTGTTAGGCAAAGCGTTCATCGGCGCGGTCGAGAAAGAGATTATGACAGAGGCACACCGGCTGACAATTTGCGAATCAGCCGAACAGTTAATCGCGCGCTAATTTAACGTTGCTGTAACGACTGGCCCCGGTCACTTCGTCCCCGAGCCAGTCCGGCGGACGAAAAGAATGGTAGGTCTGGACATCGGGAAATTCGACTTCGGCGACCATCAGGCCTTCGTGCGAGCCGTGATAAATGTCGATCTCGATCGTGAGCTTTTTCCAGGGAACGTAGTAGCGCGTCTTCGTCAAACGCGCGCCCGCTGTGGCCGGCCAAAGGATGGCGAACTGGGCGGGATTGAGATGGATTTCGCGCTCCTCCCGAGCCCGGGCCGGGCCGCGTTTGAAAGTGAGGGTGCAGACGCGGCCTTTGCGTCGGAGACGGACGTGCGCCTTGCGATCGACCACGAGATAACCCTGGGCAATTTCGTTGTGGGGATAATGCGCGAGCGCGCGCGGCAATCGGTCGATGAGAAATTTTCGCTCGATCTCGAGGTGCTGATCTTTCATGACGGCGCATTCTGCCAGGGAGGGGACTCGAACCCCTAAGGATTGCTCCACCAGATCCTAAGTCTGGCGCGTCTGCCAATTTCGCCACCCTGGCGGGTTGACTGCGAGAAATTCACGAGAAGGAAGGTAACTTCTTTTCTGCTCGCTCCATACCCGTTCGAGACGCTTCGCGCAAGGCGGCCGAAAACACTTGGCTTTCACAGGACGGGAAATAGCCTTGTCCGCATGAAAAATGTCGGACGCGTGGTCTTCAGGCGGTTTTCCGTCGCGCTGGCAGCGCTCGTTCTGTGCGGCGGTTGTTCCTTCCTGCCTCACTTCAACAAGAAGCTCTCCGGCAACCGTGCCTTCATTAAATGCTGGCCGCCCGATCCGCAGAACAAGCATTTGCGGCTCGCGCTGAAGGACAACATCGACTTGAAGGGTGTCGTCACGACGGCCGGATCGCAGTGCTTCCTGCAGACGCATTCGCCGGCGGAAAAGGACGCAGCCTGCCTAACGATCGCGCGAGAGCGCAAGGTGCAGATCGTTGGCAAGACGAACCTGAGCGAATTCGCCCTTTCACCGTCTGGGTTCAACGAGTATTTCGGAACGGCCAGAAATCCATTGGATCGAAAGTTGATTCCGGGCGGGTCTTCGTCGGGCTCGGCGGTGGCGGTGGCAAGCGGAATGGCGGACGTCGCTTTTGGGACGGACACGGCCGGTTCCATCCGCGTCCCGGCCGCTTGTTGCGGGGTCGTTGGTTTGAAAACGACGCACGGTTTGATCTCGGTCAAAGGCGTTTACCCGATCGAGCCCGAGCACCTCGACACGGTTGGTCCGATGGGCAAAGACATCGCCCACACCGTGCTCGGGATGGAGCTTCTGCAAAATGGCTTTGCCGCCAGGTATGCTGCCGCGAAGGCGGCGAAGCCGACGGGCGACCGCATCCGAGTCGGACGCCTCAGGCTCAAAGGGACCGATCCAAAGATCGATGAAGCAGTTGATAACGCGCTTGCCATGGCTGGATTCCAGGTTGTCCCGCTGCCTGAGAGCCTGCGCGAGAAATGGGAACAAGCGAAAAATGACGGCAACACAATCGCCGCCGCCGGCGCATGGATCAGTGACAAGCAGTTCCGCTTTGCCCTCGGGGTGGTGGCCCGGACCAAGTCGGCAATTCGAGCCGGGCAGATAACCTACAACACCGGTTATCGCGACGCGGTCGCGAGGCAAGGCGCCTGGCAGCAGACGCTGCAGAACGTTTTCCAGAAGGTCGACTTCATCGCTTTGCCGACCCTGCAAACGACACCACCCGCGATTCCGCCGAACCTTAGAATCGGCTTCCTCGAAGCTCACGTGCTCGCGTTGCAAAATACCGTGGCCGTGAATTTCGCGGGCAATCCGGCGCTGGCGGTTCCGATCCCTTTGCGCGGAGGGAAAGTTCCGGTGACCAGCCTGGAATTGATCGGCCCGCGACTGGCCGAGGCGGATCTGCTCAACGCCGGCCGCCTGGTCGAGAGCGCGGTCGGGAATCGTTAGGCGAAATTCGACGCGATCAATGCAGCACGCCCGCCGGTGTGAAATCGGCGTCGGTGAAGTGCACGTCCTGGTCGATGCGCGCGCCATTGAATTCCGTCACGCTATTCTTGCGCGGCCCGTGGACGGTGAGGCCGGCCGGAATCGGATGATGCTTTTCATCGCGTGCCACGCGCGTGATATCGATGCGGCGGATGAGCTCGCCGGAAGCGGAATATTTTTCAATCCGCAGCGGGACGAGGCGACGCGAATCAATCCAGCTCCGCACTTTGGCGTAGATGGAAACGGAGGAATTGTCCGGCTTTGATTCGAGAATCTGGCAGCTCACTCCGTTGATTGTTTCCGCTCCGACAATGGCCTGTTTTTCCCAGGCGAAGAAATTCTCCACCGCGTCCTGGTAGGCGAGATCGCTCTCGAAAAGTCCGTTGCCCATTTCCGATGCCGGAATCGTCCGCACCGGTTGATGCGGGATAATGATCGAGCCGCTGGGCCCGCTCCCGGCTTCCTGATGCAGGATGACGGCCTCGTCTTTGTGGTCGTTAGGCCAAAGCACCCGGTAGGCAAGATCGGTCGCCATCCTGGTCCGGCGCTGCTTGATCTGGAGCTGCATGACCCGCTTGCCACCGTCGAGCAATCGCACCTCGAGCTGGGTGCGAATCTGCGCGTCTCCCTCGCTCGCTGCCTCAATCTGGCGGGCAAGTTCCCCGGCACTCGGCGCGCGCGAGGCGGGCTCTTCGGCGCGGAGGGAGACCAGGCAGAGCGCCGCGGAAACGACGAGGGGAGCGAAAAGAATTTTCGCTGACGAAAAAATGTTCACAGAATGAATTCGCGGAGCGGTGCCGGTTTGCGCGGCTTTTATCCGGCTTGCAATGCAAGACTCGGCGTTAGCCGCGAGCTGCGCCAGGCGGGATAAATTCCGCTGAGCACGCCGACTGCGACGGCGATGATGACCGAGAAACCAAGGAGCGGGAAACCGAGGTCCGGCTGTAAGAGCCCACGAATGGCAGGCGTGGCATCGAGCAGGCGGACGCCGATCACCCCGATGATCACACCGATAATGCCGCCGAAAAATCCGAGCAGAGCCGACTCGTAAAGCACCATCCGAATGATTCGTCGGCGCGTCCAACCAACCGCCAGGAGAATGCAAATTTCGTGGGTTCGCTCGAAAACGGTCATGAGCATGGTGTTCATGACGCCGAGAATGCCGACGAGCAGCGCGAGCGCCGACGTCCCCCAGCTCATCGCCCTAACGAGTCGAAATCCTTCGTTGTGACTGAGGTGTTCGCTCAGCGTGACGGCCCGCACCTGTGGGACCCGTTGCTGAATCTGCCGGGTCAGCTCCTTGAGCTGTGCTTCGTTAGTCGAGGGCGTGACGCGAACATCGATGGCGTTGATCTGGTTAGGAGAACCGAGAATTCCCTGCAGGAGCGGAAGCGAAAGAATGACCGATCCGTCCTCGACCAGCGCGCCGCCCTTTACGATCCCGACCACCTTGAGTTCCCTGGTTTCAATCTGGATCGGGTCGCCAACTTTTTTGCGGAGAATTTCGGCCGCCGTCTGACCCAGGACGACCGCTGGTTCCATCGCGTTGGCGGGCATTCGTCCGGAGATCAGTTTGAGATTGTCCCAGGAAAATCCTCCCCACTCCCGGGCCGAGAGAATCATCAGATCGGAGTCTTCCACGCTCGTTATCTCCACGAGAATATTACAAGTCGCGGCGATGTGGGGCAGGTTGGCGATGCGGTCGCGGACGGAGGCGTCGAACGGTTTCGGCGTGAGTGACCCGCTCTTGTTACTCACCACGATGTCGGTCCCGCGGGCCTTCAATCCGACCTGCCAACTCTTTTCGAATCCGCGCGCCATCCCGACTAACGCCACGACCGCGGCGATACCGAGCGAGATGCCGGCAAGGGTGAATCCGGTGCGAAGAGGACGGCGCAGCAGGCCCCGAATGACGACGGTGAAAAAAGTCATGACCGGTTGGCCGCGGTAGCCTGATCGGAGACGATTCGTCCATCCATCATGCGCAGGATTCGCCCAGCCCGTTCCGCGATCGTTGAGTCATGCGTCACGAGCACCATGGTGCGGCCCTGCTCCTGTTGGAGACGGATGATGAGATCGAGGACCGAGTGGGCGTTTTCGCTGTCGAGGTTGCCGGTGGGCTCATCGGCCAGGAGGAGAGAAGGTTCGTTCGCCAGGCTGCGAGCAACGGCGACGCGCTGGCGCTCGCCTCCGGATAGTTTGGCCGGGAATTGATCGAGCCGATCCTCGAGACCGACCAGCCTCAATAGTTCAAGAGCGCGCTCGCGTCGTTCCGAAATCGAGCGGTAGCTCTCGAACATCGGGATTTGCACATTCTCGGCGGCGGTGAAAGTCGGCAGGAGATGAAAGGCCTGAAAGATAAACCCAACCTCGGAGGCGCGGTAGCCTGCAAGATCAGGATTATCCGGGATTGATTCCCCGCGAAAGAGCAGCGTCCCGGCGCTCGGTCGGTCGAGTGCCCCAAGCAATTGCAACAAAGTCGATTTGCCGCATCCGCTCGGGCCGATGATGGCGACGAATTCGCCTTCGTTGATCGTAAAATCGACCCCGCGGAGCGCCTTGACGGTGCCTTGGTCAAACTCGCGCGTGAGCCCTTCCGCGGTGAGAAGAGGTGCAGCGCTGGCAGCGGACGGGCTCATCTCTTAACGATGGTGGACCCGCCCGGAAACTGCCAGCGTGATGAAGGGCGACGACGCGATTTAATCGCCGTCGTCGTCGAGCGCGTCCTCAGCCTTTTCCAGGGCTTCCTTGCGCTTTTCGATCTCTTCTTTCGCCTGCTCCTTGCGTTCTTCTCGGCGCTCTTCCATCGCTTCTCTCTCCTCGTGGGTGACCGGGCGGGTCGTCGTTGTGGTCGTGGTGGTGCGTCGTTCGACAACCGGCCTCTGCACGACAACGCGCGACGCGACAAGACGATCGCCTGTAGCTGTGTATTGAACCGAGAGTGGGCTGCCGGCCGGGATGCGATTGATCGCTATCGGAGCGCCCGTTTCATCTACGATATTCGTCTCCTTGGTCACGACGTAGCGCATCGCGCTGGGATTGGAGTCGGTCCGCACAACAAGTGTTTCAGAACCAGGAACAAACTCGGTGAAGGCACCTCTCGTGGTGGTAACGGTCGTCGTGGTCTGGGCACGCGCTTCGGTGCAACAGGCACAAATCCCCACGGCGAGCAGGACGGCGCCGATTTTCTTGATGTTCGTCTTCATACTGGAGATTCGTGACGCGGAAGGGGAGTGGCCGCTTTTGGGGGAGCTTTCTCGGCCCCCGGATTTGATCCGGGTGAATGGTCAGCCTAACGATTCCACCGTGCGCCACTGCGGCCCGACGCGCGGGTCGGCAAGGGAACGCATCAGGTCGGCCAGGGCATTGCGATAACTCGGATAAGGTCTGCGTTCGCCTGGGTTTTTCGGCTCCAATTTTTCCACGTACTGGGGCAGCACGGAATGAGGCAAGCCGGCCCGCTGATGATGGACGCCGTGAAACGGTTCGTGGAGCAAACTGAAGGCAAGGAGCCGGCCGAGCCAGCTTTTCGCGACAATGCTTCTGGTCGAGCCATTGACCGTCTCTCCAGTCATTCCGACGTGCTCGATGTATTTCCGCCAACTTTGCAGGTTCGCGGCCAAAAGCGCCGGCGCGAGATACATCCAGATGAAATATTTCCAGAGACCGAACGTCGCGACCGCCCAGAGGATCAGGCTCCAGGTCACGATGGTCAGCGCCAATTCTGCCCAGACGCGCTGGCGCACGCGTTTGCTGCGGACCGGTGACGGCGAGGAAAAGAAGGCGCGCAAAAAAACGAAGGGCCCATAAAACAATCCGAAATTCAGTTCGCAAAACGCGGCCAGGCATCTTTTCCATCGCGAAACAGCGGGTCGAGAGAGTGGCCAGAATTCATAGTCTCGCTCCGTCGCCAGATAGGCGTGATGCGTTTGATGCACGACCCGGTAAAGGCTGAAACTCATCAGGCTGAGCGTCCCGATCACCACCCCATCGAATTCATTGAAGCGGCGATTTTTTCGAAGGAGTCCATGGGCGGCCTCGTGCAGACCGATGAGGGTGCCATGCATCAAATGAGCGGCCACAATCACGAGCAGCACCGCCAGCCAGAGATAACCGCGCTCCACGGCGAGAGCGAGCACTGCTTCGGTGAAAACCAAACCGAAGACGAGAAGCTGAAACGCACTCTTCAAGACCCAATGCGGTTCGTGCGCTTCGCTAAAATTGTCGGCGATGGAAGCAGCGTTCATTGCGGTCGGTTTAGCAGCTCGGAGATCCGGCAATCGGGCGAGCGACAGAGGCCCGCCAGGATTCGTTGAAATATGCCATCGAGGCTTTCAATGTCACGCTGCGAAAACAGGCTTTCCCGGAAAAGCCACGCGACTTCCAGTCCCTCGCGCTCTTCCGTAATTTCGCAGGCCAGCTGGAAACGCGCGGTGCCGGTCGAGCGCATGCTGAGACGCGCGGAAAGGTTGGGCAACGCAACCTCGGGAATAGGATGGTTCTGCAAAGCAAATCGTACTTCGAAAATCGGATTGTATCCGGCTGCCGATTTCTCCCCGAGCGTGCGCGCCAGTTCGACAAAAGGGATGGCGTTGGCAAATGCATCAATCGTCAGGCGATGGCCGGCGCGCAAATGATCCGCCGCGACGCGCGTGCGATCGATCTGCCCGCGCAGCGGCACGATGCCCGCATAGTACCCCATCGTCTCACGCGCGTTTTGCCCGGCGCGATTGGCGACCGGCGTTCCGACCACCAGATCCTCACACCCGCTCCATTCGCAGAACGCGATCTGGAAAGCCCCCAGGAGCGCATTGAAGAATGTGACGCCAGTCTGGCGGGCCAGTTCCCGAGTCTCGTTAGCCAGAGTGGCGGGGATCGTCGAGAGCCATCGCTCGGGTGCTCCCGGCGTGATCGGGACGTTCCACATCCGAGTCGAGCCAGCCAGATTCTTTTTCCAAAAGGCGATCCGCTTTTCGAGCGTTGCCGGTAGCCAAAGAGCGCGCTCCGCGGCGCCCCACGCGGTATAGGTTTGCGGCAACGGCGGCCACGACTCCGATGATCCCATCCTCGCCTCGATGTAGGCCGCGAAGAGTTCCTGGACGAAAACCCCCAGGCTCCAGCCGTCCGCGATGGCGTGATGGATCGCGAAGATCAGGGTGTGCTCGTTAGGCGCGGGCGACAGATCGACCACGCGATAGAGCGGCCCCTGCATGAGGTCGAAGGGTGTGCGAAATATCGCCCTCGCCGATTCTTCGATTGCCGCCGGCCCGGCGTCGGCCGTCGCGATTTCCCGGAAATCAAAATTGATCCCGGAACTTTTTCGGACCATCTGGAGCGGCCGTTCTTTGCCCGGGAGGAGGGAAAGGCGCAAGACCTCCTGTCGATCAACCACCCGCTGGATCGCGACGCGGCAATCCCGCTCCTTCAAAGGTCCGCGCACCTCGATCAGGCAAGAGATGTGATTTGCGCTGTCCTCGACTGCGACCGGCGAGGTCTCGAACAATTCCCGCTGCTGAAAGGTGAGCGGATAAAGCTGCGCTTCACCACTCTCGAGCCATTGCTTCAGGCGGGTGCGCTGATCAACCGGCATCGCGAGTCGACGACGCGGCGCTCAACGTTTTGGCGCCTTCGATCGCCTCCGTCTCTGCGGGGGCGGTCTCGCCGCCGAGCAGGCGGTCAATCTCTTCGTCGGAGATCGCATCGAGATCCACCGCGCTGGTCGCTTCTGTCGTTACCGGAACTGGCTCGGTCGCGGCGGCGGTCGCACCCCCGAGGTGACCGGCGATCAGCGCAGCTATCTGGCCGATGGTCCGTGCTCGCATCAGACTGGTGGGAGGCAATGCCACGCCAATTGCCGCTTCCAGCGAGGTTTCGATTTCGACACCCATCAGCGAATCCAGTCCGAGGTCGGTGAGCGGCTGATCTTCACGCAAGCTCTCCGGCTTGACCCGCAGGACCGAACCGACCGCTTCTCGAACGGCCTGACAAATGACCGCCTGTTTTTCGGCGGGGGCCGCGGCATCGATCCGGTTGCGCCAATCGCTCGTTGCGCCGGGCGATTCCTCGCTTTCGAGTCCAGCGAAAATGCGCTCGAGCAATGGATTCGCCTGCATGCTTCGGAAGAACTGGCGCCATTTTGTCCAATCGACCCGGATCGCAATTGCCTGCGCACTTCCGGCACGCAGAAACGACTCGAGCAACGCCGTCGCTTCGTTAGGGGAAATTGCCATCGTTCCCTGGCGGGCGAGGAAATCGGCCACCCGCTCGTTGCGCGCCACGTAACCGTCGCCGCCGAGCACGCCCCAGTTCACGGTCAGGGCAGGCAGGCCCAGCGCCCGACGATGGTACGCCAGGCTGTCGATGAAGGCATTCGCGGCGCTGTAATTTCCCTGGGCGGGATTGCCAAAAATGCTCGAAACGGAGGAGAACATGACGAAGCAATCGAGATCCATTTCGCGCGTCGCTAGGTGGAGCAGCCATGCCCCTTGCGCTTTTGGTTCAAGGACGTTTCGCATGCGTTCGGGTGTAAGCGCGGCCAGGGGCGCATCGTCGATCACCATCGCGAGATGAAAAACGCCGCGGAGAGGTTGGCGCCCGGAATTGATTTCAGTGAAGAGCCGCCGGACGTCGTTAGGCGCGCCGATGTCGGCCCGGACGACGCGCACTTCCACGCCGCGCTTTTCCAGGTCCGCGACAAATTTCCCAGCCTCCGGGCTCGACGCGCCGCTGCGGCTCGTCAGCACGAGATGGCGCGCGCCACAGTCAACCAACCACTGAGCCAGCACTTTGCCGTAGCCGCCGAAAGCGCCGGTAATGAGATAGCACCCGTCCGGTTTCACTTCGAATCCCGGTCCGGGCAATTCTCCCCGTCGCGGAACGAAAGGCGTTGGGAATGCCACCACCACTTTCCCGATATGTTTTCCGCCGGCCATGAGCCGAAATGCGGAGTCGACCCGGGAAGCGGGAAACGCGCGGAAGGGAAGCGGCCGCAACGCACTCTTTTCGACCAACCCCGAAATCTCTTCCAGCATTTCGCGAGTCAGTTCTTCGTCGCCGTGAAAAACCGCATCCATGGCCACGACGTGAAACGAGGCGTTATTCCGGAGCGGGCGCAGCGGGATGCGAGCGTTCTGGTAGATGTCGCGCTTGCCGATCTCGATGAAACGGCCGAACTCGGCGAGACACGAGAGCCCCATCGGGATCGCTTCCCCGGCGAGTGCGTTCAAAACGACGTCGACTCCTTTGCCATCGGTCAGATCGAGCACCGCTTCGGCAAAATCGCCGCGACGCGAGTCGATCACCTGAGTTACTCCGAGTGTTTGGAGCAGGGCGCGTTTGCTCGGGCTCCCGGCGCTGGCGATAACCTCCGCGCCAAAGTGCAGTGCGATCTGGACCGCAGCCATTCCGACGCCACCAGCGCCGGCATGGACGAGGACACGGTCTCCCGCGCGCAAGCGCGCCACGTTGCGCAACGCGTGCCAGGCGGTCATGAACACGACCGGTAAAGTTGCGGCCTCTTCAAGAGTCACCCCCTCCGGAATGCGCCGCACATCGCCCGCGCGTGCAATCGTGTGCGTGGCCAGCCCGAAGACCGCGAGGCCGAAGACGTGATCTCCCGGAGCGACGTGCGTGACATCAGGTCCAACTGCCCTAACGATACCGCCAACTTCGTCGCCAAAGATGCGCGCATCCGGAGCGTCGCCAGGATAAAGGGCGAGCGCCTTGAGCACATCGCGGAAATTCATTCCCGCCGCTTTCACTTCGATCAGCACCTGACCGGGCGCGCACTGCGGTAATTCAAAGGGAACAAAGCGCAGCGTATCGAGATGACCGCGTTCGCGGGACTGCAGACGCAACGGCAAAGCCGGATCGAGCCATTGCTCGCGGGGCGGACGGCCACGGTCGAGTCGTCGCACATAACGAGCTTCACCCCGGAGCGCGATCTCGCGCTCCGCATCCTTGCTCGATATCTCGTTCCAGAGCGAGGTCGCATCCGCCGCCGAAGGTTCCGGCGGAAGATCGATCGCGCGCCAGTTGAGATTGGAATGCTCGTTCAAAATAACGCGCATCAAGCCAATGGCCGGCGCCTGAGCAACGGCGGTCGCCGGCGGCTGGTCACCCGCCGGCTGCGCGTTGCGTGTCACCAGGTCGAGCCGCAGCTTCGCTCCAGGCTGGGCAGATTCGAGCGCCTGCGTGAGGTGAAGGAGCGCATCCAGATTGGACGCCATGTCGGTCATCCGCGCATCGAGGTTCCAAAGATAAACGATCCTTTCAAGGGCATCGTTGCCATCGAACTCGAAGTGATCTCCCGCCCGGACAACCCGGCACCTGGCACCCAGCTCACGAAGGCGCGAAACCAATTGATCGCCAAGGCCCGAGGCGTCCGCAAAAACGAGCCATGATTTTTCCTCCGGCGCCTCGGCTTCGGCGGCGTCTGAATCCGGAGCTTCCTCGTCCGACTTGCGCGCTAACAGACCGATCTGACCTTCGCCCCCGGTCGGGCCAATCAGACCGGGCAACGACGCCGTCTCAGCGAAACCGGTCTCGCGCAAAGCCGTTTCCCATTGCGCCCGCTGGAGCAAAGGCTGGTCGGGGCGCAGATCACGATCGGTGAAGCGCCACCAACCGCTCGTTAGGCCGAAGACGGTTTCCGTCCAGAGCTGCGGCGTCGCGGTGTCCATGAAAATAAGACTGCCGCCGGGTGCGAGCAGGCCATGCAGGTTGCGCAACGCCGCGCGCACGTCGCTGACGGCATGCAGCACGTTGGTGCCGATGATGAAGTCGAATGCTCCGGTTTCCAGTTCCTGATCGACGCCAGGTTTTTCGAGATCGAAAATCTTGAACTCCACTTCCGGGAACGCCGCCAGCTTCTGCGCCGCGCCGGAGAAAAATGCGGCCGAGACATCGCTGAAAATGTAGGAATGCAAACCCCGCTCGAGGAGCGGCAGGACTTGCGAGGCAAGCCCACCGGTCCCGGCGCCAATCTCGAGAATCCTCAGGCCGCGTCCTTCCGGCAAGTCGCGCGCGGCCGTGCTCACTGCCGCGGCGATGGCCGCGAGCCAATGGCTGGTGAAAAGACCATCGCCATAGAAATGATCGAGTAACTCCGCCCCAATCCCGGAGAACAAGACCTGCACCGCTTCCTTTTCCCCGCGCAAAATCGAGCCCAGCTCGGCGCAGTTCCCTTCGCAAAGGAGGGCCTCGGCAAGATGCCCCGGATGTTGTTCGATGTAGCTGCGGAGGATGTTCTCGGCGGAATCCGCCGCTTCCGCAAAATTCGACGTCGGCTTCCAGCCCGTCTCGTTAGTCTCGAGTAAATCGTGCCTAACGAGTCCGGCCATCAACCGTGCAAAGGCAGGTCGCATCGGGCTCGCCACCTCGAGCGTCTCGGCATCGAAGAGAACGTTTGGAGCCACGCCCATTTCGCGCAGCCCGCGCGCGAGTTGCGCGGCCGCCAGATCGTCAGCGCGCGCCGAGTGCCGCCTCCAGTTCCGAGGACCCACGGGTGGCGAGGACATGGTTCAACGCATCTTGCGCAGCGGTGTGCAATTGACTCAGCGAAAGGGGCGGCAGCGCAGCCCTCGGCGAGTCGTTAGGCGTGCGTTGCCAGGCGACGTGATAGGTCAGGTCGCGCGTGCCGCCGGGGGCGGCCGAGCGGCCGGCGCCGGAAAGGCTGATGGCCCGGAATCCATCCACCAGCACGCAGGGCTTTCCTTTCTCGTTGTAAATCGCGATGTCGCCTTCGAGGAAGTCGTCGCTGAACTCGCGCACTTTCGCGGACACGCGGCTCGTCGCGCCGGGCGAGCCGAGGAAAAGAATCCGACCAAACCGGACCGGCAATTTCATTCGCGCCTGCCGACCTTCGACCGTCGCCGCGCCGGCGGAGAAAACCTGGAGCGCTCCGTCGAAAAGAACTGGATGGAGCGCGTATTCGCCGGCGCGCGGAGCGATGACATCCGACAGATCCACCCGCCCGGCAGATTGCCCGGCGCCGGCCGACAGTTCGCGAATCGGTCGAAATTCTTCGCCGTAACGCAAGCCGAGGTCGCTCATGTGCCGGTAAAAACCGTCGACTGCGACCGACTGCGCGTCGTGAGGTTGCTCCCATCTTGAGGAAGCGAAGGCGGATTCGGTTCGCTCGCCACGGAGCGAACCGACGACATGGAGCGACCAGGTGACGCTCTGTTCGAAGCGACTCTGGATCGCGAATGTCCGCTCGTTAGGCGAGTAGGAAAGTTCGAGCTGCACGCCCGAGGGCGGGTCCGGCAGGATGAGCGGCTTGCGAATTTCAAAATCCTCGACCACAAACGGCCGCCCTTCGAACAACTGCACGACCGGCCTCGAGGCGCCATTTCGACGAATCCCGCCGCCGGAAAAATAAGGTGATTTTCGACCTTATGATCCTTCAGGAAGGCCATGTGCCGGGCATCCAGCCTAACGATCCAGGTGGGCATCGCACTTGGCAGGCGGATATCAAACAGCCCACGGCCGCCGGGAGCGAGCCGGCCGTCACGCGCATCGCTCGCTTCGTTCCACCACCGTGTTTTTTCCCATGCGTAAGCGGGCAGCGAGAGAAAATGACGCGAAGGCGTCATGGCGGAAAAATCGATCGCAACGCCAGCGCGATGCAGGTCCATCGCCGCCTCGAGCACGGATTCAAATTCACGCTCGCGGCGCGCCGAAGCGATTACCGTCGCTTTGGTTCCACGCGTCGTCAGGCATTCCAGCGTGGCATGTGCCAGCGCGGGATGGGCGTTGAGCTCCAGCCAGACGTCGACCCCGAATTCCGCCAATGCGCCGACCGCTGGAGCAAAACGCACCGGCTCGCGAATGCCGCTGGCCCAGTAGGCGGCATCACATGATTCGCCCGCGCAGCGCTCCCCGGTCACCGTGCTGAAAAACGGGATGGCAGCCGGCTGCGGTTTCAGATCGGCGAGCGCCTCTTCCAAAGCCTCCGCGGCCGGCCGCATCAGCGGATGATGAAACGGGTGATCGACCCGAACGAGTCGGGCAAATGCGCCCTGCGCCTCGAGCTCGGAGGCGATCGCTTCGAGCGAAACTCGCGGACCCGAAAGGGTGATGGAACGCGGACCGTTGAAAGCGGAAATCGTGACCGACCGATCGTGCCGTGCGATGAGGGAGACAACTTCGTCTTCAGGCAATCCGACGGCAAGCATCGTCCCCTCGCCGCGTCCGCATTCTTCCATGAGGCGCGCGCGCAGCGCGATGATCCGGGCCGCTTCGTCGAGCGAAAAGATGCCGGCGACGCAGGCCGCCGCGATTTCGCCCACGCTGTGACCAACGATCGCGGCCGGCTGGATGCCCCACGATTTCCAGAGCGCCGCGAGCGCCACCTGCATGGCAAAAATGCAGGGCTGACCGATCTCGGTCCGTTGCATCTGCGTCGTTTCTTCGCCGCGACCAAGTTCCTCGAGGAGCGAGAAGCGGGCCCAGGGTCGAAGCGCCACGTCACATCGTTCGATCGCCTCGCGAAAGATCGGCTCGTGTTGCCATCAGCTCACGTCCCATGCCCCACCATTGCGGCCCCTGTCCGCTCATGATGAAAGCGATCCGAGGCGCTTCCTCTCGGCGAGCCGTGAAAGACGCGCGGATTTTCGCGCTATCTCCGTTTTCCGCAAAGGCGTCGAGTTCCTCGGTCAGTTCCGTCCAATTATCCGTCACAAGGGTTAGGCGGTGCGGATGATGGTTGCGCCGCACTCCGAGGGTATAGGTAAGATCCGGCAGGACCGGTGAACTGCCGTTGGCGTGGGCGTGTTCCTTTACCCACGCGCTCAGCTTCGCCGCGGAAGTCCGGAGCGATTTTTCCGAACGGGCGGAAAGCATCACCGGCCATGGCCGGCTGGTTGGAATGGTCGCGGATTTTTCCGGCTGATGCGCCGGGGGCGGAGCGAGAATGACGTGGGCGTTGGCGCCGCCGAATCCAAAGGAGTTGACGCCGGCGATTCGTTCGCCCGCTCCATTCGGGAAAGGCTCGAGCGTGATCGGCACGCGCAACTTGAGCTTCTCAAAATCAATATGCGGGTTCGGCTTCGTAAAATGGAGGCTCGGCGGAATCTGGCCGTATTTGAGGACCAGCATCGCTTTGAGTAACCCCGCCACGCCCGCTGCAGTTTCCAAATGGCCGAGATTCGTTTTGATCGAACCGATCGGAAGCGGGGCATCGGCAGGCCGATTAACGCAAAGCGCTTCAGCGAGAGCATGGGCTTCGATCGGATCGCCCACCGCCGTCCCGGTCCCATGGGCTTCGACAAAGCCGATCTCTTCCGGCGCGATCCCGGCGTCCTTGCAGGCGTCCTGCACGAGGCGGGTTTGGGCTTCCGGACTGGGCAACGAGATGCCATTGGTGTGTCCATCCTGATTGATCGACGTCCCCAGAATCACACCGTGGATCGGATCGCCATCCTCGATCGCACGCGAAAGTCTTTTCAACAGGACCATGCCCGCGCCTTCGCCCCGCACGAATCCGCTGGCCGAATCATCGAAGGCCGCGCAACGGCCCTCCGGTGAGAGCATCGCGGCCTGCGAGAACCCGATAAATCCGCCGGGCGCAATCATGACCGTGACTCCACCGGCGAGCGCCGCATCTCCGCGTCCGGCCCAGATGTGTTCGCAGGCCGAGTGCACCGCGGTGAGCGCCGATGAACAAGCCGTGTCCATGGCGACACTCGGGCCGCGCAGGTTGAGGCAATAGGAGATGCGGTTGGCCGCGATACTGTGGGCGCTGCCCGTCGGGGTGTGTGGGCTGATGCTGAAGTGATCGAAAGGCGTGCTTTGGATTCCCTGATAATCGTTATGCGAAATGCCGACGAACACGCCGAGATCGGTTCCGTGTTCGAAATCGAGGACGAGACCGGCATCTTCAATTGCCTCCCACGCGGTCTCGAGAAGGAGCCGGTGTTGCGGATCGACGTAGGGAGCTTCCCGCGGCGAGATTCCAAAAAACTGCGGATCAAATTGATCGATCGCGTCAATGAACCCGCCCCGTTTCGCGATCGATTTCCCAGCCAGACCCGGCTCGGCATCGTAGTAACGCTGCACATTCCAGCGATCGGGCGGCACCTCGACGACGCCTTCACGACCTTCAACGAGAAGCTTCCAAAGCGAATCGGCGCAATTTACGCCGCCGGGGAAACGGCAACCGACTCCGATGATTGCGATACGTTCTTTTGGCATGGTCGTGCGATGCTCTGCAGGGGCCGACCGATCAGCGCGGGCTGTAGGCATGTCAAGTTAAGCTACCGATCCGGCAGAGGCAGTTCGACGGCGCCGGATGGTAAGGCATTCAGTGATTTTAGTATCAATTCGTTTTTAGCATGCCCGGCAGAGGTCCGATCGGCGCGCTTTTCTTAAAAGTCTTTCAGTCTCACCGCTTAGGCCAACGCTCTTTCGCGGTTTTTTTCTACGGCATCCTCTGCGATGGTGAGGACACTATACCTTTCCGGAAATTTTTCCGGTTCAAAGACGATCTGACCGGGATGCTCCGCCGAAGAGGAGGGCAGAAGGGTTCACTCACTCAAACAAAATCATGTGCGGCATTGCCGGAATAATCGACTTGGTGGGACAACGCCGGGCGCCCGACGGGATGGTGCAAAGAATGTCGCGCGCCCTCACCCACCGTGGGCCGGACGAGGAGGGGTTTTTTGAGCGCCCGGGAATTTCGCTCGCTTCGCGACGGTTGAGCATTGTCGATCTCGCCGAGGGGCAACAGCCGATGACGAACGAGGATCAGAGCATCTTCGTCGTCTACAACGGAGAACTCTTCGATTACGTGGAGCGGCGCGAAGAGCTGATCGCAAAAGGCCACCGTCTCCTCACCCACTGCGATACGGAAATCATTCCGCATCTTTGGGAGGATCACCGGGAAGGAACGTGGGAGCGGCTGCGCGGACAATATGCGGTTGCATTATGGGACGAGCGGCGGCGCCAACTTCATCTCGGTCGCGATCGCTTTGGAATCGCGCCGCTTTTCTGGAGTCGCCAGGGCGACTGGCTGCTCTTCGCCTCGGAGATCAAGGGTCTGCTTGCTTCAGGAATGGTTCCGCCGCGACCAGATCGTCAGGGGCTCGATCATGTCTTTACCTTTTCGGCGGTCCCGGGTCCGCGGACCTGTTTTGAAGGAGTCCAACTTTTGCCGCCCGGGCATTGCCTGCGCATCGCGCCGGGAAGTTCGAATGCAAGCCCGGTTATCGCTGAGCGTGCCTATTGGGAAATGGATTTCCCCGCGCGAGGCGAGGAGGAGTGGGGCTACAACTCGGGCGCATTAGTCGATGAATTCGAGCGCCTCCTTTTGCAGGCGGTGGAGGAACGGCTGCGCGCGGATGTCCCGGTCGGATCCTATCTCTCCGGCGGTGTTGATTCGAGCATGATCCTCGCCCTCGCCTGCCGTCTCAAGGGACCGGCGATCAACACTTACACCGTGCGGGTGAACGAGCCGGAGTTTGATGAATTGAGTGCGGCCAGTCTCTCCGCGCGACACATCGGGGCCAAGCCGCCCATCGTGCAGGAATACGGTGATCGCGAAGCGCTTGAAAGTTATCCTCAACTCATTGAAGCCGCCGAGGCGCCAGTGATCGACACCTCCTGCGGTGCCTTGCTCAAACTGGCCGAACGCGTTCACGCCAACGGCCAAAAAGTTGTCCTCACCGGCGAAGGCGCTGACGAATGGCTGGTCGGTTATCCGTGGTACAAAGCGGCCAAACTGATGGGCTTTCTCGACCTCGTGCCGGGGTTGAATCTGAGTGATTGGGCCCGGCGCGGTTTTCTGCGGATGAACAAGGTGCCGCATTTTCCGCCGGAATGGCGCGAGCGCGTCGAGGCCTCGATCGGCGGGCGAAACGCGTGGATCGATTCCTATGGCCTGCTCGCGATCTCGAAGCTGCGCTTTTACTCAGAGTCGATGCGCGAAGTGATGAACGATAGTCATCCCTGGGGTGAGCTGGGATTTCCTCTCGAGAAAGCCAGGCGCTGGGCGCCACTCAATCGCGGCGTTTGGATCGCGGCGCGGGTGCTGTTGGCGGGGCATCTCTTGCAAGCCAAGGGTGACCGGGTCGCGATGCACTCTTCGGTCGAGGTTCGTTACCCGTTCCTGGACGAGGATGTTTTCGATTTCACGTCCAGGCTGCATCCGCGCTGGAAACTGCGGGGATTCCGCGACAAATACCTGCTTCGTCTCCTCGCGGAACGTTGGATTCCGAAATCGGTGGCGCGACGTCACAAGGTCATCTTTCGCGCTCCGCTCGATAGCTTCCACATGGATCCCGAGCCACCGTTCGTGACCCAGCTTTTGAGCGAAGATTCGCTTCGCCGCACCGGTTATTTCGATGGCAAAGAGGTCACCCGTTGGCGCAAAGACTTTCGCAAACTGCGCGCCGGCTCATTGCCCCGACTCTCGGTCGAAATGGGACTGACCGCGGTGGTCGCGACGCAGCTTTGGCATCATCAGTTCATGGGTGGCGGCCTGGCCGAGATGCCGGAATGGTCCGGCTACGAAAAAGTGCCTGCGACCGATCGAGCGCAGGCGATCACTTCGCACTGAATCCCATTTTTTTCAAAGTTTCCCGTCCGATCGCTTTCATCTCAGGATCGTCCTTCTCCTGGTCAGGCATCGAAAGGCCTTTAAGGATGTTCTTGCGCGCTTCCTCTTTGCGTCCCATCTGCGCGTAGATGCGGCCAAGTTCGATGTAATGGATGAGGCGATGAGGATTAATCGCAATTGCTTTGAGGAGACATTTCTCCGCCTCCTCGTTAGTCGTTACCGGCAGATCGCCGTAGATCGCCTTGGCCAGGATGCGTTTGATCACGCTGATGTCTGCGAGGACGCGATTCCATCGCCCGAGGATGTGCCAGGCGGTGTCATTGTTGGGGTCGAGCGCAAGGGCGCGGCCCACCGCTGCCTTGATGCGCGGTGAGGCGGCGACCTGATCCTTGCTGCCCATGTAGGGAAGCATTTTGCCGTAGCTGATCGCGGGCGAGAGCTGGGCTTCGGCATTATTCGGAGCGAGGGTGGCCGCGCGCTCGGCATATTGAAGCGAGGTATTTCCGAGCTGAAGCTTTTCCTTTTTCGATGAGGCGTCGCTCATCAAATGACGATACTGCCGCGCGATACGGACGAGAACGTCGACATTGTCGGGTTCGAGCTTGTTCGCCGGCAGATAATATCCGAGCGCTTCTTTGGCCTGGAGCTGCTTGTCGAACTGGTCGCCCTTTGCGATCAGGTCCTTAACGTCGTCACCGTGGACGGTTGTGCCGCCGAGCCCCATCAACAGCAACAGCACGACGAGTGTGCGAAAAGGTGTCGTTGCCGGTAAGTGCATAAACTTTCGATTCGGTCCTCGCCACGATCCTGGCCGCGAAACGCTCATCAGTGCCGGTGTTTCTTCAACTTCAAGGGCACCTCCGCGGTGATGAGCCGCGCGGCATTCACCAGACCTGCTTCGCTCCGGGGCGGCCCGATCAGCTGCAGACTCGTGACCGGAAATCCGCGCCCTTGGTAGGGGATCGGAATCGCGATCGCGGGATTGCCGGCGTAGTTCACCGCGACCGTATTCTGCAAAGCCAGGACGCGCGCTTCGAAGAGGGCGGATCTTTCGAAAAGGAGCTTGTGCGGCGGAAGAGATTTCAAAGTCGGCAGGGCGATGAAATCGACTTTGTCAAAAACGCGGCGCAGCGCGCGGCGCCAGGCGGGCCGCGCCTCCAGCGCACCCTTGTAGGCGGTGTTGTATTGCAATTCACCAAGTCGAATCGTCGCCTGAGTCGTTAGGGAAACCCCCGGCTTTCCCAGGTATTGGCGATCGCTCAGCCAGCCATCAGCGATCGCGATTGTGCTCCCGTTCGATTGGGCCTGATCCCACTCCGTTCTGAATCGGTCGTCAAGGTGAACGACGCGAAACCCGGCCGCCTTCAGGGCCGCGTCGATAGCCTGCTCGATCTTCGGATCAGTCCCCGGCACGTAGAATCGCCCAATCTTGATTTGTCTCGCGGAAGGATTTCTCGCTCGAGTCGCTTCATAGCGGGCTGAAAATCCTGCGTCCAACAAATCCATTCCCTGCGCCAGATGCGGCACGTCTTTCGCCATCGGCCCGATCGTATCGAGGTGTTTTGGCGAAAGCGGGAAGACCCCTTGGAGCGGCACGAGCCCGAAAGTCGTCTTCAATCCGAGGATCCCGCAGCAGGCCGCAGGAACGCGGATCGAACCGGCGGTATCGGAGCCGAAGGCAACGTCCGCTTCGTCGTTTGCCACCGCCACGGCTGATCCGCTGGACGAGCCGCCGGGAATGCGATGGCGATCGAGCGGGTTGATGGGCGTGCCAAAGAAAGCATTCTCACCCGTCACGCCGAGGGCGAATTCCGTCAGATTAGTTTTGCCGACGATCTTCACTTCGCGACGCCGGGCGGAGCGCATCAGCCTCGCGTCATGCCGGGCTGGGGGAGAGGTGTCGGCCAGGTACTGCGAGCCCGCCGTTGTGACCTCGCCTCGCATGTCGATGATGTCCTTCACCGCCAGACGAAGCTTTCCGGAATCGTTCGCGGCCGGTCTGTAGGAGATGAAAGCGCGATCACGAGTGACACTCGCATTTGGTCCCAGCGGCAGTGCGCAGCCGTGAAAGCAAACCGGTAGCAGTGCAAAGAAAATGCGGGGAAGAAGCGCAAAGCGAATCGTCATGACTCTTGCAGTTCGGGCGCGGACCGTTGTCTGACCGCCTGCGGCGAAATTGACAATGGGGATCCGGCTCCGCGAAACGCGGGACGGGGCGTTGCTGGGAATGGCACGCCGCCTTCGCGCGTCGCGTCCACAGGAAGACGTTTCGCTGTGCGAAACGCGAGAGCGACGTGCGATGTTAGGCGAAACTTAGTTGGTCGCCACCGGCATGGCGCAGCAGGAGGCGTCGACCTTGGAGGCGGCGATCTTGGCCACGGTCGCGGAATCCCGCGGCGGCACGGTGTCGCCAGCGGCTACCTTCTTGACCTCGACGTTTTGGATCCATTCGTCGGTCACGCCGTCGAGATGAGCGAAGGCGCGCTTGACCAACTCGGGCACGTTGGTGGTGGGCGCGAGCATGCCGGCCGCGATCATTTCGTCAGCGGCGGTTTTGACTGAATCTTCGGCGCGATTCACCGCCGGCATGTAGTTTAGCTTGGAGAGGGCGAGCGCGTTCAATTTCGGGTTGGAAGCGAGATACTTTTTGTCGATCGACATCTGGGCCGCGGCAGCCGGATTGGCTTGCACGTATTTGGCTCCGCGGAGCAGGGCGCGGGTGGCTGCGGCCGCGGTTTTGGGATTGGCGGAGAGCCATTTTCCGTTCACGATGACCTCGCAGCAGTATTCATCCTTGTAACCTTCATCAATCGCCTGGTCGGCGACGTTTATGACTTTGCCGCTCTCCAGGAGCATGCTTCCGATCGGTTCGGAATCGGTCACCGCGTCCACTTCTCCCTTGTCGATGGCGAGACCGAGCTCGCCGACCGGAAAGACCTTCCACTCGATTTCCTTGCTTCCATCAATCCCGTGCCGTTTGAGGACGCGGTTGGTGTAGACAAAGGGCGGCGTGCCCATTCCCGGGACACCGATCCGCTTGCCGCGCAGTTGCTCGACCGTCGTGATGCCAGTCTTTGCTCCGGCCTGGACGCGGAGGCATCCGCTGTGAATGCCGCCGGTGAACTTGATGTCGAGTCCCTGTTCGATCGGTTTGAGGAAATACATCACGAGATGCTGGGTGATGTCGTAACCACCAAGGGCGAGCGTGTCCTTGAAGGTCTTCCAGTCGCATTTGATGAGTTCAACCTCGAGTCCTTCGTCTTTGAAGTAACCATTCTCGACGGCGCTGAAGATCGATGCTTCACAGGTGAGACCGATCCAGCCGACCCGAACTTTGTTCGACTCCTGCTTGGCGGTTTCTTTTTTGCTACAGCCGGCGAGGATCAGCGCGGTGAGCGCTGCGGCGGCGATGAGGTGCTTCGAGTTCATGGACTTGTTCTCCTATTGTTTTTTGTTCTTCGGGTCTAGAAATTTTCAGAACTCGTAGCCGACCGACACGGCCACAGACCGGCCCGCGCCGGGAATCCTCGCGCCGACCGGCAGATCGCTGCCAAGGACGCGATTTATTCCAGCGAGGTGATCGGCGTAGTTCTCGTCGAAAAGATTCTCCAGGGCCACATCCACATGCAGGTGTTCGCGGAAGGTGTAGCCAGCGCGCAAATTCACCACCGCATAGCCATCGCTTGTCGGCTCGGCGTTGAAGGTTGAGACGTCATCCTGCGCGGTCGCCCAGAGGAGTTCGATTGCGCTGTGCCAATCGCTCCAGTGCTGCTCGAGGCTGACCGTGCCATGGAGCGGTTCGATGCGATAGAGATTGTCGTCGTTGTCGCGATTAATGCCGCGGACGTAGCTCAGCTGGCCACGCAAGGTAAATTCCTTCGTTAGGGCGTAGTGCGCTTCGGCGTCCACTCCGTAGAGATCGGCCCGGTTCAGATTCTGGTATTGCAGGACGGGCCGGCCGTTGACCAAACGGTTGATCGGCGTGCCCTGGATATAATCGCTGACGAAGTTGTAAAAGGGAGTCACTCTGAGTCCCCATCCCTCTCCGTGCCAGTCGCCGGTCAGTGCGATCTGGTGCGAGACTTCCGGATCGAGGTCCAGGTTGCCCAAATAGGTGCGTCCATCCGACGCTCCGGAGCTGGCGGCCAGCGGTGTATAGACATAGCGCTCGAGGATGCCGGGCGAGCGGGTCTTGCGCGCAAAGGCCAGCTCATAACTACTGTGCTCACCGGGCTTGAAGCGGAGCGAGATCATGGCGTCGAAATTGACGTCGGTGACGTCGTGCGACCTGGCATTGAATCCAGCGGCATCGGCGGTCGCGGCCGGGAAAAATTTCTCAATGTTATCGGCGTCGCTCCAGACGGTATCGTTACGCACGCCGGCGAGAGTGCTCCACTGCTCGCTCCAATCTTTCTGCCACTCAAAGTAAGTCCCAATGCGGCTGCGGGTGGCGTTGTTGATATTGTTCTGTTCCGCTCCGTTGGCGGCGTTCTTAAGGAGTGCATCGAGACGGCTCCACTGAAAATCGAGGCCGGCTCGCAAGACGTCCTGGCTGCGCGGGATAGTCAGTGCCACACGACCGCTCCAGTCGTCGGTGTGAGTAGGAGCAATGAGGGGCGTCGCTCCGGGCATGAGAGGCCGGAGCGAGAAGTTGTTCATCAAATGATCGATGCTGTGGAAACCAAAGCGGGCTTCGAGTTCACCGAAATCGAACTCGCTGGTTTGCCGCAGGCCGACGTGCCAACTATCGTCCTCGAGCATGTCCATCGGCAGCGCGGGCGTGCCGGCGTCGCGGGTGCGGCTGATTCCGCCGTAGGCTTCGAAGACGCCGTTGAGCAATCGCCCCGCGACGCGACCCTCGTGCTCCTGGAATTCGTCAAAGCCGCTGTCCTTCACGCGCCCGTCCGGGATGCGCAGGTTATCGGCCGTCTCCCAGGAACCGTTATAGGAACCGCTCCAGTTTTGGTTGGCCAACGTGAATCCGCCGTTGACTCCGACGCCGTCGTTGCTGCTGCGATAGAACGAACCGAGCGCGCCCGAAAAGAGAGTTTGTTCGTTCGTCGAAAAACGCGGCGACTTCGGTTCGGCCAGGACGACTCCGCCAATATTATCGCCCCCCAGGCTGACCGGACTGATCCCGGGGATCACGGTGAGTGACTGCAAAGCGGAGGGCGCGATGTAGTGCAGCGGCGGGTCCATGTGGAATGGACAGGCCGGCGTGATCGACATGCCATCGACCAGGACGCGGACGCGGTCGTCGCTCAGGCCGCGCAATTGCACGATGCCGGTGAGGGGGCCGTTCCGCACCACGGCGGCGCCGGGAACCTGTTTGAGGAGCGAGGCCGCGTCGGTCGCGCCGACTCGGAGTTCCGGCGTCGGGACGACTACGGTCGCTCCTTCGATTGGTTGGGCAGTCACTATGATGGTCGGGACTTTGGCAGGTGTCGCAGTAGGAGATGCATCAGGGGCTTGCGCCCACGCCGAGAGCGTTGGAACGGCGAGGATCAGCGCCGCCAGCGCAACCTTTCTGGATTTGGTAAAATTGGATTTCATTGAACTGTAGAGTGGGTCTTGTCGTTCCCTGAACTCTCCTGCCGGGCCACTGCGCGCTGCACTGCGGCACGGAAGGTCCAGGATTCGTTTCAAATCTCCGAGTGTTCATGGACGTTGAGATTGACTACAGTTCATGGCGCAGACGGAGGGTTACCGGTTTGAGTTGATCAAACCACCCTCGGCGGCGGTTTTGGCGGGACGGTGAAAAAATCGTTGTGCAGCGACGGAACCGATAGGAGATCCGCCACCGTCGCGGGTAGGAAAAAAAAGTAGGTGGCTGCTTGAACGATAAACTCGGGCAAACGCTCCACGCTTACCGTTCGCGGCACCTTGCGTTCGTTGTTGTAACCATCGCGGATTTTGGGGCAGAGCGGACATGCATAGCGTTCGTCAAACGTCTTTTTCACGGCCCTACACCACGAATCTTCCTGTGCGAATCGTACCAACATGCGGCTGTAGGCGATCGATTGCAGGACCGCCCAATGCCCGCCCGCCGAAAAGAAGATGGCGAGCAGACATGCGACCGCGCCGGTGACGCGAAAAGCCCTTCTTGCTCTACCCGCCAGCGTTCCGCGGGCGTGAGGACTCGCCGAGCGTCGAAACAAGCGGCGAGCAATTCTCATCGGATTTCCTCAGCTCGGTCTAGAAGTAAAACTGCGTCTGGACGTAGAAGAAGTCGATCTCTTGATCCGGCCCGGTCTGCGAGATGAAATTTCCCGGGAAGAAATGACTGTAACCGGTCTCGACGTCGAAATGGCGGGTAAACTTGTAGTTGGCGACGAAGTCCACTTCCGTTCCGACGTCCTTGGAAGTGCCCGGCGCGCCGCGGCGCACGACGCCGCCGCCGGCGTTGTAGAGAGCGTCAGCCGCTTCCGCGCGCCAGAAGAAATGCCCTTCCGCTTTCAGGGTCATCTTGTCCGCCGCGCATTTGATCGAAGCACCGGGATGAAGATCGACGATGTTCTGACGGCCGATCAGATCGATGTATCCAAAGTAGGCGTGACCGAGCGGAAAGAGCTGGTTGAAGGTTCCAACATCACCGCCGGCTGAGTCATCGCCGCTGGCATAGTCGAACCCGAGCCAGGCGCGCGGCGTCAGCGGACAGGGCTTGAAGGTGTAGCCTTCCTCGGTCGTAAACATCCAGGCGCTCACGTCGCCCGAGCCGACCTGGCCAAACTGATAGGCGCTCTCGACTTCGTAGTCGAAACCTTTGAATGCGCCGAAAACACGGCCGCCGATCGTGTAGCGATCTTCGGGGCCCACGGTGCCGTTGAACGCGACCGGGTCCTCCTTGTTTAGCCCGAGGAAGTAGACATCGACGCCGAGCGGGTCAACCGGTTTGCCATGAGTGGCGTAGAAACCCCAGAACTTGGTCTGCCCGTCGGGGAGGTCCGAGTCGTACTTATCCACCGGCGCAAACTCGCTCCAGAAGCCCTGCGCATTCCAGCCCTTGATATCGAGGAGGGCGGTGAAGCCGTCCCAGTGCCGATAGGCGTTGCCCCAGGGAAGCGGGCTGACGAGTCGCTGTTTGCCAAAGGCAAATGACTGCCGGCCGCCGCGGAGAGTGAGCGTGCCGGGGCCAACCGGAAGATTGATATCGAGAAAGCCCTGGTTCAGGTCCCACGCGTTCACGTCGGTGGTACGCACGCCGCCGGGCAGGCTGCGATTGGTGCTTTCCGCATCAATTCCTTCTATGAAAACACGAACAAACTTCGTGATGTGGAGATCGCCACTGAGCAGGAGGTGATAGAGCAAATAGCTATCGTCGAAGGCCGGATTGAAGTTGAAATTGGAAAAATGCTCCAGCCGAGCGCGCAGCCCCCCGCCGATAGTGAGATAAATCGAGCCATCGCTGTTGAACGGAATGAACTTGAGCGGATCGAAGGCGTCGCCGGTCCGATCGCGATCGCGCCCTCGCAGGCCGGACCAATCCTCTTTCCAGCGCGAGACCGGATTGTAGGGCGCGCGTTTGAACTCGTTTTCTTTCTCCGTGGATTTGACCTCAGGGACGGTCGCCTGGCCGCCCGCGAGCGGCAGGACGGAAGCGAGGGAGACAGCCGCGAACAGACCAACAAAGGCGAATAGATTGGCAGATTTCATAAGTATTTCCAGCAGGCGATTTTCAAAATATGATAATAAGCTGATCTTATGAAAATCTAATTTCGTAAGTTTTTTGTCAGTGACGTGACAGAATGCTCTGGCCTATTGGCTAAGAAGCAATTTTTCGATCCATGCAGCAGGAACCGTTCGAAGTTCGTCAGTTGCGCTACTTTCTCGAGGTGGCCGATGCCGGGAGCTTTAGCCGAGCGGCCCAGCGTCTCGGCGTCTCGCAGCCGGCCGTCTCGCAGCAGCTGCGGAATTTGGAGGCCGGGGTGCGCGCGGTCCTCTTCCAGCGCCGGGGCAAACGGATCCTGCTCACCCCGGCGGGATTGCTATTTCAGGAGCACGCGCGCGCCATTCTGCGGCAGATCGACCAGTCGTTGCAGGAACTGAGCAGCGGCCTGCGCGAATTGCACGGGACGCTCCGGGTCGGGGTGATCCCTTACCTGGACATGGCGCTGATGCCGAGGCTGCTCGGCTTATTTTCCGCCGAGCATCCCGGGATCGATCTCAGCATTCTGGAAATTTCGTCGAGCGATATCGAGAAGGAACTGGAAGATGGTCGGATGGATGTGGGCCTGGGCTGGGTAACGAGACATTCTCCCAGCCTGCGCTACGAGCATCTCTGCGACGACCGCTTCACGGTCGTCGTCGCCGAGGAGCACCCGTGGGCCACGCGACGGGTGGTCGAGCTTTCCGAAATGCATGGGCAACGCCTTGTGCAGTTGCCCGACACCTACGTCATGCGCCGGATGACGGACGAGATGTGCCGGAACTACCGGATTCGCCCGCGCACGATCGCCGAGATCAATTCGATTGAGACGCTCCTGCGTTCGCTCGGACCACTCCAGGCGGCCGCCCTCATGCCAAGAATCTCGTTAGGCGACGCCGCCAGCCTGGGCCTCAAGTCCATCCCGCTGGAGGGCAGGAACCTGGGGCTCGAGATCGGGCTGCTGCGGCTGGTCGACTCGGGGACGAACGGCGCGGTGGCGGCTTTCGCCAAGCTCGCCAGGGCGCTCGTACCGAAGCTTGTCGAGGATCGCGAAATCTGAGCGCCGGCGCGACGATCCGCAGGCGCGATTCCTCTTTCGGCTGACCCACGCAGCCGCCCTCAGAGTTGGAGCGAAGCCGTTAGGACGAAGCCGGCGCGTTCTGCGATTTTTGTTCGATCAAATCGCCCAGGCTGCGCAAGGTCGCGAAATTCTCCGCGACCAGTTCCTCGTCTTCGACGCGGATGCCGCAATCGCTTTCCATGAAAGCAACCAGCCGAATGAGCCCGAGTGAGTCGATTTGAAGCGGTTCGTCGGGATCGCCGACTGGGGGCAACGGGGCCCGGCTTTCATTGATGTAGTCCTTGAGTTTCTGTGGTATTTCCATGTTTGATTGGCTGTTTGAAATTATTTCGTGCTGATCAGGGCCGGGTTCGATCGCCGTTCCGGGCGATTCTCTGAAGGCTTGCTCTGGCCTTGGCCGCGCTCGATCCATTCCTCGGTGCCCTCCACCGGAGAATCCGGCTCCCAGAGAGCGGCGCGCTCCGGATGATAGCGCGAACCGATCGGGACCGAATAGTCGTCCGGATGATCGTAATCCCGTTCGCGCTTGAGCAGTTTGCGGAATTGCATGATCGCGTGCGAAGGCTGGTTTTCGGTCTCGTAAACTCGGCCGGCAAAAGCATCGGTCAATTCTTCGCGATAGCGATAATGAACGAAGGTGGCGAAAGCAAATGGCTGCTCCCAGAACAGGTCGACCATGTCCTCCAGGTTATCGAGCCCCTTCTCGCAGAAGCGCTGATATTCGTCAAATGGATTAGCCGCGTCGCGATTCTTTCCGTTGAGATAGGCCACGATGTGGGGAACGGCAAACTCCGCTTCCCGCACAGTGGTCGAGAGCCCGAAAGAAAATATCGGATCGACAAAGCGGTGCGCATCTCCCACGCAGATGAAGCCGCGCCCGCAGAAACCGCGGACCTGGTAGGAATAATTCGGGATCACGCGCACCTGCTCCACCAGCTCGATCTTCTCGGTCCGACGGGCCAGGTCGGGATGGATCGTCGGCAGATAATCGCGAAAGAAATCGGCCGGCGTCTGCTGGTGCGCGACAAATTCCGCAGTCGGGACCACCAGTCCGAGGCTGACCACCTCGTCGTCGATCGGGATGGACCATGCCCAATGAAATTTCTTTTTGTAAAAGATGAGGGTGTTGTCCTTTGCCATTTCCCCAGAGGTGCCGGGATCGCGGATCGCCCCTTTTACGTGAGTGAAAAAAGCGATCTGCTTATCATAGCTGCCGACATACTTTGGTCCCGTCACCTTCTGGTTGGCGAGGAAGGTGGCCATCCCGGAACAATCGAGCACGACCTGCGCCTCGATTTCTTCCCGCGAGCCGTCCGGCCGTTGAATGCTCACCCCACGCAAGTCGCCCTCCGGCGTGCGGAGTGCTTCCTTCGCCGCGCCGCGAACCACGATCGCACCGCGAGCTTCCGCTTCCTTCAGCATCATCCCGTCAAATTCGCTCCGCCGAACCTGCCAGGTCGAGCCCAGTTCCAATTCCCAATTCTCATTCCGGCGCGCGACCGGAATGAACCAGCTGCTCGTGCCGAAAACCCGCACCCCATGCTTGACCGGAAAATCGCGTTTCAGCATCGCCTCCTCGAGGCCGAGCCGGCGCAGAACGCCGGCCGATTCGCCCGTCATCGATTCGCCGATGTGGAAGCGAGGGAATTCCTCCTGCTCGACAATCAGCGGTTTGATTCCTTCCTGGAGGAGGAACATCGCGGCCGCAGAACCGCCCGGGCCCCCGCCGATAATTAGCACATCAGTTTTTTTCATAGTGGACAAACGAATTTAACCTGCCGGAGTCGGGAGAATGCTCCGGTTAACCTAAAGCATGTTATGCACCGCTCGCCTCTGCGGAGCGACAGTCTGCCGGAGTGACGAGCCAAAGAATGGGAAACGCACTCCCTCTGGTCTTTCCCGATACTGCCGAATTACGCGGTTGTTGTAAACAGAATTCTCTCCCGAGCGATCGGGCGGGGAGTGTTGGTCAATAGTCAGTTTAGGGGGCGAGGGGATCGAAGGCCAACCCGGGTTTACCAGGGACGAGCCGGGCATGTCGAGCTGGCGGTGAACTTGAGCGATGCAGCCGATGCCTGCTGACCGGGGACGAGCGCGCTACTGCCCAATCCTTCCCGATCGGCGCGTAGCGCCACGGGGTTTGGTTACTGGTCGAAAAAGCTAACGGGAGAGCCCGCGGCGCGACCTGCCTGATTCAGCCGCGGCCGCCAGGCTCATCCCAGCGCGAGAAAAAACGGAAGCGCGCGCCGGGAGGGCAGGACGGAGAAGAGTCGCGGAGAATCCCGGGATCCCATGCGTTTGTTCTGCATCGTCGCTGCCCTCCGCGCAGTTTTGCCTAATGATGATTGCGGTGCTCGGTGTGGGGATTGGTGCTGGTATAGTTTGTGCCACCCTCGCGCAGGGGCCGGCGGCGAATCCAGAAATCGGCCAGACGGATCCGGGTGGCGGCGAGGTTGGCTTTGGCGACGATGAGTTCGGGATCGACTTGGAGTTGTTTGGCCAATTCACCCCAGGTCCCGGTCCGGGCTCGGGCCGCGACAACTTGATCGAAGCTTTGCCCGCTTTGCGCGGCGAGCGCGTGTGCCATCAAGAGTTCGCCATAGCTCAGGTGGGTATCGGCCTGTTCCTGGACGAGCGTGTGGATGTGCGTGTCGGTCTGCCAGGCCACGGCGGCCGGCAGGAGCCCGAAGCCTTTCACCGTCAGCATGCCGAGCCCATCGAGGGAATTGATGGCTTGGCGAAGCCTTGGATCTTCCTTCGCGATCGTCCGGGCGCGAATGTTTGTAAGGTAGGTGCTGGCGTAACCGCCACCAATATGACTGCCAAGCTTGGCGTCGATCCACATGGTCACTTCGCGGTGCTTTTGCGACTGCGAGCCTTGCGCTTGAGCGGTGAAGCCAGGGATCAGCGCGAGAACCCCGAGCACGACTGGGAATTGGATTTTCATGAGTTAATAAGCTCCTTCGATTGTTTCTTTTCTTTGGTATGGAGTTGTTCCATACCCCGTAATGCAAGAATGGGCCGGAAAACGGCTCATCCCGAGACGAGAAAAGCGGAATCGCGCCAGGAGCGCCGGAGGGGAGAAGAGTCGCGAACGGAACAGTCGGGCGGGCGACGGCGGGGAACCTTGAATTTGAGGAAGTTCTGGCCGCCTACTTTGTTTTCTCGAGGTCCTTTTGCAGTTGCTGCATCATGCCTTGGAGCTTTTGCATCATCGGCCCAATGCGCCCCTGCATGAGGGCGCTCGCTTTTTGCATCGCAACCGGTGTCTTTTGCACCATTGCCTGGCCGGCCGGCGAATTATAGAAGGCGATGATGCCGTTGATCTCCTCCTGGGTGAAGGTCTCGCGATAGATCTGCAGATAGACGTCTTTCATCTTCGCGTAGGAGAGCTCGTCTTTTACCATCGAGCTGAGTTTAGTCTGGAAGTCACTAATCTGAGCCTGCTGGGCAGGGGTCGGCACCTTGCCCTTGAGCGATTGTTGAAGGGCTTGTTCCATTCCCTTTCGCATCCCGGTGTCCATCTGGGTCACCATTTGGTCGAGCGTCTTTTCGACGTGCATGACGCTTAGCATTTGTTCGATCGATTGGTCAGTTGGCGGGGCTGCCTCAAGGGAGACGACGGCGAGACCGCCAAGGAGAGCCAGAGACAGGATTTTGTTCTTCATTCCGCTCCATTATCAGAACGGCCGACAAATGGGGCACTAATTCGAAAGAAAAGTTACGAGTCCGTCGCCGAGCGAGCTGGCGCGACAATCCGTTGTTCCTCCACTTGAAGGTGGTGGCCGGCGACGAATTTGAAGATGAGGAAGCAGAGACCCGAGCCGGCCGCCAAGCCGGCGTGCAGGAGCCAGAAGTTCGTTGTCGCCATCGTCTGGTAGAAGCCGCCCACCCAGCCGACCAGAGTGTTGGCGAAGAAGAAAGCCAGGTAATAAAGGCCGATGATGGTGGCGTTGATCGCCTTGGGCGCGTACTTGGCGAAGAGAGCGAGGCTGATCGGCAGGAGATGAGCGAAGGCGATGCTGTTGACGACGTGGAAGGAAACCGGCCAAAAAAGCCCGATTTTGTGGCCGGCTCTCTGGGTCGCGGCAGCGATGACGAGACACATCATGCCGGCGATGGAAAAGCCGGAGCCGATGATAAGCTTGCTCGTCTCGTCGGGCTCGCGCCAGCGCTTCCCATACCAACGGTAAAAGAGCGCGACGAGCGCGAGGAAGCTCACGCTGACGATTGCGTCGAGGGTGACGAGCCAGGTGGTAGGCAGCTTGTGCCCCATGAAGTTGAGATCAAACTGCTGGTCGCCCCAGACGAGGTAGGCATTGAAGATTTGATTGTTAGGCACAATCGCCACCGCCAGCACCGGGATGAGGAGGAGGAGCGCGATGACAGCGCGCCAGTCGCGCCCGGTGAGTTTGACGCGGGGAGCGGCGGCCTCGGCACGGGCCTGGTTTTCCCCTGCGCGCAAGTATTTCTGGCCCGAGAGATAAATGCCGATGGCGAGGAGCATGCCGACGCCGGCGGCAGCGAAGCCATAATGCCATCCCAAAACTTCGCCGAGCGTGCCGACGATGAGCGGCGAGGCGATGACGCCGGCATTGATGCCGAGATAAAAAATCTGGAAGGCGTCGGCCCGGCGGAGGTCGTCAGGTTTGTAGAGTGAGCCGACCTGGCTGGCGATATTGCCCTTAAACATGCCGCTCCCGAGGATGAGACAAAGGAGCGCGAAAAGAAATGCGCCCTCAAACGCCATCAGAAAATGGCCGGCCGCCATCGTGAGCGCGCCGAGGAGGACGGTGCGGCGCCGGCCGAGGATGCGGTCGGCGAGGAAGCCGCCCAGGATGGGGGTGAGATAAACGCTGGCGGTGTAGGTGCCAAAGATGGCGGAGGCGAGCGCCTGGCCCTTGAGTCCGCCATAGAGCGGGAGCCGGCGGAAGGCATCGAACGCGACGACGTGTTCGATGCGCCCGGGCAGGAGGAGATACTTGACCATGTAGAGGACGAGCAGCGCCTGCATCCCGTAGAAGGAAAAACGCTCCCACGCCTCGGTGAAGGCGAGGTACCAGAGCCCGCGCGGATGGCCCGAGGAAATTGGGGACGTGATCTTCGCCCGCGAGCGGCGCGGCATCTTCGGGTTCGGCGGTAGCGGTCATGCGGGACGCAGATTAACGGGAAGAAGCGCGCTCTGTAAATGCCGCGATGATTGACCAGGACGGCGGGCCCAAGTAAAACGATGACCGCGTGACGATGCAGAACAGGATTTCGCGGCGGCGAGCAGCCAGGCTCATCGGGGCGACAGCGGCGGGCGCGCTTCTGCCTAACGGAGCTGCGCGTCTCTTCGCGGCCGACGAATCTTCGCGTCGGATCCTGCACCCAATTCCGTCCACCGGCGAGAAGCTGCCCGTGATCGGGCTCGGGAGCGCGGTCACCTTCGACGTCCGCGACCGCTCGTCCGCAGCGAAAACCGTCGGCGAGATGCTGGCGCTCTTCGTCCAGCGCGGCGGGAAACTGCTCGACACCTCGCCCGCCTACGGCAATGCCGAGAGCCTCCTCGGCGATCTCGCCTACAAGGCCCGCCTAACGAATTCGCTTTTCATCGCGACCAAAGTCTGGGCCCGGGGCAAGCAGGCCGGGATCGACCAGATGGAGCGATCGCTGCAACGCTTTCGCACCCGCACGATCGATCTCATCCAGGTGCATAACCTGGCCGATATCCAGGACCAGATGCCGTCGCTCCGGGAATGGAAAGCGAAAGGCAAAATCCGTTACACCGGCATCACCCATTCCGAGCGCAAGGGTCACGGCGAAATGGAAAGCATCATGAGGGTGCAGAAACCCGATTTCATCCAGATCAATTACTCACTCATGGATCGCGCGGCCGACCAGCGTCTCCTCCCGCTCGCCCGCGAAATGGGCATGGGGGTGATCATCAATCGCCCGTTCGGCGGTGGCGGAATTTTCCAGGTCCTGGCGGGCAAGCCGCTCCCGAAGTGGGCGGCAGAATTCGATTGCCATTCCTGGGCGCAATTCCTCTTGAAATGGATCGTCTCGCACCCGGCCGTCACCTGCACGATTCCGGCGACGAACGATCCGAAGCATCTCCTGGATAACATGGGCGCCGGAGTCGGCCGCCTGCCCGATGCCAAAATGCGAGCGCGGATGGCCTCCCTCTTCGTCGGGTTTTAGTTGTAGAGTCCGCTGTCCTCAGCGGACCTGCCGCTCGATGCGCTGAGACAGCGCACGCTACAACCGTTCCCTTGCGCCGTGCCGTTCGGGCTCGCGCGTTTTGTTGCCGACCGCTCTTTGTGCCATGCTCCCGGGCGATGGATCCAACCCTGCGCGCGCAATTTAACGCCGACTTTTCCCCGGCGAAATATGAAGCCCTCCTGCGCTGCGTGCACCAGACCGAGCGCTGGCCGGCGGATTTCCGCATCGCCGAGACGCCGGTCTTCCTCACCCGCGAGCTCACCGACGAAGTGGTGGGCGCGGCCCGCGAAATCGTGGCCCAAACCCGCACCCCGGAGTTTGCCCGTCACGCGGCCAGCGCGATCCCGCCGGGGCTGGAAGTGCCTAACGAAACCCCACATCCCAATTTCTTCGTCGTCGATTTTGGCTTTTGCGAGGTGGACGGGCGCATTACGCCGCGCCTGATCGAGTTGCAGGCCTTCCCCAGTCTTTACGCATTTCAATTCCTCCTCCTCGGGTGCATACGGCAGGTCTTCCCGGCCATCCCGCACGATTGGACCTCGACCTTCGGCGAGTTGCACGACGACGATTACCTCGCGCTCCTGCGCCGCGCGATTGTCGGAGATGAAAAACCGGAAAACGTCGTCCTGCTCGAGATCGAACCGGAGAAACAAAAAACCCGGATCGATTTCGCCTGCACCGAGACGCTCCTTGGCGTCCGGCCGGTTTGCCTGACGCAGGTGCGACAGCGGGGACGCCAGCTTTTCTACGAGCGTGACGGGCAGGAAGTGCGGATCGAACGGATCTACAACCGCGTCATCTTCGACGAACTGCTCCGCCGCTCCGATCTCAACCCGGGTTTCAATTTCCAGGACGACCTCGAGGTCGTCTGGGCCGGGCACCCGAACTGGTATTTTCGGATCAGCAAACATTCCCTTCCTTTTCTCCGCACCGCCCATACTGCCCCGGCGTTTTTTGCGGACCGATTTCCGCCTAACGAATCCCTGAGCGACTACGTGTTGAAGCCGCTCTATTCTTTTGCCGGGCTCGGCGTCGAGATGGATCCGACGCCGGAAAAGCTGGCTGGGCTGAGCGATCCGCGCACCTGGATTCTGCAAAAGAAGGTGCACTATGCAGATCTCGTTTCCACCGTCGACGGTCACCGCTCGAAGGTGGAAATCCGGATGATGTTTCTCTGGCCCGACAAGCGCAGCGACCCGATCCTGGTCAACAATCTCGTCCGGATGAGCCAGGGCAAAATGATGGGAGTCGATTTCAACAAGAACAAGACCTGGGTCGGCGCCAGCATCGCGCTCCACCAGCGCGATTAATGCCTAACGACCGATAATCCGCGGATCGAAAACGAACTCGACCGGCTTGTGCTGGCGGATCTGACGAAACTTCGGGTGCGCCGGATTGAGGAGAAAATTGTGCTCCGCCGGCACGATCGCGCTCGGCACCGCCAGCACGACCGAGCGGGCTTCGCGCACCCATTGATCGCCCACCTGCATCGTCGCCGGGCCGGGGGGCGAGGCGCGCCAGTCGGGCGGGAGCTTTTTTCGCACTTCCATCAGCGCTTCGTCCCATTCCACGAAATAGGCGAGATACTTCTCGCGCGGAATGAGCGGCTGAACGTGCACAAAAATTTCCAGCGCCGCGAGCGACTGATGTTCGCTCAGATAAACGACGGCCACCCCGGGCGAATTCCAGCGGCCCCCGAAGCGCCTCGCACCTTCTCCCGAGAAAGCGGCCCGGCGCGGTTTATCGATCCGCCAGCCGGATGGCATCAGGAATAAACGCCGTAATCGATCCGGCCGAGGAGATTCTCCACTTCCCGCGCACCGGCCTCGGTCTGCGCGTAATCGAGCGGCACCGCACCCCCGAGTCCGCGCTGCGGCGACTTCAGCCAGCGGCGCGCCTCCTCGATGCTACCGAAGAGATGCACCGCGTGCCCGAGCAGCCGAGCGAAGCGGACCACCTTGTCCGATTCATCGCTCGTCAGACGGCCGCTTGCCTTCCGGCGGTGAAGGGTGGCGCGGGCCAGACCCAGTTGTGCCGCCAGTCGATCGAGTGGGAGATCGAGCTGCTGGCGGAGGGCTTCCAGTTCCGCAAAATCTAGTCCGGCCTGCACAACCCGTACGACCTGCGCCGGGGATGGATTAGCTTTCTCCGGCGCGACATGAAGGGCGACCAAGCCTTGTCCGGACGAACGGTTCTTCGCTTTCTGCTTCATTTGACACAAACTATCCTATCAAATGGAATGACGCAAACCCAGATGCCCAACCGGACAAGACAGGCTCAGCTCAGCGCAGGTCGTAGAACTCCACCAGACCGACGCCCGTCTCTCCCTTCGCGCCACGAACGATCGCGGTGTACGGCCCCGGAGGAAGAGTGGCGAGGATCGCGGATTCCTTGTCGTTCGTGGGAGCGAAACCGGTCGCCGTGATCTCCGCTTCCTGCGCTTCTTTCCAGTCGTCGTTCGAGGCAATGATGGCGCCGGACTGATCATGCAGTTCCAGTGTGGGATCGCTCAGCGGGTCGGCCACATCATAGGCGGCGAGCGAAGGGCCGATCGCGCGCGCGATGACCGGCGCGCTCTCCGGACCGGTGAGAATAAGACCGGCAATCATGACATTGTCCCCGTCTTGCACCGCGCCGCGGGTGCTGATGTTTTGCAATTTGGAATCCGCTGCCACCGAGGTGTCGTAGACCTCGACCAGCGCAATGCCACTCTCACCGCCACTGCCCTGCACGACCGCAGTGTAGGCTCCCGGAGCGAGCGTGGCCGCGATCGCCGCTTCGCGGTCGTCGAGCGGCGCCAACCCAGTGGCGATGATCTCCGCTTCCTGTGTTGCGCGCCAGTCGTCGTTCTGCGCGATGAGCTGCCCGGTGGAGTCGTGCAGTTCCAGTTGGGGATTCGACAGGGTCCCAGAGAGGGGAGCGCCCGCAAACTGAAGGGACGGCCCGATCGCCCTAACGAGAACGGTCTTGTCTTCGCTCCCGTTGATAATGAAGCCGCCGATCGCTACCGTCTCGGCCGTCCCGACCAGCGCGCGGGTGGAAATATTTCCTACCTGTTCCGGCGCGACTCCGTTGAGCCGCACGATACCGTTCACGGCCATCCCGTTAACCTCCGCGAAATTACCCGCCGCGATGACCTGGCCATCGACCTGGAGCAGGAGCTGATCGATCGCGGCATCAGAGGCAAACAGGGGAGCAAAGGTCGGGTCCAGGGTGCCGTCGCTGTGCAGGCGAGTGATAGTGTTGGTAGCCACGTAGATGCCGTCTCCATCGACCGCGACGGAGTTGGCGTCGGTCATATAGGGGTTAAAACTTTCGTCGATGCTGCCATCGGCATTCACTCGCGTGAGGAAAGCGAAAAGGCCAAAGTTAGTCACCAGCACCTTGCCATCTGCCTGCAGTGCCACGAGCGAGTTAAAAGGTCCGTTGCGAAAATCGAAGCTCTGATCGAGCGCGCCGTCACTCTGCAGGCGCACCGGACCGATGCCTGGCGTACCATGAATCGATGAAAAGTCGCCATTGATCAGGATTCTGCCATCGGGCTGAAGCAGGATTTGCGTAACCCCTCGGCCCTCATCCAGACCAGGGTCAAAGCTGGAATCCGGCGTGCCATCGGGATTCAGGCGCACGAAACCCTCGCCATGGCCCACCAACATCTTGCCGTCGGGTTGCACCGCGATCGCCTGCACGCCCGCAGAGTTCGGCGCGGTGTAGGAAAACGAAGGGTCAATCCCCCCACTCTCCAGCAGCCGGAAGATGTCGCTGTAGATTGCGACCAGAACGTTTCCGTCCGGCTGGACTGCGAGCACTCCGGGCGGGTAGGAGGCGAGGTCTCCCGCATCAAAACTGGCATCCGGTGACCCGTCGTGGTTCAGGCGCGCGATTCCATTCCGGGGCAGCGTATCGATATGCGTAAAGGTGCCGGTGACAACGATCCTGCCGTCCGGCAAAAGCTGCGCGTGCTCGATCGTTCCGCCGTAGGTGGTCGTTAGGCCGGTTCCTATCTCAAACGTCGAATCGACCTGACCATTCGCCAGCAGCCGCCGTAATCCGAAAGGTTCTGTGTAAAAGCTTCCGGCGACAATCAGCTTCTGATCCGGCTGCTCCAGGATCAGGGACCCCACGCAATCAGCGCAGGGCTGGAAGGTGGGGTCTGGCGTGCCATCGGGATTGAGACGCTGAAACGCTTCCACGTTCCCGTTCACAAAGAGGTAGATTCGATCGCTCGCGTCCAATGCAATCGCGAACCCCGGTTGCTGGGGGAAGGATGGATCGGTTGCGCCATCGCTCTCCAGCCGAAGCGTCTCGAAGATCTCCCCGAAGAAGACATCCACCGAAGTGATCATCTTCCCATCGCTCTGGAGGAAAAGTGCTCTCACCTTGGTAAGATCGGAATGGAAACTGGAATCAATCGATCCGTCGCTCTCCAGTCTGACCACGTCTGGCTGGAAGGTGCCCGTCGTGGTCAGAATTTTTCCGTCCGGTTGCAGCGCCAGGGCGGTGCCGCCGGTGGCGGGAACAAAGGTCGGATCGAGCGTGCCATTCGCGTTAAACCGCGCCAGCGAATGACGCGAGACTCCATTCACCGTCGCAAAGACTCCGCTGATCAAGAGCTTTCCATCCGGCTGCACGATCCCGGCATTCACAATCGGCGGCGAAGTTTGGTCGGCAGATTGGATAACCGGATTGAAAGCGGGATCGAGTGTTCCGTCCCGGTTCAACCGCAGCAGGGAATGATGGGCTCCGTCAGTAGTTTCGAAGCTTCCGCCGATAATGATCTTGCCGTCCGCCTCAAGGCAAAGCGGCTTGGTGTAGTAGCCGTTCGCGATCAGATCGATTTCGGCACCGGAGGAATCGAACGCGGTATCGACTGAGCCGTCGGAGTTGAATCGGACGACGGAGCCGCTCGGAGCGAGCCCGATCCCGTTGAACATGCCGCCCACGACAATCTTACCGTCGCTTTGCAGGACCGCGCCGTAGCCAGTCCCGGGACCGACCTGAATCGAGCCGCGCCCGGTGTTAAAGGTCGGATCGATGCTGCCGGGTAGCGGGGCGGCAAGGGCGGAGAGGGCGAAGCAAAGCGCGGCCGCCTGCCAGCGCGCAGCCTTCGGCCAATCCCAGGGGCTCATTTGGGAGTGATCGTGAGAGGGCCGCAGAACGATGTCAATCATTCTTTTGTGACCATCGGGAGGGATGCCTGCTTCGGGCAGAGAACTTATGCCTAACGAGGCCAGCGGCACCAGTTCCGGGTAGCGCGCGCATTCTGCGCGCCGGCGACGGTATTTTACCGTCGCGAACTTTTCATGGCGCGCCGGGCTGGTGAAGAAGTTCCATGGTTTAGGAAAAGTTCGTCGCGCTGGAAGAGCGCGACCGGCCCACCAGGAGGTGGGCGCTACCCATTCAGTTCGCTGTTCGTCTCCGCGAAAGCCTTGACCGCGTGCTCAAGTTCCTCGCGCGAGTGCGCCGCGCTAGACCTGGCGTTCGCACCCGCGCCGTGCCGTGCGGCACGACCGGGTAGAAAAATCCGATTACATAAACGCCCTTCTCCAGCATGCGGGCCGCGAACTTCTGCGAGAGCGCGGCGTCACCGAGCATAATCGGGACAATCGGATGCGTCCCGGGTTTGATCGTCAGACCGCGCTCCGTCAGGGCGGCGCGGAAATATTTCGTGTTTTCCTCCAGCTTGTCGCGCAGCTCGGTCGAGCTGGTGAGCAGCTCGAGCGCCTTCAACGATGCCGCCACGATCGGCGGCGCGACCGTGTTCGAAAACAGATAAGGCCGTGAGCGCTGCCGCAGAAGTGCGACGATCTCTTTCCGCCCGCTCGTGTAGCCGCCGCTCGCTCCGCCAAGCGCTTTGCCCAGCGTTCCCGTGATCACATCCACCCGGCCCTGACGAAATTCGAGGCGCAGCTCTTCGGGGCCGACTTCCGCCTGCGGGCCGGGGCCCTGCGCGTGAACAAGTTTGAAGTGGTGGATATTTTCGGGCTCACCCGAGCCTGGGCCGCCCCCGAGAGCAACACGAACGACCCGGACGCTGCCTATTGGACGGCCTTGCCACCGCGCCTGCCTTATTGGAGCCGGTTTCAATTTCGCCTTATGTCAGTGGCGGATCCCGAGATCGAAGCGGACCCGCTCACGCCGCCCGTGGTGGGAATTTTGTTGCCCGATTTTCTCGAGCACACGCTGGAAGTTTTCGACGGCGAAGGGATTGGGATCGGCCAGCTCACGACCGACCGCCCGGTGCACGGAGAAACTGCGGCGGTGACTTTGACCGTCCAGTTCAAAGTCCATCCGTGGTTGCCGCAACCAGCCGATCCGCTCGACTCGATCGGGAATCCAATTCTGCGCACCTTTGTCGAATCGGTCACGGCGCAGAGTCTCGACGTTCCTGCCGGGGAGCCATTTTGGGAGGAAACCGGTTTGTCCGCCATGTTGCGCGTCATCGACACCATCCGCGGCACCCTCGATCCGAGCGCGAAAACGGCGGATCGCAAAGTGAGCCTGATCGGTGAGCCAATCCTGGTCATGGCCGCCCAGCTCAGGTTTGAAGCGACGCCGACAGACATAGCCACGGAATTGAACGCTGACCCACCACCGCTCACGGCGCCGCCGGAGATTCCCTCGCTCCCGTTGCGGATCGGCGACATCACGCGACCCGATGATGGAGTTCTCGGCTGTTTTATTGCCGGGGCGACGCCCGCAGAGGGACGATTCGCGCCCGTGACAACGGATGCCGCCGAAAAGGCGATCCTGAACGCACTCGCCAGCGGAATTCTGGTCGGCCCGGACGGGTTGGAAGCCAAGCACCCTTTTGTCCAGAATCAGGAGACACTCTTTACCCTCACCCCAGATGAACCGCTCGACGTCGTCATCCTGGCCGACATTCGCGGCGGCATCTACGGCACCTGCGGCGCGCTCCCGCGCAAAAAAATCACGATGCCGCAGGAGTTCATCGACGCCGCCGTGCGCAAGCTCGAACCGTCGTTCTACACCGGCCCGGTATTGGCGACGCAACAGTTCGAGGCCGAGAAAGTTCTCCTCCCGCCGCCCGACGTGGCAGGCTACGCCACCGAGTTTCTCTATAAAAAAGCGGAGACTACGGAGTATGCGAGCGCAGCCGTCCCGCCGGCGCCACCCTTGAGCGATCTCCCAAAAAGTCGCGTCCTGCTCACGGACGGCTGGCTCAGGATCTCACCGGCGCAAAAGTAGGCGCGCTCGCGATCTCCCTTCCGCCATTTTCCCCAGCCTCGCGATAACAGTGTATCACTTGCCGGCGCCGCTTATGTCTTGGTGCGCAACGGAGTCATCTCGACGCAGCAAGCTTATCTCAAAGCTCCTAACATCGGGTTCGGTGATCAATTCGCTCTTGCGGTGGCGGTCTCGGGCGACACCATCGTAGTCGGTTCGGTATTAAATTTTGGGAGAGACGGTTTGGCTTGTTCGAAGGACCAGATCTCTTTGCCAGCTGAGTCGAGCCATTTAACGAGAATGTGCACCCCTGTAGTCATCGGAAAGTCGGCTTTGTCCGGCATGTCACGCGCAACCAACCAATAAACCGGTGCGTTTTTGTCTGGGCGCCACGGGCGCCACCAGTCCTGAGGAACATCTGCCTGATAGGACTTGATCACATCCCATTGCGGCTCGATCACAAAACGCTTACTCCGATCGATCAGACCCCATTTACCGTTTTGTTTTACGGGAGCGAGTCCGTGATCGAAACAGCTAACGTCCTCAAATTGCGGCTCGACGGTCTGCTGGCCGGTTTTATCGATGAAGCCCCACTTGCCGCTTCGTTTCGCAGCTAGCAACCCTTCGGAACATAACCGTGCATCTTCCAATTGCGGTGGGATAACAACCTTGCCGCTAGTATCGACGAATCCGCGCTTTCCATCACGCCCGACCAGCGTAAGTCCGTCAAGAAAAGGCGCTGCTTCGTCCCACTCGACTGGAATGACGACTTTGCCGCTCTTGTCGATGAACCCGCATTTTTCGCCGCGCTCAACCAAGGCAAGTCCGTCAGTATAAGGGTAGATGTCGTCCCATTCCGGCTTGATCACGACCCGGCCGTTCCTGTCTATGTAACCGGTTTTTCCGTTCTCTCTGATTGGGCCGAGGCCGTTGTGAAAGTCCGCAGCCTCCTGGCCTGGTGGCAGCTGGCGAACGAGCTTTCCGCTCTTGTCGATCCAACCACTTTCGCTACCGCGCTTCACCGCCGCCAAGCCTTCGCTAAACTCGTTTGCGTCTTTCCACTGCGGCTCGATCACAACTTTGCCTGTGCGATCGATAAAACCTGTTTTTCCGTCGCGTTTGAATGGCGCGAGACCTTCGTGAAATTGGAGGAAATCGGCGGCGACTGACGGTTCAACGTAGACTCCTGTCTTGTCGATCCAGCCATGCTTGCCGTTTCGTTCTACCTCGGAATAACCTTCGACAAAATCCGACGCCTCATCCCACCGCGGCTCGATCACAACCTTGCCTTTCAGGTCAATGAATCCGTAACGTTCCATCCGCAACGAGTTCTCGAAATCGCGCTTGATGTAGTAGCGCGTTCCAATTCTTAGCAGCGTCGGCCCGAATTTTCCCTGGGTTGGATTCGCCGCTTTGCTTTCGGCATTCGAATCCTGCGCTACCGCCGCGACGATCGCTGCGATTAAAGCCAGCGTCAGTATCGATATCCGTTTCATTCGCTCAGCCTCGGCTTCATCAAGATGTAGCAACTGCCCTTCAGTGCTTACTGTTCTTCGTCCGTGCCATCCGCGCAATCCGCGGTTAGAAAAATCCTCGAGATTAGTGGCGGGTTTTTCCGCGGGAATTCCGCTTTAGAAGGTGAAAGGACATTTTGTGCCCGCGCACAAAAAGCACGTCCCGACAGGCCGAAAAATTGAGGCTCCATATGAAATACCCGCTCCACTCCAAACTCCTTCGCGCAGCCGGCGCGACCGCCGTCTTCCTCTTCTCCGTTCTCGCCCTCGGTTGGTCCGAGACTGCGTTGGCCGCCGAATCGGGCACGACTCAGCATCTGACCTCACCCGATGCGGTCCCCGAAGGGCTGGGCGCGGCCGACTGGACATCCATCCGAGCGACTTACGAAGCGCACCGGCATGAGGCGTTGCGAACCGACAGCGGTTATCGGGCGCACAATCCCGAGCAGCAATGGCGGACGGAATTCGACGGCCGCGGCTTTATCACGCGACCGGACGCCGCCGACTGGCAGTGGGGTCTTGAGCTGAAAAGTTACGGCTTTGCCGGTCGGAAACACGTCATCGACAAGAAGTCGGCAGCGACGGCGGAAGGGGAGCGCGTCACCTATGCGCGAGACGCGAACTTGCGCGAGTGGTTCGTCAACGACACGCGTGGTCTGGAGCATGGCTTCACCGTCGAACGCCGGCTTGCGCGCGCGAACGACGCGAAAAACCAGCTCGAGTTCGACGTCGCCGTGCGCGGCACGCTGCACCCGGAGATTTCGGCCGATGGCGCGAGCATCCGTTTTGTCGATGCCGAGGGTGGCGCGGTCGTCAGTTACACAGGCCTGAAGGTTACAGATGCCCGCGGGGGTCAGTTACCAGCTCGTTTCGCGGCACGGGGAAATGGTCTGCGCCTCCTGGTGGATGAGGAAAGTGCGCATTATCCCATCACCGTGGATCCCATCGCCCAGCAAGCTTATTTGAAAGCTTCCAACACCGATGCCCATGACGGCTTCGGCGGGTCAGTGGCGGTGTCCGGGGACACGGTGGTCGTTGGGGCAACCGGCGAGTCCAGCAATGCCACCGGGGTGAACGGCGATCAGACCAACAACGGTGCGTTCAACGCTGGGGCGGCCTACGTCTTCGTGCGCAATGGGACCACCTGGAGCCAGCAAGCTTATCTCAAAGCTTCCAACACCGAGCTGACTGACCGGTTCGGCTATTCTGTCGCGATCTCTGGCGACACTGTGGTGGTGGGAGCACTCGACGAGGACAGCGACGCGAATGAGATTAACGGCGACCAGAGCGACAACAGCGCCCAGGCAGCGGGGGCGGCCTATGTCTTCGTGCGCAATGGCACGACCTGGACCCAGCAAGCTTATCTTAAAGCTTCCGACTCGGAGCAATTTGACGACTTCGGTATTTCGGTGGCGGTTTCCGGTGACACGGTGCTGATTGGAGCGCCTGGCAGGAGCTATGGCAGTAAGCTGGCTGCCGGTGCGGCCTTCGTCTTCGTGCGCAACGGCACGACCTGGAGCCAGCAAGCTTTCCTCAAAAGTTCCGATCCGCAGGACCGGGAGAATTTCGGGGTGTCGGTCGCGCTCTCTAATGATACGGCGGTCATCGCAGGGCCGTTCGAGACTTTCAATGGCGCAGTCGGGGGAGCGTTTGTCTTTGTGCGCAACGGCGTCGCTTGGAGCGAGCAAGCTCATCTCCAGGGTTCCAATACCGAGCCCGACGACCGTTTCGCTGATGCGGTGTCCGTCTCCGGCGACACCGTGGTCATTGGTGCACGGGAAGAGGGGAGCAACGCCACCGGGGTGAACGGCGATCAAACCGACAACAGTGCGCCCGCGGCAGGGGCGGCCTATGTTTTCGCGCGCAATGGCACGACCTGGAGCCAGGAGGCGTATCTCAAAGCGTCCAACACCGATGCGAACGATGGATTCGGCAGCTCGGTCGCGATCTCGAACGACACCGTCGTGGTGGGAGCAATTGGCGAGGCCAGCAATGCCACCGGCGTCAACGGCGATCAGGCCAATAACAGCGCGATCGGCGCTGGCGCAGCCTATGTTTTCACACGCAATGGCATGACCTGGAGCCAGCAAGCTTATCTCAAAGCTTCCAATCCGGAGATATTTGACGGTTTCGGTTTCTCGGTGGCGTTCTCAGGCGACACCTTGGTGGTCGCGGCCGGTGCGGAAGACAGCAACGCCACCGGCGTCAACGGAGACCAGACTGACAACAGCGCTGTAGGCGCCGGGGCGGCCTATGTTTTCAACGGCATCGGCACCGGTCCCACACCCACCCCGACTCCGGCCCCGACGCCTCCGACTCAGCTTCGTAACGTTTCCACCCGTCTCGACGTGGGAGTCGGCGAAAATGTCCTCATCGGCGGCTTCATCATTACCGGCAACGATCCGAAGCTTGTCGTCCTCCGCGCCCTCGGGCCGTCTCTCGGCCTGAGCGGCGTGCTCGCTGATCCCGAATTGGAATTACACGATGCCTCCGGCATCCTGGCCACGAACGACGACTGGATGGATAACAGCGCCGCCGATCAGATGGTCCTGACCGACAACAATCTCGATCCCGACAATGATTCCGAATCGGCCCTCGTCATGACCCTCGATCCGGGGGCTTACACCGCCATTCTGCGCGGGGTCAACACCACCACCGGCATCGCCCTGTTCGAAGCTTACGGCCTGGATACGGGCGGCGATTCTCAACTGGCCAACATCAGCACGCGCGGCCTCGTCATGACCGGTGATAACTGCCTGATCGCCGGCTTTATCGTCGGCGCCGATGGCGACCCCGACGCCTCGGTCGTCATCCGCGCGCTCGGACCTTCACTTGGTGACTTCGACATCGCAGGGCCGCTGCTCGATCCGATCCTAGAGCTACACAATGGCGACGGCGACCTCATCGACAGTAACGACGATTGGATGGATGGCCCCGACGCCCAGACAATCGAGGACGATGGCCTCGCTCCGACTGAAGATAGTGAGTCCGCCCTCTTGATGACGGCCGCCCCCGGCGAATACACCGCCATTGTGCGCGGCGTCGATGACACCACCGGTGTCGCCTTGGTCGAAGTCTATAATCTGGGGACCAATGACTAAGCCGGCCCCGATCGCAGGATGAAGGCAAAGCGCGGCAGCGTGTGCGTCCTCACGGTCTGCCTGATGCTCCTGGCGGGCGGTTGCAAACCTGACGGCGACGGCGTCCTGACAAATCCGTTAGGCATCACCGTGGTGCAGAACGGAAGTGAGACTTTCCACGAGCTGGTCGGGGCGGGCCAGCTTCTCCCGCTCACCCTCTCCGAAACCTTCGTCACCGCCTCTCCCGAGCAACATCAGGTCGAAGTGGACATCTCGCAAAAGCACGCCTCCGGGATCGAGAAGATCGTGACCGTGATCATGGACGTGCCTCCAGAACCACCGGGAACTTCTCAAGTGATCGTGACTCTGAAGGTCGATCGCGCGAAACAGATGACCCTGAAAGCCACCGCGATCGCGACGGGCAAGGTAAAAGAGTATGGCCCGTTCCCGGTCGAGTGACCTGGCCGAGGAGAGCGATCACTCCTTCAGTTCGGCGTTCGTCTCGGCAAAGGCGTTGACTGCGCGCTCCAACTCTTCGCGATTATGCGCGGCGGAAACCTGGGTTCGCACCCGCGCCGTGCCGTGCGGCACGACCGGATAGAAAAATCCGATTACATAAACGCCCTTCTCCAGCATGCGGGCCGCGAACTTCTGCGAGAGCGCGGCGTCACCGAGCATAATCGGGACAATCGGATGCGTCCCGGGTTTGATCGTCAGACCGCGCTCCGTCAGGGCCGCGCGGAAGTATTTCGTGTTTTCCTCCAGTTTGTCCCGCAGCTCGGTCGAGCTGGTGAGCAGCTCGAGCGCCTTCAAAGACGCGGCCACGATCGGCGGCGCTACGGTGTTGGAGAAAAGATAAGGCCGCGAACGTTGCCGAAGGAGCGCGACGATCTGCTTTCGACCGCTCGTGTATCCGCCGCTCGCTCCGCCAAGCGCTTTGCCCAGCGTTCCCGTGATCACATCCACCCGGCCCTGCACGCCACAGTATTCCGGTGTGCCGCGGCCGGTCTTGCCGATAAAGCCGGCGGCGTGGGCGTCGTCCACCATCACCATCGCCTCGTACTTTTCCGCCAGGTCGCAGATGCCTTTCAGATTCGCGATCGTGCCGTCCATCGAGAAAACGCCGTCCGTTGCGACGAGCCGGAAGCGCGCACCTTTCGCGGCCTGCAACTGCGCTTCCAGATCCGCCATGTCGCAGTTCTTGTAGCGGTAGCGCTGCGCTTTGCAGAGCCGCACCCCGTCGATAATGCTGGCGTGATTCAGCTCGTCGGAGATGACCGCGTCCTCCGCGCCTAACAATGTCTCGAAGAGGCCGCCATTGGCATCGAAGCAGGAGGGATAAAGAATCGTGTCCTCCGTCCCGAGGAATTTGGTCAGGGCGGCTTCCAGCTCCTTGTGAATGTCCTGCGTCCCGCAAATGAAGCGCACGCTCGCCATTCCGAAGCCATGGCTGTCGAGCGCTTCCTTCGCCGCCGCGATGAGCGCAGGATGATCGGCCAGGCCGAGATAGTTATTCGCACAGAGGTTGATCACCCGTCGCCCGTCCGCGATCGAGATCTCGGCGTTTTGCGGTCCGGTGATGATGCGCTCGGTTTTGTAGAGGCCCTGCGCTTTAATTTCCTCGAGGGTTTTGGAGACGTGATCGGCAAATTTCGCGAGCATCGCGCAATTTCGGACAGACTCGTTAGCTTGTCATCCCGAGGACGAAATCAGCCCTTGTCGGCATTGTGAATAACTGTTAATAAGTTCCTGACCCGTGGGAATGCGACTTCATCCTGCCGTCCTCGCCGCCGCGGCCGCTTTGTCGTTAGGCGCATGCAGCACCGGGCGCCATCTCCCGGCTTACGAGCGGCCTCTGGCCCGCACTAATTTCCAGCAGGTCCGCACCACCGCCTACACCGACAGCGAGTCCGACCACCGGCAATACGGCAACCGCACCGCGCTCGGCGGCGTCCTGCATGCCGCCCCGCCGCCTTCGGTGCCGCGCGCCGTCCCGATCGGACAGGCGGTCGAGCGCGGCGGTTATCAGCCGATCGCTTACGTCTCGCGCCCGCAACCTTTTCTCGGTAACCGGATTCCCGATCCAAACTATGGCAGCGCGGCGGCGGATTGGGCGCGCTGGCCGGCCGGGACGGTTTTTCGTGTCCTCTCGACCGGGCAACTTTACCGGGTGGAGGACTACGGCTGGGCGCTCTCGGGCCGCAACACGATCGATCTCTACATGGCGACCCCACGCGAGATGAACAACTGGGGCGTGCGCCAGGAACTCATCCAGGTGGTGGAATGGGGAAACCCGCAGGAAAGCCTGCGCCGGCTCGCGCGCCACACCAAGTATCGCCACATCAAGCGCATGGTGCTCGAGCTGGAAGGCAAGCAGCGGGCCGCGGCCCGGCTCGATTAATGTGGGAGGGGCCTTTGCGCCCGATCTTCCGGCCATCACCGCCGATCGCCGCCCAAAGGCGGCTCCCACCTTGAGCCACCCCGCAGTTCGTCAGCTTTTCTCTTCGGTCTCGCTCGCGACCGCGCTCGTTAGGCGAGCAATCGCCTCCTTTAACTGTTCCCAATCGATTGGCTTGGTCAGATGCTCGGCGAACCCGGCCGCCTTGCTCGCCGCCCGGTCTTCGCCAGTGCCGAAACCGCTGAGCGCGATCCCGCGCAGCCCGCGGGTCGAGCTGAGGTGGCGCATCAATTCGAGCCCGCTGCCATCGGGCAGACCGAGGTCGCTGATCACGAGGTCGAATGTTTTTCTCTCCGCCAGCGCGCGCGCCTCGCTCAGGCTCCGGGCGAGATCGACCTGATAACCCGATTTGGCGAGGATGCGGCGAAGGACGCGCGCAGTATCCGTCATGGTCTTCGACGAGCAGACCGCGAGACGCGCGAACCTTCTCCGGGGAGCACGGCTGTCGGCCCGTTGTTCGGTGCAATCTGCGCCGAACCGCTGGGGGAGTGATACCTAACGACATGTGGGCGCGACGAGTTGCGCTTCGCGCAATTGCCTCGGGCGAGACTCGCCCGAGGCGACGGGCTGACAGCCCGTGCTCCCCAGAAAATCGCCGCAACGCTCTTCCCCTGAGGTGAGTTGCCTGCGCGCGCGCATCCATTCCGTTCTCGATCAATTTCGTCAGGCCCAGTTTCAATCCTTCGGCACGGGCCTGCATCGTCCCGAGGCTCTCGTCAAAGCTGTAAATCTGGGCCCGCTCGCCCCGGGCAGCGGCAGTCGAGCACAAAGTGTAGGGCGAGCGTCGATTTGCCAGAGCCGGGCGGGCCGATGAAGAGGCTGCTCGTGCCGCGCGCCAGACCGCCACCGAGCAAGGAATCGATTCCCTCCACTCCGCTCGAGACATTCTCGTTAGGGAAACTGCGGTGATGCTCGGCCGCCACCAGGCGTGGAAAAAAGACGAGCCCGCCCGTCTCGATGATGAAATCGTGGTAACCGCCGCGGTAGGTGGTGCCGCGAATTTTTTTCACCACGAACCGGCGCCGTTCCGCCCCGTAGGCGGGGCAGGTTTGATCGAGCGAGATGACGCCGTGGGCGAGACTCTGGACGTGGGAATCGCTCTCCGTCGTGCTCGTGTCGTCGAGCAGCAGGGTGGTGCAATTGCGTCCGGCCAGGTATTGCTTGAAGGCGAGGATCTGCCGCCGATAACGCAGGGGCGATTGCGAAAGAAGCCGCAGCTCAGAAAGCGAATCGAAAGCGAGCCGGGTCGGCTTCACCCGATCGACCGCGTCGAGCAGGAGTTTCGTCGTTTCGGTCAATTCCACTTCGGCGGTGTGAAAGAGTGTGTTTTGCGATTCGGCGCTGAGCTGTTCGTCGATCGCGGAGAGTTCCACGATTTCCAGGCCATCGAGCGACCAGCCGTGCGAACGCGCCACTTCCTCGATCTCGTCGCGCGTCTCGGAAAGGCTGATGTAGAGCACGTTCTCACCGGCGCGCGCCCCGGCGAGCAGAAATTGAAGCGCCAGCGTCGTTTTGCCGGAACCGGGCGCGCCTTGCACGAGATAAAGGCGGCGGGCCGGAAACCCGCCGCGCAAAATATGGTCGAGCCCCGCGATCCCGGTGTTGACCTTGGTTTGTTCTACCCTGGTCATGAGCGAATCGGATGCTAGCGAGGTTTTGGAAAAAGGCGAGAAAAGTCGGCGGGCTCGCCCCGCCCCGTTGCTCCCGCGCCTGAAAGCTCCATCTTTGCGCGCAGAATGCGAGGGCTGGAGATCAACTTGGTGGTGCCGGATCTCTGGCAGCAGGAGGCGGTGCGCGCGTTGCAGGCGGGCACGATGTCGTCGTCCATGCGCCGACCGGCGCGGGCAAGACCTACATCTTCGAGCTGCTCTATCCGTCGCTCAAAGGCCAGGCCGTTTTCACCGTTCCAACCCGCGCCCTCGCCAACGACAAGCTTGCCGAATGGCGCGCCCGCGGTTGGGATGTCGGCATCGCAACCGGCGACGTGGCCTTAAACCTCGACGCCAAGGTTGTTGTCGCCACCCTCGAGACGCAGCGCACCCGTTTTCTCCGGCGGCAGGGTCCGCGCCTGCTCGTCGTCGATGAATATCAGCTCATCGCCGATCCGGTCCGGGGCGTGCACTACGAGCTGGCCCTCGCTCTCGCCCCGCCGGAGACGCAACTGCTTTTGCTCAGCGGGAGTGTGAACAATCCGCAGGACGTGGTCGAATGGCTGCGCCGGATCGGACGCGACGCGCTTCTCGTTAGGCACGATCAGCGGCCGGTCCCGCAACACGAGGTCGATTTGCGCACTCTCCCCGAAGTCGGCTTCCTCCAGATTCGAGAATTCTGGCCGCGGAATGATCGCCAAGGCGCTCCACGCCGGGCTCGCCCCGATTCTCGTTTTCGCGCCGCGCCGCAACGCCACCGAGGAGATGGCGCAGGCGATCGCGAGCACCGTCCCGGTGCGCGATCCGCTTCCCCTCTCGCCCCAGCAGGAAGCGCTCGCGGGCAAGCGCCTGACGAAACTGCTGCGCAGCCGCGTCGCCTATCATCACAGCGGCCTGAGCTACGCGGTGCGCGCCGGATTGATCGAGCCGCTCGCCAAAGCCGGCCAGCTCAACGTCGTCGTCGCCACGATGGGACTCGCCGCCGGGATTAACTTTTCCATGCGCTCGGTTCTCATCACCGACACGCGTTATCTCTCGGGAAATTTCCAGCGCCAGGTCGAGCCCGATGAGTTACTGCAAATGTTCGGCCGGGCTGGCCGGCGCGGGCTCGACGACACCGGCTACATTCTTTTCACGCCCGATCAGCCGCGCCTCAGCTTCGCCCGACCGCGCCAGTTGAAGCGCGCGACGCAGGTGGATTGGCCGAGCCTGATCAGCGTGATGCGCGGCGCGGCCGAACGGGGCGAGCAGCCGTTCGCCGCTGCGGTCGAAGCTGAGCCGTTCGCTCTTCAGCGCGCAACAGGTGCCGCTCGGGGCCGAGCATTCGCTCGCTACCGGAGCGAAGCCCTGCGGTCTTTGGGTCGACGCGGAGCGCGCCCGCTTCGTCAGGCGCCCGATCGTCGAGATCCTCAACAGCCGGGAAGAATGGGAGCCGCGCGGTGAGAAAATCGAGGCGTCGTTAGGCGAAGCGCTTCTCCGGGAAAACGAGCGCTGGATTCCGATCCTGCGCGGGCCGAAAACGCTCGACCGTTTCCCACTGGGAAATCTCTGCCGCCTGCAGGGGAAGAAGATTTATGGGCGCGAACTGCCGCTGGCAACCTTCGCACCTGGAAAATCGGACCTGCAACTGGTCAAGCCATTGCGCAGGAAGCTGAAGGCAAAACTGCTTCCGGAAGAGGAGCTACGGGCGCGAGTGCAGGAGTTTCTCCCGTCATGGAGCGGTGGCGGAGCCGCCGCTGAATTCGTTAGGCGAGGAAATCTCCTCTCCGTCCGAATCGACTTTTCCCAGGTGCCGATCGCAGCCTGGCGCGATTCGTTAGGCAAAGTGCTTCTCGATCCCCCCGAACGCGCAGGGTTGCCGCTCGTCTGTCGTCGTTGCCCTGAGCTCGAGCACGATCAAACGGTCGAGATCGTCGCCTCCCCGGCCTATGCCTGGCGGCGGCTTGGCCTCGTCGAGCCGGACGGAAAACCAACCCGCCGCGGAGTGATCTTTGGTTTCTTCCAGGGCGGCGAAGGACTCGCCCTCGCCGCCGCGCTCGAGGACGAAACGTATCCGATCGACGACCTCGTTTTCGACCTCGCCAATATCCGGGCCGGGCCGCGCTTTGCCGGCGACGAGGCGCCGTTAGGCGGACGCCTCGGCGCGCTTTGTCAGCAGGTCTACGAGCGGGCCGATCATCCCGGCTATCTCGAAATGGGGGTGCCGGTCCATTACGGTGCGGGCGCCTCGGAAGTGATTCGCGAAGTGATCACCAATCCCGGCGGCCGCTATAAGATCGTTTCCGATTCCTTGCGTTACGGCGACATCGAGCGCGCTTTGATGGAATGGCGCAGCCTCCTCCGCCATCTCGCGGCCGCACCTGATCTGGAATGGGAACGCTGGCGGGCCCTGAAATCCTCCGCCGAGGAACTGCTCGGGCGCACCACCTCGCCAGCCTTCTTCGATTTCCCGCCCCTCCTCGCCGCCCAGCAAAGACGTTTCGGCGCTTGATGAGGAGTGTGGAGCGGCGCACGGCTTTCCGGGGAGCGCACGCGCCTCGCGTGCTGGCGATGGCGCCTCGCCATCGCGAACTTTTTTGCGCGTGTCGCACCGGGGGTGGATTTGCACCGCTCCCACGCACGCTTTGCGGCGAAGCGCCGCAAAGGGCACGCGAGGCGCGTGCGCTCCCCGGAGCCCGCTTTGACGCGTTGTGCTAGCTTTGAGGTTGAATGCCTAACGACGACAATTCAAAGACACCAGCCGCCCTTGGCTACCGCATGCCGGCGGAGTGGGAACCGCACGCCGCCACCTGGCTCTCCTGGCCGCGCCGCGAGGGGATCAGCTTTCCCGATTCCTACGACCGCGTCGTGCCGACCCTGCGCGCGATGGTCGCGGCGCTGCTCGAGTCGGAGCCGGTCAACATCAACGTTTGCAACGGCGCGCATGAAGCGGAAGTGCGCGCGGCGCTGCACGGTTTGCCTAACGAACGCCTCACGCTTCACCTCATCCCGACGAACGAGCCGTGGTGCCGCGATCACGGTCCTGTCTTCCTCACTCGCAAAGAGGAGCCGCGGATGGTGGTGGTCGATTGGGATTACAACGCCTGGGGCGGCAAGTATCCGCCCTCCGATCTCGACGAAGTCGTGCCGACACGGGTGGCGGAGAAGCTCAAGCTCCCGGTCTACTACCCGCACATGATCCTGGAAGGCGGCTCGATCGAAGTGAATGGATCGGGCGCTTTGCTCACGACCGAGGGCTGCCTGCTCAATCCCAATCGGAACCCGCAACTCAGCCGCGAGCAGATCGAGCAGCGGCTGCGCGATTATCTCGGAGTGCGCGAAATTCTCTGGCTCGGCGACGGGATCGAGGGCGACGACACCGACGGGCATATCGATGACCTGACACGCTTCGTGGCGGAGCGCACGGTCGCGACGGTGGTGGAAGATAACCCGTCCGATCCCAACCACGCGCCCCTGCAGGCCAACCTCGAGCGTTTGCGCCGCCTAACGATCGATGGACAACCGCTCGAGATCCTGACTCTGCCGATGCCGGCGAAGATCGTGCGAGAAGATCTGCGCCTGCCGGCAAGCTACGCGAATTACTACGTCGCGAACACGAGCGTGCTCCTGCCGACCTTCGCCGATCCTCACGACAACGAAGCCGTGGCCGTTTTGCAGCGCGCGTTCCCGACCCGGCGAATCGTTCCGATCGATTGCCGCGAATTGATCTGGGGCCTGGGCGCCTTTCACTGCCTGACGCAACAGCAGCCGCTGTAGACGTCTCCCTGTGGGAGACGCGGCACTCGTGACCCAATGGAATAGCGACGTCAATCCCGCGCTTCGCACAGCGAAGCGTCTACATGCGCAAGGTCGGGCGCTAGTCAGCCATCGGCGCGGGCTTGTAGCCGCTCTTCAAAATCGCGTCGTGCAATTCCGGGGCGTGCGTCTGGCGCGCGTCGAAGGTCACCCAGACGCGTTCCGCGGCCGGGTCGGCCTTCACTTCTTTCACCCCCTTGATTCGCATCAGCGGCTCGCGCAGGGCGCGCACGCATTCGTCGCAATCGTTGCCTTCGGTCGCGATGTCGATCGTTTCCAGAACTGGGTGATCAGCCGTGTCGTGAAGATTGTGCGGGTCTGCCGGGTCCATGTTATTGCATCGCGTCCCGAGGCGAAATCGCGCGCATCGCACCCGGTCCGTCTCAGGAAGCGCTCCGGAGCTGGCTGAGAAGATTCTCCACTTCGCGCGCTCCGAGATCAGTCTTGGCGTAATCGAGCGGGACCGCACCATGCAATCCGCGCTGCGGTTCCTTGAGCCAGCGTCGCGCCTCCTCCAGGCCGCCAAAGAGATGCACCGCGTGGCCGAGCAAGCGGGCAAAGCAAACCACTTTGCCCGATTCATCCGTCGTCAGGCGGCCGGCCGCCTTGCGTTCTTCGATCGCAGCCCGGGAAAGACCGAGGCGCGCGCTCAGTTCGTCGAGGGAAAGGTCAAGCTGCTTGCGCAGGGCTTCGAACTCGCCAAAAGCCAGGCCCCCGGGTCGCGTTTTCGTTTCCTCCTTCGGCACCGATTTCTTCTTCGGCAAGGGCCTCGTCTTCTTCGCCGCGGCGGGTCGTGCCGGAGGGTGTTTGGCGGGCTTGGCAGACTTCCGTTTGGCCGGGGCTTTCATCTGAACGTTCCTCATATCAGAACCGCCCCTCCCGTTACAAGCCCGTTGCTGCGAGAGTTTGGCGCGGGTCGTGGCGGTTGGATTCGGCTTGCGGAGGAGAATGCCCGGCTATCTTGAAAGCATGAATACGAATCCGACGGAATACGCGCATCCCGAGGCCCTGGTCGACGCGGACTGGCTCGAGCAACACCTCGACGACAAGGATATTCGGATCGTCGAATCGAATGAGGACATCCTGCTCTACGACACGGGCCACATCCCCGGAGCGGTCCACATCGACTGGCGGGCCGATCTTCAGGACCCGGTCATCCGCGATTACATCGCGCCGGACAAATTCGCCGAGCTTTGCGGCCGCAACGGCATCACGCCCGATACGACCTGCATTTTCTACGGCGATAAAGCGAACTGGTGGGCTTGCTACGCGCTTTGGGCCTTCCGCTTATTTGGGCACGAGAACGTGAAAATTTTGAACGGCGGTCGTGATAAATGGAAAGCCGACGGCCGCAAGATGACACGCGACGTTCCGAATTATCCGCCTACCGATTACCCCGTTCCGGCGCGCCGCTTGGACAAGGAGATCCGCGCTTTTGCCGATGAAGCGCTCGCCCAGAGCAAGGCGACAAAGCCGCTCATCGACGTGCGTTCGCCGGGCGAATACAAGGGCGAGATCACCCACATGCCGGAATACCCGCAGGAAGGCGTGCTCCGCGGCGGTCACATTCCGGGCGCGAAAAGCGTGCCGTGGAAAACCGCGACGAACGACGACAACACCTTCAAGTCCGCGTCGGAGCTGGCGAAAATTTACCTCGACGACGCCGGTGTGAAACCGGGGGTGGACACGATCGTTTACTGCCGCATCGGCGAGCGCTCGAGCCACACCTGGTTTGTCCTCACCTATCTGCTCGGCCTCGACAACGTGCGCAACTACGACGGTTCCTGGACGGAGTGGGGCAACAAAGTCGGAGTCCCGATCGAGAAGGCGTAACACAGCCGTCTCGCCTGTCAGGTCCAGCGACCCGTCAGGCGGGACGCCTGAGTTACGTCGTCTGCGAATAGCGCCGTTTCCATCTGCCAAAACTGTGGAAGATTTCTCCTCCCGATGTATCCCGAGAAGCTGCAAAAAATCATCGACCTCTTCGAGCATCTGCCGGAGGTGGAACGGCGCGAAACCCTCGTCGCCTACGCGGACAGCGCGCCCAAACAGGCGCCCCGGCCTGACGAGAAGTTCGATCTCGAGGACATCCGCAAAGATGACGAGTGCGCCGACACGGTCGGCGTCTATCTCCAGGTCGACGACGAGGGCCGCGCTCATTTGCGGGTCTCGCTCGGCCCGGAAGTGCAAACCCTGACCCGGGCCCTGAGCTCGATTCTTTGCAAAGGCCTCGATGGCGCGACCCCGCAGGAAATTCTCGATCTGCCGGCTGACTTCGTGACCCGAATTGTCGGCGCCGAGTTGGTGCGGGTGCGGAGCCAGACCACCTATTACGTGCTCGGCCGCATCAAGGGCATCTGCAAAGTTTACCTCGACCGCGAGCGCGCCCGCGAATCGGAAGTCAGGCTTCCAGCCTGACTCGGCCGACGGGCTTCCAGCCGGTCGGCTCCCCTGGCAGGCTGGAAGCCTGCCCGCCGAGTCAGTCAAGATGACTGACTTCCCATCGGCCGGTTTTTGCATAGTCTCCCGCTGCGCATGCCGCGGAACGATCAGCTCCATAAGATTCTACTCATCGGCTCCGGCCCGATTGTCATCGGCCAGGGCTGCGAGTTCGATTATTCCGGCGTCCAGGCCTGCAAAGCCCTGCGCGAGGAAGGCTACGAGGTCGTGCTCGTGAACTCGAACCCGGCCACCATCATGACCGATCCCGAGTTTGCCGATCGCACCTACATCGAGCCGATCTCGCCCGACGTCATCGAGTCGATCCTGGAACGGGAAAAGCCGGACGCCATTCTCCCCACGATGGGTGGCCAGACCGCTCTCAACGCCGCCATGGAGCTGAATCGCAACGGGGCGCTCGTCAGGCAAAACGTCCGCCTCATCGGGGCCAACGCGCAGGCGATTGCGAAAGGCGAGGATCGCCAGCTTTTCAAGGAAGCGATGGTCCGCATCGGGCTCGATGTGGCCCGCTCCGGCATCGCCCGTTCGCTCGAGGACGCCGAGCGCGTGGCCAATCAGATCGGAAGTTTCCCGCTCATCATCCGACCAGCATTCACGTTAGGCGGCTCGGGCGGAGGCATCGCTTACAACCGAGAAGAGCTGGAAATCATCGTCGAGCAGGGACTCGACCGCTCGCCCGTGAGCGAGGTCCTGATCGAGGAATCATTGTTAGGCTGGAAGGAATTCGAGATGGAGGTGATGCGCGACCGGGCCGATAACTGCGTGGTCGTTTGCTCGATCGAGAACCTCGATCCGATGGGCGTGCACACCGGCGACTCGATCACGGTGGCGCCCGCCCAAACGCTGACCGATCGCGAATACCAGGCGATGCGCGACGCGTCGTTCGCAGTCATTCGCGAGATCGGGGTCGAGACGGGCGGGTCGAATATCCAATTCGCGATCAACCCGGAGGACGGGCGCATGGTGGTAATCGAAATGAACCCGCGCGTCTCGCGTTCGAGCGCGCTGGCTTCGAAGGCGACCGGTTTCCCGATTGCAAAGATCGCGGCCAAGCTCGCGGTCGGCTACACGCTGGATGAAATCCGGAACGACATCACCCGCGAAACGCCGGCCAGCTTCGAGCCGACGATCGACTACTGCGTGGTCAAGGTTCCGCGCTTCACCTTTGAGAAATTCCCCGAAGCCGATCCCACCCTGACGACGCAGATGAAAAGCGTCGGCGAAGCGATGGCCATCGGGCGCACCTTCAAGGAAGCGCTGCAAAAAGCGTTGCGGAGTCTGGAGATCAAGCGCTTTGGGTTGTGCGGCGACGGCCGCGAAAAGCGGGTCGATGAAGAAACGCTCAAGCGCAAACTGAGCGTGCCGAACGCCGAGCGAATTTTTTATGTGGCGCAGGCGCTGCAGGACGGGATGTCGATCGAGGAGGTTTTTGGCCTGACGAAAATCGATCCCTGGTTCCTGAGCAACATCGCGCAGGTGGTGGGGGCGGCAGAGACGCTGCAGGCGGGACGCCTGCGTGACGGATCAGGCGACGACGCCTGAGTTACGATCGCACAGACGGCCTCTTCGGCAGGTCGACGACCCGCTCAGCGACGGCGAGCGCCGCGTCGCGGTAACACAGGCGTCCAGCCTGTCGCGTCGAGCGGGCTTCCAGCCCGGTCATTCTTGTTCCGCGGCTTCGATCCGCAGGGCGAGAGTCGAACAGCGCCGTCGAAATCTCCCGCACTTCGAACAGCCCGGGGCGACTTATTTCGTCACGTTTCCGCCTCGGCCGATTCGGTTCCGCAATCGTTGCTCCAGGAATGGCGCGAGGAACGAACAAGACTGGCTGAAACATCACCCTCCTCCCTGGGATTGGAAAACCGAACAGGAGCATCGACAGCCGCTTCGTCGAGCCAGCGCGAAGAATGGCTCGATCACGGCCACGGCAGTTGTCTCCTGCGCGATCCGCGCATCGGCCCGCGTCGTGGCCGATGCGTTAGCGTCATTTTCATTCGAGCGTTATCGTCCTCGACGCTTTGTCGTCATGCCGAACCACGTCCACGCGCTGGTCAAACCGCTCGGCGGCGCATTCGCTGCGCCGAAATTTTGCATTCGTGGAAATCCTTTACTGCCAATGCGTTCAATCGCGCGCTGGAGCAAGATGGCGAGGTCTGGATGGAGGAGAGCTATGATCACATCGTGCGCGATTGGGAGGAGCTAGCGGCCTTGCGCGAATATATTGCGGCGAATCCGGCCAAAGGGAGCCTGCCGGAGAGGGAGTTTGTGCTGGAGTTGCGCGAGACGCTGGTGCGTGGATGAGAGGAACAGAGCTGGAAGCCCGTCGAGCCGAGTCAGGCTGGAGCCTGAGTTCAGGCGGGCAACGCCGGAGTTGCGGCGCGCGAAGAAGCCTCGGGTTTTCCGATCGACAGCTTGCCCACTCGTTAGGCACGAGCGAGGAGGAAGTCCGCGCCCAACGCGTCGCGGCGGGAATCATCCCCACCTACCGCCTCGTCGATACCTGCGCGGCCGAGTTCGAGGCTTACACGCCGTATTACTATTCCACCTACGGCGACGAGAACGAGATCCGCCGGAGCGAGAAACGCAAAATCATGATCCTCGGCGGTGGGCCCAACCGCATCGGCCAGGGGATCGAATTCGATTACTGCTGCGTTCACGCCGCCTTCGCCCTTCGCGAGCTCGGTTTCGAAACCATCATGGTGAACTCCAATCCGGAAACGGTTTCGACCGACTACGACACGAGCGACAAACTCTACTTCGAGCCGCTCACGCACGAGGACGTGCTCAACATTTACGAACAGGAAAAACCCGAAGGCGTGATTGTGCAGTTCGGCGGCCAGACCCCGCTCAATCTCGCCGCCGGGCTGAAAGCCGGCCGGCGTTCCGATTATCGGCACCCAGCCGGAAAGCATCGAGCTGGCCGAAGACCGCAAACTTTTCGCCGAGATGCTCGACCGGCTCGGGCTTCGCCAGACGCCAAGCGGCTCGGCCGTGAGCGAGGACGAAGCGGTCACGATTGCCGATCGGATCGGCTACCCTGTGCTCGTTAGGCCGTCGTTCGTTCTCGGCGGACGCGCGATGGAGCTGGTTTATCATCCCGAGGATTTGCGCCGCTACATGCAGAGCGCGATCGAAGTCAGCCCGGAGCGGCCGGTGCTGGTCGATCGCTTTCTGGAAGATGCAATCGAGGTCGATGTCGATTGCATCGCCGACGGCGAAATCGCGGTCATCGGCGCGATCATGGAACACATCGAGGAAGCCGGCATCCACAGCGGCGACAGCGCCTGCGTCGTGCCGACCTTTTCTCTCTCGCCCGCCATCCTGGAAGAGATCGCGAGTGCGACCAAGGCGATGGCGCGCGAACTCAACGTGCGCGGCCTGATGAATGTGCAGTTCGCGGTCAAGGACGAGAAACTCTACGTCCTCGAGGTCAACCCGCGCGCCTCGCGCACGGTGCCGTTCGTGAGCAAGGCCATCGGGGTGCCGCTGGCCAAACTGGCGGCCAAGGTCATGACCGGGATGTCGTTAGGCGAGCTGGGCTTCACCGAGGAAGTCGTGCCGCCGCATTATTCGGTCAAGGAAGCGGTCTTTCCTTTCCTGCGTTTCGAAGGAATCAACATTTCGTTAGGCCCGGAAATGAAGTCGACCGGCGAAGTGATGGGGATCGATGCCGATCTCGGGCTCGCCTACGCCAAGTCGCAGCTCGCCAGCTCGTGGCCGCTCCCGCGCGCCGGCAACGTCTTCGTCAGCGTGAAGGACAGCGACAAACAAAACGTGATTGCGGTCGCGCGCGAGTACGCCGCCCTCGGATTCGGCATCGTGGCGACCGAAGGCACGGCTGCCGCCCTCGCTGCCGCCGGGGTCGAGGTCACCCAGGTCTTCAAGATTGGCGCGGGACGGCCAAACGTTCTCGACCTCGTGAAAAACGGGCAGATCCAGTTCATCATCAACACGCCGAGTGGCAAAATTCCGCGCAAGGACGAGGTCAAAATCAGGACCGCTGCTTTGGGCGAACGGATTCCGATCATGACCACCCTGCGCGCCGCGAGCGCGAGTGCCAAAGGCATCCGTTCCCTGCAAAAAGGCCCGATGACGGTCAAGAGCCTGCAGGAATATCACGCCCTGCCAGCCTGAAGTCAGACGACTGGTCTGACTCATTTCCGGCAAAAAAATCGGACGGCCACCGCGCGTTTTCGGTGCGATAAATTGGTAATGCTCTCGATGGCCGACCTGCTTCTGCAATGGCCGCTCGTGCGCCAGATCGTGGAGCGCAAGGACGGAACCGGCCGCGAAGCCATGTCGGAAAAAACGCGCGAGATGCACGCGCGGACCGACGACGCGCAAGTCGCACGCTCGGTTTGTCCTTACTGCGGCGTCGGCTGCGGGCAGCTCATCTATCACAAGGACGGGAAGCTCGTTTCGATCGAAGGCGACCCGGAATCGCCCATCAGCCAGGGAAATCTCTGCCCAAAAGGCGCGGCCTCGTTTCAACTTCTCACCCATTCGCGCCGTGAGATGAAAGTGAAATATCGCGCGCCCCGGGCGCGGGACTGGACGGAAATCTCCCTCGAACGCGCCATGTCGATGGTGGCCGAGCGCGTCTGGGAATCGCGCAAGCGCACCTTTATCCACGAGGAGAATGGCTCGATCGTGAACTACACCAAGGCGATCACCCATCTGGGCGGCGCCACCCTCGACAACGAGGAAAATTATCTCATCAAGAAACTCTTCGCCGGAGGCCTGGGAATGGTATGCGTTTCCAACCAGGCCCGGATATGACATAGCAGCACGGTGCCCGGTCTGGGCACCTCCTTCGGCCGGGGCGGAGCTACGACCGCGCAACAAGATTTGGCCAACGCCGATTGCATCCTGATCGAAGGATCATCCATGGCCGAGGCGCATCCGGTCGGTTTCCGCTGGGTGATGAAGGCGAAGGAAAAGGGCGCGACCATCATTCACGTCGATCCGCGTTTTTCGCGCACGAGCGCGCTGGCCGACATCTGGGTGCCGATCCGCGCCGGGACTGACATTGCCTTTCTTGGCGGACTCGTTAGGCACATCCTCGAGAACGATCTCTTTTTTCGCGAATACGTCGTCCATTACACCAATGCCTCCTGCCTTCTACGGGAGGACTTCCGCGACACGGAAGACATCGGCGACGCCTATTTCTCCGGCTGGGACGAGGAGAAGCGGCAATACGAGAGCGACAGTTGGCTCTACGAGGGCGACAACCTCGGCTTCCCGCAGCGCGACTTTTCCCTGGAGCATCCGCGCTGCGTTTTCCAAAAACTGAAGCGCCATTACGCGCGCTACACGCCCGAGATGGTGGAAAAGGTCTGCGGTATCTCGCCGGAGATGTTTACCAAAGTGGCCGATGCCCTGACGAACGCTTCCGGTCCCGATAAAACCGCCGCAATTTGTTACGCCGTCGGCTGGACACAGCATTCCAAAGGCGTCCAGATCATCCGCACCGCCGCCATCCTTCAGCTTTTGTTAGGCAACATCGGACGGCCTGGCGGCGGGATTCTCGCGCTGCGCGGTCACGCTTCCATCCAGGGCTCGACCGATATCCCGACGCTCTACGACATCCTGCCCGGCTACCTCTCCATGCCGCGGGCGGGCAAGGGGGAAGATTCGCTCGCCGGTTACCTGAAGAAAAACAGCAAGCAGACCGGTCTCTGGGCGAATTTCCCAGCCTACTTCATCAGCCTGATGAAGGCCTATTACGGCAAGCGCGCGACGAAGGAGAACGACTACGGCTACGACTGGCTGCCGAAGCTGACCGACGCGCATTCCTACTACGATTTCCTCTACGACACGCTCGACGGAAACGTCGAAGGCATGTTCATCATGGGACAAAACCCGGCGGTCGGCGCGCAGAACGCCCGGCTCGAACGCAAGGCGCTCGCCTGTTTGAAATGGCTCGTCGTGCGCGACCTCGTCGAAATCGAGTCCGCCTCGTTCTGGTACGACTCGCCCGAGATCGCGCGCGGCGAACTCCAGACCGACGAGATCGACACAGAGGTTTTTTTCTTCCCCGTCGCCGGTCACGCCGAAAAGGAGGGCGCCTTCACCCAAACCCAGCGCCTCGTGCAATGGCGCGAAAAAGCAGTCGATCCGCCGGGCGAATGCAAGAGCGAGAGCTGGTTCATGCATCAGCTCGCCAAACGGCTTATCGCCAAGGCGCACGCCTCGAGCGATCCGCTCGATGAACCGCTTCGCGCCCTCGATTGGTGGTATCCCGAGAACGAGCACGGCGAGCCGAAAATGGAAGCGGTCCTCGCGGAAATCAACGGCTGGAAAACCGAACCTCAGCCTAACGAACCCGGCGTCGTCTTCGGAAGCGACGCGGCGGGCCGCCCACACCACGGCGCGCAGCTCGACAAATATCAGGAGCTCAAGGACGACGGTTCCACCGCCAGCGGCTGCTGGATTTATTGCGGCTGCCTCGGGAGCGACGGCGTCAACAAACCCAAATCGCGCAAACCGACTAATTACCTCGGCGCCGGCTGGGGCTTTGCCTGGCCGAGCGATCGCCGCATCATCTACAACCGCGCCAGCGCCGCGCCGAACGGAGAACCCTGGAGCGAACGCAAGAAGCTCGTCTGGTGGGACGCCGCGAAGAGCGAATGGACCGGCATCGACGTGCCCGACTTCAAGAAGGATAAGCCACCCGATTACCTGCCTAACGGGCACACCGAAGGCCTCGCCGCCCAGCGTGGTGACGCCCCTTTTATTCTGCACGAGGACGGCCTCGCCTGGCTCCATGTTCCGAAAGGCTTGCAGGACGGCCCGATGCCGACGCACTACGAGCCGCTCGAATCGCCGGTCGATAACGCATTGTATCCACGCGACACCAACCCGGTGGTCAATTGGTTTACCCGCCAGACGAATCGCTTCGCGCCGCCGGGGGATCCGCGGTTCCCCTATGTCCTGACGACTTATCGCCTGACGGAACATCACACCGCCGGCGGGATGAGCCGCTTCCTCCCACACCTCGCCGAATTGCAGCCGGAAATGTTCGTCGAGCTTTCGCCCGAACTCGCGACCGAACTCGGAATCAAGAACGGCGACGACGTTTGCGTGGTGAACCTGCGCGCGGCCGTGGGCGTGCGCGCACTCGTTAGTCGTCGGCTCCGTCCGCTGCAAATCGAAGGGAAAACCATCCATCAGGTGGCGATGCCGTTTCACTGGGGCTGGGCCGGCCCGCTCCGGGGCGACACGACTAACGACCTGATGGCGATCTCGGGCGAACCGAACGTCATCATCATGGAAACCAAATCGCTCGTCTGCAACATCGTCCCCGGGAAGCTTGCCGACCGGCCGCGCCTATCTCGATTTTCTCAACGAACACGCGCCCCAAGGCGGACCGCCCAACCTCCATCCTGAACAACCACCGCCAGGTGCACCCGAGGGCGGCAAACACACCGCCGGTCACGGGCAACATGGAAAGACCGGATAGATGAATCTGGAAGCCAGGAAACCAGGAAAAATTGGGAATTTAATCGATCACGACGACTGCGCCTTTCTTCGTCCTGGCTTCCTGGTTTCCAGATTTTTCCTTATTCCATGATCGGCGAAGGCATTCAGAGCACGAATCAGCAGCGACACACTTTTGTCGCCGATCAGGTCGAAGTCGGTTTCTTCACCGATCCAAGCGTCTGCATCGGCTGCAAGGCCTGCGAGGTCGCCTGCAAGGAATGGAACGAAGTCCCCGACGACGGCTACACCTGGACCGGCAACTCCTACGACAACACCGGCCACCTCGGCGCCTCGACCTGGCGCCACGTCCTCTTCGTCGAACAAGACCTGCAAAAAGGAAACCAGATCACCGGTCCGATGTCGTTAGGCTACGGCAACGACGAAGATCCATTGCGCTGGATCTTTCTCTCCGACGTTTGCAAACATTGCGAGAACGCCGGTTGCCTCGAAGCCTGCCCAACCGGCTCGATCGTGCGCACCGAAGTCGGCTCCGTCCTCGTGCAGGACGATGTCTGCAACGGCTGCGGCTATTGCGTCGTCTCCTGTCCCTTCGGCGTGATCGATCGCCGGCCCGAGCCGCTGCCCGACGCGGGCGGCGCCTTCAAGTGCACCTTCTGCTACGACCGGCAAAAGAGCGGACTCACCCCCGCTTGTGCCAAGGTCTGCCCGACCGAATCGATCGTCTTCGGTCGGCTCGACGACTTGCGCGCCCGGGGCGCGGAGCGGGTGAAGACTTTGCAGCAGAGCGGCTACTCGGACGCACAACTTTACGATCCGCAGGCCACCTCTGTCGGCGGCCTGCACGCTTTCTTTCTCTTGCTAGGCGGACCGGAAGCCTACGGGCTCCCGCCGAAGCCGGAGATCCCAACGATCTATCTGAAGTCCTCGTGGAGCGCAGCGGCGATCACCGCCCTCGGCGCGATCGCCGCGGTCGCCCTCGCCTTCGCCTTTTTCGCGTGATGAACTCGCCTAACGATTTCGCTGCACAACTCCGGGGAGCGCACGCGCCTCGCGTGCCGTTTTCGGCGCCTCGCCGAAAACTTCCCCTGTGCGGAGAGGCCGTTGCGCGGGGCGCACAACGGAGCACGCGGGGCGCGTGCGCTCCCCGGAGATCTTCTGCGACGTCGAACCTGTTATGAACGCAGATCAGAATTTCGAACACCGTCTCGATTCGCTCCGCGAAGAGGCGAAACAGGGCGGCCCCGTCCCGGGCCGCGGGGTCGATGTCACCGGCGGGCCGATCCCCCGCCGCCCCGGTTACTACGGCGAAGGCGTTGTCAAACCGCCGGTCTGGACCTGGGAAATTCCGCTCTACTTCTTTGTCGGCGGCGCAGCCGGGATGGCCCCACTGATCGCCTGCGCCGGGTTCATCCTCGGCCTCTTCGACCTCGTGCATGTCGCGCTCCGGATCGCCGCAGTCGGCGCCGTCGTCTCGCCCATCCTGCTCGTGATGGACCTGGGGCGTCCCGAGCTTTTCATCAACATGCTCCGCGTCTTCAAACACCGCTCCCCCATGTCGGTCGGGGCGTGGATCCTCTCCATCTTCGGCTCCCTCGCCGTGCCCGCCTGGTTCGTCTTCGAGCTCTACTACAATGGCGCCTTCGCTCCCTCGATTTACCCGCTGGTGCTCGTGAGCGCGGGATTGCTTACAGCCGGTGCGGCTGTCGCCGGGCTCGGACTCGCCACCTACACCGGCGTTCTCATCGGCGCGACCGTCATCCCGGCGTGGTTTCTGCATCGCGTCCTGCTGCCGATCCACTTCGGCACTGCAGGGCTTGGCTGTGCCGCCGCCATTCTCGAACTGTGCGGCTTTCCGATTCGCCCGCTTTACTGGATCGGAATGCTTGCGGCCGCGATCGAGACCATCCTCTGGATCTGGCTCGAAATAGATCGCCATGGCGCGGCCGATCGCGCGCTCCACGAAGGCAGCGGCGGCTGGCTCATTCGCGGAGGCGAATTTTTTAGCGGCCCGCTCCCGATTCTTTTGCGTCTAACAAATCTGGTTCCGCTGGCCGCGATTTCGTTCTTGCTCGGCGCCTTCATTAGCCGCTTCGGTTGGATCGCAGCCGGTCGCATTTCCGGACGCGACCCCGAAGCGGTTTTTGCATCGCAGAGTTGATCGGTCCATCCTCCGGCATGCCTAACGACAGGAAGGCAAAGAAGGCGAAGGAGGAATCCGAGGCGCAGGAAATCGAGGAACGCACTTCGCCAGGCGGCCACATCCTCTACGAAGCGGTCCGCCAGGAAGGTCTCGACGAGCTCGAGCGCTCAAACTCCGCCCTCGCCTGGTCCGGGCTTGCCGCCGGCCTCGCCATGGGCTTCTCGCTCCTGACCGAGGCGATCGTTTACAGCCATTTGCCCGACGCGCCATGGCGCCCGCTGATCGCGAAATTCGGTTATTGCGTCGGGTTCCTCCTCGTCGTTCTCGGTCGCCAGCAGCTTTTCACAGAAAACACCCTCACCGTCATACTCCCGCTCCTGCGCAAACCGGGCGCGCGCATGTTCGGCAACGTGGCCCGGCTCTGGGTGATCGTGCTCGTCTGTAACCTGGTCGGCGCCTTCGCCATGGGCTGGACTCTGGGCAACACCGAGGCCGTTTCAATGGAGGTTCGTCGCGCGATGGAAGAACTGGGACTCGCGGCCATGAATCACAGCTTTTGGGTGCTCCTGGTGCGAGGCGTGTTTGCCGGCTTTTTGATCGCGCTCATGGTCTGGCTGATGCCCTTCGCCGAATCGGCCCGCGTTTGGGTCATCATCATCGTGACCTACGTCGTCGGAATCGGGGAGTTTTCGCACATCATCGCGGGCTCGGTGGATGCCTTTTACGTCGTGGGACTGGGTGAAAAAACGGTTCTCGATTACTTCGCCTACATGCTACCGGTCTTGTTAGGCAACATTATCGGTGGTTCCTCGATCGTGGCCGCGATCGCCCATGCGCAATACATCGGTGGCGGCGAAGGCAAACCGGCCTAACGAAGTTTGCGGCGATCCCCCACGCGCGTCGTCAGACCAAGAAGGTCGCAGCGTTCGAGAAACGGAATCAACACCCGACGAGTCGTGCCGAGAACCTGGCGCAGCTCGCTGGCCGTGGCCGGGCCGCGTTCGCGCAGAGCCCGCGCGACGAGGGTTTTCATTCTCGCGAATGCTTCGCCGGAGAGAACGACGTCTGCATTCAAGAGGACGATCTCGCCTGTTTCGCTCAGGAAACGAAGCGCCTGCTGGGCGGCGGCGTTCGGAACCAGTTCCTTGCGCGAAGGCGGATCGAAGGGCCGGGCAGCGAGCGCGGCGCGAATTGCCGCTCCCGCGGGCGCCAGCGCGGCCGGAAGCGACGGCCGATGGCTTTCGCGCCGGATCGCCCCTTTGCCTGAGGAAAAACCGTGCCCGGCAAGATCCGCGAGCAGGGCGTTGCTCACCTCGGAATCGTCGAGCGAAAGGGCAGCGCGAAGCTGGCCCAAATCGAGGCCAAGGTGCTCCGGGTGCGCCTCGTGTTCCGCATCAATCGCGTCCATCGCCCGGCGGCGCAGTTCCTCCCACCAGACGCCATCGGCTACGATCACGTCGCTCGCGAAAACCTCGCCCTCGCGGGCCAAACGATCGAGCGCGAGCGCGATTTCTTCCTCGCTGAAATTTGATTGCAAGAGAAGCGGCGATCGTCGGGCGACCCGGTCGCGCCGGAGCTGGGTCCGGAGAAGCGTCGGGAGATCGTTAGGCGCAGCGGCGCGCTCCTGCAGGAAGCTGCGCTCCGCGCTGGAACGGAATCTTGTTCCATCCGCATGCGGATCGAGGATCACACCGCCCGCGATCGTTTGTCGGCCGGATGAATCGCGAAGAATCAGCCGGTCGCCCACGAAGACGAAGACGGGCTTCGGAAAGCGCAGGCGCGCGATGCCGCGGTCGCCGGCGAGCAGTTCGCGCCGATCGAGCAGGAGGATCCGGGCCGTGAAACGAGCGCTGCCATAGTGAACCTGAATGACGGATGCATTCCTGAGTGGACGTGCCGGCAGAAAGTCCCGGCGGGAACGTTCGATCAGAAGATCGATCGTCCGGCTAATTTCGATCCCCGGGATGGCGGTAACGACACTGCCGCGCGGGACCTCTTCGGGGCGCAGCTCGGGAAGATTCAATGCCGCGCGGGTCGCCGGGAGAGCGACTTCGAGTGGCTGGTTGTGGCTTTGAATCGCGCGAATGTGCGCGCCAAGATTTTGCGGTTGCAACGAAACCGCCTCCCCGCGCTCGAGTCGGCCACCGGTCAGCGTTCCAGTCACCACCGTGCCCGTTCCTCGCACGGTAAAAACACGATCGACAAAGAGACGCGGCTTGCCGATCTCGCGCGCGGCCCGGATCGAGACGCAGACTCGAGCTAGCGCGTCCTTCAAGTTTTCCAAACCGTTCCCGGTTCGAGCGGAAGTTTGCACGACGGGGATTTCGCCTAACGACGTCCCGCGCAATCGCTCCCGCGTCTCCGTCGCCACCCGCTCCGGATCGCCGAGGTCGCATTTCGTAATCGCGACCACGCCATGCGCGACGCCGAGATAATGCAGAATCTGAAGGTGCTCTTCCGTCTGCGGCATCCAGCCGTCGTCCGCCGCCACCACGAGCAGGGCGAGATCGATCGAGCCGATCCCCGCGATCATGTTGCGGACGAAATCTTCGTGTCCGGGAACATCGATCACGCCGATGGAGAGCCCCGGCAGCGCGAGATGGGCAAAGCCGAGATCGATCGTGATGCCGCGCGCTTTTTCCTCCGGCAGGCGATCGGTATCGGTGCCCGTAAGGGCTTTGATGAGCGCAGTCTTGCCGTGATCGACGTGGCCCGCAGTGGCGAGAATGAGGTTTTTCAGGCTCGGTTCGGCGTCAGGCATTGCGTCAGGGCGGCGACCACGAGGTCGTCCTGGTGCGGGAAGATGGTGCGCAGATCGAGCTTGAAGCGGTCGCGGGCGACGTAGCCAATGAGCGCAGGAGTGCCGTGACGAAGCCGGGCTGCTAATTCGTTAGGCGAAAAGCCGGAGGAAGAAATTTCGAGCGCGAGCGAGCGAATCGCGGAACGCGGCAAGGTGCCGCCGCCGATATCGGCTTTGCTTTCGACGAGGTGCGCCGCGAGCGGGAGCGCACGCAGACGCTCGAGCAGCGCCTCGCCCCGGATTTTTAGCGTTTCGTCAGGCAAACCGAGGAGACGGAGCGCCGGCACTTCCGTGGTCGCCTTGGCGAGGTGGAGATCGATCGTGGCTTCGAGCGCGGCGAAGACCATCTTGTCGCAACGGAGGGCGCGAAAGATTGGTTCGCGTTTGAGCGCCGCAACCAGCCGCGCCTTGCCGGCGATGATCCCGGCCTGCGGCCCGCCGAGCAATTTGTCGCCGCTGAAACAGACCAGGTCGGCGCCCTGGCGCAGGGTTTCCGATGGAGTGGGCTCGTGCTCGGTCAGGCCGAGGGCCTCCGTCGCGGAAAGCGCGCCGCTCCCGAGATCGACCACAAACGGGACGCGGCGACGACGAGCAATCTCGGCGATCGACTCGTTAGGCGGAAGTTCGGCGAAGCCGCCGATGTAGAAATTGCTCTGGTGGACGCGGAGGATGAGCGCGGTCTCAGGGCCAATCGCGCCAGCGTAATCGTCGAGCGTGGTTTTGTTGGTCGCGCCGACCTCGCGCAAGCTAGCGCCACTCGCTTCCAGCATTTCGCCGACACGGAAGCCGCCGCCGATCTGGACCAGCTCGCCGCGCGAAATGATGACTTCCGGTTTCTTCTGCGTGAAATGCCTAACGATAAGGACAAGCGCGGCGGCGCCGTTATTGACCACCGTGGCTGCTTCGCTGCCGCAGGCGAGGGCGAGGGAGCGCTCGAGATAAGCGGCGCGCGAGCCGCGGCCGCCGCTGGCGATGTCGTATTCGAGATTGCTGTAGCCCGCGGCAATTTCTGCGACACGGCGGACCGCACTGGCAGCGAGCGGCGCGCGTCCAAAATTTGTGTGCAGCACAATGCCGGTTCCGTTGATGACCGGTTGGAGGCGGGTCTGGTTGAGACGCGTGATTTCGGCCTGGAGATCGCGCACGATCTCTTCGAACGACGGAACGCTCCCGGCACGCCGGAGCGAGGCGAGATGTTGCCTGACGAGTTGGGTAACGAGTGGGCGGGGCAGATCGGAGTCGCCGAGCGCCTCGAGCACTTTCCCGACCGCGGGGATAGCTCGGCGCGTGCTCATCCGGGGAGCGCACGCGACTCGCGTGCTGGCGACGGCGACCTCGCCGTCGCGGACTTTTCCTGCCGCCATGCCAACCCCAACAGATGATTTCTGCGAGGCGCAGAAACCAGCACGCGAGGCGCGTGCGCTCCCCGGAGGTGAGGCGACGCTTTCATGAGGTTTGGATGGTGATGAGCTTTCTACGCCGGGTGGTGACTTTTCCGATGACTGCGTGGCAGAAAGTCTGGCGATCGGTGAGCAGGCGAAGCACTTCACCTAATCTTTTTGGCGAGACAGAAAGTAAAAGACCGCCGCTAGTCTGGGCATCCGCGAGGAGCAATTTCTGTTGTCGCGTTGCCTTCCCCCATTCGGTCACCGCGCGAGCCGTTTTCAAGTTTTGTTGGGTGCCGCCGGGAATACAATCCTGCGCGATCAGCTCGAAGATTTCCTCGCTGATTGCAGGCGCAGCAGCGGCGTTGAGTTCCGCGCTCACACCACTGGCGCGACAGAGCGAAGCGAGATGACCGAGCAAGCCGAAGCCTGTGACATCGGTCGCGGCCCTAACGAGACCCCGCTCAGCCAGCTCCGCGCCGACGACGTTGACGCGCGACATCAGTTTGATGGCGGCGGCGGAAAGCTTGCGACTCGTTAGGCCACGCTTGATCCCGGTGGTGGCGATGCCGGTGCCTAACGGTTTGGTGAGGATGAGAAGATCACCCGGTTTCGCCCGTGCGTTCGTGAGCATTTTGCGCGGCGAGACAATTCCAGTGACGGCCAGCCCATAGATCGGCTCCGGGTTGCGAATGGTGTGGCCGCCGATGATGGCGCACCCGACTTCATTCGCCTTTTCGAGACCGCCACGGAGGATGGCGGCGATCGTTTTCGGCGAAACGAGATCGTCCGGCACGCCCATGATGTTCAAAGCGGCGAGGGGGCGGCCGCCCATCGCGAAGATGTCAGAGAGGGCGTTGGCCGCGGCGATCTGGCCGTAGGCGAACGGGTCGTCGACGATTGGGGTAAAGAAGTCGGTCGTCTGCACGAGGGCGCGGTCGCGATCGAGCCGGAAAACCCCGGCGTCGTCCGCGGTCGCGGAACCGACGAGGACGTTGTGATTACGCTGCATGGGAAGCTGACGCAAAACTTGCGCCAGGGCCTGTTGGCTCAGCTTGGAAGCTCAGCCGGCGCAGGAAGAGAGCGAGGTCAGTTTACGGATTTGCTCGCGCGACATGCGGATCACCTCCTTTCGTTAGGAAAACAGGCTGAATCTGGAAACCAGGAATCCAGGAGGGAATGGAGAGAAGCTGTTTCTTTCCTGGCTTCCTGGTTTCCAGATTCGATCGAGGGGCGGAGAGGATAGGAATCGAACCTACCTCGGTCGTTAGGGACCGACGGCGATTTTGAAGATCGCGAGGGCCACCAGGCACCCTTCACTCTCCGGAAAGAAGAAATCTGGAAGCCAGGAGACCAGAAAAAGAAGACAGTGGCGAAGCCCATCCTGGCTTCCTGGCTTCCAGATTGATCGTTAGGCCTTCGCTTTTTTGATTTGGCTGACGAGGGCGTCGAAATCCGGCCATTCTCCGGAATCGAGTTTGGAGTGGAGGGTTTTGCCATTGGCGCTGACTTCGAAGGCGCCGCCGCTCGAGGGGACGAGGGTGAGCGACGCGATCCGATCGCCGAGCTCGAGAATCCTGGCCGCCAAACTGACGGCCTTCGGTGCGTAGTTTCAAACGCTGCAATACTCGATCCGGATTTCGGTTTTCATCGCTCCCTCCTTTCCTCTGACGAGGTTAACGGGATGAGGGCGGGGGTCAAGATGCCGCTTCGGATTGTAGACGCTTCGCTGTGCGAAGCGCGGGTGTAGGCGTCCGATCGGGGAGTCAGTCTCGCGTTTCCCACAGGGAAACGTCCACGGCAGGAGCGAATCGCGGCTCGTTAGGCGGCGACGGCGTTGGCGGCGCGCTTGCGGGCGGTGGCGTCGAGGAGGCGCTTGCGGAGGCGAAGCGACTTGGGCGTCACCTCGACATATTCGTCGGCGCTAATGTATTCGATCGCGCGCTCGAGCGTCATCTTGAGCGGGGCCTCGAGTTGGATGCCTTTGCCGTCGCCCTGACTCCGCATGTTGGTGAGATGCTTCGCCTTGCAGGGATTGACCGGGAGGTCGTCGGGGCGGGCGTTTTCGCCCACGATCATGCCGGCATAAATTTCTTCCTGCGGTCCGACGAAGAGTTTGCCGCGGGCCTGGATGTTGTTAAGCGCGTAGGCGGTGCTGATGCCGGGTTCCATCGAAACGAGGACGCCGCGGTTGCGGCCTTCCAGTTCGCCTTTGAAGGGCGCGTATTCACGGAAGAGATGGCTCATGATGCCTTCGCCGCGGGTCAGATTGACGAGGTCGGTTTCGAACCCGATGAGGCCGCGAGTGGGAATGATGGCCTCGACGCTGACGCGGTTGGCGTGGTGATCCATCCCGGTGACTTCGCCTTTACGGCCGGCGATCGATTGCAGGACGTCGCCCAGGTTATCGTTAGGCACTTCGACGTAAAGATTTTCGATCGGTTCGAGGAGGCCGCCGTTTTCATCCCGGTGGAAAATGACTTCCGGGCGCGAAACCATCACTTCGTAGCCTTCGCGGCGCATTTGCTCGACGAGGACGGCGATCTGCATTTCGCCGCGGGCATTGATTTCAAAGGCGCCGGCTGTCTCCGTGTCGTTGACCTGGAGAGAAACGTTGCCGCGGGTCTCGCGGATGAGGCGCTCGCGGACGTGGCGGGCGGTGACAAATTTTCCTTCGCGACCCGCGAAGGGCGAGTCGTTAACGAGGATTCGCATCCGGATGGTGGGCGGATCGATGTCGACGAACTGGAGCGGGGTGCGCTCCTCGCGATCGGTCAGGGTTTCGCCGATGTAGACTTCCTCGAAGCCGCAGAGGCCGACGATGTCGCCGGCACTGGCGTGCTGGGTCTCGACCTGGAGCAGGCCGGCGTAGGTGAAAAGCGCGGTGACGCTGGCGCGCTCGCGGCGGCCGTCGCGATGAATGCAGACAACGGAATCGCCGACGGCGACGCGGCCGCTCACGATGCGCCCGAGCGCGATGCGGCCGAGGTAATCGCTGTAGTGCAGGTTGGAAACGAGCATCTGGAAATAAGGCTCGGCCGCGATCGTGGGCGGCGGGATAAACTGCACGATGGCCTCGAAGAGCGGGGTCATGTCTTCGCTGTTCTCGTGGATTTCGCGCATGGCGAAGCCGTTCTTGGCGCTGGCGTAAATGATCGGGAAATCGAGCTGCTCGTCGTTTGCCTTCAGCTCCACGAAGAGATCGAAGACCATGTCGAGCACCTTGTGCGGACGGGCGTTTTCGCGGTCGACTTTATTGATGACGACGATCGGCTTGACCTTGTTCTCGAGCGCTTTTTTGAGAACGAAACGGGTCTGGGCCTGCGGCCCGTCGTGCGCATCGACGACAAGGAGGACGCCGTCGACCATTTTCATGATGCGCTCGACTTCGCCCCCGAAGTCGGCGTGACCGGGAGTGTCGACGATGTTGACTCGGTAGCCGTTCCAATTAAAGGCCGCGTTCTTGGCCCGAATCGTGATGCCTTTTTCGCGCTCGAGATCCATCGAGTCCATCATCCGCTCCTCGACCTTCTGGTTGGAGCGGAAGGTGCCCGATTGGCGCAGCAATTGATCGACGAGCGTGGTCTTGCCGTGATCGACGTGAGCGATGATTGCGATGTTGCGGATCTTGTCCATGACGTGAATGCCTCGCAGCGCGTAGAGCAGGCGCACCAACTGGCGGAGCGATTGTAGCAGCCGAAGCGGCTGCCTACGAGGAGCGCGGAATATGCACGTGACGACCAGGGGCGTCAACCGCGGGAGTTGAGGCAAGACGGCGAGAGCGCGGAACGAAGGGATCTTGAAAAGCAGAAACGGCAGGCCATTTGGATGACCTGCCGTTTCGCTAATTCAATCTCGCGGCAAAATCAATGGGGCTTGAGGTGCACCGCCGCCTCCGCATTGATGAAGCCGAAGCCATCCGTCTTGGAATAGCCGGCTCCGTTCCGGTTCTCCAGGGTACCGCTGAAGGTGCCGCCGTCCACCGTCGTGCCGCTGAAGCTCATGCCTTGACGAATCAGCTCGCCATCCGGCAGGAGCAATTCTCCGCCGAAGAGATCAGCCATGACAAACGAAGTGGAAGTCGCGCCGCCGTCCGGGCCGATGCCATTCGTAACGACTCGGTTGTGCTGCGGGCCGTGACCCACGGTGAAGTGCAGCTCGTTGCCCGAAGTGAAGTTGTTATTCGGAAACGACAACGACATTGTCCACCACTGTCCCGCGAGGGACGGAAGCGGAGCCTGATTGCTAAAGGCGGCGACTGCATCGCCAGTGCCCAGCCCGACCGAATCACCCATCGTAAACGCCTTGCTGCTCGGTATGAAAACCACTCCGGGATAGACATTGCTGAAGTAGGTGTTGGCCAGGTCGAGGCCGTTGTTACCGCCGGTGGTGTTACCGGCCGTCGCCGCTGTGCCCTGTGGGTTAAAGACCAAGGTCGCAAGCGCGCTCGGTCCACTGTAGCGCACCATGAACGTATTCAGATTGTTCACGCCCGAGCTGGGGTTCAATCCCAAATCGGTACTGATCCTAATCCGAACCGCGCCACCGGTGCTCACCCGAGCTCTTCCCGAAGCAAAGTTCGGATCGAGGTCGTGCGGAAAGGCCGACTGATGCAGGAGCTGCGTCATTTGAGCCGGCGTGACACTGCCCGGTCCACCATTTCTCTCGAGCACGAGAGCGGCGATGGCCGCAGCGTGCGGAGCCGCAGCGCTGGTGCCATAGAAGTTAGGGTTCGTATCCAAGTCGCCCACGTCGTCGCCTCCGAAAAACGAGTTGTTGGCGCCGTCAGCAGCGGCCACGCCGGGTTGGAGGCGCACTTCCGGCGTCGTCAGCCGGTTGCCCATTTTGTCGAAATAAACCGTGGCTGGTCCCGGCGAGGTAAAATATTCCGGAATGCTCATCCGGAACACACTGTAGGCCGCGGTGCCGTTACAACCATTCGCCATGGAGTGACCATGGGTGTTCGGTGTGTTGACGGTGAAGTATTCTGCCGGTCCGATGCCGGAGGCGCCATTACCGCGGATGATCCAGCGGATGTGGCCCGCCGGGTGGTCCGACATCGGCACACTCGAGCGCGCGATCACATATTGGACTTGCGTCTGGCCAGCCTTGGGCTTGGTCGCGCCGTATTCGAACGGGACGTTAGTCGCGATGTTGTTCGTCGTGAGCGAGCTGCTTGAGAGATAGTTACCTTGAAGATCGAACACGAGGAGGTTGAAGTCGGTCGAGATCTGCGGGTTGAAGCCGTTGTAAACATTGACTGTGAACGGCCCCATCGTGCCGCCAAAGTTGGTCACGATAATGGTGTAAGCGCCGGTGACGGGCGGGAAGAGGTTAATCGTCTCGTCCGTGCCGGTGTCCTGGCTGTTCACGATGATGTTGTCATTCGGGTCTTTGATTGTGACGATCGCGTCGAACGAACTGCCTGCGTCAGCCGTGACGGTGATGACATAGTTTTGTCCGGCGGTCAGGCTGGGCGTGACGAAGTTCAACGGCATGTTGGTGTAATCGCCGTGATCCGTATAGATCGCGTTCGGGTCATAGTCGAGAACCTGATTGTAGGGATCGTCCCACTGGAAGTTGGTCGCCGGCGGCGAGGATGGGACGTTGACCGTCTGCGCAACATCCTGCTGACCGGCGTTGGGATTGAAGTTGTGAAAGCCACCCTGATAGAGGTTGGTCGGGACACCCGTGAGGTTGATGTTGGTGCCATCGAGCGCTCCTGGGCCGTTCGGCACATTCCGATAATCGGAATCATAATCGTAGGTGCCGATGTCGTTGCCGGCCGATGAGAAATAGCTCACCCCGAAAGCGGCCACGTCGTCCACCGCGTTGCCGATGATGCCATCTTGAAAGAAAGGCTCGTCGCTATAACCGACGTCGTCGCAGATCACGTCTGCCTTGAAGCCCTGCTGGATTCCCGGGGGATATTCGTAACCGGGCAACGCCGCGAGAGCGCGAATGTTGTTGGCAAAGCCGACTTCACCTCCGTTGGCAGTAGCGAACCCGATGCGAGCCTTGGGCGCCATCTTGTAAACAATCTGACCCATGGCACGGCCTTCATCGGTGCCAGGGATATCCTGAAGGATGACTACTGGCTGGGTATTGACCGGATTGCCACCGTCACCGGGCAGGTCGAAGTTAGCCACGTCGGTCGCAGTATTGCCGATGCTGTCGGAGATGAAACCGATGCTGATGCCGGAGCCTTCCAGATCAAACTTCGCGTTTGGATTATAGAATTTGTTGATTTGGTCGACCCGATGTTGATAGACACCCTGGTCGGTTACCGTGCCCAGAATCGGGACGGTGGTCCCCGGTTGAATCCCACCGCCGGGTAGGACGGGGCGATCGAGTTCCGGCTTGAGCCCCAGGTTGACGGAGCGCACTTCGTGCAGATTGCCGAGTGCCGGGACATCGTCGAGCGCGATGAAACCTTCGACCACGCCGACGCCATGATATTTGGTGTCCAGAGCGGTGAGCGTGAAGGACGGGAAACGCTTCTGCAGGATGGGCACGAGTTTTTCCGCGTTCACTCGATTGTTAGTCGGATAAATGTCGACGAGGAACCGACCGGTGTCAGCGTCCTGGATCGCGTTGCTGGCGTAGTCTGCAGCCCGCTGGGTGGCATAACCATCGAAGCTCGCTTTGGCTTGGCCGCTCTTGATGGCGACGCTGCTCTCAACGAGCGCGCCCAGACCGCCGGCCAGGTTTTGCGGTACCGGTCGCGCTTGCAGCGAAGCAGCGGCGAGGCCGAGGAAAAGCGCGGTGACGGTGGCGACAAAGCGTCTCCGTACCCGCGCGGAATTAAATCGAAGTAACGTATTTTTCATAGATGGATTATGTTGTTTGAGTTGATCTAATACGACGCCGGCAGAACTTGTTGAACTGCTGTGAAGGCCGAAGAGATTACAAAACTGTAATTATATCTGGCAAGGTAAATCTTCCGACGACCAAACGGTTTGGGCTTTGTTCAGCGACTGGGAGGCTCGCGCAATTTAAGAGATCGGATTTTTAGATGTTCGTCCGGCTTTTTCCCGCAATTTCACAGGAATTCTAGTCACTCTCAGGCAAGGCGAAGTAAGGACTTGCGGACGCGAAAGTCTTCCTTCTCTTCCCTAACGAACTCTGATTGGAGCGCAGTGCCCGTTCCGGTCGCCAACTCACGCTACCGGTTTCGAGACTGGGTCCGCCCATTTTCCGTGTTCTCGGATCAAATCCTGCAGGCGATCCACCGCTTCCGTCTCGGGAATGTTGAACTTCACCGCCGTCTTGCCGACGTAGAGATTGACCTTCCCGGGCGCTCCGCCCACGTAACCAAAATCCGCATCCGCCATTTCACCGGGGCCGTTCACGATGCAGCCCATGATCGCGATCTTGACGCCCTTCAAATGGACCGTCGCGGCCTTGATTCGTGCGGTTGTCGTTTGCAGATTGAAAAGCGTCCGGCCACACGATGGACAGGCCACGTAATCGGTCTTGAAAATCCGCGTCCCGGCAGCCTGCAAAATATTGTAGGACAAGCGGAGCGCTTGTCCTGGCCCATGTTCGCCTTGCACGAGGATGGCGTCGCCGATGCCGTCGCAGAGGAGCGAACCGATGTTCGTCGCCGCCGTGAGCAAGGTCGGCAAGAATTCCGCCTCGGGATTTTGCGCAATTGTCAGGCTGTCCTTGAGCAAGATCGGATGTCGCGATTCCAACTTCGCGGCGAGCAGGCGATAGGCGGCGATGACCGGCAAATCGAGGCCATCGGCCACCGTGACCAGCTTTGATTGCGCGCTTTGATTGACGGCCGCGAGGCGCTCTTCATCGCGGGGATCGATTTCAACGACGCCGGAAGTTTCGTAAACGAACTCCGGTTTGTAATCGCCCATGCGATCGATTTTGTGGGCCACCTTTTCGAAGTTGGCCTGACGGATCGCGACGCGCACGGTTTCCTCGCCGCCCAGTTTTGGCTCGCTGCCGGGATCACCGATCCCGGCTACAACGATCGCTTCGGTCGCGCGACGCTGATAGGAGAAAGGATCGAAGGAGAGACCGGTCGACGGAGTTTCAAGCCGAGATGAAACGGGCGACGCTGCCGACTGCGTGGTTTCGATCAGCGAACGCGCAACCGGGATCTCGTGAATGCTGTCTTCGGTTAGGGAAACGCGAATCGTGTCGCCGATCCCGTCGCGCAGGAGCGAGCCGATCCCGATCGCGCTCTTGATCCGCGCGTCTTCGCCTTCCCCGGCCTCGGTCACCCCGAGGTGGATCGGGTAATTCCAATCCGCGCCCTCTTCGCGGAGCCGGGCGACGAGAAGGCGATAAGCCGCGATCATCACTTTTGGGTTGCTCGATTTCATCGAGAAAATAAGGGCGTGATAATCGAGGTCGCGCGCGATGCGGGCGAACTCGAGCGCGCTCTCCACCATCCCGAGCGGGGTGTCGCCGTAGCGGTTCATGATCCGATCGCTGAGCGAGCCGTGGTTGGTCCCGATCCGCATCGCGATCCCGCGCTCGAGACAAAGCCGGACGAGCGGGGTGAAGCGTTCCCGAATCCGCGCCAGCTCGGCGGCGTATTGCTCGTCGGTGTACTCGATGATCTTGAACTTTTTCGAGTCGGCGTAATTGCCCGGGTTGATTCGCACTTTCTCGACCCATTTCGCCGCCTCCATCGCCGCTTCCGGTTTGAAATGGATGTCGGCCACGATCGGCACCTCGCAGCCGCGTGCGCGCAATCCGCTCACGATGTGTTGGAGATTAGCCGCGTCTTTCACCGTCGGGGCGGTGATCCGCACAATCTCGCAGCCGGCTTCGGCCAGCTCGAGTGTCTGCGCGATCGAGGCCTCGGTGTCCATCGTGTCGCAGGTGATCATCGACTGGACCCGGATCGGATTCGCCCCACCGACGCCGATGCGGCCCACCATGACCTCACGCGCGAGCCGTCGCTGGTAATGGAGAAGATCGTCGCAATAGGAGTGCCGGCTCATGCGGGAAGATAGCAAAGCATGAATGCTTCGCTTTGGAAACGCCCGGCGCGGTTCGCGCCTAGGGAGATGGGCTCGCCTGCGCGGCTGGAGCCGGTTTGTCGTCCCGGCCCCGCTTGTCGCCGATCAAATCGCCGACATCAAAGAAGCTGATGTAGGCGATGTAACCGATGATGAGGACCGCGCATCCGGTCTGGACAAACTCCAGCACCCGGATGTTAACCGGCTTGCGCCGGACCGCTTCGACGAGCGCGAGTACGATGTGGCCGCCGTCGAGGACCGGAATCGGGAGCATGTTCAGGATCGCGAGGTTCACATTCAGGATGACGCTAAACCAAAGCGCCAACTGCCAGCCGCGTTCATTCTCGAAGAGCAGATAATAGATGCGGAAGATGCCGAGCGGGCCGCTCAGGTGCTGCAGCTTCACGTCCGACTTCGGCGAGGCGACCGCGCCGATCGTGTCGAGCGTGCTCGTGACGCTGTTGTAGACCTGTTCGATCGGGTTCGGGTGGGCAATCGTCATCCGCCCGGAAGTGTCCCAGGCGATGCCGATGCGCGGCGACTTTTCCTTCGGCAAAATCTGCGGCGTAACGGTCAGATCCAGCCGTTTTCCGTGGCGCTCGACCGCGAGCGAGATCGGTTTGCCGGCGTGCGTCTCGACATAGGCCGCCAGCGCGACCGGGCTGTAGATGCGGGTGCCGTCATAGCCGAGAATGATGTCGCCGTGCTTCAGGCCGGCGGCGGCGGCGGGCGTGTTGGGTTGTACCTGATCGATGACTGGCGTCGTGGCCGGATAAATCAGCACCTGACGCACGCTCTTGCGTCGCCAGCCACTGCTCGGTGCGATGTAGGGCGTGACCGACATGGAGAGCCGTTTCCCGCCCCGCTCGATGACGAACGGAATCGTATCGCCTTCACTCCGAATCACGTTCCAGGTCACGCTGTCGTTCATCCCCGAGAAACGCGTCACCTTTTGTCCATCCACTTCCAGAATCTTGTCGCCCGCCTTCAGCCCCGCTTTTTCGCCGGGCGAATTGTGCTCCACATAACCGATGATGGTCGTGGTGTCGGCTTCGCTTACCGGGTGGCCGACGCCCCAGACGACGGCCGCAAAAATGACCGCCAGCATCAGGCTGAAGAGCGGCCCGGCAATGGCCACGATGATCTTGTCGAGCGCGGAAACCCGTGGGAGCTGAGCGCGATCAACCTCCGTCTCGCCCTCGATGATATCCATCGGGGCCAGTTGCGGGAGGGCAACGAAACCACCGAGGGGGATCGAGCCTAACGAATACTCGACCCCGTTGTAGGTTTTCTTCCAGAGCGGTTTGCCGAACCAGACGCCAAACCGTTCGATCACCAGCCCCCGCCAGCGGGCGGCGAGGAAATGGCCCAGCTCGTGGACGACGATGAGGAGGTTAAAGAGGACCACGACCTCGAGGAGGATGAAAATGATACGAAGGGCGTGCAGCAACATGGCGCTCAGATTGGACGGAGGTTATTCGGCAGCTCGGCCGGCGGCTTCGTCGCGCGCCCAGCGGTCGGCGTCCAATATGGCATCGAGGTTCGGGTTAGCAACGGAGGCATGGCGGTTCATCACTTCCTCGACCAATTGCCAGATGCGTGGGAACGCAATCCGGCGATCGAGAAAGGCTGAGACAGCAACTTCATTGGCAGCGTTCATTACAGCAGGCAGGGTGCCGCCCGTCTCGCCGGCCCGGCGCGCGAGATTGAGCGCCGGAAAATGGTCGAGTCGCGGGGCCGCGAACTCGAGCTTCGCCAGTTTCCCGAAATCGAGCGGCGGCAGCGAGTTCGCCACCCGATCCGGCCAGGTGACGGCGTATTGGATCGGGAAACACATGTCGGAATGCGAGAGCTGGGCGAGGACCGAGCCATCGGCGAATTCGACCATCGAATGCACGATGCTCTGGGGGTGAATCACGACCTCGACCCGAGCCATCTCGACCCCGAAGAGCCAGTGCGCTTCGATCATCTCGAGTCCCTTATTAAAGAGAGTCGCGGAATCAATCGTGATCTTCGGCCCCATGTTCCAAGTTGGATGCTTGAGCGCCTCTTCCGGCGTGATGGCGGCAAACTGCTCGTGAGGCGTTTGCCGGAATGGCCCGCCGGAGGCGGTCAGGATGATGCGCTTGACCAATGTGGGAGGGACCTTTGTGTCCCGATCCGTTGTGGCTCCGTTGCCTATCGGGGCACAAAGGCCCCTCCCACATTCCAAACACTGAAAAATCGCATTGTGTTCCGAATCCACCGGCAGCACCCGCGCCCCCTTCCGCGCCGCCGCGCCCATCACCGCTTCCCCGGCCATGACCAGAATCTCCTTGCTCGCCACCGCCAAATCCTTTCCCGCCTCGATCGCATCCAGCGCCGGTCGCAATCCGCCCGTCCCCACCACCGCCACCAGCACCATCTCCGCGTTCGTTAGGCAGGCGATCTCCCGCAATCCTTCTTCGCCGGCAAAAATCCGCGGTTGATATTCAAGGTCCGCCCGGAGCTCGCCCAGCCTGCTTTCATCGACCAGGCAAATCGCTTCCGGCCGCACAGCATTGGCCTGCGCCGCCAGTTTCTTCGCGTTCGACTTCGCCGCCAGGCCGACGATTTCCATCCGCTCCGGGATATCGCGCGCCACCTTGAGCGCGCTTTCCCCGATCGACCCGGTCGCGCCCAGCACCACTACGCGTTTGCGTTTCATCACGGGACGCGAATCACCAAACGCAGGTAGAAAAACAAAAGGGGCGCCGTGAAAAGGAGGCTGTCGATCAGGTCGAGCGCACCGCCGATCCCGGGCAGCATGTTGCCTGAATCCTTCACCCCGGTGCTGCGTTTGACCATCGACTCGGCCAGATCGCCGATGACCGCGGCAAATCCGAGGAGCAGCCCGAGCACTACGGAATGGGTCCAGGTCAGGACCGAAAGATGTCCCGGCATGAGGGCAAAGAGCCCGACACTTGCCAGCTCCGAAAAGGCGAGCGCGCCAAAAAATCCCTCCCAGGTTTTCTTCGGGCTGATGTGCGGCACGAGCGGATGTTTCCCAATTACGCTCCCGGTGAGATAGGCCCCCATGTCGCTGAATTTCGTGATCGCGATGCAGTAAAAAACATAGAACTGCCCCGTGACCGCGCCGTCCGGGGTGCGCGGGGTCACGTAAACAATCTTGGTGATGAAGTTGTAGAGCCAGAGCACGTAGAGCAGCCCGAAAAGGGTGTAGGCCATCGTCCGCAGCGGCTCGTCATCGCGCAGGCGGGCAAACATTTGCCGGGTAAAAACCGTCAGCAGAAAAAAAAGCAGCACGGCCAGCTCGAAATCGTAGGAACGCGCCGGTCCCCACTTGGCGAAATAATAGAAGCTGCCGATCAGCATGACCGCGCCGCAGATCATGGCCGTGATCTTGAAATTCGGGAGCCCCTTGTGATCGAGCATCCCGTAAAACTCCCAGAGGGCGATTAACCCGACCGTGCCGATGAGGGCAAAAAACGCCAGCTCATAGCCGGAAAAGACGATTAGCAACGCGACCGTCCAGAGCACGATCGTGCTCGCGAAGCGAAAAAGGAACGTCAGTCGAGCGGTCGGAGGTGCGGTCGAAGGTCGTTCCACAGTCACAGGCATGCCGCCCCCATCTTCCCAAGCAAAAACTTTTTGTCCACCCCGGAGTCGGCCCGCAAAACGGCGCGAGGCGTCCGCGAAGGCTTCACCCGTTAGGCAGGAACGGACGAGGTCAGGAGGTGCTCGATCTTGACCGGCAACTCGCGCACGCGCACGCCGGTCGCATGGTGGACCGCGTCGGTGATGGCGGCGGCGATGCCGGCCAAACCGATCTCGCCGATCCCGCGCGCGCCCAGTTCGTTGATCTCCTTGTCCGGGTAATCGAGGAAGTGCACCTCGATTGGCGGCACATCAGCGTTTACCGCCATGATGTAGTCGGCCAGGTTCGAATTGATCGGGGCGCCGTGGCGCGGGTCGTAGGACGTTTCTTCGAAGAGCGCCATGCCGATGCCCATCACGACCGCACCCTCGATCTGGTTGCGACCGGCGAGCGGATTGAGAATCCGGCCGGCATCGATCACCGTCACGACCCGGCTGACACGCAGTCGCGCGATCTCCGGCTGCCAGGTTACCTCGACGAAATGACAACCGAAGGAGTGAGTCGAGAACTTCGGCTCCGGATTAGCGAAGGTGGACTCGGATTTACCGCTCCCGGTGACGAGACCGACGTTGGCGCGCCGGAGCAGGTCCGCAAACGGAAGACCGCCAGAAGGGCCATCCGCTTTGACGAAAACGCGGCTGCCTTCCAAGGCCAGCTCGTCGGGCTTGCGTTTCGCGAATGGCGATCCCGGCGTTGCGGTCGCGATGCCGAGCAACGAGGCAATCGCATTGTCAGCCGCGGCGAAAACGGCGGGAATGACCGAGCCGGTCACCATCGAGCCACCCGAAATGGGGCCGCTCGGGAGCGACGTGTCGCCGAGCGCGACCTCGACCTTCTCGATTGGCACGCCGGTCTTCTGCGCAGCGAGCTGGGCGAGAATTGTGTAAGTGCCGGTGCCGATATCCTGCGTCCCACAGGCGACGCGGACCGTGCCGTCGTCGCGCAGTTGGATGCTGGCCTCAGCCGGGAAGCGGGCCGCGACCCAGGTACAGCCGGCCATGCCCCAGCCGAGGACGAGTCCGTCCTGCTTCATCGAGCCGATCTCTGGATTCCGTTTCGACCAGCCGAACTTTTCCCCGCCCAACTCGAAGCACTCGAGCAAATGACGCGACGAAAACGGAATGCCTAACGACTCGTCGATCTTCGGCTCGTTCCGCTGGCGGAGTTCAACCGGATCGATCTTGAGCTGCCCCGCCAGTTCGTTCAGCGCCGACTCGGTTGCGTAGAGCCCGGGCACCGCGCCGGGACCGCGCATCGCGGTGGGCGAACCGACGTTGCGCCGGGCACGGCCGAAAGTTACCCGGAGATTCGGCACGCTGTAGTGGAACGCTGTCGCCTCCCCGCAATCCTCGTGATAATCATCGAGGAGCGACTTGCTGTAGACGTAATCCTGCTGAAGGGAGACGAGCTTGCCCTCCTTCGTCGCGCCGAGGCGGATCCGTTGCTGCGTTCTCGGGCGATGACCGACGGTCTGGAACATCATCCGGCGGCTGATGACGAGTTTGACTGGCTGGCCCAATTGCCGCGCCGCCGCGACTGCGAGCGGGCAATGGGTCCACGGCCAGAGCTTGCTCCCGAAACCCGAGCCAAGAAATTTGGTAATGACGCGGACGTTTTCCTTCGGCAAACCGAACATCTGTGCGAGGACGCCCTGCAGGTTGAAAATCCCCTGCGACTCCTCGTAGATGGTCAGCCTCTCGCCTTCCCAAATCGCCGTTGTCCCCGGGAGCTCGATCGGGTTGTGCGTCTCGATCGGCGTCACATAGGTCTGGTCAAGCTGGACCGGCGCGCTCGCGAAAGCGGCTTCCGCGTCGCCGCGCTTGCTTTGCTCGCGGTCGGCCGGGCCGAAGGTGGTCATCACCACTTGCGGGCCCTCCTCCGCCTTCAGGTCCAGCTCGAGGTTAGGCTTCTCCTCATCGTAGGTCGCGCGGACGACATCGGCGGCGGCTTTGGCTTCCTCGAACGTGTCCGCCACCGCGAGCGCGATGTACTGGCCGTAGTAACGAATGACATCGTCTTCGAAGGGCGGACGACGCTCGTCGATGATCCCTTCGAATCCCTGCCCCGGCACCGAGCGATAGATCCTGCCGATGTTCTCGCGATGAAAAATCGCGCGCACGCCGGGCATCTTCTCCGCTTCCGCGATCTCGAGCTTGCGCAGGCGGCCGTGCGCAATGGTCGCTTCCACCGGCACGGCGTAGAGCGTGCCGGGAAAGTGAAAGTCGGAGGCATACATGGCCGTTCCGCTGACCTTCAACGGGCCATCGACCCGCGGTGTCGGGCGACCGATCGGTGACGAGGTTTCCTGGATCGTAGGCATGTTCCGTTTTTCGTTAGGCCGGCTGAGTCGCGAGCTTGAGTGCATGCGCCAGGCAGCGTTTGGCCAGCTCGACCTTGAAGCCATTTTGGCTCTGCGGTTTCGCCTCGCGCAACGCCGCTTCGGCCGCTTTCCGGAAGACGGCTTCGGTTGCCGGTTGATTCGTTAGTTCGCCTTCCGCCTCAGTCGATCGCCACGGTTTCGTGCCAACCCCACCGAGCGCGATACGCGCATGCGTGATCTTTCCGTTCGCGACCGTCACCACGACCGCGGCGGAGGCGAGCGCGAATTCATAGGAAGCGCGATCGCGCAATTTCAAATAAAGCGAGCGGCTCCCCGGCGCGGGCGGCGGGAGGGTGACGTGCGTGATGAGGTCGCCCGGCTCGAGAACCGTTTCGCGTTCCGGCGTGCTCCCGGGCAAGAGATGGAAGTCGGCAATCGGAATCGCCCGCTCTCCCTTCGAACCCTGCACATGAATGGTCGCTTCGAGCGCGGCCATCGCCACATTCATGTCGGAGGGGTTGGTCGCGATGCAATGCTCGCTCGTGCCGAGAATGGCCAGGCTGCGGTTCGTTCCCTCAAGCGCCGCGCAACCCGAACCAGGCTCGCGTTTATTGCACGGCATATCGGTCGCGCGGAAATACATGCAGCGGGTGCGTTGGAGCAGATTGCCCGCGGTCGTGGCCATGTTCCGCAGTTGGGCGGAGGCGCCGCTTAGGAGCGCTTCGGACAGCACGGCGTAGTTCTTTTTCACCAGTGGGTGAAAGGCGAGATCGGAGTTGCGCACGACCGCGCCGATCGTTAGGCCGCCGTTAGGTAATGCTTCGATCGTGTCGAGCGGCAACCGGTTGATGTCGATTAGCGTAGTGGGCTGCTCGACGTTCAGCTTCATCAGATCGATCAGCGTCGTGCCGCCGCCGATGAAGCGAATTTCCGCGCCTTGTTGCGCGGTGCTCGCTTGCGCCGCCGTCGCGATCGCTTGCGCGTTGTCGCTCGCCCGGGTGAGTGCGAAGGCTTTCATCCCGTCTCCTCCCGCACACTCTGAATCGCCGCGACAATGTTGGGATAGGCCCCGCAGCGACAGATGTTGCCGCTCATGAATTCCTTCACCTCCGCGTCATCCGCGCCGCAGGGCTCTTGCAAAAGCGCCACCGCCGACATGATCTGTCCCGAAGTGCAGTAGCCGCATTGGTAGGCGTCGCAGGCCACAAAAGCCGCCTGCATCGGATGCAGATCCTCCGGCTGACCGAGGCCCTCAATCGTCGTGATCTCTTCGCCGTCGTGCATCGCAGCGAGGCAGAGACAGGAATTCACTCGTCGGCCATTGATATGCACCGTGCAGGCGCCGCACTGGCCGTGGTCGCAGCCCTTTTTCGAACCCGTCAGATGGAGATGCTCCCGCAGGCAATCGAGCAGGCTGGTGCGCGGATCGATCCGCAGTTCGTGCGTCTGGCCGTTGACCCGCAACGTCACCGCGATGGCGTTTGTCGATTCGGACGATGGCATCGGCGTTTCTCCGGACGTTGGTTCAGCGCAGATGTAATCGATCCAACCGCTCCCGACAAGAAGTCGAGGTCTCTTCGAGAAAAAAGATCTGAGACCTTGCGAAGAACACCGTTGTTGATCTGCTCGCGGTCCCCCGCCTTGATTCGAATCGAGCGCGGCCGATACGGTTAACGAGACCATGACGAGATCGATCACGACGCTCTATCACTTGGTCGACGCCTCGAACTGGCCTTTGGTCCGTTCCGGCGGCTTGAAGAGCGCGCGACGTCTCTTCGCCGAGAGCAGACCGTTCAACCACCAGGAGCCGCCCATTTGGCGAAGGCACCGACCCGAATCGATCGTTCTTTCATCGGGCGCAAGAATCCGGGATCAAAAGCCGATGCCGCCAAAGGCGCTAAAGAACTGTCTGGAGAACGGACTCACGCCCGAGGACTGGTACGAACTCCTGAACGCAAAGGTCTTCTTCTGGGTCGACCCCGAGCGGCTCGATCGGCAGAGGCGCGTCTGCGGAGCGGCGCCGCAAATCGCCCTCATCATCGATGCCGAACGACTTCTGGCCCGCTACGCCGGCACGGCCTGCGTCACGCCGATCAACACCGGCAACGCGATGCGGGCCGCGGCTTGGCGTGGCCCTTCGACCTTCGTGCCCTACCGCCAGTGGCAGACCGACGCTTGGTCGTCGGAGGCTGGATTCGGTGGACGGATTCGCCCCGCCAGTCATCGTCCCGCCGAAGTCACAATCGATGCCGCGGTCCCCGACATCATGGAGTTCGTCACCACGCGCATTGCCCTCGGAGAGGGAGAGGCGCTGGTCGCAAAGCTTCGCCGCGCCTAACGACTGCCGTCTACCTGTTACTTCGGGAAATTTGGGCCGGCGTTTATTGGTTTTTTGCGGGGCCATCCCGGCAACGCAAGTCGGGCCGGTTTATCCACCCACGGCGGAGCGGATCTGGTTCCTCAGTAGCCCTGAAAGCAGACCAACCCGCGGACCAGTTCAATCAATCACGTCGGCCTGGAGCGATCGCGTTTTATTGAATGAACCGGATCGTCATCGGGTAGCGGTAGAATTTTCCATCGCTCGCCTGGACGGCGGCGATGATGACAAAGAGGGCGTTCAGGACCCAGAGGATGGCGAGGAAGACGAAGCCGACCAGGATGAGGCAGAAGACGGCCGCGACGCAGTTGTAGATAAGCATCGAGATTTGGAAGTTGAGCGCTTCCTTACCGTGGGCGTCGATCTCGGGCGAGTCGCCCCGCTTAACCAGCCAGACAATGAGCGGCCCGAGCAGGTGACCGGGGAAATGCAGGAGGACGCCGAGCAAAGCGCTGGCGTGGCAGAGAGCGGTCCAGGTGCGCACGTTGGTGAGCGCGGGAGCGGCGGGTAGCGGCGGAGGTGTCGGAAAGGTCGTGTCCATGGTGTCTAATGAATGGATGCAGCCGGGCGGCGGTTTGGATTCAAGAAAACCGCGTTCGCGGACAGTGGCACGGGCTCTCCGCGGCGGTTGTGGGGCCATCTGATTCTGTCTGGTGAATGAGATAAGCTCCAGCAGGCTGCCTCGAGCGATCTCAGGACCGCCTTCCCACGGATGCGGTCAGACGAGGTTCGTCTGGATAAATGTGGGGCTGGCGTGGATGTCGATCTGGCGCAGAGGGGTTTCGCCGGTGTTGACGAAACGATGCGGTGCGTTGGCCGGTATGACGACGATGCCGCCTGCTTTTACCTCTCGTTCTTCATCGCCCACCGTGATGGTGGCGCAGCCTTCGATTGTGAAGGCGACTTCGACATAGGGGTGGGTATGCAGGGGCGGGCCTTGCCCCGGTTCAGCGGTCACGATGTAAGCCGAGAACGGCGCCCCCTGCGTTTCGCCGACGAACTCATGCGACATCCCGACGAACGGCAGCTGCTGGAGATTGAGAAAGCTCATGGCGGAAATCTACTGCGCGATTTTCGCGACTCCAGAAACACGGACGTGATCCGCCTCAGGCGAAACGTCCCTCCAAGGTGGGCCGTGGGAAATTTTCGTCGCGAATTGCCTGCCGGGGGCGAGTTCGAGTAAACCTGAGGCCGAGAAATCGTCACCCGAAGCCACCATGGATATTTGGAGGAAACGTGTTGGGTTGATTGCGGCCGGCACCGGAATCGTTGCCTCGTTAGTCGTGGCCGGAGGGATCACCTGGGCGATCCTTCATATTCACCGAAGCGATTCGCAATTGGAACGGGTCCCCGCCCAAATCATCGAGGTGGTAAAGTCCAAGCGGGCTTCCTTTGGGCGCAGCGTCAAATTTGGCACCTACACTCTGCGCGTGAAATATCGGACCCGGAGTGGTCGCGAAACCACCGACACGATAGAGAAGCGAACTTACGCTTTCCCTTCGGCGGGCAATTCGATCACGCTGCTGCGCGATCGAAGGACCGGTCACATCGAGGATAGTCCGTTCCCCGAGCTCTGGGTGATCCTCGTGATTGTTTATGCTTTTTTTGGCGCCCTTATTTGGATGTTCGTCTCGATCGCGAAGAAAGCCGCCGGGTAAGGGCGGGCGAAATGCTCACTCGCTGCCCACCTGGGAACTGGCGATCGCTTCCTCGTTGTGCGCAAGGCGGGCGGCTTCCTGGTCGTCGGTTTGTTGCCAGTATTCGGTAAAGGTGGTGCCCTTGTATTTCGGGTCTTTGATCCGGTCCATCAGCCTCGAGAGCCAGGCCGGCGGGGCCTTGGGTTGATATTGGGGAAGGACGGAGCTGCAGTTGAGCAGAGTTTTCAGGACGATGAAGACGCCGAAGAAATTCCGGTTGGCGCCAGTGAACACAACGGCCGCCATCCCGCCGAGGATGGTGAAGTGAATGACGAAAATGCGGCTGAGGGTTCGCTGTCCGAGCCGCTCCAGCCAGGCGAAGGGTCGGTCTTTGAGCAAAACGAGATCGAAGGAAAAATCGGCGAGCTGGAAGAGAGCGATCCCGGTCAGCCCAACGCGCAAATGATCAAGATCGATCCTGGCTTCCGGGGCCAGGTTTTTCGAGATCATCATCGCGCCGAGGACGGCGAGGAAGATCCCGTGTGTAAAGGTGAAGCCGAGGGCGGGAACGAGGAAGGCGGCGAGATAGGTGGAGCGGCCCTTCGCCTCTGGCGCCTGGCTTTGCGGAGCCTGGTAATCCCAATGCCCTTCGCTCGGCCGGAGCCGTCGATGGAGGAGGATGCGGCCGGCAACGAGCAGCGTGGCGAGGAGCGTTTCCAGCCAATAGAGGACGAGCGTCGTGCCCGCGGTCCACTCGCCCACGAACCAGCCCGCCGCCGGAACGGCGTTGATCCCGAGGGCGGTAAGAAGTGAACGAACGCGCATCGAGGAAATGATCGGTGCGGCTCTTGTCTAGCCTGTTGGGATTGCAAAGACAAGACGATCGAAAGGCGCAGGGCAGAGATCAGGGCCAGCGAAGAGAGATCGTCGCCTGGCGAAGGTCCTCACGGGTTTGCGATAAGCGAACCTGGGGAGCAAGGTGAGGATTATGAGCAAGAAGGAGACTGGCGGAGGCGAGCGCGGCTTGAGCCGGCGCAGGTTTGTGGGTCTGACGGTCGGTGGCGGCGCGGCGATGTTGGCCGGCGGTTCGACGATTTTGCGAGCGGCAACAGCGACGAGGGTAGAGAGTAGTTCCATGTTCAAAATCGGCGGCGATCTTTCGGTCAATCGGCTCGGGTTTGGGGCGATGCGGATCACGGGTCCAGGCATCTGGGGTTGGCCAAAGGATCGGGGCGAGGCGCTGAAAGTCCTCCGGCGCGCGGTTGAGCTGGGGGTGAACCTGATCGATACGGCCGATGCCTACGGACCGCACACGAGCGAAGAGCTGATCGCGGAAGCGCTTCATCCTTACCCGAAAGGTCTCGTGATCGCGACCAAGGGCGGGCTAACCCGGCCCGGTCCCGGCGCATGGAAGCCGAACGGTCGGCCGGAGTATCTGAAGCAGTGCGTCGAGGGGAGCCTGAAGCGGTTGCGGCTGGAGCGGATCGATCTTTATCAGTTGCATCGGATCGATCCGAAGGTGCCGATGGAGGATTCGTTAGGCGCGCTCAAGGAAATGCGCGAGGCGGGGAAGATCCGCCACCTCGGGTTGTCGGAGGTGACGCCGGAGGAGATCGCGCAGGCGCGCAAGATCGTGCCGATCGCGACGGTGCAGAACCGTTACAACGTGGCGGACCGGAAGTGGGAGAACGCGCTGCAATATTGCGAGAAAGAGGGGCTCGGCTTCATGCCGTGGTCGCCGATCGGCGGCGGCCGGTCGCTGAAGGACTCCGCGCTAAAAACGGTCGCGAAGGAGGCATAAGGCGAGCGTCTATCAGGTGGCGATCGCCTGGCTCTTGCAGCATTCGCCGGTGATGCTGCCGATCCCGGGCACGTCGTCGGTCGCGCATCTCGAGGAGAACGTGGCGGCGGCGAAGCTCAAGCTCACGCCGGCACAGATGAATGCGCTCGATGCGTCTTAGCGCTGCGGTTGCTGAGTATTCATGATTGATTATTAGGTCGGGATCGGCTGCGCCTCCTTCCAGGTCGCAACAGAAACACGGACGCGACAGCGCGCGTCCCTCCAGGCATCGCGCAGGGTCAGGCTGCAACTTTCCTGCTTTCCCGCGTTCCGATTCGCCTAACTTCCTGCGCGGGACCGATGTCCATATTTGCAACTCGGACGAGTGGTCGCAGAAGGCGATCTTTCCGATTTTGCTCGATCGCTTGCGGTCGGTCGAGATATACAGCGTTATGAAGTCTTTCCGGCGCGGTCATCTCGTCGTCGCCACGACCGTCGCTGGATCGGAGCGCCAGCCCCGATGATTCGCGCGTCCATCGCGTTGCTTGTCGCCTGGCCGTTGACAGCCGCCTTTTCCGTTCCTTCAGCACCGGCACCGGAACGACCCTATCTCGTCATTCCAGAAACCACTTCTCCAAACAAGCAATACGCCGTCGTCTGGACGCTTCCGAAGGGGCCCCAGATTGACTGGGAAAAATTTCGTAACGGCGAGCGCAACAGCGATTATCTGCCGGACTTCGCCAACCCTCGGAGCGAGATCGAAGACAATCTCATCGAGCTGAAATCCGGCCGGAAGCTGGTGACGGTGGCATCCGGATACTGGGCTCTGCCGGAAGGCGATCATAGCTCTGGCTTAAAGTTCCGCCCTGACAACGAGTTCATGGAAGTCGTGTGGTCGCCTCCGAGCGACTTCGTTCTCGTGCTTCATCGCTGGCGTAGCAGTCTCGAGAGAGATTCAATCCGCGCTTTCCAACTCGGGGCCGGTGCCGTCGTTAGTCAAATGGACTGCGTCCACGATCTGGAAGAGGCGCTGCGTGCCTTTCTGAAAAAGCGACACCGGCAGGAATACGAGCGCGTCGAAGATGATCCCAACCTTCATTTCTCCGAGCTGAAGTCGCTCGGCGGTTCCAGGTTCAGCCTCAACGGGGTCGCAAAGGTTCTGAACGAGTATGAAAACGGAATTTACAGAGGGGCAACTTTCAAGTTCGAACTCCGCCCCGGCAAGGAAGGCAAGCTGAGCCTCCATCTCCTCGGCTTCACCGAGCTGGATTTGGACGAAGCTAACTAGAAGGTGAATCGGATCTCCAAGGCAGCGCTGATGGTTTCCGCGCTCTTTATCTTCGCGGCGACAACTGGCCATTTTGAGATCGAAGCGGCGGATCTGACCGGGCCGTTCCTAGTCTTGGCCGACACGACATCGCCTGACGGCCACTACGCGGTGGCCTGGGGATTGCCCAAGCATCCTGAGATTTGGGCGGAAGTGCGTCGCTGGGAACGGGAACATCCGCCGAGCAAGGAGCGAGCCGAACAGGACTCGAAGCAGGCCGAGGACGTTTTTGAAAAAGTGGGCAGCGTCGCCGAGGACGTTGAGAACTACCTGGTGGATCTGCGCGAGGGGAAAATCATCCACACGCTCGCCACACGGCGAACTCCCGGCGTGCTGGATCGAAGTCTCGAGCCGGACTACTATGTCGCGGCCGACATTCGCCCAAACCGCCATGGCCTCGAGGTCGTCTGGTCAGCGACCGGTGATCTGGTTCTGGTGAATCACACCTATCGCTGGGATTGCGTGAGCTTTTGCGCGGTATCGCTCATCGACGGCCGGCCGGGACACGAGCTGGACTTGAACAAACAACTGGGCGACGCCGCGCGAACCTTTGTGGTGAAATCATCGCCGAATCTCTCGGGTTCCAAGAGCGACTTGAATGTCGCCTTTTCCGATCTGAAGCAAAACAGCGACACCAAGTTCTCGGTCCATGCAGAGACGGGCCTGGGCAAGAAGTGGGCGGGCGACGGAGCGGATATCGAATTCACGCTCACCACTTCGAGCAAGGCAACGACAGCAAAGGTGCTCGCCATTCGCGCACCCGGCACGAAGGAGTGACGAGGTCGCCGGAATCTCCTAACGCCATCAGGACGCGCTTCATCGACTTATGCTGTAGCCGTTCCGCTCTGCCGGGGCGCGGCCATTTATGAGATGGCTTTTGATACCTTTGAACGTTCGGTCACAAACCAACCCGCGAGGTGTTTTGAGCGATGGCTTTTAGATTAAGCTGGTCGCTGAGATAGGCCTGCAAGTAGCGCAGCGGATGTGTCCGGTCTTTCGACGCACGATCCAGGAATGATTTGAGATACTTGATCGCGAGGGGGCGAGTGCGAATGGCCGCTAATAAGTCGGCCCGATATTCCGCCTGCTCCAGGTCAGCGAAAATATTCGCCAGTCGGACGGAAGCTTCCGGCTGCAAATCCCGTTTCGAGTTATCGTCCAATTGCGCAATCGTAAGGTCGAGCGCTTTTCCCCAGTCATGAGTGCGCCAGAGAGTCATCCCGCGGAGATTGCGCACATCGGCGGCGTAGCGGCCGTTGGGATATTGCCGATCGTAATCGTCCAGCGCAGCCAGCACCCGCTTCGGGTTGAACGGCTCCGGTTGATAGGATTTTTCGATGATATCGAATACTTCGTCCTCTGGCGTTGCCCAAGGCGGCCGAACACCTACCTCGCAAATGTAGGGCCGCGAGAGTCCCTGCACCGATCGGGCGAGGACAAACAAGGCCGCTTCGCGTTTCCGGCTGCGCGGATATTTCTTGAGAAACTCCCGCGCCATCTTTTCCATCGCCGCGTAGTTGCGCGATTTCACTGTGACCTTCGCGCCATCGCCCTTCGGATCGATGATGTCCGTTTCGAGTTCGATTCGGTCTCCCGAAATCAGCCCGATCCGGCTGAATTCGAGATAATCGGCCACCGGTTGCATCGCGGGATTTTTCAGGGCGCCATCGATCTGCGCACGGATTTCGTCATCCTTATTGACCGGGGATTCTTCGAACGGGCCAGGGTGATCCCAGCCGTTACTCTGCAGGACCATGAATCGGATCGGGACGTAAATCTTCTGCATCTCCGGAGTCAGATTTGGCTCGGAGGAAAACTGCGCGAGATCGTCGAGAAAATTGATTAGCGTCGCATCACGAATCGAAGTGATTTTGCTCCTGACCATGGCGTCGAGTTGCCGCACCTCGTTCGCAAATCGGGACGGTTCCCCCACGTTGGCCAATTCCGGCAGGAGCGCGACACGCTTGAGAAGATCGCGGTCGAGGCGCGCGTCATCCCAGTCTTGTCCATCGTCTTTTGATCCAACGCCTCCGAAATCGTCGAACGGATACCCCATGATGTGGGCATCACGGAGGCGGAACTCATGGAACGTTTCATCTTCAGGCGTTGGCGGCGGCGGAAAATTCCAATAGGCGGCCAGTCGTTTTGCTTCCACGGAATCGGGACATTCGCGCCGCAGTTTTGCGTAAATCTCGCGCGAGACGGCTTCCCCTTTTATCTCGCGTGCGCGCTCTTCCGCGTAGTCGGAGACCCGAGCGATTTTCGGCATTGTTTCCAACGCTTGCCAACGGGATCGGGCAGCCAGCGCGGTGCCGGGATGCGTGCGCGCCGCCGCCATCCACCAGCGCGCGGCATGTCGCAGCTCGTCGCGCTGCTCCAACTCGTTATCGACACCTTTGAGTCCGAGCGACCGGCCATTCAAGCGGCGCTCCGTGGCATCCAGCACCGATCTTTGCAGCAGAATAAGTCGCGCATCGAGCGGCGCCCGCAGCAGTTTGCCGCGGGCGTCCGACCACGCGTCGCCCAACCTGGCCAGCGCGGCCGCTTTGTCTGGCGCTGGTCCATTCGCGGCCGCGGTCAGTCGCTCGAGGTTTTCGGCCACGAGTTTGAATTGTTGCGGCGGTATGAATTTTTTCGCCTCGGCGAAGTTCTCCTGCGCCAGGTAGCGTTCTGCGATCACTGCCCGCAGCTCCGTTTTGCCCGCGGTATCGAAGTCGGCGCTGCCTAACGCCGTCGCGAGTTCTGTCAGGGACGCAAAATTCAAGAGGGTATCGATCGCCTCCTGCACTTGATTGAGATTGGCGCCGGTGATGTTTGGATAGACCGCGCTTTCCTTGGGACTCCAATCGGCTTCGCTCGCCGGAAACTCGTGCGCGCCGGTGTAAGGCGAATTTTCGAACGCGGCCGCCGCGCTGGTTTCCTCCCCGGCGTCTTCCCCGCGATTCGGCAGCAAGTGCACCAGTTCCACCAGTGCGCCGCCCGCGTCATGGTTGTCCTGCAAGGCAAAAGCGAGGCGCAGGCGGACTCCCGGTGTGATCGGCGTGTTGGGAAACCGGGCGAGCAATTTGCGATAAGTGGCGATCGCATCCGCGGCCATACCGGCGCGTTGAAAGGCAATCGCGCGCACCAGCAAGAGATCGTCGCTTTGTTCCAACTGCGCGGGCGCGAGGTTGGTCAGTTGCAGCGCTTGCTCTTGATTTCCATTTGCGCTCGCGGCCTGGGCGAGGAGCGCCAGATAGCGCGGCTGCCAATCGCCTGCTTTGTAGAGTTGCTTCTGCTTCGCGACGGCCGCCGCGATCCGGGGCAGGATGGTTCGTCGCCATTTCTTGACGTCGGCCGGCTGGTCGAATTTCCCGTCATAGTTATCCGCCTCCCGCGCGCTCAAAACCAAATAGGTGAATCCCATCGCGATCCGGGGATGACGCGCAATCAGGGCGAAGGCAGCATCGCCATCGGGCGTCGCGGCCACCGCCGCAAGCGAACGCTCGCACATGAAGATGGCCGACTTGAGAGTCTCGGGATGTCCCGGCGTTTCGGCCTGGGCAATGTAGCAGTCGAGCGCGTCCAAATAACTTCCGGCATCAAAGGCGAGCGCACCCAGCCAACCGAGCGCGTCGGCGACAAAGCGGCCCTGCGGATATTGCTTTCGATAGCGTACGAAGAGATCAGTCGCGCGTTTTCGCGCGCTGATCGTCTCTGCATCCGGCGGCGATTCTTCGCCATCATTCACGTTCTTGCGCGTTTCAGAGAAGGCGCAGCGCGCATCCATGAAAAGCGCGATCTCAGCACGGGGATGCCGCGGAAATTCCCTCACGACTTTTTGAAACCATTTCCGGCAATTTTCGCGATCGCCAGTCCGGTAGGTCTGCGCGCCGCACAGATACATCCAGTGTGCTTTAAGTGGACCCGACGTTTGGTTGGCGCGTTTCACCAGGTCAACTTCTGCTGTATCCGGAGCGTTATCCGTCGCGGTTCCCTCGCCGCTCGAAGTCACGAAAAACAGATCCTTATTCTCCGCCCGCCATTTGATGTAATCGGCCGCCGCATTCCTGTCGCCGGCGGAACCAGACAGGACGTCGCGCACGTCGTGCAGCAGATTGCACCAATCGCCCCTGCTCGAGTAATGCTGACGGGCGCGCGCCAGCAAACCATCAACCACCGGCAGAAGTTGCGCCGGAGATTCCATCCGCAGCCGCTCGGAGATTTTCAGAATTTCGGCTGTGAAGTCTGACGATTCGTTATCCGCTGGTTTGGCGCCCGTCTCAAGAAAGATTTCCCCGAGGGATTTGCCCGGGAGAAAATCAAGCGACTCTCCGACCGTAATCGCCGGCGTATCTAACTCGTCGCCGCCGGTCGCAAAGGCCGGCGAAAAGGAGAATGCAGCCAGGGCCGCGATCAGGATTTCTGCGCGTAACCTTATTCTTGGCTTGGTTTCCATTCTGATTGGGAACTGTTCACGATTCGAAACCGAGTCTGAGAAAAGTCAGCGCCCGGAGCGAGCCGAATGAAACCGCTCTTCAACGACTGCCCGGCCCGCAACTGACTGAAGAAGAAAGTCAGGCGCGTGGCGAGAGGAATCATCACGGTGCTGGAACGCCCATCCCGTTCGATCTCTCCGCGGACCCGCCAGAAATCTCCTTCTTCGGCCTCGCGAAAAATCGGCGTCTCGCTTTCGATCTGGAGAGCGTAGCCGCGAGGGACCGAGCCGGTCCGAAAAAGAGGCGCCAGATCACCATTACCTTCATTCGTTAGTTCGAGTTGATCGGAATCGCGCGCCTTTTTCAAAGTCAGTCGTGGAGTGACATCGAGATGCTGCAACTGGCGCAACGACCAGCCGCTCGCGGCGGTTGAATCCGGAAGTCGAAAGATGACGATCCCGCGCGCGGAAGTCTTTTCTGCTGCGGTCATCAACTCGGCCAGCGCCGCTCGCTCCGGCCACCTGACTGCGAGAATTTGCTTCGCGCGCACGAGCGTGTTGCCGATCCGGGTGTCGGCGCGGGCCCGAAACACGGTCAGACCAAGCCTGGTCTCTCGATCAGGAACGAGCGCATCATTGAAGCAGACCGAATCCCAATTCCATTCCCGGATATGGCCGCGCGATTTTCCATCCGGATCATAGACCGTGAGGCGCGTAAAGTTCGGCAGACCAACCCGCCATGGAGTCCGGACAGTGATTCCATTCTGCGAGCCACGCCCTGGTTTTTTCCGGGACAATCACGGGCACCGGCGACGCCCCGGGCACGACCGGGTCGGAGGCAAAATCGTAGAGCATCGGCAACATCTCCGCGACGCTGCTGCCCAAGTCAGCCAGTGCCGGCTGGCGAATCCAACCAGGCAACGCGGTGATGCTCAATCCCGGAACGAGTTTCCGGATCTGCTTCAGCACCGCGGCGTATTCAGGCAAAAGTCGATCGGGGCAATCATAGTCGATCTGTAACTGACCGCGGCCACGCGTCGCTGCCGCAATCGCGGCAAGCAACGAACGCGTGGCTTCGGGTGTGAATGGAGCGCGCTCATGGGATTCCAGGCGCAAGACCGGAATGACCTCAATCTTCGGGATGGAAGGAAGAGAAAAGCGCGCTTTCCATTGCCAGGAGTTCCCGCTGTTTTCCAATTGGCCGACCTGCCAATAGAGCGTGCGGACCTCCTGCGCGGAAAGCTCCGCCAGATCGCTTTCTGAGGGAGGCTCACTTCGTTGCCAGGCCCAGTAGGAAGTTTCGAAAGCAAGCGCCGAGCTGACCGAGAAAACGGCCGTCAGCGCAGCGACAATCCAGGCGAGATATTTCATCCTCGGCGACTTTCTTTCCGCTTGTCCGCCATCGTGGCCGCTGCTGCAACCAGAGTCACGGACGCGACAGAGCACGTCCCTCCAGGCGGGGCCGATGATTCCCAGCTTCATTTTCTCATTTCGCTGGAGCCTCATTCGCATAGTTTCCTCGCGTGCAAAAGACGATGAAAGCGTTGGTCAAGCGCAAGGCCGAGCCCGGTCTTTGGCTCGAGGAAGTGCCGGTGCCCGAGGTGGGCAGCGATGATGTCCTCATCAAAATCAGGAAGACGTCGATCTGCGGGACCGATGTCCACATCTACAACTGGGACGCGTGGTCACAGAAGACGATCCCGGTGCCGATGGTCATCGGGCATGAATTTGTCGGCGTGGTCGAGCGCGTTGGCTCGCATGTGAAAGGGTTCGCGCCCGGCGATCTGGTAACCGGCGAAGGGCACATCGTTTGCGGACATTGCCGCAATTGCCTGGCCGGACGGCGCCATCTTTGCCCAAACACCGAAGGGGTCGGGGTGAATCGGCAGGGCGCGTTTGCCGAATTTCTTTCCATCCCGAAGTCGAATGTCTGGCACGCCGACCCGAACATTCCGCTCGATGTTCTGTCCTGTTTCGATCCGTTAGGTAACGCCACTCACACCGCGCTTTCCTTCGATCTCATCGGCGAGGATGTGCTCGTGACCGGGGCCGGACCGATCGGCTGCATGGCGGTCGCGATCGCGCGCCACGCCGGAGCGCGCAACGTGGTCATTACCGACATCAATCCCTATCGGCTCGAGCTGGCGAAGAAGATGGCGCCGAATGTTTGCGCGCTCGACGTCCGGAGCGGCAACCTGGCCGATGCGATGAAGGAACTGGGGATGAAGGAAGGGTTCGACGTCGCGATGGAAATGTCGGGCAGCCCGAAAGCCATGACCGACCTCCTCCCGGCGATGTTTCACGGAGGCAAGATCGCATTGTTAGGCATCATGCCCGACACGGCCGCGATCGATTGGAACCTGGTGGTGTTTAATGGCCTGACGATCAAGGGAATTTACGGCCGCGAGATGTACGAGACCTGGTACAAGATGACGGCCATGATCCAGAGCGGGCTCGACATTTCGCCCGTTATCACCCACCGCTTCCCCTACACGCAGTTCAAGGAAGCGATCGAGCTCATGAAATCGGGCAACTCGGGCAAGATCGTGCTCGACTGGAGCTAGCCCTCCGGCGTTGTCATCCTGAGCCGGCGCAGCGCGGCGAAGGACCCCGCAGTTGCAATGGGCGCCTTCTCGTGACGAGCAAGGGTGGACTACATAGGTGAGGTCCTTCGCCGTCTATCGCGGCTCAGGATGACAACGCGCTAAGAGGATGACGTTTTCTTCTTCACTGTTTCGAGATCGCCGGTCTGCCGCGGAGGAGGTATTTCTGGACTTTGCCGGTGGCGGTTTTGGGGAGCTCGGACAGAAAGGTGATTCCCTGGGGCGCTTTGAAGTGGGCGAGATGAGCCCGGGCGAAGTCGCGCAGCTCCTCCGCGGTCGCGGCCGCGCCCTCCTTGAGCACGACGAAGGCATGCGGCGCCTCGCCCCAGCGTTCGTTAGGCAAGCCGACGATGGCGACTTCCTGCACCGCCGGGTGACGGATCAACACGCCTTCCACTTCCACCGACGAAATGTTTTCGCCGCCGCTGATGATGACGTCCTTGATCCGGTCGCGAATTTCCGCGTAGCCATCGGGATGGATGACGGCCGCATCACCGCTGTGAAACCAGCCACCGCGCATCGCCGCGGCGGTCGCCTCAGGATCGGCGTAATAGCCTTTCATGACCACATTCCCGCGCACAATGATTTCACCGATGGTCGCGCCATCGTGCGGGACATCGTGGCCTTCCTCATCGACGACGCGCAATTCTCCCGAAGTCAGTAATTCCACACCCTGGCGGGCCTTGATGATCGAGCGCTCAGAGCGCGAAAGCGCTTCGTGTTCCGGCCGCGGCTCGCAGAACGTGATCAGGGGCGAGGTCTCGGTCAGGCCGTAGGCTTGCGTGATGACCCATCCCAGTTCGCCCTCGACTCGCTCGATCGTGGCCGCGGCCGGCGGCGCACCGGCGGTCAGAACGCGGACGCCACGGCGCGCGCTGCGGCGGAGTTCCTCGGGCGCGTTCGCGATGCTGATCAAGACGGTCGGCGCAGCGCAAAGCATGGTGACCGACTCGGCTTCGATCTTTTCGAAAAAGGCCCGAGGCTCGACCTTCCGCAGGCAGACGTGGGTCCCGCCCGCGGCGGTGACGATCCAGACAAAAGTCCAGCCGTTGGCGTGAAACATCGGCAGCGTCCAGAGATAACGGTCCGCCGTAGTCATCGGATGATGGAGAAGCGTGCCGATAGCGTTGAGGTAGGCGTTGCGATGGGTGATCATGACGCCCTTCGGCCGCGAAGTGGTGCCGCTGGTGTAATTGATCGTGAGCAGGTCGGTTTCCGAAATTTCCGGCCGCTGGAAGTGGGGCGGCGTTTCGGCCACGAGTGTCTCGTAGTCCAGCCAGCCGGGTTTGGTTCCTTCGAGTGCGACGAAGGCGGAGACGCCGGGCAACTGGGCGCGAATGCTCTCGACCGCCTCGAGGTAATCGGCGTGTGCGCAGACAATCCGGGCACCGCTGTGGTTGATCAGATAGGCAAAATCATCCGCGATCAGCCGGTAATTCAGCGGGACGAGAACGGCCCCGATCTGCGGCACGGCGTAGAAGGATTCGAGCTGAGCATGGGTGTTGGGTGCGATGTAAGCGATGCGGTCACCTTGCTCCGCGCCAAGCGCCTGCAACGCCGCCGACCAACGATCGCAGCGGGCAAAGAATTCCTCGTAGTTCAACCGCAGATCACCATCCACCACCGCCTCGCGGTTGGGATAAAGCCGGCGGGTGCGGCGGGCGAACTCGAGTGGGCTCAACGGGATTTCCATGACGCTCGTTGCACATGGTAACGTGGAAGTCCCGCCGCAAAAAGACTGGAAGCCGCGGCCAGACCTAAGGCAGGCAACCTTTTCAAAGCCCGCCACGCCGATGGATTCGCTCGACATTGCCGGAGAAATGTCACGTAATCGCCCGGTAAAGCCCCAATGTCCGAGACCGACACACTGACGATTGATCGCAAGATCATTTTCGCCTGCGGGGACCGTGCCGTTACCGTGCGCGATCTGCTCGCTGCCGCGTACTTCGGCGGAGAACTCGTGCCGGCCTGGGAGGAGCTGCTCCGCCTCGTGGCCGCAGAACGGAAGGCGGACGAGCAGGAACTGGAATACAGTGACGACGCGATCGACGCGGCGGCGGAACGCTTTCGCTATGAACACGACCTCATCACGGCGGAGGAAACCGAGCAGTGGCTAACCGACCGTGGACTCGGCCTGGGCGATTTCGGGGCCTATTTTGTCCGGCACTATTGGGGCGAGCAATTCGAGGACGTAGCCGCGGAGCCGCTCGATTACTTCACTGCGCCTAACGAAATGCACGAACTGCTGACGGCCGAACTGATTCTCTCCAGCGAGTTGGACCGGATGGCGCAGCGGCTGAGCTGGCGCCTCGCCGCCCGGTGCGAGACGGGAAATGAATCGGTCGATTCCGAATTGATCGGGCAGGAAAGAGGACGCTTCCTCGAGCGGAGTGGATTAAGCGAGGAGGAAGTTGCCGGGTGGCTGGAGAAACTCGGGCGCGATCAGGCATGGCTGGACGAGTCGCTCACCATGGAAGCGATCCACCAGCGCGACTGCGCCGCGCTGCTCTCGCCCGAGGCCCGGGAGCGGGAAATCGCCGCCCTCCGTCTCCCCCTGACCCGATTTGAGGTGGAGACGATCGAACTGGACTCGCTCGACGCCGCCCGCGAAGCGCTCCTCTGCGCGCGGGACGACGGCATGACGATGGAGGAAGTGGCGGCGGAGGGGCGTTATCCCTATCGCCACCCGGAAGTGTTGCTCGAGGAAATCCCGGAGGAGTTGCAGCAGAAATTCCTCAGTGTTCACCCGGGCGAGATCCTGGAGCCGATCGCGCGCGGCGACGGCTTTCACCTTTGCCGGGTGATCGGCAAGGCCGAGCCCAACCTGGAAGATCCGATGGTGAAAAAGCGCGCGGAGGAACGGATTCTCGATCGCCATTTCGCCGACCTCACCAACCGTCATATCCAATGGCGGCTTCTCCTTGCCTAACGATATGAAGGCGACCGACGAAAATCTCCTCCGTCGCTCGTCCCTCTTTCAATTCCTGCCCGAGGAATATTTCGAAAGACTGCGCGACCTGCTGCAGGAGGAGAATTACGAGTTCGGCGACCTTCTCGTTAGGCAAGGCGAAGCGGCGGATGCCTTCTACTTCCTCGTCTCGGGCCGGGCGCGGGTGGTGAAGGCAGATCAGAACGGGAACGAAATCGTCCTCGCCACTCTCAAACCGGGCGACAGCTTCGGCGAGTCCGCCCTGACCGAAGGCGGGACGCGGACGGCGACGGTGCGTTGCAGCACCTCGGTCGAAGCGCTCCGGCTCGATCGCGCTGATTTTCTCGCTCTGGCCGACGAAATTCCCGAGCTGAAACATCACCTCGAGATGACCGCGCGCCATCGGGCCCTGCACGGTTTTCTCTATGAGTTCAGCAATTTCGGCCGGCTGCCGGTGCCGGCGCTGCGCAGCCTGGTGGAGAAACTCACCCCGGTCGAGGTGCCGAAAGGCGACGCCATCATCCGCGAGGGCGATCCGCCCGGCGCGATGTTCATCCTCGAGAAAGGCCGGGCGCGCGCCTTCCATTCCAACAACGGCTCGCAACAGAATCTCGCCTTCTATCGCGATGGCGATTTCTTCGGCGAACTCTCGATCCTCAACGGTTCGCCGCGCGCCGCCACGGTCGAGGCCTACAGCGACTGCCAGCTCCTCGCGCTCGAACCGGAAGCGGTCCGCGATCTGAAACGGCGTTACCCGGAATTTGGGAAATTGATGGAGGAACGGCTCGCGCAATACCAGGTCGAAACGGAAGCGCGCGTCCCGCTCGATTTCACGACCGAGATGCTGCCGGCGGAAGTCGCGGCGCACGACAAGATCGGGGTCGATCGCGAGAAAGCCGCCGCCGCGCCCGGAGCCGAAGGCGAAGATCCTTTCGCGGATGAGAGCGGCTATTTCCGAAAGAGGAAAAAGCGCATTCGCAAGATCGAGCACATCGAGCAGATCGACGAGATGGACTGCGGCGCAGCCAGTCTTGGCATGATCTGCCGCCACTTCGGTCGCAAGGTGAGCCTCTCGCGAATCCGGCAGCTTTGCCACACGTCGACCGACGGCACGAGCCTGAAGGCGATCTGCCGCGCGGCGACCGAGCTGGGGCTGGCGGCACGCGCGCTCAAGGTCTCGTTTCGCAATCTGCCGTTGATGCCGCTGCCGGCGATCGTGCATTGGGAAGGCAACCATTGGATGGTGCTCTACGACGTCACCGACACGTATGTGAAGGTGGCTGATCCCGCGCTCGGGCTGCGCAAAATCTCGCGCAAAGAATTCGAGGAGGGGTGGTCGGGTTACGCGGCGCTTTTCGATTACACGGTCGCCTTCGCCAACGCGCCGGAGAGCAAACCGAGCCTGGCCTGGATCGTTCCCTTCCTGGTGAAGTTCAAGACCATCTTCATCCAGGTGATGCTGCTCGCCGTCGCCATCACTTTCCTCGAGCTCCTCTTCCCGGTCTTCACCGAGATGGTGGTCGACAAGGTGATCGTGGAGAAAAATATCGGGCTCCTCGAAACCATCCTCCTCGGGATGGGCGCGGCGCTCTTCTTCGTCCAGGCCTCTTCCCTCGCGCAGGAATACCTGCTCGCTTTCGCCGCCGTCAGGCTGGACACATCGATTCTCGACTATCTCAGCCGGCAGATGCTGTCGCTCCCGATGAGCTATTTCACCAGCCGGCGCACAGGCGACATTCAGCGCCGCCTCGACGGCGCGCGCCAGGTGCGGGAATTTGCCGTCCACCACGGCATCGGCGCCATCCTCGCGCTCGTGCAACTGATCGGCGCGCTCAGCTTGATGGCGATTTACAGCCCTTCACTCATGTTCGCTTTCCTCGCCACCACCCCGCTCTATGGCGGGTTGATGTATTTCTCGCAGAAAGTGCTGCGCCCGCTTTTCGCCGAGGTCGAGGAGAGCCAGGGCAAATACAGCTCGCACCAGATCGACGCCATCAAAGGGATCGAAGCAGTCAAAGCCGCCTCCGCCGAAAACGTCTTCCGCGACATGATGCTGAACGAATTCCTCGCCGTCTCGCGCAAGATTTTTCGGAGCAGTTTCATCGTCATGACCTACGACAGCGTGCTCCAAACCATCGGCATGCTCTCGACCGCGATCTTCCTCTGGGTCGGCGCCAATCAGGTCATGTCGGGCAACCTCAGCATCGGCGGTTTTGTCGCTTTCAGTTCCCTGACCGCGATGGCCTACGGCGGCATCCTGCGAACGTTAGGCGTGTGGGACAACATGCAGTTCGCCACCGTTCTCCTGAATCGACTGAACGACATTTTCGAACAGGAGCCGGAGCAGGGCCGCGACCGCTCGCGTCTCACGCCGGTGCACAGCCTCGAGGGCCGCATCCAGTTGCGAAACGTGAGTTTCAGATACGGCGGACCGGAAGCGCCTAACATTTTGAGCGACATCAAACTCGACATCGCGCCCGGCCGCATGATCGCCTTCGTCGGCCGGAGCGGTTGCGGGAAAACGACCTTGATCAAGCTCATCGCCGGCCTGCTCGAGCCGACCGAAGGGACGATCCTTTTCGACAATACCGACCTCAAGACCCTGAACTACCGCGACGTCCGGCGGCACATCGGGATGGTCCTGCAGGAAAACCACATCTTTAACGAATCGATCGCGCAGAACATCGCTTTCGGTGACTCCGAGCCCGATCTCGATCGCGTCCTCGCCGCCGCCCAGACCGCCGCCGCGCACGACTTCATCATGCGCCTCCCGTTAGGCTACGAGACCAAGATCGGCGAGTCCGGTCTCTCTCTTTCCGGCGGACAAAAGCAGCGGATCGCGATTGCGCGCGCCATCTACAACAACCCGCCCGTGCTCATTTTTGATGAAGCGACGAGCGCGCTCGACACCGAATCGGAGCGCGCCATCCAGGATAACCTCAGCCGCATGACGGCCGGCCGGACCACGATCGTGATCGCCCATCGCCTGAGCACGATTCGCGAAGCGGACTCGATCGTCGTCCTCGAGAAAGGAATGGTGGCCGAGGTCGGCAACCACGACGAACTGATGGCGCAGCGCGGTTTGTATTTCTACCTCTCCAGCCAGCAACTCGGAATCTGATTTTCGCCTAACGATGCCTGCCGAACTCATGCAACACAACGCGGCCGACGCCGAGTCGGAGATGCTGCCGCAGGATCCGCCGCCCTGGTTCGTGCGCTCGCTCGCCTGGCTCCTGATCGCGATGTTCGGGGTCGCCCTGCTCGCCGCCATTTTCGTTAGGCTGCCGGAAACGGTGAGCTGTCCCTTTGTCCTCGTCCCGGCCGGCGGCGCCGATCCGATCCAGTCGCCTCGCCTCGCGGTCATCAACCGGGTCAGCGCCACGGTTGGGCAGAAGGTAAAGGAGGGCGATCCGCTTTATGTTTTGCGCTCCGATGAGATCCGCGGCTGGGGCACGGAGATGGGGACGCTGAGCGAAGATTTACGCACGCATCAGGAAGGCCTGGCCAAGGCCGAGGCCGCCTACAACTCCGCGCTCGAAATCAAGAAGGCGGAAATCTCCCAGGCGGAAAGCGAAGTTGCCTTCCGCGAAAAACACGCCGCCAGCAGTCGCGAATTGCTGACGCGGCTGGAGAAGTTAACCAAGAGCGGCGGCATCGCGCTCGTCGAGGTGTTGCAACATCGCCTCGACACCGCCGAATCGGAAAAAGACCTGAGCGTGGCCCAGCGCACCCTTGAGCAGGTAAAGCTGGAACGTCAGCAAATGGAAGCGGAGCACGCCCGCACCAAGGCGGAGAACCTGGCTGAGATTGAGAAACTCAAAATGCGGATCAGCGCGCTCCACGGCGACCTGGAAAACTCAAAGCAGAACCTGCTCGTTGTCCGCGCTCCCTACGCGGGTGTGGTCATTTCCCAGGCGCAGCAAAACGCCGGCAGCGTGGTGCAGAATGGCCAGGAACTTTGCCAACTCGCCCGGGTCGACGCGAAACCGCGCGCCCAATTGACCCTCAGCGAAGCTGGTCTTCCCCAGCTCAAGAGTGGCCAGCGGGTCCGTCTTTTCTTCGACGCTTTTCCCTACCAGCGCTACGGAGTGGTGAACGCCAGGCTCGACTGGGTCAGCCCCTCCGCCGTATCCTCGCCCCAGGGACAACATTTTGTGGCCCTCGCCTCGCTCGACGAAACGGAGCTGACGAAAAAGAAACACCTCGCGCTCCGCGTCGGAATGGGCGGCGAAGCGCGAATCGTGACCGGCCAACGCACGATGATTGAATACGCTTTCGAACCCATCCGCCAACTGCGCGAAAACATGCGCGACTAACGAGCCATGCAACGCGCTCTTTCCCGGCTCAAAGTCGAAGACCTGACGACGGCCAACGATGCCATGAAGCGTTGCCTGCGGCTCGCTGCCATGGCCGCGAAATCAGACGTGCCGGTCGTATTGTTAGGCGAAACCGGCACCGGCAAAACCCTTCTCGCCCACGCCATCCACAATTCCTCGGCCCGGGCGGAGAAATCGTTCATCGCCTTCAACGCTTCCGCCATGAGCGACACGCTAATCGAGAGCCAGCTCTTCGGTCACGAGCGCGGCGCCTTCACCGGGGCGCAGCAGGCGGTGAAAGGAAAATTCGAGCTGGCCAACGAAGGCACCCTCTTTCTCGACGAGATCGCCGACATGAGTCCACTCGCCCAGGTCAAAATCCTGCGCGTGCTCGAGTACGGCGAGTTTGAGCGCCTCGGCTCCGAGCAGATGCTGCACTCCGACGCGCGCATCATCTGCGCCACTAACTGCTCCCTTCTCGAGCAGGTGCGGCAGGGGAAATTCCGCGAGGATCTCTACCACCGCCTCAATGGCCTCACCCTCCTCATCCCGCCTTTGCGCGAGCGGATGGAAGAGCTGCCACCCCTCATCGCCGCCGAGCTGAAAGCCTCGGCCGCGAGCGAAGGGAAAAAAATCACCGCGATTCATCCCGAAGCGATGGACAAACTGATCGCCTATCCCTGGCCGGGAAATCTGCGCGAACTCAATCACACCGTCCGCACCATGACCCTCTTTTGCGAGGGTCGCGTCATTCTTCCCGAGCACGTCGTCTTTCCGCCCGACTTGAAATCGCCGACGCGCGCCGCGGAACCAGAGCGCGAGGCGGAGGCCTCGCCTAACGGGGAGAGCGAGGTGCGGGATCTTTCCCTGGCCGCGGCTGTCGCTCGTCACGTGCGATATGTTTACGAGCAGGCCGGTCGCAACCAGCGGCGCACCGCCCGTCTCCTCGGCATTTCGCGCGCGACTTTGGCCCGGCATCTCCGGCCCAAGCCTCAAAAGTGAGCCGGGCTGGGTTAGGATTGATCCAGAAGGCTCCGCCTCGGGGCCGGAGTTTTCTGGCCGAAATTTCCCGCTCCAAGGTTCGTTAGGATTATTTTCCTGAGATCAAAAAGTGCCTTTCTCCGAGGGAAAAGAGGGACTGAACTTAAGGCTGGGCAGAACCGGTTTTTTCTGCCCACACTGAGGGTGGCATGAATGGTGTTAAGAGGATCCCCATGTGAGCACGCCGAAAGAAAGAAAGCCTGCACCCGCTGGTGAATCCCCCATTCAGAAGCGGTCACGCAAAAAAGAAAAATTGATCAAGCTCGATGACCTCATCCCGAAAGGGAACGTCTCTGGCGGCAGGCAATTGCTCTTCGGCGCGACTGACATCAACCAAACAACAACCAAAAGAAAGAGAGAGAGATAGTATGGCTACCAAGAAAAAAGAAGTGAAAGTGCGTGATCTGAAACCGTCGAAAGACGCGAAAGGCGGCCGAGCCCGCCAGACCCAGGGTTCGTCCCACCGCCAGCTCGACGGCGGCTCTCGGTTGCAAGGCGGCACCCGACAGACCCAGGGCAGCACCCGCAACCGGAACTAAGCAGGTCAATCCGATATAAGCCGCCCTCCGGTCCAATCCCGCCCGGCGGCCTCCGCCAACAAAAAATCAAGGAGACCAGAAAGTATGGCTCAGAAAAAAGAAGTGAAAGTGCGCGACATGAAACCGTCGAAGGACGCGAAGGGCGGACGCCGCCGCAACCTCGACGGTCGTTCCACCGCGGGTCGTTCCAGGGCTGGCGATTTGCCCGCCGTTCAGCGGCCGGGCCGCTCCAAGCAGTAGGCGCTCCCTGGACAAAGCATCGCGGCCCTATCCCGCCAGGCGGTTCCATTTTGTGTCAGGTTAGGATGGCAACCGGTCCGCTCGGGCCGGTTGTTTGGTTTTCCGAGAGCTACAATCCCTCCGGATGTCGCGGCTCAAACCCCCGCGGCGGACGATAGGTCAGTTGCCAGCGCGGCGCTTCCCGGTCGCTCCGCCGATTCCACACCGTCGTGTCGAGCCGTAACCCGGCGATGACGGCAAAGGCATGACCATTCCGGGCGTAAATCGTGATCCATTTCCCGCACCCGCGACGGCCAAAGCGCGTCAGCTCGCTTGAGCTCAGCGGCGTCCGCAACAACCCCGCCGCCGCGAGCGCATAGGAAATGGTCCCGGAACAATCGTAGCCAAAGTCGAAAAAAGAGGCGTGACCGCCGCCCCAGCGGTAGGGCTTGGTCCGCAGCTCATTCGCCGCCCAGATCGCGCGCTTCACCGGCAGCGGGGCCCTGGCTGGCGCGCAGGCGATTCCACGGCGCAGCCGCGCAATTCTCCCCGGAATGATGGGACCATTGGTCGGGAACGGGTTCGCCAGTCCGCGCGGGACGATGCCCAAAAAGAGAAAAGTGAAGAGAAGCGCGAAACGAAAACCGGTAACCATCGAGATCATGCAAGCGATTGCGATGCCAGACGCGCCCGGCGCAACGCGGTCGACGACCCCGTTATCGACGACTTCAATTTTTCGCGCAAGACTTTCCCGGTGGAGCCGCTGAAAAAAGAACAGATCGTCGAGGTCCTCGAGACGATCGCGACTCTGCTCGAGCTCCAGGAAGAGAACCCGTTCAAAATCCGCGCCTATACCAACGCCGCCCGTTCGATCGAAACCTGGGGCGGAAATCTGCGCGAACTGGCGGAAGAAAATCGGCTCGAAGAAATCCCCGGCGTCGGGAAAGCGATCGCCGGCAAGATCAGGGATCTCGCGCTCACCGGTTCGTCGCAATTTTACGATGACCTGCGGGCGCAATTTCCACCGACCATTCTCGAGTTGTTCTCCCTCCCGGGTCTGGGCGCGAAAAAGATCAAGGCCCTCTACGAGAAGTTGCAGGTCAGCTCGATCGCAGACCTGGCCTCGGCCTGCGCCGCCGGTAGAGTCGCGGCCCTGCCGGGATTTGGCAAAACCACTCAGGAAAAGCTCGCCCTAACGATTGCCAACCGGGCGAAACATGCCGGCAGTTTTCAGCTGGGCGAAGTCGCGGCCGAGGCGGAGCAACTGCGCGCGGACTTGCGGCAGCATCCGGAGGCGGCGCAGGTGAGCATCGCGGGAAGTTACCGCCGCCGGAAAGAAATCGTGCGCGACCTCGATTTCATTGTCGCCACCAAAGCGCCGGAAGCGATCACGGAATATTTCGTCAGGCATCCGCTCGTCGAGAGCGTGATCGCGCGCGGCGCGACCAAGACGAGCGTGCGCTTGCGCTCGGGCATCCAGGCCGATCTGCGCGTCGTAAGCAGCGCGGAATATCCCTTCGCCCTCGGCTATTTCACCGGGAGCAAGGAACACAACATCGTGCTCCGCAACCGCGCCCTGCAACGCGGCTGGACGCTCAACGAATATCGCCTCGCCCCCGCCGAGACCGAGACGAAAAAGAAAAAGCCGACCCGGAAAATCCCCACGGTGCAGGACGAAACGGAATTGTATCGCGCCCTCGATCTCGGCTTCATCCCGCCGGAGCTGCGCGAGAACAGCGGTGAGATCGAGGCGGCCGCGGAAGGGCGTTTGCCCCACCTGCTCGAGCCGGAGAATCTGCGCGGGACATTCCACTGCCACACGAGCGCGAGCGACGGCCGCAACTCACTCGAGGAAATGGCGGCCGCGGCGCAGGAACTCGGCCTGCAATATCTCGGGATTGCCGATCACAGTCGCAGCTCGATCCAGGCCGGCGGGCTCGATCGCGCCCGGCTCCGCGCCCAGGTCGCCGCGATCCGGCAGTTAAACAAAAGTTTCGACGGCTTCCGCCTTTTCGCCGGGATCGAGTGCGACATCCTGCGCGATGGCTCGCTCGACTTTGATGACGAAACGTTAGGCGAACTCGATTACGTGGTCGCTTCGGTCCACTCTGCTTTTCAATTGCCGGAAGCCGAGATGACCGCGCGCATCATCCGGGCGCTGCAGAATCCTTTCGTGACCATGCTCGCGCATCCCACCGGACGGTTGCTCCTGAAACGCGACGGTTATGCCGTCGACCTTCCGGCCATTATCGAAGCCGCGGCCGAAACCGGGACCTGGATTGAAATTAACGCCGCGCCCAAGCGGCTCGATCTGGATTGGCGCTGGTGGCCCCTGGCCAAAGAAAAGGGAGTCAAATGCGTCATCAATCCCGACGCGCATGGGGTCGAGAAATTGCAGGAACTCTGGTTCGGCGTCGGCTGTCGCGCGCAAAGGCTGGCTCACGAAAAGCGATGTCGTGAATACCCTCCCGTTAGGCAAGATCGAGCGCGAACTTGTCAGGAAGCGGGAGGGGAAGTGATCGCGTCAGCCCCCGCGCTTTTCCCGCTGCGGCATCAGCATCGTCAGGCATTTGCAGGCGCCACCGGCTTTGAGGAATTCGCTCATCGGAAGCGGATGGCAATGATAGCCGCGCTCGCCTAACGAATTCATCAACTTCGGCGCGCCTTCCGGGAGGACGATTTCGTGATCAAGAACGACAGCGTTGCAGGAAAAATGGGCCGCTTCTTCTTCTACCACATCGATTAAATTCGGGACGTGATTGCGAATCGCGCGCTGGCCGTATTCGTCGAAGGCGGCCGGGAACCAGGCGGCGCCGCCATCGGTCAGCGGACAAAAGCAGGTGTCGATGTGGTAGAAACGCGGATCGACCAGCTCGACCGAGATGACGCGGCAGGAAAAAATCTCCCCCACGCTGCGATGGGCGCTCACGTCGGTGCGAAACTTGTAACCGCAAAAAAGGGTGTCGCCGGCGAAAAGCGCATCGCCTTCGCCTTCGAAAAATTGATCTTCCGGCAACCAGACAATTTCGTAGCCATGTTCCTTCATCCAGTCGGCAAAGAGTGGCGCTTCGGCGGCGCGTTCCTTGTGCCGAAAATTGCTCGGGACAAATTTCCTGCCCACCGTCAGGCCGGCGTTGGCGGTGAAGACCATGTCGGGCAACTTCGGTTTCGGCGGGACGAGGTGGACGCGGCCGCCGAGACTAACGAGTTTCTCGTGCAGCCCGCGCCATTGCGCCTGGACGAGCGGGGTGTCGGCGCCGCGGGCGCGGCTCATCCAGGGATTGATCTCGTATTCGATGCCGTAGTAATCGGGCGGGCAGAGAAGTAAATCGCGCATGGAAAATCGGGCGCCTAACGATCGGCTTCGATGAAGTGGGTCAGCTCGCGCAGGAAAGGCTCAATGTCGGTCACGAGGCCGACGGCCTGGAACGTCCCGCGATCGGTCAACTTGGTCACGACCCCGGGATTGATGTCGACGCAGAGGGTCTTAACCGTGGCGGGGAGCAAATTGCCGACCGCAATCGAGTGCAACATCGTCCCCATCATCATCGCGATCGTGACGCCCTCGAGCTTGGCCCGCATCGCTTTCTGCGCCTCGATCGCGTCGGTGATGACATCGGGCAGCGGTCCGTCATCGCGGATCGAGCCGGCGAGGACAAAGTCGACGTTGTTTTTTACACAGGTATACATGATGCCGCGCTTGAGCAGGCCGCTCGCCACCGCCTGACGGATGCCGCCGGCGCCGCGGACGGCGTTGATCGCGCGCATGTGATTCTGCGTCCCCAGGTGGGAGAGGGCGCCGTGCTCGAGGTTCACCCCTAACGAAGTCTCAAAGAGCGCGTTCTCGATGTCGTGCGCGGCGAGGGCGTTGCCGGCGAAGAGCAGTTGGATGAAACCCCACTCGATCAATTTCTCGAAATGTTCCGCCGCGCCGGTGTGGACGATGGCCGGTCCGCCGACGACGAGAATCTTGCCCTTCTCCTCCCGCGAGCGCTTAAACTCCCGCGCCATTTCGCGAATGACCGCGCTCTTCGGTTTTTCGATCGAAACGTTGCTCGACATGAACTCGAAAACATCAGTCCGCGTGGTCGAGCGTTGCCGGGGCGCGACCCGAATGCCGTGCTGCCCGACGACCACTTCCATTCCTTTTTTGATCCCGTAAAATTTCGTCGCGGTCGCGGTTTGGGCCGCGCGGTCGACGACGATGGCGCTGTCCATCAGGGCCGGCCGGACCTCGATCTCGGCCTCGCCCAGGTGGACAAAAGTCCGTTGATTGGTCGTGACGTAGAAGCCCTGTGGATAGACGCCATCGGCCGGGGCGGCGGCCAGTTCCACGCTCTTTTTCTCCTTCACTTCGGCGCCGTGCTGGCGCAGACGGAGGAGGAGCGCATCCAGCTCGTCGGCCGAAGGGGCGGTCACTTCGACGCGGGCAAAGCTGGGGTCGGCGCGCTGCTCGCCGATCTTGATTTCGCCGATCTTGAAGGTGCAATCGCTGGCGATGATTTCATCCAGCACCTTTGGCAGGAGGAGGGAATCGATGATGTGTCCGCGCAGTTCGATCGTCTCGGAAGGCATCGGCGGAACTTAGCCAAGGAAGAGCCGCGCGCCAGTTTCAGCCCGCCTAACGGGGCGCTTTCCTTCGCGGAAGGCACGCCCGCGCGGTGGGATTTCTACTTGTTCCGGCAAGGTGCTCGGTTATTAATGCAGCCGCCGACTGGAAACCGACGTGAACGAAACCGAAAAATCGCCTAACGAGAACCCGGCCGCGAGCGCGGAGGGCTTCCGCATTTCCGAGCAGCCGCTGGTCGGGAAATCCGGGGCGCGCCCTCTGGCAGCGAGGGGCCTGCCGGCCTCCGACGGCACGGACTTGCTCTACGTCATCTCGCGCGACCCGGGCACGCTCTTTCTCTATTGGGAGGTGAATTGGAAGCGGCTTTTCGCGCAGGCCAGCGTCGCCCCGCGCCAGGTGCACCTGCGCATCTTTCGCGAAAACGGTTCCGTCGAGGGGACGCGCGAGATCAACCCATTTCGCGGTCATTGCTACGTCGATGTGACCACCGGGGGCGCGATCTATTATTGCGAGCTGGGCTGTTTCGAGGGTCGTGAATGGATAAAGCTCGTGCGCTCCGGCACGACGGCGACGCCGCAAGCCGCGATCTCGGATGATCTTTCGGCTGACTTCGCGACTTTGCCGTTTCATCTCAGTTTTCAGCGAATGCTGGACGCACTGGAGTCGAGCAACGGCGACGGCAAACCTCTGGCCGAGTCGGTGGCGGAGTTGCAGCGCGAAGAAATGACGCCGAAGGAGCGAGCGCGGCCGGCCGCGGCGGAGAATGGTGGCAATGGCGATCCCCGCGCCGAGATCACCGAATTGCTCGAAGCGGCACGCCGGGCCGGCACCCGTGAGGCGCTGACTCCGGAGCAGAGCGCGCGCTGGAAAGAGATCAGAGACCGCCTCGGCAGCTCGAGTTGGGGCGGAGCGAGCGAGAGCGGGTTGGGCGGGAGCAGCCCGGCCTAACGAATCGGCTGACGGGTCTCCACCGCACGCGAGAGCGGCGAAAGAATTGGGGCGCGCCTGACGAAATCCGTTTGCCAGCGCGATGCGATTGCCGCTAAAGAGAGAGCGGCCGCAAAAATCTCACACTCATCGTAACCGCGCGGCCGGCAGGATTTCCGCATATGAGCACCGAAAAGAAACCAATGGAATGGGGCACACGCGTCGGAGTGATCCTCGCGGTCTCGGGATCAGCCGTCGGGCTGGGAAATTTTCTTCGCTTTCCCGGGCAGGCGGCGGCGCATGGCGGCGGCGCTTTCATGATTCCCTACATTTGTGCGCTCCTCCTCCTCGCCCTGCCCATCGGCTGGGCGGAGTGGGCCATGGCGCGCTACGGCGGTGAGAAAGGTTTCCATAGCGGCCCGGCGATTCTCGGCATGGTCGGCCGGGGCCGGATCGCGCGTTACTTTGGAATCATCGCGGTCCTCGTGCCGATGGTGGTCTACATGTATTACGTCTACATCGAGGCGTGGTGCCTGCGTTACGCCTGGGAATATTTGATCGGCGGGATTCAGCTCAGCGGGCCGATCGATCAACAGGTCCAGAACGCCGCCGTCTTTTTCGGCCACGCCACCGGCACGAATACCGACGGCGTTTTGAACATGAGCGCCGTCTTCTGGCTCATCGTCGTCACGATCAACATCTATTTTGGTCTATCGCGGGTTGAGCGGCGGGATTGAGAAATTCTGCCAGTTTGCGCTCCCGGCGATGGCCATTCTGGCGGTCGTCGTGCTCATCCGCGTCCTCACGTTAGGCACGCCGCATCCCGATCATCCGGACCAGAATGTCTTGAACGGGCTCGGCTTTCTATGGAACCCGGATTTCTCCAAACTAACTGATTTCGAAACCTGGCTGGCGGCGGCCGGGCAGGTTTTCTTCAGTCTCTCGGTCGGTTTCGGCGTGATTCTCAACTACGCCTCTTACCTGAAGAAAAAGGACGACATCGCTCTCTCTGGTTTCACCGCCAGCGCGACGAACGAACTCTTCGAAGTCGGTTTTGGCGGTCTCATCACGATCACGGCGGCTTTCGTTTTTCTCGGCGCGAGCGGAGTCGGCGGCGGCTTCGGGCTCGGCTTCCAAACCTTGCCGGTCGTCTTCCAGCAAATGGGCGTGATCGGGCGCTGGGTCGGGTTTGCCTGGTTCTTCCTCCTCTTCCTCGCCGCCATCACGAGCTCGATCTCGATGCTGCAACCGGTGAAAACATTTTTCGAGGAGGCGCTGGGCGTTTCCTCGGGCAAGGCGATCGCCATGGTCTCGATCGTCTGCGGGCTCGGTTCCTTCTGGGTCATGTGGTTCAGCAAGGACATGGTCGCGCTCAACACGATGGATTTCTGGGTCGGCACGTTTTGCATTTTCCTCCTCGCCACGGTGCAGATCATCTGCTTCGGCTGGGTCTGGGGAGTGGAGGATGGCGCGGCCGAGCTCGACCAGGGCGCGCTCATGAGAATTCCGCGGCCCTTTTTCTTCATCATGAAATACGTCGCGCCGGCTTATCTGCTCGTAGTTCTTTGCGGGTTCATTTATTCCAATGGCCGGCAGGAAGCGAAGGGACTGAAAGGCAATCCGGTTGCACTTTGGACGGTCATGATCATTGGCCTGGTGATCGCGCTGTTGGTGGTGATGGTCGCCATCGGCGAGCGCAGATGGCGCGCCGCAGGTTTGGACTTGGACGGTCAACAGGGCAGGAGGAATTAAACTATGAACACCGGTGGTTGGATCTTCATGTTGTCGTCGCTCACCCTCGTTTGGGGAACGACCATTTGGGCTTATTGCCGCTTGCTCGGCACTCCGTCCGAGAAATCAAAACGAGACGAATAGTCTGGGCGCGGCCGCCGCGATCTCGAGGCGCGGATTCTCCGTGATCGTGAACGAAGGCCGCTCTGCACGATGATTGCCACTGCTCTCGCCGCCGCCTCGGATATTCCGAGCATCTTCGGAGTCCCGATCGATTTCATTTTGTTCGGGCTCACTCTCCTCGGGGTGGCGGTGTTTCATCATTACACGATGCGGGTCGCGCTCACCGGGCTGGCCACGATCGCTCTCTACAAGATCTTTTTCACCGGCTTCAAGACCGGCCCGGGAGCCATCGGTTTCCTTTTCCACCTCGGGCACGAATGGGTCATCCTCCTCAACCTCTTTTGCCTCCTGACCGGCTTCGCCCTCCTCGCCCGGCACTTCGAGAAAAGTCACGTCCCGGTCGTCCTGCCGAAATTCTTGCCTAACGGATGGAAGGGCGGCCTCGCGCTTCTCGCCCTCGTCTGGATTTTGTCCTCCTTTCTCGATAACATCGCCGCGGGCTTGATCGGCGGCGCGATGGCGCACCAGCTGTTTCGCGCCAAGGTGCACATCGGTTACCTGGCCGGGATCGTGGCGGCATCGAACGCGGGCGGCGCCTGGAGCGTGGTCGGCGATACCACCACCACCATGATGTGGATCGATGGCGTTTCGCCGCTCTCGGTTTTCGAAGCGATCATCGCGGCCTCGGCGGCGTTTTTCATTTTCGCCATTCCGGCCGCGATCGTGCAGGACAGATATTCGCCCATTCTCGAGCACACCCATGAGCACACGCACATCGACTGGGTGCGGGTTGGGATCGTGGGGCTCATTCTCGTTCTCGCCATCGGGACCAACGTCACGATCAACATGTTGTTCCCCAAATTCGCTGATCACTTTCCCTTCATCGGAGTGGCGGTCTGGACGGCGATTCTGGTTTCGGTGGTGGCGCGCCGGCCGGATTGGGAAGTGCTGCCCGAGACGGTGAAGGGTTCCATCTTTCTCCTCTCACTCGTTTTGTGCGCCTCCATGATGCCGGTGGAAAAATTGCCGCCCGCCTCCTGGCACAGCGCGCTCGGGCTCGGATTTCTCTCCTCGGTGTTCGATAACATTCCGCTCACCGCGCTGGCTCTGAAGCAGGGCGGTTATGATTGGGGCTTCCTCGCCTACACGGTCGGCTTTGGCGGATCGATGGTCTGGTTCGGCTCTTCCTCCGGCGTCGCTCTAACGAATCTTTACCCGGAAGCGCGCTCGGTCGGGCAATGGCTCCGGCACGGTTGGTTTGTCATCCTCGCCTACATCATCGCTTTTTTCGTCATGCTGGCCGTCTGGCCGTGGCACCCGGACGCGCCGCACAAGGAGAAAGCGGCTCTGACCGCTCCGGCCCACTAGGCGCGAGCAACCGATTCCACCCTCGCCCGAGACGTGCTACTCTCGGACGCGTGAAGAATCTCGGGCGCCATCTTTTCCTTGCCGTCGCTGCCATGCTTTGCCTGGCCCCGGCCTTTGGCGCCGATCGCCACCGGCCTGTGCCCGGGTTCGATAGTACCGTCTTCCAGGCTTTGCCGCTGGAGCGTTCGCGCCAGAATCACCTCCTGGTTCGGGCTCAGATCAACGGTAAACCGGCCCTCCTCGGGGTCGATTCCGGCGCGCCGGTGAGCGCCATCTCCCTCTCGCGGCGCAAGCATTTTGGCATGACATCGCTGCCCGGCACTTCCAAGCTCCCGCCCCGGCTCCGGATCAATGGCGGCTTCAATCGCGTCACGATCGCCCATCGGTTCCGGCTCGGTGCGCTCATCCTCGTCGATGAGCCGATGGTCGCGATCGACCTCAGCTCACCGGCACGGGCCGCGAAAGAATTTCACGAGCAGGAACTCGACGGCATCCTCGGGGCCGACATTCTCTTCCCGACCCACGCCGTGATCGATTGCGAGGCCCAGGTCTTGTTCATGAAGGTCGATCCGGACACGCCCGGCAACGTTCCCGGGATCAATCGCCGTGGCTGGAAGAATGTTCCGATCCGGGTCAGCAAAGGCTGGAACCTCTACGTCGACAGCAGGCTGAACGGCAAGGCGGCCCAGCTCATGATCGACACCGGTTCGTTCACCACCCTGATTCACCGGCCGTTTGTGCGGCAAATGAAACTCCCGCTCCGCGACACGCCTTATTCATCCGGCGCGGTCAACCTCGACGAGCGCGATCTGCAGCTCGCCGTCATCCGCCGGTTCTCCATCGGACCGTTCCTCGTCAAAGGCAAAGAGGTCGGCGTGATGGACCTGAAAGGGCTCATCCACGGCGACCTGCTGAAAGGCGAGCCGCCGGTCGCGGGATTGTTAGGCTCGGAATTTCTCCGCCGCAATCACGCCATCATCGATTTCGGGGCGAGAACGCTCTCGCTCAAACTGTAGACGCGCCCCTGTGGGACGCGGGGGGGCGAGCCTCATTTGCAAAGAAAGCTTCCTCCCGCGTTTCGCACAGCGAAACGTCTACATGTGGCGCCTCCGCGAAAAATCGAATGCACCGCGAGGTCATCCATGCCACTGGTCTGCAATGAAACTCACTTTGTTCTGTTGCCTGCTCGTCTGCTCTCTTGGCCTGGCGAATGTTCGCGGCCAGAGCATCGACAAAACGGACGGGAAAAAAGCAGGGCAAACAAATCAGAAAGAAGTGGCGGTGCTCAAGACCAGCGACGGCGAAATGGTGCTGGAGTTCTGGCCCGAGGTCGCACCCAAGACCGTGGAAAATTTCAAGAAACTCGCGCGCGAAGGCTTCTACGACGGCACTCTTTTCCACCGCATCATCGCCGGCTATATGATTCAGGGAGGCGATCCCCTGACCAAGGATCCGTCGAAAGAATATCTCTGGGGCCAGGGCGGTCCCGCGCATACCGTGCCGGCCGAGTTTAATAACCGCCCACACGTTCGCGGGGTTATTTCGATGGCGCGGCAAGCCGATCCGAATTCCGCTGGGAGCCAGTTTTTCATCTGCCTCGACACGGCCAAACGCCTCGACGGCAAATACACCACCTTCGGCAAAGTGATCAAAGGCCTCGATGTTCTCGACAAAATTGGTCGCACGCCCGTCACCGCCGGACCCGACGGGCAGTTGAGCAAACCCAGAGTGCGTGTCGTGCTCCAGAGTGTGAAAATCGTTCCGGCAGACTCTGTCAAATAACCCATGCGTGAGGACCGCTCGCGCGAGCTAAAACGAGAAAGTCGTCTCTATGGATACAAATGAAAAAGAAGTAGCCGTCCTCAAAGCTGGCGCCGGCGAAATGGTCGTCGAATTCTGGCCCGAGGTCGCTCCGAAGACAGTCGAGAATTTCAAGAAGCTGGCCCAGGAAGGTTTTTATGACGGCACCGCCTTCCATCGCATCATCAAGGGATTCATGATTCAGGGCGGCGATCCGAACACGAAAGATCCGTCAAACGAGCGCAGCTACGGCACGGGCGGCCCGGGCTACCAGATCCCGGCGGAATTCAACGATCGCCCGCATGTCCGCGGCGTGATTTCGATGGCGCGCTCGGCGGATCCGAATTCCGCCGGCAGCCAGTTTTTCATCTGCCTCGGCACCGCCAGCTCGCTCGATCGACAATACACCGCCTTCGGCAAACTCATCAAAGGCCTCGAGGTCCTCGATACCATCGGCGCCACTCCCGTGACCCGCAGCGCGATGGGTGAAGCGAGCAAACCAACCAGCCGGGTCGAGCTCGAAAGCGTAAAGATCGTCCCAGCCGATTCGGTGCAATATGATCCTGTAGCGGCGGTCTATGACCGCCGAACCTCCGATCAGAAGAATGGCGCAAGCATCCGATTAGACGTCCGGCGGTCACAGACCGCCGCTACAACCAGAGTCGCCGCCATCCAGATGCAGTGCGGGCCCGAGCCGGAGGCCAATCTGGAGAAAGCCATCACCCGCGTGCGTGAGGCGGCCGAGCAAGGCGGGCAGATCATCTGTCTGCCCGAGCTTTTTCGCTCGCAGTATTTTTGCCAGTCGGAAGACCACAAATATTTCGATCTCGCGGAGCCCATTCCCGGTCCCTCCACCGAATCGTTAGGCAAGGTCGCGCGCGAGACGGGCGCGATCGTCATCGCCTCGCTTTTCGAGAAACGGACCGCCGGTCTTTATCACAATACCGCCGTCCTCCTCGGCGCCGACGGCGAGATCATCGGCAAGTATCGCAAGATGCACATCCCCGACGATCCCTCCTACTACGAGAAATTTTACTTCACCCCGGGCGACCTCGGTTTTCAGGCCTGGCCGACACCGCAGGGAAACATCGGCGTCTGCGTTTGCTGGGATCAATGGTATCCGGAAGCCGCTCGCCTAACGACTCTGCGCGGAGCCGAGATTTTGTTTTATCCGACTGCGATCGGCTGGCATCCCTCCGAGAAAGCGAAATACGGTTACGCCCAGCATTCCGCCTGGGAAACGATGCAGCGCAGCCACGCCATCGCCAACGGCTGCTTCGTCGTCGCGGTCAACCGCGTCGGCCACGAAGCGCCCGCCAGTGGTGACGGGATCGAGTTCTGGGGCCAGAGCTTCATCGTCGCGCCGAGCGGCGAGATTCTGGCCAAGGCGAGCGTCGACCGCGAAGAAACCATCTTCGCCGATGTGGAGTGGGCGAACGGTCAACGAACACCGCACCCACTGGCCCTTCCTGCGCGACCGCCGCATCGACGCCTACGCCGGGACTCGAGCAGCGCCTGCTCGACTAGTGGGGTGGCCTGTGGATGTCGCCCTGTGGGCGACACGAGTCAGCGCGCCCGCTGCTCCCGAAATTGACCCTCAAGGCCGTTTCCCTATGCTGTTGCTCACACCAACCTCAACAAGAAAGAGATATAACAATGTTAATCCGAAACCTCAGTATGCTGGCCTCAATCTGCCTCGCCAGCACAACCCTCCTCGCCGCCGACCACTCGATGATCGGAAAATGGAAACTCAATCCCGAAAAAAGTAAGATGACCGGACTCGAGTGGAAGTTCGAAGATCTCGGCAAGAACAAATTCAACATGACCTTCGGCGACGATACCGAAGCGATCTTCACGGATGGCAAGGCGCATCCGGCCAAGTATGGCGGCAAGCGGACGGTCACCAAAGAGGGAGCGAACTCCTGGAAAGTGGTCCGCACCCGCGATGGCAAGGTCACGTCCACGTCCACCTGGACGATTTCCGAGGACGGCAAAAAGTTCAACTCGACCACTGAGGGGACGCGGGCCGACGGCTCGACCTTTAACACCGTCTTCAAAGCCAAACGCATCGCCGGGACATCTGGCCTCGCCGGCACCTGGGAAAGCACGGAGTTAAAGCCGGCCTCTCCGGCCGAGTGGGAAATCGCGGCCTACGAAGGCGACGGCATCTCCATCATCACGCCGGCCGACAAGGAGCGGATCGACTTGAAATTCGACGGCAAGGAATATCCCGATAAAGGACCGCGGGTGGCCAAAGGCACGACCGTCTCCGGGAAACGGATCGATCCGAGCACGATCGAGCTCGCTTACAAAGTCAAAGGCAAACTCGTCGCCACCGAGCGGACGAAGTTGTCCAAGGACGGCAAGACACTGACCACGACGGTCACTTTTCCCGGCGTGGCGAAGTCGGAAATCGACGTTTACGAACGCCAGTAGCCGATTTGGTTTGGAGATTTCAGCGGCGCCGCGTGAGTTCACGCGGCGCCGTTTGTTTTTGGCCCGGGCAACCCCCGCGCGAGCCCACCCTCCAGGTGAGATGCCGGGCGTCCATCGCAACTTGGGCTTTTCGCGTGACGGAGTAGCTTAGGCCCATGAAGAAAAACGCATTTTACCGAACTGGACTCGGTCTCATTGCGGCCGGGGCCCTCGCATTCATCAATACCTCGGCTTTTGCCCAGGAACCGACCAAGGCCATCGCCGTCCTGCACCCGCTCAAGGACAGTCACGTGGAAGGCACGGTCACGTTCACCAAGTCAGGCAACGAAATGAAAATCGTGGCCGATGTCACCGGTCTCACACCCGGCAAACACGGTTTCCATATTCACGAATACGGCGATTGCTCGTCGCCCGATGGCAAATCGGCCGGCGGCCATTTCAATCCGACCAACAATCCGCACGCCGGCCACGACATGGCGAAACGCCACGAAGGCGACATGGGCAACCTCGAAGCCGACAGCTCGGGCAAAGCGCACCTTGAGCTGACCGACAACATGATGACGATGAGCGGCGAGAGATCGATCATCGGCCGCGGCATCATCGTGCACGAGAAAGCGGACGACCTCCATTCGCAGCCGACCGGCAACGCCGGCGGTCGCGTCGCCTGCGGCGTCATCGGCATCGCCAAGCCGTAACCAGTCGACGCGTCCCTCGGGACGCGCGAGTATCGGCTTGAGTTTAGGACGCCCGCCCGTATCGCCTTAAGAGTTCTCCTGCAGGCGTCACCAGCGGACTGTTTCGGGCGGTCCTGCTGCCTGATGATTAGATCATTGGAATCTCAGCGAAGCTGATGGCCAGACGACCTTCCTTGCAGGCTGGCATTTCACTCGATTAGTCTCCGACCATGCAGTGGATCGCTCCCTCAGAAAAAGACGCCGCCAACAACGAACTGGAGAAACGGCTCTGGCAGGCCGCCGATCAACTCCGCGCCAACTCCGGCCTCACCGCACAGCAATACTCCGAGCCCGGTTCTCGGCCTCATCTTCCTGCGTTTCGCCGAGGTCCGTTTCGCCAAACGCCGCGCCGAGTTGGAGAAACAAACCGCCGGCACCCGCCGTGGTTCGCGCCTCGATGATGCGAACGCCTACACCGCCGAAGGCATCATCTACCTCGCGTCGGGTGCGCGTTTCGAATTCCTTCTCAGCCTGCCGGAAGGCGCGAACATCGGCTCGAAGCGATCAACGACGCGATGCGTGGAAATCGAGAAGCGACAACCCGCAACTGGCCGGGGTGTTGCCGCAAGACCTACGAGATCTTTACCAGCACCGCTCCTGAAGGAGTTGCTGAAGAGAGTCTCCGAGATTCCCGCCAGCCTCGACTACGATGCCTTCGGCCGCATCTACGAATACTTCCTCGGCGAATTCGCCCGAACTGAGGGCTCAGAAGGGCGGCGAATTCTACACGCCCGCCAGCATCGTGCGCCTGCTGGTCGAAGTGATGGAGCCGTATCCACGGGCGCATCCTCGACCCTGCTTGCGGCTCCGGCGGCATGTTCGTGCAGAGCGCGCGCTTCGTGGCCGAGCACCAGAAGAATGCGGCCGATGAACTCTTCATCCACGGCGTGGAAAAGATCGACGACGACCGGTCGCCTCGGCGCGCATGAACCTCGCGATGCACGGCCTCGAAGGCGACATGCGCCACGGTGGCACATCAACAGCTACTACGACGACCCGCACGAAGCCATCGGCAACTTCGATTTCGTCCTCGCGAATCCGCCGTTCAACGTCAACGCCGTGGACAAGGACGGCTGGAAGGCTGACGTCGGCCCAGGCCGCCGCTTTCCCTTCGGCCTGCCGCGCACCGACAACGCGAACTACCTGTGGATTCAGCTGTTCTATTCCGCGTTGAATGCAAAAGGGCCGCGCCGGATTCGTCATGGCGAACTCCGCCAGCGATGCCCGCACCTCCGAACAGGAAATCCGCAAGCAACTCATCGAAAGCCGCGCCGTGGACGTGATGGTCGCCGTCGGCCCCAACATGTTTTACACCGTCACGCTTCCTTGCACGCTGTGGTTCCTCGATAAGGGCAAGAGCAGGCACACCGCGGGCCGACACAGTCCTCTTCATCGACGCGCGCCACATCTACCGGCAGATGGACCGCGCCCACCGCGAATGGACGCCTGCTCAGATTGGCTTCATCGCCAACATCGTGCGCCTCTATCGCGGCGAAGCCCCGGACTACACCTTGGGCGGCGACGAAGCCCGAGCCAAGCTCGAAGGAAGTCTTTCGCGCAAGAAAGCAGGGAAGATATCGCCGACATCCCCGGCCTGTGCAAGAGCCGCCACGCTTGCGGAAATCGAAGCGCAAGGCTGGAGCCTTAATCCCGGCCGTTATGTTGGTGTTGCCGCCGGCGAAGCGTAAGCGACGAGGATTTCAAGGAAAAACTGGAAACACTGAACGAGGAACTGGAAGTGCTGAACGCCCAAGCGCGCGAACTGGAGCAAACCATCGCCGGCAATGTGGCGGAGATTCTGGAAGCGTGAGCATGGAAGCGATCCACAAGCCGTCGGCGAATTGCTTGATGCAGTCCAACGCCAGCCAAAAATTAAACGGTCGGCGTATCAGGAGAGCGGGCGTTATCCAATAATTGAACAATCGCAAGCGGACATCGCGGGCTACAGGGATGACGAATCTTGGCTCTACCAAGGCGAATTGCAGGTCGTGATTTTCGGTGACCACACTCGCGTCCTGAAGTTCGTGGATTTCCCGTTCTGCGTTGGAGCTGATGGCAATCAACTCCTTCGCGCGGTCGCCCTCCTCCTTCAAATACTTGAAGTGGCGCTCGTAGCCGTAGTTAGTCAGGTCAAACATTAAGAAGTGCGTAATAGAAGTAACAACGGATGTCGTTGCCGGCTGCCGCGTCTGCTGTCGGGGCAGGTGCAGCTCGACTTTGCGCACGAGGAGCTCATTTGTGCCCGGGCCTGAATTATTTCAAATCATCAAGCTGAAGCCTGAATGGGTGCAGGCAGATGAAACAATGGGAACCAAGGACAAAGCTTGGTTCCTGTTGCCTGAGACGAACGAGCGCTGGCTGTTCAAGTATGCGCGGGTCAATCAGGGCGTCTCGACGGGTGAACATTGGGCGGAGAAGATCGCCGCGGAAATCGCGAAGCTGATCGAGCCTCCCTCATTGTCTGGTCGAGTTTGCGGAATTTGAAGACCGGATGCGGTAGCTTGAGTCGCCGGCTTCCCGGAACTCGCCCGGCGAGCGTTCGAACTGATCCATGGAAACGAGCTATTGCCTCGATTCGTGGCTCGGATATGAACGGGAGAAGCGGTTTCGACAGAGCGATCACACGCTGGTCAACATCCTGGCCGCGGTCTCACGCGCGATCACAGATGAGGAGCAGCGTTCTGCCGCACTAACCGACGCTCGCCGGGTACGTGGTTTTCGACGCGCTGATCTTGAATACCGATCGCCATCACGAGAATTGGGCGTTGCTACGAGAAAACCGGCCGTCCGGCGGAACTCCGCTATCGATCGCGCCCTCCTTCGACCACGCTTCTTCGCTTGGTCGTGAACTATTGCCGAGCAAGCTGGATCAGTGGGAAAAGGAACCGTGGCGGGCGGAGTGGTATGCAAAGCGGGCGTCGGGCGCGTATCTTCATGGGAAAGGATGCGAAGCATGGTGCAAATCCGCTTCGACTCGCCGAGTTCATCCTGCAGCAGCGCCCGCACCGCGTCACGCCGTGGCTGGAGCGGCTGCGTGGATTGGATATTGCTCAATTGTCGGCCATTGTTCATCGTGTGCCGGAGGCGTTGATGCCAGAGCAGTCGCGACGTTTCTGCGTCGCTCTCCTCGGCTTCACGCTGCAACATCTGCAAAACCTGAAATGAAAACACTTTTTCTCGCCTGGCAGGACGCACCGCGCGAGACCTCCCAACGGACGGCAACGCGCGGATGGTACCCAATCGGACGGCTCGACGTGGAAAACGAGAAGCCGCTCTACACGTTTCATTACACTCAGGGCGCATTGACGGCGCGGAGCGAGGCGGGCTTTCAACCGCTCGATGCGTTTCCCAGTTTCAAGCGCGCTTACACATCGGCAGAACTGTTCCCGCTGTTCCAAAATCGCATTCCCAATCCCAAACGCGGCGATTACGTCGAATTCGTCAACCGGCTCGGCCTGACGGTGGCCGCAAATCCTTTCGAAATTCTTGCGATCAGCGGTGGCGGGCGGCAGACCGACAATCTGGAGGTTTTTCCAAAAATCCAGAAACGGCGCGATGGCACTTTCAATGTCCGCTTTTTCCTGCACGGCTGGCGTCACGTGAACATGGATTCGCAGATGCGGCTTTCCCGATTGAAGGAGGGTGATCCCCTGCAAGTCGCGGTCGAGGTCAATAATCCGGTCACCGGAGCCGCAGTCCAATTGGAGACGGCCGACGATTATCACATGATCGGCTGGGCTCCGCGTTACCTGATCAAAGACATGCTCAGCGCGCTCGGGCAATGCCCTGGGGATATTCATGCGCGCGTCTGCAAGCTCAATCCGCCTCCTGGTCCTTACAACCAAAGGGTCCTCGTAGAATTGGAAGGCCGGCTCCCTGAGAATGTCGAACCGATGTCGACGCCAGAATTCCAGAGCCTCTGATCTCGCAGCGAAGTTCTCGCTAAACGAGGAGCGCCGCTTATTCGTCACCGCTAATCCATAGCTCCGCACGCCGTTCGCTAACGGAGATTTTGAAGATTGCCGGCGGTGGCTGGCGGACGATCGCGCTGAGGATGCTTTTTTCCGCGGCAATGAAGGCGTCAGCCATCTCCGTTCCGGTCATGCTCTTCCGGTTGGCGAGCAGAAAGATGAGGGTGCCAGAGCTGAGGAAGGCCGCTTTCTCCAGCGGATTGTAGCGGATGCGCTCGTCAGCCGTGAGAATCATCCAGCCGCGCTTTCCGGCCGCGGCGATCCAGTCCGGGTCGGGCGTATCGGCGACGAAATGATCGTCGTGTCGCTCGACGCGCCACCCTGCTGCACGCAGGCGCCTGGGCACAACTTTGCCGCCGAGGCTGCGATCGACGAAAAAGATGGGCGGGTCAGGCGGCGTGGGCGAGCTCGACGAGCTCTGCGCGGATGGCTTCTTCAATCTCTTCGCGCCGGCAGCCGTAGTCGTCGGCCAGCTCGCGGACCGTCTCCCCGGCTTTGTAACGTCGCGCGATCATCGCAGTGGCGACGGCGCGATTGGCGATGCAGGGGCGGCCGAAGTTCAACTGCGGATCGACGACGACGAGCCGCGGACTGTCGATGCGAAAATCCCGGGTAAACGGGTAGAAGCGGCTGCCGAGGCCGTCTTTTCCGTACTCGACACGTTGCAGAAAAGCATCCAGCACCTGGCGCATCGCGATCTGGCCCTGATCGGATGCGCTGACGAGCTTGCCCAGATGCGTGATAAAAAGCTCAGAGCCGTCCGTCTCGTATCCGAGCCCTTCGAGCGCCAAAGGATGCGGTTCGCCGGTTTCTTTCCGAAGGAATTTCAACGCGCGCTTGATCGCGCGCATCGGGAGTTGATGGCGCGTCCGCAAAGTCTGGATCGTGTAAGCCTCCAGCAATTCGAGGAAGGTGAGCCCGAGGACGGAGTGCTGCGGCACCCAGCCGCGAAGCGTCGAGCGCGGAGCCTGAACGATGCGTGCAGCCTCGGCGATGGGATAGATCGGAGTGGTGCGAGGATCGGTCACGAAAGCAAGAAGAAGCTGAGCGGTTGCGAAGTCGGCGTCAAGCGCCTTGAAAGTTGAGCACGAATCAGGCTTGATCGTTCCGCTTCCCATTCACAATAGTCCTGCCTCCTTTCAGATGTCTCACGGTTACACCGAAGATTCGCTCATCGAGCAACCCGCCCTCGGGCTTTTCGCTGAGCTGAACTGGAAGACTGCCTCGGCGCGGGAAGAGATCTTTGGCCCGAGCGGAACGCTGCCACGCGAGACGAGCGCCGAGGTGGTCCTGGCTCGGCAACTTCGGGATGCGTTGGAGCGTCTCAACCCGGCCCAACCGCCAGAAGCGATCAGCGCGGCTGTCGATCAACTGACGCGTGATCGTTCTGCGATGCTACCGGTGGCGGCGAATCGAGAAGTGTATGAGCTGCTGAAAGACGGCGTGAAGGTAAGCGTGCCTGATCCTGAGGGGGGCGGACAGAAGGTCGAGCGCGTGCGCGTAATCGATTGGGGCAATCCCAAGGCGAACGATTTTCTGCTCGTTAGTCAGATGACGATCACCGGGCCGCTCTACACGGTGCGGCCGGATCTGATCGGGTTCGTTAACGGATTGCCACTCGTATTAATCGAATTCAAAAAGCCAGGGGTCTCGGCGCGCGCGGCCTTCGATGAGAACATCACGAGTTACAAACACCCGCAGAACGGCGTTCCCGCTTTGTTCTGGTTTAACGCGCTGATCATCGCTTCCAACGGGACCGAGAGCCGCGTCGGTTCCATCACGGCGGACTGGGAGCGGATGGCAGAATGGAAACGTGTCGAGCGTGAGGATGAGCCGCGCCGGGTTTCGCTGGAAGTGATGCTTCGCGGAACCTGCGAGCCGTCGCGGCTGCTCGACTTGGTCGAGAATTTCACCCTCTTCTCCGAGCACAAGAGCGGGCTGGCGAAGATTCTGGCGCAGAACCATCAGGTGCTCGGCGTAAACAATTCGATCGCTTCCATGCTGGAAGCGCGCAAGGCGGGACACGGACGCGCCGGGGTTTTCTGGCAGACGCAAGGCTCAGGCAAAAGCTTCTCGATGGTTTTCTTTTCGCAGAAGGTGCTGCGGAAGATTCGGGGCAACTGGACCTTTGTCATCGTGACTGATCGCAAGGAGCTGGACGATCAAATTGCCAAGACGTTCAAGGCCACGGGAGCCGTGACGCAGCATGAAGGCGACCAGTGCCACGCGCAAAGCGGCGCGGAATTGCGCGACCTGCTGCGGGGGAATCATCGCTACGTCTTTACCCTCATCCAAAAGTTCCTCGCGCCAGAGGTGCTCTCGGATCGGCACGACATCATTGTCCTGACCGACGAAGCGCACCGCAGCCAATACGACACGCTCGCGCTGAACATGCGCGCGTCGCTGCCAAAGGCGATGTTCCTTGCTTTCACTGGCACGCCTCTGATCGCAGGCGAGGAGCGGACGCGTGAAGTCTTCGGCGATTACGTCTCGATCTACGATTTCCAGCAGTCGGTCGAGGATGGCGCGACCGTCCCGCTTTTCTACGAGAACCGCACGCCCGAGCTGCACCTCACCAACCCGAACCTGAACGAAGACATTTATGCGTTGATCGAAGAAGCCGAGCTGAGCGAAGAGGCCGAGAAGCGACTCGAGACGCAGCTCGGCCGGCAATACCACATCATCACGCGCGACGATCGGCTGGAGAAAGTGGCGAAGGATATCGTGAGCCATTTTCTCGGTCGCGGCTTCCAAGGGAAGGCAATGGTGGTGTCGATCGACAAGGCCACCGCGCTGAAGATGTACGACAAAGTGCGGAAGCATTGGCTCGCTGAGCAAGAACGCGTGGAGCGCGAGCTGGCGAAGCTGACGAAGTTCACCGCTTCCGATCCCGACAAGGTGCGCGAGCTGAACGAGCGGCTGGCGCGCCTCAAAACGGTGGACATGGCGCTGATCGTGTCCGCAGCGCAGAACGAAGTGGAGCAAATGGCCAAGCTCGGACTCGACATCGTGCCGCACCGGCAGCGGATGAACGCGGAGCCGCTCGATGAGAAATTCAAGGATCCCGACGACCCGCTGAGTCTCGTCTTCGTGTGCGCCATGTGGCTGACCGGCTTCGATGCACCGAGTTGCTCGACTATCTACCTCGACAAACCGATGCGAAATCACACGCTCATGCAGACCATCGCGCGCGCGAATCGTGTTTATCCCGGCAAACACAGCGGCTTGATCGCGGATTACGCGAACGTTTTCGCCTCGCTCGAAAAAGCGCTCGCGATCTACGGCGCCGGAAAGGGCGGCGCGACACCGGTGCGGAACAAGGCGGAGCTAGTGCAGGAACTGACGAAGGCAATCGAAGGAGCGGTCGCATTCTGTACCGAGCGTAATGTTGACATTACGGCCATCGAAGGCGCGACGGGTCTGGACAAAGTTGGACTGATTGGTGACGCGGTTGACGCTCTCATCTCGCCCGATCCGTTGCGAAAGCAGTTCCTCGCACATGAAAGGCTCGTGCGAACGCTCTTCCAGGCGATCAAGCCCGATCCTGCGGTGCTGGAGTTTGCCTCGAAAGTTTTCTGCCTTTCGACCATCGCCGACGAAATCCGCCTGCGCACAGGTGGAGGTAAACCGGAGGATATCTCGGCCGTCCTTTCCAAAGTAAATGAGCTGTTGGACGACTCGATTGCAGCGGATGGTTTCACGATTCGAGGGAATGACGAGGGACGCGGAGTCATCGATCTCGCCAGAATCGACTTCGACAAGCTGGCGAAGCGCTTCAAGCAATCGAAGAAAAAGAACATCGATCTCGAGCAGTTGAAGGCGGCGATTCGCGCCCAACTCGACAAGCTGATTCGGTTGAACAAAACGCGCGCCGATTACCTGACGAAATTTGAAGAGCTGATCGAGTCGTACAACTCCGGCAGCCGAACAATTCAGGAGCTGTTCGAGGAACTACTCAAATTCAGCCGCGGGCTGAATGAAGAAGAGCAGCGCCACGTCCGTGAGCACCTCACCGAAGCTGAGCTAACCGTCTTCGACCTTCTCACCCGTCCCGGTCCCGACTTGAGCGACGAAGAACGCGAAGAAGTAAAGAAAGTTGCGCGCCAGCTTCTGCAAAGGTTGAAGCAGGCCCTGGTGATCGACTGGCGACAGAAGGCGCAGGCGCGCGCTCAAGTGAGACTCGCGATCGAAGACGAGTTGGACGAAGGCTTGCCCCGAGCCTTTTCGCCCGACCTTTATCAGCAAAAATGTTCGGTCGTGTTCGAACACGTCTTTGAAACCTTCGGCAGCGCTGCAGCCTGAAAGTGTTGGGCAGCGTAACCGCCTCTCCACGGTCGAGCAGTCCCAATCGAATCGTGCGTGCCAAAGCACGGTCGCGCCCTATAATGGGCGCGTCCGTCTCGCCATGCCAAAATTCTCGCTCACCCCGCTTTGTCTGGCCTTTTTCCTTGCCGCCGGCGCGTTCGCGGCCGACGCCCCTAACGAATCGCACGGCGTCCAGCTCGTCCTCGGGGCCGAAGAGATTTCCCCCACCAGCACCTTCGAGCTGCGCTTCGATCAGGCGATGGTATCGCCGGAGCGCCTCGGGTTGGCGGCGGAGAAATCGCCCCTCCTCATCACCCCGGCGTTGCCCGGTTCTTTCACCTGGCTTAGCCAGCGCAGCGGGGTCTTCACGCCGAGCGCGCCGCTCGCCCTTGCCACGACCTACCAATTGCGCCTCGCGCCCAATTTGCAGAACGCCGAGGGCCAGCCCTCCGACGCCAAACTCGTCGCCCAGGTGCAGACGCCGCCGATGTCGGTCATCGGCGTTTCGCCGTCGGGTTTTCGGGAAAAGGATGCGCCCTCCAGCCCGAAGATCGTGGCCCAATTCAATGTCCGCATCAAAGCGGAAGCCGTCGCGCCCTTCATTGAATTCCAGGATGCCGCCGGTCATTCGATCGCCGCCCTGACCGCTCCGGCCACGAACGCGGACGGCTATTTCCCGGGGCCGGCCCGCGAGCAAAAGGCCTGGCGCGATCGTTTCAAAAACGAGCCTAACGACTCCTCGGACGAGGAAAAAGCCCCGGCGCCGAATCGCGTCATCATCCGCTCCGCCCAGCCGCTTGCGCCGGGTGAGGGTTGGCGCTGCCTCCTGAAGAAAGGGCTCCCGGCCGGGGATGGTCCGGAGAAATTGCCGGCCGATTTTGAAATCAAGATCGGGAAGGTGCGCGCCTTTGCCGTCGAAGCCGTCGAGGCCCACAACACTCTCGAGAGTGGCAAGTGGATCCGGGTCGAGTTCACCAAAAGCCTCTCGCCTCTGCTCAAGGAAGCGGACGCGCCGCAATGGGTCTCGGTCACGCCCGCGCCGCCCAACCTGCGCTTCGATCTGGGCGATTCCTCGATCGCGGTCCACGGCGATTTCCAGCTCGAGCAGCATTACACCGTGACGGTGAAGCCGGGGCTGACCGCCGAGGAACCGTTCACCCTCGCCGAGCCGTTCACGAAAGATGCGACTTTTGTTCCGATTCCGCCGCGCCTCTACTTTCCCGCCCTAACGACAACGCAACTGAGCGGTGGCCGGCGCGCGTTTGGATTGCAATCGATCAATCTCCCGGCGGTCTCGCTCCGGGCCCGCCTCCTCGATCGCGATTCGATCGTCTTCGCTCTCGCCGGTTACAAGAGCGGCTACCCCAACAAACCGAGCGCGAACGACAACGGACGCGAACCCTATCGCGGTCTCACCTTCGAACTCGTCCCCGGCAAAACCATTCTCCAGGAAACGATCGAGAGCACCGCCCCGCTCGACCAGGCGCGCACGATCGATCTCTCCTGGGATCACATCCTGGCCGGGCGCCGGACGGGCGCGGTCTTTCTTTCCGCCGAAGGATCGACCGGCGAATCGGGTGACGAGGCAACGACGGTCGGAACGCAGGCCATCGTGCAACTGACCGACATCGGTCTGGTCTGGAAATTCAACGGCACCGACGCCTGGGTCTACGCTTTCTCGGAAGAGACCGGACTGCCGCTGGCCAATGCGACGATTCGTTGCCTAACGAACGAAAACGAAACGCTCCTCTCCACCAAAACGAGCGCCGCCGGGATGGCTTACTTCCATCGCGATGGCCGCAGCCAATGGTTGATGGCGGAGAAGGGCGAGGATTTTCACATCATCGAATTCGGTCCGCACCCGCTGACCAACGTCCCGCTCTACGCTTTCAAAATTCCCTACGGCTACTGGGAGCCGCGCAATCTCCAGCCGGTCTTCCTCTTTTCCGATCGCCCGCTTTATCAGCCCGGGGATTCGGTTCACCTCAAGGGCATCGTCCGCAGCACGAGCGAGGCCGGGCTCGCCCTGCCCCAGCCGCTCTCCTTCCAGCTCCGGCTGAACGATCCCGATGACCAGAAGATTTGGGAAAAGCAGGTCGCGCTCTCGCCCACCGGCACTTTCACCGCCGATATCGCGCTCCCCGACGGCCGGCTCGGCGACTACACCGCGGTGGCCGATTTCGGAAACAAATCGACCCGCGCCCTCAGCGTCGAAGTGCAGGAATACAAACCGGCGCCTTTCGAGGTCGCGCTCGAGACGCAAGATTCCTACCCCGCCGCGGAAGTCGTTAGGGCAAATGTCGCCGCGAATTATTATCACGGGAAACCGCTCGCCCATGCGCTTCTCCGCTGGTCGATCGAAGGCCGCGATACCGGCTTTCGTCCGAAGGGTTTCGATCAATTCACCTTCGGCCCGGGGAGCGAGAGCGACGACGAGGAGACCGAGCCGGCAACCAAATTCTCCGCCCAGGGCGAGTTGCACCTCGCCGACGATGGCACGGCAAAAATCGCCCCGGAGATTTCGACCAATCCCGTGCAGCCGCAGCCGCGGCGTTGCAGCCTGCTGGTCGAAATTACCGACCTCGGCCAGGCCACCATCTCGGAGCGGCGCGCGTTCCTCAGGCAAAGCTCCGATTTTTATCTCGGCCTCCAGCGTCCCGATGATCTCGTCGTGGCGGGAAAGCCTTTCCCGATCAAGCTCGTCGCCGTCCAGGCCGACGGGACGCCGCGCAGCGAGCCGGTCACGGCCCAGGTCGTGATCGAGAAACGGAACTTTCACACCGTGCGCGAAGCGGGTGCGGGCGGCGCCCTCAATTATCACACCGAAACCGAGTTCGCTTCCGTCTTCGACCAGACCGTCCCGGCGCTCCCTTTGCAAAAATCCGACGAACGCTGGGAGGTGGCGGCGGCCGGCGCGAGCACCTTTATGCCTAACGAAGTCGGCAGTTATCGCCTCCGCGCATTGGCCAAGGATGAGGCCGGGCGTCCGATCGAAACCAGCCTTGATTTCACGGTCAGCGCGGAGGAGCCGCGCAAAACCGACTGGGATTATCGCAACGAAGCGCAGGTCGATCTTGTGCCCGACAAGGACTCCTATGCGCCGGGCGAGACGGCGCACATTCTGGTCAAGACGCCGATCAACGGCGCCGCCCTCGTCACGGTCGAGCAGGACCGGGTCCGGCGCGCCTTTCTGACCAAACTCGAGGGCAACGCCCCCGTCGTCGAGGTGCCGCTGGAGAAGACCGATGCGCCTAACGTTTTCGTCTCGATCCTGACCTTGCGCGGTCGGGCCCAAAGCCCGCGCCAGATCAAGACGCCGGATTACCGGGTCGGCTACGCCCAGCTCAATGTCGTTAGGCCGGAAACGCGCCTCGCGGTTTCCCTCCAGTCGAGCGAGCGCTCCTACCGGCCGGGCGCGGAAGTCGCGACCACCGTGCTCGTGAAATCCTCCGCCGGCCGGCCGGTGGCGAAGGCCGAGGTCGCGCTCTTCGCCGTCGACGAAGGCGTCCTCGCCCTCATGGGCTACAAGGCGCCCGATCCCTACGCCTTCTTTTACGCCACCCAACCGCTCCGGGTCCAAACCGGTCTCTCCTTGCCCAATCTTTTTCCCGAAGACGCGGCTGCCCTGAGCTATTCGAACAAAGGGTTCCTCATCGGCGGCGGAGGAGCAGAGTCGGCTCCCAGTGCGCTACGGAAAAATTTTCTCGGCACCGCTTTCTGGAAAGCCGATCTCCGCACCGGCGCCGACGGGCGCGCCCTCGCGCGGTTTACCGCGCCGGATAATCTCACCCGCTTTCGTCTCGTCGCGGTCGTCAACGCCGGCGCCGATCGCTTCGGCAGCGGGGAGTCGAGTTTTGAAGTCAACAAGCCGCTCATGCTCGAACCGGCCCTGCCGAATTTCGCCACCGTGGGCGACAAGCTGAGCGCGCGCGCCGTCCTCCACAATCGCTCGAACGCCGGCGGAGAAGCCGAAGTGACCCTCCAACTCGACGACAAAACGAAAGAGCACGATCCACTCGTCAGGCGCCTGACGATTCCGGCGGGCGCTTCCCGCGCCCTTGATTTCCCGGTCGAGTTCCAGAATCCGGGTAACGCCCATTGGATCTGGACCGCTCGCCTCGAGGCCGCGCCCACACCCTTGACCGACGCGGTCGAGAGCAATTTGCCGGTCGGGTTTGCCGCCCCGCTCCTGCATGAAATTCTCACCGGCCACACCCGGGAGACGGAGAGCAACCTGCTCGCCAAGGCCAACCCGCAATTCCTCGAAGGCACCGGCCGCCTCCAGGTCAACGTGGCCAACACCCGCCTCCTCGGCCTCGTCGAACCGGTCGCCTACCTCCTGCATTACCCCTACGGCTGCGCCGAGCAGACGATCTCCAACATGCTCCCCTGGATCGTCGCCCCGCAATTGCGGAGCGCGATCCCGGAGCTGAATGTGCCTAACGACAAGGCGGCGCACGCCATCACGGTCGGGATCAATCGCCTCCTCGAAATGCAGACCGATGACGGTGGGATCGGCTTCTGGCCACACGATCGCGAACCGAACCTCTGGGCCAGCGCCTACGGCGGCGTCGCCCTCGCCCTCGCCCAGCGCAACGGCTGGCCCGTGCCCGCCTCGATCCTCAGCCGCCTCGGCGATTACCTGAGCAGCGCGCTCCGCAGCTCCGGCGAGTTGCAGGAGAACTTCGAGCTTTCCGATCGCTGCCTCGCGCTCTACGCGCTCGCTCTCGCCGGACGCCCGGAGGCTTCCTACCACGAACTTTTCTTCAACAAGCGCGCCCGCCTCTCGGCCGAAAGCCGCGCCCTGCTCGCCCTTGCCATCATCGAGAGTCACGGGCCGGCGCCGATGGTGGAGGAATTGATCAACCCGCAGGGGCCGATGGAAGCGCAGGGCGAAGTCTGTTTTGGCAGCGCCGAGCGCGAGCTGGCCGTCCAGCTCCTCGCCTGGTCGCAATTTCGCCCTAACGATCAGAAGGTGGATGTCCTGGTCGAGGAACTGTTGCGCGCGCAACAGGCCGGCCGCTGGGAGAACACGCAGAGCAACGCCTGGGCGATGCTCGGCCTGACGAAATACGCGAGTCAGGTCGAGACCGGCGAGAAAAACGTGGCCGGCGCGATCGATTACAACGGCGCGCGGCATCCCTTCCAACTCGATGAAAAAACGCGCGCCTTCGCCGAGCAACAGCCGATCGCCAACGCGCCGCTCACTCTCGTTAATCCGCAGGCCGGCCAGCTCTTCACCCAGGTGAAAATGGAGGCCCGGCCGCCGGTCGGTCTGCAACCGCGGCAGGATCGCGGGTTCCTTCTCCAGCGGAGTTATCAGAAGGTGAACGACGACGGTTCGCTCGCCAAGCTCGACTCGTTAGGCGTGGGCGATCGGGTCCTGGTTACGCTCCGGCTCGAGGTCCGCCGACCGGCGCATTTCGTGGCGGTGGATGACGCCCTGCCGGCGATCTTCGAAGCGGTCAATCCGGAGTTTAAGACCCAGGAGATGCGCGGACCGGGGAGCGGGGCCGGCAACTGGTTCAGCGACTACACCGAGCTGCGCCGCGATCGTGCCCTCTTCTTCCGCAATCATCTCGCGCCCGGCGCCTACACCATCCACTACCTCGCCCGGGTCCGGGCGGCGGGCGAAGTGACGGCGCCCCCGGCGAAGATCGAGGAGATGTACCATCCCGACCGCTTCGGTTTGAGCGAGGCGATCAAAGTCGCGAGCACGGCCCTGGAATGAAAACGCTTCCCTGGCGGCTGGCGCTCGTCGCGCTCCTCCTCTGCCTAACGATGCCGCTGGCCTTGCGTTTCGTCCCGCTGCCCGCCGCCCTCCAGCAACCCCCTTCTTCCGGAATCCGCTTCACCGATCGCAATGGAATTGTCCTGCGCGAGTCGCTCCTCGAAGGCGGCCGGTTCTCGGCCCCGGTCTCGATCGACCGACTGCCGCCACATCTCCTCGCCGCCACGATTTGCGCGGAAGACAAACGCTTCTGGTCGCATCATGGGATCGATCCGCTCGCGATCGCGCGCGCCATTGGCTCAGCGGCGCGCAAGGGAAGGATCGTTTCCGGCGCGAGCACGATCTCGCAGCAGTTGATCAAGATCGTAGCGCCACGGCGCCGGACCTTCGGTGCGAAGATGATCGAGACGGCGCAGGCGCTCCGCCTCGAGCAGACCTGGACGAAGCGGCAGATTCTCGAGGCTTATCTCGACCGGGTCGATTACGGCAACTCCCGCATCGGGGTGGCTTCGGCCGCGAATTACTATTTCGGCAAGCCGCCTAACGATCTCAGCCTGGCGGAGTGCGCTTTTCTGGCCGGCCTGCCCCAGGCCCCGTCGCGGCTCAATCCGCGCCGCCACCTCGACCGCGCCCGGAAGCGACAACGCTGGGTCCTGGAGCGAATGAAGCGCGCGGGTCTGGTCGCCACGCCGGAATGGAATCGGGCCCTGGCCGAGCCGATCCGTCTCGCCCCGCGTTCGCCCAGTTTCGATGCTCCGCATTTTGTCGATCTCGTTAGGCAGGAGCGCCCGCTGCGCCCGGGCCGGGAGGCGGCCACCACCCTCGATCTCCCCCTGACGAACTTCTGCGAGCGCGCCCTCCGGCATCATTTACAAAAGCTCCGCGGGAAACACGTCGGGAACGGCGCCGTGGTCGTGATCGAGAACCGCACCGGCAATGTCATCGCGCTCGTCGGGTCGGAAGATTATTTCGCGCCCGCGGCCGGCCAGGTGAACGGCGCCTGGGCGGCGCGTTCGGCGGGGTCGGCCTTGAAGCCGTTCACCTACCTGCTTGCCTTCGAGAACGGCGCCACGCCGGCCAGCGTGGTGGCGGACGTGCCGGTCGCCTTCGCCACGCCGACCGGTCTTTACCGGCCGGAAAACTACAACCATTTCTGTTACGGGCCGGTGCGGCTGCGGGTCGCGCTCGCCAACTCACTCAATATTCCGGCGGTCAAAGTCCTCGCCTCCGTCGGAGGCGCGGCGCCCTTGCAGAAGCTGCTCCGCGACTGCGGCCTCACCACTCTCAACCGCCCGGCCGCCAAATACGGACTTGGCCTAACGATCGGCAACGCCAGTGTCCGCCTCCTTGAGCTGGTCAACGCCTACGCCGCGCTCGCCCGCCTCGGCGAGTTTCAGCCTTATCGCCTCCTCCAGGATGAGCCGGCCCCGCCGCGCCGGCGGATCGGCGAGGCCGGCGCCTGTTATCTTCTGGCCGACATCCTGCACGACAACGCCGCCCGCTCCCTGACCTTCGGGACCGACTCCTGGCTCCGGTTCGATTTTCCGGTCGCGGTCAAGACCGGGACGAGCAGCAGTTTCCGCGACAACTGGGCCCTCGCTTTCACGCCCGAGTTCACGGCTGGTGTCTGGGTCGGAAACTTCGACGGCACCGCCATGCGCGACGTCTCGGGCGTGAGCGGCGCCGCACCCGTCCTGCACGAGGTGGTCGAACATCTGCATCGGGAATTTGGCACCTCCTGGTATCCCCAGCCCGCCAATGTCGTGGAACGATTCGTTAGTCCGCTGACCGGCAAGCGGGTGGCGGAAACAAAACCCGGCGTCGTTAGGGAGAAATTCCTGGCCGGCCGGTTGCCTCCGCTCGAGTCGCCCGATGACTACGACGAGCAGGGCCGGGTGAGACTTGGAGCGGAGTATCGCGATTGGCTCGCCAGTTCGCAGAACGAGTCGTTAGGCAAGTTCGCGCCTGTCCGCCGTCCTGAAACTGCCTTGCGGGTTGTCTCGCCCCTCCCGGGCAGCATTTACTATCTCGATCCCGATCTGCCGCAAAGCGATCGTCTGCCTCTGAAAAGCAACGCCAGCGGTCCGTTGGTCTGGGAGAGCGCGACCCTGCAATGCGACGGGAAATGCGCCCGCCTGAAGGAAGGGCGACACGAAATCACCCTGCGCGATCCGGAGAGCGGCGCGCAGGCCGAGACTTGGATCGTGGTGAAAGCCCTCTAGACTTTCCCTGTGCTTGAATTGTTGACCCTGCAGAAAATTCGCCAGGCGGTCCCCCAGGGCCCGCTCGAAGCCCGCGTCCACGTGCAGCTCGAATCGGTCGCGGCGAAACTAACCCGCGAACAGAAGCCCTATTGCGAGCTGACCCTGGCCGATGCGCTCGATCGCATGACGCTGCGCGTCTGGAACGACCATCCCAACTACAAGACCTGTGACTCGATGCAGAGTGGTGATTTTGTCGAGATCGCAGGCGAGTTTTATCAACATCAGCAATACGGCCTCGATGTCCGGCGCTGGACGACGCGGCCGCTCAACGCCGAGGAAAAATCCGCGCTCCTCCAGGGTCCACCTGCGCTTCGCGCCAAACAGGCCGCCGACTGGGAATTCATTGTCGCGACCACGGCCGCGATTCGTGATCCGCGGCTTTACGCGCTCTGCGCCGAGTTCATCAGCCAGTATGGAACGCGCTTCCGCAACACGGCCGGGGCGCGCACCTATCATCACGCGCGGCGCGGCGGACTGGTCGAGCACACCGCCCAGATGATGCGGGTCGCGACCCAGATCGCGCCGCTCTATCCGAGCCTCAATCTCGATCTCCTCGTCGCCGGTATTCTCTTTCACGATGCCGGCAAGCTCTGGGAAAATCATCTGCCCGAGACCGGGTTCAGCATGCCGTTCGATGAGCTGGGCGAAATGGTCGGCCACATCGGCATCGGGATGGAGCTGGTCAATTCGCTCTGGCGCAAACTCGAGGCGGACGAGCGCGCGGCCGAGTGGCACAAGCTCGCGCCGCCGATGGAGGATTGCCGGCTGCACTTGTTGCACCTGATCGCGTCGCATCACGGTGAGCCGCAATTCGGCTCGCCGGTCTATCCGAAAACGCCCGAAGCGCTGGCGCTCAATTACATCGACAACCTCGATGCGCGTCTGGAGATGATCTTCGCCGGTTATCCGGTCGCGAAACCGCTCGCGGCGCGGATTTTTGAGCGGGTGCGCCCGCTTCCCGGCAACCTGGTCAAACCGCTCGACAAATTCATGTAGACGTTTCGCTGTGCGAAACGCAGCCCGAGTCATCGCGGCTCTTTTCTCCGATCCAGGCCAGGACCAGCGCTTCGCAAAGCGAAGCGTCTACAACCTTCGCTTCGCCTCCGCGAGATATTCCTCATCAATCTCGAAGCCGATGAAACTCGTTAGGCCAGCTCGCTGCGCTGCGACCGCGGAATTTCCGATCCCGAGAAACGGATCCAGCATTCGCTCCACCCTCGTTAGGCCATGGAGGAGAATGCAATTCGTCGCCAATTGCACCGGGAAAGTCGCCGGGTGGGGGCGCTCTTTGGCGCGGCGCTGAATCGTCTCGTAGGGGACGAACCAGGTATTCCCGCGACACCGCCGGTCGTGCCCGCCGGTATGCCCCCAGCGCGCGATATTGCTCTTGTCCTGATACGGCACTCCCAGCGCGAGCCGATCGAGCGGTGTCGTCCCGTTAGGCGTGAGATGGAAAACGTATTCGTGACAATCATTCAGGTAACGCGGCGAATTGATCGGTTTGAAATGGCCGCGCGAAATTTCGCCCGCGCCTTGCTCGTTAGGCAGGGTGATCGACTTGACCCAATGGATCGTATTTTGCAGAACGAAAAATTTGCGCAGCCGCAGGATCAGCTCGTGCGGCAACATCGGATTCGAGGGCGCCGCGCCGATGTTAAGAAAGAGAGATCCCTCCGGCGGCAGCAAGCGCTGGATTTGCGCCGCCCATTTTTCACACCAGTCGAGGTAGGAAGCGCGAGCGGCTGTATCGGCAAATTTCCCGTAGCGAATCCCGAGGTTATAGGGCGGCGACGTGACCACGAGATCAATCGACTGCGCCTCGAGCGCCTACATTCCCGCGACGCAATCGCCGAGCCGCAGATCGAACGCTGTCACTCACCAAGTTACTCGCGCCAGCGAAAGTACAGGTCGCGCGCGCAATGACAGCGCCATGGACGTTGTAGGTTACGCGTGATGTCGGACAAACCTGTCGAAGCTCAAGATCGCCGATAGGGAATTCTCTTCCCGTTTGCTCGTTGGCACCGGCAAGTTTGCCTCCAACGAACTGATGCGGGACGCCCTCGAGGCGAGCGGGACGGAGTTGGTTACGGTCGCACTGCGCCGGGCCGATCTCTCCGGCCGAGGCGATCCCTTTGCCAACATCCTCGATTTTATCGATCCAAAACGCTTTCTCCTTTTGCCAAACACGAGCGGCGCGCGGAATGCCGAGGAAGCGGTCCGGTTGGCGCGGCTCGCGGTCAGCGCCGGCTTGCCATCCTGGGTGAAACTCGAGATTCATCCCGACCCGCGTTACCTCCTGCCCGACCCGATCGAGACGCTGGCCGCGGCCGAGATACTCGTTAGGGAAGGATTTACCGTTCTCCCCTACATCAACGCCGACCCGGTGCTGGCGAAACGTTTGCAGGATGTGGGAACAGCGACCGTCATGCCGCTCGGTTCACCGATCGGGAGCAATCGCGGCATCGAGACCCGCGCCCAGATCGCGATCATCATCGAGCAGGCGACCGTCCCGGTCGTGGTCGACGCCGGCCTCGGTGCGCCGAGCCAGGCGGCGGAAGCGCTCGAGATGGGGGCCGACGCGGTGCTGGTCAACACCGCAATCGCGATCGCCTCCGATCCGGTGCGGATGGCACAGGCCTTCCGCAAAGCGGTCGAAGCCGGGCGTGATGCCCGCGAGATCGGCCTCGCCGAGACCCGGAGCACGGCCGCCGCGACCAGTCCGCTGACCGGCTTTTTCTCTCAGCCTAACGACTGACGCTGCGCCGCCAGCCGCATCTCGGCGTCGTTGTAAAACTCAATCTGGCGTCCGCCTACGCGTCGCACAACTCGCCAGCCGTGCTCGTGGGCGAAGCGGCGGAGCGCGTCGTCGCTCACGGAGTGGAAAAGTTTCAACTCAGCCGGATGCGTGATAAAGTGTGCTGGTCGGCGCGCGAGTTGTTGCGCGATGACGCGAGCCATCGGCTCGAGCTTGAAAAAGGGATCTTCGTTCACAGAATGATCAATCGCCTTGCGGCCGGGACGGCGGGCGCGGTCGTTCCCGAATGGCATCCCATCTTCGCTGCCAGAACGCAAATGAATCTCTCTTCTCGAACGCAGGGCGCCGACGTTTTGGCAGAAGGCGGAGTACGCTATCGCACCTGGGCGCCGGGGAAGGAAGTGGCCGTCATCGTCTCCGGCGCCGCAGATGGCGAAGAGCGTGAGATCTCGTTAGGCGAAGAGCCCGGCGGTTATTGGAGCGCGATCGATTCGCAAGGCCAGGCGGGCGATCGCTACAAATACCGGTTCGACGGCCACGACTGGCCGGACCCCGCTTCGCGCTTCAATCCGGATGGCGTCCACGGCGCCGCGCAGGTGATCGATCCGCGCGATTACCAGTGGGGAGATGACGGCTGGATCGCGCCGCAACTTTCGGAGCTGATCATTTACGAGTTGCACATCGGCACCTTCACGCCGGCAGGGACCTTCCTGGGAGCGATCGAGAAACTGCCGCATCTCGTCGATCTCGGAGTGACCGCGATCGAGATCATGCCGGTGGCGGATTTTCCCGGAGACCGAAACTGGGGCTACGACGGGGTTTTGTTATATGCGCCGGCTCGGGTCTACGGCTCGCCTAACGATTTGCGGGCGCTGGTCGATGCTGCCCATCGCCACGGTCTCGCCGTCATCCTCGACGTGGTCTACAACCATCTCGGGCCGGACGGCAATTATCTCGGCAGCTACAGCCGCGATTATTTCAATCCGACCCACAAAACGCCGTGGGGCGATGGCTTCAATTTTGAGCTCCAGCCGGTGCGCGATTTTTTTGTCGAGAATACCATCTACTGGCGACAGGAATTTCATCATCGATGGCTTCCGGCTCGATGCGACGCACGCCATCGCCGACGCCTCGGAGAAACATGTCCTGGCCGAGATCGCGGAGCGGGCGCAGTCGTTAGGCGGTTTCGTCATGGCGGAGGATGAACGCAACGAAGCGCAACTCCTGCGCCCGCGCGAGCGCGGCGGGATGGGTCTGGATGCGATTTGGTCGGATGATTTTCATCATGTCGTGCGCGTGATGTTGACCGGCTCACGCGAGGGCTATTTCAAATCCTATCGACGGGACGGTCGACGAACTGGCCGCGACCCTCGATCACGGCTGGCTCTTGGCGGGCGAGCAACGCGAGCGGCAGGTCCTCGGCCAGTCGGGCATGGCGGCGAAATTGCGGCCAGAGCAATTTGTCTTCTGCATCGCTAATCATGATCAAGTCGGGAATCAGGCACTTGGCTTGCGACTCAGCGAGATGGTCTCGCCCGCGGCATTTCGGGCTGCCTCGGCCCTACTCTGTTTTGTTCCCTATACGCCACTGATTTTCATGGGACAGGAATGGGCTGCCTCGACGCCATTTCTGTTTTTCACCGACCATGAACCTGAACTCGGCCACAAAGTCACCGAGGGACGGCGCGACGAGTTTCGCGACTTCGCGGCTTTTCACGATCCGGCAGCGCGGGAGAGAATTCCGGACCCGCAGTCGGAGGAAACATTTCTGCGCTCGAAGCTTAATTGGAAGGAAGCAAGTGAAGGCCAATACTCAGCCTCGTTGCGCCTGTATCGGGAATGTCTGCGCTTGCGGCGCGAGTCGGCTGTCCTGCGCGATCGCTCGCGCGCAAATTTCCAAATCTTGCCGCCGCTTGAAGGGGTTCTGCAGCTGATTTTTGGAAGCTCAGGCGCCGAGCAATGGCTCATCCTCGTGGATCTGAGCGGCGGCCATCGCGTGCCGCCGCTCGAGAACGAGCGCTCATGGAAGTTCGTTCTTTCCAGTAATGAGGCGCGTTTCGGTGGAGATGACGAACCCGCCTTCGCGCAACCGGAAGTGCGTGTTCTCCGCCTAACGAATGCCGGTTGATTGACCGTCTCTGCGAGTCGGCGAGAATGAACCGGATCGACCGGCTGATGAACTCGAAGATTTTGACTTTGCCCGAATTGGCAGCGCGCGCGGCGGAAATCCGCGCGGGGGGCGGCCGGCTCGTCTTGACCAACGGCTGTTTCGATCTCCTGCATGTCGGACATGTGCGCTACCTGAAGCAGGCGGCGGAGCTGGGCGATTATCCTGGCCGTGGCGGTGAATGGCGATGAGTCGGTCTGCGCGCTGAAGGGACCTGGGCGACCGCTGAACACGGAGGAGGATCGGGCGGAGGTTTTGGCCGCATTGGAGTGCGTGGATTTTGTCACGGTTTTCCCTGCCGTGCGCGCGACCGCGGTGATCCAGGCGGTGCGACCCGCGATCTATGCCAAGGGCGGTGATTACACGCTCGAGAGTCTCGATCGGGAAGAAGTCGCCGCGCTCAAAGAGGCGGGCGCGGAAATCCGCACCTTGCCGATGGTTCCCGGAAAATCGACCTCGCGTCTCATCGAGCGGATGCGGCCGTAAGACGAATGCATCGGCTCGCTCTCGGCATCCTCGGCTCAGGCAAAGGCTCGAACTGCCGCGCCATCCTCGAGCAGATTCTTGACGGGAAGTTGGAGGCGCAGTGCCGGGTCGTGGTCTCCGACATCGCGGACGCCGGCATCCTCTCGATCGCGCGCGAGTTCGGCGTGCCGGCGGTCTTTTTTCCGCCGGGGAAATTCCGGACCAAGCTCGAACCGGAACGAGAAGAAGAACTCGTCAGGCTACTACGCGACGCGGGCGTGGAGCTGGTGGTCCTGGCCGGTTTTATGCGCGTGCTCAAAGCGCCGATGCTGGAGGCGTTTCCGCGTCGTATCATCAATCTGCATCCATCGCTTCTGCCGAAGTTTCCCGGACGCGAAGCATGGGCGCAGGCCTTGGCGGCAGGCGAGACGGTCACCGGTTGCACGGTGCATTACGTCGACGCCGGCGTCGACAGCGGCGAAATCATCGCCCAAGAGGAAGTGCCGATTTTGCCTAACGACACCCCGGCAAGTCTGCATGCGCGAATCCAGCTGGCTGAGCGCACTCTTTTCCCGGTCGTGATTGGCCAACTGGCGGGCGCGAAAAACTAGCCGCGCTCGGACTTTTGATCGCGGCCTAACAATTCCTGCATCGCCTGGGCGGGAGATTTGCCTTCGTGCAGGACGGCATAGACCTGGTCGATGATGGGGGTCTCGATGCCAACCTTGCGCGCACACTCGAATGCGCTGCGCGCCGTCGGGATCCCCTCGGCGACGGTCTTCATCCCGCGAGTGATTTCTTCCAGACTTTTTCCCTGGCCGAGCTGCTCGCCAAGGCGGCGGTTGCGGCTATGGCGGCTGAAACAGGTCGCAATCAAATCTCCGGCTCCGCTGAGGCCCTGAAAGGTGCGCGCATCGCCGCCCATCGCGACCCCGAGCCGGAGAAGTTCGGCGAGCGAGCGGGTGACAAGTCCGGCCTTGGAATTGTCCCCGAAGCCGAAGCCATCACTCACCCCGGCGGGGATCGCGAAGATGTTCTTTAAGGCGCCACCAAGCTCGATACCAACGATTTCGTCGCTCGTGTAGACGCGAAAACGCGCGCTTCCCAACAATCCCTGGAGTTCTTCGGCGACGCCGCGATCGCAACAGCCCACGACGGTGGCGCTCGGGAGCCCGCGCGCGACCTCAACCGCCAGGTTGGGCCCGGAAAGCACGGCGATCGGGTTCTGCGGAAATTTTTCGTGCAGGATCTCGCTCATCCGCATGCCGCTGCCGTGTTCGATTCCTTTGGTGCAACTCATGAGGATGGCAGCAGGGTTGACCGACGTCTTTTGCAGATCGGAGGCCACTTCCCGCAGCGCCACAGAGGGGGTGACAAAGACGATCAGATCCGCGCCGGCGCAATCGGCCAGACTGCTCGTTAGGCGAACATTGGCCGGCAATTCTGCGCCTGGAAGGTACTCGGGGTTTTGTCGGCTGCGGCTGATTTGCGCCACTCGCTCTGGGGTATGGCCCCAGAGGATAAGTTCATCGCCGGCCTTCGCCCAGAGGAGCGCGAGCGCTGTCCCCCAGCCGCCGGTTCCGAGAATGGCTGTTTGGCGCATCGCTATTTCTGGCCGAAGCGTTGCTCTTTGCCTTGGAGAAGCCGTTGCATATTAGAGCGGTGCCGCCAAACGACGACACCCGCGATAAGTATCGAAAATGGAAGCAAACTTGCGCCCGTCAGCATTTTCAGTCGCAGGTAAACGATCACAAAAAGGGGCAGCGCAACCGCGGCTCCGATCGAAGCAACCGAGACGTAGCGCGTGAATTGAAAGAGGAGAAGCCAGACCGCCAGAACGGAGAAAACAGCAATCGGCATGAGGCCGAGCAGGACTCCCGCCGAGGTGGCGACACCTTTTCCGCCGCGAAAGCGGAGCCAGACAGGGAAGGTGTGACCAAGGATGCAGGCCAAACCGCCCGCGATTCCAACGATCTCACGCTCTTCGATTCCGGCCAGCATCGCAGCGCCGATCGCGAAGGCGATGCGGACGGCGGCAAATCCTTTAAATGCATCTAGTGCAAAGACCAGGTAGCCCCAATTTTTTCCCAATACACGCAGGACATTTGTCGCGCCGATGTTACCGCTTCCATGTCTTCGAATATCAATCCCGTGAGCCCGAGATACCAGGTAGCCGTTCGGGCAAGAACCGAAAAGATAACCAATACCGGCCGCGAGAAGATAGCAGAGAACGGTAGAATTCACGATACTAGATATCTTATTTAGAAAGCGTTATGCTATTTACTCCTCAACCAGATGGTCAGTATTCCCAGGTCGCTCGGCGTCACACCGCTGACCCGTCCAGCCTGGCCTAGGTTTTCCGGACGGATACCGCTAAGTTTCTGTCGCGCTTCATTGCGCAGTCCGGGCACTGCGGCATAGTCCAGGTCGGGCGGGAGTCGCAAAGCCTCGGAGGACCGCATCGACCGGAGCTGATCGTCCTGGCGGCGGATATAACCCTCATATTTCACTTCGGTCTCCAAAAGTTCCCATATGTGAGGTTCAAATTCTTGGCGCATGGAATCCGGGAGCATTTGCACGGAGAAATCCGGCCTCTTCATCAGTTGCAGCAGGGTTTGCGCTTTAAGGCGGGTCGCCGATACCACTTCGCGAGCTGCTTGAAGTTGTTGGGATTTTGCACCCAGGAGCTTCGAGCGCCGCCCACCGACGAGGCTGAACGCCGCAGCCTTCGGAGTCAACCTTTGGTCAGCATTGTCGTGGCGAAGAAGAAGGCGATGCTCCGCGCGGCTCGTGAACATTCGATAAGGTTCTTGTGTGCCTTGGGTGATCAGATCATCGATCAACACGCCGATATATGCCTCACTTCGCTCGAGGAGGAGCGGCGCTCGTCCGGCCACTTTCAGGGCAGCGTTCGCTCCCGCCATCAACCCCTGGGCTGCAGCCTCCTCATAGCCGGATGTCCCATTGATTTGTCCGGCAAAATAAAGTCCGGAGACAAGTTTGGTCTCGAGTGTTGCCTGTAGTTGGGTCGGTGGAAAATAATCGTATTCTACGGCGTAACCGGGCCGCATGATTTGCGCATTACGCAGTCCTGGAATTGACCGGATGAATTCAACCTGCACGTCGTACGGGAGGCTGGTGGAGACGCCATTGATGTAAAACTCCTCCGTCTGCCGACCTTCGGGCTCCAGGAAAAGCTGATGATGCGCCTTTTCCGCAAACTTGACCACTTTGTCCTCGATCGATGGACAGTACCTCGGACCTGTCCCTTCAATTCTGCCACTGAAGAGCGGAGACCGATGCAGATTACGCCGGATAATGTCGTGGGTCTCCGGTGTCGTGGCAGTTATCCAACACGGGAGTTGTTCTACGTGGAAAGTACCATTACGGACCTTGTTCAAGGTCATGAATTCCTCCGACTGATCGAGCTCCTCCTCCGCCGGTAGGTAGCTGAAACGGGTCGGCGGATCATCTCCGAGTTGTTTGTCGCAGGAGGCGAAATCAATCGAGCGGGCATTTATACGACAAGGCGTTCCGGTTTTGAAACGGCCGGTCGTGAATCCAAGGTCCCGGAGATTGTCACTCAACGGCGACGAACTGTCCGCCATTCGACCGCCTGGGCGGCTGCGATCGCCAACATGCAGCAATCCACGCAAAAAAGTCCCAGCGGTGATCACCACGCTCCGTCCGCGGACAGAGAACCCGAAATCCGATCGTACGCCCACTGCGCGATCTTTTTCCACGATGACCTCCCAGACCCCGCCTTGCTTTACGTCGAGTCCGGATTGTCGCTCCAGCGTGGCCTTCAACCGGAATTGATACGCCTTCTTGTCGCATTGGACCCGCGGCGCACGCACGCTTGGGCCCTTGGTTCGATTCAAAAGGCGGAATTGAAGTCCAGTCGCGTCGGCATTGATCCCCATGGCACCGCCCATCGCGTCGATTTCCCGAACAATATGTCCCTTTGCGAGACCGCCGATGGCCGGGTTGCAAGACATCTGGCCGATGGTATCCAAGTTTTGACTAAGCAAAAGGACTTCCGCCCCGAGCCGAGCCGCGGCCAGAGCGGCCTCAATGCCGGCATGGCCGGCTCCCACCACAATAACGTCGTAGGTCTTTTCGAGAAAAAATTGTTCCACGTGGAATTAGCGTTCAGGTTTCACAACAATAGTGAATGGCAAAGGGAGAAGCTCCGAAAGAAGATAGGAATGATGCGCACCGGCGCGGCCACAGCACCGAATTGGTAATGACGGATGAAACTCGGCCAAAAATTGTCTGCACGCTCCGCATGGGACCACCGGCTCATCCGTGTCAGTCGCCACCGCTATTGCAGAGAAATTCCGAAAGCCCGCCGACAGAGCCATCGACACGGCAACCCGCTCGGCACAGATCGTCAGCCCAACCGAGGCGTTCTCGATATTACAGCCAACAAAAATCTCACCCGATTCCATGGCCAATGCCGCACCCACGCTGAACTTCGAATACGGTGCATAGGCGTGGCGCCGAGCAGTCCAGGCGCGCTCGGTTAATATTCCCCAATTTATTTGTGCGTTCATACTTTCGCAGCCGCCACCACTTTACCTTCCGAACCTTTGGGCACTACGGTGCGATCAGAAGAGTCCTTCCTGTCCGCCCCTTGAAGCAGCCGGAGGGAGATTCGACCAAGAAACACCAAGATAATGGCTGAAAGCACCAGTCCGCCGCCCCAGACCCAATACTCGATCAATCGCGGATGGCTTTTGCCGCGGAGGAGATTGAGCCCAAGTTGACCCAATGTGCCGATGTACGCGTACAAGAATAATCCTGGCGCCTGCCCAACCGCCACCCACAGAATGCAGGTACGAAAACGGATCGTCGTTAACCCATAAAGATAGTTGAGCAAACTTGTCGGAAATAATGGATGTAACTGGCTGAGTAAGATAATCTTCCATCCTTCTCGCTCTATTGCTGGCTCCAGGGCGCCCAAAGTCGGATGGTGGAGCAGCTTTCTCCGGAACCAGCGCCGTCCAATGTGGCGGCTTAGGAAAAATGCTACCGCCGCGCCCGTTACGTTACCCACCAGCACGATGAAGAAGCCCCACCAGAGGCCGAAGAAAAAACCTCCCCCCACGCTAAGCAGACCGCCGGGCAGGAGGAGCACATTGCAGCCGGCGTAGAGAAGCGGGTAACAAACGGCGCTCCAAGCGCCCAAGTGCATCACTTTTTGCTGCACCTGCGCGATCCAGTCTGCGATCGGAAAATATCGGCTGGCGACCAAGAATAACGCTCCCAAAAGCAGCAGCCCGCCCGTCTGCAAATAAACTGCGCGCCGCACTTTGGACATCAGCGAAACTTGCCTAGTTCATAGGCCGCGCGCAAACGCTGCCAGTTCGACCGTAGCCGAGTATCTCAGGAAAGGCGTGATCAGATAAACTCCAGGGAAGCGTTCCAACGCCGCCTTCGAAATCTCCCGGGCAATTTCCAAACCCCGCGCGCCACCCTCATCGCCTTCGGTGGCCGCCATCTTCGTTCGCACTTCGTCCGGCACGACGATTCCCGGCACTTCGTTGTGGAGGAACTCTGCCTGCCGCCCGCTCAGCAACGGCCAAACGCCGGTAAAAATAGGAACTCCGAACTCCCGGGTTCGCTCCGCCATCTCGTCGAGAACCCGCAGGTCAAAAACCGGCTGAGTCATGACGTATTGCGCACCAGCTGTGATCTTTCTCTCGAGACGCGAGAGCTGCGCATCCAGATTCCTCGAGTTTGGATTAAAGGTGCAGCCCACAACAAACTGGGTCGCCGCACTGAGCGATTTGCCAGCATGATTGAACCCTTCGTTCATCCGTTTGATGATCCCGATCAATTGCACCGAATTGACATCGTAAACTGAGGCCGCCCCGGGATGATCGCCGACACGCGCCGGATCTCCGGTCAACGGCAGAACGTGCCGCATCCCAAGCGCCGCCATCCCGAGCAATTCGCTCTGCAACCCAAGAACGTTGCGATCGCGGCAGCTCATATGCAGTAACGGGGTTATTCCAAACCGCTCCTTTAGCATCGCCCCGATCGCCAGGTTGCTGACCCGCAGAATGGCGAGCGAATTATCGGCCAAGGTAATGGCGTCGCAACCAGCCTGCACCAGGGCCTGTGCGCCTTTGAAATACTTCTCTAGCGCGAGAGTTTTCGGCGGGTCCAATTCGCAGATGATCACCCTGTGACCGGCCGCGATGAGATCGAGCAGGCTCTGTTCGGCCGGGGCCACGACCTTGGGAGGCACCCGTCGTGCCGGTTCCAAGATCGCTCTGACTGTTTTGCTCCGCACGGGCTCCAAGCTGGCAAGCGTCGCCGCCATGGCGGCGATCGTTCGCGGCGTCGTCCCGCAGCAACCACCAATCAGACGCGCTCCCTGCGCCACCATTTCCCGGGTCATCTTCGCAAAGTAATCCGGCGACGTGTAATAGATGAAGCGGCCTTCGTGATATTTCGGGTAACCGGCGTTTGGATACGCAGAAAGCAGAAATTCGAGCGGGATTCGCTCCAATAGATGCACCGTTGCCTGCGGACCATTGAGGCAATTCACACCCACAATGTCCGCGCCAAGCGTGGTCAGCTTCCGAAACGCTTCAGGTAGCGTCAGTCCGGATGGGAGCCGCCCTTCCTGTTCACAGGCCAGCGAACAGATTGCCGGCACTTTTGACAGCTGCATCTTGGCGCCGAGCGCGACCTCCAGCTCTTCGTCGTTGAGAAAAGTCTCGAGAAAGATCACGTCCGCTCCCCCCTCCAGAAGCCCCGCGATTTGCTCCCCGAAAATCGCGGCCCGATCGATCCCGCGCTCTTTCGCCTCATCGGCCGTTATCCCGAGCGGTCCGACACTGCCGGCAACACAGATGCTCTTTCCCTCGGCCGCTTTCTTCGCCAGGTGCGCCGCTACCATGTTTATTTCGCGCGTGCGATCTCCCAAACCGAAGCGCTCCAGTCGCACACCGTTCGCGCCAAAAGTGTTCGTTTCGATCAACCGCGCGCCGGCAGTGATATAGGCTTCATGAACCCTGCCGACTCGCTCCGGCTCGCTGAGGCAAAGTTCCTCCAGGCAACGCTCTAACGGAACGCCGTCCTCGAGCAACATCGTGCCCATCGCGCCGTCACCGCATACCAATCTGCTCTGGAGTTCGTCGAGGAGATCCACCGTCCTAGCGCTTAACCTTGTCCTCCACTCTGGTCAATATTGATGCTGCCACTCCGCGGGCGTAGCTGCTCGCGCAAAATAATCAGGGGGAGGGCGTATTCGCGCCTAACGAGCGAGAATGACTTGCTCCTTGTTCCAAGGGTGGGTGCCCCCGCAATGTGAGCAAGTGACCGTGCCGCGTTTTACCTCGGTCGTAGCGAAAACTTCCTCCTCGACCACCACCCCGGTGACATTCAGCTTCTTGGTTACCGGACAGCGCACGAGCATTCGTTTGATCACAGGGCGCAATCTCTCACATCGCGCGTCGAAAGCTCGCGTAATCTTGCTTCTGAACATCTCCAGGCGCCGTCTTGTTAGAAACGATCGCGCACAACGAAGCCAACAACTTTGAATAAGCGTCAATACATTGCGCTCGATCTCGTTTCGCTCCGATTGCGGCCATACCGGACTGCACTTATGAACAAGTTGTATGAGCGCATTCCCTCGCGCTGATTTCCGGTGGCGGCGGTAGTTATTCCGACGCAGAAGAATAAGAAACTCTTTTTACCTAAACAAAAATCTCTCAGAGCGTGTGGAAAACTTTTCTAAAAACAGCTCGTCCCGCGAACTGCCTATTATTTCCCCTGACGCTCTCAATCCGGCCGCTACGGGCAAATGCGCACTAGGCATCATGACAAAGGCACCTCGCGCAGGTGCAGTAAAAACGCGCCTCACCCCGCCGCTCACGCACGAGGAGGCAGCGACGCTCAATAGCTGCTTTCTGCGCGATATGGCCGCGGCTGTTTCCAAAGCCGGCGAGCAGACTCGAGGGATTGCCTGTTACACGCCGCTGGGCGCCGAAGAAATTTATCAGGACCTTCTCCCTCCCGACTTCCAACTTTTGGCGCAACGCGGCGATAATCTGGCCGAACGACTCATCGGCGCGATGCAGGATCTCTTCGCGATAGGCTTCGCCTCCGTTTGTCTGATGAATTCCGACAGTCCGACCGTGCCGGCAGCTGTTTTCTCAGAAGCGGCGAACATTCTGGCCAAACCGGACAGCCAAATGGTGATCGGGCCATCGGACGATGGCGGCTATTATCTGATTGGTCTAAAGCGAGAGCAGCCGCGGATTTTCGAGGGAATCAATTGGAGCACAAGCAGAGTGCTGGAGCAGACACTCCAACGCGCGGCCGAACTCGAACTTCAGGTTCACCTTTTGCCGCCCGGTTACGACGTGGATGACAGCGACACCCTGCGCCGGCTTTGCCAGGAATTGCTTGGCCCTAACGAATTGGGGAAAAGCAACGCCGCGCCTGCGACGGAAAAGTTCCTCCGCGAAATCGTGGCTCGCGAAGGCTTGGCACGACTCACTTCCGCCTAGCGCTGGCAGCGCGGGCACCAGGCAGTGGTCCGACCGCCGATCGTCGCCCGACGCAACGGCGTTTTATGTCGCGGGCATTTTCCACCAGGGCGCCAGCGCTCGTGGAGCAGCCAATCCTTCGGCGGATCGGTGTTGTCGTTTCCAATCGTCCGTAATGAAGCGCGGGCCACAAAGCGGACATTGCGCCAGAGTGCGTCCAATTTCGCCGTGCTTAGCTCGGCTGCTTTGCGCTGGGGGGCGATTCGCGCCCGCCAGAGAATCTCGTCGGCCATCCAGTTTCCGATTCCGGGGAATCCACTCTGGAGCAGAAGCACCGCCTTGATCGGTGCACGTCCATGTCGCTTCACGAAATCGCGCAGCATGCGCTTGTTGTAACGCGCTGACTGAATGTCGAGCGCAACCTCCGGCCACCAATCCGGCGCTTTTGTCCCGTGATGAAAACGCACCCGACCGAACTGTCGCGGGTCGCGGAAGACCAGGGCACGCGATTTTTGCCTGAGCACGAGGTGATCATGTTTCTCCGCTTCGAATCCGACCGCCTCGACGCGCAGGTTCCCGCTCATTCCCAGATGAATCCCGAGCCAGTTATTTTCTGAGAAAACGAAGAGCATCTGTTTTCCATAAGCGAGCGAACGGAGGAACGTTTGCCTAACGAGGCAGGTTTCCAGGGCGTGCACGTCGGTCTCGCGGAAAACGCGCTTTTCGCCGTGTAATTGCACCGCAACAATTTTCTCCCCGATCCCGGCGTCCCAGCGTTTGCGAAAATATTCCACCTCAGCCAGCTCCGGCATGGGCGGAGATTAGATCGCCCATGGCCTCCATGCTACTCTTGGCCCGCATGGAGAAAGTCATCATTGTCGGAAGCGGTTGTGCGGGTCTGACCGCGGCCATCTATGCCGCGCGCGCCAACCTCAGTCCGCTCGTCCTCGAAGGTGGGCAGCCCGGCGGCCAGCTTTCCACGACCACGCTGGTGGAAAATTTTCCCGGCTTTCCCGAAGGAATCGACGGTCCGCAGTTGATCATGAACATGCACAAACAGGCCGAAAATTTCGGTGCCCGCTTTTCCTACGCCGAGGCGACCGGGTTGGAAATCGACGGCGACCATCTCCGGCTGCGGGCCGATGATGAGTGGCTGGAAACCCAGGCGCTCATCATCGCGAGCGGCGCCTCGGCCCGTTACCTCGGCCTCGAGAATGAGGAGAAATTGATCGGCCACGGCCTAACAAGTTGCGCGACCTGCGATGGAGCCTTCTATCGCAATGTGCCGGTCTGCGTCGTGGGCGGCGGCGACTCTGCGGCCGAGGAGGCGCTCTTTCTCACCCGCTTTGCCTCCAAGGTTTACCTGATCCATCGGCGCGATCAGCTCCGTGCCTCGAAAATCATGGCCGACCGCGTCCTGACTAACGACAAAATCGAACCGATCTGGAATACCGTGGTCGTGAAATATCTTCCGGATGAGAAAGGCGAGATGAGCGCGGTCGAGCTGCGCAATGTCGTGACGAAGGAAGAGAAAATTTTGCCCGTCGCCTGCGTCTTCGTCGCCATCGGGCACGACCCCAATACGAAAGCGTTCGCCGGCAAGCTCGAGACCGATCCGGACGGCTACCTCATCGTTAGGCATCTGGCCGAGAGCAAACATCCTGGAATTTTCATTGCCGGCGATGTGGCCGATCGGGTTTATCGACAGGCGATCACCGCTGCAGGCTCCGGCTGTGCGGCCGCGATCGAGGCCGAGCGCTACCTGAGCGAGCACGCGGCCTAACGAGGAAGCGGCGCTCGCCGATGTTTTGAAGCTTTGCGATCTGACGCAGTTTTACTCGCCCTTGAGCGGCGGGGTGAAACGCTACGTCCACGAGAAGATCCGCTACATCCAGGCGGCGACGGAGGGCGAGCACGTGCTCGTCATTCCGGGCCCGAAGACGGAGATGGTCGAGACCGAGCGCTCGCGCATCTATTCGATTCGTTCCCCTTTGCTCTCCCGCACTTCTCGTTACCGCGCTCTGCTCAATCTGCGTGCGATCGAGGAAATCCTGGAACGGGAAAGACCGGACCTGATCGAGTCGGGAGACCCGTATCAAGTGGCGTGGAAAGCGATTGCCTCCGGATCGGCCCTTCGCATTCCGGTGGTCGGCTTTTATCATTCGCACTTTCCAGAGGCTTATTTGCGCACGACGGCTCGCTTTCTCGGGCGGACCGCGACGGAGTTCATGATGGATCTTGCCCGCCGCTATGTGCGCAAGATTTACAATCAATTCGAAGCGACGCTCGTCCCCTCGGCGCGGCTCGGAGGTTTGCTCACCTCCTGGGGGCTGCAGAACGTGCACGCCGTCGATCTCGGGGTGGACGTGGACGTTTTCCGCCCGCGACCCGACGACCCGGCGACGACTCGCGAGTCGTTAGGCATTCCGGCCGGACGCTGCCTGCTTTTGTATGTCGGACGGCTCGCCCAGGAAAAAAACACCCAGACACTCTTTGCCGCCTTTGCCGCGATCGTTAGGCGCGAGCCCGAGCGTTATCACCTTTTGATCGTCGGCGACGGCTTACAGCGCCCGGAGTTGCGCGACCTGCAGAGAAACGTCGGGTCGGTCACCTGGCGGCAGTATTGCACCGACTCCGAGGAATTGGCGCGCTTCTACCGGGCGGCCGATTTGCTCGTTCATCCCGGGGTGCAGGAAACTTTTGGCCTCACCGCCCTTGAGAGCCAGGCGTGCGGCACGCCGGTGGTCGGGATTCGCGGGAGCTACATGGACCGGATTATCTTTGGCGGCCAGGAACATTGGGCGACGGAAAATTCCGCGCCTGCTCTGGCGGATGCGATCGCGTCTGCTGCTGGCGGGAGGTCGCTCGAGGCAGACCTGACCGCGGCGCGCGAGGTGCGGGAGCACTACGCGTGGCCGGTGGTCTTTGGAAAAATATTCCGTCTCTATCACGAAGCTCGGGTCGGTTTTCGCGCCGGTTAGCAGCCTTCGATCATTCGAAAGGTTTCGGCGCGGCGATGGGAAAGTTGATTTGGCCGGCCGTCGTCTGACCGGGAAGAAAGGGCGATTCAACTTTCTCAACCCTGGTTTGTCGACTTGCATGGCGAGGCCATGCCTGTAGGGAGGGCTGCCCATGCCGCGCCGATTTGTGCCGCCTCTTCTTTTGCTCTGCGCCGCTCTCTGCTGGAGCCTCGGTGGCGTCCTGATCAAATCGATCGATTGGCCGCCGATGGCGATCGCCGGCGGTCGGAGCGCGATCGCGATCCCGATCGTTCTGCTCTGCGTCGGGCGTCCTCGCTTCACTTTTTCCAAGGCGCAGATCGGCGGCGCGATCGGCTATGCCGGCACGGTCATCCTTTTTGTCTTCGCGACCCGGATGACGACGGCAGCGAACGCGATCTTCCTCCAGTACACCGCGCCGATTTATGTCGCGCTTATCGGGCGCTGGTATCTGCACGAGCGCGCCTCGCGCATCGACTGGCTCGTCATCGCGGTCGCGCTCATCGGGATCGCGCTCTTCTTCATGGATCGCCTGACGGCTTCCGGCTGGTGGGGCAATGTCCTCGCGCTGGTGAGCGGCCTCGCGTTCGCCGCGGTCGCGCTTTTCCTGCGTAAGGAAAAAGCCGGCTCGCCGGTCGCCGCCATCGTCCTCGGGAACGTGATCGTGGCGCTGGCCGGAGCTCCTTTTATCTTCCAGGCGCCGTCGTTAGGCGGAGGCGGTCTCTGGCGGCTCATCCTCCTCGGCGCGGTCCAGCTTGGGTTGCCCTACGTCTTTTACGCGACCGCGATTAAGTCGGTCACCGCGCTCGAAGCGACCCTCATTCCGCTCCTCGAGCCGGTCTTGAATCCGCTCTGGGTCATGCTCGCGCTCGGCGAAGAGCCCGGCCCTTGGGCGATCGTGGGCGGGTTGCTTGTTCTGACCGCCGTCCTCGGCCGCGGCCTGCTCATGATGCGGGCCAGACCCAGGCCTCCCGCGCCGGCTTGACCGGAGTGGCGGCATCTTGTTTTTCAAAGGAACCAGGACGATGAAATCGCATGGCGAAGAAAATGCGTGCAGTGCAGGTGCCGGAGGCGAAGGGCACGTTTCAGGTCGTGGAGATGGACATCCCCGAGCCGGCCGCGGGCTGGGTGCGGGTGAAGGTGGAGGCGTGTGGAATTTGCCACAGCGATTCGTTAGTCAAAGAAGGGCTCTGGCCGGGAATCCAATACCCGCGGGTGCCGGGGCATGAAGTGATCGGCACGATCGACGCGCTCGGATCGGGCGTCGAGCGATGGAAAATGGGGCAACGGGTCGGCGTCGGCTGGCATGGCGGGAATTGCGGCTATTGCGACCCCTGTCGGCGGGGCGAGTTCTTTGCCTGCGAGGTGGCGTTGCTTACGACCGGGATTTCGTTCGATGGCGGCTACGCCGAATACATGACCGCGCCGGCTATTGCGCTGGCGGCCGTGCCTGACGAGTTGTCGGCCGTGGCGGGCGCGCCGCTCATGTGTGCCGGGGTCACGACCTTTAATGCCCTGCGCAACAGCGTGGCGCGGGCCGGCGATGTCGTGGCCGTCCTCGGGATCGGCGGGCTCGGCCATCTCGGTGTGCAATACGCCGCCCGGATGGGGTTCCGGACGATCGCGATCGCACGCGGGAAGGACAAAGAGCCGCTCGCGCGCGAGCTGGGTGCCGCGCAATACATCGACAGCACGGCGCAGGATCCGGCGGCGGAATTGCAAAAACTCGGCGGCGCCAAAGTGGTCATCGCGACCGTCACGAACGCCGACGCGATGGCTGCCGTGATGGGCGGGTTGGCGCCTAACGGTGTCTTCGTGGTGATCGGCGCGGCGGGACCGATTTCGGTCGATCCACTCTTGCTGATAACCGGCGTGCGCTCGGTCAAGGGCTGGTATTCCGGCACTTCGATCGATTCCCAGGACACGCTCCGGTTCAGCGCGATGGCGGGCGTGAAATCGATGAATGAAATCTTCCCGCTCGCCAAAGTAAGCGAAGCCTACGATCGGATGATGAGCGGCAAAGCGCGTTTCCGCGTTGTGCTCGAGATGGGAAAATAGGAGCGATCGAGCCTGTTCCTTGGAATTCGGGGAGAGCGACGGGTAATCCCTGGTCGGTCTACTTTTGCTCCGCCTCGGGATCGATCACGGCCGAGCGCAGTTCCTCAAGGTCAAAAGGTTTCTGGAGAATGGCGTCCACTTCCAGATGCTCGTAGGCAGCCCGGATTTCCGAGGTCAGCTGGGCCGAGAGGACGATGATTTTTCCCGGGATGTGGCGCTGCCTGATGGCGTCGACTAATTGCACGCCCGTCAGCCTTGGCATTTTCTGATCGACGATGATCGCATCATAGTGCTGCGACGTGTCGTCCAGCTTGGCGAGGGCGGCATACCCGTCGGAGACGCTCAGCACTTCATAGCGCGGCCCGGAAAAGACATGTCGGAGTGAAAATGCGACGGCTGGTTCGTCATCGACCGTCAGGATTCGGATCAGCGCGGACATGGTCCCTGGCCATAAAAGCAGCAACGCCCGTGCCGGAGACGGTCCGGTCGGCCAGCAAAATTTCGCCGCTACTAGACAGAGGGGAATTGGCGGCGATAGAGGATCGCTAATCGTAGATCGTTTTCGGCTCCGGTCCTTCGACAAGGGCTTTGAAGCGCGGATGGGAGCGGAGCGGGTCCCAGGTTGGATCAAGCCGCAAGGCGGTCTGGTTCAGTGGGAAGGCGCCGTAGGGGGTGGTGAGCAACCGTTCGACGCGCGTGATGGCGCGGTCGCTTTCACCCACCTGCGCCTCGACGCCTGCGAGGGCTTCCTCCATTCCCGGCCCGAAGACCGGATCTTCGGCGGCCGGCAAGAGCGAGACCGCCCGTTCCGCCTCGTGTAACGCGGCCTCTTTGTTTCCAAGTCCCGCTTCGGTAAAAGCAAGGTTGGCGGCGAAGAATGGATTTCCGGCTGCGCCTGCCGCAGCGTTGCAAAACCTTTTTTTGCCGCCAAATAGGCGCGCGTCGCGGCTTCTTTGTTTCCGCCTAATGACTGGGCATCGCCCAAAAGCACCTGGAAAATTGTGGCGTCCTCCGACGATTCGGATTTCTCTTTGGCGATGCGGGTTTCCATCAGCCGGGCGGCCTCGTCGAAACGCCGTTCCCAGAGCAATTGCACGAATAGAAGGCTTTCCGTCTGTCCCCCCACGGAGTCCGGCAGGAGGCCTCCGCTGAACCCGGAATAGCTCGCACCGAAAATCGGCGATACTTGGAACTGACCCCTATTCCCTCTCGCGAAGTGATCTGATCTCCTCTGCGGACTTGACCGCTTAAAGCGGTCCAGCCAGAATTTTGGCTTTATGAGGAAGACGCTCCTGCATGGGTTGTTTCCGCTGGTGCGTGCGGAACTTCGCCGACTGCTTTTCACTAATACGAGGACTGAGCTGTACGTGCGTCAGCTGGCTCGCTTGAGCGATCTCTCGCTTCAGACCGTTCAGGATGAGCTGGCGAAGCTGGAAGCGGCTCGTCTCGTCACCAGCCGGAGCAACGGCTGCCACCGTTTTTACCGTGCCGACTCGAAGCACCCGCTTTATGCCACTCTGCGCAAACTTGTCGTCCGCGGGGCCACCCAGACGAAACCGGAGCCGACCGCTTAATGCGGTCGAGTCAGCAGGAGCGAAGATTGCTCGGCGTTGACCTCTTGCTACATCTGGGGAGACTCTGCATTTCACTCGACCATCGCTCGGCTGCCCACACTGGGTCGGGGAATTACCGAACCAGTCCAACAATGAAATCGAGTTGGCGAGACAGAAAGAAAGGGACGCTTATGAAAACAGCATGCACTTCTCGAACCGTCTCCCTCAAACAACTCGGCGTAATCGGTTCTGCTCTCTACGCGGCCGGCTTTTCTTTGGCTTTGGCTGTCGCAAGCAGCGAGGCCGCGGAGGACGATGCTGCTGCCGGGCTGAATCAGTCGGCGCCGGCCCGGTTGCCGGGTATCTGGAGGACTACCCAGGATCTCCTCACACCACGCGCATATCACACCGCGACGCTGCTGCCGAGCGGACAGGTACTGGTGGCCGGCGGCGTGGGCGCTGGCGCAACGGCGGAACTCTACGATCCCTCGACCCGGGTATGGACACCTACCGGCAGCATGACCACTGCGCGGCAAAGCCATACGGCGACGCTGCTACGAAACGGACAGGTACTGGTAGTCGGCGGTGCTGACAGCATGGAAACCGCGGAGCTATACGATCCTGCGACTGGGGTATGGACGCCGACGGGTAGCCCCACTTTCGGACGCTGGTTACACACCGCGACGTTGCTGAAGAATGGGAACGTGCTGGTGGCCGGCGGCGGTATTGAAGCAGCAAGCGCGGAACTATACAATCCGATGACCGGGGTGTGGAGTCTGACCGGCACAATGACCACGCCTCGAGACGAGGCGACTGCGACCTTGCTGCCGAATGGCAAGGTATTAGTGGCCGGCGGCTTCGCGGCCCCTTTCACGTTAGCCAGCGCGGAACTGTTCGATCCCGCGACCGGCAGCTTTACGCACACCGGGAGAATGTTTACTGAACGCACCTATCACACCGCGACACTGCTATCAGACGGGCTGGTGTTGGTGGTTGGCGGCATCTACGGCGGGGCGAGCGCGGAACTATACGATGCGGCGAGCGGTAGGTGGAGGGTGACGGGAAGCACGGCCTATGGACACTACTCACACACGGCGACGTTGCTCTCAAACGGCCAGGTGCTGGTGGCCGGCGGCGTCGGCGGACATAATAAGGCCGAACAATACGATCCCGCGACCGGGAGTTGGACCCGCAGCGACAACCTTAACGTGTCGCGCTCCTTCCATACAGCGACGTTGCTGCGTAGCGGACAGGTGCTGGTGGCCGGCGGCGTCGGCGCCGAGGCAAGCGCGGAGCGCTATCAATTGGCGCGAGGAACGCTCGATATTCAATAGCGGTGGCCGGCAAGGCCGGTGCAACATGGTGCCCACTTAAGCTCAGCCCGGGCTCATTTCCCTTCGGTCTGGGCATCGAGCGCGGCGGGGGGTCCGGATACGGGGTCAGTCCTTTTTTCTTGCATTTTCCCTTTCCAGATCCTCAGAGAGATAGAGCATGGCGAAGAAAGTGCGGGTAGAGTTCGAGGGTGCGATTTACCACGTGATGTGTCGTGGCGACCGGCGGCAAAATATCTTTGAGGACAAGTTTGGCCGATCACCCGGGGCGACGATCGTTTGGGATAGCGCTTCAGCGGAATGCAAGAAAAAAGGACTGGGGTTGCCCTGATTTGACGGACAGTGGGCTTAGGGTCAAAAACCCGAGGAGCCCACATGAAGACACAGATCAGCAAACCAGCTCGTGAGAGAACGAGCTACACGAAGGAGTACAAGCAGGAGGCGCTCTCGTTATGGCGCGCGAGCGGCCGCAGCGCGGCCAAGGTGGCGGCGGAGCTGGGGATCCGCCCGCCGCTGCTCTATCGCTGGGCGCGCACGGAGCGGCTGCCTGAGACGGAGAGGAGCGGGCGCAAGCCGCGGCGCAGCCTGGAAGAGTTGGAGGCGGAGAACCAGCGTTTACGCACGGAGAACGCCAAGCTCTTGGAGCAGCGTGAAGTGCTAAAAAAATCGCTGGGCATCCTCTCCGAAGTGCCGCCGAGCGGTATGCCCGGATCGAACAGATGAGCGGCCAAAACTACAAGGTAGCCTGGTTATGCGAGGCGCTCCTGGTCTCGCGCAGCGGCTATTACCACTGGAAAGAGCGGCGCGAGCAGCCCGGCCCGCGTCAGGTCGAGAGTAGCTTCTTGCGGGCGCGGATCCGGGAGGAGTTCGCGCGCAGTCGCCAGACCTATGGCAGTCCGCGCCTGGCCCGGGCGCTCGGTTGTCCTGGGCGGCGCAATCGCATCGCCCGACTGATGCGGGCGGAACGTCTCTTTGCCCGGCAGCGCTCGAAGTATCGCCACGCCACCACCGACAGCCGTCATGGCGGACCGATCGCGCCCAATCGTCTCCCAGGCTTGAACGTCGATCGTCCGAACCAGGTCTGGGTCACTGATGCCACCGGCGTCCTGACCGGCCAAGGCTGGTTGTATCTGGTCGCAGTCCTCGATCTGTGCAGCCGGCGGGTGGTTGGCTGGGCCATGAGTCCGATCCTCGATGCTCCACTGACCATCGCCGCGCTGCGCATGGCCTTGGCCCAACGGCAGCCGGGACGAACCCTCATCGTCCACTCCGATCGCGGGATGCAGTTCGCCAGCGCCGCTTATCGCCAGGTCTTGGCCCAGCATGGTCTGCTCGCTTCCATGAGTCGAGCGGGCAACTGCTACGATAACGCCTTTATCGAGTCGTTCTGGAGCAGCCTCAAATACGAGTTGGTCTATCATCAGCGCTTCGCCACCCGCGCCGAAGCTCGCACCGCCATCTTCGATTACATCGAGACCTTCTATAACCGCACCCGGCTGCACAGCGCGCTGGGTTATCGCTCACCGCTGCAATTTGAACAACTGTTCCCCTCGAACTAATAATCCAATCCGCTAACCAAAATTACCCTTGCCAGACTGTCCGAAGAAACAATGCAAGCCCACACTGACCCCTTTTGCTCCTCCAAATGTCGAATCACGAAACGGCGTGGTGGCGATTTCGTCGCCGCGGTCCGCTTCCACTCGGAACCTAAAGTATGAAGACAGGAAACGATCTATTACATGCATTCGTTAGGCATCCTATGGAAACCACCGGCGCTCCGAAGGTCAAGATCGAGCTAATCATGCACACTTTCCGGACTCAGCTACTTCCAAATGTGACGCTAAAGCGTGATCGCGAATTGACAGACGAAGAATACGGCCAGGGGCTTTTAAAGATAAAACAGGAGACTCCGTTTTTATAAAGTGGATGACGAGTCAGAAGCTGGAACGAGCAGGTCATTTTGCTGCGCAACATCGTCCCCGGCGGCGCCGATAAAAGCTATGACATCCAAGTGGCGCGCCTTGCCGGATTGCCCCGTGAAATCCTCGATCGTGCAAGGACATTCTCCTGCACCTGTAAAACCCGCGGGCGCCCGGGTAACCACCGGGGCACGGCCGCGCCCGCCGCGCCAGCGCCGCCATGCCGCAAAGCCAAAAACCGCAGCTCGAGTTTTGTAGCTCCGGTGCGGTCGGCTTCTGGCTTGACGGCTCAGCAGAAGATATGTTCCCCTACTCCGATGCACAGGTCACGTGTCGCTCCGATCATCTCGCTCCTCGCATTGGCCTTTGCGGATCACGCCGAGGGCGCCGGATTCCGCACCGCGCGCACTTACAGCACTGGGGAAAATACTCCGCAGGCGGCGGTGGTGCAGGATTTCAATCACGACGGAATTCCTGATATTGCGACGGCCGATTACGTCGAGGTGAGCATCCTCCTGGGCAAAGCAGGGGGCGGATTCCGCGCGCCCGTTATCTACCCGACGGGCACATCTTTCACCCCGGCGATTCAGGCAGCCGATCTCAACGACGATGGCAACCTAGATCTCGCCGTGATCGACGGCGCTGAGTCGGTCAAGATCTTCTTCGGCAACGGCGATGGGAGCTTCCAATCTGCACAAGCTGTGGAGGTCGAGCAGGGAGTCAGCGGTTTGGAGATTGCCGATTTCAACGGTGACGGGAAGCGGGATTTAGCGGTCGCGATCTACGGTGACAATGGAAGTCCGGGAGCGGCGGCGATCCTTCTCGGCCACGGCGACGGCACTTTCTCCGCTCCGACATATTATCCCGTGTCCTACGCCGCGCGGCGGCTGGCGGTAGCGGATTTTAACGCCGACGGTAAGCTCGACCTGGCGGTCGCGGCCGAGACCGGTAGCCAGGTGCTGCTCGGCAATGGCGATGGCACTTTTCAACTCGAGACTACGACCTACCCGGTCTCGGCCGATGTGACCGCTGGCGATGTCAACGGCGACGGCAAAGTCGATCTGGCGTGGGTGGAAAAATTGGGCGGCCAGATCACGATCATGCTCGGCAACGGCGACGGCAGTTTCCAAGCGCCCACCTTCTACTCCACCCCGAGCTACTACATCCAGACGTTGCGTCTGGCGGATGCGAATGGCGACGGCAGGCTCGATCTCGTCCTCAGCGGCGCCGGTGCCATTGTCTTGCTCGGAAATGGAGACGGCACCTTTGGCAGCCAGACGACCTACGCGGTGGGCGGGGCGTTCGCATTGGTTGCCGATCTTAACCGCGACGGGCACCCTGACCTGATAGCGGGCGGGCGCGACCGCATCGGGGTCGCCTACGGTCGCGCCAGTGGTTTCCTCGCCCCGGCGGAGTTCTCTTCGCTCCTGGGCTACTACATCTCCGCCTTCGTGACCGCCGATTTCAACGGCGACGGCAACATCGACTTGGCGATTGAGGGAGAGTCCGGTGGAGTCATCGCCTTGGGCGACGGCAAAGGCGACTTTACTCTTGGGACCATGTTCTCCGCGATCGGCCGCTCGTTTGACCTGCTGGTCGGAGATTTTAACAACGACTTCGAGCTTGATCTCGTGCTCTGGGATTCCACCTACACCTATACGTACCTGGGCAACGGCGACGGAACTTTTGCTCCCGCGAAGCGGACGCGCAACGGGGGGATACCTGTCCTCGGTGTGGTGGGAGATTTTGATGGCGACGGCAATCTCGATGTCGCGACCGCGAATGAATTTAGCGGCAAATTCGCAGTCCTCCTCGGCCACGGCGATGGCACGTTCGATGCCACCACTTACGCTGCCGGAGCAAACCCCGAGACGATCGCGAGCGCGGATTTTAACCTCGACGGCAACCTGGACTTGGTCGTGGGCAACACCTTCAACGACTTCATTAGCGTCTATTTGGGAAACGGCGACGGTTCCTTTCAATTCGACGCCATCCGCACGACCGTCTTTTCGCCCGTTAACATGATCGCGGCCGACCTAAACAAAGACGGAAGGCCCGACTTGGTGGTCAACGCAAGCATCCTGCTCGGGAACGGCGACGGCACCTTCCAGGCGCCGCAAGCGATTCTCACAGGCGCTCGTTCAGAGCTCGCTGATTTTAATAATGACGGGAACCTCGACCTCTTTACGATTGGTGACGAGCAGGACCTGGAGGCAGTGTTGGGAAATGGCGACGGCACCTTTCGCAAGCTCCGCAGCTATTACATCGGCGGCGCGCTGCCCAGCGTTCTGAAGCTCTGCGATGTGAACAACGACGGCGTCCTCGACGCCCTCACCTCGGTGGACGGAGGCAATATCGTGCCCCTCCTCGGGCACCGCTGAGAACGGACCCGCATTTTGCGGTTGCGGGTAGGAATCGGCAACCGATCGCGGCTGCCCGTGATCGGGGAGGCCTCTGCCCATCCCGGGCGCCCAGACCGCAGCCCTGCAGTGCGCGCGTCGGCGACTCCGTCGTGGCCACGCTGATCGTGGAAGGCTCAAGGCCGGTCGTGACCTTCCTTTACCTGACGACAAGTCCAGAGCCTGGCGTGCGGGCAAAGGGCAAGCCGGGCTACGTCACCAGCCCGTATCATTTCATCAGCCCGCTCAGCCACAACTCCCTCGGCGGTGACGCGGTCGATGTCCGCGGCTACCAAAGGGGATCGATGCTGGTCGATGGTTGCCACTGGGAAGATCTTCCTCGTCCCGTGACCAATTTTGCGCCTACGGCACCACCGTCAGGGTGAGATCGTTGCCGTCGCCGCCGCTGTAGCTGGCTTGGAAGTTGTTCCCGTTGATTGTGACTGTGCCGCCGTCCGGGAGATTTGCGAAGGTGCCGCTGATGGGGGTGCTGGCGGTGTTGTTGAGGACAACAAAGACCGTGCCTTTGTCCAACGAACCCGCGTCCCGACTCATCAGATTGACAACGGCACCTGGATCGATGGTTATCCCGCTGGCAGCCACCTCGTCGCTTGCGGCCATCGGATCAGCCTGGAAGGAACAGTTGAAGCTTGCGCCGTTAGCAAACGTCAGCGGGCCTTGGAGAGTCAGCCTCACTGGCACGGTCGACCCCGAAGACGGGGCGAGAGTGCCGTTGACCGTCACGGCGCTTGGGATGATACCGCTGCCGCCGAGGGTTCCCCCGGTGTCTACCGTGACTGGCCCTGTGCCGGTGGCCGACCCTGAAGCATTATCAATCAGGAGTGTGCCGCCTGAAACAATCGTGCCACCGGTGTAGTCGCTCTGGCTGCCGCTGAGCGTGAGCGTTCCTCGGCCGACCTTTTCCACCGAGGCGCCAACGGGAAACTGCTCAGTGAAGGTGCCGGCGAAGACCGTGTCATTCTGATTGCGGCCGATCGCGATCGCGTAGGAACCATAGGTGCCGAAAAGGACGATGCCGTCGCCTTCGAGCGACCCAATGGTCGAGGGCGGAGCCAGGGTCCCATTCCCATAAAGCCGAAAGGTCGCCTCCGAGCCGTCATCGGCCGATATAAAGCCAATGTAGCCGCCTTGGCCTCCATTGGAGCCGCCCTTCGCGATGATCGTGGCCTGCCCGGCGTGCGAGTCCCCGTAGAAAAAGGTGTTGCCGCCGTGGATTGTGTCCCCAGCAGCGGTCGCGCCTTCATTGATGATCGTGGCGTTGCCCGCCGAGCAATGTGGACCGTCGAACTGGGTGTCTCCGTTCCCTCTATTGATGAAGGTGCCGTTGGCCGCGGTGGCATGATCGTAGAAAGCGGTCTTGCCCGCGGGGCCGATGCCGGTGCCCTCGTTCATGAAGGTGGCGTGATCGGCCGTGGAGTAGCCGTTAAAGGCGGTATAGCCAGGGGCACCGCTAATTGGGAAATTACCGGAGTTTGTGATCGTGGCATTCCCTGCGCTGGCGTTATCGAAAAAGTGCGTATTACCAGGTCCGGAGATTGATTTGGCTCCAGCGGCATTGATGATGTTGGCGTCGCCGGCGCTAGCGTGGTGCACAAAATGCGTCATCCCAAATCCGCCGAAGTTGTTTGGCGAAGGCTGGTCGATGATTGTGACCGGTCCGCTGATGGTCGCGTAATCGGTGAATCGGATGAGCCCGGCGCTCGTCCCGCCTCGGGCGCCCGCGATCAGGTTTTGCCGCCTGGTGGAGGCGTTCGTAATCCCGGCGCCGGAAAGCTCCAGGCCGGCGTGCTGAGTGACGATCGTGAATCCGCTGGCGTCCGCGGTGAAAACAATGCTGTCGATCGACGTGTCTGCCGCGACCAACACCGACTCCATCTCGGAAACCGAGAAGGTTGCCGTGTCCCTTTGACGGTGCGGCACTTTCGCCGGCACCCAATTCTCCGCGGTGTACCAGTCGCCGCTCACCGGGCTGGCGCTCCACGTTGTGTTCCCAGCATGCGCAACTGCGGGAAGGAGCGCAGCGATGCCTAACCAATAGAGAAACAACCGGCGGAGGGGCGAACGTTGCATGGCCAGTCTCTAACCGACGGGAATGGAAAAAGTAAAGCTAATTCAGTCAGCGACTGTCTGGGAAAGAAGAACACACTTTTGCTGCACTATGGCTCCCCGACCGTCGGTGCGACCAATCGGGGCTCCCTTTTGGTGTCCCTAGCCTCCGCGCGACGATTACCAGCGCAGCGGCAAATCTCATTGCACCGTGAGAGTAGGGCATAAGGGGTCAGAGTGGGTCAAGAATTAGGGGTCAGGAGGATATTCTTGGTCTTTGATCATCGCGATTGGTTAATTTGGAGACGTACATCGGTGTGCCCATGCTGAGCTCACGCGCGACGAAGCTCAAGGGAACGCTCGTCTTTGTGCGGACCTCTTTCGCTATCTCAACCTTCCGCGGATCGCCTTTCGCCAATCTCTCCAGATCAAGCGATTGAAGTCCCGCTTCGACCAACCGCTGCGCGATGATCCTGCGAGCCTCCCGTTCCCCGTGATCATGAATTTCGGCTCCGTGATAATTCTGTTTTCTCTCGCTCCGTTGTCCAAGTGCGACCCGCGCCTTTTCCAGCAGCCAATCCCGAAAAGCCTCGGTCCCGAAGTACCACCCTCGCTCCATGCTCGCTCGCAGCTCCGACCACCGCGTCGCCAACCCTTCTCGGCCGGTGCCGTTTGCCCGCTCCTCCCGTGCCAGATTCTCCACATAGTCGAGGAAATCACGTCGATCGGATGCCGTGTCCTTCCATTGCAACGCCGCCAGGCCATGCTCCACCACCAGCCAGCCTGGCCGTCGCCCCGGCCAATAATACCCCGGCAGGCTACTCCAGCGATAATCCACCAGACTCTCCCCGGAGTCCGGCTTGACCAATCCTGCCCGCACCGGATTGAGATGAATGTAATTGAGCAAAGTCACCAGGTAACTTTCGCTCTCGGCATCGACCAGGAGCGCTTTGTAGCGCCCGGCAAAGAGATGTCCGCTGAGCCGGTGACGCGCATTCTAGCGCACGGTGTAGGTCGTCTGAAACCACGTCATGCCGCGCACCAGGTTGGGCACAGGCGTTTCCACCAGCAGATGATAATGATTGCTCATGAGCACGTAGGCGTGCACCCGCCAGCCGGTCCGCCCCACCGTCTCTCCGAGAGTCGCAAGAAACCGCTCCCGGTCCTGCTCATCCTGGTAGATCGCCTCTCGGCGATCCCCGCGACACATCACATGATAAAAAGCGCCTGCAAATTCGATTCGCGCCTGTCGTGGCATCGCTGCTTTTGTGCCGCGCCGTCCCAGCCAAGGCAAGAATATTCTCCTGACCCCTATTTGCACACGCGCTTCTTATCTTAGCGCCATTCCACCCTGACCCCAATTCACTCCCGATGCACGAATTCCCGATGCAAAGAGCTCACGCGAATCGAGCAAATTGTTCGAACAAACCGAGACCGACCGATCCCTCTTAGATGAAATTCTACGCCGGTATGAACTGACTATGCCGAAGCCATGAATATCGAAATGCGCCGCGCGCTTGCGCGAGAATCGTTCGAGGAAAAGATCCGCAAAGTCGCGCGGTTCATCCAGCTCTCCGTCGCCGCGAGACCGGGCAGCCGAAATGTGAAAGAAAGCCAATCGGAGCGCCGGGCTGCGCGAGGAGCGGTGATCCCGTCCGGGTAGTGCACGCGCCTCTCGCGCTGGCGATGGCGTCTCGCGATCGCGAACTTAATCTTCCGCTCGCGACGCGATGGGCCATCCGTGATTATCCGCGTAATCCGTGGTAAGAGTCCAGCAAGACGCCTCGCCACTTCGGAGACGGATGATCCAGATTCCGTCCCCGAGTTGATTGAATCATGAGAGCGACGCGGATCTCCGCTCACTGCCGTTCATTCGTAGAATGTCTGATCAATCGCGCCATCCCGAAATCGTTCCACGAGACAACGGGATTCCGGCTAGCGACGAACCATACTGGTTCCGCAACGGCCGTCGTTTCGCGAATTTTCAATCGAATGCGGAGTTGCCGCCGAATGCGGACGTCGTGGTCATCGGCGCGGGACTCACCGGCGCATCGAGCGTTTATCATCTGACCCGGGCGATGGGGACTCGCAGGATGCGCATCGTCATCCTCGATCAAGGGGATCCCGCCGGAGAAGCGAGCGGTCGCAACGGCGGGACGTTCGAACTTCTCCCGGAAAATTCCGTCGGCGCGTACGAAGGTCTCGCGCGAGAACGGCTGCAGTTTCTCCGAAGGGTCTACCCCGGTTTGCCTGCTGAAATATTGCGTGCGGAAAGCGCGCGCCAGGCGTCACTCGTGCTCGGCGTCGCACTGCGCAATCGCGATCTGATGCGCGGCATCGTTCTGCGCGAGGGCATCGACTGCGACTTTACGCCGAAAGGCTGGCTGCACCTGGCAAACAGCGATGAGGAGGAACAGGGGATTTGCGAGGAGGTGGTGTTGGCGGCCCAACATGGGCAGCGGATCGAGATTTGGTCGCGCGCCATGATTCGCCGAGAGCTCGGCATTGATAACGAATTCGTGGGCCGGTTCGTCCCGGAAGACGGCACTTACCATCCATTCAAGTACGTCTGCGGGCTCCTCGACCGGGCGCTCGCCGCAGGTGCGGAGCTCTATACCCGCACCGGAGTGCACGCGGTCGAGAGCGACGATCAGAATAGGCACCGGATCGTGACCGATCGCGGTACTATCGTGGCCGGGCGCGTCATCGTCGCCACGAATGCCTTCACGGCTTCGCTATTTCCAGAACTCAGTGCGATCCGACCGCATCAGAGCCAGATCCAATTTACGGAGAACGCGCGCGATCGTGCGCGGGGCCGGGCAATCACGAGCGAAGCCGGCCCGGTATTCTTCACTCAGCCGCGTGAGGGTGCCCGACGCGGCAAGGCGCCGCTGCTCATGGGCGGCGGCGCCGATCGTCCGATGCGAAATCCTGCATCCCGCAGACGTTCTCCGACGGTGCACCGCCTGCTGCTGACGTTGCGAAACCGTTTCTTCCCAGAGCTTGATGGCGTTGCGCCGACGAGCGAATGGATTGGGCCGCTGGCGTTCACACCGGATCGCCTGCCGGCTATCGGCTACCTCCGTGAAGGGGTGATCATGGCGGCGGGATTCAATGGTTACGGCGGCAGCTACACGACGGCGTCAGGTTACGCGGCGGCTGAGATAGCACTCACGGATCGCGTGCCGGAATGGGTGCCGGAGGACGTCTTTGCTCCGCGCCGTTTCATGCAGAGAGAGCCGCTTTTCATGACGGAGCACGACAGCCTATGGCGGATTGCCGCGTCACTCTGCCGGCAGCTTAAGAACGTCAATCGCAGGATCTCCGAGGCGCTGACGCTTCGCAAGGGTTCGGCCGAGACTATCCGCGTAAACCAGCCCCACAGCATCCTGCCGAGGGCGGAGAGTGGACCGGGAAATTCTCTCGCGCCGGAGCTGTTGCTCGCTTTTCCCGCTTTCGCGTGTTTCACGACGGACGAAATCCAGATGCTTCTCAGCGTAACGCGTAAGTGGGAGCTGCCCGCGGGAACGTTGCTCTTCTCGGAGGGGAGTCCCGGCGGTTCCTGCTTTATCATCGTGCGCGGAGCAGTGGACGTGAGCATCGAGGTAAAGGGAAGTCAGCAGCTACTCGCGCATTTGCCGGAAGGCAACGTATTCGGCCAAGTGAGTGTCATCGACGGGGAGCCGCGGACGGCGACGTGCACAGTTCAGTGTGACGCAATACTCGTAGAGCTTGAGCTAGACGCCTGTGAAAGGCTCCTTGCCGCAGGCTCCCCGCTCTCCCTGAAATTGCTCGGTGTCCTCAATGACGGTCTCATCTCGGCCCTACGCGGCGCAGATCGCACCCTGCTAAAAATTGGATCGGATCGTGGCCGCTCCCGGTGGGCACGATAGCCCTGCCCCTGTGACGCGGATGATGGCGTGAGCGGCGATCCGCGGGGAGTGCGGCGAGGTATTGGGCCACTGTGGACGCTCCCATTCACGAGGCTCATCCTTATCGACACTGAATGAGTGGCAGCGCGGCCAGAGCGCTGCTGGAGTCTTTGACGATGCCGTCGTAATTGACGGTGTTGTCCGTGGCACAGATGCCTCTGCGCCCGCGATAAGGTTTCCGCTGGTTATCCAGGTATTCCACTTGGAAAACCGCCTTGCCCGCGGCGATGAACTGCTTGTAACCGACGCATTCGTTAAACTGGTTGCACTCCTCGTTAAGGGCCCAGTCGGCGCCGGCATTGAGCATCTGTTGCTCAAACGATTTCGGGCCAGTGGTGCTGCTGGCGCCGTTCTTTAACCCCATCGACATGCCACGGGCGTGGGCGGCAGCGATCAGCCAGGTGTTGAAGGCCACCTGATCGGCCTGGGTGATGACAAAGCCAGTCTTGTAGTTATGCAAATCGTCCAGGTCGGGCTCGATGCCGTCGCAGCCTTTGGCCTGGGCCTGGTCGAGTCGAGCCAGCATGATACGAGTATTAGGGGTCAGTGAGGCATCTTGAAGGGGTCAGTTCCAAGTATCAACAATCAGCGTCATTGACGCGATTTCCCAGGCTTCGGGCCGCACGGTCTACGAAAGCTTTCAGCGCTGCGCCCGGGGGCTCTTCGGGATCAGGGCTCACTGTTTACACCGGGGATAAGCGTCTCTCGCAGTCAAGGAGCATGCGGCCACACCTCGACTTCCGCCGGAATTCTTTCAACCATCGGTGAATGCTCCGCCCCCCTTCACAATCCAATATTCTGCCGCCCTCTATCATGTGCTCAGCTGCGGGCTTAGATTGGGATCAGTCCTTTTTTCTTACATGTGTGCTCCGGGGCCGATGGGCGCAGGCCCCGATTTGTTGTTTGCGGCCGACACGGCCGCCTCTACATCTTCTGGTCGGGAGGGCGCAGGGCCAGAACGCAGTTTGACCGCCGTGGGACTCGTTTTTAGACCTGCCGGAAGCCTTGGCGAGCGATTGTTTGCCTAACGTTTGTCCTCGGCCGGCGCGATGCCGAGCGCTTTCTCGATCGCGGACGGGTCGTAGGTTTTTCCGCCTTTGATCACGGTCGTGATTTTTCCCAGGTCGCGAATGTTCTTCGTCGGATCCCCGTCGACCAGGATCATGTCGGCCAGTTTTCCGGCGGCGATGACGCCGCGGTCTTTGGTTACTCCCATGACGAGGGCGGGCGTGAGCGTCGCCATGCGCAGAACCTCGGCCGCCGGGATCCCGGCGCGCACGTAAATCTCGAGCTCGTGATGCAGGGTGTAACCGGGCAGCGCGTCCGTGCCCGGGATCATGGTGACGCCGGCGTCGTGCACCGCTTTGAAGAGACGCAGCATGGCGGGAAACGCTTCTCGGTAGGCGGCCGCTTTCTCGGAGGGAACTTCGAGCGCACCGCTCCGCATTCCGCGTCGGACCTGGGCTGGAAATCGCGGCACCACATCTTCGAGGCCGGGGGTGATCGCGCTCGGGTCGCCGCAGAAGAGCGCTTCAAAGATGTTCATCGTCGGATCGAGCACGGTGTGATGTTCCTTGAGGAAAGCGATGAATTCACGCACGGCCGGTTTGTCGGGCGTGAACTCGCGGGCGTGCTCGGCCACTTTGATGAAACGATCGCGATTCCGCGTCTCCTGCACTTCCGGGAAGAGGAAATTCAGCTCGATGAAGTTGAAATGCTGGATTTCATCCGCGCCGCCTTCGATGAACTGGCGCGCGGACATGAAGGCGGGGACGTGTCCGCTCACCCGCATCCCGTGGTAATGCGCGCGATCGGCGATGATCGGGACCAGCTCCGGTTTCATGGAGGAATAAATTTTCATCTGCACGTAGCCGTGCCCGGCGTACCAATCGACGTCCTTGATCGCTTCCGCGGCGGTGTCGACCCGCATTTTAGTGGGCGCGGCAAACTCTCCCGTGCCGTCGATGATTCCGGACTTTAAGACTCGCGGCCCGAGCTCGGTGCCGTCGTCGTAGCGCGCGACGCGCTCGAGGAAGGTGTCGGTGTCGTTGCCCATGTCGCGCGCGCTGGTGACGCCGTTGGCGAGGTCGAGCGCGCCATCCTGCGGGCTGCTCAAGTGCTGGTGATTATCCCATAGACCCGGCATCAGGAACTGGCCATGCGCGTCGATGACTTCGGCATCGGTGCCTGGCTTGAGATCGGCCTCCGGTTCGACGCGGATGATTCGATCGCCGCGCACCAGCACGCTCCGGCCCGACCGGACGCTGAGATCGCGCGGATCAAAAAGGCGCGCGTTGCGAATGACGAGATCGCCTTTCGGAATGTGAGTCATTTCCTGGGCGAGTTGTCGGGACCAGGCGGCGTCGGTTTTCTCCTGCGCCGTTCGCAACTGGGTCATGGCGGCCTCGTATGGAGGCGCGATGGTCGAAAGCCAGCCGACCGACGCGGCCGTTTCACCATCGGGCTTGAGCCAGATCGATTCGGGAGTGAAGCCGAGACCGGTGATGCGGTACTCGGTGAGTTTGCCCTGGCTGGTCTTTACTTTTGCGCCCGGCTCGATGCTGGCCTCGCCCGCCGGCAAGAGCGCCAACTTGTGTTCGGGTGCTTTGAGGAGCGCGCGTGCGAGCACAGCCGTGAATTCCGGCGGCGCATCCATCGGCAGGTAAAAGGCCTTGCCGGTCATCGCCGCGTCGCCTTTCTCGCTCCGGTTCTTCCAGGTCGCCCGGCCGTTCTTGATCGCGAAGTGCTCATCGACCGGCGCCTTCATGTAATCGTTGCCGCGCCCTTGGTAATCGATGGGCACGCCATCGGCATCGAGTTTCCAGGTGGCCACGATGTGATCGCCCCGGCCGCGATCGCTATAGGAATATTCCGCGCGGACGGCCCCGTCGGGCTCCGACGCGACGGTTTGTTTCCCGGCGGCGTTGCCCTGGATAAAGATCTTATCTGTTCGTTGCCCGGCCGCCGTGTGCGCGAGGGCAACGAACGCGACTGTTAATGTAACCAATCTGCACATGCTCATACTTTCGGCGTCTCCCTCTTCATCGGCGGCCGATTCGGCGGGTCAAGGCGAAGGCGTGTCCGGGTGTCGCTTCTGCGGCCACAGAAAGCGTCCGGCTAACAGGATGACGGTCAGCGCCAGACAAATCCAGGCGAACCAATCGCCGCTTCGGGTGTAGAAGGTCTGTTCGGGCCCGACGCTTAACTGTCCGGTGACGGAGACAAACCGGCCTGCGTCCCCCGCGGTCTCCGCCAGGATGCGGCCGCGATTGTCGCTCAGCGTCAGGAGCCCATCGCGGGCGGAACGCGCGAGGGCAAAACCATTCTCGACCCCGCGCAGCATGGCCATGCGCGAATGCAGCCAGCGATCGCGCCCGAAATCCCACGCCGGGACGAGGAGGAGGTTTGCACCCTCCGCGGCATACTGACTACTGAGCAGTGGAAAATCCATGTCCTTGCAGATCTGCAATCCCCAACGACCCGATGGCTCGTCGAGCACGACTCGCTTGCTACCCGGTTTTTCCGGTTCCACCCCGGGGAGGAGATGATGCTTGTCGTAATTGGCCTCCAGGTTTCCCTCCGCCGAATAGAAGCGCGCGGAGTTGAAAGCTCCGGCGGATGTCTTGCGGACCACTCCGAGGACGATCGCCGTGTGTTTCTCCGCCGCCGCCGCAGCAAAGAGCGCGTCCACCTGTGCCAGGTTGCTCTCGCTCAGGCGCGCGATTTTCTCCGGGAGCACAACCACCTGCGTTCCAGACGGTGTCGCGCGACGGACTTCGTCCGCATATTCTCCCATGAGTTTCAGCGCCTGCTCGTCTGAGCCGAGATAGAGACCCATCGGCACATCCTTCGCCATGAGTGTCACTGCGACCGACGGAGCGGGAGAATGGGACGACAATCGCCACTCGCCGTAGAAAAGCAGGACGCAAAGCAGGGCCCCAACGCTGAGCGCCAGCGCGCCACGTTCGCCGCGTCGGCCGGCGCCGCTCAAAAGCGCCGCCATCGTCCCGGCGAAGAGAAAGACGATGAAACTGATTCCCCAGATGCCGGTGACCGACGCGATCTGGATGATGGGAAGAAAATCCATCTGAGTGTAGCCGAGATTCCCGAAGGTGCTGTGAGGTGAGCCGATCTCGCTGAGATATTCGTAGGCCACCCAGGCAGCGGGAAAAGCAATTGCCCCGAGGAAAAGCGATCCGCGCCGCAGAAAGCTGCGCGCAAAGAGAACACACAAACCGAAAAAAAGAGCGGGGAGCAAGAGCACGAGAGCGATTAGCGGCAGGGGGAGTTGAAGCCCGTGAGTGAAGTAGTTCCACTCATTCAGCGCGCCGAGCAGCCACGCGCTGACAGCGAGGAGAAAAGCCGGGCCGCGACCGAGGTGTGTCGCGACCGCGAGCACCGGGATCGGGGCCAGCCAGAGACACCACCAAATGGGTTGCAAGCCGGTGCCGAGATAGGCCAGGGCGGCCGACACGACTCCGGCCAAAAGGACGAGAAGAATCTTTTGATTGCGCATACCGGAAATTACCGCCCCAGCAAATGTCTCCTCCTCCCCCGGCGGGCAACGGTTGATCGCGCCATAGGATTCGAAACCAGGGAGACTCGGGCTGGATGCGTGTTTAGACAAACGTGACGAGAGGGCGGCCCTTGCCTAACGATCCCCCAAAGTTCGTTAGTCGGATTTGTTGGAAATGGTTTCGGTGCGAAAGACGAATCGGCTTGTCACCTCCGGCCCTGCTCCCTAAAGAAAAAGAAGGAGGTGCTGAATGGCGGACGATCCAGAGGTAGCGGCCCAACCAAAATCCCTTGCCGATATCCTGGCCGAGGAACTCGACGGCAAGCTCGGCCCGGAGCAGACCCAGGAGTTGCCGGTCGAGCAAAAGCAGGAACGTCTGCGCGCGGTCTACGAGCGGATTCACAGCGAGCAACCGGAGCGCTCCGCGCTTTGTCTTTCGGGCGGCGGAATCCGGAGCGGGATTTTTAGCCTCGGGATTCTCCAGGGGCTGGCGCGCAAGGGACTCCTGGGCGGATTCGATTATCTCTCCACCGTCTCGGGCGGCGGCTATGTCGGCGGTTGGTTTTCGGCCTGGATCAGAAATCATCCCGACGGGCGTGGCCGGGGTGGTGGACGAGCTGGGCAGTCGTCCCGACCTCACGCTCAATCCCGAGCCGCAGCCGATCCGGCATCTGCGCACCTTCAGCAATTATCTCACCCCCAGGACCGGTTTCACTTCGGTCGATGCCTGGACGCTGATCGCGACCTACATCCGCAACGTGTTTTTGAACTGGCTCGTGATCATTTCCTGGCTGTGCGCGGCCATGATGGTGCCGCGACTTTATCTCGGCGCCATCCTCCTCCCACCCAACGGTTGGCAGGGTTTGCCTAACTATTCGCAGATCCTCACGGCCTACAACGTCGTGCTCTGGGTCCTGCTGGTCGGGAGTTTTGTCCTGATCGCGGTCGCGATGGCCTACGCCATTGTCGATGTCCCTTCCACCGGCAACGCTGGTCTGCCGCAACGCCGTTTCCTGCAATGGCGCCAACTTCCGTTGCTCCTCGCAGCCCTCGGTTTGACGGAATGGTGGGCCTTGTATTGCAACATCCACGGCAGCTTCACCCTCCGCTCGCGCAGCGGGCTGCTCTGGTTTGTTGGCTATGCGGTCGCCGCTTATCTGCTCGGTGGACTCCTCGGGAGTCTCGTCCTTTGGTTCCGCCGCGGGCGCAAAACGGGCCCGCGCCATCTGGTCGATTCGCTCCTCCGGCTCGGCACGATTTTCATCACCACGGCTTTCGGCGGCTTCTGCATCTACACCCTGGCGATGCGCGTCTTTTTCGATCCGTCGAAAAGCGCGATCAATTACGTTTGCTTCGCGCCCGCGCTCGTCTTGGGCGTGCTCCTGCTCGTGAACTTCCTCTTCACCGGGCTTGCCAGTTGGGTCTCCCTCGACCAGGACCGGGAATGGTGGGCGCGCTCGGCCGCCTGGATTTTGATTTCGGTTTTCGCCTGGATGGTGATCAATTTCGTGGTCCTGTGGGGCGCGCAGCTTCTCACTCCGCAGGCGGAGGGCGGAAATCGACTCGTCGTTTTCCTCGGCGAGGTGCAGGCCAATCCGATCGTGAAAACGATCCTGGGCGCCTTCGGCGGGGTGACGGGAATCGTAGGTGCGTGGTTCGCCTTGCGCTCGAAGTTCCTCCGAAAATTTGGCCCAAAACAAAGTTCGCATGGCCTCGTGACTTTGCTGGCGGTGATTTTCTTTCTTCTGCTCTCGCTCGTGATTTCGTGGCTCCTGCTTTTCATTGGCTCGCAGCCCTGGGCGGATAAAGCCGGTCGCTGGCTTCTCGGCCAGGACGAGACTTATCAGAGTCAGCTCTTCGTCGTCTTCTTTCTCACCGCGGCCTGTCTGCTCTTTGGGATCGTGATGGGTTACTTCATCAACGTGAACAAATTCTCCCTCCACGCCACCTACCGCACCCGCCTGATTCGTGCCTTCCTCGCCGCTTCGCGGACCGAGAAGGCGCGCCGGCCGCATCTCTTCACCGGGTTTGATCCTAACGACAACATTGGCATGTCCAATTTGCGGCCGAGCAAGCCGTTTCATGTCGTCAATGCCGCGCTCAATCTCGTCAAAGGCCGGCAACTGGCCTGGCAGGAACGGAAGGCGGAATCGTTTACCATTAGCCGGCTGCACTGCGGCTCCTGGCACCTCGGTTATCGGCCTTCCGCGAAATACGGCGACGGAATCAGCCTCGGCACCGCCCTCACCATTTCGGGGGCGGCGGCCAACCCCAGCATGGGATACCACTCCTCACCGATCGTGGGATTTCTCATGACGCTCTTCAATGTGCGTCTCGGTTGGTGGCTGGGTAATCCCGGCACGCCCGGGGCCAAAACCTGGCGGCGCGGCGGACCGAGTTACGCGGTCGGGCCGCTCTTCTCCGAAGCGGTCGGGAACACGACCGATTGCTATCCCTACGTCAATCTCTCCGATGGCGGCCACTTCGATAATCTCGGGCTCTACGAGATGGTCCTGCGCCGCTCCAAACTCGTCATGGTGGTCGATGCCGGGCAGGATTTCGATTACGTCTTCGAAGATCTCGGCAACGCCATTCGCAAGATTCGAATCGATCTCGGGATTCCGATCGACATCAAAGTCGTTTCGCCCAAAAAATCGGAAGGCACCGTCAATCACTGCGCTTTCGGCACCATTCGTTATTCCGTGGTCGATGATTCGAAACCCGACGGCGCTCTCATCTACATCAAGCCGATGGTCTCGGGCGACGAACCGCCCGATGTCGCGAACTACGCCGCCGCGCACCCCGAATTTCCCCACGAACCGACGACCGACCAATGGTTCAGCGAATCGCAGTTGGAAAGTTATCGGCTCCTCGGGCTGCACGCGATCGAGGCGATCTGCGGAGACGACTGGGCGGAGAAGACGTTGCCGGAATTTTTCGCCCAGGTGAAAGAGGATTTGGCCCGGGCGAAACCGCGCCCCGGCTGATCACCTGAATTGCCGGAGCGAAAGGCCGAAAAAACCCTTGCCCCGCTCCGCCCGATCGAGATAAAACGGCAGACGTGAAACCGCTCGCGCTGGAACGCGGTTCGGCGACGCGCCATCGCTTCGCATCCCTCGGGGCGTGCGTCCTCGCGCTGGTCACGCTCTTCGCCGCCGGCTGCGGACAAAAAAACCCGGAAGACGAAGCCAAACTGGCCGGGCTTTCGCCGGACGACTTTCCGCAAACCACGGCCGACGTCTTCAAGCCGATGGATGGCGGGATCGATCTTGGGCCTAACGAAATCATGGGCCGCAACACCTGGAACCTCTGGAGCGGCGGCAACCAGCATTTCTGGAATCACGTCGCCCAGGACAGCTTCGGCCTGATGGACCTGCTCAAGATGCTCGACAACCGCAAATACGCCCGCGGCGAGCGTTTCAAGACCCTCGGCCTGGTCAACGAGCCCGGCTTCCGCGCCGCGACCAAGCCCGATGAATACGGTCTCTGGCTCGACGAGCAGGTCGAACCGGAGCCGCCGGGGATCGATGACAAAATCTACGGCAAACCCTCCGGCGTGCTCGGCTTTCGCCTTTTCCCCAACCCGGAGTTCGATGAGGCCGCGCGCAAAAAGTGGGACGGGGCGAAGTTCATGGACGACCCGCATTACTTTAGCGACAACCATCTCGTTAGGCCATACCGGGTCGGGGTCGCCTGCGGCGCCTGCCACATCTCACCCAACCCCTCCAACCCGCCGGCCGATCCGGAAAATCCGCGCTGGGAAAATCTCGCCTCCGCCATCGGCAACCAGTACATCCGCGAGGGCAAAGTCTTCGCCTCTAACGTGGAGAAAGGCGGCTTCTTTTACGAAATGCTGGCCGCGCAACCACCCGGCACCTCCGACACCTCGCGCATCGCGACCGATCACATCAACAATCCCAACGCGATTAATCCCATCTTCCTCCTCGCCGAGCGCGAGCGCATCGCGGCCGAGGAGAAAATGGCCGGCGGCACTCTCGCCTTGCCGGGCGAGAAAGAGGAAATGCCCGTCCCCCACATCCTCAAGGATGGGGCCGACTCGATCAGCGTCGCTGGCGCCACCATCCGGGTTTACGTCAACATCGGGATGTTCTCGGAGTATTGGCTCACCCGCCATGACCGGCTCCTCGGTCTGACCGATCAGCAGCCCTTTGAGATCCCCTATGCGCGCGAGCATTCCGTTTTTTGGCTCGCGACCGAGCAACGTCTCACAAACGTCAGAGACTTCTTCCGCAAGCTTAAGCCCTTCCATCTCGCCGACGCGCCGGGGGGCGCCGCCTATCTCACGACGGATGAAGCGGTCCTTAACCGCGGCAAACTCGTCTTCGCCAATAGTTGCGCCTACTGCCACTCGAGCAAACAACCGCCAGCCGGGATCGACCCGCAATCGGGTGATGGCAAAGCCTGGTTCCGCGCCGCGGTCATGGAGCCCGATTTTCTGACGAACAATTTCCTCTCGACCGACAAACGTTATCCGCTCTCAAAAATCCAGACCAACTCCGCGCGCGCCCTCGGCACCAACGCCATGCCGAACCACATCTGGGACAACTTCTCGTCCCAGACCTACAAGGAGCTGCCGCTCCCCGAAGAGGTCGAGTTTTACAATCCGTTTAACGAAACGCAGCCGATCAAGTTCGAGCCGAAGGCGAAGCACACCGGCCCCGGCTTTGTCCGGGTGGCTTCACTCGTTAGTGTCTGGAGCTCGGCGCCCTTCCTGCACAACAACGCGCTCGGCAAATTCACCGGCGAACCCTCGGTCGCGGGCCGGCTCGAGGCCTACAACGACGCCGCCGAGAAACTGCTCTGGCCGGAGAAGCGGCTCGGCAAAGCCTCCATCTGGCGCACCCAAAACGAGTGCGACCTGCATTTGCGAAGGGAATTCGTCCCCAAGGCGCTCCGGGCTCTGGCCGACAAAGACGGCTGGTTAAAGCTCGGACCAATCCCGAAGGGCACGCCGGTTAATCTCCTCGGCAATCTCGAGCCGGACTTCGGCCAGCTCGCTACCCTCACCGCGACGCTGAGCAAGGCGCTGATCGCGATTCACGCGAAAAACCTCTCGCCGAAAGAAGCGCGCGACGAGCTGATCAAGACCGTGCCGCAATTGCTCGCGGCCAACAAATGCCCCGACTTCATCGAAGATAACGGCCATTACTTCGGGACCGATCTGCCCGACGAAGACAAGCGCGCGCTGATCGAATACATGAAAACTTTCTAATGAACCGACAGACCCAGTTGCCCCAAAAACGTTTGTCATCCCGATCCGGCGAAGCGCGGAGAGGGACCTCGCAACCAACGTGCCATGCTCACTCTGCAAGGCGCCCTCAAGATAGCATGCGAGGTCCTTCGCCGTCTCCGCGGCTCAGGATGACAACCTAAAAGAAAGGAACCAAATGACCGCTGCCGAAATGCTCAAAATGTCCCAGGCCGAGTTGGATGATCTCTTTACGAAAAGCCCCGCCGGTGAAATCCCCAAAGGGGAAGCGAAAGGGACTGCGATCGTCGCGCCCGGGACGACTTACTCGGAGGACCTGGCGAATTTTGTCAGTCACTTCGCCTGGCAGGGCAAAGTCTTCGACCCGGAGAAAGGCGTCCTGCGCAACAAGATCACCCCCTTCGGACTGAACGCGATCATCGCCAAGGTCTACAAGGGGGAGAGCTGGATGGATGGCAAAGAGTGCATCGTGCTCGATTATTCCGACACCTCCCTTCTCGCCCACTGGATCCGCGACGAAATCCGCCAGATCGCGCCCGGCACCTATCTCGGCAAGGTTTACTGGAGCAAGAAGCGCCTGATCGATTTCGCGCTCGAATTTCCTCCGACTGCCTAACGGAAAGCTGGCAGCCATGGCTGACGTCCCCGAAGCCGCTTCGAGCCCGCCGCCCGTGTTTAATTCCAACGCCAGCCGGCCCATGCCGCGGGCCAATACCGGCTCGCTCTTCCTCAATCTCCTGAGCGATTTCTTCACCTTCCTCCTCCACCTCGAGCGGCGGATCGATCCCTGGTTCCGCCCCGCCTTCGATGCCGTCCTGCGCGATCCGCTCACCCGGCTCACGACCGATCTGATCAATCGGAAACGGCCTAACGAAGCACCTCAGGATCGCGGAAGAAAAACTCCTCCCGGACGAGGAAGCGTTTGTCGATTCGATCATCGCCACCTTCGAGAAACAGATGCGCGGGCTCTGGAAACCGGGCGGGATGGAACGCGGCGGCAACACCAAGACTCACGGCATCGTCCGGGGCGAGTTCATCATTCACGACCAACTCCCGGAGCCAGTTCCGGCGCGGCATCTACGCCCAGCCGCAGACCTTCAAAGCCTGGGTCCGCTTCTCCGGGCCCGGTCCCTATATCACGCCCGACATCGACGATGTCGGTTTCATGAGCATCAGCATCAAGCTCATGGGCGTGCCGGGCCCCAAACTGATGGAGGAGGAGAAATCGACCCTCGACATGTTTGCCGTTTCGCCTCCCACTTTTGTCACCCCCGACGTGAAGGCGAACGCCCAGCTCCAGGTCGAGAGCCTGAAGAACGCGCAGATTTACTACTTCCTGAACTTCCATCGCTCGCACATCCTCGACCTCATCATGCAGTCGCTCTGGATCAAGACCCAGAGCAGCCCCTTCGAGGCGCCCTACTTCAGTTGCGTTCCTTATTTGTTAGGCGAAGGCCAGGCGATGCAGTATTCGGTCTGGCCAAAGTCGAACCGACGCACTCCCATCCCGCGCCTGCCCTTGCGCCCGCCGGACGATTACCTGCGCGACGCCATGGTCGCCGCCCTGGCCGAGGGTGACGTGGAATTGGATTTCCGCATCCAACTGCAAACCGATCCGCATCTCATGCCGATCGAGAACGCCGGGGTCCTCTGGCCGGAGGAACTTTCGCCCCGGGTCTCGGTCGCGACCTTGCGCCTGCCGAAGCAGAAGTTCGATTCCCGCGCGCAAATGGAGTTCGCGAAAAAGCTCTCTTACAACCCCTGGCACACGATCGCGGAGCACCGTCCGTTAGGCAATCAAAGCCGCGCCCGCCGCCGCATGTACGAGACGCCTCTCCCAACTCCGCCATCGCGAAAACGCCGTTCCGCATTACGAGCCGACGGGCGACGAAGTCTTCGAGTGAAACGCGATGACGCCGCAATCCAATTTCATGGTCCTGGCGCCGATCGATCCGGCGCGCGAGACGGAGCTGCGCGGCTTGCTCGACTCGATGAATCAGAGCCCCGGCGTGGCGGACCCGAACAACGCCCTCATCCCTTTCGAGCAATTCGATCGGCTCCACTACGGGCGGTTGGTGATCCTGAACGATCAAACCACCGGGGACATTCGGGTCTACAGGATGGAGCCGCGGACTTATCCGCTCTATCTCGCTTTTCTCGGCGACGTCGACGGCGACGCGGAATCTTTTCGTGAACAACTGGCCCATCGCGCGCCTGTCGGGTTGCGCGCGATTTTTTCCTGCTGCGCCGATTTTGATTCCGAGACTGATCTCGTGGGTTGGATGCGGGACCATGAGGCGCCGCCCATCGCCAACTATGTCAATTGGCCGGGCCGGACGGTGCGCCGTGCCTGGCAGGAGGCGAGATTGCACGACACGCTCGAGGATTATCTCGGGTCGCACGCCTCCGAGTTCGCCGAGCTTCCAGCGCGCGAGATTCACCGCCGCCTGCAGGAGTTCATCAAGGCGGAGAAATCCGCCGGGCGCCTCGCTCTGACGCCGGAGGCGCCGACCCCGGGACTCTGGTCGATCAGGAATATGCTTCATCTCGTGGGCATGCCGTTGCTTTTCCTGATCGCCTTGCCGCTCCTCGATTGTGCTCGCTCCGTTCTATCTCCTGCACTTGCGACGCCTGGAGAAAACCGACCCGGAGCTTTGTGCGCGCGTCGACCAGGCTTACTCCGACGGCCTGGCGCAGGCTGAGGATCGTCTGGTGAGCAATCAATTCACCGCCATGGGCAGCCTGAAGCCTGGACTCGTTAGGCTGGCGACAACCATCGGCGTTCTCTGGACGGTCAATTGGGGCGCGCGCCATCTCTTCACCCGTGGCCGGCTGGCCCGGATTCGCACGATTCACTTCGCGCGCTGGGTTTTCCTCGACGACCGCAAACGGATGGTCTTTTTCAGCAACTACGATGGCACGGTCGAGAGTTACATGGACGACTTCATCAACAAAACCGGCTTCGGGCTCAACGTGGTCTTCAGCAACGGGATCGGCTATCCGCGGACGAACTGGCTCGCGCTTGATGGCTGCCAGGACGAGCGCAAATACAAGGATTTCCTCCGGCGCCACACCTTGCCGAGCCAGGTCTGGTACAAGGCCTATCCGGGTTTGACGGCGATCGATCTCGAACGCAACAGCCGCATTCGCGAGGGACTGGAGGCCTCGCGGCTGAACGAAGAAAGGGCCCGGGAATGGGTCGCGCTGCTATGACCGAAGTCGACCTCAGCGACGTGCAGGGCCTGGTTCGTTTCGGCTACGGCAAAATGCCGGAAGCCTCTTATGCGCTCCTCCGGATCAAGGACGCGGCGGCGGCCCGGGCCTGGCTGCGCGCGGCGCCGGTCACGAGCGCGGTCACGCTCGATCCGCCGCCGACCGTGGCGCTGCAGGTGGCTTTCACCGTCCGCGGCCTCGCGGAACTCCGTCTGCCGACCTCCGTCATCGAACAATTTTCCCCCGAATTCATTACCGGCATGACCGAGGAGAGCCGGACCCGCCGGCTGGGCGACATGGGGAAGAATGCTCCCGCCCAGTGGGCCTGGGGTTACGCCGCCCACGTGCCGCATCTCGTCGTCATGTTTTTCGCGGCGCCGGGCGGCCTGGCGGATTTCATCCAAAGCGCCACCGGCCCGCACTGGAGCGAAGCCTTCGAGGAAATGCGCTGGCTGAAGACCGCCGATCTCGACGGCGTCGAGCCTTTCGGTTTTGCCGATGGCATCAGCCAGCCGCAGATCGACTGGAAACGGGAGCGGGACCCGACCCAACCGCAGATCGATTACAGCAACCTCGTCGCGCTGGGCGAATTCCTGCTCGGTTACCCTAACGAATACAACAAGTACACCGACCGACCCCTGCTCGACCCGGATACCGCGAGCGCCGATCTGCTCCCGGCGGAAGATTTCCCGGAGAAAAAAGATCTGGCCCGCAACGGCACCTACCTCGTGCTGCGCGATCTGCGGCAGGACGTGCGTGGCTTCTGGCAATTCGTTAGTCAGGCGGCCGATGCCAGCACCGCCTCCGGCGAGAAGCTGGCCGCCGCCATGGTCGGCCGCACGCGCGGCGGGCGATCCGCTCGTCCCGATCCAGGAGGAGCCAATTCCGGGGATCGGTTCCGACCCGGAGGAAGTGCGGAAAAACCGTTTCACCTACGCGTCGGACCCGAGCGGGAGCGCCTGCCCCTTCGGATGCGCATGTGCGCCGGGCGAATCCGCGCAACCCCGATTTCCCCGGGCGCCCGGCGAGTTTGCTGAAAAGGATCATCACCATGCTTGGCTTCGGCCCGCGCGGGTTTCGCGATGATTTGATGTCGCCCGTCCGTTTCCATCGCATCCTGCGCCGGGGGCGGGAATATGGCCCTGAACTTCTGCCGGAAAACGCGCTCACGCCGGCCCCGCCTGACGAACCAGCGCGCGGCCTGCACTTCGTTTGTTTGAACGCGAATATTTCCCGCCAGTTCGAATTTCTCCAAAACGCCTGGATCGTGAATACCAAATTCTCCGGCATGACGGGCGAGAGCGACCCGCTCCTCGGCACCCGGGCCGAGGTTCCGGGTTGCCCGGTGACGGCGGACTTCAACCAGCCGCGAGACGGCCGGCTGCGCCGTCGCGTTTCCGGCCTGCCGCAGTTCGTCACCGTGCGCGGCGGCGCCTACTTCTTCCTCCCCAGCCTGCGCGCCCTGCGCTACTTCAGCCAGGACCGAACCTGATGAAAGAAAGAGAATCCCAAAATGGAAACCCAGTCGGCTGTTTTGCCTAACGAACCTGGCCCGGCGCAGCCCGGGCCCTTTGACCACATCCTCATCGCGGTCCACGGGATCGGCGCGCAGCAGCGCAATTCGACCGTCCGTTCCGTCGCCAACCGGCTCGCCCTCTCGACCGTCCTGCGCGTGCCGGAGACCGTGCCGCCGGTCGCGCCGCAGCCGCTCGGTTATTTCTATCCCGAGGTGAAAGATGTCACTCAGGTCTCACCGCTCGATGATTTCAAGGGTCGGACCGACGTTCTCGCGCGCACCGGGTTCACGGAAGTTTTCTGGGCCGACATTCCACAGGAGGTGGTGCAAGAGGGCCGCACCCTCGAGGAGACGAAAGCGTGGGCTCGCACCGTGGTGGCGCGGGCGCACGCCATCTACCGCCGGCACCGGAACGACCCAACCCTGAGCGCCGAGCAGCGGCTCCAACTCGAGACGCCGGATTTCAATCTCGCGGGCGAGGTCATGGGGGAAATCATCGAGACAGTCTACGTGCTCGGGAACCTGACTTTTCTGGCCGAGAAAGCCGGGCTCCTGAAGTTCGAGCTCGACGAGGTGCTCGACGAATATGTCGGCGATGTCCAGATCGTGACCGAGTTCCACCAGTTTCGCTCTGACATCGTTAGCCGTTTTCACGGCGTGATGGAGGAAATTCGCGCAGCGCTATCCGACGGCGCAGTTGCACATCGTGGCGCACAGCGAAGGCACCGTCGTCAGCTTTCTCGGGCTGCTCCACGCCCTGGCCGGCCGGCAATTGACCGCCTCAAGCGATCCGAAGAAAGGGACGGAAGTGGAGGATACCGGGGCGCCGCTCCCCTGGCTGGAAAAGGTGGAAGGCTACCTGACGATTGGCTCGCCGCTCGACAAACATCTTCTGGTCTGGCCGACGATTTTCCAGGACTTCAATCTCGATATTTCGAAGACGCTCTTCGAGCAGCGCAAACCGATTCGCTGGCGCAATTATTATGACTACGGCGATCCGGTCGGGTTCAAACTCGAGACGATCCGCAAATGGCTCTTCGAAATAAAAAAGTGCCGGGCTTTTGAGTTTACGGAAGAGAACGACATCGGCTTCGCGCGCTACCTGCTCCCGGGCAAAGCGCATAACGATTACTGGGACGATCCCGATGTCTTCGAGCATTACGTCCGCGAGGTCATCCAGGGGGAAAGCCAGGCCCCCAAACCGAAGACGCGCCCGCTGGTTTATTTCGTTAGTCCGTTGCTCCCCTATCTGATCAGCTTCGTCCTCCTGGTGGCCGGCACGTTTCTTTTCTATCGCGCCTTCACCGCCTACGTCCATCCCGAGTTCGACCCGCTCCAGCGCTACATCCGCGTCACCCAGATCGGGATCATCGATACGGAAGCGGCTGTCTCCGGGCCACGGCTGTTCCTGAACGCGATCGGCGTCGCCGCCCTCATCGCCGGAGCGACCGCGATCGCGCGTCTCCCGCGTTTGGCGACCGGCAAACGCTGGTATGTGCTCGGATTCCTCGCCTACGGAGTGGGTGCGTTGCTTTACTGGAAGCTCGTTTACGCCCCTTCGCGCGCGGATATCGGGGCGGCCTTTTCGACTTTCGGCGAGGACGCTCCGACGCGCGGCGTTCTCATCCTCGGGTTGATCGTTGGGCTGCTCGGACTGCTGGCCAAGATTCAACCGCATGAGACAAAGGACTCCGACATCGTGGCGCGCAAGCAGCGCTGGATCCTGAAAGGAATGCGGCCCCTGATTTTGTGCGGCGCGCTCGGGATTCTTTTGTTAGTCGCGGCCCAGATCCGGCCCGTGTGGTTTGGCAAACGTCTCCAGTTCACCCCCGAGCAGATGGCGACGCTTCAGCCAGGCGCAGAGAGACGCACTCGAGCAGGCGAAGCTTTCCCGCGGCGACACCCAGAGTCTGCTCGCGACGCCGGAGAACTTTGATCAGCGCCTCAAGTGGCTCAAAGAAATCAGCGCCGGTCATCCGCCGGTCTGGCCGGTGCTGCTCAACGGCGCGGCCTTTCTTTATCTCTGGTGGCTCGGGGCGCTCATCTTCGATCTCGGGTTCGTCTGGCAGCGCTACGTTCGCAACGCGGTGAGCAACAAGCGTCTCGCCCAGTGGCAGCCTCGGCCGGGCACGGACGAGGCCGGGCTTGCGGCCAGTGGAGCGAGCTGAGGCCGGCCGCTTTTTTCCAGCGCGTTCTGCCATCGTTCTTGTCACGCGGCATCGCGGATGCTTATGATAGGCTCCCGATGATCCAGGCGAATTGTCGGGCCCGCTTCACAGCGGCTGATTTCCAATTTATCGTGCGCACTCTGGCGCGCTCGCCTAACGACCAGGTCTCGCTCGTCGATCTCCTGAGCGACGCCGAAACCCGCGACGCCGTCCTCGATCATCCGCGCCTCGTCGAGACGATCCTTTCCCACGCCGGCCACCTCTCCATCTCGTCCTCCTTTTATTTTTACGTTCTCGCCCGGTACGTTTTCGAAACGGGCTGAGATCACCGACCGCAAGCTTTGTGATTACATCGGCTCGCTCCTCGAAACCTTCTCCCGCGCCAATGGCATGCGCCCGCCGCATGCCGAGGAGGAGGATTGCGGCCGCCAGTATCTTTCCGACATGCTGATCGCGCTCTCCCGCGCCACCGCCGAGCAGAGTTTTCTTCTCCGCGCGCATGTCGGGAACTACTCACTCTTCGTCAGCGGGATTTTCCACGAAAACGCCCAGCACCGCAGCCGGCGCGGCGCGCCCGATCTCGAGTTTTACGAGAAAATTGGCCGGACCAATTTCCAGCTCGTGGCCGGGCACTCGACCGCGCGCCGCTGCGAACTGAACGATGTCTTCGAGGAGTTGGCCGACCGCTTTCACGAGGTGCGGCTCGCCCTCAATCGGCTCTCGGACGAATTGATCAATCTCGACGACGACCATCGCGCTTCGATTCTTTTGTGAACGAAACGCTTTTCAGCCAGATCCAGCGTCTTTTCGAGCGCACCTACGCGCAGGTCGGAATCAATCTCGAGGAGTGCCTGATCGATCAGCGCCGCTGCCGGCAACTGACGCAAGCTGGCCGGCGCTTCGGCGCGCGAGTTGAGCGAGCTGGCCCGCACTTTTCTGCGCACGGCCGACGACCAGCTCTACGTCGGCATCTACTATTCGCGCTGGCTCATCGAGCAGCTCGAAGCGCACGATCCGCGCGCTGGCCTAACGAACCGCAACATTCGCTCCCTCATCATGTTTGTGGAGGAAATCAATCACGCTCTCCACGCCGCCATCCAGTTCCGGGAGGGCGAACGGCAGATCGCCTCGGAGGATTTCGCGCGCGACCTCGAGCTCCAGGCGCGGGTCGATACCTACCTCGTTCTGCTTCTCTTCGTCGCCTTCTTTCGCAAAACGCAACGCGTCTCGCGGGCCGATCGGCGCTGGCTCCGTTTTCACCTTTTCGAAGCGCAAACGCCCGGCGCCTTTCGCGACGAAAATCTGCGCGGCCGCTATCTCGAAACGACCGAACTGGCCGCGAGCTACACGCGCTTTCTCGACACTCTCAACGGCCTCCGCCGAGTCGAGGAAATCCGCCGCTTCCGCACTCTCGCTTACGAAGGGAAAAAGACTCGCATCCTCGCGCTGATGGATGCGGCGCCGGTGCGACAGCTTCTGCCGCCGCCTCCGGCCTAACGCTTGCCGGTCATCAGAGATCGAGCACGGACTCCAGGCCACGGTGGAGGCCAATCAGCGTCGACACCTTGCGAATCGCCATCAAAGCGCCGTCCACGTAGGGGCGCGCGCTGCTGCCGGCGTCGTGGCGAATGGACAGCTTTTGGTCTGGCATTCCGAAGATGATCTCCGCGCCCAGCACGTAGCCCGGCAATCGGACGGAGTGAATTTGCGACCCCGCAAGGGTTGCTCCACGCGCTTCGCGCGGCCCGACTGTCTGCTCGATCGGGACGGTTGGCTCAGGGGACCGCACTTCTGCCAGGCGGGTCGCCAGCTCGCGCGCCGTCCCGCTGGGCGCGTCCACCTTGCCGTCGGCGGCGTAGTCGATGATCTCCCATTGCGGGATGAGTTTGGCGGCCGCGACGGCAAACTTCTGCAGGAGGACGGCGGTCAAAGCGAAGTTGCCGCAGGCCAGAACGCCGCGTTGCGTCTGGCGGGCCGCGACGTCGATTTCGGCGAAATCGTCATCCGTGAGACCGGAGGTTCCGACCACGACATGCGCGCCGTGCTCGAGCGCGGCGAGGATGTTGGCCCTGGCGACGTCTGGTTTGGTGTATTCGACGAAAACATCGCAGCCATCGGCCAGCGCCTCAGTGGCGGAAGCAAAAATAGGCGTCGTTAGGCCAGGCAAATTCAAGACTATCGCCCAGCTTGCTTCCGGCGTGCCGGCGCGAGATCGCCGCGACGAGGGAGAGATCGTCTACCTGAGCCAGGGCCCGCGCCAGCTCGGAGCCCGCCCATCCCGTTGCACCTGCCAAACACACTCGGAGCGTCATGGCGCTACATCGTGGGGAAGGCAGGTGCTCGCAACCGGCAGAAATGTTTAACCAACGTCGTAACCGTGGTCCTCGCCGCCGTTATTCGAGTCCGGCATCGCTCAACGCAATCCCGACCGCAGCGCAGAACTCAAGGAAGCCTTCTCTTTCTGCCGGCAGCTCCTCGTGGGTGATGTAGATGACGAGACCGCCGGGCGTGAAATGCAGCCTTTGCCGGCAACGATAGACATGTTGCCGGCCGCTTTTTGTCAGGCGGTCGACGAAGCAAATGTCAGCCGTTTGGGTCGTGGTCGCGAGCAAGGCGCTTTCGAAGGCGATCGCGTCAAAAAGCGATCGAGCCGCCTTCCCAGCCCTGCGGTAGGAATCGACGATCGCGTCTGCCCCTTCGATCGGTCCGTTCGGGGCCTCATATTGGCAATTCGGCGCAAGCAAGGCCCGGAGGACACTGTAGTCCTCCAGATCGAGCGCCCGGGCGAACCGCAGGGCCAACTCAGAGACACTGGCTTTCATAGGCGCATGGTCGATTCGCGGGAGCAGCGCGCTCGTTCGTCACGAGGCGGCTTTAGTTTCCCCCGCCCGTTGTTCGGCCAACTTTGCCGCCTCCTCACCTGGCCGACGGCAAATTCACCCGCGCTTTCCGAGCCATGGTCGCCCAGCCTAACCAATCCGCGCTCCCCCTGGCAAGGGCGAAATTCAACGGGCTGCCCCCGGGTGACTCCAAAATTCAGACCCTTAGCGAGCCACGGAACGCCCTGGCGCTGTAGTAAGACTGCGCACCGTTGTGATAGACGAAGACCCGGCCGAAACGGCGATCACCAAAGAGGCCGCCGCCCAGTTTTCTCATATCAGCAGGTGCTTTCACCCAGCTCGACGTCTTTGTATCGAAATTTCCAAGTTTCTGCAGCTCTCGATATTGTTCTTCCGTTAAGAGCTCAATGCCAAGGGCAGCTGCCATATCGATAGCGTTATTCTTTGGCTTATGTTCTTTCCTTGAATCCAGCCCTTCACGGTCATAACAAACGCTTCTGCGGCCGTTAGGGCTTTCCGCTGAACAATCAAAGAAAATGTATTCGCCCGTCTTGTTATCATGACCGACAACATCCGGTTCGCCGCCAGTTCTTTCCATTTCTTTGAGTGACCACAGTTTTTCGGGGTTAGCTTCCAGCCTTGCTTTTACTTTAGCCCATTCCAGACCTTTATGGCGGTTCATGTTCTTCTCAAAACGGGCCTTCAACGCTCCGAGTAGTTCTTCACCTTGTTCTGGTGACAACTCCTTTTTTGTTTCAACGTCTTTCATATGGGTTTCCTTTTAACGTTGTGTCGTGTGGCTGGCGTCGAGGGTGCGTACGCGGGTCGCCCGATGTCGGGCTCGAGCCAGACCCAGCTTTTGTTAACGCTTCATGAATCGAAAAGGTAAATGTCCAGACCGGCCTAGACGATCGCTGCCGCAACAAGCACGGCACCCCAAAAGTTGCACCTGGCGAAAAGCACGGAGAGAAAACGCCCATAAGTGACTAGAAAGCCTTGAGCGCGCTCCCGATGTCGCCGCCGATTTGTTTCGCACTCCGGTTGACGAGGCGCGCATAAGGATTCTCGCCGCCGACCTGGATCGGGCCGATGTGGAATCCGCTCTCGCTGTTCGCGCCGCTCCGGCGTTCCTGCGCGAAAGTGAAAAGGACCTTTTTGGTTTTGCCATCGATCACTTCGCCCGCGATCCCGACGCTGGCCGCGCCACCTGCCATCCCGGCGATCCCGCCAAAGTGCCGGGCCGCCTGCGAGCCGGGATGCACGACCGTGACCCGCGCCTGGATGAGAAGCGCGCCGGCGCCAGCCGTCGTGCCCTGGGTGACGCTGAGCGATTTGGGCGCTTTCTCCGCCACGCCGGCGGCGAAGGTGGCGGTCATTTTGCCGAGCGCGTCCATGATCGGTTTGTAGGAGTTGTCGTCCGGATCGGGCAGCTCTGCGCCTTTGCTCGTAACCGGGGCGATGACGATCGCCTTGTAATTGGCAAGGGCGAAGGGCTGCATGATCTGGACATGGTCGATGTCGTGCCAGTCCTCGTATTTGCCCGGCGCGGTGGAAGCGCCGCGGGCGAAGAGATTGGAGCTGATGAGACCCGCGCCCAAGAAGAGCGCGCAATACAAGGAGATGATCTTTTTCGTCATGGTCGGCGAGGCTAGGAGGAAGGTTCCGTGGCCGTAAAGCGAAAAGATCCCAGACCCTTCCTTTTTCCTCTTCCTCTGCTTCTGCTGTCTCCGGGGGGAGATTAAGACGAAGAGGTCCTGGGTTCGCCTCGTTAGGGTTGCGGTTCGAGGGCGATCACAGCGAGCGGAGGAATCTCATGGGCTTTCGGTTATAAGACCGCCTTTTTCGCATTCCGCCCGCCATTGCTGCTCTGGGTGACGCGGGCGTTCGCGGCGCCATCACCCAAGGACACTGCCTCGTGCCGATGCGCCTGGTAACGAGCGCTGTTGCTACTCGAATGGGAGACAGTCAGCTCTTTCGGGACGGCGTCTGTGGGTGGGTCATGCGGGATTTGATTCGGGTTGATCTCCAGGACCCTCCAGGCCGCGATCGCGAGAAGCGCGGCGAGGACGAGGAGGAGAGCGGAGAGAGGTGGAACTTGCTTCGTCGAATTCAAGGAGGGGATTGCGGTATTCATCTTTTTTCTTTCCAGAGTTGGGGACAGCATCCCGACGCCGTTCTTTTTTGAGCCGGCGTCGTTGTGTCCTACTAGTTAAAGCGAAAATCCCGCCCGAAACCCGCCAAGACGGGACTTTTTCCCCGAAGCGCCCGAGCCTCCAGTCGGCCGTCCTGTAAAATCTTGTCCGGCGTGATAAGCTCAGCGGGGTCAGCAGGTGGTATGACGACGTCCTCTCCTTCACGACAAGAGGTGACCCAATTGCTCGGCGATTGGAGCCGGGGGGACACCGGTGCCCTGGAGCGGTTGATCCCCCTGGTCCAGCCCGAATTGCATCGGCTGGCGCACCATTACATGAGCCGGGAACGCGCCGGGCATACCCTGCAAACGACCGCCCTGATCAACGAAGCCTACCTGCGTCTGGCCGATAATTCGCAGCCGCTCTGGCAGAATCGCAACCACTTCGTGGCGGCGGCCGCGCAACTGATGCGGCGCATCATGGTCGATCACGCGCGGGAGCGTCTCTCGCTCAAGCGCGGCGGTGGCGCCGTGCGCGTGACCCTGGACGAGACGGCCTGGGTCACGGATACGCGCTCCGAGGAATTACTCGCGCTCGACGAGGCGCTGGAGGGCCTGGCCGCACTGGACGCGCGCAAGAGCCAGATTGTGGAGCTGCGCTATTTCGGCGGCCTGACCGCGGAGGAGACGGCCGACTTCCTCAACCTCTCCCTGCGCACCGTGGAACGGGAATGGAACATGGCCAAGGCGTGGCTTTACCGGGCGCTGAGCGGGAAGCAACCCGATGAAGGCTGAGCGCTGGCGGAAGATCAACGATCTTTTCCAGACAGCCTCCGAGTGTTCGCCCGAGGAGCGGACCGCCTTTCTCGATCAAGCGTGTGGCGGCGACGAGGAGTTGCAGCGCGAAGTGGTCTCTTTGATCACTTCTTACGAGGAGGCGGAAGGCTTCATCGAAGCACCGGCTTTCGCCGTCGCGCCCGAGCTTTTGGCGAAGGACGCGACCGGGGCGTTGGTGGGAAAAGCGTTCGGCCATTACCAGGTCGAATCCCTCGTGGGCGCGGGGGGAATGGGCGAGGTCTATCTGGCGCGGGACGAAATGCTCGGGCGCAAGGTCGCGCTCAAGCTGCTGCCCGCGCATCTGACCGCGGACGAGGCGCAACTGAGCCGGCTCAAAACTGAAGCGCGCGCGGCCTCGGCGCTGAACCATCCGAATATTCTGACGGTTTACGAGATCGGTGTGGCTGGCGGCCGGCAATTCATCGCGACCGAGTTTATCGAGGGGGTGACGGTGCGCACGGCCCTCGCGAGTGGGCGCATCCATTTGCCCGACGCGCTCGATATTGCACTCCAGGTTGCTTCGGCTCTGGCGGCGGCGCACGAAGCCGGCGTGGTCCATCGCGACATCAAGCCGGAGAACATCATGTGGCGGCCGGACGGCTACGCCAAGGTGCTCGATTTCGGCATCGCCAAGCTCGGCGAACAGGCGCCGTGGTCAGACGCTCTCGAGAGCGGCGACGCGGCGACGCATAAGACGCGCGCCGGGCTTTTCCTCGGCACGGCCTCCTATATGTCTCCGGAGCAGGCGCGCGGGCAGGAGGCGGATGCGCGTTCGGACATTTGGAGTCTCGGGGTGGTGCTTTACGAGATGGTGGGAGGGATCGCGCCTTTTGCGGGCGAGACGCCGAGTGATTCGATCGCCGCCGTTCTGAATACGGAGCCTCCGCCTCTCTCCGAGATCGTGCCGGACGTTCCCGCCCAACTGCAATGCATTGTGGAAAAAGCTTTGCGCAAGGACGCCGGGCAACGCTATCAGACGATCCGGGAGATCCTCTCCGATCTCCGCGATCTCAAAGGAGAATTGGACGCGGAAAACCATCCGGTCCGCGCCGAAACTTTTTTCGGAGGACGCAAAGGTCGCCGGCGCGCCGCGTTCATGGCCCTGGGGGGCGCGATCGCGGTCGCCGCGGTGCTGGCTTATTCGCATTACTTCGCCAACGCCTCCTCGCCCGACAAGAAATCGATCGCGGTTCTGCCCTTCATCGATCTCAGCCAGGCGCACGACCAGCAACCCTTCTGCGATGGCATTCAGCAGGAGATCATCACCAACCTGGCCAAGATCGCCGATCTCAAGGTCATCTCGCGCAATTCGACCCAGCGCTACAAAAGTGCGTCTCCCAAGCTGTCGGAGATCGCGCACCAGCTCGAGGTCGCGAATGTGCTCGAAGGCACGGTGCAGAAAGAGGGCGAGAAGGTGCGAGTCAATGTCCAGTTGATCAATCCCTGGAGCGATTCCCATCTCTGGGCCGAGAAATACGATCGCAAAATGACCGATGTTTTCCGGGTGGAAAGCGAGATCGCCCAGGCCATCGCCGAGACATTGCGGGCAAAATTGAGCGGGTCCGAGCAGCGCGCGCTTGCCACCCGACCGACGACCAATCCCGAGGCTTACCTTTTGTATCTCCGCGCCCTGCCCTACGAACAGGGCCCCGACACCCTCCTGGAGGATTATCAGCGCGCAGTCGCCCTCTACGAGCAGGCGATCCAGCTCGACCCGGATTTTGCTCTGGCCCGTGCTCATCTCGCGTCCACCTGTGCGGAGATCTTCCATTTCCACGAGCCCCTCGATTCCTGGAAAGATCGCGCCCGGCACGAAGCGAGCGCCGCCCTCCGTTTGCAGCCCGATCTGGGCGAAGCGCATTTCGCTTTTGGCCAATGCGCCTATTGGTTCGACCAGGATTACGAGCGCGCCCTGGCCGAGTTTGCCCGCGCGCAAGACGTCTTGCCTAACGACAGCAACATCGGCGCTTACGTGGCGGCGATTCGCCGGCGCCAGGGTCGCTGGGAAGAATCTCTTGCCATCTACGAGCGGATGGAAAAACTCGACCCGCAGAATCCCAACGTCATCCGCAACGTTCTCTTCACCAACACCGCGCTGCGGCGCTGGTCGCAGGCCGCCCAGGCCGTCGCCCGTTTCCGCGCCGTCGCGCCGGACTCGATCGTGGCCAAGATCCAATCCGGCTACGTCGATTTCATGTTGACCGGCGATACCGGCGCCCTGCCACGCTGGCTGACCGATCTTCCTCCCGGAGAAGATCCGGACGGGATCGTGACCTGTGTCCGCTGGGAAAGCGCGATGCTGCGGCGCGATTTTGCTGGCGCGGCCGAGGTGCTCGCGCAGTCGCCGACGACCGAGGTGTCGTATCTCAGTAGCGGGTTGCAGCCGAAGAGTTTCCTCGCCGGGATCACGGCGGTGGCGCGCGGCGATCGCGCGAGGGCTGCGCAGGAGTTCGCGGCTGCGGCCCCGGCCTTTGAGAAGGCGGTGCAGGAAGCCGCCGATGCGGCCGAGCGCCACGCCAACCTCGGCCTGCTCTACGCCTTCATGGGGAAGCGGGAGGAAGCCATCCGGGAAGGCCGGCTCGCGGTCGAACTCAAGCCGCTGGCGAAAGACGCCCTCGATGGGGCGATCATGCTTTGCTATCTCGCCCTGATCGAGGCGCGGGTGGGGGAAAACGATCAGGCGATCAAGCTAATTGAGCGCCTCCTGAAAACGCCGGGCGCCGTCGACAGTGTCTGCTACAGCATCACGCCTAACGATCTCAAGTTCCGCTGGGAATGGGACCCGCTCCGGAGCGATCCGCGCTTCCAGAAACTTCTCGGGCAGCATTGAGGCTGGAGCGGCGGGCCTGTCGCCCGCTCGGGGATTTGACGCCCGCCGCTACACCCGGCGAACCCAGGGCAAGAAATTTCCTGCCTGCAAATGGCGGGTTTTGGTCGCGTCTTCCGCTTTAGAGAGATGAAGGCAGGAAACAAACCTGAACACAATCGCTCTGAACCCACTTCAATTCACCGAATTTGCTCGTCCCGGAGACGGCCCGAACGGGCGCTCACCGATTCATTTCGGGACGCGTTATTGGCAACGCGCCTTGCTCGCCGTGACCGTTTTGCAGCTGAAACTGCGCGCCCGGGCGATCACCACTTCCGTCGTTACGCAATGGAACGACCAAACCCTCGAATGCATCCTGGATACGGATCTGGCGCCGCAGACCGTCGCCCGCATGCTCGCCATCGTGCAGACTTGCGGCTACGACGCCTGGTCGGCCTACGATTCGGTCGCGATCGGCACCCAACTGGGCGGCTCGCTACGCCGGCCGGCCGAGGAACGGACGGAGGAAAATAAGACGAAAGCATTCAGTTACGGCGCCTACCGCGCCTTGCTCGATTTGTTCCCGCAATCTGATCGGCAGACGAACATTCGCCATTTCATGGACAGCCTCGGCTACGATCCGGATGACGACTCGACCGACCCGACCACACCGGCCGGCATCGGCAACGTGGCTGCGGCAGCCGTCTTGGCATCTGCCATCAGAACGGCTCCAGTCATCTGGGAAATCTGAACCGATTTCCTCCTCAAAGCCGCCCCCGGCACTCCTGCGCCCGTTCCCCCGAGCGCGGGAGTTTTTGCCTAACGAACCGTGGATGGCAGATGCCAAGAGGCGCGGCAATGCAAAGCGCTTTCCTCAGACTTGAAACATTGAACGTTGAACCTTGCCGTCGACCGGCGGGAGCATTTCCACTTTCTCTATGTTCCGGTTCCATTGGGCCAGGTTTTTCACGTCGGCGAGGACGGCGAAAACCGACGCCGGCGGCTGCTGCAGGGTGACGGAACGCGAAATGGTGGTCCCGGCCGGCAGGGCGTAGCCAATCAGGAAGACCGCGCCGATCAGGAGCGCGAGCAGAATCACGAGGCAGAGGAGCCATTCCATCTCCTTGGGATCGCAAAACTGCGGCGCGGAGGCGAGGGGAAGATTTTATGGCTTTCTACTTGAAAAGTTTCGCCCCATACTGAGTGTCAGATTCCACATTTATGGACGCTTCTTCTTCCGTCTCACACGCCGCTCACGAGCACGAACACCACGAGCACCACGAACCGGGCTTCTGGCGCAAGTGGGTTTTCTCGACCGATCACAAAATGATCGGCATCCAGTATGGCGTGACCGGGCTGGTTTTCCTCTTCCTCGGCTTCAGCCTGATGATGCTGATGCGGTGGCAGCTCGCCTTTCCTGGAACCAAGCTGCCGGTCGTCGGCCAGATCCTGGAAAACGTCTTCGGCCCCGAAGCGGTCGCGAACGGGGTCATGACCCCGGAATTTTACAATTCGTTAGGGGCGATGCACGGCACGATCATGATCTTCCTCGGGATCGTGCCGGTGGCCTTTGCCGCTTTCGGAAATTTCGTCGTCCCGCTCCAGATCGGGGCGCCGGACATGACCTTCCCGAAGATCAACATGGCGAGCTTCTGGGCCTTCTTCGCCGGGGGCGTCGTCATGCTGACGAGCTTTTTTGTCCCGGGCGGGGCGGCCAAGGGCGGTTGGACTTCTTACACGCCACTGGCCGATATTGCGGACAAAGGGCCGACCTATGACGTGATTTTCAACGGCCAGACGCTCTGGCTCATTGGGTTCATTTTGCTCATCACTTCGTCGCTCCTGGGGGCGGTCAATTTCATTGCCACCATCATCCAGCTCCGGGCCAAGGGGATGACCTGGATGCGGCTGCCGTTCTTCGTTTGGGCTCAGTTCGTCACCGCTTTTCTGCTTCTGCTTGCCTTTCCGCCGCTCGAGTCGGCGATCGTGATGCAACTGATGGATCGCGTCGCAGGGACGAGTTTCTTTTTGCCCAGCGGCCTGGTCGTGAACGGCGCGCAGATATCGATCAGCGGTGGCGGCAGCCCGCTGCTCTGGCAGCATTTGTTCTGGTTCCTCGGGCATCCGGAGGTTTACGTGCTGATTCTGCCCGGCATGGGCATCGTGGCGGAAATCATCGCGAACAATACCCGCAAACCCCTCTGGGGTTACAAGTCGCTCGTCCTCGCCGCGCTCGTCCTCGGGTTCCTTTCCTTCATCGTCTGGGCCCACCACATGTGGCTGACCGGCATGGGCACGGTGGTGAGCGCCTTTTTCCAGACGACGACGATGATCATCTCGATCCCGTCGGTTATCATCCTGAGCGCGTTTTTCATCTCCCTCTGGGGCGGCTCGATTCGATTTACCGTCCCGATGCTTTTTGCGACCGCCTTTCTGCCGATGTTCGGCATCGGCGGTCTGACGGGCATCCCGCTGGCGTTTAATACGGCCGATCTTTACCTGCACGACACCTATTACGTGATCGCGCACTTCCATTACATCGTGGCGCCGGGAACGATCTTCGCCGTCTTTGCCGGGGTTTATTATTGGTTCCCGAAAGCGACCGGGCGAAAGATGAACGATTTCTGGGGGAAGGTGCATTTCTGGCCGTCGCTCATCTGCATGAACGTGATCTTTTTGCCGATGTTTTTGCAGGGCATGGTCGGGATGCACCGCCGCTGGTACGACGGCGGACAGGGCTGGAATCTGGCGCAGGAACACGTCTGGGGGCTGAGCGGTTTCCACTGGAACATCCCGATCTCGATCGCGGCCTGGACGATGGGCCTGGCCCAAATTCCGTTCATCATCAATTTCTTCTGGAGCATGCGTTACGGCCAAAAAGTCGACATCAACCCCTGGCAGGCGACGACCCTGGAATGGACTGCGCCTTCGCCGCCGCCGCACGGCAATTTCGTCGTCCCGCCGGTCGCCTACCGCGGACCCTACGAGTACAGCCTGCCGGGCCGGCCGAAGGATTACACGATGCAGACCGAACCGGTCCAGCCTAACGAGCGGACGGCACACGAGCCGACCATGTCGCTCAGCCACTAGGGGAATGCGGCCTCACGCCTAACGAATCGCGCCCATGGAAATTCCCTACACCGTCACCGCCCGGCCCGACACCGGCCTTTGGAACGCCAAGATCGGCATCTGGCTTTTCCTCGCCTCGGAAGTGATGCTCTTCGGCGGTCTTTTCTCCGCCTACATCTTCCTCCGTCTCGATGCCGAACCGGGCTACTGGCCGCACGGTCTGCTCAACGTCCCGGTCGGGACGATGAACACCGCGATCCTGATCGCTTCCTCGGTCACGGTCGTGCTCGCCTGGGCTTCGCTCAAGATGCGGCAGTTCACCCGCTACAAGATTTACATGGGGATCACGATCCTCTGCGGCATTGTCTTCCTCATCGTCAAACTGGCCTACGAATGGCCGCAGAAGTTCGAGCACTTTGGCGCCTTCATTAAGCCGGCCGCGATGGAGAAATACGAAAAGTATCTCGGGAACAAGCACCTTCTCTCCGAAGGCCTGCCGCCCCGGGTCGAGATCACCGGCCACCTCCACAATCATGAGGCGCTGCACGACGCCAAGATCAAGGAATACGAAATCGCGCTCGATCCGATTTATACCGATCCGACCAACAAGGCGATGGACCGGCCGCATTTTCTTTATGTGCCGCCGACGGAAAAGATCGCGGTCATTGACAAAGCCGATGTGGAACGGGCAACGATGTTCGTCCCCTCACACAGCACCTATTTTGCGGCCTATTTCACCATCACCGGTCTGCACGGCTTACACGTGCTCGGCGGGGTGATCGTGTTCATCTATTTCTGGCTCCCAGTCGGATCGAAACTCTACCGGCAAAACCCGGAGCATCTCGCAAATCGAGTTGAGGTGGCGGGGTTATTCTGGCACTTTGTTGATCTGGTTTGGATCTTTGTTTTTCCGCTCTTTTACCTGCTCTAATCGATGAATAATCCGCCAACGACTGCGCCGGTTGAACACGAGACGGAGCATTACGCGCCGCACATCCACGACGTGAGCAAGCACGTCCGCGGCTACCTCCTGGTCGGCGCGACTCTGCTTTTTTGCACCGCTCTGACGGTCTTTCTCTCCTACGTGGACTTTGGCTCGCAGAAGGCAAATGTGGCGGTCGCCATGGTCCTGGCGGTCTTCAAGGCGGGGCTGGTCGCCTACATCTTCATGCACCTCTCGGCGGAGAAAAAACTCATTTACCGCATCCTGATTTTCACCGCGATCTTCGTCTTTGGCCTCTTTTGGCTTACCTGCCTGGCCTGGTATGATCCGGTCGTTCATTAAATGTCGCTCAAAGGTTTCCATATCGTCTTTATCACCTTCTCGACCCTGCTCGCCTTTGGGTGTGGGATCTGGTGTCTTTGGATCAACAGCATGGGGCCGAGTCACTCCTACGTGGTGGGCGCCGTTGTTTCCTTCGTCGCGGCCGTGGCCCTCATCATTTACGGCTGCTGGTTCTGGCGCAAAATGAAGCGGCTCCGTCTGATTTGATGAAAACGAAACTCGCTTTCCTGCTCACCGTTCTGCTCGCATCGCCCACGGTTCAGGCCCTGGCCTGCGCCACCTGCATGGCGGCGAAGGATTCCAAAACCACCGCGCACATGGCGGTAGCGATCTGGGTCATGATCGGCGCGGTCATGGGCGTGCTCGGCGGGGTGAGCGCGTTTGGGGTGCACCTCTGGCGGCATGCCAGCACGCCGCTCGAGCCGCATGAGCAGCTCATCGACGAGGATCTGGAGAAATATGATTAGTCTCGCTTTCATCAACGCGTTCCTCGGCCAGCCGCCAAACGCTTCCGAGCACGGCTACCAGATCGATCACATCATCGAGTTCTGTCATTGGTTCATGGGCTCGCTCTTTATCGGGTGGTCGGTCTTTTTCCTGTTTGTCCTCTGGCGTTTTCACAAGAGCCGCAACCCGGTCGCGAGCCACGAGGGCGTCACCAGCGGCATTTCGACCCACCTCGAATTCGCGGTCGTCCTGATCGAAGCAGTCCTGCTCGTAGGCTTCGCCATCCCGCTCTGGGCCAAACGGGTCAATGCTTTTCCGAACGACAAGGACGCGATTGTCTTCCACGCGATCGGCCAGCAGTTTAACTGGAACTTCCATCTTCCGGGACCGGACGGGGTCTTCGGCCGGCGCGATCTCGCGCTGGAGAGCAACTCCAATCCGCTCGGGCTCGACCCAACCGACCCGGCGGGGAAAGACGACCTCGTCATGCTCAACGAGGTGCACGTGCCGGTCGACCGCGATGTGATCGTGGATATCTCGTCGAAGGATGTGATCCATAATTTTTGCCTGCCGGCCATGCGTATCGCGCAGGACGCGATTCCTGGGCAGGTCACGCCGATGTGGTTCCGGCCGATCAAGACGGGCACCTACGAAGTGGTTTGCGGACAGCTTTGTGGACTGGGGCATTACTCGATGAAGGGTTCGGTGGTGGTCGATACGCCGGAGGATTATCAAGCCTGGTTGAAGGAGCGAATCGAACTTTCGGGCGGACCTGGCGCGGCACCGCCGGTCGCCCCTGCGCCCGGCAGCGAGCCCTCTCCCGGCGCGCCGCCAACAGCCAACCCGGGCGGCGGATAAAGAAAGGCGACCGGCTTCCTGCCGGGTGAGCCGACGAACCGATGCGCACGCCCGCCGCCGAGACGAATCGCTTTCTCCATCGCTTTGCCTGGTTCACTGCGGCGGCGACGGTTCTTCTCATTTGCAGCGGCGGAATGGTGACGAGCAAGGGGGTCGGCCTCGCTGTGCCCGATTGGCCGACGACTTTCGGCTACAACATGTTTTTCTTCCCGGTCTCGAAATGGGTGGGGGGGATTTTCTTCGAGCACACCCATCGCCTGATCGCGTCGGTCATTGGGTTCCTCACCATCATCCTTGCTTTCTGGCTCGCCTTTTCGAAGGTCGAACGCTGGATCAAGGTCCTCGGCTGGGTGTCGTTAGGCGCGGTTGTTCTGCAGGGCGTGCTCGGGGGTTTACGGGTCACGTTGCTCAAGGACCAGATCGGGATCTTTCATGCCTGTCTGGCGCAGGCCTTTCTCGGGTTGCTCGTCATCATCGCGGTTGCCACCTCTCCCGTTTGGCGCAAGCTCGGTGCCTCGACCGCGGCGCGGCCCGCCCGTTCTCTGGCAATTTTTGCGGTCGTCATCTCGGGTTTGATCTACGGACAGCTCGGGCTCGGCGCGACCATGCGCCATCAGCATCGCGATCTCTCGATTCTGGATTTCCCGCTTGCCTATGGCCAGATCATCCCGGCGACCGATCCCGCCACCATCGCCCGCATCAATTTCGAACGGGATAAGCAGGCGCTCTCCGACGTTTCCGCCAGTCAGATCTGGCTGCAAATGGCGCACCGTTTTGTCGCGGCAGCGATCGGACTGACGATTGCGATCTTCTGGTTTCTCGTTAGGCAAAATCGCACTCTCGAATCCAATTCTGCGCCGGCTGGCGAATCTCTGGCTGGGGCTCGTGATCATTCAAATTACCCTCGGCGCCTGGACCATCTGGAGTAACAAAGCGGCCGATATCGCGACCGCTCACGTCGCCGTCGGTGCCCTCACGTTTGCCACCGGCATTGTGGTTTGCGCGGTGCTCTTTCGCCTTCGGCAGTCGACTGTTGCGCCTCGCCCCACTCGACCGATGACTCAACTCGCGGAGGCAGGCGCCGCGTGAAAACGGCTGTGATCGAACCGGCAGCCGTTCCGCTCGAGCGCGGTTGGACAATGGCCGACCTCGCCGAGCTGGTGAAAGCGCGCCTCACTTTCCTCGTTCTCCTCACCACCGCGGTCGGATTTTATCTCGGCTGGCGCGGACCGATGAATTTTGTCGCGCTCCTGCACGCGGTTTTCGGAACCGCTTTGGCGGCGGGCGGCGCCGCCGCGCTCAACCAATGGTGGGAACATAAGTATGACGCCATCATGATTCGCACCCAGATGCGGCCCATTCCGTCCGGGCGGATGACGCCGCGCGAAGGCTTGGTCGTCGGGACGCTGCTCGGTCTCGGAGGGGTTGTTTACCTCGCGGTAGCCGTCAATCTGATCAGCGCGTTTCTGGCCGCGGCGACGATCGGCATTTATCTTTTTGCCTACACGCCTTTGAAGCGCATCAGCACGGCCAATACCCTCGTCGGCGCGATTCCGGGGGCATTACCTCCGCTGATCGGCTGGACGGCGGCGCGGAACGATCTCGCTCTCCCCGCCTGGACCCTTTTCGGGATCTTGTTCTTCTGGCAACTGCCGCACTTTTTTGCCATCGGCTGGATGTATCGCGAGGATTACGCGCGAGCCGGCTTTATCATGCTTTCGGGACGCGATCTGGAGGGGGCCCGAACCGGGCGCCAGAGCATTTTCTTCAGCGTTCTCTTGCTCGTGGTGAGCGTCACGCCGGTCTGGTTCGGACTGACGTCGCTGGTGTATTTGCCGATTGCGCTCTCGTTAGGCGCCCTTTTTATCGGGCTCGCCTTTCGCTTTCAAATGCAGCGCAGTATGGCGACTGCGCGGCAATTATTTTTCGCCTCCATCATTTATCTCCCGCTCCTTCTCGGCGCGCTCGTCCTGACAAAGCGATGACCCAGGCTTCCACTCTAGCACCCACCCGCGCACCGCTCTCCTGGCGCGCTCTGGCCTGGAAAGCGACGCTCATTCTCATCCCGCTCCTGACCGCGGTGGGACTTTTTTTCCTGCGCCAGGCGCAGGTCGCCCGCCTCGCTGGCAACACGCTCCCGAAGGACGGGATTGTTCCGCCCTTTCAGCTCGTCGATCAAAACGGCCAGTCGTATGGTTCGCAGCAATTGCAGGGAAAAATCTGGATCGCGGACTTTATCTACACCACCTGTCCGGGCCCCTGTCCGATGATCAGCAGCCGAATGAGCGAAACGCAGAAACCACTGCGTGATACCGGTGTCCGGCTGGTTTCATTCAGCGTCGATCCTGAACACGATACCCCAGCGGTGTTGCGTGACTATGCCACGAACTTAAAGGCGGACCCCGCTCGCTGGCATTTTCTGACCGGCGACAAGAGCACGATCTATCACCTGGCCCGTGACGGCTTCAAGCTGGCGACGGCGGAAGGGGGCGAGGCCGGCCCGATTCACAGCACGCGGCTGGTCCTGGTCGACCGAAGCGGAACCATCCGCGGCTATTACGACGCGACCGACGCGGACGCGGTCACGCGATTACTCGCGGATACGAGTCATCTTCTGCGCCAACAGCCGGCACCGGCGGGGAAGAAAAACGATTCCTGATCCGGTCTCGTCCTAAAGATTCTGCCAGGTAAACAAGCTGCGATGGAAGGGCGGGCGCAGCGTTTGGTAATCAGCTTCGCGGCAGCTGAGGCGAAAGCAGAGCGGTTCGGGTTTCCGATCGAAGACCAGGCAATAACAGGCATACTTCTCCCCGTAGTAGGTGTAGCTCAGTTCAAGCAAATAGGTCTGTCCTCCGTCGATTTGCAGCGGGTTCACCTCCTCAGAAAGGACCACAACTTGGAGGCTGCCTTCCGGAAGTGAAGTGAGAATCCTTTGCTTGAGTTGGGCCAGCCCTTCAATATCGAACGCCAGGGCCGGTTCCACCGGCCATTTGCTGATGCGCGCCGTGACCTGGGTGAATCCCTCGGGCTGAAGATCGAGATGATCCTGGCCGCCCGAGGACTTCCAATTCTGCGGTGGCTGATAGGTCGCGTCTCGGTTCGTTCCGGTATAAAAACTCAATTGCACCATCGGGATGCCCTCAAGCTGATAGGAATCTTCCCGCGGTGAGAGATCCAGCTCAGCCATAACCGCGGAAGGGACGAGTGTTGCGAAAGCGATCAGCCCAAACCGAGCGATCGTTGTCGTAATTCTCTTCATTGGGCGAGAAACCAGCGTCCCTTGGTATAGCTATACACAGGGAGACTCCCGGGCGGTGTGTAAACCTGAAGATTCCTATCGAAGAACCACTGGCGATTGGGCGGGTTATAAACGTTCCCACTTCCCCAGTGGCCGATCGACTGTTTACTCTGATACAATTCCACCATCGAGCCGTAGTAGGTGAGTGATTTGCCACTCCAGTTCTCGAGAAAGCGGGGGAAATTCTCCGCGCCCCCACTGTAATAGTCGTTCACGCTGGGCACGATCCCGGAAACAATGGCGGTATTGACCGTGGTGTTGCTGGCCGGCCGCCCGCTCAGACTCGAGGAAGATTTTGAATCGTCCCATGAATTAGACAAGATGTTGACCGCGTCGGCGACCACCGCGCACGGTTTGCGCGAATAACCGCTCACTTGCGGCTGATCGTAGTCGCCCGAGTTGGAGGGAGGATTACTCCCGCCAGTGTTGTAATCGCCCTGGATGTAAACCGGGTTTTGACTGGCCACGGTGAGACCGGTGTTCGGCATGACCGCGCCATTCTTCAGGCGGACACCGCGTTTGGGTGTACCGCCAGTCGCACCCGCACTCGTGTCGCTGATGTAGATGATATTATTGAACGGCGCCAACGTTCCGTCGTTGATCTTGGCGGTAACCTTTCCGACATCCAAGGTAACGAGCCGCACCGAGGCGCCCTCCCGGTTGTCCTGGATGCTCTGATTTGTCGTCAGCGCACTGGTGAAGGTCGCGTAAATGACTCCTCCGACGCCAGGGCTTGAAGGCGTGAGCGTGACGCCGTTCTGATCGATAATCGTAACGTGGTTGCTGGAGTCGACCAGGATCTTGACCCCAGCCTGATCATAGTAGCGCTTTCCCTCCAGCGGATCATCGTAGCCAGGCGTTGGGGGCTCGATCAGCTCGTGGTAGCTATCGTTGTTAGGATTGCCGTCCCCAGTGTTGAAAATTCGATCCGCATCGAGACCGAAAGGTTGATGAGCAACATCGAAGGCGGGCGGAAGATCGCTGGCATAGTGGGGCGAAGTCGGAACCTCCGGCTTACTGCCGCCCGGAGCGCGGGGATCGCCCGGACGAAAACCGATCACCCAGTCGGTGGCATAGGTCACCTTGCTTTGGAAGGTCAAAAGGTCGTGCCCGGTGTAAAGGGTGGCGTTAGTATGGACCCAGCCGGTGACATACATCGGCGCGCCGGGATGAATCTCGAGCGGGTCGACATAGAAAATTGCCCAGTTCCACGGTGAGAGTTGTTCCTTTTGAAAGACGCGCCGCACCTTCGCCGTCACGCTTCCACCGAGCACCGGCAGGGTGACATCCGCCTGGCCGAGGTAAGAATAGGTCGCCGTTATTGGAGATTGGCCAATCGACGGGACCAGCGCTGAGGAGCTGTCGACGTATCTGAGTTCCGGGTCGACGGCGAGAACCTTAAAATTCGAAACAGTTGGGGGTTGTCCCTGACTCGAACCGTTGGGTTCGCGCTGCGCGGTGAAGTTTACGATGTTTGGGAATTGAGACTGGGTTGGCAGGGGAATGTCGGCAAAAGAGCTGTTGTGAAGCGAGGCGTCCGTGTTACTGCGACAGATTTCCCGCCAATAGGAGAAAGAGTGTTCGAGTACACCGTCTCCGACAGACTGCGCCGTTTGAAGGGCTTCGCTTCTTTGCACATTATGGCGAACGCTCGTCGTGTATTCCATCGCCACGACCACCGTGACCGTTAAGGTCGCAATGACAGAGAGAACGACGATCAAGGCTGAACCGGTTTTCGACGATCTGGATTGAGCTTTCATTGGTAGGTTGTGAGACGGGCTCGCATCGGGACCTGGCCGTTGAGCAGGATGTTGGCCGATTTGAAGCCACGGTTGGTTGTCTGGCTGTCTGCGGTCGAAAGGTCGATCGCGGCGACAAAACGATAGTAGAGAGCGCCGCCGGGAGTGCTGGGAATGGAGAATGGTGTCGGGCTGGTAATATCGTGACCAAGGATGGCAAAGGCCTTTTTCTCGGTCGGACCATGCCATTCCAGAGTCCCGTCTTTGACGACATAAGAGCACCGGTCGGTGATGAAGCACGGGATGTTATAATCAGTAGGCGACCCGGTCCCTTCGATTGCGACCCCGATGGGGGCAGTGAGAGTGATATTGTATTTGCCGCCGCCCACATCGTCGACCGCGGTAATGTCTTGTTCAATCTCATGGCTTTTGACGATCAGCCTCTCGCCAACCTGCGGCAGGACGTCGCCGGCCAAAAGTTGAATCTGCACCACGGAGGAAGTGGCCGTGGCATCGGCGGCGATCTTATAGGGACCACCGGCCCAAAGTTGAAAAGAGATTCCGGGGGCCGGCGTGTTGGGCGGGGGATTATGGATAGGGACGGAATCCGCGTCCGTCAGCACCGGCAACGAAATGGCGGAATGAAGGTCCTGAACGAGTTGCAGCATGGCGATGCGGGCGTGCTGATGGGCGGTATTAACGGCCGTATTCTTCGCGCCCAGGATCATACCGACGTTCAGCATGGAAAAGATCGAGAGTCCGATCGCCCCGATCAGGGTCATGGCAACGGCTAACTCGAGGAGCGAGGTCGCGTTAGAAGACTGATCTCTTCGCAATCTCATATGTCAGAAACTCTGAGCGTGCTCCGCGAGACTGAGTAGGTCTTGCTTCTATAGGTGTAAGTGATTTTCACATCGGCCCGATAAGTTGGCATGGTGATGCCGTTCAGAACCGTGCTCATGTCGGTCACGGTGGTGGTAAGAGTTCCCGACACCACAATCCCGGTCGAGACCTCGCGATAGATCGGGACGTCGGTCGCGATGTGGGTGCCGAGGACTAGCTCAGGAGGGATCTGGACGGTTCCATCGGAGTTGGTCTTTTGCGGATTAAACGGCCCGTCCGATAAGATAAGATCGATCTGATTTTGGAGCACCGCGGCTGCGCCGGTGGCATTGCGAGTCACACTGGCGGACTCGTTCAGGCTGCTCATCGCGCCCACGACGGCGGTCATGCAAATGGCAATAATCGCGATGGAGATTGCCGCCTCCGTGAGGGTGAAGGCGGATTGCGTTGAGGCGTCTGATTGGCGCTGTAGACCCGTAGTCACTCTTCCTTTGAAAGGGAGCAAACGACATGCCGCGGACTAGAATTTCCATATTCACCATATCTTCAGGAACCTTCGCCAGCGCGACGCCCTAGCGGTTGCCGCCTGAAGTAGAGACCTGCTCTTCCTCAGCCACGAGCCGCAGATAGTCCTGGTATTCGCCTTTTGGCCGCTCATCGATCAGCCGGCTGAGTTGCCTCTGATCGATGAAGCCCGCCCGCAACGCGATCTCTTCCAGGCACGCCACCTTCAAGCCCTGGCGATGCTCGATCGTGGCGATGTAGTTGGCCGCCTCGAGCAGGCTGGTCTGGGTGCCGGTATCGAGCCAGGCCATGCCCCGGCCGAGCAAACGCACATGGAGGGAGTTTTGCCGCAGGTAGATCAGATTGAGATCGGTGATTTCCAGCTCGTCGCGGGCCGATGGCCGAAGGCTCTTGCAGTATTCCACCACTCGACCGTCGTAAACGTAGAGCCCGGGAACGGCATACTGGCTTTTCGGATTCTTCGGTTTCTCTTCCAGGCTGATCACGCGCCCGTCGGGTCCGAACTCCACCACCCCGTAGCGTTCCGGGTCGCGCACCTGATATCCGAAAACGCAGGCGCCTTTTTCGAGCGCAAGCGCTTCGCGGAAGAAATCGAGGTTCCCGTAGAAAATATTGTCGCCCAGAATCAGGGTCGCGCCGTCGTCGCCGACAAATGTTTCGCCGATGAGAAAGGCCTGCGCGATGCCTTTCGGTTCCGGCTGTTCGGCGTATTCGAGGCGGATCCCGAGCTGCGATCCATCCCCGAGGAAATCGCGCAACATCGGGAGATCCTTCGGGGTCGAAATGACCAGAATCTCGCGCACCCCGCCGAGCATGAGAGTGGCGAGCGGATAGCAAATCATCGGTTTGTCGTAGACCGGGAGCAGTTGTTTGCAGACGATCTTGGTCAGCGGATAGAGCCGCGTTCCGGCGCCACCCGCGAGGATAATGGCCTTTTTTCTCATCGCTGTCGGGTCCAGCCGGTCAACTGCTCCGACCACTCCTGCCAGAAAGGGCGACCGCCGGTCCAGTCGATCCGGGCCTTCCGGGACAACCATGGTCCGATGTCGTTCACGGACGGCTTCTCGAGCGTCTGATCAAAAAGGAATCCGCTCCCGCGCCGCGCCAGCAGCTCCCGGTTGTTGCTCCGGCCGCCGACGCATTGATCGAACGCCTCGAGGATAAATGGCTCCGACAAAATCGGTTTGGTCTCGACTGCGACGCTGATGCTCAAACCGAGCAGCCTTTTCAAAAGAAGAGCGCACAACAAGGTGCGTGAGCTGGTGGCATGCACGTGACCGATGTTGTGGTGCGAAAAGAGCCGGCGCAAGATCAGGGCGGCCCGGGCCTGTTCGAGGAACAATCCAGACGGCGGACGATGCTTTTGGTTCGCATAGATCGCTTCCAATTCGCGCAAGAGCGGCAAATGGGTTTGCCATTCCGCCTCGATCACCATGGCGTCGGGCAGGTATTCGAAATCGGTCACGAGATCGTTCGTTTTCGGAGAAAGCTCGGATTCGACCGGAGGGCAACAAATGAAAGGCACATAGGCCACCCGGTTCTGGCGCAGGCCGCGCAATTCCATCTCGAGAAAAGGCAGCCGCTCGTCCGGCCAGCGCTCGATCAGGTAGGCGGTCTGCTTTTCCGTCGGGTCGGCGCCGGTCGGCTGCCGCCGCGGAGGTGCTGCCGCCAGGCGGGCCGTCAAAAGGTCGTGCAGCGGTTCGACTGTTTTCACGATGCTGAAGTCGGTTTCCATACGGTGCCGCCCGGCGTTGCCCATCCGCTCCCGCAGCGCCGGGTCCCGCACCAATTTGTCGAGCGCATCAGCGAATTCCTGCCAGTCGCCCGGCGGCACGAGCAACCCGGTCAGACCTTCGACGACCGATTCCGGGATGCCCGCCAGGCGGGTGGAGACGACCGGGCGCGCGCAGGCCATCGCTTCCATGATCACCGTCGGGAAAACATCGCTCGCGCCTTCGGCATCGACCACGCTGGCGAGCGCGAAGATGTCGCAATTTTGCAATCTTGAATAAACCTCCGCCTGGGAGAGCGAACCGCAGAGCTCGACCCGTCGGCGCAGTCCCAGACTGGCGATCATGCCCTCGAGTTTTTCCCGCAACGGACCGTCGCCAATGATCTGGCAGCGAAAATCGAAGTTGCGCAGCTCGAGTTCCGAACAGGCTTCCAGCAAGACTTCAAATCCCTTGAACGGAACCAGACGGCCCACGCTGAGAATGGTGATCGGCCCCGGCGGGCGTTCCTCCCGTAAGGGCGCTGGCAGATTCGCGAGGTCGAGGCCGTTGTAGACGCGGTGAATCTTGTGCGCGGCTTCGGGGCAGCGTCCCCGCAGCAGGTCGCGGCTGTAATCCGTCTCCGCGGCCACAAACTCGGCCGCGAGGCAAATCTCCCGGAGCAAATCATCCTGCCCGAGATCCGACATGAAATCCTGACCGTGCGCCGTGATGCTGAACGGAATCCCCGAAATCTCCTTCACGAAGAGCGCGGTGTGCGCGGCGCGATTGGCAAAATGGACATGGAAATGAGTGATCCCCTGGCGCTCAAAAAGCGCGGCGAAATAAGAGGCGTTCCGAGCGCGCAGCGACGCCTTATAAGCCGGACCATATTTGCTCTCATGCCTTTCGATCAACGCCTCCGGCCAGCGGCCGGCATCGCGGGTCTTTTTCTCCCAGAGACGCAGCACCGCCGCCGGCGGCGCGTAGGAGATCGGCGCGCGAAAGCGGCTGAAATGCTCGTGGCGCAGGCTCGTGAGCGGTGCATGGACCGAGCCAATGAGGAGATCATAACCGCGTTGCTCCAACTCCAGCATTTCCATGTCGCAGAAAGTCTGCGATATCACCGGGTAACGAGAATAAAGATAGGCGAGTTGCATTGTGCAGCGCAGGAAGGGCGAGGCGGCCGGAACCTTATCGGAGCAGGAAAAAGGCCCGCCCGCGAAACCGCCTTCCCTCAGGATTTCCGAAGTCTGTTCATCGGCTCGGGCCTGCCGCTCGACGGCTCAGGAGAAATTCTTGCCCGGATCCATCTCGTAATCCAGGCCGAGGCAATCTGCCGTTTTCGGTTTGATCACTTCCTCGACAAACTTGATGTAAATCGGGTCCTCCCGAAAGATCGCCTGCTTGTCCATCGATTCGAAATCGATCGCAATGAAGAACGGCCACTGCATTTTCGGATCGATCCGCCGACCGCACTTGATGCTCAGCACCTCGTCGATCTTGAGGAGCTGCATCCGCGCCCGCATCATCATCTCCTCGGTCTCCTCCGGGGTGATGCCCGGTTTCAATTTATAGAGTCCAATGTGATGCACCATGCGGGGATAGCTATTAGGCGTTCGCTGAGGGTGGCGCAAGCACGAATCCGAGGTGTGAAATGACGAATGACGACGCCCGGAGCCCGAAGAGATTTCCAATGGCGAATGGCGAAATCGCCACGGCGCGAAGTTTGGCGCTCCTTAGTGGTGAGATTCGGCCGGCGCAGCGGCGTAAATGGCAACTTCGGCGTTTTTGAAAACGGCGCGGTAGTGTTGGTCGAAGAAGGATCTATTGGCCTTCAGCTCGTTGCGCTCGTAGGAGCTGAGATAGATATATTTCGCTCCGTAGCGAGCCAGCAACGACTGCGCTTGCGGGTCGCCCCGATATATTCTTTTCACATCGGCGAGGACGACCTCGTATTTCGAGCCCGGATAGCCCTGGCTCGTAATGAGAAATTCAAACCCGAGCACGATCGGCTTGCCGGCAAGACAAAGAGCCGGCTGACTGTGGACTGGCCCGGTCAAGAATTTCGAGTCGGGCGGAAGCGTTCGAGCAAACTCGCCGGCGGCGATCTCGGCCGGCGAGAAAATTCTCCAGACCAATCTTGATTCGCGCACGAGCGACAAGAAGCCGGAAAGCGTGCATGCCAGCACGATGAGGGTGACCGCCAGGATCGACCACGGCCCGCGAGTCCATTTCGCCAGCGCCACGCCGATCACGACCGCGGTCGCGCCGTGCCAGTAAAACATCAGTTTCGTGTTATCGACATCATCCCGGGAAACGAGGATGAGAAAACAAAGCACCATCAAGGCTGCGAACGGGAGATAGAAAGTGCGCAGATGTCGCGGCGCGACGAAAAAGGCCGGGACGATCAGAACCAACGGCAGCCCGAAATTGCGGAGCAAAAAAAGGTAAAAGTTCGAGTAGAGGTAGCTCATCCAGCCCAGATGAAAGCGCAGGGGCAGGCTCGCAGCCGCGGCTTGACTGCCAAAGTCGCGCCATTGCGGCAGCCCGATCAGGATCGCAGGGGCGAAGAAGGCCAGCCAGGAGAGTCGCGGCCGGATCAGCATCAGGCCGCAACTGACCAGGAGGACAACCACGTAAGCGTGAAAGTGGAACAAGGGCAGCAGACCGGTCACGATCCCGGCGGGGAGCAGAATATCGGCGCTGTCCCATTGGGTCGTCGGACGCTGGTCGCTCCATTTTTTCCAAACGACCGCGAGCGCAGTCAGCACGAGAAACGCGACCGGCATGCCATAGAGCATGGATCGTTGAGGGATCAGCGCGCTCGTCATGAGGTTGGTCCATTTGATCCCGCGCGACCACATGTCGGTGTAGTTCTCTTTCATGTTCCAGAAGAACGTGAAGAGCGGTTGGTCGCTCGCACGCCAGTCACCGAGAAAGAGAAGGAACCCAAGCCCTCCGCTGAAGAAGAACAGCAGTGTGGCGATAAACGAGGCGCGCTTCGATTCGGTCAACCGGCGCGCGAAACAATAGAAAATGCCGACAAAAGCGAGAGCAGCGATGGTCGATGTCAGGGCAAACGCGGGCCAAATGCCGAGCCCGAGCTTCATCAGGATGGCGGCGTGAAAATCGCCGAGGAAATGGTAACAAAGCGGCACGGTCGGCAGGACCGGGTTCATTGGCGGAAAATTCTGGCCGTAAAGGAACGAGGTCGCGAGCGCGAGATGATAGGGAAGATCGTAAAAGCTTGTTCCCGTCAGAAACATTCCGTCCGGGGTAGGGTGAAACATTCCCCTGTAAAAGAAGTAGCCAAAGATCGTCGCGAAGATGATGGCGAGCGCGATTTCGAGTTTGATTTGGCTCACCCCATAACTTGTCAGGATCGACCATCGCCACCGCGCCGGGCTCCGGTAAAAGACAAAGCCGATCAGCCCCCAGATGATCACCGCCAGGATCGAAACTGTCGCGTAGGTGAGATCCCCAATGGCGCGTGAAGCCAGATAGGCCGCCCACGTCGTGATCATCGGGCCGAGTGCCGCGCCCCAAAACAATCGTTCGGCGCTATTTGTGAAGGGAAAAAGGCGTTGCGCGATTTCGATTCCGAGAAGGATCGAGCCGGCGAGAAAAATCAGGGCGAACATCGTCGCTCAACGCGGAACTTTGTAGATTGTCAGGCTACCGAAGCGTTTTTCGCGGTCCTGAAACACCTTCGGGAGACTCGACGCGAACACGTTTTCGTGCACGCCGACCCCCAGTTCGCCCTCGCGCAAACCGCTGTCGATCCCGACGTAATCGATTCCGTGGTCTTTCAGCAAATCGAGCAACTGACCGGGTTTTGTCTCGGTCAACATGAGCTTGTAGGCGGCGTCGCGCTTGGCCGTCTCGTAACCCATCGACCACGGGAAATAGGGCCAGCCGTAAAATATCCGGCGGCCGTTCATCAGAATCGGATGATGAACGAATCGGTCGGTCAGGAACACATCGTTCGGTTTGGTATTTTGCAGGAGCCATTTCGAGAGCGCGTTGTTCCGAAACGGGACATCGACCCAGTGGTCGTTGTGCACACAAAACAGTTCGATCACGCCGCCGGCGATCACGCTCGCGCCGAGCAGAATTGCCGCGATTTTGCCGATGAACCGAACGCGATAGATGCGCGCCAGCGCGTAAGCCACGAAGAGGTTTAGCAGAATCAGCCAGAGGTAGAGGAACTTCTGATTGTTCATGATGTCCACGCTCAATTGGGTCCAAAAAGCCAGCACGACGAGGCTGGCCATGGCCAGAAAGAACAAGCGATGCATCGTCCGGAGCAAAATGATCGCGCCGAAGGCGAGCACCAGCTTGGGCCCGAACGTGAAAAGGAAATAGGTGACCGTCTTGGCGAAAGTCGGATTCTCGATCGTATAACCCCAGTGCAGGATCGAAAAGCGATGGGTTGTTTGGCCGAAGCCGAGCATTAACACCTGCGGAACGCCGATGAGGACCGCGGTGGCGAGCAGCGTCGCGAGGCGGACGCGCCCGGGCAGAAACAGAAACAAACAACCGATCAGCGTCAGCGCAGAAACGAATATCGGACTGTTCCAGCAGACGAGAAGGCCGACGAGCGCCCCGCAGAAAATGAAACTGCGCAGGGGTGGGGACGTGACCGGTTCCTGTTCCGCCGCGCGCGCGCGACCCGCCGATTTTTGTTTGTAAAACTCGACCAGAAACGTCAGCACCAGACAAAGAATTCCGACCGCGCCCAACAAATGCCGTTGCACGTAAAGGATGCTCGGCGACCAGATTCCCCAATCTTCGCCTTTGTACGGAAAACCGGATGAAAGCCAGCGGTTCAGGTGTGTGATGGCGTGGATGGCGTCGCCGATTGAATGCTGGGACCGCAGAAACGGCAGGTAAGAGAGCGAGCCGTGAAAAAAAAGGAGCAACGCAGCGATGCCGCCGACCACGCGCGATCCAAAGAGCGCTTCGCCCAGCGTCATGATCGAGATCAGCAACGCCAGCATCGACAGCGCGCTCAAGAGATTGAGCGCCGCAGCCAGGTTGAGTCCGAGAAATTCAAGGTTACCGGCCAGGAACCAAAACAGAAAATGATATCGGATCGGTTCGCCGATGAAAAAGGGATACTCAGCCGGAAAGTTGTGCCCGAGCGCGAAGCTCTGCATCAGGGCGAGATTGGGCCCGAAATCGTTCCAGACGACGGAGGCGAGGAGCACATCGCCGTCGAGCATCGACAGGGTGCCGAACATCAGCCAACAGGAGATCGCCAGAAACGCGGCGACAAAGAGCCCGTCGCGCCAATTCAACTTTTTCGTGGGCGCCGAGGTGGAGTCGAGATCGTCGAACCGGCGCAAAAGAAGCAGGAAAAGACCCGCGACGATAAAAAAGAAAAGGTTTGCCCAGACGAGTGGCCTGGCGCTGGCAGCGAACGCGACGCCGAAAAGATAAGTCAGCCATGTGCTAACGAGAACGCCGACCAGAAACGCGGCCGCCCACCGGTGCAGCGGCGATAGTGCGGGCCAGAATTTGGCGCGAATCCGGTCGCCCAGGGCGATGACAACGGCGAGATACCCCAAGGCCAGCATCGCGCCGATGAAAGCCAAACCGGGGTCGCCGGGCGAGCCCTTTCTCTGACGCTACTTTTTCCAGTCGAGCGCGCCTTTTTTCAGCGCGTAAACGTAACCCACCATCAGGATCGAAACGAAGCTCAGCATGCTCCAAAAAATGACGTGGCTGTGCGCGACCGCTTCGCGATAGACCACCGCCCACGGATACATGAAGACAATCTCGAGATCGAAGAGGATGAAGAGCATCGCCACGAGGTAAAACTTCACGCTAAAGCGCGGCTGCGCTTCGCCCTGCGCCACCATCCCGCACTCGTAGGCCGTGTCCTTCGTCCTCGTCCGCAGCCCCGATTTGCCGAGCATCACGCTGATGATCAAGGCGCCGGCGGCGAAACCGACCGCCACCACCGCTTGCAGAAGCACGGGGATGTATTCTCGGATCATTGCCTCTTTTGCGCTCCGTCGCCGGCCGCGCTCTGGTCCAGCCTTAGCGGGAACTTGCCGTCGCTGCCGGGAGATGCCCGTTCGGCGGAATCAACGCCTTGGCCAACGCCGAAGGCAGCCCGCGATATTTCTTGCCCGTCTTCTTCACCATCCCCCGCGCTACCAGATTTTGCAGCTTTTCGTAGGCGCGCAGGCGCAGCATTTCCTCGCCCCCGCTGGCCGCATTCCGGGCCCGCAGATTTTCATGCAGAATCTCGAAGAGTTGTTTGAACTCAAACGAAGTCCGGCGGGAAAGGACCGCAACCAGCTCTTCGGTAACGAGATCCGGCACTCGGCGTGAGAAAGCGTTCTTTTTTAGGATGGCCATAGGCCGCAAAGGATAGCATATGTGGCGAAAACCGCACCCGTTTTCTCAATTCCGCGAAAAATAAGTCGCTCGCCTTCAGCACTTCAGGCGTGCTCGCTCCCCGATCGTAAGACGCACCTCAAAAGGGGCTTTGGGTCGGCGTTTCGGTCGGGATGGGCGACGCGGACGGCGCGACTAAAACCGGCGATGGTGAGGGGCTCGCCGTCAGGTTTTGCAAGAGTGAACTGCCTTCGTGCAAATAGATGAACAACCCGCCGATCGCGGCCGCCAGCCCGACCGTCGCCTCGCGAAACGTGACCGGCCCGATCGACTCCGTGACGTAGCCATTTCCCTCGTAGCGTTGCGACATGACGATGGGCGAAAGATGCTTCGTGATCGCTTCCGGTGGCGGAAATTTTGACACGTCGACGTTTTTGCTCAAAGCGGGATAAAACGTCGCACCCATCAGGAGCAGCGGACGCAGGGCAGCGTCGGCGCGCTCGAACAACAGGCGCGTGTCGACATAATTGAAGGCCGAATCGGCCGGCGGAACGAGCGCGGCCGCATCCTGAAAGATCGCGCTTTTCTCCAACTCATCGCCTGGCTTTGCCATCCGCGTCAGGGCGCCCTCGACCGCGGCGAGGTCCGATCCCGCCAGCATCACCTTGTCGGAAACCGCAATTGCCGGCGTGAGCGAAACCAAACCCCCGAAAGGCTGCGCGGAGTAAAAGATCGCCCCGTTTTTCTCCTCTCGCGTCCATGGCGTGCCCGCGATCTCCACCGAAGTGAGCGCTTCGGCGATCTTGCGTGCCCGCGTCCCATCGTTCACCGGCAGCGTGACGAGGAACGTCGGCCAATGGGCGTCGGCCGCCCAATCAGCCGACCACCTCCAGCTCCTCGCCAAAAGCCAGGCGCAGATCTTCCAGCGAAATCCCGCGCGCCGTCAGGGCGGAAGCAAATTGTCCAATCAAGGCCGGCAGACCCGTCGTCGTCGGCGCTGAGGAGGAGAGAGCCTTATCCGACCAATGCACTCGCGAAAGAGAATACAGAAACGTGTTCGCTCCCGCTGTCCCGAGCAGAGTGCGGGTCAGTTTCTCTTCCTCACCGATGCGCGGCATGGCGACGTAATCGGTCTCGCGCATATTGCCCTTCTCGAATCCGACCGCGGAGGCCACGCTCTTTATCTGGCGCAATCGCTCGAGGTGATTTATTGGCAGCGATTGGTCGGTCATCGCGATGAGCGGGATGAGCTTTTTCACGAACGGTTGGGGATCGATGTAGATCATCCCGGCGTAGTCAGTCGGCAGATGCCGCGCGATATCGCTGAAGGCTTCATTCTCGTGCAGCGACCGGCCCGCTTTTTCCTGGCGTCGATCGGCCCGGTCGAGCAACCCCTTGAGCGCCGCGACATCATTCGAGGCGAAAAACCAGTGGTTATCGGAAACCGTCGCCAGGACGAGGTGCGAAACGGTCACCTTCTCGATCTTGTGCTGCCCGTATTCGATCGTCTCGCGTTTCGCGTCCGCGTTCCTGGCCAGCCATTCCGCCTGCCGTTGCTCGATAAACTGGCGCGCGGGCTCCGGCCCTCCTTCAAAATGAAAACCGCCGAGCAGAGTCGGTTCGTTCTTCTCCAGCGCGGTCAGGGCGATGAAAACATGGGTCGGATGAAGCTGGAGAAATTCCTCCGCGGTTTTGCGGCCGCGGCCGTTTTGTGGAAGCCGCTTGAGCGATTCTTGCAGCCAGGATTGGACGGAGGGTTCACGCCAGATTTGGTAGAGAGCGCTCTCGTGCCAGCGTTCCCGGCTGCGCCGCGGATCGGGCGCTTCCACCAGGAAGAGGGTCGCTCCCGGCAACAGTTCCGGCACCGTGGCCAGCCGGTTGGCCAGTTGCACCCGCACAATCACCCAGACGGCAGCCGCCACCAAGAGCGCGAGCGCGAGCACGGCGAGTAACTTCTTCATCGCCGCAGTCTCGCATCAAATCAGCCCATCGCGAGCCGCGCCCCCGCGCTCGACTTTTGCCCACCCATCGACGATCTCACTGTATGGAAGCATGCGCGGGTTCCCGGCTCATTCTGGGGGCATTTTCGGAAAAGTCGGTCATCGCGGCAGCCGAGGAAGCGCTCGCCGAATGCGGCGGTGGCCAGCCGACCTGCGGTTTTCTCTTTCTCTCCCCGAGCTGGTTGCCGCAGGTCCACGAAGTGCTCGATCTCGTCCGGCTCCACGGGCGCATTCCTCTCCTCGTGGGCTCGGTCGGCGCCGGCCTCATTGGTCGCGGCCAGGAAGCCGAGGGGATCGCCGGGATGTCGCTTCTTCTCGTTAGGCTGGCGGAAACGAAACTGACCCCGTTTCTCATTTCCAACCAGCAAATCGAGGAATCAACCGGGCCCGCCTATTGGCAGATGGAGACTGGGCTCGGGGCCGACGATGTCGATTCCTGGATCGTTCTGGCCAATCCCTTCGCGCCCGATCTCGAGCGTTGGCTGGCGGAATGGAACGTGGCTTTTCCCGACGCCCCGAGTATTGGCGGGCTCTCCAGCGGCAGCACCGAGAGCGGTGAAAGCGCGCTCCTCCTCGACGGTCAGGCAGTCGACGCCGCCGTCCTCGCCCTCGCCGTCAAAGGCGGAAAAGTCCGCACCATCGTGAGCCAGGGCTGCAAGCCGGTCGGCGAACCGTTTACCATCACCCAGGCCGAGGAAAACCTCGTCTACGCCCTCGGTTCGCGTCCCGCCTACCAGGTCCTGAGCGAGACCTTCAACAAACTTTCCGACGACGAAAAAGAGCGGGCCCGCGGCAATCTCTTCGCCGGCCTCGCCGCCTCCGAATACGTCGCCGACCTCAAGCGCGGCGATTTCCTCGTCCGCAACTTGTTAGGCGCCGATCCCCAGACGGGGGCGGTCGCGATCGGCGCGCGCGCCCGCACTGGGCAAACCTTGCAGTATCAACTGCGCGACAAGATCACCGCCCACGCCGACCTCCTCGAGCTGGCCAAGCTCAATGGGCTCAAAGGCTGCAAGCCATTTGCCTCGCTTGTCTTCTCCTGCAATGGGCGCGGCCAGCGTTTCTTCGGCGTCCCCAATCACGACGCCGCCACCCTCGCCGAAATTTTCGGCCCGGTCCCAAGCGCGGGCTTCTTCTGCAACGGCGAGATCGGCCCGATTGGCAACGCCAGCTACCTGCACGGCTACACCGCCTCCGTCGCCCTCTTCTGCGTGTAGACGCCTCCCTGTGGGAGGCGCGGGCCTGCGGGTGTTAGCCCAGTCGATACTCGCGCTTCGCACAGCGAAGCGTCCACATGGCTTTCTCAAGCGCGAGGATGAAACTTGTGGTGGACCGCCTTCAACCGCTGCTGATCGACATGGGTGTAAACCTGTGTCGTCGAGATATCGGCGTGCCCCAGCATCTCCTGGATAATGCGCAAATCAGCCCCGTTGCCTAACAAATGGGTGGCGAAACTGTGCCGGAGCAAATGCGGATAAATATTCACCTCCAGCCCCGAGCGCCGCGCCACCGCCTTCACGATCTGCCAGATCCGCACCGTCGTTAGGCGCGCACCGCGCACGGAAAGAAAAACTTCGCTCCCGCTCCGCCGCTTGACAAGGCCGGGCCGCTCCTGCTCGAGATAAGCCGCCAGCGCCGCGCAGGCCTTTTTCCCCACCGGCACGAGACGCGTTTTGTTTCCCTTCCCCGTCACCCGCACGACCCCTTCCTCGAGGTTGAGATTCTCCAGCTTCGCCCCGGCCAGTTCGGAAATCCGCAGCCCGCTGGCGTAGAGCAGCTCGAGCATGGCGCGATCGCGCAACCCGAGCGGAGCCGCGCTGTCCACGCTCTCGAGCAACTGCTCGACCTGCAATTCGTTCAGTGTCTCCGGCAGATAGCGCTCGATTCGGGGCAGGTTTAACGAGTCGGTCGGATCTCGCCTCACGAAACCCTGGGCGGTGGCGAAGCGGAAGAAAATCTTGAGCGCGACCACGATCAACTTGATCGACGAGGCCGAGAGCCCGCCCCGTTTCCGCTCCGCCAGGTATTCGCTGATCAAGGGCAGGCCGACCTCGCGCGCCCGCCCGATCTGTTTCCGCGCCGCGCACCAGGCGGCAAATTCGCCTAACGACCGCTGAGTCGAGAGCTGATAATTTTCCGAGAGCCCGCGCTCGACCGCGAGGAAGCGAATAAAGGACTCGATCTCCTGCTCCATTTCTGCTTCACTTTTCTGCCAAACGCCGCAGAGATACAATCCCCTCGCGTTGACAAAGCAAACGCCGACTCGATTGTTTCGCAGCGATGAGCCTCGACCTAAACAGCCTCCTGAAAGATTGGCCGCATGAGTCCGGCGCGATCAAGGTCCGGAAAGTTCCGGGCCTCGACGGCCGCGAGAAACTGCAACTCCGGATCGATCTTGGCCTCCTCCAGATGGAGATGGATGGCCGGCCCGACGGTCAGCGCCCGCACAACTGCGAGTCGTATCTCGTCTACCATCAGCGCCGCGCCCTTCGCGCCGCCGAGCGGGGCGAGGATTACGAGCTCACCCCCGAGCAATGCGGCGAACTGCAGCAGGAAGGGATTCAATATTATCACCGCTACCTCAGCCTTTTTCAGATCGACGAATTCGAAGGCGTGATTCGCGACACGCAACGCAACCTCGACCTTTTCACTTTCATCGACGAACACAGCGAGCGGGAGGATCTGGTCTGGAGCTTCCAGCAATTCCGCCCCTACGTCCTGATGATGAATACCCGCGCCCGCGTCTCTATTCTTCTCGCCGACGGCCAGTTTGCCGACGCCATCCGCGAGATCGAAAAGGGGCGCAACCGGATCAGTGAGTTTTTCCAGCAATCGGCTTTCCCGGAGCTGGAAGCGAAAAGCTCGGAAATCGCCTTTCTCGACGAATGGCTCGATGAAGTGCGGGCGAAACGTCCCCTCACAAAACTGGAAGTGATGGAGCGCGAAATGGAACGGGCCATCCAGGGCGAACGCTACGAGCGCGCCGCCGAACTGCGCGACGCCATCCGCCTCATCAAAGCGAAGTCGCTCTAGCCGGGATCGCCGATCCCGGCCGGCCTAACGAATTCATGTCGGCCTCCGATTCCAGCCTGACCGCACGCAAGGAGCGCTGGGCCCGCAAAATGAGCGGGAAAGCGAAGCCAAGCGTGCGCTCGGAAAGCCGCCTCCCGCCCGGGCAACATCTCACTCCCGGTTTCCCGGTTCTCGATCTCGGGGTGCGCCCCGAGATTTCGTTAGGCGAATGGCGCCTCGAGATCGGTGGCCTGGTCGAAAATCCGCAGACTTTTACCTGGGAACAATTCAACGCCCTCCCCCAGTTTGAAGACCAGAGCGATTTCCACTGCGTCACGACCTGGAGCAAGTTCGATTGCCGCTGGCGGGGCGTCGCGTTTTTCACCCTTGTCGATCTCGTTAGGCCAAAACCGGAGGTCCAGCACGTTCTCTTCACCAGCTACGACGGCTACTCGACCAATGTCCGCCTCTCCGATTGCCTCGACGACGACGTTCTGATCGCGACCCAGTTCGACGGCAAACCGGTTACGCGCGAGCATGGCGGCCCGGCCCGGGTCATCATTCCCAAGCTTTACGCCTGGAAGGGCGCAAAATTCGTCAAGACGATCGAGTTTGCGGCTGAAGACAAACTGGGCTTCTGGGAAGTGCGCGGCTACAGCAACACGGCCGATCCCTGGACGGAAGATCGCTTTTCGTGAGCGGGCCGAAACCGGCTCCGCGCAAGCTCACCCTCATCGCCGCGTTCGCCGCCCTCTATCTCATCTGGGGTTCGACCTATCTCGGGATCCTCTTTGCAATCAAATCCATCCCGCCCCTGCTCATGGCGGGGTCCAGATTTTTCCTCGCCGGCGTCATTATGTATGTCATCGCGCTCTGGCAGGGAGCGCCCCGGTCGACCTTTGCGGAATGGCGCACCGCCTTCATCGTCGGAGCCTGTCTGCTCTTTTGCGGCAACGGCAGCGTCACCCTCGCCGAGCAATGGGTGCCCTCCGGTCTCGCCTCGCTCCTCGTCGCGACGGTCCCGATTTACATCGCACTCCTCGCCTGGCTCACGGGCGCGGCGCCGCGGCCGCGGCCGCTGGTTTTGCTCGGGCTGGCGGCGGGATTTGTTGGCGTTGGGGTTTTAGTCGGTCCGGCGCTGACCGCTCCGCCGGCTGGCGGTTCGGAGCATGCCGGCCTCGGAATGTTGATTTTGCTTTTTGGTGCGTTTCTCTGGTCGGTCGGCTCGCTTTACTCGCGCCGGGCGCGAAGTGCGGCCTCGCCTTTTCTCTCCTCCGCTCAGACCATGCTCTGCGGCGGAGCGCTCATGTTCGGGGCCGGCCTCCTCCACGGCGAAGCGCGCGCGTTCCATCTCGCTCAGGTCACCGCCTTGTCGTTAGGCGCGTTTGCCTATCTCGTCCTCGTCGGCGCGGTCGTGGGCTACACCGCCTACATCTGGCTCCTGCGCCATTGCGATCCCTCGAAGGTGGCCACTTATGCCTACGTCAACCCGGTCGTGGCCGTTCTGCTCGGTGCGCTTTTCGCCGATGAAACGCTCGCTCTTCGCACCGTGGTCGCGGCGGCCATCATCATCGGCTCGGTTGCGCTCGTCATTAGCGCGCAGCAGACCAGAGAAAAAATTCCGCTTCTCTCGCGCCCGCAGTTGCATAAGCCAAGCGAAACCGGCTAATAGAGCGGCGGGATGAAATCGGAAGAGGCCAAAGCAGTCTCCGCCCTCCGGGCGAACTGGCGCGCGGAACGCGAAACCGCACTGGTTTATCGCGACCTGGCCGCGAACGAGCCGGACGAAAAACGGCGCGGCATCCTCCTCCGGATGGCGGAGGCGGAGGAGCGCCACGCTCTGCGCTGGGAGGCCAAACTGCACGAGCTTGGGGCGGAGCCACCGGTTTTGCCTAACGATTGGCGGCGGCGTCTGAATCGTTGGTGGAACCGCGCCGCGGGCGCCGAAGTCGCGATCCGCCGGATGGAAGCGGCGGAAGATCGCGACAAGGAACGCTACCAAGCGCAACGCGCGGCCGGGTTGGGCACGAACGAGGAGGAAGAGGAATTTCTGCGCCAGACCGCGCTCGAGGAGAAAGCCCACTCCCGGATTTTGAACACGATGAGCGCACCGCCTCCGTCGTTAGGCCCGAAAGGTCTGCTCGATTCGATTCTGAAACGCGAACGCTGGCATGGTCGCGGCGGCGGCTGGGTGGCGGACGCGATTTACGGGGTGAACGACGGACTCGGGGCGGTCTTCGGAATCGTTTCCGGCGTCGCCGGTGCGACCGATAACCAGCAGCATTACATCCTCATCGCCGGTCTCGCCGGGATGATGGCCTCCGCGCTTTCCATGGGCGCGGGAGCTTATCTGGCGAACAAGAGCGAGCGCGAAATCTACGAGGCCGAGATCGCGCGCGAGAAGGCCGAGGTGGACGAAAATCCCGAAGAAGAAATCGAGGAGATGTCGCTCTTTTATCAACTCCAGGGCTTTTCGCCGGAGGAAGCGCAGCGAATGGCGGAGCGTCTCGCGGAGCAGCCGGAGCAGATGGTGCAGGCGATGGCGCAAAGCGAGCTCGGCCTTTCGCAGCATCACTTTCCCAATCAATGGACCTCTGCCTTTTCCGCCGCCCTCTCGACCGCAATCGGCGCCTTCATCCCGATCATTCCCTTCTTTTTCATGAGCGGGTTTCCGGCTGTGATCGCCGCTTTTGTCATCAGTATTTTGGCCCACTTCGCGGTCGGCGCAGTCAAATCGCTCATCACCATCCGTTCCTGGTGGGCTTCGGGGATGGAAATGACCATCGTCGGAGTGATCGAGGCGGTCGTGACTTACGGCCTCGGCCTGGCCTTTGGCGCGCTTGGATAGGAAATCGTCTGGCATGCCTTCTCCGCCTCTCTCCGTCATCGTTCCGGCTTTTAACGAAGCCCGTCGCCTAACGAACAACCTGCGCACCCTCCTCACTTATCTGCAGGATTACCGCCCTGCGGCCGAATTGATCGTGGTCGACGACGGCTCGAGCGACGAGACCGCCCGGGTCGCGGAAGAATTTTTCGGGCGCCAGCCGGACGTGCCGGCTCGGGTTTTGCGCTTCGAGCAAAACCGCGGTAAAGGGCACGCCGTTCGGGCCGGCCTCCTCGCCGCCCGGGCGCCGATCGCGCTTTTCTCCGATGCCGATCTCTCGACCCCAATCACGGAACTGCCGAAGATTGTGGAACCGATCGAAGGCGGACGTTTCGACATCGTCTTTGGCTCGCGCGCGCTCGATCGCAGCCTGATCGGCCATCGCCAGCCGTGGCAGCGCGAGCAGAGCGGGAAGATCTTCAACGGCATCGTGCGTTTGCTCACCGGTCTGCCTTTTTACGACACGCAATGCGGGTTCAAGGCGTTCCGGATGGAGGCTGCCCGCTCCGTTCTCGCCCAGGGGCAGATCGACGGTTTTGGATTCGACGTCGAACTTCTCGTCCTCGCGCAGCACGCGGGGTTGCGCATGCTGGAGGTGCCGGTGCGCTGGGATCACCACGATGGCAGCAAAGTCCATCTCGTGCATGACAGCTTGCGCATGTTCGCCGAAATCGTGAGCTTGCGTGGGCGGATGGCGCGCCAGGCGCATCCGGCCGGGGCCGCGGAAGGGTCTCGCTAGGCACGGTCCTGGCATTTCAAGGCGTGAAACTGATCCCGATACACTTCGTTAGGCTGGCACTTTTTGGCGGCTGTTTTTTGGCGGCGACGGCCGGGGCGCAGGAGGTCCGGCGCGCTCTCCCGGTCGAACCGACGGTCGCGGAAACGCCCGCTCCCGCGCTCGCCCCCGAGGTTCCCACTCCGGCCCCTCCGGCCGACGAGACACCCGCGATCGAAATCGCGCCTGAGGTTGGGCCGGCAGCGCCGGTCGCGCCCGGCCTGACCTCGGTTAACGACACGGCACGTTTTCTCGCCGGCATGCCCGTTTCGGAAGAGTCGCCGCTGGTTTCGCTCGAGCAGAGCCCGGCCTGGCAACAGCACGCCAATTTCTTCGACCAGGCCTGGGCCAAGCTCGCCGCCCGCCAGTTCACCGGCATCCGCGAATGGGAGGTGAACTATCTCCCCGACGCCACCCAGCCGCTTCCGGTCGTTTTTTACCTCTTTAGCGGTCCCGATTTTCTCTACGCCAACCAGTTTTTTCCGAATGCCGGCACCTACATTCTCGCCGGGACGGAACCGATTGGCCCGTTGCCTGAGGTGACGCGTTTCGCCGGGCCGGCGCTCGATTCCGTCCTGCAAAACCTGCAAAAATCGCTCAACAGCGTGCTCAGTTTTTCCTTCTTCATCACGAAGGAGATGAAGACTGATCTGCAAAATGAGCAGCTCAAAGGCACGCTCCCCATCTTCTACGTCTTCCTCGCCCGCGCCGGGAAAACGATCACCGACGTCAGCTTCGTCACCCTCGACCAAAGCGGCCAGCCGCATCCGACCGTGCCTAACGAAAAGGGAAAGGGTCTGACGCCCGGCGTCCGCCTCACCTTCAGCGGCGCGCCCGAAGCGGCGCCCCAGACGCTGTATTATTTCACGACCGATCTTTCCAACGAAGGCATCCACGAGCAGCCGGGTTTCCTCAAGTTCTGCCAGGCGCAGGGCACGGGCGCGAGCCTGCTCAAGTCGGCGTCCTATCTCATGTTCGAGAACGGTTTCAGCACCGTCCGCAATTTCCTCCTCGAGGAGAGCAAGGCGATCGTGGAGGACGATTCCGGCATTCCGATCGCGGCCTTCGATCAGTCGCAGTGGCTCCTCCGTTTCTTCGGCACTTACGCCGGGCCGATCGAGATTTTTAAACAATACTACCAGCCGCAATTGCAGGGCCTTTACCAGCAGAGCAATCCGGCCCCGCTCGGGTTTGGTATCGGCTATCGCTGGAGCCCGCGCCAATCCACTCTCATTGTCGCCACCCGCCGCGGGACCGAAGTGTCGCCCTTGCGCACCGAGCAACCCCCGACGCCAACTCCAAGGCCCGCTCCGCCAACCCCGACCCCGCGACGGCTGCGAATGTAGGGCTCACTCCTCGATTCGGACGAGCTTCATTCGGCCGGTCGCTCCGCTCTTGATGGCAACAGCCGACTTCGGACAACCGAAGTGCGCCGCGATCAACGCCACCAATTCCGCGTTGGCGCGGCCATCGACAGGCCGCGCTTTCAGTCGCGCCTCCCAAACACCGTCGCGCTCATCGAGCGAACTCGTGCGCGCGTTCGGTTTCACCTTTATCTGCAGCCATCGAGCCTTGCTCACGCTGGGGATCATACTCTGGAGGGCAACGCTCTGTCGTTGCCGAGGCTGGTTCTGGATCGTGGCACGCATTTTTGGAACACAGCAACGACAGAGCGTTGCCCTCCAAGGCGTGGCGGGAGGAATATTGCGGTTCCTTTGCGTCGGCTTCCCGTTAACATGGCGAGCCATGAGCACGCGCGTTTTTTTGATCCGGCATGGGGCAACGGTTTTGACGGCGGAAGATCGTTTCGCCGGGGCGACCGATGTCGAGCTTTCCGATGAAGGCCGGGAACAGGCGCGGCTCCTCGCGGAACGGCTGAGCACGGAGAAAGTGGCGGCGGTTTACGCCTCGCCCCTGGGCCGGACGGTCGAGACGGCCAGCATCATCGCCCGGCCGCATGGGCTCGAAGTCGTTAGGCAAGATGGCTTGCGCGAGATTTCGCACGGGCGCTGGGAGCAGATGACCCGGCGCGAGGTGGAAGCCAAATATCCCGAGGAGGCCGCGGCCTGGAATGAAGACCCGTATACCTTCGCCCCGGCCGGAGGCGAGAGCGGACTGGCGGTGACGGCGCGCGCCCTCCCGGTGCTGCTCGATATCGTGCGTGGGCATCCGGGCGAAAGGGCGATCGTCGTCTCGCACAAGGCGACCATTCGCCTCCTGCTCAGCTCGCTTCTCGGGTTCGATCCGCGGCGTTATCGCGACAATCTCGATCAAAGCCCGGCGGCCTTGAACATCGTCGATTTCAAGGACGCGGCCCACGCCCGGCTCACCCTTTTCAATTCCACCTCGCACTACAGCACGGCCGATCATCGGATTCCGTCGGTGCCGAGGGCGCGCCTCTCGAAATGGTGGGATGAGGGAAAATGACGAAATCCGAATGACGAATTCCGAAGCAATGACGAGATCCGAATGTCGAAAGAGAGCCCGGTTTCGGGCTTGGTCATTGGTCGCTGATTCGGGCTTCGACATTCGGATTTCGTCATTGCTTCCCGCATGAGTCTGTCGGTGGAACCCGCGGGTGCACCTAACGACAAGGGCAAGCTCGCCCGTCAGCTCGGCCTTTTCGGCACCACCATGGCGGTGATGGGCGGCATCATCGGGGCCGGCATTTTCATCAATCCCTACATCGTGGCGGAGCGCGTGCACACTGCGCCGCTCATCCTCGGGGCTTGGATCGCAGGCGGACTGATCGCGCTCGCCGGCGGCTTCATCTACGCCGAGCTGGCGGCACGGCTCCCGGTGGTCGGCGGGCAATACGCGTATCTGCGCGAGGCGCTCCATCCGGCGGTCGCGTTCATCTACGGCTGGGTCCTCCTCCTCGTCATCCAGACCGGCGGGATGGCGGCGGTCGCGGTCACCTTCGCCCGCTATTTTCTTGAGCTGACGCAATGGCCGCTGAGTGACTCGTTAGTCGCGGCCGGCGCCCTCGCGCTTCTGACGGCGATCAATTGTCTCGGGGTGCGCGCTGGCAGCCGTTTGCAGGCCACGCTGACCCTTACCGCCATCGCCGCGATTGCGTTGCTCGAAGCGGTCAGTTTTTGGCGGGGCGGTCCGTCCCAGATCGCGTGGCGGCCTCTCCTCGATCGACCGGCCTCGATCAACCTCACGCTCGCCTTTGGGGCCGCCATGACGCCGGTCCTTTTCGCCTACGGCGGCTGGCAAACTTCGAGCTTTCTCGGTGGTGAGGTGCGTGACCCGCGACAAGACGCTGCCGCGCGGATTGATCCTCGGTGTGCTGGGCGTGATCGCGGTTTACGTCTCGGTCAACTTTGTTTACCTGCGCGTCCTCGGCGCCCCGGGACTCGCGCAATCGACCACGCCCGCCTCGGCCGTGATGCGCGGACTGCTCGGGACGCGCGGGAGCGAATTGATCGCGGCCGGCATCGCCATCTCCGCCTTCGGATTCCTCGCCCAATCGATGCTGACCGCGCCCCGGGTCTATTTCGCGATGGCGGAGGACGGCGTTTTCTTTCGCGGCGTGGCGTGGGTCCATCCGCGCACCCGCGTGCCGGTGGTGGCGATCATTTTGCAAGGTGTCTGGGCAATCGCGATCGCGCTCGCCGGGACCTACGCGCAGGTGGTGAACTACGTCGTGGCGATGGATTGCATTTTCTTTGGCCTGACCGCGGTCTGTCTTTTTGTTTTTCGGAAACGGGCGAGCGGGCAGGCCACTTATCGCGTGCCGGGGCATCCGGTGACGACGCTGCTCTTCATCGCGGCGCAGTGGATGATCGTGGTCAGCACGTTCGCGCACGATCCGAAACGAGCCTGCATCGGGCTCGGGATCGCGCTCGCCGGTTTGCCCATCTACTTTCTCTGGCGATGAACCGGTTCGAGGAGAAAAAACGCTCGCGTTACATGGAGTGGGCCAAGACCCGTTCGAGCGCGCGCTTCAATCTCGCGACCAGCGGCCTAACGAGCGTGCCGATGGCGGAGTTTCCATTGCGGGTCGAGGAGCTCGAAGTCACCGGCGGCGGCTACGGCTACGGGCCCTTGCTGGAACGGATCGCCCGCCATACCGGCGCTCCGGTCGAGTCGATCGTGACCGCCGAAGGGACCTCGATGGCCAATCATCTCGCGATGGCCGCGCTCCTCGCGCCGGGCGACGAGGTTGTGATCGAGGAGCCAACCTACGGGCTTCTGCTCGACGTTGCGCATTATCTCGGGGCGTCGATCCGACGGATCGCGCGCCGGTTTGAAAACGATTTTGCTCTCTCGTTAGGCGAAATGGAGGCGGCCATCACGCCCGCCACCCGCCTGGTGGTGCTGACCAACCTGCACAATCCAACCGGCGCCTTGATTCCAACCGAGACGCTGCGCGCCCTCGGCGAGCTGGCGGAGCGGGTCGGGGCGCGCGTCCTGGTCGATGAAGTTTATCTCGAGATGCTCTTCGAGGCCGCGCCGCCTTCCTCCTTTTCGTTAGGCGAAACGTTTCTTGTCACGAGCAGCCTGACGAAAGCCTATGGCTTGAGCGGGCTGCGCTGCGGCTGGATTCTGGCCGCGCCCGAGCTGGCCCACCGCATCTGGCGGCTGAACGATCTTTTCGCCGCCACCGCCGCCCATCCGGCGGAGCGAATGTCGGTCATGGCCTTCGATCATCTGGCGCAGTTCCGCGAACGGACCCGCGCGCTTCTGGCCACGAATCGCCCGTTGCTCGAGGACTTTCTCGATTCCCGCGACGATCTCGAATGCTTCCGGCCCCCGGCGGGGACGGTGGTCTTTCCCCGTCTGCGCGGAGGTGATCCGGCAACGTTTTTCAAATTGCTCCGGGACAAATACGAAACCTCGGTGGTCCCGGGAGAGTTCTTCGAGGCGCCGCACCATTTCCGTCTCGGGATCGGCGGCCCGACCGAAGATCTGCGCAGTGGGCTGGAGCGGCTCGGCGCCGCGCTCGATGAATTTCGGGCCTAACGACGGATTCAGTTTGCGCTTCGCCCGATCCGGCCAATAGAATCACCCCATGCCGCATGTCGTGACCAACAAATGTGTCGGGTGCAAATTCACCGATTGCGTGGAGGTGTGCCCGGTCGCCTGCTTTTACGAGCTCGAAAACCAACTGGTGATTCATCCGGAGGAATGCATCGATTGCATGGCCTGCGTCGATGAATGTCCGGTGCACGCGATTTACGCGCAGGAGGATGTTCCGGCGGAGTTCCAAGCCGATATCGAATTCAACGCGGTCGAGGCCCGGCAGATACAGGAGTCGGGAAAGGGTGCGATCGAGACGAAGAAAGACCCTTTGCCGACGGCCGAGGCCAGAAAAGCCGAACTCGGTTATTAGGCGCGCCATCGCGGCTTGACCGCTTTCGGCTGGTTTCCGTTGTATTCTGCGTTTTTCCGAACAAATGATTGGGACCCCCAGCGTTGCGACGAAAAGCGATTAGACTAGGAACAGCCCGGCGCCCGCAACCGAAACGAGGCGGCCGGCGCGGGACTGGAAAACGACGTGCAGGAAGCGAGCAAGAAGGAATTTCAGCAGCGGCTCGGCCGGGCGGAGGAACTGATTGCAGCGTTGGAGGCTGCACCCGACCCGACAACGCGCGAACAAGTCCGCGAGCTGATTCAAACGTTGCTCGACCTCCACGGTGCCGGTCTCGAGCGGGTCTTGAGCGTGGTTTACGACTCGGGTCCCGGCGGTTCGGCGATGATCGATGAACTCAGCCGCGACCAGTTGGTTTCGGGTTTGCTCTTGCTCCATGGGCTGCACCCGCTCGATCTGGAAACCCGGGTGCGGAATGCGATCGAGGAAGTAAAACCTCGGCTCGGTCTGCATGGTGGGAGTGTCGATCTCCTCGGGGTCAGCCCGGAAGGTCGGGTGCAATTGAAGCTCCAGGGAAATTGTCACGAATGCCCCTCCTCGCGCCTCACTTTGCGATTTTCGATCGAGGAAGCGCTCTACGCCGCTGCTCCGGATCTGACCGGGCTCGATGTCGAAGGGCTTCCGGACGAAACGCCCCAGACGCCCGGCAACGGCTCGGCTCCGGTCCCGCCTCCAAAATTTACCGACTGCCCGCTCCCAATCGGCAACGGGCAAACCGCAGTAAAAGGAGCAAGCAAATGAACAAACCACCACAACCAGTGCATGTCCCCGGGACGGTAAAGGGCGAAGAACTCGCCTTGGACAACAAGGAAGCCGGCCGCGGTCGAGGCGGGAAAAGCTACACAACGTCGCGCGACGCGACCGGCATAAATCCCGAGGCGCGGGCGCCGATCCATCCCGACATGCCGAATCTGCAACCCTCGTAAGGAATCAGACGTTCCGTTGCAGCCGAGGTCGGGGATCCCGGCGGGACAGAGCCTCGAATCCAATGCGACCCGGGGTCACCGACCCCGGCTACAAACGTCCTTTCGAAGTGAGATCTTCCTCATTTGCGACTCTGCGCCGATTTGCGGGCGCGCCGCGCAACAATGGCGCCGCTCCCCGGCCGGAAGTGGAGCATTGCGAGTTGTGCAGCATCCGGCTCGCTCCGACCCATCGTCATCTCCTCGAGATGGCGACGCGGCGGATCGTCTGCTCCTGCGACCCGTGCGCCCTGCGTTTTGAGAATGTGATCGAGGGGAAATTCAAACTGATTCCGCGCGACACGCGCCCGCTGCCGGATTTCCAGATGAGCGATGCGGAATGGGAAGGACTCTCGCTCCCGATCAGCCTCGCCTTCTTTTTCTACGATACGCCTAACGAAAAGATGGCCGCTTATTATCCGAGCCCGGCCGGCGCGACCGAGTCCCTCCTCCCGTTGACCGCCTGGGAAGCGCTCGTGGTGGCAAATCCCATCCTGCGCGAGATGCGGCCGGATGTGGAAACCCTCCTCGTCAATCGCGTCCACGAGGCGCGCGAATATTTTCTCGCCCCGATCGACGTCTGTTTTGAGCTCGTCGGGCTGATTCGAATCCACTGGCGCGGTTTCTCCGGCGGCGAAGAAGTGTGGCGGGAGATCGACGGATTTTTTGCCCGGCTGAAAAATGAACAATGACGAAACCAGAATGACGAATGACGAACCGAGACGGTGCGAATCGTCATTCCTCATTCGGACTTCGTCATTTGCCCACCATGCCTGATCTCGATTTTAAAGTCCTGGGGGTAGAGGCGGCGAACTACGGCATCGCGCCGCTCCTGCATTTCAAACTCGAGGTCACGAACGAGCCGGCGGAGGAGGTGATCCAGAGCGTCATGCTCCAGACGCAAATCCAGATTCACCCGACGCTTCGCTCTTACCAAGCGGGGGAGAAGGAAAAATTGGGCGAGCTTTTCGGCACGCCCGATCGTTGGGGGCAGACTTTGCGGGCCCGCCTCTGGACCCATGCCAACGTCAACGTGCGGCAGTTCTCCGGAAAGACGGAGGCGACTTTGTCCGTCCCCTGCACCTTCGATCTCAACGTCGCGGCGACGAAATATTTCTATGCCCTCGAGGAGGGCGAAGCGCCGCTCCTCTTTCTTTTCAGCGGCACCATTTTTTACCAGAACGCGGAAGGGCAGCTCCAGATCCAGCAGGTTTCCTGGAACAAGGAGTGCACCTATCGGCTGCCGATCAGCGTCTGGAAAGAGATGATGGATCACCATTATCCCAATACGGCCTGGCTCTCGCTCGAGCGCGATCTGTTTGAGCGGCTTTACGCCTTTCGCCGGCGCGAAGGCCTCGCCACCTGGGAGGCGACGATCGAACGCCTCCTCCCCACGCCTAACGACACCGGGACCGCACCGGGCGATCCCGAGAAAGTGGAGGCTCTGCCGGGATGAACACCGCGCTCGTCGAGAAAGTCGTCAACGCGGTTCTCTACGAGGGCTACATCCTTTATCCGTATCGGGCGTCGTCGAAGAAGAACCGCGAGCGTTTCACCTTTGGGCGCGTTTATCCGGAGGACTACAGCGTGGCGCAGCATGGCGCCGAACCATGCCTGATGCAGACCGAATGCCTGATCCGCAACGACTCGAAAGATGCACTCGTCGCGATCAGCGTCCGCTTTCTTCATCCGATGGCGCGTGAAGTGGGGATGCTGCCGGCGCCGCTCGACGAGATGCCCGCGGATGGGGCGCCGGATTTTGAAGTCGTGCCGGATTTTCGGGTCGGCGAACAGCTCTACCAGACCTGGCAGGAAGTCGTGGAGCAGAAGGTGGAAGTGCCCGCGTTTCCCTTGCGCGAAGCATGGCAGACGACGCGCGACTTTGAGTTTCCTTCCTCGCGCGCGGTCGAGCCGATCCGGGGTGAAGACGGAAAAATCAGGGCGGTGCTGGTCCGCCGACAGGATGCCGTGCGTGGCCAGATCGAAGTCGTCGCCCAGCCCATCGATGACGTCGTTTTCAAGATCACGGTCCGCATTTTCAATCGGACATCGGTTCCGCCTAACGACTTGGAAAATCAAAGCGCGATCATTATGCGCACCTTCACCTCAACCCACACCATCCTGCAGGCGCAGGGTGGTGAGTGGCTTTCGCTGCTTGATCCGCCAGCGGCTCATGCCGACGCGGCTGCCGCCTGCAAAAACATCGGCACCTGGCCGGTGCTGGTCGGCGACGAAAGCAAGAACGAGCGCGACGCGATGCTCTCGTCGCCGATCATCCTTTACGATTACCCGCAGATCGCGCCGGAGAGCCCGGGCGATTTATTTGACGGTCTCGAGATCGACGAAATCCTCACCCTGCGCGTGATGGCGATGAGCGATGCGGAGAAAATCGAGATGCGCCAGGTCGACGAAGAGGCCCGAAAAATCCTCGAGCGGACGGAAAACATGTCGAGCGATCACCTGCTCAAGATGCATGGGGTGATGCGTAGCGTGCGCTCCTCGAACGAGGATTTTTTCAATCCGAGCACGCGGCTGGAGAGCGCGACCGTCGGCGGCGTGCAAGTAAAGGCCGGCGATCGGGTGCGGATTTGCCCAAAAAAACGCGCCGATGTCATGGACATGGCGCTCGAGGGAAAAATTGGGGTGATCGAAGCGGTCGAACAGGACGTGGAAGGCGGGGTGCAGCTCGCCCTCGTGCTGGAAGATGATCCGGGCCGCGATCTCGGCATGATGCGCCAGCCGGGCCACCGATTTTTCTACGCCACGGATGAGGTCGAACCGGTGAAAGAAGGCGAATGAAGCGAATTCTGGTGGCCGGGATCGGAAATATTTTTTTTGGCGACGACGCCTTTGGTTGTGAGGTCGCAAGCCAGTTGGCGCGCCGGTCACTGCCGGATGGCGTCCGCGTAACTGACTTTGGGATTCGGAGTTACGATCTGGCCTATGCGATCATGGATAACTACGACGCCACCATTCTGGTCGATGCGACCCCGCATGGGGCGGAGCCGGGCACGCTTTATCTGATCGAGCCTGACCTAAAAAAACTGGACGAACTTCCGGAGGAGCCCGTTAATTCTCATGGCATGAATCCGGTTCGCGTTCTGCAACTGGTCCGCTCGTTGGGCGGTAACCCCGGATTTCTCCGGGTAGTGGGATGCGAGCCCGCCGTTCTCGAGCCCGAAGACGGCGCGATAAAATTAAGTGAAAAAGTTCAGGCCGCCGTCGCGCCCGCTCTCGATATGATTGAGGGGCTGATTCGGGAAATTCTTCAAGAGAGCGAAGGGAGAGTCGTCGCGGGTTAGCCCGAGACTGAAGCCATTACTTTTTGCATGAACGAATGAAAAAAGAAGACTCTATGAATACAGCGGAAGTTTGTTGGTTGGTATTGTTAGGCGGAATCGTCCTCGTCGCAGTGGTTTCCATCCTCTCGGCGATTCCGGAGATGCGGCGCTATCTCCGGTTGCGCAGCATGTAGTTCATCCCTTTCCAATTTCATCGATCAAAAAACGGTATGTGAATCATTAAGCAAAAAATGAAGACGCGATCCGAAGAGTTCGGGTCGCGCCGGGCGAGGAGAAAAAACCTATGGTAGCAGAAAACGCACCCTTCAAGCATCGGGAGTCGCCGGTCAAAGAGATCCATGTCATATGGATGACCACAGGATTGGGTTGTGACGGCGATTCCGTATCCATCACGGCGGCGACCCAGCCCAGTATCGAGGACCTGGTCATGGGCAACATCCCGGGCCTGCCCAAAGTGCATGTGCACAACCCGGTGATCGCCTACGAAGTGGGCGACGAGTTCATGAAATACTGGTTCGACGCCGCCGAAGGGAAGCTCGACCCGTTCGTGCTCGTGATGGAAGGCTCCATCCCGAACGAGAAGATCAAGAAGGAAGGCTACTGGGCCGCCCTCGGCACTGATCCCGATACCGGCCAGCCGATCACGACCAACGAGTGGATCGATCGGCTCGCCCCGAAAGCCCTCGGCATCGTCGCCTGCGGGACCTGCGCTACTTACGGTGGGATTCATGCCATGGAGGGCAATCCGACCGGGGCGATGGGCCTGGCCGACTATCTCGGCTGGGGCTGGCGTTCCAAAGCCGGCCTGCCGATCGTGAATGTGCCGGGCTGCCCGGTGCAACCGGACAACATGATGGAGACCCTGCTCTATCTCCTCTATCAGGTGGCCGGTCTTGCTCCGCTCATTCCGCTCGACGAACAACTGCGACCGACCTGGCTTTTCGGAAAAACGGTGCACGAAGGCTGCGATCGCGCCGGTTACTACGAGCAGGCCGATTTCGCCCACGAATACGGATCGCCGAAGTGTCTCGTCAAGATCGGTTGCTGGGGCCCGGTCGTGAATTGCAACGTGACCAAGCGCGGCTGGATGGCCGGCATCGGCGGTTGCCCTAACGTCGGCGGGATTTGCATCGGCTGCACCATGCCCGGGTTCCCCGACAAGTTCATGCCCTTCATGGACGCGCCTCCCGGTTCCGCCCTCTCGACCAAGGTGGTCGGGATGTGGGGCGGAGTGCTCCGCAAACTGCGCGGCATCACCAACACGGCGGTGAACAAGGAACCGAAATGGCGGCATCCGCGCGCCGAACTCACAACCGGTTACGAGCCAAGAAACTACGCGCGCAATTAAATGGGAACTTCGAAAATTACTAACTCAACTGGACCACTAAAATGCCTGACATCCTAACCGCACCAGCCAGCAAGACTTCCGCGCCATCCGGTAACATTGTCGAGATGTCGTGGGATCCGATCACGCGCATCGTCGGCAGCCTCGGCATCTATACCAAAATCGATTTCGATGCGAAGAAAGTCGTCGAGTGCTACAGCACCTCCTCGATCTTCCGCGGCTACAGCATTTTCATGCAGAACAAGGATCCGCGTGATGCCCACTTCATCACCAGCCGGATCTGCGGCATCTGCGGAGATAACCACGCCACCTGTTCGGTCTATGCCCAAAACATGGCCTACGGCGTGAAGCCGCCCGCTCTCGCGGAATGGATCGTCAACCTCGGCGAAGCGGCCGAATACATGTTCGACCACAACATCTTCCAGGATAACCTCGTCGGGGTCGACTTCTGCGAGATGATGGTCAAGGAGACCAACCCGGGCGTCTGGCAAAAAGCGCAGAACACCCCGGCGCCGCACTCCGCCGATCACGGTTACAAGACGATCGCCGACATCATGACGGCGCTGAATCCCATTCACCGGCGAATTCTATCGCGAAACGCTCCACGTCAGCCGTTACACGCGCGAGATGTTTTGCCTCATGGAAGGACGCCACGTCCATCCCTCGACCCTCTATCCCGGCGGGGTCGGCACCGTGCCGTCGATCCAAATCTTCACCGACTACACTGTGCGCCTGATGCGTTACATCGAGTTCATGAAGAAGTGCCTCCCGCTGCACGACGATCTCTTCGATTTCTTCTACGAGGCGCTGCCCGGCTACGAAGAAGTCGGGCGCCGGCGCATTCTCCTCGCCTGCTGGGGCTCGTTCCAGGATCCGGATGTCTGCGACTACAACTACCGGACGATGGAAAACTGGGGCAACGCCATGTTCGTTACGCCCGGAATGGTGATCGACGGCGAGCTGGTCACGACCAGCCTGGTCGATATCAACCTCGGTCTCCGCATCCTCCTCGGCTCCTCCTACTACGACGATTGGGATAACGCCGAGACCTTCGTGAAGAACGATCCGTTAGGCAATCCGATCGACAAGAAGCATCCCTGGAATCAGACCACCATTCCGAAACCGCAACGGCGTGACTTCGGCGGCAACTACACCTGGGTGATGTCGCCGCGCTGGCTCGACAAACGGACTGGCGATCATCTGGCGATGGACACCGGCGGCGGCCCCATCGCCCGCCTCTGGGCGACCGCTCTCGCCAAGCTGGTCAACATCGGCTACGTCGAATCGACCGGGAACAGCGTGAAGATTCGCCTCCCGAAAACGGCGCTCAAAGGCGAGGTCGAGTTCGAATGGAAAGTTCCGAAATGGAGCAACGCGATCGAACGCGACCGCGCCCGCACCTACTTCCAGGCTTACGCGGCAGGTTGCGCGCTCTACTTTCTCGAGAAAGCAATGGCGGAAGTGCATGCCGGCCGGACCGCGACCTTCACCCCGTTCAAGGTGCCGGATGAAGCGATCGGCTGCGGTTTCCACGAAGCGGTGCGCGGCGTTCTCTCGCATCACATGGTCATTCGCAACGGGAAGATCGCGAACTATCATCCCTATCCGCCCACGCCGTGGAACGCCAACCCGCGCGATATCTACGGCACGCCTGGGCCCTACGAAGACGCGGTCCAAAACACCCCGATCTTCGAGGAGAACGGGCCGGACGAATTCAAGGGCATCGACATCATGCGCGCGGTGCGCAGTTTCGATCCCTGCCTGCCCTGCGGCGTCCACATGTATCTCGGCGGCGGCAAGCTTCTGAAACAGATGCACACACCAACCGCCCTCGCCGGCCTGGCGCACTGATCATGGCAGAACCAAGTGCGGCGCAGGTGATGCTCGAAGCATCACCGGACGAAATCTACGACATCGAACTGGAGCACAGCCTGCTCGAGGCGAATGCGAAACTGGCGGTGGAAAATCGAGCGCTGCTCGACCAGCATGGCATCACCGCGATCGATTTCATGGGCGCGATCGGTTCCGGCAAAACGACGCTGATCACGAAACTCGTCGCGATGTTGAAGGACAAAATCGGCGTCGCGGTTTTCAACGGCGACGCCACCACGAGCAACGACGCCGATGCGATCTCGAGCCAGAACGTGCCCGTCGTGCAAATCGCGACCGTCAATGGCTGTCATCTCGACGCCAACCTGGTCGGCAAGGGTCTGAAGAAGATCGACCTCTCGAATTTGAAGATGATCTTCATCGAGAACATCGGGAACCTGATCTGTCCGGCCGAGTTTCCGCTCGGCTCGAAAGCCCGGGTCGTGGTCGTGAGCGTAACCGAAGGCCCCTGGATGGTGCGGAAACATCCCCACATGTTCCTCGGGTCGCAGGTGGTGGTGATCAACAAAATCGATCTCGCCGAGGCGATGGAAGTGAGCGTCGATCAATTGATCGCCGACGTGCACGCCCTCAAACCCGACATCAAGGTCATCCCGACGAGCTGCAAGAACGGCACGGGCCTGGAGGAAGTCGCGCAAACGCTCCTCGCGGTTTGACCCTAACGAATATGCACGAGTTTTCGATCGCGTCCGGGCTGGTCGAAAAGCTCCTCGATTTTGCGGCGAAAAACCCGGACAAGAAAATCGTCGAGGTGCGGGTGGCGATTGGCGAGTTCACCCAGATCGAGGAGGAACAACTGCGTTTCTGCTACGACTCGATCATCACTGAGATGCCGATCGCCGGTTCTCGCCTGACGATCGAACCGGTGCTGGGCAAAGTCGCCTGTCCGCACTGTGGCTACAGCGGGCCGCCGAAATATTGGGATGGCGCTTTGCATGGCGTGCCCGTGGCCACACTCGAATGTCCCGAGTGCGGCAAGGCGGCACGCGTCACCGAGGGCGAGGAATGCGCCATCCGCTCGATTCGCTATCAAGCGTTCGATTGTCATCCCGAGCGAAGCGCAGCGCAGTCGAGGGACCTCGCAAGCCATCCTGCGTCCTCCCAATCCCAAAATCCTTTCGAAATGAACACGCTCTTCCCCATCCTGCTCTTCGGTTTCTTTCTCGGGATGCGGCACGCGACCGATTCCGATCATGTGGTCGCGGTCACCACCATCGTCAGCCGACAACGCCGCATCTCGAGCGCGGCCTGGACCGGCATCTTCTGGGGCATTGGCCACGGCCTGACCTTGCTCGCGATTGGCGGCGCCATCATTCTCTTCGGCATCATCGTGCCGGAGCGTCTTGGGATGAGTCTCGAATTTTGCGTCGCCCTGATGCTGATCCTCCTTGGGGCGCTCAACTTGAATGCCACTTTCCGGGCGGTGGAAAGCGTCAGTGCCGAAAACGACCACGACTCGCTCCACGCGCACACCCATCTGCACGGCGATTACGTGCACAGCCACATCCACGGACACGAGCCGACGAGCCATGGTCACGCGGAGGAAGCTGTTCCGCCGGCCAGACTCGATCGCTGGTTTGGCAGCTCGCGATTTTATCAGGCGCTTCGTCCGCTCATCATCGGCACGGTGCACGGTCTGGCCGGCTCCGCCGCCGTCGCGCTGCTTGTATTGCCGATCATCCACGATCCCATCTGGGCGATGGCTTATCTCCTCATCTTCGGCGTTGGGACGATCGCCGGCATGATGCTGATCACGGCCGCGATCGCGGTCCCGGTTTCCTATTCCACCCGGTTCCGGCTTTTGCATCGCCACCTCGGGACAGCGGCGGGCGTGCTCAGCCTCTGTTTTGGCTTGTTCCTCGTCTACCAGATCGGTTTCGTCGACGGGCTCTTCACGGCCTGACATTGAATCGGGCGCGAGTGAAATTCACCGTCCGCGGCGCCGTGCAGGGCGTCGGGTTCCGGCCCTTCGTCTATCGGTTGGCCACGGAACTGGGTCTTCAGGGTTGGGTGATCAATTCCGCCCAGGGCGTCTTCATTGAAGTCGAAGGCGCCCAAAAATCCCTGTCCGATTTCGCGCGCCGCCTGCGCGCGGACAAGCCGGCTCGGGCCATCATTCAGAGCTGCGAATCGTCGCAGCTCGATGCGCTCGGCTACGAAACGTTCGAGATCAGGGAAAGCAGCGATCAGGGCGGAAAGAGCGCGCTCATTCTGCCCGACATCGCGACCTGCGACGATTGCCTGCGCGAAATCTTCGACCCTAAGGATCGCCGATTCCGTTATCCATTCACCAATTGTACCAACTGCGGACCACGTTTCTCCATCATCGAAGCGTTGCCCTACGATCGAGCCAACACCTCGATGAAGAAGTTCGCGATGTGCGACGAATGCGCCCGCGAATATCGCGACCCGAACGATCGCCGGTTCCACGCCGAGCCGACCGCCTGCCCGCGCTGCGGGCCACAACTGCAATTTTGGGATTCGTTAGGCAAAAATCTGGCCCGGGCAGACGCCGCCCTCTGCGCGACGGCGGACCAGATTCGCGCCGGAAAAATCGTCGCCCTCAAGGGCATCGGCGGTTTCCAGTTGCTCGTCGATGCGCGCAACCAGGAAGCGGTCCTGCGCCTGCGCGAGCGCAAACATCGCGAAGAAAAGCCGTTCGCGGTCATGGCCCCCTCTCTCGAAAGCATCTGCGAGCAGTGCGAGGTTTCCGAGCTGGAGGAGCAACTCCTGACCTCGCCCGAATCTCCCATCGTGCTGCTGGCCCGAAATTGTAGGGCAAGCGCTTCGCCTGCCGGGGCAGCCGAAGCGGCCGCCCTACAATTGGCTAGCTCCGTCGCTCCCGGAAATCCCAACCTCGGCGTCATGCTCCCCTATTCGCCGCTCCATCATCTTGCTCCTGCGCGAGCTGGATTTTCCCGGTCGTCGCAACAAGCGGAAACCTGAGCGACGAACCAATCTGCATCGATGAATACGAGGCTTTGGAACGTCTGCGCGGCCTGGCCGACTTTTTTCTCGTCCACGATCGGCCGATCGTCAGGCACGTCGATGACTCGATCGTGCGGGTGATCGCCGGGCGCGAAATGATGCTGCGCCGTGCGCGCGGCTACGCGCCGCTCCCAATCGAGCTGAATCGATCCACGCCGACGATCCTCGCGGTCGGCGCGCATCTAAAGAACGCGATCGCATTGAGCGTGGAGCGAAACGTTTTCGTGAGTCAGCACATCGGCGATCTCGCGACCAAACAGGCGCACGACGCGTTTACCTGCTCGGTCGCGGATCTGCCGCGACTCTACGACGCGCAGCCGGAGATCATCGCGCATGATCTCCACCCCGATTATCTCTCGACCAGGCACGCGCTGTCGCAGCCGGGTCGAAAAGTCGGCGTGCAACATCACTGGGCGCACATCGCTTCCTGCATGGCGGAGAACGAAATCGAGCCGCCCCTGCTCGGGGTGGCCTGGGACGGCACTGGTTACGGCACTGATGGCACGATTTGGGGCGGAGAGTTTTTTCTCGTCGAAGAAACCTGCTGCCGGCGCGCGGCGCACCTGCGCACTTTTCGTCTCCCGGGCGGCGATGCGGCGGTCAAGGAACCGCGTCGCAGCGCGCTCGGGATGCTGCACGAAGTCCGCGGTGACGAATTGTGGAAGCAACGAGGAGCTACTCGTTGATTTCAGCGCGGCAGAAGTAAAGACCTTGCGCGGCATGTTGACCGGCGGAGTGAATTCCCCGCTTACCTCCAGCGCGGGCCGGCTCTTCGACGGGGTTGCCGCGCTGGCCGGATTGCGTGCGTGCTCGACCTTCGAAGGACAGGCCGCGATGGAACTGGAGTTCGCGGTCGATCCGGCAAGCACGGAGAGCTACCCGTTCACTCTTCGCGAAACCGATCCGTTGGTGATTGATTGGGAACCGGCGCTGCGGGCGCTGCTCGCTGACCGATCGGACCAGACCGGCGCCGGAACGATCGCCGCCCGCTTCCATCACATGCTGGCGGACGCGATTCTTGCTCTGGCCTGTCATTTTCATACGTCCAAAGTGGTCCTGAGCGGCGGATGTTTTCAGAACCGTTATTTGACCGAGCGCGTGATCGACCGGCTGAAAGCGGAAGGCTTCGCGCCCTACTGGCAGCAACGCATTCCGCCTAACGATGGTGGAATCGCGCTCGGCCAGGTTTGGTTGGCCAACAGCACGATCCGGGAGCTCAAATGAATCTCATCTACGGCGAAATCATCGAGGTCTCCACGGAAGAGGGCATCCTGGTGGGCCGGGTCCGGGTCCACGGCGCGACCAGGAAAATACCGCTCGGGCTCCTGACGGATGCCTGCCGAGGTGATAGAGTTTTAATCTGCGACGGGGTGGCGATCAGCAAGGTGGAGGAAATGACGAAATCCGAATGACGAAGCCCGAAAAAATCATCTGCCGCACCGCATTCGACCCTTTCGGATTTCGTCATTCGAACTTCGTCATTTAATTTATGTGTCTCGCGATTCCGGGGAAGCTCATTGAAATCAGCACGGACCCGAATGGCGTCCGAATGGGCAAAGCCAATTTCGGCGGGATCGTGAAACAGGTCTGCCTCGAATACACACCCGAGGTGGGGAAGGGCGATTACGTTCTGGTCCACGTCGGTTTCGCGCTCAGCAAAGTGGATGAGGCCGAGGCGGCCCGTACTTACAAGGCCCTCGAGCGCATGCAGCAATTGACCGAGCTGGACATGCCGGATGTGCCGGATGAACCGGCTCCGAATCTCCGAGGTGGCATGAAATACCTCGACGAATACCGCGACGAAGCCCTCGCCAAAAAGATCGTCGAAGAAATTCGCCGCACCGTCACCAAGCCCTGGGTCCTGATGGAAGTCTGCGGTGGCCAGACCCACTCGATCGTCAAATACGGGATCGATCGTCTTTTGCCTAACGAAGTCGAACTGGTCCACGGACCCGGCTGCCCCGTTTGCGTGACCTCGCTCGAGATGATCGATAAGGCGCTCGAGATCGCCCAGCAGCCTGACGTCATCTTTTGTTCCTTCGGCGACATGCTGCGCGTCCCGGGCTCGGAGAACGATCTTCTGATTTTGAAATCGCGCGGGGCCGATGTGCGGGTGGTTTATTCGCCGATCGATTGCCTGAAAATCGCGCGCGCCAATCCAGAGAAGAAAGTCGTCTTTTTCGCGATCGGTTTCGAGACGACTGCGCCGGGGAACGCGATGGCGGTCTGGCAGGCCGCCCGGCAGGGGATCAAGAATTTTTCCGTCCTCGTTTCGCACGTCCTCGTCCCGCCGGCCATCGCCTCCATCCTGCAATCGCCGCTCAACCGGGTGCAGGGATTTCTCGGGCCCGGACACGTTTGCACCGTGATGGGCTATCGCGAATACGAGCCGATCGCCGCCCGCTACAAGGTGCCGATCGTCATCACCGGTTTCGAACCGATCGACATTCTCGAGGGCACGCTGATGACGATTCGCCAGCTCGAAGCGGGCAGGGCGGAGGTGGAAAATCAATATCCGCGCGTCGTCAGTCGCGACGGCAACAAAGTGGCGCAGGACCTGGTGAACAAGGTCTTCGAAGTCGGCGACCGCAAATGGCGCGGGGTCGGCTCGATTCCGAAGAGCGGCTACAAGCTGCGCTACGAGTTTCGCGAGCACGACGCCGAACGCCTCTTCGACATGCGCGAGATTGACACGAAAGAGCCGGAGATTTGCATCAGCGGTCTCGTCCTGCGCGGGGTGAAGAAACCGCACGATTGCCCGGCCTTCGGCACCCTTTGCAAGCCCGAGCATCCGTTAGGCGCGACCATGGTCTCGGCGGAGGGCGCCTGCGCCGCCTATTACGCCTACGGACGGCATCTGCAAAAGACGCCTAACGAGAACCCCGCGCTCGCCCCGGCATCCTAGCCCATGAGCGCGACGGTCGAGACAGCCCATGACCGGCTGACGGAGCCATTCCGCGAAAAGAGTCCTCCGCAAATGCGGCGAGAGCATGGAGATGAAGCAGCTCTTTTTCTCCCAATACGCCGAGGCGCTGGAGGAGATGTCGCGCGCGCTCGCGCGAACGCTTCGAGAGCGGCGGCCGCCTCTTCGCGATGGGAAACGGCGGCAGCCTCTGCGACGCGCTCCATATCGCGGTCGAGTTCAATCACCCGATCATCGAAAAGCGTCTCGCCTTTCCGGCCATCCCTCTCATGACCGACATCGCGACCATGACCGCGATCAGCAACGACCTCGATTTCACCCGCGTCTTTGTCAATCAACTGCGGTTGCAGGCCAGGCCTAACGACATCGCGATGGTCTTCAGCACGAGCGGGAAGTCGCCCAATCTGATCTACGCCCTGGAGGCGGCGCGGGAGAAAAAGATGCTGACGGTGGCATTTTCTGGAAAGGACGGCGGCCGTTTCCCAGAGGTGTCGGATTACTGCTTTGTCGTTCCTTCCTACAGCATCCACCGCATCCAGGAAGTGCACGCCACCGCCGTCCATATCATTTGGGATTTGGTCCACATCGCGTTAGGGGCTGAGGATGTCACCTGACGAAGGCTCTTCCGATGCGAACCTGTTGACCGCAAGCTGTCCGCTTCCGATCACAGACTACAGGGAGATCGTCCTCGCCCACGGGAGCGGCGGGAAACTGAGTCACCAGCTGATTTCGAAAATCATCGCGCCGCAATTTGCCAACGAACTCCTCGCGCCGTTGCACGACGGCGCCATCTTTTCGTTAGGCAAGGAGCGCCTCGCTTTCAGCACCGATTCCTACGTCGTGAGCCCGATCTTTTTCCCGGGCGGCGACATCGGCCGGTTGGCGGTCCACGGCACGGTCAACGATCTCGCGATGTGCGGCGCGCGACCGCTCTATCTCTCCGTCGGCTTCATTCTCGAAGAAGGACTGCCGATGGAAGATTTCTGGCGGATCGTGCAATCAATGCGCGCGGCGGCCGACGAAGCGGGCGTGCAGCTCGTGACCGGCGACACGAAAGTGGTCGACCGCGGGAAGGCCGACAAAATTTTCATCAACACCGCCGGGCATTGGCATCGTGCCGGAAGGGGTCAACATCCAGCCGGCGCGCGCCCAGGCAGGCGACAAGATTATCATCAGCGGGCCGATCGCGGTCCACGGCATCGCGATCATGTCGGTGCGCGAAGGGTTGGAATTCGAAACCGAGATCGCGAGCGACACGGCGGCGCTGAACGGGCTGGTGCAGGACATTCTGAACGCCTGCCGTGACGTGCACGTCCTGCGCGATCCGACCCGCGGCGGTGTCACCAGCGCGATGACCGAGATCGCGCAATCGGCCCAGGTCGGCGTGCTCCTGCAGGAGGCTGCGGTCCCGATCAGCGAGGAAGTGAAAGGGCGCCTGCGAGATTCTCGGACTCGATCCGCTTGTACGTCGCAAACGAAGGCAAGTTGATCGCGGTCGTTCCGCCGGGCGAAGCGGAGGAGGTCCTCGCCGCGATGCGGAATCATCCGTTAGGCCAAGACGCCGCCATCATCGGCGAAGTGGTGAGCGATCATCCCGGGTTTGTCACGATGAAGACGCGCGTCGGCGGCACGCGGGTGGTCGACATGCTTTCCGGCGAGCAGTTGCCGCGGATTTGTTGAGCCGGCAGCAGGCCTTCCGGCGAGCGTGTATCTTGCCTCGTCATGAGACGCGTTTTTGGCTTGGAAACGGAATACGGGATCACGGTGGACGGGGCGGAATCGGTCGACGTGGTAGCGGAATCGATCGAACTGGTGCGCGGTTATACGGAACACGGCGCCCACATGAAATGGGACTACGATTTGGAGGATCCGCACCGCGATGCGCGCGGTTTTCGGGCCGCCGAACTGCTGCAGGACACGGATGAATCGGCCTACTTCGAGATCGATCGCAACCGGCCGCTTAGCTTCGAGGAGATCAAGAGCGATCTCGTCCTGAGTAACGGCGCGCGCTTTTACAACGATCATGCCCATCCGGAATACTCGACGCCGGAATGCACGACTTTGCGCGACTTGGTCGCGCAGGATAAAGGCAGGCGAACGAATCCTGACGGAATGCGCCCGGCGCCGAAATCTCAAATTGCCTAACGAGCAGGTAGGTCCGCCTTTACAAGAACAACACCGATTTCTCCGGTCACAGTTACGGTTGCCACGACAATTACCTGATGCGGCGCGATGTGCCCTGGGACGCAGATTGTCGCGGGCGTGCATTCCCTTCCTCGTTACCCGCCAGATTTTTGCTGGCGCCGGTAAGATGGGGGTCGAAACCGAAGGCGCCGCGGGGCAACCGGGGATTTATCAGATTTCGCAGCGGGCGGATTTCTTTTCCGTGCTGGTAAGCATCGACACGATGAACCGGCGACCCCTGGTCAACACGCGCGACGAGCCGCATGCCGACGCCAGCCAGTATCGGCGTTTCCATGTCATCCTGGGCGATGCCAACATGAGTGAGTGGGCGGTGGCCTTGAAGATCGGAACGACCGCCCTCGTGCTCGACTTGATCGAACGCGGCGCGGCGCCGCAAATCGAGATCGCGCAACCGATCAATGCGACGAAATCAATCAGCCGCGATCAGACTTACGACTGGATCATCGAGCTGACGCGATGGCCGCAAGATCTCGGCCATCGATGTGCAACGCATCTACCTCGCGGCGGCGCGCAAAGCGCAACCTGAACCGGATGAAGAAATCGCAGGGTTGCTGCAGGAATGGGAAACGGTGTTGAATGATCTGGAGCGCGACGTGCATCTCTGCCGCGACCGGGTCGACTGGGTGGCGAAGAAAGCGAATCCTCGATGCCTTGCTCGAAGGAAGAAAAGCTATCCTGGACCGACCCGTGGTTGCAGTCGATCGATCTTGAATATCACAACATTCGGTCGGAAGAGGGTCTCTATCATGAGTTGATCCGGCAGGGAGCGATGCGGCGCTTCGTCACCGAAGCGGAGATCAAGCACGCTATCTTTGCTCCGCCGGAGGATACGCGGGCTTACTTTCGTGGGCGCGCGGTGGCTCGCTTCAACCAGCAGATCAAATCCATCCAGTGGGATGAGATTGTCTTTTCCGATGGCGCACCGCCGCGGCGGGTGCACCTCGGAGAGCCAAATGACAATCCGCGGCTCGCGACCCTCAATCGAGCAGTACGCGAAGCCGCGGATTATCTAGAGTTTATTCGCACCGTGGCCCCGCTCTGAGCGAACTGGCCTGACGAGGTGCGTTTTAACCTAACGAACTAACCGCCCTGGGCCCGACGCCGAGCCGCCCAGCGCGCCTTCATCATCTGGGAGAGCTTTCTCCGGCCGGCGGCGCTGATCCCGCCCTTTTTCTTGCCGCCAGATTTTTTGCGACTCGATTTAGAGGAGGCCTGTCCGGCGGCTGCCTTCTGCCGCGCCCAACGTGCGCGGGCGGCAGCTGCGATCCGCTCGCGGCCGGCGGCGGAAAGACCGCCACGGCGTTTGCGACTCTTGCCACCCGCTGAACTCGTAGAGGGTGCGGCGGCCGCGCTCGCCGCGGCGCTGGGAGCACTCGATCCGCGCAGGATGTCACTGAGTCGGTTTTGCAGTTGGTTGATCTGTTTCTTTATGTCAACTGCTTCTTCCAGTTGTTTGAGAGATACGTCCATGGCGCAGTTATAAGCCATGCTGAGGATTGAGCAAGCGATGTTTTGCTCTAACTGCAAAAGAATTTCATAGGTCGGCCAGCGCTGGCGGCGACCACTCTACCTAACCAAAAAGAAGACTCTGCTACGCCCAGGCGATGAGCCGCAGCTCATGGCCCTGGAGTAAATGCGGATAGGTCGGAATAACCCTCACGCTGAATCCGTAGGTTCCGCTTTCCAACGCCGGCACCGTTCCTTCGTAGACGTAATCGCCGTCCCCGTTCTGCGGCCGGCTTTCCGCCAATTCCGTGACCGAAGGATGACGCAAGGCGTCGTTTTCAGCTTCCCCATGGTAAGCTTCCACCCGCACGTGTTTCGGGTCGACGGCGCCGAGATGAACCGTCGCCGAGACGTGGAGGGAATCCCCAACGTGAATGTTTTGCCGATCCTTGTTCCCGATCTGCACATTGCTGATCCGCACCTGCGGCCAGTCTTTTCGCATTTGGGCTTTCCAACGACTTAGTTCCGTCGCCGCGCGCCAACCGTCGCGGGCGAACTCTTTGTGCGCCTTGGCCGCCGGCAGGTAAAGGCGCTCGGTGTATTCCTTCACCATCCGGTGAGTGTTAAAGATGGGAGTGACGCTGCGGATCGATTCCCGCATCAACTGCAACCAGGCGAGGGGAAGCTTGCCATCCGGTTTTGCGTAATAGAGCGGGATGATCTGGTTCTCGAGGAGCTGGTAAAGGCTGGCGGCATCGACCTCATTCTGGAAGTCGCCGTCGCCATCATCGATCTCGGCCCCGATCGCCCAGCCATTTTTGCCGTTGAACCCTTCACACCACCAGCCATCGAGGACGCTGAGGTTAAGGCCGCCATTAGGGGGAAGTTTCATCCCACTTGTGCCGCTGGCTTCGAGCGGTCGGAGTGGGTTGTTCAGCCAAAGATCCACGCCCTGGACGAGGCGGCGCGCAATGTAAGTGTCGTAATCCTCGACAAAGACGATGCGGTCATGGAAGCCCATTTCCCGCGACAGTTTGTAGACCTGCTGAATGAGGGCCTTGCCCCCCTCGTCCCGCGGGTGGGCCTTGCCGGCAAAGATAAATTGCACTGGTCGCGCCAGGTCATTGAGCATCCGCAGCAACCGGTCAGGGTCACTGAAAAGCAAGGCCCCACGCTTGTAAGTGGCGAAGCGTCGCGCGAAACCGATGGTCAGGATCTCGGGATCGAGAATGGCATTTACCGAGCGAATGGACTTCGGGAGATTCCCCAAGGCGCTGGCGGCGTTTGCGCACCCGGTCCCGCACGAAATGAACCAGGCGGAGCTTGAGCTTCTGATGAGTCTCCCACAGTTCGTATCGGGGATATCGATCACGCCGCGCCAGAAATCGGGTTCGGTGAGGTGTTCCTCCCAGGCGCCGAGATATTTCGTGTAAAGGGCGGAAAATTCCGGCGCCATCCAGGTCTTGGTGTGAATACCATTGGTGATGCTGGTGATCGGCACCTCGTGGGTTGGGACCCCGGCCCAGACATCTTCCCAGAGAGCCTGACTGACTTCGCCGTGCAGTTTGCTCACCCCGTTGGCGTGCCGGCTCATGCGCAAAGCCAGAATCGTCATGCTAAAAGTCGGCTCCGGATCGGTCGTGGTTTGACCAAAACGGAAAAGCTCGTCGAACGGGATCTTGAGCTGCGCGGCAAAGTCAGTGAAATAGCGCACCATCATCTCGCGCGGGAACGAATCGTTCCCCGCGGGCACGGGCGTGTGGGTGGTGAAAACGTTGGCCGAAGCGACCACCTGAAGGGCGGAGTAATAGTCCAGGTCATGCTGGGTCACCTTGAGTCGGATCCGTTCGAGGGAGAGAAAGGCGGAGTGCCCTTCATTCATGTGAAAGACTTCCGCTTCGTGCCCAAGCGCGCTGAGTGCTTTCACCCCACCGATCCCGAGAACGATCTCCTGTCGCATCCGCATTTCGAGATCGCCTCCGTATAACTCCGCCGTGATCAAACGATCTTCCGCGCTGTTTTCCGGAATATCGGTGTCGAGCAGGTAGAGGTTGATCCGCCCGACGTGCAGCTCCCAGATTTTGGCAAAGACTTCCCGCCCCAGCAGCGGCACCGCCACGAGCAGGATCTGGTCGTTGCGCATGACCTGGCGGATCGGAAGATGATGGAAGTTCTGGTTCAGGCTGACCGCTTCCTGCCAGCCATCCTTGTTGATCTGCTGCTTGAAATACCCGTGCCGGTAAAGCAGGCCGACAGCGACAAAGTTCAGGTCGAGATCACTCGCCGATTTGCAGTGATCGCCGGAAAGAATCCCGAGGCCGCCGGAGTAATTCGGGATGGATTCGTGAAAGCCAAACTCGGCCGAGAAATAGGCGATCGGCTTTTTGAACTCACTCCCGGCGCCTTTTTTCCCGTAGGTATCCTTGCGCGCCATATACTTTTTGTAGGCACTGTGAACCTCGGCCAGGTCGCGCAGAAAAGCCTCGTCCTGCGCCACCTCGACCAGCCGCGCCTGGCGCGAGAGCTGGAGCATCCGGACCGGGTTGTGATTCGTCCGGTTCCACAGTTGCGGATCGAGATGACGAAAGAGACGGCGAGCCGACGGCTCCCAGGTCCACCAGAGATTGAAAACCATCTCGCGCAACGGCTCGAGCTTGGCCGGCAGATTCGGGACGACGTTGTAGGTCTGAATGTTCGGCATGACGGAAAGAAGCTGACCTTTAGAAGAGAGGCGAAAGTCTGGCAGCAAAATCCAGAGCAGCAAGCATTCCGTTGCGGGCGGGCGGTAACGACCGGGGGCTAGAGATCGAGCGATCGACGCTGCGAGGCGAGGATCACGCCCACCCCGACGCCGGTCAGGAAGCCGCTCAAATGCGCGGCGAGACTGACCTGCGGGGTGGAAAGATCGAAGGCCGTCTGCAAAGCGACGATGACGAGGATGTTCGCGCAGGCGGCGGCCGGCGAGCGGGGACTGCCGGTGGCGCAAGAGTAATCCGGCGGAAACGCCGATCACGCCCATGACGCAACCCGAGGCGCCGACGAGCAAATCCGCATTCGTTAGGTGGAGCGCCCGCAGGATGACCACTCCGGCACTCGAGCCGAGACCGCTGATCAGGTAACTGAGGGTGAATTTGACCGAACCAAGGATCCGTTCCAGCTCCGGACCGAGGAGATAGAGCGCGTAGAGATTAAAGGCGAGATGGAGTACGCCGTAATGGAGAAAGAGCGCGGTCAGCAGGCGCCAGTATTCGTGCCGGAAGATAACGGCATCGGGCTCGAGCGCTCCGAGGAAGTGCAGGGTGCGGGTGTTGGTGGCGCCGCCCAGCATCAGTTCCACGGCGAACATGGCGACATTCAACATGATGAGCGCCCAAACGGCGGGAGCGCTCCTGGCCCGTCCGCGGGAAGCGTTGGCCGACGCTGTGATCGTCTCCCGAACCAGACGGTTGAGCATCATTTCGGCGGAAGGAGGAAGGCGCGCGGCAGTCTGGGCCGGGCCGAGTCGGCGATCGATCGAGCGCCGGAGGAGAGCGTCGCGCGTTTCCGCACGCAGTTTCTCGAGCCGCGCCCGGCCCGTCTCGCGCTCTCCGGCCGCCAGTTCCGCGGTCGCGAGCCAAAACTGCTGTCGTTCCAGCGGCATCCCGGAAAGACGCGGTGGAGAGAAGCCTAACGAGTTGCTTCGTCATGCCGCCAAAAGCGAGCGCGAGCAGGAGATTGAAGTCGAAGGGGGAATGCAGCGCAAGATTCGGGTCGCGCGTGTCGGCGTGAGCCGCCAGATCGTAAACCAGGTCATCGGCCGCGCCGATTTCGCCGAGGGCACGGAGATAAAGCGAGTAGATCGCGGGATTGGTCGCGAGCGACAAATCGTGCCGGCACCATTGCACGAGGCCGGCCCAGTTTTCGGTCAGAGCAAAAGTGAGCGCGGTGGCAAAGCGGCCGGCCGGAGTGGGCTGGGCGCGTTCCGCGGCCAGTCGATCGAGCGCGAGATCGAGCCGGCCATTTGTCGCCAGCTCGAGGCTCTGGAGGAGAGACGGCCGGTAGGGCGTGTCCTCCCACGGATGAAGAATTCGCCTAACGACAGCGGTCTGTCGCGCCCGGGCGAAGTCGTGGGCAAGGAGGAGATCGTCGATTCTTCGCTCCGCCAGCGAGGGAAGGAGGAGAAGCAAACACCAAAACGTGCCGCCCACGAAGCCGGCATAAGAAGGAGCGAAAAACCAGGCGATCGCGCAGACCGCGAGGACGATGAGGGCGGCGACGCGCCAGCCTCGATTGCGCGGATTACGCAGCCGGAAGATGCGCGCGAGCAGGATGAGCGGCGAGACGACCGCGATGAAAAGCAGGATGTGGTTGAGATCGATCAAGATTTTCAGCGCCGGGTCCTAGGCGACCCGTGGGTCCCATGCGACTTATATCCCATGCGACTTCTCATCACAAACTACCTCGATGTCATTTCTTCCTGGTGCCATTGGGCGATCCCGGCCTGGCAGGAAGTGCGGGCGCGCTACGGCGACCGGGTCGACTTCCGCTGGAAAATTGCGCTCATGGACAAGACCGGACTCCCGCCCACGCGCGAGGTGACCGAATGGTATTATCAAGCGCAGCGGCCTGCTCATGCGCTCGCCTTTCTGCCTGAGCGCGAGCTGGTGGAAGAGGGCCGTGCGGAATATCCCGAACCGAACTGCATCGCCGAAGCGGCGCGCGATCTCGGGGTTGAAGATGACCGCGCCTGGATCGCTCTGAGCCAGGCCGAGTTGCGCAAGGGAAAAAAAATCGGCCAACTGGGAAATCGCCGCCCAAGTCGTCGCGGAGGCGACCGGCCTCGATCAGAGCAAATTGCTCGAGCTCGCCAAATCGCCCGAGATCGAAGCCCGCATTCGCCAGAGCACGGCAGAATTTCACGCCATGCAGGTGACACAACGCCCAACTTTTGTGATCGATACACCGATCGGCGACCGCGCGGTCTTCTCCGGCTTCGCCAAGGCCGCCCCGCTCATCGCGACGATCGACACCATGCTCGACGACATCGTGGGTTATCAGGCGTACGCCGCGCATTTCGGCGACCCGCCCACGGCATAAATCCGAAACAAACAAGCTTCCGATTTTCCTAGCGAAACACCTTGCGACTTGCGCGATGTCGGATACAACTTCCCCTCGGTTCGGGCCCTGCCGCGGACCGGTCGACGCGCTCCCTCGCAGGCGCGAAGATTCTTGAGTGCGGCGCGCCCCGCGGGACGCGACGGGAGATTGCGACAATAAGAATGACGGCGTCAGTCTCACTCCCTCGTCGCCGGCCCGGAGATACTAAATTCTGCAACAACAATATTCGTGTAAACGGTCGGATTCGCGCCCGCGAAGTCCGCGTCATCATGGGCTCGACCAGCGAGCAACTCGGCGTCATGAAATTGTCCGAGGCGATCAAGCGCGCCCAGGGCATGGGTCTCGACCTCGTGGAAGTCGCCCCGACCGCCAACCCGCCGGTCTGTAAAATCGTCGATTTCGGCAAATTCCGTTACGACATTTCCAAGCAGATCAAGGACAAGCGGGCCTCGGGCACGAAGCTGAAGGAGATCAAGTTTCGGGTCAACATCGACGACCACGATTACCTGACGAAGATCCGCCACGGGGAGGAGTTTCTCGACAAGGGGAACAAGGTGCGGGTCCAGCTGCAATTCCGCGGACGCGAGATGGCCCACCAGGAATTTGGGATGCAGCTCATGTATAAAGTGCGCGACGATCTGGCGACCATGGCGCAGGTGGAAATGGAACCGAAAGCCGCCGGCCGCAACATCACGATGACCCTTTCCCCTTTGCCCGCGAACAAGCGCAAGCGCCGCTTCTCCCTTCCGGACGAAGAACTCGAGGAAGACAAGGACGCCGGCGAAGAATCGGACGATTGAGCGGCGGCTAGATCTTGCGCCGGTGCGGGCGGATGCCGTTCACCAGCTTGCGCAGACCGAGTTCGAGACGGGTCTTGACCGTGCCTAACGGCGTTCCAGTCCGGGCCGCGATCTCGCGGTGGCTGCATCCCTGGAAGAAGGAAAGTGCAATCACTTCGCGCTGATAATCAGGCAGGGACCTCATTTGCCGTTCGAGAAAACGCCGAAGATCAGCCCGGATCAGATCGGTGCCGATTCGGTTCCTGACCCAGGCGTCGGGCTGACGGTCGATCTGGTTTTCGAAGCGCTCTTTCGCCCGGCAGTAGGCCTGGCGGCGACGCAGGCGATCGATCGCGCGTCGCCGCGCCAGGGTTACTACCCAGCCAAGTGGACGGCCCGCTTTGGGCGAATAATTTCCCGCTTCCTTCCAGATCTGGAGAAAAATCTCCTGCAAGACATCGTCCGCCTCCGCCTCCTCATGCACGACGCGGGTCACGACCGCTTTGAGGGTCTTGCAGTAGCGCCCGTAAAGCTCCTCGAGGGCAGTCTGATGGCGATCGCTAATCGCCTTCATTAAGGTTTCGTCGGAAGCCTGAGCAAGGCCGGCAGTGTCGATCAGCGGTTGGATCATAGGCGAAAATTTGAAGGTCCGTGCCGCGTCCATCGCGGTTGGGTGTCTTAATTTCGCGGGGTGACCGGGGTCGACAATGAGGACGGGAGTGGATTAATTCCTAGGAAAAAGCCTTAGTTCCCAAGTTCAAGCCGGCAGCGCACGAGCCGGGCGGCATCGACAAATCGCCTAACGAGTCGTGATCCCGGCGGCAATCTCGACCTGGAAGGTCTGCTTCATCTTTTCCTTCCCGTAGCTCAACTCCGCCGTGTACTCGCCGCTCGGGACGAATTTCTTCGGGTCGTCCCCGCCATATTTGATCCGCACATCCTCGGTCGGGCGCAGATCCCAGTTCACCCGGTTCAAGCCCGGGGCACCGCTCGATTTCAGGTTCGCGACCGGTTGGCCATTGGCATTGCTGATCGCGATTTTCACTTCGTCGCCGGTGAACTCTTTCACCCAAAACGTGATGAGCGCGCCCTCCGGTGGGTTCTCGCCCCGATAGACCCCTTTGCCGTTCCAATCCGCGAAGCCGGAGAGGAGATAAAATCCCTTGGCCGGCGCGATCGTGAAAAGATGGGCCGGTTTCGCCAGCACCTCCGGGGTCAGCTCCCGCAAAGGGCGCGTGTCGTCGAGGATGTCAATGCTGCGGCCGTGGGTCGCGATCACGAGATCGGCGGTGCGGGGATGAATCTGGAGATCGTCCACCCGAACGTTAGGCAAATCGCCCATCCGCACCCAGTGCTTCCCTCCGTCGATCGAGCCGAAGAGGCCAAAGTGCGTCCCGGCATAGAGGAGATTGGAATTGACCGGGTCCTCCCGCACCACTTCCACCGGGTCGTTAGGCGGAATGCCCTCCCCGACCACGCTCTGCCAGGTTTGGCCCGAGGTCGGCCGTGCGGAGAATGGAGGGGCGATCGTCGCCGCTCCGGTAGGCGTTCGTCACCACGTAGGCCACCTTCGCGTCTTTCGCGCCCGGCTCGATCCGCACGATCCATTGGCCGCGCGCCGGCTCGGGCAGTTTCGCGGTTAATTCACTCCAGTTCTTGCCGTCATCCTGCGTGACCCAAAGCCGGCCATCGTCCGTCCCGGCCCAGAGCAGCCCGGCTTTGACCGGTGATTCGGCTAACGAATAGATGACCCCATAATTTTCCGCACCGCTCCCGGACGTGTCGATCTTGCCCGGCTCGTTGCGGGTGAGATCCGGGCTGATGACCTGGAAATGTTCCGCCTTGTCCGTCAGTCGAAAAACACGGTTCCCGGCCAGATAAACCACGCCCGGCTGATGGTGGCTGCCGATGAGCGGCGCGTTCCAGTGAAAACGATAACGTTCCTGGCCTTCCGCCGCCTCCGGCCGCAAGTCGCGCCTCTCGCCCGTGCGCAAATTGATCCGATGAATGAAGCCCTCCTGGCTTTCGGCATAGAAAACGTCGTGATCGGTCGGGTCGAAGACGACGTAGAAGCCGTCGCCGCCTTCGAGCGGGATCCAATCAGAATTGCGGATTCCTTCCTTGCTCTGCACCTGGCTCGGCCCGACGAAGCTCTCGTTATCCTGCAACCCGCCCGCGACCCGGTAGAACGGCTGCGAGTCGTCGAGCGAGATGCGATAAAATTCGCCGCCCGGAAAGCGGTTGAGATGTTCCCAGGCTTTCCCGGCCGCGTAACTCTGGTAAACGCCGCCGTCCGTTCCGAGAATCAGACGCTGGCAAACGGGTGGCTTCGGCGGATTCTTCTTGTTTTCCGGCTTGGCCGGTTTTGGGGCGGGCGCAGTGCCGGGCTGAATGACGAGGGCGTGACAGTCGGGATGCACTTTTTCGGAAAGATCTTCCCGGAAATTTTTTCCACCCTCGTCAGACGCGAGCACCGCCATCCCGAGGACGTAGACCCGCTGATCGTTAGCCGGATCGATCCGGATCTGGCTGAAATAAAACGAGCGCGGATTGATGTCGCTCATCCGGGTCCATTTTTCTCCGCCGTCCTCCGAGCGAAAAACCCCGCCACGCCGGCTGTGGATATCGCGAATGTCGCTCGCCCCGCCTTCGTCGCTTTGCACGATCGCCATGACCGTTTTCGGATGGCTCGCCGAGACGGCGAGCCCGATCCGACCCGTCTCTCCGGGCAGCCCGCCCGCGCATTTTTTCCAGCTCGCGCCGCCGTCGCTGCTCTTGAAAATTCCGCCCACATCCTGGCCGTTCGTCGCCGTCACACCGTAGGCAAACGACCACGGAGTGCGCTGCCGGGCGTAGAGCGCGGCGTAAACGATCTCCGGGTTTGAAGGATCGAGCACGACATCGCCGCAGCCGGTCCGGGCGTCGTTAGGCGCAGGGGCGTGCAAAACCAGTTTCCAGGTCTTGCCCGCGTCGGTCGTTTTGTAGAGGCCGCGCTCGCCGCCGTCTTTCCAGAGATTGCCCATGGCCGCGACGTAGGCCACTTCCGGTTTCGTCGGATGAACCACGATGCGGGCGATGGCGCGGCTCTCTTTCAGGCCGACGTTTGCCCAGGTCGAGCCGCCGTCGCTCGAGCGATAAACGCCGTCGCCCCATTCCGACGAATTCCGATCGTTCGCTTCCCCGGTCCCGACCCAGACGACATCCGAGTCGGACGGCGCGACCGCCACCGCGCCGATCGAGAGGAGGGGTTGCTTATCGAAGATCGGATCGAAGGTGACGCCATTGTTGCTCGATTTGAAAACGCCGCCGGTCCCGAGCCCGACATAGAAAATGGCCGGGTTGCGCGGATCGAGGGCGATATCCGAGACGCGACCGCCCATGACCGCGGGCCCGATGGCGCGAGCCTTGAGGCCTTTGAGAAGCACTTCGGTCAACTGCGCCGGAGTCGGCGAGGCGACCGGGGTAGCCGACGGAGCCACGGAGGGAATCGCGGAAGGCGTGGCGAGAGCGGGCGGCGGCGAGACGATCGGCGCCAGCTCCTGTTCCTGGCCTAACGAAATGGTGGCGGCGAGCGCGAGGGAAAAGGAACCAACCAGAATGCGACCTAACCCGGCAAATTTCGACATCTGATGCTCTAACGCGATTTTATCCACCGCGCGACCGCGACCTTTTCCGCAAGCCGATTTGACGATTGTGTAATGTTACCGGCGAAATGGATTCGAATCGCGTTGCACTTGTCACGGGGGTGGGCCCGGGCCTGGGCGCCTCGCTCGCCCGGCGTTTCGCGCGGGAGGGTTTTGCGCTCGGCCTCGTGGCGCGGCACTCCGATTTTGTCGACGAGCTGGCGCGCGAGATTTCCCGCAAGGGCGGCCAGGCAATCGGGCTGGTAGCGGACGTGAGCCAGCCGGACGAGGTCAAGTCCGCGGTCGCGCGGGCGCGCGCCGAGCTGGGGAAAATCAACGTCCTTCTGCACAACGCGAGCTCGTCCTCGGGCGACGGGTTGCTCGGGACGACGCCGGAGGAGTTCGAGAGCTCGTGGCGCATTGCATCGTTAGGCGGTTTCGTTTGCGCCCGGGAAACCGCGTCCGACATGATCGCGGCGGGCGCCGGAGCGATGATCTTTACCGGTGCGACCTCGAGTGTGCGCGGCGGTGGCTGGCTCGCCTTTAGCAGCGCCAAGTTCGCCCTGCGCGGGCTGGTGCAATCACTCGCCCGCGAGCTCTGGCCGCAGGGCGTGCACGTCGCCCACGTCGTGGTCGATGGGATCATTGGTCCCGCCGGTGGATCGGAAAAAAACGAGCCGCTCCTCGATCCGGACGAAATGGCGGAGGCCTACTGGCACCTTGCAAACCAGGGCCGCACTGCCTGGACGCTTGAGCTTGACCTGCGCCCGCACGGGGAAAAATTCTTCGAGTGACACGAGCCCACTCCAATCTTTATTCCTTGCCAAATGCGCATCCTGCTCATTGAAGACGAAAAAAAGACCGCGGCCTTCATCGCCAAGGGTCTGGAGGAGGAAGGCTACACCGTTGTTTCGGCGCGAGACGGCGAGGCCGGGCTGCAACGCGCCCTGGCGGAGCATTTCGATCTTCTCCTGGTCGACGTCATGCTGCCGAAAAAGGATGGCTGGACCGTGGTCGAGGAATTGCGCGGTCATGGAATGCAGACGCCGATTCTCTTCCTGACCGCGCGCGACAGCGTGCCGGATCGGGTGAAGGGACTCGAGCTGGGAGCGGATGATTATTTGGTGAAACCATTCGCGTTTTCCGAGCTGGTGGCGCGGGTCCGCTCGCTCCTGCGCCGGAGCGAAACGAAGCAGGACGACCAATTGCGAATCGAGGACCTGGAACTGGACACGCATCGCCACCGTGCGGTCAGGGCGGGCGACCCGCTTCATCTCACGGCCAAGGAATTTCTCCTCCTCGCCCACCTCGTCCGCTCGGCCGGCGAAGTAGTCTCGCGCAAGGAGATCGAGAGCCACGTGTGGGGGATTGATTTTCAGACCGGCACCAATGTTCTCGACGTCATGGTGCGGCGCCTGCGCGCAAAAGTGGACGACCCTTATCCGAAGAAGCTCATCCACACCGTTCGCGGCGCCGGTTATGTCCTCAAAGCCGGCTGAACCGCGTTCGATCGCTTCCCAGCTGGTCTTTCTTTTCGCGCCGGCCGCGGCCTTCCTCCTCTGTTGCGCGCTTGGAATTCTCTACTGGATCGTCGTTAGGCATGCCTTTCAAGAGGACCGGGTCGTCCTGGCGGATAAAGTCTTCGCCGTCCGGGCCGATCTGCGGAGCGGGGGCGGTCCGCAGCTCTTGCGCGACGAGCTGAAAACGCTCCGCGGGGGCGAGCGAGCGGCCTATTGGGTGCGCGTGATCGATCCCGCCGGGAAGACGGTGGCGGAGACGCCCGGAATGAAGCACTGGCTTCCTCCCGAACTCTTCACCCGCGCGCCGGAGGAGAAGCCGCTCGATTACCAGACGGGTGGCCGTCTTTTTTCGTTAGTCTCATCCACCGAAGAAGTGGATGGAAAACGTTACCTCATCCAGGTAGCGCAGGATCGGTCGGAGGATGAGCAGTTCATGCTGGAATTTGGTTTCCTCGTCGCGGGGGTCCTGTTGGTTGGAATCGTCGCCTCCGCCATCATCGCCGTGACCGTGACCCGGCGCGGTCTGCGTCCGCTCGCCGCCATGACGCGCTCGCTGAAACGGGTCGGGCCCAATCGCCTGCACGAACGCGTCCCGCCGGCCGAATGGCCCCGGGAATTGCAGCCGGTCGCGGTCGCTTTCGACGAGATGCTCGACCGGCTCGAAGATTCGTTCACCCGGCTCTCGCAGTTTTCCGCCGATCTCGCCCACGAGCTGCGCACGCCCCTCGCTAACATCCGGGGCGAAGCGGAAGTTGCCCTCACCCGGCCGCGTTCGCCTAACGAATACGAGGCCGTCATCGAGTCGAGTGTCGCGGAATGCGAGCGCCTCTCCGGGATTATCGATAATCTGCTCTTTCTCGCCCGGGCCGAGGCAGCGGAGAGCAAAGTGCAGCTCTCGCTTTTCGATGGTCGGGCGGCGATCGAAAAGATCGCGGCCTACAACGAGTCGATCGCCGAAGAGCGCCGGCTCCGCATCACCTGTCGAGGCGAAGGCGCGGTCTACGCCGATCGAGTCTTGTTCGGGCGCGCGGTCAGCAATCTGGTCGACAACGCCGTCCGCTTCACGCCGGATGGGGGCGCGATTACGATTTCCCTCGCGACAAACTCGGACGGAGCCAAGATCACAGTGGAAGACACGGGCTGCGGGGTGGCGGCCGACCATCTCCCGCGGCTATTCGATCGCTTTTATCGGGTCGACGCCTCGCGTAGTTCGGAAGGGACGGGTCTGGGGCTGGCGCTGGTCAAGTCGATTGCCGAGCTACACGGCGGCTCCGTCGCAGTGGCGAGCGAGCCGGGCAAGTGGACTCGGGTAACGCTCGTTTTCCCGGGGAAAACGCACTCCGCGGCTTAGGGCGCGGGGCCGTTTCGAGAAGGAATTTGAGAGAAACATGACAGAAATATCATTATTTTCTTGTCATGGCACCAACCTTGCGATAAACGGCCACCATGTTTTATCGAATTTCCGCCTGCCGCGCTCTGGAGGCGGCAGGTTTTCTCCGGAAGGACTCGCTTTTGCCCACATCCAAAACCAAACGGACGCTCAAAAAAGAGATCGTTGTCGCCCTCCTCGCCGCCTCCCTCGCTTCCTGGGGGGGCCAAACCAGTCAGGCCCAAACTCCAACGCCCCACATTCCCCAGACTCCACAACTCGAAGTAACCGGCCACGCCATCGCGAGTCCAACACCCTGGGATGACCGAAAGGCGAAGCTCGATCACATCATGAGCGAGGTGTCCGGGACGGAAATCACCGTGACGAAGAAGGCGACGGTGATCAAACTCGATCAACAGCCCCCGATTCAAAACAATAACCTGCAGGAGCAGTTCACCAAGGCACCAGGGTTGATCGTGAGCGAACAGCAAAATCCCGGGCAGTTCAATTTCACCTATCGTGGTCTGGGCAATCCACAGGAGTCGGAATATACCCTCTTCCTGCAGGACGGCCTCCCGCTGATGAGCGACTGGATCGGCTTTCCCACCCTCTACTATCTACCGGTGCCGCAAAGTGTGAGCGAAATCCAACTAATCCGTGGCGGCAGCAGCCTCCTCTACGGACCTGAGCCGGCTCCGGCGGTTAATTTTGTGACCAAGCATCCGGCCCCAGGCACTCCCTTTAGTGGTTACTTCGAAGGAACGGGGGGTGGCTACGGGGCTTACAGCGGTTACGGATCTATCCAGCAGGCTTCCGGGCCGTTCGAATTCCGGATTGATGGCTACTACGGCACGGCCGATGGGCAACGCGATAGTAACTCCTACGATCTCTGGCAGACGAACGGTTATGCCGGTTACCGCTTTGGTGAAAATCAGCTCATCGCCCTGGACGTCCACGCCAGCCGGTTCAGCGGCGAGGATGCAGGTCGGCTAACCTACGCCCAATTCCTGGCCGACCCCAACCAGGCCGTCACGCCTTACAATCACAACTGGGTCGATCGTTACACCACCGTCCTCCGCTACGAAGGGGAATTCGGCGACGACTGGTTGGTCCAGGGCAAGGGGTGGTACACGCATCAGGACATCGATTCACGCAGCGCGGGGAGTATCAGCCCCACTGGCGCCTTCCCCACCAGTACCACCTTCGGGTACGAAGAGTTCAACAACGGCGGGGTCGATCTGCGGGTGCGGAAAAAGTGGGGCGGCGACGGAATGTTTCGTGGCAGCGCTCTCACCTTCGGTGGCCTGGTCTATCACGGCGACGCGCCGTTCCAGCGCTATACACTTAATGCCACCACAAGCGGTCCCGACTTTCTCTTCGCGCCGCGTGACACCACTTCCAACATCGTTGCGCTCGATCAGGATCGCACCGCCGACTACCAGGCCTTCTTCGTCGAAGACCTCGTCCGCATCGGCAAATTCCACATCGTTCCGTCGTTCCGGCTCGATCATGAAAATGTCGAGGTGGATGCCAACGTCGCGCCCTATTTTACCCCTGGGTCCGAGCCAAATCGCAGCGCCGACAAATGGATTCCGCTCTGGGGCATCGGTATCGGGAACGACTTCGCCGGCAACAACGAAACTTACTTCACTGCTTCCTCCGGGTGGCGGCCGGTGCGGTTTTTCGACATCGCGGGCCAGCGCACAGCAGTGACTCCCGGGACAACGCCCGATCCTTTCCGCTCGACCGACATCGAACTCGGCGTTCACGGCACTCCGTTTAAGGGTTTCTGGTACGACGTGGGTCTTTTCTGGTTGGAATTCGACAACCGCATCGAGACGCGCGCCGACCCCAACGGCGGTCCCTTCGATACCATCGCGGTCAATACCGGCAGCACCCGGCACCGCGGTTTCGAAGGCGAATTTTCCTATGATTTCCTGGCACCGTTCCGAGAAGACTTCCTCCAGGCTCAGCCCGACCGGGAATCGGACGGCAAAACCACGGCGAAGGACGTTTATAAACCGGTGCCCTCCCGCCCGCCGCTTCAGCTCGTCCTCTTCAGCAACCTGCAGGTGCTTGATGCGGAATTTACCGACAGCGACCAGATTGTCCCCGGGACTACCCGCACTTTTGTGGGCAATGACCCCGCCTACTCACCGAGTCTCGTGCTCAAAGGCGGGATTACCTTCAAGCGCGATGGGTGTTTCAATATCACCTTCTCGGGCGTTTATGTTTCTGAGCAGTTTTGGCAGGACTCCAACCTCGGAAGCACCAGTATCCCGCCAGCCAGGATCCCCTCTTACGAGGTCTTTAATCTCTCGGGCGAGTACTACATCACAAAGAACATCCGCATCTTTGGCAACCTCTCCAACCTGGCGGATAAGAAATACTACTCACGCGTTTTCCCATTCGGCGGTGGCAGCATTGAGCCTGCTCCTGGCCGTTCTGGTTTCGCGGGCGTTTCGTTCCAATTCTAAGCGTGAGTTGTGTTCCCGTCGTCGTCGCGCGACGACGACGGGACACCCCGTTTGGGCGATGTGGAGACGCTCTCCCAAAAGGTTCTCCGGTTTGGAGAACCTATTCCTGGCCTAACGATCAGGGCGCGAGGCGGTCGATCGTCCAGGAGCCGTCGTTTTCGCGGGTGTAGCGAAAGCGATCGTGCAAGCGGTTGGCTCGCCCCTGCCAGAATTCGATCGTCTCGGGAATGATCCGGTAACCGCCCCAGTGCGGGGGGAGATCGATTTTGTCCTGATCGGCGAAGCGCTGCGTCATTTCCGCGAGGCGCGCGTCGAGAATGCGCCGGGCATCGATCACGTCGCTCTGGCGCGAGACCCAGGCGCCCAGCTGGCTGCCCCGCGGTCGATCCTGGAAATAGATTTCCGATTCTTTCCGGGACGTCTTCTCGACTGTGCCGGCGACGCGGATCTGACGCTCCAGCGGCATCCAGTAAACGGTGAACGAGGCCTGCGGATTGGCCGCCAATTCCTGGCCTTTCGCGCTTTCGTAGTTGGTGAAAAAAACAAAGCCGCGCTCGTCGACTCCTTTGAGCAAAACGATCCGGACCGACGGTTTTCCTTCCGGCGTGGCGGTGGCGAGAGCGATCGCGTTGGCATCCGGCAGCCCGGAATTGACCGCGGTCGAAAGCCAGGTCGAGAACTGCTCGATCGGGTCATGGTGCAGATCCGCCCGGCGCAAACCCTCCGTCTCATATTCGCGCCGCAGGCCGGCCAGATCGATCGCGTCCATTGTCAGCAAATCGTATCCGAGTCGACCGCCGCTGTCGAAATTTGTTCGCAGAATTCGCGATGACGGCCGGATTCTGTTTGTGCGTCCGACGGCCGTTGGCTAAGTATCGGACATGTTTAGTCTGACAATGCTCGGGAGCGGGAGCGCCGGGAACAGCGCGCTGATCGCAACCGATCATTGCCGGCTCCTGGTCGATGGCGGGCTGAGCGCGCGTCAGCTCGTGCTTCGGCTGGAGCTCTGCGGGGTCTCGCCTAACGAACTGGATGGCATCCTCCTGACCCACGAGCACGGCGACCACGTCTGCGGGCTGGAGGTGCTCTGCCGCAAATTTCAGGTCCCGATCTATTGCAATGCGCTGACCGCGGAAGCGATCCGTTATGGAATGGCGAACCCGGAAAGCTTTCGGGGTAACTGGCGGATTTTCCGGACGGGCGCCAGTTTTTCCATCTGCGACATCACGGTCGAGAGTTTTCCTGTCCCGCACGATGCGGTCGAACCGGTCGGCTACACTTTTCACGTCGGGCCGAGCGCGCTCGGCTACGTGACCGATCTCGGGCAGGCCACCCGCCTGGCGATCGAGCGTCTGCGCGAGGTGCAAACGCTCGTCATCGAGACCAACCACGACGAGAAACTTTTGCAAAACGATCCACATCGCCCCTGGCCGGTGAAACAACGGATTCAATCGCGGCACGGCCATCTTTCCAACGCCGCGGCCGCGAGCGTCATCGGACAATTGTTAGGCGGAAAAATCGCGCGCGTCGTCCTCGGTCATCTCAGTCGCGACTGCAATACGCCGGAACTGGCGGCCGGGACGGTGCGGGCCGAGCTGGAAAAAATCGGGCGGCGCGACCTCGAGATTTATTGTGCCTCACAGGGCGAAATCAGTCCGCGCTTTGCGATTGGGGCAACGAAAGGCGGCGCGTTTCAGCCCACCTTCGACGGTCTGCTTTTCGAGAGCGTCTAGGCAACGATCCCGGACGAGCGCGTCCCCCGGAGGGACTCGTCGCGGCGAGTCCAGCCTGGCTCGCCTAACGACTCAGTCTTCGCCGCCCACCACGAGGTGAATGATGCCGGCGGGATCGGAAATCCAGAAGCCGTCGAAATCTTCGCGCAACTGCTCGACTTCGTCGCGTCGGGCCACGCCGTGGTTCTTGAGGTAGGCGGCGGCGCTCTCGGTGTCGTTCGTTTCCAGCTCGAGCCAGATGTCGGGATGGCTGAGGTTGGGGACTCGATCGATCCAGAGCCGGACCGGCCCGAATTGAAAAATGCAGCCTTCCTTTTCCTCCTCGATCACCGGGAGGCCGAGGGTGTCGCGATAAAAGGCGATCGTCTGCTCGTAGGTGTGATACGGGCATTTGATGGCGATGTTTGCGCCGCCCGAAAAGTTCGGGCTGTTGACGTTGGCGACCATGAGAGAATCTGCCTGCGGTGGCGACGATTGCCACTCGTTAGGCTAACCGCCGCCCGATCCTTCGCCACCCGGCTCGGTCATCGCGACCGGATCGAGCGCGGCATTGAGTTCCGCTTCCGGCAGGACCTTCCTTTCCAGGGAAAGCTGGCGGACGGTTTTGCCGGTTTTGACGCTTTCCTTGGCGATTTCGGCGGCCCGATCGTAGCCGATTTTCGGGGCGAGGCTCGTTACCATTGCCATGGAAAGTTCGACCAATTCCTGGCAGCGTTCCCGGTTGGCGACGATCCCGCTGACGCATTTCTCGGCGAAAATATCGGCCACATTTCCCAGCAACCGGATACTCTCGAGAATGTTGTGGGCCATGACCGGCATCATGACGTTGAGATCGAGATTACCGTTCGCGCCCGCCCAGGTGATGGTCGCGTCCGCCCCGACGACCTGGCTGCAAACCATCATGACCGATTCGCAGATCACCGGGTTCACCTTGCCGGGCATGATCGAGCTGCCGGGCTGGGTCGCGGGCAGTTGAATCTCGCCGATCCCGCAACGCGGACCGCTGCTCAGGAATCGGATGTCGTTCGCGATTTTGAAAAGGCTGACCGCGATTGTCTTGAGATGACCGCTCGCCTCGACGACGCCGTCTTTGGCGCCCTGGGCTTCGAAATGATTTGCCGCCTCGCGAAAGGCAATCCCGGTCCGTTGTTCGAGATGGCGCATCACTTTCGCTGGAAAATCGAGATGACGATTAAGCCCGGTGCCGACGGCGGTGCCGCCGAGCGCGAGTTCCTGAAGGGCGGCGATGGCTTGTTCGGCGCGCCGTTTTCCGAAGCGCACCTGCTGCGCGTAGCCGCCAAATTCCTGGCCGAGCCGGACCGGGGTCGCGTCCATCAGATGGGTGCGACCGATTTTGATCACGTCATGGAATTCGGTCGCTTTGGCGGCGAGGGCCTCGCCCAGTTTTTCGAGGGCCGGGATGAGACAATGCTTGAGCTGTTCGGCGGCGCTGATGTGGATGGCGGAGGGGATGACGTCGTTGCTCGACTGCCCCATGTTGACGTGATCGTTAGGGTGAACCGGGTCGCGCGCCCCGATCGGTTTGCCGGCGAGCAGGCAGCAGCGGTTGGAGATGACTTCGTTGGCGTTCGTGTTCGTGCTCGTGCCGGAACCGGTCTGGAAAATGTCGAGCGGGAAATGCTCGTCCAGCTTGCCTTCCACGACTTCCTCCGCCGCCTGAACGATGAGCGCGCTGCGCTCGGCATCGAGCAAGCCGAGATCGTGATTCGCCTGCGCCGCGGCCCATTTCAACAAACCCAGGGCGCGAATGAAGGGACGCGAAAAACGCCAGCCGCTGACGGGAAAATTCAAAACCGCGCGCTGCGTCGAGGCGCCATAAAGGGCGGATTCCGGGACGGACATCTCGCCCATGGAATCCTTTTCCAAGCGAGTCTGGCAGGCGCTCATACCGGGCGCGGGACGGAGATTCTCGAGGTGGCTGGCGCGACCCGGGCGTGGCCGTTGCGGGTCTGCGCTTTGTGGAAAACGGTGATGAACATCGGGGGGATATTTTGCAGGCGGTACTCCGATTCAGCCCGATCAAAAAAGGTGGCGTGCTGCCGAAGTTCGTTTGTGACCTGATAAATGATGAAGGCCCCACCGGGGCGGAGGGCGTCGTAGGTATCCTGGAGAAGGGCGCGTTTCTTTTTGATCTCGAGAATGCTGAAGGGGATGCCGGAAAGAATGTAATCGCATTGCGCGATGTCGCGGTTGGCCAGTTCTTCGGCGAGGCTGGCGGCGTCGCGGTTGATGATGTGGACGCGGGGATCATCTGCGAACTGCCGCTCGAGGTCGCGGGAGAAAGCAGGATCCAATTCGAAGAGGAACAACTGCGAATCGGCGCTCATGCGGGCGGCGAGCGCGCGGGAATGCACCCCTTCGCCCGGCCCGTATTCCGCGATGACACGTGGCTCGCTGAAATCCATTTTGCTCGCGACCCGTTCCACGAGCGCCTTGGAGCTGGGGATGATCGAGGCGATTTGAAACGGCTTTTGCAAAAACCGTTTGAAAAACAATGCGCTCATAAAGTTGCGAATACTGAACCCCGGGTCACCCCTTGTCCAGCGACGATCTCGCGAATGCGGTCGGGTCGGGCTGAAGTGATTCGTCCTCCGCCCCGGCTCCAGATGCCTCGGCGACACCCCGGAGCCGGGTTCGATTGCCGTTGGGAAGGAGACGATTTGAGGTCTAATTCCAAAAATTCAGTCATTGACAGAGTTTCTAAAATTTATAATTGTGGATTTTCTCAGCAATTAGTATTGCCACTGACGCCCAAACTTGATGTCCTCCTGTCATGCATAATTTATTGACGGTTAAGGAAACCGCGAAATACCTCCGAATTCCGCTACCGACCGTCTATTATCTGGTGCAACGGGGACAGCTCCCCGCGATCCAGATTGGTGGCCGGTGGCGGATCAAGAAAGATTCTCTCGACAAAGACGTTCTGAAGGAAGATCGCTCCGGCCAGCCCACCGTGCTGGTGGTGGATGACGACGTCAGCCTGCAAAACCTCTTCAAGGTGTTCCTGAAGAAGATTGGTTTCAGCCGGGTTGTGGTGGGGACGGTGAAAGAAGCGATTGTGGCGCTGGGGAAACAGCACTTCGATCTGCTCTTTCTCGACCTCAAACTGCCCGACGGACCGGCCGACGACGTTTACGAGACGGCAAAGGAAATTGACCCCGAGCTGCCGATCGTCGTCATCACCGGTTACCCCGACAGCGAAATGCTCAATCGGATCCTGGCCAGAGGTCCGGTGACCGTCTTGAAGAAGCCCCTCAAGGTCGAACAACTGAAGCAGACGGTGCGCATCCTTGGCCACAAGGAAGCAACCAAGCTGGCGGCCTGAATCGTTTCGCCCCATCACCTTTTTGTTCGCGCTTGACTCCCGGCGTCCGGTTGGTCTCTTGTCCTTCGCTTTTTCACCGGCGCGGTTAGCTCAGTGGTAGAGCACTACCTTGACACGGTAGGGGTCACAGGTTCGAACCCTGTATCGCGCAGATTGCGGCCAGAGGTGATCGAAAAGAACATCGAAGTGCAGATCGCCTGACGCTTCAAGCCTCGAAAGCTTTCGGGGCAGCTGGACCCGGCCCGGCGTCGACCACCTCCTCCAACTGCCCTGGCTGCCGAGCGATCCCGCGCAATCGGACCCCGCCTCGACCGGACGGCACAAAACCGCTTTAGCTAAAACCAAAGCAAAACCAGGTTGGCATTCATCCCCTCGCCCCCCCAACTGACGATTGACCAACTCAACCGGCTCAGCCCCTTCAGGGAATTTGTGCTTGCCATCGAGATAATTGTTCCGTCAGGATCCCCGCTCGGCGCGTTCAAAACTCAACTCAAACCCGTGCCTGACGGAACCATCTTTATGCGAAAACAACCACTTCATCGCCAACCAATCAACTGCCCGCGAAATGTCTTTCGGACCCGTCGGGCTGGCTTGATTACCGCAGCCGCCATGGCCGTCGGTCTGCTCGCCATCGCTCCGGGCGCGTTTGCCCAGGGCACCACCCGCTCCGGCCTCGACGAAGCCACCACCGGGACCTGGCAGAAGCTGGTGAACCAACCGCCTTTCCAAACCGACACCGCCTTGCTCCTGACCGACGCCACGGTGATGGTGCACGAATATAGTACGCAAAATTGGTGGCGGCTGACTCCGGATAACACCGGCAGTTATCTCAACGGCACTTGGTCGCAGCTCGCGTCGATGGCCTCCAACTATGGCCCGCTCTATTTCGCCTCCGCCGTCCTGCCCGATGGCCGGGTCATCGTCGAAGGAGGTGAATACAATTTCGGTACCCCGGTTGAAACGACCCAGGGCGCCATCTACGACCCGGTGGCAAACAGCTGGACAACGGTGAACCCGCCGGCTGGATGGTCAACCATTGGCGACTCCCCCGGCGTTGTATTGGCCGACGGCACTTTCATGCTCGGAGAAGCCGGCGGCTTCTTTAAGAAGCAGGCTATTTTCGATGCCGCCACCCTCACCTGGACAGCCGTCGGCACAGGCAAGGCGGATACCTTTGTCGAAGCTGGGCTCAGTCTTTTGCCCAACGGCAATGTCCTGACCGTTGATTGTAACAACGGGACCAACTCCGAGACTTACGATCCCGCGACCGGTGCGTGGAGCACCGCCGGGAGCACGATCGTAAAGCTGCCCGATGCCGGCAGCCTCGAGATTGGACCGCTCATCCAGCTTCCGGACGGCAGGGTCGCTGCCTTCGGCGGAACGCAGCACACCGCCCTTTATGATACCGCGACCGGAACCTGGGCGGTGGGACCTGATTTCCCGGGCGGCAACGACATGGCAGATGGCCCCGCCAGCCTCCTCCCGGATGGGACCGTGCTGACTTTCGCGAGTCCGGGTGTTTTTAATAAACCGGCGAGCTTCTTTATCTTCGACGGAATCACCTTTACCGCCGCTCCCTCTACCGAAACCGCCAGCAACCACACCTCCTACGAGGGTCGCCAGCTAAACTTACCCAGCGGCCAGATTCTCTGGCTCATCTCCGATGGTCGGACGATCGACGTCGAACTCTACACCTCGACCGGACAGCCGAACGCGGCCTGGGCGCCTAACATCACCTCCGTTGCGAGAAAACTGCGCCGCGGAAACTCCTACCTGATCTCGGGCACGCAATTTAATGGTCTCTCCTGCGGCTCCGATTATGGCGACGACGCCACGATGGCGAGCAATTACCCGCTGGTGCGGATCACCAATCAAGCCACGCGCCATGTCCTCTACCTGCGGACGCACGATCACAGCTCGATGGGGATCGCCACCGGGAACACGATTGTCTCCACCACCTTTGACGTTCCGGCGACCGCCGAGACCGGCAAAAGCAGAATCGAGGTGGTGGCCAACGGCATCGCCTCGAGGGCGCGGCAAGTCATAATTCGCTAACCGCCGGGATCAGAACCAGGAGTAGACGGAGGCGTCGGCTTGCGAAAGCCAATCGCAGGCTGACTCCGCCCCCGCATTGGGGAAAAGGAACGCCGGGTGATGTCACGGCGGCACGGTGCGGCGCACACCGTCGCGCTGGCGCGGCGGCGCGAATTCATTCCAGCGCCGTTTTGGGTCTTGAGCCGGGCTGCCCTGATAACTCTGCTCTTTTTTGTGGAAGTGCGCGGCAAGTTTGGCAGCTTCCGGCCAACACCGTCATGAAAACGCTGCTCCTGGCGACACTCCTCATTTGCTTCGGCCGCGGCGCCCTCGCCACCCAGGCTGACGACACGGTCATCACGATCGACGGGCACATCGCAGGCGCGACTCCTTTTCTGAGCCAGGTGACCCTTTCCGTGAGCGACACCGCTGCGATCAAGAGCATCCAGTTCACGATTGCTCCCAAACCCGGATCTTCGACGCGGCCGTTGTCGGGGACATACTCCAGTAGTTATCTGGCAGAGCGGGGCGATATCGGGATGGGAAAGATTTTTCTGCCCGTTTACGGCCTTTACGATGGTTACACGAACAACGTCACGCTCACTTACTCCTTTAATGACGGCTCCTCGAAGCAGGCCAGCACGACGATCACGACGGCGGTCTTTGATGACCCTTGCGGCTACAAAACACCGACCATCCTGCAGCCCAGGACGTCGGGTAACGCCCTGAGTTACGACTACATTTTGCTCAAGGGAGCCTGCAGCACCTATTCTCCTGCGATCATCGACACCGATGGTGCGCTCCGCTGGGTCGGGACCGCTGGCTTGAAGTTTTACAGCCTGGCTTTCTTCAAAAACTCGATCTACAACGCCGACGGTTCCCTTCTCTATCGCAATGATCTTGATGGGACTGTCGAGCTGCTCGGCGACTACGCCGGGATTGGCGTGAATGATTTTCATCACAATGTGGATCGGGGAAAGTTCGGGCTCCTTTTCGAGGCCGACACAGACGATTACGACGAAACGATCATCATGGAGATCGACACAGACGGAAAGCTCCTCCAGACGTGGAATATGGCTGACATCATATCGGCAGCCATGACCGCCGGCGGTGACGATCCGAATCAGTTCGTTTTCGCCGCGCCGGCAGATTGGTTTCACAACAATGCCGTCACTTACAATCGGGCGGATGATTCCCTGATTGTCTCAAGCCGGGAAGATTTTCTCATCTGCATCGATTACGCGACCGGAACGATCAAGTGGATTCTGGGCGATCCGACCAAGGCCTGGTATCAATTTCCTTCTCTCAGGCAATACGCCCTCGATCTTGCTCCCGGCAGCCTGCCGCCGATCGGCCAGCACGCGGTCTCGATCACATACGATCAAGGCGTCCTTGTTTTCGACAACGGGCTGAACAGCCTCTTTCAGCAGCCGGCCGGTGCGCTGCGCGACTACGCCAGCCCGCGAAAGTATCGGATCGACTTGAAAACCAGGACAGCGACCGAGGTATGGAATTACCCGATGGACGAGAGTGTCTACAACCCCTACTGCGGAAGCGTCTACGAAGACCAGCCGCTAAACTACCTTATCGATTACGCCTACATCCTCGAGAACAGCGCTCTCCATGCCCGTGTCCTCGGCCTCGACGCCACCGGTGGAAAGATCTTCGACTACCAATACGTCACGGCCGGTTGCCTGACGGCTTTTAACGCCGTCCCGCTTCATCTGGAGAGCACCGCTTTCCCGGCGATCGGGCCGCAGTCGCTCAACCTCTCCACCCGCGGCCTGGTGGAGTCCGATCAAGGCGCTCTGATCGGTGGATTTATCGTCAACGGCAGCACTCCGAAAACGGTCGTGCTCCGTGCCCTCGGTCCGTCGTTAGGCGAGTCCGGGCTTTCCGGGACGCTGGCTGATCCGATCATCACCCTGTTTAATTCCGCCGGCCAGGTCGTTGCGACGAACGACGACTGGCAGGCAGACCCTAACGCCAGCCAAATCGCCGCCGATGGCCTGGCGCCGGGCGATCCCGCCGAAGCCGCGCTCCGTCCTATGCTGGCGCCGGGTGCCTATACGGCGGTGGTGACGGGTAAAGATGCGACGCCGGGTATCGCGTTGGTAGAAGTGTATGACGTGTCGACCGCGAGCGATTCAAGTTTGGCCAATATCAGCACCCGCGGGAACGTCGGGACCGACTCCGATTTGCTCATCGCCGGTTTTATCGTCGGGGCGGTCGACAGCTCGACGGTCGTGATCCGGGCGATCGGCCCCTCGCTCAGTTCCGTGGGCATCAACGACCCGCTGAATGATCCGAGCTTCACCGTCTACGACCAGAATGGCTCGGCGCTGGGCGGGAATGATAACTGGCAGGATGATCCCAACGCCCCCGATCTCGAACAGAACCAACTCGCACCCGCGGACGACGCGGAGGCGGCGACGATCCTGCATTTGCCGGTGGGCGCCTACACCGCCGTAGCGAGCGGCGCCGACGGCGGAACCGGCGTCGGCTTGATCGAGGTCTACAATCTCGAATAAGCCGACTGCTGCCATTATCCGATGGTGGAGGATCGTTTGAATCCAAACGCCGCCCTCGAGGCATCACATGGATATGCTTCACGACTTCAGATTTGCGTTTCGGCAGCTCGGGAAGGCGCGGGCTTTCACGGCCGCGGCGGTGACGGTGCTCGCCCTCGGGATTGGCGTGAATACCGCCATCTTCAGTCTCGTCAACGCGCTCCTCTTTCAGCCGCCCCACTACCCGAAGGCGGACGAGGTGGTGCAGGTCTTTTCCCAGGATAAGAAAAATCCGAAAACCTTTCGCGGGTTTTCGTATCCGACCTATCTCGATATCCGGGAGCGGAACGGCGTTTTCTCCGGGGTAATGGCGCATAACCTGGCCATGGTCGGGCTGGGCGAGAAGGGCAGCACGCGGCGCGCGTTCACCGACGTGGTGAGCTCGAATTATTTCTCGGTCATGGGCGTGATGCCGATCCAGGGGCGCACCTTCACCGCGGATGAGGAGACGCCCGGCCGGAACGAGGCGGTCGCGATCGTGAGTTACAATTATTGGAAGAAGCACGGGCTCGATCCCACGCTCCTCGGCTCGAAGATCACAATCGACAGCCGGCCTTTTACCGTCATCGGGATTCTCCCCCAGGGCTTCACCGGCACGACCCAGATTTTCGCGCCCGAGATCTGGTTGCCGCTCGGGGTTTACGATCAGGTCGCGAACGATTTCGAGACCGAGAACAAGGGCCGCCTGGATGATCGCGCCGGTCGGCAGTTCATGGTTGTGGGCCGTTTGAAACCGGGGATGACGGCCGAAGCGGCGGCCCCGGCGTTGCAGACCCTGGCCGCGAATCTCGAGCGAGCCTACCCCGTCGAACAGAAAGATCAGACCTTCATCGTGGAACAGCTTTCCCGTTTCAGCCTGAGCACGAGTCCGACCAGCGGGACCAAGATCAAACGGCTCGCACCGCTCCTCTTCGGGATGTCCGGGGTCGTGCTCCTGGTCGCCTGCCTGAACCTGGCCAACATGCTCCTCGCCCGCGGCACGGCGCGGCGAAAGGAAATCGCGATCCGACTCGCGCTCGGTGCGAGCCGCGGGCGGATCGTGCGCCAGTTGCTCGCCGAAGGCTTCGTCCTCGCGCTGACCGGCGGAATCGGCGGGATGGTGCTCGGGCTTTGGTCGTCGGATTTTCTCGTGGCGTCGTTAGGCAAAGCGCTCCCCATCGACATGGTCTGGTCGACCGGACTCAGCCTGCCGGTCCTGGCCGCGACTTTCGTCTTTTGCCTTTTCGGGACGCTCGCCTTCGCGCTCGGGCCGGCCCTGAAGTTGTCGAAGGCAGCGGTGATCGGCGACCTGAAGGAGCAGGCGGGTGAAGACACCGTCGTTAGGCGATGGAAGTTTTTGCCGCGCCATCCGCTCGTCGTAGCGCAGATCGCGTTTTCGCTCGCGCTCCTGACCGCGGCTGCGCTCTTCATCCGCGGCGCCAACAAGGCGGCATCGGTCGAGACCGGTTTGCAGACGAAGTCGAATTACCTTCTGGAAGTGGACGCGAGTCTCGCGAGCTACGACCAGACGCGCTCGCAGAACGTCTATCGGACGCTGGAGGAACGGCTCGCGGCTCTGCCCGGGGTCGAAAGCGCCAGCATCTCCTCCACCGTGCCCTTCGGCTTGATCTCGCTCGATAAAAAGGTGCAACGCGGCGGGGCCAACCCGCCCCCGGAGGCGAAGCCGGCCACCGCCGCCGCAGGCCGTGCCTACAGCGCGAGCTGGAACAGCGTGGGCGCGGATTATTTCAAAACCGTGGGACTTCCCCTGCTCCGTGGCCGCACCTTCAATCTGACGGAAGCGATGCATCAGACTTCGCCGACGGTCGCGATCGTCGATGAGGTGCTGGCGAAGAAGCTCTGGCCTGAGGGCGACGCGCTCGGTCAGCGGATTCAATTTGCAGAACAGGATGTGCCGAATGCGAAAGGCGGCGAGAAGCCAAAGGCGCAGATCGAGATCGTCGGCATCGTGCCCTATGCGCGTGATCACTTGTTCGATCAGACTCCGGACGGCACGCTCTACCTCCCGTTTGCCGAGGGTTTCCAAAGCAACGTTTTCTTCCACCTCAAGTTTGCCCCCGGCGCCGGCCGCGATGCCGTGGCCACGACGGATCTGATTCGCCGCACGGCGCGTGAAGTCGATCCCGCCGTTCCGATCCTGAGCCTGAAGACTTTTGCGCAGCATCTCGATGGCAACTTCGAGCTCTGGATTGTCCGCGCGGGCGCGGCCTTGTTCAGCGTCTTCGGCGGTTTGGCTCTGGCGTTGGCGACGGTCGGTGTTTATGGCGTGAAGGCCTACTCGGTCGCGCGGCGGACGCGGGAGATTGGCATTCGCATGGCGCTCGGCGCGCAACGCGGCGCGGTTTTGCGCATGTTCATGCGCGAAGGCGCCGTCATGCTCGCGGTCGGGGTGCTGCTCGGCCTGCTCCTCGCCGCGGGCACGGGCAAACTTTTAAGCGGAATGCTCTACGAAGTCGGCGCGCTCGACCCGGTCGCGTTCACGATCGCGCCCGCGGTCCTCGCGCTGGCAGCATTGCTTGCGACCTGGCTCCCGGCCCGCCGCGCCACGCGGATTACCCCGATGTCCGCGCTGCGCACGGAGTAAGCGGACGCTACAACCGCGGCTCAGACGAGAAACTCTGCCGTTCGCCATCACCTGCTCGTCGTCGAACCAGATGTCGAAGTCGCGGCCGACGCAGTCGATGTGGGTTTTGGAAAACCAGGTCTGGCCGGTGTGTTCGCAGTAGGGATGGCCAAAGGCAATGTGGATCCCGGGAATTTTTTCGTCCTGCAGGATATTGCCGATGACGCGAGTGCAGGCGGTGTTGGTGCCGACAGCGAACTCGCCGACCCGATTGCTGTTTTCGTCTGTGCTGGTGTAGGCGCGAAATTCCTCCAGTAATTCCTGGTTTGCGCAGGCCAGGGAATGAATCCGGTTCTCCTTCACCTCGATCGTGAGGGGCGTGGCCTGGATGTCGCCGTAACGCTCGCAGAGATAGTCGCCGACTACGCCGTCCACGACGAAAACGCCGTTGGTGTTTCCGGGTGAGGTGAAAATTTCGCCCCCGGGGAGGTTGCCCCATTTGTCGGGCGTGATGATGCCGCTCGTCTTGACCCACTTCAGGGCCGGCGAAAGCTCGGCCACGAAATCCGTTCCCGCGGTCGTGCGACAGGTGACCCGTTGGGCGCGGCGGACACGTTCGATGAGCCGCAGGCTGAGGGCGTCGACCGCCATGAAATCGGCTCGCATGCCTTCGCACATGATCTGGCGGCTGATGTTGACCATGTGGCCATGGCGGATGCGATGCTGGTTCACGACCGCGCTCATCTGCATGCGCGAGCCGAGCTCGCCCCGTTGCGACTGGGCGCAGAAGATTGAAACCTGCGATTTGGCGAGGTCGTCGAGGATCGGCTGCGGCATGTCGGTGAGCGGCCGTTCCGCATACTCCTCGAGCACGAAGAGGGCTAATTCGGAACCGACTTCCTCGACCTCCTGCTGAAGAGCGGTGGCGATGTCGCGGGTCGCTCGATCGGTGATGATGGTGATGCGCTCGTTAGGCTGGAGGCGCAGGCAATCGTAGATGGCGTTGCGCGCGCCGGGTGCCAACTCGGGATCGACGGCTAGGGCTTCGGTGAAGAGACGGTGTGGCATTTGCGAAGCGCTCATCATTGCAGGAAAAACCGCGCTCGGCAATCCCGCTTCGGGTTCCGGCGGGCGGCCGGCGTTTCTTCCTCCCTCCTGAGAGGTAAAAGCATGATTCACGCCCGCAAATTAACCGCCGGCGAGGGGCGGGTCTGGTCGATCCTTGTCCTTTGCTGAGCGAATATTGCTAGGCCGGGACGCCATCCCCCGGCGGCACAGTCAGGCGCTCGTAGGTTTCGTCCACGATCAGGTCGACCACGTCATGCATGTTGTGCTGGCGTTCCCAGGCCGCGATCTGGCGGTCGGCTCCCGTCCCTTCGCGCAGGATTTTTTCGACGTGCGCCATTTCCTCCTCGCTCCCGAGTTCCTCCACTTCGGTCGCGATGAACTCGAACAGTTCGCCGAGCAGGTCGCGCGTCTCGGCTTCGGCTTCCCGCCCGAAATCGATCATCCGACCCTCGATCCCGTAGCGGGAGGCGCGCCAGCGGTTCTCATCGATCAGGCGCCGCCGATAAATCCGGAAGGTGAGATTGTCGTGCTGCAGTTTGTGCAACTTGACCACGATGGCCTGGATGAGCGCGGCCAGGGCCAACGTGTCGTCGACCCGCGATTGCGCATCGCAAATCCGGATTTCGAGCGTGTCAAAGAATGGGTGAAGCCGGATATCCCACCAGATTTTTTTCGCATTATCGACGCAGCCGGTTTTGATCAGGAGCTTAAGGAAATCCTCATACTCCGAGAGGCTCTCGAATGCGTCCGGCATGCCGGTGCGGGGAAAACGCTCGAAGACTTTGAGGCGATAACCCTTCAGGCCGGTGTTGCGTCCGACCCAGAAAGGCGAGTTGGTCGAAAGCGCGTAAAGATGCGGGAGGAAATAACGCATCTGGTTCATGACGAGGATCGCGACGTGGCGATCGGGAATGCCGACGTGGACGTGCAAACCGAAGATGAGATTGGCCCGCGCGACCTGCTGCATGTCTTTCACGATCGTGGCGTAGCGTTCGCCCTCGGTGATGTGCTGGTCGAACCAATGGGAAAACGGATGGGTACCGGCGGAAGCGATCTTCAACCCGCTCCGCCCGGCCATGGTAGCGAGCTCGCTCCGCAGGCGGATGACCTGTTCGCGGGCATCGTGGATGTCGCCGCAGACATCGGTCCCAAGTTCGACGACCGACTGGTGCATCTCGGGCTTGATCTGTTCCTTCAGGGTCACGATGCCTTCGCCGAGAATCTGCTGGATATGGGAACGCAGCTCGCGCGTCTCCGGATCGATGATCTGGAACTCCTCCTCGATCCCGAGCGTGAAGGTGTGGTCGGCGGCGCTCATAGCCTAGCAACAAGCGCCAAGTCTGCTAGTCGCGCAACTGGGAGACGCTTCGCTCTGTAGACGTTTCGCTGTGCGAAACGCGGGTCTTGCGGGGGGCCGACAGCGAGGCCTTTTTGTCACCCTTGCTGCGCAGGTGATCTGAAAGCAAGGCTTCACGCTGGAGGGCAACGCTCTGTCGTGGCCGTGTTTCTAAATTGCCGATCCCATAACCAAAGACAGACTCTCGGCTTCAAGCCGTGCTCGACACTTTCTCGCTGAAGGTGCCGAGCACGCGCAGACCCGCGCTTCGCAGAGCGAAGCGTCTACATCACAGAACGCTCTCCCCTGGCTCAATTGAGCCCGCCGCCGTGTCAGGCTAGCAGGTTCAGGATACCGGCACTGCTTTCCGGGGACGTTCCCGTGGTGCTGCTTGCCGCAGGCGGCATCGATTTTTCGTTGGCGACGTCTTGAGCATGCTGATGCTTCAGCATGCGCAAATCCTGTTTCAGGATGATGAAGGCCTGCTGCGCGGTGGTGACGTCGCTGGAGTCGAGAGCGTTCTTGAGCGACGCGATATCATCGACGATCTGGCTGTTCTGACTCACCGGGCCGCTGCCGGCGGCGGACGCGGAGCGGGCCTCGATGTCGCTCTGGAAGGTCGCGAAGGCCGCTTGTGCGTCCGCCAGATTGCCTGATTTGAGGGCGCTTTGCAGCGCCTTCAATTCCTTCATCGGTTGGCCCGCCTTGATTTGATACGGGTCAGAAGAACAACTGGAACAGCTAAGAGGTGATATGCTCATGGTTAATGGATTGTATTGTTGTTAATTCTTGGACGACGTGGCAACGAAGCAATCTGCGTACCGTTGGCGGGACGGGAGAGACTCCGACGCCGCCAGGCTAGAGGGTGAAGGCTTCCTGAATGACGCAGGCCTGTTCGCGCTTGTGGACGGCGAGAGCGCCAACCGCCGGGCTCGCGCTTGCGTTGCGTCCGGCATAGAGAATTCCCCTGCCTAACAATGCCCGAAGGCGCGGCTCGATGTAGGTCCAGGCGCCCATGTTTTGCGATTCTTCCTGGCACCAGACGATTTTTTTCGCCGCCCCGAAAGGCTCGAGGACGGCGCGCAGTTTTTCTTCTGCCAGCGGGTAGAGCTGTTCCAGCCTAACGATGGCGGCGGTCGTGATTTTTTCCGCGGTCCGATGGTTGAGGAGGTCGTAGTAAATCTTGCCTGAACAAAGGATGACGCGCTCGATTTTGCCGGCCGGACCCGCCTCCGGCGCGGGCAGAATTTCCGCGAAACTACCCTCCGTGAAATCCTCCGTGCGCGAGGCCGCCTGCTCGGAGCGGAGCAGACTTTTCGGCGTCATGATGATAAGCGGCTTGATGAAATTGCGTTTCATCTGCCGGCGCAGAACGTGAAAATATTGCGCCGCGGTCGTGAGGTTGCAGACCTGGATATTGTCCTCCGCACAGGCCTGGAGGAAACGTTCGAGCCGGGCGCTGGAATGCTCCGGGCCCTGGCCTTCATAGCCGTGAGGCAGGAGAAGGACGATCCCGCTCGGGCGCTGCCATTTCGATTCCGCCGAGACGATGAACTGGTCGATGATGGTCTGGGCGCCATTGGCAAAATCGCCGAACTGCGCTTCCCAGAGGCAAAGCATGTTGGGGTAATCGAGCGAATACCCGTAATCGAACCCGAGGACCGCCGCCTCCGAGAGCAGGCTGTTGTAAATGCAGATGCGCGCCTGGTTCGGCCCGAGATGAAGCAATGGCAGGTAAGGTTTGCCGGTTTTCGCGTCGTAAAGAAACGCGTGTCGATGGCTGAAGGTGCCGCGCCGGCTATCCTGACCCGACAACCGCACCGGCACGCCCTCGAGAAGGAGCGACCCGAAGGCGAGGGCTTCGGCAAAGCCCCAGTCATAGGGGCCGCCGGCCCGGTAGACTTCGCGCTGACGATCGATCGTGATCCGTTTCACTTTCGGGAGAAGATTGAAATCGTCCGGCACTCTCGTTAGGCCAGTGACGATCTGCTCCAGCAGCTCGGGCGAGATGGCGGTCGGCGTCGTCTCGCAGGTGTATTTGGGTTGAAAAACCGCGGTCGATTCCCGGAAGCGATCCGCCTGGTCGGCCCGCTCTTTTTCGATCGACTTCACTTCGTCGAGGATCAGCTCCAGGCGGAGCTCAAACTCCGCCTCGAGCGAGGCGGCGTCATTTTCACTCAGCACCCCCGATTCGAGGAGTTCCTTCTTGTAGAGCTGGGCGACCGAAGGGCGTTTCGCGATTTTGGCGTAGAGATCGGGCTGGGTGAAAAGCGGCTCGTCCCCTTCGTTATGCCCGTAGCGGCGATAGCAATACATGTCGATCACGACATCGCGTCCGAATTCCTGGCGGAAATCGAGCGCCGTCTCGGTCACGAAGCGGACCGCGATCGGGTCGTCGCCGTTGACGTGGAAGATCGGCACCTCGATCATCTTCGCGATATCGGTCGCATACATCGAGGAGCGGGCGTCCTCCGGGAGGGTGGTGAATCCGATCTGGTTGTTGACCACGACGTGGACTGTCCCGCCCGTGCTGTAGCCGTGCAGTTGCGACATGTTGAGCGTTTCCGCCACGATGCCCTGCCCGGCGAAAGCCGCGTCGCCATGGACGAGGAGTGGGAGCACTTTGCGCCGATGCTCCGTGTCGCCGCGCATCCGCTGCCGGGCGCGCGCGATGCCCTCCACGACGGGGTCGACCGCTTCGAGGTGGCTCGGGTTGCCCGCGAGACGAATTTCGATTTTCGCCCCGGAAGCGAGCTTGCGGATCGTGCGATAGCCGAGGTGATATTTCACATCGCCGTCGCCCGCCACCAGCTCGGGAATGTAGTTCGTGCTGAACTCGGTGAAGATCACCTTCATGGATTTCCGGAGGAAATTCGCGAGCACATTAAGCCGCCCGCGATGCGCCATCCCCATGCAGATCTCTTCGATCCCGACGCCCGGCGAGCGATGCAGAATGGTGTCCAGAATCACCATGAGCGATTCCGCGCCCTGGAGCGAAAAACGTTTCTGCCCGACGTAACGAGTGTGGAGAAAAATCTCGAACGCTTCCGACTCGAGCAGAAGCCGGAGGAGCGCGATCTCCACCACGGTCGAGGCCTGGTGTTTGGCTGGTCGCGCTTCGAGCCGGTCGCGCACCCAGTTGCGAATGCGCGGATTCTGGATGTGCTGGAATTCGGTCCCGATGGCGTCGGCGTAAATTTCCTCGAGCCGCGCGATCATCTCGCGCAGGGTCATCGTTTTGTTGTTGAGGAAAAATCGGGAGGAAACCTTGAGATCGAGATCCTTCTCGCTGAAGCCCAGCTCGCGCAGGGAGAGGAGCGGGTTTTCCGGCCGCTTCTCGGCCAGCGGATTCACCCGCGCGATCGTGTGCCCGAGCGTTCGGTAGGCATAGACGAGACCGTCGATTCGCGTCTGCAGCAGGGTTTCCTCCGTCGCCGCGGGCGGGGGCGCAGCGGCAGTTGCGGCGCCGTTACGCTGCGGCGTGTTGCCGAGCTCGAACCCCTCGAAAAAGGCGCGCCAGGTCGCGTCCACCGCATCGGGATTTTTTTCCCAGCGGCGGTATTGATCGTCGATCAGATCGAGATTGCCGCGGGTGGCGAAGGAAGGGTGCATGGTCCTGGTACTCTGGCGGCGTTTGCTCCGCGGGCAAGTTGACACCGCCGGGGCAGCTTCGATGTTCGGCTGCCAAGTCAGGCAATGAGAGCCGAGGAAGAACACGAATTGACAACGCGTGTCGCGTCCCGTTCCGGGGAGCGCACGCGCCTCGCGTGCTGTTTTCGGCGCCCTCGCCGAAAACTTCTTGATTCGAGGACGCTCTCTCCGCACGGGAAGCGCGCGAGGGCGCACGCTTCGGCACGCGAGGCGCGTGCGCTCCCCGGAGGTCTCGCCGCCGTGCTCGGGATGTTTTCGTTGATTTCTCTGCTCGGCGCGACGCCCGCCTTCAGCCAATCGAGCCCGCCGCCCGCCGCCGATCCCGCCTCCGAGCCGGCCGTGCAGGCGGTCGCGAAAGTTTTGCCGGCGGTCGTCAATATCAACACCGAGCGCATCGTCCGGCGGCAGGTGCGCGATCCGTTTGATGATTTTGCCGCGCAGTTTTTCGGCGTCTATCGGGCTCGCCCGCGCGAGATTCGCCAGCGGCTGCAAAGTCTCGGCTCCGGGTTCATCGTCGATCCGAGCGGCTACATCGTAACCAACGAGCACGTCGTCGAGCGCGCCGCCGATCTCAAGATCGAGGTCATTACGAACGACAACAAAAGTTACAAGGGCCGCTACATCACGGGCGATCCGAAGAAGGATCTCGCCTTCATCAAGATCGACAGCGACAAGCCGCTCCCCTTTGTCGATCTGCGAAACATCTCGCCCAATTTGTTGGGCCAAACCGTCATCGTGGTCGGGAACGCGCTCGGCTACGGCAGCTCGATCAGTCGTGGCGTGCTGAGCGCAACGAAGCGCGAGATCACGATCGAAAACAACGATTACCACGACCTCCTCCAGACCGATGCCGCAATCAATCCGGGGAACAGCGGCGGTCCGCTGATCGATCTTGCCGGGCGGCTCGTCGGGGTCAGCTCAGCCAAACTGGCCTTCACCCCGCAGGGCATTCCGACCCAGGGGCTTGGTTTCGCCATTCCCGCCGATGTCGTTAGGCAAAGCGTCGAGCAGTTCAAAAAGATTGCCGGGAAACAGCCGCCTCCGCGACCCGGAGCGAGCGATGAGAAGACCGGCTCCGCCAACGCGGATCGCCTCTTCGGATTACAACTCCAGGATCTGACCGACGACCTCGCGGCCGCGCTCGGGATTGCGAGCGGCCACGGCGTGCTGATCAGCGCGGTCGAGCCCGACAGCCCGGCCGACGAGGCCGGATTCCAACGCGGCCTGGTGATTTACCGGATCGGAAAATATGACGTCAACTCGGTCAAGGACGTGGAGAAACTCCTCTCGCAGGCCGATACCGGATCGAGCGTCGATTTCGCGGTCGGGCTCATCGGACGAGGCGGGCGCGGGCGGCGCGTCGAGACGGTGAATCTCGAAGCGCGCTAACGCCATGCGCTGAGACAGCGCACACTCTGCAGCCTTCTCGTCTCTTCGGGGAAATTCGTCGAGAATCGTGCCAGCCTCAGGATGCTGAAGAAGGATTTGAGCCCGATCATAGATGCCCAAACCGATGCGCACCGAAGCCGCGCGATCACGTCGCGCGATGTAGCGGACGATTGCCTCGATGTCGCTCGAAGCTCGCTCAGTCCAGATTAGTTTCCGGTCCATTCACCAAGCCGAGCTTTCATCTCCTCGTTGGTGATGACACGACCTGCCTGAATGTCCTGCTCTGCCTCCTGGACGGCGGCGAGGAAGGCGATTTCTTCGCTCACGTCGCGGTAATCAATGTCGTCGGGAAGCCGGTTGATCGCCTGAAGGACCTGCTCTTTCACACTCATGCGGAGAAGCTTATCCCGGGAGGTTTCAATCGGCAATCCTGAGGGGCAAAGAGGAGGCGATCCCGAATATGGATTACCGGCCGCACGCGGCTTTGGACGAGTATGATCGCGCCGAGTTTGTGGAAAAAAGTTGCGAACGCTTCCGACTTGGCGTTGTCAGTAAGACTCACTGCGGAATGATCAAAGTCGAAAATCTCACCAAGCGTTACGCCGGCCAAACCGCGATCGACAATTTGAATTTCGAAGTCGGCAAAGGAGAGATCATGGGCTTCCTCGGGCCGAACGGCGCCGGCAAGAGCACGACGATGCGCATCCTCTCCAGCTTCATGCCGCCCACTTCCGGCCGCGCCTCGATCGCCGGCTTCGACATTTTCGAAAAGTCGCTCCAGGCCCGGGCCCGCCTCGGTTACATGCCGGAAAACGTGCCGCTCTACAACGACATGCGGGTGACGGAATACCTCGATTATCGGGCCGCGCTCAAAGGCGTGCCGCATCGCCGCACCAAAGAACGCGTCGGCGATGTGAAAGAGTTGTGCGGGTTGAAAGAGGTCGAGAAAAAGTTGATCGGCGCGCTTTCCAAAGGCTATCGGCAACGAGTCGGCCTCGCCGATGCCCTCGTGCACGAGCCCGATCTTTTGATCCTCGACGAGCCGACGAGCGGGCTCGATCCGAATCAGATCCGGCAGGTGCGCGAATTGATCCGCAATCTCGGGCGCCAGCACACCATCCTGCTTTCGACCCACATTCTGCCCGAGGTCGAGATGACCTGCAGCCGCATCATCATTATCAATCAAGGCCGAATCGAAGCCTGCGACACGCCGGAAAATCTCGTCAACCAGATGCGGACCGCGACCGGCGTCGTGCTCGAAGCAAAAACCGGGAACGACAATGGCGTCGCCGAACTGAAGAAAATCGCCGGAGTCAAAGACGTCAGCCTAACGAACGATGGCGACTGGCAGATTTTTTCCCTCCGGGCCGAGGCCGGGGCCGATGTGCGGCCGGAGGTTTTTCGGCTCGCGAGCGAACGTCACTGGGCGGTGCGCGAGCTGACCCAGCGCAAGGCGACACTGGAAGATGTTTTCGTGGAGATCACGCATGCGGATGAAGTCTGACGAGGTGAGGCGAAAAGAGCTGATGACGAAAAGGCATGCCGCGCTCCAACCTAACGAATTAACTTTGGACCTGCGCGGAATCCTCCTCGCCCCTCCTGGGGAGAGGATTGAGGTGAGGGGCCTGCGGGCGCGCGCCGAGAAAACCCTCACCCTGCCCTCTCCCTTAAGAAGGGCGAGGGGAACCCCCGCAGCGCGTTGCGGTGGTTTGATCCAGGTTCCTGTTTATCATGCGTAAGTTTTTCACTCTCCTCTCGCGCGAAATTAAGGGCTATTTCTACTCGCCGATCGCTTACATCGTTCTCGTCTTTTTCCTCCTCGTTAGCGGAGTCGATTTTTACTTCCAGGTCTCGTTCATGAATCAGCGAGCGGTGGAATACTCGGTCCAGGAAGCGTTCTTTAACTCGATCTTTTTCTGGTTCGCTTTCGTCCTCATTTTCCCGCTCATCACGATGCGGCTCTTCGCCGAGGAATTTAAACTTGGGACCATCGAGCCGCTCATGACGGCCCCGGTGCGCGACTGGCAGGTCGTGCTCGCCAAATATTTCGGCGCCCTTTTTTTCTACATCATCCTTTGGATCCCGACCGGGCTTTATTTCTTCATCTTCCAGACGCTCACCCATCATCCGGCCGGCGGCTCGAGCGGGGCTTATCTCGGGAGCTATCTCATGCTCCTCCTCCTCGGGATGTTTTATCTTTCGATCGGCTGTTTCGCCTCCGTCCTGACGAAGAACCAGATCGTGGCGGCGATCATTTCTTTTGCCACCATCACCCTGCTTTTCTTTCTTGGGCTGGTCTCGTTCATCCTCCTCGATGTCAGCTCGGAGACGCGGCAGTTGCTCGGTTATTTCTCCGCCATCGAGCAGATGGGGACGCTCTCCCGCGGCGAAATCGATACCCGCCCGATCGTCCTCTACCTGAGCATGACAATCGTGATGCTGACTTTCACCTACCAGGCATTTCAATCGCGGAAATGGAGACTCTGATCGATGGCTGACGAGACGACTCCACCCGCCAAACCCAGGAAGATTCACCGTTTCCAGATCGGTCTGAACGTGATCGTGCAGATCGCGATCATCATCGTGCTCGCCGCGATGGTGAATTATCTCGGCTTCGAGCATTACCGCCGCTGGGACCTGTCGCGCGATAAGAAGTACCAGCTCTCCGACAAGACGAAGCATTTCCTCGACAGCATCAAGGGCAAGGTGCGCATCACCGTCTTCTTTGGCGGACAGGATCCGATCACGGGCGACGTGCAGAATCTGCTGACGGAATATCAGTACGCCTCGCGCGGTAAAATTGATGTCGAATACGTCGACCCGGAACGGAACCTGACGCGGGCGAAGGAGCTTTTCGATAAATACAAAGTGGTGACGGACGAGAGTGTCCTGATCGTCGATTACGAGGGGCGGAACAAAACGGTCAAGGCCTCGGAGATGGCCGACAAGGATCAGGGAAATCCGATGCTGGGTGAGCCGCCCAAGGTGACCGCGTTCAAGGGCGAACAGGCGATCACGAGTGCGCTCATCGACGTGGTCGAGGGAAAGAAAAATACCGTCGGCTACATCGTCGGCCACAAAGAGCCGCCGCTCACGGGCGAGAGTCCGATCTCGGTTTTGAAAACTTTTATCGAGAACGAAAACATCCAGTTCAAGGAGCTGAACCTTTTCGAGGTGCCCGCCATTCCGGCCGACATCAAGGTCGTGATGATCGCCGGGCCGCAGTACGATTTCTCCGATCGCGAGATGAAGATGCTGCGCGATTTCTGGAACAAGGACGGACGCATCCTTCTCCTCGTCGACCCGGCGTCGAAGACGCCCAAGCTGCTCGCCTTCCTCAACGAACTCGGGGTGAAAGTGGATGACGATCGTCTCATGGCGATGGTCAAGACCGGGATCGAGGAAGTGGCGCGGGTGCGCGATGTGGTCGCGCATTTTCTGCCCGACAACCCGGTTACGAAACGTCTCGCCGACGTCCGCGCGCCCTTCTTCGGCTCGACCAGCACGTTGACGCTCGAGTCGCAGCGCGTCGCCCCCGCCAACATCCATCTCGCTCCGCTTGCCCAGGCCGAGAAGGGCTACTGGGGAGAGACCGATTATTATTCGACCGACGAAAACCTGCTCCAGTACGACCCGGCGAAAGACAAAGGCGATCCCCTAACGATCGCCGCCTCGGTCGAGAAAGGCGGGAGCGCCGACGAACGCGTCCAGATCAATTCCGCGCGCCTTGTCGTGGTGAGCAACTCCACCTTCATCCAGGACAACGCCCTGACCCAGGACCAGCAGGGACTCGATTTCATCTCCGCCAGCATCAACTGGCTCCTCAATCGCGAACAGCTCATCGGGATCGCGCCCAAGATTCCGCAAACCCTCACCTTCACTCTCGACGAAAAGGCGCTCCGCAGCATGCGCTGGATCGTCCTCGTCCTTATGCCGCTGGTTCCGGCGATCCTCGGGTTGTTCGTCTGGTGGCGGCGCCGCGCCTAACGAATTGCCGGAATGAAGACCAGAACCACGCTCATCCTTCTCATCCTCGCCGTCGGGCTCGGGGTCTGGATCAAATACTTCGAGAGCAAAAAACCGAACACGGTCGAAGCGCAGCGTGAAGCCGGGAACGTGGTCAACTTCGACCGCCAAAAACTCACCGGCGTCACGATCCAGAACGGCGACGATCGGATCGAGCTCCAGCGGCAGGATGGAAAGTGGCGGCTGACCGCGCCGGTCAAGGACCAGGCCGATGCCGCCATCGTCGACAATCTCATCAGCGACATCGAATTCTGGCACAAAGAGGCGATGATCCCGGCCCGGGAAGTGACGGCGGACAAAGGGCGCCTGAACGAATACGGTCTGCTCCAGCCCAAACTGCGCCTGCATCTGATCGAACCCAAGGGACCGCCGGAAATTCTCTTCGGCAAGGACGCCGCCCTCAAGGGCAAGATGTATGTGCGGATGGCTGATTCGAAGGATGTCTTCATCACCGCGCAAACGGTGCGGGACGACATCTCAAAAAAGCCGGACGATTTCCGCGATCGCAAACTGACCGACATCACGACCGCGCAGGTCGTGCGCGCCGTTCTCAAAAGCCCGGCCGGCGAGATCGAGCTGGTGAAAAAGAACGAGCACTGGGAAATCGCAAAACCGCTTCAGGCCCGCGGCGACGACCAGAAGATCAACGACCTGCTGGCGCAGATCACGAACGCGCGCATCCAGGAATTTGTGGCCGACGACAAGGGCGACCTCCACGCCTACGGACTTTCCGAGCCGCGCGGCTCGATCACGATCTACGGCGCGGATGAGAAGGAAGGGCGCACCCTGCAGATCGGGTCGGTCGCGGAAAAAATCAAAGACGCCGTTTACCTCCGCTCCCTCCCGCGCCACGGGGTCTACGCCCTAACGAAAAAGACGGAGGAAATCCTGAACGTCCGGCCGGACGATCTGCGCGATCGCCATCTCGTCCGGATCGACACGAACAATCTCGACCGGATCACGATCGAAGCGACCGGCGAGCCGAAGACCGTGCTCGCGCGCAAGGAGCAGAACTGGACCATCGCGAGCCGCGGCAACCAGCCCGCCAATAGCGACGAAGTGCGCCGCCTGATCGACACCCTCGACGATCAACAGGTGACAAAATTCGTCGCCGACACCGCTTCGGAGCTGCCGAAATACGGACTCGACCAGCCGCAACTAAAGGTCACCTTCAGTTCCTTCGCCTCGGAAAACACGGCCGAGACCGGCGCGGGCGAGCATCCCTTCCTCACCCTCTCCTTCGGAAAGATCGAAGGGAGCGACGTCTACGCGCGGGTCGGCGAAGAACCGTTCATCGTCGCGGTCAGTCACCAATTGCTGGGCAAGATCTGGGTCGACCCGCTCCAGTGGCAGGCGCTGCCCGTTTTCAACTTCAAGCCTAACGACATCCATCGTCTCTCGCGCGTGACTGATCGTGAAGAGTCGCTCTTGCGCAACGGCGCGAAAAGTTGGGAGTGGATCAAGGGCAGCGGTGAAATCGATACCACGAATGTGCAATCGCTCCTCAACACCCTCGCTTCACTGCGTGCGGTGCGCTGGGAAGGCGCGACCACACCGGCGCACGGCTTCGAAAAGCCGCAGTTGGTTCTGACTTTCACGACCTCGCCGGACGACAAGGCCCTGCACAAATTGACCATCGGCAATCCGACCCAGGACGGAATGTGGTTTGCCAAAGTCGACGGGCAGGACGGTACCTTTGTCGTCAACCAGCCCGATCTGAATGCGCTGAAGTTGCCCCTGACAAAAGCGGCGGCGACTTCACCGACGCCGTCCCCGAGCGCAACGCCTGCCGCCCCAGTCACCAGCTCGCCGACCGCTGCGCCGATGTAGACGCTTCGCTGTGCGAAGCGCGAGTGTTGATTTCGCCGTCAGAAAAAATCTCCACAATCTTAGCCGAGACCCGCGCTTCGCAGAGCGAAGCGTCCACAGGCCTCATTTCGCCGCGCAGTAGATCGTGACGATCCCGCCGGAAAGCGATTGGGCGGTTGCTTCGCTGAACCCGTTTTGTTTCAGCAACTCGCACATGGCGACGCCGCCCGGAAATTTTTCAATCGACGCCCCGAGGTATTGGTAGGCCGCGCGCTCGCCCGTCACGAAGCCAGCAATCCACGGCAGGCAGCGATGCAGATAAACGCGGTAGAGCCGACCCCACGCGCCAGTCGGCAGCGAAAAATCGAGGACGAGAAGATGCCCGCCGGGGCGGAGGACCCGTGCCATCTCGCGGGTTGCCGCCGCCCAGTCCGCCATGTTGCGCAACCCGAAGGCGACTGTGACAACATCGAAACTGCCGTCCGCAAAAGGCAAGTGGAGCGCGTCCGCCACGACCGTCTTCGCGAGGCCTTTGCGTCGCGCTGCCGCCAGCATCTCGGGCGAAAAATCGGCTCCCGTGATTTCGGCCTGCGGCAGTTTGCGCGCGATCGTTAGGGCGAGGTCCCCGCTGCCGGTGGCGAGATCGAGCACCTGGCGCGGCTGCCATTGCCTGACGATTTCGGAGGCACGGTGCCGCCACCAAAAATCGAGGCCGCCACTCAGGAGATGGTTCGCGAGATCGTAGCGTCGCGCGACCCGTTCAAACATGGCGCGGACCGCGGCCGGGTCTCGATCTACGGTTGGCGAGGAGCGCTCCACGCTTCTCTTCTAGCGGCGGTCTGTGACCGTCGCCAACTCGTTCTCGCGCAACCTGCGGCGGCATCAGCTCGCAGCGCTCCCTGGCCTGTCATCCCGAAGCTGGCGCAGCGCGCTGAGGGACCTCACCCAAGGTCGTTGAGCATCCTGGCTCGGTTTCGTTTACCGAAGAGCTTAGGGGAGGTCCACGTTCGCTTCGCTCAGTGCAGGCCCTCTTTTCCGTCTGCGCGGGCTCGGGATGACAACCTGAAGAGAGAGCGCGCGAGCAGTTCGCGGCGGCAAAGCGCGCTCCACACTAATCGCATTCGGCGCTCACAGAGCGCCGCTACAACCTATTCGAGGACCGGCTCGGTCCGGTCCTCTTCGCGCGCGGACAACTTGTTTTTCGTCATCATGCGCGCGCAGGTATTCCAGCGCAGGAGCGCGTCATCGTTGCCGTGCGGCCGGATTTTTTCCGCGGTCTCAAACTGTCGCATCGCTTCGCACAATTCGTGGTAGGCGTAATGACCGGCTCCGGGATGGCCCTGGGCGAGTTTCGCCTTGGCCCGGCGCTCGGCCAGAATCCCGGCGTAATAGGCGCGCTCATAGTCGCCCTCGATCCGCGCCAGGAGCTTGTTCGCCTGCGTCTCGCTCACCCCGTAGCCTTTGCTGAAGCGATCGGTGAGGGCGAGGAGGAGGGTGATGATGGCCGCCTGGTTATCCGGATCGGTCGCGAGGATATCGAGACAGATGCTTTCCGCCTCCCCGGGCTCGTTGAGCAACCGATAGCGCTCGGCCTTCTGCAACGCGGCCGGGATGGCTTCCTTGGAGAGATGTTTGAGCTCAGACATTTTCGTTAGGCTTGAGGAGCTTCCGGCGCGCTTTGGTTGCGCCGCCGGATCTTTTTCCAGAGCCAGCCCAATGGATCATAGTAATCATCCACCACCCGCTCCTTCAAGGGAATGATCGCGTTGTCGGTGATGTGAATCTCTTCCGGACAAACTTTCGTGCAGCACTTGGTGATGTTGCAAAAGCCGATCCCCTGCGCCTCGCGCAATTCCCTGGTGCGATCTTCGGTGTCGAGCGGGTGCATCTCGAGCGCCGCCGTGTAGACGAGGAAACGCGGCCCGATAAACTGGTCGTGCTTGTGATGATCGCGCAGGACGTGGCAGACATCCTGGCAAAGAAAACACTCGATGCATTTCCGGAATTCCTGGACGCGATCGACATCCTCCTGGGCCATCCGCCAGGTCCCATCGGCGGCGTCCGGCGGACGCGGTTTGAACTTCTTGATCCGCTTTTTGACCGCGAAATTCCACGAGACATCGGTGATCAGATCCTTCACCCGCGGGAAGGCTTTCATCGGCTCGATCGTGATCGGCTTGTCGAGCGGGAGATCGCTCAGGCGCGTCATGCACATCAGTTTGGGCATGCCGTTCACTTCCGCGGAGCAGGAGCCGCATTTGCCGGCTTTGCAATTCCAGCGGCAGGCGAGGTCATTCGCGAACTGCGCCTGGATATCGTGCACGGCATCGAGCACGACCATGCCTTCGGAGACGCCCGTGGTGTAATCGCGGAATTCGCCGCCTTGGGCATCGCCGCGCCAGATTCGGAAAACCGCCGTGCTCACTTCATTTCCTCGATAACGCGCTTCAGCTCGTCCCGCATTTCCGGAATTGGTTCTCGCCTGATCCGCATCTCATCATCCTCGCCTTTCCAGACGATCGTATTCACTTTCGCAAATTCCTCGCTTTTCTCCGGATAATCTTCGCGGAACTGCGCGCCGCGGCTTTCTTTCCGTTCCAGCGCGGCGCGCGCGATGGCCTCGGATACGGTAAGCAGATTCTTGAGGTCGAGCGCGGTGTGCCAACCGGGATTGAAATCACGGGTGCCGGTGACGCCCACGTGGTGGGTGCGTTCCCAGAACATTTTCAAATGCTCAAGGGCAGCCAGCATTTCGCTCTCGTCACGGACGATGCCGACGTTGTGTTGCATGATGTCCTGCAACTCCCGCTGCACGGTATAGGGATTTTCGCCGCTTTCGTGTTCGAAAGGCTGGAGCGCCTCCTGCGCCAGATTCTTGACGACCGACTGGTCGATCGCGCCTAACGACTGGCCTTGCGCGTATTTGGCCGCGAACTCGCCGGCCCGTTTCCCGAAAACCAAAAGATCGGAGAGCGAATTGCCGCCGAGCCGGTTCGCGCCGTTGATCCCGGCGGCGCATTCGCCGGCGGCGAAAAGCCCGGGCACGCTCGACATCTGGGTATCGGCATCAACCCGCACTCCACCCATGATGTAGTGCGTGGTCGGGCCGACCTCCATCGCCTCCTTCGTGATGTCGACGTCGCCGAGCTGTTTGAACTGGTGATACATGCTCGGCAGTTTGCGCTTGATGTGTTCCTCCGCATTGGGCAGCCGTTTCTTGATCCAGGAGATGTCGAGATAGACGCCGCCATGTGGAGTGCCGCGGCCTTCCTTGATCTCGCGCACGATGCAGCGCGCGACGTGATCGCGGGTCAGCAATTCCGGCGGGCGCCGCGCGTTCTTGTCGCCCTGGGTGTAACGCCAGCCCTCTTCCTCGTTGTCGGCCGTCTGCGCTTTGTAGTTCTCCGGGATGAAAGCGAACATGAAACGCTCGCCTTCCTTGTTCGTCAGGATGCCGCCTTCGCCGCGCACCCCTTCGGTCACGAGCATCCCGCGCACGCTCGGCGGCCAGACCATTCCGGTGGGATGGAACTGGAGGTATTCCATGTCGATCAGCTCCGCGCCGGCGTGATAGGCGAGCGAATGCCCGTCGCCCGTGCAATCCCAACTGTTGCTCGTAATCTTGTAGGCCTTGCCGATCCCGCCCGTCGCGAGGACGATCGCTTTCGCCCGAAAAATCCGGAACCGTCCGCGTTCGCGATCGTAACCGAACGCCCCGCTGATCCGCCCGCCGTCCTTCAGCAATCCGAGGACGCATACTTCCATGTAGACATCGATTCCCTGATGAACCCCGTGGTCCTGCAAGGTGCGGATCATTTCCAGACCGGTGCGATCGCCGACATGCGCCAGCCGCGGATACTTATGGCCGCCGAAATTTCGCTGCAAAATCCGGCCATCTTTGGTGCGATCGAAAACCGCCCCCCAGGCCTCGAGCTCTCGCACCCGGGCCGGCGCTTCGCGGGCATGCAACTCCGCCATCCGCCAATTGTTGACGTACTGACCGCCGCGCATGGTGTCGGCGAAATGGGTCTGCCAGTTGTCGCGGTCGTCGACGTTGGCGAGCGCGGCCGCGATCCCACCTTCGGCCATGACGGTATGCGCTTTACCGAGCAGACATTTTGAAACCATCCCAACCGAAACGCCGGCCGCCGACGCCTCGATCGCCGCGCGCAGACCGGCGCCGCCCGTGCCGATAACCAGAACGTCGTGCTCGTATGTTTCGTAGTCGGGCATGCGGCGCGCGTCTAAAAAAATCGCAGATCGTGCCAGACGCCGAGCGCACACAAGCGGACGTAAACATCGGAGAACCCGACCCAGAACAAACTCATCCAGGCCCAGAGCATGTGACGGCTGTTGAGACAACTCACACACGCGTAGCAGCGATATGATGTGGGTGATTTTGAAAATTGATCGAGAAATCCGCCGATGAGATGGCGCAGCGAGTGACACCCGAACGTGTAACCGCTGAGCAGGACGACATTCATGGCCAGGACCAGCGTGCCGACCCCCATCCCGAAGGACGTTTGTCCCGTCGCGGGATCGACAAACCAAAGCGCCTTCCAGACATCATGCGCGAGCACGAGGATGAAGAGGAGCGCGAGGTAGAGAAAATAGCGATGCACGTTCTGCATGATGAGCGGGAAAGAACGCTCGCCGAGATATGTGCTGCGCGGCTCACCGACCGTGCAGGCCGGCGGGTCGGCCCAAAAGGCTTTGTAATAAGCGCCGCGATAATAGTAACAGGTGAGCCGGAATCCGCCCGGCGCCCAGAGCACGAGAAGGGCGGGCGAAAAAATCAGCCAGGCCGGCCACCAGGCCGGCTTCGGCCCGAACCAGGCGTGGGGCGAAGCGCCAAAAATCTCCGGCGAATAAAACGGCGAAAGGTAGGGTCCGAAGTAATAATTTTTTCCCTGAAACGCCGCCCAGGTCGAATAGACGACAAACGCTCCCAAGCCGAGGAAAACAAAGAGCGGCTGGGCCCACCACACATCCGCGCGCATCGTTTGCCCAAACGAACGGCGAGGAAGAGTCAATTCAGCTTGCGTCATGGTGGCGAAATCGTGGCCCGACCGCTTAGATAACGATGCGGCGATTGGTTGACAAGGGTTCAATGCTCCTCGGCCGCCGGCGCGAGGGAGGCGACAATTTTTTCAAAGCGTGGATCGCCCCGGAGCGGATCCCAGTAGGGGTGGAGGCGGAGCTCGCCATAGGCGACCTGGCCAGGCAGATGTGTCGCAATGGAGAGCTGTTCGACGGCCAGTTCTTTTTCGCCTGTCCAGGCATAGACGAGCGCGAGATATTCGATCAATAACTCGCCATTGATGGAATCTTTGCTCACCGGCAACATCTCGGCAGCGCGCCGGCCTTCGCGAATGGCGTCCTCTTTGCGATCGAGCATTGCATCGATGGCGCCGAGAACACCGAGAGCCTCGGCATAAGCGGGCGCCTGAGCGACGATCTTCGCCACCTCCCTCCGCGCCTCCAGAAACGCAGCTTGAGCGGCGTCCGAGTCACCGCGGAGGCGGGCACCCCAGCCTTTGCACCAGGAGTCGGGAAATGGAAAAGCTTGTTCGCGGGCTGCTCCGGGGGGCATGGCGGCGAGAGCGCGGCGTGCGGACACCGGATCTCGCTCGCAGAGTGCAACGTAAAACCAGATCCCCGAGATGTCGGGCGCCGCTTCCGGTTGCTCGAGAAGAATCGCCTCGATTTCGTCGTGCACAGGCTGCGGGTTGGCGTGCCATTGCAATTCAACGACCGCGCGTGCGACTCGGGTGCTGGGGTCTTTGGGAGCCAAAGCGAGCGCACGATCAAGCATTGCCGCCTCCTCTTTGAAGCGGCGCAAGCTCTCGTAGCTGGTCGAGATTTGTTGGAGCAGAATGAGATTCTGCGGGTCCAACTCCAGGGCCCGCTCCATGGCGGCGATCGATTCGGACAGTCGACCCTGCCGTCGATCGATATAGCCCCTGATCTCAAAAACAAGCGGTTCGTTAGGCAAAGCTTTTTCTGCGATGGCCAGTTCCGCCCGGGCACGGTCGTAATCAAGCAGACCGCTGTAATAATGGAAGGCTGCGGCCAGATGTGCCGCGCCCGAGTCCGGCCGCAAACGCAGAGCGGTTTCGACCGATTTGCGGGCCAGATCCAGCCGGCTTTGCGTGTGATCGACGGCGAGGAGATACATCTGGTCGTGGATCCGCGCGAGGAGGCAATGGGCGAGAAGGAAATTTGGATCAAGCGCCACCGCCTGCTCCAGGAGCGCCACCGCCTCGAGAAGGTTTTGCTTGCCGCGGGCCGCAAAAGTGAGCATTGCCCCCAGCCCCTTCGCCCTGACGTAAAGATCGTAGGCTGCGAGATCCTGGGTGGGCGGTTCCTCAATTGCTGCTTTCTCGTCCGGCGAGAGTCGCGCCCGGAGCTGGGCCACGATCTCTTCCGCAATTTCACTCTGGATGGCGAAGACATCCGTGATGTTGCGGTCGTAATGTTGCGCCCAGAGATTCCGATCCGCCCGAGCATCGACGAGACGCGCGCTCACTCGCACCTGCCCGCGGACGCGCTGCACGCTGCCTTCCAAGACATGGGCAACCCCGAGCGCGTTGGCAATATCAGGGAGGTCGCGTTTCACACCGCTCCGGTATTGCATCACCGAGGTGCGGCTGATCACTTTCAGGTCGGCTACTTTGGCGAGCGCATTCCGGATCTCGTCCTGCACCCCGTCGGCGAAGTATTCGTTTTCCTTTTCGTCGCTCAAATTTTCAAAGGGAAGCACCGCGATGCTTTTTTCCGGGATGATCGCCGGCGCGGGAATTGACGGCGTGGGCCGATGGTTGACCATGGCCGCGCGCGGGGGGCGGGATGACAAGAAATAGAGAGTGAGAAGAGCCAGCACCAGAAGCAGCACGGCCGCCCCAAGGAGGGGCAACCAGCGAGAGTAGAAGGGGTCGGGCAGAAACCCGCCCCAGTGCCGTCGTTTCTGGTTTTGGAATTTAGTCGGGAGGTCCGGGTTCCCGATTTCCTCGGTGTAAAAATTCACGATACTAAGCTTGGCGCCGTGCTTCCCTTCGCATTCGCCCAAGGGATAAAGATATGGTCGCCAGCGCGGGCTTTCCGCCAGGTCGTCCGCCGCGCGTTTGGAAAGCAGAATGTGACCGGCATCAGCGCAGGTCATCACGCGTTCGGTCACGTTGATTCCAGCCCCGGCGACGTTGCAGCGATCATTGACATCGACCACCCGACTAACCGGGCCGCTGTGAATCCCCATCCGCAGCCGGAGTTGCGGATGGTCCCGGACCGCGGCGGAAATTTGCAGGGCGCACTCGATCGGAGAATCCGGATCGTCGCAAAAAACGAGGGCCATTCCGTCGCCAGTTGGCAAGCGGATGAGCTGGCCGGCGGCCTCGGCCGCGCGGAACCGCTCCGTCTCGCGGACGATATGCGTCAGCGCGTCCAGCAACTCGCGTTGCTCATCGGTCGAGAACTTTGAATAGCCCACCGTATCGACAAAGAGGATGTGAGCGATCTCGAGGTGAACTTCCGTTTTGGTGGGCGCGGCCATCCCTGCTGGCGCGTTAGTTGTCGCGCGGCCTCAGTATGCCAGTTGACACCGCAGCGGTCGATCATAAATGTGCGCCGCCATCTTTCTCGATGGGGCGGGGTTCAAAATGGGAGGCTTTTTTCCTTATTAGCCCGCCTGGGTGGGAACCAAAGGCAGCCAGGTTGAGGATGATCATGACCAGGGAGAATAAATAGAGACCCATCGTCAGACCGATCGCGAAGTGCATCGCAATCACACTGCCGAGCCAGATGGCGCGTGTTTTGCGCCACCAAATGAAGATCGGATATCCGGTTTCAATCAAACAGACAAAGATTCCCGCCAGCGGCAGAAAGGCGCGAATGAAGACTAGAAAGTGGAGTGGGACCAGATCGAAAGGTGGGCCCGCCAAAGCGCGCCAGAGGCTGCTTCCATTCCACCATCCCAAGCCGGTCGCTTTCGTGACGCCTCCGAAAAAATAAATGAGGCAAAGATGAATCTGCAGCAGCCGGAGGTGAAAGCCCAGGCGGCCAGGATCGACGACCGCGCGCGTCCGCCGCTGCCAATCTAATGACCATCGGTCCGGCAGCGGAGCGATCATGAGATAGAACAGGCCGATCAAAGTGAAGTTGTCGACGCCGTAGGAGAAAAGATTGCCGCTTTTGACCGTCGAGAGATAAAGGTACCACGTGACGATCGCTGCCGGACGCGAGAAGAGGCCGAGTAAGAGGCAGACGCTCGCGCCTAACAAACAACTCCAAAGCAAAAGAAGTAAGGCCCTTTCGCTGAGGCGGACAAAACTTCCGGCCGTTACCAGCCACCCCAACCTCGGAATAAAGGGACTTCTGAGATCGAGGATCGCTTCTGCCAGGTCTCGGCTGATCATCCCTCCGCCGTCGCCAGCGAAGAGAAACAACCAGTCGCTGCGGAGAGTAAGACAGTAAATTGCAACCTGAATCCCGAGCCCGACTCGCAAGATTCCAAGCCACCTATCCGACGCGGGGGTAAAAAGGAATGTCCACACCTTCGCCTCCGAGCTTTCCATCACCTCAGCGAACGGGGCGGAGCGCCGCGGATGGCGGGAAACGGAAGTCGTAGGCGTAAAGGAATTCGTAGGTTTCCTTCTCGCCGCGCACAAATTGTTCGATCCGGGGCAGCTTTACCATTCCGAAAACCACCCGGATGACCTCGGCATCCGGGTGTTCTCGCCAGACGGCGAAAGCCAGCATCTTGAGGGTAGTTCGGCGCAGTAGCTCGTAATCGATGGCGCTGATGTTATCGAGCAAGGCCACGACACGCAGGCCGGCGGCGTTGCTCCCCACGCGCGGTAGTTGGTACTCCACTCGGCCGTCGCCGTATCTGATCTCAAAGACCAGTTTGTAACTGTTGGGAACATTGGGCGCGAAAAATCCGTAACCGGATTCGATACCCGTAATATTCAGATATGTGGCCAAAGCCTGTCGGACGGGATTCGCTTCTGATAGCATTTTTCCCAAAGCCGCGAAGGTGATCGCCTCCGCCCGCTGCCAGATTGGCCGAAAGGACGCAGGAAAAATGGTGCCGCTTTCGCCCAAGGCAGAGGCCAGATCGTGGGTTGCCGCCAAAAAAACAAACCCTAGGTGAAGGACCAAGCAGCCCAGATAAATCCGCCTGCGCCTCGCGCTCATTTTGCGCCCCGAATTGCCGGTTGCTACGGCTTGTTATTGTACTTCTCGAGGATTGGCCGGAGCCGTCGTACTAACTCCTTATCGTTGTGGCGAAATTTTTGACTGATTCGTAAGGGGAAAATATGAAACTTGGCCCCGACCCGCGCCGTTAGCGGCGGCGGCGACGGGGTGCTGAACTTGGATCCGCCGGGCCTCGCCCCCGCCTCACTCGACAGGGCCTCGCCCCCAGATGCATCCTGCCCCGAAGCCCCCGAGCAACCGCGCCCAGCCTGAATCGCCGTTCCGGTAAGGGAATGGAGCTTCGCATTCTCAACCACCTTCTGGACCAACACCAAAGGAAGAAACTGCGGCCCGATGGTACCGACGGTTTCCGCAATTTCGCCGCCCCGATAGGTTTGCACGCGGTAAAGCGACTTATCGAACTCCTCCAGCACCTTGTTCATCGCGGCTTGATCTTTCGCCGAAATATTATTCCCGGGAATAAAGATGCGGTCTTCTTCGAAAATGATCTTATCTCCACCACCGGATCCCGGACCTTGACAGACGCAGGAAATGATCACCGCACTGCCCGCGATGCCACCTGCGACCAGCGTAATTCTGAGGGACTTGGTTTTCATGATCACTGGTTTGCGCCCACCGAGTAGCCATTGGCAAGCTAAATCTTAATCCCCGGTCAACCGTGCTTCGGCGAGATCGAGGTCGCGCTGGATGCGGCGGAGGGCTCCGTCGTTGATTGCCTTTGAATTGCGGAGGGCGATGATGGTCTGGCGTTCGATTTGCAGGGCGCCGTGCTGGAGGCGCTGGTAGATCGGGGTCGCGATTTCGCCGCCGGGATTGCCGCTTTCCTCGCAGCAGGCGTGCAGTTGTTCGATCCGATCGCAATACTCGGCCCGCACCCGCGCCATGACCTCTTCGGGGAAATGTTCCTCGAGCGCTTTTTGTTCGACGTAATCGACCGCGGCTTCGTTCGCTTTCAGGCGCGCCAGGCGTTCCTCGTTCGCGATCAGGCCGTCGTCTTTGAGGCCGAGTTTGCGGATAAGAATCGGCAGAGTGAGGCCCTGGAAAACCAGCGTAGCGAGGATGACGCAAAAGGTGAGGAACAAAATGTAGCTCCGACCGGGAAACGGCTGGCGGTTGGCGATCAGGATGGGGAGCGCGAAGGCGGCGGCGAGCGAGACGACACCGCGCATTCCCGCCCAGGCGATGAGGACGCTGTGCTGCCAGGGCGGGATGGGATCGCGCGCCCGCATTTTCGGGCTGAGCCAGCGCGGCAAATAGGTCGCCGGAAAAACCCAGAAGATGCGCACCAACACGACGGTCGCGCTGATCAGAAGCGCGTAGGTCGTTAGGCGCGCGAGCGGTTCGTGGTTCAGCTTTTGCAGGATGCCGGGCAATTGCAGCCCAATCATGATGAAGATGAAACCGTTAAGGAAGAAGGCGACCATCTCCCAGAAAGCCTGCGCCTGCAGGCGGGTGCGGGCGGAGAGCGCGGTGGAATGCCACCCGAGATACATCCCGGCCGCAACGACCGCGAGCACACCCGAGACCTCGAGCCGTTCGGCCAGGAGGTAAGCGGCGAACGGGGTCAGGAGCGAGAGCGTGATCTGGACCGGGGGATCATCGAGACGTCCCTGCACCCAGCGCATGATCAGGCCGACCAGCAGTCCGAGAGCGACCCCGCCAAAACCGACGAAAACGAAGCGAAGGCTGGCTTCGCCTAACGAAAAGGAACCGGTCACCATCGCCACGACCGCAAACTGGTAGGCGACGAGCGCGGTGGCATCGTTGACCAGACTCTCGCCGCCAAGGACCGTCTGGATTCGGCTCGGGACGTGCAGTCGTTTCAAAATCGCTTCGGCCGCGACAGCGTCGGGCGGCGAGACGATCGCGCCGAGGGCAAAAGCCGCCGCCCAGGGCAGTCCCGCGACGAAGGTATGCGCGACCCAGGCGACGACCGTCGTCGTCATGAGGACGAGGCCGATGGCGAGGAATAAAATCGCGCGCAGGTTGCGCCGAAAATCCCGCCAGGAAGTAAAGAGGGCCGCGGGATAGAGGAGCGGCGGGAGGAAAAAGAAGAGCACGAGATTCGGATCGAGCCGGATGACGGGCAGAATGGGAACGAAGCTGAGCGACAACCCGCCAAGGACGAGGAGGACGGGATAAGGAATGGCCGACTTTTGCGCGACGATGACGAGCACCGCCATCAGCACGAGCAGGAGCACGACGGGTTCGGCGTGGTGCATGGCGCGCTCCGAAGTGGATGCCTAACGAGTCGAATCAGCCCCGTTGGAAGCGAGCGTCCGAGCCCGGGCCCGGTTCGCCTCCAACTGCGGGAGATGTTTTTCCGACCAATGGCAGATCGCGTTGAGCGGCTCGATCAGGGTCCGCCCGAGCGGGGTGAGCGCGTATTCCACCTTGGGCGGCACGACCGGATGGACCTTGCGACTGACGAGCCCGTCGCGCTCCAGGCTGCGCAGCGTCTGGGTGAGCATCTTTTGCGAGATGCCGCCGATCTCGCGCTGGAGTTGGGCGTAGCGCCGCGTGCCGGTGGCAAGGACGTGAATGATCAGCGCGGTCCACTTATCCGCGATCCGGCTGAGGACGACGCGCGAGAGGCAATGCGCGTTCATGACGGAAGCCTGCCGGGCGCGATCAGCCATAGGTTTCTGTAATGGAAGGCCGGGGCACATGCAAATCGGAGAGTGACCTCCCGGAAGAGCGATATCGGCAAAAAGAGACGCGTATTTTTTTCTTGGAAACCACGGAAGATGCAGCCAGTCTCCCGGCGAGCGTCCCCAACCCCGCGGCAAAATCAGTAGTTTGACCCCGGATTTCCAGACGGTCGGTTCTGGGGGCGCCGCAACTATGGGCAGAGCACAACGAAAATCGTCGCAGTGAAGGTCTTGATCGTAGGAAGCGGTGGGCGCGAGCATGCGCTCGCCTGGAAACTGCGGCAATCCCCCCAGGTCGACGCCATTTTCTGCGCGCCAGGCAACGCGGGCACGGAGGAGTTGGGCACGAATGTCGAGCTTTCGCCTAACGACTCGGCGGGTCTGGTCCGCTTTGCGCGGGAGAACGGGATCGGCCTGACCGTGGTCGGTCCGGACGATTCGCTCGCCCGCGGCCTGGTCGATGCCTTTGAAAAGGAAAACCTGCGCATTTTCGGGCCGACCAAATCGGCCGCGCGTCTCGAGTGGTCGAAGGTTTTCGCGAAACAGCTCATGCGCAAAAAGGGCATCCCGACGGCGATGGCGGGCGTGTTCGATGAGAGCCGGAAAGCCACCCGTTTCGCGGAGAAGCTGCATTATCCGATCGTGATCAAGGCCGACGGACTCGCCGCCGGGAAGGGGGTCGTGATTGCCCCGGACGCAGCCGCCGCGACGGAAACGATCGCCGACATGATCGATCGCGGCCGCTTCGGGGCGGCGGGCGCGCAGGTGTTGATCGAGGAATTTCTCGAAGGCTGGGAATGTTCGCTCCACGTCCTCCTGGCCGGCGACCAGTATCAAGTGCTCGGCGCGGCCTGCGATCACAAACGGCTGAATGATGGAAACACCGGGCCGAACACGGGTGGGATGGGCGCCTACAGTCCGCCCGCGAATTGGGATGAGGCTCTCGAGCAACAATTTCACGAGAAGATCATGCACCCGCTCCTCCGCGGTCTGCGCGACGAGAAGATTCATTTTTCCGGCCTCCTCTTTCCCGGTCTCATGATCAGAGACGGCCGGCCGCACGTCCTGGAATTCAATTGCCGTTTTGGCGACCCCGAGACGCAGGTCATCCTGCCGCGTTTGCAGGGAGATCTGCTCCCTCTTCTGGAAGCGACGATCGACGGACGGGTGAAGGATTTGAAAATCGAAATGGACCAACGCCCGGCCCTGACGGTCGTGATGGCCTCCGCGGGATACCCGGGCAACGTCCAGGCGGGCAAGAAAATCTCCGGCCTCGAAGCGGCGGCCGAGATGGAGGGCGTGCACATTTTCCACGCCGGCACGCGGCGGAAAGGCGGGGACGTTTATAGCATCGGCGGGCGGGTGCTGGCGGTCACAGCGCTGGGCGACACCATCGTAGCGGCGCGGGACCGGGCTTACGAGGCGGTCGGGAAAATCCACTTCGAAGGCTGCCATTATCGCCGCGACATTGCTCTCGCCGCGGTTACGGCTAAGCTCGATGCGCCTGATGCTGCGCGTTAGCCTAACGATTCTTTTTTTCGTCGCGGCTTCGGCTCTGGCGCAATCGCCCACGCGTCCGAGTGCGACGCCCGCGCCCTCCGCCACCCCGGCGCCCGCGGCGCGGGCGGAGACCGGGGTTGATGCTCTCGATGCGGCCGATCTCGAACAGGCCATCCGCCTGATCAAGGAGCACTACGTCAATCCAAAAGCCCTGGGCGCGATCGAGCTGGATCGCGCCACCCTCGAGGGCTTGCTCGACCGACTTGGTCGCGGCGTCACTCTCCTGCCCGCCCGCAGCGCCCCCGGTCCCACGCCGGCTCCGTTCTACCGTGAGATCCTGGATGGCCACATCGGCTATCTGCGCCCGGGAGATTTGAGCCGGCCGCAACTGCAGGAACTCGACACTACGCTCCGTGCTTTTGCCGGGAAAAAAGTGGACGCGATCATTCTCGATCTGCGCGACTGCGGCGAGACGGGCGATTACGCGGTGGCGGCGGAATTTGCGAATCGCTTTGTGGCCAAGGATATGCCGCTCTTCACTCTGCGCGGACCGACGACAGAGAAGCCGCGCGCCTTTGTTTCCAATCAAAACCCGGCTTACTCCGGTTTGATGGTCGGTGCTTGTCGATCGTGCGACCGCCGGGGCGAGCGAAGTGCTGGCGGCGGTCCTGCGCCATTACGACAAAGCGATCGTCGTCGGTGGGACGACGGCCGGTCGCGCCGTCGACTACGACGATCTGCCCTTGCCGGGCGGGCAGATTTTGCGGGTGGCAACGGCGGAAGCGATCCTGCCCGAGCAGGGCTCGCATTTTCACGAGGGTCTGGTGCCCGATTTGCCGGTCGCGCTGCCGGAAGGGGAGAAGCGGCAGATGTTTCAAGAGAGCCTGACGAAAGGGATGGCGCCTTTTGTTTTCGAAGCCGACCGGCCGCACCTGAACGAGGCCGCGCTCCTCGCCGGGACCAACCCCGAGATCGATGCCACCCAGGCCGCCCAGCGCCGGCGCGCCCGCGGCGGAGAGAAGCCGGCGATGCATGATGCCGTCCTGCAACGCGCGGTCGATCTCGTGACCTCGATCGGCGTCTACGAAAAACAACCGACCCGCTCGCCCTAACGAGAACGTCCGTGCACCCGCTGGAAGAACGAATCGACTATCAGTTTCGCGATCCGCAGCTTCTGATCGAGGCCCTGACCCATCCGAGCGTGGCCCATGAGAAACAGCGAAAGCACTTCGACAATCAGCGGCTCGAGTTTTTGGGCGACGCGGTTTTGCAGTTGGTGATCACGGAACATCTCTTCGCCCGTTTCCACGAAGCGGGGGAAGGGCGCCTGACGACGCGGCGTTCCCGGCTCGTCTCGCGCGAAGCGCTCAAGGTCCACGCCGCCCAGATCGATCTCGGGCGCCATCTGCTCATGGGCCGGGGGGAAGAGGCGAGTGGCGGACGGCAGCGCGATTCCACCCTCAGCGATGCCTTTGAAGCGCTCCTCGGCGCGATCTATCTCGATAGCGAGCTCGAGACGGTGCGGCGGTTCATTCTCGAGCTGATGCGCGAAGAGCTGGAACGTCTCGAAGAAGAGCCGCTCGAGGTGAATCCGAAAGGGCAACTCCAGGAACTGCTGCAGGCGATCTCGCCGCGGAGCCCGGTTTACGAATTGCTGGCGCAGAGCGGGCGCGAGCACGAGAAGACGTTTTCGGTGCGGGTGGTGTGGGAAAACCAGGTGCTGGGCGAGGGGAGCGGCCGGAGCAAAAAGCTGGCGGAAAGTGCGGCCGCGCTCATGGCGTTGAAAGAGCAGCGCTGGATCAAACCGGAGGAACCGACGCCAAGCTAAGCCTGGAGGGACGACCGCCGTGTCGTCCGAGTTTGATGAAACACGGACGGGACAGCGCCCGTCCCTCCACGTCGCTACAATCGATGGTCGAGCGCCTGAACTTCGCCTAACGAACCTTCCAGGCGAAGGCTTCCGCGATCGCGCGACTAACGAACTCCTTGCCCCGCCCGATCGCGGCCTCGAGCGAATCGCCCCGCGCGAGGCCGGCGGCGATCGCCGCCGAATACGTGCACCCGGTGCCATGGGTCGAGACGCCGCTGACAAACGGCGCGCTGAACTCCCGCACCTCGGTTCCGTCGCAAAGCAAATCGATCGCCCGCTCGCCCCCGAGGTGCCCGCCTTTGATCAAAAACGGGTCCCAAACTTTTGCGCGAGCTCCTGCCCGGCGGTGCGCATCTCCACCAGGTTGTGCACGGATCGGCCCATCAACGCGGCGGCTTCCGCCATGTTCGGCGTGACCAGCGTCGCGCGCGGAAAGAGCCGGGTCCGATAAGCTTCCACCGCTGCCGGCTGCAAGAGCGCGTCACCGCTCGTCGCCACCATCACCGGATCGATCACGAGCGGAATTCTTGCTGCCGATTTCTCCAGAACGGCCGCGACCGTCTCGACAATTTCGGCCGAAAAAAGCAGCCCGGTCTTAATCGCGCCGACCGGGAAATTCGCCAGGCACAACTCGATTTGCTCGCGCACATTGCGCGGATCGACCCCGTCGATCCGCGACACTTTCCCGGGCACCTCTGCGACCACGCAGGTCACGGCGGTGAGGCCGTAGACGCCGAGAGCGCTGAAGGTTTTGAGGTCGGCCTGGAGTCCGGCGCCGGCGCTGCAATCGGAGCCGGCGATGGTCAGGGCGACGGCTGTAGCGGCGATCTGCCGAATCCGCTGAAGTCGCCATCCCGATTCGGCGGTCATCAGACCGCCGCGACAAAACCTAGGCTCCGTCGCTGCCGATGGCCTCGACCGGGCAACCTTCCATCGCCTCTTTGCAGAGCGCTTCTTCCTCGGGCGATTCGGGCTGTTTGTAGACGTAGGAATGGCCGCCGTCGTCGTTCCGCTTGAAATTGGCCGGCGCGGTTTCGCGGCAGAGATCGCAGTCGATGCATTGATCATCGACGTAGAATTTCCCGTCTACGTTTTCTCGGAATATTTGTTTGCGACATCAGCCATAGAGCACTTTGGGGGGTGGGTTCGGCCTCGAAGGTAGGGATATTCGTTTGCCGCGCAACGGGATTTTCGGTTGACGCTCCGCGGCCCCGCCGCCAAATAACCCGCAGCCAACGCTTCCCTCTTCAAGCGCCTCTAATTCATGAAAGACGAAGCCCGCCATGCCCTTCTCTCCTTTGCGATCGAGATGGTCGTCTACGCCTTTTTCATCGCCGGTTATTTTTTCCTCGTCCTCCATTTCCTCGGGCCCTCACTCGCCCAAATCGCGAGCCACCATATCCGCTGGTACGCCGCCCTCTGCGTCGCGCTCATCCTCGGGCAGTCGATCGTGCTCGAGGCGATCACCACTTTCCTGCTTCGGCTCCTCCGCGGGCGCTCTGAATGATCGCGATGCTTTTCCCGATCTCCCACACGGAGATCAACCCATTCTATCTCGCGCTCCTCGGGTTTTTCATCGGCCTGCTCGGCGGGTTCTTTGGCGTCGGCGGCAGCTTCATCGCCGGGCCGAGTCTGCGCGCGCTCGGGCTCGATTGGAATTTTGCCGTCGGGACGGACCTGGCCCACATCGTCGGCACTTCCGTGGTGGCGGCGAAACGGCACCGCGCCCTCGGCAACGTCGATCTCCGGCTCGGCTGCATTATGGCTTTCGGGACGATCGGTGGGGCGGAACTCGGGGCCCAGCTCATCCAGATGTTGAAACGAGCGGGGACCGTCAACCTCGTCGTCAGCGTGGTCTCAATCGTGATTTACTCCAGCGTTTCGATTTTCATGATTTGGGAAAGCAGCCTGACTCTGCGCGCGCAACGCAAGGCGCGGCGTTCCGGGCAGGCCAAAAAAACCGGGAAAGCGGACGAGACATCTTTCCGTCACTTCACCGGCTGGATTCATCGCCTCCAGCTCTGGCCGATGATTTCGTTGCCCGTCTCGGGGATCAAATCGATCTCGCTCTGGACGATTCTGAGCGTCTCCTTTATCGGGGGAATTTTCAGCGGCTTCCTCGGTGGCGGCGCCGGCTACATTCGGATGCCAATGCTGGTTTACGTGCTCGGGGTGCCGACCCATCTCGCGGTCGGGACCGACCTTTTCGAGATCATCATTTCCGCCAGTTACGGCACTTTCAGCCACGCGCTCAAGGGCAACGTCGACATCCTCATCGCCCTCGTCATGCAGACCGGCGCCGCGATCGGCGCGCAGATCGGCGCCATCTCGACGCAGTATTTTGCCGGCCCGAAAATCCGGCTCGCGTTCGTGCCGCTCCCGCTCATCGGGGTCGGTCTGGTCCTTTACACTTTGCTCACCGGACACAAACTTTAGACCGGCCATGCGCATTCTCATTTGCAGCGACGGCGCCGATCCCGCGGACAACCCGACCCGGCTCGGTGGGCTGATCGCAGGGCCGTGTCACTCCCAGACGACTTTGCTCGGGATCGCGGAGGACGCGGGCGACAAGGAACCGCTGCGCCGCGCCCTCGAGAGCGAAGCCGAGATGCTCCGCCAACAGGAGATCGTGCCCCGACTCGTGGTCCGCTCCGGCGAGCCGATTCGCCAGATCCTGGCCGAAACCACGGCCAACGAGTACGACCTCGCGGTCATCGGCGCGCGCCGCAAAGCCAGCGGCGGGCTTTATTGGCGCCCGGAAAAGACCTACGAAGTGATCAAGGCGGTTCCACCACCGGTGCTCGTGGCAATCGGCGCCTGCAACCGGTTGCAGCGCATTCTCGTCTGCACCGGCGGCAAGAAATACATCGACGACGCCGTCCAGTTGGCAGGCGACATCGCCAAGTGCGTCAAGGCCCAGGTGACTCTTCTCCATGTCATGGCGGAGCCGCCTGCGATTGTCCGGCAGGACGTGAATGTGGATCTTCTTCTGGCTTCCGCCTCCGAACTCGGGCGGAATTTACGCGCGCAAAAAGAGAGCCTGGAAAAGATCGGTCTCCTGGTCGAGGTCCGGATCCGGGAGGGGTTTGCGCTCGACCAGATATTCGCGGAGGTGCGCGAAGGGCAGCATGATTTGATCGTGACCGGCACGTCCCAATCCACCGGGCCCTTCCGGCACTACATCATGGGAGATCTGACCCGCGAGATCTTGAATCGGGCCAACTGCCCGGTGCTGGTGGCCCGGGCCGGAAAGATTGTCGATGACGAAGACGCCGAAGGCGGATTCTTTCACCGGCTTCTGCACGGCTTCGGGACGAGCGAGGCCGCCTAACGATCGCGGGGTGGTTTGAAACCGCCCCTTCCTGCGCGCCGCTTGCATGCCAAAGCGTGGCCATTATGCTCGGAACGTCGCATATGAATTCCAGATTTTTCCTTCTCGTTAGGCAACCGCTCCTCCTCGTCCTCCTCCTCGTCCTCGCTCTCCTCCCGGCCTGCTCGAAAAAACAGGGCGGCCAAACCGCCGGCAGCACGGGCGACTACGTCACCGGCACCCCGCTTCCCGAGCGCCAGGAAGGCACTTCATTCCTGAGCGGCAACGTGAATCGGAATCAATTTCAGCCGATCTATTTCGACTTCGACAGCCAGACCATTCGCACTTCCGAGAACGGCAAAATCCAGCAGATCGCCGGCTTCCTTCAGCAGAGCAACAGCCAGATCATCATCGCCGGTTTTACGGACGAACGCGGGACGGCGGAATACAATCGCGGCCTCGGCGAACGCCGCGCCGAGTCCGTCCGCGAAGCGCTGATTGCGATGGGCGCCGACGCGCAAAACATCCAGACCGTCAGCTTCGGCGCGGAAATGCCGGCCGATCCCGCCTCCAACGAAGCCGCCTGGGCCAAGAACCGCCGGGCCGAGATCGGCGTCGTGCGTTAGCTCGGGATGTGGATGTTGCCCTGTGGGCAACACGGGTCTGCGTGCGGCCGGGGAACATTTCCCTGCCGACCACCCTCTGCCTCCGCGCTTCGCTAAGCGAAGCGTCTACAGTGCGCTATGACCGCCACTCGTTCCTGGATCGCCCATCTCTGGCGGGGATGGACCGTCGAAAGCTGGCGTGCCATCGCTCCCGCTTTTGCCAAGCCTCGGCCTAACGAATGGCCGGACGATCGGCTGACCGCGGCCTGGCTCGGGCATTCCACCGTCCTGCTCAACTTCTTCGGGGTCACGATTCTGACCGATCCGGTCCTGCTCTCGCGGATTGGGATTCCGCTCGGGTTTACGGCGATCGGTCCGAAACGACTGACGAAGCCGGCGCTCGAAATCGAGGAGCTGCCGCCGATCGACCTCATTCTGCTTTCGCATGCGCACTTCGACCATCTCGACTGGCGGACTCTGCGCCGCTTCGATTCCCGCACCCAGGTCGTGACCGCATCGCGCACGAGCGACCTGCTGCGCTGGACGCAGCTGCGCCAGATCACCGAGCTGCGCTGGGACGAGGAGACGGAGGTGCAGACGGCGACCGGGTCGCTTGTCGTGAGGGCGTTTCCCGTCCGGCATTGGGGCGCACGGATGCAGACCGACATGTATCGCGGCTATAACGGCTATGTTCTGGAGTCCCGCGGACGCGGGAGGCGCCGGATCATTTTCGCGGGCGACACCGCCCTAACGAATAGCTTCGCCGAGCTGCGTGATGATCGGCCCTACGATCTCGCGATCATGGGGATCGGCGCTTATCAGCCCTGGATTCGGTCGCATTGCAATCCGGAGGAGGCGATCGCAATGGCGAACGCGGCCGGCGCGCGCTTCATCATGCCGGTCCATCATCAGACGTTTAAGCTCAGCTTCGAGCCGTTCCGCGAACCGATCGAGCGGTTCGTCAAGGCGCTGGCCGACGAGCCGGAGCGGATCGCCCTGCGTGAAATCGGGGAGACGTTTGTCTTGCCGCCGCCAAACTTGTCATCCTGAGCCGCGCGGGCGGCGAAGGACCTCTCTCTTGCAATCCACGTTTTCTCCGACCGGGCAGGCGCGGATTGCAACGGTGAGGTCCCTCTCCGTGCTGCGCCGGATCGGGATGACAAGATGGAAAGCGCGGAGGGACTAGCGAGCCGTGGTTGCAAGCGCATTTTGCAGAAACTCCCGGAACTCGGCCGGGTTCGCGACGCGATATCGAGCCCGGCTCGGATTGGCGCCGACTTTGATCGTAATCAGATTCGGGAGGTCGAGTGCGAACATGCTCTCATCGGTTTGATCGTCGCCCGCGCAAAGCGCCAGATCGGGACGCTTTTCCTGGAGGACGCGTCGGACCGCGGCTCCTTTTGAAATCGTCGCCGCGCTTGCCTCGATGATCTTGCGACCGTGCCGAATCTCGACCGGCTCGTTTGCCATCACGGCGCCGAGTTCGACCGCCAATTGATGCGCTTTCCACGCGCCGAATTCCGGATCGGTGTTGCGGTAATGCCAGACGAGCGAGGTCTTCTTTTCCTCGACGAAGCTCCCCGGGGTCGATTGTTCGTAGATCCGCAAGATGGGAAGAATTTCCTCCTTCCATTCGTAGCCGACCCCGGCATCGAGCCGCTCCCATTCTCGCCTCCCGGCCCGCCGCAGGGCGGCGCCGTGTTCGGCGATCATGGTGAAGGGATAATCGCCCAGCCAGGCCTCGAGATCGTCGCTCATCCGGCCGCTGATCAGCGTCACCTCGAGATTTGACCGATCGCGCAGAGCAGCGAAGAGGGCGCGCACCCCTTCGTTAGGCCGAGCCGCGCCCGGATCGCGCTCGATCTCGCGCAGGGTTCCATCGTAATCCAGGAAAAGGCCGATCGACTTCCCCGCCGCCAGCGCGGCGCGCAGTTGCTGAGCCACTTCCTCGAGGCGATCGCCCTTCGGAGCGGCCGATTCCGCGCGGCCGGATCGAAGCTGGTCGATGAAGATGCGCGCCCAGTGGCGGGCATCGTATTTCAGGACTCGTTCGCGCATCGGCTTGATCCGCGCCGCTTTTTCCTCGGGCAAAAGAGCGAGCGCCTCGCGCAAGGCTCGCGCCACCCCTTGCGCGTCGTAGGGATTCACGATCATGGCGTTGAATAACTCGCCCGCCGCGCCGGCAAATTCGCTCAGGATGAGAACCCCGGCCTCGTCCGTCTGGCAGGCGATGTATTCCTTCGCGACCAGATTCATCCCGTCGATCAGGGGCGTGACCAGCCCGACGTCGGAGTGGGCGTAGAGGGCGCACAGATCAACAAAATCGACCGAGCCATGGATGAAACGGATCGGGCTGCTGCGCAGGGTGGCGTAGGTGCCGTTGATCCGCCCGACGCGCGCTTCCACTTCGGCGCGCAGCTCCTGGTATTTCTCGACTCCTTCGCGCGAGGGCACGCTGACGAAGATGAACTTGATCGCGTCCCGCTCCTCCAGCTCTTCGAGGAAGCGTTCGATCGCTTCGATGCGATGCAGGATTCCTTTCGTGTAATCCATCCGCTCGACCGAGAGGACGATCCTTTTGCCCGCATCCGAGGCGCGCATTTCCGCCAGCCGATGAGTGAATTCCTGCGAGTTGAGGGTCTCCTCAAACTTCCGCGCATTAATCCCGATCGGGAAAACGCCGAGCGCCGCTCGATGACCCGTGTTGGTCCGAATTTGCGTGATCTCGGATTCGATTCCGAGCAGGCGCAGGACCGTGCTGCGGAAGTGGCGCATGTAGCCAAAAGTATGGAAGCCGATCAGGTCGGCGCCGAGCAGGCCGGCGACCAGTTCGCTCCGTTTCGGATGGCAACGAAACGTCTCAAAGGACGGAAACGGGCGTGTGGAGGAAGAAGCCGACCCTCAACTCCGGCAACGCGTCATGCAGCATCGCCGGGACGAGCATGAGCTGATAATCATGCACCCAGACGAGATCGCCGGGTTTGGCCAGCTCGAGCACCTTGTCGGCGAAACGCTGATTGATCGCGCGATACTGTTGCCACCAGGCCGGGTCGTAACGCATGTAGCTCGGCATGTAATGCAGGATTGGCCACAGGCTGGAATTGGAGAAACCCTCATAGTGCCCGGCGGCTTCTTCCTCCGAGAGGAAGATCGGGATGCAGCCCTGCTCGTCGATCAGGAGGCGCTCGACTTGCGATTTTCGCTCCTCCGCGATCGCGCCGCCCGGCCAGCCGATCCACTTCAGCTCGAATTGCTCGGTCGAAAGCCCCTCCAGCGCCGCCACCAGGCCGCCGGAGGATTTGGTGATCGTTTCGCCCACGGTCACCGGTAGTCGGTTGGAGACGATGATCAGGTTGGTGCGCGGATTGGGCATCAGGTTTGTTAAGTCGTTAGGCAATCGCTCGTCGGCGGAAAGTCGGTTTGCCGTCGCGGGCACTTTGCCATTGACCACTTCGCGAAGGGGTTGCGATTCTCATTCCCATGAAGACACGAATCCAATCGCGCGTCGATTTCAAACTGGCACTGACGACGATGGCGCTCGTCTGGGGCGCATTCCGGGCCTCGCCCGCCGCCGATATCCAGGGGAGCAAAGATCACCCCATGGTGACGCGCTTCCCGAAATCGGAGATCGTCTATTACAGCCAGCAGCAATTCGACGAATTCCGGCTCCATACCGGCGCGCTGGAGAAGGACAAAACCATTCCGGGACTCGACCTGACGGGCAGGATCACCCGCATCCAATACACGGTGCCCGGTCGCACTTCCGTCGCTGAGGTTTACGACAATTACAAGCAGGCCCTGGCCGCGGCCGACTTCGAGCCCGTTTTCGAGGGCAAGGGGAAAGACGGCCTCGGCTATGCCTGGGTGGCGGAAGCTTACAAACCGCCCCTGCCCGGCTCGTTCATCCGCGCGCTCATGATCACACCCGACAACAACACGCGCCGTTACCTGGCGGCGAAGCTGGCCCGACCGGAGGAAGGCGATGTTTATGTCCAACTCCTGGTGAACGATCACAAGCCCGACGATCTCCGCGTCATGCTCGACGTCATCGAAACTCAGCCGGCGAAAAAAGATCAGGTGGTGGTCGACGCGGCCCGCTTGCGGAAGGCGATCCTGGCCCAGGGGCACGTGGTCGTGGAAGGAATCTATTTCGACACCGACAAGGCAACCCTCAAGCCGGAATCGAACGTCGCGCTCGAACAGATGGCGAAGCTGATGCAGGACCAGGCGGAACTGAGCGCCTTCGTCGTCGGACACACCGACGCCACCGGCAGTCTCTCCCACAATATGGAACTGTCGAAAGCGCGCGCCCGCGCCGTCGCGACCGCTCTGGTGGAGAAACACGGAATTGCCCCCGGCCGCCTCGAAGGCCACGGGGTCGGCCCGCTCGCGCCGATTGCGCCTAACGATTCCGAAGCCGGCCAGGCGAAGAACCGCCGGGTCGAGCTTGTCGCTCGTTAGGCGCGTCTGATTTTCCTCTTCCTCTTAATCTGGTCCGAAGCAGAGAAAAGATGCGCGCAATCGTCATTCAAAAATTTGGCGGCGTCGAAGGCATCGCCCTGCAGGAAGTCGATACCCCACCCTCGCCGACGGCTGACCGCGTCCGAGTGCGGGTGCAGGCCGCGGGGGTGAACCGGGCCGACATTTTGCAGCGGATGGGAAAATATCCCGCCCCTCCCGGTTATCCCGAGAGAATTCCCGGGCTCGAATTTGCCGGCGAAGTCGAATCGTTAGGCGAAACCGTCCGCCGCTGGAGAATCGGGGATCGGGTCTTCGGGATCGCGGCTGGCGGCGGCCAGGCCGAATTTATCGTTGTGCCGGAGAGCAACCTCGCCCGCATCCCGGCGGAGCTGGATTGGACCCAGGCCGCGGCCATGCCCGAAGTTTTCATCACCGCGCACGATGCGCTTTTCACCCGCGCCGGACTGCAGATGGGCGAACGGATCCTGATCCACGCCGCGGCTTCGGGCGTTGGCACCGCGGCCGTGCAACTCGCGCACGCCGCCGGCGCGACGGTCTACGGCACTTCGCGCACCGCGGAAAAGCTCGACCAGGTCCGTGCCCTCGGCCTCGACGAGACCATTACCGTGAGCGATTCGCCGCAGCAATTTGTCGAGCGGGTGGGCAAGTTCACTGACGGTGCCGGGGTTGACGTGATACTCGATCTGGTCGGCGGCGACTATTTTCCGGCCAATCTCGAGGCGCTCGCCACCTGTGGCCGCATCGTCTGCGTCGGGACGACCGCCGGTCGCAAATCCGAAATCGATCTTGGCCTCGTCCTCCGCAAGCGCGCCACCATCATCGGCACGGTCTTACGAGCGCGGACGATCGAAGAAAAGGCGGAGGCGACACGCCGGTTCGCGGCTCACGTTCTGCCCCTCGTCGCACGCGGGCTTGGTCCGGCCGATCGTCGATCGCGTTTACCCCGCGGAAGAAGTTCGCGCCGCGCACGAATACCTCGCCTCGAACCGCAGCATCGGAAAAGTCGTTCTCGACTTCTCCGTGTAGAGGCGGCCGTGCCGGCCGCAAACACTCAAGCGGGTCGGCAGCGGCCACCGCCGGAGGGATGGCCCGCCCAGGGCGAATCCAGTTCGCGTTTCTTTTCCCTGCGGCCGACATGGGCGCCTCCACACCATCCCCTCGATGGCACCGTTGCTGCTTTCTAGAAATTATGGCGAAGTTCCTGAACACCAGCGCAGCCAACTACTATCTCGAAGAGATTATTCGGCTCGCGCACGACCGGCTCGTCCTCATCACGCCGGTCCTGAAGTTGAACGACCGCGTCAAAGAGCTCCTCGAGGACAAAAATCAGCGCAAGGTCGAGGTCCACCTCGCCTACGAGAAGAACGAGCTGCTCCCCGAAGAGATCGCCTGGCTGCGGGCACTCTCTTTCGTCCGCACCAGTTTCTGCCGCAACCTCCACGCCAAATGCTACCTCAACGAGCAGTTCTGCATCGTCAGCAGTCTGAACCTGCACGAGCTCAGCTCCGCCAAGAGCAACGAAATCGGCGTCCTGATTTCAAAAAACGACGACGAAGAGCTTTTCCAAAGCCTCTCCGACGAGGCCGACCGCATCATCCGGATCAGCGAGGAAGTGCGGGTGAGTTTCGAAAAAGTGCGGCGCTTGAGCGAGGAGAACGCGCCCGACGCGGCCGAAGAACAGGAGAGCGTCGGCAAACTGAGTACTTCCCGCCTGGCCAAGAAGCTCGGCCTCAAAACCCAGGAACTGACCAATCACCTCCTCCATCTGGGCGCGATCGAGATCAGCGAGGGGCGCAAACAAATCACGCCGCTCGGTCGCCGCCTCGGCGGCGAGTTGCGGGTCAGCGCACGTTTCGGCCCCTATTTCCTCTGGCCGGAAGCGTTGCCCCTGACCAAGGCCTAACGAAAACCCTGGCGGTCTGGAGGGCGAACAGATCAGCCTTCGGCCGATTCCGGAACCGCTTTCTCCGCGGCCTGAAAACCGATCTTCGAATGGGTGCCGTCGCAGAACGGCTTCTCGGTCGAAGCGCCGCAGCGGCAGAGCGCCATTCGCTGCTCGACCGGATAGCTGTTGCCATTCGCGTCCTTCATTTCCACTTCGCCCTTCACGATATAAGGGCCATTCTTGATGATGTCGATCGTCACGTCAGCCATAAAGGCACCTTCGCATTCCCGCGCCGAAAAAGAAACCGCGGCCGCAAAGTTCGAAGCCGGTTGTGGTTCTCGCCCGCGGGAAAAGGGGTTGGCGACTACCTCGCCATCCCTCGGGCTCGGCCGGTTCGGGATTGCCGCAAGGCGGCCAGGCGCAGGATCTCCAACTGTCGCTCAAAGGCGGCTTGCGGGCTTGAGCGTCGCCGCGGTTCCAGAACCGGCACCATGATTTCGTCGGTCAAAAAGTAGTAGGATCGCCGGGGCCGATCGAGGGGGCGCGCCTCGGGCTGCGGGTCGTGAGAAGACGTGGTGTTCATTTGGCTTCGTGGTCCTGTTCCATCCGGATCGTTTTTCGCCGGGCGTTTGCGTGTGCCCGGCGGGGTCGAAAGCCGATGATCCCGGCGAACCCGGCGAATATGATGAGGGTCGTGGTCGCAGGCTCGGGCACCTGCCAGGGATTCGCCCGTATAATGAAGTTGCCGGCTTTACCCGAATTGTATTCGTAGGTGCCCAGAGGGAGCAAGTAGTTGTTGGACAGATTGTAGATATCGCCCGCGCCACCGGGCGCTGCCGTTATATAGCTCCGGTTCGGGAGGAAACTATTGACATCGACCGCCGCCGGCTCCTGAAACCCACCGAGGTGGTTGTCTCCCGCATTGATGAGAAAGCCGACAAAAAAGCTTTGTGACACCGGGACACAGATCGGCAGCGTCGTCAGCTCCAGAGTATTTGTGTTGGCGCTCGAGACGACGTTCTGAGCGCTGATAACGTAGGACGCATCCGAGGGATCGCCGTCGTTATTCGGATCATCCCAGACGACCACGGTGTAGGGGAGCCCATTTAGCGACGTGTCGTTGGAAAATGGACTTCCGAAAGCGATCTCGACCGACCCAATCATGTTATTGCCGCCAATGACGGTGAACTGGTTCAGGGCAATCAGATCGTAATTGAAGTCAATGACACCAAAGGTGTTCTCCGCCGTGCCGTCATCGATCTGATAAAGCGAGGCCCTGCTCGAGCGAGGCGCCACGCCAGCAAACAGCAGAACAGCGAGGGCGGTGGCAGAGAAGAGACTGGTGGGTTTCATATCGAGGCGTCCGTTCCCGTTAGGATTCTCTAATGAAACCGTGCTTTCGCCGAGAGGCGATCAGGCATCCGATAGCGCCAACAATCGCGAGAGTGGTCGTCCCGGGCTCTGGAATCTGCTGACTGATCGCGATTGCATAGCCGCCAGCACCATTCGCAGGGGGTGTTTGCGTATGGTCATAGATGAAGGTGAAGGAGCGAATGTCCTGCGTGATAGTAAATCCCTGAAACAACGATGTCGGATTTGTTGGGCCAGGCTTGCCGTTGATATTGTAGGTTCCTCCAGTGAGGCTAATGGAGGCCTCGTCGCCCGGGTTGAATGAGTCGGTCGGCGCGTTGTAGTCGAAAACGGGCGACGGACTACCGAGCCAGGCAGTCCCGATAAGGTTACCCGACGAATCCTTTGCCTTGAGTTCGCTGACGTTTTCATTGATGTCGACGTCGAGGAAGGCTATGCAGGAGCCAGCGGGCAAATAGCCAAGGGCAAGGCCGCTGAAGTTGAAGGTGACCCTGTAGATGTCAGCCGTGTCATTTGATGCCACATTCAATTGATCGAACGTGCCGCCGGGATTCGTCGTGTAGCCGTTGGAAAAGAAATCAGTGGTGAGGTTGGTGAACGGGTTCGGGGCGATCCCGATTGTGCCCGCCACGATTCCGGAGCTAATTGGATTCGTGGTCACGTTAACCGTCCCTGCATACGCGCCGACCTGATAGGGGAACATGGCGGTCGTCGCTCCCGGCAACGGCGTCGGCCCAGGCGCGGGCGTGTGGATGAGCCACTGCGCCTGGGTGGTCGAAGCGAGGGAAAGCGCAATGCCAAGCGCAAGCATGAGGAAGTGCGTTCGTGTGTTTTTCATATTGGTTGTTTCCTATTCCTTCGGAATTTTTTCGCCTGCGTTGCAAAGAGGTTGGGATGACCGGAAAATTCTTGAAACGTCCTAGCCAGCCCGACTGAATTTGCGGCGGCAGGCTACCAGGCTGCCAAGACCGACAAGGATAAGGACGACTGATTGCGGCTCCGGCACCGCCTGGATTGCGATCCCGTAGGTATTGAAGGCCGGGTTGGCGTTGCCGGTGGGATCCGAGATATCGTAGATGAAGCTGAGCGAGCCGAGCGGCACGTTGGTCGTGAAACCCTGGAAAGCCGAGTCCTGATTGGACGGGTCGCCGACGAGGCTGTAAAAGCCGCTGCTCTGATTCACCACCGCAGCCAGGGCCGGAAGCACCCCGCCATCGGGATTCTCGTAGTCAAAGGCGTCCGGGGGTGTGCCACCGACGCCGTTGAACTGGGTCAGCCACGGAGTGAAGTATTGCCCTCCCAATCCACCCTGAGCGAAACCGGAAAGCTCAAGGACGTTCTCGTTGTTGTCGACGTCGAGGAAGGCGATGGTGGAGCCGGCTGGGAGGACGCCGCCTTGCAGTCCACTGAAATCAAAGACGACCTGGAGAAAGTCGCCCGTATCGTTGGAAGTGATGTTGAGAAAATCGAACGTATTGGTGCCGGGGTTCACGGAAAAGAAGCTGTTGAACGTATTCGTGACAGCCGTGAAGGGATTAGGGGAAATCCCCGGGATGCCATTACCCAGACCGTCAATTGCAACAGTAACCGTGGCGGTCACGTTGCCGCTGAGCCCATAGGGAAAAGCCGCGTTCGTAGCCGTGCCGGGAGGCTGGGCATTATCAGGAGTATGAGTGAGCCACTGGGCCTGCGTATTGGAGGCGAAACTAAGGCCCACCAGGAAGACAGAGAACGATATCAGCCTCGCGCTCCGCCGGAGACCGGCCCCGCCGAAGGTTTGCGCGAGCCCGCGGCGAAGGAAGCGCTGGCCGCAGAGGAGCAGGCCGACGCCGAGAAGCATGTAAGCCGAGGGCTCGGGCACGGCTTGGAAGGTAAAATCATCCACCGCAATTCCGGTGTCCGGCTTGGGATCATTTGGATCCGCAAAGCGCAAATAAAAGGTGCTTCCGATGCCGATGGGGGTCGAGAGGTTGACGGTGCCACCCAGCCCGATGGTCCGGTTGGCAGCAGCATTTCCATCGAGGGCGCTGCCCGCGCCCCCGGTATTCACGGGGCTGACAAAGTTAAATGCCGAGCCGAGGTTCGTCCAAGTGAGGCCGTTGGTGCTAAGCTGGAGAGTCAGGGTGTTAGGAATGGTAGACCCGCTATTGCGCCACTCCTCTCCCGTGTAGGAAATGGTGAATTGCGTGATGGCGAAAGGACTGTTGTTCTGAATATCCACCTCGGTGTCGATCTGGCCCCCAGCCGCCCCGTCGCCGATCGACCCCAGGGCACGATCTGCCGAGGTGTGTGCGCCGCCGACCCCGTAGTTGTAGTTCCCTCCGCCGGAGGAAGCGCCGATATCGGGAATTACCGTCGTGCCGGTGACTGCAGCCCCGGTGCCTGTACCGACAAACCAGCCGGTAGGCGTCGTCGTGCCCAAAGCCATGCTGTCGAAATTCTGCGAATAGATAAGTCCAGTGAAAGAGACCGGCGTCGCCATGACGTTCGCGGCCAGCGCGGCAAGAAAAGCCGTCAAGCCGGCGAGTTTTAAGGTTTGAAGTGTTCCCATAAAAGTTTTTGGTTGTCCCTTATTCCTTCGGAATTTTTCGGGTGGCGTTGCAAAGAAATGCGGCCCCGAAATTCTTTCGTTTGCGTGGCTGGCAAAAAAAAGGCCGACGCGGATCATACCGCGGAGGCCCTTGCGCGGGGAACTCAGGTTGAGGTTGACCTTAGGGCGTAACGGTCAAAGTAAGATCGTTGCCGAAACCGCCGCTGTAGCTCACGAGGTAGTTATTACTCCCGATCGTGATGGTTGACCCATTGGGCAGGTTGCTGAAGGTCCCGGCGATTGGGGTGATGTTAGAGCTCATGACCGTGAAGACGGTGCCCAGCGGGAGCGCGGTCGCGCCCGTGTCGCTCAGAATAAGATTAGCACCGGGGTTGATCGTCATCGCGTCGGCCACAACGAGATCGGCCGCACCGGCATTGCTGTTTACCTGGCACTTTACAATCGCGTTTTGATTCAGGACGAGCGGACCCAGCCTGAGCACGCCAGTGAGATTCGTGCCCGCCACAAGAGGCGTGAGAAAGGGGTGGGGACCGCTGTTATTGCCCACCGTCACCGGGCCGCTGATCCTGCCGTTCCCTCCGAGAGCGCTGGTGCTCACTGTGACCGGGCCAGTGACCGGTGGCCGATCCGAAGACGTTACTGACCAGTAATCTCCCGGCGGTGACGTAGGTGCCGCCCGTATAGGTGCTGGCTCCGGCAAGATTCAGCGTGCCGCTGCCGACCTTGACGATCGACGCACCACTACCTCCATAAGTGCCGCCATCCTGGAGAAGGCCGGAGAAGGTGGTGCTCGTGTTGCTGCTGCCAACAGTCAGGTTATAACCACCGAGCGAAATGATGCCGTCGCCTTGGATTGACTTTGCTGCGTTCGCGCCCGAGGACCATCCACTGACGTCAATTGCACCATTACCAAGAGCTTTCATCGAGGGGGTGGCGCCCGCCAGATTACTTTGAACAATTATCCGCCCTCCTCCTCCTTGGTTTGTCCCACCCGATGCGATTAGCTGACCATTCACACCGGGCGTAGAAAGGAAGCTCAGTGTCCCTCCGCCAGCCGAAGCCCCATTGCCGCCTTTTGCGATGTATGAACGATTACCCGTATCAACCGTTGAGCACGACATGACGCCCCCGTTTGTTCCGGCGACCGCTCCGCCCTCGACGGTAAAAGCGCCGGTCCCGCTAAGAGGTCCTCCGGGCTTGATGAAGAACTGCCCGCCATATTCCCCCGGCGTGCTTACGCCTTTCACAGTGAAGGCACCATTCACGATTCCCCCCGTACCAGGTTCGAAGTCAACGAATCCGCCGATAACGATCCAATTACCGCTGATACTGTTTACACCGGCTGGGAGGAAATGGACACTTGTGAAGCCCCCATTGAGCAAATAGGCGCCTGAAAGATTTCCCACACTTGAGGTGCTGACAACATCCAAGCGAGGCGGGGGGCCGAAAGGAAAGGGGGCATGCGTCAACGTAAACGATGCGTTGGCAGGAGTCGAATTGTCATAAAAGCCCACGTAGCCTCCAAACTGCGAGACGCCGGCTTCGAGGAGAAACATGGCGCTACCTGCATTGGAGGAATCTGAAAATGTCATAAACCCCGATGAATTCATGGGGTCGTTCCCTTTGACATCATACAATGTCCCGTTTCCCGCCGATGCATTGTTGATGAAGTGAATTGATCCGTAATTGCTGCCGATACTAGCAATGACAAAGAAATTTTGAGTCACAGACGAGTTATTGATTATTCCGGCACCGCTCAGGGTCAGCCCAGGGGTACCCTGCGCAGCAATTGTGTAAGAAGTCGTACCCGGATTGAAGACGATGCTGTCCACCTCCGTATCTGCTGAGAGCGAGACGCTGGTATGACTGGAAACTCCAAACGTTGCCGTATCGCCCGGCCCGTTGGGAACAGTGGGCGGGGTCCAGTTCATGGCCGTATTCCAGTCGCCGTTGAAGGGAAGAAAGTTCCAGGTGGCGCTGCCAGCCTCGGCCGGCCGAAGATTGAGTGAGAGAATCAGCGCGGACCAGAGCGCGACAAATGAAATGAAACGGCAAAGGCGCGTTGCGACTCGGGATTCGTTCTTGTTCATATGTTTTGCCCTTTGTTGCCGTGGCTTTTCTCGACAACTTGATCCTGCTTATTCCTTCGGAATTTTCGGGCGGCTGTTGCAGAAAAGGAGGAGCCGGGCTCGGTCCGGATGCATTTCTGCCGGTCAGGTGGCCCCGGTGCCCTTGGTATTGATGGCGTGATACGAGACCGTGGGTTGGATGGAGGCGTCGCGTGTGATGCCTTCAGCGTTCACGATGATGTGGAAGGTGACGACCACGGTTTGCGGCCGCAGGCGCGCATTGGGAGCCGCCGCCGATGCGGTTTTCGGAAAACTGACGGAGAGATCATACCCGCCTTCGCCTAACGACGAGAGGTTCGCACCGCCACCCTGGCTCGGTAGCGTCCGCGCCGCGCTGCTCCCGGGGTTTTTCTTCACCACGACCCCGATGCCCGGGGTGGGTTGTACATTTTCCTGCCTCCCGGCCGTGGTGGGTGTCAACTCGCCGGTCGCCATGTTGTAGCTCCAGGCTTCGGGGCGGCTGAGGTGCAGGGTGATGACGGCCACGTCGCCGTGACTGCGCACCGTCACTTTGCCGGCGTGACGCTGCTGCTTCGCCTTGCCCGGATGGCGCGGGTTGCCCGGCGCCTGACTCCCGTCCGCCGGCGCCATCATCGGGCTCGCGCCCGGACGGGTGGCTGATTCACGCGGTTGTGCCTGCGCCGAAGCGCCCAATAAGACGCCTGCCAGGCAGGCCGTGGTCACGAACAGTGGTTTTGTTTTCATAGGATTTTGACGGGTGTGGTTTGTTGGTTTTTCGAAACTGGACTTGAAGCGGTAGGCTGATTTCTGGCGAAAGCGAGGCGCACCGGCTCATTCGTCAGGCGAGGGAGCAACGGAGGGACTGGGCTTCGCCCTTGTCGTCCAATCTCTCCACCGCGGCGTGGCAGAACTTCTCGGTGTAGGAGTGGGATCAGTGACTTTCAGCGCCGGCTCAGTCGGCTCGGGAATGGGCGTGGATTGGAAATTGGCCGCGAACGAGGGGCGGCGTCGGGACCGGGGTGATGTTCCGGGGCGGTCCGGCGTCGCCGATCATCGTGCCCGAAGACTTGCCGGGCGTGGCCGTTTCGTGGGGAGGCGGGGTCCCCCTCGGGCCACCATGTCTGATGGGAGTGAAGCGCGGATGCGGCCGAGGACCGGAGCGCAACCATTCGCCGGTGTCATCCCCGCCCGACGCGGGAGCCCGCGTGGGAGTGGGCCGCGCGGAAGAATTTCCCCGGCCCGCCCGCGGCGGGGGGCTCGGGTAATCTCGGAGCGGTGAGCGGGTCGGACGTGCCTGCGCTGACGGGGGAACTGGTTCAGACTGGAGAGCGGCCTGACTCGGATCTTTCAGCCCGCCGGCGTGACGGCGGTGAGGAGTGGGACTGGCCTCTCCGGTCGCGCTCTGCGCTTTCGCTTCGCCCGCAACGAAGACGACCGAAAATGTTACGAGGGCGGAGGTGACGGCCAGCGACTTCGCGGTTCGACCCGGAAGGCGCCGCCAGGAGAGTGCACGCAACGCGAATCGCGTGCAGGCGGCACCGCCGGGCGCGAATGGAAACGAGGGCTTCGGTTGTCTGGACATATTGTTTCCTCTTCCTTCGGAATTTTTTTGGCGGCGTTGCGAACTTTGTGTTTTCTGGCGCGGCGAATGGTTATTGCCGGCCGCGTCTGGCCAGCTCGTGACTATTGCGGTGAGGCCTTCGGATTCCGCGGAGGTTTGGTGGGATGAACGCTCGGTCCCGGGGTCGGACTCTGCAGAGGTTGCCGGAGGAGGGGCCGCTTTCTCCTGGGGTGGTTACCCGATTCGGTTCCATTACGGGCTGGACCTGACTGCCTGAGGGTTGAGGTGGTTGGATCCTTCGGCGGCACAGGCGGTTCATAGGGCGGAGTTGGGGTAGTGACGCCGGTGTTGCGGGGATGCGACTCGCGCAAGGCCGAGGACCGCGGCGAACGGACCTTGCGCGGCGGCCCCATGTGACCGCCACTCGTCGTGAGGGTGGAGTTGGGGGTCGGTCTGGCCGCCGCGCCAGGAGCGGGATCCACGTTGCCGGAGTGGGGATGGGTGTCCGGATCGACGGGATAGTAAGGCGTCGCGACAGGCATGGCGCTGCCAGGTGCTAATTTGGCCGCTGCGCTCGGTGCGGGGCGAACGTGATGACCTGATGGGGTGATGGCAGGATCGACTGGAAAGTAAGGCGTCGCGACGGGAACCGCGCCGCCAGGTGCTTGGCTTTGCCGTTCCGCAGTCATCGATTCCGGTTCAACCTGACTCATGGCCGCCCGGGTCGGGCGCGGGGTTGGCTCGGGTGGGTCGTTCACAGTCAGGCCGCCGGGCGTGCCACCGACGGGCGGGTCGGACGAAAAGGAGCCGTTGTGCTCGACTGCTACGCCATGAGTGGCGTGTGGGACTGAGGTGCCGCCGGGCGTCGGCGAGGGCGGGCGGGCGTCATGCCACATGTGATTCGGGGGAGTTACGGATGCGCCGGAAGATGGCGCTACCGCTCGCTCCGTGCTCAAGGTCGGATCCCGCGGCGTGACGGTCGGCTCAAAGGGCACCGTAGGGTATGGCGATACGGTCGGGAGGACGGTTGAGGTCGGCTTCGAACTTGCGTCGTAGGGGTTGGGGTGAAAGGGCGTGATCGATGGGTGGGCGGTCGCATTCGGTGTGGGAGTTTGCAGGGTAAATTGCCCAATCGTGCCTCTGACCGTGCGCGTCGGAGGAGGGCTGGGTGGAGGCGTATAGTCGTGAGGGTGGAGGGTCGGCGACGGCGAGGGATAGTCGCTCGAGGAATGATCGTTCGGAGGCGCCAGCGCCGAGCCCGAGCTGTGGACCTGGCCACTGACTGAGAGGGCGGCCAGGCTCCCGATCAGGACCGCAATGGTGATGGATGTTTTGTTTCTCATGATTGGTTGTTTCGTATTCCTTCGGAATTTTCTGCCCGGCGCTGCAGAGGAAATGCAAAGAGCGCGATTTTTCGATCGCGGACTGATCCGCGGCGCGAGGTTTAACGGGTAGCGTCCGAATGCTTTCGGGGCTGGTCGCGGTGTTGCACGGCGACGGACTTCTCGGCGCGCGTTAATCCCGGAAGGGGCACCGCCTCGATCAAGGCGAAGCTGTCCGTGAAAGTTCGCGACGGTGGAACACCGTCGCCAGCCCGCAGAATGCGTGCGCTACCCGGAGGCAGAATCTGCGGCGACGCTCGCTCGGTTGACGGGGACTTATTTGGTCTTCTCGATCAAAGCGACCAGGCCGGTCGTGTCGTAAAAGTAGTTTTTGTTCGCGCCGTAACCGACTTGGAAATCCAAGGTGTTTCCTTTTTTGAGCTGGAAGACTGTGTTGGTGAAGCTGGCCGATTTGGTCCCGCCGTAGTAATCGACTTTTCCGGAGAAGGCGTCAGCCTTGGCGTTGTTCCGCAGAATCCAGACGTCCGTCGTGGTGCCGGTGTCGTTGTCATCCAGAGCGTAAGACTGACCGCTAACCTTGTCTGTGCCGTCGGCCGGAGCGGTGAAGCGCAACACGGCATATTCGCCGTTTATTCCCGGGTGCATCGCCAAAACGTGCGGCGGAACCGTGTAGGTATTAGGTCCATTCATCAAGGCCGGGACAGGCCGCGTGCAATGGTGACTCAGTGGGTAGCCGCTTGCGTTACACCACCCGAAACGAGAGGGAAAATCGGTGAATGGTGTCGTGGCGAGAAGGAATTTGTTGGTCAGCGTTTTCTTCCAGCCGTAGCTCCAGACTCCGGATGGGTTAGCAGCATTCGGATTCGCGCTGTCGTTAAACTCCGAGGCCGCATCCCAGCAGGTGACGGGAAATCCCGGCGAAGCTGGGCGTCCCAGCTACGAGCACAATTGTTGGGCGACCGCTCCGGTTGCCCAGAACCGTCGCGAGGACAGCGGAGCGCCCGCGCTCAAGTGTTGGGTTGGCCGCTTTCAGTTCGTTTTCTCGATCAATGCGCTCAGCCCTGTGCTGTCGTACTCGTAGGTCTTGTTCGCGCCGTAGCCGACTTGGAAATCCAGCGTGTTTCCTTTCTTGAGTTGAAAGATCGTGCTGGTAAAGCTGGCCGACTTCGGGCCGCCGTAATAGTCCACTTTGCCCGAGAAGGAGCCAGGTTTGGCGTTGTTCTGCAGGATCCAGACGTCCGCCGTGGTGCCAGTGGCGTTGTCATCCAGCGCGCAAAACTGACCGCTCACTTTGTAAATGCCGTCGGCCGGGGCGGTGAAGCGCAGGACCGCGTATTCGCCATTCGGCCCGGGATGCATGGAGAGAACGTGCGGCGGAAAGATGGCGCGATTGGGGCCGTGCGTCAGCACCGGGACGGATCGAGTGACGTGGCACACCAGCGGGAAGCCGCTCGCGCTGGACCATCCAAATATGTCAGGAGGATCTGTACAAGGTGTCGTAAAGAGAAACAATTTGTCGATCAGCGTCTTCTTCCAGCCGTAGCTCCAGACTCCGGAAGGATTGGCCGCGTCTGGGTTCGCACTGTCGTTGAATTCCGAGGCAGCGTCCCAGCAGGAGATGCTGGTCGCGGCGAAACCTGGCGCGGTCGCCAGGAACATCGCCAGAAAAAGGTTCGTCGTCAGGTGCACCGGTTTCATTTGGTCCTCTCAATCAACGCCATCAGGCCCGTCGAGTCGTAAAAATAGTTGTTGTTCGCGCCGTAGCCGACTTGGAAATCCAACGTGTTTCCTTTCTTGAGTTGAAAGATCGTGCTGGTAAAGCTGGCCGACTTCGGGCCGCCGTAATAGTCAACCTCGCCCGAGAAGGCACCGGTCTTCTTGTTGTTTTGTAGAATCCACACATCGGTGGTCGTCCCGGTGTCGTTGTCATCCAAGGCGTCAAACTGGCCGCTGACCTTATAGGTGCCGTCGACGGGAGCCGTGAAACGCAGGACCGCATACTCGCCATTCAGCCCGGGATGCAGGGCCAGAGCGTGCGGCGGATAGGTAGTGCGGCCAGGCCCGCTCATCAGCGCGGGGACGGTTCGAGAGATTTGGAAGATGGCTGGATAGCCGCTCGCATTACACCAACCAAATCGATAGGGGGGATCGTTGTAGGGCGTCACGGCGAGATAGAATTTATCTGTTATGGTCTTTTTCCAGCCGTAGCTCCAGACTCCGGAAGGATTGGCCGCGTCTGGGTTGGCGCTATCGTTGAATTCTGAGGCGGCGTTCCAGCAAGAAACGGTGATCGAGGCGAACCCAGGGGTGGCCGCGAGGAAAATCGCCAGAGCAACGCGCACCGCTGCGAGCTGAATCCTGCCCTTGCTCTTCTGAGTGAAGTTCATGACGGAATATCCAAGGCATTGAGACTTTGCGCGTCAAATGTGTCAACGCTACAGAAGCACGTTCCTCCGGATCGTTGCTAGCGGTCGGCGTCGGGAGCGAGGGAAGCGACGATCTTTTCGAAACGTGGATTGCCACGGAGATCGTCCCACATCGGCGAAAGCCTGAGTTGTCCGTAGCTTAAAGTGCCCGGGATTTTGGTGGCTATCTCGAGCTGGTCGCAGGCCAGCGCCGGTTCGCCGGACCAGGCGTAAATGGTCGCGAGAACCTCAATCAGGTGCGCGCCGTTGATCGGATCGCGGCTAACCGGCAGCATTTCCACGGCGCGGCGGCCTTCCTGAATTGCCTCCTCTTTTCGTCCCAGCCCCGCGTCCATCAGGCCAAGGATGGAAAGCGCGGGAGCGAAGTCGGGGTAGGCTTCAGCTTGGCGTTCCTGTTCCGCGCGCGCGGCTTCGAAGGCGCGCTTCGCACCGGCGGTGTCGCCTCTCGCTCGCGCAGCCAGACCTTCCCAGAAGACTCTTCGCAATTGGATCGCGTCCGACCCGAAGCTCCCATCACCGAGCTCCATGAGCGCCTCCTGGGTCGCGGCCTGGTCGCGTTCGCACAAGGCCAGGAGGAGCCACGCCCCGGCAAGGTCCGGCGTGGCGTCGGGTTGGCGGGCGAGAATGGCAGCGATCGCGGCATGGAGTGGTCGTGTATCGGCCCGCCAATCCAAGTCGACCGTGGCCCGGGCGAGGCGCAGCTCGACATTCTCGGGCGCGATCTTCAGGGCCCGGTCGAGCGCGATCTCCGTGTCGGCATAGCGCCGCAGGAGATCGTAAGATATGGAAATCTGCCGGAGGGTGTAAGCATTGCGTGGGTCGAGCGCGAGGGCGTTTTCAAACTGCTGGCTGGATTCATCCCATTTTCCCTGCTGCCGGTAAATGTGGCCGGCAAGGGTGAAGACGGCAGGATAGTTAGGCAACGTGGCGCGCGCGATCTCCAACTCCTCGAGCGCCGCGTCGTAGGCGAGGTAGCCGCGGTAGAGATGACGCGCCCGCGCAAGGTGCGCCTCACCGGCGTCCGGCTTCAATTTGAAGGCGGCATCGACTGCGAATTCCGCTAACGAGAGACGCAGCGGGGTGCGGTCGAAGCCGAGGAAATAGAGCGCATCGTGCGCCTGGGCGAGCTGGCAGTAGGCGGCGAGGAAAGTCGGATCGCGCGCCACCGCCTCGGCCAAAAGTTGCGCCGCCTGGAGGAGCTTTTCCTTACTCCGAGGACTGAATGAGGTATCCGTGAGCAAGACAGTCGCCTGGGTGTTCAGGGCGAACGCAATCAGGTCTTGCGTCGGCGCTTCCTCGATCGCGGCTTTTTCGTGCGGCGCGATTTTGGCGTCCAACTGTTCGGCGATCGTCTGCGCAATCTCGCTCTGAATGGCGAAGATGTCGTCGATCGGCCGATTGTAACTCTGCCCCCAGCGATAAAGACCGGTGCGGGCATCGACTAACTGCGCGCTGATTCGCACCCGCTGGCCGATGGTGCGGACTGCGCCTTCGACGACAAAAGCGACGCCCAGCTCGCGACCAATGGCCCGCACGTCGCGCGCTTTACCCTGGCTGTATTGCATCACGCTGGTGTGGCTCACCACTTTGAGGTCGGAGATGCGGGCCAATTTGGTCAGCAGCTCATCGTGCACGCCCTCGGTAAAATAGGCGCTGCCTTTTTCGTCACTCAGATTTTCGAAAGGCAGAACGGCGATACTCTTGGCGATCGCGGTTGGTTGTTGGGGGACTGGCCGGCCGCGAAAATAGCCAGCGAAAACAATGGAAATGACCGCCGCGCCAAGGACGAAAGCACCAATCGCAGCCTGGGTGCGCCGGCGGGGACGCAGGCGGAGGTGATCGATGACCCGGCGCGCGCTCGGACGCGCGGCTGGCGCGGCGGCGAGCATGGCGTTGAGGAGCGAGATGAGCCAGCCGGGAGTGTGCGCCGCACGCAGTTGCGCAAGCGGCGGTTTTCCGGTGCCGGTTTCGCCGAAGGGGAGCTGGCCGGTGAGCAAATAGCAGAGAGTTGCGCCTAACGAATAAATATCGGAGCGGACGTCGGCGGTTTTGCGTCCGAGCTGCTCGGGGCTGGCAAAGGCGGGAGTGCCGAGGAACTCGCCCTCCGTCAGGACCCGTTGGTCCCCGGTCTCGCGGATCGCCTTGGCCAGCCCGAAGTCGATGATCTTCACCTCCAAGTCGCCGGAATCCCGCCCACCGGTGATCATGATGTTCCCCGGTTTGAGATCGCGGTGGACGATGCCGTGCCCCTCCGCCGCGACGAGCGCGGAGGCGACCTGGCGCGCGATCTCGACCACGGTCCGGGCATCGAGCGGGCCGGTGCGGTGGACCCGTTCCTCGAGCGTTTCGCCCTCGATGAACTCCATCGCGCAAAAGAGCTGGCCGGTTTCCTCGTCGATCCCGAACTGGTAAATCGCGGCGACGTTAGGATGGCGCAGCGCCGCGGCGGAACGGGCTTCGCGCACGAAACGATCGCGCGCCCCGAGCCCGGTACTGGGCAAAATCCGCACTGATGACCTTGAGCGCGACCTCGCGTTGGAGGGAGGCATCTTCGGCGCGGTAGGTCACGCCCATCGCGCCCCGCCCCAGCTCCCAGGGCGAGCCGTCTTCGCGACGCTCGATCACGTAGCTCCCGAAGGAAAATGGCAGGTCGTCCGCCCACGGTTCGGCGGAAAGGGCGACGCCCTCAAAGCCGGCCTGAAGCAAGCAGGCGACGCAGCCGAGATCGCCCGAGCCGGTCGGTTGGAGGCGCGAACCACAAAACTCGCAGACCGGTGCGTTCTGCAGGGAGGCAGCCATTTGTCGTTAGGCCTCGGCGATCACCTGAAAAAGGTAGCGCAGTTCGTCGTCGACTTCGCCTGGTTCGATCACTGTCCCGCGCACTTCCTCGCGCAGGATGGCGCGGTAACGCATGCGCAGGCGCGAGACGTCGCTTCGCAGGGTGGCGCCGGCGCGATGGAATCGCCGCGAAATTTCGTCGTATGGGATCGACTCTTCTTTCGCCCCGGCAAAGTAGGGCCGCAGCCCTTCGAAGAGGCTCGCCTTGCCCGCAATGCTGCATTCCTCCGCGAGCCGGTCGAGTGTCTGGCGCAGGAGCGCGGCCGCCCATTCGCGATCGTAAAGCGCGCCCGCGCTCCAGCGGCGGGAGGCGGCGACCTGGGCTTCGACTTCAGCGATGGCCTGCTCGTCGAAAATTTCGCGCAGGAGCCCGCCGCCCCGTTTCTGGGCCCGCTCGCTGGTGCGCGCGTCGGAGACATAATGCCGGAGGGCGCCGAGGAGAAAGGAACGGAAGCGGCCGCGTTCACGCTGGGCTCGCAGGTACATCCGGTCGCGGACCAGTTCGAGGAAAAAGCCCTGGGTCAGATCCTGCGCATCCTCCGCGCTGTGGCCTTCCCGGCGGAGAAAGAGATAGAGCGGGCGCCAATAGATGCGGCAAAGCTCGGAGAGCGCCTGATGCGCCTGGCTGGCGGTGCCGTCGTTGCCGGTGGCGGCGAGAATGAGCGTCCAGCGCGTCGCTTGAAATGATGCCGACCGGGTCGCGGTCCCCTCCGGACGGGATTCCATTGCAAACGGATTTACCAAATAAGCAGAACAACTGCCAAGCGAAATCAGCGGTTTAGTCCCGCTCTCATGCAATTGTCATCTTGCCTGGTGGGCCGCGAAACTGAAGCGCAATGCCTGACGCAACTGCGCCGGAAGGCTCGGCAGGTGGCGGCGCTCAATCAGAAAGGTGATGATGCCGGCCAGCTCTTTGAAGATGTAATTCCGATTCACTGCGCCCTGCAGGTATTGCTCGCCGCTGCTCCCTCCCGTGCCGACCCGGCTGCCGATCATGCGCCGCACCATCTGCAGGTGGCGATAACGGAAGTTGCCCAGTTGTTCGTCGATCTCGACCAGGGAATTCAGCACGCCGAAAGGGAGCCGGAAAAGTGGCTCGTCGCGGTAGAGCATGATGAAGAGGGCGGCGCGGAGGGCGGTCGGGCGGAAGGCGCCCCAGCCGGTTTTGAAAAAAATGTCGTCGAACTTGCCGAGCAGGTCTGCTTTCTCATCGCGGTCGGAGAGGCTCTGCTCGTAGAGGACGCGATAGTGGCTCCAAAACGGGGCATAATCGGACGAAGCCGATTCGTTAGGCGCTTCCTTCCAGTCGCGCCAGAATTCCTCGTTGAAAAAGGGCATCCGCTCGAGCCAGTTTTCGACCAGTTGCAGGAGGCTCGGTTGCTTTTCGAAGGCGCTAATCTCGGCGAAGTCCTTTTCGTTAAAACCGCCAAACTGGGTGTGCTTGTAATAGTCGGGCCGGAAGCGGTTCTCCATTTCCAGGCCTAACGACGCCTCGATCTTGCGGAACTGCATGCTCTGGAATCCGGAGGCACCATGGAGCAGCTCGCGGAATTCGAGGAAATCGAGCGGGGTCATCGTTTCCAGGACGTCGACCTGGTGATTGAGCAGTTTCCAGATTTCCACCACGCGGTGGAGTCGATGCACGACCACGTTCATGTCCGGGCCGTCGTCGTCCGCCGCCGGTTGGCTCAGGACTTCCTTGCAGGCCGTGATCTCATGCAGGATTTGCTTGAACCAAAGCTCGTAGGCCTGGTGGATGATGATGAAGAGCATCTCATCGTGGGCGATCAGTTTGCCGTCCTTCAGACTGAGCGGTTTTTGCAGCTCGAGCAGGCGCTCAATCCCGAGATAATCGGGGTAATACTGGGTCGGGCGCTCGTGATTGATCGGGCATTCCATCGCCGCAGTCTCGCGCAATGCGCGGGCGGGCGTCAATCCACGGTCGCTTCTTTAAGGTCGCAAATTGCGACCACCTCAGTCGGCATTCCGCCGGACCTGCTCGTTCGGCCGTTTCGTCCGTAATCCATGATATCCCGCGAAATCCGCTGCCAGGATGACGCGCTGGCCGCGAGCGGTGAGAATTCGATTTTCGATGGCCGGGGGTTGCTTCATTGAAGGAGGTCGCTCTCCGCTATATCATGGCCCGTGCCTTTGGACAGTGCGCACTCTTTTGAGGTGATGGAAAATCCCGCCCGTGGCTGAGTCGGTCAGGGAGCGTCCCCTTACCGGGCCAGGATCGACGGCTACGAAATCGCCGAAAAAGATCCCGCTTTCGCCCTTCCGTTTCTGGCTGCTCTCGGTTGTGATCGGACTCGTCGGCGGTTGCGGCGCGGTCGTCTTCCGCGGGATGATCGCGCTCTTTCACAACTTCTTTTTTCTCGGGAAGTTTTCCGTTTTCTACGAAGCCAACTTGCACACCCCGCCGAGTCCGTGGGGGCCATTGATCATCCTGGTGCCGGTGCTCGGCGCGGTCGGCGTGACCTGGCTGGTGCAAACGTTCGCGCCCGAAGCGCGCGGCCACGGCGTGCCGGAGGTGATGGACGCGATCTATTACAACAAGAGCATCATCCGGCCGATCGTGGCGTTGATTAAGTCGCTCGCCTCCGCGCTCTCGATCGGGAGCGGCGGTTCGGTCGGGCGCGAAGGACCGATCATTCAGATCGGCTCGGCCTTCGGCTCGACGGTGGGTCAGTGGCTGCGCCTTCCCGCCTGGCAACGCACCACCTTGATCGCGGCCGGCGCCGGCGCGGGCATCGCCGCGACCTTCAACACGCCGATCGGCGGCGTCCTTTTCGCGGCGGAACTTTTGCTGCACGAGGTTAGCGTCTGGACGCTCGTGCCGGTGGTCATTTCGACCGCGAGCGCGAGCTACGTTGGGCGCTATTTCTTCGGTCCGAACCCGGCCTTCGCCATCCCGCAGTTGCGGATGGGTTATTTTCATCTCACCCACCCGCTTTTGCTCGTCGCCTACGTCGGGCTTGGTCTGTTGATCGGCCTGGTCTCGGTCGTCTACATCCGCTCGATTTATGCCTTCGAGGACTTCTTCGATCATAGGATCAGAAACCCGTATCTACGGCACACCAGCGGCATGTTGCTGCTCGGCATCCTGATGTATCTGCTCCTGCTCCAGACCGGTTATTATCACATCGAAGGCGTCGGCTACGCCACGATCCAGGAAGTCCTTTCGGGCACGCTCACGTCCTTCTGGCTGCTCCTGCTTCTTTTCGTTCTGAAACTGTTCGCCACTTCGCTCACGCTCGGCTCGGGCGCTTCCGGCGGCGTTTTTTCCCCGGCGCTTTTTCTTGGGGCGACCCTGGGGAGCGCCTACGGGATTTTGCTCCAGCATATTTTTCCCGGCGCAGACATCACGCCGGCGGCCTTCGCGGTGGTTGGAATGGCCGGCATCGTCGGCGGCACGACCGGCGCGGCCATTACTGCGATCGTGATGATTTTTGAAATGACGCTCGATTACGGGGTCATCGTCCCGATGACGATCACGGTCGCGATCGCCTACGGAGTGCGAAAGATGATTTCGAACGAAAGCATCTACACGCTCAAGCTCATGCGGCGCGGCCATCGCATGCCGAGTGCGATGCAGGCCAACATCCAATACATGAAACCGGCCCGCGAGCTAAAGCACGCCAGGATCGTTAGGCTGGAAGCCGGCATGACTTTGCCGGAACTGGCCATCATCCTGCCGTCTTATCCCGAGGACGCCTGTTTCGTGGTCACGGACGAGAAAAAAGTCACCGGTGTCATCACCTTTACGGCTGCCCTCAAGGCCGTCCACATCCCGCGTCAGAACACGACCGTGGCCGAGATTTCCTCGCAGGACTACGCGGTCATCAGCGCGGATACTTCCGTCTTCGAAATCCTGACCAAGTTGCGCCTCGATGGCACGGAGGTTTTCCTGATGGCGCCGGGCGAGCGTGAAAACGCGGCCGACGGTCTGCAACGCTGGATTTCAAAGGAAGCGATCGCGGAATCGTTAATCGACGCGATCGAGCTCTTCACCGAGTAGATGGTGTAGACGCTTCGCTGTGCGAAGCGCGGGTGCCGGCTATCGCTCGGTCGAAGTTCAACCCGAGTGGCCTGCGCAGACCCGTATCGCCCGAAGGACGACTGTCTACGGGCAATTCGTTAGAGATCAACGAAATCCGATCTGACGTTTGGGTGGGTCGGGCGGCGTCATTAACTCCCGGATGGCGTCAAAGACGACTCGGAATTGCGCGTCATATTTCTGCTCAAGCGCTTCCAGTTTGCGGGCCAGGTCGGTGTTGGAAAGAAGCAGCTCGCGCAACCGGACAAAGGTCCGCATGATGGCAATATTCACCTGCACCGCGCGCTTGCTCCGCAGCACGCTGGAAAGCATGGCAACGCCTTGTTCGGTAAAGGCCATGGGCACCGCGCCTCCAAATTTTCCGCGGCCAGGTATCACAGTTTGTGATACCAGCAGGTCGATCTCTTCCCCGGTCAATTCGAACATGAAATCTAACGGGAAACGGTCGTAGTTTCGACGGACTGCCTGCTTGAGCGCGCGCGTCTCGACGCCGTAAAGCACAGCCAGATCGTAGTCGAGCATCACCTTCTGGCCGCGAATCAAATAGATGCTTCGCTCTACTTGAACGGAGAGCGGATGCTCGCTCATTATCGCCGCCGCCGGCCGAAGGAATAGCCGCGATGAGTGCGGCCTCCGCCGATCGCGCGCTTCCCGCCTACGCCGGATTCGGGCTCGAAGAGCACGGTGTAGATGTAGGGGAAATTCTCCAGCTTCAAACGCGGGATCTTTTGTCCAATGAAACGCTCGATCGCCTGAAGCGACGGGAGTTCTTCGCCGTTCATGAGCGTGAAAGCGTCGCCCACGTTCTGCGCCCGGCCGGTCCGGCCGATCCGGTGCACGTAATCTTCCGGATGCTCGGGCACGTCGTAATTAATGACGTGGCTCACGCCCGCGATGTCGATCCCGCGCGCTGCGATGTCGGTCGCGACCATCACTTCGTATTTGCCGCTTTTGAATCCTTCCAGGGCCTCGACCCGCTCGCGCTGCGTCCGGTTCGAATGCAGGACCGCGACGGAGTGGCGGGCGGACTTCAACTGGTGCGCGATGCGGTCGGCCCCGTGTTTCGTCCGGGAAAAAATCAGGGCGCTGTCGAAATTGGTCCGTTCGAGCAGCGCCATCAGGAGATCGAATTTCTGCTCGGCCGCGACCGGGTAAACGGCATGCGTGACGGTTTCGGCCGGCGAACGACGGGCGCCGATTTCGACCAATTCCGGCTCGCGCAAAACCCAGGCCGCGAGTCGCTCGATTTCGGGGGGCAGGGTGGCGGAGAAAAGCAACGTCTGCCGGTCGGTGGAAATTTGTTCCACGATTCGTCGCACGTCGGGGAGGAAGCCCATGTCGAGCATGCGATCGACTTCGTCGAGGACGAGAATGCTGACGTTGCGCATGTGCATCGACTTTTGTTCGAGGAGATCGAGCAGACGTCCGGGCGTGGCGCAGACGATGTCCGTGCCGCGAGCCGCTTCTTCTTTTTGCTTGCCGTAACCGACCCCGCCATGCACGACCGAAACGCGCAGATCGGTGAAGCGTCCGTAATCCCGAAAGGCGGTCTCGACCTGGGCCGCGAGTTCGCGCGTCGGTTCGAGGACGAGACAGCGAAAAGCGCCGTGCCCGGCGAGCAGGGTCATGATCGGCAGGGCAAAGGCGGCGGTTTTGCCGGTCCCGGTTTGCGCGGTGCCGATGAGATCTTTACCGGATAAAATGATTGGAAACGCGCGGAGCTGGATCGGCGTCGGCTCGGAAAAGCCCATCGCCTGTGTTCCCCGCACGACTTCCGGGGAAAGCCCGAAGTTGTTGAAAGACACAGGCAGCAACAGTAGCGCCTCGCGCGAAGGACGCAAAGAAGACGAGGGAATTCGTTAAGCCAGGCTCTGTCTCCTGCGTGTTCTTTGTGCGAGAATCGGCCCATGCCAGCGCGGCGCATTTTCGTTCTCGCCGACACCCACGATCATCTGCCGGAAAACCTGGAAGCGCTCGCCGCAGGGGCGGATGAGATCTGGCATCTGGGCGATGTCTGCGCGCCCGATTTGGTCGTTAGGCTGGAAAGTGTCGGGCCGCCGCTGACCCACGTGCGCGGCAATTGCGACAGCAATTTCGAGTGGCCGCTGGTGGTCGATCTGAAGCGCAACGGCATTCGCTTCCGGCTCGTTCACGTCCCGCCGGCACAGCCGCCGGAAAATATCGACGTGCTCCTGCACGCCCACACCCATGTGCCGCGCAACGAACGGCAGGGCGGTGTCCTTTTCCTCAACCCCGGTTGTGTGACGCGACCGAACCGGGGCGCGCCGCCCAGCGTCGCCACGCTCGAGATCGCGGCCGACGGCGCGCTGGTCTGGCGCCTCGTCATGCTTCGTCAGGCAAGAACAGGATCGCCTTACCCTAACGATAATACCTGACGACGTGACAAGGTAGACGCCCCGCTCGGCCAAGCGTGCGAGACAGGGTTGCTCGCCGTGAAACAGCCAACGCGAGCAACCCCCGCGTCGCCCACAGGGCGACGACTACATCATGGCCGCGATCTGCTCGGCCTGCGCGGCGCCGAGGTCGGCGAATTTCACCGGCTCGCGGCTGAACTGAACGATCGTCACGCTGGTGGCGATGACGAGGAGCAAATAGACGATGCCCTCGATCACGCCGCGTTCTTTTTCCTCCGCGTCGACGAGCATCTTGTAAGTGCTTTCCTGGTGAATTGGTTGGGCTTGGTTTGGATTGGTCATGGTGTCCTTTCTTTGGTCACCAATCCCTAATGCAACCGCCGTGCCACCCGGTTGAATAAGGCATAACCCGCAAGCAAATCGCGAGTTATGCCAGAGCAGAGAAAGAGCGGTCGACCGCGAATGTGGCGCGACCGGGATGCGGCGGTGTCGAAAACGGGACGCCTTCGGCGGGCCGGCGCGTTACTCTTCCGCGTCGGTTTTCTTCTCGTCAGGCGCGCTCTTCTTCGCCTTGCCTTCCGGCTTGGTCTCGGTCTCGCTCTTGGCGGCTTTGCGCTTCTTGCCCTTGGCCGGAGTCGCTTCTTCGACCACTACTTCGGCCGCGTCGACCCATTCGAGGAACGCGATCTCCGCGGCGTCGCTCTTGCGCTGGCCGAGCTTGATGATGCGGGTGTAGCCGCCTTTGCGCTCGGCGCTACGCGGCGCGATGTCGTCGAACAATTTCTTGACCGCATCCTTCTGCCGCAAAACCGAGAGGGCGGTGCGACGGGCGTGGAGCGTGCCGTTCTTGCCTAACGTCACCATCTTTTCTGCCAGCGGACGAACAGCTTTCGCCTTTGCCAGGGTGGTCTTGATCCGCTGATGCTCGATCAGGCTGCAAACCTGATTCGCGAGCAGCGCTTTGCGGTGTTCCGCGGTGCGTCCCAGTTTGACGGTCTTTTTTTGGTGCCTCATAGCTGCGTTCTCCGCGAAGTCCTGGGGTTATTCTTCTTCCGCCGCACCGTTCGTGCCGCCGCCGCTGAGCGGGGTCTCGACCAGGCCCGGATCGAACTTCTGCCCGAGCCCAAGGCCGAGCTGCTGCAGCTTGTCCTTGATCTCGTTGAGCGATTTCTTGCCGAAGTTGCGATACTTGAGCATCTCCGCCTCGGTCTTCTGGGCGAGCTGGCCGACGGTCGTGATGTTGGCGTTGTTCAGGCAGTTGGCCGCGCGCACGCTGAGCTCGATTTCGTTCACGCTCATGTTGAGCAGCTTCTTCAGCTTGACGTTTTCCTCGCTCACCCCGGCTGGCGTTTCGTCGAACTCGATCACCTCCTCGTTGAAATTGACGAAGACATCGAGGTGATGGCGCAGAATCGCGGAGGCCTGGAGGAGGGCGTCGTCCGGGGTGAGGCGACCATCCGTCCAGACTTCGAGGATGAGCTTGTCGTAATCGGTCCGCTGCCCGACGCGGGTGTTTTCGACCGCATACTTCACCCGGGTGACGGGCGAGAAGATGGAGTCGATCGGGATGATGCCGATCGGCTGATCGGGGCGCTTGTTCTCGTCGCCGGTGGCGAAACCGCGGCCGACGCGGACGTCGAGTTCGGCGTCGAATTTGTGCTTCTTGTCGAGGGTGCAGATGACCTGCTTCGGGTTGAGCACTTCGTAACCCTGGACGAGCTGGATGTCGCCGGCGGTGACTTCGCCGTCCTTGTTCACGCTCAGGGCGAGCTTGCGCGCTTCGTGATCGGAAGCCTTGAATTTGATCCGCTTGAGGTTGAGCACGATGTCGGTCACATCCTCGACCACACCGGGGAGGGTGCCGAATTCATGCTGGGCGCCGTTGATTTTGACCGCGGTGATGGCGGCCCCTTCGAGCGAGGAAAGCAGAACGCGGCGGAGCGAATTTCCGACCGTGTGGCCGTAGCCGGCTTCGAAGGGCTCGGCGACGAATTTTGCGTAAGTATCAGTGGAGGAAGCCTCGTCCTTGACGAGGGTCTTCGGCATTTCAAAACGACCGTAACGAACTGACATAATTTGATAAACGGACCGCGGCGCGAGAGAGCGGAAGCTAAAAAATCCGAAACTCGAAATCCGAAATCCGAAACTCCTAAGCGCCGGGTTTCCCCTGGCGAGCATGGTCTCGCGTCCAGCGACGGAAACCCAGGGACCAACGGCGCGACGATTAAAAACTCGCAGCGGGACGTGGAATGAACACGATCACGCGCACTTTGCAAGTGCGCGCTACTGCTCGACCGTGTCCGGCAACTCGCTGCAAAAAAATTGCTTACTCTGGATCCGCCGGGTCGTTGAACAGCGCTGTCAGTTTGATGCTGCCGTGCCCAAACTGCGGGAAATCGGGAGCATTGCGATCGCCAGGATCGAGGTTGGAGGCGGTGTCATCCGGCGGAAACAGCACCAGCGATTTGAGAAAACTCTGGAGCGCACCCGTCTGCGGTTCCGGCAAGAGTGCATAAGCATCGCGGGAAGCCTGCGCCTCGCCTCCGTGTCGCAAAATCACATCGTCGAGCGAAATGCTGCGGCCATCGTGTCCGAAAATGCTCTTCGAGCCTGCGCCCCAGAGGGCACGAGTCAGGAAAGTTTTTTGCAGGGTGCCGTCGTAGTTCCGCTCGTAGAAGGCAGGCCCGAGATCGTGACGCTTGAAATCGGTAAAGATATTTTCCACCACAAATGCACCGCCCATGGGCTGTTTGAGAGGCGGAAGCCCTTTGCCGTCGTCGATCACGCTGATGAGCGTGCCGGCAGTGGCAAACAGGTTATTGAAAATCCCCTGCACCGGATCGTAGACCGTCGTGACATCGGCGACGCGGCGATCGTGGTTAATCTGGAGATTGGCCACGTGACAGGAGATGCAGCCAAGGTTGTTGAAAACGCGGCGCCCGCGTTCTGTCATCGCATTCTGCCGGCCTGATCCCGGTTTGAAATAGTTCAGCAGATAGAACTCGAGGTGATCCACAAGGGCAGGGTCGATCTCATACTGGCCGGTTATGGCATCGGGCGGCGGGGGCGCATCGATTTTGTCCTGCGCCCCATCCAGTACCATGCCGGAAGGGGTGACCACGGTTTGTCCGGCGTTGGCCTGTGCCAGATCGTCATCGTCGCATTCCAGGCCCATTTCCTTATGAAGGGCGCCGACGATAAATTCCCGAATTGAAATTGTGCCGCCTTGGGCGAAAAACGGTTTCACTCTAAGATCGGGGTCAATCCCTTCGATCCCTGAAGTGTCCACCGTGCCGGAAGGCATGGCCGTGATTGTCCCATAGCGAATCCCCTTGCTGCGCAACGGCATAGTCACAGAATGCCCGGTCTCCTCTGCCCGGCTGATGGCCTGGTCGCGAATCCCGCGCAGATCAGCAGTGATTTCATCGGCCAGCATTTCTTTCAGGCCGAGCCCGAAAAGGTGCGGCGCATCGCGGCTGTCGGGCCTTGTGACGACGTTGCCTCCGAGGCCTGCCGACCCTCGCGGGCGTCCATGGCACGCCGCACAACTATCGGCCAGACCCGCACCAATGGCACCGTTGAGATTGAGATCGCCCGCGCCGTCGCCTTCCCCCGCGCCCTGCCCGTTCGCACGCCGAAATTTGCGCTGGAAAAGCTGGCGTCCCCGGCGAATCGAGCGAAAGGGATCGCGTTGAATGATAAAGAGAGACGAGTCCAGCGTGTCGGGATCGCCGCGTCCGGCGCCAATTTCCTGCTCAAGAGACTTCGCGATACCGGCCTGCGCATTATTTGGCGCCAGGGTGCGATCGGTTAACTGCGCCCAGGCAGTTGCCGGGCTGGCGACGAGAAGAAGATGCAGGACCGCTCTTTTCTTAAAGTGAGTGAGTGCATTCATGGATTGTTCCTTTCATTAACTGGCGGTTGCCTGGCTTTGATGGTCGCTCGATTGGCAGATTGAGTTGCGGTGGTGTGTCACAGAAACCTCGTGAAGTAATGCGAGATTCCGCGCGAAACAGGGCAACAAAGTTGGAGGGAACTGGCGATCGCAACGGCTAACGGGGAGAAGGCGACTTAACGCGAGAGGGCTATCTCACGCCTGAGACACTGGCGGCCGAACCCCAACTTGAGTCGCCGAATCCGCAGCTCTTTCGCGTTACGTGCTAGAAAGCGCGATAGAGTTAGTCCGTCTTCGGAAGGTTAGGCGATCCTATTAAACCGATAGGTGATCTCGTAACGGCTATCCTCGTCGTCGCTGACGTATTCCCGCGTTTCGTGATACTCAAGCGGCAGCTTAACTGGGGGGATCGACGAGTTCACATTCACCACGATCCCTTCTTCGCTCTCAAATGTTCTCGGGTCGGGAGCCGGTGAGTTTGCGTTCGTTAGGATTTCCAAATCGCTGACCGAGAGTGCGAATGAATCTCGAATGATCGGGTCGGCCGGCGCCCAAAGTGCGGTGATGATGTCGTAGGAAAGCACGATGATTGCAATCGCGCCGGCGATGATCAGCCCGACCGGCCCGAGCTTCAGCAGGGCGGAAATGCCACCAAGCTCCGCGAGCGCTTTCTTGATATCCCCGAACTGCTCCTTCAGCAGATCGGTAAAAATCTTGAGCCGGTCCTTGAGCTGCTTGTCGTATGCGTCCTGGCTGTCGATTTCGTCGCCAAAGACTACCATCCCCATGGCAAGGATCGGCTGGCTGTGTTGAAAAAGAATTCGGTTGATGGTTCGCGAGTCGCCGGAATCGAAATCGCCGCCCTCAAATTTCATTTCGGTCCGCGCGTTCTCGTCTGTCCCAAATTCGCCCGTGGTAAAGAGCGGGAAAGCCAGCGTCTGCAACCCGACCTCATCGGAGCCAAACCAGGCCGGCGAAGTTTCCTCTCTCGCGATGATCCTTTCCGCGACGATCTGGAAACGCGCGGTGGGCGGCGGCAGCACGTTGATGAACTCGATATTTGAGAGAAGGACCGGGTCAAACTGCGGGAACCCGGTCGTATTCGGTACAGCCACTCGAATCTGGTAAATGCCCGGCAGCAGATCCTCCGGCACTTGAAAGTTGAGCCGGTCATGGACGCGACAGTCATTGATGAGCTGCCCGTTCTCGTCCACGCGCGGCGTGTCGATGTCACCCCGGACGAACCCCTCGACCTCCGTCACGAGATTGCCGGTTATTTTTTCGCTTATTTGCACCTTCGCATCGACGCTGAAGTAATTCACTCCCTCCAAGACGACGCCGTCGCCCTGCGATACATCCACCACACGCGCACAGACCGGCCCGAGCGAATTACCCGGGCAATCCGTGGTGCGCGGCTGGCAGATGACGTTGGGCTGGCCGTTCACAATCTGAACCGTGCAGTCCTGCTGAATCTCGGCCGGCAGGTACTCCCCAATCGTCGGCTGCGGGAAGAAGTTTGCCGTGCGCAGGCCATTGATCCTGCAGATGCGGACTTGGGAGAAGAAATCCTCCGGGCCGGGCTGAAAGATGCGCATCTCGCCTGGCCGCTCTTCCGTGTTGGGATCATTGAAGACCTCCAGGCCAATCCGCTGCCGGAGTTCGTCTGCGAGGGAAGTGACGAAAGCCGCTTCCTCGAGCGGCTGATCCGGATCGAGCAGCAATGACTGCGCAAAGAGCTTGTTGCGCGTCTGCGGCGGCACCGCATCGAAGGCACTGACCATGCAGGAAACGGTGTCACCGCCGATTTTTTCGAGGAGCGAGAAGGCGCGCCTCTCCAGCGCGTTCGCCGGAGCCTTGCCGAGAGTAAAGCGTCGCGCCAGGTGCAGCGTGCTCGCCGCCAGTGCGCTCGGCACGCGCGCCCGAGCCGCGAGATTTGCCAACATGCGATTGCGCCCCTGCTTGTGCTTCGCGCCTGGAACTGCGGGGAAGCAGGAGCCAACCGGCGGAAAGCATTCCTCGGGCGGCTTTGGAGTCGTGCCACCGTCGCCGCTATCGGAGCGAGTGCTGCCTGGCGGCGAGCAGTTGTAGATATTCACCTCGCCAGGGCTGTCGATGCAAATATCGATGTCGCAGCAACTGCCGTGGCCGCCGAGCTCACGTGCAGCCGATTCTTTATCGGTGGCACTCGCTTTAGTGGATGAAAATGTCGGTTGGTTTTTCATGGCTTCGCGCTCCTCCTTTGCAGCTGTGGCCACCGAGCAGGAACTTTGCGCTTCGTCGGACCCCTTGGGCCGGACAGAGATTTGCGGAGTTTCGAGTGCCCCGGAGTAAGCGGATTCGTCCTCTTTCTTGTGTTTTTTCATAAGGTTTGTCCCGTTTCAGTGGCAGGTGATGGCGGAACCATTCGTCAAGCAATGCGAGATTCCGGGCGAAACAGGGCAAAGGAATTGGGAGCCCGAACTCACAATCCGAACCGGCCAATGGGAAGCAGCCGAGTTAGCGCCAGCGTGTCGCCGCGTGACAGGCCGCCTGATTGCAACTGAAGTCGCCTAACGAGCGGCGTCGCTTTAGCGCAACGTCATGACAAGCTCATTCCGCTGCCGCCGCTCCGGTGATCGCCTGGAATAACCAGGCCCGGGCGTGGGCCCAATAATTTTTCGCCGTGCGCACGGAAATGCCGAGCGCCTCGGCGACTTCGCCATGGGTTAGCCCGACGAAATAGCGCAGCTTCACCACTTCAGCTTCCATCGGGTGTGCGGCCGCGAGCTGCTCGAGCGCCTCGTTGACAGCAAGGAGCTGGTCGTCGTCGCCGGGAAAAGGTAACTCCACTTGCTCCAGGTCCACGCGCTGCTGGCCGCCGCCGTGACGCACGGCTTGTCTGCGCCGGGCGCGTTCGATGAGAATCCGTCGCATTGCCTCGGCCGCGGCCGCAAAAAAATGCGCGCGGTTCTGAAACATCGGCGACTGATTTCCAACGAGCCGCAACCAGGCTTCGTGGACGAGCGCCGTCGGTTGGAGCGTTTGCCCCGACACTTCATGGGCCATCTTGCTCGCAGCGAGCCGGCGCAATTCGTGATACACCAGCGGCAACAGCTGCTCGGCAGCTTTGGCATCGCCTTTTTCGATGGCGTTGAGCAGTTGGGTCGCCTCACTCATACTCGCCTGCATGTTGCGGCGAGGCTGGCAGAAATCGCCCCGATCGTCACGACGATTTTCTGTCCGAGCCTCGGATTCCAGCGGAAATCAAACCGTGAGACGGACTACGAATTCGCCCCCATTACCGCTTCGATCGTTTCCGCATGCTCCTTCCCGAGCGACGATTCCAAATGTTTCACTGCCGACGCGTAAGCCGCACGCGCTTCGTCGAGCTTGCCTTGAGCTTTGAGGGCGCGCGCCAGGGCCAGGTGAGCGCGGCCAATCCAACACGTCAGCACGCCGGGTCCGGCGGCTTCGCGCGCCAGTGCCAACGCGCGTGCGGAGTCGGCCCGCGCTTCTTCAAATTGCTGCAATTGCATTCGCACCCGTGCCCGGCGGGTCAGGAAAATCATGAGGCGGTCGCGGCCTTCCGGCGTCGCCTCGCAAATGGCAATGGCTTCGTTCGCGCTGGCCAGGGCGGCCTGAGGATCGCCGCGCGCCAGGTCGAGCAGTGAATGTTGCGAGGCAACGGCGGCAAACCCGATGTGTCCAGGCGGGAACAATTTTTTCCAGCGCGACTCGAACTCGCCCAGCGCCCCGGCAGCACGATCGAGTTGCCCCAGTTCGCGGCAAGCTATCGCGCGAACGTTCAGGCACATGCTGACCACGTCTTCCGCGCCCTGGCGACGCGCCTTGGCCTCGGCGCGATCGACGGACGCTACCGCTTCAGGGAAACGCTGAAGTTCAATCAGGGTGCGCGCCAGGTTATTGTGCAGCATGGGCGAAACGGTTTCCGCATTGCCCTCGGCGGTCTCGATCGCGATTGCCTGGCGGTAAAGGTGTTCCGCTTGCAACGGCTGACCCAAAACCTCAACCGCGACCGCCCAGTTGTTCAAGAGCGTCGCCGCCTTGTCCGTCTTGCCTCGACCCTGTTCGGAGAGCTGCTTGAAAGCCTCCGCGAACGCGTCCGCCGCCTGACGATTCCAGCCCGCCTTGCGATAGGATTCGGCGACATCCATTGCCACCGTTAATTCCAGCAAGGGCGAGCCTTGACCCGATTCGCGGAGTAACCGTTGCGCGGCGAGGGCGCGTTCAATTCCCAACTCTGCCTGGCCATGTTCCCGGGCGACATGACTCCCGCGCAGCAGACAGAAGATTCGCGCCAGGATATACTGAGGCGCGTCGCCCAATTCTGCCAACGCTTCCTGGATGAGCTTCTCGCCGCGCGAAAATTTGCCCGTGCCGGCAATGGCGTTGCCATAGGCGGCCGCGGCCTTGGCGCGGAGTTCCGGTTGATGGAGTCCGCGCGAAAGCGTGTAGGCCTTGCCAAGCAACTCGCGCGCTTTCGTGTGCTTTTCCTGTTGTTCGTATTGCTGGCCGATCGCGATCAGGAGTTCTACTCGGTTGTCGTCGGGCTCTCCGGTCTGCTGCTCGATCAGGCGTTCGGCCCGCGCAAGAAGATCGCCGACCGTAAACGGCTTGCCGCCCGGCGCGGCGTCGGAGAGTAGGAATGAATTGAGATCATTGATTGCCTCGGCGCGGGAAAGCTGGCGAAGCGCGAAATCGCGTTGCTGATTGGCGGCCTGCGCCGCTTCGTCCGCGCGGCGGCGCTGGGCTTCTTCCAATCGCGCATGCTGCGTCGCGCGACGCGCCTGCGTGATCGTGCCGGTCAGGCCGGCAAGCAAGGCGAGCAGAATCAAACCCGCGAAGGTGACGCCGGCGCGATGGCGCCTAACGAATTTCTCCACGCGGTAAGCCTGCGTGTCGGGACGGGCGAGCACCGGTTGATGATGCAAATGGCGCTCGATATCCATCGCCAGTCCGTTCGCCGTTTCGTAGCGGCGAGCGCGATCCTTTTGCAGACACTTCATGACGATCCAATCGAGATCGCCGCGGATGAGGTGGATCAATTGCGGCGACTGGGACTGGCGGTTCTGGGCCACGGTTGCCAGGTCGTTCGCCGCCATGGCTTTCAAGCGGGTGGATGGGCGCGCCGGATCCTTGTCACGAATTGTGCGACGCATTTGATCGAGTCCCGAGGAGAGCAATTCCTTTTGGGCAAAAGGCGTTTGCCCGGTGAGCAATTCGTAGAGGAGCACGCCAAGGGAGTAGATGTCGCTCCGCGTATCGACTTCTACACTGGTCATGACCGCCTGCTCCGGACTCATGTAAGCCGGTGTCCCGATGAATTGTTCGAAGGCGGTGAAAAGCGTTTGGTCGGTCAACCGGCCTTGAGTCGCCTTGGCGATTCCGAAATCGATCACCTTCGGCACCGGCACGCCGTCATCCAGCGGGACCAGAATGTTCGTTGGCTTGATGTCGCGGTGAATGATGCCTTTTTGGTGCGCGTGCTGGATCGCGTGACAAACCCGGACGAACACCCGAAGCCGATTCTCGGTGGAGAGGCGGTTCTCATCGCAGAAATCAGTGATCTTTAGTCCGCGCACCAATTCCATGACGAAATAAGGGCGGCCGGATTCTGTCGTCCCGGCATCGAAGACTTTGGCGATATCGGGATGGTCCATCATCGCCAGCGCCTGTCGCTCGGCTTCGAATCGGGCGATCACCTGCCGCGTGTCCATGCCGAGCTTGATGACCTTCAACGCCACGCGGCGACGAACCGGCTCCTCCTGTTGCGCCATATAGACGACCCCGCAGCCGCCTTCGCCGATCTGCTGAAGCAATTTGTAATGGCCTACCCGGTCGCCGCACGTTTCTCCCGGCGGCTCGCGATTGCTTCGGTCGCCATTTCCTTCGCTCGGAGCCGGCGCAACAGAATCTGGAGCTGCCCGTCCAGATGGTTCCTGAAGGAAGGCGCCTGCCCGATCGTGCGCCTGAAGCAGGTTGGCAACGCGGCGGTGCAGTTCGGGATCGTCGCGGCAGCGTTCGCTCAAGTAGGCAGCACGCTCGCCGGTTGGCAATTGCAACGCGGCATTGAAGACCACCACTTCCCGGTTGGGTGGATCATCCATCGAACGGCATCATCTGCTCTTCAATGCGAAAGACGAGGCGAAAAGGGGAAAACAGAATGGGCGGGTCGTCCGGGAATGCCGCACACTGATGATGAAGTGGCGACAGTCCGCAGGCTTATTCTTCTTCGATCATGTCCGGGAGCTCGTTCCGATCGTCGGGCTGGCGGGGAAAATGTTCGGAGAGCAGGTCGCCCGTTTTCTCGACCGCGTAGACCACGGCGTCGGTGAAGTTCGAGGCCTTGAAATATTCGCGCATCGCACCCACGAGCTGATGCCAGAAACCTTCCCCGCAGTGCGTATGAATTCCGGCGTCGCCGATGACGGCAAACTTCTGCGAGCGGGGCGCAACAAAAATGAGAATGGCGTTGCGCTCCCGGGTTGCGGTCATGCCGAGTCGTTCAAACTGTTCGCGCGCGGCGGCGACCGGATCGGTCACTTCGCCGTGCCGGACAAAGACCCGGATCTCGCCGGACGTTTTCTAGCTCCGCGGCGGCGATCGTTTTCACGATCCGTTGGTGATCAAGCTTCTCGACAAAATCTTTCGTCTGCATACGCCTACCAGCCCGAGCCAGCACCGCCTCCTCCGAAACTGCCGCCGCCACCGCTAAAACCGCTGAAGCCACCGCCGCTGCCGCCCGACCATCCGCCGCCTCCCATTCCGCCGATGCCGGGGCCGCCCCAACCGCTGTAACCGTAGCCGCGCCGCACAGTCCGGTTGAGCCGCGAGACAATCATGATAATCACGATCAAAACGAAAATGATCAGGCCGAGTGGGAATCCTCCGGCGCCCGAATTCTTCTCCTTTTGCGTCTTTCCCGTCCCTTTGTATTCGCCTCGCACCGCCTGCATCATCGCGGTCACGCCTGCCTTAAGGCCGCCGGTGTAGTCGCCCTTTTTGAAAAACGGCGCGATGAGGTTGTGCGTGATGTCGAAACAGGTGGCGTCGGGCAGAGCGCCTTCGAGGCCGTAACCGGTCTGGATAAACATCTGGTGGTTCTCGACGAACACGAAAAGGACGGCGCCGTTGTTGCGCCCCTTCTGGCCCACGCCCCAGGTCTGCGCGACCCGCTGGGTGTAATCGGCCACGTCGGATTCGCTCTGCATCGTGCGATAGATCGCGACCAGGATTTGGGTGGAGGTGTCCCTTTCGAACTGGGCCAGCTCTTCGTTCAACTGCAGCGCCGTCGCCTTGTCGACCGCCCCGGCGTAATCGTTGAAGTAGCCCGCTGGTTTGGGAGGGATTATTTCCCCCACGGCGGAGCCGATGAGGACCGCCGAGAGCGCGAGGACCGCGCAGAAAAGTTTCGTCATCGCAACGCCGGCTAAGGCGTAGCCGCGGCGGTCGCCGCCGGGACCGCATCGTTAGGCGGAGCGCTCGCGGCCGGCGCCGGGGAAGCGTTTCCGAAATCGAAATTCACGTTCGGCGCCTTCTCCGCTCCGGGCTGGGCATTGAAAAATGGCTTGGTATGGAAGCCCATGAGTCCGGCAAAAATCAGGGTCGGAAAACTGCGCACCGCCGTGTTGTAGTCGCGCACCGCCTGATTGAAATTTCCGCGCTCGACCGAGATCCGGTTCTCGGTCCCTTCGAGCTGCGCCTGGAGCTGCTGGAAATTGGCGTTCGCCTTCAGCTCCGGATAACGCTCCGCCACCACGAGCAGGCGGGAGAGCGCGTTGCCCAACTCACCTTGTGCCGCCTGGAATTGTTCGAGCTGTTGGGCGGTGGCTGGCGCCTGGTTCGCATTTACCTGCACCCGGCCGACGCTGGCCCGTGCTTCCGTGACCGCGATGAGGGTGGTCTTTTCGAAATTCAGCCGCGCCTTGCACGGTGTTGACCAGATTGGGAATGAGATCGGCGCGCCGTTGGTAGACGTTTTGCACCTGCGCCCATTGCTGGTTCACGTTTTGGTCGAGTTTGACCAGGGAATTGTATTTGCTCAGCCCCACGATCGTGAGCACTACCGCGATGAAGACGATCACGAGCAGAATGCCGCCGCAGCCAAAAGCGAATTTTCTCATCGTTAGCTAATTTAACCCGTACAGAGTTCGCCGGATCGCAGCGAATGTCACGCGCGAACTCCGCTCCGGTCCGCGCCCCCTAGGAAAATCTCGGAGGGAAACGCTGGGACGTGTCACGACAACCCCCGTTTCTGTGAATCCCGATGTAAAGGTGAACGCCGATCGTGACGCGGCCCTTCCCCCAGCGCCGCCGAGCCGGATCGGAAACTCCAAGCCTCAAAACAGGAACTTCAAAATGCACAAACGATCTCAACTCCGAACCTCCCTCATCGCTCTTGGCGCCTCGATCGCCCTCGGCGCTGCGACCAGCGCCTTCGCCCAGATGAGCACCCCAGCCCTCACCCCGACTGTGGCGCCGGACATGACGCCCAACCTGAACAACAACACCAATACGAGCACGAGCACCGACACGAACTCCAATACCGGCAGCAATCAGGGATTTGTCCTCGGCTCAAAGCTGATGGGGACTCAGGTGAAAAACGAACAGAACGAGAAACTCGGCACGATCAGCAATGTGGTTGTGAATCCGGAAACCGGGCACATCCGCTATGCCGTGATCGATGCCAATGGCCGGAAGGTTACAGTTCCCTGGAATGCGCTTAACGCCGCGCCGCACGCCACCAGCGGCCAGGCGCCACATTTCACCCTCAACACCACGAAGGATAAGCTGGCCAAGGCGCCAAAGTTTAATCCGAACGATCTCTCCAACCTCTCCAACCGGACAGCGGAAGAACCGATCTTTACCTATTACGACATCATCTGGTTTCCCGATGTTTTCTCCTCGGGCGAGCAAAACGCCCGCAGTGGCCAGGGGACGACCTCCGGCACGATGAGCGGGACCTCGCCCAACGCCGAGCGTGACACCCTACGGCGGGACCACTCCGTCGACCACTTCAACCCCCTATGGAGGCAGCCCCGCACCCCGAGCGCGATGACCACTCCGGGAGTCGGGTCGAGCGCGACGCCTTTCCCGACCGCCAGTCCGCATTGATGTGTGAGGAGCCGCCATTCTCGCGGCGCGTTTATTTTGGCTTGGTCGCGAGAATGAGCGGCGAAGGCGCCGGCACCTCCAAGATGCGCGGATCGGTAAAGCCCGCCTCGCGCAGCCACTGTGAAATCTCGGGCACGGTAAAGGTATCCCCGTGCTCCGTGTTCACGAGCATGTTGACCGCGAAGAGCAGCGCGAGGGGCGGGCCGGTGCGATCGTCGTTCGCGATAAATTCGGCGATCGCAATCGTGCCGCCCGGCGCGAGGGCGCGAAAGACTTTGCCTAACAATGCCCGACTATTCTCCTCGCCTTCGCTGTGCAGGATCTGGCCGAGCGTCGCGAGGTCGTAACCGCTCCCGAAATCGGCCGTGTTCAAGTCGCCCGCGAGAAACTCGTACTGAGCGGCGACGCCCATTCGCTCGGTCATCCGACGTGTCGCAGGCAACACTCCGGACCAGTCGAGCGCGGTCACCCGCACCTCCTTCGAATTTTGCGCCAGCGGAATGCTCCAAACTCCCGAGCCGGCGGCGATGTCGAGCACTTTCCTCGCCTGCGGGAAAGCCGCGGCCAGGGCCTGGGCCGAGGGATAACCGACCGGGAAGAGGTCTTCCACAAATTCGAGGAAGAACTCGCTCCCATCGCCTTCCTGGTTCACCGCCATGGCCGGCTTCCCTGTCTTCACGACCTCCGGGAGATGCAGCCATTTGGGAATCAACTGGTCGCCGTGTCGGAGAAGGCCGCCCAGATAGCTCGATTTTCCCCTAACGAGAAAGGTCTCGCTCTCCGGGGTCAGCGTATAGCGTTCCTCGGCATCCTTCTTCAGCAGCTCGAAGCCGACGAGCGCATTCATGATCGCGCGCACGCCGCGAAGCGAGGCGCCGTTTTCCCGGCTCACTTCAGCGGCGGTCTTCGCTCCGTCCGCGAGCAGGTCGAAAATGCGATGCTCGATCGCCGCCCCGAGGATCATGGGGGCGGCGTACGCCCAACCCATTTCGAGCAGACGACCCGGATTGGGTGAAGCGGAATCAGCTGGCGGTTTCGGCATGGTCGTTGGCAGGTTCTGATTTCTCGGCGGATTCTTCGGATTCGTTAGGCGAAGGAGCCGCGGCGGAAGCCTCCGGGGCGGCAGCGGTCGGCGCCTTTGGCAGCTCGCGCCGTTTCAATTCCTCGGAATTCGGCAGCTCGTCCAGATTGCGCAGCCCGAAGTGCTCGAGGAAAAATTGCGTCGTCTCGTAAAGCAGCGGCCGGCCCGGGACTTCGGCCCGCCCGGCAATTTTGACCAGGCCGCGTTCCATCAAAGTCTGGAGCACGCTCTCGATCGCCACCCCGCGCACCGCCTCGACATCGGCGCGGGTAATCGGCTGGCGATAGGCGATGATGGCCAGGGTTTCGAGCGCGGGCGGGCTCAGCCGGGCCGGTTTCGCAGTCGGGAAAAGCTGGCGGACCCAGCGGGCAAACTGCGGATCGCTCGCCAACTGCCAGCCCTCCGCCTTTTCCAAAAGCTGGAAGGCGCGCTGCTGCTCGACGTATTCGAGTTTGAGCTGCTCGAGCGCGGCTGCGCACTCCGCCTCGGTGGTTTTGGCAAATTCGTTAGGCGTAAGCTCGTCCTCCGCGCCGGCGCCGCGCAGGGCGGCGACCAGCTCGCGCACGCTGAGCGGTTTTTGCGCGCTGATGAGGAGAGCTTCGACGGCTTGCGAGAGGTTCATCTGTCCGATACGACCTATACGTCCCATGGGACCTATTCGCCAAGCGCCCGGCGGATCGCCTCGGCGATTTCATCGGCCTGGCGATCGATTTGCGCCCGCTCACGGCCTTCGATCAGGAGCCGGATTTTCGGCTCCGTGCCCGAATAACGCAGCAGCACCCGGCCTTTGCCTTCGAGATCCTTTTCCGCCGCCCGCACCAGCTTCGTGATCTCCGGCAAGCTCTCCAGTGGCGGCTTTTCTTTCACCCGCAGATTGCGCTGGGCCTGCGGATATTTCTTCAGGCATTGCTTCAGCTCGCTGAGAGGTTTTCCGGTCGTCTGCATGATGCGGAGGATTTGCAGCGCGCTGATGATGCCGTCGCCCGTGGTCGTGAAATCGCGAAAGATCATATGTCCGCTTTGTTCGCCGCCGAGGTTCAGATTTTGCCGCACCATCTCCTCGATCACGTAGCGATCGCCCACCTGCGTCCGGATCACTTTCCCGCCGTGGGCGGCGAGCGCTTCGTCGAGGCCGAAGTTGCTCATGACAGTGGCGACGAGCGTCTCCTGCGCGAGCTGGCCCCGGCCTAACAAATCGACCGAGGCGATGGCAAGAATCTCGTCGCCATCGACCAGTTCGCCCGCTTCGTCGCAGAGCAGGACGCGATCGGCGTCGCCATCGTTCGAGATCCCGACCTGCGCGCCGCTTTCCCGGACGAGTCGCTGGATCTCCTCCGGGTAGGTGCTGCCGCAGTGGGCATTGATGTTGGTGCCGTTAGGCTGGTTGTGCGCCACGGTCAGTTCCGCGCCCAGCTCGCGCAAAATACAGGGGGTCGATTTGTAACCGGCGCCGTTTGCGACATCGACCGCGATCCGCATTTTTTCGAGTGACATCCCGCGGGGGAAGCTGGTCTTGGCAAACTCGACGTAGCGGCCGAGGGCATCATCGATGCGGGTGGCGCGCCCGATCTTTTTCGCGGTTGGCCGGATGGAATCGATCTCTCCGGTGAAGACGAGCTGCTCGATTTTCCGCTCCACTTCATCGTCGAGCTTGTAGCCGTCGTGCCGGAAAAATTTGATCCCGTTATCCTCGTAGGAATTGTGCGAGGCGGAGAGGACGATACCGGCATCAGCCCGGAGCGAACGGGTGATATACGCCACTCCCGGGGTCGGGAGCGGACCGATCAGGAGGACATCCACGCCTAACGAAGTGATCCCGGCGACGAGCGCGTTCTCCAGCATGTAGCCGGAAAGGCGGGTGTCTTTCCCAAGCACGATCTTCGGTCGCAAGTCCGCCGGATGGGCCCGCGGATTGAGCGCGCTGAAGACGTGCGCCGCCGCCCGCCCCAGCTTGAGCGCCGTCTCCGCCGTCACCGGTTCGACGTTGGCCACCCCGCGGACCCCGTCGGTCCCGAAGATCTTCTTCGCTGCCGCCATCAGCGGACTCCCCCAATTTTCGACCGGTCCTCGTTGCTGAAGAGGACGCATTCGTTTTCGAGCCCGAGGAGGGTGGCAAAATTGAGCGGAAACTTTTTCAAATCGACGGTCCGCAGGATGAGCGCGGCCCAGTCCTTGTATTCGCCTTTCAGGATATCTTTCAAATTATTTTGGCTCCCGCTGATCGGGGTCAGATAGATGGCATTGATCGGGCCGCCCATCACCTCGAAATCGCTTAGCTGGGTATACTCCTTCACCGTCTCGGGCAACCAGACCGCGCGCCGATCGGCATACCAGGCGATCGCCCACGGCATGTCGCTCGCCGTGATTTCCTCCGGCTTCATCCAGATGTGGAGCGCAGAGATGTAAGGCGGGACGTAGGGCGGCCAGCGGATGCTCGGTTCGGCGCCGCCGAGGATGAGGTGGTAAGCCATCGGCCAGCCGCAGAGGAGAAAAAGGAGGGTCAGGAATCCGATCCGTGCCAGGCGGGACGGGACTTCGAGCCGGTTCCAGAGCACGAGAAGAAAGGCGAGACCGAAGCAGGTCATGAGCGGGACAAAAAGGAGATGGAACTGATTCGCGGCCACGCCTTGTTCTTCCGTTATCCCGTAGACCGCCATCCCGGCGACCGCGCCCAGCCAGAGGGCGAGCAGGAGCCAGCGCGTCATCGCGGTGGGCGTGCGGCGAAACGGATGGAGCAAGGCGGCGAAAAAGAAGAGCGCGACGACATTCCCGCCGAAGGATTGAAAAATTCTTCCGAGTTGATCGGTCAGATTGCCGGCGATCTTGACCCGAAACGCGCCCACGCTCGCTCCCGGCAATTCGAGCGTCATCTGGCGCATGTGGGCCGTCTCGCTCCCCCCGATGTGATCGAAGACGGAATAGAACGCGATCCCGGCCGGATTGCCGCAGACGAGATAATTCCGAATCAACCACGGCGTGTAGAGAATGAGGAAGGGCGCGAGGAGGAGCACGACCGAGCGGAGGCGCGGCCGGAAATAGACGGCGGAGAAAAGCAGCGCCGGCAGAAAAACCCAAATCGTCAGGGCGTGGGCCAGGGCGAGGAGACCGAACCCGGCCCCCGCCAGCGCGAGCCAGAGCGGTTTGGATTCGCCCTGCGCCTGGTTCTCGATTGCGCGCACCAGCGTGTAGAGGGTGAGGTTGAAAAGCAGGAGGAGCAACATCTGGGGCAACCCGGAAAGGGCGTACTGCCAAAAGATGTCGCCAAGCAAAACGAGCGCGCAACCGAGCAGCGCGAGGCGTTCATCGAAGAGCCGGCGCGCGATGAGAAAGAGCACCAGGAGCGAAGCGAAAAAAAGCGCAATCGACATCAGCGCGATCATCCGATCCCCGGCGTAGACCGTGTTCTCCGGCGTCATTTCTTTCGAACGGACCGGCAGGAGCGCGATCGCATCGACAAGCGGCGGAAGGGGCGCGTTATAGGTATCGGTCCAGATGTTTTTCGCCACGTCTTTGCCGTGGGTTTGTAATTGCCCGATGGCGAGCGGGCGCGCGAACTTCGTTTTCCAAAACTCGCCGTGCAGCATGGCGCGCCCGATCTGCGCCTGGTCCATCGCCTGTGAAGTGGCCAGGCCGCGAAATTCGTGCAGCAAATAGAAAAGTCCCAGCCCTGCGATCAGCGCGAAGCCGAGGGCGCGCCGGACCCAGACGGCGGCCCCGCCCGACTCGAGACCATGGATAACCTTTTGGATGGCGTCAGCGGGACCAGGCATTGAAAGAGAATGACGAAGTCCGAATGACGAAACCCGAAAAAAATCTCACGATTCCGCTTCGCTCCCGGTTTCGGAACGCGGTCCGCCTGAGGCGGATCGGATTTCGTCATTTCCGCCGTCATCGGCGGCTTTCATTTCATTGATCTTGCGATGGAGGGTGCGCCGACTGATCCCCAGCTTCTTGGCCGCGGCGGTGATGTTGCCTTTGGTCGCGGCCAGCGCCTGGGTGATGAGGCGCCGTTCCGTGGCGTGCAAATCGAGCGGGCTGGCGTTGTCGTCGAAGGAGCGGACGCGCACGCCGGCCGCCGGCGCGGCCCGCCGGACCGCGACCGGCAGATCGCGCAAGGCCACTTTGCTACCCGTGGCCATCACCACCCCGTGCTCGATCGCGGTCCGCAGCTCGCGCACATTGCCCGGCCAATCGTAAGCCAGGAGCGTGTTCATGGCGTCAGCCGTGATGTCGAGCAGCGGCCTCTCATTCGCCTTTGAGAAATGGCGCAAAAAGGCGCGCACAAGAAGCGGAATATCTTCCTTCCGCTCGCGCAACGGCGGCATCGTGATCTTGACCACGTTGAGCCGGAAGTAGAGGTCGTCGCGGAATTTTCCCTCGCTCACCAATGTCTCGAGGTTCTTGTTCGTGGCCGCGATCAGGCGCACATCGGCGTGCAAAGTCTGCGAGCCGCCGACCCGCTCGAAGGCGCGCTCTTCGCTCATCACACGCAGGAGTTTGATCTGGGTCGTGACATCGATCTCGCCGATTTCATCGAGGAAAATCGTGCCGCCATTGGCCTGCTCGAAACGGCCGATCCGGCGTTCGTGCGCGCCTGTGAAGGCGCCGCGTTCGTGCCCGAAAAGTTCGCTCTCGAGCAACTGCGGGGAGAGCGCCGCACAATGCACGGTCACGAATCGCCCCTTGTGCCGCCGGCTCAGATTATGAATGGCGTGCGCGGCCAGCTCCTTGCCCGTGCCGCTTTCGCCTTCCAGTAAAATGTTGGCCGAGGAAGGCGCCACTTGGCGGATGGTATCGAGCACTTCGCGCAAAATCGGGGATTCGCCGAGAATATTTTCGAGCGCGAAGCGTTCATCCACCTGCTGGCGCAGGGTGCGATTCTCCTGCTCGAGCCGCCGGCTGCCGAGGGCGCGCGCGATCAGCATCTCGACCTTGTCGAGGTTGAGCGGCTTGGTCACGAAATCGTAGGCCCCGCGCTTCATCGCCTCGACCGCCGTGTCGACCGAGCCGTAGGCCGTCATCATGATGCAGACCGGCGGATGCGGGAGCTTGAGGGCACGCTCGATCAGGGTCATCCCATCCTCGCCCCCGAGCCGCAGATCGGTCAGGAGAACGTCGATCTGGTCGCGTTGCAGGACGTCAAGCGCGCTCGCCACATCGGCCGCGACGTAAGTGTCGTAGTTATCGCCCAACAAGGTGCGCAACCCATCACGGGTGTGCTTCTCGTCGTCGACGATGAGGACGGTCGCTTGCATGGTGAATCAGGGGATCAAAACGACGTTAGCACAACCGATCTCTCGCGGCTCCGGCTTGGGTCCGCCGATGTGCCTTGGAGGGCACCGCGCCGTCGGTGCTTGAGAGCGGGCCTGCCGGCATGGAAGCCTTCCGGCGGTTCGGGGAAGCGACGGCGCGCTTCCCTCCAGGAAATCGAAGCGAAATTTGTCATCCTTCCGCCTTCTCCGGCAGCATCCGCACCCTTCGATCGAGAAACGGCAAACGAATCGTCAGGGTCAGGCCTTTGCCTTCCGTGCTCTCGATCGCCAGTTCGCCGCCATGCTCGCGCACAATCCGCCTCACGATCAGGAGCCCGAGCCCGGAACCGCTGCTTTTTGTCGTGAAATAGGGCTCGAAAACCCGGCTCAAATTTTCCGCCGAAATCCCGCCGCCCGTGTCGGTGAAGCTGATCTTGACGTGGGTATCGTCGCGATCGGTTCGGATGCGCAGAACGCCGCGGCGTTTCATCGCTTCGAAACTGTTTTTGATCGCGTTGTAAAAGACCTGCTTCATCTGGTCGCGATCGAGCTCGAGCAGCGGCAGGTCGGAACGCAGTTCGGTTTTGACGACAATGTCGCGGTCTTTGATCTCGGGCCGAAAGAAACGAATCGCCTCCTGCAGGATCGAGTTCACGTCTTCCGGCTGCAGTTGCGGCTTCGAAGGCCGGATGGCGCGGAGGAATTGGGTCACGATCGAGTCGAGTCGGTTGATCTCGGCCCGCGCGATATCGATCGATTCCTGCAGCTCGCGTCGGTCCTCCGCCGTCCGCAGTTTCTTCACTTTCCGCTCCATCAATTGGAGATGGATGTGAAGGGAGTTGAGCGGATTACCAATCTCGTGCGCGACACCGGCGGCGAGCAAAGTCAGGGCGGACAAACGTTCCGACTCGATTGTCTGCTGGGTCGAACGCCGATCTTCCGTGATGTCGCGCAGGATCATGGCATGGCCGACCGCTTCCGAGATCGAATCGTTAGGCGAATCGGCGGCGGCGCGCCGTTCGATGATGAGCGGCACGACATAGAAATTGATGAACCGATTGGTCGGATAAAAAATCTCCATGTCGCGGGTGAGGACGGAGTCGGACTGGGAGAGCGCCTTCCAATCGAGCCCCCGCACCTGTTCATCGAGCGGTTTGCCGATCGCGCTTTCGCCTTCCAGCCCGAAGATCTCGCAGGCGGCATCGTTCAGGTAGGTGATGCGCCCATTGGCGTCGGTCACGATGATCCCTTCCTGGATGGAATTAAAAATCGTCTCGAGGAAACCTTTCTCCTGGGCGAGGCGGAGGAGATAATTCTGCACCTCCTCGGGCCCAATCCGGCCGAGGCGACCAATGAGCTTTTCGAGGAATCCGGGTTTCATCAGGTCGCGGGTTGTAGCGTGCGCTGTCTCAGCGCACATCTGATTTGTCCGCTGAGGACGGCGGACGCTACAACTTTTTTATGACGCGGACCTTTCTCCTTTCGCCGGCCTACGCCGGGGGGCGCCGCGCCCAGATGCTCCTGAACGGGAGGGCGGAGTTCGATCTTGCCCGCCGCCTGCGCGCGACTGAGCCGGTGTCGTTAGGCGAAGTCTTCGCCTTTCTCAGCGGCCTCTATTTTCGGGGCAAGCTCGCTTATGCCAATGCCTTTGCCCGGCCTGATCTGTCGCGCGTCCTCGTCATCACCCCGACCCGCGGACTCGTTCCCGCCGCCACTCCGGTCACGCTGGCCGACCTGCGGGAATTTGCCGAGGTCGAGATCGAAGAGAGCGATCCCCGTTATCGCAAACCGCTGGAGCGCGATCTCCGGCGTCTCCTTAGGCAACTGACCCCCGAGTGCGAAGTCGTCCTCCTCGGCAGCGTCGCGACCGGCAAATATGTCAGCATTCTGCTCGGAATTCTGCGCGAGCGGATTCAATTCCCGGCCGACTTTGTCGGGCGCGGCGACATGAGCCGGGGCGGGCTGCTTTTGCGCTGCGCGGTCGACCAAACCGAACTCGCCTACATCCCGGTGCAGGGCGCGGTGCGAAAAGGTAAGCGACCGCCCAAACTGGAACCGCGCCGATATACCTGATGCCGCTCTCGCTCAGACCACCGCTCCCGCCGATGGAGGCGCGTTCCGTGGACGAAATCCCGGAAGGCGATGACTGGCAATACGAACCGAAATGGGATGGCTTCCGCTGTCTCGCCTTCCGCGACGGAGCCGAGATTTATCTGCAATCAAAGGCCGGGCAGCCTCTGGCGCGTTATTTTCCGGATATCGTCGACTCGTTAGGCAAATTGCGGGCCAGGGAGTTCGTCCTCGATGGTGAATTGGTCATCCCGCTCCGCGGAGCGCTCTCCTTCGACGATTTGCAACTGCGGCTTCATCCTGCCGCCAGCCGGGTGCAGAAACTGGCCGCGGCGCATCCGGCCATGTTTGTCGTCTTTGATCTCCTGGCCGATGCGCGTGGCAAATCGCTTCTCGACCGCCCCCTGCGCGAACGTCGGGCAGAGCTCGAGCGGTTCGCGACGAAGATTTTCCCTAACGAAAAGTGGATCCGGCTTTCGCCGGCCACGCCTGACCTGAAAACGGCTCAGAAATGGTTCAAAAAAGTCGGGGGCGATCTCGACGGCCTGGTTGCCAAGCGCATCGACGCCGCTTACGCCGCGGGCGAAAGGACGGCGATGGTGAAGATCAAACAGATCCGGACGGTGGATTGCGTGGTGGGAGGCTTTCGTTATGCGAGCGGCGCGCGCATGCTCGGCTCGCTCTTGCTTGGGCTCTATGACGATGAAGGTTTGCTGCATCACGTCGGCTTCACGAGCGCCTTCAAAACGGAAGAAAAACCTGACCTGACGAAGAAGTTCGAAGCGCTGAGGAAGCGACCCGGCTTTACCGGAAACGCTCCCGGCGGCCCGAGCCGCTGGAGCACGGAACGGAGCAGCGAGTGGGAACCCGTCGCTCCCAAAGTCGTGGTCGAAGTGACCTACGATCATTTCACCGGCGGCCGTTTCCGGCACGGGACCAAAATCGTGCGCTGGCGGAAAGACAAAGCGCCGCGCCAATGCACGCTCGACCAGGTGACGCAGCGCGAAGGCAAATCCCTGGCGCTCCTGTAGACGCTTCGCTGTGCGAAGCGCGGGTGTGAGTCCCGATTTCAAATCCACGTCTCGCGCTCCCCGCAGGGAAGCGTCCCCACAAGAAGGTCAGCGCTACGAGCTCGGTTCTGTTGTCATTCCGAGCCGGCAGACGGCGAGGGATCTCGCACATGCTCTTCGGGACACGAGTCCGGGCGAAAGAGACGAAGCCAGGAGCGAGATGCCTCAGCGCGCCCAGCTCGGCTCGGTGATCTTGCCGAGCCCATCGAGGACCGTGTTTTTGCGCCCGCTGATCGTATCCGCCATCTCGAGCGCGCCGCCCTCGGTGTAAATCAGGTGCCGCGAATCCGGTCCCCAAACCGGATCTTCTCCGGTCGCGACGGTCCGCTTGCTGCCGCCCGCGAGGTCCATAACCACGATTTGGAACTCGCCGCCGCTGCGCACATTGAAAGCCACCTTTTTTCCATCGGGCGACCAGCTTGGCTCGGTGCAATAGCCGTAGCCGGCCGAAATTGGCCGGCCCGAGCCGCCGCTCGAGGAAATTCGATAAAGCTGGGGCCCGCCCGAGCCGTCGTAGGAATAGATGATCTCACTCCCATCGGGCGACCAGGTTGGGCTCGACTCGACGCCGCGCGTTCTCGTCAGGCGTCGCGCCCCGCCGCCGCTTGCGCTCACGCTGTAAAGCTCGGGGTTACCATCCTTGCTGATCGTTAGGGCAATGCGCCCGCCATCCGGCGAAAAGGCCGCCCCGCTGTTCGTCCCGGGATAGTTGACGATCTTGTTCCGCGCCCCGGAGCTGAGATCGATCAGATAAACATCCGCATAACCGCTTTGATAACCGGTGTAGGCGAGGCGACGTCCGTCCGGGCTGAGCGAAGGATGCACGCTGATGGTGTTGTCGTGGGTCAATTGCCTAACGTTGCTCCCGTCGCAATCGGCCACATAGACTTCCTTGCGCCCGCTGCGCGTGGCGATGAAGGCCACCGTCGTTCCCGCGATCCCTTTGTGGCCGGTCAGCGTCTCGATGATGTCATTGGCAAACTGATGGGCGTTCTCGCGCGTGTTTCCGCTGTAGGTCTTGGAAAGGACGGTCCCGCCGCTGTGATCGACCACCTGGCCCTGCAGATTGCCGCCGCTCGCCGTCCCGCGCGCGGTGAACGAGCTGTTTGCCTCCTCCAGCTTGAAGTATCCGGAAAGCGTGAGGTCGTTCTGCAGGACCTTGGTCGCCGCCGCCCCATCGCCGCCTTCGAGCGGCGAGACGGCGAGGTTGATCTGGTCGCCCTTGCTCACCGTGATCGTCGGCACGTCCTCGGCCCCGAACGCCGGAGAGATCGTTAGGCCAAGACAGATGGCGGCTGCAACAAAATCTGAAATCCGTAGTCTCCTCATCGTCTCACTCTAGTTCGAAGTTGATGTTCACATCATAATAATCGTCGCCCAGGCCCGAAGGCAAAGGATCGACCCGCTTCACCCGCGCCGCTGCCGCGCGTGACGGAGTCGTCGACCACGATGTTGCCGGACGATTTGGCGATCGAGTAATCGGAGATGTGGCCGTCCCTCTGAATGCGGATGCGGAGCGTGACAACCAGCTTGGAGCTGTGCACGACCGAGGTCGGCTGCACCCATTCGCTGAAGAACCGGTCGTGCAACATGCTGCCGTACCAGCCGAACTCCGAGGAACCGCCTGCCCCGGAACCCTTGCCGCCGGAGCCGCCGTTGCCTTTTTTGCCGGTCTCTTCGCCCTCCTCAGTCGCGCTGCTCTTCTTCGATGATTTTTTCGCCGACTCTTCTTCGTCTTCGCCGCTTTTCTCCTTCGTCAGCGCGGCTTTCGCGGCCGCCTTTTTCTTTTCCAATTCCTTGGCCGCCTTCTTTTCTTCCTCGTCCGGCGTGGGCTTCGGTTTCGGCTTCGGCGTCGCTTTTTTCTTCGGAGTCGCGGAGGGCTTCGGCTTGGGTTTTGGAGTCGGTTTCGGTGTCGGCTTGGGAGTGGCTTTCGGGGTGGGGGTTGGGGTCGGAGAAGGCTTGGGAGTGGGCGTGGGTGTCGGACTTGGAGACGGCGTGGCAGAGATTGTTGGTGACGGAATTTCGATCTCGCTCTTCACCGTCGGCCTGACCTCGGGAGTCGGTGCTTCCTCGACGGTCGCTTCGGGGGTTGGGACCGGTGTTTCCTCCGGAGTCGGAGCCGGCGTTTCCGCACCGGCCGATGCGTCGGCCCCAGCGCCGCCTTCCATCCAGACAACATCCTTCGGCACGCGGCGCGGCGAACGGCTCCACCAGAGCAGGCCGAGCAGCACCGCCACGTGGATCAACCCGACGATCGTGACGTTGCGCCAGAAACGCGCGTCGCGGGTCATCGTCCCGGCTGCTCTTCCTGCGTCGCGATCCCGACCTTGCTGATCCCGGCGCGCTGGAGGGCGTCCATCAGATTAACGAGTTTCTGCACCGCCAGGGTGCGATCGGGACGAATCACGACCGCCACATTCGGGTCGGCCGTCTTCAGGGCGGCGAGTTGACTCTCGAGCACGGCAGGCTCCACAACCACCTCATTCAGCCTGACGATCCCATCACGGTCCATGGAAAGGATCTGAACCGCGCTCGGGTTAATCGGCGCGTTCGTCGTGTTGCTCGAGGGGATGATGAGCGATTTGCTGTTCTCCATCAGCGGGGTCGTGATCATGAAAATGATGAGGAGGACAAACGCGAGATCGAGCAACGGAGTGACGTTGATCTCCGAGAGGGTGGTGAACGATGTGCGGTTGGAATAGCGGCGCATGATCAGAGCAAAGGGGGAGTAATCTGGAAGCCAGAAAACCAGGAAAAAATTCCCCTGATTTCCCTTCCTGGCTTCCTGGTTTCCAGATTCATCCTAAAAATTGATTGGCTAGCGCCGGAAATCGGAAACGCGCCCCCCGTGCTCGACGTATTTGTGTTCAAACTCCGAGGCCAATTCGGCGGCGAAGTTATCCATCTCCACGATCATCCCGCGGATGCTGGTAACGAGAAAATTGTAGCCAAACATGGCCGGGATCGCGACGCAGAGCGCGGTCACGGTCGTGATCAGCGCACCGGAAACGCCCGGGGCCATCGCCGCCAGGTTGGCCGACCCGGCTTCGGCCACGCCGGTGAAGGTGTCCATCACGCCCCAGACCGTGCCTAACAATCCCAGAAACGGCGCCCCACTGACCGCGGTCGCGAGCAGGATCATCTGCGACTCGAGCTTGAGCGCGGTCTCGCCCACCGCGCGCTCCATCGCCGCGCTCACCGCGTGCATTTGCGCGGGCGTGATCTTGTCCGCGATCTCGAGCCGGGCGCGAAAGGTCTCGTCGATCTCGGCCGAGCCGAGGAGGTGAAAAGTCAGCTCTTCGCAGCCGGCGCGATAGACCTGGAAAACGGGCGAACCGGGGAAGCGCACATTCGATTCAAACAAGCGCAACGGCTGACGATCCTGGCGAAAGGCGGCGAGGAAACGGTCGGTCTGTTTCCGGGCGAACTGCACCACGCGCAGCTTCGTCACCATGACCGACCAACTGAAGACGGAGGCGATGGCGAGAAGCAGGAGCACCATCTTGCCTGCGACCGTGGCGTGCTCGAACGAAAAAACGAGCCCGCCGGCCGCGAGGAAGTCGGGGAAAATCAGGTCCGTCATTCCGTGGGTAAGTAATAGCGGAACTCGCGCGAAACGAAAGTCGCGACCTTTTGCCTTGCCGGCGTTGTAGACGTTTCGCTGTGCGAAACGCGGGTCTGTGGGTGGCTCGGAAGCTCCAGGTGCTGCAATACGCAGACCCGCGCCTCCGAGGGCACAGGGAGGCGTCTACAACCGCGCGGCGTGGTGATTGCGAATCTTCCCCACGATGACGAAGGCGAGCCCGATCGCGATGAGGAAAAAGGAGAAAAATTGCCCGCGGGTAAACCCGGCAATGAGCGAGGCATCGGGCTCGCGAAAATATTCCACCACAATCCGGAAGATGGCGTAGCAGATGAAAAACAAGCCGGTCAGCACGCCGTCGGGCTGGCGAGTGCGCGTTCGCACGACCCAGAGGATCGCGAAAAGCGCCACGCCTTCGAGCAGCGCCTCGTAAATCTGCGAGGGATGGCGCGGGGTGAGAATCGGGCGGATGACCGCGCGCAGAGGCGACGAATGGTGCAGCGCGTCCACGATCGCTTCCGGAGTCGTTAGGCTGGGATCGATCCGTTGCGCCGCCAGCACGGCGCGGTCGGCTTCGGCAAAGTTTTTCGGTTCGAGCAACTCCTTCGGGAAAAGCATCGCCCACGGCACCGTCGAGAGGCGACCGTAAAGCTCGCCGTTGACGAAATTGGCGCAGCGGCCAAAGAACAAACCGATCGGCGCCACCACCACGAGGTTATCGCCGAGGTTGGTCCAGGAAAGTTTGTGCCGCCAGGCGTACCAATAGGTGTAGACGATGAGCCCGATCATCCCGCCGTGACTCGACATGCCGCCTTCCCAGACGCGCACGATGGAGAGCGGATCGCGCAACATTTCCGGGCGATAAAACAAAACGTAACCGAGCCGGCCGCCGAGCATGACGCCGAAGAGCGCACCCCAGGTGATGAAGTCGCCTACCTGCTCAACGCGCAGTTGGGTGTAGCCGCGTTGGGCCAGGACGCGCAAGAGCCAAAAGCCGCAGGCGAAGGCGAGGACGTAAGCCATCCCGTACCAGCGCGGTCCAAAATCGCCCCAGATGCGAAAGATGAAGGGATCGAGAGTGTGGAGGTAGTAAGCGAACATTCCGGCGCGCGAGTCTGCGCGAGATTGGTTCGCGCGGCAAATGTAGACGCTTCGCTGTGCGAAGCGCGGGTATTCGCACTGCCCGCAGATGACGGCGATAAGCTGCCAAGCCTGCTCTCGCGCTTCGCACAGCGAAGCGTCTACATTCGCCGTGCTTTGCCGGCTCGGGATGACAACGCTTTTTGTGGTTGCGTCACTTCGCGGCCCTGCGCGAGCACTTCGCGCAGAAACGGCGCGGTGCGGCTAAGGCGGTTCTTCGCCACCTGCTCGGGCGTCCCGAGGGCGACGATTTCGCCGCCTAACGAACCGGCCTCCGGCCCGATGTCGACCACGTAATCGGCTTCCGCAATCACACTCAGGTTGTGCTCGATCACGATCACGGTGTTGCCGTCATCGACCAGGCGGTGAATGACGTTGAGGAGCAATTCCACGTCCGCCATATGGAGCCCGATCGTGGGTTCCTCGAGCAAATAGAGGGTCGACTTCGGTTGGCGCATTTTCCGCATCCGCTCGTTCGTCGCCCGGCTCACGCCGCGGGTCAGTTTGGTCGCGAGCTTGAGCCGCTGCGCTTCGCCCCCGCTCAGGGTCGGGCTGGGCTGGCCGAGTTGGAGATAGCCGAGTCCGGTCTCGACGAGCAGCGAGAGCGGGCGCGCGATCTTTTGGTTGGCGGCGAAGAATTCCGCGGCCTGGGCGATCGTCATCTTCATCACGTCGCCGATGCTGCGCTCGTGGTAGAGCACTTCGAGGGTTTGCGCGTTGTAACGTTGCCCGCCGCAATCTTCGCACGGCACATAGCTGTTGGGGAGAAAACTCATCTCGAGCTTGATCACGCCCTGGCCGCTGCAGGTTTCGCAACGGCCGCCCTCGGTATTGAAGGAGAAGCGGCTGGCGCTGTAACCGCGCACCCGCGAGACCGGCAGTTGGGCGAAGAGACTCCGGATCTCGTCGAAGACTTTGATGTAGGTCGCGGGAGTCGAACGCGAGGTTTTGCCGATGGGCGATTGGTCGACTTCGTAGATCGCCTCCAGTGCTTCGACTCCGGTGATGTTCGCGGGCGGCGCTTCGCGTTTCCGATCCAGACCTGCCTGCACCGCCGGCAGTAAGACCGAACGCATGAGGGTGGATTTGCCCGAGCCGGAAATGCCGGTGATGACGGAAAGACGGCCGACCGGGAAACGAACGTCGATGTTCTTCAGGTTGTTGGCGCAGGCGCCGCTGATTTCGAGCCAGTGCTCGACCTTGCCTAACGAGCGGCGCGACTTGCGCACCGGGTGAGAGAGCGGGGTGCGCAGGCAGCGGCCAGTCTCCGATTCCGCGTTTTCCCTGATCTGGCGCAGCGTTCCCTGCGCGACGACTTCGCCGCCATGCACCCCCGCGCCCGGCCCGAGATCGATGATGTGATCGGCGCGCCGCATCGTTTCCTCATCGTGCTCGACGATGACGAGCGAATTCCCTTTCTCGCGCAGGGCGGTGAGGGTTTCGAGCAGGCGCACGTTATCGCGTGCGTGCAGACCGATCGTGGGTTCGTCGAGAACGTAAAGCACTCCGCGCAGATTGGAGCCGAGCTGGGCGGCGAGCCGGATGCGCTGCGATTCGCCACCGCTCAAGGTTTTGGCGGAACGTCCAAGCGGAAGGTAACCGAGTCCGACGTTGTCCATAAAACGCAGCCGCTGCTCGATCTCCGGCACGAGATCGGCGGCGATCACTTTTTGCGTGCCGCGGAAACGCAGTTTCCCGATCAGGCCGAGCGCCTCGGCGGCGGAACGGGCCGCGAACTCGTCGATCGTTTTGCCCTGCAGGCGGACATGACGCGCGACGGCGTTGAGGCGCGAGCCGTGACATTCGGGGCAGGGCACCGCTTCGCCATCCTCGACCGATTCAAACTGCCGCTCGGCGCTGAGCTCGTTCTCGAGCATCGACTCGCCGGTCTCCTCTTCGTTGCGCTGCAATTTCTCGTTCCAGATTTCGCCGAAGCCGGCGCAGGTCTCGCACCAGCCGTGGGGCGAGTTGAAGGAAAAAAGCCTTGGATCGAGTTCCTCGAAGGCGCGCCCGCAACCCGGGCAGCTCATCTCCGTGCTCATGACCGTGAGACGATTCTTCGCGTCGAGCAGATGGGCGGTGCCGCGGCCGATCTCGAGCGCGCGCTGCACCAGATTGCGCGCTTTCAAAATGCGCCTGGCGTCGATCACCCCGACGACGGCGTCGATCGTGTGTTCCTTGAAACGCTCGAGCTTGCGGAATTGCGCGACCGGGATGAGCTGTCGATCGACGTAAAGGGTGTCGAACCCCTGGCGCTCGGCCCAGCGCCCGACTTCGGTGTGAAACCCTTTGCGCGCCTTGACGAGGGGCGCGAGGACTTTGAGCGGACCGCGCCGCGCCGCCGTCTCCACTTGCCTAACGATGGCGGCGAGCGCTCTGCTTTTCCACCGGGAGATCGCATTCCGGGCAGAATTGGGTGCCGGTTTTGGCGAAAAGGAGGCGGAGAAAATGATAGACTTCCGTCACGGTGGCGACGGTCGATTTGCCGCCGCCGCGGGTGACGCGTTGCTCGATCGCAACCGTGGGCGGGAGACCTTCGATCAGGTCGACATCCGGTTTCTCGAGCTGCTCGACGAATTGCCGCGCATAGGGCGACATGCTGTCGAGAAAACGGCGCTGACCTTCCGCGAAAAGGAGATCGAAAGCGACGGTCGATTTGCCCGAGCCGCTCAGCCCGGTGATGACGACCAACTGATCGCGCGGGATGGCAAGGGAGAGGTTTTTGAGATTGTGCTCGCGCGCGCCATGGATGGCGATCACCCGATCGCGACTGGCTGCGAGAGTTCCGGGGAGCGCACGCGCCTCGCGTGCCCCGTTCGGCGCCTCGCCGAACGGCTCTTCGGCGGCGCGCAAGGCAGGTCTCGTCGTCGGGCAAGTCGTAGCGCAGGGAAGTTTTCGGCGAGGCGCCGAAAACAGGTCCGCCGCGGCGACCGCTCCCCAGCAGCTCGCGCAAAAACTGCCCCGTGAATGATGCGGCGACTTTCGCGACCTCTTCCGGTGTCCCGACGGCGACCACCTGTCCGCCTTCTTCGCCGCCTTCCGGCCCGAGATCGATGATCCAGTCGGCGCACTTGATGACTTCGAGATTGTGCTCGATCACGACGATCGAGTTCCCGGCCGCGACCAAACGCTGGAAGAGCCTCACGAGCAGCGCGACATCATCGAAGTGCAGGCCGGTGGTCGGTTCGTCGAAGATGAAAAGATCGCCGCCTTTCCCGTTCTCGCCGCCGCTGTCGGTCAGGTGCCTGACGAGTTTCAGGCGTTGCGATTCGCCGCCGGATAAGGTGTTGAGCGGTTGTCCGAGGCGCAGATAACCAAGCCCGACTTCCTCGAGGACGAGCAAGCGGCCGGGCTAGCGTGCCGGCTTCGCCGAGTGCAGTGAAAAACTCGATTGCTTCGCTCACCGTCAGATCGAGCACTTCGTGAATCGAGCGACCCTCGACTTTCACCTTCAGGACATGCGGCTGAAAGCGACGCCCTTCGCATTCCGCGCAACGCACGTAGAGATCGCTCAGGAATTGCATCTCGATCTTTTCAAAGCCGGTCCCGCCGCAACGATCGCAACGCCCGCTCCCGGAGTTGAAGGAAAAGGCGCTCGCGGTCAGACCCTGCGCCATGGCCTGCGGCTGGGCCGCGAAAAGTTCGCGCACCCGGTCGTAAACCCCGAGGTAAAGGATCGGGGTCGAGCGCGGAGTGCGGGAGAGCGGCCGATTGATCGACCATCACGGTTTCCCGACGCGATGGGCGCCGGTGACGCTCTTGCAGGCGCCGGCTTCTTCGCTCCCCGTGCCCCGGGCGCGAAGGAGATTTTGATAGAGGACCTCGTGGATGAGGGTCGACTTGCCGGAGCCGGAAACACCGGTCACGCAGGCAAAAACGCCTAACGGAATCTCGACATCGAGGTTCTTGAGGTTGTGCTCGAGTTGCGCCTTTGATCCTGAGCGCATGCGAGGAGCCGCGCCGAGTTTTCGGAATCGGAATCGATTTCTTGCCCGGTGAGATAGTCGCGCGTCAGACTCTGGGGAGCGCACGCGCCTCGCGTGCTGGCGATGGCGGCCTCGCCATCGCGAACTTTTCCTGCGCGCGAATCGGTTTTCGGCGCGGCGCCGAAAAGCGGCACGCGAGGCGCGTGCGCTCCCCAGAAAATCCGCGAGCGTGCCGTTGTAAGACCAGTTCGCCGCCCTTTTCGCCGCGGCCGGGACCGATGTCGAGCAGATGATCGGCGGCGCGGATGATCGCTTCTTCGTGCTCGACGACAAGCAGCGTGTTGCCTTTGTCGCGCAGGTTGTGCATCACCCGAACGAGTCGGCCGACGTCGCGCGGATGCAGACCAACGCTCGGCTCGTCCATCACGAAGAGAGTGTTGACGAGTGAGGCGCCGAGGCAGGTGGTGAGATTGACGCGCTGCACTTCGCCGCCGCTCAGGGTGCGGGTGGAACGATCGAGGGTGAGATAGCCGACCCCGACTTCGCAGAGATAACTGAGACGCGCCGATGATTTCAGCCCGCAGCATCTCCGCCGCGGAGTCGTTAGGCGGAAGAATCAAACTGGTGAGAAAATCGCGCGCCTCGGAGATGGGAAGGGCGGCGAACTCCGGCAAGGTGAAGGCAATTCCATCCTGCCTAACGAGTCGATAATTGAGCGTCTCCGGTTGAAAACGTCCACCCTGGCAGCTCGGGCAACTGGTGTAGGCGCGATAGCGGCTGAGGAGGACGCGCACATGCATTTTGTAGGTCTTGCTCTCGAGCCATTTGAAGAACCCGCGGACGCCGTACCAACGATCGGTCTCGTAATCTTCCTCCGTGTATTCGCCGGCGCCTTTCTCGCCGTTGATGACGAAATCCTGGTCGTGCTTTGGCAATTCCTCGAACGGCAGATGCACATCGATCTCCTCCCGGGCGCAGGCCCGGAGCAGGTCCTTTTGCGATTCACCCATCTCTTCACCGCGAAAAACACGGACGGCGCCCTGGGCGATGGAGAGGGAGCGATCGGGAATGGCGCGGTTGAGATCGATTGCGATCGTGCGTCCGAAGCCGCGGCATTCGGGACAGGCGCCTAACGGATTGTTGAAACTGAAGAGACCGGGCGTGGGCGGGCGAATGTCGAGGTCGCAATGGGCGCAATGCCAACCGGTGGAGAAAGGGAGTTGAGAGTCGTTAGTTGAGAGTTGAGAGCCGTCGAAGAGCGGGATGACGTTGACCCGGTCTTTGCCGAAGCGAAGCGCGGTTTCGAGAGACTCGACGAGACGGGCGCGATTTTCCTCGGAGATCGTTAGGCGATCCTGGATCACCTGGACGCGCGCGCCGAGGCGAAGATTCTTCCTCTCCGCGTCGGCCCGGATGACTTCGCCGTGGAGCCAAACTCGGAGATAACCTTGTTGCTGGAGGAAACTGAAAAATTCCTTCGGCTCCGTCTTCGGCGGCACGGCTATCCAAAACGTGATGAGGACGGATTGGCCGCTTGTCTGCTCGAGGATTTGATCGGCGATTGATTTCGCGGTTTCGGGACGGATCTCGCGTCCGCAGCTCGGGCAGAAGGCGCGGGCCACCCGGGGCATGAGGAGTTTCAGGTAATCGTTGATCTCGGTCATCGTCCCGACGGTCGAACGCGAGCTTTTGACCGGGTTCGATTGCTCGATCGCGATCGCCGGCGGGATGCCGCGGATTTCGTCGACTCGCGGCTTGTCCATTCGCTCGAGGAACTGGCGGGTGTAGGGGCTGAAGGTTTCGACGTAACGGCGCTGGCCTTCGGCGTAGATCGTGTCGAAGGCGAGGCTCGATTTGCCGCTCCCGCTCGGGCCGGTGACGACGGTTAGTTGGCCAAGCGGGAGGTCGAGGTCGAAGCCCTTGAGGTTGTTCTGGCGGGCGCCCCGGATTTCGATGCAGCCGCCCTCTGGGGGAGCGCTAACCCGGGGTTTTTTGCCGTTGGTGGAAGCCACCGACGACAATCGTTTCGGGCGTCGGAAAGCGCAAACGATATGTGTATATGAACATGTAAACGCTTCGTCTGGGAGGCGCCCGGAGGGCGGCTTTAGGCCGCGGCGAGCTGGCGCAGTTTGCGCACGATGCGAGGCAGGATTTCGAGCACCTTATCGAGCTCGGCTTCGGTGTTGAAACGGCCGAAGGAGAAACGGAGGCTGCTCCGGGCTCGTTCGTTCGGGAAATGCATCGCGCGGAGGACGTGCGAGGGCTGGACCGAGCCGGTGGTGCAGGACGAGCCTAACGAACAGCAGACACCTTCCTGGTCGAGCTTGAGGAGGATGGCCTGGGCGTCGACGCCGCCGAAAGCGAGGTTTGAGGTGTTGGGGAGACGCGCGCTCGGGTCGCCGTTCACCATCACCTCTTCCAGTTCGGTGAGGAGGGTCGATTCGAAACGATCGCGCAGGGCGCGCACGCGGGTGTTTTCTTCTTCGAGGGTCGACATGGCGAGCTCGGCCGCTTTCCCGAGGCCGGCAATGGAGGCGACGTTGTCGGTGCCGGCGCGGCGTCCGCCTTCCTGCGGTCCGCCCACGAGGAGCGGCTGGAAACGCGCTTTGCGATTGACGTAGAGTGCGCCGACGCCTTTCGCGGCATGCAATTTATGTCCGGAGAGGGAAAGAAAATGAACCGGCAAGTCCGCAAGATCGATCGGCATTTTCCCAACCGCCTGGACGGCGTCGGTATGGAAGAAGACGCCTTTCTCGCGGCAGAGCTCGGCGATTTTCGCGAGCGGATAAATGACGCCGGTCTCGTTGTTCGCCCACATCACGGAAACGACCGCGGTCTCGGGCCGGATGGCGTTTTCCAATTCGGCGAGATCGAGATGGCCCTGTTCGTCGACCGGGACGACCGTCACTTCGCATCCCTGCCTGACGAGCGCTTCGCAATAATTGAGGACGGCGTTGTGCTCGACCGAGGTGGTGACGACATGGCGCCGCTCGGGCGACATCTGGAGGGCGGAATGGAGGGCGGTGTTGTCCGATTCGGTACCGCCGCTGGTGAAAACAATTTCATTAGGCTGACAGCCGAGAAGGGCCGCGACCCGTTCGTGCGCGCGGTCGGTCGCCTCTTTCACCTGCGCCCCGAACCGATGCGAGCCGGAGGGATTGCCGTATTGGGTGGTGAGGAAGGGCATCATTTCCTCGAGGACCGCGGGATCGATCCGGGTGCTGGAGTTGTTGTCGAGATAGATGATTTCAGCCGGCATGGGACAATCAGCTTCGGGCCGCGGCGGCGCGGTTATTCGGGTGGCCGCGGTTCGTTCCCCGGATGTTGTGCATGATGATGCGTCCAACGAAAGTACAAATTGCGCAAGTAAATCGGCAGAGGGGAGCGCGGTTTGGAGAATGCCGACGGAGTCGTGGCGATAAATCGCGAAATAACTCAGGGTCAAAAGCGAGCCGAGCGCGCTGCATTCCCAGAAGCCGATCGGGATGACGCTCTTCTTCGCCCGCTCGGAGGCGATCCATTGGATGAGAAAGCGGAGACCAAAAATGATGCTGCCGGTCAGGCCGACAATTTTCCAAGGCGTGATCGTGATGTGGAAAAAGGTGGCTGCGGCGCTGAGATCAGGAGCGTTCATATCGGGGCAACGGTTCGGCAGAAGTCGGCAGCTGAACAGCCTTTTTTTCCCAACGGACGCAGGTTGGGCGCGGCCACGGCTGTTCAAGCGCGCAAACCTCGTTAGAATCCCTCCGATGGACTCGATCTGGGAGCTGGCCAATCCGCACCTGCGCGACCTCGCGCTCTACGAGCCGGGCAAGCCGATCGAGGAGACGGCGCGCGAATGCAGCCTGCGTCCCGAGCAAATCGTCAAACTCGCTTCCAACGAAAATCCACTCGGGCCTTCGCCGCGCGCCCTCCTTGCCATGCAGGAGGCGCTGGCGGGTGTGAATTATTATCCTGACGGCGGCGGTTTTTATCTGCGGAAGGCGCTCGCGGAAAAACTGAATTTTCCGCCGGAAAGTTTCGTTCTCGGCAACGGTTCGAATGAGATCATCGAGTTCATCGGGCACGCTTTTCTCCGGCCAGGTGCGGAGATGGTGACTTCGGAGAACGCCTTCATCGCCTACCGGCTGGTGGCATCACTTTTCGCCGCCGAGACCGTGGCGGTGCCGGATCGCGATTATCGCTTCGACCTCGAGGGAATCGCGGAGGCGATCACGGAACGGACCCGCGTGGTTTTCATCGCCAATCCGAATAATCCGACCGGGACTCTGGTTGGGCAGGAAGGGCTCGACCGTTTCATGGCCCGCGTGCCTAACGACGTGGTGGTCGTCTTCGACGAGGCCTACCACGAGTATCTCGACGATCCGCCGGACACGCTCAAGTTCGTGAAGGCGGATCGGAACGTCATCGTGCTGCGAACCTTTTCCAAGATTCACGCCCTGGCCAATCTCCGCCTCGGTTACGGGATGGCGCGGCCGGAATTGATCCGGGTGCTGCAAAAGACGCGCGAGCCGTTCAACACCAACGGGGTCGCCCAGGCCGGCGCGGTTGCGGCCCTGGCCGATCGCGAGCATCAATTGGAAACGAAGCGGGTGACGGATGAAGGCCGGCGCTACCTGGAGACGGAGTTTGCCGCCCTCGAACTGCCTTTCGTCCCGAGCGCGGCGAATTTCGTTCTCGTCAAAGTGGGCGACGGCAAGGCGCTTTTCAAAAAGCTTCTGCGCAAGGGGGTGATTGTGCGCGCCCTCGGCGGCTACAATCTCCCGGAGTGGGTCCGGATTTCTGTCGGAACGATGGAACAAAACCGCCAATGCATCGCGGCGCTGCGCGCGGTGATGAGCGATCATGCCTAACGAGTCGACGGCGACGATCGCCGCGATCTCAACCCCGCCGGGGGAAGGCGCGATTGCACTCGTCAGGCTTTCGGGGCCGGAGGCGATTGCGATTGCCGATCAAATTTTTCGCGGAAAACAAAAGGCGTCCGATGCCGCTTCGCACCTCCAGCAACTGGGCGAGATCGTCGAAGGCGAAGGCATCGTTGATCAGGTCATGCTCTCGGTTCATCGCGCACCGGCCAGTTACACCGGCGAAGACGTGGTAGAAATCAGCTGCCATGGCGGCGTGCTGGTGACGGCGCGGGTCTGGGAAGCCTCTCTCCACGCGGGCGCACGGGCGGCCCGGCCGGGCGAGTTTACCGAACGCGCTTTTCTGCACGGGAAAATGGATCTGACCCAGGCGGAGGCGGTGATCGATTTGATCCGGGCCCAAACCGATCTCGCGCTCCGTTCGGCGGCAGAACAATTGGAAGGCCGGCTTGGGGAAAGGATCACTCAACTGCGCGAGGAATTGATCGCGCTCATCGCCAATCTCGAGGCCTATATCGATTTTCCGGAGGAAGACATCGAGCCCGACGTCGGGGCAGCGTTTCTGGCGCGGCTCGATGCGGCCCGGGCCAGGATCGAGGCCCTTCTCGCGACCGCAGACCAGGGCCGCATTTTTCGCGAGGGTGTGCGGGTGGTGATCTATGGCGCGACCAATGCCGGCAAGTCGAGCCTGCTCAATCGCATGCTCGGTTTTTCGCGCGCGATCGTGAACGAGGCGCCCGGCACGACCCGCGATACGATCGAGGAGATGGTGAATCTGCGCGGAATCGCGCTCCGCCTGACGGATACGGCAGGATTGCGCGCCGGCGGAACTGACGCGGTCGAGAGTGAAGGAATCGCGCGCACCGAACGTTCGCTGGCCAACGCGGATCTGGTGCTGCATGTGGTCGACGCGAGCGCGGGAAAGCCAGCGCATTTCGAGGCTGGCAGGAATGGGCGATCGGAGATCCTGCTTTTGAACAAGAGCGATCTGCCGTCGCATCCCGACTGGGAAAACTGCGATGCTCTCCGGATTTCCTGCCTGACGGAGACCGGACTGGCGGGGCTGGAGGAAGCGATTTTGTCGAGGGTGAGCGAGCAACGCTGGGATGTGCCGAGCGCGGTCGCAATCAACGCGCGACACCGGGATTGCCTGCGCCGCGCGCTCGCCGCCTGCGATCAGGCCCGAGAGGCGTTGGAGGAAAAGCTCGCGCCGGAACTGGTCGCGGTCGATCTGCGGGGTGCGCTCCAGGCGGTCGGGGAAGTGATCGGGCACGCCGATATGGAAAAGATTTTGGACGCGCTTTTCGCCACTTTCTGCATCGGCAAATGAGCGCAGCCCATTCCCGCGGCTCCTACGAGCGATTCGTTAGGCCGTTGCTCTTCGCGATGGATCCGGAGGCAGCACACCACTTTGCCTTGCGCGTCCTGCGTTCGGCCCCGGAGCTGCCGGGCGCTCTGGCACTGCTGCGATCTTTTGCTCCGCCGCCACGGCCGGTTTCGGTTTTCGGTTTGGAATTCAAGAATCCGATCGGATTGGCGGCGGGCTTCGACAAAAACGGGGTCGCCGTTCCGGCCTGGGAAGCGCTCGGCTTTGGCTTTGTCGAGATCGGGACGGTGACCGCCCAAGCGCAGCCGGGGAATCCGCGGCCGCGCATTTTTCGTTATCCGAAGGAGCAGGCGTTAATCAATCGGCTCGGATTCAATAACGACGGTGCCGACGTGGTGGCGGAGCGTTTGCAGACGCTGCGCCAAAGCTCGCTCCGGCCATCGATCCCGATCGGGATCAATCTCGGCAAGTCGAAGGTGACGCCGCTGGCGGAGGCGGCGACCGATTATCTCTACTCCTTTCGGCGCCTGCATGGCGTGGCGGATTATGTCGTGCTCAACGTCAGTTCACCCAACACCCCCGGGCTTCGTTCCCTCCAGGAAGAGGAATCGCTCGGAGAACTGCTCCGAGTCATCACAGAGGAAAACGAGCAGCTGCCGACGCCGAAACCGCTCCTGCTCAAAATCGCGCCGGATGTTTCAGACGGGGCGCTCGAGCAGATCATCCAAGTGTGCGAGAAATTTCGGCTGGCTGGAATCATCGCCTGCAACACCACGCTTGATCATGCGGCGATCGCGCCGGCCCCTGATCAAGCCGGCGGGTTAAGCGGCGGGCCTCTCCGGACGCGGGCGACGGCGATCGTTCGTTTCCTGCGCGCTCGCACCCAATTGCCGATTATTGCGGTCGGCGGCATTTCCGATCGCGACTCGGCGGCGGAAAAGATTGAGGCGGGCGCGGCACTTCTCCAAGTCTACACCGGCTTCATTTATCGGGGGCCGTCGCTCCTGCGCGAGATCATTTGATTTGATCAGCTCGCATCGGCGGGCTGGGAAGGGCGAAAGGAGCTGGAGGTCGGGGAAACGGCCTTTGTCAACGGCTCAAGGCACCAGAGTTGCTATAAATACCATATCCACTATGGCATTGATCCGCTTTCCGGCTTTCTTTGCAATCGCCGTCCTCTTTTCCTCGGCTCATCTCTTCGCCGCGCAATCCGTCGGGCTCGCCTGGGATGCGAACACCGAAAACGACATCGCCGGCTATCGGGTTCATTACGGAACGGCGAGCGGGAAGTACAGCCAGACGCAGATGGTCGGAAAAACGCCGTCAGCCACCGTGACCAATCTGAACTCCGGAACGACCTACTACTTCGCGGTCACTGCGTCCAACACGAACGGGTTGGAAAGCGGCTACTCGAACGAGGTTTCGTATCGGACCTCCGGGGTCCCGCCGACGCCAACCCCAACGCCAACTCCGACGGCCACACCGAGCCCGACGGCCACACCGAGCCCGACGGCCACACCGAGCCCGAGTCCGACGGCATCTCCCACCCCGACGCCAACGGGCACGCCGAGTCCAACCCCATCTCCCACCCCGCCGGATTCCACTCCGACACCGACGCCGGGGGAACCCGACACACTGCTCAACATCTCGACCCGGGTGCAGGTGCGCACTGGCGATAGCGTTTTGATCGGTGGCTTTATCGTCACGGGGGAGGGCAATAAGGGGATTGTCCTGCGCGCCCTGGGTCCCTCCCTGGCTGACTTCGGAGTTCCCAAAGTGCTGCGCAATCCCGAGCTGGAACTCTACGACTCGAGCGGCGCCCTGATCGAGCAGAACCTCGATTGGACCTCGCTCCCGCCAGGGACCGTGCCGGTGGAGTTCCAACCCACCGACCCGCTGGAGGCGGCCATCGTTGCCAGTCTGCCTGCCGGCGCCTACACCGTCGTCTTGCGAGGGGAAGGTGGCAGCGTCGGCGTCGCTTTGTGCGAGCTCTACGATCTTTCCCAGGACGCCTCCAGTGTGCGCAATATTTCTACCCGCGGAGAAGTGGGGCTGGATGCCAACGTCATGATCGGGGGCTTCATTATCGGGGGCACCTCGCCCAGGAAGTTGATCCTGCGGGCGATCGGTCCCTCGCTGGCCGCTTTCGGAGTGACGGGGCAACTGGACAATCCGGAGGTCGAACTGCACGACGCCACCGGTTCAGTGATCTTTAGCAACGACGATTGGCGGAGCGATCAGGAAGCGCAGATCATCGCCACGGGTCTGGCCCCTTCAGACGACCGCGAATCGGCCATCCTGGCGACCTTACCGCCGGGAGCCTACACCGCCATTTTGCGCGGGGTCGACGGCGCGACCGGCGTCGCTCTGGTCGAGGTCTACGCCCTCGATCCCTAGGCCAGGATCGACATACCGCGCGAGAAGCGTAACGAGACGATTTCGCGTTCGTTAGGCGGGTGTAGAACACGGTCGCTCGGCACCTCTGCGAACGACGAGATGAGCGCTGGTCGATGGGGCGAGGAATCCCCGGTCGAAGGATTTCTTAGGGTCGACTTACGGAGGCGATCGAAACTTAAGGTACCATATGTGCTGTAATTTCCATACTGCATGCTCCCACTCCGTTTTTTCCCGACATTCGTCGCGATTGTCGTTGCCACCTTTTTCTCATCAGCCAGTCTCTTTGCCGCGCAATCGGTCGATCTAGCCTGGGATCTGAATACTGAAAACGACATCGATGGTTATCGCGTTTACTGGGGAACCTCACCCGGCACCTATGGCTTGCCGCAGGAGGTTGGGACGAATTCTGCAACCGTGACCGATTTGGCTGATCAGACGACTTACTACTTCGCGGTGACCGCATACAACACCAACGGGTTGGAAAGCGGCTACTCGAACGAGGTGTCGTACACGACATCGCTGCCGTCCCCAACTCCGACACCGACACCGACGCCAACCCCGACCCCGACGCCAACCCCAACGACCCGACGCCAACGCCAACGCCGACCCCGACGCCGACCCCGACGCCGACGCCAACGCCGACCCCGACGCCAACCCCGACGCCGACGCCAACGCCAACGCCAACGCCGACGCCAACCCCGACGCCGACGCCAACGCCGACCCCGACGCCGACGCCGACGCCAACGCCGACGCCAACGCCAACCCCGACGCCAACGCCAACGCCGACGCCAACGCCGACGCCAACGCCGACGCCAACGCCAACGCCGACCCCGACGCCAACCCCGACGCCGACCCCAACACCGACGCCGACACCGACGCCAACTCCCAGCCCGCCCGAACTCTCAGGACTGACAGTTGTTTCTGCGCCTGGCGGCGCGGTCGTCGCCCCTCTGGTCGAAGGCTACGTCTACGATCTCGCGAATGATTTGAGCGTTCGTGCAGACCCGCTTTCGAGCGTCGAGGCCGTGGTTTTCAAACTGGATGGAACGCGGATCCAAACGGATAACGGGGAGCCCTACACGGTTGCTGGAGACAGCAATGGAAATTATGTGGCGTGGAAACCGGCCTTGGGCAGTCATGTGTTAGTTGCCGTCCCCTACGGAAATGGCACCGCTGGAGCGCCCATCACCGTCCACTTCGACGTGATTAACAGTGGGATCCCAACACCCACGCCGACGCCAACCCCAACGCCAACTCCGACGGCCACACCGAGCCCGACGGCCACACCGAGCCCGACGGCCACACCGAGCCCGAGTCCGACGGCATCTCCCACCCCGACGCCAACGGGCACGCCGAGTCCAACCCCATCTCCCACCCCGCCGGATTCCACTCCGACACCGACGCCGGGGGAACCCGACACACTGCTCAACATCTCGACCCGGGTGCAGGTGCGCACTGGCGATAGCGTTTTGATCGGTGGCTTTATCGTCACGGGGGAGGGCAATAAGGGGATTGTCCTGCGCGCCCTGGGTCCCTCCCTGGCTGACTTCGGAGTTCCCAAAGTGCTGCGCAATCCCGAGCTGGAACTCTACGACTCGAGCGGCGCCCTGATCGAGCAGAACCTCGATTGGACCTCGCTCCCGCCAGGGACCGTGCCGGTGGAGTTCCAACCCACCGACCCGCTGGAGGCGGCCATCGTTGCCAGTCTGCCTGCCGGCGCCTACACCGTCGTCTTGCGAGGGGAAGGTGGCAGCGTCGGCGTCGCTTTGTGCGAGCTCTACGATCTTTCCCAGGACGCCTCCAGTGTGCGCAATATTTCTACCCGCGGAGAAGTGGGGCTGGATGCCAACGTCATGATCGGGGGCTTCATTATCGGGGGCACCTCGCCCAGGAAGTTGATCCTGCGGGCGATCGGTCCCTCGCTGGCCGCTTTCGGAGTGACGGGGCAACTGGACAATCCGGAGGTCGAACTGCACGACGCCACCGGTTCAGTGATCTTTAGCAACGACGATTGGCGGAGCGATCAGGAAGCGCAGATCATCGCCACGGGTCTGGCCCCTTCAGACGACCGCGAATCGGCCATCCTGGCGACCTTACCGCCGGGAGCCTACACCGCCATTTTGCGCGGGGTCGACGGCGCGACCGGCGTCGCTCTGGTCGAGGTCTACGCCCTCGATCCCTAGGCCTGCGGCCACATTTTTCGACTTGAGACCGGACGAGCAGGCCCTTTTTGACAAGATGGGAAAGCAAACGGCCCCGGTTCTGGAGCCGGAGCCGTCGCCCATGAGCAACAGTTATCGCAGACTACCGTGCTGCGAGACCGAACGCTGCGGCCGGCAGATCGCCGATCTGCGCAACCTGCTCGAGGCTGCCGTTGGACTTGTTCACCCGATAGCCAAGGATTTCCTGCAACCCGGAGTTCAGGATATAGAGATATCTGCCATCCCGGGTTAAGGCTTCGTCGATCGGGAAGCTATCCGCACCCGTTTCAGCCGTCACGCCATCGGCATCCAAGGGCGTGAGCTGTCCCGTTGCTCGGTTAATCCGGAAGCCACTTATTGTTCCACTCCCGGTGTTGGTCGTGTAAGCGAACTTGCCCGACTTCGTCACGACGATCCAGCAGGCTGCCGTCTCAGTCGTTGGATCGGAGGGTGTGATGACATCTACATTACCGCTCGACTCTAGGGAATAACTGGAGACGGCGCTCGCATCGACTGCGCCGCCGAAGGCCTCGGAGACAATCAGAAAACCTTCGTGGCTAAAATCGAAGCCAAAAGGAGTCTCGCCCGCGGAGGCGTTGACGATCGGTGCGCTGGCCACCCCGCTTCCATCGACCAGATAGGTATCGATTAGATTGGTCGCCTTCTCCGTCACGACCAAAGCGCTGCCGTTGGGAGTGAACTGAATCTGTGCTCCCGCCGTTGTCGGCATTCCGCTCAGGGGCTGAATCGATCCCGGTATCGGCGTAAGGTCTCCCGTGTTATCGAGTGTAAAACCTGCGATGCTGCCGGCCCCGTCCGCATTCAGGACGTAAACGAGGTTGCCACTCACGGTCACGCTCGTCGGGAGAACGCCGCCGGACGGCTCCGTGTCGGCCAGGACGAGGGCTCCGTTCTGCCTGACGAAGAAGACGGAGATGCTGTTCGAGCCCGGATTGACGACGAAGAGCCAATGATGACCATTGCTCCCCAGGACGATGCCGCCTTGGTTTCCGAGACCGCCGAGGCCGACATCGTTACCGGTTCCACCGGTGGCGAAGGATTGGACGAAGATCAGTTGGCCATCTGGTGCTCGTTTGAAGGCCAGGACTTCGTTCCCGCTCGACGCGTTGCTGGCTGTATAAACGACGCCGATATCACGTTCCCGACCCTGGCTCTTTGCCGGGGCGGCGTTCGATACGCAGAGACCGGCGAGCGTTAAGGCCACGCACGTGACGGCGAGAAAAGAGCGCGAAAACACTCCCGCTGCTGCACCACGGGCCATCCATTGTCTGGTTAAGTGTTGTTTTTCCATAGCCTGTCCGAGTGGTCCGCGCGCGGCATTATTCCGACCTGTTACAAGATCGTTTCATTTTGGTCTCTGATCGTTATGACCAGGCCAAATCGCTCTACTCAGCCTCGCAGGGTCTACTGAGCTTGAATGACACAGTGCGGCGTCACGATCGTCGACATCGCGTTGCGCAACCAAAGGCTGGTCGGCCGGCCGCTGCGCGCCGGCCGGCGGCAGCTCGATCCCGCGCACGCCTAACGAATTGGCGAGCGGGATTCCCTGACCTGGGAGGGGCCTTTGGGCCCCGATGGGGGAAGGCTCCGTGACAGAGGATCGGGGCGCAAAGGCGCCTTCCGCATTTGGCCAGATCTCAGGCAGCGCGACGCCGCAGACCGGCGCGAGCGCGGAGTTCCGCGATCCGCATCCGGACCGCCTTGCAGTGCTGGCGCTCGCGCGTCGCCTCGGCTTCGGACAACGACTGCGCCTCGTAGGGCGAGCGCGCCGGTTGCAGGCAGGTTTCGGCAAAGTCATTCGCGTCCGCGGCGCGGCGGAGGTTGGTTTCGGTCGTATTCTCTTCGGCGACGCGGAGGAGAAGGTTACGGGCGGCGAGGTAGGCCTGAATTTCAGGCGCGGCTTCGTTTTGGTTAGGTGAAGAAGGCATGTTGGAAATCACGGAGAGCAGATTGTGCGGGAGAGTCGCTGGCATGGCTGTTTTCAAGCAGGTCCCATGCTCACGCGAGAGGCCGATTGGAGAATTCTCCGGCGCGCTTGAGCGAACATTCTCGAAACCGACACCAAAAAATCCCGAAGCCGGAACGGCAGTCGCTTTTACGCATCTGCTGTCAGAATTGCAAAGCGCTGTTTGTTAGTGTCTTAAAGATACCGGTCGCGGTTGGTATGCACCCTGCATAGGTGCTGCGGCGATGCGATTAGCCGCCTTCCTAATCCTCACTTCCGCGCTGACTTCCGCGGCGGCAGCGGAAGATCTCAGCGGGCGCTGGGAAGGCTCGATCCAGATCCCGGACAGGGAATTGCATCTGATCGTCGATCTCAATCGCGCCGGTGGAAAAGACTGGGTCGGCTCGATCATCATCCCGGGTCTCGATGTGAAGGGGGCGCCTCTTTCCGAACTTGCCGTGAGCGCCTCGGGAGTTTCGTGCACGATCGATGGCGCGCTCGGGAGCGAGCGCACGGGGAAAGCCAGACTCGACGGCCACCTCAGCGGTGCGGGGCTGTTGGCCGGTGATTTTTTGCAGGCGGGCAACACCGCGCCTTTCAAGCTGCACAAGACCGGGCCGGCCCAGGTGGAATTGCCCCTCACGAGCACGCCGGTGAGCAAGGATTTGGCAGGTGAATGGAAGGGTGACTACGAGATGCTCGGATATCCGCGCCACGTCACCCTCACCTTGAGCAATCCCGGGCCCGACCGCGCCGCGGCTCAGCTCGTCATTGTCGGGAAACGCACGACCAACGCCCCGGTCGATCTCGTGATGGAGGAGAACGGATTTCTCACCATCGAATCGCATGAATTCGGGATCACCTACGAAGGCCGGCTCCGGAAAGACGCCCCGGAGATCAAAGGGACCTTTAGCCTCGGCCCCGTCGAGGTCCCACTTGTCCTGAAGCGGACGCCATGAAAACCGTGCTCGTCGTCATCGTCTTCCTCCTCTGCCTAACGAGTGGTCTTTGCTCCGCGCAGTCGATGTTTCGCGGCAACCCGACGCACACCGGCGTCTCCGCCGATCCTGCGCCGCGCGCCTTTCATCGCATCAAATGGAAATTTCCGACCGGCGATCGCATCGTTTCGTCGCCGGTCTGGAGCGACGGCATCATCTACTTCGGCGGTGACGATGGAAACATCTACGCCGTCGAAGCGGAAAGCGGGCGCCAGCTTTGGAAGCACGCGACCAAGGGACCGGCTCCCTCCACGCCAGCGCTCGCGGACGGGGTCGTTTACGCGGTGAGCTACGACGGGAAACTCTACGCTCTCGATGCCCGCACCGGCGGGGTGCGATGGAAGTTTGCCACCGGCGGCGAGCGCCGATTCGAGGCCAAAGGCATCCACGGTCTGCAGCCGAGAAATCAGACGATTGCCGACCCGTTTGATGTTTTTCTTTCCAGTCCGGTCGTAGCGCAGGGAGCGGTCTATTTTGGGAGCGGCGACGGAAATCTCTACGCGGTCGATGTCGCGTCGGGTGAACAGCGTTGGAAATTCCCGACTGGCGACGTGGTGCACGCCTCGCCGGCCTGCGCGGACGGCGTTCTCTATTTCGGCAGTTGGGACAGTTATTTCTACGCGGTCGACGCCGCGACGGGGAAAGAGAAGTGGCGTTTCCACGGCGGAGAAGATCCGCAGATTCACAACCAGGTCGGCTTCCAATCGTCGCCCGCGGTGGCGAACGGTGTGGTCTACACGGGGTGCCGCGACGCGCAGCTCTATGCGCTCGATGCCGCCAGCGGGAAGCAGAAGTGGAAGTTCGACAACGCGCTCAGCTGGGTCATTAGTTCGCCGGCCGTGAGTGACGGTAAAGTCTTCTTCGCCACTTCCGATTCGAGTCTCTATCACGTCGTCGAGGCCGCGACCGGGAAACCGATTCTCAAACAACAGGACAAGTCCTACATGTTTTCGTCGCCAACCATTGCCGGCGACGTGGTTCTGATCGGCGTTCTCAATGGCACCCTCCAGGCGCGCGATTTGAAAACGGGCGAAGTGCTCTGGAGCTTTGAGACCGCGACCTCAAAGGAAAACAAGGGCTGGGTCCTGACCAAAGATCGTGCCTTCAACGATCCGCTCCTCTATCATTCAAGCTGGCGGGAAGATCCGATCGTCGCCGCCGACAAGCAGTTTGATATCGGCGCAATTTTTTCCACGCCGCTCGTCGTCAAAGGCGTCGTCTACTTCGGCAGCACGGACGGGTACCTTTATGCGCTCGAATAATTCTATTTCCCTGAATCCAAATCGCGGACTGGCCGCATCCAATCATCACGACGCGGCCGGCAGCACGCATTCTTCGCCAAAACCATCAACCTACTAACCGCCATGTTTTTTGAATCATTCTTACAGGATCTCCGCATCGGTCTGCGCATGCTGGTGAAGGACAAAACCTTCTTCGTCCTCGCTGTCGTCGTCCTCGCCCTCGGCATCTGCGGCGTCACGACTCAGTTCACGATGGTCAACGCGATCATGCTCCGCGGCTTTTCTTTCCCGCATCCCGAGCAGCTCATGAACGTGGGCCTGATCGATCCGCAGGCCACCGACCAGCAGAACAACTTCGGCAACGGCAATATCCCTTCGACGCAGGATTATGAAGACCTGCGGGCGGGCCAGAAATCGTTCGCCATGATGAGCGCCTACCTCAACGGCTCTACCATCAACGTCACCTACAAGAAAACGCCGCAGCGCTACACCGGTGGATATGTAACGGAGGATTTCTTCAAGATCATCGACGTGAAGCCGATCCTCGGACGGGATTTCACGGCGAAGGATAACAAGCCGGGCGCGGAGAAGGTCACCATCCTCGGCAACGAAATCTGGAAACGCGATTTCAACGGCGACCCGCACATTGTCGGCCAGGCGGTCCGGATCAATGGCAAAGCCGCCACCATCATCGGAGTCATGCCGCCGAATTTTAAGTTCCCGCAAACCGAAGAGCTTTGGGTCCCGCTTTACAATGAGTTCCCGCTCAAGCCGCGGGGCGATCCCACCGCCAACGGCGCGCAAGTCATGGGCCGCCTGAAGCCGGGGGTGAGCGTGGACCAGGCCAACGCTGAATTCTCCGCCCTGGCGAAGCGGATCGCGAAGGACAATCCGAAGACGAATGAACATCTCACCTCGGCCAGCGTGCAGTCGCTGCACAAGACCTTCACCGGCCGCTACCTGACCCAGATCATGTATGCGATGCTGGGCGCGGTCATCGTCGTGCTTCTCATTGCCTGCGTAAACGTGATGAACATGCAATTCGGCCGGGCCGCCCTGCGTTCGCGGGAACTGGCCATCCGCGGCGCTCTCGGCGCGACCCGCGCCCGCATCGTTAGGCAAATGCTGACCGAAAGTTTCCTCATCGCGCTCCTCGGTGCGGTCGTGGGAGTGGCGCTGGCCTATTGGGCGGTTGATCTGCTCGCCCAGATCACGAGTACGCCGCAATTCCAGTTGCCTTACTGGGTCGTCTTTTCGATCGACGGGAAGGTTCTCGGCTTCACTCTCGCTGCGGTCCTGCTCGCCACCTTTGTCTCCGGGCTGGTGCCGGCCCTGCTCGCGGCGCGCGGGAACGCTTCCGAGATGATGAAGGAAGGCGGCCGCGGCAATAGCAGCCGGCTCGTCAACGTCATTACCCGCGTCCTCGTCGTCGGCCAGATCGCGATGACGGCTGCCCTCCTCATCGCCTCGGCCTTGCAGATCCGCTCCATCCGCAATCAGGTAAAACTGGATTACGGCTACGATGACGAGAGCGTTTACGCCGCGCGCATGGGTCTCTTCGAAGGCGATTATCCGACCGAAGAGTCGCGCCGCGACTTCTTCAAACGGGCAGTGCGCTCGCTTCGGACCAACCCGGCCTTCGAGAGCGCCGCGATGAGCGATCGTTTCCGCATGACCTTCGACAACTACGGCCAAATCGAAGTGGACGGCGAAACCTACAAAACCGATCGCGACCACCCGAAAGCGAATTCCGAAGCGGTCTCGGACGGCTATTTCACCACCCTGGGCCTGAAGGTTCTCGAGGGCCGCGATTTCACCCTCGATGACAGCGACGCCAAGCAACCGGTCGCGATCGTGAACGCGAGCTTCGCCCGCAAGCATTGGGGCAACCAGAGCCCGCTTGGGCACCAGGTCCGGCGCTTCAATCCAGCCCAGCCGGAACCGTGGCGGACGATCGTTGGGGTCGTGCCCGACACTCTCATGCAGGGCCCGTTCAACCGCGAAGCAGACAGCGCCGGCTTCTACATGCCGCTGCTCGGGGCGACTCCGGCGCCGCAATTCTGCACCATCGTGGTGCGCCCGCATCCCGGCCAGGCGGCGGAGAACCTCGGCCCGGCCCTGAGCAAAGCGGTCGCGCAGATCGATTCCAACCTGCCGGTCTACTTCCCCGGCACGCCGGCGCGGGCGCATGCCGAAGTCCTGAGCGGACCACGCTTGGTCGCTCAGCTCTTCAGCATCTTCGGCATTGTTGCGTTTATTCTCTCGGCGGTCGGTCTCTACGGCGTGATGAGTTTCTCGGTCAATCAACGAACCCAGGAATTCGGCATCCGGATGGCGCTGGGCGCAGACGCAGCTCGCATCTTCAAGATGGTGATGAGCCAGGGCGCGTGGCAGCTGGTCATCGGGCTCGTGCTCGGGATCGGTTTCATGGCGCTCTTCCTCGGCGTGATCGCAGCCGGAGCGCTGGAGAACATTCTCTTCAAGGTGAACGCGCTCGATCCCTTCATCTACACGACGGTCGCCGCGCTCATCACCGCGGTGGCGGCGGCCTCGTGCTTCGTCCCGGCACGCCGCGCCACGCGGGTGAATCCGATGATCGCGCTGCGCGCGGAGTAAGTGACGGATTCCGAGTGGACATGCGGAAGCATCTCCCGCCGGAGGGACGCGCTTCTGCGCGTCCAGGTTCGCAGGCATCCAGATTTCGTTTGAACCGGCGGGTCGCTCGGCGAAAGAAGGGATCGTGAAGATCGCTGCCGCCCAAATCGCCTGCACCCTCGGCGATGTCTCCGCGAACGCGCACAAAATGCGCGAGTTCGCGGAGCGCGCGCATGACGCCGGTGCGGAACTGATCGTCTTCCCGGAAATGTCCGACACGGGCTACGCCATGCCTGTGATTCGCGAACAGTCGAAACGTTGGAGCGAAGGAGCGGTGCCCGAGCTGCAGAAGACGGCGCGAGAGCTGTCCCTCGCCATCATCAGCGGCGTCTCCGAAAAAGTGGGCGCCGCCATCTACAACTCGCAGGTCGTGATCGATTCCTCCGGCGCGATCGTGGCCAAATATCGCAAGACGCATCTCTTCGCGCCGATCGACGAGGACAAGTGCTGCACCCCGGGCGAAGCGCTCGTCAGTCTCGACTTCGGGTCGCTGAAACTTGGCCTAACGATCTGCTACGACCTGCGTTTCCCGGAAATTTATCGTGCCCTCGCGATCGAGCAGGGCACGAATCTCTTCGTCGTTTCCTCGGCCTGGCCATTTCCGCGGGTCGAACATCAACGCGTCCTGGCCACGGCGCGCGCGATCGAAAACCAAAGCTATCTCGTGCTCGCCAACCGGGTCGGGAAAGATGATGGGGTCCCGTTTTGCGGTTCCTCGGCGATCATCGATCCCTATGGCGTGATCGTGGCCGCGGCTTCCGCTGATCGCGAGGAACTGGTCATCGCCGAGGTTGCATTGGAAGTGATCGAAGCCGTCCGCGCCCGGATGCCAGTCTTGGCCCATCGGCGGCCCGCTCTCTACACGCGACATGCATAGCTGGCGCATGCCTCGAGCCTAACGAGTTCGCACTTGGCGGGCACCCTCATTTCCCTGTCATCCCGAGCCGCGCAGACAGCGAGGGACCTCGCCCAGGCTCTTCGGTAAGCGAACTCGAACAAACAGGCTCAAAGATCATGGGTGAGGTCCCTCTCCGTCCTTCGGCGGATCGGGATGACAAGGCAGAGCGACGCACCGCGAAGAATCTTGGACAGCCGTCTGCATTCGGGCAGAATTCCCGGCATGCCTGAGGGAAAGATCGCCCGCGGCGGTTTTCGCACCGTGGCGATGTGCTGCGCCTCGCTCACCGTCCTCTTCGCGCTCCTTACTTTCATCGCCTGGATTTCCGGTCTGCAACTCCTGGCCAGCGTGCGCGCCCGCTACATTCCGATGGCGCCGAGCACGGCCCTTTGCTTTTCCCTCCTCGGTCTCGGGCTGGTCCTGCATTTGCAGCGTCCGCGTCTGCGCTGGATCGCGCGTCTCCTCGCGGCGATCGTTCTGCTCGTCGCCATCGCCAAATCGGTCGAATTCCTCAGCGGCCTGCACTTCGGAATCGATGCCTGGTTCGTGCGCAATCCGGAAATGTTTGGCGCCGTCCCCACCGGCCGCATGTCACCCCTGACCGCTTTCGATTTTCTTTTCAGCGCCCTCGGCCTCATCGCCCTCGCCTCGCCTGACCTGCGGAAATGGGCCGCTTCGTTAGGGGCGCTCACCACCATCATCAGCGCGGTCGTCCTCGTCGGGTATTGGTATGGCACGCCCTTGTTGTACGGTGGGACGATCATCCCGGTCGCGCTCTCGACCGCCTGGGGATTTTTCCTCTGCGGAAGCGCGCTCATTGCTGCCTCCGGCGCGGAAGGATGGCCTTTGCGCAGTTTCCTCGGCGACTCGACGCGCGCCGTTCTCCTGCGCGCTTTTGTTCCGATCATCATCGCCGCGGCACTGATCAATGGTTGGATCGGCGCGACCCTCTTAAGACGGGACGTTCACGCCAATCCCGCCGTCATCTCCGCGCTCGGAGCGCTCGTCTTTGCGGCCTTGATCACGCTCATTGTCTCGCAAGTCTCGCGCGTCGTCGGCGGCCGGATCGATCGCGCGGAAGCGGCGCGCAATCGCGCTCAGGCCGAGCTGCTCGCGCTCAACGCCAAACTCGAGGAGCGGGTCGCGGAACGAACCCGCGAGCTGCGCGAAAAAAATCAGCAGATGGAAGAGGAACTCCAAATGGCGCGCGAGCTGCAGGTCGCCTTGTTGCCGCAGCAGTTTCCCACGGTTCCCCGCGGCGTCTTGCCGGAGAAAAGCGCCCTGCGTTTTCTCAGTCTCTACTTTCCCACCGGCGACGTGAGCGGCGATTTTTTCTCTGTCTTTCCGGTCGGCGAAAAAGCGGCCGGCGTTCTGATCTGCGACGTCATGGGGCACGGAGTGCGCTCCGCGCTCGTCACGGGGATGATCCGCGGCCTGGTGGAAGAACATTCCCGGCTGGCGGGCGACCCCGGCGAGCTGCTCACCCGTATCAACCGCGCCCTCACCGTCATTCTGAAACAGGCCGGCACGACCATGTTCGCGACCTGTTTCTATGTCGTGGCCGATGTGGGCCGGGCGCAGCTCCGTTTTGCCAACGCCGGGCATCCGAGCGCGCTCCACGTCCGGCGGAGCGGAGCTGACGCCGAGAAGCTCGACGGACAGGATGCGCGCGGACCGGCGATGGGGATTTTTTCCTCCGCCACCTACACCACCTCCATTCGCCCGATGGAAAAGGGCGACATCGTCATGCTCTTCACCGACGGGCTCTTCGAGGTCGAAGACGCGACCGGCGCCTTCTTCGATGAGGACCAACTGCGCGCCACCGTCAGTCGTCACGCCGCCCTCGCGCCGGACGAATTTTTCAGCCGGGTCCTGGAAGACATCCGCAAATATTCCCAGCGCGAAACCTTCGCCGACGACGTCTGCGTCGTCGGGATGCAAATCCGGCACACTGACTAATGGCGAAAAGGGCGAAGCCAAAAAAAGTTCGGGTCAACGACCGGATGCAGCGCGGTTATGAGTATCTCCTCACCAAACCGACCGGAAAGGATTTCGCGGCCGGCTTCAAACCGCAGTTGACCCCGAAACAGATGCTGCGGCTCGGCGTCTTCGGCGGGAAATACCTGACTGATTGTAAGAAGGAGTTCCCTGACGACTGGTTCGAGAAGGCGAAGCTCTGTTCCGAGCGCCACGACCCGAAGCTCAATTTCTTTGGCGTCAACGCTTCCCAGCCGCTCGCCGTCTGGCGGAAGAAAGGCTGGATCTACGAGGAAGATCCGCGCGGCTGGTTCCAATGGTATTGCCGCTACTATCTCGGGCGGCGTTGCCCGGATGACGAACGCCAGATCAAGCGCTGGCGTGCGATCCGGCGCCACATTGGCCAGGTGAAAAAGAACTGCCGGCGCGGCGATCTCGCTTGCCGCCCGAAGCAACGCCAGGCCCTGCTCCACTGGGCCTACGATTCGCGCAAGATCTGATTCGTTAGACGCCCGCCTGACCCGACAGCCAGGACGGCTGTGTTACGGCGGCCACAGCTCCATGAGTACTCTCGAACGGCTTGTGCTTTATGGAGAGAAAACACATACTGTCCAGCATGAAGACCACGCTCGATATTCCGGAGAAGCTTCTGGCGGAAGCAATGAAAGCAGCCGGCGCCACGACAAAGCGCGACGCGGTCCTGCGGGCGCTCGAAGACTTCAACCGGCGCGCGCGTCTCCGAAAACTGACCGAGCGACTCGGGCGCTCCGATACTTTCATGTCGCCGGAGGAGCTGCGAGCCCTGCGTAGTCTGGACTTTCAAAAGACGAGTAAGGCGAAAACCCGATGACACTCCTCGACACCTCCAGCCTCGTTCATCTGTTGCGGCGCAAAGGCGACCCGGCGGTGAAGGAGCGCGTCAACTCCATCCTCCTGCGCGGTGACGCGGCCATCTGCGACATGGTGGAGGTCGAGCTTTGGATGGGCGCGGCCTCCAAAGAGGACGAGAAGGATGTGGTCGACCTGTCGGCTCTGTTGGTTTCCTTGCCGATCGATCGGGCGGTCTGGCAACGGGCCAAGGAACTGGCGGCACAGTGTCGCAAGGCCGGAACGCCAGTGCCGGCCCCCGACTCCGTTATTGCCGCCTGCGCGTTTGTTCACGGCGCCGTCCTGGATTACCAGGACGAGCATTTCCGTTTGCTCGAAAAATTGCGCTGAGACAAGCGCCGCCGTGGCAGCCGGGGGCGTCGCGCGCCAGATTAGCCGCGCTCCTCCAGCCACCAGGCGCAGGCGGCACCGACTAATCCGAGCGCGCCCAGTGCCAGTCCCACGCGGTTCTTGTTGGCCCACATTTGCGGGCTCCAATCCCTTGCCCGCCGATCGAAACTTCCGTGTGCGCCGTGATCGCGCTCATCGTCAACCGGGGCCCAAAGATTGTTGCGACGGTCGGGAGCAACCGGCTGCGCGGTCTGCTGCGCATCAAATCCGGTCGCGCCGAGATAATGATCAAGCAGAGCCGGGGCGAGTTTGTTTCCGACGACCGCTTGGACGGTCGGTGCGCCGACGTAAATTTCCCGCCGGTTGCTGTGCGCCGCGTAGACGATTGCGTCGGCGGCGACCTCCGGCTGGAAGATCGGCGGCACCGGCTGCGGTTCGCGCGGCAGCCGGCTCTTTACCCAACTGAACTGCGGCGTGTTCAGCGCCGGCATCTGCACCATAACCACGCGTACCTTGCTCTTGTCGTGTAGCAGTTCACACCGGAGCGAATCGCAAAAACCCTGGATGGCGTGTTTCGCCGCGCAATACGCCCCCTGCAACGGGATCCCGCGGTAAGCGAGCGCGGATCCCACCTGCACGATCACGCCGCGATCGCGCGGCAACATGCGCCTGAGGGCGGAAAGGGATCCATAAACAAATCCGAGATACGTGACCTCCGTGACGCGTTTGAATTCCTCCGCCGTCATTTCCTTGATGGGTGAAAAGACGGAGCACATCGCGTCGTTGACCCAGACGTCGATTGGGCCAAACTCCGCTTCCACCGCGGCCGCAGCGGCCTCGACCGCTGCGGAGTCCGACACGTCGGTCGGCAGCACGATGGCTTCGCCACCCAGCCGTTCGACATCGCGTTTCGCGCCTTCCAATCCCGCTCGTCCCCGGGCCAGGAGCCCGATCCGTGCGCCTTCTCGGGCGAAAGCTTGCGCGGTTGCGCGCCCCACGCCGGCCGATGCGCCGGTGATAACGACTACTTCTTTGTGTTTTCCATTTCTCATAAATTATTCTTCCAACGATGCAGGGCGGCGAAGACTTCGTGACGCGCCAGTCCTGCGATGACTAACGAAATTGCGGCAGAGGTCAGGCAGAGCGTGCAGCCGGCTCCGATCACGAATAACTGCACGATCACGAGCAGCACTGCGGTCAAGGTAACAAACGCGACGATGACCCCATGGACGATCACGAGCCCCGGCCGCGTTTGGGAACGCGCGGTCCCGCCAATCATTCCGCTGATCAATTCGGCCGCGTAACCCGCGGCTCCGAGAAGCGCGTCGGGCACAGGCAGGAGCCGAGAAACAAACGAGTGCAGCACGCGCTGGCTGCCTTCCCCAAAAAACGGTTCCCAGACGTGAGCGAGAACACCAAATTGATAAAGCGCCAGATAGCTTGCGATGCCACAGCCGATGGCGGCTAAAAGCAAAACCGGAAGACGATGCCGAAAGGAGGAAGGATTTGCCTCCTCTGAACATTGATCCGTCTTCACCGATAGATTTTGAGCTGACTCGATCGCGGGCATTTAATCTCGAAGCATGCGCGCCACGGCGGAGGAAAGTGGCATCGGAACGCAAGTTATTTTCCTACGAAAAGTTGGCTCAATTGTGCGTCCATCGCCATCGGGCCGGCACCCGTTTGCAGCTTAAGAAATCCTCCGAGGCCGGCCCCCGAATTGACAGCTGCCTCGAGACCAAAAAGTCGCTGTGCCAACGGCTTCAGGCTAACTGAACGCGCCGCTCAGGCCGCGTTCAGGCCGGCGCAGTAGGTTGCATACATCGCGTCGCTTACTTCCACCAGCCGCTCCTGGATCGAAGTCAGGTATTCGTGCAGACCGAACTCGAAGATTTCTCCGATGGTCACGAAATCGACGTCCGAACGCAGCCGCCCCGAGAGACGCTCGGCTTCGTTGGCGTAGAGGTTCTCGTCGACCCCCGAGATGCGATGGAGCGCTTCGTCGAGGGAATCGATGCAATAACGAATCGAGCGCGGAAACTCCCGGTGCGTGATGAGAAATTCCGCCACTTTCCAGGGCGCGACCTGGCCGACGTAAAGTTTGCAATAGGCCTCCAGCCCGCTGACCGATTTGAGCACCGCCATCCACTGAATCGTGTCGACATTGCCGCCCACGCCTTCCCCGGAGGGCAGGAGGATGTGGTACTTCACGTCGAGAATGCGCGAGGTGGAATCAGCCCGCTCCAGCAGCCGGCCGATGCGGATGAAATCCCAGCCTTCCCCATGCGTCATGGTCGCGTCCGTTACGCCCTGGAGAAGGTGCGAGCCGAAAATCACCCGCATGAAAAACTCGTGCGGACTCGAGCTGAGCGACTGCTTCGCCTGCTCGCTCTGCACGAAAAGATAGAGCCGGTTGATTTGCTCCCACATTTCGCTCGAGATCTGCTCCCGCGTCGTCCGCGCATTTTCGCGCGCCAGGGTGAGACAGGACAAAATCGAGTTCGGATTTTTCTTCTGCAGGGTGAGGAAGTCGGTCACCGAGCGCTCGTCCGCCATCTCGTAGAGCGAATCGAAAAGATCGGTTTCCTCGAGGGTCGCGATAACCGGCGCCCAATGCTGCATGGCGTCGGCTTCGCCCCCGAGATCGAGGAGCAATTGCAGATTCACATCGAGAATGCGGGCGTCGTTTTCCGCCCGCTCGATGTAGCGGCCCATCCAGTAAAGGGAATCAGCAACCCGGCTTAGCATGGGAATAGTGACGAGTGATGAGTGACGAGTGATGAGCGGCAGTGCGCAACATCCCTCGCCTTCTTCATCGTCTTCTTGTCACTCATCATTCTTCTTCTTCTTCCACCACCCAGGTATCCTTGCTCCCACCGCCCTGCGAAGAATTGACCACGAGCGAGCCGGCCCGCAACGCCACCCTCGTCAGGCCGCCGGGAACGATCCTGACCTTTTCCCCGTCCAAAATGTAGGGCCGCAGATCGACGTGCCGCCCTTGCATCGAGTCGTCGCAGAAGGAAGGCGAGCGGGAGAGGGCGACGATCGGTTGCGCGATGTAGTTGCGCGGATCTTTCTGGATTCGCCCGGCGAATTCTTCCCGCTCCGCTGCGCTCGCCTGCGAGCCGATCAGCATCCCGTAACCGCCGCTTTCGTTGGCCGCTTTCACCACCAGTTCGGGCAGATGTTCGAGGATGTATTTCAATTCGTTAGGCTGGGAAGCAAGGTAGGTCGGGACATTTTCCAGGATCGGGTCCTGCTCCAGATAATAGCGGATCATCTGCGGGACAAAATGGTAGACGACCTTGTCGTCCGCTACTCCGGTGCCGATCGAATTGGCCAGACTGACGGACCCGCGCCGATAAGCCTCGACCAGCCCGGGCACGCCAAGAGCGGAGTCTTTCCGGAAGACGCGCGGATCGAGAAAGTCGTCGTTGATCCGCCGGTAGATCACGTCGACCCGCTTGAGGCCTTTGGTCGTGCGCATGTAAACCGAGCCATCCTGCACCACGAGGTCGCGGCCCTCGACGATCTCGATCCCCATCGAGCGGGCGAGAAATGAGTGCTCGTAATAGGCCGAGTTGTAAATTCCCGGCGTGAGCAGAACGACGGTCGGTTCCTCCGCTCTGGAGGGCGCGATATGGCGCAGGGCGTTGAGCAGATTCTGGCTGTAATCCTCCACCGGCCGCACCCGGTATTCGGAGAAGAGCGTCGGGAAAATCTGCTTCATCGTCTGCCGATTCTCGAGCACGTAGGAGACGCCGGAAGGGCAGCGCGCGTTGTCCTCCAGGACGAGATATTTGCCCTCGCGATCGCGGATCAGGTCGGTGCCGCAGATGTGGATGTAAATGTTGCGCGGCACATCGAAGTTCATGAACTCCGGTCGAAAATGGGCCGCCTGCCAGACGATCTCCTTCGGGATGACGCCGTCGCGCAGGATGCTCTGCCCGTGATAAACGTCGTGCAGGAAAAGATTGAGCGCCGTGATGCGCTGGGTCAGGCCGCGTTCCACCAGCTCCCATTCGCCCGCCGGGATGATGCGCGGGACGAGGTCGAAGGGGAAAATGCGCTCCGTGCCCTGGTCATCGTTGTAGACCGTGAAGGTGACGCCCTGGCTGAGAAAACTCGCCGCCGCCAGGTCGCGTTTCCGTGCGAAATCAGCCGCCCCCATTTCCTTGAAGGCTGCGAGCAACCTGCTGTAATGAGGGCGCGCCACCCCCGGGGCGGCAAACATCTCGTCAAAAAAATCGTCGACCTCGTAGTGGGAAAAAAGGTCGGACATTGGAATATTCACTTTGTCAGTGCAGCAGAGCCACGCAACGAAAAATGGAGCGGCGCGCAGTGCACATGAGGATGCCTGCGCCCGGGTCGCGGCCCGTTTCGGCGAGCGCTGGCTGCGCATTTATGCCGGCCGCAAATTGCGGAGCGATCCAATTTTTCCCGCCGCTTTCGAGCTCTTCCGCAACTCGCCCCAGCCGCTCGTCGATCTCGGCTGCGGGGTCGGGTTGCTCGCCTTTTATTTGCGCGAGCGGAATTTTTCCGCACCGATCAGCGGACTCGACCGCGACGGCCGCAAGATCGAGCGGGCCAACGCGGTCGCGCAGGGCGTCTACCATGACCTTCAGTTTCTCGAGCAGGACGTGACCGAGCCGATCGCGCAGACCGGCAACATCGTCCTCTTCGATCTCCTGCATTATCTTCGGCCTAACGAACAGAGAGTCCTCCTCGACCGCCTTGCCGACCGGGTTGCGCCCGGCGGCCTGCTCGTGATCCGCGATTGTCCGCGCGACAGGAACGCGCGTTTCTGGCTCACCCATTTGGCCGAGCGCTTCGCGCAACGCACCACCTGGAATATGAAAGCAGCCCTCCATTTCCCGACCCGGGAGCGCATTTTGGCCGCTTTCGACAAAGCGCAATTCTCCCGCACGATCGAGCCGCTCTGGGGACGAACGCCGTTCAACAATCACCTCTTCATTTTTCGCCGCCTGGAGCCGGCAGGACGCAGCGGTAATTCGCTTTCGTCAGGGCAGCGAGCGTCTGCTCCAGACAACGCGGATGAAAATCCGGCCGGGTCGCGGTGCGATGACCTTCGTGGAGGAGGATGATCGCGCCCGGCTTCACCTTGCGCACGATTCGTTGCGCGACCGCGGCCGGATCGTTGCTCACGGTATCGAGGCCGCGCACCGTCCATCCGATCAGGCGCAGGCCGCGACGCGCGAGGGCGGGATGAACGAAGAAATTCTTCATCCCGGCCGGCGCACGAAAATACGGCGTCGGGATCGCGCATTGATCGATCTCGGCCGCGATTCGCCCGGGCGGCAGACACCAAAAGGTTGCGCTCGGATGCGAAAAGGTATGGTTCGCAATCTCGTGACCAGCGGCACGGATTGCCTCCAATTCGTCAGGGAACTGCAGCGCCCGCTCCCCGATGACAAAAAAGGTCGCCCGCGCCTCAAAGCGCCGCAGGATCTCGAGCATGCGGGGCGTGTGCACCGGATCCGGGCCGTCATCGATTGTGAGCCAGACTTCGCGCGCCGTGGTCTCGAAACGCGTCACGACCGGGCCCCACCACTGACAGTTCGCGACCAGAGTCGGGAACAAAATCAGCATGTGGGAAAGAAAAAGGACGCCGAGGGCGAGGAGCGGATGGAAGCTGACCGCGCCAAGAAAGAAAACCGCCGCAAAAAGAGCGAAACCGAGAATGAGTTTACGGCTCATGCCAGAGTTTCAGGATCGCGATCGAGATCAGGTTGCAGAACAGGATCCCGAGCCAGACCGCGCCTAACGAACCGCGCCAGTTTTCATCTCGCAACAGGAAGAGGGCCAGCAAGGTCGTTCCCGTCATGATGACATGGTGCTGAAAAGAGTTGTTGGTCGGCGCGGAGTAAAGTCCGAGCCGGCGCAGGAGCGCGGCGATCTGGGCGTTGATGAAGTAAAGAAGAAGGTAGGCGATCCAGACCGCGAAAGGGAGAAGGACAATCGTGAGCCCGCGTAACAGGCCTGGCCTGACAAATGGGAGAACTAATCCTCGCGGCGAAAACGCAGCTGATGCCGAAGACCAGGATGCCGAGTCCGTAGGCTTCCCAGCGGCTGAGCTGGGCGCGCCGAACCTTGCGTCCGGCGATCCGTGCCACCAGCCGGGGCAAGGCAAAGGCGTAGCCGCTTTCCTTCGTTTCCGTCACGCTCATCGTTTTGGAAAAATCGGGAGTAACGAAAACCATTGCGACCAATGGCGCGCGATCACGCTTTCGAGGGTGCGCGACCAGGCCCGCATCGCTTCGTCGATCACCGCCTCGCGGCCGCGCTCGTCGCGCGGACAATGGATCGGTTCCCGGACGATGATTTTGTAACGATGAAATTTGGTCCGCACAATAAAGAGCGGAAAGATCGGCACCTGGGTGACGAAGGCGAGCATGAAGGGTCCGTTGGGCAACATCACTTCTTCCCCAAAAAGTCGCGTGGCCCGCTGCGAGACATGCCCGATTGCGCGATCGCCCTGGATGGAGACAATCTCGCCCGCTCGAATGGCATTTAGCAGCTCGAGCGGCAGCGCCATGCTCTCGGTGCTGTAGGCCACCTTGACCGCGCCCGCCCCGGCCCGCCGCAGCGATTCGTCGAGGTGACGCGCGGTCGCAGCATCGGCTTCCGGTGCGCGCACCATTCGGATTTCGCGCTGAAAACGTTCCGCGAAAACGGCCGCGCCGAGGTCGTAGTTCCCCATGTGAGCGGTGAGCAAAATCGCGCCCTGCGCTCCCGCCAGCTGGTCGAGAAATTGTGCTCCCTTCCACTTCGTAGGCGAACTCGGTCTTGGCCAGCTTGTGATCGGCCGCGTCGGAAATCGTCCAGGCAAAATTGTAAAGGGTGAGCCAGGCGCGCCCGAGATTAAGCGCTGGATTCGAGCCCGGCATGATCACGCGCAGGTTGCTCAGAATGGCCCGGCGGGCCGGGGCGGCGAGGAAGAAAAAGAAGATCGTCCAGAAGAAGATCATGACCGGCCGGAGATAAAACGGCACGTTCGTTAGGCCGAAATCGAGGTAATGCCGCCAGGCGACGCCGCGGACCGCAAAACGGCGCCACCAACCGCGCGACATCAGGCTTCGACCGTCGCGGTCGCCGGGGCGGCCGCACCGGGGGCGTGCTTCGGGCTGGTGAAGAGGAAACGAAGATTGAGCAGCTCCGCCTTCCACCAGCGGAAGAGGCCTTTGCGGATCAATTTGTGCAGCCGAATGTCGGGCACGAAGCCATCGTAGAGCTCGCGCCAGCCGGCGTTGTGCGTGCCGCAGACGCCGTGCGCGATTCGGTTTTTGGCCAGCGCGCTCAGGCGCCGGTTGTAGAATTTCATCATCCCGGCAAAGAGCCGCCCGGGTGTGCCTTCGAAAGGCAATTCGAGAAAGGCCCGCTCCGGATTTCCGTAGACCGGCCGGACGAGTCCGATGAAATAAGTCCCGACATCGAGGAGGAGGGCGGCCGACATGAGATCGGCTTCGCCCATGTAGAAATATTTGTCCTTGTAGAGGGTCTCGAACCAGTAGCGGTAGGTGGTGGCGAACTGCTCGTTGTAATAGCGCCGCCGCTCCGTCACGTCCTCTCCGCCTAACGATCGGACGACCAGATCGCTCACCACCGAAGTGGTGTAGGCGCAAAGGTCGAGCCCCGGGCTGTAAAGCGGGTCGATGAAGCTGGCCGCGTCGCCCGCGATCGCCCAGCCGTCGCCGCAGACCTGCGCGCTGTAATACGGCAGGGCGGAGTAGGCCCGGGTGTCGTGCTCGACCACTTTGGCGTCGCGGAAAATTTCGCGGCCGACCGGGTGTGAGAGGATGTGGTCGCGCAGGCGCTCGCCCAGGTTGGCCCCTTCCGGAAGCGCGAAAAGCCGGCTGTCGTAAACCAGTCCGGCGCTGAAATCGCCGCCCTTGAGCGGAATGATCCAGCACCACCAGCCCTGGCCCATGAGATGGTTCGTCGCCCAGGCCCGGCCAGTGCGGGAGGCGGCCGCGTAATCGGGAAATTTCTCGCGCCATTCGTAGCTGTCCCAATCCTTCAGCCCGGTGAAGCGCGCCCAGACGGCGTTGATCGGATGTTCGGTGTTCTGGCGGAAATAACCGAGCTTGCGGGAGAGAAACGAGGCCCGCCCGGAAGCGTCGACGACCCAGCGGGCACGCACCGCGCGCTCTTCGCCGTCGACATTTACGCCTAACGACTGGCCACTTTCGCCCTCCAGCTCGCAGCGCGTCACCTTGGCCGGTTTCCAAACTTCGCACCCGGCCTCGCGCGCCAACTGCAGCAGATGGCCGTCGAGTTTCGCGCGATCGACCTGGAAAGTGGGAAGCCGCGCCTGGTAGCGGGCGCCGATTTCGACACAGTCGTCGAACGACTGATCAGGGCGGTTGGCGAACCAGAGGCGCAGCCCCTGTTTCACCAGTTGCTCGTGGCCGAGATAACTCGTCAGGCCAAGAATCCTGGTCAGGAAACAACTGCTCACCTCGGTTGTCGATTCGCCCACTTTGCGATCGAACTCGGTCGCCTTCTCGATGATCAGGATGCGAGTCTCGGGCCGGCGCCGCTTCATGAGCAGAGCGGTGGCGGCGCCGGAAAAAGCGCCGCCCACGATCGCGACATCGAATTCGGGAGCCATCATTTGCAGGAGGATGATGGACTGCCGCCCCGGTAAACGCAATCATGCGGGAGGCGATGATCTTCACCAATGGACGGCTGATTTTTCCCGATCGGGTTGAGGACGGGCTTTCCCTCCGCGTCGAAGGCGGAACGATTGCCCAGGATCGGTTCGGTTACTCCGGCGGGCGATGAAGAAGTGGTCGATCTCGCGGGCAACTTTCTCGCTCCGGGGTTTATCGATCTCCATGTGCACGGCGCGGTCGGGCGCGACACGATGGAAGGAACGGCGGAGGCGTTTCGCGCCATTTGCGATTATCACGCCGGCGGAGGGACGACCTCGCTGCTTCTCACGACCGTGACCGCGCCGATTGAGGAGGTGGTGCGCGTGGTGCGGGCGATTGAGAATGAGATGGGGCAGATTCCGCAACTCGGCGGGACGCACGTCGAAGGGCCTTTCATCTCGCCTGAGAAACGCGGGGCCCAGCGGGGCGATTTTATCGTCGAGCCGAACGAGGCAGCGGTCGATTCGTTGCTCGAACATTCCGACGCCATTAAGAGAGTGACGCTTGCGCCGGAAGTGCCGGGGGCGCTCGATCTGATCTCGCGCCTGACGAAAGCGGGAATCGCGAGCAGCGGAGGCCACAGCAATGCCTGGGAGGAGGAGGCCCGCGCCGGATTCGAGCGCGGGATGCGTCAGGTCACGCACACTTTCAATTGCATGTCGTCGCTCCGGCGACGAGAGGGCGAACGGGTGGCGGGTCTGCTCGAGTTCGCACTCAGCGAGCCGGAGATTTTTTGCGAGCTGATCGCCGACGGTCAGCACGTCGGGACGACCCTGATGCGGATGCTCTATCGGGCCAAAGGCGCGGAGGGGATCTGCCTCGTGACCGATGCCACCGCCGGGGCGGGTTTGCCTAACGAGAGTCATTTCGATCTGGGCGGCGCGGAGGGCGTGGTGCGCGACGGCGCCTGCTGGATGGCAGACGGTTCCGCTCTCGCCGGGAGCGCGTCGCGCATGATCGATCTGGTGCGGCGAATGGTGGAAGTCGTCGGTGTGCGGCTGCACGAAGCCATCCGGATGGCGACGGAAACGCCGGCCCGGGCGATGGGCTGGAAAAACAACGGCGTCCTGGCCGAAGGAACGGACGCGGACTTGGTCGTGCTTTCGCCGGAGCTGGTGGTTAAGCGGATTTTTTGCCGCGGCGTTTCGCGCTCCTTCTAATCTTGTCATCCCGAGCCGGCGAAGCGCGGCGAGGGACCTCCCCCATGCAATGCCCGCTTACTCGTGACACGAAGCCGTAAATTGCAATTGCGAGGTCCCTCGCCGTCTGCGCGGCTCGGGATGACAACGCTTCTTTTCTTTGGGGTCGCGACTTCCCCTGTCGCGCAGTTACAACTGCGAGCGGAAGGGGATCATCACCCACTCCGTGAATCGTTCCCAGAGGGAGCGGTTCTTGAATTGCTGGAGCGTGTATTCGGTCGAGTGCGCAAGATCGCTCTCGAACATCGCTTCCATCCGGCTCCCAAATTCCCGATCGTAGATCGCCAGGTCCAGTTCCTCGTTTATCTCCGAGGAGCGCGGGTCGAGATTCGACGAGCCGACGAGCGCGAACATCCCGTCGATCACCATCGCCTTGGTGTGGATCATGGTCGGTTGGTATTCGAAGATCTTCACCCCGCCTTCCAGCATTCTTCCGTAGGCCGAACGCCCGGCGCTTTTCGTGAGGGGCTGATCGTTATGCTGGCCCGGAACGATGAAGCGCACATCGACCCCCCGTCGCACCGCTTTCACGAGCAGCTCGACCTGGCCGCCGCTCGGCGCGCAATAGGCGTTCGTGATCCAAATGCGTTTTTCCGCGGCGGCAAAGGCGATCGCCTGAGTCAACGGCACCGGCGCCATGGAGAAGGAATGCGAGGCGATTAGCTGTCCCTGAATGGTCGCCGGCAGGTGCGAGGGCCGGGAAATGGTCCGCGCCGCTTAGCGTTTCGCCGAAGGTCTTGATCCAATGTTCTTCGAAGGCTTCCTGCAGCTCGCTCACGAGCGGGCCTTCCACCCGCACCTGGACGTCGTGCCAATGTTTCGCGTCCTGGGCGTGCCCCGACCACTGCTCGGCGAAACCAACTCCGCCGGTAAACCCGACCCGGCCGTCGACCACGAGAACGCGGCGATGCGAGCGGCGATTGGTGCGATCCACTCGCCAGGAAAGGAGCGGATGGTAATAGGCAAATTTGCAGCCCGCATCCTTCATCATTCGGACGTCGGAATTATCCAGCTTCCAACCGGAGCCGACGCCGTCGAGCAGGACGCGCACTTCCACTCCGGCCCGGGCGCGTTCGATGAGGGCGTCGCGAAACGCCCAGCCGATTTTGTCGGAGTAAACAATGTAGGCCTGGAAGTTGACCGTCTTTTTCGCGCCCCGAATGGCGGCCAGCATGGCGGGGAAATAAGCGTCTCCATCCTGGAGGAGATCGATTTTGTTTCCGCCTAACGGCACCGGATTGGTCAGGGCGAGGGCGGAGCCGAAGAACTCCGGAGCGTTTACTCCGTAAGTGTGCTCGACGTGATACTCGATGACGTGCCGGCGAATGAAGAAGATGCAGAAGACCGCGACGAGGCCGAGAAAAGCGAGGAGAATCGCGACCCATTCCATGATCTCCAGCTCCCACCGCCAGAGCTTTTTTGTCTTCCGCTGTCGCGCCACGTGCGGAGAGTAGCACAGGCGTGATACCTGTGTGACGCCGTCTGCGATTTGCGCGGGGCCTTGACTCAGGTTTCCTTGTCCTCCGCCGCCGGACCGGTCTGGCGCGTCTCTACCCTGCCATGCCGACTCGCGCCAGCTCTTCCAATCCCACGCCGCCGGACAACGTCGTCCCAATGCCGGCCCCTAACGAACAACCGGTAACCCCTAATTTCCCCGATCCGAAAAATTTCATCAACCGCGAGCTGAGCTGGCTCGAGTTCAATCGCCGCGTCCTCGAAGAAGCGCAGGACCCGGCCCAGCCCCTTCTCGAGCGGGTCAAGTTCCTCGGGATCGTGAGCTCGAATCTCGATGAATTTTTCGAGATCCGCGTCGCCGGCATCAAGCAACAGATTGCGAGCGAGACGAGCGACGTCGGGCCCGACGGGATGAGCCCGACCGCGACCTTCGAGGCGATTGTGCGCGTCGCGCACGAGATGGTGGCAGACCAGTACGCGCTCTGGAACAAGGAGATCGAGCCGCTCCTGCGCCAGAACAATATTTTCGTCCATCACATGGCGGACCTGAGCGCGAAACGCGCCGCCTGGGCGCGCCGTTATTTCCAGCAGGAAGTTTTCCCCATGCTCACCCCGCTGGCGGTTGACGCCAGTCATCCTTTCCCGCAGCTCCTGAACAAGAGCCACAATCTTCTCGTTAGGGCGCGGGCCAAAAAAGGCGGCGAACCGATGCACGCCATCGTCCAGGTGCCGCGCGCCGTCTCCCGCCTCATCCACATGCCGCGGGGCGAGAAGGGCGACGACAGCTGGAACTACATCTACCTCGCTTCCCTCATCAAACAGCACGTGGCCGATCTCTTTCCCGGCCTCATTCTCGATGGCGTGCACGCCTTTCGCGTCACCCGCAATAGCGACCTCTACGTCGATGAGGAAGAAGCGGACAACCTTCTCCGCAGCATCGAGCAGGAACTGCGGCGTTCGAGCCGCGGCAACGCCGTGCGCCTCGAAGTGGAGGCCGATTGTCCGAAGGATTTCTCCGATTTGCTCCTCGATTTTTTCCAACTGAGCGAGTCCGACCTTTACAAAATCGACGGCCCCCTCTCCATGACCCATCTCGCGCCCCTGGTCGCGAACGACGCCTTTGCGAAACTAAAAGACCGCATCTTCCAGCCGACCCGCGACCCGGCCCTGCCGCCGCACGCCGATATTTTCGAGGCGATGCGCAAACAGGACATCCTCCTCCATCATCCCTACGAGAGTTACGACCCGGTCGTCGAGTTGGTCGAAAGCGCAGCCAAAGATCCGCTCGTTCTCGCGATCAAGATCACGCTTTACCGAACGAGCGGCGACTCGCCGATTGTCGAGGCGCTGATCGACGCTGCGAGCATCGGCAAACAGGTGACCGCGCTGGTCGAGCTGCGGGCGCGCTTTGACGAGGCGGCCAACATTCAGTGGGCGCGCCGCCTGGAGGAAGCCGGCGCGCATGTCGTCTATGGCGTGGTCGGGTTGAAGACGCATTGCAAGGCGCTCCTTGTCGTGAGGCGCGATCCCGACCGGCTTCGCCAGTATGTCCATCTCGGGACGGGCAATTATCACCCGCGAACCGCGCGCATTTACACCGACTTCAGCCTCTTCACGACCGCGCCCGACCTGACCGAGGAAGTGGCGATCGTCTTCAACACTCTCACCGGGCTGGCGGGCTATCCCGGTTTGAAAAAGCTGCTCGTCGCGCCCTTCGATTTGCATCGGCGGGTGGTCGGTTTGATCGAGCGCGAGCGCGACCACGCCCGCGCCGGCCAGCCGGCCCGGATCGTGGCCAAGCTCAATTCGCTCGTCGACCAGGAGATCATCGAGAAGCTCTACGAAGCCTCCTGCGCCGGGGTGAAGATTGACCTCATCGTTAGGGGAATCTGCTCTCTCCGGCCCAAGCTTCCCGGGTTGAGCGAAAACATCCGCGTCATCAGCATCGTCGGGCGCTTCCTCGAGCACAGCCGCATCTATTACTTCGGCAATAACGGCGAATCCGATCTCTACCTCGCGAGCGCCGACTGGATGCCGCGCAATTTTTATCGCCGGGTCGAGATCGCCTTCCCGATCGAAACGCCGCCCCTGCGCAACGAAATCATCAGGGAAATCCTGTCCCGGTTCCTGACCGATTACGGCAAGGCGCGCGAGCTGCAGCCCGACGGCAGCTATGTGCGCCTGAAACCGGAGGAGGGCGCGCCGCGCTCCCAGGCCCAGCTCCAGTTCCGCGAGCATTCCCGCCGCCAGGCAAAAAAGCTGGCCGAAAAACAGAACGCCGCCAAAATGCGCTTGTCCCCCATCCGGAAATTGCCTAACGAACGGAAATGAAGAAAATCCTCGTCATCGACGTCGGCGGTTCCAACGTCAAGATGATGATCTCGCAGGAGGAGAAGCGGCGGAAATTTCCTTCTGGTCCCAAGCTTGGACCGGAGGAAGCAGTCAAGCAGATCAGGGAAGCAACGCAGCGATTGGAGTTTCGAGGCGATTTCGATCGGGTTTCCCGCCCCGGTGCGGGAGGGGAAAATCGCGACCGACCCAAAACATCTCGGAAAAGGCTGGGCCGAGTTTGATTTTGCCAAGGCGCTCGGCAAACCGGTGCGGGTGATTAATGACGCCGCCCTCCAGGCGCTCGGAAGTTATCGGGGTGGCGGACGCATGCTTTTTCTCGGGCTCGGTACCGGGCTGGGCTCGGCCCTCGTCTGGAAGGACCATGTTCTCCCGCTCGAGCTCGGCGACCTGCCTTTTGGGGACGGGATCATCGAAGACTGGCTCGGCGACGAAGGGATGAAGCACCTGGGAAGAAAAGAATGGCAACGCGAAACGCTGCACGCCATCGGGCAACTCAAGCTCGCGGTGATCGCCGACTATGTTGTCCTGGGCGGCGGTAACGCCAAGACGCTCGAGAAATTGCCCAACGGTTTCGAGCTCGGTCACAACCGCAATGTTTATCCCGGTGGCGTCCGGCTTTGGGAAACCGATCCGGAAACGAAGCGCCCGCGCTGGCGGATCATGTAACCGTGCGGCAATACCAGGATCTTCTTCGGCTCGTCCTCGAGCACGGCAAAACGCGGACCGATCGCACCGGCACCGGAACGCTTTCCGTTTTCGGGGCGCAGGCGCGCTTCGATCTGCGCGAGACCTTTCCGCTTCTGACGACGAAGAAGCTGCATCTCAAATCGATCATTCACGAGCTGCTCTGGTTTTTGCGCGGTGACACCAACGTCGCCTACCTCCAGGAACGCGGGGTCTCGATCTGGAACGAATGGGCCGACGAGGAGGGCGACCTCGGCCGGGTCTACGGCGCGCAATGGCGCGATTGGCGCGGGCCTAACGACGAGCGGATCGACCAGATCGATCGCGTCATCGAGCAGATCAAAACCAATCCGGACAGCCGCCGCCTCATCGTCACGGCCTGGAACCCGGCCGAGGTCGACGCCATGGCCCTGCCGCCCTGCCACGCGCTTTTTCAATTTCACGTCCAGGACGGCGCGCTCAGTTGCCAGCTTTATCAGCGGAGCGCCGATCTCTTCCTCGGCGTGCCCTTCAACATCGCGAGCTACGCCTTGCTCACCATGATGGTGGCGCAGGTTTGTGGCCTAACGAATGGGGAATTCATCCACACCTTTGGCGATCTCCATCTTTATCGGAACCACCTCGAACAGGCGCGCGAACAGCTGGCGCGCTCGCCCCGCCCGCTCCCGCGGATGGAATTGAATCCGGCGCTGCGCAATATTCATGATTTCCGCTTCGAAGATTTCACCCTGGTCGGCTACGACCCGCATCCCGCGATCAAAGCCCCGATCGCGGTCTGACGCCCGCGGCTGGGATGTGGATGTCGCTCTGCGAGCGACACGAGACGGGTCCCGCATCCTTCCTGCCGGCAGCGCGCAGACCCGCGCTTCGCACAGCGAAGCGTCTACAATCTACCCCGATCCTCGTCGCTTCTAATTTCGTGCACTCTGCTTGGCTCTGGTTAAGGTAGCGGCCGATGAATTTTGCCGAACTGAAACGGCTCTACGATCAGCCGCTCTTTGACCTCATCTCGCAGAGTCGTGCCGTGCACCTCGAGCATTGGCGGGGCGAGCAGGTGCAGCGCTGCAGTCTGCTCTCGATCAAGACCGGCGGCTGCAGCGAAGATTGCGCCTATTGCGCGCAGAGCGCCCATTATTCCACCGGCCTGGAGCGCGAGGAATTGATGCCGGTCGACGAAATCATGAGCGCGGCGCAACGCGCCCGGGCGCAGGGCGCGACCCGTTTTTGCATGGGCGCAGCCTGGCGCGGGGTGCGCGACGGAACGGCGAAATTTGAGCAGGTGCTCGAGACGGTGCGGGAAGTGAGCCAGCTCGGAATGGAGGTTTGCGTGACCCTGGGCGAGATCGGGCCTAACGAGGCGCGCAGGCTGAAGGCGGCCGGCGTGACCGCCTACAATCACAACATCGATACCTCGCCGGAGTTTTATCCGGAAATCGTCAGCACCCATCGCTTCGAAGATCGCCTCAACACCATCGCCGCCGTCCAGGAAAGCGGGATGTCCGTCTGTTGTGGCGGGATTGTCGGGATGGGTGAAAGCGCCGACGACCGGCTGCGGATGCTCGAGGTCCTAAGTAATTTTCAACCGCAACCAGAGAGCGTGCCGATCAATTGCCTGATGGCCATGCCAGGCACCCCGCTGGCCGGGCAGCCGCCGATTGACATCTTCGATCTCGTTAGGCTGATTGCCGTCACCCGGCTCGCGATTCCAAAGGCGCGGGTCCGGCTCGCGGCCGGTCGCACCCGGCTGACACGCGAAGGCCAGGCGCTTTGCTTTTTCTCCGGGGCCAATTCGATCTTCTACGGCGAGAAATTGCTGACCGCGGCCAATCCCGCAGCGGACGCGGATGCGGCGCTTCTGCGCGAGCTCGGTTTGGAAGTTGAGCCTGGCACTAGCGAAGAATTGACCAGACCACGGGAAGCTTCGGTCGAAAAAAATTTCTTGGCTTAGAGCTTCCTCGGCCGAGCGCCTTCCGAGTCGGTTCCACCAGAATTGGCAAAAGACTTGACCCAAGCGCGCGGAATCCTCATATCCGCCCCGCGTTGCGCGAACGAGGTTGGCAAATGTTTTTTTTGCGACCGGCCGAGCAACGCAAAACGATCTCAGTCCGGCGCCTATGAAAAAAATCCTCCGCTCGAAATCGGGTCTCGCTCAACTTCGTCTTCTTGTCGGTTGCCTGCTCTGCATGTGCGGCCTCTTGCTGGCGGCCGCCGCCATGGCGGGAATGAAAAAGCAGCGCCGTCCGCACGCGCCCACTCCGGCCTCGGGGACGATTTCGCTCGCCAACCCGACCCTCACTTACACCGATGGGCCTTTTGTCATTCCAAACGTGACGGCACAGGCCGGGGACCCGCTCTGCACCGTGCCGATGTCTTGCAGCGATTTCGGTCTCACGGTGGATATGACAGGCGGTCCCGACCCGGACCCAAGCAAGCAGGTGAGGATTTCAGTGAGCTGGCCGATCAGCGCCGCGGATTTCGACGTCTATGCTTACTCCGGGTTTCCGGCCGTCGGTTCGCCGATCGCGAGCGCTGCTTCCTCGGCGGATCCGGAAGTGTTTATCCTGCCGGCTGCTTCCGCGACTTACACGATTCGGACGATCCCGTTCGCGCCAGCCGGACAATCCTACACGGCGACGGTCGTTTTGGAAGATGCGACGCCGGCGCCTCCGGCCGGGAGCGCACCGCCGCCTCGCTATATCAATTACCCCGCGCCGGATTCTGCGATCGGGGCGGACTCCGCCGGTGAGCCGTCGATCGGCGTTGATTGGAACCCCAATGTCCCCTCCCTGAAGGACGGGCCAAACCCGCCGACCGCTGGCACACCGCCGATGAACAATATCAATTTGAATACTGGCGGCGTCGCCTTTTTTACCGCGAACCTGAATGAGTTCCGGGTCGATTTCGACGATTGCTCTTCCCCGGCCAAGCACACCTGGGTCGACGTGACCTTTGACACGCAAGGCGTCACAACGCTCGACCCGATCGGCTTCGTCGATCACCAACTTCCGACCAGCTCCGGCACGGAATCGGGCATGGGCCTGGGCCGGGTGTTCCAGGATCAGCTCGCCGGTGCCTCGAGTTTGCTGGCCTTTTCTGACGATGACGGCGCCAGCTGGACTGAGTCACAAGGCTCCGGCCAGCCAGCCGGCGTCGACCATCAAACGGTGGGGGGCGGCTCGTATGCACCGACCGATCTGAACCAGGTCCCACCGGTAATAGAACCGCCTCATACTTATCCACATCAAATTTACTACGCCTCGCAGGATGTCGGCACTGCTTTCGCCGCGCGCAGTGATGATGGTGGGCTCACATTCAATCCGGGCGTGCCGATGTGGAATATTTCGGAGTGCGGCGGTCTGCACGGCCACGTCAAGGTGGGTCCGGACGGCACGGTCTACGTTCCGAACAAGAGCTGCAACGGCGGAGCGAGCGTGGCGGTGTCGCGCGACAACGGTATCAACTGGACGGTTAAGACCATCACCGATGGTCCCTATACGGCCGGAGCCGGAGATACGGACCCCTCTGTTGGGATTGGGGCCGATAACACCCTCTACGTTGGTTATCAAAATAGCGACGGTCACCCGCATATCGCCGTTTCGACCGATCACGGGGACACCTGGCACGATGTCGATGTGAGCCAGGGAGTTGTGCAGAACGCAGTCTTCTCGGAAGTGGTCGCGGGTGATGGCGATCGTGCCGCCTTTGGCTTCGTCGGCACCTCGACCGCCGGCGGTTACCAAGGCACCGATAGTTTCACTGGCGTCTGGTATTTCTACATCGCGACGACCGTCGATCGCGGACAAACCTATACGCTGGTCGACGCCACGAATGGCGATCCCGTGCAGGTCGGCTCGATTTGCACCGGCGGTACGACCTGCGGCGGTGATCGCAATTTGCTCGACTTCAACGATCTCCAAATCGACGCCGAAGGGCGCGTCTTGGCCGGTTATGCGGATGGCTGCCTGCCGCCGGCCTGCACTGCCGGCACTGCCACGGCCCACGCTCCGCCCTACAACGAATCGCGCAGCGCGCTGGCCAGCATCATCCGTCAGTCGGGTGGTCCACGGTTGCTCAGCGCCTATGACGGGCAGGCCAACTGCACGGAAGGTCCTCTGACCTGCGATCCAACTGAGCCCGCGGCCCCGCGGGTCGATCAGGTGTTTCGCACCGGCGCGCTCGTGCACCTCGACTGGTCGACCCCGGATAACGGGGGCTCAAACCTGACTGGTTACAAGATTTACCGCAAGGAAGGCGTGGCTGGCAGCTACGCGCTCGTCACCACTGTAACTGCCGGTTGCCCAAGCTGTAAAACCAGCTACGACGACGTCACGGCGAATGATCTAAATGCCGAATACATCTACAAGATTAGCGCCACTAACGCGGTCGGCGAGTCGGCTACCTGCGGCGAATTTCCCGTCGGTGTCGCAGGCCCCGCGGAAAGTCCGTGCGCTCTGCCGGGCGTCACGATCCTGACCGATCCGACTGGAGACGAACTGGATCTGCTCCCTAGCCACGACGTGCAAAGCCAGTCCGTGGCCGAACCGTACGCGTTCGCACCCGACAAGGTGGTCTTTACCCTGAAGATGGCTGACCTGACAACGGTTCCGCTTAACACTCGCTGGCCGGTCACTTTCACCGCGCCCGATGCCGTCAATTACACGGTCCGCATGACTACCTCTACCTTCGATGGAGCGACGACGGCGCCGATCTTCCAGGTCGGGCCCAGCGCTGGTCCTTTTGTGCCGGCCGATCCAGCCAGCACATATTCGGCGGATGGAACCATCACCATGGTGGTGCCGCGAAGCGCCATCGGCAATCCGGCCGTGGGCCAGGACCTGACTGGATTCCTGACCCGAATCGTGGGCGTGGACACCGGCGGCGTCATCACGCTTACGCCGGACAACATGCCCGACAGCCTTGCCCCGACTGGCACCTACACCATCGTCGGCAACGATGCCTGCATTCCCAACAACCCGCCGGTTGCCCAGCTTATCGCTTATCCGTTTGGGGGAATGCCGGGCGACCCACCGAGCGGCGAGCCGCCCCTAACGATTCACTTCGACGCCTCCGGCTCGACCGATCCGGACGCGGGTGATTCGGTCGCCTCCTATACCTTCGACTTTGGCGACGGCTCAATGCCAGTCACGCAAGCGGGCGCGACGATCGATCACACCTACACGAGCAACGGAACGTTCCAGGCCCGCCTGACGGTAACCGATACTCATAATCAGGTGAGCGCCAACCCTGCGATCGTGGCGATCGAGATCGAGCTTCCGGTCGATGGTATCGCTTCGCGCAAGACCCATGGCGCAACCGACTTCGACATTGATCTCAGGGCCGACGCCAACGGGAACTACAATGTCGAGTGCCGGCAGGAGAACGCTGGTTATCTCATCATCTTCACCCTTGGGAGTGATTTCACGACCACCGGCAGTGCCAGCAGCGTGACCGTCTCCAATGGCGGCACCGTCGCCAGCCACGGGACCGGGCCGGGAGCCAACCAATACCAGGTTACAGTGACCGGTGCGACCAACGCCGTCAGCCACCTGATTACGGTGGACGGGCTCCCTGTGCACAACAGCTCGAGCACAGCCAACGGCGGCAACGCCACTCTCAACGGCGTGACCGGGCGCATGGATCTCCTGATCGGCGACACCACCAATGATGGCACGGTCAACTCAGCCGATGTCGGCCAGACCAAGTCCCGGTCCGGCCAGGCGGTGAGCATCAGCAACTTCCGCAGCGACGTGACGGTGGATAACCTGATCAACAGCGCGGATGTGGGGCGAGTGAAAGCCGCTTCCGGAACTACCCTGCCCTAAAAAAACACCGTACGAAATAAACCACAATAATACTCGACATAGTTTCACTGATTAAGTGTAACCGCCAAATTGGCAAAAAGCCGCACCCATCCATGAAAAAACTACTCCTAACAGCAGCCTGCCTGGTGACCCTCACCAGTTTCGCACTTGGTCAGACCCAGACCATTACGTTCGATGACAATGTAGGAACGGCTGATGCCGGCACCTACAATTCCACTGACACCTTCTCCTTCGATGTCAACCTGACTCTGAGCGGGTGGACAGGCGCGGGCCTGACCGCCGCCGGTCTCTCCTATTGGTTACAGGTGCCAACCGCGTTGGCGCCCTATATCACCATTACGTCGAACACCTACTTCACCTTCACAGACTCGATTAACCCGGGTGTGCCGAAGACCTTTACCGACACAGGTGGTGCCAATCCCGGATACCTGTCCGACAAGGGACCGTCCGACCTGGGCGATCTCGGCGCGATCACCAACGATATGTCGGAGGAAATCCAGGACGGAATGTATAAGATGACCACGGTCACCTTTTCGCTCAGTGGCGCTCCTCTGGGAACTTACGACCTGCTCACGACTAACCTCGGCGGCAAGGCTTCGGAGGTCAACGATACCAGCTTCGGTACCCATTTCATTCCGACCGGCACTTACCATATTGCGGTCGTGCCTGAGCCGTCCACCTGGTCCCTGGTGGTTCTCGGCGGATTGGGAGCGGTCGGGCTGACGACTCTGCAGCGCAGGCGGCGCGCCTAGTCAATCCGGCCTGGGACCAGGCCTGCCCTTCGGAGTTCAGTTGAAGGTGACTCGCGGCCAGCTCTAAGCTGGCGGCGAGTCGGTTTATTTTGGTTCCTGCGCTAAGGTCTCAACCTGAACTTTCCAGCAAAAAGCGGTCTTCACCGACGAATGAAACTCCAACGCCGCTTCCCTTGTCGTGCGCAGGTCGAAATGTTTTTTGCTGCCGTGCTGTGTTTCTTTGTCGCCCTCACAGGATGCGACCGGGAGGAGAAGCCATCCTCGCCGCAACCAAGTCTCAACACGTCGACCGTCCCAGAGGTCGAGGTCTGCAGTCTGATCCAGGCAAAGGAGTTTGCGGCCGTTCAGGGAACGGCGATCGAGAAAGCCAAGGCCGGTGAATTCTCGAACGGAAAGTTTTTGGTCAGACAATGCTACTACGAAGCGAGTGATCGCAGCAGGTCGGTCAACCTGGCAGTGACGACTCGGGCTCCCAATTCTCCCGTGGCGATGAGCCCGGGCGCGTTCTGGAAGGAGAAATTTGGTCCCAGGTCCATGTCGACGGCCTAGGGCGATCCGGAAGGGGGCCGTCGAGAGGGAGAAGAAGAGGAGAGGCCTTTGCCGGGCCGATCAGTCTTGGCTCCGCATCCGTCACCGCCCCGAGCGGGGGATCGGTCGACAACACCGACGTGACTGGAAATACGATTACGGTCAACCTCTCGGGCATCACCAATGAGCAGACGATCACGGTCAACTCTGCCGATGTCGGCCAAACCAAATCCAGGTCGGGTCAGGTGACGGTGAGCGGCAACTTCCGCAACGATGCCAACGCCGATGGTCTGAATAACAGCGCGGACGTCGGCCTGGTGAAATCGAAATCTGGCACTCACCTTTCGGCGCCGGGGCGAGGAGGAAGGAATCGTTAGGCGAGGCCCAGATCAAGAGAACCGAGAGCGCGCAACAGCTACCTGCGAAACGCGGGAGCAGGCGCACGATCGGGAATCGCGGCTCGACGAGTTCGTTAGTCGTTCTCTTTCGCTTCCGCGCCGGGGCCGAGCCGTTTCAGCGACCAGGTCGAGAGCGAATCGGGATCGCGCCCGATGGCGATCACGAGGGTTTCCGGCTCATCCTTTGCGGGGGGCAGATGCCACTGATAGTTGTAAAGCTTGATCTTGGGATCGCCAGCCTGCCGGGCTTTCGCCAGGTCGCCGATGCTGGCGTAGGAGACCCGTTTCGCCTCCTTATCCTCCCGCGCTACCGCCGTCACATAGCGAAGGTTGCCGTCCTTCGCAAACCCGATCAGGAGGTGCGAGAAACTCGAATCCTTCACTTTCCAGACTTCCTGCTCCCCGGCTTCGTTCCTGACGAACTGACCGATCTCCTTCAGCCGCGTGTGAACCTCTCCCTCGTTCATTCCCAACCGGACGCCGAGGATCTGGCGGTCCGGCCTCTCTCCCGCCATTGCGCCGGTGCTGAGGCCGAGAAAGAAAAGCAGGAAAACGGGGACGGCGTTCGCGAGTTTCATGATGGAGGAAGCTGTCGCGGGGTCCGGAGAAAAACAAGCGGCTACGAGGCAGTGTGCCGGGACAAATCTGGAAAACGGAGAGGACGAAAATTTGTCGTTGACCAAACACCCTGGCACCCAATAGCCTCGCCCGCGATGAAAGCCATCCTCGGTGTCCTTCTCTGCTACGTCCTCTTCGCCTCCGAGTGTTTCGCCCACAAAGGGGGGCCGTTTGAAGGCGGAACGACGGTTGCGACCACCGGCACTTTCGCGGGTGTTCTCCTGCCCGACTCGCAGATCTCTCCATTTGAAAATTCGATCGGGCTTTTCACCGCCGTCTTCCCCAAAACGGGTCTCGGGAGCGGTAGCCTCGTGATCTTTCAAACCGGCCAGACTTATACTGGAACCATCCAGGGGCTGATCGATCCCAAGGGCGGTGTCGTCTCCGCCCTGCTTTATGCCACTTTTCCCTATTCGAGGACTATCCAGACGAGCACGGACGACAATGGAAATCCCGTCTTTACCACCGAAACGGTGATCGCCGTCGCTTCCGGCCAACTGAGCGGCAAAGTAACAAGTACTGCCCGGATCAACGGCTTCGCCGACGTTCAGTTCTCGCTCACGGTCAACAATGTCGATAGCGAAGTGGTCTACGACGTCTTCGGCTTCAAACAGGCCTAGCTGATCCTGCGGTGAAAACGAGCGGCTGGGAAAGCCGGCGTGCGGGCGCCTTTACGCTCCTCGAGTTGTTCATCGTTCTCGTCATCATCGGTATCCTCGCGACGATGCTGATCCCGATCTACGCCGGGATACGGGCCCGCGCGCAGCGCGTGCAATGCGTCGCCAACCTGCACAATCTTTATCTGGCCGCCGACGTCTATCTGCAACGCAACGGCAGTTGGCCGCAGATCACCCACGGAACCTCCGAGACCGGCGATGCCGATTTCGCCAACGCCTGGATCGATGCGTTGTCTCCGTTCGGCCCGACGCGCCAGACCTGGATTTGCCCGGCCGTGCAGGAAATCCTGCAGAACCCCGATTACCTCCAGCCGCGGAACGCGCGCCTCGATTATTTCCCGATGAACTTCGACGACAAACCGACCACGCCCCACCAATGGCCGCGCCAGCCCTGGTTCATTGAGACGGCCAACGTCCACGGCAATGGCAACCTCATCATCTTCACCGACGGCAGCGTGGGCGAGAGCAACGATCTCATTCCAAAATGAAGTGCTTTACGATAGGCACGACCTGACAATCTCGCCCGATGCTTCCCCGACGCGCTCACCCGTTTCATCCTGGTTTTGCCGCACCCTTTTTCTTTGCAACGGTTGCCGGAGCGAACCGGCAAGATTGCTCTCAAATATTCAACTCAAGCCGGATGAGACCTTGAAGGATCCCGCATGAAGCAAATCCTGATTGTCATCGCAGTTGTCGCAGCTGGAATTGGGGTCTGGTATTGGGATCCCCGTCCGCAACCGGTGGTCGCCCCTACACGTCGGCTAGCTCCACCCGGAATCTACTTCTTAGTCCAGAGGATTTCACTTACCAGCGACAGCGGTGTGCAAAGCTTCGCGCCAGGGACGCGGGTGCAGGCTGTCAGTGATTCAGGCAAGACGATGCGTGTGCGCGAGGGCAGCATCGAGTTCGATGTCGACCGCAAGAAGCTCACCAATGATTTGGATATTGCGGCTACTGCCGCCAAAGGGGACGCTGCCTCACGCCAGCGTTTTGAGGCTTGGGTGCGCCACCAGAAGGCTCTTCGGGAAAGACAACGGCAACTTGAGGCCCAAGCTGTGGAAAAGGCTGAGCGGGCACGAAAGGCACGACAGGCTATCCCACGGACGCCGAACCCTCTCGATAAGGGCTCGTACAAGTAGCTCAACCGTGCTAATTATTCGTTAGGCCGCGATCGCCGGGTGCGCGACGAGCTGGCCGTAGAGGCGTTCGTAGCTTTCCGCCGCCAGGGCCCAGGAGAAATCGAGGGCGATGGCGCGTTTCATGAGGCGCTCCCATTCCTCGCGGTCGGCGAAGACTTCCTTGGCGCGCTTGATCGCGTCCCAGAGCGGTTCGCTCCCGTAGTCGTAGAAGAGGAAGCCGTAACCAGAATCGGTCGAGGGATCGTAGTCGGCGATGATCTGCTCCATCCCGCGAGTGGCGCGGGCGACGGGGAGGACGCCGTATTTCAGGCTGTGCATGGCGCTAAAGGCGCCGGGCTCGACCCGCGACGGGATCAAGGCAATGTCGCTCCCGCCTTCGATGAGGTGGGCGAGCGCTTCATCGTAATCGTGCTGGTAGGCAAGGCGATCGGGGTATTTTCGCGCGGCAATGGCGAGGGCGGTTTCGTAGGCGGGCTCGCCCTTGCCGAGAATGACGAGACGGACGTCGTCGGCCAGGAGGCGATCGAGCACCGGCATGAGAATGTCGAAGCCTTTCGCCCCGACGAGCCGCGTCACCATACCGAAAACCGGGCCGCGCGGCGCGGGGGCGAGTTTCAACTGGTCGAGGAGCGCGTTCCGCGAAGTGGCCTTGAGCTCGAGCTTGTCGGGGCCGTAGCGAGCCGGGAGAAGTTTGTCCGTTGCCGGGTTCCAGCGCTTGTAATCGGCCCCGCCGAGGATCCCGCTAAGACGGTGAGAATGCTCGCGCAGGACGATGTCGAGGCCTTCGCCTAACGACGGTGTCTGGGCCTGATAGGCATAGGGTTCGCTCGAAACGACAATCCGGTCGGCGAAAAGGATGCCACCCTTGAGGAGATTGAGCCGCCCGAAAAATTCGACCCCGGTGGGCTCGAAGTAGCGCCCGGGCAGATTCGTTAGGGCAAAATCCCAGGTATCGAAATTTCCCTGGTCGGCCAGATGATGAATCGAGAGGACGGTGGCGAAAGGCAGGCCGCGCTCGCGCACCAGGACGGGGACGAGGGCGGCGGTCCAGTCGTGGCAATGCAGGATTTCTGGGGTCGGCGTCATGCGCCGGGCGATTTCGACCGCGGCTTTGCTGAAGAAGATGAAACGGGCGGCGTTATCGGGATAAGGCTCGCCTTTTTCCATGTAAACCCCGGGCCGATCGTAAAGCTCGTCGCAGCGGACGAAAAAAATCTGCAGATCCTTCGGCCGTGCGGCCTTCGAGAAGATCGGCCGAGAGGACTTTCTCGCCCAACGGAATCTCGAGGCTGACATGGAGCGCCTTGGTTTTGATCTTCCTGTTCTGGCGAATCTCGCGGTAGTAGGGCATGGCGAGGGCGATCTCGTGGCCGCGCGCTTTCAGTTCGCGCGGGAGGGCGACGAGCACGTCAGCCAGGGCGCCGGAGCGGGCGAGTGGCCAACCCTCGCTGCTGATCATGAGGATTTTCATGGTAGCGCAAGCTTCCAGCTTGCAGTGATACCAGAACGCAAGGCTGGAAGCTTGCGCTACCCTTTTCCGTATTCCGCTTTCACCCAACCAAGCGCTTCTTCCCGCTCGCACAGCGTCCCTTCCAACTGCCGCGTCTGCACCGCTTCGAGGATTTCTCCAAAGTGCGGCCCCGGTTTCATCCCCATCGCGATGAGGTCGTCGCCCCTCACGAGAGGCGCCGGGATAATCGGCTCGCTCGCGAATTCCGCGGCTTTCTCTTTCAGGAATTCGTAGTTGTCGAGCATCCCGTGGCTCCCGAGGCAATCGACCCGGTGCAACTCCAGTTCGTCGGCGAAATGGGGCCGGGCCATGAATCGCTTGAGGCGCGAGACCCGCATCCTGGGCACGTCCTTGAAGACCATGTGTTGATCGACCGCCTCGACCGTGGCTTCGATCTCGGCCCGGGAAAAACGGAGCCGCTGCATCACATTCTCGGTCATGGTGGCGCCGAGCTTATCGTGCCCGCTGAAACGAATCCGACCAGTTTCATCGACGCTCGCGGTGGCCGGCTTGCCGATGTCGTGGAGGAGAACGCTGAAGACGAGCGGGACCGAAACTTCATCAGGCAGAAGCGAGAGCATGAGGCGGGTATGGCGAAAGACGTCGCCTTCGGGATGAAACTGCGGCGGCTGCTCGCAGCCTTTGAGCGCTTCGATCTCCGGCAGGATCGCTTTCATCAATCCGCTCGCGTCGAGCAGGTCCCAGCCGCGCACCCGCTGCGGGGAAAGGAAAATCCGGACCAGCTCTTCGCGAATTCTTTCCGCGCTGATGGTGTTGATCGTGCCCGCTGCCCTGACGACTGCTTCCCAGGTGGCCGGCTCGATCTCAAACTGGAGCACGGTCGCAAACCGAACCGCGCGGAGGAGCCGGAGCCGATCTTCCGCGAAACGTTGTGCGGGATCGCCGATCGCCCTGCACGAGACGGGCGGCCAGGTCCTGGCGGCCGCCGACGAAGTCGATCACAGCGTCGTTAGGCGGATCGTAAAACATGCCGTTGATCGTGAAGTCGCGGCGGCGGGCGTCTTCTTCCGGCGAGGAAAAATTTACCGCCACGGGATGGCGACCGTCGAGATAAACGCCATCCGCGCGAAAGGTCGCGACCTCGAATTGGAAATCATTTTCAAGCACGACGATGACACCGAAATGCGCGCCGACCGCGTAGGTGCGCCGGAAAATTTTCTGCACTTCCTCCGGGCGCGCGTCGGTCGCGATATCGAAGTCCTTGGGTTTCTGACTGCGGACGAGATCGCGCACACAGCCGCCCGCGAAATAGGCGATGTGTCCGGCGGCCCGGAGGCGGTCGACGAGCGTGCGCGCAGTCGCTTCCATCGGGCTCGTCGAATTCACGGCCTAACGTCGCTGGTCCCTCGCGGGCTGTCGAGAGATCAGGGAAGGGAAGACGCTAACCGGCGGTCGGGGCCGCTTTTCGCGAATCGCGGAAGGAATAGACCATGAAGCAGCCAACCGCGATGCAGATGCAGGAATCGGCGACATTAAAGGCCGGCCAGGGATGGGCGAAGGGCAGGTGCAAATCGAAGAGCAGAAAATCGATGACGTGACCGTGCAGGAGGCGGTCGGTGAGATTTCCGAGCACGCCGGCGAGGAGGAGGCCGAGCGCGACGCGACGCCAGGGATCGACCGGGCCACGCCGAAAGAGCAGGACTGCGACGACGACCAGCGCGACGCAGGAGAGCGCGATGAAAAAGGTGTTGTTGTTGCGGAAGGAGCCGAAGGCGGCGCCGGTGTTGGTGACGTGGACCAGTTCGAAGAAATTCGGAATGATGACGTGCGGATCGGAGGGATCGATGAAACGCCAGACAAGATGCTTTGTGATCTGGTCGAGCGCGTAAAGCGGGAGGGTGAGAAGGAAGAAGATTTTCATCGGGGCGCGGTCATCTGGGGAGCGCACGCGCCTCGCGTGCCCATTTCGGCGCCTCGCCGAAATGATCTTCGTTCGCGGCAGGTGACGCGGAGCGTTCGGCGAGGCGCCGAACCCAGCACGCGAGGCGCGTGCGCTCCCCGGAACTCGCAGCGACGCGTCATATTCTTTCCACGACTGCACTGCAGCGGTCGCATAATTCGGGATGGGCGGCGATCGTCCCGACGGTCGATCGATGGCGCCAGCAACGGGCGCACTTTTTGTTAGGCGTTTGCGTGATCGTAGCGGCCGGTTCATCGCCCGCCTCGAGGGTGAGATCGCTCAGGATGAAGAATTCCTCCAGTTCCTCGCGCGGGATGGAAGTGGCGAAGCGCTCGGCGCAACGAAGCACGACGGCGGCTTCGAGGGCGTTGCCGATGAGTTTTTCCTGGCGGGCTTTTTCCACTGCCTGGCCGATGACGCCGCGAAGTTTTAGGAGTTCCTCGATCTGCTCCCTAACGACTGGATCGCGCAGGTTGCCCTGTGGCTCGGGGAAGAGCTGGAGGTGGACCGAGCCGCGGTTGTCATCGCGGTAGCCCCACGCTTCCTCGGCCGTGAAAACGAGGATCGGAGCGAGCAACTGACAAAGCGCCTGGAAAATCTGGAGCATGGCGCTCTGGGTGGCGCGGCGGCGCGGCGAATCGGGCGCGTCGCAATACATCCGGTCTTTCGTGATGTCGACGTAGAGACTGCTCAGGTCGACCGCGCAGAATTGGTTGAGCGTGTGGTAGACTTTGTGAAACTCGTAAGCGGCGTAGGCGTCGCGGCATTCTTCGATCACCTGCTGGAGACGATCGAGAATCCAGCGATCGACGAGGGTGAGCGCCGTTACAGGAGAGTCGACATCAAAATCATTCAGGTTGCCTAACAAGATGCGGAGAGTGTTGCGAATCCGACGGTAGGTATCGCCGAGGCGGGTAAACATTTCCTCCGAGAAGGGAACATCGTCGGTGTAGTTGACGCTGCTGACCCAAAGCCTGACGATATCGGCGCCGTGCCGGCCGACGAAATGGCCCGCGTCCATCGGCTTGCTGTAGGTGCTCGACTTGGAGATTTTTTTGCCGTCGACATCGACCACGAAACCGTGCGTGACGCAGATTTTGTAGGGCGCGCGATCGTGGAGCGCGACGCTCGTCATGAGAGAGGATTGGAACCAGCCGCGATGCTGGTCGGTCGCCTCGAGATACATGTCGGCCGGATCGCGCAGCGCGGGGTTGGTTGCGCAAACGGCTTTGTGGGAAACGCCGCTGTCGATCCAGACGTCGATCGTGTCGTTGCGATGGCGGGTGCCTTGCGGGAGACCAAGCGCTGCGGCGAGGGCGGCATCGTCAAACTCGAACCAGACGTTCGAGCCGCGCTGGGCGACGAGATCGGCCAGCTTGCGGATCCATTCCGGATTGAGCACCGCTTCGCCCTCGGCAGAATAGAAGACGGGCAGCGGCACACCCCAACTGCGTTGACGGGAGATGACCCAATCGGGGCGCGATTCGACGGTGCCGGCGATCCGGTTCTCACCCCAGGCCGGAATCCAGGTGACTTTGGTGATGGCATCGAGGGCTGCCTGGCGGAGATCGTCGATCCGAATGAAGAACTGCTCGACGGCGCGGAAGATGATCGGGGTTTTGGAGCGCCAGCAGTAGGGATAGGAATGCTGATACGGTTCTTCGGAGAGGAGCATGCCGCGGTCGCGCAGCAGCCTAACGATATCGGCGTTGGCCTCGAAGACGTATTTCCCGACCAGTTCGGGAAGGCCGACTTCCTCGGTGTAGCGGCCGAGATCGTCGACCGGGGAGAGAATGGGGAGGCCGTTCATTTTGCCTAACGAGTAGTCGTCCTCGCCGTGGCCGGGCGCGATGTGGACCGCGCCGGTGCCGGTGTCCATGGTCACGAAATCGGCGGCCAGGACGATCGCGGTGCGAGGGAGAAACGGATGCTGGGCGCCGATGCCTTCGAGCTTGCTCCCGGGGAAAGTTTGCAGAGGATCGCCATCCGGTTGCCAGCCCGTCGCGGCGCAGAACTGCGGGACCAGCTTCTCCGCCAGGACGAGTGTTTCTGATTCGTCGCCGCGAGTGAATCTCTGCACCACGTAGCGCTCTTTGGGGTGCACCGCGATGGCGAGATTGGCTGGCAGGGTCCAGGGCGTCGTCGTCCAGATGACGAGGCTCGCCTGGTCCTTCAGTTGCCCGGTGACGATCGGGAATTTGACGTAGACGGCCGTGTCCTGCCGATCCTGGTATTCGACCTCGGCTTCGGCCAGCGCGGTCTGCGCGCCGGTGCTCCAGAAGACCGGTTTGAGCGATTCGTAAACCAGCCCGCGCTCGACGAAGACGGCGAAGGCGCGCAGGATCTCGGCCTCGTAGGCCGGGTTCATCGTCAGGTAAGGATGGGCCCAGTCGCCGAAGACGCCGAGGCGCTTGAATTGCTCGCGCTGGATGTCGATGAACTTGCGCGCGAAGGCCTCCGAGCGCTGCCGCACTTCGAGGGGCGAAAGGCCGCGCGTCTCCTTCACCACTTTGTATTCGATCGGCAGTCCGTGACAATCCCAGCCCGGGACAAACGGCGCCCGGAAACCGGCCATGGTTTTGGATTTCACGACCAGGTCCTTGAGGATTTTGTTGAGCGCAGTGCCCATGTGGACGTCGCCGTTGGCGAAGGGCGGGCCATCGTGCAGGACGAAAAGTTCCGCCTCGGCGCGGGCGGCTTGGATTTGCTCGTAAAGGCCCAGCTCCTCCCATTTCCGGAGCATCTCCGGTTCCCGCGTGGCCAGCCCGGCTTTCATCGGGAAATCCGTCTTCGGAAGGTTGAGGGTCTCCTTGTAATTCTGGCTCATCGCAGAGCGGCGACGCTAACATTCGCCCCCGGAAAAGCAACGCGCGGCGCCCTCCGCGTCCCGCTGGGAAATCCTTGCCTAACGAACGCGGGGCGCGGGCAGGCCGCGCATTTTTTATTTTGAGCGAACGAAGAACTGATTAGAGTCGCGGCCCATGCAGTCCAGTCCCGCTCGGTCATGAAACGCCTTCTCCCCTTCTTGATTATCATCGTCGTCGGGCTCGCGACCGTGGGAGGCGCGGTCGTTTTTTACCGGGTAAAAATGCAGCCGCTGGCGGCGGCGACCTCGGCCCCGAAACCAGCGGTGACGGCGGGAACAACCCCAACTGCAGCGACGGGAACGACCGCCACTTCACCTACCGGAACGACCCCGGCTGGGGTCGGTGGTTCACCGGCAGCGGAGGCGCCGCCCCTGCTCGCTGCGCCGGAGGAGGACCCATCACTGCATGTCCGCGGCCCGCGAAACGCGCCCGTCACGCTCGAAATCTACGGCGACTTCCAGTGCCCCTCCTGTCGGATGGCCGCCATGCTGATCAAGGAACTGGAGGCCCAATACGGCGACAAGATGCGGGAGATTTTTTATGAGTTTCCGCTCGCCATGCACAACCACTCGCTGGAAGCGGCCCGAGCCGCGGAAGCCGCCGGCCTCCAGGGCAAATTCTGGGAGATGCACGACATGCTCTACGAGTATCAGAACGTCTGGAGCAAAACGAGCAATGTTGAATTCTTTTTCGAGACCTACGCCCAATCGTTCGGGCTCGACGTGGCGCGTTTCCGGGCCGATTACCTGGCCCCGGATGTGCGGCAAATGGTGATTGCGCAGGGAGAGGCAGGATCAGTGCGCGGGGTGAAGAATACGCCCACGATCTTCATCAACGGCACTCAAGTGCGGGCCAGTTTTACGAAAGAGAAATTGCAGGAAGCGATCGACGCGGCCCTCGCGGCGAAAGAGAAACCCTGATCATGTCTGGCGCGAAAAAGCCTCCCCAGGGGCGGGTGAGCGATCGATCGCGAGGTTGGGTTGCCGTTTACTGGATCATGGCGGTCGTCGCCCTCGTCGGGTTGGCCGATGCGACGTTTCTCACCGTGGCGCATCTGACGGGAGACGACGCGGTTTGTGGTTCGCTGGCCGGTTGTTCGGCGGTGCTCGGGAGCCGTTATGCGACGACTCTGGGGCTGCCGACAGCGGCGTTTGGCGCGGTGGCCTATTTCACGGTCTTTAGTGCCGCGATTCTGGCGGTCTTTGGGCACGAATGGGTGCGCCGAGTCCTCATCACGGTGATCGTGCTGATGTTCCTCGCGTCGTTATACTTTCTCTCTCTGCAGGCCTTCGTGCTCCATGCCTTTTGCCCGTTTTGCCTGTTATCGGCGGCCCTGACCTTTATCCTGACCGGGCTTCTCCTGGTCATTCCCTCCCGGCGTTAAGCTCGGAAATCTCGGCCGCCGCTCTGTGATGCCGGCTCGCACATTACGAAAGCGTCACAACAAATGGCGTGACATTCCGTCCTCAGTCCCGATAAACTCGTGCATCCACCAGTCGCTTTTGGCCCCGAAAAACGACGATCGGAAACCAAAAGAATAATTATGAAAAAAAAACGATCAGCTTCTCGCGACGCCTTCTTTAACCTGCGCGTCTTAGTCGGCTTAGTTCTTAGCTCCATCGGCGTCTTTCTGGCGCTAATTGGTTTTGGTCTGCTTCCAGGAGCATCTCTCCTGGCCCAAAAACCAGATCAGCCACAGACACAAAAATGGCAGCCAAAGTGGGTTGTCGTTCATTCAACTCAGAACGACGTTTCTGCGCCCCTGCGCGAAATGGCAACCTGGGCTCTCTCACCTCTGAAAGCGGAACACGAGGGGAACGAAAACCCGCCGATCGGCATTGTTCGCGCAAGTGGCAGCAGACCTGACACGGTCGTCCAAAACGACTTCGTGAAAAGTCTCTTGTCCAATTTTATACCGACCCCCGGTCTTAACTTTGATGGCATCCCTTTCCCGGGCGTCGTCTGTAACTGTGCGCCGCCCGACACGAATGGTGCTGTCGGGAAAACGCAGTACGTTCAGATAGTCAACGAGGGCTACCAGGTCTTCGACAAGGTCACGGGCAATTCGGTGCTTGGACCAGCGAGTATCCGGTCAGTCTGGGCCGGCTTTGGCGGCGTTTGCGAAACCAGCGGCTCCGGCGATCCGGTCGTGCTCTATGACAAGCTGGCGGACCGCTGGCTCATCAGCCAATTCGCTGTCGCTGGTCCCGCCCCGGACCAGGAGTGCGTCGCGGTTTCGACCACGAGCGATGCCACCGGCACATGGAATCGCTATCAGTTTAATCTCATTCCCTTCGGTAACAACTTTTACGATTATCCCAAGCTAGGCTCCTGGCCCGATGCTTACTACATGGCGATGAACGTGTTCAACTCGACCGGCACGGCTTACCTTGGCACCCAGCCGTTCGCTTTTGACCGCACGAACATGTTAGTCGGGAACATCGCGACCGTTATCAGCCCGGGCTTGGTCGGTGTGCCGGCGAATAACGAGGACCCAGTAATGCCCGCCGACTTCGACGGTAAAATCTTGCCGCCTCCCGGCGCTCCGAACTCGTTCGTGGAGTTCCCAGATAGCACCGGCAATAACCTCAATACCTACCGGACGTGGCATTACAGCGTCGGAGTTCCTTTTGGCAACGGGCCGAGCTTCACTCTGTTTGCGTCTCCCGCCGCCGCGCCCTTCACGTTTCTTTTCACCGGCGCGCCGCAGCTCGGCGTGCCTGATAGGCTCGGCAACCTGGCTGACCGCTTAATGTTTCGTCTGGCCTACCGGAATTTTGGTACGCCGTCGGCTCCGGACGAATCCGTCGTCGCGAATTATACCGTGAGTTCGAATTCGGTCGCAGGCATCCGCTGGTTTGAACTGAAGAACGTCACCAACGGGCCCGTCACGAAGAAACAGGAGAGCACATATCAACCGGACACCACCTGGCGTTGGATGGGCAGTGTCGCGATGGATCAGGCGGGAAATCTGGCCCTTGGCTTTAGCGCCTCGGACGCGACGATCCATCCTCAGATCCGCTACGCCACTCGTCTGGCGACTGATCCACTCAACACTCTGACTGCTGAGGCTCATCTATTTGATGGCGCCGGATCTCAGACCGACACGGTCAATCGCTGGGGCGATTACAGCGATATGACCGTCGATCCGGTGGACGACTGCACCTTCTGGTACACCCAGGAATACTACGCCACCACCAGCAGCTTCAATTGGCGCACCCGCATCGGCAGCTTCAAGTTTGACACCTGCGGCGGCGGCGGCGGTGGAGCGAACCTGACGGCTGCGGCTTCGCGCCTCACCCACGGTGGGGCCGGCAGCTTCGACATTAACATGCCGCTTTCTGGCACCTCGGGTGTGGAAGATCGCGATGGCGGCGGCAGCTATCCTCGCTGTCTTCACCTTCGACACGGCCGTGACCTCGGGCAGCGCGTCGGTTGTCGGTGGCACGGGAACGGCGGGAGCGCCGAGCTTCAGCGGTAACGAAATGCGGGTCCCGCTCACTGGCGTGGCTGATGTGCAGACCGTGACCGTGCGAGTTTCGAACGTGAACGGTGGCGGCGGATCGGATGATGTCGATTTCGGCTTCCTCATCGGCGATGTGGACGGCAGCCGAACGGTCGCCAAGCCGGATGGCAACCAGATCAAGGCCGACAAGGCCCAACCGGTCAACGGCGGCAACTTCCGCGACGACGTCAATCTAAGCGGGGTAGTGGACAGACCCGACTTCTCGGCGGTCAAGGCCCACAAGGGCAACCACCTGTAATACCGAGAGAGTAAATATCGCCTCCGGGAGTCGTCCCATCCGACTCCCGGAAGGCTGCTGGGAAACTGGCAATCGGTAAGGGCATTTGGCGCGACTGCCGAATGCCCTTCTTCTTTGTTTTCGTCGCCGGAAAGGTCGCTCCGACGAGGCGACATGACAAAATTGTAAGAACAAACCCCGTGACAGTCGTTCCCCCGCTTTGATAGCCTCCATAACAGGTAAAACGGTTTTACCGCTCAGTACAACTTACACAAAAATATATATGCATAAAAGGTCAGCTTCTCGAGACGCCTACTTTAGTCTGCGCGTCTTATTCGGATTCACGATCAGCTCTCTCGGCGTCTTTTTGGCGTTGATGGCGTTGAGCATCAACTCAAGCTCGACTGCGGTCGCAGCGGGCAAATTCAACAACGGTGTCAAGGTGGTCTACCCGGATCACGCCGACATCTCCAAGCCAGTGCGCGACATGAACCCCTGGCCTAACCAACGCGTGCAAGAGCACGAAGCGGCGGAAAACCCGAAAATTCGCACCGGTCTGCACAAGGATGCTCCCGATCTGGTCGTTCAACGGGGCCGATTGCTGGGCGAACTCGCTCCAAGCATTCCTTCGCCGATTTTGAATTTCGCCGGCATCCCTTTCCCGGGCGTTATTTGCAACTGCGCCCCGCCGGACACCAACGGTGAAGTGGGTGCGACGCAATACGTCCAGATGGTGAACGAAGGCTACCAGGTCTTCGATAAGGCCACGGGCGCTTCGATTTTCGGGCCCGCGAGCATCCTCTCGATCTGGAGCGGATTCGGTGGCGTCTGTCAGACCAGTGGTCAGGGTGACCCGGTGGTGATGTATGATCAATTGGCGGATCGCTGGCTCATCAGCCAGTTCGCGGGTGGCCTGACGCATGAGTGCGTCGCGGTTTCCACCACCGGCGATGCGACCGGCAGCTATGCCCGGTATGATTACAACCTCGTCTCGATCGGCGGATCGGCCCTCTATGACTATCCGCACTTCGGTGTCTGGCCCGACGCCTACTACATGACGATGAACGTTTTCAATTCCTCGGGCACGGCCTACCTCGGCCCGCAGGCCTTTGCATTCAATCGCGCCAAGATGCTGGTCGGCGATCCGACGGCGGAAATCCAGGGCCCGCCGCGTTTGGGCGCGACCTTCCCGCCCATGCTCCCGGCCGATCTCGACGGCACCACGCTGCCTCCGGCTGGCGCTCCGGAATCGGTCGTCCTCTGGCCGGATACGGGTCTTTATCGGGTCTATCACTTCCATGTCGATTTCGCCAATCCGGCGAACACGACTTTTGCGCTCTTTGGCAGCTCGCCGGCGGCGCCTTTCACGGAAATCTGCCCCTTCACCCGGGATTGCATCCCGGCGCTCGGTGCCACCGGTTCTGGCAACAAGATGGATGCGATCGGCGATCGGCTCATGTTCCGTCTGGGGTATCGCAACTTTGGCGACCACGAATCGTTAGTCGGCAACTTCACCGTCAGCACGGGCAACTCGAACGGCCCGGCCGGCATCCGCTGGTTTGAGTTGCGCGGCGTAACCGCTGGTCCGGTCTCCACCTTCCAGGATAGCACCTATGGTCCTGACAGCACCAATCGCTGGATGGGTAGCATCGCGATGAACGGTCAGGGCGACATGGCCCTCGGCTTTAGCGCCGCGGACGCGAGTATTCACACCCAGATCCGCTACACTGGCCGTCTCGCGGGCGACCCGCTCAACACCATGGCTCAGGGTGAGGCCCATCTCTTCGACGGCGCCGGATCTCAGACCGACACGGTCAATCGCTGGGGCGATTACAGCGACATGACGGTCGACCCGACCGACGACTGCACCTTCTGGTACACCACGGAATACTACGATACGACCACGTCCTTTAACTGGCGGACGCGTATCGGCAACTTCCAGGTTGGAACCTGCGGCGTTCAGGCCGATACGGTGACGATTACCAAGGCCAAGTATTCCATCTCGCGTAGCCAACTGACCGTGTTCGCGACCGATTCCGACCCGGCCGCGGTCTTGACTGTCAAGGTGACGAGTTCGGGTGAAGTCCTTGGGACGATGCAGACCCGGAACGACGGTAACTACCGCCTGAAGGCTAACGGGGTTGCGAATCCGCAAAATGTGACGGTAACGAGTAATCTGGGCGGGAGCGACTCCGCGAACGTCAGAGCGCGCTAAACACTGCTGGTTCCTTAGTTCAGGCAAATCACAACTAGTTCCGGGAGTCGTCCCAACCGACTCCCGGAAGACTGGTGACGAAACTTAACAATGAAGGGCATCCTGCGAAAGCTGGATGCCCTTTCTGCTTTCGGTCGGTCCAAGCGCAGGTGTGTTTGCTCGACCGCTCTTATTCGTTGGCGCGAGGCGTCCCCGCGTCGGTTGTCGGTGGTACGGGAACAGCGGGAGCGCCGAGCTTCAGCGGCAACGAAATGCGAGTCCCGCTCACCGACGTGGCTGATGTGCAGACCGTGACCGTCCGAGTGTCGAACGTCAATGGAAAAGCGCGTCGCTAATCTCGGAGATCATCCGGAGATGGCAGCTTTGGATAGACGCGCCTTTTCCCTGCATTCCGCAGGACGGCGACGATCGCGTAGGCAGATATCACTAACTTGTCAGTGAATAGCGCGTGACAAATGGCTTACTTTTTTGATACAAGGCTCCAGCGATGCCGCTTTTTGATCGGCGCGTCGAATTGTCAGTGAACTCAAAACAAGGAGAAAACATCAAAATGAAGAAGTCGACCAATCCCTCCGGATTCATTGATCGTCACGCGCTCCGTGCGCTGTTGTGTTTCGTCGTCGGTCTGGTGTTGGCGTTGTTTGCCACTCGCCAGGCGGCGGCTCAGGGGACTCCCGTCGTTCAGGGCGTTTACCGCGGCTTGTCCCCAGTGGTCAAGTTCGACGTCTCTCCGCCGTTGCGCCAGATGCGGGGGATCCCGCCCGGACCGGGCCAACTGCGTGAGAATGAAGACCGCGACACCGTGCCGTGGAAAATCCGTTTTGCTCCCGAATGGGATCCGGTCGTGCAAGCAACAGTCGGCGGACGGGACGGAACGGAGATCCCGGCGCCCCTGGTTTCTTTCGATGCCCAGTCAAATACCAGCGGCGTTTACCCGCCCGACCCGAACGGTGCAGTGGGTCCAAACCATATCGTCACGATGTGCAATCTGAGCTTCCAAATCTTCGACAAGACAGGACATTCGGTTTTTGGTCCGTTCGCCACCAACACGCTCTGGGCTGGATTTGGCGGGGACTGTCAGACGGACAATTCGGGCGACCCAGTCGTGCTTTACGATCGTTTCGCTGATCGGTGGTTTTTGTCGCAGTTCACGGCTAGTGGCCCGACCTATTTCGAGTGCGTGGCCATTTCGCAAACCAACGATCCAACGGGCGCTTACTATCGGTATGCCATCTCGACGGGAACCAATTTCCCGGATTACCCAAAAGCGGGTGTCTGGCCGGACGCGTTCTATGTTAGCACCCGCGAATTTTCGTCGTCCGGGCCTTTCGTTGGTGTCGGAGCGTATGCTCTGAATCGTGCCCAGGCGCTGGCCGGTAATCCCAACCCGCAGGTCATCTCGTTTCTAATCCCACCGATAGGCGCTGGAGCCAACGTGGGCGACGGGTTGCTCCCGAGCGATCTGGATGGCCCGACGCCTCCGCCCGCGGGCAGTCCCAACTTCTATCTTGGGTCGCAGGATAACAATGGTCCTTACGGGGCGGCCCTCGATGCGCTCAATCTCTACCGGTTCCACGCCGATTTTGCGGTGCCGGCCAATTCGACCTTCACCCTGGCCAGTACCATTCCGGTCGCACCGTTCAACTCCATCCTGGGCCTTTGTGGCGGCACCCGTGCCTGCATCCCGCAGCCGGGCACGTCCGTCAGACTTGATCACCAGGGCTACCGGCAGCGCCCGCTGTTCCGTTTGGCCTATCGGAATTTTGGCGACCACGAATCGCTCGTCACCAACCAATCGGTCTCTGCCGGGAACGGACCCAATGGCGAAGTGTCCGGCATCCGTTGGTGGGAAGTGCGTAATCCGAATGGCAGCCCGACGATCTTTCAGGAGGGCACCTATGCGCCGGGTCTCACGGACGGCATTCATCGCTGGATGGGCAGTATCGCGATGGATGGCCAGGGAAACGCGGCCCTGGGTTTTAGCGCCTCCAACGGCTCCAACCCCGCAGTGTTTCCGAGCGTGTCTTACACGGGTCGATTAGCCGGCGATCCGCTCGGCACCATGCCGCAGGGTGAAGATAACATTATTGTCGGAACCGGTTCGCAAACCGGAAGTGCGAATCGCTGGGGCGACTACACTTCGATCGTAACCGATCCGACGGACGATCTCACTTTTTGGTACGTGAACGAATGGGTTCCGACTACGAGCACAGTTGGGTGGCGGCTGCGCGTCGGCAGCTTCAAGTTGGCGACCGGCGGCGGTGGCGCGAACCTGGTCAGTGCGGCTTCACGTTTGACCCACGGTGGGGCCGGCAACTTCGACATTAACATGCCGCTTTCTGGCACCTCGGGTGTGGAAGATCGCGATGGCGGTGGCAGCTATCTGGCTGTCTTCACCTTCGACACGGCGGTGACCTCGGGCAGCGCGTCGGTTGTCGGTGGCACGGGAACGGCGGGAGCGCCGAGCTTCAGCGGTAACGAAATGCGAGTCCCGCTCACTGGCGTGGCTGATGTGCAGACCGTGACCGTGCGAGTTTCGAGCGTGAATGGTGGTGGCGGATCGGATGATGTCGATTTCGGCTTCCTCATCGGCGATGTGGACGGCAGCCGAACGGTCGCCAAGCCGGATGGCAACCAGATCAAGGCCGACAAGGCCCAACCGGTCAACGGCGGCAACTTCCGCGACGACGTCAATCTGAGCGGGGTGGTGGACAAACCCGACTTCTCGGCGGTCAAGGCCCACAAGGGCAACCACCTGTAATACCGAGAGAGTAAATATCGCCTCCGGGAGTCGTCCCATCCGACTCCCGGAGGGCTAGTGAAAAAATTCACAAGCGAAGGGCATCCGGCGGCAATGCTGGATGCCCTTTGTCTTTTCGGGCCTAACGAGCGGTCCCGCGTCGCCCTTATTCCTCGGCTCGGGCGAAGGGATGACCGCCCAGTTTGCGGCAGAGCGCGTCCCCGATCTCGGCCACGATCTCCATCTTCGTCGGGTGATAAAACTCGGCGTCTTCAAGTTGATGAATCGTGTGTTCGTGATCGATCGCATAAGCCGGGAGATGAATCAGGTTAGCCGCATCCTGGCAGAGTAATCCGGCACTGATCAGGCGGGCCGTTTTCGTGTCGGCCCAGAACTCACCGAAACCACGATCGTCGCCCGCCAGATGCAGCTTGCCGATGTCGCGACTCTCAGCGGCGGCGCTGGCAAGTTGGTGCCCATCCCTTTCGGCCTCGGCCGGCGTACAACCGGCGAAGGCAAATTCCGGATCGGAAAAGATCACTTCGATATTGGAACGCTTGCTCCATTTGCGCTCGCCGCCACTGCAGGCGTTCTCCGCCGCGATCCCGGCTTCGATGTGCGCGTGATGCACCACCATCCGCAATCCCGCGACGTCGCCCGCGGCAAAGATGTGCTCCTTCCCTTTCACCCGCATGTCGTCTCCGATCTCGAGACGGCCGTGTGCGTCCAGCTCGATGCCGGCCGCTTTTAAGCCGAGATCGTCCAGAGCCGGTCGACGGCCGGTCGCGAGCAGAATTCGTTCGGCCGCAATCGGCACGCTGGAATCCTTACCCTCCGTCTCCAGCACGAAAGCGCCGGCATGGTCGCGGCTGATTTGCGTCACCTGTTGACCGGTCAGAGCGTGAATGCCCTCGCTCGCGTAAATTGACGCGATCCGTTCGCCAAACTGCGATGGAAATTCCGGCAGAATGCGAGAGCGGGAGATCAACGTCACCTTCGAGCCCAGGCGCGCATAACGAAGAGAAAACTCGAGCCCGATCGCACCCACCCCGATGACCGAGAGGGATTCTGGAATGGTCGTATTGTGCAGGATCTCGTCGCTCGTCCAGATGCCCTCCCACGCCAGATCGAGCCCCTCGATCCGCGGGAGAACGGTCACCGAACCGGTCGCGATAATCGCCGCGTCGAAGGCATAACGCTGCCCCTCGCTCACCACTTCGTGGTCGTTCACGAAGCAGGCATTGGAGCGAACGATGGTGAAGGTATCGCTCGCCAGCTCTTGGATTTCGTTCTGCCGATAGTCGCGAAACTTTGCGATCTCACCGTCTTTCCAGTGAGCGATCTGGGCGAGATATTCGTTAGGCTGCTTCGGCTTTACCTCCAGCCAGCCGTGCTGCTTGGCGTGATGCATGGCGTCGATCGGCTCGAAGAGGGCTTTCGACGGCATGCAGCCCGCATTGATGCAAAGCGAAGCGTGATCCGCGTTTTCGCCCATGAAAAACAAAACGCGCGCGCCATTTTCCGAAGCGGTGCGGGCGGCTGTGAAACCGGCCGAGCCGCCGCCGAGAACTGCGATGGTTTTCATTTTCGTGGTCAACCTTCCATCGCGTTCAATCTCGTGCCTGGAGCGAGAATTCCGGCCTTCTAGGCAGAGCCGCGCAAGGCCAGCGCCAGCTCCACCGCGCGCCGCGCCGAAACCACGCCCCAGCCCTGGCGATCGACTTCCACTCCCGGAACGCGCTCCGCAGTGTCGATCAGGATGCGCTTGATTTTCTGCGGACTCAGATGCGGATTCGCCTCCAACATGCAGGCGATGATCGAAGAGACGATTGGCGCCGCGAAGGAGGTCCCATCGACATATTTGTAGTGCTGACTGATGACGTTGCCCTCGCGCAATTTTATCGAGATCAATTGTCGCACGAGGTGAATCGGCAATGAACTCGACTCGTCCAGATCCTTGTCCAGTCCGGCCCGGCTCGCAATCAGAGCGCGCAGATCTTCATCGGCCGCCGCATCCAGCGTGGAATACAACTCCGCTTCTTCAGCGGTCGGCGTGTTCAGCAAAATAGGCGCCGCGACCCAGATTCCGGGGGCAATCACTTCGGGCTTTTGCAGCCCATCAATCGTCGGCCCGTAGGACGAGCGATACATGCCGCGCCGCGCCCGGTCGAGCGAGTTGTGATCATTCAATCCTCCGACGGCGATGCACGATGGAGCGCTCGCCGGCGGCAGCACCGGATGACCCGGAGCCTGGCCGGCGTTGCCCACGGCACAGACCACAGTCACACCCGAGCGCACACAACGCTCCACGGCCTGCGACAGGGGAGTCGTCAGGTAGCTGCCTTCAAAGTCGCCGCCGGCCGAGATATTGATCACTCGCACCTGGTGTTCTTCCGCATGGTCCAGGACCCATTCCAGTCCCCTTTGAATCTCGCCCTCACTGATTCGGCCGGTCCGGCCAATCTTGACCAGAACCACGTTGGCCTCCGAGGCGATGCCGCGGTAAAAGCCTTCGGCCAGCCCACCGTTTCCGGCCGCCACCACTGAAGTCATCATCCCGTGCCAACTGGCCACGTCAGTGGTTTCGAGCGAAGTCTCGTCCCCTTCCTCTGCAAAGATGCTGTGATAGGCGAGAATGCGATTGGTCGGCTTGGTCAAATCGGGGTGCGAATAAAATCCGGAGTCCAGAAAGGCGATCGTCACGCCGCGGCCGGTGAACCTCTCGTCCGCATCCATCCGCAAGGGGGTGGGCAGGACAAAGTCGTTCTGCTCGAAAACCCTGGCGTGGGCTTCGATCTGATGCCGCGCCCGATCGAATAGTTCGATGCAGCGGCCGCACAGCTGGTCGTCGTCCGTCGTCCCGGCGTTCGGGATGATGATCGATTTCAGACCGTCCGGCAGCGTCGCCACCGAAAATAATTCGCCCTGCACCGCGCGGTTGCAGACCGGACAGACCACAGTTTGATGTTCCCCTGTTTCTGCCCCCACTTCACGGCTATCGACCGCATCTTTCATCTCTATGGCGTGCTCGTGGCATCTGCTCCGCGCAGCTTCTCAATCGCGGCGATAAATGGCTTCGGACCACCGCGCATGTAGCCGAGTTCACCAATCTTTTTCCCACTCGAGTCGAGGACGATGACGGTCGGAAATCCGTAGATCCCAAATCGATCGGCCAGCTTTTCGTTAGCCGCTTTCTGCGCCTCGCTCTGCGCTTTGTTGTGTGGGAAATCGACTTCCAAAAGCACGAGATGCTTCGCCGCATACTCGGCAAACGCCGGCTGGGAAAGAATCTGCCGATGCAGCATCATGCAGGGCGGGCACCAATCGGACCCGGTGAAATTGATCAGCAGCATCTTGTCTTCGGTGCGGGCCCGGGCTTGGGCGGTCGCGAAGTCGGTCAGCCAGACGGACTTTTCGGCCGTCGGATTTTCCCGCGCCTTTTCGCTTCGTTCGCAGCCCAGAAAGAGCAGAGCCAGGAGTGATGCGGTCGCGAACCTCGCCGGCCACTTCATTCGGAAGTTTCGTCCTCCCCCCGCCCGTGGCGATAGTGAATCACCTTGATCTTCTCCAGGGTCACGAGCCCGCCGCCCATCATTTCGTTGAGATGCGGCAGGAGCGATTTCACTTTTTCCTCCGTATCGACGATCTCGATCACCATCGGCAGATCCATCGAGAGCCGCAGGATCTTGGCGGTGTGAATGCGGCTGGCGGCGCCAAAGCCCATCGGGCCGCGCAGGACGGTCGCGCCCGCCAGATGCAGCTCGCGCGCCTTCATCACGATCGCTTCGTAAAGCGGCTGGTGCTGCCAGCGATCGCTTTCGCCGATAAAAATGCGCAGGAGCGTGGCGTCTTCGGGAAGTTGCATGACGATTGGCCTAACGAGACACTAGCATAACCGCGAGCGCGCGTCCCAGCCAGACGGCGATCAGGCAGCAAACCAGCGCCAGGACACTGTTCAACCCCGCCCGCAGCCAGTCGCCGTCGCGCGCCAGTTCGAGCGTCTGCAGGCTGAAGGAGGAGAAGGTGGTGTAGCCGCCGCAGATCCCGATCATGACAAACTGCCGCATCCGCGGGCTGATCAGGAAGGGGCCTTGCGGATCAGTCAGTCCGGCAAAGAACCCGATCACAAACGAACCGGTCACATTGACGAAGAGCGTGCCTAAGGGAAAGACCTCGCCCATCCGTTCCGCGATCAACCCCGAAGCCCAGAAGCGGGCTCCGCTGCCAAGGGCACCGCCGAGCATGATCCAAAAATAAGTGAGCATAAATAACCGCGACTGTTGCTTCTCTTTCGCCGAAGCGCAGCAGGAGTCATCAGCTCACGCGGTTCTCCCCGTCTCCCGACGGGAAAGGCGAACTCCATTGCCGTGCTCGATCATATCCGGTTCGCCGCGCCGGGCAAGCGCGTGCCTTTTGCTCCGTGATGTCCGATTTTGTCGATTTTCTGTCCGTCTCATCTCGTTGACTAACATCCGGGACAGAATAAAAGAGCGGGCAACAATTCACGTCCTATGATTTCTCGCCTTCTTATTCGTTCTCTTCTTCCTCTGCTCATCCTTGGAAACGCCACGACAACTACCCGGGCACTCACCTGGAACGAGGTGACACCGGCCGTTTCACCAGCGGCCCGTTCCTACCTCGCCATGACTTATGATGTCGCGAGTAGAAAGGTCCTTCTCTTCGGCGGTTTCGGCGGTCGCGGTTACCTGAATGATACCTGGACCTACGACGGTGTGACTTGGACGAAGATAGAGACGGCTCTCGCTCCTTCGGCGCGCACTAACGCGCAGATGGCTTATGATCGTCACTCTCACAAGGTGATTCTCTTCGGCGGCTACGACGGACACAAACACCTTGGTGACACCTGGATCTGGGACGGAGCCACTTCTACCTGGACGCAGGCGACACCGGTTCATTCCCCGACGGCTGTGACCGGCCCGATGGTCTTCACCGATCTTGATGGCCGGGTTGATGAGTTTGGCGGCTACGACGGCAACCTCTACCAGGGAACCATGTGGCGCTGGAATGGCTCCGACTGGAGACAGTTGCGGCCAAACACATTGCCCTTCGCGCGCTCGTCGTCGGCAGTCGGTGTGAACTACGTGGCCAAAGAGACGGTGCTTTATGGCGGGCTCGCCGACGTGAACCCACTCAATACCTGGACTTACGACGGGAAGACCTGGACGTTGCAGTCGCCTGCGGCGCAACCGCAAACGGTCTACGCCGCCTCCGCGACCTTCGAGCCGAGCCTGAAAACCGTCGTTCTCTTTGGTGGCGCCGATGCGGGCGTAGACCAAAATCGCACCTGGTCGTGGACCGGCTCGAATTGGGTGGAACTTTTTCCTTCATTCTCGCCACCAGCACGCGAAGGCGCCGGCATGGTCTACGACAGGGCAGTCGGCCGCATCATTCTCTTCGGTGGTCAGGAGAGCGGAGCGCCGTTAGGCGACACCTGGGAACTGGAGCCGTAGGCTAAACGAGCGCGCCGCCACAGCTCGAGCCGGCGCCGGCGGTGCAGCCGAAGCAGTGATCGCCGGTTTGGATTTCGCGATCCTCGACCGCCGCGGGATCTACGTCCCAGAGATGGAGGCCGCCAGCGCTGCCGTTGCGCCAGTGCATCTTGAGCATCTGGTTGAAGTCGCAATCGAAAACTTCGCCCTGCCAGCTGACGTTGATCGTGTTGCGGCACATCAGGCCTTCGACGGTCGCGGGATTGAAGGCGTCGTTCAGCAGCGCCATGTAATCGGCGAGCTGGCCGTTGTTTTTTAGCCAGGAGGCGAAGCGCGCGACCGGGAGATTCGTGATCGTGTAGAGCTTGTTAAAGACGATCCCGAAATGATCTTTCAGCTCGCGTTTGTAATCAGCTTCCAACTCGGCCTGCAGCCCGGGAAGGAAGGCGCCGTTCGGATTGTAGACGAGATGGAGCGGGAGCTCGGGATCGATCCCGTAGCCTAACGAATTGAGAAGTTGCAACCCCTTGATGCTGCCGTCGAAAACCCCTTCGCCGCGCTGGGCATTGACGTTCTCCGGCGAATAACAGGGCATCGAGGCGATGATCTCGATCTGGTGCCGGGCGAGGAAGGCCGCGTAATCTTCGAAGCTCGGCTCGAGCAGGACCGTGAGGTTGCAACGATCGATGATGTGCCGCGGCGGGGTGAGGGCTTTCAGGCGTTCGACCAAATATTTGAAATCGGGGATCATCTCCGGCGCGCCGCCGGTCAGGTCGACCGTCGGGATGTCGGTCTTGGCCAGCCAATCGATCACGCGATCGATTGTCTCCCGGGTCATGATCTCCTTCCGCTTTGGGCCGGCGTTCACGTGGCAATGAATGCAGGTCAGGTTGCAGAGTTTGCCGACATTGATCTGGAGGATCTCCGTCTTCGTGTGGCGAAGCGGAAGCGAATGCTCGGCGAGCTTGCGCGAGAAACTGTTGTCGGTCGTCAGGCTCATACGTGGCGCAGGAGAGCATACGCCACCGCGCTGATGAGCGCAGCACAGGGCAGCGTGATAATCCAGGAAAGCGCGATATTGCGTATGACGCGCGCGTCGGCCTGGCCGGTGGCGAGGCCGATGCCGAAGAGTGAGCCGACCGAGACGTGTGTCGTCGAGACGGGCAGGCCGAAGAGGCTGGCCAGGATGACGAGAATCCCGGTCGCGAGGTTGGCGGAGAATCCCTGGCCGTGATTCATGGCGGTGATTTTGTGGCTCATCGTTTCCGCGATCCGCCGTGAATGGATGAGGCCGCCGATCGCCATCGCGGTCGCGACCACAAAAAATCCCCAGCGCAAATCGAGCGCCTGGAGGAGGAGCAGCATCGCGACGATCTTGGGCGTGTCGTTCAAACCGCGCGCGAAACTGACCACCCCGGCGCTGAGAAAATGCGCGCCGTCCATGATCTGCTGCGAACCGAGTCCGAGCATCGAGCCGGCGTAGCGTTCCCGGCAGTTTTCCATTTCATCCACGGTCAGACTCGGCAGGGCCGGCGCGGATCGCATCGTCAGGATGGAATCCGGTTGCGGCTGCGCGACCACGCGTTCTTCGCAATCGACGCAGATGCACCATTCCTTTTTGATCCCGAGCGCGAGTCGCGCGCCGCGCAGGATGAAGTAGAGCAGACCGCCGAGCAGAATGGCGAGGAACGGACTGAGGAGCAGCGGCAGGACGAAGCCCTTGCCAAGCGAGGAAAAATTCACCCCGCCGCCGACCGCCACGAGACCGCCGCCGATCAGCGCGCCCGTCAATCCGTGAGTCGTGGAAATCGGAAATCCCAGCCGGGTTGCGAGGATGACGGTGAGCGCCGCGCCGAGCACGACCGCAAGCAGAAACGGAGCGGAGCCGACGATCGCGTCGGGCACGAGTCCTTTGCCGGAGAATTTTTTCAGCAAAGCCTGGGCGAGAAAAATCGCGGTGATCGAGCCGGCGAAAGTCGTGGTCGTAGCCCAGGCAATGGCGGTGCGATAGCTCGCCGCCTTGCAGCCGAAGAGCGAGGCGACGCCTTTGAAGTTGTCGTTCGCCCCGTTCGAGTAGGCGAGGAAGCAAGTCGCGCAGAAGAGAGCCAGTGTGATCATGCGCGATTACGCTGCGCGAAAATTGAGGCTTTCCTCATACCAGCCGCGCGATTGGTTGCAGATTTTGCAGACGGTCAACATCACCGGCACTTCCACGAGCACGCCGACAACGGTCGCCAGTGCCGCGCCGGAACCGGCGCCGAACAACGTGATGGCTACGGCCACGGCAAGTTCAAAAAAATTGCTGGCACCGATGAGCGCGCCGGGCGACGCGACGTTATGCGGCACGCGCAATTTGCGCATCAACAGATAGGCGAGCGACGCGTTGAAATAGACCTGGATGATAATCGGCACAGCCAGCAGCAGCACCGCCAGCCAGCGGGTGGTCAAATTCTCCGCCTGAAAGGCGAAGATTAAGACCAGCGTCAAGAGAAGCGCAAAAATTGTCACGGGATGAAACTTCGGAAGAAACTTTTCCTCGAACCAGTCCTTGCCGCGCAAATTCAGCAGGATGGTTCGAGTGAGCCAGCCCGCTGCCAGTGGAATGACAATGAACACGACCACGCTTGTGATCAGCACTTTTGACGGCACGACGACGTTGGCCACGCCGCAGAGAAACATCACGATGGGCGCAAAGGCGACGAGCATGATGAGGTCGTTGACCGCGACTTGCACAAGTGTGTAAACCGGGTCCCCGTCCGTGAGATAACTCCAGACGAAGACCATGGCGGTGCAGGGCGCGGCGGCGAGGATGATGAGGCCGGCGGTGTACTGCTTGGCGAGATCCGGCGAAATCCACCCGCTGAAGATGTGTTGCATGAACAACCAACCGAGGAACGCCATGCTGAACGGTTTTATGAGCCAGTTGATAAACAGCGTGACGGCGAGACCCTTGGGCTTGCGAGCGATGCCACCGAGCGCGGTGAAATCCACCTTGAGCATCATCGGGTAAATCATCAGCCAGATGAGCACGGCGATGGGTGCGTTGACATGTGAACCCTGGCCGAACTCCAGCCTGCTCACGTTGCTTGTGAATTGGGGCGCGAACTTGCCGGCCGCAACGCCGACCACCATGCAGAGGAAAACCCAAACGGTCAGAAAGCGCTCAAAGAACGCCAGGCGTTTGGGCACGGTGCTCGGAGAATGGTCCATGAGCCAAAATCCAATCTCACTGGCGGCGGCAGAGTTCCGCCGGGCTGGTTTTCAAGTCGCTCATGAGCAAACCAGCGCTCCTTAGCAGCAGCTTCCGCCGTCGCAGCAAGTGCTGCTCGCTTCCGTTGTAACCTTGTAATCCTGACCCTTGGTTTCCTTCGGGTTCCGGCGCGCGGTGCGCGAGCAATCGAACGGTTTCGCCTCGCCTAACGGAATGTCGACCAGCGGCTCGATGAATTCGAAGAACTCCCGATAAGGCGCCTTGCGATAAAGGTTGTAGGTCTTGTCGCAAACCGCATAGCGCACCCCGCGTTCCATCCGGTGATTGTCGTCGTCCAGCACTTCGCGGAAGGGCCCGCGGTAAATCACCGCCTGGTTGCGCTCGAAGCAGGGACCCTGTTTGCCCTTGAAGGCCTCCACCGTGACCGCGCGAAACTCGATCCCCTCGACCGTCTGCCACGGTTTCTCGTCGCGTTTCAGGATTTGGATCCCGTAAAAGCCGGCCTCGCCGAAGGCTTGCAGAAATCCTTCCTCCGTCAGCGCGCCGGAAATGCAGCCGCTCCAGAGCTCGGGATCGTTCTGCAAATGCTCCGGCACATCCTCATCCGAGACGATGTCGGAAATGACGGCGCGCCCGCCCTTTTTCAGGACCCGGAAGATTTCCTCGAACAACTGCCGCTTCGATTTCGGCTCGACCAGATTGAGGACGCAATTGGAAACGACCACGTCGACCGAGTCGCTCGCCACGAGCGGATGTTTGACCCGCAAATCCTGCGCCAGCTCGTCCGCGCGCAGAAACGACGCCGCGTCCGTGATCGGCCGCGCCTGCAATTCCGCATCGAGCTTTTCGAGATCGAGCGCGAGATCCTGGATGCGGCCCTTGCGGAACTCGACGTTGTCGTAACCGATCCGCTCCGCCACGATGGGCGCGTTCGTGCGGGCGACATTCAGCATCTCGTCCGTCATGTCGATGCCGATCACCTTTCCCTCAGGCCCGACCACCTGAGCGGCGATGAAACAGATCTTGCCCGTCCCGCTCCCGAGATCGAGGACCGTCTCGCCTTCGCGCAGATATTTGCTCGGATCGCCGCAGCCGTAATCGCGCTCGATCACCTCCGGCGGAATAACTTTGAGATACTCGGGGTTGTAATCGACCGGGCAGCAGAGTTTCGCCTCCGCGGCCTGTGCACCGGCGGCGTAGCGTTCCCTGACGGCGGTTTCGGCGTTGATCGTGCTCATCGTAATACAGTGGTTGGAAGTCTACAGGATGGAATCGGTGAGAGGGTTTCTCCGTCGTTTAATTCCTTCGACGGGCCGGAAAATCGCTCATCCGCAATTGCTACGCTCGGGATACGTGAAAGGATGCCGCCCGGCAAGTTCTAAAGCGGCCCGGCCGCGCCCCGCCGGCCAGGGGATTGACGCAGACCGCTTTTACAACCACATACCCATCATGTTGGGCGCGCACCGAGCCTTTCGTTGGGTGACGGTCACGCTGGCTGCGATCTCGTGGCTGGCGCTTTCCAATCACTGCGCCCTTGGCCTGGCGGCGGTCGAGAATCACGGCCCCGAGGCGGTTGCGGAACAGCACGATTGTTGCGCGAGCGATATCCCATCGACGCCCAAGCCGGCGAAAGATCCAGCTACGCCGTGCTGCAAAACCCTTCCGGCGACCGTGGTCGGTCTGGCCAAGACGTATCAGGTCGAGGCCATGGTCCTTCCGGTTCCGGTCCTCGAATTTATCGCTCTCCCGGTGACCGAGCCGTCGCGCTTATCACTCGCGCGGCATTCGCTCGATACCGGTCCGCCGGGCGAAAAGACCTTCGCGGAATCCGTCCTGCAACGGAGCCTGCTCGCGCACGCTCCGCCGGTTTTGAGCTAACGATCTGACCGCTCGCTGCGTCGAGCCGCTCACAGATCACTGCACCGGGTGCACCATGGCACACGCCATCGGTCTGCACGCGTTCTCTCCTTTTTCAATGCAACGCCGTTATGTTTACCAATCACAAATTTAGAAAAATGCGCGCCGGCGCGAGCGCGCTCATGGCCGCCGCCGCGATGAGCGGTTGCGCTGTCAGCTTGCCGCCCGCGCTGCGCAACGATCCCGCCAACCCGAACGCCCCCGAAGCCGCCACCCGCCCGCTCCGGCCCTCATTGGTCGCGACCTCGCGCTCTTTCCTGTCCCCGGCCGTGGACGATCGCGAAGAGAAAGCCAAAAAGATGGAACAGACGGGGAGGTCGGCTTCCACGGCCTTTTATTACACCTGCCCGATGCACCCGGAGATCAGGGAAGCCAGGCCGGGCAACTGCCCAATCTGCGGGATGACCCTGATCAAGAATTCAGCCGCCCCGGAAGGAGCGAAGCCATGAAGTTGCATCTGATTTTTCCGGCGATCGCGCTGCTCGTCGCCGGCTGCGCCGCGCCTAACGGATCGCTCGAGCGTGTCCAGGGAACGGTCGCGGAACGAAGCGGCCAACGTGTCCATTGGAACCGCGGTGGCCCGGAAGACGCCCAGATCGAGCAGGGCGTGCAAACGCTCCTGCGCCGTCCGCTGACCGCAGATCGCGCGGTGCAGGTTGCGCTCCTCAACAATCGTGAACTGCAGGCGCGCTTTGAAGAAATCGGGATCGCCCAGGCCGAGGTCATCCAGGCCGGCTTGCTCACCAACCCGAATTTCTCCGCCAGCTTTCGTTTCCCCGATCGTTCGCCGAGCGGGACCAACATCGAATACTCGATTGCGCAGAATTTTCTCGAGCTGCTCGTTCTGCCTCTGCGCAAACGGATCGCCAACGCGCAACTCGCCCAGACCGAAATCCGGGTCGCCGATGAAGTGCTAAAGCTGGCAGCCGAAACGAGGATCGCGTTTTACACCGTCCAGGCGCGCCGGCAATTGCTCGATCGATTGCGCGTCATTTCGGAGACGAACGAGACGGCCGCGGAGTTTACCAAGCGGTTACACGACGCCGGCAACATGAGCGACCTCGACCTGGCCAACCAGCAGGGAAGCTACGAGCAATCGCGCCTCGAAGTTGCGCAAACGGAGTTACAGGTCCGGCGTGACCGCGAGCGCCTCAATCGCCTGATGGGCGTATGGGGCGGGGATACTGCCTGGACAATGGGCGATCACCTGCCGGAGCTACCCGGCAGCGAAGGCTCGCTCCAACGGCTCGAATCACGTGCCATCTCCCAGCGCCTCGATCTGCAGGCGGCGCGGATGCGGCTCGATCTCATCGGGCAATCCCTCGCCCTGCGCACCAGGACGCGCTACGTCCCGGCGGAGATCAAGATCGGCGTCGATACCGAGAAAGAAACCGACGGCACGCACGTGACGGGGCCGACACTCGATCTCGAGCTGCCGATCTTTAACCAGGGTCAGGGCGAGATCGCGAAACTGACCGCGCAATATCGCCAGGCGCAACGCGAGTTGGAGGCGATGGCGGTCAATATTCGCTCCGAAGTGCGCGAAGCGCGCGATCAAATGGTCGCGGCGCGCGATCTGACTTCCTACATCGGGAAGAAACTCCTGCCGACGCAGCAGCAGGCGCTCAATCTCACCCTTCAGCAATACAACTTCATGCTCAAAGGCGCCTACGACCTCCTCCTCGCCAAACAAAACGAAGTCGCGGCCGAGCGCAGTTACATCGAGGCCTGGCGCGATTACTGGATCGCAAGGGCGGAGCTGGAAACGGGCGGTAGGTGGAAGCCTGAGTGGGAAATAATTGAAATCCAAATGAGAGGCGAAAAAATCCGAAAATCCGAATACCGAAATCCGAAACAATCGCGCAATAGTTTGCAACCAGGGAAAAGCGGGAAACGGGAGAGTCACTCGCTCTTGCGCAGAATGGCGCCGAAAATGTTCATCAGTTCCCGCGCTTCGGTGGTCAGGCGGTCGCGCTCGGTTTGTTGCGCAGCGTTGTTTCCGCAATCGAGCAATCGCAGCCAGTAGGCCGGATTCTCTTCGACTCCTTACGACAAGTTTTGATCGCGCAGGACGAAGTCTTTTTTGCTGACCGATTCGTTGGCTTCGATGTAGTTGGCACCGATCGAACCGGAGGACCGGACCAGCTGGATTCACGTCTTCCAGATTCGCGATGTTGCGCGGCAGCTGCCGAACGAAACTTCGAGTTTCCCTGGCAAAGAGAAAGGTCCTTTCTTCCAAGTCGTAGGGTCGCTCATTCGACGGCTTCAGGTTTTCCTCCATTTCCTTGATTCAAATCCAATTGTTTCGGATTTCGACATTCGAATTTCGGATTTTCTCTACTATGATTACACGACGAAAATTCTTCTCCGGCGCAGCGGCCCTGATGGGCGCCTCCGCTCTCGCTCAACGCATCGCCGGCGGAACAAAGCTACTCGCTGCGCAAACCACCACCGCTGCGAAAGCAGAACTACCATCCCGTGGTTACGCCTAACGGTTCAACTCTTCCCTGGGTGATGAAGGACGGGGTCAAGGAATTCCATCTTATCGCCGAGCCCGTGAAGCGTGAGTTCGCGCCCGGGATGATGGTTAATTGCTGGGGTTACAACGGGCAGAGTCCCGGGCCGACAATTGAAGCGGTGGAAGGCGATCGCGTTCGCATCCTCGTCACCAACAAATTGCCCGAGTCGACCACGGTCCACTGGCACGGCTTCATTTTGCCTAACGGCATGGACGGCGTTGGCGGTGTGACCCAGAAACACATTCCGCCGGGCGAGACCTATGCTTACGAGTTCCCGCTCGTGCAGCATGGCGCGCAGATGTATCACCCGCACTCCGACGAGATGACCCAGATGGCGATGGGGATGGAGGGCTTCTTCATCATCCATCCGAAGGACGGTTACCCGGAGCCGGTCGATCGCCATTTCGTCATCTTCCTCCAGGAATGGGCCATCGAGCCGGGCACCTTTACGCCGAACCCGAATGTCATGACTGACTTCAACATCTTCACCTTTAACAGCCGCGTCTGGCCCGGGACTGCCCCGCTCGTGATCAAGCGCAATGAGCGCGTCCGCATCAGTTTCGCCAACCTGAGCATGGACAGTCACCCGATTCACTTCCACGGGCATCGTTGGTGGGTTGTGGAAACGGATGGCGGCCAAATTCCCAAGACCGGTTGGTGGCCGGAAGCGACCGTCAATGTGCCGCCCGGCACGACGCGCACGGTCGAATTCATCGCCGATAACCCGGGTGACTGGCCGTTGCATTGCCACAAGAATCATCACGCCATGAACGCGATGAGTCATACGGTTCCCAATGTGATTGGAGCCAGCCAGAAAGGCGTGGCGCAAAAGATCGGCAAACTGGTCCCGGGCTACATGGCGATGGGCGAAGCCGGCATGCACGATATGTCGGAGATGGGCGACATGATGACCGGCCCGCGCAACACCCTGCCGATGATGACCGGCACCGGTCAGTTCGGCCCGATCGAGATGGGCGGCATGTTCACGATCATGAAAGTGCGCGACGGCATCACCAGTTATGAGGACCCGGGCTGGTACAAGAACCCGCCTGGCACCGTCGCGTCATCGATCTCCGGGCCTAACGAGAAACCGCCCATGCACCACGATCACTCATGAGAACAAATCTAATCAGATACTCCCTCACTTTCCTCGCCGGTGCGTGCCTTGCCATCTCAGCGGAACGCTCCCTGGCTGAGACCGATGCGCCCGACGCGGCCGCGATCGCGGCGACGGCAGAGAGTTTTCACAAAGCACTCGCTGCGGGCAAGCCCGACGAAGTCATATCGCTCCTGCAGCCCGACGCCTTGATCGTCGAAGGTGGCGCCGTCGAGACGTCGGGCCGAGTATGAGAGTGGGCATCTCAAAGAGGACATTGCCTATGCGCGCGACGTGCCGGCTAAACAACTCAAGGTGGTCGTGCGGCAGGAGGGTGACGTCGCGTGGGTCACGAGCACGTTCAGTGTCGAGGGCACCTTTAAGAAGAAACCAGTCAACAACTTCGCAGCCGAAACCATGGTGCTGACAAAGACGTCTGCCGGTTGGCGTATTCGCACGATTCATTGGTCCAGCCGGAAAGCGCCAACCAGCTAGAAAGCGAAGCGCGGCGGCGAGATCCAGCAGGAGCGCACCGGCTTTGATTGTGCGATTCATTGGCGTGCAAACTGATCAGTCTCATCTCTTTTCGCCGCTGCAATTGCGCGAAGTGCGCCTGCGCAATCGCATCGTCGTCTCGCCCATGTGCCAGTATTCGAGCGAGGATGGCTTCGCCAATGACTGGCACCTCGTCCATCTTGGGAGTCGCGCGGTCGGCGGGGCGGCGCTCGTCTTTACCGAAGCGGCCGCCGTCCTCGAAGAGGGGCGGATCAGCCCCGACGATCTCGGGATTTGGAAAGATGCGCAGATCGAAATGCTGGCGCGCATTTTCCGGTTTATCGAAGCCCAAGGTGCGGTTCCGGGGATGCAGCTCGCCCATGCCGGACGCAAGGCGAGCACGAGCGCGCCCTGGCTCGGCGGCAAACCGTTGGGCACGGAGGCGGGCGGTTGGAGCCCCATCTTCGGACCGAACTCGCTCGCCTTCGACGAAGGCTATCAAACGCCGCAGGAACTCGATCGCGCCGGACTCGAGCGGGTCCGGACGGCATTTGCGGAGGCCGCGCAACGCGCCGCGCAGGCGGGCGCGAAAGTGGTCGAGATCCACGCCGCGCACGGTTACCTGCTGCACAGTTTTCTTTCGCCGTTGAGCAATCAGCGGAGCGACGACTACGGCGGTTCGTTCGAGAACCGGATCCGTTTCCTGTGCGAGACGGTCGCGGCCGTGCGCGCTGTCTGGCCGGAGAAATACCCGCTCTTCGTCCGCATCTCCTCGACCGACTGGACCGAGGGCGGGTGGACTGGTGACGATTCCGTCGCGCTCGCCGGGAGTTTGAAATCGTTAGGCGTGGACCTGATCGATTGCTCGAGTGGCGGCAACGTGCCCAACGCCCAAATCCCGGTTGGCCCGGGTTACCAGGTGCCATTTGCGAGCCGGATTCGTCGCGAAGCTGGTCTCCCGACTGGCGCGGTCGGCATGATCACCGCGCCGGAGCAGGCCGACCAGATCATCCGCTCCGGCCAGGCCGACCTCGTCCTGATGGCGCGCGAATTTCTGCGCCACCCCTACTGGCCGCTCAATGCCGCCCGTCCGCTCCACCAAAAAATGGACGCGCCCACGCAATACGGCCGCGCCTTCCTGTAGCCGGGGCGTTGACCCCGGCTCGTCTAACGGGTCGGGACGTTTCTCGCCGGCCGGGGTCAACGCCCCCGGCTACATCCTCAACTCGAGAGCACAAACCGATTCCCCTCGCTGTCCTTAAACATCGCGTAGGTGCCCCATGGCTGCTTCTCGGGCGGCCCCTCGAATTCCACCCCGCGCCCCTTCAGCTCCTCGTAGGTCGCGTCGATGTCTTCGCAGGCGTACAGACATGTTCATCATCGTTCCGATCCGCTTCTCCTCGCCTTCGGCGGTGAACAGGACGACCCGCGTTTCCGCTTTCGGCACGCGCAATTCGATCCAGCGTTGTTTCTCGTCGAAGGGCTGATCGGTGATGATGGTGAACCCGAGCTTCTCCGTGTAAAAATCCAACGCCCGATTTTGATCGGCCACCGGGATGCTGACGAACTTGATTTGTTTGATCATGGCGATTCGAGGTTAGGATCGCGCCCTCGCCGGCGTCCAGTCCGGCGCGACTCCGTTGCGTCGAAAGTGCTGTCCGCTAATCGGTATAGCTGTTAGATCTCCGGAATGCCGCGCTTCCGCCAGACTGTCCCGATCGACGACTACGTCCTCGATGTCCTGATGCGCGACCTCGTCGGGCATGATCAGCAGCCGGCGGCCTTTCTCGTCTATCTCCATCTTTACCGCGAAGCCGAGCGGCGACGGTGGAAACCGGTCGCCGCCAGCCTGCGCACGATTGCGGAAGGAACCGGGCTCTCGAAGAGCGCGGTGCAAGTCGCGCTCCAAACCTTGCGCCGGCGCGAACTGATCGCTTCCACGAGCGAACACGCGACCGCGACACCGCGGCACCGCGTCCTGCGCCATTGGCGCCGCCAGGATCGTTAGGTGCGGGAGTGGAGGGACGGGCGCTGTCCCGTCCGAGGATCAGAAACACGGACGACACTGCGGTCGTCCCTCCAAGGGGCGCGGTCTTCGTCGGTTGTTATCTCATCGTTAGGCAAATGCTGCTCACCGCGCTATTGCCAGCGATTGCTTCCGTCGCTAAAACAAAGGGCCGAACTTCGCTGCCATGTCACCGGGAAAAATCATTCTCATCGTCTGGGTGATCTACGCACTCGTCTTCACCGTCGCGATTCTGCGTAAACCACCCCGCGGTCGCACCAGCGCCCGGGTGTCGTTAGGCAAGGATCGCCCGCTCCGTCTCCTCGTCATCGGCGCGACCGGCGGGACGGGCCTGCAACTGGTCGAGCAAGCGCTTGCCCAGGGCCACGAGGTGACAGCTTTTGTCCGCAACCCGGCCCGGCTTCCGCTCCGGCACGACAAGCTCCGGGTGGTGCAGGGCGATGTGCTCCAGCTCGCTTCCCTTACGCCCGCGATGGAGGGACAAGACGCCGTCCTCTGCGCGCTCGGGCACAAACGTTTCCTCGGGCCGTCGCGCATCCTTTCCCAGGGCACGGCCAACATCCTGCGCGCGATGAAGAGTGCGAACGTCCCGCGTCTGATCTGCGAAAGCTCGCTCGCGCTCGGGAATACCGCCGGCCGCGGCGGGCTCATCGCCACCTTTTTCCTTTATCCGCTCATCCTGCCGTTTTACGTCTGGGACAAGCTGCGCCAGGAAAAGCTGATCGAGGAGAGCGATCTCGACTGGGTCATCGTGCGGCCGGCCGCCCTCACCAACGGCCCGGCCCGCGGCCAATATCGGCACGGGCCAGAGGTGGGCAGCTACCTGTTGCCGGTGCGGATCGCACGGGCGGACGTCGCGGCTTTCATGTTGCAGCAGCTGACGGACGACCGCTACCTCGGGAGCGCGGTCGGCCTTTGCTACTGATCGAATGGAGGAACCTGGAATCCAGGAAACCAGGAAGAAGCAAGCAGGCCCGTCTTTCCGGTTCCCCCGCTCGTGGCTTCCTGGTTTCCAGATTAATCATGGGACGAAAGCCCAGAGAATCGCTCGAAAACGCCTTCTGCTTCTGAGGGAAACGTTTCCCGGGTCGTTATTCTCCGATTTTGCGCTATAGTCCGCGATGTCCAAACCATCCGGTACGTTCTTTTCCCGTCGGGCTCCTGACATCATCACCGAAGAGCTGGTCGCGGTTCTCTCCTCCAAGACCGCGTTTGAATTCAAGCCGCTCTTCGAAATTCTGCTCGCCAATCTGCGCGAGCGGAACGCGGCCAGCGGCGGTGAAGAAATGCTCCGTCTCCGTTCCTACGAAAAGCTCCAGGGCCTTGTGAGCCAGGGCGCGGTTGACCGCAAGGTCAACGGCACGACCAAGAAATATAAAGGCGTGCCCGCGCGCATGGTCGCTCTTCGGGCGGAGATGAAAACGCTCCGGGCCGATTGGAACGAGCGCGCCCAGGCCAAAGCGGCTGCGGCAGCGAACTAAGTCGGCGGGTTGTAGCCGGGATCGCTGATCCCGGCAGCTCGAAAGGCGTGGCTATCCGGCAGACCAGCCGGGATCACCGATCCCGGCTACAATGTTGACGCCCGCCATGATCCCGGTCACCGCTGGGAAAAAGAGCGTGAACATGACGAGGAACCCATCCCCGGCCGGATATGGCGGTTCCATATTTGCGCGCAGTGTCGCCTCCGAGGCAGCCGGGATGGTGCCGGCAAAAAACGAGCCCAGCGCGAGGAGAAGAATCGCGAGGATGCCGTATTGCACCTTGATCGCCCAACTCGCGCCGACATAAACGCAGATGAAGATCGCCACGTTTACGATTGTGCCGATGGCCTGCCGAACTTATTCGGCGCGGCCGGGGAAGAAGAATCGGTTGCCACTCGGCTGAACCTTCTACGGGTTGCCCATCACGAAGTCGAGCGACCGCCGCGGGTAAATTTGGCCTTTCTTACCCAACCTTCTCCAGCGGAAAAACGCTCACATCCACCCCGGGCGACATGATGATGTGATCGGGCGGTCGGCCGGTGGAGGTAAAACCATCGAGCTCGAACAAGTGATCATCCCATGCCGTCACCACGGCCTCGCAGAGCGGATACGGTTCGTGGAAGACCGCGCCGCGGAGCAGGTGGGCGTTGGCACTGGCGTAAAGCCGGTAGCGTTCGACAAGGAAAAATTCCAGGGAATCGGGCGCCGGCTCCGGTAATTCTGCGCCCGGCGCATAGGCAAAAACGCTGGCGGTCCCGTCCGCCTCGCTCTGGCGCAGCGAGCGATAACGGATCGCGCCCGCTCCTGTGCGGCTCGCTTCCATCTCCGCGTGTTGGTAGGGCAGATGGAAAAAGCGCCGCGCCACCTTCACCGCCAGCCACTGGTTGGCGTCGAGCGAATAAAACCAGACGCCCGGCACACCGGCGCGGTCATGCACGTAAGTGCGCACGTTCAGCTCCATGAAATTGGAAACACCAGGCGCGGTCGGGAAAAAGCGCGGGCGCACCCTGCACATGAAAAACGGCACGATCCCGAGGTAGGCTTTGCCGCCAAAGGTGTCGACGCGGAGACCCTCGGGCAGCGTCGCCTGAATCGCCGCGACCGGATATTTCCAGTGCAGGAAAAGCAGGTCGCGCCACTGCTGATACATGACCGGGCTGGCCCCGGGTCGCATCCGCGCCGCCAGCCGCTGTTGCTCGTTAGGCAGAGGTCCAGGGTGGCCGGTCGAAATCATGTTGCGCAAGGGTACAGCGGAACGGTCAGGATGAAAAAGTCATCCGAATGGAACGGACCACCTCTTGGCCTCGTGGAAGCAGGCGAAATGCGAGTTCGAAAAGGAGCGAGCCAGGCCGCGAAAAAGTCGCCGGGAAAACGGATCGGGCGCGAACGCGCCGAGCGCGCGTCCCCCGTCCGATCCTACTCGCTCCGGAGCGCGATCATTGGGTCGACGCGCGCCGCGGCGCGGGCCGGGAGGACGGCGGCGAGTGCGACGACGCCGAAGAAAAGAATTCCTCCTGCGCCGAAGATCCATGGATTAATCCGCATGGCCTCGCCGAAGACCGCGGCGATCAACCGCCCCACGCCGAAGGCTCCGAGAAGGCCGAGCGGAATCGCGACCAGGGCGATGCGCAGACTTCCGCGCAACGCCAGCAGGATCAGGCTGCCCGGCGTCGCGCCGAGCGCGTGACGCAGGCCAAACTCCCGCCGCCGCGTGCTCACGGAGTAAAGCGTAATTCCGTAAACACCCATTACCGCCAGGATCAATGCCAGCAGGCCGGCCGTGCAGGCCACGGTGGCGGCGATGCGATGGGGGAGCAGATTGGCCGCGATCGAGCTCTCGAGCGACTGAGAATTGTTCATCGGCAGACCCGGCACGAGCTGGCGCACCAGTTGCCGCACTTGCGGGATCACGGAATGTCCGTCGCGGCTTTTGATCAGCAGATTGATCCGCAGTTCGTCGATCTGGGCAAACGGCGCATACAAGTGCGTCCGCGGCTCCTCGGAGATGGTCCGGTATTTCGCGTTCCTTGCGATCCCGATCACCTCCACGGGTTGGTCGTCTTCATTGAGGAGGATCTGTCCAAGCGGATCGCGATTCGGCCAAAGGCGTTGCGCCAGGGTCTCGTTCACGATCGCGACCAGCGGCGTGCCCGCATGATCGCGCTGATCGAAGTTGCGCCCGCGCAAAAGCGGAATGCCGAGCGTGGCGAAGTAATCGGGGCTCACCAGGTCCCAATCCATCCGCGCTGCCGGGCCATCCTTTGCGGCTCCCGGCAGTCGCAACGCGCCGTAGCTTCGACCGGAATTTTCGAGCGGAATGCCCGACGCGCAGGCGGCTTCTTCCACGTCTGGCAGCGCTCGCACGCGCTGGAGCAGTTCATCCATGAAGACCCGCCCGGTCTGCTGGTTCAGGCCGGCGGTGGCAAGATCGAACTGCGCGAATTCCACCCGCGCGCTCTCGAACTTCGGATCGAGCCGGGAAAGGGCCAGCACGCTCCAGGCGAGCGATGCGGCCGCGATCAGCATTGTGAGGGAGAAGGTCAGTTGCAGGGCGAGAAAAATCCTGCGCAAGGTGAACCCCGGCCGCGTCGTCTGGTCGTCCTGCCGCAGCGAAGAAAGCAGATCGAAGCGCGACGATTGGAGAGCCGGCCCGAAGCTGGAGAGCACTCCCGCCAGGAGAGCAAATCCGATCGCAAAGCCGAAAGCGGTCGGACTCATGCGCAGATCGAGAAAGAGCGGGAGCGGCAGATGGGGAATGGCCGCTTGCGCCGCTCGCAGGAGCCAGAGACAGAGAAACGCGCCCCCGATTCCACCGAGCCCGAAGAGGACCGTTTGTTCGGCAATGATCTGCCGCACCAGATCCGCCCGGCTGGCCCCGATCGCGAGGCGGACGGCGAACTCCCGCCGGCGCACCGTGCTGCGCGCGATCGTCAGGCCGGCGATATTCGTGCAGGCCACGATCATCGTTAGGCCGGTGAGCAACCCGAGCACGCCCATGAAGAGGTTGGCCAGGTCGTTGATCTCGCCCGGCAGCCGGCTCGAATGGCGCAACACAATCCCCCGCCCGCGATTCGTCGTCGGGTAAGTCTTCTCCAGCCGTTGCGCGATGGCCGTCATTTCCGTTTGCGCGCGCGCCAGAGTCACCCCCGGTTTGAGCCGCCCGATCGCGATCGTGAAAACATTATCCCGACCGCTAAGCAGATGAGAGCGCGGCTCGAGCACCGGGATAAGCGACATCGGCACCCAGATGTCCGGCGCCAGAACGGTCGGCCCGGTAAAACCCGCCGCGGTGACGCCGATCACCACCACGGGATGCCCATTCAAGAGCACCGACTGCCCGATCACGCCCGTCTCCTGATTGAAACGCTCCCGCCAATATCGATGGCTGAGAATGATCTCCGGCTCCGGGCCTTTCGCGGTCGTGAAATCGCGCCCGATCGCCATCGGCGTCCCGAGGACTTTGAAATAATTTGCCGTGACCCATTGTCCATTCGCGCTCTGCGCGTCGCCCCGGACCGATAACCCGACCGGATGCGGTGCAAACTCGTTCGCCGCCATGTCGACGAAGGCCGTGTTCTGGGCGCGATAATCTTCGAAGTCCGGATACGAAAAATTATCAAATCCGCTCCCATCCTGGCTCCGCCCGATATCGACCAACCGCTCCGGATCGACGATCCCCGGCCGGTCCTTCAACTTCAAACCATCGACCACACTGTAAACCGCCGTGCAGGCGCCGACCCCGACCGCGATCGTGGCCACCGCGAGCGCCGCGTAGCGGAGCGATTTTCGGAGCGAACGGGCGGCGCGGAAAAATTCCGTGACTGGATGAAAGCGGAGCGAAGAAAAAATCATCATGGCAGTGAAACCGCATCCGAGGGCACGCCTCACCCCTCCCTATCCAGATGCAGCGACTCGGTCACGTGGATTCAGGAAAATCCTGGCGCGCTGGATTATTTCGCGGCCCTGGTCTGCTGGTAGAGCACATTGCGCCAGCGCCCCTCGCGCTTCAGGTAGAGCGAGCTCACCCAGCAGGGCGACGGCACGGCTTTTCCTCCGCAACTGGTCTCCTGCGATTCGTAGTAAGTCAGCAGCGCCACGTTCTCCGCCAGCATGTGCAGCTTGAAATTCTTCAGCGCGTAATCCTTCACCTCACAGACTCCGCTCTTCACGCCTGCCACCACCTGCGCCTTGTTCGTTGGGCCGCCGATCCCCAGCTCCACGTGATCGTCGGACAGAAATCCTTCGAAGAATTTGCCGTCATGATTTTTCCACGCCGTCCAGGATTGTTTCTCGAGCTTTACCAATTCCTCCTCCAGTTGCGCGGTTGGAGTCTCCGCCGCCCGGCCCGGGAAGGGCACAACGAAGGCGAGGACCACACTGGCGAGACAAAGCGCGAAGAAACCGAGCGTTTTCATGGCAGGGATTCACTGGCCGGCGTCCGACCGGCGCGCCATGACGTTTTTCCGACGATTTCGGAGCCGATCGATATTCGTTAGGGCGCGGTTGCGTTCGACACCACACGACGCCAAAGGCGGAAGCCCGAACGAAATCGTTTGCGATCGACAAGCGACTTCCGTCGACCAAAGCTCGGTTGCCATGTCAAAAACACTTCTTTATACGCTGGCGATGATCGTCGATCTCGCGTTCGCCTTCCTCGCCTGGCGTAGCGGACGGGTCGCTGTCCCGATTGTTCTTCTCTTTGCCGCCCTCTGTTTCGCGGTCGCCGCGATTGGCAGCGCACTCGGCAGGGGAAGCCCGAAATAGTGGGCAGAATTCCCCAAACCGAGCCCCACGTTCGGCGACTATGTCGACAGCTCAGCGCGCCGGCGCGAGACTCCCCACGATGTAGGCATTACCGATCCCGTGGATGACGGCCACGATCCAGAGGTTGCCCGATCGCCAGAAGAGAATCCCAAAAAACAACCCGATCGCGAAGATCGCCGCGAACATCGGAACCGCGACCGAGCTCTGCGCCATAAAATAGGACCAATGCAGCGGGCCAAAGGTGTAGAGCACATTCGCGCCCAGAATCCCGATGGATACGCCCCATCGGCGAACGAACTCGGACTGCAGAATCCCGCGGTAGACCACCTCCTGGTAGAAGCCAAAAAAAAGGTATGGCACAAACACGTTCCAGACTGTCGACAAGCCGGAGGGCTGGGCCAGAATCGCCTGCAGCCGGCTCGCGAACACCAGGGGGAAAACCAGATTCGCGATCACCAGGAGTTGCACAAAATATGACTTCTCGACCGGATCCCAATCGCGCCATGGATACATCCCGATCCGCGACAGCTTGAGCGGTGCGGCGAAACGAACCAACCCGAGGGCAAAGAACAGGAGAAGCAGGACAAGGATCAACAGCGGCACCGACCAGTAGAGCCGTCTCACTGCCACCAGCCTGACGGCCTCGACCGCGACCGCGATGACCAGCAGGCGGATTCCGACCGCTGCCTCCCAGTGGGGCGCGGGCTTCCTGTCGAAAAGAAGGAAATGCCCGCGCAGATGGAGACTCAGCCCGCTCCATTTTCGCGCAGACAGGTCGGATCTGGCCATATTGGTCAGCTGCCGCCGAGGAGCGGCGCGGTTTTGGGCGGGTTAGCGATCATGACCGGATCGCGAATTATCGGACTCTCCGACCGGCCATGACAATCTCAAACGTCGCGCCGTTGCCGAAAAAATCCGGGCGCGCTAAAGTGCGGCGATGAGCGGTGTAGTCGTGATCGTCGCCTACAAACCGAAGCCCGGCAAAACGAGCGAGGAAGTCCTGGCGCTTGTCCGGCGGCGCATGCCGCTCCTGCGCGGCGAAGGACTCGTGACCGACCGCGCCCCTGTGATCGTGCGTTGTCGCGACGGCACCATCATCGAAGTGTCGGAATGGAAATCGCAGGCTGCGATCGACGCCGCGCACCAGAATCCCAACGTGCTCGCCTTCTGGAACGAAATGTTCGCCGTCCTCGATTGCGTCCCGCTGAAAACGTTGCCGGAAGCGGAGGAAATGTTCGCCGGCTTCGAGCCGCTCGAAGAATGAGTCGTTAGGCCAGGCGTGGTTGACGGAAAGCGCCGAAAGATGCTTCTGCAGAAGCCGCCGGTGCAATTTTGTGCTTGGAAGATGTATCAGAAATGATACAGTCGTGCGATGCCACGGCCGCTCCCCGCGTTCTTCTTTCGGACGGAAGCGGGGCGGGAGCCTGTGCGCGAATGGTTGCGGGATTTACCCAAGCGAGAACGAAGGATCATCGGTGAGGACATCATGACTGTGCAATTTCGGTGGCCTCTCGGGATGCCACTCGTCGACCACCTCGGGGCCGGCCTTTGGGAGATTCGGAGCAAACTACCGACTCGGATCGCGCGCGTTCTCTTTTGCGTCCAAAAGGATGAGTTGGTTCTCCTCCACGGCTTCATCAAGAAAACCAGAAAAACGCCACCGGAAGACAGAGCGCTGGCTCTGAAACGAAAAAATGCCTACATCAAAAGCAGTAAAGACCAGGAATAAACATCGCGGCAGCAGCCTGCAGGATTTCCTCAAAGAAGACGGCCTCCTCGAGGAAGTGGAAGCCGTTGCGCTGAAACGTGCGCTCGCCCTCAAAGTCGCCGACTTGATGGAGCAGCAGGATCTCAGCAAAACGACGATGGCGGCGGAACTGCGGACATCGCGAGCTGCGATCAATCGCATCCTGGATCCCAAAAATACGTCGGTCACGCTTATCACGCTCAACAAAGTTGCGAGATCCCTCGGACGAAAGCTCAAGATTGAGCTAATCCCAGTCTAGGAGCAAAAAAAGCGCGGGACCATTTCTGGTCCCGCCAAAAGCTGACGGAAGTGAACGTCAAGTTTAGTAGTTTGTAAGTGCCTCCCGAGCTTTGCACTTTATTTAGCAGCCGCGGTGCCAGCCCCCGCCCCGGCCTGCGAAAGGAATTTTTTCTCAGCCCCGCCCGCGAGACGCCGCCACCCATAAACTGCCCGGCGCTGTCAGGCCGCGTAAACGTCACCTGAACGTAACACGGCGGAATTCGACAATCCGTTAGGATGGCGTAGCGTCCCCGCCTCATGAAAACAAAGATTTCGATCCGGAACGCCCGTCTGCGGCACTCTGTGATCGGTGTCTGATTCGATCGCCGGTTCGCCTGCGGCGAATTCTCCGGCTCAACCACTGTCCTGCGGGACACCCCCCCTTCGTCTCCCCGAAGGCACCCGAAACCTTCATCAAAATCTCAACCCACCAAAATAATATGAAACCAATCACTACCTCTTCCAACCAACACCAGCTCGCCCGGCACGACCACCGAGCCCGCCGCCAGCGCGCCTTCCGGGCGACCGACTATTTCTACCAGCCGGAGACCGGCGCCACGTCCGTCCGCCCCGCACAGCGCGCAGCCGACCCGGCCCTTCGCGCCTACCGCCGCATGACCGCTGAAATGATGGCGACTCAGAACCGGCGCGACCCGCTGGAGATGATCGGCCTTGCGATCGTCACCGCGATCATCGCCTGGCCGCTGATCGACCTCCTCATCGTCCTCGCCCAGACTGCCAACGGTTAGGATGATCTCTCAGGAACGCACGAATCGGTGACATAGCCGAAGGCAAAGCAGAAATGGCATAGCCGAAGGCACGGCAAGAGGGCCAACGGCCCGGCTTTCGGGGCAAAAAAAAGTGCGGGACCATTTCTGGTCCCGCTAAAAGCTGACGGAAGTGAACGTCAAGTTTAGTAGTTTGTAGGTGCCTCCCGAGCTTTGCGTATTATTTTAGCAGCCGCTGTGCCAGCCCCGGGTCGCATCGAACTGAAAAACGAAAATAGCCATGCCAGGAACCAAAAAAATCGCTTTCATCACCGGCGCGAACAAAGGAATCGGCTTCGAGGTCGCGCGCCAGCTCGTGCGCGAAGGGTTTTCGTGTTGTTCTTGGCGCCCGCGATCAGAAGACCGGCCAGGCGGCGGCCGAAAAGCTCAGCGCTGAGGGGAAAAATCAGGGAAACGTTTCCTTCCTTGAGATCGACATCTCGAAACCGGAAAGCATCGGGCGCGCAGCCGAGGAATTTTCGCGCCAGAGTGATCGGCTCGACGCGCTGGTGAACAACGCCGGCATCCTGCTCGATGAGGACAAGGACATCCTCACGCTTGCGCCCGAGACAATCGCGACCACCCTGCGCACCAACACCTTTGGAGCGTTGCTCGTCGCGCAGGCTTTCGTCCCGTTCCTGAGGAAGAGCGACCATCCGCGGATCGTGAATGTTTCCAGCGGCGGCGGGCAATTGGCCGACGGCGCCGACGGTTGGGCGCCCGCCTACTGCATTTCCAAGACAGCGCTGAACGGCGTTACCGTCCAGCTCGCGGCGGCCCTGCCAGAATTTGCCGTCAATTCCGTCTGTCCCGGCTGGGTGCGAACCGACATGGGTGGCGCCAACGCGACCCGTTCCGTGGCTGAAGGCGCCTCCGGAATTGTCTGGCTCGCGGCCGAAGCGCCGCAAGGCGAAACGGGAAAGTTTTGGCGCGACCGCAAAGTGATTCCGTGGTGAAAAATCATTCCTTTCCAGCCGATGCGGCCCTGACCGATCCGGAGTTAATCAGAAGTGACTAACGAAAGTGCGACGCGCCGCAGATCGTCGAGCAGGATCTCCATGTCGCGCAGCGTCGTCCGATAATTCAGGACGCAACCGCGCAATGTGAACCGACCGCCCAGCGTGGTATTGGAGAGATAGGAACTGCCGTCGCGTTGCAAGGCGACGAGCAGACGCTCGTTGAACTCATCGATCGCCCTCGGAGATGCGCCCCTCAGCGGTGCCGGCAGATGACGAAAGCAAAAGATCGAGAGCCCGACCGGGGCCGCCATCTCGAAATCTTCGCTCGCCCCCGCCATCGACTCGAGATGGCGGGCACAGGCGAGATTGCTTTCAATCGCCTCGCTCAACGAGTCGAGGCCGACACCCTTTAGTAACATCCAGACCTTCAGCGCCCGGAACCGCCGTGATAGTTCCGGGCCGTAATCCCAGAAGGCAAAGGCCTCGTCGGCCTCCGCTCCGATCACCCGCGTATATTCGGCTTCGTGCGCAAAAGCCGCGCGCGCCTTCTCTGGGTCGCGATAGATGACGCATCCCACATCCACCGGAAGATAAAGCCACTTGTGCGGGTCGAGCGCGACGGAGTCGGCTCGTTCCAGTCCGGCGAATAAGCCACGGACCGATTTCGCGAGCACCGCGAAGGCCCCATAACTTCCGTCCACGTGCATCCAAAGCCGGAAGCGGTCGGCAACCTCGCGAATTTCCGCCAACGGATCGACTGCGCCGGTGTTCACCGTCCCCGCATTAGCGACCACGCAAAAAGGAACCAGATCCGCCTCCAGGTCAGCCCCGATCCCGGCGACGAGATCGTCCGTTTTCATCCGGAAACAGTCGTCCACCGCGATATGACGCACCCGCTCCCGACCAATCCCAAGAAGGCTTGCCGCTTTCGCGATGGAAAAATGCGTTTCACCCGAGGCATAGAGACAAAGGCGATCGTGTGACTCACCCTTCGCCTGCTTCGCCGCCGCGAGCGCGGCGAAGTTCGCCATCGATCCACCGCTCAGAAAAAGCCCGCCCGCTTCGGGACCAAATCCGAGAATCTGCCGGATCCAATCGATCGTCAGGCGCTCCAACTCGACCGGCGCCGGGGCCGAACGCCATGCCGTCAGGTTGGCATTGAGGAAGGAAGCGAGCAGATCGGCAAACGCCGCCAGCGGAGTGCCGGGCGATTGCACATAGCCAAACATCCGCGGATGCGCATTCTGCCGGCTAAAAGGGATGATCGTCTCGCGAAATACCTTCAGCAGATCGTCGAAATCGCTCCCCGCGGTCGGAAGGGCCGCATCGAGCCGAGCCCGAATCTCAGGTGGAGAAATGCGACCGTGGATCTTCCGATCGCGCAGACCCCCGAGATAATCGCTCATCAGTCGGATAACCGAATCGCCCCAGTCACGGATCTCGTTAGCCGAAGGATCAAGCATGTCCGCCTAGTATGCGCCACGCCATGAGCTTGTCAGCCCCATCGAACCGAGCAAGCCCAGCGCCTGTAGCGTGCGCTGTCCCCAGCGCATCGGGAAAGCGCCGCACCGCCAAGCTATCCGCTGGGGACAGCGGACGCTACAAAATTAGCGAGCGAATCGCCGCAGCGCCTAATCGCCAGCCGCCGCGCGTTCTACAGCAAGAGCATGAGCGCTCCGAAAGCAGCGACTTTAGCTACCTCCGCCCAGCCGCCAAACTGCCAAAACCGCCGCCGCTCAACGCCCAATTCCGAACCGAGCGACGCCGCTGGCTGAGCCGTTTCCCTTTGCGGTGGCGAATCTGACGCGTCAGCTCCTGGACGAGTTTGCGCAGGGCGGCCGCGAAGGTGTGATCGACTCCCTCGGCATGGAAATCGGGACCTGGCACCGCCAGGAGCGCGCGCAACCGGAAGAACGGCCCGGATTCCCGCCGCCCCTCCAGCACCACCTCCGCGCTACTCACCGCTGCGACTTTGCCGAGCGCGTCGATTTCTTTCGCCACCTGTTCTTTCCATTGCTCACGGGGCTTGATTCCGAGAAATCGAAGATTGATTTTCACTGGTCTTTCCTTTGCTTGAAATTTCGTTAGGCCGGGCGTCGGTTGACGCCACGGCCGGGGCACGAAAGTCCGCGCCATTCGCCGCAAAAAGTCCGCGCGATCAGACCGCGTTCCGCCAGTCTGCGCAGCCAGGATTGTTGGTTTGGTCGATGGCTTTGGTTTCATGATACGCCTACCGTGGGCGCAGAAGTCGATCGCGACTAATACGAAGATTGGAATGCAATCTTCGCTTTTTTGGAAGAGTCTCACCGCACCATGGATTGGCTGAATTACCATCACCTGCGTTACTTCTGGATGGTGGCAAATCTCGGCAGCCTGCGCAAAGCCTCGGAAAAACTTCACGTCTCGCAGCCTTCCATCTCGGCCCAGCTCCAGTCGCTTCAGCAGGCCCTCGGCGAGGAACTCTTCCAGCGCCGCGGTCGCAACCTTGTCCTGACCGAGATGGGCCAGCTCGTCCATGGTTACGCCGATGCCATCTTTTCGCTAGGCCAGGAGATGCTGAGCAGCGTTAAAGGCGTGCCGGTCACCCGTCCGATGCGGCTGAATGTCGGGATCACCGATTCCGTGCCGAAGCTGGTGGCGCGTGAAATCCTGCGCCCGGCGCTCTATCACAACCCGCCCGTTCAGGTCGTCTGCCACGAGGACAGCCTCGGCGACCTGATCGCTCGCCTAACGAACGTGAGACTCGATATCGTGCTCTCGGACGAACCGGCGGCGAGCCGGGTGAAGCTGCGCACCTATAATCATCTCCTCGGCACCTGCGGCGTCACCTTCTGCGCCGCGCCGGCGCTCGCGCGCAAACTTCGCCGCGGTTTCCCCAAGTCGCTCAACGGCGCGCCCGCCCTGCTCCCGACCCACAACACCAACCTGCGCGGCTCCCTCGAAAAATGGTTCCAGAAGCGCGGGCTGCGGCCGCTCGTCCGCGGCGAATTTGAAGACACCGCCCTCATGTCGGTCGTGGCCAGTGAAGGCCTCGGCTTTATCCCGATGGCTGAGGTGGTCGCGAAGGATCTGCGCCAGTTCAACCTCGAGCCGATCGGCACCACCGCCAGCGTGACCGCGCAGTTTTACGCCATCACCGCCGAGCGCCGACTGCACCATCCCGCGGTCGCACTTCTCACCGAGAACGCCAAAAACCGCCTCTTTCCCTCCAAACGCCGGCGCAAATAAAACCTGGCCCGACGTCGCCGGCATCAGGCGCGACGGATGCGGTCACGCAGCCGTATATTCAGCAGCTCGACCGCGAGCGAGAAGCCCATCGCAAAGTAAGTGTAGCCCTTCGGGATGTGAAACCCGAGGCCTTCCCCGATCAGGTTCACCCCGATGAGGATCAGAAAGCTCAAGGCGAGCATCTTGAGCGTCGGATGCCGCTCGATGAAACGGCTCACCGTGCCGGCAAAGATCATCATGATCCCGATCGCAATCATCACCGCGGCGATCATGACGCCGATCTGGTCCACCATCCCCACGGCCGTGATCACCGAGTCGAGCGAGAAGACCACATCGAGCAGCGCGATTTGGAGCAGCACCGAACCGAAGGATGGCGCCACCGGCACGCGCTGCGAGTGTCCCTCACCCTCCATCTTCGCATGAATCTCCCGGGTGCTTTTCGCGATCAGGAACAGACCGCCCACGATCAGGATCAAAGCCCGGCCCGTGACTTCAAAACTCGTCACGACAACGAGCGGCGCCGTCAGCCCCATGATCCAGCTCAGCGAAAGAAGCAGCCCGACGCGCATCAGCAACGCCAGCGCCAGTCCCCAGCGCCGCGCCTTTTCCTGCGAGCCGGCTGGGAGTTTCCCAGCCAGGATCGAGATAAAAACAATGTTATCGATGCCGAGGACGATCTCGAGCGCGGTCAGCGTGAGCAGTCCTATCCAGATCTGTGGGTCCGAAAGCCAGTCCATGATTTTCCCGGCGCACTCTCGCACCGTACCACACCGGCGCCACCCGCCCGGCGCGGCGGCAGTCAAACGGCGCGACGCTTAGCCAGCCGCCGCGCGTTCCAGCTCCGCCAGGTCCAGCTTTTCCATCTGCCAGAGCGCGCCCGTGACGCGTTTCACCCGCGCCGGATCGGTGTCCTGCAGCCAATCCCACACCCGGCTCGGCACGATCTGCCACGGCAACCCGAACTTATCCTTGAGCCAGCCGCACTGGATATGCTCGCCGCCATCGGCCGCCAGCTTCTCCCAATAGTAATCGATTTCCTCCTGCGACTCGCAATTCACCACCAGCGAGACCGCGTTCGTAAACGGAAAGCCCGGCCCGCCATTCAAAGCCACGAACTGTTCGCCCTTCAGCTCGAAAGCGATCGTCATCACCGTGCCGGCCTGCCCCGGCCCATCCTCCGGATAACGCGCCGTCGAGAGAATTCTCGAGTCCTTGAAGACCGAGAGATAAAACCCCACAGCCTCCTCTGCCTGCCCATCAAACCAAAGAAACGGCGTAATCTTTTGCATTAGGAATCATGACTGGCGCGGCTGGATGAAGCAACTGTGCGCGACCCGGTATCATTCATAATTTCCGCTTCAATCACTCTGCCCGCTCCGCCCAGAGCGCGCTTGCGAGGTTGATCGGTTCATAGTCACCGACGAAGCGCAACGGATTGGACAATTGGCCGACGGTTGGGCGCCCGCCTGCTGCATCTCCAAGACAGCGCTGAACGGCGTCACCGTCCAGCTCGCCGCCGCCTGCCAGACTTTGCGGTCAATTCCGTCTGTCCCGGCTGGGTGCGAACTGACATGGGTGGCGCAAACGCGACCCGTTCCGTTGCTGAAGGCGCATCTGGAATTGTCTGGCTCGCGGCGGATGCGCCGCGAAACGGGAAATTACCTGCCACGCACGCAGCTTCAGGGAAGCGGGTGGCGCGACCGCAAAGTGATTCCGTGGTGAGCTTGGACCAGGCGGCCCGGACTTGGAGTAGCGGCATTCGCCAAACGAGGTTCTTCGGTCCATAAGGTAGGCGATGGAAAAGAAATTCGCTCTTTGTCTCGCGATCGTTCTCGTTTCCCTCGGCTCCGTGCTCGCGCAGTCGGACTACGTGAAGGCCGTCGAAAAATGGCGAAGCGAGGAGGAGGCCGATCTCAAGAAGGAGGACGGGTGGCTGACGCTGGCGGGGTTGTTTTGGCTGAAGGACGGGGTGAACACCGTGGGCGCGGGCCCGCAGTTCGATGTGCGGCTGACGGATCACTTCACCCAGGGGAAGTTTGGGGAAATCGACTTCAAGAACGGGGTCGCGACCTTGAAGGTGGCCAGCGGCGTCGAGGCGAGGTGCGATGACAAGCCCGTTTCGACGATCGATCTCGTTTCCGATGAAAAGGGGAAACCGACGGAGATTCGCGTCGGGAGCCAGATGTTTTATTTGATCCGGCGCGAGGATCGCTTCGGCATCCGGCTGAAGGACAACCAGAGCAAGGCGAGACTGGCGTTCAAAGGCTTGAACTGGTTTCCGGTCGACGAGAGCTACCGCGTGCCGGCTCACCTCGAAGCCTTTCCCGAGCCGAAGGAGTTGATGGTTCCGAATGTGCTCGGCGGTCACTTCAAGATGAAGAGTCCGGGCCGTCTGCGGTTCGCTCTGCAAGGGAAGGAATACTCATTGCAACCAGTCCTGAATGACGACGGATCGCTCTTTATCATCTTCCGCGACGCCTCCAACTCGAGCGAGACCTACAGCGCGGGGCGATTCCTCGATGCAGATAAGCCGGTCGATGGCCAGACGACGCTGGACTTCAACAAGGCGGAGAATCCGCCGTGTGCTTTTACTCCCTATGCGACCTGTCCGCTGCCGCCGGAGGGGAATGACTTGCCCGTTGCCATCAAGGCCGGCGAAAAGCGCTACGACCACTGATCTGCTCAGCCGAGCGAGCCTTTGGACGGACCAGGATTCGCGCATATACGTGAGTCACCTATACGCGCGCAATAGCCGGCGGCTTGATGAGGTGATCGGAAGGCGTCGAGCTCCCGCGCAACACCGAGGTTTTGATCGGCCGGCCGATTGCCTGGGTTCTCCTGGTCCACCGAAACGGATTCTGATTCACTCCAGGTGCGATCGAACTCGACGACACGATCAGCCATCTCGCTGTCGTCGCCTGTAAACCGGCGCTTTATGTTGCCGGCCGCCAGCCAACCGGAGGGGCATAACGGCCATTCATCTCGGCGACTTCAGCGGGCGCTTGAGCGCGCACGGAAATATACGGCGCAAGAGTTTCTCGCAGTTGATCAAGCTGGTACCCTCGTTGAGCCCGAACATGAACGATTGGGAAATTCGCCGCTGCCAATACCTGGTCCACGAACTCGTCGCGCTCTGCTCGATCGCTTTGATCGTGCGAAGAATCATCGAGTTCAACGGCAAGCACGGGCGCCAGATCGCGATCGCAAAGAACGAAGTCGAGATGCTTGCGATCGATCCGATTGAAGTCCGACCGTCTTGAAGTGCTCTCCTTGGTCACCCGAACGACATCAACCAATCTCACTTTCGCAAATACGGTGTGATCCGGCAGCAGTCGCCGGAGCACCTCGTAGAACGACCGCTCCGCTGCCGAAAAGAAATAATTCCGTTTTGCGTAAGGAAGGCGATCAGCTTTGGGTGGTTTCCATGTCGGCGAAATTGTTGGGATGGGAGATTTCCCGGAAAAAACCTTGTCTACCACCTTGCTCAGCAGAGCCACAATGCAGACCAGGACGAAGATGGCGATTAAGGAACTCATGGCCATTATTGAGCACGACGGGTGCCCGGCGGGCTAACACCTCCCCGCAGAGGAGGAAGACATCCCTGTGTTTTTCCTTTCAGATTGGCAGTGGCCCTTTGCCTGCTCTGGAAAACCGGCATGCGGTTCCTCATCATAACGTTTGTGCTCTGCTCCTGTTTCGTCGCCTCGGCCGAGGCGAGAATCGGTGAAACGCCGATCCAGTTCGCGGATCGCTACGGTGCACTCCAAAAGACACGTCCGCCTCCCGGGGGCCCACGATAAGAATGTCACCCCTCATCGAGGGCGCGATTCACCACGTCTACGAATACCAAGGCTGGAACTATCTGCGCCGCGTTCCTGCAGCTCGACGGGCCGGCGGTCAGGATGGATTACCAGAAGATCATAGCGGCAGGCGTGAACCCGAGGATTCAAGATTACGAATTGCAGGCGATCGCGGCGGCGAACACACCAGCCGGCATGAGCTGGAAGCAGATGATGTACGACAACCGAAGCTCCCCCAACAAGGGTTTGTCGAAGCTGGCCGAAGCTTATATCGCGAACAGCTACGGGCGAACGACGATGTGGCAGCGAACCGATGGGGCGATTTTGTGGCTTCGCGGTAGGATGATTGCTCGGTTGGAGCTCCCCGCAGCACGAGAATACGAAGCGGAGCTGAAGGCGGCAAAAGAACAGAAGGCGCGCGAATCAGTGCCGAGCTTCTGAAATTAGCGATCCGGCTCTCACGATTTCCTAAACTTCCGTCGCCGGTGTTCGCTCAAGAATGCGATCTCGGGAAGCACCGCGTCCTCAGGAAAGCGAAGCGGCTCGCTCTTGTACGCGCCGAAGTTCTCCCTGATAGAACGCGTCGGCAGCTCGCTCTTCAGCCGCGGCGAGAGCTTCATCTGAAGCTGATCGTCAAATGCGATCAACCCGCAATCGAAAGCAGCATCATGGAGGCGCGATAGGCTCAGACCGTTTCGGACGTCGAGGCGGTGCTCTGGATGCGTGCCCCACGGCAGAGATGTGCGAGGCCACGAGTAGCTCGCGCACGGCCAGACCTGTTACGCAGCAAAGTCCGCCGCTGTTGTTGATCACGGCGTCGCGAAAATACTCCTGGCCGCGCCGCTGTTTCACGGTCGCCAATATCTCCGTCGCTCCACTAGGCGGTCGTCGACTGATCTGCACGCCTTTCCTGGGGAGCACTTCGAGTTCGCTGCTTTCATCTGCTCCAAAGAGACCGCGAACCGCGTTCTCACTGGCCGGCGCTGCCTCGTTGAGATCGGCGTGAAACTCCTCCCACGTGAGTCCGGTCGAGCGCACTTGCTCCCTCCAGGCCTTTGATGCCCCGCATTCGCAACGCCGGATCGAGCGATGCAAAATTGCACAATTTCATCGCCACACTATTCGCGCCGCGCCCGAGCTTCTCCGCCAGCGCGATGACGACACTGGCTGCCGGGCGTGCAACTGCCCGAAGGTGAGCTTGTGATAAAAGTTCAGCGCGATCAGCAACTCATCGCGCGTCCAGCGTTTCCCCGCGGCCATTTCGGAGACGCGAACTCTTTCCGAAAAAATAAAGCTGGTTCTCGCCTCGATTCCTGGCCAGGTAATTACGCCCATCTCGTATGGGCAAGAAATTCACGATCGTTTTGGATAGCTTTGATGTTGGCCAACTGCTGGACGGCTTAGAATCACGAGCCGAATCATGGCGCAAGACGGCCGATTCTCATGGAATCTGGCTACAGCGGCGACGATTCCTTTATCTGCGAAGAGTGCAACGAAGCCAACGAAGCCAAGAGGATCGCCAAGCACTTCGAGGCAATCTCGGACTCTATCGAAAATCAAATTGGCGAGCAACGAGGCGGGTGATTCGTGTAACGCGCTCAACAAATTCAAGATTCCCAAGAGCTGACCCAGATCTCTTCCCATCTCCCCCTTCTGACCCAATCCCCCGCTTACCCGATTCTCTTTTTGCGTCCGCAAAATCTTCGGCGTAACCGAAAACGCGCTCGCGTTGAAATTCTGGCTTGCTATTTTGGCCGCTTGAAGCCAAAGGCGATCGACCTTTTTTCAGGGTGTGGAGGTTTGACACTCGGATTGAACAAGTGGGGTTCCGCGTAATCGCTGGTGTCGAGAAAGATGCCCTCGCGGCAGAGACGTATCGGCGGAACCACCGGGGGTGAAGGTTTGGAATCGCGACATCCGCGACCTGCCAGTGACGTTCTTGATGCGACACCACGGACTCAAACGTGGAGAGCTTGACCTGCTCGCTGGCTGTCCGCCGTGTCAAGGTTTCTCGACGCTGACGACGCTGAATGGGCGCAAGAAGTCTGCTGATCCTCGAAACGATCTTGTCCTCCAGTTCCTCCGTTTTGTGCGGGAGCTTTGTCCAAAGGCGGTGATGATTGAGAACGTGCCCGGGATCGCGATCGATTCTCGGATTCAAACGGTGATCAACGCTTTGGAATCCCTCGGGTATCGGTGCAAACACAAAATACTTGATGCGGCCGACTACGGGGTTCCGCAGCGACGACGGCGATTCATACTTCTCGCAGGGCGCAACCACCCCATCAGGTTTGCGCAACGGACACGCCGGCCCCGCACGGTAAAAGAAGCGTTTGCCAAACTCGGGAGAAACTCCAAGCCTGATGCACTTCACAAAGTTCAGGAATCACGAACAGATAAAGTGAAGCTACTGATTCGCGCGATCCCCCGCGACGGCGGCAGCCGGTGCGAAGTTGGAATCGCACGACAATTGGATTGTCATCGTCGTTGTGACGGCTTCAAGGACGTATACGGGAGAATGGCGTGGAAATCTGTCGCGCCAACAATAACCAGCGGCTGCTGCAATCCGTCGAAAGGTCGGTTCCTTCATCCGACGCGTAACCGAACGATCACATTGCGCGAAGCGGCGCTCCTTCAGAGCTTCCCGGCATCGTATTATTTTTCTTTAAGGCGAGGAAAGTTTCCAGCAGCCGAAATGATTGGCAATGCTCTTCCGCCGGAATTCATTAGACGGCATGCGAAGTCGGTCCGCCTGTTGATTAGACGGCTCAACTGAGACAGCGGTGCCGACCCGGATCCCAACAAGAAAACACTGGAGCTGAAGTTTCATGGTCGCATCATCGATCACCTTGGAATTCAGATGTATCAAAGCCCGGTCGCCGCTATCGCAGAGCTTGTGTCGAATTCCTGGGATGCTGACGCAACGAACGTAGATATCATGTTCCCGAAGCGGCTGGATTCTGCGGCGACGATAAAATTGAAGGATGATGGGTTGGGAATGACATTCGCAGAATGCCAAGACCGATATCTTAACGTGGGCTACAATCGAAGGGGAACTGAAGTCGAACAATTGTCGCCCAGCGGGCGGCCAGTTCTCGGACGAAAAGGGATCGGGAAGTTCGCGGGGTTTGGAATTGCCGAAGTGGTTGAAATAGACACGACTAGTAGTTCAACAGGGGAGCGAACGGATCTTCGAGTTGGACGTTAACTTGGTCCGAAGCGACGCATATCTCGCCGACGGTGGCTTAATTGCCGTTAAGAAATACGAGGAGCCGAATCAGAAACGAAAGAATAAGCACGGAACGATACTCACCCTGAAATCGCTGACTGTTGGCAGGCGCCCTTCAGCGACACAGTTCCGCAGAAGCTTGGCGCGCCGCTTCCTACTGCTCAAATGGAGCGAAGGTTTTGACGTTCACGTCGATGGCGTTGCAATGCCGGATTCCGAGGACGCTGCCAACGTGGAGTTCTCATTTCCACGTGACTACAAGGAGGACGAGAAGCCAACTGGGCTTACGATCGACGACGAAAATTGGGGGGTGCTTAAGTTCTCGCCAACAAGAAGGAGATTCGATGGCGGTTCAACTTCTTCAAGGAGCCAATAGAGGACGAAGATCTTCGCCGTGTTTCCATCTTCGCGAAGGTAAAACTCGCGCAAAAGCCATTCCTTTTTAACCTTGCCGGTGGCCTGGGCGGCCAGCACGGCCAAGAGTATTTATCTGGCCAAGTGCGCGCGGATTTCATTGACGCGCTGCCGAAAGACATTATCTCTCCCGAGCGGCAACGGATTAATTGGGAACACCCGGACGCGATTTTACTCGAAGAATGGGGTAAAAAACGGGTGAAGCAACTCCTGCGGATGTGGAAGGAGAGACGGGGTGCGGAACGCTCGAGGCAGATTGAGAACAAGCTCCTGGGTTTTTCTCAGCGACTAGAGCTTCTTCCGAGGCACGAGAACCGTTAGGTCTGCCTTGACCAAACTCGGAGGCATTCCGTCATTGTCACAAGGTCAATTCGAAGACCTCGCCGACGGAATGAATGGCGTGGAAACAGGGCCGACTGAGGAACTCATCACCGACCTGTCGAATGTCGATGAAATGACAGAGGAGCAATTGCTCTCTTTTATTGGCGGAAGTCGACTTACTCTCCGCGCTAAACGTGGCAGAAGCGGTAAAGACCAAGCTGCAAGCGATTCGCGGATTGAAACATTTGGTGCAAAGGGGAACTTGAGAATGCCGTGCGCAACTACATCGCGCAAAAGCCATATCTTCTGGATCCGAAGTGGGAGACCTTTAAGCAGGAAACGTCCGTTCGGTGGATCTTGGACGAGGCCGCCGAGGAGGCTGGCCTCGCTGAGTCCGACGAGCACGAGCGGAAGCGCATCGATCTAGCGTTACGTAGCGGGGATCAGCTACTGATCGTCGAATTCATGCGGCCCGGTCTGACTGCGGATTGGGATCACCTCTCACGATGCCGAATGTATGTGAACCTCTTCAGGGATAAACTTGCTGACAATACTCAGATCGGCATCGATTCCGAGCGAGTGACTGGACTCGATCGTAGCGGATAAATTTTCCAAGAAGCCCGCCGTAAAAAAGGAGATTCCCGAACTCCGGAAGAGCGATATCTTCACTTTCAAATGGGAGGCCCTCTTGGAGGAATCGAGAAGCCGGTGGCGGGAATTCCTCGACATCCTCAAGGAACGGGGTCCGGACGACCCAAGGCTCGCGGCATTGTGACAGATCCCCTTCGCGGACTTGCGACAGAAGGTCTCTTCATCCGGAATGCCAGACATCTTCGAAACATCCGAGCGGTCGCGGATTATGTCGCGTGTGCGCGGCCTTGGAAACGCGGCGACCGAATTAGCGATGGTGGCGCTGTTGAAGCAGCACCGAATTGCCGGATGGCGACGGCACTGGCCTCTCTTCGGGCATCCGGATTTTGTATTTCGGAAGGAGCGGCTCGCCTATTTTGTCGACGGTTGTTTTTGGCATCGACACCCCGGCTGGAAGTTCAGCTCTACGCCGAAGGCAGCGGAAATCGAGACACTGAACTGCGGATGATCGCACTGTTTCGCGCTGGTGCGGCATCACCGGTTGGCGGCGAAAGCAACGGGTGTTCGGAAAGCCAGATTTTGTGTTTCCGCCGCGAGCGCGTCGCGGTGTTTGTGGATGGCTGTTTCTGGCATCGACACACCGGCTGCAAATTCAGCTACACCCCAAAATCGCGAACAGAGTTTTGGCTGCCGAAGTTCGAGCGGAATGTCGCGCGGGATCGATTGGTGACGCGGACTCTGCGCAAAGCCGGCTGGCGGGTTGTGCGAATCTGGGAGTGTCAGCTCACACCGAAGAAACAGGCACGAGTGATTCGCAGGTTGCGAAAAGCGCTGGCGGAAGCGTAGGGGGAAGCTATCGGATGAAAGTTCATCTCGGCGGGGCGCCGAGATCGGCGCGCGAGGCGCACGCGCTCCCCAGCCATCGGCTTTGGCATGTGAATCGACTCGAAGGAAGAACGGCTAAGTCAGAAGGTGAATCCGGATCAGGCGGGGGAAACGCCGGTTGATCGAAGTCAATTCACACGGCTAAAGCCGTAGTTTGTTGTAATCCTCATGGGTCCCGATCCAGATCCAAAGAAAATGGTCCCTTGTCGCGAAGTATCCAACTGCGCGGTAGTGCGCTCCAATTCGGATCGACCACTGGCCGCGCCTGAGCGGCTTGAAATGAAGTGAAGGATAGCGAAAATCCTTCAACCAGAGAGCATATGTTTTGTCCGCCAGCAGTTGCGCCTCGCGAGGCAACGCGGAGTAGAGCTTCCAGAAGTCAGGATGAACGAGGGACTTCACGGGGCGGCCATTCGGTGCACTTCCCAGCCTGGTATTCTACGTGTGCCTTTTCCTTTAGCCGGTCGAGCTTTCCCCCCTGTTCCGAATCGCTCAGCATCTGTTGATCCCACTCGTCGTAGGCCGGGGGAGCGAGCATGGCCATCAATTCGCAGCGCTCCTGAAAGCTAAGCCTGTCAATCGCCTGCTTAATTTCGTCCACTCCACTCACGAGGAGAGGATATTTTCTGCCGAGACAAGATGCAAGCCCGCTGTGCCAGGGATCGTGCCAGCGGGGGAGAATTCGTGGTCAGGCGACGAATCTTGACAAGTCTTGGGGCCAAAGGCGGAAAGCTGAAAAGCTGAAACGCTGAGATTCTGACAAGCTGGAAGCGGTGGCGGGTGACGAGATGCTGAAACGTCGGCTTGACGGTTCGCTCCATGGGCGACCGGCTTGTTATTCTCCTCGTTTGCTCAATTCTTTGCGAATCCAATTTGGACTTCGCCGCAAATCGAGGACGGCGAAAACCTGCGTCTCATTGCCGTGCTCGCGATAGTAAATAGCGAATGGGAAACGGCTCGCTAACATCCGATGAAATTCGAAGTGTACGGGATGAATCCCGCTGAAAGAGCCGAGAGCCTCGATGTCGGTCAACAACGAATCGACACAATATTCGCCCACGCCGGCTTCCTGCGTTTCGTAGAAGTCTCTCGCTGCTTCAATGTCCTCAACGGCAACCGCAAGAACGACAACTTGCTTCAACGGCGCAGGCGTTTCTTGAGCTCGGCGACATTGAGAAATTGAGCTTCGCCCGAGTCCGCTCTTGTCTTACGTGCGGCGAGTACTTCCCCGTGCCATTCGGGTGACTCAATGTCCTGTTGTTCCTTGGAAAGCGACGCCCAAAGCCATTCCATGGCCTGAAGTCGTTCGGCCTTGCTCAGGCGGGACATCTCCCCTTTCAATTCAGAAACGCTCACCGACAACGATCATAGCAGTCGCCGTGCGCCCCCTCAAGGATTTCCCTCCCGAACACTTTCGAGAGTGAAAGAATTGGGTTCAGGCAACGAATCTTGACAAGTCTCCGCGGCCAGGGGCCAAAAGCTGAAATTCTGAAAAGCTGACAGACTGAAATCAGCCGTCTTCGCGCGAGGCTTCTGCGTGCCAGGGAGGGCCAGCCACGGCGGGTAAACTGCGGTCGGAGGTCAGAAATCGGAGAGCGGCTTGGCATCGTCCGGGGGCGGCGCGCGGAGGGGGAGGTCGGAGGTGCCGCCTTCTAAAATCATTGGAGTTGAGGTAATGTCTTCGCCGTGAAGCTGCCGAAACTGACTGCCGTCATCGAACGTGAAGAGGATTGGTTCGTGGCGACTGTCCGGAACTGGGCGTGGCCAGCCAGGGGCGCACGATTGAAGACGCGGAAAAGATGATCAAAGAGGCCGTCGAGCTGTTGCTGGAGGAGGCGGATGAAAAAGAAATCAAGCGTCGGCTCAACCGGGGCGTGAAGGTGACTTCGCTCGAACCGGCCCATGCCTAAGCTGCGCGTCTTCTCGGCGCGCGAAGTTTGCCGGATTCTGACAGGAGCACGGCTTTGTGAAGTCGCGGCAATCCGGCAGCCACATCGCCCTGCGCAAGCAAACCGCGGATGGCGAAGGACGGAGGGAAAAGGATGAAGTCAGAGGGATGAAGGAAGAAGTCGGAGGGCGGATGCGCGCTGGGTGCGGTCAGGACATCGGTAACGCTTTTGGTTCAGGACATGGGTAACACTTGGTTGTTCATGGTTTACACATTTTTGTTTGATCTGCAGTTTTATTCGGGCGGATATCCGCCCGAATAAAATTGCTCGCCGTTAAATCGATCTGACCCAGGAGCAGGCGCCCGAACCACACCTCCAGCAGGTCGGCTGCAACGGGTTTGAGGCCAACGGACCAGCCCGCCAGGCTGGTCGTGAGGAAGAGCCTCTCGCCCTCGACTTTAATGGTGCCATGGCGGCAGACGCGTCGGGTGCACATCTGGGGATAATCCAAATCCTCGGGCGTGCCCTCATAAGCGCGCTCGGAAGGACGATAAACTTCTCCAGGGCAGCGCATGCTCAGGGCCTCATGCGGCCGCTCGTAGTTAAAGCTTTGCCGCCACAGATCCAAGGCGGCCTGATCGGCCTGCCCGGTTGCTTCCAACTCGCGGCTGATGTCGCGGTGCAATCGCTCATGGGCTCCATTGTCTTGGGGATGGCCAGGGCGGCCCCGTTCCAAATCGATCCCCAGCGCGACCCACCAGACCGAGAGGCGGCTGAGCCCCAGCAATCCCTGCACGCTGGCAAAGGGCGCACCATTATCGCTGCGGATCGCTTGCGGCAGCCCGTGCCGGGCGAAGAGTTGCTCAAAGCTTCGCCGCACGCTGGAACTGCGTGCGTTCTCCAGCGCCCGCACCTCCAGCACATAGCGACTGTGCTCGTCGCGCACCGTCAGCGGCTCGCAGCGCCGCTCCAGGCTGCGCCACCACCCCTTGAAATCCACCGTCCAGACTTCGTTGGGCCGCTCCGCTCGCCGGCCACTGCTTAATCGCCCCGCGTCGCTCGAAACACGCCGCCGCCGCCGCCGCTTCTCCGTCAGCCCAGCTCGCTCCAACACCCGCTTGAAGCTGCTCTCGCTCGCCACCGCCCCATGCCGGCGCAAATACAACTCCCGGATCTTGCGTGGCCCCCAGTTGCGATGCGCCAACTTCAAGCGCACGATCTCGCACACTTCCTCCTCGGCCAGTTGCGCCGGACTGTTCTTGGGCCGGCGCGACGCCTCCGCCATCCCCTCGAGACCCTCGCGCAAGAAACGCTCCTTCCACTTGTAGCCGGTCTTGGCGCTAATCCCGTACTCTTGGCAGAGCGCGCGAAAGTTCAGCGCCCGCATCGCCTTCAAAGCAAACTCGATTCTCTCTTCCATAGGTTCACGTTTTCTCCACGGCATAGCGGCCATTTCCTTAGCCTCTTTGCCTCCTCCAGTGTTACCTATGTCTTGAACCTGATCTGTTACCGATCTCCTGAACCTGCACCACTTCAGTGCCGTCCCGGCGGCGGTTGATCCTTAGGGTTTCGACACGGTTACCATCGCACGGTAGCCGAGCCTGCGGAGGAACTCTTCGCAATCCTGCCAGCGTAATCCAAATTCAGCGACATCGGCGAGCCCGAGTCGGCCAACGATGTCGGAGAGTAATTCTGTGTCCTCTTCGTCGAAATCGGCGTCCATCATCGCTCGCTCGGCCCAATCGACGAGCTCCGCCTGGCTCACCTTGCCGTGGAGGTAGTCAGCGATTTTGTCAGCAACGGTCTGGCGCGTGATCTTCATCGGGTTGCATAAACCTTAAACATTTCGGTGGCCCAAATCGACAGGAAACTTCTCGTGCACGGCGACGAGACGACCGTTTGAATCGTATATCTCCTGAACGAATCGAATCGTGTTTTCGTTGGAATCCACTTCCTTGATGTAGCGAGCGCGCCCGCCAGCGCGACCTGAGTATTCGCGGATGTAGCGGCGCCCGCGATTTGGCAATTCCTCCCATCTGCCGAATTTCCGCTCGTTTTGCTCCCGCAAAGCCATCGCTCTCCGACGCTAGCGGGGCTGGCACAGATGAGAAGACTGTTTTTGGCGAGAGGATGACGACGTGCACCAGTCTCCGCTGACCAATGAAGAAGAAAGTAACCGTAGCGGATGCCTGCTGCGACGGGTAAACTGAGGAACTCCGAAGGCTTTCGCGAGCGGGCAGGCCGAGCTTTCCAACGCCGAAGGCTAAAGTAGGAAGATGGAGTGTCCTCAGCGATGAGACTGCCCGCCGGTGCCGTTCCAAACCATTCGATGGAATAGCTCGTCCATCTCTTTCGGGGAAGGAGTCATCCCGTGGTGAAGCCACCAGGAAAGGAGACTGAAGAGGTTCCCGGCAAGTCCATGCGCGACGGCGGCGCGCTGCTGACGCGGAATTCGGTGCGCGCGCGGGATCTCCGCCAGGCGTCGCTCGATCCCGCGCCCGAAATGTTCCCGGCCCAGCTCCCAGACATCCTGAATCCTGCCCGAGGCGACGAGCGCGTTGTAGAATGGTCGCACTTCGCCGAGATGGGCGAATAACTCTTCGACCGGAGCTACCCGTTCTGAGCGGTCGCCGAATTCCGAGAGGGCGTTGGCCATTCCTTCGAGGAACTCATCCACTTCGCTGAGGAAGAGATCGTTCTTGTCGCGAAAGTGGGTGTAGAAAGTGGACCGACTCACTTTCGCCCGGTTCAGGACGTCCTGGACGGTGATGGCGTCGAACGATTTTTCGACGAGTAACTGGACGAGCGCCGCCCCAAGCCGATCACGCGTCCGCCGCACGCGCTGATCGCCGTTTTTTGGCAGGTCAGCCAGCTTTCTGAACACCGGGACCCGGTTTGTTCGGTTTGTTGTCATCTCTCCGCTGGACAGCGAGGGAAGCGCCTCCTGAACTTAAGAGCATGAAGGATAATCGACTCGGTGGATGGGCGCTAGTGGCGGGAGCTGTCGTCAGCATCCTGGTGATGTTGTTCCATCCCGGCGGCGCGCATCATGTGAGCAAGGCGCAATTTGAAAATCTGATCGCGCTCATTATCGGCGTGCACGCGCTGGCGATGGCAGGTCTTCCCGTCTCCTTCGCCGGCGCGCTGGTCCTGACTCGCCGGCTCGACTCGCCGGGACGCATCGCGGTGGTCGGGTTGATTGTTTACGGCTTTGGTCTCCTCGCCTACATGGCGGCCGCGGCGATGAGCGGACTGGTCACGCCGGGGGTGCTGCGGGAGATGGTCGCGCATACTCCGGCGAGCGAGCAATGGCGGACGCTGCTCGATTACAGTCACTCGATCAATCAAGCCTTTGCGCAGATCGGCGCGGTGGCATTTTGTGTCGCGATCGTTCTCTGGTCGGTGGCGATGATAAGAGGGCGCGTGTTCCCGGTCGGGCTCGCGGTTTACGGGCTGGTCTCGAGCGTGGTGATTTTCGCGGCGCTTGTCCTTGGCAATCTCGATCTGGAGTTGCACGGCTTCATTCTCATTACCTTCGCGCAGGTGATTTGGTTTGTTGGGGCGGGGATTTCTCTCATTCGAAAAACTGAATAGCGCCGGTGGGACCGAGCGTCATGGACGGGAAGCCGCGAAAGTAGTGGAAGCGAGGGGGACCGAGCGCATCAAAGCTGAATGAGAGCGAAGCGGACATAGCCGGAGGGAGAATTCGGGTCAGGCAACAAATCTTGACAAGGCTCCTCTGAAGAACAGGATGCTCGGTTGCGAGCGCGTTATTGGTTATTCGTTATCGGTTGCCAGGTGGAGAAGCGGAATTCGGAAGAGTGGCTTGAGCCAAACGCTGAAACTGAAAAGCGGAAGGAGGGAGACGTTGGGAGGTTTAGCGGTGAGGTGTTGAGAGGCTGAGCGGTTTAGTTGCGCGGACCCAGCTTCGTCGGGGCGTCAAAGTTTTCGGTCACGCGCAGGTCCCCGACAATGAGTTCATCGATTTGCAGTCGGCTGATTCGTGCTCGACCGATGACCAATTTGCCAATGGCCAAAGCACCGACCGCCAAGGCGCCAAGCGCAACGGCGCCGACCGCCAGGGCGCCGAGAGAAGCCGCGCCGATTGCCAGCGCACCCAGGCCTCGTGATTGAACATTCATTGGTTTGAATCTCGCGTGGGCGCGCACGGTGTCCATAACAAGATCAGGACGCAGGGTGTTGGAAAAGCACGGGCAGGCTGCGCTCCCAGAATCAGTTCACTCGTCGCAGCCCCGCCGGGGATTCGGCCCTCAGTCCAAAATGCTCCAGCCGTTTCCGAAGCAACCGCTCTGCCTGATCCATCATCAGGACAAAGGCGTGCACCCGCCAGCCGGTTCGCGTGCAGACCTGTCCAGGCGTGGTCAGGAAGCCCGTCCGGTCCATGTCATCGCGTGAGCGCCTGGTAGTGCTCAAGCACGCGCAAGCCTTCTGCGCGCGAGGTTGCCGGGACAGGGAGCCGCAGGACACGGCGAAATGTGCCGCCAAACCGCCCGCGCGGATATTCGAGAACAAATTCCAGGCATTCCGGGCTGACGGGCGCCGGGAGCCAGTTAACGCCGCGCAAGGCGGGGCTCGCCCAGGGTCGGAGCGGATAATACGAGCCGTCGGCGATAACCTGATGGCGTCCGAAAATCACCTCCACCCCAGCAGGCGATCGTTTGCGGATGCGGAATTCGTTTCCCAAAGCAGGATCCTGCGCGACGCGAACGGTGTCGAAAGCCCGGAAACGCTCCCATTCCTCAGCGCTCACCTTCCAGCGGGCCAAAGATGTCTTCCCGGCGAGCAATCTCAGGTAGCCGATCGCAGCCAGGAGCGACAAGATCGCGAGGAAGAAAGAAACGATCGCGAGGAACAGGCCCACCATCCCCGCGATGGGGCTGCCTTTGCCTAACAATTCGGGATGCGAAACGACGAGCACGACCAGCAGCACGCCGAGCACGTTGAGCACGAAATAAAGTCCAACCTGGCGGACGGGATGACGCATGATTGCCCGATCGTATCAACCCGGCGCGCTGCCTTCCAAGTCCCGACTCAGGCCGGGACGTGATAGAGGGAGAGTTGGGCGTCAGGCAACAAATTGTGACAAGCTGCCGTAACGGATGCCCGCCTCGGCGGGTAAACTGCGCAACTCCGAAGGACTTCGCGAGCGGGTTGACACGACATGGATCACAGAACCCGAGGGGCGAGGGTGAGAGCGCGGGATGCGATCGAATCAATCCGTGTGTTGGCGGATCGGAGGGCAGAGAGCAGCTTGACATCGCCCGGGGCGACGGGCGACAACAGGGGCCGATGAAATCGATCAAACACCGTTTCTCCGCGGCTCCGGAGGGAACGGCCGTGCTCTTCTTCATTCAGATCTTTGCGACGCTCGGCTTCGCGGTTCTTTACTCGACGCTGGTCCTCTACGCGACGAAGCATCTCCAGCTCTCGGTGAAACTGGCGACCGCGTTGATGGGCGTGTTCGGCGCCTTCAACTACGGCCTGCACCTCTTCGGCGGCTACCTCGGCGGGCGTTTCCTCTCGAACCGGAATCTCTTCGTCGGGGGCATGGCGTCGCAGGTGATCGGTTGCGGGTGCATCGCGACCGGTTCGCTCGCGATGTTCTACGTCGGCCTCGCCTTTTTCCTTACCGGCAGCGGCCTGAACGTGACCTGCATCAACATGATGCTGACGCAGCGCTTTACTTCGGAGGATCCGCGCCGCGAAGGTGCCTTCCTCTGGAACTACGCCGGCATGAACGTCGGGTTCTTCGTCGGGTTCGCGGTCGCCGGTTACTTCCAGGGGACGGAGAGCTATGCGAGCCTTTTTATCTTCGCGACGCTCGGCAACTTTGTCGCCATCATCCTCGCCCTCGCGTCGTGGAAGACGCTGACCGACCGCAACACTCCGCTGCTCGAGGCGACGCCGAAGCAGTTCCGGCTGCGCCTGCTCGCCGGCCTCGGCATTCTGATTGGTTGCGTGCCCGTCGTGTGGTTCATGCTCCAGCGACCCGGCGGGACCGAGACGATCATCAAGGGGATCTGCGCCGCGGTCGCGGTCACGCTCATCTACCTCACGGTCCGTCACCGGGATCGCCGGGAACGGCGGAACATGACGGCTTACCTGATTCTAACGCTCGGCTCGCTCGCCTTCTGGTCGTTGTATCAGATGGCGCCGAGCGGCCTGATGCTGTTCGCGGTCCACAACGTCAATCTCTTCATCGGCAAGGTGGAGATTCAGCCGCAATGGATTCAGAATATCAACACCGTCTGCATCGTGGTCGGCGGTCCGATCCTCGCGTCGCTCTTTACCCGGATGCGCGCGCGCGGGTGGAGGATCGACATCCCGCAACAGTTTGCGACCTCGCTGCTCCTGATGGCGGTGGGTTTTCTCATTCTCCCGTTGGGGATCAAGCTGGCGGCCATGGACGGCAAGAGTGCGTTCTGGTGGCTCTTCATGAGTTATGTGCTGCAGAGCGTCGGTGAGTTGCTCATCTCTCCCATCGGCTACGCGATGATCGGCAAGCTCGCGCCGAAGCAGTATCAGGGGATCATGATGGGCAGCTGGATGCTCGTGACCGGTCTCGCGTCGCTCTTCGCGGGTGACTTCTCGGGCATGATCCCCGAGCCGAAGGGCACGACGGCGCTCGCGACCAATCCCCAGTATGCAAAGCTCTTCGGCGCGCTCGGCCTGGGCGCCCTCGTGGTCGGCATCGCGCTCGTTTTGCTCATTCCGTTCCTGCGCCGGCTGATCACCGACAAGGCGGAGATGCCTCCCGAGGACTTGGAGATGTCTACGGTCGTGCCGGTGGGCTGAAAGGCCGCGCGACGCAGGTTTGTTGGCGGATCCACTGCTGCAGCGTATCGAGGTAGCCATGAGCGAAAACCGGGGGCGGGATGTGCGACCCGAGAGGCCACTCGAGGAGCAGGTGATCACCCTTGGGGAAGATCGAGAATTGCGCTTGGTTCCCAGCTTTGGCAAGAGCTGACTGGATCCGCTGGCGGGCGATTTCAGCGTCGGAGTTGGGATCCTGACCGCCTTTTAGAATCAGAACCGGGACTTTCACCTCCTCCCAGACGGGCGAGGGATCGAAGTCCATGACCGAGCGCCACCAGGCGTAGTCGCTGATTGGATAGAGCTCTGCCGGAATGTCTTTGGCCTGCGCAAACCACGGCTCGCTCTGCGCGGCGCGCAGAGCTGTCTTCAGGTCTTTCGCTCCCTCGCCCGTCCGTTGGTAGTCGAACACTCGATCGTTGAGGGCCACGGCTCGCTTGACGGTCTCGGCCGGAAACCCACGCTTCTGCAGCCGCCGGGCGATCTCCTGATCGACCTGCTGTGCAGGTGAGACGCCGCTGGGTGCAACGATGATGAGGAAAGCGACGCCTCCGGTTTTCGCCGCCAGAGGTGCAACCCATTCGCCTTCGCTGAAACCCATCAGCCCGATGCATCCCGCTACGACGTCCGCGCGCTGCCCAAGAAACCGCACCGCCGCCAGGGCATCATTGGCGTAGTCGCGATAATCCGCGGCGTAGAGTTTCCCGGTCGATTGCCCGGTGCCGCGCTTGTCGTAGGCGAGCCCGGCCATCCCCTGCCGCGCGCATAGCCTGGCGAAATAAGCGTACTCCTTTCGAGTTTCCGGTCCCGAACCGTGGATCATTACGATGGCGGGGTAAGGCGGCTTCTGCGAGCGCGGGAGGTAGAGTGTGCCAGCCAGCTTGACTTCGTTGTTCCTGAAGTGGACTTCGGTGGCTTCGTAAGAAAGATAGCGCTCTTCGAGCGACAACGTGACGACCCGGAGCGAGGCCAAAAGCGCAATCACCGCGAGTGCGACGCGCGCGAGTCTAAATTGCGCCCGCTTCATCTCACCCCACAACCCGAGCGCCAGGAGCAAGACTGCGAGAAAGCCCACCACGAGGGTCAACACGGAGAGATCCATGACCACGGGGAGCGCCGTCCAATTCAGCGCCATCAAGAGGAGACTGATCACGGCGAAGAAAAATCCGAACCAGAGAAGGTTTCGTTTGACCATGCGTAGCTACATTTCTTACGAGTTCTTTGGCCACGGAGACGGTCCAGGTGCCCGGGCTGATTCCCTCCGAAAGCCTGCCGGATTAGCTCCATCCTCCGCGGTTGGGAACATTCCCCACCTAATCCTTCTCACACAGAGCTAATGCAACAGGTCCGCACAGATGGGGCCACAAGAATCCGCCCCGAGCGCAAAACTGGATCAAAATGTGCCGCCGCGCCGGTGGCGTTAGCCAAGCGGATGGATCCGGAACAGGAGTGCCCTGCGAAGCGCCGAAACCTGGAATGCCGGAAAGAAGAAGACGAAGGGAGGAAGTCTGGGGAGAATCGCGACAACAGGCACAAAAGGCATCCAGCGTTGCCGCCGGATGCCCTGTGCTGGCGAGGTGCGGCCGCAGTGCGCGCGGGGGATGGACCGGATCGAAGAATCGGATGCAATACGAATTGCATTGCCGGGCCAGTGTCGCTTGCACAAGATCGTTCGCACCCATGGGAGCGGATAACCAGATCGATTACATTGAATTCCAGGCGGCGGATCTCGTGGCCACCCGGAAGTTTTTCGAGCAACTCTTTGGCTGGAAGTTCACCGATTACGGGCCGGATTACACCGCGTTTGAGGATGGGCGGATCGCCGGCGGCTTCAGCCGGGCGGAGAAGCGCTCGACCAGCGAGACGGGCGGCGTGCTGGTCGTTTTTTATCATCCGCGGCTGGAGGAAATTCGCGCCCGGGTGATCGAGCTCGGCGGCCAGATCAGCGCCGAGATCTTTTCCTTCCCCGGCGGGCGGCGCTTCCATTTCCTCGAACCGAGCGGGAACGAGTGCGCGATCTGGTCGGAAGAGCCGAATGCGTGACCAGTGACCGGCTTCGCCTGGCTGCGGCGTGGCCGGCGAGTGGCGAGATGCTGAAGCGATTGTTCTGCGACTTCATCTTCCCCGTTAGGCCCGGAAAGCACAAAGGGCATCCAGCGTTTCCGCTGGATGCCCTTCGCCGGTGAGTTTCCTCACCAGCCTTCCGGGAGCCGGATGGAACGACTCCCGGAGGCGATAGTTATTCTCTCGTTTTTACAGAGAGTTGTTCTTGTGGGCCTTGACCGCCGCGAAGTCGGGCTTGTCCACCACACCGCTCAGATTGATATCGTCGCGGAAGTTGCTGCCGTTGACCCCTTGATTTTTGTCCGCCCTGACCTGGTCCCTGTCAGGAATGTCGACCACGCCATTGGCGTTCACATCGCCGATGAGGAAGCCGAAATCCACATCATCGGAGCCGCCGCCACCATTGACGCCCGAAACCCGGACGGTCACCGTCTGCACATCGGCCACGCCGGTGAGAGGGACCCGCATTTCGTTACCGCTGAAGCTCGGCGCTCCCGCCGTGCCTGTGCCACCGACAACCGACGCGCTACCCGAGGTCACGGCCGTGTCGAAGGTAAAGACGGCCAGATAACTGCCACCGCCGTCGCGATCTTCCACGCCCGAGGTGCCAGAAAGCGGCATGTCGACGTCGAAGCTGCCAGCCCCACCGTGGGTCAAACGCGAAGCCGCGCTGACCAGGTTCGCACCGCCGCCACCACCACCCGTCGTCTCACTGTCGGTGAAGGCATCCTGCTGGGATTGGCCGCTGATCGTCACGCGCCCGTCTGTCCACGAAGTGAGGTGCTTGCTCAGAATCGCTGAGCCGTAGTCGTAGTCACCTGCGTAGGTCGATTGGACGGTGCCGTCAGGCTGGCCGGGGAGCGGGCTCATTACGTCCGAGAGCATTTCGTCAGCCGACCAGGTTTGGCCGTTATCGGTGGACTTGCGCGACCACATCGCGTAGCACGGAACGCCCGGGTTACCCTTGGTGCAAACGGCGCTGTCGCGTCCATCATACCACGTTGCCAGGAGGGTGCCGTTCGGGCTCGCCGAGATGTTGGGCTGCCACTGAGGACGGGTCGTGGAATCGGTGTTCAACTTAAACGGCAGGCCAAAAGTCACACCACCGTCGGTCGAGCGAATGTAATAGACGTCGCCAGCGTCAGCACCTGCGCCGTGCTGGGCATAGACCAGGTGAACCACGTTGTTGAACGCAGCAGGCTGACCCCAGCCCTCGTGCCGCCAGTAGCCGCCGGCATCGGAAAACATGCAGGCAAAGTAACCGACCGCGGTCACGCCGGGTCCCGGAAAGGACGGGCCACTGTAGGTGTTGCTCCAAGTGGTGCCGCCATCGGTGGACTTGTAGATCTTGTTGGTGTCGTTGTGCGGGAAGAAACCGCCGCCTTCGTCCATACCGGCAACGTAGATAGTGCCCGTGCCGGCCGAGTCGCCGGTGATCTGGACATTGCGGATGAAGGGACTTCCGGTGTTCAACTGGTGCGGGGTCCAGGTGTTACCGCCGTCGCTGGAGACACTGACGAAGCCGGCGCCTCCGGCGATGCTGAAGTTGTTCCAGGAAATGTACATGTTGCCGTAAAACGGGCTGCTCGGGTCATTGTCCGACCAGCCAGACTCGCGGTCGTCCGAGCCGCCGTTGTGCACGCAAGCGCCAGTGGCCCAGGTGATCCCACCGTCAGTCGATTTCCAAGACCCGATGCCCTGTCCGCCGCAGCCCGTCGCCAGAAAGACGGCAAAAAAAGTACCCGCTAGGCTTGTGGTAGAGCACAACCGGGTCGCCGAAATTTGTCCCGTGGCCACTGGAGAAGGGATTTGGCGTGAGGCGCGTAAAGGTCGCGCCGCCGTCCGTGGAGACTGATGCGCCGGAGTAGTTGCTCGAGGCGGTTCGGGAATCGTTGTAAGCGACGACGATCTGGTTGGGATTATCCGGGTTGGCCAGGGTGTACGTCTCCGACTGCGTAGGATGGGTTATGGAGTCGGTGCCGGTGATCAGGTCGACGTCCGCGCCGCCAAAGAGAGGCGCCAGCGCTTCCTGGACAAACGGGTAAGACGTGCCGGAATACGTCGGTGAGCCTCCCTGAGATTGACCACAGTAAATCGCGATCGCTCCAGCCCGAAGGTTTTCCTGCTTGTCGAGGCCAAGTGCGCGAAACTGAGCGCAGTCGAATCCTGCAGGGACAAGGGGGTTGGAGGACTTCACAGCAGTGATGTTCTCCTCTTCTGCCTGGGCGGAGAACTGGCCAAGTCCCACCAGGGCGAGAAAGACGCCGGCCAGCCCTAAGAGCAGGCCGAGCGACACGCGCAGATGGAAGAAGGCAGATTGTGAAGTGGATTTCTTTTTCATAAGGTTACTGAATGACGGAGTGTTGAGTTGGACCGCAGGCTAAGAAAGCGTCTTAGCCATGATTAGGTTATCAACTCGACAGGGGGAACGTCTCTAGTTTTATTCTTACAATAATGTAATGATTAGCCCAGATTAGGAGCGGAAGCGATTTGAATGATCGTCAACCAGCGACCCGAATCGCTTTGAAGGTGCCGCTCTTCGACGGTTTGGCTTGGGGATCTTTTGGGTCCTGATCGAGGCGAAAAAACATGGCCTCTCCCGTGATCGATCCTTCCGTCCCAAATTTTCCTTTCAAAACCAGCGTTCCTCGATCGAGACCGACGTTGCCGAGTGGGAATTGCACCGGGCCGGAAAACATGACCGAGCGTGCATCGCTCTGAGTCCATTCTGCGGCTGATGGCTCGCCCGGGCCGAACTGATTCGGTTTTGGAACAAGCAGCAGGAAAGAACCTTTCCCAGCCTCTCGAGCCTCCATGCGCAACGAACGGCTCTCCCCGTTGCCAAAGGTGATGTCGACCTTCCAACTGCCGATGAAGCTCGGAGGCTGCGCTTGGGACGAGCCAAGGCAAAACATTTGGTTCAATCCGATCAAGACCAAGAACGTTTTCGCTAAAAATGAGCGCCAGCTGTCGCTTTGCCGCATCGCAAACTCTTACGCTCTGCGCTTGAGATCAACAAGCGAACTCTGGCCGAGATTCATTCGTGGATTCGGTTTGGGCGTTGAATTGACAACCTTCGCGGCCACGCGTTGGATTCGCGCGCACATGCGTAACTTCCTCTTCTGCGCGCTCGCGTGTCTGCTGGTCGGCTCTGCCTGCGGAGGAACGGGACCCGGGCCGGCCGTGCCGCTCGACCGGCAGGACGCGTCGGATGTTTTCGCCCGAGGCAGCCATGAATTCCAGAATGTCGCCGGGGTTTTTTATTTCTTCGACCGCGGCGATAACGATGGGCCCTCGATCGATCTCGCCGTGGCAAGCATCCGACTCGGGCTGATGCTGAGCAATCCGCACGGCACCGGCTTTTTCGCCGGGAACTACGAGCTGCTGGGTGAAGTCTTTGGCGGCGGCATTTTCCAGGGGCCGGGAAGTGTCGAGGCCGGCGCGACTCTTATTATCCGTTATAACTTCATTCAGCCACACGCGCGGATCGTTCCCTACATGCAGATTGGGGGCGGTGGGATCTACACCGATATCTCCGAGCGCGAGTCCCGTGGACTGGTCAGCTCGTCGGTCGAGTTTAATCTGCAAGGGACGGGCGGACTGCGGTTTCTCATTAACCGGCGCTGCTCGCTACTGCTCGAGGCCGGTTATCGGCATATCTCGAATGCCTCGATCAAACTGCCGAATCGAGGGGTGGATTCGGTCGGCGGCGCAATCGGGGTGGGATTCTTTTTCTAAAGATCGCGCGCTGCGCCTGAGCCGCCCGCAAAGGCGCCGGCGAGGCATCGGAGCTCTGGAGTTTTGCCGATCTGCCTTCTTTGGCCTCGCTGCTCGCCGTCTACAGCCATCTTCCGCCGCCCCCGCGCGCGATCCGATCTTGAACTGGGACGCGCAATAGGTAACGGAGTCGCCCACCTGGCTGAGGTCCTCGTCGATTTTGCACGCGCATTTCGTGCGGCTAACACGATTTGAGAGATAGGAGGTGCGATGGTAGGAAGGCGCGTTAAAGTCTGGGGTTTGTTGGTCGCGATCGGCCTCATCTGCCAGCCAGCGCACGCAGGCGATCGGAGGTCCGCGCGGCGGGGTCAGGATTCGGCGTAGGAGATTTTCGCTGCGCGCAAGGAACGCGCTGCCTCGGGAAAATACGAGCTAACCGGCGCTTCGTCGGCCAGGGCTTTCAAGACCGGATCTTCGCGCTCCACAGGTCGGCAATCGAACAGAGACAGGGGGACGCCAACCTCGGACGCGCCGGGGCACGAGCACAAGCGGCTGACCTTGTTCCATATCAACTCGAAGTTTGGCGAGATCGCGGTGGAACCTGTTATCGGGCACGTGAATGGCGCGCAGTTTTCGATCGGGTTCTAGCCTCCAGAAAGCTGAAGCTGAAAGGGTGCCGTGTCGTAGTGAAGGTGAGCTTCTGAAGCGCGGGGCGAAACGGAGCCGGAAGGAACAAGAATTCAGCTCACCGAATTGCGCAGCGCGCATCTCAGTTGATGATCGCCTCAACGGCGGCAGCGACATGAATGACGATGGTGTCGAGAAACGAGAGCCCTTCTGGTTCTGCGCCGCGGAGAATGAGGGGCAGCCGGTGCCGGCGGCGGAGCAGTGATTCGATGCCGTCGTCTTTGCGCATGCGCTCGACAATGCGGATGAGGGCGGTCCGGGTCTCAGGCAGAAACTGGTTTTTGAGCAATTCGTGGATGTATTTCTCGTGGATGAACGACTGCTCGTCCGCTCGCGGAGTGATGAGCTCGATTCCGGCACTCGCGCGCGGTAGCCCTCAAGAATGAAACGGTAATATTCGATGGTCGATTCCGGTCCCAGCCCGCCAACGATTCCGAGCGTTTTCATTCCCGCGAATGCCTGAGATCCTTTGACTTCGCTCAGGATGACAACGCGAAGCGCGCCGTCACTTCATCCGGTCGAAGGTCTTCTGCAGAACGTCGATGTCGGTCGCCTGGCCGAGTTTTTCGCGGGTGCTGTCGACCCACTTTTTCTCGAGCGCGTTCTTGGTCGGGCGATCGTTTTGGTAGAAGACGCCGAAGACGCCGGGGAAGGGGATCTGGGCCAGTTTGTAGGCGGCCAGCTCGTCGGTCACGTCGTGGCGTGCTTCGTCCTCGGGAGTGTTGTCGTATTTTTTCTCCTCGATCACCTGGAAGGCGCCGCCTTTGCGCGGGTTCGGCATGGTCGAAGGCACCCGGGAAAAATTCGACGCATTCGCTCAGGCATTCGATCACGCTGAAGCCGGGATGATCCATCGCGCGCTCGATCATCTGGATCATGTGATTGACCTGCGAGGCGTGGGTGCGCGCGACGAAGGTCGCGCCGCTCGCGACCAGTTTCTTCATCGCGTTGACCGGTTGGTCGATCGCGCCCTGCGGATCGGTCTTGCTCTTGAACCCGATCGGCGAAGTGGGCGAGGTCTGCTTTTTCGTCAGGCCATAGACGAAGTTGTCCATGATGACGTAGGTCATGTTGATGTTCTTGCGTGCGCCGTGGTCGAGATGGTTGCCGCCGATGGAGAAGCCGTCGCCGTCGCCGCCGAACAAAAAGACGTGCAGATCGGGCCGGGCCAGGCTGATGCCACTGGCGAGCGGGACGGCACGTCCATGGATGAAGTGGGCGCCGTGGCCGTTGACGAAATAGGGAAAGCGCGAAGAGCAGCCGATGCCGGCGAGGGTGACGATTTTCTCGTGCGGAATCTGGCGTTTCTCGAGGACTTTGTAATAGCTGGCGAGAACCGCGAAATCGCCGCAGCCCGGACACCACGTTGGGTGATCGGCGGTGATGGCTTTCTTGGTCAGTTTCTCGCGGGGTTCTTCGACGGTCAGTGTGTCAGTGCTCATTGGTGAAAAATTTGAATTTGGAAATCGGTTAGGCGGTGGAATCCCGATCCTTGCTCGGCAGCGCGGCTTCGTAGGTCTCGGGTCGAGTAGGCGTGGTGTCGCCGGCGTGATCGCTGGCGGGTGAAACCTTGGCTTCGGCGCGCGCCGTCGCAGTGGCCGTGCTCGGGATGGCGGTGGATTTGGCGGAGGCGCCCTTTTGGCCGTTGCGGCTGAAGGTGCGGTGGAAGACGGCTTCGAGAATTTCGCGGACCCGGTAGCCGAGGCCGTCGGTCTTGGTCACACTCTGGATTTTTGGCTCGCAATAGCGGGCACGCAGAATCGTGGCGAGTTGGCCAAAGCCATAGACGCCCTGGTCGTTCATCTCCACGACGACCACCCGCTGGTAGTTGGCGAAGATTTTTTCGAGGCCGTTAGGCAGCGGATGGAGATGGCGCAGGTGAATGGCGGCGATTTTTTCGCCAGCATCGCGGGCGCGTTTCACGGCGTCGTGGATCGGACCGTAGGTCGAGCCCCAGCCGATGAGCAAAGTGTCGCCTTCGGCGTCGCCAAAAACTTCCGGGACCGGAATTTCCTCGGCCAGCTGGCGCAGTTTGTTGCGGCGCTTCGCCGTCATCGCCATGTGAAGCTTCGGGCTGCCGGTGGGATGACCGAGTTCGTCGTGCTCGAGACCGCTGATGAGCGGGTATTTTCCGTCGCGAATCCGCGTCCCGGGCGGCGCGTGTTTCGTGATCTTGTCGAGCGCGTAGGGCTTGTGGCTGTCGATCGTGGTCAGGTCCGGTTTCGGATCCTGCATCAGGTCGGCCAGCTTCGGTTCGTCGAAAGCTTCGATCCGGGTGGCAAGCGAGGTGTCGCTCAGAATGAAAACCGGCGTGCTGTATTTGCGGGCGATGCGCGCGGCTTCGACCACGATGTAGAAACAATCCTCCACCGTCTGGGCGGCGAGCACGACACGCGGGCTGTCGCCGTGGCCGCCGTAGATCGCCTGATGCAGATCGCTCTGCTCGACGTTGGTCGGAAGGCCGGTGCTCGGTCCGCCGCGCTGGACGTTGATGATCAAGAGCGGGATCTCCGCCATCGAGGCCCAGCCGATCGCTTCGGTCTTGAGCGAAATGCCGGGCCCGGCGCTGCCGGTGACGGCGAGATTGCCGGAATAGGAAAAACCGAGCGCGATCGAGACCGCGGCCAGCTCGTCCTCGGCCTGGACGAAGAGGCCGCCGTATTTCGGCAGCTCGCGGCGCAGCGTTTCCATGACGGACGACCACGGCGTGATCGGATACCCGGCGCCGAAGCGCACGCCGGCGGCGATGAGACCGTAGGCCAGGGCCTGGTTGCCATCCATCGTGATCTGGTCCGGCGCGCCCGGTTTTTTCTGGACGTGCTCAAACTGGTATTGATGCGAGAGAACTCTCCCCACCGGATAACCGTAGCCGGCCTGGAACGCCATCAGCGCGGTGTTGACCACGCTCTCGTCTTTGCCGGCGAATTTTTCGCTGATGATTTTTTTGAGCTTCTCGGTGTCGAGATGGAAAATCTTCGAGATCAAGCCGAGGACGAAAATGTTTTTGCCCTTGTCCTTGGCCGTTCCGCCCAGCGCCTCGACGGTCAGGCCGGTGATCGGCACCCCGACGTAAACGAAGCGTTTGTCATCGAGATTCGGCTCGACGTTATCGGAGTCGTAAAGAAGGACGCCGCCTTCTTTCAGAAAGTCGATGTGGTCCTGATAGCTGTGCTGATAAAACGCGACGAGGAAATCGGCTTCGTCGCCCGCGGAGAGGACTTCGCCCGAGCCGATGCGGACCTGGAAAATCGACGGACCGCCCGAGATCGTGGCCGGGAATCGTCATGTAGGTCATCACCTCCTGGTCGCTCCGGCCGGCGAGCCGGGCGAGGAATGCGCCGGCGCTTTGGATGCCGTCCTGCGAATTGCCGGCCAGCCGAATGACGGCGTCGTTGATGCTTTCGGGACGAAGATCGGCGCGCTCGGAAGCGCCAGCCGGCGGGATGGTTTCGGGCGAGCCAGGATTAGGATTCACGCAGCGGGATAGGGTTGGTTAGATTGATCACTGTAGCCTGGTACTCTTAGGCAAAGATGCCCAGATTGCCAGTGCGAATCCGAACGCAACCGCCGCTACGGACCGCCGGGAAGCAGTTTCCGGAGGAAACGGTGAATGTCTTCCGGTGTCGGCGGATGGGGGCGCGAGGGGGTTCGGCGATGGCGGGGGCGCGGCGTGCTTTTCTCTTTCTCGGGAGAGGGCGCGGCACTTTCGTCCGGCGTCGGCGAATCGTTAGGCTCAGCCTCGTCAGCAGGCGCGGGGGAGGATTCCTCCTCGGCGCTCGGCTCGGGCGACGCCTCGGGTTCGGCCTCGTCGTTAGTCTGCTGGATGCGCGCGCCGCGCTCCCGGAAGATTTGCATCTTGTCGGTGCCATCGAAGGAGCAGTTGGCCAAAGTCAGTCTGCTCTCGCGCGCGGCCCCCGCGGCAAAGCCACGGTTGCCGCCGAAGCGGCAATTTTCGAGCGCGATCGAGGCGCGCTCGGCGGATTTGCCGCGCGTGCCGCTGAGGGCTCCGTCGAGGTTGTCCTGCAGGTCGCAATCGCTCACGGTCGCGCTGCCGTTGGCAAAGACATGCAGGCCCTGGCTGCGGTTGCGCAGCAGTTTGCTCGTGGTCAGTTGCAAATCGGAACGGGCATCGATCACCACGATGCCGTCCTTGTTTTCGCGAAACTCCGAGTCCGCGACGTTGGCCGAGCCGGTGGCGCAAATCCCGAGCCCGATGCCGTTGCCGAGGAAATGGCTGCCTTTGATCTCGGCGTGGCCGCCCGGAGCGCTCCGATCGCCGACCAGCAATCCGACCTCGCCCGCGCCGGAAATCTCCGAGTCCTCGAGCGTGAGGTCGCCCGCCCGCGATCACGCTCACGGCGTAGGGCGCGGAGCGAGTCAAAACGGTATGGCGAATGGTTGCGCTCGATCCCTGGCCGGCGACGGAGACCGGCAGCGAACCGGCCGCGACGCCGCGCGGCTGGGCGAAACCGTTCTGGTCGAAGCGGCATTTTTCCATCTCGAGCCGGCCGCCCTCTGTCACGAGAACGCCGGAGCGGTTGGAATCGAATGTATCGTTCGTTAGGCTGGCACTTCCGCCCTCCCGGATGACGAGCAGACCGATCACGCCCTGTGAGGAGCCGCCGTTGGATTTGAACGGACTGTTCTTCAACACGAGGGCCGCGCGGTCACTGACCTTGAGCGCGCCGCTGTTGTTCGTGAAATGGCAATCGTCGGCTGTGAGCTGAGTCTTGGCGCCGGCGAGGGTGATGGTCGCGCCGTCGGCATCGTTCATTCCGTCATTCTGAAAGGCGCAACCGTGCAGCTCGGCCACCGCTCCGTTCGTTAGGCTGAGACCGACGAGGGAGTTGGCGAAGGAGGATTGGGTGAAGTTCCCTTTCGCCCCCGGCTCGAGGCGGACCGCAACGCCGTGGGTGGTGGTAAAGCTGGTGCCGACTGTTTTTAGCAGCCCATCGGCGTCGACCGTGACGCCGACCTCGGAACCGGCCTGGACCGCGCAACCATCGAGCTTCAGTTCGGCGCCTTTCGCGACCGCGATCGCGGGCAGTTGTCCGATGCCCTGGGAGTTGAACTGGACGTTGGCCACCGAGACATCCTTCGCTTCGACCGAGAGCGCTTTCTTGCCCTCGCTCTGGATCATGACCAGGCCGCCCGAGGTCGCCTGGCCGACGAGGTGAAGCGCTTGCCTAACGACAAAGCCGCCGCGATAGATTCCGGCCGGCACCTTGACCGTCGCGCCCGGCGCCGCCCCCGCGATCGCCGCCGCCAGATCGAACTGCCCCGTCGGGGCAAAGGTCAAGGCGGGCGACGGGTGAGGCGGCGGAATGCTTTGACTGGGCGGTGGAACGACGACCAGCGGGGTGTTTTCCTGCCGGGTTACGGTCGCGGTCGAGGAGAGCGCCGGTGACGCGGTGGCGGTGGCGCCGTGATCAACCTTGGCGATGTGGTCATCGTGTTTCGGCCGCCTAACGAACACGATAATCGCCACGAGCGCGATCAAGACCGCGCCGCCGATCAGCAGTCGAGGATTGAGCGGCGGTCGCGGCGGCGGCGGCAGGCTTGGACCCGGAGGCGCTTGCCTAACGACCGGATCCTGCACCGGCGCCGGCTTGGGCGAGTCGGCCACCAGTTCCGGCCGCGGCGTGCCGCAGTCGGGACATTTCGGATGCTTCGCCGGATCGTAAATCCGGCCGCAATCGCAGCGTATTCGTTTCGCGCTCATCGCGGTGTCGGTGACGGGGCGGGCGGTCCCGAAGGGCTCCGCCTGCCTTTGGCGGGCCTCGAACAATCTTACGACGCGCTTCCTCCATTTGCTTGATCGCCTCGCGACGCTTTTCCGCAGCCCCAGGCGCGTTGCCCGGCATCGACATGACCTCATCCATATGACGCAACGCCTCCCTGAAGGCGCGTTCCTCTTCCAAAATTGGACGGGGCGGCCCGGGGCGAACCGTCGTGCTCGGTGAAGGCCGCGGAGTGGGCGAAGGAGTCGGGGTGGGTGTCGGTGTCGGCGTCGAGTGTGCCTTCCATTCCGCCTCCTGTTCCGCCGGGGTCGCGGCTTTGAAGACGGGCCGGTAATTGTCGTCAATCGTGATCGTGCCGAGGAAAGCCCAATAGCGGTCGCGGGTCAGGTTCACGGCCGGCAGGTGCAGGAGTCCGGTGTTATCCGGCAGCTCGCCAAACAACGTCGTCCGGACGCTGATCGGCTGGCGCGAGAACCAGACGGGCGACGTGTTGCGAAGGTAAATCTTATAGACGGCCTTGGGCACAACCGCGCTCGTCACCCAAAACGCAACGCCTTCCCCGGGCAAGGAGCCAACGCGATCGAAGTTCCAGCCGCTCCCCTCCGAGGCATCGGGATGGTAAACCGCGTTCGGGCTCTTCTCGTCTTTATCCGTCAGGTTGTTGTCGGAGAGAAAAATCGCCACGTTCTGAGAACTCGGGGCGGCCGAGGCCAGGAGCACGAACGGCTTCCTTTGCGCGAGGAGGTTGTTCAGCCTTTGCTTCTCGTCTTCCAACTGCTTTTTCTGCGCCTGGAGCCGGTTGTTCTGCGCCTGCAGCTGTTGTTTCTCGGCCTGCAATTGCTGGTTCTCGGCTTCGAGCTGCTGGTTCCGCGCCCGCAACTGCTGATTCTGCGCGCGCAGTTGTTGGTTTTCGGCCAGGAGTTCCCTCTTCTCCGCCTCGAGCTGCGCGACGCGGCGCTTCAAATCCGCGTTTTCGGCCGAGAGCCGATTGACTTCGCCCTGCAAAAGTTTGATCTGCGCTTCCAATCGCCTGACGAGTTCCTGCAAGTCCTCGACCGATTTCTGGTCGACCATGTGGTCCTTCATCTTTTCGAGCTCGCGCAGGAGGCGGTTCGTTTCCTCCTGCGCTTCGCGGAGTTTTTTCTCTTCCGCAGGCGGTTTGTAGTAGGGGAGGGCGACCAGCATCATGAAACAAAAGGCGCCAAGTGCGCCGCACAAAATGTCCAGCAAGGACATGTTAAAAATGTTGATCTCACGCCGGCGGGCTCGCATCGCGTGAGGCGATCAGGTGCCGGCATAGAGCCGGTTAATCAGGTTGCGCAGGGTGTAATCGCCCGCGGCATTGAGGACCGATTCCTCTTTTTCCTGCACGAGATGAAGGATGAAAACCAGGATCGCGCTCTCGACCAGCGCCACCATCGTGCAATCGAACCCGATGCCGAGCGTCTTGGCGGTGGATTTCAGATCGAGCGCCACGCTCGGATCGCCCGCCTGGGAGAGCGACGCGCCTAACGCGTAAACCGTCCCGATGAAGCCGAGCGTCGGCACCACCCAGGCGATGAAGCGGACCAGGCCATAGCGCAGATCGACCCGGTGACTCATCAGCTCGAGATGCTGATTCATCACCCCGGCCGCCTGTTCAATCGACGAGCTGGATTGGAATTGGAGGATGGCGAGGTTGATGAGCGAGGGCAGAAAACCGTTCTCGTGGTCGAATTGCCCGACGACCTGTTTGCGAATCGGTCCCAGATCCTGCGAAACAAGGACCGTCTGATCGTCTTCCGGGAGAAACTTTCGCCGCAGGAATTGTTCTTCCCGCGAGGCGATCCGCCAGCGGACGAAGAGGTCGCCCAGCCCAACGAAAAAGATGATGTGCATCAGGTTCTGGATCGTGAACGGGTAGAAGAAATGGAGCGACGGTTTGTCGAGCACGAGAACGGCCGCACGTCCGGAGAGGACGAGGCTGAGGAAGGCAACCATGAGCATGCCGAGCCCGACGAAAATGAGGAGCGATTGCGAGCGGCGCGGTTTCGCCCAAAGGCTGTCGAGACCCCCGAAAGCCGGTGTCGGGGTCGCATTCAAGTCCATCGAGCTGGCGCCGTTCATAGTTGGGTGAGGCCGTTCGCCTCTCTCGCGCAACGAGGGTAAAAAAGAGAGCGCGAGGTGGGCAAGGTGTTTCTGCCCATCGGGCACGAGTTCCGCTTGCCCCCGGTGGCGCGCTACCCGTCAGTGAGAGCCGATGGGCGGACTTGTTGTTAAACCTCGCGCGCGAATTTTTCACGGCCACGACTGGGTCTTCAGCGGGGAAGTCCTGAAAGTCTTCGGCTCCCCTAACGACGGCGATGTCATCTCGCTCAAGGATGGCCGCGATCATTTGATCGGAAGCGCGATCTACAACTCCAAGTCGCAAATCGTGGCCCGGCGCTTCTCGCGCCGGAAACAGGATCTCGATCTCGATTTTTTCCAGCGCCGGATCGCGCAGGCAATCGAGTATCGGGCGCGGCGCGGGATCGATCCGCGACTTTGCCGGCTGGTCTGGAGCGAGAGTGACGGGTTGCCCGGGGTGATCGTCGATCGCTACGGCGATCATCTTGTTCTGCAAACGCTCACCCTCGCGATGGATCAGCGGAGGGAGCTCATCGTTAGGGCGATCCAGAGCGGCGACGTGTGGGCAGGCGAAGCGCCCGCCCTGCAAATCACCGAGCGCAACGACGCCCCGGTGCGGCGGGCGGAAGGGATGGAACTGCGCACCGCGGTTTTGTCGGGCGAATCGCCTAACGAGATCGAGATCGAAGTCGCTGGGCTCAAATTGCAGATCGATCTGCTTCACTCGCAGAAGACCGGCTTTTATCTCGATCAACTCCCCAACTACGCCCTCGTCGCGCAACACGCGGCGGGGCGGCGGGTGCTCGATTGCTTCACCAGCCAGGGCGGTTTCGCGCTGGCCTGCGCGCGAGCCGGCGCGAGCGAGGTCGTCGGCGTTGAAGTCGGCGCGGAGAGCATTCGCGCCGCAGAACAGAATGCCGCCCGCAACCAACTCGCCGTCCGTTTTGTCGAGCAGGACGTTTTCCAATTCCTCCGCGGCGCGGAAAAGTTGGAGGAACGTTTCGATCTCATCATTCTCGATCCGCCCTCCTTCACCAAAACCAAGGGTGGCCTGCACGACGCCCTGCGCGGCTACAAGGAGCTGCACATCCGCGCTTTCAAGCTCCTTTCGCCTGACGGAATGCTGGCGACCTTCTCCTGCTCGCATCATGTCGGGGCGGAGATGTTCGAAAAGATGATCGCCGACGCGCTCGTCGATGCGCGCCGTTCCGCCCGGCGCCTCCGGCGCTTTGAGCAGGCGCTCGATCATCCGGTCCTGCCCACCATCCCGGAAACGGAGTATTTTCGCGGTCTGCTCCTCGAGATGATGCCCGGTCGTTAGGGCGGCGCGTCTACGGTCGGCCTCGAGAAAATAAGAATCCGCTCGTCGTTGCTCCGCCAGAGGTAGGGCGGCATCGGAGTGGGCGCCTTGCCGAAACGCGCGCGCGGGGTGAGAGCGGAGGTCGCGGAGCGAGGCTTGAACGACCCGGAAATCAGATAATCGAATTCCTTTCCCTGGAGCAAAGCCAAAGCATCGGACCAATGCGCGACCTGGACGGAAGCCCCGATTCGCTCCAGCTCACTCGGGAGCAAAGCAAGCTCCGCAATCGCCAGGACGCGATCACTTTTCCGAACCCGCTCTTGCAACCAGTCAACCGCCCGGATGCGGCTATCGCGGTGGGAAATTCGTTTTCGCACCCAGGTAAACGAAGAAAATCCCGCGCTGAGGACGATCGCCCCAATCACCAGCCCGACGACCGAATTCCAAAACGCCGCCCGCTTCCTGCCGGCGGCCCAGCGCAGAAGTTGATCCAGGGCGAGCGCGGCGGCGAGACAAAGCGGCGGAACCAGGGGCAGGAGATTTCGAAAGGGTTGAAAAGGTTTCGCGATGAAAAGACCGATGAGAAGAATTCCGAAAACAATCCAGCCCAGCGCCACTGGTCGATCGATCTCCGAGCGAAGCATGAGGAGGAGCCCGAGACAGCCGAAAATGACCAGCGGCCAACCCAACTCCGAGCGCGCCACAGCCTGCCCAAAATATCCGGGCGTCGAAGTCATGATCGTATAGTTATGGGCGGTCGCGGCGACCTCCCGAATGACCGCCACGGAATGGAAGACCACGGCTGGCGCCATCAAGGCGGCGGCGAGGCAGAATCCAGCAGTGGCCCACGCCAGGAGGCGAAGGCGGAAATTCCTGCTCACGGGCCGGGTGATGATTGTGAGGGCGACCGCGGCAAAGACCACCGCCGCGGTATACTTGGAAGCGAAAGCCAATCCCGCCGCCGCGCCGGCGCCGGCCGCCTGTCTCTTCAACCTGCCCTCCGCCGCTGCGGGCTCTTTCACCAGCGAACTGCAGAAATAGAGGGACCAAAGGGCAAAAAACGTCGCGAAAGTATCGACAATGACATTCGACGCGCGACTGACCAGGGCCGGGCAGGTGGCGACAAGAATGAGCGATAATCGTCCGGCCCGATTTCCCGCCAGTTTGCAGGCAAACGAACCCGCCAAAACCACCGTCATCACGCTCAGGAAAATCGCCCCGCAGCGCCCGGCGACGATGAGGGCCGGGGGAGAGATGAGATCGTAGTTGTCCCCGGCGGGGGTATGAAGATCTCGATCCGGAGGCAGATCCTCGCGCCAGCCATGCCCGTGCCTGAGATGATAGACCGGCGAATACGCGATCAAGGCGGCCGCGGTGAGATAAGCCGGGAGCGAAGGATAACCATACCACCGCGTGTCGAGGGTGCGGTGGTTGAGAAGATCGATCGCCTGATGAAGCACATATCCTTCGTCGATGTAATCGATGTAAGGCAGTCCCGAACCAATCGGCGAGACACGCAAGAGGACAGCGATAAGGATGGCTCCGGCCGAGCAGAATCTGGGGATCAGTGAAGCGAGGTTCGGTGAACGGAATGGCGATCGTTCCCTGAGGCGGTTCACGCCTGATATAGGTCGCCTCAGGTCGCGAAATCAATTTCATTTCGAGCGGGACTTTTCAGAACCGATTTGGAGTGCAATCGGGGAAGCGAAGAAAGCGAAATGCGCGCGCTTCGGTTGATGAAATGCGAAATCAGTCGCGAAAAATCTGGCAATCTTCCAGCCGCCAATTAATATCCCCGGCGTAGGATCGCCGCACGCAACGCCATGTCAGAACGCATCCGCCCGACCGAACAAATGCTCGAGCTCAACGAAGACGATAATGTCAGCACCGAACACCTCGATTCCCAGGTGCAGAAAGCGCAGGAGCAACTCCTCCAGCTCAAGCGCCAGCAGGAACAAATCGAGAAACAAAAACGCGAGCTCGAGGAGCTGAGCCGCCGCCAGGAAGAACTGGAACGCGGCCGCGCCGAGATGACCGACAAGCTGACGCGCTCGCTCGTTGTCCTGGAGCGCGAAGCCTACGACGCTCAGAAAAAAATGGAACAGCTCCGGGCGACCCGGGAAAGTTTCAGCCAGCATCTCGAGTTGCTCGAAGCGATCGATCCGCGCACCTGGAATCCCAGCGAGTTGAACAAGGAATTGAGCCGCGCCCTGAGCACGGTGGACGATGCGCGGACCGAGTACAGCCAGCAACGCAGCCGCCTCCAGGCGACCGCAGACGAAAACGAACCGGGTCCCTTGCCGGACGTCAACAGCGGTTTTGAAACGAACGGCGGCACGGCCCACTCCTTCGGGCAATGGCTCCAGATCGGTCTCGCTTTCACTCTGCCGTTGATCATCTCCGGATTGATCGCGCTTTTCATTATCCTCTGGCTCAACGGCCCGGCTCGTTAGGCGCGCAATGGCACGACGACGCGCTCACTCCGACACGCCGCTCAACCAGAAGCAGCAGGAACTCGCCCGCCTCGAAGAAAATCTGCGCAAGCAGATGAACGACCTCCAGCGCATGATCGAGGAAGCGCCCCGGGTCGCGGAGGAGAAATCCCGCCGCCAGCGCGAAGAGCTCCTCGAGCGGGCGAGCGAAGGTCGGGAGCGGCTCGACGTCTCGCTCGCGCTCAGCGACAAACGCTTCAGCGAATTTGCTCGCGAAACCCGCCGCCCGCGCTCCCTGCGCAAGCAGCGCCGTGAAGGCCGCCTCCTTTTCATCGTCCTCGTGATCGCGCTCGGCCTTGCGATCATCTGGATCGCGACGCATCTCCCGTTCTAGCCCGCGACCAGCGGGCGGTAAGTCGTCGGCTGGTGGTTTTGCTGGCCGGTTTCCAGCACCGGCCCCGAGGAAAGCCATACTCGTTAGGCAATTTTTTGCCCCGATCTGGCTTCGCTCGAGGCCGGGCCCAACCTGTCGTTTCTAAGTCCTTCGAGGAATGAACGCTTCGTCTTATACGTTGTCCCGCACCTAACCAAACAACGAATAGGAGAAACCAATGACTAAGAATGCATGCCTGAAACCAGGAACCCTTCGCGCGACCGTGGGGCTCGCCCTCGTGATTCCGCTTCTAATTGTCGCTAATCTGGCGGCTCAGGAAACGGCCCCGCCCGATCAAAGCCCGGCTCCGCTGCTCAACGCGACTGGCGCAACCGCCGAGACCGAGCGGATCATCGTGACCGGTTCCAATATTCCGACGGCTCAGGAAGTCGGACCGAACCCGGTCTTGAACATCAACCGTGACCTGATCAACAAATCGGGCGAGCGCACGGCGGAACAGCTGATCAAGGATCTGCCAGTGGCCAACGGCGGCGGTGTTCCAGTCTCAAACAACGCCACCGGTTTCACCCCTGGTGCTTCCGCGATTTCGCTCCGCGGTCTTGGACCGCAGGCCACCCTCGTTCTGATCGACGGTCGCCGGGTGGCGCCGTATCCGATCGGTGCCGGCGGCACCTCATCGTTCTTCGATCTGCGTTCGATCCCGGAAGCGGCGATTGAGAGCATCGAAATTCTGAAGGATGGCGCCTCGACCACCTACGGTGCGGACGCGGTCGCGGGCGTGGTCAACATCAAGCTACGCAAAGATTACAAGGGCGCGGAGGCGAGCGTGGAATATGGCAACACTCTGGATAAGGACTCCGGCGAATTCCGCGCCAGCCTGGTCTTCGGCGTGGGCGACGGCACGACCCAAATCACGGGCGCGGCCAACTTCTATCACCGCAATTCGATCTTTAACAAGGATCGCGGCTTCTCGGCCAAGCCTCCCTTCCTGAGCACGAACTCGACTCCGGAGAACCTTCAGCTGACCTTTGAATCAGTGACTGAGGCTGGCGGGACGCCTCCCGCGGGAACGGGCCCCGGTAGTGTCTTCTTCGGTCACGCTCCGTTTGGTTCCGCCGGGAATGCACCGGCCTCGGCCTATACCTACACGAATGGCCGTTCGTCGTTCTATAACTTCAACAAGAACTCGGCCTCCTTCCCGGAAATCGAGTACTACGGTGGTTTCGTGAACTTTTCTCATAAGATCGTCGGGGACCAGATGGTTCTCTTTGGAGATCTCTTCTACGAAAACACGAGCTCGCACGACGAATTGGCGCCTTCCGCCACGGGATCATTCCAGACCGCCGGCTCGACCACCCTGGCAATTCCGCCGCGGACAAATCTGAACGGAACCACGCCTTTCGGCGGACCGACGTTTGCTGAGACGGGGGTCCCGCCGGATGCCTTCAATCCATTTAACCCCTTTAACCAGATCATCTCCGGCGGCACCCGCGCTCGTCTCCTCGAGTTCGGCAACCGCTTGTTTGACAACACGACCGACAACTTCCTCGCCACGATTGGCCTCAAAGGCGACAAGCTGTTCGACGGCACGTGGGGTTACGATGGGGCCTTCCGTTACAATAAAATCAAGGCGACATCGATCGCCTCCGTCGTCTCCTCCTCGCGCTTCAATCGGATCCTGAACCAGAACGATCCGATCTTCCAGCCAGGTGGTGTTCTGGCCGGCGCGACGGCGTTCAATCCGTTCGGGGATGCGCAAGCAGGTCTCAACCCGGCCAACGTCGCCACGACCGCGTTCGCGATGGTCCATCCAAAGGATGTCGATACTTCCGAGGTGGCGACTCTTGACCTCAACATCTACACGACGCAGCTCTTCAAGCTGCCTGCGGGTGGCGTGGGCTTCGCCTTCGGCGGTCAGTTCCGTCGTGAGCAGCTCACCCAGGACGTCGATCAAATTAACATGGATGGCGATACCATCGGTAGCTCACCTACCGCTACCACCCAGGCCGGCCGGAAAGACTGGGCGGTCTACGCGGAAACCAACATCCCGATCTTCAGCCCGACCTTCAGTTTCCCCGGTTTCTATTCCTTGGAACTGTCGGCCGCGGTTCGCTACGAAGAGTTCCGGAACAACAGCACCAACGTGGCCGTTCCGAAATTCGGCATCCGTTGGCAGCCATTGGATGAGAGCCTCACGGTTCGCGCGACTATTGGTAAGGGATTCCGCGAACCGTCGCTCATCGAACTTTATGGTAGTCCCACTTCAGCGCTGACCGGAACGCTCGATCCGCTGCCCAACTCGTTAGGGGGTCCGCCACTCGCCCTCGACGATCCTCGCCGAATTGAATCGGAAACACCGGTCGTCTTTACCAGCAGCCCGGTCCTGACTCCGGAAGACTCTGTCTCCTTCACCGCGGGCATCGTCTTCACGCCAAAGTTCGTTAACGGACTTACCATCTCGGTCGACGTCTGGGATCTCGAACAGACCGGCCTCGTGATTCAGTCCAACCCGAACGACGTGCTCGGTCGGGAACTCGCCGCGGCCCAGGGGACCGGAGGACTGCTGCCCGGCGAACGCGTTGAGCGTGATGCAGCAGGTTTCATCAGCCGCATCTTCACACCGTTCGTGAACAGTGGCACAGTGAAGGCGAACGGCATCGACTTCGGCATTCAATATGTTTACCCGACCTCGTTCGGTACCTTTACTGCACTGACAAACGCGACCTGGCTCAATTCCTATCAGTTTGCCAATGCGCCGGGAGCGAGCGAGGTTGAGTTTGCCGCCAGTCCGCTCAATCCCTTCGCCGCCAACGACGCTTTTTTGAAGTGGAGAGGCGTGGCGCGTCTCGACTATACTTGGAATGGGTTGAGCGTGGGGAGCAGCCTTCGTTACACCGATGGCTTCCACGATCGGAAACCGGATGGCCGGATCCATTATGTAAGCCAGACATGGGTCGTGGATGGCCAGGCTTCCTATGACTTCACCTTTGTCCCTCCGGTCGAGGCCGAGCCCGTGGCCGGCTATGCGAAGGACGCTCAAGACATGACCAGCGGCAAAGACGGCAGGATGACTGAATCGGCAACCAGTCAGACAGCCAACTACAGCCTGCCGATCTGGAAACGTGTCTTGAACGGCACCACGATCACCCTGGGATGCGATAACATCTTTGGCCAGGACCCACCGAAAGCCTACGGCTTCGGCGGCAACTCGACCGGATATCCGGGCTTTATCTACGATGCCACGGGACGGTTTGTTTACGTCCAGCTGACGAAAAAGTTCTAGCGCCTCGCCTGACTGAATTGCCCGGGAGGCAGCGGTCTCGGCCGCTGCCTCCCTGTGCTTTTCGAGTGCGATGGGAGAGCCTTCCCTCAGGGCGCGATCTGGTTTATCGTGAAACAGCGAGCATTCTTCGAGCGATTCGCAATCGCGGCAAAAAATGGAAGCAGCGGTCGCTCTGATCGATGGTCGCGACGCAGGTATGTCGCAGAAGGAGAAAAAATCAGCTCACGACGATCTGCCATTGGCGACGGTCGGCTCGGCCGCCCCGCCGGCGGAATTGCCGGGCGACGACGTCCAGGCCGTCGCGGAAATGTTGCCGTATGTCTATGAGGAACTGCGTCACCTGGCTGCCGGTTATCTGCGCCATGAGCGTCCGGAACACACCTTGCAGCGCACGGCCCTGGTGCATGAAGCTTACCTTCGCCTTTCCGCCCAACGAGATGTTACCTGGGAGAATCCAGATCATTTTCTCGCCATCTTCGCGCGGCTGATGCGTCAGACTCTCATCAATCATGCGGTCGCGCGCGCGCGAATCAAGCGCGGCGGGCAGGACCCAGCGGCGCTGATTTGTGAGTATTACGAGCGGAGCAAGATCGATGTCGCGGCGATAGATGCGGCGTTGCAGGAACTGGAACAGTTGGATTCACGCCAGGCGCGCATTGTCGAGCTGCGCTTCTTCGCCGGCTTGACGATTGAGGAAATCGCGCGGCTGCTGGAAGTTTCGCCCAGGACCGTAAAACGGGAGTGGGCGATGGCAAAATTCTGCCTGCGAAAAATCCTTTCGAACAATGACTAACCGTGTCTTACGATTACCGTCCACTGTGGAATAGAGCTGGAGTTAAATAAGACTTAGAAATGAATCCGGAACGCTGGACCCGCTTCAAAGAAGTTGTCGCCGTCGCACTGAAGGAGGATTCTCCAGAAGCGCGCACCGCTCTCTTGAGCCGTGAATGTGGAGACGACCCGAGGTTGCGGACTGAGATTGAGTCGTTCTTCAAGGAGGCGGAAACTACCTCCGGTGAAGGGAACGATCCTTTCGACGAATGGGCAGAGGCGGCGGCCGCGGCGATTCACGGCGAAGAGCCACCGATGGCCGGGCGCCGGATTGGGGCCTATGTAGTCGTGCGAGAGCTCGGACGCGGCGGAATGGCGCGAGTTTATCTGGCCGCCCGGGCAGACGGATACTTCGAAAAGCAGGTTGCGATCAAGGTGCTCAAGCCGAGCAGTGGCGGCCAGACGGCAGAGTTGCTGAATCGATTTCGCGGCGAACGCGAGGTCCTGGCTTCGCTGGAACATCCAAACATTGCGACTCTTCTCGATGCCGGCACGACTGAAGAGGGAGAACCCTATTTCGTTATGGAATATGTGCCCGGAACGCCGGTCACGACCTACGTCCAAGAGCATGAGTTACCGATTCGGACGCGCCTTGCTCTTTTCCTCAAGATCTGTGCCGCGGTCGAAATGGCGCATCGCAAGCGCATCGTTCATCGCGACCTGAAACGGAGTAATATCTTAGTGAACACAGAGGGCGAGCCGAAACTTCTCGACTTCGGTATCGCAAAGTTACTCGCTGAGAATCCTCTCACCCTGACGGCGACTGGCCAGCAACGATTCACGCCGATCTCGGCCTCGCCCGAGCAGGCGCGTGGCGAAGCAGTCACAGAAGCGAGCGATATTTACGCTCTGGGCGCTTTGCTCTACGAACTCCTGACCGGGCAAAAGCCGCACATTTTCGCCAATCGTAACCCTACCCTTGACGAAATTGCTCACGTCGTTGGTGAAACCGTTCCGAAGCGGCCAAGTGAGGTGGCTCCCGACGCGGAAACGCAACGCGCTTTGCGTGGAGACCTGGACGCGATCGTGCTCAGAGCAATGCAAAAGGATCCAGGCCAGCGCTATGCCTCGGTCACCCACCTCGCCCAGGACATACAGAACTATCTGGCAGAAGAACCAGTAGAGGCGCGACCGCGACGGCCGAAAGACCGGGCACTTCGATTGCTCTCGCGGCACAAAGCTTCCTTGGTCGCTACGGTAGCGCTTCTTCTCGCCGCGGGTCTGGCTGTCTTCCTCCTCTACCGTTCTTACCAGCTTGACGCCGGAGGCAAAGAAACCGCGCGAGAGGCAACGATTCCGGAAAAAAGCGTTGCTGTTTTGCCGTTCGATGACTTCGCCAAGGACGATAGCAATAGCTACTTCGTCGACGGCGTCCAGGATGACATCCTGACTAACCTGGCAAAGGTTGAGGACCTAAAGGTTATCAGCCGCACCGGAGTGGCCCGTTTCCGGAAGGGCCCGCGAGACATTCGCGAGATCGGCCGCGCCCTGGGTGTGGCCTACGTTTTGCAGGGAAGCGTGCGAAAGCTCGATGATCGGGTGCGGGTCAATGCCCAACTCATCGATACGCGCAGCGACGCTCAGGTCTGGGCCGAACAATATGATCGTAAGATAGACGACCTCTTTGAGCTGCAAAGCGACCTGGCGCAGGCCATCGTCGCCCAACTCAAGGGCAGGCTGTCCGACCGCGAGAAAACGGCGATCGCCAAACGTCCGACGACAGATCCCAAGGCCTACGATCTCTATCTGCAGGCCCGAGGTTCGTTCGTGCGCTACCAGCATGGGAAAACCGTCGAGCTGCTCGAACAAGCCATCGCTCGTGACCCGAAGTTTGCCCTTGCTTACTGCCTGCTGACGGAGGCCAATCTCTACCTTTATCGATTCACCGGAGATCAGTCACCAGAGCGCCTGGCAAGAGCGAAGGAAGCAGCGGAAACGGCGCTGGAGCTCGCACCTGACACTCCAGAGGCTCACCTCGCGAAAGCTCAGTATTTCTATTACGGTTTGCGCGATTACGAGAAGGCGCTCGCGGAACTGGCGGCAGCGCCCCCCTCTTCCAATGCTCGGGCCAAGTTCTTCGATCTCACTGCGCTGACCGAGCGGCGGCTTGGGCGCTGGAAGGAGTCTTTGCGTGACGGTCTCAAAGCGCTCGAACTCGACCCCCATGAGCCTTTTATCACGGTGGATGTGGTTCAGAGCTACATGGCACTGCGACATTATGGGGAGGGGGAAAAGCTCGCGGCCAAGGCCACGAAAATTTTCACGGTAGAGGAAGCGCCGTTCTGGGCATATCAGGCGGAGTGCGCGCTGGCGCACGGTGAGCCGGCACGGGCCCGGGCGATCATCGAAGCGGCTCCTCCAAATGCGTTGGACCGGAACTATGAGATGGCCCGCATTGCTCTTTGCCAGCGGGATTTTGACGAAACGTTAAAGGCGAGCGAGGCGGCATCCGATTCGGAGGTCCCCACGCTGCAGGCAGTGAATGAAATCACCAAGGGGACCGTGGCGCGCGCCCAGGGCAACACGGAAAAGGCAGAGCTGGCCTTCGGCAAAGCGCGGACGCTTTTGGAGGAAATCTTGAAGAGACATCCCGATCATCCGATTACCCTTATCAACCTGGCATTGGCCAATGCAGGATTGGGGCGAAAGGAGGACGCTCTGCGTTGGAGTCAGCAGGCTGTGCAATTGGTGCCCACCTGGCGTGACGCCGTCGACGGACCAATGATCGCCGGGGTTCAGGCCCAGGTTCAGGCCTGGGTGGGAGAAAAGGAAAAGGCGATCAATCAACTCGCCAAGATCGTCAAACGGCCCGGTGGTCCGACCTATGGCGAGCTAAAACTCGACCCGTCCTGGGATGATTTGCGAGGTCATCCGCGCTTTGCCGAGATCATCGCGGAGGCGGCCAAGCCGATCGTTTTCGAGTGATCTGCCTGGCAGCTTCGCCACCGGGCCCTTCGGTAGCGAGAGGCAGTCGGCGGCCGCCGCCACGATTCGATCTGCGTTCATTCCCAAGTCGAGTTGTCGGACTTTTTTCCGACTTTTTGGCACCTTTCGTCCCCGACCGCGGCATTAACTTTATGTGAATGAGAATTTTGCCGGGAGATCGGCCACGGGGAGGGCCTTCGCGTGGTGAGCGATTTTGCAAAACACCGGGAGGCGCCGAGAACATTTGCGCTCCTTGGCTTCGACGGCGTTTCGAGCTTCGATCTCACCGGGCCACTCGAAGCTCTGAACATCGCCCGCTGCAACGGTGAGACGGGTAGTTGGCCCTGCTACCGGACGGTCGTCGTCGGGCTGACAAACAAGAGCTTCACTTCCGATTCTGGCCTGTTCTTCAAGGCCGACGTGACCATCGACACGGCCGGTCCCTTCGACACGATCCTGATTCCCGGCGGCAGAGGATTGCAAGAACTGGAGACGAGGCAGCGCGCCGCGACCTGGCTCCTGAAGCAGGCAAAAAGCGCACGCCGCGTCGCCTCGGTCGCGACCGGGCTTTATGCGCTGGCGCAGAGCGGACTGGTCAACGGCCGGCTCGTCACTACTCATTGGCGTTTCTTCCCCGATCTGGCGCGACGCTTCCCAAGTCTGCGTATGAATCCTGCCGCCTCGTTCCTGCAGGACGATCGATTTTACACCTCGGCCAGCAGTGCCGCCGGGATCGAGATGACGATCCATCTCATCAAGGAGGATTACGGCACCGAACTGGCTCTGACCGTAGCGCGCGAACTGGTGGCCGACCTGCGCCCTCCGGGTGACAGCGAACTTCTCGTCGAGCAGATGAATTATGCGCCTGGTCCAGCGGATCGCGTCGCGGCCCTCCCGGTCTGGATTGCGAGTCACCTCAACCATGATCTGGCGGTCGAGGTCCTGGCCGAACGCACCGCTCTCTGCCGGCGCCATTTCACCCGGCTGTTCCAACGCATCTTCAATCATTCCCCGGCCGACTTTGTCGAACAGATGCGCTTGAGCGAAGCGCGCCGCCGTCTGCTCATGCCCCATCACAGCGTCGAGACGGTGGGTCGCTCGGTCGGCTACAAAAGCTCGGATGCCTTTCGACGCGCGTTTGAACGGCGCTATGGACTCACGCCCAATCGTTACCGAAATCGCTTTTGCTTTCGCGTCACAAACGCGTCGGCGGTGCGTGGTGCGGCGCGCGCTCATCTCGATGCACGGCGGAGAGTGCGTCCTGCCTAACGACTTCTGGAGAACCCAATGCGAGATCTGGATATTGAAAACCGCGTCTTGGACGGAGTCGATCGGCTCCTCGCCCGCGGCGCTTATCCCCGCCTGACAATGGAAGATGTTGCGCGCGAAGCCGGGCTGACGCTGAGCCGGCTCTATCTTTATTTCCGGACGAAGGAAGACCTCCTTCTCGCCCATGCCGACCGGATCGTGCGCCGGATCGTGGCGGCGGAAAAAGAGATCGCTTCGCGACCTGATCCCGCGTCAGAACGGATTCGGCAATTCCTGCTCGTTCGGGTTCTGGGCTACTTCGACCACGTGCAACATTTCGCCGAAAGCGTGGACGAGGTCTATCGCGATCTCCGCAACGAGTTGTATGAACGGCGACAGTTTTATGCGGAATGGGAGGCGCAAGTCATGGAATCGATCCTGCAAGGCCCACACTCCGTAAAGATCTCGACCAACGATGCCCGGATCGCGCGTAGTCTGCTCGCGGCGACCGATTCGCTTCTCCCATTCAACTGCCTCAGCAGCGAACTCGGAACGCGCCGCCAACTCGCGAAAAGAGCGGAACAGCTCGCCGATCTGCTCGTCGCCGGCCTCTGTGCGGCAAAGGAATCGAATAATGTCTTTGCTCGCTCGACGAGCCATCCCGGGGTCTCTCCCCGCTGGGCTCGCCGACACGCTGCCTGAAAGAGCGGAAGACTGACGGATCGAGACGCGGAAGTTTCGCTGCGCTTGGCGTGACAATGACGGCGACGCGCGATTATCTTCGCGGCACAATGCCAGAAGCTTCCGATCTCGATGTCGCCTACGTCGCGCAGCTCGCCCGGCTCGATCTCACGGCGGAGGAGACGGCGCTCTTTCAAAACCAGCTCGCTCAGGTGTTGGAGCACGCCGACCGACTGCGTGAGGTCAATGTGGAAGGCGTGGAACCGGCCGCGCACGCAGTCCCGATGTTCGACGTTTTGCGCGCCGATGAGCCGCGCCCGGGCCTGACCCAGGAGGAGGCGTTGCGTAACGCGCCGCGCACCGCCAACGGTCTTTTCATTGTCCCGAAGGTGATCGAATGACTCCGGCCGATCTTCCTGGCCTAACGATTGTCGAACTGCAAAGGCTTCTCCGGGCGCGCGCAGTCTCGCCGCGCGAGGTCATCGAGGCTTTGCAGGCGCAAATCGAGACCCTCGAGCCGAAGATCGGCGCCTATCTCTCCCGCGATCTCGATGCCGCCCTGGCCGCGGCCGAGATCGTTGACGTCGAGTTGCCGTTAGGCGGAATCCCGCTCGCGATCAAGGATGTGATCAGCGTCGCGGGGCAGCCCTGCACCTGCGCCTCGCGCATTCTGCGCGATTACCGGGCGATGTTTGACGCGACGGTGATTCAAAAGTTGAAGGCGGCGGGCGCGATCCCGTTCGGGAAAACGAACATGGACGAGTTCGCGATGGGTTCTTCAACCGAGAACTCGAGTGTGAAGCCGACGCGCAATCCGTGGGATCCGGAGCGCATCCCGGGCGGCTCGAGCGGCGGCTCGGCCGCAGCAGTTGCGGCTGGGATGGCGATCGCGTCGTTAGGCTCGGACACCGGCGGATCGATCCGCCAGCCGGCCGCGCTCTGCGGGGTGGTGGGGCTCAAGCCGACCTATGGCCGCGTCTCGCGTTACGGGCTGGTCGCCTTTGCTTCTTCCCTCGATCAACTCGGCCCTATCACCAAGAACGTGGAGGACGCGGCCCTCCTCCTCGGGGTGATGGCCGGAGTCGATCCAAACGATTCCACCTCGCTCGATGCCCCGGTGCCGGATTACCGCGCCGCGCTGGGGAAGGACCTGCGCGGGGTCCGACTCGGATTGCCGAAGGAATATCTGATCGAGGGCATCGATCCCGAGGTCCGGTCCGCAATCGACGTGGCGGTGGCGCAATTCAGTTCGTTAGGCGCGGAAATCGTCGAGGTTTCGCTGCCGCACACCGAGTACGCGATCGACACCTATTACATCATCGCGACGGCGGAAGCCTCGGCCAATCTGGCGCGCTTCGATGGCGTCCGTTACGGATACCGGGCGAAGGACCCAAAGAACCTGCTCGAGCAATACAACCGGACGCGCGCGGAAGGTTTCGGCCCGGAGGTAAAACGCCGTATCATTCTCGGCACTTACATGCTCAGCTCCGGTTATTACGACGCCTACTATTTGCGGGCGCAGAAGGTGCGCACGCTTATCCGGCAGGATTTCGCGCGGGCTTTTGAGAAGGTAGACGCGCTCATCTCGCCGACCACGCCCGAGCCGGCTTTCAAGATCGGGGAGCGCTCGGCGGATCCCTTGCGCATGTATCTGGCGGATATCTTCACCAACGCGGCCAACCTCGCCGGTCTTTGCGGCATCAGTATTCCATGTGGTTTCGCCAGGAGTGAAACGAAGAACCCGCTCCCGATCGGGTTACAGATCATGGGGAAGGCCTTGGACGAGGCCCGCATCCTCCAGGTCGCACACGCTTTCGAGCAAAGCACCGACTGGCATCGCCGCCGGCCCTTGTAGACGTTTCGCTGTGCGAAACGCGAGCCTGCGTTCACGCCGTCAGGCGGCGGCCGGCAACTGCAAAGAGAGCAACTCTCGCGCTTCCCACAGGGAAGCGTCTACAACAGCCATTTCGTTAGGCGCCGCTTACCGCCAGTTGCGCGTCGCGCCGGCGCACGATGATGAGGGTCACACCCGCGGCCAGGGCGCAGACGAGCGCGCCGATGGCAAGGGTCGCGGAAGTCCCGACATAATGCGCCAACCCGCCCGCCTCGAGACTGCCAAACGGAATCATGCCCCCAAAAATCAGCGCCCAAATTCCCATCACCCGGCCGCGCATTTCGTCCGGCACGATCGTCTGCACGGTGGTGTTGGAGGTGGAAAAGAAAAGCATCATGCCGAACCCGGTGCCGGCGAGGCAGAGAAGCGCGATCGTCAGGTTGCGATTGAAGGCAAAGATGAGGAGCATGGCGCAAAAGAGCCAGACGCCGCCGAAGGCGAGTTTGCGCGGGGAAATGCTACTCCCGAAGGTCGCGGTCGTGAGGGCGCCGACAAGCGCGCCGACACCGCTCGCGCCTAACAAGAAGCCGTAACCCTGTTCGCCAAGGTGCAGAACGTCGCGGGCAAAGGCCGGCATCAGGACCGAGTAGGACCAGCCGAAAATCCCGACGATGGCGAAGAGGGCAAAAATCGTCCGGACCCGGATGTGATTCCAAACGTAGCGAAAACCCTCGAGTGATTGGGCGAGGGGCCCGCCGCGCGCCGAGCCGCGCACATGGACCGGCAGACGCATCATGAGCAACCCGGCGAGAACGGCGATGAAGCTCACCCCGTCGATGAAAAAGCAGAGCGCGATCCCGACTTTCGCCATCAGAAATCCGGCCACGGCGGGACCGATGATGCGGGCACCGTTGAACATTGCGCTGTTGAGCGAGATGGCGTTCATCAGGTCCTCGCGGCTCGCGATCTCGACCACGAACGATTGCCGCGCCGGCATGTCGAAGGCCATCGCCACGCCGCCGCAAAGGCCGAGGACGATGATTTCCCACGGTCGGATAAGCCCCGACCAAACGAGGCCGGCAAAAATGAAGGCGAGGATCATCATCGCCACCTGGGTGCAGACAAGAACGGAGCGTTTTGGGAAACGATCGGCCGCCCAACCGCCGAGGGTGGAAAAGACGAGCATCGGCGCGGTGCCGGCGGCGGCGACGATGCCTAACAATGCCTTGGAACCGGTCAGTTGATAAACGAGCCAACCCTGGGCGGTATTCGTCATCCAGGTGCCGATGAGGGAAACGAGTTGGCCGGAAAAGTAGAGCCGGTAATTGCGATACTGAAAGGCGGAAAAGGTTTTGCGCCACGACACGCCGCCGGTCGCGACCCGGCGCGGCCGGCCGGTCAGGTCCTCCGGGACGGCAGCGGTGCGTTCGATTTCGTTTGTTTTCATGCGCGGGCGCAATTTCCTCGCCCGCTTTGGCCGTGAAACCAAGTCTGAGAAGCGTTAAATTGTTAAATCGTCGATTCGCGATTTAACCATTCACTACCGTCACCATGTATTTCCTCGACCGAGCAGATGCGGGCCGATTTCTCGCCCGCGAGCTGGCGGGTTTGGAAGGCAGGCGCGATCTCATTGTGCTCGCCTTGCCGCGCGGTGGCGTCCCGGTGGGTTACGAAATCGCCCGCGCGCTAAAGGTGCCGCTGGATGTTTTCGTGGTCCGAAAACTCGGCGTACCCGGGCAGGAGGAGCTGGCGATGGGCGCGATCGCCTCGGGCGGCGTGCGCGTCCTGAACAAGGAAGTGGTGGCGGCTCTCGGGCCTCGGGCGGGCGAGGTCATCGAGCAGGCCAGCGCGCGCGAAAGGGAGGAACTCATCCGGCGGGAGCAGCAATACCGGGGCGAGCGTCCGTTTCCCGAGCTGGCCGGCAAAACCGTCGTGCTGGTGGATGATGGACTCGCGACCGGTGCCACGATGCGGGCCGCAGCCCGGGCCGTGCGCGAGAGGCGGCCGGCGGAATTGATCATTGCCGTCCCCGTGGCCGCGGTCTCGACCTGCCATGAAATGCGCTCCGAGGCCGACAAAGTGGTTTGTGCCGTGACGCCGGCGCTGTTTTTCGGGGTCGGCCAATTCTACAAGGACTTTCGCCAGATAACGGATGAGGAGGTGCGCGCTCTGCTCGCCCGGGCCGCGGCCGAGGAAAGGGCGCGGACGTCCTCGCCTAACGAATAATCGACCATGCCCGGCTAACTCAATAACGTGCGAGTCGACCTGAAAACGCAGACCGCCTGCATCACCGATTCCGGCCCGGAGGGCACAATTTTCATGTCGAATGTCCTGGCGCAGCACAATCGAACGTCGAATGATCAGACGGCAGGTCTGCGAAAGGCGATCACCGCGTTCGAGACGGCTCAGCAAAAAATTGCGCTATGAAATACACACTCTGGATCATTCAAGGATTACTCGCCGCGCTTTTTCTTTTTGCCGGCGTTATGAAACTGGTCATGCCGATCGCAGCGATGACTCAGCAATTGCCCATCCCGGGTCTTCTCCTTCGCTTTATCGGTGCTTGCGAGGTGCTGGGCGGGCTTGGTTTGGTTCTTCCCGCCTTGCTCCGCATTAAGCCCGGACTGACTTCCCTCGCCGCAATTGGGCTGATTCTGATCATGCTGGGCGCGATCGTTCTCACTCTCAGGAGCGGCGGTCCTGCCCAGGCCGCGATTCCCTTTGTCGTGTTCCTGCTGCTGGCGTTCGTCGTTTATGGTCGCCGACAGATGAACGAAGCGCATCCGACGCCGGCTGCCGGACAAAGGTCTTCGAGCGGTTAGACTCTCGGCGAGCCTCGAGTCAGGAAGCGACGGCATCCCCGTGAGGGGATGTCTCAGATCATCGCTTTATAGTCCTGTCGCCGCTCCGGCGAAGGTCGCACCATGCAGGCGAATGAACTGGGGACACCGTCCGAGGAAGACTAACGAGCCATGAGTCCCAAGACCGTTGGGATAGTTGGTTTCGACGGCGCCACGGCCTCGCATCTCACCGGGCCAGCGGACGCGTTTACGGTCGCCGCCTTGGAGGATGGATTCGGGGGCCGGATTCCCTGCTACCAGGTCTGGACGATCGGCCTCACGCCAGAACCCTTCGTCACAGAGTCGGGGTTCGTGATTCACCCACAAAGAACACTCGCCACGGCGCCGCCGCTCGACACCATCATTATTGCCGGAGGCGGCGGGGTGCGGCGCCCGCAGGTTAGCGCTCAACTGGGGGCGTGGATCCTCGGTCGCAGCTATGAGACTCGGCGCATCGCTTCGATTTGCACCGGAATCTACGCGCTCGCGCCGACGGGGTTGCTCGATGGGCGGGAGGTGACGACGCATTGGCGTTTCACGCGCGATCTCGGCCGGCGCTATCCGACCTTGCGAATCGATCACAAGCGGCGCCTGGTCAGGGACGGCCCTTTCTGCACCGCGGCGGGGCTCACCGCCGGGATCGACCTCGCTCTCGCTTTGATCGAAGAGGATTACGGCAAACAAGTCGCCCTCGCCGTCGGTGGTGACCTGATGACGTATCTGACTTCCGCGTCCGCGCCTAACGAAAGTGTCCTTCCGCCAGATTACCAGAGGCAGCCGATCGACCGGTTTGGTGATCTCGTCGCCTGGGTGATGCGAAACCTGGATCAAAACCTGACCGTAGACGTGCTGGCCCGGCAGGCTTGCATGTGTCCGGCCCATTTCACGCGCGCCTTCAAGAGCGTCTTTGGCAGCACGCCGGGCGAGTTTGTCGAGAATCTGCGTCTGAACGAAGCGCGGCGTCGTCTTTCGTCGCGGGGCAAGACGCTCCGCAGCGTGGCGGCGTCGGTTGGATTTCGCGATCCGAATGTTTTTCGGCGCGCTTTTGCCCGCCGATTTGGCACCGGTCCCGGCAACTATGCCAGGGTGAGAGAATCAATTCCGCTCACTTCGCGGTCGAAGCCAGGCGGGGCGGCCCAGGTCGTTCTCCAGTCTTCTGTTCGTTAGGCATCGCCGGGACAGCAGGGAGCGCCGGGGCGTTCAAAGTTTATCCCACCCCGATCGGCTTGTTTCCTCCTCTCCGCCTGCGTCTGCCACGGCGGAAAAGCAGGCGCGCCACGAGCGAGGAAGGAACACCCAGCGGCTCATTCGCACCAAGAGGGTAGCGTCTGAAAAAGTCGGTTCTACGTCCTAACGCAGGATTTTGCCCCGCCTTATAACTCGAAAACAAACCTAACCAAACACCAATGGAGAAACTAATGATCAGAAAACTACTCACTGAGTCTCAAACTCTGCGCAGAGTCCTCGCGATCGGCGCGGCAATTCCCATTCTGGCAGGTGCGGGAGCGTTCGCTCAAGAGCCTTCGCCCGCCGCCCAAAGTCCAGCTGAGCCACTAAACGCGCCGGGAGCGACCGGCGCCGCCCCGGTCGCCGGCAGTCAACCGCCGACCAGCGTCGGTGGAAATGTCGCTGAGACCGAACGCATTATTGTGACCGGCTCGAACATCCCGACCGCACAGGAAGTAGGTCCCAACCCGGTCCTGAACATCAATCGCGACCTGATCAATAAGTCGGGCCAACGCAGCACGGAAGAACTTCTGAGAAGTTTGCCGGTGGCGAACGCTCAGGGGATAGCGCCTTCCAACAACGCGACTGGTTTTACTTCCGGTGCCTCAACCATCGCATTGCGCGGTTTCGATCCACGGGCGACGCTGATTTTGCTCGATGGTCGCCGCGTTGCCCAATACCCGATTGGAATAGTTGGGATCGGCTTTGTCGATCTCAACTCGATTCCGGAAGCCGCAATCGAAAGCATTGAAATTCTCAAGGACGGTGCCTCGACGACGTATGGCGCCGATGCGATTGCCGGGGTCGTGAATATCAAACTACGCAAAGAATATCATGGTGCGGAGGCTTCGGTCGAATATGGCAATTCTCTCGACAAGGACAGTGGGGAGTTCAAGACCTCCCTCCTTTTCGGTGCAGGCGACGGAAATACAAACGTGACCGGGGTGATGAACTACTACCATCGCAACTCGATCTTCTCCCGCGATCGTGGCTATTCGCAGAAGCCACCTTTTCTCAGCTCAAATGCAAGCCCGGGCAACTTCGAGCTATCCCGAGCCGCGGTCATTGAGGCCGGCGGTACTCCGGTGGCCGGCCTCGACGTTTTCTTTGGCTCACCGCCCAACTTTACCGATGGCCTCACCCCGGCGCCCGATTATCGCTACGCCGGTGGCCGGATCTCTGCATTCAATTTCGCCGCGACGGCCGGGGCCTTGCCGGATTCAGAGCGTTACGGCGGCTACGTCAATTTTAATCACAAGGCCTTTGGCGAGCAGGTGGTGATCTATGGAGACCTCCAATATCAGAACGTGAAAACTCATAACGAACTGGCGCCAAGCCCGACCGGTGACTTTAACACTGCGGGAAGTCCGATCATTGCGATCCCGCCACGGACCGACCTAAATGGAACAACCCCATTTGGAGGTCCCACATTTGAGGAAACAGGAGTACCGGCGAATGCCTTTAACCCGTTCAACCCGTTCAACCAAATCATTTCCGGAGGCAGCCGCTATCGGCTGGCTGAATTTGGCAATCGGCTGATTGATAACGAGACCGATGCCTTTCTTAGTACCGTAGGTGCGAAAGGTGACAAACTGTTCGACGGTAGCTGGGGTTATGACACCGGTTTTCGTTACAGTCAGATCAAGAATACCGGGTTCAGCCAGACGGTTTCCGCTTCGAGGCTGAATCGGATCCTGAACGCCGCAGATCCCATCTTCGATCCGACATCGCCTCAGTTTATCGGGACGACCGTGCCTTATAATCCTTTCGGCGATTTTAGGAACCCGCCTCCGACGAATGCGGCCTCCGTTGCCTTTGCCACGGTTCACGCGACGGACACGGACGTTTCAAAAATTGCGACCCTGGACTTGAACATCTACACCACCGAGCTCTTCAAACTTCCGGCCGGCGGAATCGGTCTCGCTTTCGGCGGTCAGTTTCGTCGCGAAAACATCGATCAGATTCCAGATGAGCTCAATATCGTAGGTGACACGGTGGGCGGCTCACCGACCTCGATTACGCATGGTGGAAGGAAATCGGTACGGGCTCTACGTGGAAGCCAATATCCCGATCTTTAGTCCCACCTTCAGTGCGCCCGGCTTCTACTCTCTGGAACTGAGCGCCGCAGGACGATATGAAGCTTTCCTGAATAATGATACGAATGTGGCGGTACCAAAACTGGGGCTGCGATGGCAACCCTTCGACGAGTCGCTCACGTTCCGGGCTACCTGGGGCAAGGGATTCCGCGAGCCTTCACTTTACGAGCTCTACGCAAACCCTACCGCGTCTCTCGCTGGAGTGACCGATCCAAAGACCGGAATTACCAATCCCGAGACGCCCACGCTGACGGTGAGCAATCCGAATCTGGCTCCCGAAGATTCTAATGCCTTCACGGCGGGGATTGTTTACACGCCGAAGTTCGTGCCGGGATTGACTCTCACGGTTGATTTGTACGACATCGAGCGAACGGGGGTGGTTAACGTTCCCTTCTTTGCCTCCGTTTTGGCGCGTGAAGCCAGTGGCACGCTGCTTCCAGGCGAAGCGGTTGAACGGAACGCGACCGGACAAATCTCGCGCATCATTGTCTCCAACCAAAACTCCGGTGCGGAAATTTCCCGTGGCCTCGACTTCGGGGTCCAGTATCAACTTCCAACCCGTTACGGGACTTTCACTTCGTTGACGCAGGCGACCTATCTCGATGCCTTTCTCTTTCAGCCCACGTCCGACGTGCCGGTCGCGAACCTGCGCGGCCGCGTCTTCGGCGAATTCGCCACCATCGCCGACGCGTTCCTGAAATGGAAAGGCCGCTCGATCATCGATTGGTCGTGGAATGGCCTGGATGTAAATTTCACCGCCAATTATCTGGACGGATATCACGAGCACAAACCAAATGCGCTCGTCCACTGGGTCTCACAGACATGGCTCTTCGACACCCAGGCATCCTACGACTTCACCTTCACCGCGCCGGTTGAGACGGCGTCCGTGCCTGGTTATTCGAAGGACGCGAGTCAGATGGAGCGAAGCAAAGACGGCAAGGTGATGGAGTCCGCGACCAGCCAGACGGCCAACTCCGGCCTGCCAATCTGGAAGCGTCTTCTCAACGGCACGACCATCACTCTGGGGTGCAACAACGTCTTCGGCACGGATCCGCCGACGGCCTACAACTTTGGCCAAAATGCATCCAAGTTCCCCCAGTTCATCTACGATCCAACCGGCCGATTCGTTTATGTCAGCCTAACGAAAAAATTCTGAAAGAACGCAAGCGCATAGTTCCACGGGGGGGCAGCGGCTTCGGCCGCTGCCGCTTTCGTCTGCCGCCGGCGCGATCGCCTCGCCACCGGCGCGCGCCTTTTTGCAAAAGGCGAGCCTCAGCATGCTTGGTCTTCCGCTTTCGCAATAGCGGGCGAATTGGTTTAGGTTCCGGGCACAGGAACCGATGGGCGGAAGCTGCGAGTGATTGTGATGAAGGAGTGGCCGTCTTCATGACGAGGCGAGACACCGAGAATCCGAGCGACGCCAAACCAGCGCCGAACCCGGAGCCGCCGGCGCTTTCGCCGAACGACCAACCCGCCGCCTCCGACACGGCGAAGGCGCTCGCGGAAATGATGCCGCTCGTCTACGAGGAGTTGCGGCTTTTGGCGGGGGGCTACCTGCGGCACGAGCGACCCGAGCACACTTTGCAACGCACCGCGCTGGTGCACGAGGCTTACCTCCGCCTCGCCGCGCAAAAGGAAGTCGCTTGGGAAAACCAGGCACATCTTCTCGCGATCTTCGCCCGCCTCATGCGCCAGACGCTGACTAATCACGCGGTCGCCCGGACGCGCGCCAAACGCGGGGGCAGTGATCCGACCGATCTCATCATGGAATTTTACGAGCGGCACGAGATCGATGTCGCGGCGGTGGATGAGGTCCTGCGCGAACTCGAGGCGCTCGACCCGCGCCAGGCGCAAATCGTCGAGCTGCGCTTTTTTGGCGGCCTAACGATTGAGGAAATCGCCGCGCTTTTGTCTATTTCACCTGCGACCGTGAAACGGGAGTGGGTCGTGGCCAAGCTTTGGTTGCGCCAGGTATTGTCGGAAAACAGTTGAGCGTTTCGTGTCTCTTTCGGAATATGGTCTGCAACAGAATCGGCTTTAAGTAAGATGAATCAGGAACATTGGCATCGGCTAAAGGACATCGTCGCCGATGCCCTCGAAGAAGATTCTCCCGCCGCCCGCACGGCGCTTCTTCATCGCGCCTGCGCGGAGGACCTCGCCTTGTTGCGAGAAGCCGAATCTTTCCTTGCCGCGGCCGACACCGTTTCCGCGGAAGGCACGGATCGTCTCGAAGAGTGTGCCGCGGCTGCCACCCGCGCCGTGCGGCGGGAAAGAGTCTCCCTGACCGGCCATCGGATCGGCGCTTACATCATTGTGCGGGAACTGGGACACGGCGGCATGGCCACCGTCTACCTCGGGGCGCGGGCTGATGGATACTTTGAGAAAGAAGTCGCAATAAAAATCCTGAAACCGGTCGGTGGAAATACGACCGAGTTGTTGGACCGGTTTCGGGCCGAGCGTGAAGTTCTGGCTTCGCTCGACCATCCCAACATTGCCGCGCTCTTCGATGCCGGCACGACTCCTGACGGCCTTCCTTACTTTGTCATGGAATATGTGCCGGGGGTGCCAGTCACCAGCTACGTGCTTGAGCGCCACCTCTCGATTCGGGAACGGCTTGCCCTCTTTTTGAAGGTTTGCGCGGCGGTCGAGGTGGCCCACCGGCGGCGCGTCGTCCATCGCGATCTGAAACGGAGCAACATCCTGGTCAACGCCGAAGGCGAGCCCAAGTTGCTCGACTTCGGCATCGCCAAGTTACTGGAGGAAAATCCGCTCGCGGTGACGGCGACCGGACAACAGCGTCTTACTCCGATTTCGGCTTCACCCGAGCAGGCCCGAGGCGACGAGGTCACGACTGCGAGTGATATCTATGCCCTCGGTGCATTACTCTATGAGATCCTGACTGGTCACACCCCGCATCGGTTTCAAAGTCGCCAACCAGAGATGGATGAAGTGACACGCGTGGTTTGTGAAGAGGAACCGACTCTGCCCAGTCTTGCGGCGGACGGCCCTGAAGTTCGCCACACTCTGCGCGGCGATCTCGATGCCATCGTGCAGCGAGCGATGCGAAAGGATCCGGCAGAGCGCTACGCATCGGTCGCGGACTTGGAGGCGGATATCCGCCATTACCTCGCCGGTGAGCCCGTCCAGGCCCGACCAAACACTCTCCCCTATCGACTGCTGCGCTTCGCCGGGCGCCAGAGGTCTCTGGCCGGTCGCCTCGCCTTGGCTGCCCTGATCGTTGCCGTGGTCGGCTTGCCGATCTTCGCCCTGCTTCACCGTCACTCCGCGCCCGTGGCCCGCGCGCCTGAACCGCAGGCCGAGGCCGAGATACCGCTCAAGAGTATTGCCGTGCTTCCCTTCGATGATTTCGACGCTCCCACCGGCACCAGTTATTTCGCCGACGGCGTGCAGGACGATATTCTGACCGATCTTGCCAAAGCAGGCGATCTCAAAGTTATCAGCCGGTCCGGCGTTTCCCAATATCGGACGGGCGCTCGCGATGTGAAGGAGATTCGCCAGGACCTCGGTGTCGCCTACGTCCTCGAAGGAAGCGTGCGTAAGAATAACGATCGCATGCGGGTCAACGTCCAGCTCATCGATACGGCTTCCGATGTCCAGGTATGGGCGGAACAATATGACCGCAAACTGGAAGACCTTTTCGCCCTTCAGAGTGATCTTTCACAGGCTGTCGTTGCCCAGCTAAAAGGCAAGTTATCGGCCCGGGAGAAGGCGGCGATTGAAAGCCGGCCGACGGCCGACGTCCTGGCCTACGATCTCTACCTGCAAGCCCGGGACTTATTCGTTCAATACAAATACGAAAAGGCGTCTGAGCTCCTCGAGCAGGCGGTGGCACGCGATCCGAAGTTTGCCCTCGCCTATTGCCTCCTGGCGGACGTGAACCTCTATATGTATCGTTACAGCGAGGAAATGAGCCCGGCCCGTTTGGAGAGGGCCAGGGTCGCCGCTCAGACGGCGCTGAAGTTGGCGCCCGACCTGCCCGAGAGTCATCTCGCGCAAGCGCAGTACTACTACAATGGCTTGCGAGATTATGAAAAGGCCCAGGCTGAGCTGGCCGCCGCTCCGCCCTCCCCAGCCGGTCGGGCCAAATTCTTCGATCTGACCGCCCTGACCGAGCGCCGGCTGGGACATTGGAAAGAGGCCCTGCGCAACGGAGAGAAAGCCTGGGAACTCGACCCGCACGATCCCTTTATCGCGACGGAACTGATTCAGAGTTATGGCTTCCTGCGAAGATATCCCGAAGCGGAAAAGAAGGCCGCCCAAGCCATGCGCAACATCCCCAACCGGGCGACGCCTTTCGCCTCGGTCAAGGCCGATTGCATCATCGCCCAAGGCGAGCCGGCGCGTGCCCAGGCCTTTCTCGAGAGCATTCCTGGCGAGGCCGATCAGAAACACCTGATCATGATCCGAAGCGCGCTCTACCAACGGGATTACGCCAGAGCGCTGCGCGAAATCGAGGCCGCGCGCAAAGCGGACATGCGGCCCCCGTATTCGTATCTCGATTTGACGGAAGCAAGCATCGCCCGGGCGCAGGGAGATACGGAAAAGAGTCGGCAATTGTTCGAAAAGGCTCTGCCCGCGCTGGAGGCGACTCTCAAAAAGCGCCCCAACGATGCGGATTCCCTCATCAGTATCGCCTGGGCTTACGCGGGGTTGGGCCAAAAGGAGGAGGCGCTGCGAGCCAGCCAACGGGCGGTGCAATTGGTCCCGAGCTGGCGCGATGCGGTCGAGGGGCCCGGCTATGCCGGCATGCAGGCGATGATTCAGGCCTGGGTGGGCAACAAGGATGCGGCGATCGAGCAATTGACGGCCGTCATGAAACAGGCCGGCGCTCCGAGCTACGGAGAGTTGAAGCTCGATCCCGGTTGGGATGAGCTGCGCGACGACCCGCGCTTCGCCGGGCTCATCGCCGAAGCAGCCAAGCCGCTCAAGATCGAATAGCGGAGTCGCTCACTCGGCTGATTGAAAAATTGGATCGCCGAATTCTTTTTTTCGGCAACCTGAGCCGATTCGCGGCTGGTTATTGCATTAGATTGATGTGGGACACAAATCTTCCAATCAACCGCCCGGTCCGCGGGCTCTCGCGCGATGACCTACTACTCGAAGCTCTCGGAAGAGTCGACCCCGCGCCACGTCGGCCTGCTCGGCTTCGACGGTGTCGCCGCCCTGGACCTGACCGGTCCCCTTGAAGCGTTGAGTATCGCGCGTTGCCTTCCCGATCAGGCGGAAGGCCCGGCCTGCTACAAACCCATCATCGTTGGATTGACGGACAAGAATTTCACCTCCGAGTCGGGGTTGAGGTTCAAGGCCGATACCACGATCGAGTCGGTCGATTTCCTCGACACCATTCTGATTCCTGGAGGAAAGGGGTTGCGCCGACCGGAAACCAGCCGGCAGGCTGCGGCCTGGCTGGCCGCCAAAGCGGATAATACCCGGCGGATCGCCTCCATCTCCACCGGCCTCTACGCCCTGGCCCAAAGCGGTTTGGTCGACGGCCGAGCCGTCACGACCCACTGGCGCTTTTCCCGGGATGTGACGCAGCGTTTCCCGAAATTGCGCGTCAACTCGACCGCTTCTTTTCTTAAGGACGATCAGTTTTATACCTCCGGCGGCGGCACGGCCGGCGTCGAGATGACGCTTGCCCTGATCGAAGAAGACTACGGGGGGCAGGTGGCGCGGGCCGTGGCCCGGGAACTGGTCGTTAGGCTGCATCCCCCGGGAGAGGAACACGACCTGGGCGGGTTCACCAATTACCAGGCCGACCCGACCGAACGGGTGGTCGATCTTCCCGGCTGGATTGCGGCCCATCTGCACGAGCATCTCACGGTCGGAACGCTGGCGACCAAGGCCTGCCTTTGCCCGCGGCATTTCAGCCGCGTCTTCAAGCAGGTTTTTAACTGCACCCCGGCGGATTTTGTGGAGGAGTTACGTCTGAGCGAGGCGCGTCGGCGGCTTCTTGGGCTGCGGACGACGGTGGAGAGCGTCGCCGAAAGCGTGGGGTTCAGGAGCTCGGATGCTTTCCGGCGCGCCTTCGAGCGCCGGGTCGGTCTCACCCCGACCGCCTTCCGGCGGCGCGCCCACAGCGCGGCGTCGGTCAAAGTGGTTCGCCGCGAGGGCCCATCCGCGCGGCCGACGACGGCACATCTGAGACACGCCGCGGCGGCTTAGGGACGTCGCTGAGGGCTTCGGCGGTCACTGACCGCCGCTACAACGCTCGCCGCACCGCGCGGCGGACGGTCTCGGTGATCCAACCGTAGACGAGGTGCGAGGCGAGAGCGTAGACGTGACTCGTGAGGGGAATTTCCCTGGGCGGCCTCGATAATCCCACTCTCGGCACGGCCAGTTCATCTGCCAGGAGCCACAGCCCTGTTCCAAAGCCGACGCCATCGCCGACCGTAACGATCGGCGCCACTTCCGCCAGCACGCCATAAGCCGCGGCGGCGCTCGCGCCCATTCCGTAATGGACGGCCTCGCCCGCGATCGGTTTGTAATCCCCGGGTATCTTGCGCCCCGTCACCTTCTCCGCGACCAGATTCGCTGCCTTCACCGTGGTCGGATCCGGCTTCCTGCCCCCGCGCTTTTTCTCCGAACTCATCGCTTCCGCCGCGGCGCTCCAGGCCGCCTGGAACTGCTCCATGAGGAAGGAGGCGAGCAAACCGCCCGCTACTCCGGCCAGCAGCCCCTTCATGATATCGGTCTCCCCGTAGTCGGTATCGTCAAAGCTGATCATCGCGTTTTCCCGGTTAGACGTTCCTCTGCAATAGAATCGCACGCCAGCCGCCTGACGCGCGTGATCACAAAATCAGCTGCAAATATATCACATCGAGCCGGCGTCCGAATTTGCTCCCGACCGCGCGGAGCCGCCCGGCTTCACCAAAGCCTAACGAAACAAGCAACCGAATCATCCCGACCGATTCCTCGCAGGAGGCGGCCAGGATGGTGTGGTAAGCGGCCGAACGCGCGCGCTCGATCAGATCCTGCACGATGTTTCGACCGTAGCCGCGGCGATGACTGTCGTGCCGCACATAAGCCGTCAGCTCGACCGTATCGCGGTAGGCACAGCGCGAACGAAAAGGCGAGAGCGCGCCCCAGCCGACGATCTCACCGTCGACTTCGAGAACGGTGAGCGGTTGGTTCGGCGGTCGAGTCCGCAATTCCTCGATGCGGTCTTCGGTCGTTTCATCCTCGACCTGGAAGGTCGCGGCCGAGGTGCGGACGTAATGATTGTAGATCGCGTTGATCGCTTCCGCGTCGGCAGGCGTCGCGAGGCGAGGGCGCGGCCCGTTCATCAATGCGTCTCCGCCGCCGCGCAGATCTCGTCGCACCAGGTCTCGATCCGGGCTCGAATCTGATCGCGGATCTTGCCCACCGCGGCCAGCTTTTCGGCGTGCGTTCCGGTCACGGTGGAAGGATCGGGAAAACTCCAGTGCAACCGTTTGGCCGGCCCGGGAAAGATCGGACATTTCTCCGCGCTGCTCTCATCGCAGACGGTCACGACATAGGCGAAAACCGGCCCGGCTTTCCAGATGTCGAAGACGCGCTGTGTTCCCTTGTGCGAGATATCGATCCCGACCTCGCGCATCACTTCGACGGCGAGCGGGTTGAGCGTGCCCGGCTCGAGTCCGGCGCTCTGCGCTTCGAACTCGTCGCCGCAGAGGTGATTGAGCCACGCTTCCGCCATCTGGCTGCGGGCGCTGTTGTGGATGCAGATAAAGAGAACGCGTTTTTTCATTGGTTAGGTTGGCGGGTTACTTTGCGAAAACCTCAGCCGGCTCGCGGCAATTCGATTGCAGGTCGGTCAAACGTTGCAGATCCTTCCGAAAAATTGGATCCGAGGGCGCACAATCCTGAAGGCATTTCAGATTCATTTCCAGCTCGGCGGATGGTTTCGCCGGCAGAGAATAGATGATCCAGTTGCCGCGCCGTTTTGTCCGCACTAAATCGCGGCTCCGCAGGTAGGCGAGGTGTTTTGAGATCTTCACCTGCGGTTCCTTGAGCACATCCTGGAAATGACAAACGCACAACGGCGACTGCGTGAGCAGATGCAGGATGCGCAACCGCGTCGGCTCACAGAAGCATTGATAAATCTCAGCCAGCTTCATCGCGCCTTCCTGCCTAACAACAGGCGGCCGGCGCCTTTGCCGCCTCCGCTTCGCAGCCGCACTTTTGCTTTGCCAGACAGTCGGTGTGTTTGGCGCCGAGTTGAAATTCGAGCCGATCTTCCACTGCCCGTCCGGCAGCGATCGGATATTGCGAAATAACGCAGCAATCCCATTCCACCTCCACGTCGAGATCATCGCCCGGCAGGATCGTGCGGCCGAGATCGAGGATATCGGCGAACCGTCCCGCCGCGAGGCGATGCTCGAAATCAGTCGCGACATAAGTTTGCAGGACGCAGGCTTCGTTCGCGCGGAAGGTGCCGCCGCAATCGACAAACTTCTTCGTCACGTGCCCGACCTCGGTGATGTGAAAATGGGCCGGGATCTGCTCGCCGTTGGGCAGGGTGAAGCGCGGTCGGGCCGTGGGGTTCGCGCGGAGGAGAGATTTGAGTTCGCGTAGTTTCATGAGGCTGAATCTATATGCGCACATAGGCATATAGTCAAGACCATTCACTCCACAATCCCGTCTCCGGCGGCACAATGCATCGTGGAGCCGAGGACCTGCCGCCAGCGCGCCGCCACCTAAGCGTCGTGTGTTCCCGTAAGAGGCTCCCGGCACCCGAGCACGTAGAAGAAGGCCGCGAACGGGCCGGCAAATAACGCGAGGATGACGAAGGCCCACTTGATCACCGGATGCGCGGGCGTGCCCCGGATGTCGACGCTGATAAAAGCGACGGAGAAGATCCCCGTTAAGACGAACCAGACCAGCATCGCGCCTTCCCTCACGATTGATTCGGCTTCTCAGCCGCAGACTTCGTTACTTTGACATGGATTTCCCGCGTCAGGCTTTGCAGGCCAATCCAAAACTCGGCGCGCTACCACGCCTGTCTTTTGCAACAACCGGCTCGTTAGCGAGCGGTCGGCGCCGGGCTGCTCTCGGGTTTCCCATTCATCATGTGGTGCTTCATCATCCCGCCTTGCATCTTCTCATGCAGCGCGCCCATTTTCTCGTGCATGGCCTTGCGTTGCTCGACGAGTTTGTTCACGACGGCCGCGATCGCGTCCACTTTCTTTTCGGCCGTCGCGCTGTTCATCTCGGCCACGAGCTTGTCGAGTTCGGCGTCCTGCGCCTTCATCTCGGCGTTCATCTTCTGGTGCATCTCCGCCATTTGGGCGTGATCACCTTTCATCATGTCGCCCATTTTCCCCTGTTCCTCTTGCGCGAAAAGCGCTGAAGCAGGAAGCGTGGCCGCAATGATCATTGATACGAGGTGTGTTAATTTCATCCTGTTTTGTTTGTGTTCGTTGTCTGTTGGCTAGGTGAACGGATCCAATTGGATCGTTCGAAAGTAATGAATAGCGGTGCGATAGAAACTGATGGTTGGGGGCTAACGATTAGGCGGCGGCCTCGTTCATGATTTTAACCAGCGTGTCCTCGACATCCTGTGCCACTGGTTCCAATGACGGAACGTTGAACATGGCCAGAAGCGTCGTTGGCTTCAAGGTAGCCAGAACCGTCTTGCCATTCTCCTCGTAAACGGAGATCCGGCATGGCAGCGCCGTGGATACGCTCATGTCTTGGTCGAGAACCTTTTTGGCTTGTTGCGGCTGACAGACCTCGAAGATCAGACATTCGCGGCCGAACTCCACGCCCTTCTTCGTCATGGTTTCTTTGAGGTTGTGCACCTGCATGACTCCAAAGTGATTGGCCTCAACGGCGGCTTGCACGGCGGCCGCTGTCTCACTCACGGTTTTGTCAGTCGATAGTTTGAACAGCATAGCTTTGCCTCCTTGGTTTAGAGCTCACTTCGTCGCAGCGCCGCGCGCTGGATTATTTCTTGGACACCTTGTTGATAAGGACGACCAGCAAGACCACCACCAGGACGCCGATCACCGTCCAAAACCACATCCCTCCGCCCATCCAGCCATTCATCCATCCGTGTGTATGATTCATCATATATGGCCTTTCGTTGCGCTGCGACCGGCCCACCCCCCTGGAAATCCAGAAAGCGAGCGGGGGCAGCAGTGTTATTTAGAAGAGCTTCATCGGTTAAACGATCGGACGCTGCCGTTGACCGCGCCAGCGAAAAAGATGGCCATGCCGGTTGCCACGTTCATTGACCTGCGCCGTGATGTTCTGGCAATCGAGCAGCCACGGTGCGACGAGTAGCCAGGCGCCAAGAAGAATGTTCGCGCCGCTCGCCCAGTGAATTTGCCACAGATCGGCCGCGCTTAGCGGTTTTTGGTTCTTGTTGTCCATGATGTCTCCAAGTCGTGGGCTCTCAGCGGGTGCTCAGTGGGAAATTCGCCTCCCCCTTTCCTCGCGGTCCGTTGAAGGAAATTTTGGCGTTCCAATCGCCGGCCATGTCGATCTTCAGTCGAGCGAGATAGCGACCCGGCGTCTTTGTTTGTTCGATCGTCGACCCGGAGTGCATGTGCATTCCGGGCATGCTCATATCCAGATCGAATTTGACCTGACCTACGTCGACCAGCTGTCCGTTGCCTTCGCGAAATTCGATGAGCAGCTCGTTGTTGCCCTCGTGAAGCCGGCCTTCACGCTCAATGAAATTCACCGTCAGGCCGTTGACGGTTTGGGTGAAAAATGGCGCGGCGGAGATTTCTGTGGGCCGAACTTTGTGCCAGACAAAACTTCCGGCGAAGAAGATCGCGATCAGGCCAATGATGAGCGCGATCCATTTGAAGAGGCGGCGACGAGTTTCGCGCGACCACCGAAGCACTGGCGCAGCTTCCTCTTCGCTGGTGTCCGACAACTCGCGCCGGCGCCAGAGGAAATAGAGCGCCGGGATAATGAGCAGGGTCAGAATGGTCGAACTGATCATGCCGCCTACCATTGGCGCGGCGATTCGTTTCATGGTGTCGGCGCCGGTGCCGTGACTCCACATGATGGGAAGCAGACCGGCTATGATGGCGCAGACCGTCATCATTTTCGGCCGCACCCGCTGCACCGCACCGAACATGACTGCATCGTAGAGATCGCTCGGCTTCGCTCGCGCAGTCTTCTTCTTCAGGTTGTCCCAGGCTTCGTCGAGGTAGACGATCATCACCACCCCGGTTTCCGCAGCGACGCCGGCCAGTGCGATGAAACCAACGGCGACCGCGACGCTGTAGTTGTAGCCTAACAAATAGAGGAACCAGACTCCGCCCACGAGAGCGAAGGGAACGCTCAGCATCACGATCAACGATTCCGTGACGTTGCGGAAATTGAGATAGAGGAGCAGAAAAATGATGAGGAGCGTGATCGGGATGGCGATGCGCAGATTCTCGCGCGCCTTGAGCAGATATTGATACTGCCCCCCCCATTGGATGTAATAACCCGGCGGCAGCTTGATGTGATCGGCGATCAATTTTTTCGCGTTCTCGACATAGGTGCCGAGATCGATCCCGACGGTGTCGACAAAAACGAAGCCGGCGAGCACGCCGTTCTCATCGCGAATCGAGGGCGGACCGGTACTCAGACCGATCTCGGCCAATTGTTCGAGCGGGATCTGCGCGCCACCCGGCGTGGCCACGAGGACACGACGCAGCGCGGGCAGATCACTCCGGAAATCGCGCGCATAACGAACGTTGATCGGAAACCGCTCCCGACCTTCCACCGTGGTCGAGATGTTTTTGCCACCAATCGCGCTCTCGATCACCTCCTCGACGTCCGCTACCCGCAACCCGTAACGCGCGATCGCGTCGCGTTTGATTTTGAAATCGACGTAATAGCCGCCGGTAACGCGTTCCGCGAAAGCGGACGCGGTGTGCGGCGCATTTTTGAGCAGGCTTTCGATCTCGATCGCGATCTCCTCGATCTTCGCCAGGTCCGTCCCGAGCACTTTGATCCCGATTTGACTCCGGATGCCGGTCGCCATCATCTCAATGCGCGTTTGGATCGGCATCCACCAGATCGCTGGCATGCCGGGAAACGGAAGACGCGCGGTCAGTTCTCGTTTGATCTTGTCGAACGTCATACCGGGACGCCATTGGTTCTCCGGCTTGAGCGTCACGACCGTCTCGATCATCGAGAGTGGCGCCGGATCGGTGGCGGTGCGGGCGCGGCCGGCCTTGCCATAGACGTGTTCGACTTCGGGGAACTGGGCGATGATGGCATCCTGTTTCTGCAGAATCTCTTTCGCCTCGCTAATCGCGATGCCCGGCACTGCCGTAGGCATGTAAAGGATCGAGCCTTCGTTAAGGGGCGGCATGAATTCTGAGCCAATCCGCCGGTTCGGAATCCAGGTAATCGCGAGGAGGACAGCGGCGATGATCAGGCTGGTCCAGCGGTAGCGCAGAACCAACCTAACGAGTGGACGATAAATCCAAACCAAAAACCGGTTGACCGGGTTGCGGTTCTCGTCAGGAATTTTTCCCCGGATGAACCAGACCATCAGAATCGGGACAAGAGTCACCGACAGAAGCGCGGCGAAAAACATCGCGAAGGTTTTGGTGTAGGCGAGCGGCTTGAAGAGCCGGCCCGATTGCGCCTGCAGCGAAAACACCGGCACGAACGAGACCGTGATGACGAGGAGCGAGAAGAAAAGCGGCCGGCCCACCTGCTGCGCGGCTTTGATGATGACGCGGGTCCGGCTCAGATCGACGACCTCTCGTTCTTCGGTCGAGAGTGCTCCATCACCTTCCTGCTCGCGCCGAGCACGCGCATGCTCCCAGCGCTCCAGCCATTTGTGCGCGTTTTCGACCATGACGATGGCGGCATCAACCATCGCACCGATCGCAATCGCGATCCCGCTCAGCGACATGATGTTGGAAGACAGGCCAAGGGCGTGCATCGGAATAAAGGCGAGGAGGATGGCGACTGGGAGGGTGAGAATCGCGACCAGCGCGCTGCGAAAATGAAAAAGAAAGAGGAGACAGATCAGACTGACGATGATGCTTTCCTCGATCAGCTTTTGGCGGAGGGTCGCGATCGCGCGATGGATCAGATTGGAGCGATCGTAGCCGGTGACGATGCGCACACCCGGCGGCAGCGACGGCTTGAATTCTTCGAGCTTTTTCTTGACCGCCTCGATCGTCTTGAGCGCGTTTTCGCCGTAGCGCATCACGACGATGCCGCCGACCGCTTCGCCTTTGCCGTCGAGATCGAGCAGGCCGCGCCGGATATCAGGTCCGCGATGAACGCGGCCCACATCCCTTACGGTGATAGGAACGCCATTTTCGCCCATGCCGACGACGACCTTTTCAATGTCGGCCAGGTTCTTGATGTAACCCTCGCCGCGCACCATGTATTCGGTCTCGCCGAACTCGATGACGCGCCCACCGACGTCGTTGTTCGAGGCGCGGATCGCTTCAATCACCTTGTTGAGCGGAATGTGGAAAGCGAGGAGCTTGTTCGGATCAATATCGACCTGGTATTGATTGACGTAACCGCCTAACGACGCCACTTCGGCAACACCAGGCGTGTTTTGCAGGTAGTAACGGAGCGTCCAATCCTGAAACGAGCGCAGCTCGGCGAGGCTGTGTTTACCCGTGTCATCGACGAGCGCGTATTCATAAACCCAGCCGACTCCGGTGGCGTCAGGGCCGAGCACCGGGTTCACGTTTTCCGGCAACTGATTGCGGACCTGATTAAGGTATTCGAGGACGCGCGAGCGCGCCCAATACATATCTGTGCCGTCTTCGAAAATGACGCTAACGAATGAAAGACCAAAGAAACTTTGTCCCCGGGCATACTTCACCTTCGGCGCCGTCGCGAGCGTGCTGACGATTGGGTAGCTGATTTGATCTTCGACGATGGTTGGAGCGCGCCCGGGCCATTCCGTGAAGACAATCACCTGCACATCGGACAGATCGGGGATGGCATCGAGCGGGACGTTGCGAATGGCATAGATTCCCACGGCGATGGCGAAGAAGAGGCCAATCAAAACGAGAAAACGATTCAGGGCGCACCAGGCGATGATTCGTTCGACGAACGAACGCTGAGCGGGAGGTGGAGATTCGATAGTCGGCGGTGAGGAATTCAATCTTGATGGTCCTCCGTTTAGGGCATGGGCATCTGCATCGCGCCTCCGCCAGCCGCGGCTTTTATCTGGCTCTCGCTGTCGAGCAGGAAATTGCCATCGACGACGACCTGTTCATGGCCTTCAAGTCCCTTCACCACGACAACGCGATCACCACTCTTCTGGCCCAGTTCGATTTCCTTTGGCACGAAGGATCCTTTTCCAGCCTGCACAAAGACATACTGGCGTTTCCCAGTATCGAAAACGGCGCTTGCCGGAACCAGGAGTTGATCGCCCAGGTCCGACTCGATCGTGACGTTGGCATACATGCCGGGCTTGAGCAGTTCCTCCGGGTTTCGCAAAACCAGACGCACCTTGGCGGTGCGGGTCTTGTTCTGCAGATAGGGATAGATGAAAGAAACCGCGCCGTCGAAAGTCCTGGCGGGGTAAGCGTCGACCTGAATCTTCGCCTTTTGCCCAAGCTTGATCAGGGGCAACTCGTATTCGTAGACGTCTGCGTCGAGCCACACATCGGAGAGATCCGCGATCCGATAGAGCAGCATCCCGGGATTGATCATCTGACTGGGAAAAACGTTCTTTTCCACGACCACTCCTTTCATGGGTGCGGATAGCTCCAGCGTGTCCTTTGGCGTGCCGGATTCTTCCAGTGCTTTGATTTGCGCCTGACTGATATCCCAAAGTTCAAGCCGCTTCCGCGCTGACTGGAGCAAGGACTGTGTGCCTTGTTTGTTCGCTGCGGAAAATTTCCTCATCTCAGCACTCAATCCCGCAGACTTGTCCGAGCCGCGGTTTCGTTGGATGGCGAGCAAATACTCCTGCTGGGCGGAATAAAGATCCGGACTATAGAGTGCCAGCAAGGGCTCGCTCGCCTGCACCGTTTGCCCCGGCTTATCGACATAGAGTTTCCGGACCCAACCCTTAACCTTGCTGTTAAGATCAGCGACCTTGGTTTCGTCATAGCCGATGACTCCGACTGCCCGCAGGGTTTTTGCCGCGTCCGCGCGCTCCACGGGCGCGACCCGGATGTTGATCAGTTGTTCCTGCACATTGGTCAGTTCGACGGGTGCGCGGCCGGCGATTCCTTCCATCTTTACCTTTTTCATGGGCTCCAGCTCCATCCCGCAAATCGGACAATTGGCCGGATGATCCATCACGATGTTGGGATGCATCGGACATTGGTAAAGTTGCTTCCCGGTTGAAGACGGCGCGCTGGCCTCGGACTTCGTTTCCATCGGCTGCGCCTCAGGTTGTTTGGAACAACCGAAGCTCAGAAAGGCAACGGCTGATAAGAGCGGGATGATGCGTGAACTGTTCATTTTGATTCTTTCCATTTCCCGATGCTTGCGAGGTCGACGCCGATCGCGCGTTCGAGCAGCGCCATGGCGCGGGCGAGATCGGCTGCGCTCATCACTTCGCCGAGTCGCAAGGCGAGCAGTGCGCGCTCGCTGTCCAGGAGGTCGATGAAGTTTACGCGGGCCGACTCATAGCCGGCGCGGGTGGCGGCGAAACTTTGCTCTGCCTGCGGCAGCAACGTCTGGCGGTAGAGTAATAACTGGTCGTGAGACAACTGCGCGCGGAACCACGCCGCCTGCACGTCGGCCTGCACATTGTTCCTTACGTCGTCGGCCATGGCGCGACTTTGCTCGAGGCGCTTCCTCGCTTCGCGCTCTTCCGCCTTTAGTTTCCCGAACCAGATCGGGACGTTGACGCTGACCGTACCCATGAGCGCGTCGTGTCCGTTATCTGGCGGGTTCAGAAAGATGTTGCGATTCACCTGGGTGTAGTCCACGCCCAGCGTGACGTCCGGGAGTCGGTCCATCCGGGCGAGCGAAAGCCCAAGCCGATCGCGCTCGATCGCCACACCGGCCTGCTGCAATTCCTGGCGATACTGGAGCGCGATCGCCATGGCGCGCGATCGGTCCGGCAGGGAAGGAGAAACTAACTCTTCACTCACGACCAGGGGCGTGTTTTGTGCGGCGTTCCGCAACGCGTTCAAACGTGCGAGAACGGCTTCGCGTTGCTGGGTGAGATCGAGCAGGCGCTTTTGGATTTCGGAGGTAGTGAGCTGCGCCCGGAGCACGTCCGGCTGTTGCCCCTCGCCCGCCTCATAGCGCGCCTGACTCGTTTTCAAGACGTTGCCGAGGAGCGACAACTCGGCGTTCAGAATCTCGCGCGAACGCTCGACCTGGTAGAAATCGTAGTAGGCGGTCTTGCTGCGCAGAATCAGATCGCGCGCGAGTGCCTGATATTCCCAGGCGGCGATGACTGCTTCCCGCGCCGCCTTCCGGGAGGCGAGCGACAGCTTGCCCGGGAATGGGATCTTCTGCGAAGCGCCAACGCGCTGGTTCTGCGCCCCGACGCGCGTTTCGACGTTATCGAAAAAGTAGCCGTAGCTCAGCATCGGATCGGGCAGCGACCCGGCGACCTTGGGATGCTCTCGCAACGCCTCCCATTTCAAGCGCGCGGCGGCGAGCGACGGATTCTTTTGCAAGACCTCGCGAACAAGCCGGTCGACTGGCTCGCCGCTCAGCGATGCCGTAACGAATAAGCTGCAAAAAAGTAGATTGGTAAGTTTCATAAGATTCGGGAATTCGAGCCGGTGAAGGTCGAAAGAAGTGCCGGGAAAGCGGCACACAGCGCTGGTCAGCGCCCCCGGAATCAAATGAGGAAGATACCGGTCACCGCGAGCGGTGGCGGCGAGTGAGCGATCTGCGATGGTCGCGCGCGTCGAGCCAGGGATTGGTTCGACTGGAGGTCGATCAAACTAACGAAACAAGTCGACGCTGAAACAGTAGCGAGCTCTTGCGCAAGTGGTGCGGGTACGACCGGAGCTGTTGTGCGGTCATTCGAAGAGACGCAGCAAGGCATCGTCGCGCAGCATCCGTCGGAAAAGGAGGCCCGGTGCTGTGAATCCGGATGCGGGCAGCAGGCGATCGAGGCGAGGGGCAACTGAAGCATTGCGGCGCTAACCAAGAGCATGACCGCAAGCTTGCGAAACATACCTGTTTTCTAGCATCAAAGCTGCCTGGGGTCGAGCAGGCATTTTCGACCTCTCGGAAGGCTGCGATCCTTAGCTTGCGTCCGCCGCGGAGGAAGGCATCCGCGCGCGCACCCGCTCGACGCTCCGTCCGCGAGCCAGGCCGTGGAGCCACATGATGATGGCGAGCGAGAAATAAATAAACCCGGCCCAGGACAACCGGCGGGGAGAGACCAGCAGCGCGATCACCGTCGAAGCGACCCCGATCGCCGCCTGGCAAAGCAGCCCGCCGATTTCCCAACGGGTATCGCATCTTTCGACTTCAGTGAGATCCAGCTCGTCCCGCCGCCGATACCCGTGCCAATAGAGCAAAGCCAAAGCCACGAAGACACCCGTGTAACCAAGGCCGTAGATGACAAAAAGCGTGGCGGCCTGGTGGCCGGTCATTGCGATCTTCGCATCCGTGAAACCGAGCACCATGCCGTTAATGAAAACGCTGAAGAGGAACTTCAGGGGGTAGATGTAGAGCAGGACGATGAAAAGCAGGAGGAAGGTGTAAACCCGGGTCAAGCCGTCTTCGAGGCCGAAGCGGCGGGAGAAGAGGTAGTGATAATTCCAAATCAAAACCAGGATGACAAAGCAGACGGCGAAAGCGGGCGCGCCGCGCATGGTCGCCATCAGGTCGGCGAACGTGCGCGGCACCTCCAGCGAAACGACGAGCAGCGTGAGCGCGAAGCCGAAAGCGGCGTCGCTGAATGATTCCAGCCGGGTGACCTCCTCGCCGCGCACACGAAAGCCCTCCGTGGGCGGTGCCGCATGTTTCATCCGCGCCTCTCGCAGCATGTTTCCAGTGCTAGCGGTCGAATGCCCGATGCACAAGCGTTTTAGGGTGCGCTCCTGCCGGAATGCGCCCCCGGTTTGTTTTTCACGCTCATCGAGAGGCTGGCGTGCGATTGGAGAACGGCGGCCCATTTTTGCCTTGGGCACTGCCCACCTTGTCGATGTTTGGCAGACGCATTCCTCTCTTCAAGCTCATGGGGTTCCAGGTCCATGTGGACCTGAGCTGGCTCATCCTCGCCTTCCTCATTACCTGGACGCTGGCGGTCGGATATTTTCCCCAGCACGTGCGCGATCTTCCGGTCGCGACCTACTGGTGGATGGGCGTCGCCGGTGCGCTTGGTCTTTTCGCTTCGATCGTTTTTCACGAGTTCTCGCACTCGATCGTCGCCCGCCAGTACGGCATTCCGATGAAAGGGATCACGCTCTTTATCTTCGGCGGCGTCGCCGAAATGACCCGCGAACCGCCCAACCCGAAGTCGGAATTTCTCATGGCGATCGCCGGCCCGATCGCAAGCGTGGTTGCGGGCATTGCGTTTCTCGCGCTCGCCAAATTGGCCGTCATGCTCGGGGGCGGGCTGCCGGTCGTCGCGGTCCTGGCTTATCTGGGGTGGATCAATTTCCTTCTCGCCGTCTTCAACATGGTGCCGGCCTTCCCGCTCGATGGCGGCCGCGTCCTGCGCTCGATTCTTTGGGGCGCGCGCAAGAATCTCCATTGGGCGACGCGTATCTCGTCGTCGATCGGGAGCGGGTTCGGCTGGCTCCTTGGGCTGCTCGGCGTGATTAGCTTTTTTACCGGGAATATCATTGGCGGCATCTGGTGGTTCGTGCTCGGCATTTTCATCCGGCATGCTTCGCAGATGGCGTTCCAGCAGATGGTCTTCCGCGAAATGCTGCAGGGCGAGCCGGTCCGGCAATTCATGCGCGCCGATCCGGTCACGGTGCCCTCTTCAACGACCGTTCAGGACCTGGTCGAGCACTACATCTATCGGCATCATTACAAGCTTTATCCGGTGGTGGACAATGGCGTCCTTGCGGGCTGCGTTACGCTCAAACAGATCAAGGAAGTTCCGCGGAGCGATTGGAGTGTGCGGACCGTTGGCGAGCTGGCGACACCGTGTAATCAACAAAACACCGTTACCCCGGAGACCGACGCCATCCGCGCCTTCTCGCTCATGAACAAAACGGGTGCGAGCCGTTTACTCGTGACCGAAAACGGGCGTCTGGCCGGGATCGTGGCACTGAAGGACCTGCTCAAGTTTCTCGCCTTGAAGATGGAGCTGGAAGGCGAAGAGGGCGCGACTGTCGTCAGGCAGGAACAAGTCAGCGAGGTGCGCTGAAGCAAAATCTCATGAGGCTCGCCCGAAAACCACAATGATCACTTTCGGCCAACCCGAAGCTCTCTCGCTTCGGCAAAGGTGTGCCAGCCCTGCCACACGATCACCGGCAGCATCGCCAGCGCCGCGGCGGTATCCGACCACCACCAGCCGAAGAGAAGATTGAGGCCGACGCCGGCGAGCAGAGCGAGCGAGAGCCAGGCGCAGACGAAGGTCTCCATCGCGTCGGCCTGTAACGCTTCGCTTCCCATCGCACGGCCGGTCTGGAATTTCATCCAGCCGGCGACCGGCATCACGAGCACGGAGAGCGCGGCAAGAATGAGACCAGGCAAGGAAGCGTCCGCCCCCTTCCGCTGCGCGAGCGATATCGAAGCCTCCCAGACGATGTAACCGGCGAGGAGGAGGAACGTGCCGGCGATGAAATAAAGCGCCCGCTTTTCGGCCCGCGCCCGTTCCTCGCCAGTCGCTTCCGGCGCAGCGGAATAAAGTCGCCAGAGAAGAATGGCGGCGGCCGCGATCTCGATCGCGCTGTCAAAACCGAAGCTCGTGAGGGCGGCGCTCCCCGCCATTGCGCCGGCCGCGAGCGCGACGCCCGCCTCGAGCAGATTGTAGGCGATCAGAAACCATTCGATCCGCCGCGCCCGGCGATGCAGTGATTCTTTATCGTGATTGCCGTTGTTCATGAGGCAACACCGCTCTGGCTGAGCATGTCGATGATGAGGAGGATGAGGAATCCGAGGAAAAACATCGCTGTGGAAAGCATCGTCTCGGGCACTTCGTGCGCTTCGACGAGCAGCTCCTCGGTAACGAGGTAAAGCAGCGCTGCTGCACCAAAGCTGAGTGCCACTTCGAGACCCGGGCCGGCCAATCCGCCAAGCAGACTCGCGCCGAGTGTGCCGCCCGCGGGCAAGAGCAGGGCGAGCACACAGATCGCGCTGATGAGCTTTCCGCGCGACCACTTAGCCTCACTCATTTCCGCTGCGCTGGAGAGACCGAGGAAGAGCACTTCCATGCCGAGCGCGATTGTCAGCAGCAGACCAGTCTGCGCGTTGGCGGTGAACCCGATGCCGATGAGCAGGCCGTCGATAAACACGTCCACTCCGATAGTCGCGATCAGGCTCCAGGGGTTTTTCGATTCCCCTTTTCCCGCGCCTTCGGCGGCAAGCTTCGATTTGCTGAGCCAGCGGATGAAAAGCATGATCGCAGTGCCGCCGGCGAAGCCGATGATGGCGGCAATCGGCGCGCGTTCGTGCAAGACGTCGGGCAGCACCTCGGTGGCGACCGCGGCAAAGACGACACCCGCCGCGAAGTGCTGGAAATAGCTACTCAGCCGCGGACCAGGCGCGCGAAAAGCAGCGACGACACCGCCCAACGCCATGGCCACAGCGGGACCGAGCGCGAAGAGGAAAACTTTGAGAACGGGATTCATCAGGCGCCTGATTTACTCGGGCCGAGATAGCGCGGCGTCCGCTGGCAGTAGCGCGCATACGGTTCGCCGAAAACGCGACGGAGATAGGATTCCTCCATCGGTAGATAAAGAATGAAGGCCAGCCAGAAGAAACCGGCCAGGAGGAGGCTGAAGCCAGAGCGACCAAGTAAAGCCACTCCAATCAGGGCAATCCCCAAGCCGACGTTTTGCGGATTCCGGCTCCATCGATAAACGCCAGTTGTGATCAGCTGATCGGCCTTCAATCCCGACATTCGAGAAAGAGAACTGAAGGCTACAACTCCGGCTGCGCAGAAGCCGAAGCCGGCGAGCACAAGAATGATTCCGATAAAGCTTGCCAGCACGGGATCGAACGGAATCGGCCAGAGCGAAAGCCACGCACTCCAGCCGGTGAGGAAAGCGTGAACGAGATAGAGCAGCCAGACCGAGAGCGACGTTGCCCAAGACAGCCGTTCCAAGTTTTGATACTCCCGCTTAACTCTCCAGAGCACATAGCCCATGAGAATCGGCAGGAGGAGCGAAATTGTGTAGATGATCATCGCGGAGGGGCGGTTTCCAACCGCCCAGGGCGCTTTCGAAAGCGCCCCTCCTTTAAACATTCTCCGGATCGCCCTGATTACAGGAGTCGCATTCGCCGCCGCGCTCCAGTTGGATGGTGGTGTGAATGATTTCGAAGCGGTCGTGCAACGCCTTCGCCAGCCGGGAAAGAAACTCGTCTTCGTTGTCGTCCCGCTCCGGTTTCACGAGATGCGCAGTGAGCGCCGTCTCGGTCGTGCTCATGGCCCAGATGTGCAGGTCATGCACTTTCCTCACGCCCGGCTGCTCGCCGAGATAACGGCGCACCGCTGCGGGATCGATCCCTTCGGGCACGGCATCCATCGCCAGATTCACCGAATCGCGCAGCAATCCCCAGGTGCCAATCGCAATCACGACCACGATGAGCAGACTAACGAGCGGATCGATCCAAAGCAGCCCGGTGAGACTGATGACGAGACCGGCCAGGACAACGCCGACCGACACGCCCGGCGTCCGCCGCCATGTGCAGATAGGCGCCCCGGATGTTGATGTCCCCTTTGCGCCCTTTCATGAAGAGCAACGCGGTGGCGGTATTGACGATCACTCCGACTCCCGCGACCCACATGACCGTGCCACCGGGAATCGCCTGCGGATGAGCAAAGCGCCGAATCGCTTCCCAGGCGATCGCGCCAATCGCGATGAGCAGGATGATCGCGTTGGTTAGCGATGCCAGCACTGATGTTTTACGAAGACCGTAGGTGCGGCGTTTGCTCGGCGGAAGTTGGGTGAGATAACTCGCGCCCCAGGCCAGCAGGAGGCTCACGACGTCGCTCGTGTTGTGTCCGGCATCCGCGAGCAGGGCAACGGAATTGATCGTTAGGCCAACGATGACCTCCACGACGATGTAAATGACGTTGAGTGCGACGCCGAGGGCGAAGGCTTTGTTGTAGTTCGCCGGCGCGTGCGAATGGGAATGATCGTGTGACATAGGAACTAGGCTCGGACGAGCTCCTTGGTTGATGGCGGCTCGGGCAAATGCACGGCGGAAGGAGGCAGGGCTTTGCGTTCGAAAACATTGTAGAGCGTGGGCAGGATGAAGAGCGTGAGTAGCGTCGAGCTGATTAACCCGCCGATGACAACGGCGGCAAGCGGCTTCTGAATTTCGCTCCCGGGTCCGGTCGCGAAGAGCATCGGAATCAATCCCAGCGCCGCGACACTCGCGGTAATGAGCACGGGGCGAAGTCGCAGAATTGCGCCCTTGACCACGGCGTCGGCGACGGCCATGCCTTCGCGACGGAGCTCGTTGAAGTAACTCACCATGACGACGCCGTTGAGGACGGCGACGCCGAAGAGTGCGATGAAGCCGACGCTCGCGCTCACGCTCAAATTGAAGTTCCCGACGACGAGCGCGACGATGCCGCCGATGAGCGCAAACGGGATGTTAAGGATGATGAGGGTCGCCTGTTTGACTGAGTTGAAGGAGCTGAAAAGAAGCAGGAAAATCGCCGCGATCGTGATCGGCACGACGATGGCGAAGCGTTTCATCGCGCGCTGCTGATTTTCGAATTGTCCGCCCCAACTGATGAAGTAGCCGGGCGGCAATTTCACGGTCGCGTCGATTTTCTTCTGCGCTTCGGCGACGAATCCACCGAGATCGCGGCCGGTCACATTGCACTCGACCACGATCCGCCGTTGACCGCTTTCGCGGCTGATTTGGGCGGGACCTTCGGTCACGTAAACATTGGCGAGCTGGCCTAACGGAATCAGCGCGCCACTCGGCGACGGGATGAGAATTTCCTTGATCGGCTCCACGTCGTTACGCGCTTCTTCGGGGAAGCGCACCGCCAGGCCGAAGACCTTCAAGCCTTCGTAAACCTTGCTCGCTTCCTTGCTCCCGATGGCGGCTTCGATCACGTCCTGAATGTCGCTCACGTTGATCCCGTAGCGCGCGATCTTGTCGCGATTGATTTCGATTTGGAGATAGGCGAGGCCGCTCACTTTCTCGACGTTGATGTCAGCCGCGCCGTCGATCCTGCCCAGGACGCGCGCGACCGCGTCGGCTTTCTGTTTCAGAACATCGAGGTCTTCGCCGAAAATTTTGATCCCGATGGCCGATTTCACTCCGCTGACCAGCTCATCGACGCGGAGTGCAATCGGTTGCGAGAAACTCGAAGCGACTCCGGGCAACTGGCTGAGCGCTTCGCGCATTTTCTCGACCAGTTCCTCTTTCGACTTCGTCGTCGTCCATTCTTCGTGCGGTTTGAGCGTCACGATCACGTCGCTCAGCTCGATCCCCATCGGATCGGAAGCGATGTCGGCCCGGCCGGTTTTGGAAACCACGTCGATTACTTCGGGAAATCGTTTGAGCAGCTTCTCCGCTTTGGTTTGGAGCGCGAGCGACTGGCTCATCGAGATGCTGGGGATGCGAAAGGTTTGAACCGCGATGGAACCTTCATCGAGCGAGGGCAAAAATTCCGTCCCGATGCGTGGCACGAGCGCGAACGAGCCGGCAAGCGCCAGCAGCGCCACGAGCACGACCAGCCAGGGATGGTGCACACAAGGTTGCAGAGTCGTGCGGTAGATTTGCTTGAGCCAGCGGATGTGAAACGGATCGTGCGCATGCGGTTTCTGCTTGAGGAAAAAGGTGCACAGAGTCGGGACGAGGGTGAGCGAAAAAATGAGCGAGCCGAGGAGCGCAAAGGAAATGGTGAAGGCGAGCGGACTGAACATTTTCCCTTCGAACCCTTCGAGGGTGAAGAGCGGCAGAAAGACGAGAATGATGATGAAAATGCCGAAGACGATGGGGCGTCCCACTTCTTTCGCCGCGTAGAGGACGGTCTCGACCTTGCCCGCCTGTTGATGCCGCGCCGGATCGGTTTTCTCCGTTAAATGACGGTGGATGTTTTCCACCATCACGACCGGGCCATCGACCATCATGCCGATGCCGATGGCGAGCCCGCCTAACGACATCAGGTTTGCGCTCAGCCCATACCATTTCATCATGATGAAAGCGAAGAGCGCGGCCAGCGGGAGAATGAGCGTGACAATGAGTGCGCTGCGCACGTCGGCCAGCAAGACGATGAGAATGATGAGAACGAAGACGGCGCCTTCCGCCAGCGCCTTGGTCACAGTCTGGATGGCTTTCTTGACCAAATCGGTGCGGTCGTAGAACGGCACCAGCTCGACGCCTTTGGGCAGCGCTTTTTGGATCGAAGGCAGCTTCGCTTTGACCGCGTTGACGACGTCACGCCCGCTCGCGCCCTTGAGCATGAGCACGATGCCGGCGACCGCCTCGCCTTCGCCGTTGGCTGTGACCGCGCCCTGGCGTAGCTCCGCGCCGATCTTCACCGCGGCGACATCACGAATGTAAATCGGGGTGTGATTCTGCACCGCGACGATGATGTTTTCGATGTCGCGCAGTGTCCTGCACGAGCCCGAGTCCGCGGACGACGTATTGCTCCGATTCGTGCTCGATGAAGTTGCCGCTGGCGTTTGAATTGTTCTTCTCCAGCGCCTCGAAAACTTGCGCGAGCGTCACGCCTAACGAGGTCAGCCGGTCCGGTTTCACGATCACCTGATACTGTTTAACCAGACCGCCGAAAGAGTTCACGTCGGTCACGCCGGGAACGGTGCGCAGAATCGGTCTAACGATGTAATCCTGCACGGTGCGCAACTCCGTCGCGTCGTATTTCGGGTTCTTGCTCACGAGCGTGTATTGAAAGATTTCGCCGAGGCCCGTCGTGATCGGTCCGAGCTGGACATCGACTCCCGCGGGCAGACCATCGCGCAGCGCCTGGAGCCGTTCGCTCACCAGTTGGCGCGCGAAATAATCATCGGTGCCGTCCTTGAAGACGATCGTGATCGCGCACAGACCGATCTTCGAGACCGAGCGCATTTCTTCCAGTCGCGGCAGACCGGACATTCCCCATTCCAGAGGACGAGTAACCAACTTTTCCACCTCGGGCGGCGACATTCCGCCTGCCGTCGCGAGCACCTGCACCTGAACGTTGGTCACGTCGGGAAAGGCGTCGATCGGAATCTGCCGGAGCGCGAGGACGCCGAAACCGGCGACGACAATCGAGCCGAGAATGACCAGCATGCGCTGGCGGACGGAGAATTCGAGAATCGGATTGATCATCGTTATTCCTCCCCCAGCTCACCTTTGAGCATCTCGGACTTGAGGATGAAGCTGCCCTCGGTCACGACTTTTTCTCCCTCCTTCAAACCGTCGAGCACTTGCACGCGACCGTGTTGTTCCAAGCCGGTCTTAACGGGACGTTTTTCGAACTTCGTGCCGTCGAGGGCGACGAAGACGATCCAGCCTTCCTCGTCGCTTTGCAGCGCCTTGTCGGGAATGATGAGCGCATCTTTCACCGCCGTCGTGGCTATCTCGACATCGGCGAACATGCCGGGCTTGAGCCGGCCATCTTCGTTCCGCACCGCGATCCGCACGTCGAGCGTGCGCGAGGCGGATTCGACGCGGTTGCCGATGCGCACAACTTTGCCGCGAAACGGTTCGTTAGGGTAAGCGAGCACGGTGAAGGTCGCCACTTCGCCGAGACGCACCGCCGCGATGTCGCGCTCCTTCACCTCGGCCACGACCCACAGATCCGCCGGGTCACTGATCGTGTAGATTTGCGTTTCCTTGCCGGCGAGCTCGCCCACCGTCGCCTGGCGTTCCGTGACGATGCCATCGATTGGGGCTTTCAATTCCAGCGGCTTTCCGAGCAGCTCCGGGGTTTGCAGGAGCGCAAGCACGTCGCCTTCTTTCACCCGATCGTTGATGTCGAAATTGAGCTGTGTGATTCGTCCTTCCAGCGTCGGAGTGATCTTCGCCGTCTTGTTCAAGTTCTCGGTCACAGTGCCGGCGGCTTTGAAGGTCATTTCCAAATCCCCGCGCCTGACGGACTCTGTCTTGATTTCGACCTGGGCGAGATTTTCTTTCGTTAGGGCAACAATGTTCGATTCGTGCTGTTGAGCGGAAGATGCTTCTTCTTTCGGGTCGGCTTCTTTTTTCCCACAAGCGCTGAGCGCGATGAGAAAGAAAACAGCGCTTATGCTGCGAATGGTGGATGAATTCATGAGTTAGGCGTTCAGGTTGGCGAAGTTAGGAAGATCGAGCGGTACACCGACGGCCGATTCGAGTTCGGCGCGTTGCTCGGCGACGTTGCCGAGCGCATCGTAGTAACTGGCCAGCGTGTCGAAGTAGGTGCGCTTGGCGTCGAGATAGATGAGGAGCGAAGTGGCGCTTTGCGCGTAGCTTTTCTCCGCCTGCGCGACCAAACCTTTCAGCCGATCGAGAAAGGCGGGCGTGTAGAGAGACAATTGCTCGCGCGCCAGTCGCAGGTCTTTGGTCGCTTTGGTGACAGCGCCGGCAATTTCCAGCCGCGTCTTCTCGATTTCCGCCAGCGCCTTTTCCTGCTCGGCTGTGGCGCTCTGAATTTCGCCCTGCTTGCGATCCCAGAACGGGAGCGCAATCGTCACGCCGAGGCCGTAGATCTGTTCGTCCTTCGTGTATTCGACCTGCGGCCCGATCGCAAAATCGGGCCGGCGACCGAAGCGGGTGGAACGCAGGCTCAGCCCGGCGGCTTCGGCCTGCACGCCGAGCGCGCGTAAGCTGGGATTGCGGGCCATCGCGAGCGAGAGGAACTCAGAGCGAGTGATCGATTGGTTCGATGCCTTCTCGATCGAACCGGTCACCGAAAACGAAAAGTCCGGCGCACGGCCGAGCAGAGTGTTCAAAGTCACGCGCGCCGCGGTCACTTTGCCTTGCGCGTCAAAGTGCTCGCGCTCAGCCGCGATCAGTTCCGCCTGGCTCTTGACCGTTTCGAAATCGGAGGCGTAGCCGCTCTCCGCGCGCTTGCGCGAAGACTCGACAAATGTTTTCGCCGAGTCGACCTGATCGCGACGCAGTGCGGTCACTTTCTGAGCGGCTAGCAGTTCATAAAATGCGCGCCTCACCTTCGCCGCCAGCGCAAAACGAAAACCCTCCAAAGCCAACTGCTGCAACGCGACGTTCTTCTCCGCGATGGCAATTTTCAGCGCGCGCTTGCCGGGAAATTCAAAGACCTGGCTCAGCTCCAAGTTGCCGTGAAAGTCTTTTTGCGATCCGCTGGGATCGGTGGTTCGGCGGAAACCCGGCGCGACGCTCAACTCCGGGTTCGCGTAAACGCGCGCCGTGCGTAGGCCGCCTTTGGCGCTCGCAATGCCCGCCTCAAACGAGCGCAACTCGGGATTATTCCGGAGCGCCTCGGCGGTGAGACTTTCCAGCGTGTCGGCCCGTGCCGTGATGCCTGTGAGCAGAAGTGCGATCGATAAAATTTTCGTGATATGACGAAGCATGAAGAGAAAATGGGTGTGGAAAGTGCGGGAGCCGGGACGACGCGCGTACGCAGTCCGGCAACGACCAGAGAAAGGGCCTGAGAAACGAGAGCCGCGCGAGTGCGCGGCAGTCCTCAGGCGTCAGGCGAGCTGAGGCGGGTGATCAATCGACGACGCCAATCGAGGTGGCGTCGCGTGATCCTCGCTGGGGGCAAGCGGCGCGGTGCGCAGATCCCCCTCGAAAACTGAGGCGAGATCTGGAACCACAACTGCGCCGGCATGAACCGCGCAAGCGCAGTGCGAGCATGGCTCTTTTCCATGATCCTCGCTCGACTGCGAGGCTTCCGAATCGCAATGTCCAGCTGCCAGGTCCGCGACCGTGTCAGCCACCAAGTCGCCCGCAAAGAGAAGCAGGGCCAACGCGGCGAAAAATCGCGGAAGCAGGTTGTGATGCAGGAGGCGCATGGGTTCGGAACGGATAAGCCAGGTTCTCTTTAAGTCAAAGCTCGAGCTTTCGGAGGCGCAGAGCGTTGGCGATGACGGAGACCGAGCTCAGGCTCATCGCCGCGCCGGCGATGATCGGGCTGAGGAGAATGCCGAACCAGGGATAGAGGATGCCGGCGGCGATCGGCACGCCTAACGAATTGTAAACGAAGGCAAAGAAAAGGTTCTGCCGGATGTTGCTCATCATGGCCCGGCTGAGCCGGATTGCCTTTTCGATCCCGCGCAGATCGCCTTTGAGCAAAGTGATGCCGGCGCTCTCCATCGCCACATCGGTGCCGGTGCCCATCGCGATCCCGACATCGGCCGCGGCGAGAGCAGGCGCATCGTTGATCCCGTCACCTGCCATCGCGACCACGTTGCCGCTTTCGCTTCAAGCGGCGCACCCGGTCGTTCTTGTGTTGCGGCTCGACGCCCGCTTCCACTTCGTCGATCCCGAGCTTCTCCGCGACGCGGCGCGCCGTGCGTTCGTTGTCGCCGGTCAGCATGATGATTTTCAAACCGAGCTTGTGCAGTTGCTCGATCGCGCCGGGCGTCGATTTCTTGATCGGATCAGCCACCGCAATGAAACCGGCCGCCTCGTCATCCACCGCAACGAAGACCACGCCGTTGCCTTCGTCCTGCAAAGGGGTCGCCCGGCGTTCCATTTCATCGACTCCGCGCACGTTCTCTTCGCGCAGGAACTGCGGCTTGCCGACGAGGACGCGCCGTCCGTTCACCTTTCCGCTGACGCCGCCGCCGGTGGTCGATCGGAATTCACTCAGCTTCTCGACTGTGCGACGCCTGCGCTCCTGTGCGCCGCGCACAATCGCGGCGGCGAGTGGATGTTCGCTCTGGCTCTCGACCGCCGCGGCGAGCGCGCAGCAGTTCCTCCTCCGAGCTCGAATCGTTAGGCAAAATCTGCGTTACGGCCGGCCGGCCTTCGGTCAGGGTGCCGGTTTTGTCGACCACCAGCGTCCGCACCTTCTCCATCAGCTCGATCGCTTCCGCCTTCTTGATCAGGACGCCGGCCTGCGCGCCACGGCCAACGCCGACCATGACCGACATCGGCGTGGCGAGTCCGAGCGCGCACGGGCAGGCGATGATGAGGACCGCGACCGCGTTGACGATTGCGTGCGCGAAGCGCGGCTCGGGCCCAATGAACCACCAGATGAAAAAGGTAATAATCGAGATCGAGATGACCGTCGGCACGAACCAACCCGCCACCTTGTCGGCCAGGCCCTGGATCGGGGCGCGGCTTCGTTGCGCCTGCGCCACCATCTCGACGATCTGCGAGAGAACCGTCTCGCTTCCGACCCGTTCCGCTTCGATCAGGATGCTGCCGGTTTGATTAACCGTCCCGCCGGTCACCTCGTCGCCGCTTTTCTTTTCGACCGGCATCGGCTCGCCCGTGATCATCGCTTCGTCGACGTTCGTTAGGCCGTCGAGCACCCGGCCATCGACCGGCACCTTCTCGCCCGGGCGCACCCGCAGTTGGTCGCCCTTTTGCACCTGGTCGAGTGGCACCTCCTTCTCCTCGCCGTCGCGCACCACTCGGGCGGTGGTTGGGCGCCAGACCAAGCAGAGCGCGGATCGCGCTTCCGGTCCGGCTGCGGGCGCGCCCCTCCAGGACCTGGCCCAGCAACACGAGCACGGTGATCATCGCGGCCGCCTCGAAGTAGACGCCTATTTTTCCATGAACCGCGAGGCTCGCGGGAAAGATCTGCGGCAGGAGCATCACGATCGCGCTGTAGAAGTAGGCCGCACCGACGCCGATCGAGATGAGGGTAAACATGTTGAGCGCGAGATGCGTAATGGAGCGCCAGCCGCGCGTGAAAAACGGCCAGCCCGCCCAAAGCACCACCGGCGTGCTGAGAATGAATTGCACCCAGCGGGAAACATCGCCCTCCAGCCAGGCGGGCGCGCCCGGGATCAGGTGCGACATGGCGAGGGCAAAGACGGGGAGCGCGAGAGCGAGACCGATCCAGAAGCGCCGCGTCATATCGCGCAGCTCGGCGTTTTCTTCTTCCGCGCCGGCGTCCGCGATGTTCTTCGGCTCGAGCGCCATCCCGCAGATCGGGCAATCGCCGGGGTGATCCTGCTCGATCTGCGGGTGCATCGGGCAGGTGTAGATGGTGGGGGCGCGGAACGTCGGATTGCGCTCCAGGGCCATCCCGCATTTCGGGCAGCTGCCGGGCTCGTCGCTTTCCACGCCTTCGCACATCGGGCAGAAATATTTCTTTGCCGTCGGCTGCGCCGGAGCGGCGACCGCGGCCTGATCGTGATGACAGCAGGTGTGCTCTTCCGCGGGGGCGTCCGTGGCTTCCTTGCCCCTAACGAACTCATCACGACAATGCGTCGAGCAAAAATAGAAACGCTCGCCGTCGTGTTCGAGCACGGCGGCGGCCTTTTCCGGGTCCACGGTCATCCCGCAGATCGGGTCGATGAATGTTTCTTCGTTCGCTTTCATTTTCGGAGGCGAGGGGTGGCGCGACCTCCCGTCACGATAGCACAGGCATCCTGCCTGCAGGGGTAGCCGGACTTCTCGCCCCGGCGGCGATGGTTTGGCCTAACGAATGACACGCGGCTCCCGCGCTTCGCAGAGCGAAGCGTCTACATCGCCTCCTTGATCCCGGCGCGGATGAGCCACCAGTTGACCGGGAACGCAGTCAGGAACCCGGCCAGCATCGCGATCTGCATCATGAACCAGAAGACCGGATTCGTTTTCTCGATCTCGTGACCAAAAATGAGAAAGGTGGCGATCGCCATCCAGCCATACATCCCGACCTGCCAGGCGGTGAGGGAGAAGAAATCCGCCTTGGCCGCCGCGACGAGGCCTTCGCCTAACGACAAGCCGCGCATCGGCGCGATCGTGAAATATTGGAAGACGATCCCGAAGGCGAGGGCGACAAAGTAATCGACCATCCAGGAGCCGAAAATTTTCATTCCGAAAAGCGTGAGCGGGAAGACGAACAGCGTCCACTCCGCGACGATATCGGCCAGGGTGCAGCCGGCCCCGCAGTGACTCGCGCCGAGCGCGACCATCTGCCAGAACGGTTTTTTCTTTCCCGGCGGATCTTCGTTGCGCGCTTTCGCTTCCTCCATCGCGCGCTGAGTGGAGAGTCGTCCGGCGCTGAAGTAACCCCACAGCGCCAGGGGCCCGGCATAAAGCGCGGTGATCGGCCAGACAACATTCATGATCCACATCTGCTGCCGATGTCCGGCGAGAAGATCGAAGAGAATGACCGAGGCACAAGCAGCCCCGAGGAGGAGACTAACGATGGCAATAAGACGGAGCGACTCGGACATACGCCCACTTATCGCAACCGCACCCCTTCTCTGGTTGGACGATTTTTCGCGCGACCCCCAGGGTCACCGCAAAGGAAACAAGAGTCATGACGAACCTGACGGCTTTAAGCCGTCAAGTTCAAAGCGCTGACAGCCGCTGCTGATACGCGACACGGAGCGGGGCGACTGGGAAAACGGATTTGCTTTCCGGCGGCACCCGCTTTTGTCGCGGCCGAAGGTGTGTTTTGGGACCGAGAACGCGATCGGTGTTCGGGAGACTGGACGCGCAGAACCGCGTCCCTCCGGGAGACTCGCGGCGGCGAGTCCGGGCTTCGCCGCCGCGATTCCGCTTCTTCGGATTCGCTCGCACTAGAACCGGATCGCGAGCGCGCCGCTGAGCCGGTAGTCGGGCACGGCCTGGAGCGCGGTGTTGTCGATCGTGAGAGGGATTTCGACCGCGACTTCGGCGCTGATTTTGCCTAACGATGCGCTGAGGCGCGGACCGGCGAAGAGAGAGGTGATGCCGGTGTCTTCCGCCGGTTTGCCCTGGAAACGATCGACGTCCTTGTATTCGCCGGAGAGCACTCCCTGCAGTCCGACGAGCGTCCGCGGGGTGCGCACGAAGTAGTAACCCGGACCGCCGCTCCAGGAGAGATCGTTGGCAAAATGATACTGATGCAGGCCGTCGCCCCGGAGAGTGAATTGCAGGTCCTGCTGGAAGAAGAAATTCTTGTAACGAAGAGCAAACTGGCTCCCGAAAATCCCATCGTAGGAGCCCGTGCCTAACGTCAGGTCGTGACCGTGGATGCCGCTCTCGGGCGCGCCTGCGATCTCGACCTCGTTGAATTCCTCCTTGATCCGGCTGCTGTCGCCGGTGGGGAATTTCACTCCGCCGATGAAGACGGCGGAACAGGTGAAATCCGGTTCACGCACTTCCATTCGCGGCGACTTCGGGTCGTCGAAATTGACCGTGCGCCCACCGCCTTTCTCGAAATGGAAAAGGACGAGTTTCCCGAGGAGCGAGATGTCGCCCAGGCCCGATTCGGTGCCGCGATCGATCGCGAAACCTTCCGGACGCTGGAAGGAGCGGTAGATCAAGGGCAGGTTCAGTTGGAGCGCAAAGCGGCTGTTGAAGGTATAGCCGGCGACCAGTTGGGTGATCGAACTGTCGAGGTGTTGATCGGTCGGATTTGGCACTTCGTTACCCTCGAATTGCAGGGTGCCGAAGTGGGTGAATTGCTCGGCGACCGCGCCATAAAGTCCGGTCGTCCACGAGTGGGCGGCTTCGGCCTGGAGCGGCGAAGGCGTTTCGAGTTGCGGGGTGTAACAGCCGCACAGATCGCAGGCGCGCGCCGGCCGCGAGCAGGCGAGCGCGCATGCGCCTAACAAAAAGAGATGGGCAAATTTTTTCAAAACTGGTTTCCTCCTCAGGGAAATGGGAACCCTCCATTTAGAGCGCGCTCCCGGTTGGAAGTGAGATCGTTAGGGCGGAAGAATACATCCCGCGCCCGCGAGGCTGCTGGCGGAGGGACGAGCTTCTGCTCGTCCCTCCGTCGAGCTAGCTCAGGGCCAGACGAGGAGGAGGCGCGGGCGGGGCGAGAGAACGCTCCGGAATGGAAAAGCGCAGAGCGGCGAAATCGTAGTCGGTCCACGGTGGCAGCCAGAGCAGGCTGCGCGTCGTGCAAATGAGATCCATCTTTGCGATCGTCGGCAGAACTTCGGATTTCTTCTCCGACTTTTTGCCTTCCGCGACCGCGTGGCAAAGATCGCAGGGGTGGGCGCCGTCAAAAGTTTTCGCGACCGCTTCGCTGAGCGAGGTATGCCGCGCGTTGGCCAGGAGCATGGTCGTCCAGGCGACCGACTGCAGAGCGAGCCAGTGCAAGCCTAACGACAGGCAGAGCGCGAGAATCGTTAGGGCTCGACCGGTCCTGAAGATCACGCTGAGAGCCTACGACCGCGGTGGCGGCGGTCAAACTGCGAACGGTTTCATGAAGCGCCGCGCAGGACCTCGTCTCGTGAGCCGCCGGTAGCCGGCCATCGGCCGCGGCTCTTGCTCAAGCGCCGCTCGGGTGTCATCTTCCGCCTCGCTTTCTCGCCGAAGTAGCTCAGTGGTAGAGCAGCTGATTCGTAATCAGCAGGTCGCGGGTTCAATCCCCGCCTTCGGCTCCCACCGCCTCTATTGATCGACGAACTCGATCCGTCGGACGCCGACCCGGAGTGGATCATCCCGATCGACCTTGTCGGCCAGGACGAGGAGGAGGACGACGGCTCCGTCGCGCCCGATCCGGTCTTGCGTCGGGACGATAAATGTCCCGGGATTGTCGGCCGGGTAGAGGCTGAAGGTGCCGAGACTCGTCTCCTTCTCATTGCTCGTCCGGTAGCGCACCTCGAAACCGACGAAATGTCGCTTTGGATTGACGACCTTCGCGACCTCCACCTTGACAAACTTCCTGTTTTCCGCCGGGCCGTCACGCGGCTCCACGGGTTGGACAATCTGTCGATTGCGAACATCCAGATAGGTCAAAGTATCGTCGCCTTTCGCCTTTGCTCCGTCGGGCCCAATCGGTGCGACCCCGGTGCCCGTCGCAGCCGCGAGAAGAAAAACATAGGCGCCCGCGCAGATTTTCCGAAGCGTTCCTTTCTCCCTCATCGATGCCTAACGATGGCTACTGGCGCGCCGAACTGATGATGACCGGGCTGGTGATGATGTCGATTTTTTGCAACGACAATTCCGTTTCCTCCCGCTCAAATTTTTCCCCGAATGGGACGGCCACGAGCTGGACGGAGATAAGGCTCCTATCGGTCAGTCCGCCCATGCTTTTGAGTTTTTGCAGGGTGTTGGTGAGGCTGACGAGAAACTTTAACTCGTGGTGGTGCTGGCTAGCCTTCCCGGGCAAAGTGGTGCCGAAAAAGGCAAAGCTGCCCGCGTAATGAGGGTCCTCGATCGGGGTGTAGCGGTTGGCACTGGGAAGATTGAGGAAAACACGGACCGCAAAATCGCTCGTGGTGGGCAGCTCCGCGTATTCGACGGACGCAAAAATATGCTCTTTGCTGGCGTCATTCTCGATGAATGGCCGAGACGTCGCCGGGTGAGAGTTTCGTCTCGCGGGAGATGGGCCGCGCCAGGCTCATGGCTGCGCGATCGGCGAGATGGATTCTGGTTTTGACTTCGAACCGGATGTTGGCCCCCGCCCGGATTCGTCGCTCGAGTCTCTGGTAGGCGGCGCTGGTCGTGAGCACGCCCGTCGCGGGTGAGCTACCGATCGCGCTGCTTTCATATTGGTAACTGATCAGCGGCATCAGCGTCGTGACGCCGGCGGTGGATGAAGCAGGATTGCCATCGGCATCGACAAAGTGCTCGTTGACGGTCCCGACCCAGGTCGCGTCGTTGGTGTTGTCGTTGCCTAACTCGAGGTTCCACTTCGCCCAGCAGTAATCGACCATGCAGTGGTGATTCCAAAAGATGGGATCGAGGGCGGAGCCGCCCGTTCCCATCGTGTCATCGATATAAGTGTGAACCGTGTTGTGCGGCGTGCCTTCCAGTTGGATCCGAAAGGTGAAGAAGTTCGTATCCGCGAGGATCGGATCGAGAGCGGAGTTCGTCGTGGCCGAGGAGCCAGTCATGCTCGTCCTGGTGCGGTGCAGATAGAGCGAGCTGGTGGTGTCGAGGAAGGCGGAATGGATGTCGGGGGTTTGATTCCAATTCCAGTAGGGCAGGCCAAATTGGGCATTGCCCGTAAGCTTCTGGCAGATCTTCTCAAAGTAGAAGAGATAAGCCCGGTGCCAGTCGAAGAAATGATCCGTCCCGTGCTGGCAAAAGTTGAAGCCTCCCGCGACCGAGCCGTGGATCGCGGCCTGGTTGTTCCAGCTTCGCGGGTCGCTGGCGGGAAGTGCTTTCATCAAAGTAACGGCCTGCCGGTAGGTCGCGATATCGGCATCGACCGCCGCGGAACTGGTGCGGAGCCAGCGCCTGGTCGGCCGATTCTTGATCGCCTCGGCCAGCTTTTCGCAACCGCCTAACGTTCCGAGGAGAAGACCGGTGCTGACGCAGCCCAGGCCTTTGACAAAAACCCGCCTGGTCAGGTTGTTGGATAGATATTCCATACGAGATACCTCTGGTTGATGACTGAATCTGCCGGATCGAGAGACCATCCGGACAACGAAGGAAAAGCTGCAGGGACGAGGAATCGTCGCCGGCTTGCAACGCATCCGGAGGTCACCGCCGGGAGAGAGCGGCGGAGGGATTTCATAGTAAGGGTTTAACGGACTATTCGGGTGGCGCGTCAAGCCAATTTCCTCCAACCACGCGCCCGATCATTTTTTTCCCCGCGCAACCGGCTAGAGTCGAGCCATGGACGCGCAGGAGGCAGAGACCGGGGTGGAATCGATCGCGCGCCGTCTGGAGCGCGGACCGCGGCTTCATCCAAGCGCATGGGTCGCGCCGACCGCGACTGTGCTCGGTGAGGTGTCGTTAGGGGAAGAGGCCAGCGTCTGGTATCGCGCTGTCCTCCGCGGCGACATCAACCGGATCGAGGTCGGTCCGCGCAGCAACCTGCAGGATGGTGTCATCGTGCACGTGGCGGACAATTATCCCGCGCTCATCGGCGCGTTCGTGACCGTCGGTCACGCCGCCCTTATTCACGCCTGCAGGGTGGACGACGAAGTGCTGGTCGGAATGGGCGCGATTATCCTCGACGGAGCAGAGATCGGCGCGCGCTCCATCATCGGGGCGGGCGCGCTTGTCACGGTCGAAATGAAGGTGCCGCCGGGTTCGCTCGTGCTCGGCTCGCCGGGCCGGGTCGTCAGGCAACTTGAGGCCGTGGAACAGGCCGCGATTCGGGGCTGGGCGACGAAATATGTCGAGGTGATGAAACGGCACCGCGAGGCCTCGGCGAGGCACTAGATTTTTGGCGGGACGGTGGCTATCATCTCTTCCATTTTATTTATCTCTTATGAAATTATCACATATCGGTTCATTCCTTTCCGGCTTGACCCTTTCGGCCATCCTGCTCGCGGCCGCAGCTCCCGCGGTCAAGGCAGACACCAACTGGGCCCAGCTTTTCCCGGTCGCTTCGCCGCCGGCCCGGTCCTACTTCGCGATGGCCTACGACTACGCGAATGAGAAAATCGTGGTCTTCGGCGGCTTCGGGGAGAGTGGTTATCTGCAGGACACCTGGACTTTTGACGGGACGACCTGGGAGCAAATCGATACCCCGACTGCACCGCCCGCCCGAAGCAATCCCCAGATGGCTTACGACCGTCGCACGCGCCGAGTGGTCCTCTTCGGCGGCTACGATGGACGCCGGGATCTGGGTGATACCTGGCTCTGGGATGGCGCCACCAACACCTGGACTCAGGCCACCCCTGCGCATTCTCCGAAGGCGGTCACCGGACCGATGGTTTTCACCGATCTCGACGGCCGGGTGGATGAGTTTGGCGGCTTCGACGGCCATTTTTACCAACTCACGATGTGGCAGTGGAGCGGGACCGACTGGCGGCAATTGCATCCCTCGCAGGTGCCCTTCGCCCGTTCTTCCGCCGCCGTCGGGGTGGATTATCATTCGAACGAGATCGTGATGTACGGCGGTCTGGCTGATGTGAATCCGCTTAACACCTGGACCTATGACGGGACGACCTGGACGCTCCAGTCGCCCGCCATGCAGCCGCTTACGGTCTATGCGGCTTCAGCCGCCTTCGAACCGCACCTCGACAACGTCATCCTCTTCGGAGGTGCCGATGGCGGGGTTGACCAGGATCGGACCTGGTCGTGGACCGGTTCCAACTGGGAGGAGATTATCACCGCGCAGGCGCCGCCCGCGCGCGAAGGCGCCGGTATGGTCTACGACCGGGCACTCGGCCGGATCATCCTCTTCGGCGGGCAGAAGCAGGAGGTGCCGATGGGCGACACCTGGGAGCTGCTGCCCTAACGAACGCTAATTGACCGGGCGGAAAACGGGCTCGCTCCGCGCCAGCTCGCGCGCCCGCGCCTCGAGCAAGTGCGCGGAGTCACGGTAATCGTGGCTCTTATCGTCCAGCGTTACGACGCGGTCGAAGAGCTGGCGCGCGGCGTGATCCTCCGTCGCCTGTCCGGCAATGGCGAAGACCGGTTTGCGCAGGGCGCGCGCCAGTTGGGCCATGCCGGCGGGTGCTTTTCCCTCGAGGGTTTGGCCATCGAGTTTTCCTTCGCCGGTGATAACGATGTCGGCGCGCGCGATCCTGCCGCGCAGGTCGAGCGCCTCCGCCACCACCTCGAACCCCGGCCGCACCTGCGCACCGCCGAAGGTGAGCAAACCAAAACCCAAACCGCCCGCGGCACCGGCGCCGGGAAGGGCGCGGTAGTCGCGCTGGAAAGTCTGCGCCGCGATCTCCGCCAAACGCGTCAGGGCGCGTTCCAGGACTTCGACCTGGGACGGGGTTGCGCCTTTCTGCGGGGCAAAAACCCGGGCCGCGCCGGAAGGGCCGAGGAGCGGGTTGCGCACGTCGCAGGCGGCCGTGATGGCCGGCAATCCAAGTTCGTCAGGCGACTCGATCCTCGCGAGATCGAGCAGGCGGGAAACGGTGTCGGGCAATTCCGCGCCGTTGTTTCCGAAAAAGCGAAAGCCGAGAGCGCGCGCCATCCCGGAGCCGCCGTCGCTCGTCGCGCTTCCGCCGAGGCCGATGATGATTTCCGTCGCGCCGCGGGCGGCGGCCGCGCGGAGCATTTCGCCGACGCCGAAGGTGGAGGCGAGGATCGGATTGCGTTCGTTAGGCGCAAGTTGCTGCAAACCGGCGGCCGCGCTCATCTCCAGGACGGCGACGCGGGAATCCGACAGCCAGCCGTAGCGCGCCTCGAGGGCGCGTCCGAGCGCGTCGTGCGCCGGGCAGGTCGCCCACTGGCCGCCGCGGCCGCGGCAAATCGCCTCCGCCGTCCCTTCGCCGCCATCGGCGATCGGGACGATCTCCAGTTGGGCGGCAGGCAGGACTGAGCGGAGGCCGGCCGCGATCCGTTCCGCCACTTCCGCCCCGCCTAACGAACCTTTGAATTTATCGGGCGCGATCAGAATTCGCATGCGTTCGGCAGCATACGATGGAGTCGCATCGCCTGGCGAGCCAGGCGTGTCGCTGGGATTGGTGAGCCCGTGTCTGTTTTGGCATCGACAACGCTCTTAGCTGGCGTGAACAGACTGTGTTCTCGCTTTAAGTTGTCATCCCGCGCCCGCGCGGACGGCGAGGGACCTCCCCAAAGATTCTGCGGAGTTCTGCACCGACTTGCCGTCTTCTTTGGTCATCGTCACCGGACCCGGCACCTGCCTTCGACCAGAACGTAACGCGCGCCCAGGCTAAAGAGCGGCACGAACGAAAAGTTTGACTGCGAAAGGAGCAGATCGGGCGGGGCCCGGGTGATGTTGGCCTTCTCATCGAGGCTTTGCCCAAAGAACTCGAGATGCATTCCAGGAACGATGGAAAACCGGCCAAAGTGAAACCGGTTTTCGGCAAAGATCGCGCCATCGGTCGAAGGCCGAGTAGGGCCTCCGACAAGACCATTACTCCCAGCCGCGATTTTTGCCCGACTTCCTCTGCGCCTAACGAGCCTTTGAATTTATGAGGCGCGATGGCGAGCCGGGTTTTTCGCTATCTCTCGGCTACCCTTAAGGGCAAAAACAGCCGCGCACTTTCCACGCAGAAAAGTCCGAGCCATTCATAAGGTCGATTGCGACGCTATTTCCTCTGAAGAATCTCGAGTAACTCGGATATCTCGTAGGGCAGACGCGTTTCGTACATTTTCATCTCCTGCTCGGGATTCGCGCTCTTCCTGCCGGTTCGGTTTTCCACTTTGAGAAGTTTGCCGTTGTCGAAGTAGAACTCTTTGCCGGGCTCACCCATGTCGCGCCCTTCATGCTTCGGGCCCTTATCCTGGACGTAGGCGAAGACCAACTGGTTGTTCATCAGGTAGAACTCTTCGGTCCGCCCGCTAATGCCCTTGTGCGGATAAAGCTGAATCCTGACCAGCTTGTCGCCTTCGTAGTAGGCGTCCATTTTCTCCCACTTCTGCTTGATGCTTTCTTTGATGTTCGCTCCGGTGAGCGGCACTTCTACGCGGCGGAACTTGCTGTCGCGCAACTTCTCTTCGCCCGCTTCGCGATACTGCTTTATCTTCGCGATCGTCTCTTCTTTCGATGCGGAAGGTTGCGCCGAGGCCGCGATTGGTGCGGCGAACCCGACGGCAACCAGCAGCATGAGAGCACTAATGTTCTTCATGTTTCCTCCTGGTTTATGTTGCTCAGCACACTCGCCTCGGCCGGCACGACAGACAACGCGGATTTAAGCGAGGCAGTAATGGCCCGCTTCGAACAGCGGAAGGAGGCCTGCGGCGACGGGGATAAGACGGTCTGTTACCGCACCAGCCCGTGGTAATCGGTTGCACTTCCGCAGCCCAGCCTAACGAAAGCGCCTGCTGATGCGCGATCAGAATTTTTTTTCGATATCAAAAAAGATGAAACGTTGCCGCGGATCCTCCAGCGGCACCGGATAGCCCGCGACGTTGTTCGAGAAAGGTGGCGGATCATCAAAGATGTTGCGCACACCGACGCGGACAGCGAGGTCATCCAGCGGGTTGAACCGATGACCGCTGCTACTCCCACGCTCGACCACCATTTTCTTGTCAGTCACCGGCTCTGGTTGGATTTCCGGCCGGTTTCCGAAGCGATATTCGAGCAGAACATCGAACGTGGTCGAGTAATCCACCGTGCGATCGTTGGTGATGTCTTCGTAGGAATCGGTGTAATTGAATGTCGTGATGGCTTCGAAACCGCCGATCCGCCAGCCAGCCTGCGCGCGACCCCGGAACTTCGGCCGCGCGAAAGTGCCGATCAATTCTCGCACCGGCTCGGCATCGTTCGCCTGCTGCTCGAAGCTATCCAGGTAAGCGCCATCGAGGCGCAAAGAGAAGGTGCCGATCGGGGTGCGCGGTGTGATGTATTCGAGCGCGGCATCGAAGCCCTGCACTTTGACGAATCCGAGATTCTGGAAGCTGGTGTTGACGAGCAGCACGCTGCCTGGGATGCCGAGCGCCTGGTCGGTTGCGGACGGCGCCGAGCGGACGACGAAACCGGGAAAGTCGGCTTCGTTATCGAGGATGAATTGCGGATCCAAACTCGCGATGGCATCATCGACTTCAATCCGGAAAAAGTCGGCTGAAAAACGCAGTCCCGGAACGACCGGCGGCGTGAGAACAAATCCGGCCGAGAAATTTTCCGAATCTTCCGCATCCAAATTCGGATTTCCACCCGAGAGAATCTGGATCGGCTGACTCTCGTCCTCCGGTGCGCCGGTGACTTCGAAGCGGCGCGTATCCTGCAGCTCTTGCGAAAAAGTGAGCGAGCCAGTCGAAGACTGGACCAGCGAGGGCGCCCGGAATCCCGTGCTATAGGAGGCTCGGACGAGCAGCCAATCGGGGACCGGTTCCCAGGCCATGCCGATTTTCGGGTTCGCGGTGGTGCCGAAATCACTGTAATTCTCCGCCCGCACGGCCACCTGCGCTTCCAGTGAGTGGATCGCAGGAATTGCCATATCGCCGGAAACGATCGGCACGTAAAACTCGGCCGAGCCGGCGATGATATCGCGATTTCCGTTGGCCGAGGTGCTGTTGAGATCGATCACGCCGCCGCTGGTGGCGAAAGGGTCGAAGTGGTCGTCCAAATCCTCGTAACGATACTCGAGTCCGATCGCGGTGAGGAGGTTACCCGCTGGCAGAGCGAACAATGAGCCGGTCAGGCGGGCGTCCCAGCCAAACAATCGCGACTGACCGTTGCGGGTCGTCGCGACGCGTAACGAGTCGATGGTGTCCGGGTTGTTGACATCGTCGCCCGCACCAAAAACATTCAGCGACGTCGCGGGATTTGGGTCGGCGAGGGCGGCGATTACCGCGGAGCGCGAGAGGTTGTTGGACGTTTGATCTTCGATATCCGTTTCGCTGTAGAGGAAGGCGCTTTCGAGTTCCCAGCTTCCCGGCAGATGAACGTTCACGCCGGTGACCAAACGATAAACGTCACTATCGATCTCATCGAAGCGGGGGCCAGCTTCCGTCACCCGATAGCGGAAGACCACATCCTCGCCGAAAGGGTTGAACGGGTTCGCGGCCGGCACGGAAATGTTTTCGACATCCCCTTCGATCGGCGCCGGAGCGAGCTCCTGCTTAGTGAAAATGTGGCGATAGGAAAATTCGGTGAACAGATCGACTGCAGGGGCGAGCCGCACCTTTGCCCGGGTGTAAACCCCGTAGCGTTCCGTCTCCGGGACGAGAGGCTGGAAGGGCGCGCGATCAAAGCGGTTTCGGCCTGGTTCAAACTCATCGACCGTCGGTGTGCCATCACTGTCCGCCGGCACTTTCAGCGGATCGCCCGTTACCGGATCGAAGATCGTGCCTGGATTTGCCACCGAGCTGAGAAAACTGCTTCCGCCCTGGCGCGTCTGATCGATCGAGCGCGAGAAAAAGCGATCGACCTGAAAGAGCGCGTTGCGGTGGAAATAATCCGCCACCAGGACTAGTTCGATGCCACGCTTTTCGTCGTTGAACCCGGTGATGACTGACGAGCGATACTCGCTCGTGTCCGTGTCGGTCGTATTTCCATAGCCGAAACTCGCCAGGGTGCCGTCAAATTTCTGGAGCAAACGCACGTTCACGACCCCGGCGATCGCGTCCGTCCCGTAGATGGCAGAGGCGCCATCGCGCAAAATGTCAATCTGCTGGATCCCAGCCAGCGGAAGCGAATTCAAATCAACAAAAGCGGTGATGCCGGCTTGCGCAAAAGGATAAGGTGCGACGCGGCGGCTGTTCAAAAGCACGAGCGTTGCGTCCGGACTCAGGCCGCGGAGGGCGACCGCCGCAGCCCCGGGCGCGAGCGAGTCGTTCTGGTTTTCGGTAAAGGTGGCGCCGCTGTTTTGCGGCAGGAGTTGAAAAAAATCGCCGAGCGACCGGGCGCCGGTGCGCTCGATCGTTTCCCGGTTGAAGATCGTCTCCGGCACGAAAGGCGGCGCCTCGCTGATGTTCGAGCCCGTGACCACAAGGCGATCCGCCTCGAAGACGTCGCTCTGCGATTCGGGCAAGGCGACGCCATCCGCCGTCACGCGCGGTGCGCGAGCAACAGCGGGAGGAGGAGGTTGCGACCGCTTCTCCTTCTCGGCGTCGTCGTTTTCCCCCTCGGCCGAAGCTCTCGCATCCAGCGCGACCTGGCCTGATCCGGGGGTAACGAAAAGAAACCCGCAGAAAAGGAAGGCCAACGCGAAAACGAACCGGAGCTGAGACTGCACCTGCGGATGAAAGCGAAGATCGGGCCGGAAAGCAAAGCATTTCTGACAAAATCGTAATGTCCAGATTCGCGCGGATCGCGTTCCCACCGGTGGTTTGCAATCTCCGTTTTCGAAGGAAGGCTTTCGCCAGATGACAATTCCCTATTTCGAGGTCGCGGCCTTTACGAACCGGCCGTTCGCCGGCAATCCGGCTGGTGTTTGTCTCCTCGAGCGCTGGCTGCCCGATGAGACGATGCAGGCAATCGCGGCGGAAAATAATCTGGCGGAGACGGCGTTTCTCGTCCCGCGGGCGGGCGGGTTCGACCTGCGTTGGATGACGCCGACGGTGGAGGTCGATCTTTGCGGACACGCGACGCTCGCTTCCGGGCATGCGCTTTTTCGGCATCGCGATTACCCGGGCAAGACGATTTACTTCCAAACCAGGAGCGGCGAACTGACCGTGGAACGCGACGAGGAAAAGCTGGTCCTCGATTTTCCTTCGCTGCCGGCCGAGCCGGTCGCAGTCACGAGCGAGATTCGCGTCGCCCTCGGCGCGGAGCCGGTCGGGTTGTTGCAGGGGCGGGATTACATCGCGCTCTTCTCGTCGCAACGAGAGATCGCTGATGTCCAACCGGACTTGGATCGAATCACCCGATTGGATCGGCAGGGGGTTGTGGTCACGGCTCCGGGCGACGACTGCGACTTCGTTTCCCGCTATTTCGCGCCCGCCGCCGGGATCCCGGAAGATCCGGTCACCGGCTCGACTCACTGCACGTTGATTCCGTATTGGGCGGAGCGGCTGGGCAACCGCGAACTGTTCGCCCGCCAAATCTCCGCCCGTGGCGGCGAACTATTCTGCGCCGATCGCGGTGAGCGCGTTTCGATCGGCGGCGAAGCGGTCACTTACGTCGAAGGTCGGATTCATCTTGCCGGGTAGCCGGTAGCGCGTGGTCAGGTTCCGGGGAGCGCACGCGCCTCGCGTGCTGGCAATGGCGCCCTCGCCATTGCGAACTTTTTCCGATTGATCGGCTGTAGATAAAAGCCTGTTTCGGCGAGGCGCCGAAACCAGCACGCGAGGCGCGTGCGCTCCCCGGAGCCCGGTCGCGGCGATTTCTTCGCCTAACGATTTTCGGAGAAATCTTCCATTGGCGGGCAGGTGCAGAAGAGATTGCGATCGCCGTAGACGCTGTCGATCCGCGCTACTGCCGGCCAGAATTTTTGCTGGCGCGTCCAATCGGCTGGCCAGGCGGCCTGCTCGCGCGAATAGGGATGAGTCCATTCGTTGGCCGAGACCTGCTCCGCGGTGTGGGGCGCGTTTTTCAACGGGTTGTCTTTCTTGTCCGCGCGACCGGCACTGATGGCGTCGATCTCGCCCCGGATCGCGATCATGGCGTCGCAGAAGCGATCGAGCTCATGTGTCGGTTCGCTTTCCGTCGGCTCGATCATGATCGTGCCCGGGACGGGCCAGGAAACCGTCGGGGCGTGAAAGCCGTAATCCATCAGGCGCTTGGCCACGTCTTCCACTTCCACCCCCGCGCTCTTGCAGGGGCGCAGATCGAGAATGCATTCGTGCGCCACGAGTCCACCCTTGCCTTTGAAGAGGACCGGGAAATGCGGGTCGAGCCGTTTCGCGATGTAGTTGGCGTTGAGGATTGCGACCTCGGTCGCTTTCGTCAGGCCAGCGCCGCCCATCATGCGGATGTACATCCAGGAAATGGTCAGGATACTGGCGCTGCCGTAGGGGGCGGCGGCGACCGGGCCGGCGGAGTTGAGAGTTGAGGGTTGAGAGTCGAGAGACGGGAGGCCGGGAAGGAATTTTGCCAGGTGCTGTGCGACTCCAATCGGGCCGACGCCGGGCCCGCCGCCGCCGTGCGGGATGCAGAAGGTCTTGTGCAGATTGAGATGGCAAACATCGGCGCCGATATCGCCCGGGCGGCAGAGGCCGACCTGCGCGTTCATGTTCGCGCCGTCCATGTAAACCTGACCGCCGTGCTCGTGCACGATCTCGCAGATCTCGCGAATCGTGGTTTCGAAAACGCCGTGGGTCGAGGGGTAGGTCACCATGAGGGCGGCGAGATCTTTGGCGTGTTCGTCGGCTTTCGCGCGGAGGTCGGCGAGGTCGATATCGCCGTCCTCGAGGCAGCCCACCGGGACGACCCGAAAACCGGCCATGACCGCGCTCGCCGGGTTGGTCCCGTGGGCGGAGGTGGGGATGATGCAGACGTTGCGATGCGCCTCGCCGCGCGCCGCGTGATAAGCGCGGATCGCGAGGAGGCCGGAGTATTCACCCTGCGAGCCGGCGTTCGGTTGCAGGGAGACGGCAGCGAAACCGGTGATCTCGGCCAGCCAGCGCTCGAGCTGCTCACACATTTTGCGATAGCCGGTCGTCTGATCGTTAGGCGCAAAGGGATGGATGCGGGCAAACTCCGGCCAGGAAACGGGAAACATTTCCGCGGTCGCGTTCAGCTTCATCGTGCAGGAGCCGAGCGGGATCATGGAATGACAGAGCGAAAGGTCGCGCGCCTCGAGCCGGCGGATGTAGCGCAGCATCTCGGTTTCGCTGTCGTGGGTGTTAAAGATCGGATGAGTGAGAAAAGCCGATCGCCGATTCTCGATCTTTGATTCTCGACTTGCCGTCACCACCCCGGGGAGGACGATGCGGTTCTCGCCGAAAATACCGAGGAGCCTTTCGACGTCCTCCTCCGTCGTCGCTTCATCGAGGGAAATCCCGACGTTGTGCGGACCGAGTGGGCGCAGGTTGCAGTTGCGCTGCACGGCGCGGCGCAGGAACTCGCCGCTCATTCTTTTCCCGAGGTCGATCCGGACGGTGTCGAAGAAATCCTGGTGCGCGAGTCCGTAACCGAGCTGTTCGAGACCATCGGCCAGCCGGCAGGTCAGTTTGTGCACCCGGCGCGCGATCCGGCGCAATCCATCCGGCCCGTGATAGACGGCATACATCGAGGCCATGACGGCGAGGAGGACCTGGGCCGTGCAGATGTTGCTCGTCGCTTTGTCGCGTCGGATGTGTTGCTCGCGCGTCTGGAGCGCGAGGCGATAAGCGGGCCGACCGGCGGCATCGTGCGAAACGCCCACGAGGCGTCCCGGCATATGACGTTTGTATTGGTCGCGGGTGGCGAAATAAGCGGCGTGCGGTCCGCCGAAGCCGAGCGGAACTCCAAAGCGCTGGGTCGTCCCGACCGCGACATCGGCGCCCATCTCGCCCGGCGGACGGAGGAGGGTGAGGGCGAGAATATCGGCCGCCACAATCGCGAGCGCGCCGGCCTCGTGGGCCGACTTGATGAAGGGTTCGTAATCGATGATCGCGCCGTCGGTCGTGGGATATTGGAGAAGAACGCCGAACACCTTTTCGTTAGGCCGAAAGGTCGCGGCGTTCCCGATCACGACCTCGATGCCTAACGGTTTGGCCCGGGTCTGGACGACTTCGATCGTTTGCGGGTGGCACATTTCGGAGACGAAAAAAATGTCGCGCCCGCTGACGACGGCGTGGCAAAGGGTCATGGCCTCGGCGGCGGCGGTCGCTTCGTCGAGGAGGGAAGCGTTGGCGATGTCGAGCGCGGTCAGATCGGTCACCATCGTCTGGAAATTGAGGAGGGCTTCGAGTCGTCCCTGGGCGATCTCGGCCTGGTAAGGGGTGTAGGCGGTATACCAGCCGGGGTTTTCGAGGACGTTGCGCTGGATGACCGGCGGGACGACGCAATCGGAATAGCCCGCGCCGATGAAGCTGCGCACGACCTTGTTTTCCTGCGCGAGCTGGCGCAATTCGGTGAGCGCTTCCTGCTCCGATTTGCCGGCCGGGAGATCGAGCGGCTTCGTTAGGCGGATGTCTTTCGGGACGGTCGCAGCGATGAAAGTGTCGAGATCCTCGAAGCCGATCGTGCCGAGCATGGTTTGGATTTCGTCTTCGTTAGGGCCAATGTGGCGGGAGACGAAGCGGCTCAATTCCTCAGGCGATTCCTGGGTCGCGGGGGAAGATTTTTGCTCCTGCGGAGAAGCTGTTTTTTCCGCCACCTGAGTCTCAACCGAATCCATTGCGCATCCTACGAGGGAACGTGCGCGATTCAAGGTGACGCCTGGGGCGCGCTTGGAGGGACGGGCGCAGTCCCGTCCGTGTTTGGAGAAACTCGGACGACACGGCGGTCGTCCCTCCAGGCTAACGGGCGACGACGGTTTTGACACCGCGTTCCTGGAGGCGGGCGAGGAGGTCTTCGAGGTGGGCGCGGTTCCGCGTCTCGACCGTGCAAAGGACATTGACCGCGGAGACATCCGAACTGGCGAAAGCGCGGTCGTGCACGACCTGCTTGATGCTCGCGCCGGCGGCTGCGATTTGCGCGGTCAGATCGGCCAGGCCGCCCGGCCGATCGCTGATCACGGCGGTGAAACGCGAGAGCCGACCGTCGGCCACCAGGCCACGCTCGATCACGCGGCTGAGGACATTCGGATCGATGTTGCCGCCGCAAAGGAGAAGCACCACCCGTTTCCCCGCGAGTTCCTCGAGTTGCCCGGAAAGACAGGCGGCGAGGGTAGTGGCGGCGGCGCCTTCGACGACAGCCTTTTCCAGTTCCACGAGGCGCAGGATGGCGAGCGCGATTTGTTCTTCGTTCACGAGCAGGACCTTGTCGGTGTGCTGGCGCGCGATTTCGAACGCATTGCTCCCGACCTGGGCAATGGCGAGGCCGTCGGCCAGGGTCGGTTTGGTCTCGATTCGAACCGGTTTTCCTTCGCGCAGGGCCGCGGAAAAACTGGCCACGTGGTCGGCCTCGACCGCGATGACCTTCGCCTCCGGACGCAAAGTTTTGACCGTGAGCGAGACGCCGGCGAGCAGGCCCGCGCCGCCCACCGGCACGATGACCGCGTCGAGATCCGGGACCTGCGCGACCACTTCGAGGCCGGCTGTGCCCTGCCCGGCAATGATGGCGGGATCATCGTAGCCGTCGATGTAGGCAAGCCCATTTTCGGCCGCGATCTCGTGGGCGCGCGCTTTCGCTTCGGCGAAATCCTTCCCGTGCAGAACGACGGTCGCGCCAAGCTTCTGGCAATTGTTGATCTTGATCAGGGGCGCGAACTTCGGCATCACGACGGTGGCGGGCACGCCTAACAATCGCCCCTGGTAGGCGAGCGCCTGGGCATGGTTGCCGGCGGAGGCGGCGATGACGCCGCGGCGTTTCTGTTCCTCGGGCAGTTGGGCGAGGGCGTTGCGCGCGCCGCGTTCCTTGAAGCTGCCGGTGCGCTGGTGATTATCGAGCTTGCAATAAATCTCCATCCCGGTGAGCTCGCTCAAGGGAATGGAGCGGGAGCAGGGGGAGTGGTAGACCGCGCCTTTGATGCGGCCGGCGGCGGCTTCGATGTCGTGGAAAGTGGTCAGAAGAGATTAGGAGATTGAGAGATTTGGCTGCGATTCTCTCAATCAGTCAATCTCTCAATGTTTCCCATCCAGCACCTCGCGCATTTTGCTCGCGAGCTGCTCGGCGCTGAAGGGCTTGGCGAGGAAATACGTCCCCGGCTTGCACCGGTCGCGCGGGTGGAGCGATTCCTCAAGATAACCGGAGGTGAAGATGACCTTGGTCGCCGGACTCGTCAGGTGGAGCCAATCGGCAAAATCGCGCCCGCTTACGTCCGGCATCACCACATCAGCGAGGAGGAGGTCGACGTGCGGAGCGCCGCGTCGGGTGATGAGACGCTTGGCATCGTCACCGTGGGCCGCTTCCAAGACTTCATAGCCGAGTTTGCGCAGAACGCGGACGGCAAGATGCCGCACGGCGAATTCATCTTCGAGGACGAGGATCGTCTCGGTCCCGGTCGCGAGCTTGCGCGATCCCGGCTTTTTGTAGGGGGCGGGTGGGGGCGGAGGGATCCGTTGGAAAAAAATGCGGAAGGTGCTGCCGTGGCCCAGTTCGCTCTCGACCAGGATGTGGCCGCCGCTCTGGCTCACGATGCCGTAAGTGGTGGCGAGGCCGAGGCCGCTGCTCGGAGTTTCGACCTTGGTCGTGAAGAAAGGCTCGAAGATCCGCGCTTTCACTTCTTCGCTCATGCCGGTGCCGTTATCAGAGATCGCGACCACGACGTAATCGCCGTCTGGCAGGTCGGTGTCGGAGAAGGGCGAAGGCGTGCCGGGGGCGACGGCGAGAGTGGAAGTGGTAAGGGTGAGGCGACCGCCTTGCGGCATCGCATCGCGCGCGTTGACCGCCAGGTTGAGGATGACGAGGACAAACTGGTGGGGATCGACTTTGATGTACGCGCCCTCTGGCAAATGATGGAGTTGGCACACGATCGAGATGTGGTCGCCGAGGAGGTGGAGGAGGGAGCGTTCGAGATTGCTGATGAGGGTGTTGACGTCGCAGATGCTCGGCTCGAGCGCCTGTCGGCGGCTAAAGGCAAGCAGTTGGTTCGTGAGGGTAGAGGCGCGCCCGGCCGCCTCCCGGATCTCATTAATCTGATCCGCGATCCGGCCTTTGACTTCGGCTTCGGACAAGAGCAGGTCGCTGTAGCCGAGAATGGTGGTGAGAAAATTATTGAAATCGTGCGCGACCCCGCCGGCCAATTGCCCGAAGGCTTCCATGCGCTGCGAGCGCGTCGCCTGGGCCTGTAGTTGGCGGCGGGTTGTCACATCCATCATCGTGCCGACCAGCCGCACGGCCGCGCCGCCTTCGTCGCGCAAGATCAGCGCCCGCTCGAGGATGTTGGCGTATTCGCCATCCTGGCACTGGAAGCGGTATTCGCCCATCCAGCGCTCTTCCCCTCCGTTCAAGGCTTCGCGCAGACTGTTCTGGATGCGGACCAGATCAGCGGGATGAATGCGATTAGACCAAAAGCTGGTTTTGCGCGCGGCCGCGCCCGGTGCCGGTCCGAGCAGGTGCTCGAAGGCGCCGGCCCAGGCGAGCCTGTCGCCCTTTACATTCCAATCCCGAACCGCATCGTCCGTCGCCCGGCTAAGGATTTCAAAATATTCCGCGCTCGTTGCCGAAATGACCGGAGAACGCGCGTCGTTTTTGGTTTCTGAACCGCTTTCATCATATTCGGTTTTGTTCGGCAATTGCCGGGTATTGTTGAGTGTTCCTGTGGCCATGCGGACACGGCCGCGGGCCGCGCTCCAGACAAAAGCTAGATCTGTGCCCACATCTTCGAGCCCAGGGATGGAATTCTCTTGCCTTTCGGGCACCTTGAAATATGGCTGCGCCTGAAGTGAAGACCGCCGATCCCAGTCGTCCGCTGCAAAATCAAAAGGCCCTCGTCACCGGTGGCAGCTCTGGAATTGGCGAAGGCTGCGCCCTTGCCCTCGGCGCGGCCGGGGCCTCGGTCGTGGTCAATTATCTCTCCGATGCCGAGGAGGCCGAGAGTGTCGTTAGGGCGATCCGCGCCGGGGGCGGCGAAGCCTGCGCCATCCGCGCGGATGTGAGCAAAGAAGAAGAGGTGCAGGCGATGTTCGCGGAAGCGATCAAGCGGTTCGGCACGCTCGACATTCTGGTCAACAACGCCGGGATGCAGCAGGACGCGCCCTTCCACGAGATGACCCTCCGGCAATGGGAGCGCGTCATCACCGTGAACCTGACCGGACAATTTCTTTGTGCGCGCGAAGCAGTCCGCGAATTCCTCCGTCGCGGCGTCGTGCCCGAGGTCTCGCGGGCGGCGGGGAAAATCATCTGCATGAGTTCGGTCCACGAAGTGATTCCGTGGGCCGGGCACGTCAATTACGCGGCCTCGAAAGGCGGGATCATGCAGTTGATGAAAAGCATGGCCCAGGAACTGGCGCCGAAAAAAATTCGGGTGAACAGCATCGCGCCCGGCGCGATCAAGACGCCGATCAACCGCGCCGCCTGGGAAACGCCGGAGGCGCTCGCTTCCCTCCTCACGCTCATTCCCGACGGGCGGATCGGCGAGCCGGAGGATATCGCGCGCGCGGCCGTCTGGCTGGCCTCGGATCAATCGGATTACATCACGGGCGCGACCATTTTTGTTGATGGCGGGATGACGCTTTATCCCGGCTTCGCGGCCGGGGGTTGAGGTGGTGAAAGGTGAATCGGTAGGGTGACTTTGACGCTTCGAGAATTGGCCAGGATGAGCGGGGGCGAACTGCGGGGCGACGCCAGCCTAACGATAAGCGGCGCGGCCTCGCTCGCCGAAGCGACCGCGGGTGAGATCACCTTTTACGGCAACCCGCGTTATCTGGCCGCCTTCCGCAAAACCCGCGCCTCGGCGGCCTTCGTCCCGCCGGATTTCAGCGAGCAAATTGTCGCGGCCCAGATTCAGGTCGAGAACCCGGGCAAGGCCTTCGAGCAGGTGGTCATGAAATTCGCGCCCGAGCCGATCTCGTTCCCGGCCGGGGTTCATCCGAGCGCGATCGTGGCCGATCAGGCGTCGTTAGGCAAAGAGGTCGCGATCGGCCCCCACGCCGTCATCGAGCCGGGCGCGCGGATCGGCGACGGCACCCGGATTGGCGCTAACAGCTACGTTGGGCATGAGACGACGATGGGCGATGGCTGCGTCATTTATCCGAATGTGACGATTCGCGAGCGGACCCGGATCGGGCATCGCGTCATCGTGCACAGCGGGGTCGTGATCGGCTCGGACGGCTTTGGTTTTGAGATGGCAACCGGCGGGCACAAGAAGGTGCCGCAGATCGGGATCGTGCAGATCGACGACGACGTCGAGATTGGCGCCGGCACGACGATCGATCGGGCGCGGTTTGGACGCACCTGGATTCAGGAAGGGGTCAAGATCGATAACCTGGTGCAGATCGCGCACAACGTCGTGATCGGGAAACATTCGATCATTGTCGCGCAGGTCGGGATTGCGGGCAGCGTGCGGATCGGCTCGGGGGTGGTCATCGGAGGGCAGGCGGGGATCATCGGTCATATCGAGATCGACGATGGAACGATGATCGGCGCGCAGACCGGGGTTTCGAAAAGCCTGCATGGGGGAACCTGGTGGGCGACGCCGGCCGTGCCGTTGAAGGAGTCGCTGGAACATCTCGCCTGGGTGCGGCGGTTGGGGAAACTCTACGAGCGAGTGAAGGCGCTGGAAAAGAAGCTGTAACCCGGGACGGCTGTGTTACGGGACGAGGAAGATCTTCCCGCTGTAGGGATCCTTCACTTTCTGGCCGGGGGTGAAGCCTTTCACATCGACGTAGCCGCCGTTGGGGTCGTAGGGGCTGAAGACGTAGCCGGGTTTGCCAGGAACCGGCTTGGCGTAGGGCAGACTTTCGCTCTTGGAAGAAGCGGTGCCCGGCGTTGCGGTCGCTCGCGGCTTGGAGGGCGGGGGCTGCTCACGCGCCGAGCGCGTGACGCCGGTGGAAGTGATGGACCCGGGAGCCGGCTCCGGCTCGGTTGTCGTCACCCGGCGCTGCGTTTCGACGGGAGGAGGCGGTGGTGGCGGGGCCCCCTGGGTATTATAAGGCTGCGGGGCCGCATACGGCTGCGGCGGAGCGTAGGGCGCTGTATCGGAGTAAACCGTTTCGGTCGTAGTGCTCGTCGTGGTGGTTTGCGGTTCCTGATCCATCCCGAGTTGGCGCCGGACATACTGGTGCGGCGCGTCGACGACCCGGAAAGTGCTGACGGCGGCATCGTGCGCCGTCTGGCAGGCGCCGAGGGCGAGAGCCGCGAGCAGAAAAAGGAGGTTGGGCCGTTTCATGGTCTAATTGTTCTTCGGTCGTAAGGACGTTCGCGCGTGGATAAAATTCACCGGAAACGGTCGGTGCGCTGCCAAAAAATGTGGGCGCGCCCGCGAAAAATGCCGGCCTGGAGTGCCGTCGCGGCCGCCTCGGCCTAACGAATTATCCGTCCCTTCTTTTCCGCCGCGGCCGCGACCGGCTTCTCATCCGCTAGCTTGCGGAACGTCACCCGGATCCCCGGATCGAGGATCGTGGCCGACCAGCCGTGAGCCCGGGCGTAGCATTTGATTTTCGCGAAGCGTTTTTCCCGCTCCAAATCGACGTAGGGCCAGACTCGCCCGAGGTCTTTTTCGAAAATCGTGCAGAATTTGTGCGTCTCCAGCCGGCTCCCAATTTGTCTGGTCAGGGCATCCACGAGGGCAGAGTGGGACGTTTTTTCGCTCACGGCGATAAAAATCGTTTTCTAACGCTGCTGGCTCACCCACTGCGTCGCGTAGCGCACCACTTCGCGCGCGCCCGGGAGACCAAGCTTTTCCTTGATGTTGGCGCGGTGGGCTTCGACGGTTTTTTTGCTCAGGTGCAACGCGGCGGCGATCGCATGCATGTCCTGGCCTTCGCCGATTAATTGGAAGACCTCCAGTTCCCGATCGGTCAGGCGATCGACTGCGCTGCGCGACCCGCCCTGAATGTGATCGAAAAGCATCCGCTTCGTCATCGTGGGGCTGATGTAAATCTCGCCCTCGATCACGCTCCGGACGGCCTGGAGAATGGAATCGAGCGCTTCGCGTTTCATGACATAACCGCGCGCGCCGGCGCGCAGGGCCCGCTCCGCGTAGAGCGCCTCGTCGTGCATCGAGACGACGAGCACGGGCAGCTCGGGCCGCTCCGCCTTGATCGATTTCGTCAGCTCAATCCCGTTCGCCCCTCCGCGCAGCCCGACATCGACGACCGCGAGATCAAAGCGACGCGAGCGGATGGCGTTAAGCGCATTGCCGCTGTTGTCGGCCTCGGCCGCCACCTGGAGATCGGCCTGCGAATCGAGCAACTGCGTCATCCCTTTGCGAAAAAGCGGATGATCGTCAACCAGCAGGATGGCATGCTTCTTCGGCTTCGTGCCGGACGCGGGCGAGTGCAATTTCTTCATCGAGCCGGAGAGCAAGAGAGGGAAGAACGGCGAACTTCCACCCACGTGCCCCTTTCCATTTATAGAGATCGCAGGGCGATTCCAATCGGATTGGGATATTTACCAAAGCGAGGTCAGGTCGGAACGGTGCTAGCCGTTTTCCCCGAGCAAAGAGCGCAGGTGATGGAAGTCGAACGGCTTCGTCAGGTATTCATCAAACCCGGCGCGCAGCCCGCGTTCCCTCTCCTCGCTTTGTCCATGCGCGGTCAGCGCCAGAGTTTTTTCCCATGGCTGGCGCTTTTTGGCTTCGACCACGAGGTCGAGTCCGCTCCCGTCGGGCAGTCCGATATCGCAGACCAGGACATCAAAACGCAGATGATTGAGCAAAAGGAGCGCATCCTGCACGCTCGCCGCGGCCGCGACCTCATGGCCGCAGTGAGTGAGGAGGCCCGAAAGGATCACCCGACTCTCCTCGTGATCCTCCACCAGCAAGATATTCACATTGCTTGAATCGGACCGACTATGGCGGGCGCGCGCTTCTCCGCCGTTCTTTTCGCGGTGGCGCCGAAGCAGGCAAAGCCCTTCATCCGAGCCATGCAGAAAAAAATACCGCCCCCCACATCAGAAAGATGTGAAGGGCGGCTGTTCCCCCCAGAACAGGGCAAGGATGCATCATGCGCACCCGCCGCGCAAGCGTTCTGCCAAGGAATTTTTGACCTCAACCTGGCCCGGTAAGATTTTGCTTCGTCCGACGCACGGCCTGCTCTTCCGGATCCGACCAGGGGCGTAAAGAAAGCAGCCACCTCGAGCGGCCGGCGCGCGCTGACTCGAGGCGTTCTCCGCCTAACGAATGAGTGGGCGCGGCGGCCCGAGGGGACGGCCTAGGCATTTTCGTTAGATCACGATGAGGCGGCCGGCCAATTGTCGGCCCGGCGCGCTTCTGCTCATCCTGCGGAATGCCAAATTATGATTTCTCCCAGGATCGTCTATCGATCCTGCAAAGGACCGATCTGGAGCGGCGCTGGTATACGATCGATGACAAACGCGTTTGCCTGATCTGCGAGCGGGTCATCAGCGGCCGCGACATTCGCATCGTGGGCGGGCCGGAAAACTATTCGCTCGCCTGCCCGACGCCGGATTGTCCGGGCACCTTCACTCACTGGCGTTTCTATCGCCCTTCTGCATCGAGGACCGAAGGGGCGGCCCCTCCGCCAGGCGGGCTGGAAAGTTTCTTCTTTGCCTCGGACTCTCCAGGCGACGCCGTAACCGAGGCCGAGGACTGGAAAATTCTTGGCGAAGAATCGGCCAGCTAACCGGGGCAAAAATTCGCCGGCCTGCCTTTGCCCAGTCGGAGAGGCAGAGACAGTCGGCGATTTTTGCCCCGAGCCGACGACAGGCTTTAGCGGGTGCTGCTGACGGCTGGCGCGCCACCGGCCACCTTGTTCAGCACGGTCATGAGGGGGTTGGCCGCGGCCGGCGGCTGGACCTGACCGGCCAGGATCATGGTTGGGTCCACTTTCTTGCCATAGAAGTCGTTGTTCACGTCACCGCGCGGGGCGATGACCGAACCTTCAATCGACACTCCAGCGAAAACGCCGGTCGCATCGGAGTAACTGTAAACATCCGGTGCCGTGACGGGTATCTCAGCTTCGGCACTCGCTCCGGCTGGTCCGGCGTGCGCGCTAAGGTCTGCGCCGATTTTCACGTTCCCCTGCTTGAACGCATCGACCGCGTTCTGGGTGTTGAGCACGAGGACCAGTTTTTTGACTTTGGCGCCGAGCTGCGCGCCCACGCCGGCGCCGCCGAGCCCGACAAAGAGCGGGCCGGACCAGCCGCTCGCCGTCCGATCGACGACGATACCCGGGCCGCCTTTTCCGTTCACGAGCAGAGCCACATCGATGACGTGGAAAATCGCGAAGCCCTTCGCGTTCTTCAGCACGGCCGGCGGGATTTGCCGCTCCGGCATGCTGGTGAATTTCTGCAGGGTCTGCGTGTCCTCATTGATTTCCTCCTTCGGACCCGCGTAGAGATTTCCGATCGTGCCCACGGTGAGGCCGATCCCAACCAATGCGATTAATAATTTTTTCATGGTAAAAATGTTTCGGATCGAAGAGGGCGATCGGCCCCTACCAAGCCAGGGGGCGATTTGACCTGAGCCGATCTTAGGGGACGGCAGGATCCGAAATTCAGAAAACGACCGAAAGGGAACGCGTTGGTTGATTGCCAGCTGCGCGTGGCCCGGTGTCGCTATTCGCCGGGAAGCGTGCACGATACGACCGTGCCGCGGCTGTCGGCCGACTCGATCACGAATTTCCCGCCAATGACGTCGGCCCGGTACTTCATGATGTGGATGCCCATGCCGCGGCGCGGGCGCTTCTCGGAAAAACCTTTGCCGTTATCCTGCACGGAAAGAACGAGGTCGCGCCGGGTGCGCAGGAGCTTGATTATGATGCGGGTCGCTTTCCCGTTCTTAATCGCGTTCGTGACCGCTTCCTGCGCGATGCGATAAAGGTTGAGGGCGACGGCTTCGTCACGCACCCGGACCTGCCGCGGGCAATCAAGGCGGCATTGGACGGCGCGCTGCTGGCTGACGCGAAAAGCCAGCTCGCGCAGGGCGTTGGCCAGCCCGGTGGCACTCAACTCAACGGCGTGCAGGCCGCGCGCGAGATCGCGGGCGAGGCCGACGTTGGCGTTCACGATCCTGGCCGCTTCGGCGAAAATTTTGGCCTGGGCCGGATCGTTCTCTTCCAGTTTGCGGGCGGAGGACTCGAGGAAAAAGGCGGCGCCGGCCAGTTCCTGGCAGAGGTCGTCGTGCAGGTCCTGACCGATGCGCCGTTTCTCCCGTTCGCTCACGAGGAGGAGTTCCTGTTCCACCTCGGCCCGGTGTTTGATCTCTTCCTGCAACTTTTTGTTGAGGTCGGTCAGTTCGGCGGTGCGCTGTTTCACCCGGCGCTCCAGCTCCTGGTGCGAGATTTGCAATTCTTCCTCTGCCTGGTGCAGCTCGGTGGCGTCGCGCGCGATCTTGGCAAAACCGCGCACGTTGCCCCGCTCGTCGTCGAGCCGTCGCATGACGCCGTCGATCCAGACGCGGGTGCCGTCTTTGCGCAGGTGCCAGCGGCGATCGCTCGCCACCCCGTTTTTCAAGGCCGTCTTTAGCTCTTTTTCCTCCGCCCCTCGGGCTCGATCTTCGGGTGTGAAAATCAGTTCCCCGGTCTTGCCGAGCGCTTCGTCGGAACTCCAGCCGAAAACCCGCTCCGCGCCCGTGCTCCAGTAGATGATCCGGTTGCCGGGGTCGAGCATGAACATGGCATAATCAGGTGCCCCTTCGACCAGGAGCCGAAAACGTTCTTCACTTTCCGCCAGCGCCTCGCTCCGGATTTTTGCGCCGGTCACATCCTGCGCCAACCCCGCCAGCCTAACGATTCTTCCGTCTTTGTCCCGCACCGGGAATCCGGTGTCGCGAATCCAGCGGACGGCACCGTCGCTCTGGCGGATGATGCGATAGTCGGTCACCACCGTCTCGCCCGTGAGCATGTTTTCCACGCGCGTCGTTGCCTGATCGGCATCGTCCGGATGGAGCGATCTCTGCCAGTAGGTTGGATCCTGTAGAAGCCGCTCCCGGGGTTCTCCCCAGACTCGCTCAAAAGCCGGGCTCAGATATTCGGTCCTCTCCTTCTCGACGTCGAAAATCCAGAGGACATCGCGGGAATTCTCGGCGAATTGGCGGAAGCGTTCCTCGCTCGCCTGAAGTGCGTCCTGGGCCTCCTTCTGCTCGCTGATGTCGACCACAAACTTGACCGCCTGTTGATCGGTGAGCTTGGCAGCGCTGAAAAGGCCCCACCAGCCGGTGCCGTCCCTCCGCATATACTGCTTCTGATAGGTGCGAGTTTTGCCTTCGCGCCTTAGCTCGGCCATCGCCTCGGCCGAGATTGGTCTCCAGTCCGGCAGCGTAAAATCACTCCAGTCGACCAGACCTTGCTCGACCTCCTCCCGGCTAAAGCCACACATTCTGAGGAAAGCGTTGTTGGCGTCGGTGATCCGTCCGTCCAAATTGAAAAAGATGACGCCCACGGTCTCGATCTCCAGCGCCCGTCGCAGGCGCGCTTCGCTCCGGCGCAGCGCGTCCTCCGCATTTTTGCGTCGGGAAATGTCGATGAAAGTGGCGACGGCCCCGGCAATCCGATCGACGCTTGTCCGATAAGGAGCGATCCGCGTCATGTACCAATGGTCGTCGCCCACCCGCACCTCGTGCTCGACCGTCTTCAGGTCGCGCAGGACCTGCTCCGCATCCTCGAGGAAGCCTTCGTAGGCCAGTTTGTGCGTGATGTCGGAGAGCGGCCGCCCAAGGTCGGCCGGGAGAAGATTGAAAATCTTCTGCGCGCTCGGGGTGAAACGTTGGATGCGGAGCTGGCGATCGAGAAAAACCGTGCCGATATCGGTCGAGGCCATGAGGTTGTTGAGGTCGGCGTTGGCCCGGCTCAACTCCTCGACGTTGTTCTTCAACTCGTGGTTAACGGTCACGAGCTCTTCGTTGACCGACTGCAATTCTTCCTTGCTTGTCTCCAGTTCCTCGGTCGCGGAATGCATCTCTTCGTTCATCGCCTGGAACTCTTCATTGGAGGCTTTCAGCTCCTCGTTCGTCGCCTCGTCCTGCTCGACCGTGGCGCTGAGCTGCTCTTTCAGGTAATGAATTTCATCCTCGAGATCGCGGGTGATGGCGTCGGGATGAGCCGGCGCGACCCGGACCGCGTTCTGGTCGCTCTGCCGCTCGAAGAGAACGAGGAAAAATTCTTCCGGGGCGCCCTCCTGCCGGATCGGGCAGACGCTGACCGTGATCACTTCCGTCGTGCCGTCGATCTCGATCGACTGCGGCGCGCCCCGCACGGTCTCCTGCGCTTTCTCGGCTTTGAAAAGCGCGGTTCGCACTTCCGTCCGGAGCGCCGGGTGCACGACCTTGAGGAGATTGGCCGTGATCTCGCCGGCGGCGAATTGCAGGTAATGGCCGGCATGCTCGGAAAGATGAACGATGTCATGGGTGCCATTCACAACCGCCGAGGGCGGCCCGTATTGCTCGAGCAATTTCAGGTGCAGCTCGCCGAAGAGGACCTCGCGCCGAGTCTGGCCGGCCCGCGGTGTCTTCGCGATTTCCTGCGAGGCTTCATCCATCTTGAGGGGCGCAAGCGGTGGCAAGTTGCGCGCGCGCGGGCCGCGGGTCGTCCGCAGCCCCAGCGCTGGCGTCCGGAGCGGTGGCACCGGGATTTTCCAACCGGCGCGCGGAACCGACCGCCGCACATAGAGCCGATTACGAGAGTCGACCGGTGAGAATAACGCTTTCGCCGCCGCCTCGTTTTCCGCACCGCCGATGAAGAGGAGCCCGCCGGAGCGAAGCGCGAAATGGAAGATATCGAACACGTCCCCCTGCGCGGCGACGTTGAGATAAATCAGCAGGTTGCGGCACGAAACCAGGTCGAGCCGGGAGAAAGGAGCGTCCTTCAGGACATTGTGGACGGCGAAGAGGACTTTCTCGCGCACGTCTTTCCGCACCCGATAGCGTCCGCGATCGGAGACGAAAAACTCGCGCAGCCGCTCCGGCGAGACATCCGCCTCGATCGCGCTCGGGTAGAGACCGTCGCGGGCATCGGCAATCGCCTGTTCGTCCACGTCGGACGCGAAAATCTGGAGCGCCGGCGCCTCCTCCAACCGGGCCGCGTGTTCGCAGAGCTGGATCGCGATCGAATATGCTTCCTCGCCCGTGGCACAGCCCGCCACCCAGACGCGGACGAAGTCATGTTTCGTCTTGCCCGCGAAAAGCTGCGGAATGTGCGCTTCGAGAGCGGCGAACGCCTCGCGGTCGCGAAAGAAATGGGTCACGCCGATGAGCATGTCCTGAAGGAGGGCGCGGGCCTCGGCGGGATGAGTGCGGAGGAACTCGACGATACTGCGGAATGCGTTCGAGCGAATTGACCTGGAGGCGGCGTGCGATCCGGCGCAGGACGGTGGCGCGTTTGTAGTGGTTGAAATCATGGCCGGTCTGGGCGCGCAAATCAGCCAGAACCTTTTGGATCGCGTCTTCATCCTCGGGGGCGTAGGTCTCCTCCGAAACGGTCTCGCCGCCGGCCGCCTCCTTTGCTTTCAGATCCGCTTCCTCTGCGCCCTCGATTTCGGGCGGCAATTTCATCCGGCGCTCGTTGCGCGCGAACTCGAGCAGGCGCGCCGGCATCTGCCCGACCGGCAGCACCCAGTCGACCATTCCGGTGCTGATCGCCGTCACCGGCATGCTGTCGTATTCGGCTTCGTTAGGGTCCTGTGCCACCGTCACACCGCCTTGCGCGCGGACGTGCTTGAGCCCGATCGCGCCATCGGAGTCGCTCCCCGAGAGCACAATGCAGACGGCGCGTTGCCCATAGGCCTGGGCCAGGGTGCGGAAGAAAAGATCGATCGTGATCCGGCGACCGCGCGCCTGTTGCGGCGCGACCAGCCGCAGCTCGCCGTCTTCAAAGAGCAACTGATTGTTAGGCGGAATGACGTAAACGCGGTTCGCCCGGACCTTTTCCGGACCGGTCACCTGCGTCACCGGCATGCTGTGTTTTCTGCTGGAGGACGGCGGCGAGGCTGCTCTCGTGCTCGGGCGAGAGGTGCATCACGACAACAAAAGCGAGCCCGCTGTCGGGCGGCATTTCTCCGAAGAACTGCTGGAGGGGGGCGATTCCGCCGGCCGACGCACCCAGGCCCACGACCGCCGCCGGTTCGTTAGGCTGGCGCGTTTTTTTAACTCCGTCGCGCGCGTTTTCGCTCGTCGCATCGGTCGCGGCGGGATCGGCCGGATTGGTCGTGGGCTCGGACATGATCGGGCGTTTTCGGCGCTCGCGGAACTTTACTCGCGAACGTTCCTTCTTCCCAATGGAAACGAAGGTCGCTCCCCCATTGGCCTTCTCTTCCCCGTGCCGCCGGGCGGGGCGCGGCCCGCAGTGGAAAGCGGCACCCATCAGCGGCTCGGTAAATGTTCCCTTTGCCTAACGAATTTCCACGACAGTTCCCTTCTGGAAAGCACAGAAGCCCCCGCCGAACTACCCCGGCGGGGGGCTCCGCTGTTTTTCTAGTCGCTGAAGCGGACGCCTATTCGCCGCCGCAGCAGCTCAGATGCACGAGGCAACAGGTCTCGATCCTCCTCTTAAGCGGTTCCATTCTTTTCTCGTCCGGATGAACCCGGCCTTATTTAGCATAACGATGAATCACCGTCCGGAATTTTAGGTCCGCGAACCACCGATTGCAGAAGAAACGCAGGGAGCGGTCCGGTTTGGAGGCGGTGGGAGCGGAAAGTGCAGTCCGCCCGGGGCGGGATTAACTTGCCCGGGCGCGCGTTTGGTAGGACTTTTACCGAAGCCGAAAGTTGGCTCGCGCCGATGTGGCGCTTCGAGAAAAAAACATGATTACGATTGGTGAACACCCGCCGTGGCTCTTGCCGAAAAGCCTTATCCTCCGCGAAGCCGATCCCGTGCGGAAATGGCAATCGCTTGACGATCGCCGGGTCGCGTACTTTCCGAAAAAGTTATCACGGGCGAATGATCGATATTCGCCGGGACGGGCATGGCTGCTATCGGCTTTTTTGTCCTACGCCAGGTTGTCCTGCCACGCCCCGCGACTGGCTTTATCACGGCCCCGGCTTTGCCCGGGCCCCTCCAGTCGTAACGGTAGCCATCCCGTCCATCCCGGAATACCACTGGCCTAACCAGCCATGAACGGTGAAGCCGTCTGGGGCTGCCGCAAAGGCGAGGCCATTCGATCCTCCGTCTCTATGGCGACAAAGATGAAAACCAAATCGCAAAAGAAATCCGGCGGAAAGAAATGGTCCGCCAAAGTGACCAAAGAAAGCGACGCATCGTGCTTTTTGGCCGCGGCTTTGGTCTTGGAAGTGCCCAGATTGTGGCGGTTCCCCAACCCCCCGAGCCGGCCGTTTCAGTAGCGTTTTAGTTCCCAGACTCGGATCGCGGCGTGAATCAAACGCCTGGTTCGCTCAGTTGCCCGATCCCGGGAGTTGAGTCGTCCGCGCAACGCCCGTCCAATTCGACCCAATCGGCTTCCCTGCTAATTTTCCTGCCGTTCCGGCAATTGTTTGCCAACTTCCCGGAACGATTTCCTCTCCTTTTCAGTGTCCTTCTCCTTTTCACTTTTGCCGCGTCCATCGATTTCCGCGCTTCCATTATTCGCGCAGCGCACTTCGGTTGCGTGCAACAAACCCGGCGCCCCGTTCTTTCCTCCCGGGCCAGCCTGGCTGCTTTCTCGATGAGAAAGGAAACCTGCGATTCAATTGTAGTCGGATCGGGTCCGAACGGGCTCGCGGCTGCGATTACCCTCGCCCGCGCCGGTTGTTCCGTGCGGGTGCTGGAGGCGAATGCGACCATCGGCGGCGGCGCGCGCTCGGCCGAGCTGACGCAACCGGGATTCGTGCACGATCTCTGCTCGGCGATTCATCCGCTCGCAATCGGCTCCCCCTTTTTTCGCACCCTCCCGCTCGCGCGCCACGGGCTGGAATGGATTCAGCCGCCCATCGGTCTGGCTCATCCACTGGATGACGGCACGGCCGCCTCTCTTTGGCAGGATTTGTCGAAAACGGAGGACTCGTTAGGCAAAGACGGCCCCGCCTGGCGCAGGCTGCTGCGGCCATTTGTGCGCGACTGGGACCAGCTGAGTGCGGAATTTCTCCAGCCGATGCTGCATCTGCCGCGGCACCCGATCACGTTTTTGAACTTCGGGAACGCGGGGTTCTTTCCCGCCACCCTGGTTGCGAAGGTTCGTTTCAAGGGAGCGGCCGCCCGCGCTCTCTGGGCTGGGATCGCAGCTCATTCTTTCTGCCGCTCGAAGCGTATGGCACCGCGGCCTTTGGCTTCGTTCTCGGCGCCGCCGGTCACGCGGTCGGGTGGCCGTTGCCGCGCAGCGGGGCACAGTCGATCGCCAATGCGCTCGGGGGCCATCTGCGCGCGCTCGGCGGAGAGATCGAAACCAATTGCCGGATCGAGCATCTCGCCCAGCTCCCGACGGCCCGGGCCGTGCTCTTCGACACGACCTGCTGGGAATTTGCGCGCCTCGCGGCCAAACAGTTGCCGGATCGGTATCGGCAGCGACTCGACGCTTCCCGCATGCGCCGGGTGTTTTCAAAATCGATTACGCACTCTCTGCGCCCGTGCCGTGGCGAGCGGAGGAATGTCGCCGGGCCGGCACCCTTCACCTCGGCGGCACCCTGGAGGAAGTTGCGGCGGGCGAACGCCAGGTCGCGCGAGGTGAACATCCGGAGCGACCCTTCGTGCTCGTCGCCCAGCAAAGTCTCTTCGACGAAACGCGCGCGCCGCGCGATCGACAAACCCTCTGGGCTTACTGCCACGTTCCGCATGGATCCGATCGCGACATGACCGAGGCGATCGAGCGACAGATCGAGCGTTTCGCGCCCGGTTTTCGCGATTGCATCCTGGCCCGTCACGCTTCCAACGCCTCCGCTCTCGAGCGTTCCAATCCCAATCTGGTCGGCGGCGATATCAACGGCGGCGCGACCGATCTCTGGCACCTGATTGCGCGGCCGGTCGTTAGTCCGGCGCCCTATCGCACGCCCATCCGCGGCTTTTACCTCTGCTCGTCCTCGACCCCACCCGGCGGCGGGGTCCACGGGATGTGCGGCTATCACGCCGCTCGCGCCGCCCTGCGCGATCTTTTCGGGCAGCGGCTCCCGGCCGTTCCGGCCTAACGAAGAGATAAGCCCGCCTCAGGCGGTTACGGCGCGCCAGGCAGCCCGCGCTTGGGCGATCGGTTCGCCGTTCCGCTCCAGCCCGGCGAAATCACCGCGGAGCGCTTTGAGCGCATATTTTTCGGCATCAATTTCGCGCCGGGTGCGGATTCCCTTGCGCCGGAAGAGCGGCACCGGCGGGCACCAGCCCTGGAGAGCGTGCTGGAGAAGAAAGGGCAGAACCAGACAGGGCACGATCAGGAATTTCTTGTTCGCCAAGATCCCGAGGAGCGTGCCACCGAGAGCGAGGAGGGAAGCGTTCGTCTCCAGCCAGCGCTCGATGTCCCACTCTTCATCGAGGTCTGCGATCAGGCGCGAGATGGCCGCTGGCGGCGCACCCGCGGCGCGGAGCAGCCGTCGCTTCGTCCCGTGGTCGATTTCCTCGTTGATATGCGACGCCGTTTGCGCCCTAACCCGATCGTTGGTTTCCATATCTAACATCCCATTCCCAAATCGCCCGTCGGCCGCGGGTCAGGCGCATTATTTTTTTCATGGTGTGACTTTTTTTTCGAACCGATTTTTCAGTTAGAGGTCCCTAAAATTCAGATGCATCCCGGGGCGCTCGCGCTAGGATATGCGCCCACAGGACTGGATGGACGCCGAACTACCCAAAGAGCGGACTGGTTTTGTTTTCTCCGATCCTGCCGGCCGACGCTGGCCGCGGCTGCGCCTGACCCTCCTCTTCGGAGGCGTGGCCGCCTTTGTGGCAGCGGTGTTTTTTGTCCAGACGCTCTTTGTTACACCGCAATTGCGGCTGCCCTTCAGCTTGCGGCAATTGAAAGGGCAGTTGAAAGCGCTCCAGAAAAAGAATCCGGCCGGGCAACTCCCGCCTAACGTTCCGCTCTGGAAAAAGTTTCTCGTGGCGCGCGCCGCCGCCAGAAAAACGCCGGCTCCAGCGAGCGCGGCTCCCGCCGCTCCGGCCAGGAAATGGAGCGGGGGCGAAGTGCGAATGGGCTTCTACATCAATGGCGATCCCTACAGCTACAAGTCGCTCGAGGAACACGCCGCGCAGTTGACTCATGTCTGTCCGGAGTGGTTCGCGCTCGCCGATGGACTCGGGAATTTGCAGATCGACGCCGATGTCCGCATTCCGAAACTGGCGGCCCGTAAAGGTCTCGCCCTCCTCCCGCTCCTCACGAATCTCATCGGCGACAACTGGCAGCCCGAAGCGGTCGAGAATCTGGCCCACGGTCCGGCTGAGCGACAGGACCGTTTTCTGCAAAACCTGCTCAGTCACCTGCGCGAGGCGAAAGCGGCGGGCGTGGTGCTCGACTGGGAGCAGGTCGATCCCGCCTACCGGGCCGAGATCACCAAGTTGCTCACGAAAATGGCCGATGCGCTCCACGCTCGCGGCCTGCAACTCTGGCTCTGCGTCCAGCCGGGGCAGGACCTGGATTACATCGATTTCGATAATCTCTCCGACCACGTCGATCGCTTCGTCGCCCTGCTCTTCGACGAGACTTCGGATGTCGATCCGCCCGGGCCGCTTGCTTCCCGGCAATGGTTTGAATCGTGGCTGCACGCGCTCCTCCAGGACGCGGACACGCAGCAATGGGTGATCGCGCTCGGCAGTTACGGCTACGATTGGACAAACGGGGAGCATCGAGCTGAGCGATCAGTTTTTCCGAGGCGATGAGCCGGGCGAGCAGCGCCGGCGTGGAAGCCGGCGCGGTTGCGCCGCCCGAGCACGAGTCGGACTTCTCTTTCGACGATGCAGACAAGGAGCATTCAGTCTCGTTCCTCGACGTCGTCAGTTTCCTCAACGAACTGCACGCTGTGCGCGATGAAGCGGCGGGTGGTTTCGCCCTCTACCGGCTCGGCACGGAAGATCCGGCCATCTGGGACGCACTCAATCTGCCGCGGCGGATTCGGCCTAACGACGCCATCCAGCGGGTGCTCGGGACGCTCAAGGGCACGGAAACGATTACCGATGTCGGAGAAGGCGAAATCGTGGACGTGGACGAAGCGCGGGCGGACGGTGCGCGCACGATCGCGCTGGACAAGGATGGCTATCTCCACGCGACCTACGAGAGCTTCCCCGAGTTTCCGACCCTCTATCACCAGGGCGCGGGGGGCGAACACCAGGTCGCACTCACTTTTGACGACGGTCCCGACCCGAAGTGGACGCCGCGCATTCTCGATCTCCTGAAAGAGAACGGAGTTCCGGCCGCTTTTTTCCTCGTCGGGGTGAACGCGGAGAAATATCCGAATCTCGTTAGGCGGATCGTGGCTGAAGGCCATGAGATCGGCAACCACACCTATTATCATCCCAATCTCGCGGTCTGCTGGCCGGAACATATCCGGCTCGAATTGAACGCCACCCAGTTGCTCCTCGAAGAAATCACCGGGCGCTCGACCACGCTTTTTCGTCCGCCTTACAACGCCGACACCAGCCCCTCGTCGCTGGCCGATCTCGCGCCGCTTCGGATCGCGAACGAAATGAATTACCTCGTCGTCCTCGAGAATATCGACCCCCAGGATTGGGCGCGGCCGGGCGCCGATGTCATCCTCCAGCGCATCAAGCAACAGCGACGCGATGGCAGCATCATTCTCCTGCACGATGCCGGGGGCGATCGCTCCCAGACGGTGGCCGCGCTTCCACAGATCATCGATTGGTTGCGAACCCGCGGCGACACCATCGTCCCCTTGAGCAGGCTCATCGGCAGCTCACGCGATGCGGTCATGCCACCGGTCGGGGAGGGGCAGCGCATTCCGCGGTTGGTCAGCAGCACCGGGTTCCGCGTCTTTCACGCCACTGCGGAATTTCTCTGGGCTTTCATGATCGTGGCGACTGCACTCATCGTGTTGCGCACCCTGGTGGTGATTTTTCTCGCGGCTCGTTTCCGTCGCGCCACACTGTCGGTTACGGAATTTTCACCCGCGGTCAGCGTTCTGATCGCCGCGTTCAACGAGGAGAAAGTGATCGCGGCGACGCTCCGCGCCGTTTTGGCGAACGATCATGCCGGCGCGATCGAAGTGCTGGTGGTCGACGACGGCTCGCGCGACGAGACCGCCGCCGAGGTGGAAAAAATCGCAGAGAGCGACGCCCGGGTTCGGCTCGTTAGGCAAGACAACCGCGGCAAAGCCGAGGCGCTCCGGCGCGGCCTTGCCCTGCTCCAGCACGAGTTCGTGGTTTTCCTCGATGCGGATACCCATTTGCAGAGCGACACCCTGCGTTTGCTCGTCCAGCCGTTGCGCGACGAGCGGGTCGTGGCGGTTTCGGGTCACGCCAAAGTTGGCAACCTGCGCAGCTTCATCGCGCGCTGCCAGTCGCTCGAATACACCTGCGGGTTCAATCTCGACCGGCGCGCCTACGATCGCTGGAATTGCATCACGGTCGTGCCCGGCGCGATCAGCGCTCTGCGCCGCTCGGCAATCGAGGCTGCCGGCGGGCTCAGCCTCGACACCCTGGCGGAGGATACCGATCTCACTCTCTCCTTGTATGCCGGAGATAATCGCGTCGTTTACACGCCCGAGGCGATCGCCTGGACCGAAGCGCCTGAAACGTTGCGCACCCTCGCCCGGCAACGTTTTCGCTGGGCCTACGGCACGCTGCAATGCCTCTGGAAACACCGCGAGGAAAGTCTTCAACTGGCGCTACCGCGCGCTTGGCTGGTTCAGCCTGCCGAGCGTTTGGTTTTTTCAGATTTTGCTCGTCGCCATCACGCCGCTGGTTGATTTTTTCCTCCTCGCTTCGCTCCCTTTGGGACCTGGGGCGCGGTCCTGCCCTTCGTTATCGTCTTTCTTGCCATGGATGTGATCCTCGCCACGCTGGCCTGCGTCTTGGAACGCGAACCGTCCCCCGCGCCTGGCGCATCCTTCCGATGCGGCTGATTTACCGGCCGCTGCTCAGCTACGTGATCTGGAAAGCGATCTTCGCGCTCTCAAAGGCGCCTGGGTCGGCTGGGGGAAAACTGGAGCGGACAGCTCGGTGCCGGTGCGGGCCTAGCTGGGTGTGAGAGCAGTTCGTCAGCAGAGCCTGGACGTGCGGGAGCACGTCCCTCCGGGCTTCGCCGCGGCGAGTCGGGAGTCCTCGCTGGTGGCGCAGAGAGGCCATTGTCATCCTTGCCTTTCCTCCTTGTCGTATGCCAGAGGCAAGTCCGGTCGCGCCGGCAGTTGATCGCAACGGGCCGGTTGAAGTGGTGCTCCCGGAGAAAGGCCTACACCGGCGCCTTCATCGATTTCGGCGAGGCGGAGGATGCCGTCACGCTCGAGCGATCGAGGGCTTTGAGCAAATGGTGGGGAAACACAGGCCATCATGGCCTCCTCCAGCTACTGGGGAGACAGAATTTTCCCACCGCCAATATTGCAGATGATCTGGCGGCACGGCTCGCTTCCGCTCGTTTTCTGGTCGCCCTGGGACCGGCCCTACGAACAGAAAAAAGGGCCCGACCGTTTCTCGCTCCGCGCCATTCTCGCCGGCACCTGGAATCGCTACATTGATGACTGGGCCGACTCCGCCCGCGCCTTTGGCCATCCGCTCATCGTCTCTTTCGGCGACGAGATGAATGGCGACTGGTTTCCCTGGTCGGGAACCTTTTCCGGTGCAAGAAACCGATCCCGGGTCGGCCTAACGAGTGGGAAGGTCCGGACATTTTCAAGCGCGCCTATCGTTATGTCGTGGACCGCGTCCGGGCCCGCGGCGCGCCCAACATCCAGTGGATGTTCCAGACCAATAACTATTCCTACCCGCACGATACCTGGAATTCGGCCCCGGCCTATTATCCGGGGAGCGCTTATGTCGACTGGCTCGGGATGAGTGTTTATGGTCAGCAATTTTCCGACGAGTCGGCCTGGTCGGATTTGCGCCCTAATCGAATGGCCCTACCAGGAAATGGCCAGAGTCGATCCGACCAAGCCGATCATGATCACGGAATGGGGGGTGGGCGAGTTTCCCGATTCGGGCAACAAGGCGGAATGGATCCGCGATGGCTTCGAGATCATGAAAACGAAATTGCCGCGGGTGAAAGCGGCCATTTATTGGCACGAACGCTGGCAAAACGACGACCAGACCTACAGCAACCTGCACATCAATTCTTCGCCGGAAGCGCTCGCTGCCTACCGAAAAGGCGTGGCCGATCCCTATTGGCTGGGCGACCTGATTCTGCGCCCGGCGCCGGCCGCGAAATAATCCGCCTAACGAGGATGGATCAGGTCGAGCGCCAGCTTCCAGGTGCCGGCCCGGTCCTTGCGCCAGATGCGCAGATAATCGCCGGCCGGTTTCGCGTCTGATCCGGCCTGATATTCGCCCCAGACGAAGCCGAGGTCGCCGCCCTTTGAAACCTCCCCTTTGCCAGGGCCGAATTCGATTTTCTGCGACGAGTGCGCCAACGCAGCTGCCGCGGCCTTTCGCGTCGTGATGGGAAATTGATTCGGCAGGTAGAGCCGCACGTTTTCCTCCGCCGCGACGGAAATCTTCTTCGCCCGATCTGCCGCGTAAGCCTGATCGTGCGCCAGCATGACCGGCAGGGCGATGGTGGGCGATTCGTGCGGAGCGTGGTTATCGATCAGCTGCAGATCGTCGCGAGGCGAAGTGGGAGCGGGATTATCCGAGCCGAGATCGAAGAGGACTTTCCATTTGCCGCCTTCCCAGCGCCAGATGGAAACAAACTGGCCAAACGCGGTCGGCTTTTTCTCGGCCGCATTCTTTTTGTAGCTCCAGGGGCCGGTCGTATAGCCGAGATCGCCCTCCGTCGAGGCCGCCGCCAGGACCGGCTGCCATTGCAAAACTCCCTCCGACTCCTTCTTCGCGCGCCAGGCTTTTTTTCCATTTTGCGGCCCCGGCTCGAAGACGATGCCGTCGTCGGAGAGCGCGTTGAGAAAAGCGGCGCGCGTTCCGTTGGCGAGCGATTCCTGGGCGAAAGCAGTTTCCGCCGCGGCCAGGGAACGGGCGTTCCCGCCCGCCGCGGAAACCTCCGCGACGAGGCCGGTCAGGGCGACGAAGGACAAAAGCGGACCGGCCGTGAGCGGGAAAAATTTCATCGGCCCAGACAAAACCCGCATTTGGCGGCGTCTCAATCTTAAAAGACCGTGAAGAGGTCATGGAGAGAACACGCATTGATGAAGATTGGAAGACCTGTTTTGCCCAGCATGGGCCGGCACTCCTTCTTTTTGCCCGGCGCTGGACCCGTTGCCGGGCCGACGCCGAGGACATCGTGCAGGACGCCTTCGTCCGCTTCTGGCGCCGCGAACATTCCATTCAGAACCGCCCGCTCCTCTTCGCTGCGGTCCGCTCCGCCGCGCTCGACCGTTTGCGGAGCGAGCAACGCCGGGCCCGGCGCGAAGCCGCGGTCGCGCTCGACGGCGCGGAACATGTCGAGCCGCATTTCAGCGAAATGGACGAAGGCCAGCAAATGCTCGCCGCCGCGGTCGAGCGCTTGCCTAACGAACAACGGGAGGTCGTGATTTTGAAAATCTGGAACGAACTCACCTTCGCCGAGATCGGCAGCGTCCTCGAAATCTCACAAAACACTGCCGCCTCGCGCTATCGCTACGCGCTCGGCGCGCTCAAGAAAACTCTGCAACCCCATGAATGATTTTTCCGAACTGGAAGCTGAACTAAAAGCATTGCGGCCCGCGCCCGTCTCGCCGGAGCTGTGGGCGCGAATCGAGCGCGGGCTCGCCCTCGACATTACCCCGACAGCCGGCGTTCTGCCCCAGCGGCCAAAACGCACGGTCCCCTGGTGGACACTCGGTCTCAGCCTCGCCGCCGCCTGCATCGCGATTCTCGCCGGGCTCGCCTTTTTCGCTCATCCGCCGCAGACGCAAACGCGCGTCGCGCAACAGAGCCCGCCACCGGTCAAGCGAACAACCCAGCGGGCTCCAACCGTCCGCGCTGACCCGGGTTGTTTATGGTCAGCATGACGACGGAATCATTTTCTCGCCTAACCAATCGGAGCGTTTGCTCCGGCGGGTCCGTTACGAAACCCGCGAGACGATGCAATGGCGCAACCCGAAGACGGGTGCCTCCCTGCGCGTCTCCTACCCGGCGGAGCAGGTCGTCCTCACGCCGGTTTCCTTTCAATGAGCCTTAACCAAACCAAGCAATGAAAAAACAACACCTCCTCACGACGGCGCTGGCCGCTCTCCTGCCGCTCGCAACCTTCGCCCAATCGCCGACTCCGACGCCAGCGCAACCCGCGCAGCAGCCGATTCCTCCCGTTCCGCCCGCTCCCGCCATGCCCATACCGCCGCCGGGCCGCCACGTGCACGAGCACGACAATCGTCCAAAAGAACCGGTCACTTTCCTCGGCGTCGAAACCTCCAACGTGCCGCGGGTTCTTTCCGAACAGATGGGATTGCCGCGCGGTTTCGGAGTGGTCGTCGATTATGTTGTCCCGGATAGCGCGGCGGCGGCGGCCGGTCTGCAACGAAGCGACATCATTCGGATGCTGAACGATCAACAAATCGTCAACCCGGATCAGCTTGGGACATTGGTCCGGAGTTTTGCTGACGGCACCAGCGTCACCCTGACCGTCCTACGCAAAGGCCAGGAAGTGAAATTGAACGTGAAGCTGGCGAAGAGAGAGCGCTCCGCGAGCCGCGGGCCGGCCGGATTCAAGCGCGAGTGGAAATGGGATGATCTCGGGAAGATGGACTTCGATTTCGACATGCCGGATATGCCGGATATGCCGAATATGCCGGACATGGCGACGGTGCGCGAGGCGGTGGCGCGTGCCAAGGAACAGGCTCTGCGGGCCGGCGACAACGCGCGGCGCGCCGCGCGCCGGCTGCGCGTCGTGACGACAGACGACGGGATGACGAAATCGACCAAGGTCGATCTTGGCAAAGCGACCATCACCTTTTCCAACGACGAGGGCGAACTGAAGATCGAGCGGGTGAACGGCAGAAAAATGCTGACCGCCAAAGACGCGCAGGGGAAAGTGCTCTTCAAGGGACCGATCGATACCGAAGCGGAGCGGGCGGGGATGCCGGGCAATGTGCGGCAGCGTTTTGAGAAATTGCAGAACCAGGAGATGCCGGAAATTCCGGAAGCGCCCGAACCTCCCGCACCACCGGAACCACCGCAGGGCAACGAATCGGTCCACCTGGAGGATCAGCACCTGGAACGCGCCGCGCTTTCCCCTAACGAACGCACCGGCTGGCGCCGGAGCACGGTGATGCTGTAGACGTTTCGCTCTGCGAAACGCTGGGAAACGGCAGGCAGCTCTTTCGGGCGCTGATCCAGCCGGCGACATCGGGCTCGCGTTTCGCAAAGCGAAACGTCTACAGTCGCGCCGATGGAGACCGCGACCGAAGAACCCCCGGCCAAAACTTCGCCAGCGCTCCGCCGCTACTCGCCGCCGGTTCTGATCGGCGTCGTCGTGCTCCATCTTATTTTCGGCGGCGTAGCCGCGATCTGGGTCGTCTCGAAGTATTCCGCGGCGCGCAAACTGACCTTCAACGCCGGCCCCAAATCGCCCAACCCGAGCGAGCGCGCCCTCGAGCACCGGGTCCAGTTGCAGAAAAAAATGGACTCGATCAGCGCCCCGCCCCTCGTCCCGAAGCGTGTCCTGAGCACGGGCGCGGCCAAGATCACTTTGCCGCCGCTGCCCGAAATCAAGGCCCAGGAAAACGCGCCGCCCACCATGATGAGCGCGGGGACCGGAGCCGCCTTCGGTTCGCGGGCCGCGGCATCGTTAGGTGGGGGTGGCGGCGGCAATGGGACGGCGATCAATTTCTTTGGCATCCGCGACATCAGCACGAGCGTCGTCATCATGATCGACGTCTCCGATTCCATGTTTAGCCGCACGGGCGACGCCAAGGGGAGCAAACTCGTCAGGCAGGGGAAGGAGCAGAATTTCCAAGTGGTGCGCGATGAGGCGATCAAGCTCGTGCAAAGCCTCACCCCACAAACCCGTTTCGGCATCGTGCGCTGGGCTGGCGCGGCTTATCCGTGGAAGAAGGAATTGGTCCCGGCGACGGAAGAAAACAAGCAGGCCGCCATCGCCCACATCCAAAACGAGGTCGATTACAAATCGGCCAAGCCGCAGCGTGGCAAACCCGGCGGCACCCGCCATGATTACGCGCTGGCGGAAGCTTTCTCGCTCAAGCCGGAGACGATTTACATGCTGACCGATGGCAACGCGACCGCCTCACAACCAGGCGGCGGGATGAAACCGATTCCGCCCCAGGAAATTTACAAGGTGGCGGAAGAGGGCCAGAAGGAGTTGCCAAAGAAGGCCCACCTTCACGTCATCTATTACCTGAACAGCAAGGAAAAGTCGGACGAAGTCGACATGCTGCGCGGGTTGGCGAGCCGGAACGGCGGCAAGTTCGAGAAGGTGGAAGCCAAAGGCCGGAAAAAGTAAGCCTCGCTTGGTGGGGCGAGACTCCGTCGAGCCTGGGGGAGTGACAGTCTTCATGGGCAGCGGCCCCGCCCCCTCCGGCTCGACAGAGTCTCGCCCCACCGACAAAATACCTGCATGCACAAAGTGAACCTGAACGAAATCCCCGAGGACGAACGCAAATCGCCCAAGGGCAAATATCACAAGTTCGTCAAAGACATCTCGATCGCGCTCGGGCGTGAGAAGGAATCGCTCGATCTGAACAAGCGCCATCCGTTCGATCTCGCTCTCGTCCGAATTCCAAAAGGCAAAAGCTACTGTCCCTATCACGGCCACGGCGCGGAGACGGAGCTCTACGTCGTTGTTTCCGGGAAAGGGAAAGTTCGCGACCACGGCGGCATCAGCGAGGTGAGCGCGGGCGATTCGTTTTACTTCGCCCCGGGACAGGCGCATCAGCTCTTCGCCTCGGACGACGAGGATTTCGTCTATTACGTGATCGCGGATAACCCGCGTGGCGATACCTGCTACTATCCCGATAGCGGGAAGTGGGTCGCCTTCCAGGAAGGCGCCGAAGAGATCATCGCCAAGGGCGCGGAAGCCGACTACTACGAAGGCGAGGAATAACGATTCGACGCCCTTCGCTGGTCCTTGTTCTGGGGAGCGCACGCGCCTCGCGTGCTGTCTCAGGCGCCTCGCCGGAGACTTCTTCTGCAGAAAGGCGGGTGGAATTGGAGGCCGCGCGCATTGTGCCGCCGACTTTTCGGCGAGGCGCCGAAAAGAGCACGCGAGGCGGCGTCAAAGTGCACGCGAGGCGCTGCGCTCCCAGCAAGACCGCGGCGCGTTGCCGCTCTCAGGCAGCGATGGTAAACAACTGAATGAGATCGTTGTCCTCCTCTGCCATCGGCTTGTGGACCGCGCTGTTGCTTCTCACTGCGCCGGGTGCGCGCGCTCAGAAATTCGACGGACGCCAGCTGGTCGAAGCGAAGCTCCTGGCCGATACAACGACGGTCGTTCCCGGCCAGACCTTCGCCGCCGGGCTGCTCCTGAAGATGGCCCCCGGCTGGCACACCTATTGGCAATTCCCCGGCGATGCCGGCATCCCGACGGAGATCAAATGGAACCTGCCGCCGGGCTGGAAAGCCGGCTCGATCCAATGGCCGGTTCCGCTCAAGCTCAAGGAGCCGGGCGACATCCAGATTTACGGCTACCACGACGAGGTGCTGCTCATGATGCAGCTCACGCCGCCGCCGAAGATCGACGGCTCGACGGTCCATCTCGCCGGCGCGGCGGACTGGCTCGTCTGTGAGAAAGTCTGCATCCCAGGCAGCGCCGAGGTGCAGCTCGACCTGCCCGTCGGCACGCAAGACGCGCCCGCCAATCAGCGATCTCTTCACAAAATTCCGGAACGCGGTTGCCGCGCGAATTGCCGCCGAGCGCGCAGAGCGCATTGCAATGGAGCCGAAGCGAGAAGGCTTTTCGCCTAACGATCGCCGACAAAAGCCTCGCCCAATCCGGAGAGGTCGACTTCTTCCCTCTTCCGGACAGCTCGACCCTGATCGGCCATCCGGAGCGCGAACAAACCTCCGATGGATCGCTCGTCTTCACGATCCCGATCGAGTCGGCTCCGCCAGGCCAGCAATCGCTCGATGGCTTGATTGTTACCGGCGATCAGGCCTTCTCGTTAGGCAAGCCCAGGGCCATGGCGGCGGCGCCCGCCGGCCGCAGTCACGGCGCCGGCCAGCGGCGGCCTGGCGAAGTGGCTCCTCTTTGGTTTCATCGGTGGCTTCATTCTCAACCTCATGCCGTGCGTGTTGCCGGTCATCTCGCTCAAGATTTTCGGTTTCATCCAACACGCGCGAGACAGCCGGGCGCGCATCTTTGGCAACGGTCTCGCCTTTACCGCCGGGATCTTCGCCTGGTTCATCGGGCTCGCCATTCTCATGATCGCGCTCAAATCGGCCGGGCATGAAATCACCTGGGCGTTTCAGTTCACCAATCCGTATTTCGTCGTCGCGATGAGCGCCGTCGTGCTCGTCTTCGCGCTTAATCTTTTCGGCGTCTTCGAAATCATACTCCCGGCCGCGGCCACCACCGGCCTGCTCGGCTGGAGCGCGCGCGAAGGTTACGCCGGGTCGTTTTTCCAGGGCGTTTTCGCGACCGTCCTCGCTACCCCCTGCACCGCGCCCTATCTCGGGACCGCGCTCGGGTTCGCCTTCGCTCAATCCGCTCTCATCATCCTGCTCATGTTCCTCGCCATCGCGGCCGGGATGAGCGCGCCGTATCTCCTTCTCAGCGCGCAGCCGGCCTGGCTCCGTTTCGTGCCCAAACCGGGCCCCTGGATGGTGCGGGTGAAGCAGTTCATGGGCTTCCTCCTCATCGCCACCTTGCTCTTCCTCCTCTGGGTCATCGGCGTGGCCCGCGGGATCGACGCCGCCATCTGGGTGAGCGCCTTCCTTCTCGCTCTCAGCGTCGGTTGCTGGATGCTCGGCTCCTTCTCCACTCCGACGGCCTCCCGCGCCCAGCGCTCGGTCGTTCTCGTCCTCATCCTCGTCCTCGTCCTCGGGAGCGGTTTCTACTTCATCGGGGAAAAATTCCGCGCCACCAAAACCGCCGCCTCCAGCCTAACGACCGGCGACTGGGTCGCCTTCTCTCCGGAACGCCTGCAATCCGAGCTCGCCCAGGGCCACACCGTCTTCCTCGATTTCACCGCCGCCTGGTGCATCACCTGCAAATACAACGAAGCCTCCGTCCTCGAGAGCGCCGCGGTGAAGAGCGCCTTCGCCCGCCACGGCGTCGTGAAAATGAAAGCCGACTGGACCAACGCCGACCCCGTGATCACCAAAACTTTGAAACAATTCGGGCGGGTCGGTGTCCCATTGTATGTGCTCTACCCGGCGGCGACTCCGAACCAACCCGTCATCCTGCCGGAGCTGCTCACCCAGGCGCTCGTCCTGGATCATCTTGAATCCGCCGCGCCGAAAGTGGCGAATAACCAATAAGCTTATGAAAACCAAATTACTCTCACTCGCCCTTACTGTCCTTTGCACGGGCGCGCTCTGCGCCGCCGAGTCGCCCAAAGTCGGCGCGCCCGCGCCGAATTTCAGCCTGACCGACGCCAACGGCAAAACTCATTCGTTAGGCGAATACAAGGGGAAATACGTCGTCCTGGAATGGTTCAATCCCGGTTGCCCCTTCGTGCAAAAGCACTACCAGAGCGAGAACATGCAAAACCTGCAGAAAGAATTCACCGGCAAAGGCGTTGCCTGGCTGACGATCGATTCTTCGGCCGAGGGAAGTCAGGGCTACCTGACTCCGGAGGAGGCGACGAAGCAGATGGCTGATTGGAAGATGAATCCGACCGCGCTTCTGCTCGACCCGAGCGGCCAAGTGGGGCACGAATATCACGCCACCAACACGCCTCACATGTTTATCATCAATCCGGAAGGAAAACTGATTTACGAAGGGGCGATCGACAGCAAAGCCTCGACCGACATCGACGACATCAAGAGCGCGACCAATTACGTGAAAGTCGCGCTCGAGGCAGCGATGGCGGGCCAGCCGGTCACGACCCCGACCTCACGCGCCTACGGCTGCTCGATCAAATACGCGCACTAAGGGGTGGAACGACCCGCCGTTGTAGCCGGGATCGCCGATCCCGGCTACAACGGCCGCGCTCACTCCCGCGCTTCGCACAGCGAAACGTTTACACGCGCTTGGCGAAACGCCGGCTGGCGAGTCGGAGCAGCGGGAGCGGTGTTAGCCTAACGATAAGCATGCCAAGCTTCATCAGCGCGCCCGGAATGACGAGCGGCCGATTGCGCTCAATGCCATGCAAAGCTTCCGTCACCACCTGCTCGACCGCGACGTACGCCAGCTCCGGCTCCGGCACCACCGGGCCCTCGGGCCGGCGGCGCGCGACATCGTTAAACTCCGTCTGGACCGGGCCCGGGCAGAGCGCCGTGACGTGAATCCCCGTCCCGTGCAGCTCGCTGCGCAGCGCTTCGGAGAAGCTCGTCACGTAGGCCTTCGTCGCCGCGTAGACCGCAAAATTCGAGATCGGCAGAAAGCCTGCCGACGAGCTGACGTTCAAAATCGCGCCGCGCTGCTGCGCGATCATCGCCGGCAGCAAAGCCCGCGTCAGACGTGTCAGCGCAACCATGTTGACCTGCATCATCCGGTCGACCTTCTCCGGGTCGGCGGTGGCGAAGGGGCCCAGATCGCCGAGGCCGGCGTTGTTGATCAAAAGATCGATCGCCGGCTGCTGCGCCGCCGCCCAGGAAATGAGCGCATCGACCTCGGCATGTTGCGACAAATCCGTCGGTCGGATTTCCACCTGCAATCGCGGGTGGCGCTCGATCAATTCCGCGCGCGCTTTTTCCAGTCGCTCCGCGCGCCGCGCCACCAGAACCAGCCTGGCCGCGCGCCCGCCCAGTTGCCGGGCGAATTCCCGCCCGATCCCGGCCGAAGCGCCGGTAATGAGCGCCTGACAATTTTCGAGTCGCATCATGATCCGCTTTTCGTCAGGAGCGGCTCGAGCACGCGCCAGACGTTTTCCGCCACGATCTTATGACCGGCCACGGTGGGATGAATGTGATCGGCCTGATTCAAATCATCGTGCCCGCCCACCCCTTCGAGGAGAAACGGGATGAGCGCGGCATGGTTCTCGCGCGCCAGATCGACAAAAACCTCGCGGAATTTCTCCGTGTATTCGGCGCCCATGTTGGGCGGAATCTGCATTCCGGCGATGACGATTTTGACCCCGGGGTTTTTCGCTTTCACCCGGTCGATGATGGCCTGGAGATTTGCCTTCGTTTGCGTCATGGGCAGTCCGCGCAGCCCGTCGTTTGCGCCCAGGGCGAGGACGAGAACGTCGATTTTCCTCTGCAAAACCCAATCGAGCCGGGCCAGGCCGCCCGCGGTCGTGTCGCCGCTGATGCCGGCGTTGATCACCTCGTAGGGCAGGTTTACTGCGCGGATCTTTTCCTGGATCAACGCCGGATACGCCTGGGCCTCTTCCACCCCGAGGCCGGCGGTCAGGCTATCGCCGAGAAAGAGAATCGTTCCGCCAAAAGCGGGCGAGGCCAGAGCGAGCCCGAGGAGAGCAAAAACAAGATTGCGCCGCATCAATTTCCCCATGCGCGCCGTATCACCATCGCGTAAGCAAGACGCGCCGCTCTAACCCGTCAATGCACTCGTTTCCGATTCTCAACGTTCGTGACCTGACGAAAAGCTATCCGACCGGAGCGGGCCGGCTGACCGTGCTGCAAAACATTTCCTTCGCGCTCGAGCAGGGCGCGACCTGTTCGATTCTCGGGCCGTCCGGGAGCGGCAAAACCACTTTGCTCGGGCTCGCCGCCGGGCTCGACCTGCCAAGCGCGGGTTCGGTCCTGCTCAACGGCATCGCCCTGGCCGAGATCAGCGAGGACGAACGCGCCCGGGTGCGGAACGAACACGTCGGGTTTGTTTTTCAAAACTTCCAACTCATCCCGACGCTGACCGCGCTCGAGAATGTGACCGTGCCGATGGAGTTGCGGGGCGATCGGAGTGCGCGGGCGCTCGGGCTTGATCTTTTGCAGCGGGTCGGGCTCGGAGAGCGCAGTGATCATTATCCGACGCAACTCTCCGGCGGCGAACAACAGCGCGTCGCACTGGCGCGGGCCTTCATTAACCGGCCGAAGATTCTCTTTGCCGACGAGCCGACCGGCAACCTCGACGCCGAGACGAGCCAGACGGTGATCGAGATCATGCTGGAACTGAATCGCAACGCCGGGACCGCGCTCGTCCTCGTGACCCACGATCCCGACGTCGCGCGCCTGACGGAGCGAACGATCCGGTTGCGCAACGGAGAGATGGTCGAATGAGAAGGCGCTCACTATCCTTGTCATCCCGAGCCGGCGAAGCGCGGCGAGGGACCTTCCGATGGAATCGACGCTTCCTGTTCAGAAGAGAACGCGGATTGCAAGTGCGAGGTCCCTCTCCGTCCTGCGGCGGATCGGGATGACAACTTTGGGTGGGGCCGCGCCATGACTGCCGCGATGTCCCGTTCGAACAGCCACTTCGCTTTCATCCCGCGCATGGCTTGGCGCGACAGCCGTTCCAGTCGGCGGCGGCTCCTGCTCTTCTCGATTTCCATCTCGTTAGGCGTAGCTGCCCTGATCGCGATCGGGCTCTTCCGCGCCAGCCTCGCGCAGGCGATCGACGACCAGGCGCGCTCGCTCCTCGGCGCCGATCTGGTGGTGGAAAGCTCGCGTCCGTTCACTCCCGAGCAGGAGCAAATGCTCCGGTCGTTAGGCGAAACGCAGGCGCGCGAAGTGCGTTTTCGCACCATGGCGCTTTTCCCCAAGTCCGGTGGCACCCGCCTCGTGCATGTCCGCGCTTTGGGAGGGAATTTTCCCTTCTACGGCAAAATGGAAACCGCGCCGCCGTCCGCCGCCCAGACTTTCCGCAACGGCGGCGAAGCCGTCCCGGAGGAGAGTTTGCTTTTTCAATTCCGGGCTCATCCCGGCGAGCCGATCAAAATCGGCGAAGCCACCTTCACGATCGCCGGCGCGCTGACCAAAATGCCGGGCGAAGCTTCGCCCGCCGCCAGCTTCGCGCCCCGGGTTTACATTCCGCTCCAGAATCTCGCGCAGACCAACCTGCTCAAACCGGGCAGCCTGGCCCGCTATCTCGATTTCGTGAAGTTCGCCCCGGGCGTCGATGTCACGGCCGAAGTAAAAAAGCTCGGATCCCGCATCGAGGCCGCCGGCCTTGAATACGACACAGTCGCGAAGCGCAAAAAGGATCTCGGCCGTGCGCTCGACAATCTTTACCGCTTCCTCAACCTCGTCGGGTTCATCGCGCTCCTCCTCGGAGCGGTCGGGGTGGCGAGCGCGATTCAGGCGCATCTGCAACAGAAAATGCGGACCGCCGCGGTCCTGCGCTGTCTCGGCGCGGCCGGTCGGACGACGGTCGCGGTTTACCTTTTGCAGGCGCTGGCGATGGGCGTGATCGGGGTGCTGGCCGGGGCGGCGCTCGGCCTGACGATGCACGCGATTTTGCCGCAGACCCTACAAAAATTCATTCCCTTCCAGTTGCCGCGCGCGATCGCCTGGACGCCGGTTTGGGGCGGGATGGCGGTCGGTTTGGCGGTTTGCATTCTCTTTGCCCTTCCACCGCTTCTGCGGTTCCGGCGCGTTTCTCCGCTGCTCGCACTGCGCGCCGGAGCCGACGAAAACAGTCGCCCCGGTCCGGCGCGATCTCGTGACCTGGCTGGTCTATCTCTTCATCGCTGCGAGCCTGACCGCTTTTGCAATTTCGCAGGCGGAATCCTGGAGCGACGGACTCTTTGTCGCGGGCGGTCTGGGCGTCGCGATCGGCGTCCTGGTAGGAATCGCGAAGCTCCTCATTTTCCTCGTGCGCAAACTTCTGCCCCAAGGCTGGAGTTTTGTCCTCCGGCAGGGGATGGCGAATCTTTATCGGCCTAACAACCGCACCCTGCTCCTGACGTTATCGTTAGGCCTGGGCACTTTCCTCCTGCTCACGATCTACCTGACGCGCGACGTCCTCCTCACTCAGTTCCGCTCGATCGACGCCAATAACCAGCCCAACATCTTCCTCTTCGACATTCAACCGGACCAGACGAAGGCCGTCGCCGATCTCGTTAGGCAAGAGCAACTCCCGGTCATCCAGGAAGCGCCGATCGTGACCATGCGCCTCGTGGAAGTGAAGGGCCGCAAGGCGTCCGACATTCTGAAAGATCCGCACCAGAAAATCCCGGAGTGGGAGCTGGAGCGCGAGTATCGCTCGACCTACCGCCCGGACCTGAGCGAGACGGAAAAGATCACGGCCGGCCAATGGATCGGCCACGTCGATTATCATCCGGGAGACATTGTGCCGGTCTCGGTCGAGCAGGATATCGCAAAGGATCTTGGCCTGACGATCGGCGACTCGCTCGTCTTCGACGTGCAGGGCGTGCCGATCAAGACACGTGTCGCGAGCCTGCGCGAAGTCGATTGGAAAAGGTTTCAGACCAATTTCTTCATCGTCTTTCCGACCGGCGTTTTGGAAAACGCGCCCACCTTCATTGTCCTCGTCAGCCGGGTGCCGACGCCGGCCGCCTCCGCCCGGCTGCAAAACGCGGTCGTGGCAAAATTTCCCAACGTCTCCGCGATCGATCTGACTTCGGTCATCCAGACGGTCGACTCCATTCTGAGCAAGGTGGCGCTCGTCATCCGCATCATGTCGCTCTTCACCGTCGGCACCGGTTTGATTGTGCTCGGGAGTACCGATCTGGAGTGGCCGCTACCAACGGCTGAAGGAGAGCGTGCTCCTGCGAACGTTAGGCGCGTCGCGCTGGCAGATCTGGAAAATTCTCGGCGCGGAATATCTTTTCCTTGGCCTGCTGGCGAGCGCGACCGGGATCGTGCTCGCGCTCGCCGCCAGTTGGGCGCTGGCGGTCTTTGCCTTCAAACTTACCTACACGCCTTCGTTCACGCCCATCGTGCTGGTGGCGCTGATCGTTAGTTCGTTGACGGTCGCGGTCGGTTTGCTGACCAGCTACGGTGTGGGATCGACACCACCTCTGGCGATTCTGCGTGAGGAATTGGATTGAGTTCTGCGGCAGACTGCGGGCTGGAAGCCCGCGCGACGGAACAGGCGGGACGCCTGTCTTACGGCTGCAGGGCGCGGAGCTCGCTTTTCGTTAGGGGACGCCAGTGGCCGCGGGGCATATCACCGAGGCGGAGGTGGCCGATGCGGGTGCGGACGAGGCGTTCTGCTTCGTAGCCGATCTCGTAAAACATCCGCCGGATTTGCCGGTTCAGACCCTGGCGCAGGACGACGCGGAGGCGGGTCGGGCCGATCTGTTGGAGATGGGCAAGCCGGGCGCGTTTGCCGTCGAGAAAAACGCCGTCGAGCAGCTTTTGGCCGCGTTTCGGATCCCAGCGGCGATCGAGCGTGACTTCGTATTCCTTTTCCACCTTATAACGCGGATGGGTGAGGTGCTGGGCGAGGTCGCCGTCGCTCGTGAGGAGAAGCAGACCCTCGGTCTGGGCATCGAGCCGGCCGACGTTGAAGAGCCGTCCAAATTTTGCCGGCAACAAATCGTAGATCGTATCGGTCGCATTCGGATCGCGCCGGGTAGAAACGAACCCGGCCGGCTTGTGCAGGACGATGGTAAGCTTCTCCGCCGGCCTGACGAGTTTGTGATCGACCTTGACGTGGTCGCTCGCTTCAACCTGGGTGCTGAAGTTCGTGCAGGGCTGGCCGTTGACCGTGACCCGGCCGGCGGCGATCAGCTCGTCGCAATGCCGGCGCGAGCCGAGCCCGGCGGCAGCGAGAAAACGGTTAAGGCGCACTTTAGTTGAGAGTCTTTAGCTGAGCGTTGAGAGAACGAGGCGGAACCCGCTCTCAACCATCAACTGCCAACCATCAACTGCTCCTAGAGATCGGGCTTGGTCTTCGGGAGGCCCATGACCTTGCTCGAATCTTTCCACTGGCCGCGCTTCTTGAGCAATTCGACTCGCTCGAAACGTTTCAGGACGTTGCGCTTGGCGGCGATGGTGCTGGCGCCTTTGAGACTGCGATGCTGCGACATAAATTTTTGCTCCGGGTTGCCGGGTTGTGCTCCGAAAATGAGCGGGCAAGGTAGCTGGCCTCGCTCGTTTTTCAAATGGTTTACCGTATCTCATCCCGGCTCGCCCTCGGCCTGGCCGTTTTGTTCCTCGCTGCCTTCGGGTTGATCTCCTGCCGCGGGCTGAGCTGGTTTTTCCTGAAACGCTCGTTGCACGGCAGGTTCGCCGACGTGCATTGGATCACGACAAAGCAATTGGCCGATTGGCTGGCGGCGAAAGATCGGCCGCAGCCGGTTTTGCTCGATGTGCGGACGCCGGCGGAATGGGACGTCAGCCACCTGCCGGGGGCGCGGCGGGTCGATCCGAAGGCGGATGCCAAAACCGCGGCGGCCGGGCTGGCGAAGGATACGCCGATTGTGACCTATTGCTCGGTGGGTTACCGCTCGGGCGCGATGGCGGAGCGGTTGCGGGCGGCGGGCTACACCCATGTGCAGAATCTGGAGGGCTCGATCTTCCAGTGGGCGAATGAGCACCGGCCGCTGGTGCACGATGGCAGGCGCGTCACGCGCGTCCATCCGTACACAGAAGGCTGGGGGCGTTTGCTTGCGCCGGAGGTGCGAGCGTCGGTCCCGGAGGATTAGGCCGACCTAACGACGGTTGCTCAGGAGGACGGTCGTGCCGCAGGTCGTTAGTTCCTCGACCGGCGCGCCGCGATTCTGGAGGAGCGCTCGCCAGTGGGGCAGCCGCCTTTGTTCGACCAGGAGGTAAAAGCGATCGGCGCCTGTCCACGCCTGCGTCAGCGTTTTTTCGTCGAGGAAAATGTCGGGGGTCGGGCCGAGGGCGACGCCCGGTTCGGAGGCGGGGTCCTGGTTTACGAGATAAAATTTGCGGCCGAGATAAAAGAGGAGGCTGCTCCCGACGTGCATCGGGCCTTCGTAGACCACCTTGTCGTTAGGCGCGATCCGTTCCTGGATGAAGTCGGCCGCGTCGGCCAGGGAAAAATAGGGCGCCATGCGGGCGACGCCATCCATCATGCTGAAACCGATCGGGACCATGGCGGCGGCGAGTGCGGTCAGAGCGAGCCGCGGCCGTTCCCGCCAGACAAACCAGAGCGCGAAAATCGAGAACAGAATGAGGGCGAACCCGATGATCACGAACATCGAGCGAAAGCCGAGCCAGGTGGAAATGGGGATCGAAGTGATGGTGCGCCAGGCGGTGGACCGTTCGGCCGTCGCGTTCCAGTGGCCGTCGGCCTGGTGGAGGAGGGAGGGCAAGCGCCAGGCGATGAAGCCTGCCACCAATCCGACGGCGAGGACTGCACAGACGCCGACGATCTGGCTCCAGCGCGGCATCCGTTCCCAGGCGGTGGCGGCAAAAATGGCAAACCCGCCCCACATGCTCATTGAGTAATAGTCCTGACGCTGCCCGATAAGGAAGAGCGGCAGAAACACCACCGCCATCCAGCAGAGGGGAAGGGCGTCGGCAAATTCGATCTCGCGCGGTCGAAAGACGCGCCGCCAGGCGAAAAGGACGCCCGGCAGAATGAGAAAGGACCACGGAAACCACCAGGCGAGGTGGAGGCCGAGGAAAACGTGCCGCGGCACACTATCGTAGGTGTGGCCGGGATCCGCTTCGCCCGCCAGATGGACGAGCCATTCCCGGGCCGTGAACTGCTCGATGAAACCGGGATGGCGCCACTCCAGCCAGATGTGCCAGGGCGCGGCGATGAGGAGAAAAACGAGAATCCCATCCCAGCGCAGGAGTTCGCGAAACCGGATGCGGGCTTCGCGATAGAAAAACGAAAGCAGACCGAGGATCGCGGCCGGGTAGAGCAAGCCGTGCAGGCTTTTCGTCATGCAGGCGAGCGCGGCGCAAATCCAAAAGCCGATGAACCAGCCGCGCCGGCCCTGGCGCCGTTCGTAGCCACGGATCGCGCAATAGATCGCGCCCGCAATGAGAGCGCTGAAAAGCGGCTCGGGCATAATGATACGCCCGAAGAGAAAAGTGCCGCAGGCGCAGAGATGGATGAGCCCGGCGAGGAACCCGCGCCACGGGCCGCCGAGCCGGTCGCCAATGAGAAAAGTGAGCGCGACGGAGGCGAAGGTCGCGAGTGCGATCGGGAGCCGGGCCGCCGCCGTCGTTAGGCCAAAAGCTTTCAGGGAAACCGCGATCGCCCAGTAAAGGAGAAGCGGCTTTTGCGGGCGCGGGATGCCGTCGTTCGTCGGGGTGAGCCATTGCTGCGACTCGAGCATCTCGCGCGCGGCGCCCGCGTACTGGCCGTCGGTTTCGTTGTAGAGATGGCCCCAGCCGATCGTCGCGATGTGCACGATCGCGGTCAGGCCGAGGAGGAAAAGAAAGAGTGCGCGCCGGATCGGGGGCGGCTTGAGAATGTGCTGGGGGAGAAAGACGTCGTCGAGACTGAGAGCGGGATTGCCTGATGACATTTTTCGTGAGGCTACCTGTTCCGGCGCAAATGTCTGCCGCCGAATTTTTAGCAGCCCGTTGCGCTCGCCTCCAGCGGCCGGAAACGGTCCCATTCCTCCGGCAAACGGAGGAGCTTGGCCTCGGGCATTTGGACGAGGGCGAGCATCTGACGGCACTCCGCGATGAGCAAGTCGTCACTTAGCCGGCGAATTTGAAAGCCGCACCAAAACCGGACGCGCTCGAGCCGGTCGAGCCAGCCGTCGATGCGGAGGCGGTCGCCCAGTTTCGCGGCGCGGCGGTAATCGATCTCCGTCCGGACGACGACCGGATAACGTTGCGTCTCGGCCATCTCGACCAGTTTCATCCCGAGTTCTTCGGCGAGAAGGGTGCGGGCGACTTCGATGAAACGCAGGTAAGCGATGTTGTGCACGACCGCCCCGCAATCGGTGTCGAAGAACATGACCTGGACTTCGGTCTGGATGCGAGGAGCGGGAGTGGAATCCATCGGATTTTCCACCTTTAGAGGCGGACAAGATCGAGGAGAAACTGGCACCAGAGATAGATCATCCCGCGCCACGAATACTTGATCTCGCCGGCTGGCGTTTGCATGAGGACTCCAGCGGCGATGTTGTGCGCGATCTGGTCGCGCAGATCGTTCTCGATTTCCTGCTGGATGCGATCTTCATCGAGCGGATCGATCCCGTTGGTCTCGACCTTGTGATCGCGGAGGAAGGCTTTGTGGCTCTGGTAAAGCTGCCAAAAAGTCTGGTCGGGCCGCTGCCGGTTGATCCGAAATTGCGGGGTTAATTTCAAGCCGTAGGACAACGGGTAATTCCACGTCGTCCAGATCGTGCCATCCTGGGCGCGCGAGGAAATGCGCAGGTAATAAAAGGAAAGATCGTGTTGCTCGTTGAGGCAGATGGTGGCCTGGGCGCGATCTTCTTCCTTGTAAAAAAGGCGAAAGAATTGCCGGTAATCCTCCCAATCCCAGCCGGCGTCGCTCACGTGGTTGAAGCCTTCGCTTTCGATCTGGGAAGTGATTTCGTCGAGGGTCGGGAAGACGTCGGCGGAGGGCGGACTTTTGGGGCGGAGGGCCTTTTCGCGCGGGAGGCGGAGGGCGCGGATACGGGTGAGAATTTCCAGCCAGGGAAGAAAGAGCCAGCTCAGGGCGCTGAGCAGGCCGAGAATCCAGCTCCCGGTGATGAAGTAGATGGCGAGGAACGAAGCGGTGAGAATGCCGAAGGCGCCGACCTTCTGTGAGATGGAGGATTGATAGCTGCGGAGGGCGACGCTAAGGACAGCGACTCCCAGGGTAATGAAAAGCCCGAAGAGCATTTACGGGACGATGGCGCGCTCGCGGAGGAATTTCTCCAGCTGATCCGTATCGAAATTCGCCAGCACTTCATCGCCGGCCACGAGCGTCGGGACGTAGGTCTGGTCGCTCAGTTCCCTCATCTCCTGGTAGGCTGCGCGATCCTCGCCGACATCGATCTCGGTGAATTGATAGCCACGCTCGGTGAGGTACTCCTTTGCCTCGATGCACCAGGAACACCATTCGCGGCTGAAGAGTTTGATCTCGGTCGGCACGGGGGGGAATAAACAAATTCCGTGATGGGCGTCAATCACTCACTCGTGCTCGTGCTCGTAATCGAAGGGCAGGGGGCGAGGCTCTGTCGAGCCGGGGGGAGCGCCCCTACCAAAGAGATCTTCTCTCCTCGCTCGACGCAGTCTCGCCCCACCAATCACAAACACGGGTCAGTAAACAATCTCCCAAGCGCCATCGGGTTTGTGCACGACGACCAGCTTGTCCGGGTAGATCCTCACCAGCACCATCCCGGCGCACATCTGGGTGTCTTCGTCTTTGACCGCCGCGAAAGACTTCTCATCCAGGCCAAAAAGCGTCCGGCTATTTCCGTCGCGCGGCGTCACGACCACTTCCGGTCCGTTGGTGGTCGCAAATTTGAGGTCGCCGGCCTGGGGGGCATTGATTCGCAACCCGGCCTTGTAGACCGCTTCGAGGCATTGCGCTTTGCGCACGTCGTCGACCTTGAGCGATTCATTCTCGTCGATCGCCTTGTAGAGCGCAGCGAAATCCGGTTTGAACCATTCCGCCCGTGTCTTGAGAAGGGCGACGATCTTTTGCTTGTCATCCTCGGTCAGGGAAGTGACGGGCGGATAATGCTGCCACGGCAGGTCCTGGGCAAAATCGGCCGTGAACTCGCGCTCGAAAACGACTTTTCCTTTCAGGTCCTTGCGATCGTCGACGCCTTCATTGGCCTGATTGGTCGAACGCATGCTGCCGGGTTCCTCCTCCGTCGTGCTGCTGTCGGTGACCTCCGCCCAGCGTAACTGGGCGCGATAGGATTTTTTGGCGTCGTTAGGCGTAAACTCAATCCGAAGTTTGTTTTTCCCTTTGCGCACGATCGGGCCGACCGAGCTCATTGGGATCCAGACGGCCGGCGCGACTTCGTGCTCATCGAAGAGGACCGGCAATTCATTCTCCCGCACCTCCTGCTCGGCAAAAGGCACGTCGTTGATGAAGACGGCCGCCTTCCCCGGCACAGTTGTGACCTTCTCGTCTTTCGCCGGATCACCGACAAAGGGCGTGAACTTGAACTCGACATTGATGACCGCCGCGCGTGCCAGCGGCAACACGAGCAGAAAAAGCAGGGCCCCGACAATTTTTCGCATCCACCCGTGATGCCGGAAATTTTTGCCAAAGGCGAGCCGAAAAAGATGGTCGGAAATCCTGCTCGCCGGAAAAAAATCTCCCTACCCTGCGCTGGTGGAGACAGCCGCCGGCGAGTGGGTGAATTGCGGGGGCCGTGGCCGATGACGACGCTCAAGGGGATCATCCTCGTCGTGGGTTATCTCGTCATGAGCTCGCTCCTCACGATCGCGACGCTCGGCCAGGCCCTCGCCATGATCGCCCCCAGCCCATGAAGCGCCTCCGCCTAACGAGAAGCGATTTCGAAGGGGCGCCACGCTCCGCCTCTTCCCGGGCCTGCCGCTCCAGCTCGGCGGCCGCCAGTTCGTGCGACATCATGATCCCTTTGGCGACGATAAAGTCACGATCAGACCGAGGAGGAAGATGGAAATGACGTAGTCCATGGCTACTTCCCACGCCGCACTGTGATCCCCGTGCCGAGGATGACAACGCGCACGCCGACCCATAAAATAAGGATGCTTGGGACCCACAAGCCGACGAAAAGGCCGTAGTCCTGGCTGACCAGAAACCAGAGCGAAACGCTGGCCAGAAAGCTAAGAAAGGCTCCGATGAGGAAGGGGTAATCGATCTTGTGAAACATGGGCAAATGGGTCTCTCGTTGTTTGATGGACTTAACGAACGAGAGTCGGCGGCGGATGCCGAAATCGGTCTTTGCCCGACCACGGTCGGCCCGGTGCAAAGGGCCGCCGAAACGGATTTCTTGCCCGCCGCGGTAAAATCGCATCCATTCTCAAGGGCACGACGTATCCCAGCTTGGCCGCACCTCTATTGAACCCATGATCGACGAACTTCTTCAGGACCGGGCCGCTCTCTACGTCTCAGGCGCCATGACGGCTCAGGAGCGGGACGACTTTGAATTGATTCTGGAATTCCACGACGAAGTCCGGCAGTTCGTGCGCGAACTGAACGAGGTCGGGACCGCCCTCCTCCTCTCCGGTGTCCCGTCTGCCGGGCCCTCAGCCTTCCCCGGAACTGAAGTCGAAAATCCTTCAGCGCCATCGAGGACCAGTAGCAGCAGAGCGCTGCCGAGGGATTCGTCATGACCGGGCCGGATCGGCTCGTGCAGTGGGTCAACCCGGCCTTCGTCGCGATGTGCGGCTATTCGCTCGACGAGCTGCGGGGCAAGAAACTCGGCCCCATCCTTCAGGGGGAAAAAACCGACCCGGCCGCGGTCGCCCGGATGCGGCACGCGATGCAGGAACACCAGCCGTGTCACGAGAAGGTGGTGAATTATCGCAAGAACGGCTCCCCCTACATGGTCGATATTGCGATCACGCCCATCCTCGACGACGAAGGCAAGACGCTCTGGTTCGTGGCGCGCGAGCAAGAAGTCGACATGCCGCTCGCGGCCTAGGCGTTCGTCCAGAGCGTCCTTCGTCAGTGTCGAGGTCGCGTTGGAGGGACGCCCGCAGTGGCGTCCGTGTTTCATGAAACTCGGACGGGGCTGCGCCCGTCCCTCCAAAAGCAGCGGACGCTCCTAGATCCGCGGCTCGATCAACCCCCGCAGTTTGATCAGCCCGCGACGGATCCGTGCCTTCACCGTCCCGAGAGGCTGATTGAGCCGCTCGGCGATTTCCGTCTGGGTGAGGGAAGCGAAAAAGGCCAGCTCGATCGCCTCGCGTTGATCGTCGGAGAGCTTCTGCAGCGCCTGGCGGACAAAGGCGTTCTGCTCGCCCGCCGCAACCGCGAGAAAGGAATCCTGGTCGTCGAATTTCTCGTCCGACTGGGCCTCGCGTTTCATATTCTCGTGCAACTTGCCCCGGCGCTGGGTGGAACGGATGAGATCGATCGCCCGATGCCGGGTGAGAGTGACGGCCCAGGTCAACGGCTTGCCCCGGGCCGGGTCGTAGGTTGGCGCCTTGGCCCAGATTTGGACGAAAACCTCCTGGAGGACGTCTTCGGCCGCCTGCTCGTTCCGCAGGAGCCGGTAGGCAATGGAATAGAGGACGCGCGAGAAGCGATCGTAAAACTGGGCAAAACTCTCCCGGTCCCCCTCGCCGATGCGTCGGAGAAGGTCGATCTCTGCCAGTTGATCGGCTGAAGAATCCATTGGGACCACCTCCTGCCAGCTTGGCAAGGGCTCCCGGGCGTTGCAAGCCTTCCCCAAATCACCGGTCAGATGGAGATCGGACGGCCAGGCCGCGTCTTTTTCCCCCGCCAAACGTGGAGGAGCATGATCGGCGGCAACGCCAAACCAACCCAAAGATGCGCGGCGCTCGTCCAGGCGCGCAGCCGTTCGCCCCCGGCGTAGTAAAGGCCGTAACCGGTCAGAACAAGGAAACCAAACAGGCCCAGAAGCGAAAGGCCGGTGCGCAGGTTGCGCCCCGCGCGCCAGGCAAATTTCACGTGCATCGGGAGGAGCGTCCCGAGGAGGAGAAGGACCGCCATCGCGGTCGCGCCATGCGCTTTCAAAATCCAGCTCTCGGCCGGACTCGCGCCGCCGAATTCGTTAGGCGAGGGGACCAGGTAGTGCAACCAGGCCCAGGCTGCGCCGGTGACAAAGACCGCCGCGACGAGCGCGTAGGCCAACCATTCGTGGCGCCGGCTCAGGCGGATGGAATCGCGGCGCTTCATTCCCGGTCGAGCCAGCGGGCCGGAAGATTTCGTTCCAGCAGAAAACCATCGGCCTGATGTCGGCAGAGCAACTCCTTCGCGTCGCCGCGCAAAGCGAGGGCGATTTTCGTCAGGGCATCGGCCGTCAGGCAATCGGCGCGCCGCCACCGTGGCACTGATTTCGTCGGGCAAAGGCTGACGGGTCCGGCCATCGAAGAGGGCTGGCGCAAAATAGCGCCCGGAAGTCGCCAGCGCGCGATCGCGCAGAAAAACAGTCCCGGCCGCACGACCCGGCTGGAGCGGGTGGCGAATCTGCACCGCTTGCGCTTCGTTCCCGAAAACCCGCAGATCGCCGCCGGCGTTCACCATTCCAGAAATCGCCCCGGCCTTTTTCAGAGCCTCGACCGCGCGGTCGACCGCGAATCCCTTCGCGATCCCGCCAAGATCAATTTCGAGCGCGCGACGAAAATGAACGCGGCCGTTTTCGTCGAGCACGACATCGCGCCAGCTTCCCGTTCGACCCGATCGTGATATCGAATGCTCCATCGCTCTCCTCGAGCAAATTTCTGCGCCGCGTCCAACACCGCCAGGGTCCAGCGATGGACCGTCATCTTGCCTCGCACCGCCGCGCGATTGAGGCGGCTGACCTCGCTCGCCGGATGGTGACGATTCATCAATCGCTGCACCTCGGCGATGGCGATAAATCCGACCGCGATCGCCCGACGCAAGACTGTTTCGTCCGGCGCGCGGGCGGCGATTTCCACAAAGGTGCCAAGCAACGGGCGGGCCCGGCGGGTTTCAACGCAGGGCGACATCGTGCAAAGCCAGAACCCGCCGCACCCCGTCACTCAGATGACGCGAAGAAAGGGTCGCACCGCTAATATTCTTGATATCGCGGTCGAGGATGAGCGGCGCGCTTTTCGTCTTCCCGACAAACTGCGCCCGCCATTTCGGATCGCGCACCTGGCCGCCGTAGCTTTCGCGGTAATCCATGATCTCAAGCCCGCGCACCGCGCCCGCGCTCGTTAGGCCAATGGCGTAGGTGATGAACTCGTGTTTGCCGATGACTTCGTCGACGATGAACCAGTCGCCGCTGCTCGTCCGCCAGACTTTCGGCGGCGTCTTCGTCAGGCGAACACGGCTCTCGCGCTCGATCTGTTTGCGTTGCGCATCGCTCAGGTGGAGCGGGAAAGCGGTCAATGTTTTCCCGGGAAAAATCGCCTGCTGCGCCTGCTCAAGGTTGAGATAGGTGACCGCGAACCCCGTGCTGACAAGCGCCGGCCGAGAGCGGCGCGGCGACAAAAATGAACTGCGGTTTCATTCCCGGTTAGAAATTGAAACCGACCTTGAGCCGCCATTGGTTGCGCGACTCCTCGGCGAAAGTCTGGCCCGTATTCGGCTCGTCGATCCCCTTGCCGTAGACCTGGTAATTCCAGGTCAAAGTCGCCCACCAGCGCGGCTGAGAATAATGGAGGGAAGGGCCGGCATAGACCACCCGATGCTCGAAAAAGTCCAGATCGAAGAGCGGATATTCCGCGCGGAAATGCGCCTCAACTCCGGCATACCAATTCGGGGCGAAGCGATAAGTCACGCCGCCGGCCGATTCGAAGGAGAACTCCCTCGGGTATTGCTCCGCCGGTTGCTTTCCCCAGGCCCATTCCGCGCCGACACTGAAAACAGTGATCAAGGTGTCGTCGAGAAAGTCCTTCTGAAAATCGATCTCCGGTTTGAGGTAGCGCTCGTGCTGCTTCAAACCGTCCACTTCATCGTTCAGCAAATACCCGCCCTCGACGCGGAGGGCCAGGCCGATCGGGTCCTTGAACGGGCTCAGGATCCGATACTTTCCAGACGCCTCGACCCCGCCGAAGCGATAGTTATTTCTGTTCGGCAGCTCCGGCACATCCTGGTTGTAGAAGTAGTGATTGACGAGGGAGATGCTGGCCTGAAACCGGTCGGTAAATCCGTATTCGACCTCGGTCTCGTAATCCGAACCGTAATAAGTCCCGGCGTCTTTTCCCGTCCGCAGGGTGACGAATTGATAGATCTCGGCGTGCCCTTTGGGCAGCGTTTCGGCGCCGCGAGCAAATCCGAAAAATTGTTCGTCGGCCCGCGCCGTCGGCCTGATCGCGAGCCCCAGCGCAATGACACCGATGAGCAGACAGGCGGAAGGAATTGCATTCCTCCATCCTAGGCGACCGGCAGATAGTCCGCTGCCGATCGGTTGCCAATTATTAGCGGCGCGTTGCCAGAGCTCGGCCGCGGATCTGACTCGGCCTAACCGATCGCAGTCTTGTAGGCCGCCGCGTCCTTCAGGTCTTTGAGCTGATCGGCGTTTTCGAGTTGCAGGACGTAGATCCAGCCTTCGCCGTAGGGATCGCTGTTGACCAAAGCCGGATTTGATTCGAGCGCCTTGTTCACTTCCACCACCGTCCCTTTGACCGGCGCATAGATGTCACTCGCGGCCTTGACCGATTCCACGACCGCGATCGTTCCACCCGGCTCGTAGCTCGCGCCCACTTTCGGCAGCTCGACGTAAACCACGTCGGTCAGCTCGGCCTGGGCATGATCGGTAATGCCGACGCGGATCTTGTCGCCATCGCGGCGCACCCATTCGTGGCTTTCGGTGTAGAGAAGGTCTTCTGGAACGTTCATGATTTTTTGTAGAGCGGTTTCTTTTCGATCACTGCCGGAAATTTCTGGCCCCGGATTTCAATCTCAATTTCTTCTCCGGGCTTCGGGACCGGCGTCGTCAGGTACGCCATTCCGACCCCGTAATTCAAGCTCGGTGAAAGCGTGCCGCTGGTCAGTTCGCCCGCTTCCTGCCCGTCACGGAAGACGCGGTAATGCGGCCGCGGCGGCGGGCTTTTCCCTTTCATCTTGAAGGCGACGAGGCGGCGCGACAGGCCTTCTTCCTTTTCCCGGAGGAGCTTCTCCCGGCCAGTGAAATTCGGTTTCGTCAGGTCGACGAAAAAGCCGAGCCCGGCTTCGAGCGGATTGTGCGCGGGAGAAAGGTCGGAGCCGTTGAGCGGATAACACATCTCGAGGCGCAAGGTGTCGCGCGCCCCGAGGCCGCAGGGTCGAATGCCTAACGATTCACCCTGGGCGAGAATTTCGTTCCAGACCCGCGGCGCATCCGCCGCCGCGCAGAATACCTCGATCCCGTCCTCGCCGGTGTAGCCGGTCCGCGCGACGAGGAGTCTTGTGCCGTCGAGATCGAAGGTCGCGATCTGATTCCGCGCCGGCATTTCTTTCTCGGTTCCGAAGAGCGCCTTAAAAAGCTCGCCGATCTTCGGTCCCTGGATCGCCAGACCGGCGTACTGATCACTTTGATTTTCGAGCTGCACATCCATCGCGAGATGCGCCTGCAACCACCCAAAATCCTCCTCGATCCGCGACGCATTCACGACGAGCAAGAACTTCTCGCCTTCGATCCGGTAAAGGATCAGGTCGTCGATGATGCCCGCCTCATCATTGAGCAAAAACGTGTATTGCCCGGTGCCGACCTCGAGCTTGGCGACGTTGTTCGTCAGCATCGTGTCGAGCCACTCCCCGGCCCGCGGACCGGACGCGACCAGCTCGCCCATGTGCGAAATATCGAAGACGCCGACGTCGGTTCGGACTGCCTGATGTTCTTCCCGGATGCTGCTGTACTGCACCGGCATGAGCCAACCGCCGAAGGGAATGATCTTCGCGCCCAGTTTCACGTGTTGGTCGTAAAGCGGGGTGCGTTTTTCCGCGCTGTCGCTCATCGCGCCCAGCCTAAAGGTTGCGCCCCGGGTGTCAATCGGACCGCGACGCGCGGCCACATTTGTTGAACTGCCGCTAGCCCGACTCTAGGATGACGACGCCATGAGTTTGCTCGATTCACTCGAACGACGCTTCGGCCGCTTCGCCATTCCCGGCTTGATCCGGATCGTCGCCGGCTTCAACGCGCTCGTCTTTATCCTCGCGCGTTTGAACCCGCAATTCGTGCGAATGCTCGATCTGGATCGGAGCGCGATCCTGCATGGCCAGGTCTGGCGGCTCGTCACTTACATTTTTATCCCGACCACCAACAGCCCGATCTGGATCGTCTTTGTCCTGCTCTTTCTCTGGTTCATCGGTGAAGGGTTGGAGCGGGCCTGGGGTGCCTTCCGCCTCAATCTCTTCTACCTCATCGGGATGATCGGGACGACGATCGCGGCCTTCTTCTTCGGCAGCAATTTTTCCAATACGTTGCTCAACGCGTCGCTTTTCTTCGCCTTCGCCCGCTTTTATCCCGAAGAAGTGATCTACATCTTTTTCATCCTTCCGGTGAAGGTGAAATGGCTCGCCTGGATCTCGGCCGCGCTCCTGCTCTTCGGCTTCGTCACCAGCCCAAATTCCTACCGCATGGCGGTCATCGCCGCGCTCGCGAACTACATCATCTTCTTCGGCCCGGAAATCGTGCGGGCCGCGCGCAACCGCCACGAAACCGTGACCCGGCGCCGGCGTTTCGAAGAGAACGCCCGACCGGAAGAGGAAGCGTTGCACCACTGCGCAACCTGCGGCGCGACCGAGCTGACCAATCCGAATCTCGAGTTCCGCGTCTCGCGCGACGGCGAGGAATACTGCCTCGCCCATTTGCCAAGCGCGACGAAAGTCGAAGCCTAACGAGGGTTTCTCTCTTTCCCCGGCTTGACCCTTACCTTCCGCGCGAACAAACTCCATCATGGACCCAACGCCCGCGCCGCTCATCCCACAGGATGGCTGGCATTGCCTGCACCTGTTTTACCGGATCGAATACGGCCAGTGGCAACTGCTCGATACCGCCGAGCAACTCGCCGCCAAGATCGCCCTCTCCACTTTGGTCCAGGAAACCCGCGCCCTGGAATCGACCCAGCTCCTCACCCTCAGCCAGGTGACACCGAAAGCCGATCTCGGTTTCATGCTCGTCACGCCTGATCTGCAAACCGCCAACCGGATCGAGAAGCAACTTACCCTGTCGTTAGGCGCGGATGTCCTCGTCCCGGTCTACAGCTACCTCTCCCTGACGGAAGAGAGCGAATACACCACGAGCGACGAGCAATACGCCGCGACGCTCGAGACCGAGCAGAAGCTGAAACGCGAGACGCCGGAGTTCGAGAAGGCGATGCAGGAATTTCGCGAGCGGATGAAAAAATACCGGCACGAGCGGGTCTACCCAACGCTGCCCGACTGGCCGGTCGTCTGCTTTTACAACATGACGAAACGCCGCGGTGAACAACACAACTGGTATTCGCTCCCCTTTGAGGAACGCCGCGTCCTGATGGGCGGCCACGCTCGCGTCGGCCGCCAGTATGCCGGGAAAGTGAAACAGCTCATCACCGGCTCGAGCGGCCTCGACGATGCCGAGTGGGGCGTGACCCTTTTCGCGCACGACACTTTTCAGATCAAAGCCATTGTTTACCAAATGCGCTTCGACGAAGTGAGCGCGGCCTACGCCGACTTCGGCGAATTTTACATTGGCATTCAGCTCCCGCTCGACGAACTGTTTCGCCGCCTGCAGCTGTAGGAACTCGTCCCCGTCCCTCGTCCTCGTCCTCGATCGCCCATCCGAGGATGAGGAGGAGGACGAGAACGAGAACGATTGGGGATGGGTGGCAGAGTGGTCTAATGCGCACGCCTGGAAAGCGTGTTTGCCGCAAGGCAACCAGGGTTCGAATCCCTGCCCATCCGCCAGCGCTCCAATCTTCCCTAACGACGGCTCATCACCTGGGTCGTCTGGCGCAGCTTGACGATGCTCCTGGCCGGCAAGACCCCGCGGAAATTTGTCCCGGGATAGATGATGCAGTCGCGACCAATCACCGAGCCGGGATTCAGAATCGCGTTGCATCCGATCTCGGTCCGGTCGCCGATGATCGCACCGAATTTGCGCAGGCCGGTCGCGATCATTCCATCGGTCGCGAGCACGCTGACCTCGGCGTGATCCAACTTCACGTTGGAAAGGATGACACCCGCTCCGAGGTGCGCTTTGTAGCCGAGAATCGAGTCCCCGACGTAGCTGAAATGCGGAATCTGCGCCTCGTCGAAAATGATCGAGTTTTTGAATTCGCACGAGTTGCCCATCACCACCCCGTTGCCCACGATGACGTTCTCGCGCACGTAACAGCCGGCGCGGATGTGGCAGTTCTCCCCGATCCAGGCCGGCCCTTTTAGCATCGCTCCCTGCTCGACGATCGTGCCGCTGCCGATGAAAACAGAATCGCTGATGTAGGGTTTCCCGATCAGCTCGCCAAGGACCGCCGGCTTGAGCCGGAACTGGAGATAGCTCGGGATCTGCTTGAGCGCGTCCCAGACGTATTTGTCGGCCTCAAACAGCTTCGAATGCGCGGTGTGTTCGAGTTCGAAAAATTCGGCGGCGGCGAACATTTCGTTAGGCGTTAGGGGTTTGAGCGGGCGACGCGGACTCCCTCACCCCAACCCTCTCCCCACGGGAGAGGGGGCCGCATTCTCTTGCCGTCGCGAGCGAATTGAATAATTCCAAGCGCCTCGTCCTTGCGATTCTTCTGCAAAGAACCGTTGATTCGCGCCGGCGAAGCTCACCGCTCGCATCCGCAGAAGTAGCGAATGTAATTCCCAAAAAGTGATGTGACAGTCCCTTCGCCCCCCGGGGGAGAAGGTTAGGATGAGGGGCAGCTCGATATTTCGCGATCATCTAAATTAGATTCCGCCTTTCAAGCCCCGGCCCGGCGGGTCAGGACCTGTCCGTCCTTTGTATCCCGCACCGCCCAGCCGCGAGCCTGGATGGCGTCGCGCAATTCATCACTTTTTTGCCAGTTCTTGGCAAGCCGCGCCTGCACCCGCTCCTCGGCCAGTTGCGTGATTTCCTCCGGTGGCTTTTCCTCTTCTGCCTCGAAAGCGAGAATTGGATTGATCCGTTTCCACCAGTTTAGCCAGGCCCGCGCCCGGCCGGGCGCGACGCCCGCATCCAGCTCACGGTTGCTCTCCCGAATCTGTTCGAAGAGATGGCCCAGCGCGGCCGAAATGTTGAGATCGTCGTCGAGCGCCTCGGCAAATTTGTCGTCGTTGATCTCTTCCGCCGGACTCTCGCTTCCATCCGCCTCCCGCAGGCGGCGCAACCATTCGTCGATCCGAGTCAGCGCCTGGCGCGCTTCCTCCATTCCTTCCCAGGTGAAATTGAGCGGAGCCCGATAATGCACCCGGATAAGTGCATAACGAACCTCGCGGCCTGTATAACCCTTCGCCAGGACATCGCGCAGGGTGTAGAAATTGCCTAACGACTTCGACATCTTCTGCCCGTCGACCAGGAGATGGGCGCAATGCAGCCAGTAGCGGACGAAGGTCTTCCCGCTGCAGCCTTCCGATTGCGCAATCTCCGCTTCGTGATGGGGAAAAATGTTGTCGACCCCGCCGCAATGAATGTCGATCTGCTTCGCCTAACAATGCCGTGGCCATCGCACTGCACTCGATGTGCCAGCCGGGCCGCCCGCGTCCCCACGGACTTTCCCACCAGACGTCGCCGTCCTCTTCGTCCCACGCTTTCCAGAGCGCGAAATCGCCCACGTGTTCCTTGTCGTATTCGTCCGTTTTCACCCTCCCGGTCGAGCGCAATTCCGACAAATCGAAATGCGCCAGATGGCCGTATTTCGGGAAACGATGGATGCGGTAATAAACCGATTTGTCCTCCGCCTGATAGGCCAGGTCGCGCGTCATCAGTTCTTGGATCATCGCGATCATCGCCGCGATGTAACGCTCCTCGGTCGCCGCCGGAAAAGTGTTGGCTGGTTTGATCTGGAGCGTCGCGAGATCCTCGAAGAAGGCCTTCTTAAACGGCGCGGTGAACTCGCCTAACGGAAGATTTTCCGCCCGGCTGCCACGGATTGTTTTGTCGTCCACGTCGGTCAGGTTCATGACCCGATCGACCGTGAAACCGCGTCCTTCGAGATGACGCTGGAGCAGGTCCTCAAAAATGTAGGCGCGGAAATTTCCGATGTGGGCGTGGCTGTAAACAGTCGGCCCGCAGGTGTACATTTTGACTGCACGACCGTCCGGATCGAGCGGATGGAATTCCTCGATCTCGCGCGAGTAGGTATTGAAAAGACGAAGCGGCATAACGCTTAGGTTGTCATCCCGATCCCGCAGGCGCGGGAGAGGGACCTCTCAAGCGGCCCGCGGTGTTGTTTGATGAAAAACGCTGGACGTCGTTTGTGAGGTCCTTCGCCGCGCTGCGCCGGCTCAGGATGACAGCGCGATTTGTCAGGCGAGAACCTCATTCCTTCTCCTCCACACTCGCCACCGCCATCGCCGCCATGCCTTCGCCGCGACCGAGCGCGCCCATTCCTTCATTGGTCGTTGCCTTGATCCCGACCTGTGTTGTCTCGATCCCGAGCGCCTCCGCAATTTTGCTCCGCATTGCCTCAAGGTGTGGACCGATTTTTGGCGCCTCCGCGATGAGTGTCGCGTCGAGGTTGGCCACTCGATATTTTTTTGCCGCCAGGATTTCGCCCACCCGGCGCAGAATTTCGAGGCTGCTAATCCCGCGGATTGATTCGTCGCTGTTCGGGAAATGATGTCCGATGTCGCGTTCGCCGATTGCGCCTAACAGTGCATCGGCGATCGCGTGCGTCAGGACATCGGCGTCCGAATGCCCCTCCAGCCCGCGCGGATACGGAATCTCGACTCCGCCGAGGACGAGCCGGCGGCCCTCGCCAAAGCGGTGTGCATCGTAACCAATCCCGGAGCGAAACATCTCGTTAGGCTATTTCAAATCGAGCAGACCACTGGAAGCAACAATGCTGAATTTATCCGGTTGATCGCTCCGCGGTTTCATCTCCACCCGGCCGCCCGCCGTCTCCACCAGCAACCAGCCGGCGGCGATGTCCCAGAGGCTGATGCCCTGTTCGATGTAAGCGTCGAGCCGACCGCAGGCGACGTAAGCCAGGTCGAGGGCGGCGCTGCCTAACATTCGACATTTGCGCACCCGGTGCACCATCTCCTGCAGAAGCGGCAAGCCGGCGTCGATCGTTGCGCTCGTTTTCGCGAATCCGATCGAAACCACCGCCTCCGCCAGGGTCGCGCGGCGACTGACCTGAACTTCCCTTCCATTTAACGTGGGCCTCATCCCTTTTTCGCTACTCCACAATTCATCGCGGATCGGATCGTAGACCACGCCGACGATCACCTCGCCGCGAAAACGGAGCGCGATCGAGACGCAAAAATGCGGGATGCCGTAGAAAAAATTCACTGTCCCGTCGAGCGGATCGACGACCCACTGATACTCGCTCGCCTGATCGCCCACGATCCCTTCTTCGCCGTAGAGCGCGTGCTCCGGAAAATGATCGAGCAGAATTTTCGTGATCAAATCCTGCGCCAGCACATCGACCTCGAGTTTGATGTCGTGCGCAGTCGTGGCGTTGACCGTCAGCGGCTTTTCGAAATGCGCGCGGAGCAACTCGCCGGCGGCGTGGGCCGCTTCTTGCGCAACTTCGAGATGGTGAGACACGGGCCGAACCTAACCGATTCTGCGCCGCTGCCGCGCAATTTTTTGCGCAAAAAAAACCGGGAGGAGAAAATGAATTCTCCTCCCGGGTTGAAGTTAACGTGAGGAAGAACGGCTATCGCACCGCCCTTCTGTGGAGATCCAGCGTTAGTGTTTTTTCTTGCTGGTTGCCTTTTTCTTGGTCGCCATCTTTTTCTTGGCAGGAGCCTTTTTCTTGGCGGCCGCTTTTTTCTTTGCTGGCATAGGGAATCCCCCCTTTCAATCCGCAGAAGCGGTCTGTGAACAGTTTGTGAATAACTTCACTTTCATCGTGTCACTAATCGTCATGATTTTTTTGTCAAACATTTTTCGCGCGCATTCAAAATTATTTTTAGCAAGTTGCGCGCGAGTTCCGTTTTTTTTTCGCGCGGAATTTTTTTTGGTGCTTCCGATTTGGAAAAAATCAGGACCTCGTTCTCATCCGCATCCATGCCGAGGTCGGCCTGGCTGACATCGTTCGCCACCAGCAGATCGCAATTTTTCTCCTCCAGCTTGCGTCGAGCGTTCGCCTCCAGCTCCCGCGTTTCGGCGGCGAAGCCGACCACGAAACAATCAGGTTTCCGACTCGTTAGGCTGGCGAGAATGTCGCGCGTCGGAACGAGCGCGAGGGAAAAGGGCTCGCGCTGCTTCTTCATTTTCTGGGGTGCGTAGTGCGCTGGCTTGTAATCGCAGACCGCCGCGCACATGACGAAGACGTCGCAATCCTCGAGCGCCGCGGAAGCTGCCGTGAACATCTCGTCGCCCGTCGTCACGCGCACGATTTTCGCGCCGGGAGGCGGCGCGATCGCGACCGGCCCGGAGATCAATGTCACTTCGTGCTTTTCCTCCAGCGCCGCGGCGGCAATCGCGTAGCCCATTTTCCCCGAGGAGCGGTTGCTCAGATAGCGCACGGGATCGAGCGGCTCGCGCGTCGGTCCGGCGGTGACAACGAACTTCACGCGATCAGATTTTCCTGGCGGGCAAGGAGGAACTCGGCCCGGAAAGCGATCTCGTCGACCTTCCACAAGCGGCCGAGACCTTCGTAGCCACAGGCCAGCATGCCGGCTTCCGGCCCGATGAACTCGACCCCGCGCGCGCCTAACGTCGCCACGTTTTCCTTCGTCGCCGGATGATCCCACATTTTTCCGTTCATGGCCGGGGCGAGCAAAGTCGGCGCGCGGGTCGCGAGGGCGATCGCGGCCAGAGGATGACCGGCGAGACCATGCGCCAGTTCGGCGATGAAGTGGGCCGTGGCGGGGGCGACCAAAAAAAGATCGGCGCGATCGGCGAGCGCGATGTGACCGGGATGCCAGCTTTGTTTTTCGTCGTAGAAACTGGTCGTGACCGGATTCTTCGAGAGCGTTTGCAAAGTGAGCGGAGTGATGAATTCGGTCGCATCCTTCGTCATCACGACGTGGACGTCATGTCCCTGTTTGACGAGCAGACTGGCCAGCTCGGCCGCTTTGTAGGCGGCGATCGAGCCGGTGACTCCGAGGACGATCGAGCGTTGTTTTTTCTTCATCGTTAGGCGTTTTCGGCCATGATCAGGCGACTGCTCAGATAGCGCTCTGCTCCCATGATCTGGCGAAACTTGAGCAAATCCTCCTCCATCGAGCGACTGATGATGGTGTAACGATAATCGCGCCAGAGTTCCATCTCGCGCGCGGCCGTCTGCAGGCGCACTTCGATTTGTGCCGGCGTTTCCGTGCCGCGTTTCGTGAGGCGGCGGCGCAGCTCCTCGAGATCGGGTGGCATGATAAAAACGTCGGCCAGCGATTGGCGGACAAAAGCATTGTCGAAGTTGCGGATCGCCGCCGCGCCCTGGGTGTCGATGTCGATCAGAACATCCACCCCGTTGCGCAAATTGTTTACAATCGGATCGCGCAGTGTGCCGTAGAATTTTCCGTGCACGTTGGCGTGCTCGAGGAATTCGCCGGCTGCGACGCGGGCGAGGAAGTCGGGCTCGGAAATAAAATGATAATCCTCGCCGTCGATCTCGCCGGCGCGCGGCGGGCGGGTCGTGCAGGAGACGGAATAAACAAAATCGGGCGTCTGCCGGAGGGCATCGCAGAGAGTCGTCTTGCCCGCCCCGGAAGGAGCGGAGACAACGAAGAGAATTCCGTAGCGACTAAATTCCTTATTCAAGATTTTGGATTTGCTCGCGGATTTTCTCCACCTCCGCCTTGCAGGCGACGACGTGACGAGAGATTTCGGCGTCGCCCGCTTTCGCGCCTAACGTATTCAGCTCGCGCGAGATTTCCTGGGTAATAAACTCGAGGGTGCGGCCGACCGGTTCGTCCTTGCGCAGGTGATGGGCGAACTGCGTGAGATGACTTTCGAGCCGGGTCAGTTCTTCCGAAACGTCGGAGCGATCGGCGAAAAAGGCGACTTCCTTGAGGAGCCGCTCGTCGTTAGGCTCGAGGTCGAAGCCGGCTTTCTTGATCCGCTCGAGGAGCGTTCCCCGATATTTCTCGGTCACAGCGGGATACATTCTTCTCACTTCCTTGAGCGACTGGCGGACGACCTTGAGACGCTGAATGAGATCCTTGGCGAGGTGTTTTCCCTCCCGCTCCCGCATCTTGATCAACTCGCCGAGCGCGCTCCTGAGCGCTTCCTCGAGCGCCGGCCAGACTTCGTCGGGCTCGACTCCGTTCTCGGAAAAGCGCATCACTCCCGGGGCCTGCAGGATCATCCCGATGTTGATTTCCCCGGGCACGCTCAGTTCCGCCTGCAAGGCGCGCATGTCCTCGTGGTAGGAACGGGCGAGCGCGCGATCGAGCCCCAGCTTGCGCGGGGCGCTCGCGTCGGGCTGGAACGCGACCACCACGTTGGTGCGGCCGCGAGCAACCCGGTCGGCCACCACCTGCCGGACGCGCGGCTCGAGCACACTGAGATCGCGCGGGAGATTAATCACGATGTCGCTCTGGCGACGATTGACCGAATTAATTTCGACGCTGATTTTCGCGCCGCCGCGCTCGCTTTCGCCGCGGCCATATCCGGTCATGCTTCTCATCGGGTTTGAGCTTCGAAAAATAGCGCGAGAATAACAAATGGAAACGTGCGGCTGATCAGGGAGACGACGTTCCCCCACCATGAGTGGGATCGCGCAACGGAACGCCCAGCCGATAAAGATCGAGATCGCCCTGCAGGAGGCTGGCGATGGCAGATTGTCCGCTGGCTTCCGCGCGCTGCTCGGCTTCCTGCGCCGCACGGATCGCTTCCGGGTAGCGGCCGTTTTCCGCATAGGCAGCGGCGAGGACGCGGATGATCATCAAGTTGCGACCGCCGGAAACTTGAGCGGCGCGCTGCGCGAGATCGAGTGCGCGAGCGCCATCGCGAATCGACGGCTCGGGCGCGGTCGAAAGAATCCAGGCCAGGGTGACGGCCACGCTGGTCCTTTCGGGGTGGAGGCGGACGGTTTCCTGCCACGCGGCCACGGCGGCGGCTAACTGACCGTCGCGGAGCAGACCGACGGCCAGGTTGTTGCGCAGTTCCGCATTGTTCGGCTCGATCGCCACTGCTTTCCGCTCCTCCTCGATCGCGCGCTTGACCTCACCTTTTTTCAAAAGAGCGAGGGCGAGATTGTTGTGCGCCGCGGCATGCTGCGGCCGCAGTCGGATGGTTGATTCGAACTCGTCGATCGCCCGCTCGAACTCACCTTGCCGGCTGAGCGCGATCCCGAGGTTGTAATGCGCCTCGAGGTTTTTCGGATCCGACGCGATGGCCTTGCGAAAATACGAGATCGCCTCATCCAGCCTGCCCTCCTCGAGGAGCGCGTTGCCCAGGCTGTAGGCGGCATCGGAGTCGTTAGGCCGAATCCGGAGGGCGGCCCGAAATTCCGCGGCGCCTTCTTCCGTCGCGCCATTTTTGATCAACGCCTTCCCGAGATTACGACGCACTTCGCTGTCGTTAGGCCGAAGCTGCACCACTTCCCGAAAGTGCTCGATCGCTTCCGGCCATTCCCTGTTTTGGAAAAGTGCGTTGGCCAGATTGGTCAGGCCATTGGCGTCATGCGGATTAATCCGGAGCGCGGCGCGGTCATGCGCGATCGCCTCCTCGATGCGCCCGATCTTGAGGAGGGCGGTGCCGATCCCGCGCTGCGCGACGTCGTTGTTCTTCGTCACGGCGAGGGTATGCGCCCAGAATCGCACGGGATTGGACCAATAACCGGTTTGCCGCCAGGCGACGGCCATGAGCGTTGCAAGGAGAGCGACGGCGAGGCCGCCAAGGATGAGTCGACGCGATCGCCGGGCCGCTGAGAAGTCCGCCGCGCCCCAGGCTACGAGCAGGTAGATGCCGATCTGGGGCAAGTAGGTGTAGCGGTCGGCGTGGGCCTGCAATCCCACCTGAATCAGGCCGATGACGGGAACCAGCATCCCGACGTACCAAAACCAACCGGTGAAAAGGTAGGGATACTTTCTGCGCCAGAGAAAAACGCCGGCGGAGACCGCGAGGAAGCCGACGAGAGCGAGCAAAACGACCCAGAGCGGAGTGGTTCCCTTCGGATGAGGATAGAAAACGGCGAGATGAACCGGCCAAATCATCTCGCGCAGATAAATCCAGATCGTGACCACGGCGTTCTCGAGCCGCCAGCTCAGCGGCCAGTTGCTGGCCGGCACCAGCGCCCGTTCCTGGGAGAGGATGGTGGCGATTGAATCCGCCACGACCAGGGCGAGGAGCGGGAGCTTTTCCAGAATCAACCATTTCACCGAGGCGGGCGGAAAGGCCCCCTCATCCGTCGTCGTTTCAGAAACCATCGCGAAACGTCGCAGCGGCCAGTAGTCCAAAAGCAAAAGCAGAAACGGCAACGTGACCAACATCGCCTTCGCCATCAGACCGAGGGCAAAGCAGACCATCAGGACGAGGTAAGCGCCCGGCGCCGGCGGCTTCCGCGCATAGCGAACGTAGGCCAGTAGAGCGAGAAAAAAGAAGACTCCGCTGAGCACATCCTTGCGTTCGGAAATCCAGACGACCGACTCCGCCCGCAACGGATGAATGGCGAAGAGCGCCGCGACAAAAGCACTCCGCCAGGTCGCCCCCGTCATCTGCCGGAGGGCAAAGAAAAGAAGGAGAACCCCCACCGTGTGCAGGAGCACATTGACGAAGTGGTAACCGCCGGGATGAAGACCAAAGATCTGCGCATCGAGCATGAGCGAGATCGAAGTCAGCGGGTGCCAGTTCCCGACCAATGGATGGGTGAAGGCCCGCTTCAATCCCTCCCAGGTGAGGCCGTTATTGATCGAGGGATTTTGGTAGACGTAGAAACTGTCGTCGTAGTTGACGAAGTCGAAGCCGATCGTCCGGCCAAAGATGATCCAGGTGATGAGAACAAGGCCGAGGCAGATGGCGAGAGTCGGCCACCAGCGGGCCGCGCGTTTGGAAACAGACGGTCGCTTCTTCCGCGAAGACTTCCTGCTCGTGCGCTTCATTGGCCAGCGGAAGAGCGGACCCGGCTCCAACGTGCCCGCAGCGCGGTCGCGATGCAGCCGAATCCGTAACGCACGCTCGCCCCGAAGCCGATGGAAGACGCTTCGGGAAAGTATTTCGTCGGGCAGGTAATTTCGCCGATGGGATAACCGAGCCCGATGACCTGGGCCAGGACCTGGTTATCGAAGAGAAAGTTGTCTGAGTTCTCCTCCAACGGGAGCTGCTCGAGCAGCGAGCGTGCGAAGGCCCGGTAGCCGGTGTGATACTCCGAAAGCTTGGCCCCGAGGATCAGATTTTCGATCAAAGTGAGAAACCGGTTCGAGACATATTTCCACCATGGCATACCGCCGCGGAGGGCGCCGCCTCCGAGAATGCGCGAGCCGAGCACACAGGGATAAAGGCCGCTCGCGACGAGCGACGCCATCGCCGGGATGAGGGCCGGCGTGTACTGATAATCGGGGTGGATCATGATCACAATATCGGCCCCGGCGGCGAGGGCGAGGCGGTAGCAGGTTTTCTGGTTCGCGCCGTAACCGCGATTATTTGGGTGCACCTCCACCTGGACCTGCGGCAACGTCCGCGCCATCGCGACGGTCTCATCCTTGCTCGCGTCGTCGACCAGGATGACGCGGTCGACGATCCCGTGGGCCATGACTTCGTCGTAGGTCTGGCGCAGGGTGCGGGCCGCGTTGTAGGCGGGCATGACGACGACAATTTTCTGACCCTGGAGCATGGCTAATTTCGCGAAAGCAACTGCGCGAGCGCGCGCCGATGAGGCGTCGGCACCGGCAGGCGATCAAGCGCCCGGAGCGAGAACCACTTTTGGTTTTCGTTAGGCGCGACCGGCTCTGGTTTTTTGAAGACCGCCAGCGTGACGCGATGATGGGTGAAGGGAAAATCGAGTTGGAGCAGAGGCGCTCTCTGCGGGACGCGAGAGAGACGCGGGAGAATCCACATCCCGCGCCAGCGTGCGCGCGATTGCTCGAGCAGCACTCCCTTTTCTCCGCGGGTAAAGGCGTGCGACTCCCTCAGGCGAACGGTAGCCGGTTTCTTACTTTTCAGCGGGAGCAGCGCGGGATCTTGCGCGCGGCAGAAGGGGCGTACCGGACATTCGCCGCAACGCGGCTGCCGCGGCCGACAGACGAGGGCGCCGAGTTCCATCAGGGCCGAGTTATGCGCGCAGGATCGGGCACGAGGAAGAAGCGCGCGCGCCGTCGTCCAGAGATGCGCGCGACCCGCGGAGGTGTCGATCGGGGCTTGGTAATTTGTCAGGCGCGCGAGGAGGCGCGCGATATTGGCCTCGACGATCGGCTCGGGCAGGTCGAAAGCGAAACTGGCGATCGCGCCCGCGGTATAACGCCCGACCCCCGGCAGTTGCGCGATCCTGGCGGGATCAGCCGGCAGTCGGCCGCGATGGTTTTGCCTAACGAACTTCGCGGCCGCCTGCAGATGGCGGGCGCGCGCGTAATAGCCGAGGCCCTGCCAGGCGTGCAGGACGTCTGCTTCCTTCGCCCGTGCCAGGGTGGCGAAATCGGGGAAGCGCTCCAGCCAGCGTTCATAATAAGGGATGACGGTCGCGACCTGGGTCTGTTGGAGCATGAACTCCGAAACCAGAATCGCGTAGGGATCGCGGGTCCGACGCCAGGGAAGATCGCGTTCGTGGACATCGAACCAGCGATGCAGGCGGCGGCGAAAGAGCCGATGGTCGTTCAGCGATGTGGGCGATTCAGTGGGTCGCGACATGCGTCCGGCAATGATGCCACGAGTAGACGAATCCCCAAGCCGCGAGCGCAAGAATTGAACCGACAAGGAGGAATCCAAAGATGCGCTCGCTCAGAAAAAACTGCGCGAGAAGCAGGACAAGCGCGCCGAAAAACATCAGGCGCCCGCCCAGCCGATGGGTCGCCCGCCAGGTCTCGGGATGTTCCAGGGTCCAGGGGGTGCGGATGCCGACAAAATAGTTCGGGCGCAAATTGCCGAGGTAATTTCCCATCACGACAAAGAAGACGAGCAGGCAGGTCAGGATGATGCGACCGCCGGCGATGCTCCGGCCTAACGATGTCGCGATTTGGACAAAAAAGATCGCGTCGAGCAGAACCAGACAGGCGATCCGAACGATCGGGAGAACGCCAGCCATCCGGCCTTCTGAGCCCGCGCTCCGTCGCAGCTTCGGATCGAACCAGGGCAGGACGCGCAGGAGCGCAGCCACGCCGAGAGCGGTCAGCGGGAGGATAAGAATCCCGGGCGTTTTCGCTGCCCAGCCGTTGATCTGACCGCGGAGATCCCAATGGATCGGAACGCGGGGCGGCAGATCGTTCCAGTAGATGATCAGGGCGACAAAAGGCGCGACGAGCAAAATCACTTCCAACCAACTGAGTTTGGTTTTCATTTTATTTTTCCTTTCTTGATCAGGTCGAGGATCCAGCCTAACGAATCCTCGAGAACGGTGGTCTCGAGGGAATAGGTGACGAACTGGCCTTTCTTGCGGGAGGAGACGAGCTGGGCATGGCGGAGGAGATCGAGGTGGTAGGAAATGCTGGGGGCGGTCATGGAGAAGGCCTCGCCAATCTGGCCGGCGGTCAGGTCACGTTCCTTGAGCATCTCCAGGATGCGGCGGCGGGTCGGGTCACGGAGCGCCTTAAAGAGAAGGTTCAAGGAATGTATAATTAGTTAAATATCTAATTATATCAATGCTTTTTTGGGGCGGGGTTGTTTTGTAATTCCTCGTGTCGCCCGGGGGGTATGCCGTTGTGCGTTGTGCGTTGTGCCCGCTCTGCCCTGCGCGTTGTGCGTTGTGAGTTGTGTGTTGTGCGTTGTGTGTTGTGTGTTGTGTGCTGGGCGTTGCGCTCGCCTCGTGACTTGTTCGACTTGGGACGGCGTCGATTCGAGCCACGGGATTTATCCGGGATCGTCGCTCGTTCCCATCCCCGGTTGCGGTATCGGCCGAGGTCAGGGCGGCGATCTGTGTCTCTGATCATCGCGGGGCTGTTCACCGCCGCCCCATGAGCGTGCTCGTTAACGTTGTTTGTCATCCCGAGCCGCGCAGAACGGCGAGGGACCTCTCCCAAGCTCGTAGGTAAGCGAACTCGAGTGAGGATGAGGGGAAAGACCGTGGGTGAGGTCCCTCAGCGCGCTACGCCAGCTCCGGGATGACAGAGGAAGGGAGCGTGTGATTGTTTGCTGCCCGCAAGGGATACGGTTTACCCGGGAGGTCCCGGTTGTGATCGCGGTTGGCGCTTGAGATCGCAGAGCGCCGCTAAGAGTAGCGACGAAAAACCGAAAACGCCCTGTCGACGATCTGAGTCCGCCTCCCAGTCCCGTTCCTCGGACAAAAATCCTCGCCTCCACCCGCGAGCGATGATCTCGTTGGAACTCAACCGCCATGCCCGCGCCACCGTTGACCACTTACACCGCACCTCTCTCTGGCGAGCAGGTCAAGGCGCTCCGCAAACTGTTGGAGAATTCCGGCTTCGAGTTTTCGCCCAAGCCCTACACGATCTTCTTCGCGCGCAAAAATAAGCTGAGCGTGGCGGTTTACGAAAAAGGCCCCAAGGTCCTCCTCCAGGGCAGGGGCATCGAGGATTTTGTCAGCTTCGAGTTGGAACCGAAAATTCTCGGCGAAGCGCGGCTGGGCTACGAGGAAGTGCATTCGCCGGAAATGTTTGAGCCCCACTTCGGAATCGATGAGAGCGGGAAAGGCGATTTCTTCGGTCCGCTCGTCATCGCCGGGGTTTTCACCAACCGCGAGATTGCGCGCCACTTCATGGAGAATGGGATTCAGGACAGCAAACGGATCGGGTCCGACGCCAAGATCCGGGCCCTGGCGAAGATGATCCGGCAAACCCCGGGCGTCGCGCTCGACATCGTCCTGATCGGGCCGGAGCGTTACAACGATCTCTACGAAAAGTTTGGCAACCTCAACAGCCTGCTCGGCTGGGGCCACGCCCGGGTGATCGAAAATCTGCTCGGGAAACGCCCGGATTGCCCGCACGCTTTGTCGGACAAATTTGCCGACGCGCGCGTGATCAGGAACGCGCTCCTCCAGCATGGGCAACAGATCGAGCTCGAACAGCGGACGAAAGCGGAATCGGATTTCGCGGTCGCGGCGGCGTCGATCCTGGCCCGGGAAGCGTTCATCGACTGGCTCGAGCGCAACGGGAAGCGAGCCGGCCTCACTCTCGGGCGCGGCGTCTCCGCCGCGGTTAAAGAGGCGGCGCGTCAGCTCGTGGAGAAGGACGGCCCGGCCGCCCTGCGGCGCTTTGCCAAGGTCCATTTCCGGACGGCGCACGAAATCGCCCCGAACGATTACGCCGCCCCGCCCCCGCGCCGGGAATGGCGTCGGTAGAAGCGGGCCGACGGCATTGGCGGCAAGCTTCCTGCTCTTAGACAGGGAAGATACCTGCCTTGTCATCTGCCGTGGAAACTCGACTGCTCGTTCTCAATTCCGATCCCGTTTTCCAAGACCGGGCGCTGGCCATGTTTGACCTGATGCGGAACGTCGAGACCCGGATCGTCCGCACCTTTCCCGAGGCGATCCACATTCTCCTCCGGGAGAATTTCGAGCTTTTCGTCGTGGAAGACGAAGTGGAGGTCGCGGTGGAAATCGCCACCAATACCCGCCAGCATTTTCCCTCCCTCGACATTGTTTGCCTGACGCCAGGGGTCAAGGACTCCGGGCTGCGCGAAGAGGCGGCCTTGCAGAACATTCAACTGGTCGCGACCGAATGCCGCGACCGCCAACTGCGGCGCCAACTCCGTGGGATCGTGGCCGGTTTCAGAGAGCCGGCTGCCACCGCGGCCGAAGGGATCGATCCCTGCCACTCGCTGATCGGCAATCTCAACCAATTTTCCGCGGCCGAAATCCTCCAGATGAGCTGCATGAGTCAGCGCAGCGGCCGCTTCACTTTCAAATCGAAACGCGGCAACAGCGAAATCTACCTGCACCACGGGATGGTGCGGCACGCGGTCTACGAAAGCCTCGAAGGTGAGGCGGCGGTGGCCGAAATCTTCCGCTGGCGGCAGGGCCGCTTCTATTTTGAAGAAGGCATCATCAGCCAGGTGCAGACGGTTAACCGGCCCTGGACCCACCTCCTGATCGACAATCTGCAAAAACTCGATGAAACCCTGCAAATGGTCACCGCAACCGGACAAAGATGAGAGACACCACCCTTGAAACGCAACTCCGCCTCCTCATCCTCCAGGTGGAGAGCTGGAAAAAACTGCACGACTTCATCACCTACGCCCTGGACAAGGCGAAGCCGATCATCTCGGCCGATCAGGAACGGCAGTTCACCGAAATCCGCGCCGTCCTGCTCCAGGAGAGCGAATACGTTTTCACCGAGCTGAATCTGCTCGCGGAACTTTCCGGCAAAGCGATGAACGTGCTCCAACGCGCCTCCTCCATTCGCGGGGTGCGCGACCTTGGGGGCGAAGAAACCCGCCGGCTGGAGTCGGATTGGAATTTCGTCTTCACCAAGATCGGCGTGATCCAGGGTCAATTGAAGGCCCGGCGCCGGGAACTGCTCGGGCGCAGCATTCTCGCCCAGTCTTTGGCCCAGCTTTTTGGCCGGCGCGCAGTCGCGCGCTGAGGCGGCGAGGAGGCAATCCCGCCCCCGAAGTTTTTCCGAAACGGATGTTTTTACTCGCGCATCCGCAAATATTCCGTAAATGATCCGCTCAGGCAGGCGTCGAGAGTCGAATCAGTTACACCATGAGCAAGCTCACCAAACGCGACATTGTCGTGTCCATCAGCAACCAAACGGGAATGGTTCAGCATCAGGTTTTCGATGTGGTCCAGCGGACTCTGGACCAGATCACCGATAGTCTGGCGCGCAACGTGGCCGTCGAGTTGCGCAACTTCGGCGTCTTTCAGCCGCGGCTGACCAAGCCGCGGGTCGGCCGAAATCCCAATCAACCCGGAAGCAGCTTCGTGATTCCCCCGCGGGCCACGGTTAAGTTCAAGGCGGGAAAAATCATGCGGCAACGGGTGGAAAAACTCTCGCGGGAGATGAAGGAAGCGGCCGAACGCCAGCAGAATGGCGCTGCGCGACAAAGCGAAGCGGGCGACCGACCGGAGCAGCCTGCGATCCCAAACGAAAATTTAAATTCCTGATTGCCCGACCCGGCAGGGGCCAGGGCACGGACCTTTTTTCCCATAACCGCAAGTTCATCATGGATGGGCGGAATGCACCCGATGACATCTCCGGCCTCTCCATTTTCTCGCGCAGATTTTTCAGCCAAGGGCGCGAGTCCACTTTGTATCGAATGCACCTTTGAGCTAAAAACACGCCTGACTTTATGAAAAACCTTTGCTGTTTTCTCGCCTGCTGCTGCGTTTTCCTTGCTGCCCGCCCCGCCACGGCCGGGACGGAGGTGGACGACAAGACCGCCCTCGCCACGACGCAAGCCAGCGCGGATGGGGTCCCGCTCGATTTGCTCAAGATCGGGAGCGACTACGTTTTCGAGAGCGACCTGAACCACGGCGGGAGCTTTGGCAAACAGGCCATGATCCAGAACGAATTCGAATATGGTCATCGCATTCAGGTCCGGGGAAATTTCTATCTTCATCTCGGTCTTGCCTACGATCGCTATGATTTCGGGAGCACGAATGCGCCCGTGCCTAACCATCTCCAGGACATCGCCGGCGTTATCGGCATCGACTACATGCACGGGACCGATGTCGGTGCCTTCTTCCAGCTGCGCCCGGGTTTTTATTTCCAGAACGATATCGGCGGCTCCTCCTTCGACATTCCGATCACGCTCGGTCGCATTTTCGTCGTCAAAGAGAAAAAGTTTTACGTCTTTGCCGGCGCCTACGCCGCCTTTCTGCGCGGCGGTTTTCCCGTTCTGCCGCTGGCCGGCATCATCTGGATTCCAAACGACCAGTTCCGCCTCATGGCCCTCCTGCCCGAGCCGAAACTGATTTATTCGCCGACGAAAAAACTCAATCTCTGGGTCGGAGGCGAACTGGTGGGTGGCTCTTTCCGGACCGATCACAACAACGACATTCGCCCGAAAAAGCTCGACGGGACGCAGGTCGATTTCGCCGATTATCGGGCTGGCGTCGGCCTGACTTACAAGATGTCGAGCAACGTTTCGTTCGACCTCGGGGGTGGAGTTTCGATCTCGCGCCAGTTCGATTTTGGCCGCGCCGGCGAAACCTATCGGACCGATCCCTCGCCCTACGTCCGCCTGCAAATGTCAGCTGCTTTTTGATTTGAATTTTCCCGGCGGCCCAGGAACGATTCTCTTCTCGTTAGGCAAGAAAGGCCTCCCGCTCGGCGCGCTCCTCGCCGCCGTCGCGATCGCGTCGGCCGCTCCGCTCGATGAGATCTCCTCACTTTCTCTCTTCCGCCACCTCAATCTCGCCAAGCTAAAGAGCGGCCGGGTCATGGTCGAGCGCGGCCCGGTCGGTGATTTCCCGCGCGGGATTTATCTTGAGTCCTGCTATTTCATTCATGCCCCGATGAAGGCGGTCGGTGACTCGCTCCTCCACTGGAATCCGATCGATCACCAGGACGTCGAGGTGCGGCAATACGGGGAGTTTTCCCTGCCGCCGGCCGCCGATGCTTTTCGCAACCTGCAATTGCAGCGCAGCGTCCCGGGCGATCGATGGCTCCTCGATGAAACCGCCCGGGTCGCTCAGGGAGGGGAGTCGGAGGATTTGCATATTACCCGGGACGAAGCCGGGATCATTCGTCAGCAGGCGAAGGATCCGGGCGAAGCCTGGCGCGAAATCTTGCGGCGCCGGAGCGAAACCGCGGCCCGCCGCGGCCTCGCGGCGGTCGCGCCCTATGGGACCGATCGTTCCATCTCGCCCGGTTCGGAATTCCGCGGCCTCCTCAGCCTGGCGCCGAAGGCCGCGCAACATTTCCGGCCGATCACCGGCGCGGAGCCGTTCGCGGAGGGAGGCAAGCCGGCGAGTGAAACGGTCGGTTATTGGGAAACCTCGAAGGTGCGCAATCACAACACGATCCAGCTCGGCCTTTTCGCCGCGGAGAAGGGGGCCGACACCTGGCAACTGGTCGACTGTCTCTATTATCCCTCCGACACCTTTTTCATGTCGCTCAATCTCTTCCAGCTCTGGCAGGTGGAGGGGGGCACACTCGTTTGGCAGATCGGCTTCGTTTCGGCGCCGTTTCGCAGTTATCTCGGCGGATTCGATCGCTACATGGCGGGCCAGATGATGACCCAGGAAACGATCGACACGATCAAGGCCTTCCGCCGCGACGTCGAGAAGACTCGTTAGGCGCGGTCGGTGTTGTTGATGCCTCCCGGTGGGAGGCGCGAGGAAGATTCTCGTTTTGGCGTGAGCTTCACTCCCGCGCTTCGCAGAGCGAAGCGTCTACATCGGCTTGGCGCTGCGACCCTGGAGGGCACCGCGCTGTCGGTGCTCCGAACGGAAGCGACAGCGCGCTTCCCTCCAGGAAATGTGCAATCGCTCTCTCACCCTCGCGTTTGGCCGAGCGAAGCCTCCGCCTCACTCCTGGATTCGCTTCAAGAGCAGCGCCGCTCCCAGAAAAGTCACGACCGCGCCGACCAACATGAAAATCAGATCGCCGCTGTAGAAAGCCGGCCCAGCCCGATAAAGATTCACCAGCCGAAAAGCGCGGCAAAAGTGGGTGAGCGGAAAGCATTCGGAGAGATAGCGAATCGCCCGCGGCAGTTGCTCGAGCGGGGCAAACGCGCCCGACAAGACAAAGATCGGGAGCAAAAAGAAAACGGAGAGCTGGATCGCCTGCGTCTGGGTGCGCGAAAAGGCGGAGATAATCAATCCCAGCCCCAGCGAGCAGAGGAGGAAAAGCAGGCAAATGATCGCCAGGATCGGAATCTGGTGAAACCGAACATTGAAATGCCAGCCCGCGACCACGAGCACGACCAGGATGAGGAGAATGGAAATCGCGAGGTAAGGCAGAATCTTCCCGATCACAATCTCGCCCCGCCGGAGCGACGTCACCATGAGCTGGTAAAGCGTGCCCGACTCCCGTTCGCGCGCGATCGTGCAGGCCGTCAGCGTGACGGTGAGCAATTGCAGGATGATGCCGATGATTCCCGGCACCACGTACTCGATGAAGCGCTGACCGGGGTTATAAAGAATCCTCGTCTTCAGTCCCCATTGGCTCATGGCCGAGACGAATTCCTTGCGCACAGCGACCGGCAGTTTCTTCGCCAGATCGATCACTTCGTCGGGCAACCCTTCGACCGTCGCCTCCAGCTGCTTTTTTTGAAACTGGGCCAGACTTTCCTGGAGCCGGCCTTCCAGTTCGCTCGCCGTGTTCGTGTCGCTCCCGTCGAGATAAACCGGGAGCGGAATCGGATCGCCATTCTTCAGACTTGCGCCCCAGCCCGGCGGGATAACGAGCGCGGCCTGGACCTGGTTTTGGAGCAAGTCGGGATGGCCGCTGATCTTCGTGCCCACTTTCCAGTTGAACGTCGTTTCCGTCTTCAGTTGCCTGACGAACTCCTCGCTCGCCGGGGAGTGATCGCGGTTCTCGAGCAGGGCCGGGACGTGGCTCGAGCCCGTTGTTTCAAAGGCGTGACCGAAAATCATGGTGAAGACGGGCGGCAAAATGAGAAGGAGGACCAGAATGCGCCAGTCGCGGTAGATGTGGATGAACTCCTTCATCGCCACGCTCTTGATCGCCTGTAGTGAGGAGCGAAGCTTCATGGCAACGCCTCCGGGTCGATCATCGCGGCGTAGCCCTGGGAGTAGGCGGTAAAGATATCCTCCATGTCCGGCTCGGCCCAGCGATGGTCAAGGAGATTGACCTCCGGGAAGGGCCAGGCCCGTTCCCAATCCGCGAGCAAGGCTTCCGCTTCCGGCGCGTAAACGCGCAAGCTCCCACTCCGCAGCGAGACGCCGAGGACGCCCGGAGCCTCGCGCAGTCTGACGAGCGCCTTCATCGTCGGCCGGGCATCGAGTTCGAGCAGCCTGGCCTTAAAAGTCGCCTTCAAGCGCCGAGGCGGCGCCTTCGCCAAAAGGCGGCCTTCGTGCAGGAAACCCACCTCCGTGCAGCGTTCCGCTTCATCCATGTAATGGGTCGTGACGAAAATGGTGATGCCGGCGTTGCTCAAATCGTAGAGCAAATCCCACATCTGTTGCCGATGCACCGGATCGAGCCCGGAAGTCGGTTCATCGAGAAAAAGGACCGGCGGTTCGTGCACCAGCGCGCAGCTGAGGGCGAGCAATTGCCGCATCCCGCCCGAGAGACTGCCGGCCGGGGTGTTGCGTTTTTCCTTCAAATCCATCTGGGCCAGGATGCGCTCGATCCGGCCCTCCAGCTCGTGCGGCGGAACCCGGTAGGCCCCGGCAAAAAAACGCAGGTTCTCGAGCACAGTCAGATCCGGGTATAGACTGAACTTCTGCGCCACGTAACCGAACTTCGCCCGGACCGCATAACGATCCCGCCAGACATCGGCCCCCGCGATCGTCGCGCTCCCCGCCGTCGCACGCACCAGCCCGCAGAGCATCCGCATCGTCGTCGTCTTGCCCGCCCCGTTCGCCCCCAGGAAACCAAAGATCTCGCCGCGATTGATCCGCAACGAAAGATCACGCACGGCCTGAAGATCGCCGTAGCTTTTCGTTAGGCTGTCGAGGGCAATGATCGGGTCGCTCATCAGGAAAGAAACGGGCGCGGGTCGGCGTCCGGACTCTCCCTAGGGAAAAGTGCGCCCTTTTTCAAGGCCCAGCCGCCGTTCGTTGACAGTTAACGCATTCGCTCAACACTGAGACCAAGCAATCCTGCCAACATTTCAAACGTTTTCATTCATGATTAAACCAACTCGAACCATCCTCGTCCTCGTCCTCGTCTTCGTCTCTGGCGGCATCACCCGGGCCGCCGATCCCGTCAGCGAGCTGGCGCAATTTTCCGTCTTCGGAAAAATCGACCTTGCCGAACTTGCCCGGGGCGAGATCAAAACCGCCACCGGCGCGCCCATGAGCACGGCTCGTTATCTTTCGGCCCAGAGTTGCTTCGTCATCCCGCAACCGCCCGCCAGGGTGTTGGAGAAAATGCAGCACTTCGACCCGACCGAGCACCCCGAGCTGAAGGTCTATCTCCATTCCGATCTGCCCGGCTCGCCTTCCGCCGCGAATTTTTCCAGGCTGAACAACCCGCCTGATAATGGCGCGGTCAGGGAGCTGAGGAGCGCGACCGAAAAGATGTCGCCCGAGCTTCAACTCAGCCGGTCGGAAGCGCAGAAATATTCCGCCGGCCAGCCCGTCTTTGCCTTCTGGAGCGACCTCCTCGCGAAACGCGCCCAGGCTTTCGTCGCGGGGGGCGCGGCGGGCGAAGCGCCCTACGACCACACCAGGAACCCGGTCCAGCCGGGCCAGGAGTTCAGCGGACTCGTTAGGCAACAGGGCAAGGTCAATCGCCAGTTCGGCGGTTTCCTGGGGGCGACCGGTTTTCTCGGCGGCAAAGGCTCGCTCAAACCCGAGCTTTATTGGGAATTGCTCGAGGTCGAGGACGAAGGCGTCCTCACCCTCGGCGCTTCCTACCATCGCGCCACCGCCGGCGGCGGCCTGCAGGTGGCCGACGGTCTCTACTACGCGAGCGGCGGCTACAACGTCGCCCTCACCCTTTACCAGCTCTGGCCGGTCGAGGTCGGGGGCCGCGCTTCCACCCTTGTCTGGCGGGGCGATTTCATTTCCGCCAATTCGTTAGGCGACCTGCACGGGATCGAGCGCCTCGCCTCCGAATCGGCCATGCGCAAAGATATTTTGAAGGCGGCGACGATCTTTCAGCGCGATGCTGGTCGATGAAATCCCGCATCCTTTTCCTCATCGGCCTGGTTTCAGGCGCGGTCACGGCTTCGCTTTTCGCCGGTGACGGCAAGGAAATCTATTCTCCGCCTAACGAACCGGTGGTGGAGGAGCCGTATAAATTCTCCGCCGAATTCACGATCGAACAGGCCTATATCGGCGGGGCCGACGTGCAGCGCGCCAACCGGCGGGTAAACGATTTCGACGAGTATTATTCCAACCTCGTCTTCGTCTACACCCCGCGGATCAAATTCGGCATCCTTCGCCTCGGCGCCCAGTGGGAGCGTTATTCCTTTGGCTTTTCCAACGGCGGTCAGCAATTGCCCAACACTCTCCAGTCGGTCAACTCGATCGTTGGGCTCGACACCAAGTTCTCCGATTCTTTCCTCATCCGTTTCGAGGCCCAGCCCGGTTTTTACGGCACATCGTTCGACAACCTCGATGGCGATTCCTTTAACGTCCCCTTCGTTCTTGGTGGCACCTATATTTACACCCCGGAGTTGCAATTCGTCTTCGGCGTTGGGGTGAACGTGCAGGGCCGCTATCCCGTCATTCCCGGCGGCGGCGTGCGCTGGAAATTTGCTCCCAACTGGGTCCTCAACGCCGTCCTTCCCACCCCGCGGCTCGAGTATCAGTTCACTCGCAACCTCACCCTTTTCGCGGGCGCGGATCTCAAGGCCAACACCTTCCGGGTCGACGACCAATTCGGCAACAGCCACGGCGACACCAGCCTGAACAGCGCCTGGCTCAGCTACGAAGAAGTGCGCCTCGGGGCGGGCGCGGAATGGAAAATCAATTCCTCGCTCTCGCTCTCCCTCGAGGGCGGCTACGTCCCCTACCGGCAGTTCGATTTTCATCGCACCGAAGTCCGCTATCACTACGAAAGCGGCGCCCCCTACGGCGCGTTCATCTTCCACGGCGAATTCTAGCGCCGCCCATCCGGCGCTTCCCTGCGCTTTGTCATCCCGAGCCGCGCAGACGGCGAGGGACCTCTCATTGCTCGTAAGTTCTAAACGACCTAACAACCCCGCCATCCGTGCGATTTCAGGCCAGGCGTAAGCCGCCCGATGCTCGTGAGGTCCCTCGCTGCCGCTCACGATGACAAAATTGGGAAGCGCGCCGTCTCTCGTTAGGCAAGCGTCTTGTCCAGCGCGCCGATTTTGCGCGTCTCCGGCCATTTCAGGGCCACGGCAAAGACGACCAGAATCGTCCCGATCCCACCGGCGATGACAGACACGACCGGTCCGAACAAGGCCGCCGTCAGGCCTGATTCCAGGGCCCCGAACTCGTTCGAGGTGCCAATGAAAATGTTGTTCGTGGCCGAGACCCGCCCGCGCAGTTCATCCGGGGTGAGCAACTGGACGATCGTTTGCCTGACGACCATGCTGACGCTGTCGAAAACGCCGGTGAGGAAGAGCATGAGAAGCGAGAGCCAAAACCAGTGCGACGCGCCAAAGACAATCGTCGCCACGCCAAAGCCGCTCACGCACCAGAGCAAAGTCCGGCCTGCCTGACGCATGGGCGGGAGATAGGCAATCGTTACCGCCATAAGGAACGCGCCGATCGCCGGTGCAGCCCGCAGCCAGCCGAGCCCGATCGGCCCGCAATGCAAAATCTGATCGGCGAAGATCGGGAGCAAGGCCGTTGCACCACCGAGCAGGACAGCAAAAAGGTCGAGCGTGATCGTGGCCAGGATAACTTTCGTGCTGAAGACAAAGCGAATTCCTTCCGCCAGGCTGCGCCACGCGCTTCCCACCACCCGGCGGGCTTCACGGATTTTTTCGATCGGCAGGACCAGACAGAAAAAGATCGAGGCGCAGACGGCATCGAGTGTGTAGACGAAGGGAAATCCCCTTTTAGCGATGAGAAATCCGCCGACCGCCGGTCCGACCACCGCGCTGATTTGAAAGATGCTGCTGTTCCAGGTGACGGCGTTGGCGAATTTTTCCCGGGGCACGAGGGTCGGAAGAAAAGCGGAGCGTGCTGCCCAGCCAAAGGTGCGGATCGAAGCCGAGATCGAGGAGGAGCAGATAAATCAGCGGGAGCGAGAGGTCGTCGAAGTGATAGCCGGCATGCCGCTCGAAGACGGTCGCGATTGAGCGCAGGCAATCGTTCGCCCAGAGGAGGACGGAAAAGCGCGGAATCGAGAGATGCTGCCAGGAAATCAGGGCGAGACAGATCGAGCAGAGCGCACTCGTCGCCTGGGAAATGAGAATGATCGTTTTGCGACGAAAACGATCGGCCAGATGTCCGGCCGGGAGGGAAAGCCCAACGATTGGGATGGCGGCGACCAAACCGACCAGCCCGAGTGCGGTGGCAGAGTGGGTCCGCGCGTACACTTCCCATTCGATAGCGATCGTGAGCATTTGCCGCCCGGCGATCGCGATCGCGTTGCCGAGGGTGTAGAAGGCGAACCCGCGAAAACGAAAGGCCGCGTAGGGATCGTGCGCGTCGGGAGAGACTTCGGCAGTTGAAGAAGGCGCGGACGGTTTTCGCTCGGGCATCGTGGTGCGCGAGGATTGTGGTGGGGCGAGACTCTGTCGAGACTGGGAGAAATCATTGCTTCACCTAAGAATGACGCTTACCCCCAGGCTCGACGGAGTCTCGCCCCACCGATTCCCGGCGCGCGATAATCTGGCGTTTCGTCTGCCAAACGCGAGCGCTACGTTGCCTGGGTTTTTCGCTTCTTCGGCGCGAGGAGCACGTCGCGCCCGACGAGATAAAGCAAAACGCAGAGAGCCGCGAACGGAAGCAGCGCGAGCAGGTCGGCATGAGGTCCGGCGAAGAAGGGATTGTGCGCCTTCGCCCACGCGGTCACTCGATCGCTCGTCGCCGCCAGACTGGGGATGAGGTTCATGAGCGCAATGACAATGCCGGTGATCGCGCTGCCGGCGATGTAACCGGAGGCGAGCAGAACGCCGGAGCTTTTGTCGCCTTCCGCGACGAGCTCGTCATGCGTCAGATCGTGGTCTTTGAATTTGTGCCGGCGGAGCCAGCGATCGACCAGCCAGCGGATCATCCCGCCGGCAAAAATCGGAGTGGAAGACGAGAGCGGCAGATAAACGCCGACCGCGAAAGCGAGCGAAGGAATGCCGCTCATCTCGAGGACAATCGAGATCATCACGCCTAACAACACCAGCGCCCAGGGCAGCTTATGGCCGAGGATGCCCTTGATGATATAAGACATGAGGGTCGCCTTGGGCGCATCGAACTTCGTCACGGTCGAGCCGTCGGGCCGAACCTTGTGCGTGCCGTTAATGCCGGGATCGACGAGGTAGATCGCTTCCCGCTGGCCGTTGACGAGGAAACGCTGGGCCGCACCGCCATTCGGGTCGGAGCGCTGCCAGGAGCGATAAAGTTGCGGATCCATGTTGGCCTGCGCGCCCTTAACGTGTTCCGGCGGCCCCAGCTCGGCATCGTTAGGCGCGCGCAGCTCGGGCGAAAAGTTGTGCTCGAGCCTGTAGATGACTTCGCCCTGCTCGTTGACCAGATAATCGCCCGGATTGAGTCCGGGAACGATTGAGTTCACCCCGCCCTTTTCGTTATGCAGGACGCGATAATGGCCGGTCGTATCCGGTTTAATTTTCTCGTGGAAGGGCGGGAGATTGGCCAACTGCACGCGCGGCGGAGTCGCGCCGGCTTCGATTTTTTGGAAGGTCGTGGGCGGCACATAGACCGTGTAGGAATTGTTCAGACCGAGCAGAATCGGGCCGAGGGCGAGGGCCGAAGCGAGGGAGCCGGCAAGGATCGCGATCTGCTGCAGTCTGGGCGTCGAGCCGACGAGGAATCCCGTCTTCAAATCCTGCGAGGTCGTGCCGCCGTTCGAGGAAGCGATGCAGACGATGCCGCCGATGGAAAGCGCGGTCACGAAGTAATGCGGTCCGGTCCAGCCGACCATGAGAAAGACCAGGCAAGTGAGGAGCAGCGTCGCCACCGTCATGCCGGAGGTGGGACAGGAGGACGAACCGATCTCGCCCGTCAGATGCGAGGAAACCGTCACGAAGAGAAATCCGATGACGACGATGAGGAGCGCGCCTAACAAGTTCCATTGCAAATTCAGTTGCGGCGCCACGATGATCGCGAGGAGGAGCGCGATGACGCCGCCGATGACGAACTTCATCGACAGATCCTGATCGGTGCGCTCCGTTTTGCCGACGGTTTTTCCCTGCAGTTTTCGCAGATCGGCGAAGCCGCTTTTCATCCCGTGCCAGATGAGCGGGAGCGAACGCACCATGCTGATGATGCCGCCGGCCGCGACCGCGCCCGCACCGATGTAAAGGACATAAGCCTCGCGAATGTCATCCGGGCCCATCTGGCTGATCGGCATCGTGCCGGGCGCGAGAATCCCGGCCGCGCCTTCCCCGAAAAACTTGATTGCGGGAATGAGCACGAGGTAGGCGAGAACACCGCCGCCGCACATGATGGAAGCGATCCGCGGCCCGATGATGTAACCCACGCCTAACAACGCCGGGTTGAGTTCGAGCGAGATGGAGCCGGATTTGAAAGGCGCGCCGAAAACCTTTTCCGGAACTTCCTTCCACGCCTTGAAGGCCTCCATCGCCGTGTAGTAAATGAACCCAAGCCCGAAGCCACTGAAGATCGTTATGCCGCCGCCCGTGTTCTCCTCGGATGCCTCCCTCGTCTCGATCCCTTCGCGTGACGCGGCTGCCTTCAGCACTTCGGCGCAGGCCGTTCCCTCCGGATATTTCAAAAGCCCATGCTGATCGACAATCAACGCCCGCCGGAGCGGGATCATCATAAGAATGCCCAGCAATCCCCCGAGAGTAGCCACGAGCATGACGCGCGTGATCTCGAGATCGAACCCGAGGATCATGATCGCCGGCATCGTCACGCCAAGACCGAAGGCGATCGATTCGCCGGCCGAGCCCGCGGTCTGCACGATGTTGTTCTCGAGAATGGTGGCGTCGCGCATCCCCATCTTCGAGAAAAGCCGGAAGAGCGTGATCGAAATGACCGCGACCGGAATCGACGCACTGACCGTGAGCCCAACCTTGAGGACAAGATAAAGCGAAGAGGCGCCGAAGATGACGCCGAGCAGAGTCCCGACGATCAGCGGCACCGGGGTCAGCTCGCGCATCCGCGTCGCGGCGGAGATGTAGGGCTTGAAATTGGCCGCGAGCGGATTCTCCGGTTTATACCCGACGATGTCGGGCATTTCGTTAGGCGGATTGCGCAGATCGATGTTTGCCATGCGGATTACGGAACCGGCTGGTCCCCTGGCCTAACGACTTACTGCGCCAGGGGCGCCGGTCGCGGCCAGGCGCAGGATCCATCGATAAAGCAGAAACCCGATCGCGGCGAATGCGATCCCGCCGATGAAGATGGAGGGCGTGGCAAAGGCTGGGCCGACGAGGGCGAGCGGGCTCTGGATGCCACTCAAACCGACGACGCCGGCATAGATGACGGCCAGGAGACTCTCGCCGACGATCAGACCCGAGGCGAGCAACACACCCAGTTGCTTGGTTGCCTCGGCGTTCGGGCGACGATCCGCGTAGCGGTCAAACCAGGCGCCGACCAGCGCTCCGACGACCACCATGAGCGTGGTCGAGGTGGGCAGGTAGATGCCGAGCCCGACCGCCAAAGGTGGCAGGCGCGGACCCATCTTCGTGAACGCGAAAATCTCGTCCAGAATGATGATGGCGACACCGATCCCGGCGCCAAGTCCGATCATATTCCACGGCACATCGCCGGTGATGACGCCCTTGGCCAGGGCCGAGATTAGACCCGCCTGCGGTGCGGGAAGCGCCCGCGCGGGATCAGCGCCGGGCGCGCCGATGAACCCGTAGGTGTTCTGGAGCAACTGCATCACGGGCGGGATGACGACCGCGCCGGCCAGCACGCCGATGACCAGCGCCCACTGCTGCAGCGCTGGGGTGGCATCGACCAGTTGGCCGGTTTTGAGATCCTGGAGGTTGTTGTTCGCGATCGACGCGACCGCGAACACGATCGCGGTAATAAATAACGCAAACCCGACCAGCGCCTTGTCCGCACTCGGTGGCAGGAAGGGCTTCACCGCCACGACCAGCAACAGTGCCGCCACCACTACGACTAAAATGCCGATCCCGGAAAGCGGGCTGTTGCTGGAGCCGATCAGCCCGGCCATGTAACCGCACACGGCCGAGACGAGAAAACTCATCACGACCACGAACGCCACGCCGCCGATCACGAGTATGGCGATGGCAGCGCCCAACCCGTTTTTGATCGCGAAGTCCCACAACAACCAGCCGATCGGGATAAAGCAGAGCAGCGAGATCAGTCCGACCATGCCAATCGGTATGTCGTGCTCGGTGCGCGGCAGTTGATCGAGCGTGCCAGCCTTGCGTGCGCGCGAAGCCTGAAACGAGCCCGCGAGGCCGGCGGCCAGCGGCTTCACCAGCTTTCCCAGGGTCCAGATTGCGGCCACGCCGATCGCGCCCGCGCCCATGAAGCGCACGTAATGGGTCCAGCCGGCACGGGCCGCGTCGGCCGCTGGTCCCGCCGTCCAGTGAAGATGCGTGAAGTACGGCACCGCCCATGCCCAGCCGATAAGCGCACCGACCAGCATCGCGATGCCCACCCACAATCCCACCAGGTGCCCGATGGCAAGCAACGCGAACGACAACCCAAAATCGAACCCGGTCGCTCCGCTTCTCGCGCCTCGCTCCGATGCGGAAATAGCCGGTCACGGCCTCGGCAAACAGCTTCGTCTGCACCAGCACATAGAATAGAGCCGACACGATGGCGCCCCACACCACGGCCTTAAGGCCAGCGCCGCTGGTTTCGACCCTCTCCGCCTCATTGCCGCGTGCCTCACCCGCCCCGACCTTCAGCACTTCCGCGCAGGCCACACCTTCCGGGTAGGGAAGATCCGAATCGGTCACCATCGCTCGCCGCAATGGGATCGTGTACATCACGCCGAGGATGCCGCCGGTGGCGCAAATCGCGACGGAAGTCCAAAATGGGAATCCCGTCCAGTAGCCCACGATGACGAGACCGGGGAGGACGAAGATGATCGCCGAGAGCGTGCCGGCGGCGGAAGCGACCGTTTGCACGATGTTGTTTTCCTGGATCGTCGCGTCGCGGAAGCTGCGCAGGATCGCCATCGAAATCACCGCCGCCGGGATCGAAGTCGAAAAAGTGAGCCCGGCTTTGAGACCGAAATAAACGTTAGCCGCGGTGAAGACTAACGTGATGACCACGCCGATAATGATCCCGCGGATGGTGAGTTCTTTTTGCATGTTTAAAAATCGATTGGAGCCAGCGACGCGAGCGGAGGATAGGACGGAAGAAGCGCGAGGGTCAACCTGCGTTTTCGGTTGGGGGCCGAAAGGAAAGGGATGGGGCATGGTGTGGGTCTTCGCCTGACGGGGCGGTCTCGACGGGCGTCTCGGACGGGAAAATCGGGGAGATCGAATCGTCTTCTGTGGCAGTCAGATTCTGATCGCATCTGACCCTGCTCGCGACGAGCAGCGGAGCGTGGCGATGCACCGCAAGGACTCGATAGGAACTGCCGAAGCATCGGGAGACGATTATTTAGCAAAGGTCCCGCCATGAAATCCATCAATCATCTTCGCGCCGAGATCATGACACCCGAAAACGCTTGGACGGTCGCCGGTTTCCTCGCCGTCGTCCTCGGAGCCGCCACGGGACGGGCACTGCTCAAGAGCGGTTGGCGCACCGCGACTGGCAGCGAGCCACCGCTGAATCCGGAGTCGGATGAGACCGACTGGCGTTCGGCACTGGTCTGGGCCGTCGTGACCGGCGCGCTGGTCGGCATTGTGCGAACCGTTTCGCGCAAGGGTGCAAGCTCCATTCGGCGCCGATGGTCGTGACGGAACTTTCTCGAGCGGAGTCCGCCGTATGACTTCGCGCGACGCCGTCTCGGTCGGGGTGCGTGTCGGTCTGGCCCTGCTCGGGGTGTTGCTGGCGCTCTGGTTCCTCATCCAGGTGCGCTCGCTCGTTATTCTCCTGCTCGTGGCCACTACTTTGGCGACAGGCATTCATCCGGTCGTGGAATGGCTGCAGGACCATGCGCTGCCTTTCAAAGATCGGCGTCTTCCGCGCTGGATCGCCATTCTCATCACCCTGCTCGCGATGGTCGGCGCTGCCCTCGGGCTTTTCTATTTTCTCGGGTCCGTTTTATGGAGAGAAGGGTCGGAGGCCTGGAGCGATCTTCCCTCGTACATCGACGGATTGGGCGGCTGGCTGGACTCGTTGCGGAAACAATTTCCCCGGCTCCCGGCCACCCCGGATCTCGCGGCCATGGCTCAGCGCCAGATTGGAAATGTCGGAGCCTATCTCTGGCACACCACTTCCGCCCTGCTCGGTGTGCTCGGTTGGATCGGGTCGGCTCTGACCGTTCTGGTGCTGGTGTTTTACATGCTCCTCGAACGGGAAAAGCTGCGCGCCACCTTCCTCGCTCTCATCCCGCCGGCCCACCAGCAGCAGGTCGATGAAACGACCGCCGAAGCCTTGTGCACGATGGGTGGTTGGTTGCGTGGCCAGACCATTCTTGTTCTCCTCATGACCACGATCATCTCGATCGCCATGGCCCTGCTCGGCTTCCCTCATCCCATCCTGCTTGGGATGGTTGGCGGCATCGGCGAGTTGGTCCCGATGGTCGGACCGATCGCCGCTGCTTTCGTCGCCGTGCCGCTGGCATTTCTTATCATGCCGCTGTGGGTGGCAATCGTGGCGCTCGTTTTTTTCCTCGTGCTCTCGGTCGTGGAAGGAAATGTCATCGTGCCCCGGGTGATGAAATCCAATGTCGATCTGCCGCCCTTCTTCACCGTCGTGGCCGTCCTCGCAGGCGCCACTCTTTACGGGCCGGTGGGCGCGCTTCTCGCGTTACCTTTGGCGGCGGCCCTGCGCGTTTACCTGCGGCGCATGGTGGTGCCGGCGATCCAGCGAAAGTGAGCTTACGGCTTCAGTTTTCGGCGGGAAATCCCTCCAGCCCGCGCAAGGCCGAAGCCTCCAGCCGCGGCGGATTGGAACTGATCACGCTCAGACTGCCATCGTTTTCCAGCACCACCGCCTCGACCTCGCCTAACGAGGCGTGCCCGGCCGAGCGGATGGCGGCGAAGACCGCCTCGCGGGTGACTCGCTCGTCTCTCAGGGCCGTTTCGTTCAATTCTCCGCGGAGCGCGAGGAGGCGGGGCTCGCTCTTGATGACCTTGCGCCAGCCGGCGAAACGCACCGCCAGGCTGGCCACCAGCCATTGCAGGCCGATGAGCCAGGCGAGCGCGAGGAGCCCTTCGGCCAGGGCGACATCTTTCGAGAGCAGGACGGTGGCGAGGATCGAGCCGAGGGCGACCGTGACCACGAAATCGAAGGCGTTCATCTTCGCCAGCGTGCGCTTGCCCGAAATGCGCAGGATGAGGACGAGCCCAGCGTAGGCGCAGATCCCGACCACTAAAACGCGACCGAGCCCGCTCCAGCTATGAAAAAACATCTCTCTCAACTATCGGATGGCGCGGGGTAATTGTCCTGCGTTGACCGCCTCGATCGCTCCGGCGCGAAGAAGCCGGTCTTGAAGCAGTTCCATTCCGCCGGTCGATCTAGGGCTTCTCATACCCGAGCACGCGCGGCTCCAGTTTTCCCTGGCGCGGATCGTGTCGAAACGTGACCCAGGCATGTCGGGTCGCCTGCCGCGGCAGGTATTGCAACTGCACCTGGCCTTTCTCGCTTTTCTCTCCCGGCAACTGCAACTCGATCTCGATCTGCACGCTCTCCGCGGTGTTGTCTCCGCGATTTACGACCTTCACGGGGACGGCGAAATATCCGTCGTGCGCCTCCGGCTCGCCCAGCGTGACCTGGGGATCGGCGGGCTCGTGACCGAGCGAAAGGTGTTCATGGACGAGAAGACCGGCCGTGGTCAGGACAAGGAGGAGGGAAAGGGCGAAGACGGTCCATTCCAGCCAGTTTTTCTTCGGCTTTTTCATTGCACGAGGAGACGGCCGGCGGATGCGCCTAACGACGTCACAAATCCCAGAACGATGGTTTCCCCCAGTGCGGTGGCGAGGGACGCTTCGTCGAAACGGCCAAAAAACCAGAGCGCAGCCGCCGCCGCCACGAGCGCAACCGCGTAGCTCGAGACCGTTCCGATCAGGATCGAGACCGATCCGCCCTGGCGCACAAAGCGATCCGAGCCGGTAAATTCGATGTAATAGAGAATCAGCGCGGCCAGGCAGAGCGAGAGGGCCATGAGCCCGAGCAATTGCAGCGCGGAGATTGCGTTGGCGATCACCACCACTTCCTGAGTCGGGGCGATGTTGGCCGCGAAGAGCAACCCGCCACAGGCTGCGACCACGAGCTGGCCGCCGAATCGGACCTCTTCCTGGCGCGATCCTTCTCCCGGCGTCTGATCCTGTTTTTGCACGCCGAGCTGGGCCTTCCCGACCGACATGCCGATCGCGACCGTCATCGCTTCCACCACGCTTTTGCCCACGATTTCCTCGGAATTCATCTCGAGAGAAATCCGGCCGATGAGAAGGAGAATCCCCGCGGAGACGGCCAGCCCGATGCCGAGCTCTTCGATCGAATCGATAAAGACCTGCGCCCAGGAAGCATCGGGATGAAGGCCGGCGTAATAATTGTAGCCGAGGAGGAGGATGAAGGTGATCGCGACATAGAGCAAAAGGCGGAGCGGTCCCGCGATGAATCCGGTCCACCACACTTCCATCGTGTAGAGGAGGGGCAGACTAAACATGAGACCGCCCGTGATCCCGCGTGCGTATTCCCGTAGTGAATCTGCAATTGATGGCCCCGACTGATCCCTCACGACCACGAACCAACTCCCAGGCTGGAAGACGAAGTGAACACCGCTATCATCTTTCTTTTTTTTCGCTGTTCGCGGCCCTTGTGGTCGTGGCTTTCATTGCCCGGGGCGCGCTGTCGCAAGCCGCCCCCACGCCGGGCAGTCCCGGCGCCTCCCTGAAGAATTCGGACGTGCTTCGGGCGCAGATTTTCCTCGATGCGTCCGCCTTCAAACCGGGAGTGATCGATGGGCGCTGGGGGGAGTTCACGGGCAAGGCGCTGGCTCGCTACGAGGAGGCGCAGGGGCATGGCGGACAGAGTTACGGCGAAGAGCCGCCAGCGCATTTCGATCTCCCGCTCGATCGGAGCAAGCCCACGCTAACGAGTTATCAGATCACCTCATCGGATCAACAATTGATCGGTTCGCTTCCCGAGAGTCACGCCGAACAGGCGAAGCTCGATCGCCTGCCCTACGAGAGTTTGCTCGAAATGGTGGCGGAGAAATTTCATGCCCGCCGCGAATTCCTCCAGCAAATCAATCCCAGCTACGATTGGAGCAACGCGAAAGCGGGTGACCAGGTGCAGGTGCCGAACGTTGAAGCGCCCTTCGATCTGCAGGAGGCGATCGAGAAAAAGCAGCAGACCGAGCAGGCTGAGAAAGAGGGTGCGCTAAAGACGGAAGATAAGAAGCCCGAGAGCGAACGATACTCCATAGAGGTTTCCGTTTCGGAAAAGATCCTGGAATTAAAGCAGGACGGAAAACTGGTCGGCAGCTATCCGATCACGCCCGGCTCGGAGTCGCTTCCCGCGCCCGAGGGCGAGTGGTTTGTAAAAGGATTCTCCTGGATGCCGACCTTCCGCTGGGACGAAGCGATGCTGCAGCACGACCAACGGAGCAACGATTTCTATCAGCTCCCGCCCGGGCCTAACAATCCCGTGGGAATCATCTGGATGGAGTTGAGTCACAAGGGAAGCGGCATCCACGGCACCGAGGCGCCGGAAACGATCGGCCGCACCACCAGCCATGGTTGCATTCGGCTTTCGAACTGGGACGCGCTCGATCTCGGGAAAAAGGTGCTGCCCGGGGTGCATGTCACGATTCGGTAGCGCGAGCTTGCAGTTTGCGCTACCTCGGGCGCGGCGACGCTCCGGCTTTCTTCAGCCGGGCGCCTGGATTAGGGTTCTTGCGCGTGAAAACCTTCCTTAGCACCTGGTGGGAACGGATCAGCTCCAGCTACTGGTTTCTGCCCAGCCTGCTTGCCCTCGGCGCCATCATTTTCTCCGCCGTGACCCTTCACATCGACACCAATATCAACCCGAAGTGGGCGCGCGAGACCGCCTGGATCTGGGCCGGCGGTGCGGAAGGCGCGCGCAGTGTTCTCGCCACCATCGCCAGCTCCACCATCACCGTCGCCGGGGTCGTCTTTTCCATCACGGTCGTCACTCTGACCCTCGCCTCCTCGCAGTTCGGTCCGCGGCTCCTGCGCAATTTCATGAGCGACCGTGGCACCCAGCTCGTCCTCGGCGTTTTCGTCGCCACTTTTCTCTATTGCCTCCTCGTCCTGCGCGCCATCCGCGGGATGGACCAGGTCACCGTCGTTCCTTTTCTCTCCGTCACCTGCGGCCTTGTCCTGGCGGTGACGAGCGTTGGGTTCCTCATCTATTTCATTCACCACATCTCGACCTCGATCATCGCCGAGAACGTCATCGGCCGGGTCGCGAGCGATCTGCAGGGAGACATCGATCGCCTCTATCCGGAAAGGCTGGATGGAACCAACGGCGACGAAAAGCCGCCGGAGAAATTGCCCGATGGATTCGAGAAGAAAGCGAAACCGATCGAGTCCCGGGAGAGCGGATTCATCCAGGCGATCGCGCTTGATAACCTGTTCGAGCTGGCGCGGGAAAAGAATCTCGTCCTGCGCCTCCCCCGCCGGCCGGGTAATTTCATCGCGGAGGGCGCGCTCCTTGCCGAAGTCGTTTTTGAGAGCGGAGAGGGAAATTTCGATAGCCAGGAAATTCTGCGTCACTTCTTTTTCGGCCGGCATCGCACGCCGACGCAGGACATCGAATACTCGATCGACCAACTGGTCGAAGTCGCGGTGCGGGCCCTCTCGCCCGGGATTAACGATCCCTTTACCGCCATCACCTGCATCGAGTGGCTCGGCGCCAGCCTCATTCGGGTGGCGCAACGAAGCATGCCCTCGTGCCGGCGTTACGACGAGAACGATCAACTGCGCATCATCACCAGCGCGACCGATTTCCAGGGCATCGCCGACGCCGCTTTCAACCAGGTGCGGCAATACGGTTGTAAGAGCGTCGCGGTCACCATCCGGTTGCTCGAGGTCCTGGGGCGGATCGGTCCTCACCTCGTCAGGCAAAGCGATCGCACCATCCTCGTCGGGCACGCCCGCAAGGTGCGCGACGACGGGACCGCGGCGGCCACGAACGAAGACGATCGACGCGCGATCGAGCGGGCCTGCGCGGCTGCTCTTGAGGCGCTCGCGGCCTAACGAAAAGGTGTGACGCTCTAAACTGGCGCGCAGAGATATGATGCGTTGACATCACTTCAGCGTGATGCTTCGATGCCCCGTGAGAACAACATTATCGTTGGATGATGAGGTGGCGGAACGGCTGCGCCAGGAGGTGGAGGCTTCGAAACGGCCTTTCAAACAGGTCGTGAACGACGCCTTGCGACGCGGGTTGCATCTGGCCGCGCCGCCGCGGAAAAAGCGTTATCGCGTCCGGCCGCACGCTTCCCCGTTCCAGCCCGGCGTTGACCCCGCGAGGTTAAACCAACTGGTCGATGAATTGGAGGGAGCTTCCTTCACGCGGCGCCGGAAATGATCGTGCCTGATATCAATCTGCTGGTCTACGCGCACAACGCGCGCGCCCCCGAGCATCGAAAGGCGCGCGCCTGGTGGGAACGATGCCTCAACGGCACTGAGCCGGTGGGACTGAGTTGGATCGCGATGAGCGGTTTCATCCGCCTCATGACCCACCCGCGGGTTCTCGCCAGACCGATGGCGACGGCCGAGACAATCGATCGGGTGCGCGAATGGCTGGAGCAACCGGTGGTACAGGTGATTCATCCGGGCGGCAAGTTCGCCTCTTTGTTTTTCCAATTTCTGGTCCAGTTAGGCACGGCGGGAAATCTCACGACCGATGCGCAACTGGCGGCGCTCGCGGTGGAAAGACAGGCGGAGCTCCACAGCAACGACACGGATTTCGACCGGTTTCGCGGCCTGCGCTGGACAAACCCCCTCCAGGAGAAATAAGGCGGTGCGGCGGCCTTCGCACCTTGCGCAGCCTAACGAGTATGAACTGACACAGGCCTACGGCCGAGCGTCCAGAGCGCGGTAGAGGCGCAGCTCGGCGATCTCGAATTTTCCCCCAAGATCGTCGCGCAGCCCGGTCAGGTTGCGCGGTCCGGTTCGTTGCATGGTTGCCGCGATCTCCTCGATCTGCGCGGGCGTGAAAAATTGTTCGAGCGTGAGGGGCGCGCCCGCCTCGATCGCGCGCGTCAGGTGATCGAGAATGGTGCTGCGGACGAAGCCGCGCCCGCGCGCGATCTGGTCGACCGATTCGCCGGCGCGGAAGCGGCGCAGGGTTTCCGCTTCGCTGTCGTTCAGCCTCGCCTTGCGCACCGGTGTCTCGTTAGGCGCGGCGAACGACTGGCGCGGGTTCGATTGCAGATAATCGGCGATCGCGCCGAGAAAGGGCTCGGCGAAATCCTTCAATTTTTGTTCGCCCACGCCCGGGATGCGACGGAACTCGGCCGGGGTCGTCGGATAGTGATGAGCCATCTCGCGCAGCGCGACGTCGGAGAAAATCACGTAGGCCGGCACGTTGCGCTCGTCGGCCAGCTCTCGCCTGACGAGTCGTAATTTTTCGAAAAGCGCTTCGTCGCATTCGATCGCGCCGGCCCGCTGCTTCACTTTTGCTTCCGGTTTTTCGGGTTGCTTCGTCAAGGTGATCGCGGTCCGCGCCCGCAGCGCGTCGCGCCCGGCCGGCGTCACCTGCACGGTGGCAAATTTCCCCGGCGCCACCTCGAGCAGACCGAGGCGCAACAATTCGCGCCCGATCGCCTGCCAAACGTCGCGCTTCAATTCCTTCCCAATCCCATAGGTCGAGAGTTCGTTATGCCGGCGCTGCCGGATGGGTTCGGTGTCGGCCCCGGTCAGCACTTCGACGATGTGGTTGAGGCCAAAAGCGAAGCCGCTCTTTTGCTGCACCCGCAGGACGCAGGAGAGAAACTTCTGCGCCGCGATCGTGCCGTCGAAAGTCTCGGGCGGGTTGAGGCAATTGTCGCAGCCGTTGCACGGTTCGTTAGGCCGCTCCTCCGCGAAATAGCGCAACAGGGTGGTGCGACGGCATTCGCGCGTCTCGGCGTAGTGCACCATCTGGCGCAACTGCTCGCGCGCGATCCGCGCTTCGCTTTCGCTCTTCTCATCGATGAAGCGTGTCTGCTTGACCACGTCGCCGGGATTGAAAAGCAGCACGCAATCGCTCGGCAAACCGTCCCTCCCGGCGCGGCCCGTCTCCTGGTAGTAGCTCTCGATGTTCTTCGGCAGGTCGTAATGCACGACGAAGCGGACGTTCGGTTTATTGATTCCCATCCCGAAAGCGATCGTCGCGCTCACCACCCGCACATCGTCGCGCAGGAACATTTCCTGATTCTGCGCTCGCTCGGCGGATTCCAATCCGGCGTGATACGGCCGGGCCGGGATGCCGTCGGCGTTCAGCCTGGCCGCGACTGAATCGGCCGTCTTCCGGCTCGCGCAATAAACGATCCCGCTGTCGTTAGGCCGACGCTCCAGGAAATCGAGCAGTTGATCGTAGGGCGACGACTTCGGGAGGACTTTGTAGGTCAGGTTGGGCCGATCGAAACTGGCGACGTAACACTGCGGATCGCGCAGTTTCAGCTGCTGCAGAATATCGCCGCGCACCCGCTCGGTCGCGGTCGCGGTCAGGGCCATGATCGGGACGTCAGGCAAAATCTCCCGCAGCCGAACCAGCTCGCGATACTCCGGGCGGAAATCGTGGCCCCATTCGCTGATGCAATGCGCCTCGTCGATCGCGATCTGCGACACGTTCCACTCTTTCACCTTCTCGATGAACGATTCGAGCATGAGCCGCTCGGGCGCGACGTAGAGCAGCCGAAACTCGCCATTGTAAAGTCTGCGCAAACGCGAGCGTGCCTGCGTCCCATCAAGCGCGGAATTCAAAAACGTCGCCGCCACCCCGCTCGCCTGAAGCGCATCGACCTGGTCCTTCATGAGCGAGATGAGCGGCGAAATGACAATCGTCAGGCCGTCGCGCAACAGCGCGGGCAATTGAAAACAAAGCGACTTCCCGCCGCCCGTCGGCATGAGGGCAAAGACGTCGCGCCCGGCAAGCGCGTCGCGCACGATCTCCTCCTGCAACGGCCGAAATGCCTCGTAGCCGAAATGTTTCTTGAGAGCGGGGGGGAGGTTCATTTGTGGTGGCTGGGAACGGAAACGACCCGCGCGTTGGGTCCTCATAACCGACGGTCGGGCGCAAGAAGTTTCAGGTCGGGAAAATAGGTGCGATAACGGATTTCATCGCGCGTGACGAGGGTAAAACCCGCGGTCTCGGCATGTGCGCCGATATAAAAGTCAGGCAGCGGTGAGTCTCTTTCCCGCCCCGCTGCCGGTATTCGAGGAAGGCCCGACTGGCGCGAAAGCCGGCTTCGTAAGGCAGCGGGAGTCGCCGGAAATGCGATGGCCGCAGCCAATGATCGAGGGCGGCCTGCGCCTCGAAGGCCGGTGCCAGTTCGGCGTAGATGATGGGATTGATCAGCACCGGGCTTGATTTGGCGACCCGCCGGAATTGTTCGGAAGACGATTCCAACCACTTCGGGTCGGCCGTGACGATGTCGAGGAGAACATTGGAATCGAGCATGAAGGCCATCAGTCCTCTCCCCGGGTTAGCTTCATGATCTTCGCCGTGGTCGTCCTGCCCTTGGCTACTCCGGTGGCCTGCCGAAGCCAGTTGTCCACCGGGTGGGAACGTTTCTTCCGCGGGTGCAGCACGACCTTGCCGTTTTCGGTCAGGAACTCAACTTCCGTGCCCGGCTGCAGACCGAAACGGTGGCGAATCGGGCAGCGGAATCGTGACCTGCCCCTTGCTCGTAATTTTCATTCCCGCAGTAATACCAGACACGGTATTACCCGGCAATCGAAAATCGCGGCATCAGGATGGAGTCGCGGTTGGTTAAACTCCCTGAGAAATCTCTCCTGCTGGCGCGAATAATTTTCCGGGGTCGCGACCTCGGGATTGAGCCACTCGATGACGGCGGCGAACCCGAGACTTTCCGGATCGTGATGGAGGTAATCGGGCGCGACCGCCAGCGGGACGAAGCCTTGCTTGAGCTGAAAAGAGAGCGCCAGGTCGCGCAGCTCGCCGGCCACGACCTTTTTCACGTATTGCTCTGGAGTGAGCTGATCGGCATAACGATGATAGCCGGCGAGACGCGCCCCCGCGCGGATGCGCAAGAGGTCGAGCCGTCGCACCAGGTCGCGCCGGGCGGCATAGATCTTCTGCCCGACGCCCCGGCCCTGTTCGTTAGGCCGGACCATCACCTCCGCCCCATACAAGGTGCGGCCGTTTTCCGGATCGTGATTAGTGAAGGTTCCGTGCTCGGTGAAATCGCGCCAGCTCGAGGTCATGTCGTAATCATCCCAGAGCACGATCAGGCTTGCCGCCATTCCGACAACGCGCCCGGTCCCTTCTTCCACCGCGACGAATTGCCCTTCGGGAAAAACCGCCAGGTGCGAAGCGAGCTGTTCGACTTTCCAGGAAGGGCTCTCGTGATAGACCTCGCGCGTCATCTCGATGATCTGGGAGAAATCCTCCGGCTGGGTATTGCGCACGATGACTTCCGGCCGGCCTGCCGCTGCGTCGCTCATAACTTCACCAGCTCCGTGTGGGCGAGGACGTCCTCGGTGCGTTTGCTGTCGCGTAACGGGAGCACGGTCCCGGTCTCGCGACCTTCCTGGATGGTCTTCAGGTTCAACTCACCGATCACCATCATCTCCTGATTAACCGTGCCCTCGGCCAGAATGCCGTCGCGCGAAAACGAAAAATCGCTCGGAGTGAGGATGGAGGCCTGGCCGTAGTTGAGCGAGACGGCCGGGACCATCGGGAGCGAGCCGACGGTGGAAGACTGGATGACGTAAATCTGGTTTTCGATCGCGCGGGCATGGGCGCAATAGCGGACGCGGAGAAACCCCTGCCGATCATCCGTGCAGCTGGGCACGATGATGATTTGCGCGTCCTGCCGGGCGGCGGCGCGCGCGATCTCGGGGAACTCGATGTCGTAACAAATGGCGATTGCGACTTTGCCGAAATCGGTCTCGAACAACTTCAGGCGCTCCCGGGGCGAGACGAACCATTCCTCCGCCTCGAAACGGGTCATGTGCATTTTGCCCTGGACACCGAATTCGCCGGAAGGGCTGAAGAAATGCGAATCGTTGTGAAGCAGGCTGCGCTCTTCGTCTAGGACCGGGATGGTGCCGGCGACAATGTAGATGTTGTGCTTGCGCGCGAGCGCGGTGAAGAGCTCGATGTAGCGACCCTGGCAGCGGGAGAGATCGACGATCTGCTCCCGGATCGGCCGGTGAATGTTGCCCAGAGTGAGGAGCTGAACGGTGAAATACTCCGGGAAGACCATGAGGTGGCACTTGTAATCGACCGCCGTCTCGACCAGCGCGCTCACCTGATCGCGAAACTGGTCGAAGGTCTGGACGGGCCGGATGTAATACTGCAGCGAAGCGACTCGGATGCGTTCCATCATTTTCCCTCGCTGATTATTGCGCGTGACGGCAATCGGTGGGAAGAAAAAAGCTTCGTTAGGGGCTAACGATTTGTCGGCCTTGCCATCGTGCTCCATGGTTCTGGGGTTGGATGCTGGAAGGGTCACCGCGTTGGTATGCCCGCTTCACTCGAACAGATCTCCGAGAAAACGCCGATGGGCGCGAACCTCACCGGCTCGGGCGCGACCTTCCGGGTCTGGGCGCCCCAGGCGCTTCGCGTCTATGCCTGCGTGAACGGCGCGGCGCCCGACGAGAGCAACCTGCTGAGCGATCAACGACGCCGGGCATTGGCGCGGCTTTCTGCCCGGCGTGCAGGACCGCGATCGTTACAAGTTTTTCGTCGTCGGTGAGGGCGGGTCGGGTCCGAAGCGCGATCCGTTTGCCCGCGAGCTGGCGACTCCGTTCCCGGGCGACTGCGTCATTCGAGCGACGGATTTTCCATGGCACGAGACGGGATACGTCACCCCGCCGTTCCACGATTTCGTGATCTATCAATTGCACGTCGGCGTCTTTTTCACCCCGAATCTGCCGCGCAAAGCGGGCACCTTTCTCGATGTCGCGCGCAAGATCCCACACCTCACGAGTCTCGGGGTGACGGCGATTCAGTTGCTGCCGATTCAGGAGTTTCCCACCCAGTTCAGCCTCGGTTACAACGGCGTCGACTATTTTTCGCCGGAGATGGATTTCGCGGTCGAGGACCCGGACCTGCCGGCCTATCTCGCGCAGGTGAATCCGCTTCTCGAGGCGAAAGGCCTGGTGCCGTATGCGCTCGAAAATCTGCGCGGGGAAATGAATCAACTCAAGGCGTTGATCGACCTCTGCCATGTGCATGGCCTCGCCGTCCTGCTCGACGTCGTTTACAACCATGCGGGCGGCGATTTCGGTGACGAAAGCATTTATTTTTTCGACCGCCAATCAGCCGCCGGCGGGAACGGTAACTCGCTTTATTTCACCGACCGCGGACACGCTGGCGGGCTCGTCTTCGATTTCGGCAAACCGGAAGTGCGCGATTTTCTCATCCAGAACGCCCGGTTTTTCCTCGAGGAATATCGGGTCGACGGCTTCCGCTACGATCAAGTGAGCGTGATCGACCATGATGGCGCGCCCCATGGTTGGAGCTTTTGCCAGGATTTGACCTCGACGGTGCGTTTCGTCCGGCCGGGTTCGTTAGGCAAAGCGGAGTACTGGAATGTCAATCCGCTCGTGGTGCAGCCGCCACCAGAAGGCGCCGGGTTCGATACCTCGCTGACCGATGGATTGCGGAGCGCGATTCGCGACGTCATCGGCAATGCGAGCTCGCCCGACACCCGACCGCTAAAGATGAGCGCGCTGGCGCGCAGCCTCTGGCCGGAGGGATTCTTCGAGCACTGGCGTTTTGTGCAGGGACCGGAGAATCACGACATCGTCTACGAGGGGCGGGAGCAGCGCGTGGCGCGGCTGGGCGATCCCAGTGATCCGCGCTCATGGTTTGGGCGCAGCCGGGCGCGTGTGGCGACCGGATTGAGCCTGACTGCGCCGGGAATTCCGATGCTCTTCATGGGCCAGGAGTTTCTGGAGGACAAACAATGGTCGGACAATTTCGAATTCCACCACGACCTGCTTCTCTACTGGGCCGGGCTCGAAGCGGGCGACCGGCAGATGGTCGATCACCTCCGTTTTACAAGCGAACTGATCGCCCTGCGCTGGCGGCAACCAGGATTGCGCGGGCAGGGATTCCGCGTCGTGCACGCGCACGATGAGAATCGGGTGCTGGCCTTCCATCGCTGGGTCGAAGGCGAAGGGCGCGACGTGCTCGTCGTGGTCCATCTCTCGACCTTCAATCGTTTCGATTATCGCATCGGCGTGCCCGGCGGCGGCGTGTGGCGCGAGGTGTTTAACTCCGACACCTACGAGTCGTGGGTGAATCCGAATGTGGTCGGCAACGGCGGTTCGGTAGTTGGAGATGGGCCGGCCATGCACGGCTTCGCACAATCGGCCGCGCTGGTTTTGCCGGCGAATTCGATTCTGGTCTTCGCGCGCTAGAGCCTCGTTCTCGGCCGGATGTAGTATTGCAGCGAAGCGACTCGAATGCGTTCCATCATTTTTTCTCGTTGATTATTGCGGGCGAGGCAATGATGGGAAGCAAAAAGCCGGTCCGTTAGGTAAGCGCCTGCGCTTGGGCACAACCATGTGCCCACTGCATCTCGGGAGGTGGGTGGAGTGCATCCAGTCCGCCGAAGACCGCCAGCTCACGGCTCGCCGCGAGCAAGGCAATTTGAATGCATGCCGCCCATAAATTCACATTTTTGCGTTTTGTGAATTTATGGATGCGAGTGTATTCAATTTCCTGCGATGGACTTCAAAGACTACAGGGCCGGCAGTTTCCGTCGCCAGTTTCAATATCGCAGCTTCCAACCGGAGCCCATTAATCACGAATGGACTTGGAGTGATCCGCAGATTCATACCCTTCTGGCCGAAGCGAATCGCCATCTCGGCGAGCTCAACGCCTTCTCCCTCATCGTGCCGGACGTCGATCGATTTATTCGGATGCATGTGGTCAAGGAAGCGCAGACTTCCAGTCGGATCGAAGGGACCCAAACCGACATGGAAGAGGCGGCGCAGGAAAAGCCCGACGCCATCTCGCCGGAAAAGCGCGACGACTGGCTGGAGGTGCGCAATTACATCGCGGCGATGAATCACGCCATCGCTGTGCTGGAGCGGTTGCCCCTTTCAACGCGACTGCTTTGCGAAACCCACGGCATCCTGCTCCAAGCCGGTCGAGGAAAACACCAGACGCCCGGCGAACTGCGCCGCAGCCAAAATTGGATCGGAGGCGCAAGCCTTTCGGACGCGGTCTTCATTCCGCCTTCGCATGAAGAGGTGGCGGCTTTGATGGGCGATTTGGAAAATTTCTGGCACAACCAGAGCATCCAGGTCCCTGACCTAATCCGTGTCGCGATCAGCCACTATCAATTCGAGACAATTCATCCTTTTCTCGACGGCAACGGACGCGTTGGGCGCCTCATGATCACGCTCTACCTTGTGAGTCGAGGGCTGTTGCAGAAACCGAGTCTCTATCTATCGGCGCACCTGGAAAAACACAGAGGGGATTACTACGATGCTCTCACCCGTGTCAGGACCGCAGACGATCTGGCGCATTGGATCCGCTTTTTTCTCGTGGCGGTAATTGAAACTGCCCGCGGCGGAGTTTCCACCTTTCAGGCGATCCTCGCTCTCCGAGCGGAGATGGATGTGAAAATAGAAGCCATGGGACGAAAGGCCCCGCGCGCCCATTCCTTTTTGGCCCATCTTTATCAGCACCCATTTGTCACAACCGCCGACGTGGCGACCGAACTAAATATAAGTCAGCCGACCGCACATCGCCTGATCGCTGATTTTGTGAAAGCCGGCATCCTTCAGGAGATGACCGGTTATCGTCGGAACCGGCAATTCAGTTTTTGGCGCTATTTCGAGCTGTTCCGAAAGTAGGACGCCCGGGAAGGGTCAAGCGCGTCGCTCTTTTATCGAGGCCAGGATGCCTGCGATGGCTTCCGTGCGCGGCTGGGCGCCGAGGTTGCCTTTTCCGTGGACGCGCACGCTGACGGCATTGGCTTCCAAGTCGCGGTTTCCGAGCACGAGCATGGTGTGGACTTTCATCTGCTCGGCGCTGGCGATTTTGGCTTTGATGTGGTCGCTGCTCGCGTCGAGCTCGGCGCGGACTTCGTGGGCGCGGAGTTCGGCCTGGATGGCGCGGGCATATTCGAGGAGCGGGGCTTCATCGCCGATCGGCAGGACGCGGACCTGCTCGGGCGCGAGCCAGAGGGGGAAGTTGCCGGCGTAATGCTCGATCAGGAAACCAATGAAACGCTCGTGCGTGCCTAACGGTGCGCGATGAATGCAAAGCGGGGTGGCTTCGGTGTTCTCGCGGGTTTTGTAGACGAGGCCGAAGCGGGCCGGGACGGCGAAATCGACCTGGTTGGTCGCGATCGTGAACTCGCTGCCGATCGCGCTCCAGACCTGGACGTCGATCTTCGGGCCGTAGAAGGCGGCTTCGTTAGGCACTTCCACGTAGTTGATCCCGCTCCGTTGCAGGACACCGCGGACCATCTCCTCGGTCTTGAGCCAGAGCGGGCCGTTATCGACGAACTTTTGGCCCAGCTTCGCGGGATCGTGGGTGGAGAAGCGCATGACGTATTTCTCGATCCCGAAGATCTTGAAATACTTCAGATACATGTCGTTGACGGCGTTGAACTCCTCTTCGAACTGCTCCTCGGTGCAGTAGATGTGGGCGTCGTTCATCTGGAGCGAGCGCACCCGCATCAGGCCGAAGAGTTCTCCGCTCTGTTCGTAGCGGTAGTTGCAGCCGTATTCGGCGAGGCGCAGCGGGAGGTCGCGATAACTGTGCGGCACCGCGGCAAAGAGCTTGTGGTGATGCGGGCAGTTCATCGCTTTGAGGTAGTAGCGATTCGCCGCGATTGTTCTCGTAAAACTCGAATGCAGCCTGCCGCTGATTCGATTGCTCGAACTGTATTCTGCTTAAGGCCTTGCCACTTCGCGGAATCGTCAGAGTCTTCAACGGGATCGTTTCCGCTAATTCTTGTTCGAAGAACCCGACACCTGCTGCGAATCTGTGCGTCGTATAATGCTCGCAAATGATTGTCGAATTGTCATCTTCGCCTCACCCTCAAGAGGCAGTCGCATCGGTGGGAACATCGACTCCGCGTAGTAGGGAAGATGACCGCTCGTTAGGTAAAGATTTTCGCGCGCGATGTGCGGGGTGCGGACGCGCTGATAGCCGGCGGCGAACTCGGTTTCCTTGGCGAGCTTTTCCAGTTCCTCGATGATGGCGGCGCCGCGCGGGAGCCAAAGCGGCAGGCCCGGCCCGACGTCGTCGTCGAAGGCGAAAAGCTCGAGCTCTTTCCCGAGCTTGCGATGGTCGCGCTTCTTCGCTTCCTCGAGCATGGCGAAGTATTCCTCGAGCTGGGTCTTGTTCTTGAAGGCGGTGCCGTAGATGCGCTGGAGCTGCGGATTGTTTTCGTCGCCTTTGTAGTAGGCGCTGGCTACGTTCGTTAGGCGGAAGGCGCCGATGTTGCCGGTGCGCATCACGTGCGGGCCGGCGCAGAGATCGGTAAAATCGCCGTTGCGGTAAATCGTGATCGTCTCGTCTTCCGGAATATTCTGGATGATATCGAGCTTGAATTTGCTCGGCTCCGACCGCGCGCCGAGCGCGCCCAGTTCACCGCGGCTCGCCATTTCCAAGGCGTCGGCGCGCGAAAGGGCCACCCGCTCGAAGCGATGGTTGGCTTTGACTTCCTTTTTCATCTCGGCCTCGATTTTTTCGAAGTCATCCGGCGAAATGCGGTGCGGCAGCTCGACGTCGTAATAGAAGCCGTTCTCGACCGGCGGACCGGCGGCGAACTGCGCCTCCGGCCAGAGGCGGAGGATGGCGGTCGCCAGGACGTGGGCGCAGGAATGCCGAATCCGCTCCAGCTCCGTCATCGGGGGGGCTTCGTGCGCTGGTGGCACAGCGGCGGCGGCGACGTCTTCGGCAACTGATTTTTCGTCATTCATGAGCAGGCAAAAAGGGAAATTACGGGCTGCAAAGTAAGCAGGTTACGCTAGATTTGCACCCCGCAGTCTGACTGAGGCGTCTGGTGCCCGGTCTCCTCCGGCTGTGCCTGGTCCTCTGATGAGCTGCATCCCCGTCCAGAGGATAATGAGATGTTCTGTTCGTCTGTTAAGCGATAGGAAAATTTCATAGGCAAGAACAATCAAACGCATCTTTTCCTATTGATGTTCTATAGAAGAGTGGCGTAGTGTCGGAGACAGATGAAAATTGATCCGTCGTTGCGGCTCGAGCGTGGGACGCGCGTTCGACGAATTTGTTTCTCGGGCTCTGCGTCTGCCCTCCTCGCAGCGCTATTCGCCTTGCTCCTGTCCGTTGCCTCGGCGCGAGCGCAGTCCCTGTTTGTGTCTATTCCGGATGGTCTGAATACAGGTGCTCAGCATGGAATTATGAGGTTTAACCCGGCCACCGGTGTTTTTGAATCGGTCTTTACTCCTATTCTACCGACGTTGGGCATCGCTTTTGGTCCGACCGGCGATCTCTTCGCGGCCAGCTATGAACGTCAGGTCGTCTACCGCATCGATGGGACCACCGGCCAAACCAAGGCAGAAATATCGGGCACTGAAGTAGTGCGGCCGATCGGCGTCGCCATCGGTCCGAATGGCGACGTCTTCGTCTCCGATAATGCTGCTTCCCGAGTCGTTCGCTACGACGGAAGGAGCGGCGTTTACAAAGGTGTGTTCGCTTCCGGTGGCGGGCTGATCGGTCCGCAACACCTCGTCTTTGGTCCCGACGGTGACCTTTACGTAGCCGCTTACGAAGTCAATTCACCGAATGCTCAGGTCCTTCGCTACGATGGAGTCACAGGGGCATTCAAGGATGCCTTCGTGCCGTCCGGAGTATTGAGCAGAATCATCGGTCTCGCTTTTGGTCCCGACGGCAACCTTTACGTCAGTGGGAACACGAATGATCCGATCTTCCGTTTCAATGGGACGACGGGCGCTTTCATGGGGGCGTTCTCCAGCGGACGGCAACTAAACAACGCCGTTGCGGTGGCTTTTGGGCCTGATGGTGACCTGTATGTCGCCAACTTCACCGCGGAAGAAGTGGATCGATTCGACGGCACCAGCGGGGTTTTTAAGTCCGTCATTTCGAACGGCCCTCTCGGTACTCCAGGCGGCCTGGCTTTCACGCCGGAAGCGAAGGTTTTGAATATTTCCACCCGTCTTGGTGTGCAAACCGGCGACAATGTTTTGATCGCAGGATTCATCATTAACGGGGAGCAGGCGCGAGACGTCATTGTGCGCGCGATCGGTCCGTCGCTGGCGGGAGTTGGGCTAAGCGGTGTTCTGGCCGATCCAACCCTGGAATTGCACGACTCGAGCGGCGCGCTGATCGCGGCGAACAACAATTGGCGTGTCACGCAGCAAGGTGGTGTCATCACCGGCGACCAGCAGGCGGCGATCGAAGCCACCGATCTCGCGCCGGCGGACGACCTGGAGTCGGCGATTGTCGCGACGCTTGCCCCGGGCGGGTATACCGCGATCGTGCGCGGAACGAACGACGGTACTGGGATCGCACTCGCGGAGGTCTACGACCTGAATCAGGCGACGCCGTCGAAGTTGGCCAATATCAGCACACGTGGGTTCGTGGACACGGGCGACAACGTCATGATCGGTGGATTCATCGTGCGCCCAGGTGGCGGAACGGAGACCGAGGTCATTGTGCGGGCGATCGGTCCCTCGCTCGGCACTCTCGTCGAGAATGCGCTGACCGATCCGACTCTCGAACTGCACGACAGCAATGGCGTCCCGGTCGCCTCGAATGATAACTGGAAAGAGAGCCAGCAGAGCGAGATTGAAGCCACGGGCCTCGCGCCGACCGATGAGGCGGAGTCGGCCATTGTTGCCAGTTTGGTGCCCGGAGCATATACGGCAATTCTCAAGGGCAAGGGGGACACGACCGGCGTGGCGCTGTTCGAGCTTTATTCGCTCAACTAAGTGTAAGCGGTTCCCGCGGCCCGCCTACACGGCGTTGAGCGCGGCTGACATCGCGATGGCGATGTTCTCCCATTCCGCCGTTTCGACTTCCAACTGACGCCGTCCTGCCTTCGTGAGCTGATAAAATTTTGCCCGCCGATTACTTTCCGACCGACCCCAGAAGGAATGCAGCCAGCCCGCCGCCTCAATCCGGTGCAAAGCGGGGAAGAGCGAGCCTGGCTTTACGCTGAAGGTGCCATTGGTGATCTGCTCGATTCGCCGGGACACTCCCAAACCGTGCAGGGGTCCCGGCCCGACTGCCTTGAGCACGAGCAAGTCGAGTGTGCCCTGCATAAGTTCGCTCTGGCTGTTTTTCGTCGTCTCTTTCTTCACGATTTCGTTTTCAGGCATATTCGGACCCCGGCGGGTTGTCAATTTCTGTGGCTCTGCCGGATCTTCCGACGAGACGCAGGCATCGTCCTGGGAGGGATGAAGGAATGGTTGGTTATACAGTCATACAATATGAAGAATGCACTGGTGAAAATAAATAATCAAATCTTTTCATATTGACGTTCTATATCACAGGGCGTAGTGTCGGGGACTTATGAAACTTGATCCGTCCGGCCTACTCGAACGTGGAACATCCGTGCGAGAGATTTGTTTCTCGCGCTCTGTCTCCAGCCTCTTCGCGGTAATATTGGTCTCTCTTCTGCCATTTGCCGCCCTGCGAGCGCAGTCCCTGTTCGTATCCTCGCCGGAGGCCTTTGATCCAGGTAGGCAGCGCGGGGTCGAGAGGTTCAACCCGGCTACGGGTGCTTTTGAATCGACCTTCACCCCTGGGCTTTCCGTCGTGGGCATCGCGTTTGGCCCGACCGGCGATCTTTTTGCAGCCAGCTTTGATAACCAGGCGGTCTACCGCCTCGATGGAACCACCGGTCAATTCAAAGCAAAAATATCAGGAACAGAGGTGTCGCGACCGGTGGGCCTCACCGTCGGCCCGGATGGCGATGTCTATGTCAGCGACAATGCGAGTAACCGAGTCGTTCGCTACGACGGAAGGAGCGGCGTTTACAAGGGGGTGTTTGCTTCCGGCGGCGGCCTCGTCAGTCCATGGCATCTCGTGTTCGGTCCCGATGGCGACCTTTATGTGGCCAACTCACCCAATGGTCACATCCTGCGCTACAACGGAATAACAGGGGCATTCAAGGACGACTTTGCCTCTTCCGGATCTGTGAAAACCGCCTTCGGCATCGCTTTTGGCCCCGACGGCAACCTTTACGTGAGCGCGAGTACCAACGATCCGATTTTTCGATTCAATGGGACGACCGGCGCTTTCATGGGGGTATTCAGCAGTGGACGGCAACTGATCGATGCCGATGCGGTCGTTTTTGGGCCTGATGGCGACCTCTATGTCGCGAGCTTTAGTGCGGGGGAAGTGGTTCGTTTCGACGGCACCAGCGGTGCTTTCAAGCTGGCGATTACGAGTAGCACTCTTGGTAATCCTTCCAGCCTGGCTTTCACTCCGGAAGCGAAGGTCCTGAATATTTCCACCCGCCTGGCGGTGCAAACCGGCGACAACATCTTGATCGCCGGCTTTATTATCGCAGGGGAAGAAGCGCGGAACGTGATTGTGCGCGCGATCGGTCCGTCGCTGGCGGACGTTGGTCTGAGCGGCGTGCTGGCCGATCCGACCCTGGAATTGCACGACTCGACCGGCGGCTTAATTGCAGCAAATAACGACTGGCATGTGACGCAGGTGGGCGGTGTCATCACCGGCGATCAAGAGGCCGCGATTGAGGCGACCGATCTCGCGCCGACGCACGACCTGGAATCGGCGATCGTCGCCAAACTCGCGCCGGGGAGTTACACCGCGGTCGTGCGCGGCACGAACGACGGCACCGGCGTCGGGCTCGCGGAGGTCTACGACCTAAACCAGGCAACGCCATCGAAGCTGGCGAATCTTAGTACGCGTGGATTCGTCGACACCGGCGACAACGTGATGATCGGCGGCGTCGTGGCGCGTCCGGGGGGTGGGACGGTTACGGATGTGATCTTGCGGGCGATCGGTCCCTCGCTCGGCACTCTCGTCGAGAATGCGCTGGCCGATCCGACTCTCGAACTGCACGACAGCAATGGCGTCCCGGTCGCCTCGAATGATAACTGGAAAGAGAGCCAGCAGAGCGAGATTGAAGCCACGGGCCTCGCGCCGACCGATGAGGCGGAGTCGGCCATTGTTGCCAGTTTGGTGCCCGGAGCATATACGGCAATTCTCAAGGGCAAGGGGGACACGACCGGCGTGGCGTTGTTCGAGCTTTATTCGCTCAACTAAGTCGAGGTGATTTCTGTGTTCATGGTGCCGATCGATGCCAAGATCTTTGCCTTCAGATCAGTTGTCGATGCGAGAAAAACGCCCGTCTGCCTGATTGCAGCCCTGGCGGGTCTCGTGGCTGGGGTCTTGGTCCCGTTGGCCGAGGCAAACCCGGGCGATCTCTTTGAAGCCGATTTCAGCAGCGGGATTATTTACCGGTTCGATCCGAGTGGTGTGCGAAAGGTCTTCGCTTCGGGCTTGCGCGGCCCCGAGGGATTAGCCCACGACAAGGATGGGAATTTCTACGCCTCGGAGACCGGGACCGGAGTGATAAACAAATTCACGCCCGATGGGACAAGAACCACTTTTGCTTCCGGTCTCAATGGGCCGGCGAGTCTGGCCTTTGATGGCAATGGCAATCTTTTCGATGCGGATTTCTTCGGGAACGTGATCTACAAGTTTGCGCCGGACGGGACGCGCACCACTTTCGCGACCGGACTGGATGGTCCGGCGAACCTGATTTTCAATTCGTTAGGCGAACTCTTCGTGGCCGATTTTCAAAGCGGCCAAATCTACAAGTTCGCTGCGGATGGGACGCGCACGACCTTTGCCTCCGCCACCGGCAACCCGCACGGTCTGGCCTTCGACGCGCTCGGCAATCTCTTCGTAGCCGACTTTACGGGCGGGAAGATTTTGCAATTCACGCCCGGGGGCACGCGCACAACGTTCGCTTCGGGATTAAATGGTCCGCACGGCATCGCCTTCGATTCGACGGGCGATCTTTTTACCGCCGACTACAATTCGGGCGCGATCTTTCGCTTCACGCCGTCCGGGACGCGGAGCACGTTTGCGGTCGGTCTGGCAAACCCAGCCAATCTTGAATTCGAGCCGGCGCGTGAGGTCACGACCGCGAACCACCTGCTCAATCTTTCGACGCGCGCGTTTGTCGGAACGGAGAGCGGCGTTCTGATCGCCGGCTTCATTCTGCAGGGCACTGCCTCCTCGACGATGGTGCTGCGGGCGATCGGGCCGTCGTTAGGCGATTTCGGCGTCAGCGATGCGTTGGAAAATCCGCTCCTCGAAGTCTACGACGCAGCGGGCATTCTGTTGCTCTCGAATGACAACTGGCAGACGGGGCCGGACGCAGCCTCGATCCAGGCCGCGGGCCTGGCACCGGACAGCGCGCTCGAAGCCGCGCTGCGGGTCAACCTTCCGGCGGGAGCGTACACGGCAATTGTGCGTGGAGTCGGTGGCACGGGAGTGGGACTGGTCGAACTCTACGATTTCCAACTGAGCGAGAATCGGGCGGCCAACATCTCCACCCGGGGCGAAGTTCTCTCCGGCGACGGGGTCATGATCGCGGGCTGCATCATCGGAGGCACCGACGCGAAGGAATTAATTTTCCGTGCGCTCGGTCCTTCGCTGCAGGATCACGGCGTGAGCGAGGCCGTCGCGAATCCGCAACTGCAAGTAATCAATGCCGATGGGATAGTGCGGGCGGCGAACGACGATTGGGAAGACGGCCCGGACGCGGCGACAATCGCGAGTCGCGGTTTCGGGCCGGAGTCGCCCTTGGAGGCCGCGATTCTCGCGATCCTCGTTCCCGGTAATTACACCGCGATTGAAAGTCCCGCCCCCCAGGATTCCGGAATTGGGCTGATCGAAGTCTACGATCAAACGGCGTTCGCAAACGCGCCCGAATAAGATTGCTAGCCGGCGAGGGAGAGAAACGCAGCCCTCGCGGTGCGAACTTGTCTTTTGGGCTGCCCTTGCGAGAATCCGACACGCGCTCGGGAGTCGGCGCTGGTCGCTGCGGCGCGCAGGGGGCGAAAACCGATGTCTTTGATTTCCCGGTTGAATTTTCTGGCGCGAGTTTACCTGCGCCGCAATGAGACGGAGGCGGCGGATGAAGAAGAGGTGCGATCCTATGTGGACTCGCTGACCGAAACGAAGATTCGCGACGGAGCTGGCGAAGTGGAGGCACGGCGCGCGGCTCTCATCGAGGTCGGCGGAATCGAGCAGGTGATGGAGCAGATCCGGGAAAGCCGGCCCGGGTATGTCGTCGAGAGCTTTGCCAGAGATATCAACTACGCGCGACGTTCGCTCTGCCGGAGTCCCGGTTTCACAATGGTGGCGTGCATGACGATCGCCCTCGGTGTTGGGTTTGGCGGGGCGGTCTTGAGCCTGGTGACGAGCCTCTTGTTGAAGCCTCTTCCTTATCCTCACTCCGGGCGGCTGGTAGGAATAACGCAAGTGCTGCCCCATTCAGTTATCGAGTTCGTTTCGTATCCGAATTATCTCGATTGGCGGGCTGAGCAGCGGGCGTTTGTCGAGATGGCAGCGCAGATGCACACCGACGGCGTTTTTACCGGAGGCAAAGAACCCGAGCGCGTTAGCGGGCGAATGGTCAGCGCCAATTTTTTTCGTGCGCTCGAGGCGGTCCCCGAACTGGGCCGATTTTTCACGGAGGCGGAGGATGCGCCGAGCGGCGCGCGCGCGCTCGTCCTTGGTTATGATTTTTGGCAGCGCCGTTTCCGCGCCGATCGAGACGTTGTCGGGAAGATGATCGAATTCAATGGGGAGCCCTGGAGGGTGGTGGGAATTCTGCCTCCGAATTTCGATTTTTACGGGCGAATCAACGCCAATAACGACTTCTTCATTCCGCTTGGCCGCAAGTCGGACGAGGTGCTCCTGGCGGATCGCCGGGCACCCAGAGTGAGTGTCATCGGCCAGCTCAGGGAAGGAGTCAGCCTGGGGGCTGCGGCGCGCGAGATGCAGGAAATCGGGCAGCGCCTCGCTCAGCGTCATCCCGAGTCGCAGGCCGGCCAACGCATCCTCCTGCAGCCCTTTCTCGAAACGTATTTCACGACGACTCGCCGCACCTTGTTGGTCCTGACCGCAGCGGTCTCCCTGGTCGTTCTCATTTCTTTTGGAACCGTCGCCAACCTGATGCTTTCGCGGGGTGCGACCCGGCATGATGAAATCGCGCTGCGCCTGGCCCTGGGCGGTAGCCGGATGCGCGTCCTGCGTTTGCTCGTCGCGGAGGCAGCGCTTCTCTGTCTCGGCGGCACGGTCCTGGGAACGATCCTGGCCGCGGCGGTGCTGGCGTGGTTACGATCTGTGGCCATCGGCACTCTGCCGCGCGCCGAGGACGCCGCCCTGACCTTCTGGCCGCTCGGTCTGGTCGCGGGATTGGCTTTCATCATCACCGTATTTTTTCAATCGCTCCCGTTTTTCCGGCTTTCGGCGATTTGGCTGCGTGATCTTTCGATTGGACGGGTGCGCCTGGCTGTCGGGCAATCGCGACACCGTCTGCTGCGCCGGGGAGTGGTCGTGGTCCAGTTTGGGCTTTCGGTCATGCTTCTCCTGACCTCCGGTTTGCTCCTGAAAAGCTTCTGGCATCTGACCCGCGTCCAACCAGGATACGACCGCACGGGCGTCCTCACCCTCCAGATCGTCCTGCCCCCGGCGAAATACTCCAGTCCCGAACTGGCGCATTCATTTTTCCAAAAAACAATCGAAGGTGTCCGAGTACTCAGCGGGGTCGAAGCGGTCAGCCTCTCGACCGGCTTTCCCATGGGGAGATCGGGAGAGGCGCCGTTCCGGATCAAAGGTCGACCGCAGCGCGATAACACTGCGCAGTGGCCCACGGCCTACATCCTGGCGGTCAGTCACGACTACTATCGAACTCTGCGAATTCCGCTCCTGGCCGGCCGGTATTTTCGCCCGAGCGAAACAAATGGACTCATCGTTGATCAGATTTTCGCCCAGGAACAATTCCCGGGAAACGGATTTGCAGGCGCGCTTGGCCAGGGCATCAAACTTCCGGGCGATGACGCCTGGCGTGAGATCGTCGGCGTGGTCGGATCGGTCCGGCCTGACCGGCTCGACCGAGACGGCCCTGGCATGCTTTATCTGCCCTGGACGGAATTAAAACCGGCCGGTCGCGGCGGAGTAACCGACATGTGTCTTTTGGTAAAAGCGGGCGAAGCGGTGGTCGCCGATCTGCCGGAGAAAATCGGAGCGGTTGTGCGTAGGCTCGATCGGAATCAGCCGATCGGAAACGTCGCTACATTGGAGTCCTTGATTCGCGCCTCTTACGCACCGAAGCGTCTCCACTCAGCTCTGCTGGGCAGTTTCTCGCTGGTCGCGCTCATCCTTGCGGCCGTCGGATGTTTTGGCGTGCTCAGCTACACGGTGGCGCAGCGCACGCGCGAAATTGCGATCCGCGTGGCTCTCGGTGCCCAGCGCAGGCATATCATGGGTCAGATCGTAGGCGAAGGTCTCGGGCTCGCGGTCATCGGCGCGATCCTGGGCGCCAGCGGTGCGTTGCTCATTGCGCGTCTCCTCCGGCCGCTCCTTTACAATGTGGCTTCCTCTGATTTTTCTATCTACGGCTCCGTCCTGCTTGGTTTCTTTGGCGTCGCTCTCCTCGCCACTGTCGGACCGGCGCAGCGCGCGGCGAAAATCGATCCGGCGGCCGCGTTGCGCTGCGAGTAAGAACTTTTCTTTAGCGGCTGCAAAGTAGCAAAGTTAGCCGAAATTCCGTCATGGCAGCGCGAGGGAGTCGAATGGCGCTCGGCCTGTTGGTGGCGCTGGCCGGTTGCAAACCGGCCGCCATACCCGCGCGCGACTTCGCCGCCGAGCGGGAGCAAATGGTGCGGCAGCAGATCGCGCTGCGCGGCGTAACCGACGCGCGCCTCCTGGCCGCGATGCGCAAGCTGCCCCGCGATCAGTTTGTCCCGGCTGAGCTACGCGCCCGCAGCTACACCGATCAGCCGCTCGCGATCGGTCATGACCAGACGATTTCGCAGCCCTTCATCGTCGCGTTCATGACGGAAACGCTCCGTCTGCAACCGACCGATCGGGTGCTGGAGATCGGGACGGGGTCGGGTTATCAGGCGGCGATTTTGGCCGAGCTGGTGGCGCAGGTTTACACGATCGAAATCGTGGCGCCGTTAGGCGAGGAGGCGAAGGGGACGCTCCAGCGTCTCGGTTACAAGAATGTCCACGTGAAAATCGGCGACGGCTATCTGGGCTGGCCGGAGCAGGCGCCGTTCGATGCCGTGATCGTGACCTGCGCACCGGAGAGAGTGCCGCGACCGCTGATCGAGCAGACCCGGGAAGGCGGGCGCATCATTATCCCGGTGGGGGCCGCGGGCGAGCAGAACCTCTACCTCTACGAAAAAAAGGAGGGCCAGCTCAAGCAGCGGATGGTCTTGCCGGTCCGCTTCGTCCCGATGACGGGCGAAGCGCGTGCGCAGAAGGCTGAGGCCTCGCCGCGTTAGCCGCGTTTGCTGTAGATTTTGATGTCTTCGGCGGCCTTCTGCAGCTCGTCGAGGGTGACGAGGGTGGCCTCCTGTTTCTTGAGCGTGGCCGCGTTGGTCGCCTGCATTTCCTGCACGAGTTGGAGGAGGTTTTTCGCTGCGACCGTCGCGGTATCTCGCGCGGCCGGGGGAGGGGCCCCCGGAGCGGAGGAAGCAGCGGGCAAGACGATGACGGGAGGGGGCGATTGTGCCGCAAGTTGGCCAAGGGCAAGCGCGCCGAGAACGAAGAGTCCGAGAAACAGGGTCGGCTTCATCTTAGCGACCTCCCCGGCTGGCATAAATTTTCGCGATCCGGATCGCCTCGCCTAGCGTCACCAGTTTGGCGTCGATCTTGGTCTGGTTGTCGGCGATCTGGATTTGCTGGGCCTGTACTTCCTTGAGGAGCGTTTCGAGCTGCTGGTCGTCGCTGGCGGCCGGCGATTGCGCGCCGATCGGGCCGGCGAAAAGGGCGAGCGCGCCGAGGAGCATTAGTTTTTTCATAGGCAAGGTTTCCACCGGATAACAAAGCAAGTCACGTTCCTTTGCCCCGCTGGAACTGGCGGGAAAAAGGTCAACCGGGCGGGCGCGGCGCGAAAACTGCTTGCGATGAGAGGTTCACGCGATACCCTCTGCCCATGGCTGGCCCGGGAATGTTCCAATCTCAGAATCTTTCCCTGCAGCAGGTCCTTGCGCCGCAGCTCCAGCAGAGTCTGCTCATTCTCCAGGCGCCTCTTTTGGAGCTGCGCAACCTCGTGCAGCAGGAGATGGAGACCAACCCCGTGCTCGAGGAATTGGCCGAGCCAACCGAAGAGGAACGGCAGGTTTCCGAGAGCGAACCGGCGGAGGACAATTTTAAGGAGGAATTCGACCAGCTTGCCAAGCTGGATGACGAATGGCGCGATTACATGGCGCAATCGAGCAGCTACAGTGGCCGCTCGCAGGAGGATGAAGAAAAACGCCAGTTCTTTTTCGATTCCATCGCCACCCAGGAAACGCTCCAGCAGCACCTCGTCGGGCAGTTGAACCAGACCGCCCTGAGCGGTGACGATCGCAAAACGGCCGAGCTCATCATCGGCAACATCGACGACAACGGATTCCTCCAGACCACGCCGGAAGAGATGGCGATGAACACCGGCATCCCGCAAGGAGGATTTCGAGCTCATGCTCACCCTCATCCAAAGCTTCTATCCTCCCGGGGTGGGCGCGCGCGATTTGCGCGAGTGCCTCCTGATTCAACTGAAGCGCGACGGGCGCGAAAAGAGCCTCGAATATCGGATCGTTTCCGATCACATGATCGACCTCGGCAAGCGGCGTTTCCCGGAGATCGCCCGCCGCATGGGGATCTCGGTCGAGCAGGTGCAGAAAGCCGCCAACAGCATCGGGCAGCTTGACCCGCGCCCCGGTCAGATCTTTGCCGAGGCCCCGCAGAATTACGTCCTGCCCGATGTGACGGTGGAAAAAATCCAAGGTCAATACCAGGTGATCCTGAACGGCGAACAAATCCCGCACCTCCGCATCAGCAACACCTACAAAGACATCATGTCGCAGGACGGGAGCGGCGGCGAAGTGAAGGATTACATCCGGGACAAAATCCGGAGCGGAAAGTTTCTCATCAAATCCATCCACCAACGCCAGCAGACGATCTCCAACATCGCGCACCAGATCGTCGACCGGCAGAAGGAGTTTCTCGAGCGCGGCTCGGCGCATTTGAAACCGATGACGATGGTGCAGATCGCCGACGCAGTGGGCGTGCACGAGACGACCGTGAGTCGCGCCATCTCGGGCAAATACATCTCCACGCCGCAGGGCGTCTTCGAGATGAAATACTTTTTCACCCCGGGCTACCAAACCTCGAGCGGGGTCTCGATGAGTAACACGAGCGTGAAAGAAGCGATCCTCGACCTGGTCAAAAGCGAGGCTGGGAGCGCGCCGCTGAGCGACAAAGAGATCGTCGAAATCCTGGGTCAGCGCGGCATCCCGATCGCGCGCCGCACGGTGGCGAAATATCGCACCGAGCTGAACATTCTGCCGAGCAATATGCGGCGGAAGTATTAGGAAAAAGCTGAAATCCTGAAAATCTGAAACGCTGAAAGAGCGTGCCCAGTTTCAGCTTTTCGGAGTTTCAGTTTTTTAGCATTTTTCATCCATGAATCCCTCTTTCCGCCGCGCCGTGATCGCTGAATGGCGCGGGCTGCCTTCCGATCCGCCGCGACCCGATCGCACGCAATCGACTGCGGAGCTTCTGCCCAAAGTGATGCAGAAACTCGGACTCAAGGAGCGCATGCAGGAGACCGAAATCCTCGCCGCCTGGAAAACGCTGGTGGGAGAATTCATCGCGGCGCATTCGTGTCCGATCGCGTTGCGCGAGGGCGTTCTTTATGTGCACGTCCTGCAGCCGGCGCTGCATTACGAGCTGGAGCGGGTGAACAAACCAGAGATCCTGCGCAAGCTGAAACAGCGCTACGGGGCGCGCGCGGTTCGCGACCTGCGTTTTCGGCTGGGCTGAGCTGGAGGGACGGCCCGCCTGAGCATTGTAGGGCAGGCGCTTCGCCTGCCGAGGGAAGACTGCGTTTCCGCAAATTGAATCGAGGCAAGCGGAGCGCTTGCCCTACAATTTTTCGCGAGCAAACGGTGTTACTTCTTGGGGCGACGTTTCTTCAGGTGCTGGACGAAGGCGCGGAGCGTTTCCGCGCTGACGTGATGCTCGATCCCCTCGGCGTCGGACTCCGCCATCAGGTCGGGCACGCCTAACGATTTCAAAAACTCGACGACGGTTTCATGCCGTCGTCGCGACTCCTGGGCGAGCCGACGCCCGGCCGCGGTGAGAAAAATCGACCGGTATGGCTGAGTGGTGACGAAGCCTTCGCGTTGCAGGCGCTGGATGGTGCGACCGACGGTGACATGAGTCACGCCGAGGCGGCGGGCCAGATCGATGGCACGCGCTTCGCCCGCTTCTGCGATCAGCTCGGCGATCAACTCCACGTAGTCCTGGGCCGTTTCCTGGGCATGCTCGTCGCGCGTGCGCCGGGCCGTCGCGACGCGGCGGGCGCGGATTTTCGAAGTCTGGACAGCCATGGCTTTCCCGGGAGCAAAAGCGAAAAGATTTCTTTTGCCAACTCTTCTTCAAATTGTAGCGGTTGCTACACTTGTGAGTCTATGCTATAAAAAATGCCCGATGCTTGATTTGCTCACACTCCCTCGGCCCGAGCTGCCATGAGGGGCGTGAAAGACCCGAACGAAGCTTCCGCCACCCCGGGTTGGCGCCGGAAAGCCGGGGAATACTCGCTCCCCGAGGTGCATCGCAGCATCACCGTCCCCGTGACGGCATCTTTCTGGCGCAAGCTGCTCGCCTTTTCCGGCCCGGGTTTTCTCGTCGCGGTCGGCTACATGGACCCGGGAAACTGGGCGACCGATCTGGCCGGCGGCGCGCAATTCGGTTACACCCTGCTCTCGGTCATCATGATCTCAAATCTGATGGCGATTCTCCTCCAGCATTTATGCATCAAACTCGGCATCGGGACGGGGCGCGATCTGGCGCAAGCCTGCCGCGATCATTATTCCACTCCGACCGTCTGGTTCCTCTGGATCCTCTGCGAGATCGCCATTGCTGCCTGTGATCTGGCCGAGATCGTCGGTTCGGCGATTGCGTTGCAGCTTCTTTTCGGCATCCCGCTGGTCTGGGGCTGCGCCATCACCGGGCTCGATGTGCTGCTCGTGCTTTTCCTGCAAGGCAAAGGCTTCCGTTACATCGAGGCAGTGGTGATCACGCTCATTGCCACCATCGGCACCTGTTTCGCGGCCGAGCTTTTTTTCTCCAAGCCCAGCCTGGCCGGCATCCTCCTCGGGTTTATTCCGAGCACGGAGATTATTACTCACCCCGGGATGCTCTACGTCGCCATTGGCATCATCGGCGCGACCGTCATGCCCCATAATTTGTATCTGCACTCTTCCATCGTGCAGACGCGCAAATTCGAGCCGACTCCCGTCGGCAAACGCGAGGCGATCAAGTTCGCCACGATTGATTCGACCGTCGCGCTCATGCTCGCGCTCTTCATCAATGGCGCCATTCTGATTCTCGCCGCCGCCGTTTTTCATTGGTCGGGCCATCAGGATGTGGCGGAAATCCAGGACGCCTACAAACTGCTTAGCCCGATGCTCGGGGTTGGGGTCGCGAGCGCATTGTTCGCCATTGCTTTGCTCGCCTCGGGACAAAACTCGACCCTCACCGGCACACTCGCGGGCCAGATTGTGATGGAAGGTTTCATCAATATCCGCCTGCGTCCCTGGCTGCGCCGTCTCATCACCCGCGCGATCGCGATCGTGCCTGCGATCGGCGTGATCGGATATTACGGCGAGGGCAAGACGACGGAATTGCTCATCGCGAGTCAGGTGGTCCTGAGCATGCAGCTCGGCTTCGCCGTCTGGCCGTTGATGCGGTTTACCGATGAGAAAGCGAAGATGGGCGAGTTCGCCAATCGGCTCTGGTTGCGGGTGCTGGGTTGGCTTATCACCGGGGTCATCATCGTTCTTAACCTCAAGCTGCTCGTTGATACCTTTGTCCCGGCGCCGCTGCTCAAAGCGTTTTACGGTTTCTTCGGGTTACCGACGGAGTAAAGGATCGCCATGTATCAGAACATCCTGATTGCTTTGGAAAACAGCGCGGCCGACGAGGTCATCCTCAACCACATCAAACCGCTCGCCAAGCTGACTGGCGCGCGCCTCCTGCTGGTGCATGTCGCGGATGGCTGGGTGGCCCGAAATTTCGACCGGTTCGAGCTGGCCGAAAGCGAGGAGATGCGCGAAGACCGGGCTTACCTGGCGGCGCGGACTGCCGAACTGCGTGCCGAAGGTTTTACCGTCGATCATCTTCTCGCGCTCGGGGAACCGGCGGACGAAGTGATCAAGGTGGCCGGGGAGCGCGGCGTCGATCTCATCGCGATGTCGACCCACGGGCATCGTTTCATCAGCGATCTGCTCCATGGCAGCACGGCGGATAAGGTGCGGCACCGGGTGGATGTGCCCGTGCTCCTGCTCAAGGCCAGGCAGTGAAAAGATCGCGCCCGACGGTTCGCCGCCAGGGATTCGGCGGGGCGGCTGGACAGGGAGCGCGATCTGGCTTACCGAACGCGTCGTATGTTCACTCCGACAAAGATCTACTTCATCGTTTTCGGTCTCCTCACGATCGCCGGAGGCATCATGGGTTACGTCAAGGCCGGGAGCACCATTTCGCTCATCGCGGGCGCGAGCAGCGGCCTTCTCCTCCTCGTGGCAGCCTTTCTTCTCCCGAGCCATGTCGTCAGCGGCCTCCTCATTGGCGGGCTGGTTTCGTTCCTGCTCGCGGCCCAGTTTTTGCCCGCCTTTATTCGCGGCGGGAAAATGATGCCGGCCGGGATGATGTCACTGCTGAGCATCCTCGGGATCGTCTTTGCGATCGCCGCCTGGATGCGCAAATAGCGCCTGGGGTGTGCGCAGATTTCGCCGTAGCACGCTGGGCTGGCTCGCCCTGATTCTTTTCCTCGCCCTCTTCGGCGGGATCGTGCTGCGCTGGATCTCGCTCGAACGCCTGCGCCTGACCATGCAAAAGCTCGGGCCGCCGATCCTGACAACCCCGACGGCGACACCGGAATTGTTCCCGCCCCCGACGCCGTGGCGCACGCCAGTCATCGGCGGGAAACTCGACACGGCGAAGCTCTGGAGCGGCATCACGGTCCACGCCGAAGTCGATCCCACACCGGGCGCGGCGGCCTCGGTCGAGCGGCTCGATCCGCAGAGCTACGTCCTCGACTTACAACTGAAGGTGAAGGTGCCGACGCCCAATCGGACGATGGACGAACTGGCACAGGTCACTCCGGACCTGCCGAAATTGCTCCCGAATCTCGCCGCCACGATCGGCTCCGATCCGGTCTCGCCGCTCTTCCAGCAGCTTTACGATTTGAAACTGCAGAGCCTGCGGGAAGATCTCGTTAGGCTGGATCAGCTCCTTTCCCGCCACAACTTTTACGATTGCCAGACCATCCTCCGCCTGCGTCATCCGGAAACGAAGCGGGAAGCCATTCTCCTCCAGGCCGAGATGGATGTGGACGCCGATGGTTCCGATGCCGATCGCATCCCGGTCATCGACGGCAGCTCGGCCAACTTCAAACCGTTTACCAGTTACCGCTGGAGAAAGAGGACTGCGCAGCCGAGCCCGTTCCTGCCCGCGGCGGAGGCGAAGCTGCGCCGATACGAGGCCGAGTTTGCGCAGAAGGGCCTGACGATGGAACGAAACCGCGATCTCCGCATCGGAATCCAGCGGATGAAGGCGGAGGTCGACTCGCTCAAGCGTTTCAGTTTTCTCATCGCCTCGACCGATCCCTACATCGTGCTCCCGGGAATTTTCGCGCGCGCAAAGAACGCCGGGAAGGTGGGGGATTACGCGGTCGTCGTTTACGGGAACGAGATTTATCCCGCGATCGTGGGGGACGTCGGGCCGAGCGACCGGGTGGGCGAAGCCTCGCTCCGGGTCGCGAAGGAGATCAACGCCCAATCCACCCCCTACAGCCGGCCGGTGAGTGATCTCAAAGTGAGTTACCTGATTTTCCCGAATACGGCCGATACACCTTTCGGACCGCCCGACCTGGAGAAAATCCGGGCCCGCTGCGATGAGCTGGTGCAGGAAATGGGGGGTGCGAGCGTCCCGTTGTATCACTGGCAGGACATCGTCCCGACGCCGACTCCAACGCCGAGTCCGACTCCAAGCCCAACGCCTTCGCCTAACGAGTCAGCGACGCCCTCGCCTACTCCGCTGGCTGAGCCAACTTTTGCCTTCCCGACCCCGACGGAGTCGCCCTCCGCGACGGGCGATTTCACGCCGACGCCCTCGCCGATTCCGGCGACCTCCCCGTCAGTCACGCCGACGCCGCAACCATGAGAGGTCGCGGCGCGAACGATTCCCCGCAGGAACCAGGGTCGTAAAGAATCCTGGCCTAGGGGCCCGGTCCGAAGCTGCCGCCCAACCTTTTCTCGACCTGCGGCCGCGGGAAAACTCTCACCCCGATCGCCTTCATCTTCGCCTCGCCGCCCTTTTTGCGATCCATTGCGTTGGAGTAGGAGGTGACGGTCAACTCGTTCGCGTTCTGCGCCGTCTTCACGACCGTGGCGATGCTCAAACCGTTGGCCCGCGCCAGGTCCGTCCAACTGCGGCCCTTGGAGCGGAGGGAAGCAATCTCACGCACCTTGCCGCTGTTGCCGCCCGCGATCGTATTGATGGCGCAGAGCTCGCCGAAACGCAGTTGCAAAATATCCTGCTGGGCCTGCAATTCCCGCTCCGTCACTCCCGTAACCCGCGAGATCGCGGAGACGACAAAGGGCCGTTCCGCCGTGGTGCCCGCGGCGGCGTTCAAGTGGCGAATGTTGCCGAGGAGCGCATTTTCATCCGTCCCCGCAATCGTTTGCTTCGGCACCCGCACGACCCCGCCGCCGAGCATGCTGCCCACGGGAGGCGGAACCCAGACCGTTTCGTAGTCGTCGTCATTGGCCGCCGGGGCGGAATCAACCGTCGCTGTAGCTTGACCGGCGGATGCCTGGGAACGAGCGGCCTGCGGAGGGGCGGCACAGCCGGCTATCAAACAAAAGCCACAAAGCGAGCCCGTGACTGCTTTTAACATGGGAGCCGTTTGCCGTTTTGGCGGGCCCGTGTCAAGCGCGAAATCCGCACCGGAACCTCCCACTCCATCACCGACCCCGCCTTTGCCTAACGAGGCAGCGACGCCCCGGCCTGCTCCGCTGGCTGAGCCAACTCTTGCCTTCCAGCCCCCGAGGGAGTCGCTCTCCGCGGCGGGCGATTTCACCTCCATGCCGCAACCATGAGAGGTCGTGGCGGCGGGAACGATAGACCCGCAGGAATCAGGGTCGTAAAGACGCCTGCCTATTAGCCCCCTCCGGGAACGATTCCATGTCCGCCCCCTCCGCCCCCCTCCGGCCGTGGGAAAGCTCTCACCCCGATCGCCTTCATCTTCGCCTGGCCGCCTTTCGCGCGATCCATCGCGTTGGAGTAGGAGGCGACGGTCAACTCGTTTGCGTTCTGTGCCGTCTTCACGACGGTGGCGATGCTCAGACCGTTGGCCCGCGCCAGCTCCGTCCAACTGCGGCCCTTGGAGCGGAGGGAAGCAATCTCACGCACCTTGTTGCTGTTGCCGCCCGCGATCGTGTTGATGGCGCAGAGCTCGCCGAAACGCAGTTGCAAAATATCCTGCTGGGCCTGCAATTCCCGCTCCGTTACTCCCGTAACCCGCGAGATCGCGGAGACGACAAAGGGCCGTTCCGCTCTTGTGCCCGCGGCGGCGTTCAAGTGGCGAATGTTGCCGAGGAGCGCATTTTCATCCGTCCCCGTAATCGTTTTCTTCGGCACCCGGACGGACCCGCCGCCGAGCATGCTGCCCACGGGAGGCGGAACCCAGACCGTTTCGTAGTCGTCATCATTGGCCGCCGGGGCGGAATTGATCGGGGCCGCGGCTTGACCCGCGGACGCCTGGTTGTGCGCGGCCTGCGGAGGTGCGGCGCAACCGGCCAACAGACAAAAAGCAGAGAGAGAGCCTGCGATTCCCTTTATCATGAGAGTTGTTGTGCTCGTTTGGGGCGCCAGTGTCAAGCGCGAAACTCTGGCTGTTTTCGATCACATTTCCCTCGTGCAGCCGGCACCAAAACCGCCGCGCGCTGCGAAGGCGCGACTGAATGAGTTGGAGCTGGGATCGTTGATCCCGGCCCGAGGCAATCGGCAGAAACTCTAGCCGCTCGGTGGGACGTTGGGCTGCGGCCGTCCGATATCTATTAAACTTCTGCTGGCCGCCTTTGGCTCGCTCGGCCGAATTCGTGTAGGAGTTCGCCGTCAGCTCGTTCGCGTTCTGCGCCACCTTCGCGACCGTGGCGACGTTGACGCCGTTGGTCTGCGCCAGGTCTGTCCAGGACCGACCGCGGGACTCAGGCTCGCGATTTCCCTCACCTTGCTGCTGTTGCCCCGGGCAATGGCGTTGATCGCGCAGAGGTCGCCGAAACGAAGCTGCAAAAGATCCTGTTGCGACTGCAATTCCCGCTCCGTCACTCCCGTCGCGCGCGAAACCGCGGCGACGACGAAAGGGCCGTTCGTCCCTGGTGCCGGCGGCGGCATTCAGGCGCCGAATGTTGCCGAGGAGGGCGTTCTCGTCCGTCCCCGAAGATTTTCTTCTTGGCCACACGGACCGAGCCGCCCCCGAGCAGGCTGCCGACCGGAGGCAGGAACAAAGACGGTTTCGTATTCGTCATCATTGTCCGCCGGGGCGGAGGTTGATCGAGGCCGCGGACGCCGACTGGCCAGCGGAGGCCTGGCTGCGGGCTGCTTGCGGGGGCGCTGCGCAGCTCGCTAACAAACAAGAGATCGAGAGAAGACCGACGAATGGCTTTAACATAGGTGGACTGGGTTCTAGCGTTTGACCGGAAAAAGGTCAAGCCCCAATAATTCACCGCGCAGATTTTTGGGAAGACACTTTGTCGCAGAAACGTAACAATTGACCTTTTGCCCGCTCACCTTGCTTTGCTTAGAAAGGGAGGCGTGGTCATCAATCGCACGAATCGCTATCGTGCTGCCTGGATCTCCGACGTCCACCTCGGGACTCGGGGCAGTAACGCTGCCGCCTTGCTCGCTTTTCTCAAGGAAAACGAGTTCGAGACGCTCTACGTGGTGGGCGATCTGATCGATATCTGGTCGTTGCGCCGCGGCATCTATTGGCCGCAGGAGCATAACGACGTCATCCAAAAAGTGCTGCGCAAAGCGCGCAAAGGCACGCGGGTGATCTACATCCCGGGCAATCATGACGAGTTTCTCTCCAGCCATCTCGGGGCCTACGGCGCGATCACGATTCAAAAACACGCCGTGCACGTGACGGCCGATGGGCGTCGCATTTTCATCCTGCACGGCCACGAACTCGACACCGTGGTGCAAAACATCAAGTGGCTCGCGTTCGTCGGTGATGTCGGCTACCAGTTTCTCCTCGCCCTCAATCCACTCGTCAACGCCGTCCGCCGGATCTTCGGTTTTGGCTATTGGTCGCTCAGCAAAGCGGTCAAACAACGGGTCAAGGACGCGGTCAGTTTCATCGGCGCCTACGAAGAAGCGATCGTTCGTTATGCCGAACGCTACCACGTCCAGGGCGTGCTCTGCGGGCACATTCACAGCCCGATCATTCGGCAGATCGGCGAGACCACCTATTACAATAGCGGCGATTGGGTGGAGAATTGTTCCGCTTTGGTCGAACATGAAGACGGCCAGATCGAGTTGCTGACCAACTGGCGGTCGCCCGGGCTCGAAATCGTCCGGCCGAAATCCAGATCGGCGGATCGACCGGGCTGGGGAGAATCGTATGAAAAAGAAAAAGACGGCGCGGCCGGAGAACCACGAAGTATCGCCGGCCAGATCGTTGCTTACCGACCTCGTTAGTCTGCGCCGCACCTTGCGGCGGACTGGCCAGGCCTACCTGCGCCGGCTCGAGGCCGAGATCGACGAAGTCGCCGCCTGGGCGAGCGAGCGGGCGAAGGAGGGCGATCTGCCCAAAGCCCGCATCCGCGACCTCGGCGACATGATCACGCTGGTGCGCAAAATCGATGAGCAAACCGAGCAAGGGACGCCGGCGCGATCTCAAAAAAATCGACGCCACGGTGGGCGATCTGCGGGAACTGATCGGGCACAAAGCCAGTCGTTAGGCCGAGCGTCGGGCCTTCGGCCATTCCCGCGAATAACGAAGCAGACGGCGCTCGAATGCGCCCGGCTTTTCCGCAAAAAAGCGCGCGCCGAGATCGAGCGTAGTCTGCTCGAGCTCGCTTTCACGGGTGCAGATGAGCCCGAGGAGCACGACCCGCTCCTCCTCCCGGCAGCCCGCTTCCGCCTCCAGCCGGAGCCGAAAAAACGCCAGGTCGTGCAGATCGCCCAGTTCCTGGCTGAGCGTCTTGGCCGAGTCCGCCATCTGGCCCATGACCGCCGGCTTGAGGCCCTGCAGGATGCGCGCCTGGTACCAGATGTCCTTCACCCGTTTGCGCCAGGAATGGAAATTTTCCGTGGTCGGCTCCGCGCTCACGCTGCGCAGACATTTGCGCGCACGCTTGTAGGAATAACGCAGGGCGAAGCAGAGATCGTCCATTTCCACCTCTTCCAGCGGCCAGCCTTCGAGCCGGTCGTGGATGCGTTGCAAGGTCGTTGCCGCTTCCTTCCGGCGCGGGCCGAAACGGTCGGCGTGCGCCGCCATCTCTTCCTCGAGCGCGGCGGTCGTGGCCGGGAAGGCGGCGCGGTCCTGGTGCGCCTGCTCGCGCAATTTATCGAGCAACTGCCGTTGCACCCGCGCATCGCGCGAGCCGGAAAAGGTGCGCGCCACTTCGCGCAGTCGTTCGTTTTCTCCCCGGAAAATTTCGCCGCCGATCTCCTCCCGGATCAAGCGGAGCAGGGCGCGCAGTTTCTTGATGTGTTTGCGCGTGGCGTGGACCGCGGCCGCCTCCCGGCCGGCTGCGACTTCGCCGATTTGGTCCAGCGCGCCGGCGAGCTGTTCCCGCGCGATCCGGCGGATGCCGCGGGCGAGATTTTCATTCCGTTTCAGGCGATAACTCATGGCAGAGGCGTTGGCCGTTGATGCTCAGAATCACAACCAAGCCCCGAGCTTATACCGTGGATCGCCGCCCGATGGAAACCGGATTAGTTTTGCCCGATGAACCCTGAGGAAACCCTGCGCGCGACCGAGCGTTTTTTTCATGAGCAGATTCCGCTTACGCGGGCGCTGGAGGTGCGGGTGGAAAGCTGGGATGCACACGGGTTCGTGCTCTGCGCGCCGCTCGCGGCCAATCACAATCATCTCGGGACGGCCTTTGGCGGGAGCCTGGCGGCGATCGCGTTGCTCGCCGGTTACGGGCTGCTCTGGCTGGAGTTGGACGACCGCACGGCGCATCTCGTGGTGAGCGAAAGCACGCTCAAATTTCGGCGTCCGGTGCGGGGCGCGATTCGCGCCATCTGTCGCCGGCCGGCGGCGGCCGTTCTCGCGCAGTTCAAGGCCGATTTCGCGACCAAAGGCAAAGCGCGCATTCGTCTTGAGGCGGTGATCGAATCGGAAGACGAAATCGCGGTCCGCTTCGAGGGCACCTACGTCGCGCTACGCTGAGTCGAGCTACCCCGCATGGATTCGAACCATGAATAACCCCGAAAGCTTTCGGGGCTGTGTTGCCGTTGGACGAGCGATGCCTGAGCTACCCCGCATGGATTCGAACCATGAATAACGCCTCCAAAGGGCGCTGTGTTACCGTTACACCACGGGGTATCACTGACTTTCCTTGCCACCACCGCACTCGGGATGAACCGGCGACGCTCGGAATCTTAAGAAGGCAAAGCAGAATGCGCAAATGTCCCTGCCTTTCCCGCCGGCGGCCCTTCTCCGGAGGAGCCGGCCCGGCGGCCGCACCCGCCATTTCACTTGCCGCCAATCGCTGATAATCTGCCAGACCGTGAAACGACACTCATCAGAATTCCGAGTCGCTCCCGGCCGCAACCTTCGGCTGAGCAAATGCCCGACCGAGATCGAGCCGCTCTACAGATCGAAGTCGCATTATCGCAAGATGCTGGCCCGACAGATCGACCAGATGACTGACTTACAGAGTCTCCTCTACGCGGACAACAGCTACGCTCTCCTCGTCATTTTCCAGGCGATGGACGCGGCCGGCAAAGACAGCGCGATCAAGCACGTCATGTCAGGCGTCAACCCGCAGGGCTGCCAGGTTTACAGCTTCAAGCATCCCAGCGCCGAGGAGCTCGATCACGATTTCCTCTGGCGCACCACCCGTTGTCTGCCGCAGCGGGGACGGATCGGGATTTTCAACCGCTCCTATTACGAGGAGGTGCTCATCGTCCGGGTGCATCCCGACATCCTGCGCGCCGAATCGTTACCGGCCGAGCTCCTCGATGAGAAAACGATCTGGCGGGCGCGCTTTCGTTCCATCAACGACCTCGAAAACCATCTCCATCACTGTGGCACGCGCGTTTTGAAGTTTTTCCTCCACCTCTCGAAGGAGGAACAGCGCAAGCGTTTCCTCTCCCGCCTCGAAGAGCCGGACAAGAATTGGAAGTTCAACATCGGCGATCTCACCGAACGTGAGCTTTGGGATGAATACATGGAGGCCTACGAGGAATGTCTCCGCGCCACGAGCACGAAGGAAGCGCCCTGGTTTGTGGTGCCGGCCGACGACAAGAAAAACGCCCGTCTCCTCATTGCCGAGGCGATCGTCGAGACCCTGCAGGGATTGAAAATGTCCTATCCGCAACCGAGTCAGGCGCACCGCAAAGAGCTGCAAGCGATCCGCAAAGCGCTCGTGAATGAGAAGGCGTGATTGTGATTTGAGTCCGCGCCCGCCCGTCTTGTCATCCCGAACCGGCGCAGCGCGGAGAGGGACCTCACGGTTGCAATCCACGCGTTCCTCTTTCAGAAAGCGCGCACTCCGACTACGAGGTCCTTCGCCGTCTGCGCGGCTCAGGATGACAAGCAAGGAAGTGGACGCCACGATTTCATGACGCCTTCACGCCTGAATTTTCGCCTCGATGCGCAGGCCACCGATTCCCGCGCCCGGGCCGCCACCTTCCGCACTTTGCATAACGAAGTGCAGACCCCGCTCTTCATGCCGGTCGGGACGAAAGCGACGGTCAAAGCCCAGCTCCCGCGCACCCTCGAGGAAGCGGGCACGCAGATCCTGCTCGCCAACACCTATCACCTCCTCCTCCGGCCGGGCGCCGAAGTTTTTCGCCGCACCGGCGGCATTCACGGTTTCATGAGTTGGGACCGCGCCGTCCTGACCGACTCCGGCGGTTTCCAGATCTTCTCCCTCCCGCACGCCTGCGCCATGAGCGAGGAGGGCGCGCTCTTTCAAAGCTATCTCGACGGGCGCACCATCCTCCTCAGCCCCGAGCTGAGCATCGAGACCCAGATCGCGATCGGGAGCGACATCATGATGGCGCTCGATCAATGCATCGCCTCGACCGCCGACTTCGAAAGCGCGCGGGCCGCGATGGAAGTGACGCATCGTTGGGCGGCGCGGAGCCTGGCGGCCCGCGGCGATTCGCCGCAATCGATCTTCGGGATCGTGCAGGGCGCGCTTTTTCGGGATTTGCGGCGGGAGAGCGCGGAGACGTTAGGCGAAATGCCGTTCGACGGTTTCGCAATCGGCGGCCTCGCGGTCGGCGAAGGGAAGAGCGAGCGCGAAGAGATCTGCGAATTCACCGCCCAACTTCTCCCGGCCGACAAACCGCGCTACCTCATGGGGGTGGGGACGCCGCTCGACATTCTCGAAGCCGTCCATCGCGGGGTCGACATGTTCGATTGCATCATGCCGACGCAACTGGCCCAGCGCGGTGCCGTCTTTACTTCGCGCGGTTTTCTCCAGATGCGCCGCGGGGTTTACAAATTCTCCAACGATCCGCTCGATCCTGCCTGTAACTGCCCGACCTGCGCGCGCTATTCCCGCGCCTATCTCCATCACCTCACGAAAGCGAGTGAAACGCTCGGTTGGCAGCTTCTTGGGAAGCACAACATCCATTTCTATCATCAGCTCATGCGCGACATCCGGGAGAGCATCCTCGCCGGACGCTTCGCCGAGTTTTATCGGGAAAAACGCGCCATCCTCCAGGAATCGGATCGCGAATATCCCGTCCTCCGTCCCAAGCCGGCCCGGCAAAGATCGCTCTCGTTAGGCAATTACGCCGTCCACATCGCGCACGAAGGCTTTGCCAGCATCCGCCAGGTTTCTTCCGGCGAGATCATGCACATGCGCACCCCGCCGATGGAGGAAGCGCGCAGCCTCTACGTCGAGCAGTCGAATCTCGCCGAGCGCCTTGGCGTGTCCGAAGAGCCGCTCGTTATCTGGGACGTCGGCCTCGGCGCGGCGGCCAATGCCATGGCCGCGATCCAATCTTACGAAGCGCAGGCGAGGACAGGACCTTTGCGACCGATGCGTCTTATCAGCTTCGAAAACGACCTCGACTCCCTGCGACTCGCCCTCCGCCACGATCACAAATTCCCCTACCTGCGCCACGGCGGCCCGGTCGGCATTCTCGGAGCGCGGCGACTGGCAATCGAAGCAGCATCCCGGTCTCAGTTGGCAACTCGTCAGGGGCGACTTTTGCGAGACGGTCGCGCAAGCGCCCGCCCCGCCCGACCTCATTTTCTACGACATGTTCTCGAGCAAAACGCACGGCGAACAATGGACGATCGAGATCTTCCGCCGCCTCTTCGCCGCCTGCGCCGGCCGCGCCACGGAACTTTTCACCTACTCGCATTCGACCGCGGCCCGGGCCGCCCTCCTCGCCGCCGGTTTTTATGTGGCGAAGGGTCGGCCGGCTGGCGCGAAAGAGGAAACCACGATCGCCTTCACGCCCGCGGCGCTTGGTTCCATTTTCGTGCGCTCCTATGATCTCCTCGCCTCCGAATGGATCGGCCGCTGGCATCGTTCCCACGCCAAGTTCCCCGTCGAAGTTCCCGCCGAGCAACGCGCCGCCTTCGAGGAGCAGATCCTGCAGCACGGAGCAATTTCGTTAGGCGCCTAACGAGGCGGAGCACGCCTTCTCCGCGTAAGGTCCCTGGCGCAGAAGTTGTCGATCCCGCCCAGGTTTCGCATCAGCGCTTTCATGCTCCAATGGATGTGGCCCGGCGACGAAGTGCCGCGCCGGGTGAGCTCGATCTGGTCGATGATTTCGCGCGCCGATCGCTTTTTGCCGATCCTCTCCGTCGCGATCCCGGGCCAGATCGGCGTCCCGTGGCTCTGCTCGCGCCACCAATTGAGCAGGACGGGAAAACTCTGATCCGCCGGATGAATGCCCCAGTAAAGCTGGGGCGCGAGGTAATCGACCCAGCCTTCCGCCACCCATTTGCGCGCGTCGGCGAAGAGTTGGCCGTAGGCATCGAGCCCTGCTTTGGTCGTCGGAGGCACGCCCGGCCGCCAGATGCCGAAAGGGCTGATCCCGACCCGGACGCGCGACTTGGTCGCCTTGACCGCGCGATACATCGAGCGCACAAAGTCGTTGATGTTCTCTCGCCGCCAATCGGCCCGGCTTAGCCCGCTCCTCCGCGCCGTAGCGTTGCCAACTGGAATCGTCCGGGAAAGGTGGCCTGACCCGCCCTGAGCGGATAGGGATAAAAGTAATCGTCGAGATGCACCCCATCGACGTCGTAGCGCCGGACGATGTCGGTGATGACGCTGATCACATAATCGCGCGCGGCGGGTTCGCCGGGATCGATCCAGAGTTGTTTCCCGAAACGCCGGACCCATTCCGGATGTTCTGCGCGACGTGATTGGGGGGCAATTTGTCGTTGCGCATGGATGGCGGCGCGAAAGGGATTGACCCAGGCATGCAGCTCGAGCCCGCGCGCGTGCGCTTCGGCGATGGCAAAGGCGAGCGGATCGTAGCCCGGCGAGACGCCCGCCGTTCCGCTGAGAAATTCCGACCACGGCTCTTTCCTGGAGGCGTAAAGCGCGTCGCTCGCCGGTCGCACCTGGAGGAGGATGGCGTTGAGTTTCAATTCCGCGGCGCGATCGAGCAGGGCGCGGAGTTGCGCTTTTTGGGTGGCGGCGGGCAGGCCCGGGCTTTGACGGCCAATCGAGATTGTAAACCGTCGCGACCCAGGCGCCGCGGAACTCCCGCTCCGCGGCCTGCGTGGAAAGAGCGAGCGCGCCTAACGAAACCAGAAGCGCGCAAAGCGATCGAAAGCGGGGCATGCCATCCACCCTACAACGCGCTCGCTACCGCAGCGGGAAAAATCTCGCTTACCTCACCTTCGAGGCGGAGGGAGACGCAGGCTTCGCCATCGTGCTCGGTCGGGCCGCGATTGATGATGACGTAGGGCACGCCGCGTTGGGCGGCGAGGAGCGGGAACGCCGCGGCTGGATAAACCGACAACGTCGAGCCGAGGGCAACGACCAGATCGGCTTGCAGCGCGCCCTGACGGGCGCGTGCCAGTTCGTTAGGGTCGAGACTTTGCCCAAAGCTGATCGTGGCCGGCTTGAGAAACCCGCCACACGCGCAGCGCGGCGGCCGGCGCGTGGCGCGGAACGAATCGAAATGCGGCTGCGGATCGCTCCGCTGCTTACAGCTCTGACATTCGATGAGCGTGTTGGTGCCGTGCAGTTCCACCAAACGCTCCGCGCTCGTTCCCGCAAGGCGTGTGCAGGCCGTCGATGTTTTGCGTCACCACGAGCACGACCTTGCCCGCTTCCTCCAGCCTGACAATGGCGCGATGGACGTCGTTAGGCTGAGCGTTCCGGAATGACTCCCAGCCTTCGAGTTTGTAATCCCAGTGCTCGATTCGAGCCGCTTCCGAACTCATGAAATCCTCGTAGTAAACCGGCTGGCGCCGCGTCCAGACGCCTTGCGGTCCGCGGAAGTCCGGAATACCGCTGCCGGTCGAAATGCCCGCGCCGGTAAAAACGAACACCCGTCGGGCGGTGCGCAGATATTCGCTCAGCTCCTTCACGAGCCAACCTGCGGGTGAAGGGCGGAGGTTGGCAACTGACAAAGCAAGCTGCCGAACTGATCGCGTAATTCGTTAGGCGGAGGGAACGGGCGGCGACGGACGCGGATCGTGGCGACGGCGGTTGGCCGCCGTGGCCAGAATCACTTCGATCTGTTGAATGACTTCCCTGGGCTGATAGGGGCGGCGCAAAAACCCGGCGAGCCCCTTCTTCACCATCGCCTCGAGACGATCGTGTTCGACGTAGCCGGTGTTGAGAACGACGGGCACGTTTGGATCGATCGCACGGAGGCGGTCGAAGGTTTCCTCCCCGTCCATCAGGGGCATGGAAAGGTCGAGCAGGACGAGAGAATAGCGCTGCGGATCATTCTGGAAGAGCTCGAGCGCTTCAACCCCAGACTGTGTCGTGACCACGGTGTAACCGGCCTGCGAAAGGACCTGCGCGGAGAGGGTCAGAGCCATCGGTTCGTCGTCCACCACCAGAATGCAGCGCGAAATTTTCAACGGCGCCGGCGGGGGTCGCCGAGCCCTGATCTGGGCCGCGAGCACAGGGTGGAAGAGGATCTTCTGCTCCGTGCCGCCGACCTGTCGCACAAGCTGGTCGGTTACTTTGCTCGCGCGATCGACAGTCGTCCGGAGCATCTCGAAATACTTTTCCGATCCGGGCTGACCTTCCCAGACCTTCTCCAGCATGGCGACCGTTCCGGAGACGATTTGGAGGAGGTTGTTCAGCTCGCTGGCCGCCGCAGGAATTGTCTGCTCGAGGCTGGATCCAGATCGGCGCGGGCCATTTCCGGTCATCATTGAAAGGGGGCCTTGCGACTCGTGGTCGAGAAATGGATGATGAGGGCGGTGGGCATGCGGAAAATCCTGGCCTTTTTATTGAGCAGCAACCATACCCCCAGCGCCCGGATTTACCCTCGCTCTCCCGGCGGATGCCTCGGCGCCGGGTCCCAAAATCGTCTCTCGCAGTCCAGACCCAACCCGGCAACTACACAGCGTTGCCCACCACCAAAGGCCAGAGGCACGCCGGGTGCTGGGATTGGTTGGGTGAGCCTAACTAACCTCTCTCCAGTCTTCGCTCGAGATGCGGGATGATTCCACCAAGAGCGCCCCGACTGATTTGCTCGTGCGTTTCTGGGGCGTGCGTGGCTCGATTCCCTCCCCCGGCCCGGAAACGGTCCGTTATGGCGGGAACACCTCCTGTGTCGAGTTGCGCCTCGGCGACGAGGTATTGATCCTGGACGCGGGCAGCGGGATCAGGCGGCTCGGCCTTTCTCTCCTGCGGGAGATCGAAGCAAAGGCGGCTCTCCGCATGACCCTCCTCATCTCTCACACCCACTGGGATCATATCCAGGGTCTGCCCTTCTTTCGTCCCGCCTATTTGCGCGCCAGCCGGCTCCGCATCCTCGGCGCGCCCGGTACCCGGGCGCGGTTGCGCGCCGCGCTCGTTAGTCAAATGGATACGACCCAGTTTCCCGTCGCGCTCGAATCTCTCTCCGGGATTGGCCTGATCGACGAATTCGCAACCGAGGCCACGACCATCGGGAGTTTTGCCGTGCGCACGATCGGCCTCAATCATCCGGGCGGCTGTACCGGTTTCCGCATCACGGCCGCCGGGAAATCGATTGCCTATTTGCCCGATCACGAACCGTATCGCGGTGCGATAGAATCGCCCGACGCAGGCGTCGCCGCCGCCGCCCGCCGGGCCGAGGCGGAGTTGGTGGGTTTTCTCAAGGGGTGCGACCTCCTGATTCTCGATTCGCAATATGACCGGACGGAATATCCGGAGCACATCGGTTGGGGCCACGGCTCTCTCGACGAGAGCGTCGCGCTCGCCTTGCGAGCGGACGTTGGGAGTCTCTTTCTTTTTCATCACGATCCCAATCACGACGACGCCAAGATCGACGCCCTGCTGGAAGAGGCCCGCTGCCAGGTAGCCGAGGCGGGATCGTCATTGCGGGTCGAAGCCGCCCGCGAACGGGAGCAAATCGTTCTCGAGTCGTGCCAGAAAAGGCTGGCTGCCTAACGATCGGGTCTCTTGCCCCCGACGCGCGTGGAGCAACGTTCGGCTGGCCTTAAGGCAACTTTATGGGTTCAAGGCCCGCCGTTGCCAGTTCCGCGTTGAGCCGCTCCACCTCCGGCGGAATCGCTTTCCAGCGTGCCACCACCTCCGGCGTGGCGTCTTGCAGGTTTCCCACCGCGCTTTGCTGCGCCGGGGTCGGCGCGGCGTCGACCTGCTGCAGGTCGACGAATAATTTCTTCACCTTCTGCAGCAGATCGAAGTTAAGAATTCCACCTGCTCGCACGGTCGCGGGATTGGCGAACGCTTCCAAGCTCTTGTGCAAGGCTGCGACTTTTTCTCCCAGGCCTTTCTGCGCCGCCGGTTCCTTCAGTTTCGCGATCCCGCTCACGAGCGCATCGTAGCTTTTCCCGATCGGCTCGAGGGTCGCGCGCAGTGCCTCGAGCTTTTTTGAGAGCTCGAATTGCCGGGCCAGATCGGTGGCTGACGCTTTGACGCGGGGATCCATTTTCACCGTCAGTGATTCGCTCACGGTTTTCCCACCGTTCGTTAGGGCGACGGTGTAGTTGCCCGGCACGACCCAGGGTGCGGTCGGTTGCGGGGCCGTCTCGTGCGCGATAGCGCTTATCGGGTATTCGGCCTCGACCCCCGGCAGCGGTTGGCCGTGCAGATCCCAGAGAAAACGGTGCAGGCCCGGCGTGGCCGGCAGGATCTGCGGCGGACGCACCCAGTAGCGCGGGATTTTCAACTTCGGATCGGGCGGCGGAACCGGATCGGTGCTCGCATAACGCCGCACGAGATTTCCTTTCTCGTCCTTGATCTCCAACGTGACCGGACCGGAAGCATCGTTGCCTAACGAGTAATCGATCATCGCGCCTTCCGGCGGATTTTCTCCAACCGGTTCGTCCGGCGGGAGCGGAGTGTCGGTGTTCGCATTCCAGCGCACGCGGAGGGCGGTGGGTGGTTTGAGGAGAAGCGTTTTCTGCTCGTTAGGCGCAAGTTGCCGCAACGGTGTGATGTTATCCAGAATCCAGAAACCGCGCCCATGGGTCGCGATCGAGAGGTCGTCATCTTTCACGATCAGGTCGCGCACCGAGGTCGCCGGCAGGTTGAGCCGGAGCGACTCCCAGTGCTCGCCGTCGTCGAAGGAGGCGTAGACGCCGCGCTCCGTGCCCGCGAACAAGAGGCCGCGCCGTTGCGTGTCTTCCCGGACCACATTTACGTTTTCGTTAGGCGGAATGCCCTGCACGATTTCCTCCCACGTTTTGCCGTCGTCGCGTGTCCGGTAAATATGAGGTCGCAGATCGTCGAGCCGGATGGTGTTGACTGCCGCATAGGCCGTCTTCTCGTCGAAGTGGCTCGCGTCCATCAGCGATACTTTCCACCAGGCGCCGATCTGCGGTGGCGTCACGTCGCGCCAGCTCTTGCCGCCATCAGTCGTTAGGTGAATCAGTCCGTCATCGGTCCCGGCCCAGATCCGGTTCTTCTCCAGCGGCGAAGGCGCGACCGTGTAGATCACGCCGCGCTGCCGCGGCTGCGCCGTCGGGCGGTCGCGGAATTTCCCGACGCTCGCCGGAATCTCGAACGTCTTTCGCGTCAGATCGGGACTGATTTCCTTCCAGTTCTGGCCGCCGTCGCGCGTCTGCCAGAGGTTGTTGGCGGCGAAGAAAAGAAGGTGCGGATCGAGCGGCGAAAAAATCACTGGCTCGGTTCGGATCACCCGGAAGTCGTCGTTCTGAAACGGCTTCGGCAAAATCTCCTGCGCCTGATGCGTGCGCCGATCGTAACGGCTCAGTTTCCCGCCGTAGATCAAATCGGGATCGAGCGGATCCGCGGTGACGTAGCCGTATTCCTCCGCCCCGACCGGGTGCCAGTCGCGAAAGGTAATCGCGCCATCGGGTCCGCGGCTGGCGATGCCGACCGAACCACTTTCCTGTTGCCCGCTGTAGAGATGATAAGGGAAGGCGTTGTCCGCGCTCACGTGATAGAGCTGCGCGGTCGATTGGTTATACCACGAGCTCCAGGTCCGCCCGCCGTTGACCGTCACGATCGCGCCCTGGTCGCTCCCGAGCAGGATGATCTGCGGATTGTTCGGATTGATCCAGACGTTCTGATAGTCGTCGCCGCCCGGTGCGCCGCGCCAGCCGTCCCAGGTCTTGCCGCCGTCAGTCGATTTCCAGCAAACGACGCTTGCCGCGTAAACGATATTTGGATTCTTCGGATCGATCCGCACGACCGGCAAGTCGCCCCCACCAATGCGCGCGGTAGGCCGTTCGTCGGTCGTGGCCAGGCTCCAGGTTTCACCGGCGTCGAAGGAGCGATAAAGTTTCCCGCCGTCGAGGGTCGCGACGGCGGCGAGGAGCCGGCGCGGGGAGCTCGGGTTGATCGCGAGCTGGGCCTGCACGATGTCCTTCGGCAAATCGTTGCGGAGCTGCTGCCAGGTCCTCCCGCCATCGGTCGTTTTGAAAATGCCCCCGTTAGGGCCGTTCCATTCCCCGTTTTCCCACGGACCCTCGCGCGCTTCCCAAAGCGAAGCGTAGGCGACCTGCGGATTGGTCGGGTCGAACAACACGTCGGCCGCGCCGGTGTTTTCATCCTTGTAAAGCGCGTGCTCGAAGGTCTTCCCTCCATCGTTGGAATAAAAAATGCCGCGCTCCTTGTTAGGCCCGTAGGGATGCCCGGCCACCGCTACAAGCAGGTGATCGGGGTTGCGCGGATCGACCGCGATCTGCGCGATCTGCTGACCGTCGCGCAAGCCGAGATGGGTCCACGTTTTACCGGCGTCGGTCGATTTGTAGAGCCCGTTGCCGACCGAGAGATCCGGGCGATGAAGTCCCTCGCCGCTCCCGACGTAAATGACGTTGGGATCCGAAACTGCGACCGCCAGCGCCCCGACCGAAGCGGTCGGTTGATCGTCGAAGATTGGCTTCCAGGTCCGGCCGTAATCGTCGGTGCGAAAAACGCCGCCGTTGACCTGCGCCATGTAGAAAACGTTAGGCTGCGACGGCACGCCCGCGATGGCGCGCGTCCGCCCGCCGCGGAAGGGTCCGATATTGCGCCAGTGCAGGAGGTCGGAAAAATCGGGCGCGGCGAAAGCGTGAACGCAAGGAGCCAATGCAAGCAGGAGCGAGAAAAGAAAACGGATTTTCACGAGCGCACAATAGACGACTCGGCGCGGCGAGCCAGCCTCGGGTAGCGCACTCGTTCCGAGTGCTGGTCGCGGTGTTCCACCGCGACGAACTTTTCAAACGATTCGCCCCCTCCGCAGAAAGTGTCGGTTCAGGAAAGTTCGCGACGGTGGGACACCGTCGCCAGCACGCAAGATGCGTGCGCTACCCGGAGGCTGGCGATGTTGCCGCGCTTGGCGCCGGTTTCTTTTTCGCATCCGCGGCGGCCGCGAGCCCCGCGTCCACCTGCTCGGCCTCGAGCGGATGAATGCGGTGATAGTAGTCGTTCGATTTCGCCAGCTCGCTCTTGCGCATGAGGAGCGCATCGAAACGTTCCCGCCGGCTCAGCTCGTAGACCTTGTCCATCTTGATCGCCTCGAACGGACAGACTTCGACGCAAATCTGGCAGCTCATGCAGACCGAGATGTCGATGTCGAAGGTGGCCGGATAAAACTGCGGCTTGCCCATGTAATCGGGCTTTTTGTCTGCGCTTTTGACGATGTAGATGCACTGCGGCGGACATTCCTTTTCGCAGATCTTGCAGGCGACACAGCGCAGGCCCGCCTCCGCATCGTCCGTGTCGTAAACGAGAAAGGGAAAGTTGCGCGCGTTTTCCGGGAGCACATCGCGCTCTTCCGGATATTGCACCGTCGTTAGGCGATCTTTCTCGAAATAGCTCCCGAAGAAATTCCGCGCCGTCACCGCCATTCCGCTTAGGACTCCTGCGCCGATCATGGATCAATCAATCGTCCGGCCATCGCATCATTCAAGCAGACGTCGCCGCATTTGTCTCGAAGAGAGTCGCTCGTGACGGCGAGCGATTTCATTTGGCGGGCGTGCCCATGGTTTGGAGTCGCTCGATCAATTTTCTGGCCGCTTCAGCCTGCGCGCCTTGCGGAAAGCGGGTTAGGAATTCCTTCCCGACGGTGAGGGCCCGCTCTTTGTCGTGGAGCAGATCGGCATACAAACTGATCTGGTTAAAGAGGCTGTTCTCGTGCTGCGGGTTTTGCTTTTGCGCAATCTCGTATTGCTCGAGCGCCTTTTGCGGCTGGTCGAGAAATCGGAAGCAATTGCCAAGATCAGTCCGCACATCGGGCGTGTCGGCGCCCGCTGCGATGGCCGCCTGATAATGCTCAACGGCGTGCGTCCAGTTCTGCCGATCATAATTCCAGTTCCCCAGCGTCCGCGCCGCCTCGGCGGGCGCGAGCTGCGAAACATCGGGTGGCGCCGCGGCCGCAGCCGGGGCGAGTGGCGACACCGCACCCGATTCTTGCGCGGACGGCGCGCCGCCGGTGAAATCCTGGATCGCCGGCTTTTCCGGCGCTGCGGTTGTCCCGCGCATCACGAGCCAGGTCGTGCCGGCGCCGAGAAGAAAGGCGGCGAGCACGATGAGCGGAATCGAGAGCTGCGACTGCGGTGCCGGTGCGGAAGCTTTTCGGGACCGGTGCGCCATCAGCAGAAGAAAAGGTGCTCGCCCACTAACGATCGACTTCGCCCAGGACGATATCGATGCTGCCCAGGATCACCATCACGTCAGCCACGGTGTGGCCGAGGCACATGTCTTCGAGGATCGTGAGGTTGATGAAGCTTGGCGGTCGCACTCGGTAACGGTAGGGACTACCGCTGCCATCGCTAATCAGATAAAAGCCGAGCTCGCCTTTTGGCGCTTCGATCCGGCCGTAAGCCTCGCCGACTGGCGGTTTGAAGGCGCGGATTTTGACCTTCGGATTCTGGATCGGGCCTTCGGGCAATTGGTCCATTGCCTGATGCAGGATGCCGAGTGTCTCGCGCAGTTCGAGCACGCGCATCATGAGCCGATCGTAGACATCGCCGTGCTCGCCTAACGGGACCCGGAATTTGAAGCGCGGATAGATTCCGTAACCGTCGACCTTCCGGATGTCGTAGTTCACGCCGGAAGCGCGCAGGCCGGGGCCGGTGATGCCGGCGCTGATCGCCAGTTCGGCGGAAAGTTTCCCAACGTTTTGCGTGCGGGCGATGAGGATTTCGTTGGAAGTGATGAGTTTCTCGAACTCATCGAGAAAGCGCGGGAACCCGTCGACGATCTTGCGCGCGCGCTCCATCCAGCCCGAGGGCAGATCGCAGCGGCAGCCGCCAAAACGCATGTAGTCACACATCATGCGCGAGCCGGAAAGCGACTCGAAGAGGTCGAGAATATTCTCGCGCTCGCGGAAGGCATACATGAGCGGCGTGCCCCACGCGCCCATGTCGCTCAGGATGAAGCCGAGCTGGGAAGTGTGATTCACGAGGCGAGTCAGCTCGCCGAGAATGACGCGGAGGTATTCGGCGCGCTCGGGCACCTCGATCCCCGCCAGTGTTTCGACGCTGAGCGCGTAGGCCCAGTTGTTGGTCATCGAGCAAAAATAATCGAGCCGATCGGTATAGGGCATGGAGCCGAGGTAGCTCGTGTTTTCGCCGATCTTTTCGTGATTGCGATGGAGGTATCCGAAGACCGGTTTGAGTTTTCTCACGACCTCGCCGTCGAGCGCGACGTTCATCCGGAAGACGCCGTGGGTCGACGGGTGCTGCGGGCCCATCGAGATTTCGAGCAGCTCGCCGTCGAAGAGCGAGGTCATGCCCGGCGGGGCCTGTTCGAGTTCCTGGAAACCGGTCGTCATTCTAAAAGAGTTTACTTCCGCAGATTTCGCAGATTTGCGCAGATTTATTGGTTCTGTTTCTGGTCTCTTTCATCTGCGCAAATCTGCGAAATCTGTGGATGAATTCATTCACCTGAGATTGCTTCTGCCCCATCGGTGGCCGGCCGCGGCGCGTAGCGCTGCTTGGCTTTTTCCAGGACGTCGTCGTGCGGGGTCGGCTCGTATTCGTAATCGTCCGGCTCGCGATAATCTTTTCGCATCGGGAAATCGGTGAACTCGTCCCACATCAAAATGCGACGCAGATCGGGATGACCCTCGAAATGGATGCCGTAAAGATCGAAGATTTCACGCTCCTGAAATTCCGCGCTCCGCCAGACCGGAGTGAGGGAGGGGACCGGCGCACGCTCGGCCCGGCCATCCGTCCGCAGCCTGACGACAACCGGGCCGTGTTTGTGCGTCGTCGAGTAGAGGTGATAAACCGCTTCGAGATAACCCGGGAAGAATTCCTCCTGCGTTTCCTCGACTTCCTTCTCCTCGCCTTCAATCAGCTTTTTCACCTTCACTTTTTTCTTCAGCGTGCGATCGAGCCAATCGACGCCGGTGACATTCGAGCAAAAGTCGAGACGCAGGGCGGGATCATCGCGCAGGAAACGCGCGACCGCGACCGCGTTCGCGTGATCGAGGAGGAGCGACGGTTGATTCGCCGGGCCGGGATTTGGGATGACTTCCAGTCGGACGCCCGGGAACGGCCTGTTCGGCACGCGTCTTGATTTCCTCGAGTGACTCCATCGTCAGGCGCGTTCGATCGCGGGCGGGTGGAAGACGTTTGGGTTCGCCGGCGGCTCGAGATCGTGCGCACCAAACTCCGGCACCGGGTATTCGCTTGGGGTGTTTGCTTTCAGGAACTCGGCTTTGCCCTGGCCGGTCAATTTCTGGCCGTCGATTTTGCGCTGCAATTCCATGAAAGCGTGGAGTAACGCCTCGGGGCGCGGGGGGCAGCCCGGAATGTAAACGTCGACCGGGATGTAGCGGTCGATCCCTTTCAAAACGTTGTAGCCCTGTTTAAAGGGTCCGCCGGAAATCGCGCAGGCCCCCATCGAGATGACGTATTTCGGGTCCGGCATCTGGTTGTAGAGCCGGACGACTTGCGGAGCCATTTTCTTGGTCACGGTGCCGGCCACGATCATGAGGTCGGCTTGCCGGGGCGAAGGGCGAAAAACTTCCCCGCCGAAACGCGCCAGGTCGTAGCGCGAGGCCGCCGCGGCGATCATCTCAATCGCGCAACAGGCGAGACCGAACTGGAGCGGCCAGATCGAATTCCTGCGGCCCCAGTTGTAGAGCCCCTGCATGGAGGTCACCCAGACGCCCTGCTTTTGCAGTTCGCTGCGGAGTCCGTCGTCGATTTGCCCTTCCATCACCTCGTCCAAGATAAACAACCTTTGCCCCAGGCCCAAACCAAGCCTTCCAACAGAAGGAGGAGGAAAACCAAAATCGCGACAAAAGCGCCGAAGGGCAACCCGGTGAAGGCGACCGCGAAAGGCACGAGGAAGATCGATTCGACATCGAAGATCAAAAAGATGATGGCGTAGAGATAGTATTGGGAGTGGAACTGGACCTGGGCTTCGCCTAACGACTCGATCCCGCACTCGTAGGTGGCGTTCTTCGCCGCGCCTGGTTTTGGCGGTTGGAAGAAGTGCCGCCAGAGCCAGGCCAGCGCGAGCGGCATGAGCGGAAAAATGAAAGCGCGACGCCGGCAGAAGATGACAAGGAAGAAATAAGGCGAAGGAGTCATGACGGGAAGGAAATGACGAATGACGAATGACGAATGACGAATGAATGACGAAGCCCGAATGACGAATGGATCGCGCGAAGAGATCTCGTCATTGGGTCATTGTGAAATTGATTCGGATTTCGTCATTCGTGCTTCGTCATTCCAGCCAGGCCGGTCATACCAGTCCCTGGTCGAGCATCGCGTTCGCGACCTTGAGGAAGCCCGCGATGTTGGCGCCGTTAACGTAGTTCCCGGGCGTGCCGAAGCGCTCCGCGGTCGCGCGGCAGGTTTTGTGAATCGCCTGCATGATGCCCTGGAGGCGCGCATCCACTTCTTCGCGCGTCCAGGTGAGGCGCATGCTGTTCTGCGCCATCTCGAGTCCGGAGGTGGCGACGCCGCCGGCATTGGCCGCTTTGCCCGGACCGAAGAGAATGCCGGCATCGAGAAACTGACGGACCCCGCCGATCATGGTCGGCATGTTCGCGCCTTCCGAGACGACGTAGACGCCGTTGCGGAGAAGATTGGTCGCGTCTTTGTCGCTGATCTCGTTCTGGGTCGCGCTCGGAAAGGCGCACTTCGCCGGGTGATCCCAGAGCGGGTTGTAGTCGAGCGTCCCGTCGTCCGCCGTGTAGACCGCGCTTTTGAATTTATCGGCATACTCGGAAATGCGGCCACGCCGCTCGTTTTTCAGATCCATGACGAAGGCGAGCTTTTCCCGGGTGATGCCTTCCTCGTCGTAAATGTAGCCGGTCGAATCCGACAAGGTGACCGGTTTGGCGCCCAGCTCGATCAGTTTCTCGACCGTGTATTGCGCGACGTTGCCGCTCCCGGAGACAAGGCAGACCTTGCCGTTCAGATCGTCGTTGCGCGTCTTGAGCATTTCCGCCGCGAAATAAACCGCGCCATAGCCGGTCGCTTCCGGGCGAATGAGCGAGCCGCCCCAGCCAATCCCTTTGCCGGTCAGGACGCCGGTGAACTCGTTGCGCAATTTTTTGTACATGCCGAAGAGGTAACCGATCTCGCGCGAGCCGACGCCGATGTCGCCCGCCGGAACGTCGCGATAGGGTCCGATGTGGCGCGAGAGCTCCGACATGAAAGCCTGGCAGAAATGCATCACTTCGTTGTCGCTTTTTCCTTTCGGATCGAAATCGGACCCGCCCTTGCCGCCGCCCATGGGCAGGGTCGTCAGGCTGTTTTTGAAGACCTGCTCGAAGGCGAGGAACTTGAGAATGCCGAGATTGACCGAGGGATGAAAACGCAGCCCGCCCTTGTAGGGTCCGATCGCGCTGTTCATTTCGACCCGGAAACCGCGATTGATGTGGATCTGGTTTTTGTCGTCCTGCCAGGGGACGCGGAACATGATGACCCGCTCCGGTTCGATAATCCGCTCGAGGATTCTGCCCGCGCGATATTCCGGGTGTCGATCGAGGGCGAGGATGAGGGAGTCAACCACTTCCTCGACCGCCTGATGGAATTCCACCTCGCCCGGATTCTTCGCTTTGACCCGCGCCATCAACTCTGCAACGTCATCTTTCATAAGTAGTTTTTCGACAGTCTGCCGCCGTGAGGTTGGTGCTCTCTGACCCAGCCTAACGAATCATGATAAAGCGCGGCGGGTTTCGGTGTGTCCGGCCATTTCTCGAGCAGGAATAGCGTCCCGCAGGTCCGAACGAAACAAAATTCATAAATCGCTTCCACCGTATGCCCGAGACCGGGCCGAAATAGAAGGAGAACTTTGTCCCGGCCGGGCCGGGCAGGCAAGCGCTGTCGGACACCTTCGGCGATTTTTCCCGTATTTCCGCGGATTGGCGACGATTCCTTTCTTGCTTAAAAATTCAGACCTCGCTTTTCTTCATCGAAACGTGAGCGGTTTTTTGGACCAGATTTTTGTTATTGGGAAAGATTGGCTCCTGTCGTTTCTCAGCAGGGCGCCGGGCTGGGTCGGTCAGATTGCCTCCAGCCTGCTCAACATCATCGCACTCCTGGCGGTCTTTCTCACCCTCTTTGCCCTCATGTCGCTCTTCGAAAGAAAGATCCTCGCCCGCATCCAGAACCGCTACGGCCCCAATCGGGTCGGCCCGTTCGGTCTTTTTCAGCCGGTGGCCGACGGGATCAAAATGTTGATCAAGGAAGACATCGTGCCGACGCGCGCGGACAAGCCGGTCCACTTCCTCGCCCCGATCCTGATCGCCGCGGCGGCCATTCTCGCCCTCGGGGTGATCCCTTACGGGCGCAACATGACGCCGTTCACGATCGATGGCGGGATTCTCTTTTTCTTCGCCGTTGGCTCGACCAACGAAGTCGCGGTTTTCATGGCGGGCTGGGGGAGCAACAACAAATTTTCCATGCTCGGCGCGATGCGCGCGATCGCCCAGATGGTGAGCTACGAGCTGCCGCTCATCATCACGGTGCTACCGGTGGTGATGGTGACCGGCTCGCTCACGCCCAACGCGATCGTCGCGGCGCAGGCTGGCTACTCGTTAGGCGTGTTGCCCCACTGGTTTGTCTTCACGCCGTGGGGCGCGGCCGCTTTCCTCCTGTTTTTCGTTTCCGGACTGGTGGAATCGAACCGCACACCGTTCGACGTGCCGGAGGGGGAATCGGAAATCGTCGCCGGGCACATGACCGAATATTCCGGCTTCAAATACGCCATCTTTTTCCTCGCGGAATATTTTGGGATGTTTGCCGTCAGCGGGATGGCGGTGACGCTTTTTCTCGGCGGCTGGCACGCGCCGATCAGCGTGCTCCAGGTCGTGCCCTCCTACATTTGGTTCTTCGTTAAGCTTGGCGTCCTGCTTTTCGTCTTCGTCTGGATTCGCGGCACCCTCCCGCGCATCCGGGTCGATCAGATGATGAATTTTGCCTGGAAATTCATGCTCCCGATGGCTTTCACCTGCATCCTCGCCGCCGCCGTCTGGTATTACGCGGGGCACCGCGTTGCGGGTTGGATTTGGTCGCTCGTTGTCATCGTCCTGGTTTATATCGCCCTCTCCCGTTTGATCGGGACCGGGAAGAAATTTGCCCCGCGCACCTACCGTTTCGCCGAATGAGCAGCGCCGTCTTCATCGTCATTGCGATCCTCATGCTGGCTGCGGCGCTCGCCGCGGCGACGCTCAGGAAGCTGATCCATGCCGCGCTCAGTTTCGCGCTCGCCTTCGTCGGGGTGGCGGCCTTTTACTTTTTGTTAGGCGCGGAATTTGTCGGTCTGGTCCAGGTCTTCGTTTATGTCGGGGCGGTCGCGGTCCTGATCGTTTTCACGATCCTGCTCACGCGGCACGACATGGAGAAAGACCACGGCTTCCACTGGGGCGGCGTGATCCTCGCGCTGGCCGTCTTCGGCGGATTGCTCTGGGCGATTTTGAAGACGACCGGTCTTTCCACCGCGCCGCCGGCCTTGCCGACCGCGCTCACCGTCCGCCAAATCGGTGAGGCGCTCATGACCGATTACGTCTGGCCGCTGCAATGCATCGGCGTCCTGCTCACCGCCGCGCTCATCGGAGCCCTCGTGCTCGTGATGGAGGAAAAGCGATGAAGCGAATACTCCTGGCCTAACGATGACTCCAACCCTTCAACTTTTCCTCATCGTCTCGGCCGCGCTTTTTTGCATCGGTCTGCTCGCCGCCCTCAGCCGGCGTCACGCCATTTTCATCCTCATCGGGATCGAGATGATGCTCGCCGCCGCGGGATTGAACTTCATCGCCTTCTGGCGTTTCGGTCCCCAACCCGCCCCGCCCACCGGCGTGATGGTGACCATTTTCGCGATCGCGATCGCCGCTGCCGAAGCCGCCGTCGGTCTCGCACTCGTCATTGCCGTCTACCGGCATTATCGCACGGCCAACGTCGACCAAATGGATCGCCTCAAAGGATGAGCAACTGGGTCGTCGCTCATCTCTGGTTGATTCCGGTCGTGCCGCTTGCGGCATCGCTCGCGATTTTGAGCCTGTCGAATAAACGCCGATCCGCGGCGGCGGGATTGGCAATCGCTGGCCAGGTCATCGCCCTCCTCCTTTCACTCGCCGCTTTTGCAGCGGCGCTGCCAACTCCGGGTTACCGCGCTTTCCATAACTTCACCTGGTTGAACTTCGGCGAACAGACGCTGCGTCTTGGCTTTGTTCTCGATCCGCTCGCGGCGGTCATGCTGGTCATGATCACGCTCGTCAGCCTCTGCATTTTTGTCTTCAGCGTCGGTTACATGGCGACGGACAAAAACTTTACGCGCTTCTTTGCTTATCTCTCGTTTTTCTCCGCCGCGATGCTCGGCGTGGTGATCGCGAACAGCCTGCTCCTGCTCTTTGTCTGCTGGGAATTGGTCGGGCTCGCTTCCTATCTCCTGATTGGATTCTGGATTCATAAACCGAGCGCGGCGGCGGCGGCCAAAAAAGCCTTCATCACCACCCGGATCGGCGACATCGGCTTCTTTCTCGGCATGCTCTGGCTCTATGGCCGGAGCGGGACGTTGCTCTTCTACGACGGCGGAAACGGCGCGCTCGAAAACGCCGGTCTGCTCTCGTTAGGCGCGAGCGCGACCTTCATCGCCCTGCTCGTCTTCTGTGGCGCCGCGGGCAAATCCGGCCAGTTCCCGCTCCACGTCTGGCTGCCGGACGCGATGGAGGGTCCGACGCCGGTCAGCGCGCTCATCCATGCCGCCACCATGGTCGCCGCGGGCGTTTTTCTGGTCGCGCGCGTCTACCCGCTCTTTTCGTCAGGCGCGATCAATGGCGTCACGCCCTCGCTCACCGTCGTCGTCTGGATCGGCGTCATCACCGCCCTCATCTCGGCGCTGATCGCGCTCGCCCAGCCCGACATCAAACGCATCCTCGCTTACTCGACCGTCTCGCAGCTCGGCCTCATGATGGTGTCGTTAGGCGTGGGGGGAGTCGCGGCCGGGATCATGCATCTGCTCGCGCACGGCTTTTTCAAGGCGCTCCTCTTCCTCGGTTCCGGTTCCGTGATTCACGGCTGTCATGAGGAACAGGACATCCGCAGGATGGGTGGCTTGCGCGGGCTCATGCCGGTCACGTTTCTCACCTACGCCGTCGGCATGATGGCGCTGAGCGGGGTGCCGCTCTTTTTCGCCGGCGCCTGGACGAAGGAAGAAATCCTCCACGCCACCTCGCTCTGGTCGGTCTCGCGCGTCCCCCATTATCTCATGCTCCTCGGCGTCGTCCTGACCGCGCTCTACATGACGCGCCAGATGATCTACGTCTTCTTCGGCGCGCGCCGCGCGGCGGCGGAACATGCGCACGAAAGTCCGGCGGTCATGACCTGGCCGTTGATCGTGCTCGCACTCTGCACGATCGCCTTCAGTGTCGTCCTCACGCCAGCCTGGCCGTGGCTGCATGAGTTCTTGTCAGGCGAGCGGCCGGTCCTCAACTTCGGGCTGCTCATTCAGCCGGGGCTTTACCTTGCGCTCATCCTGGTCGCGCTCGGCATCGGTCTCGGTGTCCTCTTCTATCGTGGCGCAGGCGAGATCGATCCGCTCGAGCGCCTCGCGCCGCCGCTCTTTCGTTTTCTCGAGAACCGGATGTGGCTGGATGAGCTCTACGATGGGACGATTCTCGCCTTCGCCCGGTTCGCGGCGCGACTTTCCGATTTTCTCGATCGCTATTTCTGGGACGGACTGGTCCGGCTCTGCGGCGGGATCGGCCAGCTTTTCGGAAGCCTGACGAAGGGCTTCGACGAACGCGGGATCAATGCCGGGGTGAACGACGCGACCGACGTCGCGCGCGGTTTCGGGCGGTTCGTTTCGGCGCGGCACTCCGGCCAGGTCCAGGCCTATCTCGGTATGATCGCGGTCGGTCTGCTCGCCCTCCTCATTTTCTACGCATGGCTCACCTGATCGCGGGACTCATCTTCATTCCGATTCTCGGCGCGCTTTTTGTCAGCGTGGTGCCGCGGAACTATGCCCGCCATGTCGCCTTTGGGAGCTGCGCGATCACGGCCTTGCTCGCCATCGAACTTTGGCGCGCTTTTGATCCGAGTGTGGCCGGCCTCCAACTGGTCGCGCGTCACACCTGGATCCCCGCGATCGGTGCCGAGTTGCATGTCGGGATCGATGGTCTCAGTCTGCTTCTCGTTCTCCTGACTTCGCTGGTCTTTCCGTTCGCGCTCCTCGCCGAACGCACGGGTCGGGGCTTTTGCGCGCTCATGCTCGTGATGCAGGCGGCACTCTACGGCACCTTCACCGCTCAGAATTTCATTCTCTGGTTTTTGTTCTACGAGATGAGCCTGGTCCCAGGTTTTTTGCTCATCAAGATCTGGGGTGGCCCGCAGCGCGATCGGGCGGCGACCAAGTTTTTCCTCTACACCTTCCTCGGGAGCGTGGCGATGCTGCTCTCCTTTCTCGGGATTTATCTCGTTAGGGGAACGTTCGATTTCGCGGAACTGGCCGCGCTCGGGAAAGGCGGAATCCTGCCCGGGAAAGTCGTCTGGCTGGTGTTTGCCGGAATTTTCCTCGGGCTGGCGGTGAAGGTGCCGCTCTTTCCTTTTCACACCTGGCTGCCCGACGCCTACGAAACCGCGCCGACCGGAGTCTCAATGGTCCTGACCGGCACGCTCTCGAAGATGGGCGTTTACGGCTTTGTCCGCTTGCTCCTGCCGCTTTTCCCTAACGAAATCAGGATCGCCGGTCCCTGGCTTCTCGGGCTGGCGGTCTGTTCGATCGTCTTCGCCTCGCTCGCCGCCTGGGCGCAGTCGGATTTGAAACGAATGGTGGCCTATCTCTCGATCAATCACCTCGGCTACTGCATGCTCGGGCTCTTCGCCGTGACCGCGACCAGCGTCGTCCCTGCGGTAGAAGCGCAGGCCGCGCTCAGCGGCGTCTTCCTGCAAATCTTCAACCACGGGATTACCGCCGCCGCGCTTTTCTACTTTGTCGGTCTGCTCGAGCAACGGCGCGGCGCGCGCGGGCTGGGCGACTTCGGCGGACTCATGCAACGCACGCCGCTCCTCTGCGGCTGGATGAGCGTGGCGATGTTTTCGTCGTTAGGCTTGCCCGGCCTCAACGGCTTCGTCGGCGAATTCCTGATCTTCAAAGGCTCCTTCGCGCTCACCGCCGGATACACCGCGGTCGCCGTCCTCGGCCTCCTCATCACCGCGATCGTTTTCATGCGCGCGATGCAGGCGCTCTTCAGCGGGCCGCTCGCGGAAAGCTGCGGCCAGTTTCCCGATCTGCGTCTCGAGCGAGAAGTGGATCGTGGTCCCGGTCACGCTCCTCATGTTCGCGATCGGCATCTACCCGCAGTTCATCCTTCAGATCTTCAATTCCACCGTCACGCAGATGGCGCGATTGTTAGGCTAGCGAGGGCAAATGAGGAGAGGAATCAATTCCGCTGCAGAAAATCGCCGGGAGCGATTGTCGTCATTCGCGGAGAAAGAGTGCTGCTCGATTGCGCATCTCGCGGCACTTTACGGCGTGGCGACAGGCAATTTGAACCAGGCGGTGAAACGAAACCGCGATCGGTTCCCGACGGACTTCATGTTTCAATTGAGCACCGGAGAGGCGGAGAACTTGATCTTCCAATTTGGAATTTCAAGTTGGGGCGGTCGCCGTGGGTTGCCATACGCGTTTACTGAACAAGGCGTCGCCATGCTCTCCAGCGTTTTGAAGAGCGAGCGCGCGGTGAAAGTAAACATCGCGATCATGCGCGCGTTCGTGCAGTTGCGCGAGGCGCTTGGAGACGAATCGCGAGCTGGCGAAACGTTTGCCGAGCTGGAAAAGCGGGTCGGCAAACATGACGACGAAATCCGGCGATCATCGAAGCGATCCGGCAATTGATCGGCGCCGCCGAACAAGCCGCGCCGCGAGATCGGGTTTCATGTTCGCGAAACCTCGCCGCGCTACGGGACACGCAACCGCCGATGATCGCCTGGACGATTTACCTCACCTTTGCCGGCGCGGTGCTGCTGCTCTTTCTGCCGCGCCCGCTGGCGCGTTGGGTCGCGCTCGCGACCACCGCTGGTGGCTTGGCCATCGACGTGACTGCGTTCTTCGCGCGGAATACCGATTTCGCGCATTTCACCACCATCGTGCAAGTGCCCTGGGTGCCGGCGCTGGGCATGAATTACCATCTGGCGGTCGATGGGGTCAGCCTGACGATGACGCTCGTGACCGGGCTGACCGCGCTCGCTGCCGTTCTTTTCTCCTGGAAGGTCGAGACCCGGCCTAACGAATTCTTTTTCTGGCTTCTCCTCGTCGTGGCCGGTTCCTACGGCGTCTTTCTCAGTGCCGATCTCTTTCTCTTCTTCGTCTTCTACGAACTGGTGATCGTGCCGAAATATTTCCTGATCGCGATCTGGGGATCGACGAACAAGGAATACGGCGCGATGAAGCTGACGCTCTATTCCTTCCTCGGCGGCGCGCTCGTTTTCATCGGCATCCTCGTCGCCTATGTGACGGCGGGCACGCTCGATCTCCCGACGCTGGCGCAGTTTCAATTCACCCCGCAGCTCCAGACCTGGGCCTTCCCGGTCCTGTTCCTCGGCTTCGCTGTTCTCGGCGGCATCTGGCCGTTGCACACCTGGGCGCCGACCGGTCACGTCGCGGCGCCGACCGCCGGCTCGATGTTGCTTGCCGGGATCGTGATGAAGCTCGGCGCCTACGGCGCGCTCCGGGTGGCGCTCAATCTCTTTCCGTTAGGCTTTCAGGTCTGGAGCAAATGGATCGCCGTTCTGGCAGTCATCGGAATCGTTTACGCGGCAGCGGTCGCGTTGCGTCAGAACGATCTCAAGTTCGTCATCGGTTATTCGAGTGTGAGCCACATGGGTTTCGTTTTGCTCGGGCTGGCCGCCGGGAATCTGCTTGGTGTTTCGGGCGCGGTTCTGCAAATGTTCTCCCACGGCGTGATCGGCGCCCTCCTCTTCGCCCTTGCGGGCGCGGTCTATTATCGGACGCACACGCGCAACCTGAATGATCTCTCCACCATGGGGCTGAACCACACGATGCCATTCATCGCCCTGGCCTTTGTGGTGGCTTCGGCCGCGTCGATGGGCATCCCGGGTTTCAGCGGATTCGCGGCCGAAATCACGATCCTGATTGGCGCCTGGAAAACCTATCCACTGGCGGTGGGGATCACCGGTTTCGGGATGGTGCTGGTGGCGGCCTTCACCCTGCGCGCGCTGAAGAAATCGTTTTTCGGCGAAGACCGTTTCGGCCACGCGGGAGGAGAGGCGCATCTGCCTAACGAACCGGCGACGATGGCGGAGAAGCTCGGCGCCAGCCTTCTGATTTTCGCGACCCTCGCGGTTGGACTTTATCCCAAACTGCTGCTCGACCGGATCATGCCGGCGGTGGAGACGATGCGGTTTTTGCACCAATGAGCTATCTGGAACTTCTGCAGCTCGCCGCGCCGGAAGCGATCGTGGTCGTGACCGCGCTGGTCGTGCTCACCGTCGGCCTCGTGACGGGCGTCGGCATGGAGAGGCGACCGTGTCGGTCGCAGGCCCGGGTGCGGCACCCGCCCGCCTCTGCACCGGGGATTTGCGCTCTGGTGGCGGCGCTCGGGCTGGCGGTCGCGGCTGCGGCCATCGTTAGGCTGCCCGCGCACGCGATGCTTTTCCACGGCATGCTCGTCATCTCGCCGCTCAACTCGCTCTTCCAGATCATCTGCCTCGTGCTGGCATTTTTTACCGTCCTCCTGGTGCGGAGCGGGCAGCCCTTGCCTAACCATGGCGAATACCTCGCCATGATCCTGCTCGGCACGGTCGGACTGTTGCTCCTCGTCGGGAGCGAGGAATTGCTCATGATTTTCATCGGCCTCGAGCTGACCGGCCTTTCGCTCTACATCATGACCGCGTTCGAGAAGAGGGAACGATCGTCGGCGGAAGCGGGGATGAAGTATTTTCTCTTCGGCAGCATGGCGAGCGCGGTCACGCTCTTCGGGCTTAGCCTGGTCTACGGCCTGACGGGGACGACTTCCCTCGCGGAGATCGCGCAACGGCTCGCGACCGGGCCGCTCGAGCCGCTCCTCGCCGCCGGAATCATCATGACCCTGATCGGGTTCGCTTTCAAAATTGCGGCGGCGCCCTTCCATCTTTGGGCGCCGGACGCCTACCAGGGCGCGCCGGTTTCGACGGCGGCGTTCATCGCCTCCGGCTCGAAAGTCGCGTCGTTCGTCGTCCTTGGAAAAATCGTGCTCGTCGGCTTCGGTCCGGCGCACGGAAGCGCGGCCTGGCACGCCATGGTGGGCGGTTGGACGCCGATCCTCGCCCTCCTCGCAGCGCTTTCGATTCTGGTCGGAAACTTCGTGGCGCTGGTGCAAAAGAATGTGCGCCGGCTGCTCGCTTATTCCGCGGTCGCGCACGGCGGTTACACCTTGCTCGGGCTGGTCACCGCGGGACGCGAAGGATTTTCCGCGACGCTTTTCTACACCACGATCTACGCGGTCACGCTGGTCGGCGCCTTCGGCGTCGTCGGATTCGTTAGGCGTGAAACCGGTGGCGACGATCTGAGTAACTTCGCCGGCTTGCGCGAGCGCTCGCCGTTGCTCGCCGGTTGCATGGCGATCTTCATCCTTTCGCTCGCCGGATTGCCGCCGCTGGCCGGATTTTTCGGCAAGTTCTATCTCTTCAGCGTCGCGCTCCGCGCCGGTGGAAATCACGGCCTGCTCTGGCTGGTCGCGCTCGCCCTCTTCGGCAGCCTCATCTCGCTTTATTACTACCTTATCGTTCTCAAGGCCGTCTTTCTCGATCAACCGGTGGAGGGCGCTCCCGCGGTCGCGCGTTATGACTTCGAGGCGCGGGCGGATTTCCTGCCCAGGATGACGCTCGCCGTTCTCGCCGCCGCGGTTCTTCTGCTCGGGCTCGTGCCGGGCATCCTCGTCACGCGGATTCTCGCTTCGATAGGCTAAAGCAGGGTATTACCTAAACCGCTACCGCGCTCTGCGAGCGGGAGACTGGACATGCGGAAGCATGTCCCTCCGGAGGGACGCGCTTCCGCGCGTCCAGGCTCTGCCTCGGAAGTCTCGCCTCCTCTGGTCCAGTGCACCGGCAGTGGCCTAGCCGCGCACCGGATAGGTCTGAAGCGCCCGCATGTACTGGGCGCGCTCGAAGGCGCTTGGCTCGGGACAATTCTTCTGGCTCATGCTGCCTTTGAGCTGCTCGACCGAATCGTATTCGTGTTCCTCCATCCATTCCCGCATCTCGCGCTCGATCACGCGCAGGTGCGCGATGCCGCGCCGGAGCAGGACCGAACAGAGCATCGTCACGTCGGCGCCGGCCATGAGGAGCTTGAGCGCATCGGTCGCGCGATGAATTCCGCTCGTCGCTGCGAGGCTCGCGCCGATCCGCCCGTAGAGGATCGCGATCCAGCGCATCGGCAAGCGCATCGCCATCGGCGTGCTGAGAAGGATGTTGGGTGTGATCTCGAGCGTCTCGAGTTCGATGTCCGGCTGGTAAAAACGGTTGAAGAGCACGAGGGCGTTTGCCCCGTGCTGATCGAGGCGACGGGCGAAGCGGGCGAAGTTGGTGAAGAAGGGGCTGAGCTTTACCGCCACCGGGATTTTCAACTGCGCTTTCACCGAAGCCAAAATCGTCAGGTAGTCCTCTTCGACGTCCTCGCTCGAAACTTCGGGATCGGTCGGCAGAGAGTAGATGTTGAGTTCCAAGGCGTCGGCCCCGGCTTCCTCGATCTGCCGCGCATAGGTCTGCCAGCCGCCGAAAGTCGAGCCGTTCAGGCTCCCGATGATCGGAATGCTGGTGGCCGCTTTCGCCTTCGCGATGTGCTCGACGTAAGCCTCCGGGCCGACCTTGAACGTGGGCGGCTCGGGGAAGTAGTTCAACGCCTCGGCGAAGCTCTCCGTGCCCTGCATGAGATTTTCATTCAGTTCCTGCCGATCGTGCCGCAGCTGCTCCTCGAAGAGCGAATGGAAGACGATGGCGGAGGCGCCCGCGTCTTCGAGCCGTTTCACGTTGTCGAGATGCTCGGAGAGCGGTGAGGCGGAAGGGACAAGCGGCGTGCGCAGTTTATGTCCCAGGTAAGTGGTCGTTAGGTTCATGACTTGATGAGTCCGGTTGGGTTTTTCGTGCGGCGAGATATTCGTAGAGCCCGCGGCGGGTGTTCACGTCATCCTGTGCCTTGGCGAGCAATTCTCTGGCGGCTTCAGGATCGATTTTGTCCAGCATCTTGAAGCGGTTTTCGAGTTTAAAATAATCGTCCACTTTGATCCGCGGCGGGCCCGCATCGAGCTGGAGCGGGTTTTCCCCGAGCGCGGCACGATCCGGGTTGTAGCGGTAGAGAAGCCATTGCGCCGCGTGCACGGCCGCTTTCTGGTTTTGCATCGCGGTCGTCATGTTGATGCCGTGCGCGATGCAATGGCTGTAGGCGATGATGAGCGCCGGTCCGTCGTAGGCTTCCGCCTCGAGGAACGCCTTCAAGGTGTGCTCGTCCTTCGCCCCCATCGCGACCGAGGCGACGTAAATCGTGCCGTAACTCATCGCCATCAGACCGAGATCTTTTTTCGGACCGCGCTTGCCGGCGGAAGCAAACTTCGCGACCGCGCCGCGCGGGGTGGATTTGGAGCACTGCCCGCCGGTATTGGAATAAACCTCCGTGTCGAGGAGAAGCACCTTGACGTTATGCCCGCTGGCCAGGACGTGATCGAGCCCGCCGTAGCCGATGTCGTAGCCCCAGCCGTCGCCGCCCACGATCCAGACACTTTTGCGCACGAGGGTGTCGGCGAGCGCGAGCAGGCGCTGCGCGTGCGGCCCCTCGATCGATTGCAGCCGGTGCTTCAGCTGCGCGACGCGTTCGCGCTGCTCGACAATGTCCGCTTCGTCACGTTGTCGCGCATTCAGGATTTCCGTCGTTAGTCTGCGCCCGACCTGCGGCATGAGCCGGGTGAGCAATTCGCCGGCGAACTCCTGTTGCTTGTCGATCGAAACCCGAAAGCCGAGACCGAATTCGGCGTTGTCTTCAAAGAGCGAATTCGCCCAGGCCGGTCCGCGGCCATCGCCGTTTTTCGCGTAGGGCGTGCTCGGCAAATTGCCGCCGTAGATGGAGGAGCAACCGGTCGCGTTCGCAATGATGAGACGGTCGCCGAAGAGCTGGGTGAGCAATTTGATATAAGGCGTCTCGCCACATCCCGCGCAGGCGCCTGAGAACTCGAAGAGCGGTTGTTGCACCTGCATTTGGCGCACGTTGCCGAGCGGCGCTTTGCTCCGATCCAGCTCCGGGATGGAGAGGAAGAAATTCCAGTTCGCGCGCTCCGTTTCGCGGAGGGGCGGTTGCGCCTGCATGTTGATCGCTTTGAGGCGCGCCTCGGATTTGTTCTTCGCCGGGCAAACATCGACGCAGATCCCGCAGCCGGTGCAATCTTCCACCGCCACCTGCAGGGTGTAGTTCAGTCCCTTCCATTCCGGCAACCGCGCCTCGCGCGATTTGAACGAGGCCGGCGCGCCCTCGAGGCGAGTCGCCTCGTAAACTTTGCCGCGAATGACGGCATGCGGACAGACCATGACGCATTTGCCGCATTGGATGCAGACATCCGGATCCCAGACCGGCACTTCCGCGGCGAGGTTGCGCTTTTCCCATTGCGTCGTGCCGGTCGGAAAAGTGCCGTCGTTAGGCAGAGCGCTCACCGGGACGCGATCGCCCCGGCCGGCCATGATTTCGCCGAGGACATTCCGAACAAACTCCGGGGCAGCATCGAACTTCCCGTTCGGCTTGGGCGGGCGCGGCGTCACCTCGCCCGGCACTTCCACTTCGTAGAGATGCGCGATGGTTTCGTCGACCGCCTGGAGGTTTTTTGCCACGACCTCCTCGCCTTTTTTGCCGTAGGTTTTGCGAATCGAATTCTTGATCGCGGCGATCGCTTCCTCGGGCGGCAGCACGCCGGAAATGGCGAAGAAGCAGGTTTGCATAACGGTGTTGATGCGGCCGCCCATGCCGGAGTCGCGCGCGACTTTGTTCGCGTCGATCACAAAGAGACGCGCCTGCTGCTCGATCATGCGACGCTGGGCATTTTCCGGCAGATGCTCCCAGACCCGCTCCCGTCCGTAGGGCGAATTGAGGAGGACGGTCCCGAGCGGCGCGAGATCCTTCAGAACATCGAAGGTCTCAAACAGGAACGGCTGATGGCAGCCGATGAAATTGGCGCTCGTCACGAGATAGGTGGAGCGAATCGGGCGCGGCCCGAAGCGGAGGTGCGAGATGGTCGTCGCGCCCGCTTTCTTGGAGTCGTAAACGAAATAGCCCTGGGCGAAATTCTCGGTGTTCTCGCCGATGATCTTGATCGATTCCTTGTTCGCGCCCACCGTCCCGTCCGAGCCGAGGCCGAAGAATTGCGCCCTGACGACATCCTGGGATTCGATCGAGAAATTGGGATCGAAATCGAGACTGGTGTGGGAGAGATCGTCGTCGATCCCGATCGTGAAATGATTTTTCGGCGCCGGCTGCGCGAGCTCATCGAAAACACCTTTGACCATCGCCGGCGTGAATTCCTTCGACGATAATCCATAACGGCCGCCGACCGCGCGCACCTTGCCGCGGCCATGCTCGTAGAGCGCGTTGACGCAATCGAGATAGAGCGGCTCACCGCCGGAACCGGGCTCCTTCGTGCGATCGAGGACGGCGATCGCCTGGGTCGTTGCCGGAAGCGCGTCGACAAAGCGCCGGGCATCGAACGGCCGATAAAGTCGCACCTTGAGCAGGCCGACTTTTTCGTTCTCTCCCTGGAGAAAATCGACCGTCTCGTGCGCCGCTTCGCAGCCGGAACCCATCAACACAAGGACGCGTTCGGCATCGGGCGCGCCGTGATATTGGAAGGGCTCGTAACGCCGGCCGGTCAGTGCGGCGAAATCATCCATCGCCTTTTGCACGATCTCGGGACAGGCGGCGTAGAATGGATTCACCGTCTCGCGCGCCTGAAAATAAACATCGGGATTCTGCGCCGTGCCGCGGATCACGGGATGATCAGGTGAGAGCGCCCGGGCGCGATGTTCGAGGACGCGCCCTTCGTTGATCATCTCGCGCATCACGTCTTCGGGCAGCATTTCGATTTTCGAGATCTCATGCGAGGTGCGGAAGCCGTCGAAGAAATGGAGAAACGGAATCCGCGCTTCGAGCGTGGCGGCGTGCGCGATGAGGGCGAGATCCTGCGCTTCCTGGACTGAGGCGGAGCAAAGCATGGCCCAGCCGGTGGCGCGCGCCGCCATCACGTCGCTGTGATCGCCAAAAATGGAAAGCGCCTGCGCGGCGAGCGAGCGGGCCGCGATGTGAAAAACGGTCGGCGTCAGTTCACCCGCGATCTTGTAGAGATTGGGGATCATGAGGAGGAGGCCCTGCGAGGCGGTGAAGGTCGTGCTCAGCGCGCCGGTCTGAAGCGCGCCATGGATCGCTCCGGCGGCGCCGCCTTCGCTTTGCATCTCGATCACGGCCGGCACTGTGCTCCAAAGGTTTTTCATTCCGGCGGCCGCCCAGGCATCGGCCCATTCTCCCATGGGCGAGGCCGGGGTGATTGGATAGATGGCGATGACTTCATTCAGCGCGTAGGCGACGCGCGCGACGGCTTCGTTGGCGTCGAGGGTTTTCCAGTTCCTGGCGATTTGGTTGGCTGTTTGCATCCGACTCAAACCATAGCTGGCGGTGCCTTCCCTAGCTAGACGTCGGTTGTGTTTCGCTGTGCAATTATTGCGCGGCGAACTCCATTTCGATGTGCTTGACCTTTCGCCGCCGGCTGAAAGAATCGCGGAATGAACACACTGAAAAATGCAATCGCATCGCTCGCCGCGGTTCTGACGGCGATCCTGTTTGTGGCGCCGGCGTTTGCCCAGGAATCGACGCCGGGCGCAGCCAGCGCGGCCTCGCCCGCAACCGGGCCGATGAATGAGGACATGATGGCCAAGATGATGGAGCTGGCCAAACTGAATGAGAACCACAAGCTCCTCGCCAGTCTCGACGGAACCTGGAATTACACGGTGAAGTTCTGGATGAACGGCGATCCAACCTCCAAGCCGGACGAAGCGAAAGGCACCGCCATCCGCAAATCAGTCATGGGTGACCGCTACGTGATGATGGATGTAAAAAGCAAAATGGAAATGCCAGGAGCCGATGGCAAAATGGAGCAGTTCGAATTCATGGGCCACAGCACGGAAGGCTACGACAACGTCAAAAAGAAGTTCGTCAGCACCTGGATCGACAACATGGGCACCGGGATCATGATGCTCGACGGGACCTATGACGAGGCGAGCAAGACCTTCACCTATACCGGCGAATACGAACCCATGCCGGGGATGAAGCAACAGGTTCGCGAAGTCCTGAAGCTGGACGACAAAAACCACATGACTTTTGAGTACTACGAAAACCGCGGCGGCAAGGAAGTGAAGACGATGGAAATCAACTACACCCGCAAAAAGTAGCAGGCGGGATCTTTCCAAAATGAGCATCTCTCGTCGCAGGTTTGCGCAATTGTTAGGTGCCGGTGCTGCCGCTGCGGTGGCGCGGCCGGCGCTTTCTTTCGCCAAAGAAGCGATCCCGCCAGGGGTCGCGGCCTCGGGCGTCGTCCGGCTCAGCTCGAACGAGAACCCCTATGGACCTTCGGCCAAAGCGCTCAAGGCGATGAGCGACGCCTTTGGCCTGTCCTGTCGCTACCCGGATGAAAACGCCGACGCCCTGGTGGAAGCGCTCGCCAAACTGAACGGGGTCGAGCGGGGCGAAATTCTGCTTGGCGACGGCTCGGGCGAGATTCTCAAATTAAGCGCCGATGTTTTCACCGGGCCGCTGACGGACGACAAGACCGCGGCGGGCGGCACGCTGGTGGCGGCTGATCCGACCTTCGAAGCGATCCTCTATCACGCGAAAGAGAACGGGGCCGAGATCGCTAAGGTGCCACTCACAGCGAGCTTTGCCCACGACCTGCCGAGGATGCTCCGAGCGGTAAAAAAAGGCCTGGTCTACATCTGCAATCCGAACAACCCGACCGCCAGCATCACCCCGGCCAAGGAAGTGCGCGAGTTCATCGCGCACGTGCCTAACGACACCATGATCCTGGTCGACGAGGCCTATTATCATTACGCCGACAGTGCCGACTACGAGAGCGTGATCCCGCTGGTCAAGGATCACCCCAACCTGATCGTGGCCCGCACATTCTCCAAGATCTATGGCATGGCCGGTTTGCGTTGCGGTTACTGCGTGGCGCAGTCTTACACCATCGAGCGCCTGCGCGAACGGCAAACGTGGGACAGCGCCAACATCATGGCGCTGGTCGCGGCGGCGGCGAGCCTGAAGGACCCCGAGCAGGTGACAAATGGACGCCGGCTCAATGCGGAAGCGAGAGCGTTCACTACCTCCGAGCTCGAGAAGATGGGTTACCAGAGCATCCCCTCGCAGGCGAACTTCATCATGATCGACGTGAAACGGCCGGTCGTGCCGCTCATCGCTTCGCTCAAACAGCACAAGGTGCAGGTCGGTCGTCTTTTTCGGGCGATGCCAAATCATCTCCGCCTGACGATTGGGAAAAAAACCGAGATGGAGGCGTTCCTCGCTGCCTTCCGCAAGGTGATGGCTTGAGGATTGAAGGAACTTTTACGCGGGAGCGAAAAGGCTCCTGGTGGGGCGAGACTCCGTCGAGCCAGAGAGAGAGCGGTGCGTGCAGTCACAACTTTCCCCCGGCTCGACGGAGTCTCGCCCCACCAACAACAGCGGCGGAGGAACGCGTTTTTGTTGCGGTCAATCACGAGCCAGGTTGGGTCATGAAAACAAAATTGTTTTGCCGCGGGGTGCTCGGTTTGCTGGTCGCTTTCAGTGGAGTGTGTGCCGTTTCTGCGCAGGGGGCGGCTCCGTCAAAAATCAGCGTCACCAGTTTCGCGTTTCGAAGCGGCGGCACGATCCCCGACCGCTTCACCTGCAAAGGCGCAAATCACAACCCGCCGCTGCAATTCGAGGGAATCCCAAAGGACGCCAAGAGCCTCGTCCTCATCGTCGACGATCCCGATGCGCCCGGCGGCCTGTTCAACCACTGGCTGGTCTGGAACATCGACCCGGCCACGAGGAAGATCGCCGAAGGCAGCGCTCCGGCGGGCGCGGCGCAAGGGACTAACGACTTCGGTAAACTCGGCTACGGCGGACCGTGCCCGCCCTCCGGCACGCATCGCTACTATTTCCGCCTCTTCGCGCTCGATCAGAAACTCGATCTCGCTCCCGGCGCAAAACGAGAGGCGCTCGATCGCGTGCTAAAGAGTCATGTCATCGCTGGCGGCGAATTGATGGCGCGCTGTAGTCACTGAGTCCTCTGCCATGCTCAAGCAAAGGGAAGAGTGGCGTCATCTCGCGCTCCTCATTTCCATTCTTTTCCTCTTCGTCATCACGCCGCTCGTCGCGGTTTTTCAACATGGAGTTTTGCTCATGAACGTGGTGGCGGCGGGCGTGCTCGTCACCGCCACCTATGCGCTGAGCGCGCGCAAAGGACTCTTCGCCGCTGCCGTCGCTCTCTCTGGCGTCTCAGTTGTTGCGACCTGGCTCCTGATCATCACGCAACGGCCGTGGGCGGCCATTTTTTCGCACAGCTGCGTCGTCGTGCTGATCGTTTACTTCTCCGTCACGACTTTGGGTTACGTCCTGAGCGGATCGAGGATCACGATGGACAAGATCTTCGCGGCGATTTGCGTTTACCTGCTCCTCGGCTACGCCTGGACCTTCGCCTACGCGCTCGTCGAGGAACTGCATCCGGCCTCTTTCGTTGCGCTCTCGGGCACTCCGGCTCATGACTACGTGGCCCACCTCCTCGATCTGCGCTACTTCAGCTTCATGACCCTGACCACGATCGGCTACGGCGACATCGTGCCCCGTTCTCCCGCCGCCCGCACTCTCGCCGTGCTCGAGGGCATAACGGGACAGATTTACCTCGCGGTTCTGGTTGCGCGGCTGGTCGGCCTCCACATCGTCCACGCCCAAACCACCAGGTCGCGCGACGAGTGAGTCGCGGTTCGTGCTTTTCTCGGCGCGATCATCGGCTTTGGTTGTTCCATGATCAAAGGAAGCGAAAAACGGCAGGCAGAACATGCGATCGAGGCGCTTATTCTTGACCGCTGGTCACCCCGCGCGATGTCCGGGGAAAGCATTTCCCCTGACGAATTGATGCGACTCTTCGAGGCCGCGCGCTGGGCGCCGTCCTCCTTCAACGCCCAGCCATGGCGCGCGCTTTATGCACCGCGCAACTCCGCGCATTGGTCGACCTTTCTCGGATTGTTGGTGGAGGGGAACCGGGTCTGGGCGCAGCACGCGGCTGTCCTTGTCGTCTTCATTTCGCGCAAGACTTTCGAACACAATGGCGAACCTTCGATCACCCATTCCTACGATTGTGGCGCGGCCTGGGAAAACTTCGCTCTCCAGGGTTTCAGCCAGGGGCTCGTGGTCCACGGAATGCAGGGCTTCGACTACGACCGCGCTCGGCTGGAACTGAAGATTCCCGACGACTTCCAGGTGGAAGCGATGGCCGCGGTCGGCAAGCCGGGCGAGAAGGCGGCGCTGCCCGAGAAGTTGCAGAAAAGCGAAAGCCCTAACGATCGCCGTAAACTGAGCGAAACCATCTGCGAAGGGCCGTTTGGGTTCTGAAGCGAGCCCAACCCTGGACGAGGAGAAGCTCATCCCTCCGGAGGGACCTGCTTCCGCATTTCCATTCGGGTCGGCAGGCCACCTTTTTCCTTCACTTGCCTCGGCTTTCGGGGCGTTCTAATGGTAAGGCCCGCGCCGCCCCTCGGCGGCTCTCAACTCTCAACTAAGAACTCTCAACTCTCTTTATGGCAAACTTCGGCATTAACGGCTTCGGCCGCATCGGGCGCAACGTTTTGCGCGCCATGTCCCAGGATCAGGTCGCACAGGTCCGCGCGATCAACGATCTCACCGACACCCACACCCTCGCCCACCTCCTGAAGTGGGATTCGGTCCACGGGAAATTCGACGGCGAGCTCGGCTACGACGACGAGAACATCATCGTGCGCGGGCACAAGATTAAGGTCCTGAAAGAGCGCGACCCGGCGAAGTTGCCGTGGAAAGACCTCGCCGTCGATGTCGTGCTCGAGTCGACCGGCCTTTTCACCACCCGGGAAAAGGCGGAACTGCATTTCGCGGGCGGGGCGAAGAAGGTCCTCATCAGCGCGCCGGCCACCAATCCCGACGCGACCATTTGCCTCGGGATCAACGACGACATTTATGACGCGGCGAAGCAGAACATCATCTCGAATGCGAGTTGCACCACCAACTGTCTCGCACCGCTCGCCCGGGTCTTGCACGAAAGTTTCACGATCGTGAACGGTTTCATGAGCACGATCCACAGCTACACCAACGACCAGAACATTCTCGATCTGCCGCACAAGGATCTGCGCCGGGCGCGGGCCGCGGCGGTCAGCATCATTCCTTCGAGCACCGGGGCGGCGAAAGCGATCGGCGAAGTGTTGCCGGCGCTGAAAGGGAAACTGAACGGCGGCGCCTTCCGCGTCCCGACCCCGGATGGTTCGGTGACCGATTTCACCGCCATCCTGGAAAAAGAGGCGACGGTCGAATCGATCAACGCCGCCTTCCAGAAAGCGGCCGGCGACGCGAGCTACAAAGGCGTGCTTGAGTTTAGCGACGAGCCGCTCGTTTCGCGCGACATCGTGGGCAACCCGCACTCCTGCATTTTCGACAGCAAACTAACGATGGTGCACGGCGGGAAGTTCGTGAAGGTGGTGGGCTGGTACGACAACGAGTGGGGCTACAGCAATCGCTGTGTCGAGATGCTGGAGATGATGTCGTAGGAGCAGGCGATGCGACCCCCTCCTGTCATCCTGAGCGAAGCGAAGGACCTCACAAGCGTCCTTTGGGACTCAAACTGTCAGCGGCGTCGCACGTTGCTTGCGAGGTCCCTCGCCGTCTACGCGGCTCGGGATGACAATGCTTTTTCACGGAGGATCGACTAATGGCCAAGCTCACCCTTCGCGATCTTGAGGTTTCCGGGCAGCGCGTGCTCGTGCGGGTTGATTTCAACGTCCCGATCGAAGAGCAGGACGGGAAAATCGTCATCACCGACGAGACCCGGATGCGCGAGAGCCTGCCGACGATTAACTATCTGCGCGAGCACGGGGCGAAAACGATTCTGATGGCGCATTTCGGCCGGCCGAAAGGAAAGCCGGTGGAAAAATATTCCCTTCGCCCGGTCGGCGTCGCGCTGCACGATCTGATCAATCATCCTGTCGCGTTCAGCCACGATTGCATCGGGCCTGATGCGGAAAAAATCGTTTCCGACATGAACGATGGCGACGTCACTCTCCTCGAGAACCTTCGTTTCCATCCGGAAGAAGAAGCGAACGATTCCCAATTTGCCGAGTCACTCGCCAAACTGAGCGACGGGCTTTACGTGAACGACGCTTTTGGCGCCGCCCATCGCGCACATGCCTCGACCGCCGGGGTGACGAAGTTCGTCCGGCAGGCGGCGATGGGATTCCTGATGGAGAAGGAGCTCAAGTATCTCCACGAAGAACTGGCCGACCCGGCCAAACCGTTCCTCGTTATCCTCGGCGGCGGCAAGGTCTCCGACAAAATCGGCGTGATCAAAGCGTTGATGGAGAAGGCGGACACGATTCTGATCTGCGGGGCGATGGCGAATACTTTCCTCGAAGCCGAAGGCATTCACATGGGGAGCAGCCGGGTCGAACGGGACAAACTCGACCTCGCGCGGGAGCTGATGGCGCTCGCCAAGGAGAAGAATGTTCGGCTCTTGCTACCCATCGATGTGCTGGGCGCGGAAGAGATCAAGTCCGGTGCAGCGACGCGGCATAGCGGCCGCATCTCCCCCGACTACAACATTCCCGACGGCTGGCAGGCGGTCGATATCGGACCGTTAACGATCGCGCTTTTCAAGGCCGAGATTGCGCGCGCCAAGACCATTCTCTGGAACGGGCCCCCCGGGATTTTCGAGATTCAGGAATTCTCTGCCGGGACGGAAGCGCTCGCCGAAGCGCTGGCCGAATCGAACGCCATCACCATCATCGGCGGCGGCGACTCGGTCACCGCGGTCCAACATGCCGGCCTGGCGGACAAGATGACTTTCATCTCCACCGGCGGCGGCGCCTCGCTCGAATTGATCGAAGGCAAGGAACTTCCCGGCGTGGCGGCGCTGAGCGACAAATAGCGAAACGGCATGCGCAAAAAAATCATCGCGGCGAATTGGAAAATGCACATGACTCAAGGCGAGTCGGAAGCATTCATCACCACTTTTCTCCGCGAGGTCGACGACCTCGATGCGGTCGAGATCGTGATCGTGCCGCCTTTTACCTCGATCCCGAAAGTCTCGGAGCTGCTGACCCAGACGCAGAACATTAAGGTCGGCGCGCAGAACATGCATTGGGAACGGAGCGGCGCTTTTACGGGCGAGATCAGCCCCGCGATGTTGCGCGAATTGTTTGTCCGTTACGTCGTCCTCGGTCACAGCGAGCGGCGGGCGATGTTTGGCGAGACGGATGAGATCGTGAATCGCAAAGTGCGCGCGGCGCTCGAGGAAAAATTGCGCCCGATTCTTTGCATCGGCGAAACGCTCGCGCAACGCGAGAAAGGAGAGGTCGAGAAGGTCCTTTCCTCCCAGTTGCGCGGCAGCCTGGCCGGAGTGGAGGCGAAGGAATTGCTCGAAACCGTGGTCGCCTACGAGCCGGTCTGGGCCATTGGCACGGGCAAGGTTGCCACCACCGAGCAGGCGCAGGAAGCGCATGCCTTCATTCGCCAGACGCTGCGCGGAATGTCGGACGATGCGACGGCCGAGAAGGTCCGCATTCAGTACGGCGGAAGCGTGAAACCGGACAATGCTGCTGCTTTGCTTTCGCAGCCGGATATCGACGGGGCGCTGGTGGGCGGGGCCAGCTTGGATCCGCGCAGCTTTGCCCAGATCGTGCGCGCGGGCGTGCCGGAAGTGTAGACGTCGCCCTGTGGGCAACGCGGGGTTGGGCTTGGCTTGGTCGCGGGCGAACGAGCTGACGACAGACGCAACTCTCGCGCTTCGCACAGCGAAGCGTCCACATGCAGAAGCTGCGCCTATTGGTCGACCGCGTAGGCTTCCACGAGCGCGGTGCCAGTGGGATCGCTTCCCGCGCCGCTAACGATGGCGGTGTAACCGCCGGGGGCCAGCATTTGCACGAGCGCGGCCTCCTTCGGATCGCCGGGGGCAAGGCCCGCGGCTTCGATCTCGGCCTGGTCCGGGTTATCCTGCCAATTGTCGTTGGAATCGATCACCGTTCCCTCGCTGTCGCGAAGAGTGACAGTGGGGTCGCCTAACGGATTAACGATCCCAAAAGGTGCCAGCGACGGGCCGATCGCGCGCACGACGACGCGTTGGGTGCCTTCGCCGGAAACAAAGAACCCACCGATCATAACGCCGTCGCCGGTTTGCACGTCGCCGCGGGTCGAGATGTTGCCCACACTCGAGCCGGGCGCGGAATCGAAGTCATAAACCTCGACCAAACCAATCCCCGTGCCAGAATTCACCCCGCGGACGATCGCGGTGTAGCCGATGCCGTTGGCGCTGGCGGGGAGAGTGAGAAGGATGGCTGACTCGTTAGGGTCGCCCGGGGCGAGGCCGAGATCGGCTACCGTCTGCTGGTTGGGGTCGCTCTGCCAATTATCGTTGGAGGCGATCGTCGCGCCGGTGCTGTCGTGCACTTCAAGGATCGGATCGGCGAGGAAATTCGGGATGCCGACTGCTTCCAGAGACGGGCCGATGGCGCGAAGGATGACCCGCTTCGGTGTATCGCCCCGCACGAAGAAGCCGCCGATGAGGGCGTCGTCCCCGGTGCCGACAAAGGCGCGGGTCGAGATGTTGGCCAGATGCACCGGGTTGGGAACGATCGTGACATCGAACGTTTGCGAAATCTTGGCGCCGTCGACATCGGTCGCGCTCACCGTGATCGTGGCGCTGCCCTGTTGCTTCGGGGTGACGAGGAGATGGCTGTCCTTGATTGTCACCTCCGCGAGTTCGGGGTGATTGCTGGTCGCGGTAAAAGTGAGCGACGAGATGTAGGTGATCGCCGGGATGGTGACGAGATTCTCCTTCGCGATCCGATTGGGCGACGTGTAATTGCGCAGCGGCAGAGTGTCGAAGGGACTGCCAAAGTTGTAGAGCGGGAGCGCGGCGATCGCGTCAGCCACCGTCATGCCGTCGCCAAAGACACGACCAAAAACGGTGAACCCCCCGTTCTGAGTATCGAGATTACTCGGCGGGCCGCCATTGTCGGCGAGGTTGATGAACCACTGACTGGTCGCGCTGTCGGGATCACCGGCTACCTTGGCCATCGCCACCGTCCCGCGGGTGTTCGAGATCCCGGGCTCGTTCTGGACTGAGGGAAAGGCGACGACCTGGGTCGAAAGGATGAAGGTCGGAGCGGCCGGATCGACCGTGGCGACGAAACCGCCGCTCTGGATGACGAAGTCTGGAATGGCGCGATGGACAAAGAGCGGTGCCGGCGTGTTCGTCGTCGGGTCGTTTGGGAAATAGCGTCCGGACTGAACGTAATTGTTGAAGTTGGCCACCGTCAGTGGCGTCCGCTGGTCGTAAAGCGCGAAGTCGATCACCCCCAGGTCGGTCGTTAGGCGAACACCGGTCGTGTCGGGATCGGTGAAGAAATCGGTCAGGGTCACGACCTGCGCGGGGGCGCCCTCGAGGAGGGTCGAGTCGGCGATCTGCGCGGTGACCGTGGGGACGACGTTCTGGCAAAAGACCCGCGTGGATGAAAACGCGACGATGACGACGAGAAGAGAGAAAAGACGGCGAGCGAAAAACATGGGCCGGATTAATACGATATTTTCGAGCTTGCTCAAGCCGCCCGGGGGATGTGGCGCCCGCTCCGACTGGCTCGTGCGCTATTTCTTGATCTCCAAATACGAGCGCGACAAGACCTTGCCCGTCCCCGGCTGGATCTCTTCGATCCGCATCTGTTTCAGGAACCAGCGCCCCTCGATTTTCTGGGCGGAGACGACTTCGAAGCGTTTCACGAGCTGGCCTTTCGCATCGTAGCCTTCCATCCGCATGATCGCGCCGCTCTCTTTGTCGACCCAGAGAACGACGGTGGCATATGGCGCCGCCTTCGAGGGCGCGGTGAGGCGCAGTTTCCAGCAGCTGCGCGTGCGCAGGGTGTCGGCGCCGATGACCTGCGCGTCGGGCCAATAGAGAAACTTGAGGGCCAGATCGCCATAGGTCACTCCGGTGCCGGCGACTCTTGTCGTCGAGTCGGGAGGTGGAAAATTTGCGCGTGCTGTTTTGATTCACGAGGTCGAGGCGCGAACCGTTTTCTCCCAGCCGCAATTGCAGGACCTCGGGCGGATTGGCGAAGGTGTAGCGGATGACCGGGCCGGTCTGGGTGATGCGAAAAGGGACGACGGTCGCGTCGGAACGGAGTTGTCCCATCAGGTCGAGCTGCTGCTGCGATTGCTGGAGGCGGACCTGACTGAGAATTTCCTGGGCGGAGGGGGTGTCGGCGCGAGCGTTCGTTAGGGGGAAATCGAGGACGAGAAGGAGGACGACGACGAGGACGAGGCGGCTAAGCACTTGTTTCGCAGCGGTGGGCTTCTTATCGTGGCGAACTCCCCGGCGCGCGCTGGCCTCATGGATCAAACTCTCTTTCATCTTATCAACGAACGATGGACGCATCCCGCCCTCGACTTGTTCATGGCCGCGATCAGCGACGTCAATATTTGGAAGCCGTTGATCGCCCTCCTGGTGCTCTATGCGTTGATCTTCGGCGGATTCAAGGGACGCGCCCTCGTTTTTTGTCTCGGTATGGCCTTGCTCGTGAACAGCAATCTGACCGGCCTGCTGAAGAAATTCGTCGACCGGCACCGGCCCAAGCAGGTGGAGCGTGTCCGGATGGTGGTGCTGGCCAAGGCGCGGCCGGAATTTCTCACTCTTTTCAAGAAACCGACGATTCGCTATTCGGACGAAAGCGATCGGGAGCGCTCGGGGCCGTCGTTTCCTTCCGGGCATGTGACGAACAACGTGACCGTCGCTCGTCATTCTCGCCTTTTTCTACCGGCGCTGGGGCTGGCTTTATTTCCTCTTCGCCTTCGCTATCGGCTGGTCGCGTATTTATCTCGGCGCGCATTGGCCGAGCGATGTGGCCTCGACTTTTTTTCTCGCTGCGGGTGAGACCGCTTTGCTCCTCGCTCTCCTCGAAGCCCTCTACCGCGCGCTGGCCAGACGCCTCGCTCCGGATTTTTTCGTTAGGCATCCGCGTCTCGTGCGGCGACGCTATTTCATGAGCACGACCCGGGCTGTCTGGATTTTCATCCTCGGGCTGACGGCGCTGCGGCTCGCCCTCATCGGGGTGACGCAACTCTCGCCCGACGAAGCCTATTACTGGATGTGGGCGCAGCGGCCCGCGCTTTCCTATTTCAGCAAGGGCCCGGGGGTCGCGTTCGTCATCCGCTCGAGTACCGCGATTTTCGGCGACAACGAATTTGGGGTGCGCTTCTGGAGCCCGCTGCTCGGGGCCGGGACGAGCATGCTCATTTATTACTTTGCCCAGCGCCTCTTCAGTTCCCTCGCGGGTTTCTGGACGGTCGTCGCCCTTAACGTCACGCCAATTTTCAATCTCGGGAATCTCGTCCTGACGATTGATCCGCTCTCCATCTTCTTTTGGGCGGCGGCCTTCTACACTTTCTGGCTCGCGCTCGAGCAAACGCCGAATTTCTCCTGGTGGTGGCCGTGCACCGGGTTCCTCATCGGTCTCGGTTTTCTCTGTAAATTCACCAACGCGCTCGAGTTGATTTCGATTCTGTTCGTCCTCGGTCTCACCCGGCGGCTCCGGGTTGAATTTCGACGCTTCAATCTCTACCTGCTCCTTTTGGTCTTCGGCCTCTGCACCATTCCGCCGATCGTTTGGAATTCGCACCATGCCTGGATCACGCTCGCGCACCTCAGATCGCGCGGCAGCCTCGATCAGGCGCCCGGTTTTCATCCGCTCGAGCTGCTCACATTTCTCGGCGAGCATTTCGTGACCTATTCGCCGCTGCTTTTTCTCGGGCTCGCCTGGGCGACGATCGCGAGCTGGCGCCGCGCCCGGCAAAATTTCAAGGTCCTCTACCTGCTCTGGTTCGGGCTTGCCGGTTTTCCTCCTTTACACGGTTCTTTCGGTCAACAAAGCCGCCGCTCCCAACTGGGACGGGCTCGGCTTCCTCAGCCTCGGCGTTCTTGCCATTTCCTATTGGCGGGAACGATCCGCCTCGCGCGCCAGTTCGCGGAATTGGACGAACGCCGCCGTTATTCTCGGTCTGCTCATGAGCGCGCTCCTGGTCGGCTGGATGGTGAATCCCTTCGGAATCGAGCGGCGCAAGGGCGACCCGAGCGATCGCGTGCGCGGCTGGGTTGCGCTTGGCCAGGCGGTCGACAAAGTCCGGAGCGATTTCGAAAAGGCCACCGGCCGGAAAGTTTTTCTGATCGCGGACGAACGGGATCGTGCCGCCGAACTGGCGTTTTATCTGCCGGACAAGCGAGTCGAGGGACCGGGGCATCCACCGGTTTACATCCCGGAATCGCAGGACATGGTGAACCAATTTTCCTTCTGGCCGCGCTACGATGAATTTGAGCCGCTGCCGCCGAATGCAGTGCGCGACGCGAACGAAATCTACACCGAAGAGGAAGGGGTGAATCTTTTCACCGGACGCAACGCGCTCTATTTGCAACTTGGAAAAAAAGCGCGGCCGCCGCGCAGCATTCGGGGCGGGTTCGGGCGCACCGAACTGATCGACACGATCGAAGTGCGGACCGGGGGGCGGTTGCTGCGCGAAGTGCAGGTGTATGCCTGCTACGACTACCGGACGATGTCGTTATGAGTGAGGACTCAGCGTCACCCGTGGTCTCCGTCATCGTCCCGCTCTATAACGAGGAGGAAAACGTCCCGATCCTGCAGGCGGAGCTGGCCTCCGCGCTTGCCGGCATTCCACACGAAATCATTTTCGTCGACGACGGCTCGACCGACCAGACGCTTGCTCGCCTAACGAGTGGACCCGAGGTGCGTCTCCTCCGTTTCGAAAAGAATGCGGGCCAGAGTGCGGCCATGTACGCAGGTGCGAATGCCGCGCGGGGCGCCATCGTGGTCCTGATCGATGGCGACCTGCAGAACGATCCGGCCGATATTCCACGGCTGCTCGCCGAGATCGAGCGCGGGGCCGATCTGGTCTGTGGCTATCGCGCGCAGCGTAAGGACACGCTGGTCAAGCGCCTAACGAGTTGGATCGCCAACTTTGTCCGCAGCCGCTTTCACGAAGGACGGGGTGCGCGATACCGGTTGCACGCTCAAGGCGATGCGGCGCGAATGCGTCCGCACGCTCGTGCCTTTCAAGGGCATGCATCGCTTCATCCCCGCGCTCGTGAAGGGCGCCGGGTATCGGCTGGTCGAGATTCCGGTCAACCATCGGGCGCGCAAATTCGGCACGAGCAAGTATGGTCTCGGCAACCGCGCCGTCCGCGCGACGGTCGACATGTTTGGTGTGCGCTGGCTGCTCTCGCGGCAGTTGAATTACAAGATCCGCGACTAGCGGATTACTCGTAGCGCAGGGCGACAGTCGGATTCACGTGGGTGGCGCGGCGCGCCGGTGGATAGGCCGCGAGGGCTGCGGCCGCGAGCAGGACGAGAGCGGCGCCGAGAAAGGCGAGCGGATCGGTCGCCTGGATATCATAAAGCAGGCTGCCGAGCGCACGCACCCCGCCTAACGAAATGGCGGCGCCGAGCGCGAGCCCGATGAAGACGAGGAGCGCGACCTGTTTCAAGACCAATCGCAAGATGTCGAAGCGTTGCGCGCCCAGCGCCATCCGAATGCCGATCTCCCGCGTTCGCTGGGTCACCGAAAACGCGATCACGCCATAGAGGCCGATGGTCGCAAGCAGCGTCGCGAGGATGCCGAAAGCGGTCGTGAGCCAGGTGATCAATCGATCGCGCGAGAGCGAATCGTCGAGCTGGTTGGACAACGTCGTGATGTTGTAGAGCGGCACGTTGGGATCAATTTGCTGCAGCGTCTTGCGTAACTGACTAACGACCGGCCGTGGATCTCCGGTCGTCCGGACATGCAGGGTCATGTCGAAAAGCCGCGGCTCCTGCCCAACTGTCACGTAGAAGTGACGTTTCGGTTTTTCTTTCAGGCTGACGTACTTCGCGTCCTGCACGACGCCGATGATTTCGATGTCGGGCGGCGTGCTCGAATCGGTTCCGAACTTTTTCCCAATCGGGTTGCGGTTGCCAAAAAAGTAGTGCGCCATCGTCTGGTTGATGATCCCGACGTTTCCGCTCTTGAGGTTGTCGTGCTCGTTGAAATCGCGCCCGGCCACGATCGGCATCTGCATCGTCTTGAAATAATCGGGCGAGACGAGGTTGGAATACGGATTCATGTCCTCGCCCTCGCGCGGTTGGTAATTCTCCACGTTCACCGTGATCGCGTCCCAGCCCCCGGAAAGGACAACGCCCGTGGCCAGCGCGGCGGAGCGAACGCCCGGCAGGGCACGGACCCGGACAAGCAATTCATCGTAAAGGACCCGGATTCGCTCCGGAGGATAGCCATTGAGTGATGGATTGAGCGAAGCGAGAACGACGTGGCTCTCATCGAAGCCGGGCGCGATCGTCTTCAAGTTGCGCAAACTGTGCAGGAAAAGTCCGGCCCCGATGAGCAAGGGGAGGGAAAGCGCGATCTGCAACAGGACGAGCGCACCGCGGAAACGACGTGGCGACATGTCGGTCTGGGCCAGGCGCGAGTCGCCCTGCTGTGGCGAAAGGGCGCCGCGCGAAATCTGAAGGGCCGGGATGATGCCGAAAAGGATGGCGGTGGCAAAGGTGGCGGCGAGGGCGAAGCCAAAGACGACTGGATCGAGGGAGGTCCGCCCAAGATTCATTCGCTCGCTGACGGGCAGGAAATAAAGCAGCGCGCTTTGCGTCCAGATGGCGCAGACGAGGCCGAGCGCGCCACCTAACGATGCGAATAGCAGGCTCTCCGTCAGCCATTGCCGGACGATTCGCCGGCGGGTCGCTCCGAGCGCGAGACGCATCGCGATCTCTCGGCCGCGGGCGGCGTTTCGGGCCAGGAAAAGATTGGCCAGGTTTGCGCAGGTGATGAGGAGGATGATGAGAGTGATGCCGAAAAGAACCAGGAGCGCGTGCGAGAACTGGTCCTGCAATTGGCGCAGCCCCTGACTTCCCGGGAGCAGCTTCATGTGACTCGAACGCGCGACGCGTTTGTCGAAATCGCTGATCCGGGGCGGTAGTTGCCGAATTTCGTTTTCATGGATCTGGCGGTAGAGAACGTCGAGACCCGCTTGCGCCTGGGCCCGCGACAAGCCCGGCTTGAGCCGCGCCAGAACCTCCATCCATTGGTGCCCGGAATTTTGCAGACGGTTGGCCGGAAAGGGACGGAAGACCGTCGCCATCATCATCGGCACGCGAATGTCGGTCACCTCGGAAAGATCCGTCCCGTAGAACCCCGGTGGCGTGATGCCGACGATGGTCATGGGGTGGTTGTTCAGGATTAATTTGCCGCCGACAACTGCCGGGTCGCCACCGAAGCGGCGTTGCCAATATTCGTAGCTCAGCACCGCCACAGGATGCGCGCCGGGAGTCCGATCGTCGGCCTGGGTGAAAAGACGGCCGAGCCACGGCCTCACGCCTAACGTTTCGAAATAGTTGCCACTGACCAACTCGCCCTTCGCTTTTTCGCTTTCGCCGGCGTAGGCCGCATTCATTTCCGCGCCGGCCTGCGCGATCATTCCGCCGAAGACGGTGTTCTTGTCCCGCAGCTCGCGATACATCGGGTAGGAAAAGGACTGGATGGAATCGGAGCGTTCGTTGGCGACGTTCAGGACGACCAGTTGTTCGGGATGCCGGACCGGCAGGGCGCGGAGCAGGACGCGGTCGCAGAGGGAAAAGAGAGCGGTATTCGCTCCGAGGCCGAGGGCGAGAGCGAACACAACGGTCGCGCTGAAGCCGGGACTTTTTCTGAGAAGGCGAAGGCCGTAACGGACGTCCTGGAGAAATTCCTCCAGCCAGCGCAGCCGCGCGCATCACGACAATCCTCCTTGCGCTGCTCGACGCCGCCCAGCTCAACGAGCGCGATCCGGCGTGCTTCCTCGATGGTTAGGCCATTGCGCCACGCCTCCTCGGTTGTTGGCGTTCGAGGTGATCGCGCAGTTCCTCCTCCAGGTCCGCCTCCACCGCCGGTCGCCGCAAGAGCGAGCGAAGCCGGAGCGGAATCGTGTAAAACCAGCGCTCGAAGCTCATCTTCTACGCCTCCTTCACTTTCATAACCGCGACAATTGCCGCCGGAGAGTCGATCCCATTCCTCGGATTCCTTCGTCAGATGTTTGCGCCCGAGTGGGGTGAGCGAGTAAAACTTGGCGCGCCGGTTATTTTCGGTCGGTTTCCATTCCGCGCGGATCCAGCCCTTCTGCTCGAGCTTATGCAGCGCCGGATAAAGTGATCCGTCGCTCACCTGCAAGGCCCCGCTGGAGAAGTGTCGGAGTCGGCGACTAATGGCGAAGCCGTGCAGCGGCTCGACCGCGATGATTTTCAAGAGCAGAAAATCGAGCGTTCCCTGGAGCAGATCAGATGGTTTGCTCACGCCCGCTCCCTTGCCTTGGGTCGGAATTTTCACCGTCAAAATCAATTGACCGCGTCGGAGAAAGAGGAGTTGTCTGGTCATGACATATCGGTTACCGAGATGAGAGATTCCGTCAGTTCATTTGCGGAAGCAAGAGGAATTATTTCCCCTGAACGCAGGTCTGCGGATCAGGGGCCGGGGGAACCACGACCTTCGAATACCGCAGCTTTGCCCGCCTGCGCTTCGCGTGGCAAAACGGTGAATTGAGTGGAAAGTAATTGCTTCGTCCGATCGCCGTTTCGAAGCGCAGGTGCCAGTCCCGACTCCATCGGCATCGGTCCGGAATAGGGGAGAGAGCTGATACCCACCCGGCCTCTGACCGTAGACACGGTCGAATACCCTCGCCCGCTGGGAGAGACCCAATGAATAGACGATTATTTTGAGTCCCGCGCCCGAAGATTATCCACCGAAAGATAGCTGCTATCGCCAGAAAGTTCGGACGCGCCCAGTGCCGCGCGACCTGGGGGACAGGAGAACGGCATCGAATCGCTATGACAGACGGACACCTCCGAGAAGGTTGACGCCAAAAAAAGGCCGGGCCAGGGATTTAACTCCCTGACCGGCAAAGAACCTTGAATTACCGTCGGTCGATCAGGCGAGTCGCATATTTCCTGCGCAGAACCTCAACCCCCGCTAGCGCGAGCCCGAGGAGGGCAACCGCTGAGCTCTCCGTCAGGCACGGCGGGCTCGTTCCTGCCGAGAAGGAGAATTCCCCCATGGAACGAGGGGTTATTCGCCGTGAAGGACCAAGTACCGAATGTCGGATCAAGTGATGGAGTTGGTACCTTCAGATCGTACCCGAGCCAGTCACGAACGAGGGAGTTTGAATTCTGGAAATCGACATGTGAGCACCGCGAGATCGAAAGTGAAACCACCACAGGTCCATAACGATGGCAGTGGGCCACCGACAGCCGGTACCGCCTACAGGTACCAGTATTAAAACCCAAGGTGCCGTAAAAGTTGCGGCCGAACCCACTTAAACCCAAAAAGTCTCCGATCAGCTGTACCGACGAAGGTATTGCTCCAACTCTGTACCTGAAACCGCCGTTGCAATCGTGTTGGGAGCATTAAAGGTAACTTGGCCAGTGAAGTTGATGTTTCCATTGATGAACGATGCATTTGCTTGGTGAGCCAGTCCAATAGCACCTGCAGCGAGCGGGTAATAAACGTCTTGGTGAGGTTTTTCATATGTTTGGATTTCGTTTTTGTTTCGAAAATACATTAGCAGATGATATGCCACGAAATCATATCTGTGCTTAAATATCTGAAGATAAAGTATTTACATTTTAGTGAAATCTTTGCGATCCGCCCAACGCAGGCGAGGTCGTAAGCTTTTCCGACGATATCAGATATCGCGAGCAATACTCATATATCGCAATCGATCGTCAGATCCTCTGAAGCGCTTGTCGAGAGGTGGATGCAGACTTCGCATTCGGTTCCCGCTGAGTAGTCGCAATCGCTGTCGGTTTCATCGGAGTGCTGGTCGTTGACGTCGCAAGTCTGGTTGGCCATCGCGCGGGTGAACGCAGTCGGCGTGTGGAGGCTCACGGTATGTTGCCCAGCGCAAAGACCGTCGAAGATGTATTTCCCGTTGGCATTCGTCATCGTGCTGGCGAGGAAGACCACCTGGGTATTGGCCGCATTGCGAGCATCGCTAAAACTGTAAGATAATCGGACGTTCGAATTCGCTCGAAACGCGGCCTTCACCACGCCTGCACGCTGAGACAACAACCCGAGCTGTGGTGATTACCGGCGACCTTGACGACTGCAAAGACCGCTCCCAAATTCGGGAGGTCGAACGTACCTTGCGCCGGGTACGGAACAGATCCGCCGGCGAACCACGGCCTCTCATGATTCGGTTGCGATTTCGCGCCGGGTAATACCCGCGTTGTCCGCCTTAGGATTGACTGAGTCCCCTCGGTCGACCGGGCGTTGGCCGGCGCATTCGTGCAACTTCTCCCCCATTCGCTCTTGTCATCCCAAAGGCCGCCGCTAAGCTTCCGCTCCACTCGGAGAATTCCGCATGTCACTGGCCAGCCTTTTATCTTCCGAGCAGATCATTCCAGAGATGGAGGCGACCGAGCGCTGGCCTGCGATTGTTGAACTGATTGATCTTCTCGTTAGCCAGAAGAAGATAGAGCCGGCGAGCCGCGACAGCATCCTCGCCGCCCTCAAGCAGCGTGAGGAAACGATGAGCACCGGGATCGGTTTCGGTATCGCCATTCCCCATGCGTCGTCGGAAGATGTCGAGGAGGTGGTGGCTGCCTTCGGTCGTTCCTCGCAGGGGATTGAGTTCGACGCACTCGACAATGCGCCGGTGAAGTTTGTCGTCCTCTTCGTTGTCCCGAAAAATCAATTCCAAACCCACCTCCGCACTCTCGCCTCAATTGCGAAATTTTTGAATGATCGCTCGGTGCGGGACCGGCTCGCGGCCGCCGCGACGAAAGAGGAAATCCTGGCGGTCTTCGAGGAACGCGCCCAGAAATAGCGCGCGAAGCCCTCGGTCGAACGCGGACCGGCTGACCTGGGATGACAGCTTGTGATCGCAGGTTAACTTCGTCGCTACCGTTCATGCCAACGTTTCAAAATCTCCTCACCCACGAGCTGTGGCGCGCGCTCGCCGCCGCTGGTTTCGCGACGGCTGGTGAGGTCGTGCCCGCGACCGACCCGCGCTTCGGCGATTACCAGACGAACGCCGCGCTCGTTTTGGCCAAGCAGCGAGGCGAAAACCCGCGCGCGCTGGCGCAGAAAATCATCGAGCATCTCAACGTCGCCGGATGGGCGGAGCCTCCCACGATCGCCGGCGCCGGCTTCATCAATTTCACTCTCAAGCCGCGGGCTGTCGCGGCGCAGGCAGCGGAGCTTTTGCGGGACGAGCGCTTAGGCGTTCCGCCAGGCGGAAAACCCGCGCCGGATCGTGATCGACTTCGGTTCGCCTAACGTTGCCAAGCCGATGCACGTCGGTAACATCCGCAGCATCGTGCTGGGCGACGCGCTCGCCCGCATCGCGAAATTTCTCGGGCACGACGTGATTCGCGACAATCACATCGGCGACTGGGGGACGCAGTTTGGGATGGTGATTTACGGGTGGAAACATCTGCTCGAATCGCGAGGCCCTGGCGCGCGGCCCGATCGCCGAGTTGGTCCGGGTATACAAAGCGGCCAACGAATTGAGCAAAAGCGACGAGGTCGTGCGCGATGCCTGTCGCAACGAGCTCGTCAGGCTGCAGGCCGGCGACGAGGAGAATCTGCGCATCTGGAAGGAATGCGTCGCGCTCTCGATGAAGGAATTCGAGGCCGCCTACGAAATCCTCGACGTTCATTACGACATCCAGCGCGGGGAAAGTTTCTACAACGATCGCCTGCCCGGCGTGGTCGAGCGCCTGCGGAAATCCGGCCTCGCGGAGATCAGCGAAGGCGCCGTCTGCGTTTTCTTCCGCGACATCCCAGAACTGGCTGATCGGCCCTGCATCATTCAGAAAAGCGACGGCGGGTTCAATTACGCCACGACCGACATCGCGACGATCGACTACCGGGTGCGCGACCTCGGCGCCGATACGATCTGGATCGAAACCGGCGCGCCCCAGCAACTCCATTTCAAGCAGATTTTTGAAATCGCGCGGCGGGAAGGTTACACGACGGATTTCCGCCACATCACCCACGGCAGCATCCTGGGCGAAGACCGCAAGCTGATGAAGACCCGCTCGGGCGAGAATGTGCCCCTGCGTGAATTGCTCGATGAAGCGATCGTGCGCGCACAGAAGATCGTCGAGGAAAAAAACCCGGAGCTGGAGGCGGCGGAGAAAAAGCAGATCGCGAAAACCATCGGCATCGCGGCGGTGAAATACGCCGACCTCTCGCAGTATCGCATGACTGACTACGTTTTTTCCTGGGATCGGATGCTCTCTTTCCAGGGAAACACGGCGCCCTATTTGCAGAATGCCTACGTCCGGATCCGCTCGATCTTTCGCAAGGCCGGGGAAGAGTTCGTCGCGCCTAACGAACTAGTCCTGGCGGAGGCGGCGGAGCTGAACCTGGCAAAACGCCTGGCCCAGTTTGCCGAAACGGTCCCGCAGGTGCTGAACGATTTCCGGCCGAATCTGCTCGCGAATTATCTCTTCGAGCTGGCCAACGCCTTCCACGCGTTTTATGAGGCGTGTCCGGTCTTGAAGGCGGAGGAGCCGGCCCGGGCGACGCGGTTGGCACTCTGCGAATTGACTGCCCGCGTCCTGCAGCGCGGTCTCGAACTCCTGGGAATAAAAGTTCCGCAGAAGATGTAGAGCCACCTGCTTGTCCACCAAAATCGGCGGAACTTTAGCTGCGACAATTGGCCAGCTCTGCTTCCACCATCTCGCGCACAAGATCGTCAAAGGTCGCGCGCGGTTTCCAACCTAACGTGCGCCGGATTTTTTCACTCGAGCCGACCAGCTTCACCGGCTCGGTCGGGCGCTCGAACGACGGGTCGCGCTTCACATGTTTCTCCGGGGAAAGCCCGACGATGCGAAAGGCCGCCTCGACGAAATCCTGCACCGAATGCGTCTCGCCCGTCGCGACGACGTAATCATCGGGCTCGGAATGTTGCAGCATGAGCCACATGGCCGCGACGTAATCCTGGGCGTGACCCCAGTCGCGTCGCGCCTCGGTATTGCCGAGCACCAACTCGCTCTCCAGACCGCGGCTGATGCGGGCGGCGGCCCGGGCGATTTTGCGCGTGACGAAATTCTCGCCGCGCCGGGCCGACTCGTGGTTGTAGAGGATCCCGTTGCAAACAAAGAGGCCGTAGGCCCGCCGATACACTTGCGCCAGTTGGGTCGCGAAAGCCTTCGCGCAGCCGTAGGGGCTGGCCGGGCGGAAGGGCGTCTCTTCGGTCTGCGGCGATTCGGCGGCCGCGCCGAAAATTTCCGAGCTGGAAGCGTGATAAAAGCGGAGCGGTTGCGGTTGGTCGCGCGAGATCTCGAGCAGCCGCAAGGTCGCCATCGCGACTTCTTCGGAAGTGGATTCCGGAATTTCGAAACTGAGGCCGACGTGGCTTTGACCGGCAAGGTGATAAACCTCCGCCGGCTGCACCTGAGCGAAAATGCGCCGCAAAGTCGTCCCATCGGAAAGGTCGCCGTAGTGGAGAAAAAGCTGGCGGCCGTAAATCGAGTCATCGGCGCGCAGATGCTCGATGCGCGAGCGCAGCAGGTTGCTCGTCCGCCGAACGACACCGTGGACCGCATATCCTTTGGCGAGGAGCAGCTCCGTCAGGTAGGAGCCGTCCTGCCCGGTGATACCGGTGATGAGCGCGCGCTTCCCTTCTGCCATGGCGGATGAATGAACGAAGTGCGGGTTGCAGACAAGGCGAAACGTCCGCGGTCGTTCTGCTTGGCGTCATCCACCGCTACGGATGCATGTTCTCCGAGCCAACTGGGTGCAGGGGAAGATTTTTTCTATAACGAGCGCCATCCTTTTTCAGGCTGCTGGCGAGGACCGCGTTTTGCTGGGAACGAGCCAGTTCCCAGGCGCGTTGGGCGGTTTCGTTCGCGATCGGGAAGTCGCCGTTCTCGGCATAAGCGGCCGCCAGGGTCCGCAGGTAAACGGGGCTTTGTCCGCGGGCAGCCTGGTTGGCCCTCGACGCCAGTTCGAGCGCTTTCGTCCCATTGCGCAGCGAGGCGTTGGGACAAGTCGAGAGCAGCCAGGCAAAATTGTTTAGAGCGGGAACGAATTGCGGCGCGATCTCCAGCGCCGCTTCATATTCGGCGATCGCCTCCCTGAACTTCATTTCGCGCAGCAACGCGTCCCCCTCTTTCGTGTGCGTCGCGGCGGCACCGGTTCCCGTTTCCTGGAGAAGATCGCGTGCCGTCAGGTCGCTCGGGCTCAACTCGAGCGCCCGGCGAAGGAGCGGTCGCGCTTCGTCGCCGCGCGAGTGGGCCAGCAAATAGCGCGCATAGTAGATATAGCTGTCGGGATACGAGGGCGCGATTCGCAGCGCCTCCTTGAAATGCTGCTCGGCGGCCGCGCTTTGCCCGGTCGCATTCTCCGCTACCGCGAGATTGATCAGCAGCTCGTAATAGCGCGGCGTGAGCCGTTGCGCCCGATGGAAATAATCGAGTGCGCCGGTGTTATCACCCTTGTTCAGCAGTTGGATGCCATAGGCCATCAAGCCGCGTCCGTTCTGCGGACTCTTGATCGCCACGTCGTGCCAAAGCGTTTCCTCATTTTCCCAAACCTTGTTCCGCTGAAATGTCGCGTAACCGCTCGCGCATAGGATCAACACGACGGTCGAGAGGGCCGCGATCTTCGCTCCCTTCCTCCACGATTTCGATCGCTCGACGAGGAGCGCCGCCGCGCCCGCGATCGACATCGCCAGCCCCATGTAGGGAAGAAACGTCCGGTAATCGTTCATCACTTCCGCGAGTGGAAAGAGCGCGGTCGGCAGGAGCGCGAGCAGGAACCAGAGCAGACCGAAGCCGATCAGGCGCGTTTTCTTGCCGAGCGCCGCCACGATCGCGGCCGCGAGCAGGCAGACGGCGAATCCGATGCCGATCCAAAGCCGCGGATCGCTCGCCCTAACGAAGGGAACAAGATCGTAATCGGCCGAAAGACCAGTCGGCCAAAAAAACGTCTTCAAGTAGAGCAGGGCAACAAATGGTTGCGTGACAAGATAGCCGCGCGGATTCGTCGCCCCGGCGATCCAACTGCTCGGGGTCATGTGTTGGACGAAGAGAAGCGCTCCTCCGCAGATTAGAAACGGCGGGACCCATTCCACCCGGGCCGTGCGCGGCCGCTTTTCTTGGCGGAAGCAGAAAAGGTAGGCGGCGAAAAGCACGGGAAAGATCGCGGCCGTCGGTTTGGCCAGAATGGCAATCGCTGCCGGGAGAACATGGAAAAAATATCGCCGGAGCCCGGGGAAGGCGAAGTAGCAGGCAAACGACGCGATCACGCCAAGGGCGGCGATGACTTCGGCCGAAACGATGATGTAATTGACGGCGTCAGCGTTGGCGGGATTGAGCGCGTAACAGGCGGCGGCGGCGAGCGCAATCCAACGGTTGGATGATGCCGATCCGAGAGCGTCCCCCGCCAGGAGATGACGGATGACGAAGGCAAGGAGCAGCGTCAGGGCGAGGAAGATCGCGAAGATGGAAACGTGAAACCAAAACGGGTGCAGACCGTGGGCCAGCCAGTAGTCGATCGCGAGGAGCGTGGAAACGAGCGGGCGATAGGATTGGTTGCTCGGCAGCGCACTGAAGGTAGTCGCGTCCCGGAAAAAGAGCGGGATGTTGTGCAGGCTTCGAATCGCGGCGTTGTTTACGATCGTGTGCCCATCATCGTAGTGGAAGCCATTGTGAAAATGGTTCGAGTAGGCGGCGAAAATGGCGAACAGCAGGAATGCGCCGCTCAGCGCAACTGCAGGATTTTTTGCGCACCAGGCCGCCATCATGCGTCCCTGGCTGTCGCCGCACCGGTTTACTGCTGGCGCGCATTGGTTAGGCCAACCGGGTGCAGAGGAAGATGCCTGCGATAACGAGTGAGATCCTTCTGCATGCTTGTTAGGAGGGTGAAATTTTCCTGCGCGCGAGCCAGCTCTGAGGCGCGCTGAGCGGTTTTGATTGTGTCCTCGAAACGGCTGTTCTCAGCGTACGCGGCCGCCAGGGTGCGGAGATGCATAGGACTCTTCCCGCCGCCGAGTCGAAGCGCTTTCTCAGCCAATTGCAGGGCTTTTGCGCCATTTCGGAGCGACGCCTCCGGAGCTGTCGATAGCGCCCAGGCGAGATTATTCAGCGTCGAAATCAAATCGGGCTTGAGCGCCAGCGCTTTTTCATAGCGGTTCATCGCCTCGGCAATCTGCCCCCCGCGCAATAGGGCGTCACCTTCGCGCGCTTCTCTCTCTGCCTTCGCTTCGGACAACGCTGTCTCTCGGGGAGTCGCCTCGAGCGCAGGCGAGGCAGGAAAGCTGACATGGATTGAATTTCTGGGGTTGTGAGGATCGAGCAGCATCGCGACCGACAGGTCTTGCAAGTCGTCACGCACGAAAAATCTCTCAAAGCGGAGATAGTCGGTGGCCCCCGCCAGGAGAAGCGCGACGATTGCGAGTCCCGCGAGACATTCCAAGCCACTCCACGAAGTCGGGTCCTGAGCAGTGAAAGCAAATACCAAAAGCCGATTCCCGCTATGAGATAATAGATTCCGAATAGCACACTGATGTAACGCAGATTGAGGCATCCCGGGACCAGCATTGGCCAGATGAGATAGGCAAACGCGAAAAGGGTTATCCCGCGGATGACCGGCCAGTCAGCATCCTGCTCAGCGAGGTGGTTGATAACACTGAGCCTTCGCTGCGATAGAAACACGACCCCAGAGCCGAGGAGGAAGAAAAGAGCGGCGACCGGACTCATGATCGCAAGCGAGCGGAGAAGAAGAGATCCCGGCCCGGATTGATACTCGATCGCGTATTGATTGGCCGCGTTTGAAGTCGGAATGCTGCTCACGATCCGGGCCAGGACGGAGATACCTCCTATCGACAAGGCCAGCCAGCCGACGCTGATGGCCAAACCCAGCAGACCGCCCAGGATCAGGATTCCCCCGTTGGCCCACTGCTTTCGTTCTACGAACACGACCCATAGAACCCAGATGGCGCAGAATCCGTAGGCTATGACTCCGGTCTCTTTGACTGCTAATCCCAGGCTGCCTGCAGCTACAAAGAGAAGATACCAGATGCGCCGCCTGGAATTCCGTGTGATCTCGGCCGCCGCATAGATGACGACGAGACCAAGCAATTCCGCCAGTGCGTCGGTCCATGCCCGTCGCGTGATAGCCAGTTCCATCGGGGAAACGACAAAAAAGAACAAGGCGAACAGGGTAGCCCAAAAAGGAAAAAAACGGAGCCCGATCAGAGCGACGAGCAGAAGAGAGCCCATGCTGGCCGCGGACGATAAATAGCGCCCGACTTGCTCGTCTGTTTTTCCACTCAGGTGCATCATGACCGCGAGCGGAACCGAATATCCGAGGCGGGTTGGCGGTGGAAAACCTCGCACAGGATCACGCTGATACTCCGCAACCAAACTCCTCAGGGCGGACCCTTGTCCCTGCGAGAGATACTTCGCCTGAAGGGTGTAAACGAACTCATCCGGGCTGGGCGACTTGACATTGCCGAGGTTCGCTACGCGAAGCCCCCCGCCCAAACACAACAGGGCGCCAACCGTCGCCATGCCGAATCGCATTCGCCGGACGTTTCGTTTCGTTGAAATCTTGGCCGTAGACTGGCCCTTGGCGGATCTCGGGAGTGATTTCTTACGCACCGTAGTTTTTTCACTCTTACGCCGCCACAAATATAGCCGACAGGTCAACGTCGAGCGAATCAAAGGAGCGAGACTACAAACAAAACAATCGAATGCGCATCATAATTCTATTCCGGCGGTGATACTCACTTCCAACCTCCCTCGATTTCCGATGTCCCTTCATCCAGCCCGCGCGGCGATGGCGTAGTCGACGATCATGTGTCCGTCGTCCATGTGAAAGCCGTCGAAAATGGTACGCATAGGCTGCGACGATCGCGACGAGCAGGAGCACGACGCCCAGAATTGAGATGCGCTTTTCGGGCATCATCTCTTCTTCGCCATGGCGGATGAATGAATGAAGCGGGGCCCCGCCCACAAGAGGAAAGACGACGCCACACCCGCATGGTCATCCCGAGGCGGCGCAGCACGGCGAGGGATCTCTCCAGGCAAGGGGTTCCTTCTTTGTCGGGACGCGCGTCTATTGAAACTGAGAGGTCCTTCGCCGTTTGAAAGCCCGGCCTCGCCCTGTCGGACTGCGTTACGGGCGCGGCTCAGGATGACAAAATCGTGCCGGGCGACAAATGACACCGCTCTCTCGACTCGTAGATTCGACATTGATGAATCGCGAAGTCTTGCTCACCCAGTTCGAAAGATTGCTTCCGCTCGCCGCGCGCTGGGTGGAAGCGCTCGAAACGCGCATCCTGCGCGAGGGCGTTCCGTTGTCGGAGCAGGGGATCGCGGATGCGGGCGCGCTCGGGGTGCAGGCACCGGAGCGCGTCCGCCTGCTCGCGCTGGCTCGTGCGCCGATTCCCTCCGATCTCACCCTCAAGACCGCGGTGGCCGCGATCCGATTTCTTACTCCGACGACCTGCGGTCTGGCGTTGCGCCACGGGATTTTTATCCGGAGCGATTGGTGGGGCGATCGCCGCCTGGTCGCGCACGAACTCGCCCACACCGCGCAATATGAGCGGCTTGGCGGGATCGAGCCCTTCCTGCGGCGCTATCTTTATGAATGCCTCACGATCGGCTATCCCGCGGCGCCGATGGAACAGGAGGCGATTGTCGCGGCCAGCCGTCTTGACGTTTGCGGTCCGGCCTAACGAATAGCTTGAAGCAATTTGGCTCAATTCCAACCAGCCCAAAACTGTCGGACGTTTGTTGGCCGACCCCTTATCACCTCACCAATCAGCGGAGACTTCGGCCCATTTGCTCGACGATCTGCACATACGCCTTTAGGGCAGCCGATGGATTCTCGCTCCTCCATGCGACACAGCCTTCCGTCCCGACCTTGGGATTTAGTGATCGGAACACGACATTCTCGTGCGCAAGTTTCTTTAATTGCTCCGGCACGAGAGCAACGCCCAATCCCATGGCGACGGCGTGAATCATCGCTCGTTCAAGATCGACATCCTGCAAAACCTTTGGGGTAAAGCCTGCCGCCCCGCACGTCTTGGTTAGCCACTCGCGATAGCCGGGATAGCTCGCCTCAGACATTCCGATGAAAAAATTGGGCGCGAGAGCTTTCAGATCGACCGTGGTTTTGCCCGCCAGCGGATTGTTTTGCGGCAAGGCGACAAGAGTTTTGTAAGACGCGATGGCCCGGAATTCCAATCCGCGCAGCGCAATTGGCGCGTGTAATCCAACGAAACCAAGATCGAGCTTGCCCTCTTCAAGCGCGCGAAACTGCTCACCGCACGACATATCGAACAGATTGACCGAAACGGCGGGAAGCGATTTATGGAGGGACGCGAGGGTTCTCGGCAGAAAATCGAAAAAAACATTGCTAACATAACCAACATTGAGCGCGCGAACCTCGCCGCTGTGCAATCGCCGGACCGACCCGATTGTTTCGGCTGTGAGCGCAAGAATGCGTTTGGCGTCGGGGAGAAATGAGCGGCCCTCGTCTGTCAGCGTGACCTGCTGCTTTGTGCGATTTAGAAGGCGGACGCCAAGCTCTTCTTCCAGGTCCTTAATCTGCCGGGTGAGTGACGGTTGCGCGGTGTGCAGCTTTTCGGCAGCTCTCGTAAAGCTGAGTGCTTCCGCAACGCAGACGAAGTAGCGCAGATGACGAAGCTCCATCGCGGCTAAAACAGTCTAGATAAACCGGTTCGACACATAGAATGCCAAGAAAGAACTGCCGATCATGACAGACCGCTCGGCAACAGGCAAGCAGCCATACTCAAAAAGTATGACGCCCTACTAATAAGATATTGGCCGGCCAGCCAACGGAGGCGTACCGCTGCTCTATGCCAACTGATTTTTGGAGTGCCGGACGCTAATTTATGGACCGAAGCGCTTCCGCTGTTTGGAATGGAAACCTTCATGGAGGCGAGGGGACATTAACGACCGAAAGCGGCGTTCTTTCGGGGACCCAGTATTCTTACGGAACCTCTTTTTCCGAGGGCGTCGGAACCAACCCGGACGAATTGATCGCCGCATCGCTGAGTGGTTGTTTTACGATGGCCCTCTCCAACGAGCTCGTTCTGTGCGGGTATCACCCCCAGCGGATCGAAACGATCGCGACCGCGACCCTGGAAGATCTGGCGGCGGGCTGGACGGTCACGCACGTGCAACTCGACGTCCATGCAAACGTTCCGGACACCTCCCAAGCGTGTTTCATGGATGCGGCGATCGCGGCAAAAGCCAACTGCCCTATCGCCCGCTTGCTTAAGACAAGTATCTCAATGACCGCGACCCTCGACCCATGAAATCAAAAACATTGACAACCCGGGCGAAACGTCTGCCGAGGCGCGGGAGGGGAGACTCGTTGGATCTCTCCGCGGGAAGTATCGGAGCTGCGTTACCGCCGGTTATTCGAAACCGCTCAGGATGGAATCCTGATTCTCGATGCCCGCAGCGGCAAGATCATCGATGTGAACCCATTTCTGCTCGATTTGCTCGATTATCCGTTCGAAAGCATCATCGGTCGCCAACTCTGGGAGATTGGCCTGTTCGAAGACATCGTCGCGAATCAGGCCGCTTTCGCAAAGCTGCAAAAAGAGGGCTACGTCCGCTACGAGAACCGCCCGCTTCGCACCAAGGCCGGCAAGCATATCCAAGTCGAGTTTGTCAGTAATGTCTACTTTGTCGGTTCAGCTAAGATCATTCAGTGCAACATCCGTGATATCAGCGCGCGCGTGCAGGCTGCATCTCAGGCGGCGTCCAAGAGGCAGGCGGAGACGTTCGAGAGCGCAGGCAAAGCCAGAGATGAACTGATTGCCATGCTGTCTCACGAGCTGCGCACTCCACTCGCAGCCATTTCGTCAATGATCGAAGTGCTCGAGTTGGGTCACGGCAGCGCCGGCATGCCCGAGCAGACCGAATTGCCGCCACTGTTCGATAAGTCCGCCCTGGCATTCATGCGCCGCAATGTTCAAAGTCTCGTGCGCCTGGTCGCCGAGTTTCTCGAGTTCACCCATACCGCGAACGAGGTGTTGAGGCTGGAGCTCGTGAAGGTGGATGCGCACGAGGTGATCCGCTTCGCGCTTAGGAATCTCGAGAGCCAGCAGAAAGGGGCGGGAATTGGAATCGACCTTCAGTTGCGGGCTCCGCATCGCCACATCCAAGCCAATGCGCCCAAGCTCGAACAGGTGCTATCGAATCTGATTGGAAACGCGCTGAAGTTTACGCCGAAAGGCGGCAAGGTTTCAATCGCTACGCGCAACGAGGCAAGCGGCAAACTGGTGGTCGAAGTGAGCGATACTGGGATTGGCATTCCCGCGGAAGCACTCTCGCGGATTTTTTCCCCGTTCGAGCAAGGGGATTCTTCCATTCATTCGCGCTTCGGCGGTCTCGGTCTCGGTCTTTCGATCGCCCGGACATTAATGGAAGCGCACGGAGGCACCCTGGAGGTGGAAAGCGATGGATTGGGTCAAGGCGCGAAGTTTACGGCACGGTTCAAATTGGACGATTCGCTTTCCGATCTCACAACTCAAGATCCTTTACAGCTCGAAAACTGTCCGCCTCCTGGCGCGAAAACCAGCGTGGCCATCACTATCAACTCGGCAAACGGCAAATCGTAATCCTATGGAGCTCACCATCACTCAAAACGGCGCCCTTTATGCCGTCCAACATGGGGCGATCAAAAAATATCGCGACGCGCGCAATACACGAGCGATCGCTAACAGGGTAATCCGGACGGGCAAACCGCGACCGGAGATTTCGGCGGGTCGGAAAATCAAAAAAACCACGGCATGCTCAATCACGGCGGCAACCCCTACCACTCGAAAAGTCTGGCAAATTCAACACAAAGTGGAGAGTGTAAAACCATGAAACTAAAAACCAATCGACTGTGGCGCTTGGCGGGCCTGAGCACGCTTGGCATCGTGCTCTTGATCGTCGTCCTCGTGATCCTCTTCGGCGGCGGCTTCGGCTTTGGCTGGGGCGGGCTCGGCTACTACGGCGGCGGCGGCCTCGTCATCCTCATCATCATCATTTTGTTGGTGATGGGAAAGCTGTAACGCGATGTGGCCGGCAACAATCCCGCCAACCAGCAAATCGCCGATGCGACGGCGACCCATTCGGTCAACCTGCTCCGGATCGAGGCGTCGCTGCGCGAGGATGTTCTGGCGGAACTAAAGCGCCTCGAAGGCCACCTGATCGCTGTGCCCGCGGGGTGCCGCACTTTCTTGGCCTTGAAGGACCGAGCTTCGGTGGGTGGGCTATGTGCCGCCTACTTGTGAGAATCCGCACTGTGGACGACGGATGACCTGGCATGCGAGCGATGAAGAGTACTTCTACTGCCGCGCTCGTCGGAATCTGGACGATTTTGCTGACCGCATTCGTCGTCACGATTCTTTATGTCGGGCGCCAACTGCTTGTTCCGCTCGCGCTCGCGGCGATGTTGACCTTCCTGCTGGCACGGCTGGTCGGCTACATTGAACGCTGGATCGGACGCATCTCGGCTGTTCTCATCGTCGTGGCGATGCTCTTTGGCGTCCTGGGCGGAGCCGGCTGGCTCTTAACGCGTCAACTGATCGACCTCGCGGCGAAGCTTCCCGATTACCAGACGAACATCGACAACAAATTACACGCGATCCGATTCCCCACCGGGGGCGCGGTTGGTCGCCTTTCGCAGAGCGTTTCCGAGTTGGAGAAGCAACTGCCGGATTCATTGGAGTCGCCGGCGAATGCGACCGGTCCGGTGCCGGAAACAAAAGCCACCACGGCGGCGCGCTCTGGCAACGTGCCTGCGGCGCAAAGGCCGGTGCCGGTTCGGATCGTCGAATCGCAAAGCCGTCTTCCAAAAATCCTGCAAACCACCGCAACCGGATTGCTTGGACCACTCGGGACAACCGGCCTCGTTCTATTGCTGGTCATCTTCATGCTCTTGAAGCGCGAGGATCTGCGCGGCCGGATGATTCGCCTCATCGGGCAAGGCAGGATCAGCGCGACCACGCGGGCAATGGACGACGCCGGGAGCCGCGTCGCGCGTTACCTTGCGATGCTGCTTCTGGTGAACGTGAGTTTTGGCTCGTGCATTGCAATCGGACTCTACTTCATCGGCGTGCCGAACGCTGCGCTTTGGGGCGCTTTCACGGCGATCATGCGATTCGTGCCCTACGTCGGTGTTTGGATTGCAGCCGCGGTTCCCGTGCTGCTTTCGGTTGCCGTTTCGACGAGTTGGCTCAGTCCGCTCTTCACGGTTGGCCTCTTCGTCGTGCTTGAATTAATCAATGCCAATGCGATCGAGCCGTGGCTCTACGGATCGCGCACCGGCGTTTCGTCTATCGCGCTCATCATCGCGGCGGTTTTCTGGACGTGGCTTTGGGGACCGATCGGGCTCGTACTCGCGACCCCGTTGACCGTCTGCCTCGCCGTGATGGGCCGGCACGTGCCCAAGTTGCAATTCTTGAGCGTGCTTCTGAGCGAAGAGCAGGCACTCGCTCCGCACGAGGAATGTTATCACCGCCTGCTCGCGTTCGGTTTGGATGAAGCGAACGACCTGGCGGAAGCGTATGTGAAAGAGAATTCACTCACTGCTCTTTACGATTCGGTTCTGATCCCGACCATCACACTCGCGGAGATGGACGCGCAACGCGACGAGCTGGACGCCGAACAGCGTGCCGCGATTCACCGTCACCTCCACGATCTAATCGAAGATCTCGGACTGGCCCCGCCGTCGAAGTCGCAGTTGGAAGCGGACAAGGCGATCGCCGAACAAACTCCCTTTCCTCTCTCCGCTCCCACGTGCCGCGTCCTTTGCCTGCCGGCTCGAGCCTACCGTGATGAACTCGCGGGAGCGATGCTCGTGCAATTGCTTCGACAACAAGGCTTCGATGCCGAGAACGCCTCGGCGGCGCTCAGCAGTGGCGAACTCGTCGGGTCAGCGGCGAAGTTGGATCCCGAAGCCATCTGCATCTCGGTTGTCGCACCCTCCACTCTGATCCATGCGCGCTATCTCAGCATGAAACTTCGCGCCCAGTTGCCAGACGTGAAGATCGTGGTCGGGATCTGGGGCGCGACCGAAGGCGTGGCAAGCGCTGGGGAACGGCTGCGTTCCTCCGGGGCGAACGAAGTCGTGCTCTCGCTCGCTGAAGCAGCGCTCCAGTTCGCGAAGTTCTCGGTTTCGATTGCCGACGAGATGATCCCCGGCGCGATCCCTGCCAACGAGGAAAGCCGCCTCGAAGAGCTGGCTCGTTTGCACCTGGCGGATGGAACGTTTGAAGAAGTTTTTGATCGGACTACGAAAAAGCTGGCACGCGTCTTCGAGGTTCCGATTGCCCTCATCACGTTCATTGATCGCGATCACCAGTGGTTCAAATCACAAGTCGGGCTGCCGGAAGAAATCGCCGAAGCGCACCAGATTTCGCGTCAGCTCTCGGTCTGCGGCCATGTCATCGCAAACGACGAGGCACTCGTGGTCGAAGACCTTTCCCGCGACCGAAGATTTGCCAACAACCCGTTATTAAAAGAGCGCGGACTGCGCTTCTACGCCGGCGTTCCGCTCCGCAGCAACAACCTTCCGATTGGCTCGCTCTGCATCCTCGATATCAAGCCACGCCGCCTGACTGTTCGCGAAAAACGCCTGCTCGAGGTCATCGCCGAGGACGTGATGGAGGAAATTCGGCAGCATGACAGCCCTGTTTCGCCGAGCCTGTCTTTTGCCTAGGCGGCGATCACACTTAATGCCGAACAAACCATCCATCTGCCTCGCGCATCTTAGAGGCGACCGAGCAGATACAGAATCAAAAGGATTACAAGAATGGTTCCAATTATGCCATGCGACCGGTAGCCGAATCCATAACCGCCTGTCGGGAAAGCTCCAACTAACAGCAGAATGACAACGATAAGAATAATTAATCCCATGCGGTCATTCCTACTCTTAGCCACGCACTTTCGCAAGTCCAAAGGTCATCCCCAGGAAGTCGCCGCCCCACTCGCTGGCGTTTACGTAAGCCAGATGCAACCGAATCGACTGTATAACGCGCAAGCCTCCGATGCTTGGAAAGTATGACGCCCCACTTACAAAGTATTGGCTGGATACGGACGAAGAGCATAATCGTAAAGTCTAATTAACCAGAAAGCATAAAGTATGAGAGTATTTTTCGTGTTGGTTTGCTCCCTGGCGATCGCGTTGGTCGCCCAGGCAGCAGATCACGATCAGGATAGCAAAAAGAACAAGAAGAAGGCGCATCAGGCCGGGATGACGGCGTCGCAACAGGAAAACGCGCCGGATACCGTGCAGCCGAACTCTAAGCGAAAGGTGCAGATCAAGCCGCATGGCGCGAGCACGGCTCAGAGACAGAGAAGCAACGTGCCTGCCGTGAAGTCGAGCGGCAACCGAAAAGCGCAGGCCAAGCAACATGCCGCGGGCGTGGCTCGGAACGACAACGTGCCTGCCGCACAGTCGCGCGGCAAGGGAAAGGGGCAGACCAAGCAACATGGCGCGAGGACGGCCCAGAACAACAAGGTGCCTGCCGTGCAGTCGCGCGCCAAGGGAAAGGTGAAGGCCAGGAAATTTAACCTCTCAAATTCGCCGAACTCGAAGATCGAGAGCGCGCGGTTCAAGCCGAACTATCGCATTCAAGGTAGTGACACCTGGCAAGGCCGGCAGTATGTCGTTTTCCAAAACTACAGAGGCACATGGCACGATCAAGGATGGTGGCACAATCACTACAACCGTATCGTTCTGATTAGCGGTGGCTGGTATTTTTTGAATGCCGGCTATTGGTATCCGGCGTGGGGTTACAATCCGGCCGTCGCCTACTACCCATATAATGGTCCTATCTACGCCTATAACAATCTGCCTCCCGATCAGGTGATCGCAAATGTTCAGTCGACGCTGCAGGCACGGGGTTATTACCAGGGCGAGGTAGACGGCCTGCTCGGACCGATCACCCGCGCCGCACTGGGTAACTATCAACGCGACAACAGTCTCTACACGACCGAGGCGATTGATGAGCCAACGCTCCAGTCGTTGGGAATGTCGTAAACAAGACAACCGTCAATTCGGAGACGGCACAAGGGCGAAGGCTTACGTCCATTCACCCATGTCGTCCCCGGATTGTTCTCGCACATTGCCTTGCATCCGTCCTAAGCATGATCTCGAATCCATTCCCATCGTTCCGTCCTAAGTTGCGCCATCTGTTTCTCGTGCTGCTGGCGGTGCTGCTCGCGCCGCCGGCAAACAGTTGGGCTCAGGCCGCGCCGGTCTTCAGCCAGATCGTCATCTTCGGCGACAGTTTATCCGACGACGGCAACGTGCGGCATGTCATGGAAGACGATTATTTTATCGGCTACCCGGGCGGTGATTTCGATTACAGTGACGGCCGTTTCACCGACAGCTCCGACACCGACCCGAGCTCTACCACCTACGCCGGCACGTGGCACGAGCAGTTGTCGCGGACGTTTTTTGGCTTGTCGGCTTCCACTAACAGCCTCGATGGCGGGGCCGACTATGCCTTTGGCGGCGCGACGACCGCGAGCGGAACGAGCGAGCGGACGGTCATCTCAAATCCGTTTCCATTTGGCGGCGGCGAGTTCACCCTCACCGTGGATAATCTCGGGAAACAGGTAAACGATTATCTCGCCGGCAACACGCCCGACGCAACCGCGCTCTATATTGTCTGGGGTGGGGGCAATGATCTTTTTGACGACGACAGTTCCACTCACGTCACGGAGACGGCTTCGAACGTGGCCGGGCTGGTGGAGCAGCTCGCTCGCGCCGGCGCCCGCAGCATTTTGGTTCCAAACGTCCCGCCGCTCGGGCTCGTCCCGCTTTACAAAGATGACGCCGCAACGGCGACGGCCTTGAACGCCGCCTCCGCGGAATATCGCTCGGAACTAAACACCGATCTCGACGCTGCCACCGCCACTCTCGCGGGTGAGGGGATCACGATCACGCTTTACCGGCTCGATACCTACGGACTCTATTACCGGCTCGCGACGAATCCGGAGGATTACGGCTTCACCAACATCAGCGACAGCGCGCAGAACGAATCCGTCGATCCGGACGAGTACCTCTTTTGGGACGACCTTCACCCGACCACCGCCGGGCATTATCAAATCGCCGCGGCCGCCTTCGCGCTCCTCGACGGGACCGCGCTACCTCCCGCGCTGGCACTCAATCTTTCTGCGCGTCTTGACGTGGGCACTGGCGACAATGTGCTGATCGGCGGTTTCATCGTCACCGGCACCGATTCGAAACAAGTGATCCTTAGGGGGCTGGGACCTTCGCTGGCCGTCAATGGAGTCCCTCTGGCCAACCGCCTGGGCGATCCAGCGATCGATCTCTACCAAGGCGACATCCTCGTCATGAGTAACGATAATTGGAAAGATTCGCAGCAAACCGAAATCGAGGCGACCGGATTCGCGCCTGCCGACGATCTGGAATCCGCCATCATCGCGACGCTCGCTCCGGGCAGCTACACCGTGGTCCTGCGTGGTAATAACGGCGAGACAGGCAATGGCTTGTTTGACATCTACGATCTCGACACCGCGGCCAACTCCACGCTTGGCAACGCGAGCGCGCGTGGTCTCGTCCAGACGGGAGACGACGTTTTAATTGCCGGATTCATTATCGGCACCGGCGAAAGCGATACCGTAATCGTTAGGGCAATTGGGCCCTCGCTGGCCGACGACGGAATCGCAAATCCATTGCAGGATCCGACGCTGGATCTCTACGATGCCAACGGCGCCGTCGTCATAAGCGACGACAATTGGCGGGATTCGCAAGAAACCCTCATTCAATCGACCGGACTCACCCCGACGAATGACGCCGAATCCGCGATCATCGATTCGCTCGCGCCGGGCGCCTACACGGCAGTGGTGCGCGGAAAAGATAATGGCACAGGCGTCGCGCTGGTGGATGTTTTCAATCTGCAATAGCTGACCCGGCTCAGGACCTGCGTTGCGATTGTCGCGGCCGGCCGCCTTCTTCCCGCTGACTTCGCCTAACGAAAAGCCGAGTCTCGCCGACTTTTCGTTGCTCCGCTCGGCGGAGTCGCTAGCATGCCTGCGAACCATGCGAATTTTTGTTCCGCGAGAAACGCAGTCCGGCGAAAGCCGCGTCGCCCTCGTGCCCGAGGCGGTGCAGAAACTCGCCGGGCTCGGGATGGAAATTTCGATCGAAGCCGGTCTCGGCACACCGATCTCGATTCCGGATGAGGCCTATGAAAAAGCGGGCGCGGAGATCAGCCGAGACCGCAGCGGAATGCTCGGCTCGGCCGATCTGATCCTGCGGGTGCGCAAACCTCCGGAAAATGAAATCCAGCTCTGCAAACGTGGATGCATTCACATCAGCCTGCTCGACCCTTTCAACGAGCGTGATTTGATCCGGGCCCTGGCGGCGGCGGGCGTCACTGCGATTGCGCTTGAGATGCTGCCGCGGATCACGATCGCGCAAAAAATGGACGTGCTCAGTTCGCAGGCCAGCCTTGGCGGCTATGCCGCCGTGATCGTGGCCGCCTCCACCATCGATCGCATTTTTCCGATGATGATGACGCCTGCAGGCACGCTCAAGCCGGTCCGGGTTTTCGTCATCGGCGTCGGAGTCGCGGGCCTGCAGGCGATCGCGACCGCGCGGCGGCTCGGGGCGCGGGTGGAAGCTTTTGATACCCGGCCGGCGGTCGAGGAGCAGGTCCAGTCGTTAGGCGCGAAGTTCGTCAAAGTCGATCTGGGCGAGACTGGGCAGACCGCCCAGGGTTACGCGAAGGAACTCACTCCCGAGCAATTGGCCAGGCAGCGCGAAGTCATGGCGCAGCATTGCGCCAAAGCCGACGTCGTGATCACGACCGCGCAGGTCTTCGGGCGGAAAGCGCCCCTCATCGTGACCACGCAAATGGTCGAGCAAATGCAGCCCGGGAGTGTGATCGTCGACATGGCGGTGGAGAGCGGCGGCAACGTCGAAGCTTCGCGGCCCGATGAAGTGGTGGAGCAAAACGGCGTCCGCGTCATCGGCCTGTGCAACCTGCCGGGGCGTGTCGCGCGGCACGCGAGCGAGATGTATGCGAACAATCTCGCCGCTCTGCTCGAACACTTCTGGGACAAGGAGACGAAAACCTTCCGCCTCAACCTGGAGGACGAGATTTTGAAACACTGCGTCCTGACCCACGACGGGAAGATCGTCAACGAGACGATCGTCAAACTCTACCAGGCCTAACGAATTATGACCCTGCTCCTTTTTATCTTCGTCATCTGCGTTTTCCTCGGTTTCGAACTGATCGCCAAGGTGCCTTCGCAGTTGCACACCCCGCTCATGTCGGGCTCGAACGCCATCTCCGGGATCACGATCGTTGGTGCCCTGATCGCCGCCGGCACGGAAGGCGGGACGGTCGCGACCACGCTGGGCGTGCTGGCGGTCATCTTCGCCACCATCAACGTCGTCGGCGGCTATCTCGTGACCGATCGGATGCTCGCGATGTTCAAGACGAAAAAGAAATAGCATGCCAGTTCTCATCGATTGGGCCTACATCGCGGCCGCCATCCTCTTCATTCTCGGCCTCAAACTGCTCGGGAAACAGGCGACTGCGCGCCGTGGCAATCTCCTTTCCGCCGTCGGCATGCTGATCGCGATCGTCGCCACCCTCCTCGTGAGTGGGCTGCATTATCAGTGGATCGTCGTCGGTCTTGTCATCGGCTCGGCCATCGGCGCGGTCGCGGCGCAACGCGTGCAAATGACGGCCATGCCCGAAATGGTCGCGCTCTTCAATGGCGCGGGCGGTCTGGCCAGTTTGCTCGTCGGCTGGGTCGAATATCACAATCATCCCGCCGAACCACTCTCGGCCGCGATTCCCATTTTCTTGGCGGTCATGATCGGTGGTGTCACCCTCACTGGCAGCGTCCTTGCCTATGCCAAGCTGGCGGGGAAGGTGCAAACTCGGCCGGTCCTCTTTCCTTTCCAGAGGACGGTCAATGCCGGACTCGTCCTGATCGTCCTCGTCGCCGGAGCGATCTTTTGCCTGCATCCAGCGAGCAACTACCCGATTTTCCTTTGCCTGATCGTGCTCGCGTTTGTCCTCGGGGTGCTGGGGGTGATTCCGATCGGCGGGGCCGACATGCCGGTGGTGATTGCGCTCCTCAACAGTTACTCGGGTTTCGCGGCCGCGGCGGCCGGATTCATCATTCAAAACACCGTGCTCATCGTCGCCGGCTGCCTCGTCGGAGCGAGCGGCGTGATTCTGACCCAGATCATGTGCAAGGCGATGAATCGCTCGATCTTTAACGTCTTGTTCGCCGGCTTCGGTTCTCCCGCGGCCGCCGGCGGCGAGGCCGTGACGGGCGAAGTCAAGGCGATCACGCCGGAGTCGGCCTACTATGTCCTCGAGGCCGCGTCCCAGGTCGTGCTCGTCCCGGGCTATGGGATGGCCGTGGCACAGGCCCAACACGTCCTGCGCGAACTGGCCGACCTCCTGGAAGACAACGGCGCGGAGGTTCGTTATGCGATTCATCCGGTCGCCGGCCGGATGCCGGGCCACATGAACGTCCTGCTGGCCGAAGCCGACGTGCCTTACGAGCAACTGGTCGAGATGGACGCGATCAATCCCACCATGTCGACGATGGACGTCGCGATTGTGATCGGCGCCAACGACGTCGTGAATCCGGCCGCGCGCGAAAGCAAATCGAGCCCGATCTACGGCATGCCGATCATCAACGTGGACGAAGCGCGCACCGTCTTTGTCCTCAAGCGCTCGATGGCTTCCGGTTTCGCCGGGATCGAAAACCCGCTCTTTTTCAAGCCGAACACGCGGATGCTTTTCGGTGACGCCAAAGCCAGCCTGCAGGCGCTGGTGAGTGAGTTTAAGTCTACCTAGTAGGATCGAGCGGTCTTCTACGGTTCCGCTTTACGATCGGAGTTATCTTCACTGATGACGTCGCTCGCCTTCTCCGAGATCATGTAAATATTGGTGGCGATAAAAAGGCCGGGAATTCGGGGAAAAACGCTCGCGTCCACGATCCGCAGATTCTGAGCTCCGCGGACGCGAAAGCGGCTGTCGAGCACGGCCATGGGATCCCCATCCGCGCCGATCGGACAAGAGCAGGAAGCATGATGGCCCCAGGCTTCCCTGGCGATAAAGCGCCGGATCGAATCGTCGTCTTCTACTTTGTCCTCCGGCCGGGGCCAGATTTCGCCCTTGATCGTGCCTCTCTCGATCGCAATCTGATTGATTCTCCGCACGAACTTGAAGCCTTCGGTGATGGCGTCCAGGTCTTCACTCCGGTCGCGATCGGTGCCTTCATGAAAATAGTGGAAGTTGATTTCAGGCACATCGAGCGGGTCGGCGGAGCGCAGGGTCACGGTGCCGGCGCGGTTCTTCGTGTGCGCCTTCATCACGAGCCACGTTAAAAGATTGTGCCTCGTGGCGAGGTCTGGGTTGGCTCGATCTTCCGAGTAGCCCTTGTAATAGCCTTTGAAGAATCCCGGGATGGCAAAAATGAAAAGATCCGGCGTGGCTAACTCGGGTCGGGATTTTTTCAGGAGCCCGATGATGACCGCGTTACTCGTGTAAAGACCGGTTCTACTTTTGCGCCACTCCTTCAGCGCACGGTCGGGCTCCTCTCCCGCTGCCGGCATCCGCAGGGCGAGGTTTTCGAGAAGCACGAAATCTTCCTTTGCTTCCGAGATCACGGCGATCTCATAGCGGTCCTGCAGGTTCGTTCCCACGCCGGGTAAATCGACGCGAACCGGAATTCCAAGCGCCTCCAACTCGGCTTTCGGACCAAGCCCGGAAAGCTTTAGGAGTTGCGGCGTATTGTAGGCGCCGCCGCAGAGGATGACTTCGCGGCGGCAAAAGGCTTCACCACTTACTCCGCTCTCATGACCTGGCTCGGGATGCGCCCTGTAAAGGTGTTTGCCCCGGAGAAACCGGACGCCAATCGCGACCGGTTCCCCGGGCGCACCGGGATCTCGATCGAAAATGACTTCGGTCACCAGGGTGTCGGTTTGAATCGTGAGACGCTCCGGAAAACTCTTTTGCACTTCCACCAGGTAATCCCGTGGGCTGCTGCGCTCGCCGGCACGAACCGCAATCGGAATCAGCATCACTCCCTCGGAACGCCGCTTCATGGTCTGCCAATCATTCGGATCAAACCGTGCCTTGATCTGATGGGCGAAAACATCACCGAGGAAAGATTTGATCGTATCCACAACGCGCAGACCCTGGTCGATAAGAGTCGCGGCCAGCGCGCAGAGAATTTCCTCCACCAACTGGTTGTCCTGCATGCCGAGTTTCGGATCGGCCACCGTCGTGTGCAGCCAGCCATGGAAGCCGTGCCGGCCCGGGTTTCCCCTGGGCCCGATCCCGAGGACGGTGGCAATCTTGTTCCAGATTCTTCCCAGGAGAGTTGCCCCGGTCCCGGCCCGCGTAGTCGCAATGTTCGAGCCGTTCGAAATAGGTGCGCATGCGCTCAGCGCTCCATGATTCATCTTTCGTTATCCTTGCGATCTCGTCCCAGTCGCCGCCTGGTCCGCAAAGAGTGATCATCGCGTTGTGGAATGTGCAGCCTCCGACCGTAGCCGCGCGCGGATAGTAGATGCCGTTCTCTCCTTCATCCCACTTCGAATCCGGCTCCTCCGGTCTGGTGTAATGCTTGACAAAGAATTCCCAACTAAGGTCCGGATGCTCGCTGGCATGGGGGTGAAAAGCAGGAATCTGCGCGACTTCTGGCGCATCCCAGCCGCCAGCTTCCAAAAGAAGGACCCGAAAGCCATTCTTGACCAGATTGCAGGCGAGCGGCCCGCCGCCCGCGCCGGAGCCGACGACAACAAAGTCGTAGTCCGCGGTTTGCTGTTTTGGATGAAGTGCGGTGTTGTTCATTGTGCCAGGTGCACGACGTTGCCGGGCCAAGGCTGGGTCTCAGAACGTTTTGAGCAGGTCAATTAGGTCGTCGAGTTCCTGTTTGCTCAGGTCTTTGGCAAAGTAGTGACCGCGATCCAGGACCAAATCCGGGCAGGTGCTCATGCCAAGAAGCCTGGTTACCTCTTTTCCTTCAGCCTCACTCCCTGGATTCCCTAGATTCCGCATGCCCCAGGTGAGCGCGACAAGATTGCCAGGCTTGGTCATCGTGACCTCGCCCGGATCAAGATTGGCGAGGAGATCAACCGGTGTCCCCGCTGGCACATGCATCACGTTGAGATCGCCGAATGATCCCTGGATAAAGGCGGCAAAGAATCCCAGCAGCACGGCGAGCCCGAGAACGACATACCCAAGCACCCGTTTGCGGCTGGCGAACAGGATAACAATGCCGATCAGGAGCAGGACGATGAATGAGATCCATGGGGAGACGATCAGCCACCTGATCCAACCGGGACTCACACCGACCAGGAACTGCTGAATGCTGCGGGCTGGGATGTGCAGATGCGAGTCGACCGAGGTGCGCCAGATCAATCCATGGTCCTGCTTCAATCGCTCCAAGGTTGCGTGGTTAAGCGCCGCGCCCATCTCCATCGAGGGTCCGCTCGGCCAGAGATAGCGATTGGCCGCTGCTTCCTCGGTCGTCGGTCCCGGCGTGAGCAGCCGATGGATCCCATCGTCAAACGCCTCGAGACGTCCTTTGACTGACGGGTCATTGTTGAACAGGCCGCAGGTATTGTTGTGGAGAAAAGGTGCCGTGGCCCAAATTCCCATCAGACTGGGCGGACGATAGTAACCGCGCCCATTGCCTGGCGGTTGCCAGGCGACCGTTTGCTGGGTGGCCGGATTCCAGCAGCTAATCTTTCCAACCGCTGGCAGGTTCTTATAAGTCTCGGATGAGTAATCCTCCCACATGTGCCCCGCGACGGCGTTGCTCCCGAGCGAGCGACCGGCATTTGTCCGAATCAGAGTTACCGGGACGCGCACTTCTGTGGAAAGGAAATTGTTTTCCCAAAAATCAGGCTTTTCCACCTCGGCCAGCGCCCATTGCCGGTAGGCTGGGTCGCTTAAATATTCGATGAGCTTGTTCCCGTCTATCGCCTCCGGTCCTTTCGGCGCGCCGTTCCTGCCATTTGGCTGTTTGCTCGAATGACAGACGATGCAGCGTTCAGCGAAAACTTTACGACCCGCTGCCAACTCCGGCGCCCAGGGCACTCCTTCACCCTTGAGCTGGCCGAGCTGTCTGCCTCCCGGTGCGTCTTTCAATCGCATTGGTCCGGTCGATTTGAGAAAAAACGCAGCCAGGTAGTCGACATCGTGCTCGGTAACCTTCCAATAGACCGAATTCTTCTCCGCATCCGCCACTTTGAAGGGATGCTGTTTCTGGAAGCCGATGAAGATGTTGGAAAGAGTAATCCAGCGCTCCGAGAACAAGCCGATGTTCAGATAAACCCGGGCCAGCGCACCCCACGCACCGATGGAGTCCGCGCCTTCCAAAAGGATGCGTGGCACCGGCCGTGGGTTGGCATAGGCATCGGAAAGACCATAGAGCGCCACCGGTAGCTTGGCAGGGACCGCTGAGACTTTTTCAAATTCGTTATGCCCATAACGCGCCAGATAATCCCTCGCATAGTCGGCCCCGCGATATTCCGGGGAGATAGCCAGTAAACCGGAACGGTCGAGGCGGGCCCCAAAATCCCAGAGCGCGTTCATCGTGCTCGTGTTGTTGATCTGATCCGTCGCCACGAGCGAAGTATCGAGCGTTCCAGGCGGCTGACTGTCGAGCAGGTGATAGATAAAGTTGTCTTCCTTGAGAAGGTTGCCGAAGACGGCGCGCATCCGTAGATACTGCGCTCCGATTGTCGTCGAGAGGTTCGCCCAGGTCGGCGCGTCCGGATCAGCCGGCGGATTCAAGGGATGCGGCGCCACATGACAGAAAACGCAAGACATTCCCACTCGATAAGGACGAACCAGGTTCGGGTCGTTGTAGTATTTCTCGTCCTTGCGATACCTGACCGGATCCCAGTGTTTCCGAGCCTTCGCATCAAACTTCGGGTTGGGAAAAAGTCGCAGGCCAACAATGCCGGCAGAACGTCCATAGACCTTTGGATCGGGCTTGGCGACCGACGGATCTTTGGGTTGGCGAATATACAGGCCAAACTCGTCCGGTTTGCCTGGGATCTCTGTCCCGGGTTCGATGACCAGGCCGGTTTGACTCCATCGTTTTCCGCCCAGCTTATCATCCGGCCCGAAATCGCAGAGCTTGAGCAAATCCATGAATCCGTAGCTATGTCCCGCGAGATAATCCCAAAAGGCCTCATTCCCGCCGCACCACAGTAGCCACATGTTGCGGCCCTTGATCTCGTCCGGGCTCAGGTTGAGCGGTTTGAGCACACTGTTGCCGTTTGCATCGACGGTTCCATCCGGGCGCATGTCCGCGTCGCGAAAGTAGTCCCTGTCGTCGGCCGGGAAGTCGGCCGGCGTTTTCCCCAAAGCTTTCGCTTCGTCGACAATCGCCGCTCTCGTCGGGGTGCCGACTAACGAAAGGAAGCAGGCTGCGGCGATACCTGCAAAGCAGAATTGAAGTGAGCAGTGTTTCTTCATGGCTCGACCTTTCCAAGCGAGTTCAGGTTGCAGCTTCGCCTTCGGTGGACGCAGTGCGGCCACACCAGCACGACAATTGCAAAAAGGGGTCATGGCGCAGCGGTTGCGTTTTCCGGCATCTTGACAGTCCGCAGGCGCGGCGTGCAAGAAAAAATGAGCCGTCCCGTCAGCTCCGGGTAGCACTGTCAACGGGCATTTTTGATCCTTGGGTTGTGGCTTCCTGATTGTTTCCGGCGGGCGCAGTGGAGGGGTCCTGATCGAGTTGGCAGTATTCGGACAAGTTTTCTTTCACGCGTGCTGAAAAGCGCGGTGGTCCGAAAACGCACGCCGCCCCGGAACGAAACGCCTAACGAGGCGTTTCTATTTGGCCGTGGCAGGGGGGTCGAGGTTGTAGACCTCGACCAAAGCGATGCCGGTAGTGCTGCCCTGTCCACGGACGATGGCCGTGTAGCTACCGGGTGGGAGGGAGGCGATAATGGCTGATTCACGATCATCCGACGGCGCCAGACCCGTCGCGATGATGTCGGTCTGCTGGGTGGTGCGCCAGTTGTCGTTTGAGAAAATGACGTCCCCATCGCTGCCATGCAGTTCCAGCACTGGATCCTGAAGCGCGCCGGGGACGCCGAGCTGGGTCAGCGTTGGGCCAATCGCTCTGATTAGCACCTTGGTCACATCCTCCGGGCTAATGATGAAGCCGCCGATCATGACGTTATCGCCAGTTTCAACTTTACCGCGGGTGGAAATGTTCCCCAGGGTCGAGGCGTTGTCGGGGGTGAGGTCGTAAACCTCGACTAAAGCGATACCCGACTCGCCGGTCGCACCCTGCAGGATGGCGGTATAGCTGCCCGGAGAAAGGGTTGCGACCAGCGCCGCCTCGTGCTCGTCGTTCGGCGCCAAACCGGTGAAGAGCACGCCAGCCCGGTCTTCATTCCAGTTGTCGGCGAAATCGATTTGCTTTCCGTCCTGATCGTAAAGCGTGATGGCGGGATCAGCGAGGGTGCCGGCGAGCGGCAGCGACGGACCAATGGCGCGAATCGCCACCTGCTTCGAGTCAGGGCCCGAGACGACGAATCCGCCGATCAGCACGTCGTCGCCCTCCCCGGCCTTCAGCCGGGTGGAAACATTGAGAAGCCGTTTTGCCTTCGGCGGGTGAGCGGAATTTTCCGCCCCGGTCGCCAGAACTTCGATCTCGGGCGTATCGGCGGCGCTCACGAAAAGATACTGGCCAGTGCCGTCGACCACCATGTCGGCCGGATTCAGCATTTCTCCCTGGAGCGAGCGAACGAACTTCGTTGTCGTCGTATCGAAGGTATCGATTTGGGAAAAGAAGTAGTCGGTCCCAATCTTGAAGAAGGTCTGGTCGTCTGGTGAAAACGCGATCGGCGCCCAGGCCGCGCCGTCAACCTGGAACGCCCTGACCGTGCCCTCAAGGTCGGTCGAAGGAATCTCGGGAATCAACGCCGTCGCTGGATCGGCCACGCAGAAGAACGACCCATTGTGACTCAGCTTCAGGTCAACGAATCGTTGTCCACGATCGGAACTGGTCTGGAGGAGGGCGGGGGATTCGAGGCTGCTATCGAAAAGGTAGAGGCTATGGGAGCCATCCGAAGTGGCGAGGTAAAGCCGGGTTCGATCGGGGCTGATCTCGAGAAACCCGCTCGGGATGCCGCTCGGGAAGGCGGGGAGAAGCGCGCCGGAGCTGGTGTCGAGCTGAAACACCCCCGTTTCCAAAGGATTCAGCGAGGTCGTGGCGTAGAGCCGGTTCGACAAGCCGGCTTCCACGTCGATCGACGCCGCCGGCGCAGGAAGACTTGGCGACGCGCTCAGCGCATCAAGATCGATCACACCTATCTCAGGCGCTGTCTTGCCCGTTTCTGCGACGTAGAGCTTTTTGCCATCGGGCGAGAGAGCGAGCCCGGCGGGCGCACTCTTTACCGGGATGGTGGCGAGAACTGAAAGACTGGTGGCATCGATCACCGCGACGCTCTTCTCCGCCGGGAGGGAGGCGTAGACCCGGGCGCGTCCCGCATCCGCCAGAAGCCGACCGGCCGCAATCGGAAGCGTCGCGCGCAAGTCACCTGGGGGATTTGCCAGCACGAGCATGATCCGATTTTCGGTGTTCGGATTGCCCGGTCCGTCGATCGTAATGTCGAAGTTGTAAACTCCGCTGAGAGTGGCCGCTCCCGAGATCAGCCCGGTCTTGGAGTTAATCGTCAGCCCGGGCGGCAATCCGGTTGCCTGATAGGAAGCAGCGGGAACGTTGGTCGCAACCTTGTAGCTGAATGGCTCGCCAACCTTGGTATCGAAGGGATCGAAGTCGGTAAACCTCAGACCATAAAGGAACGACGCGCCATCGATGTCGTCGGGTGCGAGATGATCCAGATTGCTGATCACCGAATTCATGATCGCCACCACCATCTGGTTTGAACTCGGGCCGTCCGGATGGGCCAATCCGATCACGTGTCCGAACTCGTGCAAAAATACGCGGTGAATGTCGGTGGCGCCGTGTTGGAGCGGTCCGCGATAAGAATTGAAGGGAAAGGCCTGGTTCACGACCACATCCGCCTCATCCGTATCGTTGTGCTCGTCGGTCAGGTAGACGGTGGTAGCGAGGACATCTTCCCCGAAATCGTCCCCGAAAACCGAGTTGGAAAAGAAAACGGAGTTGAGCAAATCGCCCGACGACTTCGGCACGGTGGAATCTTTGACCCAAACAAACTGGATCGTGGCCAACTGCTCGTTCCAGAGGGAAAGAGCATCGGCCGCCGAGTTGTTCCAGGTTCCGAGTCCGTCCTGCAAGGTGACGTTGGTTGCTCCCAACTGCAGCTGCATCGTGATGGTTGATCCATCCGGCCATGCTGGCCCTAACAATGCGTAGCCGGAAGCGCCCGAAACGGTGAGGAAGAGGCAAGCGGCCCAGCCGAGATGCCGGATGGAGGAACGGATGGAGGTGATTTTCAACTGGACGGGTGAGGTAAACCGCGCGCGCATTTAAGCACTTGCCCCTCGGATGTCGAGCAGAAAAACTCGGTCACCAAACCAGCGGGATGAGCCGGCGCGTTTGGGAGGCATAAAGACGATACTGCTCCCCGAAAGCTTCCCGAAGGGCCTACTCTTCCACGTGCATCCGCCAGAGGAAAGCGGCGGCGATGGGCAGGAAAATGGCCGCGAGGGAGAAAATGTTGAGCATGCAAAGGCCGAAGCCAAGGAAGACCAGAAGCGTGCCGGTGTAGGACGGATGGCGGACGTAGCGGTAGGGGCCGGTCGTGATGAGTTTGTGGTCCTCCGCGATTGCGACGTTAACGGTGAAGAAGCGGCCCAAATAAATGATGGCCGCCCAGCGGATAATCAGGCCGACAATGAAAAGGATGAGACCGATGATGTAAAAGGTGCGCGGGTGCGGCAACCTCCCCTGTGGGAATGCCTCGCGGAGAAAGAAAGCGGCGAAAATGCTGAGGCCGATCACGGTCCAAAGGAGTGGCAGGGTGCGGCGATCTTTTCCGGTCGCCTTTGTTGTGGAACGCTTCGCTACGGCGAGTGCGACTTCTGAGGCGAGGAGGAGCGCGCTGAGGGTGTTGAAGCTTGGCAGTTGCATCGCGCGCGGCCGGGATCAGCGATCCCGGCTACAACGATGAAACCGGGCGCGTTCCTTCCGGAGCGCGCTTCGAGCGGAGGGCGTGACGGACGAAATTGTTTCCGATCTCCCACATTGGCCCCGGGAATTTTCGGCACTCGGTCAGGGTGGCGTCGAGCGCGTTGACGAACAGGTCGACTTCCTTTTCCCCGATGATGAGCGGCGGGAGAATCTTGACCACGTCCATGGCGTGGCCCGCGACCTGGGTGAGGATGCGATGCTGGGCCAGCATCTGGGTCACGACCATCTGCGCGAAAAGGACCTTGTCGACCTTGTGCAGGAGTTTCCACGCCATCTTGAGCTTAAATTCGTTAGGCTCGTGGAACTCGATCGCGATCATGAGCCCTTTGCCGCGCACTTCCTTGATGAAGGAATGCTTGGCGCGGAGGGCATCGAGCCGCTCGACCAAAAGCTGGCCCATGCGGGCGGAGTTTTCGATCAGCTTTTCGTCGTCGAGCACTTCGAGCGCGGCCAGGCCGCAGGCCATGGCGAGATTATTGCGGCCGAAGGTCGTCGAATGCACGACGCAGCGGTCCATCCGGCTGAAGGTCTTTTGGTAAATGTCGCGCCGGGCGACGATCGCGCCGCAGGGGACATAGCCGCCGCTCAGCGTCTTGGCCAGGGTGATGATGTCCGGCTCGAGATTCCAATGCTCGAAGCCAAACATCTTCCCGGTGCGGCCGAGGCCGGTCTGGATTTCGTCGCAGATGAAAAGGGTGCCGAATTTCCGGCAAAGTTCCTGGGCGCGGACAAAGAAATCGCCCCGCGGATAGTTCACTCCCTTGCCCTGCACTGGCTCGATGACGAAGGCCGCCACGTCGCGCTTGGCCAGCTCACGTTCCAAGCGTGTCGGCGTCGTCGAGCGCGATCCGTCCGTCGAAGCCCTGCATGAGCGGCCCGAAGCCTTCGGTGAAACTTTCGCAACCCATGAGCGAAAGGGAACCAAGGCTGAGTCCATGAAACGCTCCGCCTAACGAAAAGACGCGCGGCCGCTGGGTGGCGGCGCGGGCAAACTTGAGCGCGCCCTCCATCGCTTCCGTCCCGGAGTTGCAGAAGAAAACCGCGTCGAGGTGCTTCGGCGTTCTCTTCGTCAGCGCCTCGGCGAGCAAACCGCTGAGGAGCGAGCAATCCATCTGCACCATGTTGGGCAGGTCGAGATCGAGCACGTCGCGGATCGCTTTCTGCACCGCGGGATGGTTGCGCCCGATATTGAAAACGCTGTAGCCGCTCAGGAAATCGAGGTAGGCGGCGTTATCCATGTCATAGAGGTAGGCGCCCTCCGCCCGGGCATAGACCTTGTCGAAACCGATCACGCGCTGGGCCGCCACCAGGGTGCGATTGAGATGCCGCTCGTGCAGCGTGTAGTTCTCGCCCAGACGCGCCGCGACCAGCTCTTTAAGATCGATTGCCACGCGGCAATGCTCTCCGATTTGCCGCGCAAACGCAACTGGCGCGCGACTCTCAGGGTTTCCAGTCGCGATGGGCGATGAAGGCGCCGGTCCGAAGGTTGGTCCGACTGGCGGGGTGACGATCGAGTTGTTCCGCCAGCCATTGGAACCATTCCCAACTTTTCTGGGTCCCGGTCCGCTCGCGTTCGTCGAGCACGAAGGGCTGAAACTTGCGCCAGGCGATCCGGGCCATCCCGCCGACAAGATCGTCGGCCACCGACAACGGCACGATTCGCGCGAAAACCGAGTAGCCGATCCCCTCCATGATGGTGGCGATCTTGAGCATCGCTTCCAAGACGCGCTCGTTGTTTCCCAGTTCCGCCGCCGTCGTCCCGTCCGGGATGGCGGCCACGATCATCGACGAGCTCATCCACTCCGGCGTCATCAGCGCCTGGACAGCGGCGAAGGCGGCGCGCTCCTCGCGTTCCCGCCGCGCCCGGCGCATCTCGATGAGGCCGAAGGCGACACCGGTGATGACGGTGAGCGCCGTGGCCACGTTGGCAATGGTCGATAAATCCACGGCGGCAGCTTAGCAACTTGGGCTGCGACGAGAACGAAATTCCGCGATCGATTGCAGCGCCAATGTGACCGGTTTTGAAGTGGTCATGGTTTGCCCGGCGACGCCGGTTGTTCTTTCCCGCGGATCACCAACAAGGCGACCAACGCGCTGCCGACGGCCAGCCCGCACCCCATCAGCATGACCGCGCGAAAACCGCTCACGAAGGCCGCGTCTACCGCCTGTTTCATTTGTCGGCGGGTTGCGGGATCGATCTCAGGTGGAAATTCGATCGCCGCGAGGTTGGAGCGTTGCCCGCGGAGGACTCGCTCGGCGTCGGGCGAGAGCTTCATCCGGCCGCTCTGCCTCGTGAGGTGGCGATCGAAAGTGTGGATCATGACAACGCCGAAAACCGCAATCGCGAGCAGCCCGGCGGCGCGCGCCACCATGTTGTTTATCCCGGAGGCGATCCCGACCCGATTGGCCACGGCTGAATTCATCACCGTCGTGGTGAGCGGCGCGACGCTCGTTGCCATCCCGATCCCGAGGACCACGACCGCCGGGAAAAAAGTTTCCCAATAGCTTCCGCCGACCCCCGGCCGCATGAACAGGACGAAACCGAGCCCGGCGATTAATGGCCCAACGACGAGCGGCCACCTTGCTCCATGGCGTTCGACCAGGCCGCCGCCCCAGCGCGAGAGGAGAAACATCAGGAGGATAAAGGGAAGAAGCGCCGCTCCAGCCGCGGTCGCGCCATAGCCCTGGACCTGGATGAGGTTGAGCGGGAGGAAAAAGAGCGTCCCGCCCAGGGCCGCGTAGAGCAGCAGGGTGAGCAGGTTCGCCCCGCTGAAATTGCGCGAGTGAAAGAGCGCGAACGGCAGCATTGGCGCGGCCGTCCGCGCCTCCCAGGCGAGGAAACAAACCGAAAAGAACGAACCGCCGCCGAGCGCGCTCCAGACAAACGGATGCGCAAAACCGAGGCGGGACGATTCGATCAAGCCGTAAATGATCCCACCGAGCGACAGAACCGTCAGGAGCGCGCCAGTCCAATCGAGCCGACGCGGTTCGCCGGCGTCGCGGCTTTCCGGGAGATGGCGGAGCGAAAGCCAGACGACGGCGAGGGCGAGCGGGAAGTTGATAAAGAAGATCGCCCGCCAGGAAAATTGCTCGATGAGCCATCCGCCTAACAATGGCCCGATGGCCGCCGTGATCGCGGTGAATCCCGACCACGTGCCAATGGCGCGGCCCCGCTCCGCTTCCGGGAAAGAGGCGCTGATGATGGCGAGGCTCCCGGGCACGAGGAGCGCTCCGCCGACTCCCTGGATTCCGCGAGCCAGAATGAGCGGCGTGATTCCGGGCGCGAGGCCGCACCCGATGGAGCCAAGGGTGAAAATTCCGACCCCGAGAAGAAAGATTCGGCGCCGTCCAAAGTGATCGCCTAACGAACCGCCGAGGAGGAGGAAGGCGGAAAGAAAAAGCGAATAGGCTTCCACCACCCACTGCACTTCGGTCACGGTCGCGCGCAGGTCGGATTGCAGCGCCGGCAGCCCGACGTTCACGACGGTGCCGTCGATGAACGCCATGCTCGAAGCGAGGATGGTCGCGGCCAGAATCCAGTTTCCCTTCGCCAGGCGGCAGGGAGCGGCCGCCGCTGGCACGCGGAGGATCGCCTCGTCACATGGTTGCCGGAGTGAAATCGACATCGAAAAACCGCCGGAATACCGGCCGGATCGGTCGATCTTGCGCGGTAAAATTGTGCAAAGCAATCGGCTCGTTTAACGTGCGCTCTCGATGGCCGTTTCCGAACCGCAAGTCACTCCTGAAATCGTCGCGCAGCATGGGCTGACCCCCGAGGAATACGAGCGGATCAAAAAAATCCTCGGGCGCGAACCGAACTTTACCGAGCTGGGGATTTTCTCCGTCATGTGGAGCGAGCATTGCTCCTACAAAAACTCGCGCAAAGAGCTGAAGAAATTCCCGACGACGGGCCCGAACATCCTCGTCAAAGCCGGGGAAGAAAATGCCGGCGTGGTCGACATCGGCGACGGCTGGGCGGTGGCGTTCAAGATCGAGAGCCACAATCATCCGAGCGCGATCGAGCCTTTCCAGGGGGCGGCCACCGGTGTGGGTGGAATCATTCGCGACATTTTCACGATGGGGGCGCGCCCCGAATTCCTGCTCAACTCGCTCCGCTTCGGACCGATTACGCCGCCGGCTAACGCTATCCTGGTGGGGCGAGACTCCGTCGAGCCGGGGGGTGATGCGGCGCCGAAGAGTGACTCCGCGCCAGGCTCGACAGAGTCTCGCCCCACCAATGAGAAGCCCACCAATGAGAAGCCCACCGATGAAAAACAGCTCGCGGCCAATCGCCGGCTTTTTGCCGGCGTGATCGCCGGCATCGCCCATTACGGCAACTGCATCGGCGTCCCGACAATCGGCGGGGAGATTTATTTCGACGAGAGCTTCGAAGGCAATCCGCTCGTGAACGTCTTTTGCCTCGGCGTTTTGCGTCACGAACAGCTCGCGCGCGGCGCGGCCAGTGGCGTCGGCAATCCGGTCTTCTACGTCGGCGCGGAAACTGGCCGAGACGGATTGGCCGGCGCAGCTTTCGCCTCGCGCGAGCTGACTGAGGAATCGAAGGAAGACCGGCCCGCAGTGCAGGTGGGCGATCCGTTCAAGGAAAAGCTGCTCCTCGAAGCCTGTCTTGAATTGCTCGCGACCGATGCCGTCGCCGGCATCCAGGACATGGGCGCCGCCGGGCTGACCTGTTCGACCTGCGAAACCGCCAGCCGCGGCGGGACGGGGGTGGAGATCGATCTCGCGAAAGTGCCGAAGCGCGAAACCGGCATGACCCCTTACGAAACGCTCCTGAGCGAATCGCAGGAGCGGATGCTGATCATCGCCCGCAAGGGCAGGGAAGATGTCGTTAGGCGGATTTTTGCAAAATGGGACGTGCCCTGCGCCGAGATCGGGCGGGTGACGGACGACGGCATGATGCGCGTGCTCGATGACGGCTCGACCGCGGCGGAAATCCCGGCCAAGCCGCTGGCCGATGAGGCGCCGCTTTACTCGCGGGAAGCGAATCCTCCCGCGGCCGGGATCACCGATCCCGGCTACAACCTGCCGGAGGTCGATCCGCGCGAGGCCCTCCGGCAATTGCTGCGTGACCCATCGATCGCCTCCAAGAATTGGGTTTACCGCCAATACGACCACATGGTCCGGACCGGCACCGTCGTTAGGCCGGGTTCGGATGCGGCGGTCTTTCATGTCCGCGAGGCAAATAAATTTCTCGCCGCTACGACCGACTGCAATTCGCTCTATTGCCGGCTCGACCCGCGCGAAGGTGGGCGGATCGCGGTCGCGGAAGCAGCGCGCAACCTCGCCTGTTCCGGCGCCGTCCCGCTCGCCGTGACCGACAACCTCAATTTCGGCAATCCCTACAAGCCGGAGAATTTCTGGCAACTGCGCGAATCGGTCGAAGGCCTGGCCGAGGCCTGCCGCGCTTTCGAGACGCCGGTCATCGGCGGCAACGTCTCGCTTTACAACGAGAGCCCGGTGGGCGTGGTCGATCCGACTCCGACGGTCGCGATGGTCGGTCTGATCGAGCGCGAAGAGTGGATCACGACGCAATTTTTCAAAGCGGAGGGAGATCTCGTCATCCTGCTGGGGGATTTTGGCGATGAAATGGGCGGCTCCCACTTCCTGAAAGTGATCCATGGCCGCAAAGCCGGCCGCCCGCCGCGGCTCGACTTCGCGCGGGAGATTGGGCTCCAGAACGCGCTCCGCGATCTGATCCGCGCCGGCTGGGTGCGGAGCGCGCATGATTGCAGCGAAGGCGGCCTGGCGGTGGCCCTGGCGGAGAGCTGTTTTAGTCCCGAGAGTTCGTTAGGCGCGAGGATCGATCTCCAGGCGGCGGGCCAGCAGCCCCCCGAGCAAATCCTCTTCAACGAAACACAATCGCGGATTGTCATTTCTACCATGCCGGAGAATGCCGTGGCGGTTTTGCAGTTCATGCAGAGCCGAAATTTGCCCGCCCATCGCCTCGGCACCGTCGGTGGCGACGAGCTGCGGATCGTCGCGGCGGGCGAAACGCTGCGTTGGCCGATCGCCGAAATTCACGACGACTGGTTCCACGCCATCGCCCACGCGGTCAGCGGCGAGCTGACAACTGGATGAAAATTGAGAAACAGCACACTTACGAGAAGGTGATACTTGGCCTCGAGCTGCTCGGTTTCGCCGCGGTCATCGCAGTCCTCTGGCTCGATGAATACGTCGACGTGCCGTATCGCTTTTTCCACGCCCCCAAGACTCCTTTGCGGCCGGAGGAATTCTGGTTTGAAGCGCTCACCGTCCTCGTCGTCGCGACCGGCGTGGTGGTGGCGACGCTCTGGATTTTCCAGCGCCTGCGCGATTTGGAAGGCTTCATTCAGGTCTGTGCCTGGTGCCGGAAGGTGAACGTGAACGACGAATGGATCTCCTTCGAGCAATACCTGAAACGGGAACACGACGTGCAATCGACCCACGGCATCTGCCCCGAATGCCGGGCGGCGGCGAGCAAGCCCCGACCGCCGGCTGTCCTGGCAGGATCGAACTCTGCCTAACGACCCCATTGTCCCTTAGTCCTGCTGAGGTGACGCGGCTCGCGGAATGAGTATCTTTCCCACTCCGATGGCTCAGGAAGAACTGTTGCTGCCGCCGCCTTACCCGATGCACGAGTGCGGCATCTTCGGCGTGTTCGGGCATCCGAACGCGGCCGTCCTCACGTACTACGGGCTCTTTGCCCTCCAGCATCGCGGGCAGGAAAGCGCCGGGATCGTGACTTCGAATGGCCCGGGATCGAATTTCCTCCTCCATCGCGACATGGGGCTCGTCTCGCAGGTCTTCGGCCAGGAGGAACTCGCCCGGCTCAAAGGGACGCGTGCGGTCGGCCACACCCGCTATTCCACGACCGGCTCGAGCACGGTAAAAAATGCGCAACCCTTCGTGGTCGATTGTTTCCGCGGCCAGCTCGCGATCGCGCACAACGGCAACCTGATCAATGCCGACGTCCTGCGCGACGAGCTCGAGAGCAAAGGTTCGATTTTCCAGACGACTGCCGACAGCGAGATCATCCTCCACCTCCTCGCCCAGCCGTCGCGCAACGGCGGCAGCATTCTCACCGCGCTCCGCCGGATCGAGGGCGCGTTTTCCCTCATCCTCATGAGCGAGCGCGAGATCATCGCGGTCCGCGACCCCTTCGGTTTCCGCCCCTTGTCGTTAGGCAAACTCGACGGCGCCTATATCCTCGCCTCCGAGACCTGCGCCTTCGATCTCATCCATGCCGAGTTCATCCGCGAAGTGGAGCCGGGCGAAGTCCTCATCATCAGCGAGGACGGCCTCCGCTCGGAATGGCCTTTCCGCGAGGAGAACCCAGCCTTTTGCATGTTCGAGTACGTCTATTTCGCGCGCCCCGACAGCATCATCGGCGGCATCAACGTCGCCAAGGTCCGCACCGAGATGGGCCGCCAGCTCGCCCGGCAATTTCCGGTCGAGGCCGACATCGTCGTGCCCGTGCCCGACTCCGGAAATTACGCTGCGCTCGGCTTCGCCCACGAGTTGAACATTCCCTACGTCCACGCTTTCGTCCGCAACCACTACATTGGACGCACCTTTCTCCAGCCGAGCCAGCTCATCCGCGATTTCGACGTGCGGGTGAAACTCAATTTGATCAAGGAAGCCGTCGCCGGAAAACGGGTCGTCGTGATCGACGACTCGATCGTCAGGGGAACGACCGCCCGGGCCCGGGTCGTCAACCTGCGCGAGGCCGGGGCGAAGGAAGTGCACATGCGGGTGAGCTGTCCGCCGCACCGTTTTGCCTGTCATTATGGAATCGATTTTCCCGATCCGGAGAAGCTGATCGCGAACCAAAAAACGATGCCGGAGATCTGCGAATACCTCGGGGTCGACAGCCTCGGCTATCTCGATCTCGAAGGGATGATCGCGGCGACCGGCAAACCGGAGAATGAATTTTGCCTCGCCTGTTTCACCGGAAAATACCCGCTCCCGGTCGACCCGGAGCTGGACAAGTTCATCATGGAAAAACGCGAGGCCCGGGCCAAAGCGCTGGCCGAGGATTCGCAGCCGACCTTGTTTGCCGGCTTGAAATAAAATCTTCCACAGATTTCGCGGATTCGCACAGATTGGGGGAAGGCATTTTGGTCGGTTTAGAAAATCTGTGTAAATCTGTGTAATCTGTGGGCCGAAAAAAAGCCTACGCCCGCGCCGGAGTCGACGTTTTGTCGTTTTGGAGCGTGGGCGTTGACCTGTCGCCCGCCGTCCACAATACTGCCAACCAGTGAGAAAAGTTCGGAGCGCGCGCGTAAACGAAGAGCCAAGGAGCGCTTCGGACAATCCGATCCGGATCCTGCATGCCGATGCCCTTCAGGGGCTCAAAAGCGTAGCCACAGGCAGTGTGCAAGCATGCCTTACCTCGCCGCCATTCTACCTCCTGCGGCGTTATGGTACGACGACGAAGTGGCCGGACGGGTGGGACGGTGAGCTCGGACACGAAACGCATCCGAACGAGTTTGTGAGGCACTTGCTCAATGTCTTTGATGAGGTGTCGCGCACGCTCCGTGATGACGGCTGCCTGTGGGTGAATCTGGCAGACACCTTTAACAATAAGCAGGGAAAAAAGGGAACGACCAATGCGCCTAACGGTTCGAGCGGACGCTTTGCCGCGGGCGGCAAGGGTTACGCAAGTGCACTGCGCAAGCAGCCTGAATTCTTTAAGCACTACGTGGCCGGCATCGCCCACAAGTCGGAGATGGGCGTCCCGCAAAGATTTCAGCTTGCAATGACCGATCCCGACTTCCGCCGCTTTGTCGGCGCTCCCGTGGGACCGCAATGGATCTGCCGTCGCACGATCATTTGGGCGAAGTCTTTGGTGAAGATTGAAACTCAAAGGGCGGAGGGTAACGCCATGCCGGAGCCCACCCTTGATCGTCCTTCCCGTAATTACGAATTTATCTTTCTCTTCAGCAAACGTCCCAACTACTACTTCGACCGCACCGCGATTGACGTGCCGTCTCGCGCGAGCACGCGGAAGGGAGATCGAGCGAACTCAGGTTCTGTTTGGCAGACCTCCGCGAGCTCGGATCGGAATGGAGACAGCAACCTTGACCCGGTCTGGAGGGTAAACCCCGAAGCTTCGCCGTATAAACACATCGCGATGTGGCCGAAGGCCCTCGTGCGGCAAATGCTGCTTCCCACCACCCGCCCAGGCGACACGGTGCTCGACCCATTCGCGGGCAGTGGAACCACCGGAGAAGTGGCAGCGGATATGGGACGAAAGGCGATCCTTATCGAATCATCGCCCACCTGTCAGATCGCCCTCACCGATCGTGTCGCCCAAATTGTAGGGAAGTTGTTCTACTAGACGAATGGCTTCGGACCAACAAGCATCCGATTCCGAGAGCGGAGTGCCAAAGGAAACCGTTGCTCGAGCATTCGGCGCGAGCAACCGGGCGCGTCTGCTCGCCCGATATTTCGAGTCGTCCGGCCCGGTTACATCCGCCAACGCGTGGCAACATGTTTACCGTATCCTTTTATGGATCGATCGGACGACCGCCTTGGCGCACTGCTATGAGTCGGATAAGGCGCAACCGGGAAGAACGTGGTATGCGCGCTCGCTCGCATTTCACGACTGGCTCTCGCAACAATTCGTGATCGCGCCGGCAAGCCTGGCCGAAGAAATTGACTGGCTCTTTCGACAGGCGGTAAAGGATCTTGCGACCCGGCTTATTAATAGCCGGAGCGAGAGCTACGAACATCAGCGAATGCCCTACTCTGGCCGCGGTTTTCCAGAACCTGGTGAAGATCCAGAGCTGGCTGCGATTATTCGTGAGGCCCTGCAAGGATGGCTGAATCCAGAGCCTCCTCCCGACGTAATTGCTGGCCTGACCCGCCGTATCCACACCCACTTCTCGCAAGAGAACAAGCGCAAGAATCTCGTAGGCGAAGGCTTCGAGGATGTGATCGCTGCGGTCCTCCAGCGGTTGAATTTCGATCAGCCACTGGAAGTGCGGACGCGAATCGCTCTCCACGACCTGCCCGGCTTTCACCAGCCCGCCCCGAACGAAAAGATCAAGAAGGTCGATCTCGGGCTCATCCAGGCAACCTTCCGCACCTTGGTCACGGCAAAATGGAGCATCCGGGCCGACCGCGAGGAACAGTTCATGAGCGACTTCCAAACCTACGAGCGCCTCGAAGCCGCCGGCGAAGACTTCGCCTACGTCCTGGTCACAAATGAGTTTGACGCCGCACGCCTGCGAGCGGCCTGCGAAAGGCGCCGCCAGAACGCGCCCCTATTTTCCCACGTGGTCCACATCAACCCGACTGCGCTCAGCGTAGTCTATCAAGACGCGCAGTCTGAGGGCTCGGCAGCCGTGAGAGATCACATCGAGAAAGGCCGGCTCATCAGCTTCCAAGCCTGGCTGTCGCAGCTTTAACTGGTTCATCAAATGTCCAGCGCCGTCATCAGAAACTCTCTGTCGTGGGGTTTCGCCCGTTTGAGTGCTACATGGGACAGGGATTGGTTCTTCAACGCCCCTTCAATCTTTGCAATGGTGTCGACGTCGCAGGCCATTCCAAGCCGCACGCTGACGATTATTTCGGGAGGAATTGCGACAAAATACCCTGTTCGCCCAATGTCTAAGGTTCTGCGCTTTGTTCCCTGGAGTATGAAGAGCTGTCGTAACTCGCTCTCATAGCGCCACTCCTCATTCTTATTGAAAATCACGGCGTCGTATTGCGCAATTTCTTCCGCACTCTGGGGATACACAGCTTCATCCCAGAGTGGCCTCTCGCGAACGTAATTAACGGGCCGAAGCCCTTTCGATCCGGCGAATACCGACCAACAACGATCGAATTCCACCACAATTCCTCTATGTTTGTCGGCGTAGTGCGACCACATCACGACTGAATCCGGGTTTGATGTGAGGCAAAGGATACCCACAAAATTGCTTTGAAGCCGCGGGAAACGTTCTTGGACAACCGCCATGTTCTCGATAATGGCGGCAGTGAGAGGTGCCTTGAGAGTCTTTCGCATCGACCTCCAGAAGCGGCGATATTCCCTTTCCGTGCCTTGAAACGTGCCATTTGATTTGTCCTCATAGTAGGCCCCCCTCATGGCAGCCTTGTCGTGCATGACCTTTCTGGCCATCCGTCCAGGAGCTGAGCAAACTACGCGAGGGCAGAATTCAAAAACATCGTTTAATTGGCTTGGCGGTGTAACCTTTAGCTCCAGATTCGTTAAAATATCCACGCCTCGGCCGTCGCAGTATTTGAAGACGTTCTTCATGGGAATCGAGCTTATCGAATGATCGAAGGCTTTCTATTAGCAAGTCGACCCTATTACTTCTTGGTTGACATGGTGATCAAACCGGGCCCGGGGAGCGGCGTGTTCACCATTTCCTTCAAACACGTCGGCCATAACATTCTAAGATACGAGACGCAATACGCGATTCGAACACCAGCCCGTCGATCGGCATCCAATCCTTCTGACCTCGCGCCATTTCGAGATCAGTCGTGCGTAGCGCGGCAAGGACGTGTGGGTGGGGGTGCGCGCACGAAACTCCAACGTCGCCGGGCCCTTGGACCGGCCCGACGACCACGCTGGTAACTTGAGCGCCGCCAACTAACCTTCCCTTCCCCTCTTCCTCGACGAAAGCGGCTGCGGATTTACACGGTATCGGATTCTGCATTACTCTCCCGGACGATGGGGAAAGTCGCCGACCGAAAAAAAGCCTACGCCCGCGCCGGAGTCGACGTCGATCTCGGCAATCGACTGAAGCGCAAAATCCAGGGACTCGTCAGGCAAACGCACGGCCCGGAAGTGCTGGGCAAGATCGGCGGCTTCGGCGGCCTCTTTGCGCCGAACTTCGCCGGGATGCGCGAGCCGGTCCTCGTCTCCAGCATCGACGGGGTGGGGACGAAATTGAAGATCGCTTTCGCGATGGATCGGCACGACACGGTCGGCGCCGACCTCGTCAATCATTGCATCAACGACATCGCCGTCCTCGGAGCGCGGCCGCTCTTTTTTCTCGATTACATCGGAGCGGAGAAACTCGAGCCGCGCGTCTTCGGGCAAATTCTGCGTGGCTTCAGCAAAGCGTGTCGCGCGGGTGGGTGCGCACTGATCGGCGGCGAAACCGCGCAGATGCCGGGGATGTATCGAGCGGGCGAGTACGATCTGGCGGGTTGCATTGTCGGAGTGGTCGATCGCGCACGGATGATCGATGGCTCGCGGATCAAGCCGGGCGACGTCATTCTCGGTCTGCCCTCCAACGGCCTGCACACCAACGGCTACTCGCTGGCACGAAAGATTTTCTTCGAGCAGATGCGCCTCAAGCCATCCGCGCGGATTCAAGGGCTGCCGCTATCGTTAGGCGACGAGCTTCTCCGCACGCACAAGAATTACCAGCCGCTCCTCGCCAAAGTGCCGGTCGGCAAACTGAAAGGGCTCGCCCACATCACCGGCGGCGGTCTGCTCGACAATCTGCCGCGGGTTTTGCCTGACGACTGCGACGCGGTGATCGAAACCGGGAGCTGGAAGGTGCCGGCCATTTTCCAGATCATGCAGGAGCGCGGCCGCGTCCCGCGCGCGGAAATGTATCAGGTTTTCAACATGGGCATCGGGATGGTGGCGATCGTCGCGCCTAACGACGCCGCGGCGGTGGCGAAACAGCTCCGCGCCAAAACCATCGGCCGGATCGCGCGCGGCCGAGGAATTGTGCGGCTGTAGACGTCGCCCTGTGGGCGACGCGGGGGCAGGCATTGTTGGCGAGTCGCGTGTCGCCCTCGCGCTTCGCACAGCGAAGCGTCTACAGGCGGATGACAACCGTGGCCCCGCTCGCTAATTTTCCCACCATGGAAAAGCGCGCCTTCGGCAAAACCGACATGCAGGTTTCCATCCTCGGCTTCGGCGGGGCGGAGATCGGACTCGAAGGGGCGGAGGAAGCGACCGTCGCGCAATTGCTGGGCGCGGCTCTCGACGCCGGCCTCAATGTCATCGACACCGCCGAGTGTTACGGCAACAGCGAGGAGATGATCGGCAAAACGGTCAGCCAGCGGCGGGACGACTTTTATCTTTTCACGAAATGCGGTCATCCCCACGGGATGGAGAGCGGCGCGAATTGGTCGCGCGACTCCATTCTCGAAAGCATCGAGCGCAGTTTGCAGCGCTTGCGCACGGATCATCTCGATCTGGTGCATTTGCACAGTTGCTCGGAGGCCACTTTGAAGGAGGGCGAAGTGATCGAGGCGCTCCAGGCGGCCCGCGCCAAAGGACACACCCGCTACATCGGTTACAGCGGCGACAGTCACGCGGCGCGTTACGCGGTCGAGTGCGGCGCCTTCGATTCGCTTCAGACTTCGATCAACATCGCCGACCAGGAAGCGATCGATCTCACCATTCCACTCGCGCGGGAAAAGAAGATGGGCGTGATCGCGAAACGACCGGTCGCGAATGTGGCCTGGAAGGGCGGACACAAACCGGCCAATTCCTATCACCAGACCTATTGGGATCGGCTGCAAACGCTGCGCTATCGGTTCCTGGAAAGCGCGCAGCTGGAGAAATCGGTCGCGACCGCGCTCCGTTTCACCCTCAGCGTCCCGGGCGTCTGCACCGCGATCGTGGGCACGACAAATCCGCGGCGCTGGGAGGAAAACGCCCGCCTCCTCGCCGCCGGGTCGTTAGGCGAAAAGGAATTCCAGGAAATCCGCGACGCGCTGGGAAGAGGTCGCCCCCAAAACCTGGATCGGCCAGACCTGAGCGCGCCGCGCGCCTGTAGACGCTTCCCTGTGGGAAGCGCGGGTCTGCGTTCTCGATCGAACGACGATGCGCGTTTTTTCCCCGGCCACGCTGAAACCCGCGCTTCGCACAGCGAAGCGTCTACACGCCTACCTCTTCTCCGGCTTCACCACTTCCGCGCGCCAGACCGGTCCGTTAGGCAAATAAGGCGGCATCTTCTCGCCTGACCTGAGCGCCGGCATCTTCCCGTCCGCCACCCGGAAGATGGGCAGGACGGGGCTGCCGTGGCTCTCTCTTCTCGTAGGTCGCGCCGTCCTTCTCGATCAGCAGATCGGCGAAAAATTCGCCGCCCGGGATTTCGCCGATCAGGATCTCCATCTCGTAGTAGTTGCCGACCGTGACCGAGACGGCCGGACCTTTGACGAACTTGTTCGGGATCTTACTGAAGCCGTAGTCGTACTTCGCCGCCACGCTCGAGACGCCGTGCGGGTTCCAGGAACCATCGAGCACGACCTGGCCGTTGAACCTGACGACCATTAAATCGTCGCCCGCCCCCACGAAATGGTAGGTGCCGGTCTCGGGCGGCGAGACGCGCCCCTTGTAAAGGGCGATCCAGAGCCGCGGCTTCACTTCGCCCGAAACATGAAACGCCTTCGGTCCTTCGTCGGCCGGCATGTAGGGGGTAAAAATCTGCGCGTTGTAGAGCGTCTGCGGCGCGCGGTAGAATTTTTGGAAGGCGCTCTCGTTCCATCCGCCCTTGATGAAGTCGCTCACGATCTCGTTGAACTTCTGCTCGCTCATGTCGGTCGAGCGATGGGTCTGGGTTTGTTTCAAATCGTAGAGCGCGCCGGCGAAGGAGCCGCCACCAGTTTCGCGCAACCCGAAGAACGAAATCGGCCCGCCACCGCCGGTGCTACCTTCCGTTCCGGTCAGGGCGGTCGGCGCGCCGATCCCGGCCCCGCCCACGCCGGCCATTTTGAGCGGGGCGGCATCGCTCGTTTGCGGCATCGCCGGCATCTCGGGCAGGGTCACTTTCGCGATCCCGGTCGTGACGATGCGCTGCTTAATCGCGGGCGCGCTCATTGTGCTCTGCTTTTTCGCGAGCTGCACTTTGTGTTCGATCGAGCGCTCGGAACGATTGGGCGAGGGCGGGCCGCCTTTGAAGGTCAGTTTGCGCTGCGGGTTGTAGACCTGCACGACATAAACCGCCGCGCCGATCCCGAAAAGGACATGCACGATGATGCTGATAAAAAGGAACCGGCTGTTGCGCAGTCGCGACCAGAGCGAAGGCCGCCCGAGACCCGCGGCGGCGGGCGTCGTGGCTTCGGGTTCTTTTTCTTCGAGCAGCGGAGTGGCCATCGCAACGAGGACGAGGTTTTAGCGTGGGGAAGCGGCGAGGTAAAGCGGAGGGTCGGAGGACAGTTAAACTGTCCCGCCATCCGACAGCGTCGTCGCTCGGTTTACCAGCGGAGGGCGAACAAGTCTGCCCCGAGCGATCGACAGAGAAACGCCCGCCCACGATGTCGACATCTATTGGACGCGGAGAGGGCGGAAGATGCAGTGGAAAGGGCGGCTGGTCGATGGTCGGTGCTGAGTCCCTCGAGTGACTCCCGTGGGGCGACCACCCCCGAGGCATACCAAACTTCGAGGACAGGTGGAAAGACGAGGACGAGGAGGAGGCAGGCAATTTACCTAAATGGCAAATTGGCAGATATTTGTCTTGCCATTTTCGCGGAGCCTGTTGCACTCGGGGGAAAGCAACGCGGCGTCCCGGCAGGAAGATGGGGGCAGCTTCGAGCCCAAAAACCCGAGGAAAACCCATGAAAGCACCAGAAAATCCGCAGGACCAAATTCAGCGCACCGGTTCACCAAAGCGAAAACTACCGCTCCTCCTTGGCCTCGCCATCGCGCTGCTCGCAGTCAGTTCAGCCCAGGCCACGATCATGATCGACGCGAGTGAGGTCGGCAGTGATGTCGTTTTCACGCTCTCTGGCAACGTAAATCTTGCATCTCTGGTCTATCAAACCTCGGGCCTCGTGGGTATTGGTGGTTTTGTTATTCCCTCCAGTGGTTATGTCAGATTCAATAATGGTACCGTCGATTCTTATTCGCTGCCGGGTTTGGCGGGCCCCTTAAATTTTGGCACGGGCAATTTGACCTCCGCGTCGGGTTCCGGCGACTTTTTTGCATTTGACCGGTTTGGTTCATTGGCTTTGTCGGGCGGTGCAGACGGCCAGGGTCTAAGCTCTACCATGGACTTCACAGGGGCGTCGTTTTCTACGCTTGGGGATGACGCCCGGAACCTATAACTGGACGTGGTCCAATGGTGCTGTCTCCGACAATCTCATCTTGAACATCGGCCAAAACGTCCCTGAGGGTGGCCCCACCCTGGCGCTGCTCGGCCTCTCTCTGGGCGGCGTGCTCGTGGGAGCACGGCGCTGGAAACCGGCCACCGCCTGAGACGCGGACCGATTCACCGCGGAAGGCGGATGAGCATGGAGGAATTCATCCAAGGTCACGCCGAACTCGTTGCCCGGCGCAATTGAAGCATCTGGCTCTGCAGTTTCAGCCAGGTGAAGCGGTGAGAGCCGTGACTCGCCGGCTACAACTCGACACGCGGCGGGGTCTGGACTAAGAGTCGAAACGCACCGAGCGGGCAGTTAGCTCAGCGGTAGAGCGGAACATTTACACCGTGGTTCCTGAGGTGTTTTGCGGGTTCGCCCATGTTCCCTCGCAAAGAGCCTTCCGTCTGGTTTTACGAGAGAAACACGTCCAAAATCGGCGTCATCGCAAATTACCTGACCCACTCTCTCGACGCGGGAGCCAGCATCGCATGGCAGTATCATATCGTTAGGCTTGGCCTGCACGATCGGTCACGAATCTTGCCAGCCTCACGCCGCGTCCAGGTGCCCCGCCACCGCGTCGGCGGCCGCCCGCCGGAAGATTTCAGCGGCTCCTACTGATTTTAGTAACAGTGCTGTTGAAGTAGTTTGTCACCCACATGCTGCTCCCGTCGAAGGTCATGCCCCATGCACCTGGCACCGAGTAGCTCGCCCTGGTCGCTCCGGTTTGTGTTCCTAATCTTAACACTATGTAATCTCCGGAAATGGTCACCCACAGATCTCTCCCATCAAACGCGAGTGCCTGTGGCCCCCTGCCGACGTCGCGCCGACCAAGAAAAGCGCCATCACTAGGGCGCAGCTTCGTCAATACACCGTCGCCGTTTGCGCGATTGCTTATCACCCAAATGCTCGCCCCATCGAAAAGAACGCGACTAGGTGTGCCGGCGACATCAAAGCTACCGAGCAGAGCGCCATCACTGGCGCGCAATTTCGATACGCGGCTGCCGCGGAAATTTGCGGTCCAAATATTTTCTCCGTCGAAGCAAATGCCCAGCGGGCTGGGACCAGCGTGAAAATTGCCCAAATACGCACCATCGCTCGCGCGAAGCTTGGTGACTTTTGCACTGCCGACGCTTGACACCCAGATATTTTCCCCCTCGACTGCCAGGTCGGCAGGATAATCGCCTACGGGTACAGTCAGCAGAATTGCGCCATCACTGGGCCGCAGTTTCATCACACTGTCGGAGATCGCGCTCGCCACCCAAATGGCTGTGCCATCGAAGATAATTGCAGCCGGACTGGTCCCGAGTGGAAAGGTTCCGAGGAGGGTACCGTCGCTGGCGCGCAACTTCGTGACGTCGTCGCTGACCTGGTTCGAGACCCAGATATTCTCGCCGTCGAAGGCGACCCCGTTCGGAGTGCTGCCGACGGGGAAGGTTTGGATGGTATTATGAGAAGCGAATCGTTGGGCACTGGCCGGCCACGCAGCGAACAGGTCGAGGACGATAAGGAGAAACCAGACCATTGCCGGGAGAGATGTTCGGGAAATGCTCACCCGTCAGTATTACATAATTTCACGCCTCTCCGTCAAGCCGACACTCCCCGTAGGCGGAGTCGTCGATTTCATACCAGCCGGCGCAAACTTTTTCGAGAATCATCCGTTTGTTCGCTACCGTGTTTGGTTGCCTCCGAGCATCTGCCTGTAGCAAGCTGCGCGCTCAAATTGGGTTGCGACCGCCTGTGTTTCGTGATGAGATTTCGTGCCTTTGAGAAGGCGTGCAGAAATTTCGGGCAGTTAGCTCAGCGGTAGAGCGGCACGTTTACACCGTGTTGGTCGGGGGTTCGATCCCCTCACTGCCCAGGCCTGGTTGCCTAACGACCGCGGGCCGGCAGGATGGCGAGGGCGATGAAGCTTTGCACGACCTTGTCTTCCTGGTTTTTCGTCAGGCTGCGATAACGGATCAACCCGTAGCCGGGTTTGGATTGGGAGAGGCGCGCTTCGAGGATTTCGAGTTCCACCCGCAGCTCGTCGCCCGGATGGACCGCGACCGGCCAGCGCAATTCGTCGATCGCGCGGCCGATGATGCCGCCTTCGACCTCCATCGTTTCGATGAAAAGGCGCATCGAGATCGCCGCCGTCTGCCAGCCGCTGGCGGAGAGGCCCTCGAGCAGGTGATGGCCGGCGGCGGCATCGAGATGAAACGGTTGCGGATCGTAGCGGCGCGCGAACTCGACGATTTCCTCCGCGGAAATCGTCTGGCCGGCGGAGATTCAAAACGGCTCCCAATCGGAAAATCTTCAAAGGCGCGACCCATGGCGCGAGCATCGACGAAGAGCCACGCGCGACGCAAGCCGGGTGTAGAGGCGGCCGTGTCGGCCGCAGGGGAGCGGCTTTCCAATGTTCAAGGAGGTGGGTCCCCGGAGACCTGCGGCCGACACGGCCGCCCCTACACCGTTGCCGGGGGCGACGGGAGAGCTATGCTGGCCTAACGACGCTACATGAACGATCAGGAATTAATGCAGGCGGCGATCGCGCAGGCCCGGAAAAGCCTGAGCGAAGGTGGAATCCCGATCGGCTCCGCCCTCGCGCGCAACGGCGAGCTGCTCGCCGTCGGCCATAACAAGCGAGTGCAGGAAAGCGATCCGGTGACGCACGCGGAGATCGATTGCCTGCGCCACGCGGGACGGATCGGCAGTTTTCGCGACACCGTTCTCTATTCCACCCTCATGCCCTGCTACCTTTGCAGCGGCGCGGTCGTGCAATTCGGGATCCCGAAGGTAATCGTGGGCGAAAGCCGCACCTTCCCGGGCGGCCCGGAGTTCATGCGCAGCCACGGGGTGGAAGTGATCGACCTCGATCTGCCGGAATGCGTCGAGATGATGCGCCAGTTCATCGCCGGAAATCCGGCGCTCTGGAATGAGGACATCGGTCGTTAGGGCAACGGGGGCCGATGCTTTCAGGGCCCGGGCGCGACGGAAAGGAGCTGTGCTTTTTCCGTTTCCGGCAGCGCGCTGTTCTGAATCCAGGAACGGGCCCCGGCCGGATCTTGTTTCATCCATTCGAGCGCGATGTTTTCTTCGGTCTCGCTCCGCTTTTTGGGATCGGCAATGGTGGCCGCCCAGGTCAGGCCAAGCGACGGATTTTCGTAGGCCATGATGCCGCTGAAAGTGGCGACAGCTTCGTCGCGAAGAGCGCCGCCTAACGAATCAAGAAAATGGCCGGCCGCCTCGGGATCTTCCCGGGCCCAGATGCGCGCTGCGGCTCCCACCGAAGCGCCCCGCTCGTCAGCCGGGAGTTGCGCCGCCCATTGGGTGGCGGAGGACGGATCATCCAGCGCCCAATCCTGCGCGATGGTGTTGTTGGCCGCCTTCCGCGCCGCGACGGTCGGGAGTTGACGGGCCCATTCGCGCGCCCGGGCCGGGTCGGCGCGAAAGAGCACGCCGGCAAAGGAGGCGACCATCTCCTGACGGCCGCTGGGGTCGGGCAGGGTCGCGACGTAGGCCTCGGCGGCGGTCGGATCCTTCTGCCACCAGCCGTTGATCGCGCCCTGCATGGCCAGATTTCCGAAGCCATCGGGATGTTGCTGCGCCCAGGCGAGAGCAGCGGCCGGGTCCTGCAAGGCCCAGGCGGTCGCCGTGCTGTTGAAGGCGGAGGTGAAATTCAAGCCGGCGGCTCCGATGGCATCGAGGAAGTGTGCGGCCGCCACCGGTTCGGCCTGACTCCAGCGCGAGACCGCGCTGCTCACGAGATTTTGTTTTTCGTCAGGCGCAAGAAGATTCGCCGGGAGCTGGTTGATTGAGGTGGCGAGCGAACCGGCCGCGCTCGCATCGGCGCCGCGCAGGATTCCGGCGATCGCTTCCTCACGGAAATGCGGGTTGCGCAGCGCGATGGCGGACGCAAGGGCCGCCTTGGCATCGGAGGTTGCCCAGGCTTTGTAGAAAAGAAAAATCTTGGCATCGCTCGCCGAGCTGCGGGGAAGCGTTCCCAGTTGCTCGGCGAGGCGCGCGATTTCCGCCGCCTTTCGTTTGGCGAGGATGGCGTAGAGTTCCCGGGAGGGGAGTTTCGCAATGTCGCCGAGAAGGAGGCGATCCTCTTCCGCTTTCGTTAGGCGGGGAAGGGCAGAGTCCTGGCGGCCGGCCGGCGTGCTGAGTTCGCTCACGCCTCTCCGGCCGGTCGGCGCCATCGCGCGATGCGTCTGGAGCACGAGCACGGCGGGAATCGCAGCCGCAATCGCGAGCAGGACGATCAACAGCCACCAGCGTTTCATGAACGGCGCGCCCTCACTTTCATGGTCCGCTCGGGGGAGCGAGGAGGCGCGATTTCTCTTCGGCCGGGAGGGAGCTGTTCTGAATCCAGTTGCGCGCCGCTGCCGGATCGCGCTTCAGCCACTCGCTGGCCAGGCGCTGCTCGGCGGATGCGCGAGTTTTCGGGTCGGAAATCGTCGCCGCCCAAGTAAGGGCAACGGCGGGATCTTTGGCGGCGACGGTCAGGCTGAAATTGTCGACCGCCTGATCGCGACCTGCTCCCTCGTAAGAACCGAGCCACTCCGCCGCCGCCGGCAAATCCTGCTGGGCCCAGAGGCCGACAGTTTCGGCCAGCGTTTGTTGGCATTCGCCCGGCGGAAGGGTGGCCGCCCATTTTGTGGCCGCGGCCGGATCGCTGAAACCCCATTGGATGGCCAGACCGATGTCCGCCTGCCGGCGCGCGTCTTCGTTAGGCAACTGCCGCACCCATTCTTTCGCCCGCTCGGGATCCTCGCCAAAGATGTTCGATGCCAGGGTACTGGCCAGTTGCCAATCCTCCCGCGTCGCGAGATGCGAAGCGGCGTAAGCTTCGGCGGCCGCGGGATCGTTTTGCCACCAGCCTGTGATCGCACCCGAGGTGGCAAAGCGCTCACCTTTGCTGGCCTGCTCTCGCGCCCAGCTGAGGGCCGCGATCGGATCGCGCGCCGCCCAATTGGAGGCGACTCGATTGTAGGCCATGGAAAAGTTCATCCCGCGCAGCCCGCTCGAATCAAGAAATTTTGCCGCCGCCGCCGGATCGAGCTGGCTCCATTTCCCGACGGCGCGGGCGAGCAGAAGCGCTTTCTCGTTCGGCGACAGCCTTTCCTTGTCCAGCTTGCTAATGGCAGGAACGAGCGAACCCGCAACGGAGGCATCCGCTCCCTCGAGCACGGCGCTGAAAGCCTCGCTTCTCAGATCGGGCCGCAGAGAATTAGCGAAAGCGAAGGCGGCGGAGGCGTCGAGCGTCGCCCAGGCTTTGAAGAAAGCGGCGATTTTCGCCTTGGTCGCGGGACTCTTGGGAAGATTTTGCAGTTGCCGCGCGAGCTCGGCGATTTCTTCCGGAGAGCGCCGGGAGAGCACGCCGTAGAGTTCCTGGAAAGGAACGGCTTCGACATCACCGAGAACGACCTTGTCTTCCTCCGCTTTCTCCGCCTCGGTGGTTTTCAGCAATTTTTCCTCCGGCGGCGGCGAAGAAGGATGGCGCGCGATCGGCAGGCGCGACGGACCTTCGCCCTGCCAAAGAAGGAAACCGATCAAGCCAAGCCCGAGGAGGCCGAGAGCGATCAGAAGCGCGTTCGGAGGAGGACGCATGCGGAGAAGATGCCGCAACCTTCGCTCGGGTGAAAACAAAAAGCGGCCGACGATGGCCGGCGACTTACGGGGTGCCGCCGAGGCGATTGTATTTTTGCAAAAGCGCGCGGAGCCGATCGTGGGGCAGAGCGGGCACTTCATGTCCGTCGCGACCAGTCATGTCGTGGTTATCGACGAGGGCGTTGACGATCGCTTCTTCGACCGCCTGAACGGTCGCTTCGAAGAGCGGGATCGAGCCGGTCGTTAGGCACGCTTTGCACGGTGACGGTTGGTTTTTCCGGATCGTTCGCGCCGGGATTGGCGGTCGAGAAGGCAAGGAAGAGATCGCCGGAGCCGTTGCCGGAAGTCGCACCAGTGCGGGCGAGGCCGAGGCTGGCGCGGCGCGCGAGGCGCTTCAATTGCCCGGGCAGGAGCGGCGCGTCGGTCGCGACCACGATGATGATCGAGCCCGTGTCTTTGGGGTAAACGAAACCGGGAATTTCCTTGCCGACGGGGACGCCGGCGATCGTGAGTTGCGGGCGGCGGCCGCAATTGGCCTGGACGAGCGCGCCGATCGTGTAGGTGCTTTCCGGGATCAGCGATCCCGGCTACAACGCGTGAAGCCGTGCCGGTGCCGCCTTTGAATTCGTAGCAGATCATCCCGGTGCCGCCGCCGACGCTGCCTTCGGCCACCGGGCCGCCTTGCGCGGTGTCGAGCGCGTGCGCGACATCTTCCGGCTTCACATGAAAGCCGTTGATGTCGTTCAGCCAGCCATCCCAGGTCTCGGCCACAACCGGCAGGCTCCACCAGTAGCCGGTCTTGTCCGCCGCGCCGTGCGCGAGGCGCCAGGCGATGACCGCATCCCGCACCACGCCGACGCTATGGGTGTTGGTGATCATGACCGGCCCCTCCAGAAATCCGCTTTCCTCCACCCAGGCGGTGCCGGTCATTTCGCCGTTGCCGTTGAGGCTAAAGGTGCCGGCGTAGACCGGATCGTTGAGCGAAGCGTGACCGCGCGGGATGATCGCCGTCACCCCGGTTCGCACGGGGCCTTTGCCGACTTCGAGTTTGCCTTCGCCGCGGATCAAAGTCGTGAATCCAACTTCGACTCCCGCCACGTCGGTGATCGCATTCAGCTTCCCCGGCGTTCCGTCAAAAGGAATGCCGAGTGCACGAGCCCGGACGGCCGGGGTTTGGGGCGGCGCGGTCTGCGGTTCGCGGGCGAGCAGGAGTGAGGACGACGCGAGGGCAAGCGCGCTGACCGTAAGGATTCTTTGGATCATGTTCGGACAGGATTAACAGGATTTTGCAGGATTGGAAGAGGCTGCCGCCGTGGCCATCCCGGGAATCCAGAAAAGCCGGTCAATCCTGACTGCATTTCCCCGAATTTCTGTTTTCGCGTCAACTCGACCGCACTAGATTGGGCGCGTGAGTTACCAGGTCTTTGCGAGAAAATATCGACCGCAAACGTTCGACGACCTGGTCGGGCAGGAGCATGTCACTCGCACCCTCAGGAATGCGGTCGAACAGAATCGGCTCGCGCACGCCTACCTTTTTGTCGGGCCGCGCGGGATCGGCAAAACCTCGACTGCGCGCATTTTGGCCAAGGCGCTCAATTGCGTTCAAGGGCCGACCACGACGCCCTGTGGAGTGTGCGACAACTGCAAGGAAATCGCGGCCGGCAACAGCCTCGACGTGCTGGAGATCGACGGGGCGAGCAACAACGGCGTCGAGCAAGTGCGCGAGCTGCGCGACAACGTGCGTTATGCGCCGGCCAAGAGCCGCTACAAGATTTACATCATCGACGAAGTGCACATGCTCACTTCGCAGGCCTTCAACGCCCTCCTCAAGACGCTCGAAGAACCGCCCGAGCATGTAAAATTCATCTTCGCCACGACCGAGCCGCAGAAGGTGCTCGCGACCATCCTGAGCCGCTGCCAGCGGTTCGATCTCCATCGCATCCCGGCCAATTTGATCGCGCAGCATCTGCAATTCATTGCCGGGAAAGAAAAGATCACGCTCGAGCCGGCCGCCGCCCACGCCGTCGCGCGCGGCGCTGATGGTGGTCTGCGCGACGCCGAGTCGATGCTCGACCAGTTGGTTGCTTTTTGCGGCGAGACGATCGCGGAAAGCGATGTGCTGAATGTCTTTGGTTTCACGAGCGAGCAAACGGTGGCGGATTTCACCACCAAAATTCTCCGGGGCGAAACCTCCGCTGCCCTCGGCCTGCTCGACGAGCAGGCTGCCGCCGGCAAGGAGATGATGAAGCTGATGAGCGACCTGATCGCGCACCTCCGCGACCTGCTCGTCTACAAAGTGAAGCCGGACGCGCTGGCCGACGAGACCGCGCCCGAGCTGCAATCAACCTTAGGTGAAGAAGCGGCTTTGCTCGAAACTGACCGCCTCCTCGAGTTGATCGAGCAATTCGCCGCCGCCGAAGGTCGAATGAAATGGGCGCCGAACAAGAAGCTGCATTTCGAAGTGGCGGTCATCAAAGCGATCCAGACTCTCGGGCAGGTCACGCTCAGCGAGGTGATCGATAACCTCACCGCGCTACGCGGTGGCGGCGCTTCGGTCCCTTCAGTCTCTTCCGCCCCTTCGAATCCCAAACCTGCCGCCCGCGCGTCGGAGAAGAAAACGGTGCCAAAACCTGCGGCCGCTGGCCTCCGCGCCGACCGCCGCGCCGTCGCCGCTCAAAGGCGCCTCCCACGCTTCTGAGATCGACGCCGTTTGGCCGAAGGTGGTGCAGCTCGCTTACGTCCGCCGGCCGCTGATCAAGACCTGGATCGACTCCGCGCAATTGCTCGGCGCCGAGGGCAGCAGCGTTCGGCTCGGCTTTCCGCCCGACCAAAAAACCGTCATGGAATCCCTCGCGCGTCCGGCGAACCGCAGTTTCCTCGAAGCGCTCCTGAAAGAAGTGAGCGGGAGCGATTGGAGGGTGAAGCTAAGCCTCGAAGAAAATCTGCCGCCGGCCGCGCCGGTGGAGGAGATTCAGCCGGAGAGCGAGTCCGCCAGGCCCAAGGCAGACGACTCGATCGAATCCTTCAAGAACGACCCGCTAATCAAGGAAGCCCTGGAGCTTTTCAAAGGAGAAATCAAATCCGTCAGCACCTGACCTAACGACCCGATGAATATCAACAAATTGATGAAGCAAGCGCAGAAGATGCAGGAGCAAATGGCCAAAACCCAGGCCGAGCTCGAGGACAAAACCGTCGAGGTCACGACCGGCGGCGGCAAGGTGACGGTGGTCGCGAACGGCGCGGGCGACGTCATTTCGATCAAGATCGCCAAGGAAGTGGTCGACCCGGAGGACGTGGAAATTTTGGAAGACATGGTCCTGAGCGGCGTCCAGCAGGCGATCGCGAAAGGCAAGGAAATGGCCGGGAGCGAGATGTCGAAGATCACCGGCGGGATGAACCTCGGCGGCCTCGGCGGGCTGGGGATGTAGACGGGGCGCCGGGGCGTATTCCAACGCGCGCCCTTGGTTTCGCGCGGCGCGCTGGTTTTGCGGGCGAAGAATTCGCGACGCCGTCATTGGCTGTCGTCCCGAAGCTGGCGCAGCGCGCTGAGGGATCTCACCCAAGGTGGTTGTTGACCGCACTCTTTTTGTGTCCGAAGGGCCGTCGGAGAGATCCCTCGCCGTCTGCGCGGGCTCGGGATGACAAACGTGAGAGGCGCTTTACAACGGCGCCGCGAAAGATGAGCGGCGCGGCAAGAGGAGAAAAGAAGGACATGACCAAATGAACCGAGTCACCGGCATTGGCGGAATTTTTATCAAGGCGAAGGACGCGGACGCGCTCCGCGAATGGTATCGGAAGCATCTCGGGATCGACGTCCAGGACTGGGGCGGAGCTTCCTTCCAATGGCATTCCCCCGAACGCCCTAACGAAAATGGAGCGACGGTCTGGAGCATTTTTGCCGAGGACTCGGATTATTTCGAGCCGAGCAAAGCGCCTTTCATGGTCAACTATCGGGTCGACGACCTCGCCTCCTTCCTCGCGCAACTTCGCAGCGAAGGATGCGAGGTGGATGCGAAGACCGAGGAATCGGAGTTTGGAAAGTTCGGTTGGGTGATGGATTGCGAGGGAAATCGGGTGGAACTCTGGCAGCCGCCGTCAACGCCTCTTGCTTCTTAGGAGACTCGAAGATCCCGGTCACTTTGTCGTGGCGGTCTAAGACTGCCGACGCGTTGAAGACAAACGACGGTTTCGGCGGGTCACAGACCGCCGCGACAACGGCACGCCCACGAAGCGTGGTCGGGCGCCCTGGCTCAACCTGCGGCGACCGCACTCCTGATCGCTTCGAGCAGCCGCTGGAACTCGATCGGTTTGATGAGATGCCGCTGAAACCCAGCCTCTTCGTAGCGGCGGATATCTTCCGGCTGGCCAAACCCGGTCACGGCCACGCCGGCGCGACCGCCGCGAGCCTTGAAGCGACGCATCAACTCACAGCCGTCGCCATCGGGAAGATCGATGTCGGTCACCAGAACCTCGCACTGCGAAAGCAACGGTTCCGCCTTGGCGAGATTTTCCGCCGTCTCCAGCCGATATCCGGCGCGACGAAGCAGCTTACTCAGGGTCCGGAGGGTATCGGGATGATCATCCACCAGGAGCAAACGCGGTTTGTCGCCTCCGTTCGGTGAACCCCGGAGCGCAGATGGCAAAGGCGTGGCGTCCGTCTGTGAAGTAAGCGGCAACTCAAGAACGAAAGTGGCGCCGCGGCCAAGACCTTCACTCGCGGCCGTCACCCGCCCATTCATCGCCTCAGCCAGGGCGCGCGCGATCGAGAGGCCGAGGCCAAGGCCGGCCCGCGCCAGCTCGCCTCTGCGTTCCAATTGTTCAAAGGGCAGGAAGATTCTCTCCAGATCCTCCGGAGCGAGCCCTGACCCGCTGTCCCGCACCCAAACGCTGGCCTGCTCGCGGTCTTTGCCTAACGAAACGTGGACCTCCCCGTTTTGAGGCGTGTGTTTGAGCGCGTTGGAAAGGAGGTTGTTCAGGATCTGCTGGAGCCGCGCCGGTTCCCCCAGCACGAATATTTGCTCCGCCCCCAGATCGAGGACGAGGCGGATTTGCTTCCGCGTAAACTCCATCTCGAAAGACCTGACCGCTTCCCGGCAGAGCCGATGCAGATCCACCGGGCGCGCCTCGAGCTGGAGCTTCCCATGGCGCATGGCGGAGAGATCGAGCAGGTCATCGATCAGGACTCGTTCCATCTCCACGTTGGCCCGGACCATCTGGAGCGTCTCCTGGACGTCGCTCGTGTTGAGCGCGCCGCCGATGTTTTGCAGTTCCTGATCGAGAATTTCGAGACCGGCCTTGACCGGGGTGAGCGGGGTGCGCAGTTCGTGGCTGAGGATGGCGAGGAAACGGTCCTTCGCTTGATTGGCCGCCTCGGCCCGGAGGCGCAAGGCCTGTTCATCCACCATCTCCTGGACGCTGGGCAGTTTCACGATGGTGGGCGCGATGCGGTAGAGAATGATCGCGGTCGGGACGGAGGCGAGAGCCGTGATCGCCTTGATGACCGCGGCCAGCCCGTAGAGAGGGATCCAGATCACGATGATATCCATGATGTGGGTCGTGCCGCAGGCGACGATGAAGGCGCCGAAGCAAAAGAACATCCAGTTAAAGGGGAGATCGCGTTTCCGCATGATTTGGAACACAAGGGTGAACGGGATCACCATGTAGGCGGCGGCGATGAAGGCATCGGAGGTCACGCTCGACCAGAGGATGCCGGGATCCCATTGGAAGCAGTGGCCGTGAGGCATGAAACGATCGATATCGAAGAGGGTGTTCATAGCGGGTGAAAAAGCGCCGATTGGATAAATTTCGAGACTAACGACGCGAAAACTACATTTCGCTACTTCAGCGTCCAAGTGTTTGTGCGGGGATGACTGGCGCGAGGCGGCTGACGCATTTGGCGGTCGAGTTGACGTCCGGCCGGAGAATGAAACGTTTGCGGTGTGAAGACGCTGATTCTCTTTGTCGGCTGGTGCATTCTCCTTGTTCTTTCCTGGCCGCTGGCCCTGCTCGCGCTCATCCTTTTTCCTTTTGTCTGGCTGGTCGCGCTGCCGTTTCGTTTGCTCGGGATGACTTTCGAAGCCTTGCTCGCGCTCGTGAGCGCGGTGCTCTTTCTCCCGGCCCGTTTGTTCGGCTGGCGGCGAGACTGCCTAGCGTGGAGCGAAGTGTCGGTTGGCCGTGCGCGGGCCGACGAGCGAAAGTTTGGCGACTGCAGGGCGAAGCGGCCAGCGTCCATAAGAAATCACGTAGCCGGATGCTTCGCTGGTGGGGCGAGACTCCGTCGAGCCGGAGGGAAGGGGGCGATTTGACCAAACGCCGCTGTCGCGGCGTTTGGATCAACCGCAATGTGCCAGCTACGAGTTTTTTGAAACCGCTCTAGAATTGGGGAATCATCAGTCGCACCCGGTAAAACCGTGTCGGGAGAGCGGTGGAATCGGTTGTCGAAAGGGTCAACTGGCCGGGACCGGCAGTGAGAGGCGCGTTGAGCGCGGTCCATGGATCGCCGAGAGTATCGGAACTTTCGGCCTGATACTCGTGGCCGGGCACCGATGTCCAGGTGATGGTCGTGACTCCATCGGCACGCGTAATCTCGGTGATGCCAAAATCGAGCGCGGGATCGAGGCGATCGTAAACGCCATCGGCGTTTTCGTCTTTGAGCGCAGCGATGGGCAGCGCGAGGAATTCGTCCGGATCGATATTTCCGTCGCCGTTGCCGAAGGGAATCTGCGCGCTGAGGATGCCACCATCCGCGGTCGCGTAGGCGGCCGCCGCGACATAGACCGTGTCCGGGACGGAGCCGAAAGTCTTCGCCAGATCGAGCGTTCCCTCCATCAGGCCATCGCTGCCGGCCGATTTGAGGGCGCGGGCGAAGACCGAGCCATTGAACCAGCCGCAAAGCGTGCTCGTGCTCTCGCCGGCGAGGAACGGCTTGGCCGCGTCGCTCGCGATCATCCCGGATTTCGTCCAGGGCGCGGCTGCGAGCGCGGCCGGAAGCAGGTCATCGGTGGCAAAAATAAAGTGATCGTTAGGCGAGCTCCCGTCGCTCCCGGGCGAGGAGGTAGCGAGGTAGAGCATCCCGCCGCGCACCGCCGCGTAAAGGGTCATGCCGCCGGGATCCTGGAGATAGCCGGCGGCGTCAGCCTGCCCGTCGAGGTTGAACGGAATCGGGGTGGGAGCAGGAGTGGGCGTGGGCGTCGGGCTGGGATCCAGTGTTTCGTGCGCATAGGTGATGACCTCCGGCAGCTTGCGGACATCAATCTCATAGATCTCGACATAGTTAATGCCGTAACTGGCCGCCGCATCGACGCACTCGGTGAGGACGCCAGCGCCGCCGTCATCGTAGTCACAGATGCCATTGTTAACGCGGCAGCTCTCGTCCCCATAGACGTTGTCCAGCATCTGCGCGCCGACAGCGGGCTGACTGTTCCAGAGAACATTCCAGGCGGTGTCGTCCTCTCCGGGCGGCGCCGGGTTAAAAGTGGAGAGGCTGTTGATTTGGACAATCAACCGGCCCGGCCACTTGCTTCGGGTCATGGCGATGGTGGTGGCGGCGACTTCGGTCGCAGTGGCGTCGAGGTTCTGGCGATCTTCGGAGTGGCCATTGCCGCCGATGGCAAGAGCGACGTATTGATTCGGGAACGCCTCCATCGTCGCGTCGATGAGTTGCTGACCGGCGTCGACCAGTTTCTCCGTCGTGTAGCCGGCGTCGAGCCAGGCGGTCACTTCGTCGAGCTCGTGGGGGACGTTCCAGTCTTCACTGACCGCGTTGGCGAAACTGACGGAGACGATCTTCACGGTGGGATTATCGGCGAATTCCGCTCCGAGGGCTGCGATCATGTTTTTCTTTTTCGCCAGATAGGTGGGGTCCCAAAAAACCGGGATCGTCTTCGATTCGCCGTTGTCGTCGAAGGTGAAGAAGGTGCCGCCCGCATCCTGGACCGCCTGGGTGACCCAGGCGGGTTTGGCGTCCTGAGTGTTGATCCGGAGGAAGGCGACCTTGTTGTTCTCCGTCGCCTTTTTTACTTCCTGGCGGAGGTAGTCGAAGGTGAAGGCGCCTTCGGTGGGCTCGAGTTCGGCCCAGTCCTGCCGAATGCTGAGCCCGGCGACATCGGGGTTTGTGTAGGCTCCGGGAAGGCGAATTTCCTCCCGCACTCTTGAGCGAAAAGACGCCGCGCGGAATCTGTGCCTGAGCGGAGACGATCAGGAGACTAACGATAAACCAGGCGCACTGAAGCCAGGCAATCCGGGGTCGTAGCAGATGGGTTCTCACCATGAGGGGTTCTGGCGCCGATTGAGGCCGGTGGCCGGGAAAATTGCAAGATAATTGTCGGGTTCGGAGAGCTTTCGTGGGGTCGGGTAACGCAGACCCGCGCTTCGCAGAGCGAAGCGTCTACAGGGTCACGCCGGTGCGCTGGTGCCGCTCGAAAATGTTGACTGCGCGAATCCCAACGCCGCCATCTTCTCCGTCAGACGCGCGTAATTCTCCGCCAACTGCACATGCGAATGCGCATCTGAGGCGGTGGTGAAAGGGATGCCCTTGGCCAGGGCCAGCTCGATCAAGTCATCGGAGGGATAGAGCTCGTTGACCGGCTTGCGCCAGCCAGCCGTCGACAGCTCGATCGCCAGTCCACGCGCCGCGATGAAATCCAGCGTCTCCTTCGCCAGCGCGCGCACGTCGCTGTTCGGGCGATGCCCGTGGATCTTGATCAAATCGATGTGCGCCAGGCAATCGACCAGCCCGCTGGCCGCCATCTCGCGCACGCGGCGAAAATAATCGGCGTAGACGTCATCGACTGCCCGACCCTCGAATTGGCGCGCGCCCTCCGGGACCGTGTCGAACATCTGATCCGACCGCTCGAGGAAATGCACCGACCCGAGCACGAAATCGAGTTTCTCCCGATGTTTCTCGACCCACCTTCGTCCCGCCGCGGAATGCACCGGATCGTTATCGAGCTCGATCCCGGCGCGGATTCTGACGTCCGGATTGGCTTCTCGCAGCCGCTCGATTTCCCCGAAGTCGACCCCTTCGTGGTAGCGATCGTGATCGGTAAACGCGATCTCGGTGAGGCCCTTGGCGCGTGCACTCTCCACCCAGGGCTGCAAAAGCGCCGGCGTGTAGCGTTGCACGCGATGGCCCTGCGGATGCGAGTGGTAATCGGAGAAGAGTCTTGTGGACGCTTCGCTGTGTGAAGCGGGGGCCTCGGCGTCGCCTGCCGCGAAATTCGAGTCTCCGTTCGTCATCAGTCTCGCGTTTCGCGCAGCGAAACGTCTACATCACGGCGCGGCGATCGATTTGCGTTGCGCGTCGAGCTCGGGATAGGCCGGCACGGTCACTTCGACGGTGAAGACTTTGCCCGCGCTCAGCTCGCGGGTCGCAATCGTCTCGGAATATTCGACGTGTTCGCCCGGGTTGATGAGGAGGGTGCCGGGCTGTTCTTCGAAGGCACGGTTGTCGGACCAACGGGTGACAACTTGCCCGGTGGAGTCGTGAAGGAGAATCTCGATCCGTTGCTCGGTCGGAAAAGCCATTAGCTGCGACCGCTTTGTCGCCGCGGTTGGTGAGGAGGATGTGGACCGGGAGTTGGCGCACTTCGACCAGCTTCACCGGCTCGGAAGGAAGCTCGACCGTGAGGGCGAGGCCGCGGATTTTCGGGTTTTTGTATTCCGGGATTTTTTCCGAGGAACCGAAAGGATGAAAGAGTCGGCCGAGCCAGCCGCGTTTCTCCTCGGCCGGTGCAGCGGCGATCATAGCGAGCAAGAGAAGCGCGGCGAAAACAGGCGTTAGTCTCATCCGGCTCAAATCAGGCCCAACGTTGCAAAAACTGTCAAACCCTTTATCAATCCGCCATGAGGAGTCTGCTCATCGCCGCGCTCATGTTTGGGCTCGGGGTGGAGGGCGCGGCGGGCAAGGGACATTGCGCCTTTCGTGTCCATCTCGAGGCGAATGCGCGGGACGGCTCCGTCTTTGCGCAGCCGCTTCGCTCGCTCAGAGGAACGAGCGTCTTCATTGAAAAGACCGCCTGGTTGAGCGAGCGCGATGTGAAATCGTTCTACCCCTATCGCGCGGCTGATGGCAGCTACGCCGCGCTCCTCCAGCTCGATGATCACGGCCGCACCGTGCTCGATACCTTGAGCGTGGAACATCGTGGCGCGTATCTTTATGTTTTCCTGAATGGGCGACCGCTGACGGAGTTGCAGATCGACCGGCGGGTCTCGGACGGAAAGATCTATCTCGCCTCCGGACTGACCGCGGCCGACATCAAGCTGATGAACAAGGATTGGAAATTGATCAGCGGGCGGAAGAAGAAATGAGCGGTTGGTCAGGCGGCGCCGCGCTGCTTTTTCTTGCCATGACCACTTTCGCCCGGGCGGCGGATGCGCCGCTCGATCTGGCCTTGCCGACCGACAACAAGGCGTTGCTCAGCGGGAGGAACGACGAATTTTATCAGGTCATCGAACGCAACCTGCACGGGGTGATTTCCTACCCGTGGCAGGGCGGCCAATACGGTTTTGTGCGCGACCCGGTGGAGACGTCCATCGGCACGGTCTACACCCGTTTCCACGAAGGGATGGACATCCGCCCGATCCGACGCGACGCCCGGGGCGAGCCGCTCGACGAAGTGCGGGCGATGGCAGACGGGAAGGTCGTTTACACGAATCAACGGGCCGGCGCGTCGAACTACGGCCGCTATGTCGTGGTCGAGCATCGCTGGGGCGGCTGTCCTTATTACAGTCTCTACGCGCATCTGAGCACGATCGCGGTCGAGGCCGGGCAGTCGAGTGAGGCAGGGAGAGAAGCTCGCGATCATGGGGCACACCGGGAGCGGCATCAATCGCGCGCGCGCCCATGTGCACGTCGAGTTGAACCTTTTCCTGAACGACCATTTCGAGAGCTGGCACGAGGCGGTTTTTCCCCGCGAACCGAATCACCACGGGATCTACAACGGGCTCAATCTGGCCGGGCTTGATCTGCCGCGGCTCATTCTTGCTTTGCGCAAGGATTCGTCCCTCACGATCCCGGCTTTCCTCGCGAAGGAGGAAGTCTTCTACAAAGTGATCCTGCCGAATTCACCCAACTTCCAACTCCCCCGGCGCTATCCCTGGATGGTGGAAGGCTCGCCTAACGAAAAACCGGTCTCGTGGGAAGTTTCCTTTACCCGCTCCGGATTGCCGCTGCGGATCGCGCCGAGTAGCCGGGTGGTGGCGGCGCGGAACTTTCCTATGTGAAATCGAGTCCGGTGGATCTGCGTGATCTCACCCGCCACCTCGCGGGGCGAGGCAGCAACGCCCACCTGACCGATAGCGGGAAGGCCTACATGCGCCTGCTCACTTTCCCGGACTAACGAACGTGCGCCATCTCACTCGCCGCCAATTTCTCGGGCTCGGTCTGGGGGCGTTGCCGGTTGTGGCCGGGGTCGACGGACGTTTTGCCGAGCCGACCTGGCTGCGGGTGACGCATTTCGATCTCCATCCCGAATCGACCTGCCGTTTCGTGCACTTCAGCGATCTGCATTACAAAGGCGACGCCGAGTATGTCGCGAAGGTGGTGCAGACGATTAATTCGCTCGAGCCGGAATTCGTCTGTTTCACCGGCGACCTGATCGAGGATGCCCGCTTCGCGCCCGCGGCCCTCGACTTTATCCGCCAAATCAAGCGTCCGGTCTACGGCTGCCCGGGCAATTGGGATTACGGGAGCGACGCCGATTTCAAGGAATACGAGAAGGCCTTCCGCGCCACCGGAGGCGAGTGGCTGGAGGACTGCAGCATCGTCCTGCCCCGGCACGATCTGGAATTGATCGGGATGGGGATGCGCGGGGTGCGGGTGCTCGACGAGCCGCGCGCGGCGCGTCGGCTTTTGCTCCTGCATTACCCGACGCTGGCCGACCGCCTCGGCGGCCGCCGCTATGATTTGATCCTCGCCGGCCACTCGCATGGCGGGCAGGTGCCGCGTCCCATTCTACGGAGCGCTCGTGCTCCCGTGGGGAGTCGGTCGCTACCAGTGCGGCCGCTCACGAATCGTTAGGCGGCCCGCTCTACGTCAACGTCGGCATCGGCACCTACATGTTTCCGATCCGCTTCAATTGCCGGCCGGAAATTACGGTGGTGCGGTTGTAGACGCTTCGCTGTGCGAAGCGCGGAAGAGTGGGACCGAACGCGAAATTACCGGCCAACATGACCCCCGCGCTTCGCACAGCGAAGCGTCTACAACCGCTTTGACATCGCCAGCGCTTCATGTAGTTTACGCGCCCTCGTCGATCCAATTCGACGCTGGACAATATAAATCAGGAGAGTCCTGCCCAGTAGGACTCGTTGGAACTGAAAACATCATGCAAAAGAATCGCAGCAAACGTTATCGCGCGGCCGCCGAGCTGGTGGACCGCAACAAGGCTTACAGCTTCGCCGAAGCCGTCAGCACGCTGAAAAAGCTCCCGCCGACCAAGTTCGACCAGACGGTCACGATGTCGTTCCGGCTCGGAGTCGATCCGAAACAGTCCGACCAGATGGTGCGTGGCACGTGCCCGCTCCCGCACGGCAGCGGCAAACAGGTGCGCGTGCTCGTCTTCGCGCAGGGCGCAGCGGCCCAGGCGGCCAAGGATGCCGGCGCGGAATACGTGGGCTTCGAGGATTTGATCAAGAAATGCCAGGAAGGCTTTCAGGATTTTGATGTCGCGATCGCGACGCCCGCCGCCATGGCTGAAGTGCGCAAGCTCGGCAAGGTGCTCGGCCCGCGCGGCCTGATGCCGAATCCAAAAACCGGAACGGTGACCGAAGACACGGCCAAAGCCGTCGGTGAAGTGAAGGCCGGCCGGGTCGAGTTCAAGCTCGACAAGAACGGCAACGTCGCGGTGCCGGTCGGGAAATTTTCTTTCGCGGAAAACCAGTTGGTCGAAAACGGGACCGCCATCATCGAGGCGGTGGTCAAAGCTCGTCCGGCGACGGCCAAAGGCCGCTTCGTCGAGGGGATGACGCTCGCCGCCACGATGTCGCCCGGTTTGCACGTCGATCCGTCGCCTTACCTCAGCATCTAATCTTATGAGACCCGAAAAAGCCAACATCGTCGCGGACCTCTCGGAAAAACTGAACCGCTCGCCGTTCCTGCTCGTGACCGATTACCAGCGGATGAAAGTCGACCAGTTCGGCGAGCTGCGGAACCGGCTCGCCCCGACCGGCGCCGAAGTGCACGTGGTCAAGAACAGCTTCCTCAAGCGCGCCATCGCTGCGAGCGGCCTGCCCGATATCGGCGAGCAACTGAGCGGCCAGACCGCGGTCGTGACCGGCGACCAGGACGTGGCGCCGGTGGCGAAAGTCCTGAAAGCTTTCGCGGCGGAATTCAAGATCGCCACGCTCAAGATCGGCGTGGTCGACAAGAACGTGCTCTCGACCGCGGAGGTGGAATCGCTGGCTGACCTGCCGTCGCGCGATGTGCTCCTGGCGCAGTTCCTCGGGTTGCTCTTGGCCCCGGCGACCAAACTGGTCCGCGTCCTGAACGAACCGGGCGCTTCGCTCGCACGACTTTTGAAGGCCAAGGCCGAAAAGGAAGACAAACCGGCGGAGGCCGCGGCCTAAACAACTAACGAATTTCGTCCCGCGGACCGCGCGACGAGCAACAAAACAAACAACACTGTCCGAGCCGATGGCTATCGGCTGTAATTTCCCGGAGGCTTTCGGGAGCGGCAATTGGAGGAAACTAAAATGGCAGATATGAACGCAATTGTGGAGCAACTCAGCGGGCTGACCGTTCTCGAGGTTGCTGGTTTGGTGAAGGAACTCGAAGAAAAATGGGGCGTGAGCGCAGCGGCTCCCGTAGCGGTGGCGGTAGCCCCGGCCGGCGGCGGCGCGGCAGCGGCTCCGGCAGCGGAAGAGAAGACCACTTTCGACGTCATCCTCAAGGAAATGGGCGCGAACAAGATCGGCGTGATCAAGGAAGTTCGCGCCGCTGTCCCTGGACTCGGCCTGGCGGAAGCCAAGGCTCTGGTCGAGGGCGCGCCCAAGACGATGAAGGAAGGCGTGACCAAGGAAGAAGCCGAAGAGATCAAGAAGAAGGTCGAAGCGGCCGGCGCCAAGGTCGAAATCAAGTAATTCGCGTCCGCTGGCGGGCGCAGGACGCTTTTTGCAAAGCGTTGAAGCGTGGACGGGATGAAGTGTTGCAGCGGCGATCCGCGTAAACGCTTCAACCCTTCATCGTTTTAACGACCCCGCAAAAACTCCTTGCGCTCGCCGGCAGAGCGTGAATATTCATGTCCCCCTTTTCCTGGCTCAGGAGTTGCTCGACGTATTTTTAACTCGCTCTCGACGGTAAATCCCAAGATTGGCAACAAAACGGTGGAGGTCGCTTTGACAGACTGCCGTTTTGCTGCCACTTTTTTCGTCCGCTATTTCCGAAAAAAGCCGTAACCCTCAGTTTCGCCCTCGCGGCCTGCATCCAGGGTCGCTGCAGGTTTTTAACCATTGGAGATTGGTGCACCAGTTATGTCAGACCGTACTGCAACAGAGCGTATCCATTTCGGCAAGATCAAAGAAGCGATCGAACCGCCCAACCTGATCGAGGTTCAGCTTAATTCCTACGTCGATTTCCTGCAGAAAGACGTCCCGCCGAGCAAGCGCAAGAACACCGGACTGCAAACGGTCTTCAAGGAAGTTTTCCCGATCGAAAGCTACGACGAAAAGGCGACTCTCGATTTCAGCCAATACGAGATCGGCGAACCGAAGCTGAGCGCGCTCGAGGCGCAGCGCGAAGGGCAAACCTACAGCGCGCCGCTCCACGTCACTTTCCAGCTCAAGGAAGAGAAGGGGACGAAGGAGGAAAAAGTTTACATGGGCGAGATCCCGCTCATGACGCCGTCGGGCACGTTTGTCATCAACGGCGCGGAGCGCGTCGTCGTCTCCCAGCTCCATCGCTCCCCGGGCATCGCCTTTGAGTCCAGCATCCACCTCAACGGCAAGGTGCTCTACAGCTTCCGGATCATTCCCGATCGCGGTTCCTGGATCGAAGTGCAGTTCGACACCAGCGATCTGCTTTACATCTACCTCGATCGCCGCAAACGCCGGCGGAAATTCCTCGCCACCACTTTCCTCCGCGCTCTCGGCTACGGGCCGGACGAAGAGGTCATCAAGCTTTTCTACAACATCGAGAACCTGAAGCTGAGCGAGAAGCTCGACGAGGAAAGCCTCGCCATGAAGGTCCTCACCGCCGACGTCCTCGACGGGGAAGTCACCGTCGCGCGCGCTTTCGAGCCGCTCACCCTCGCCGTGGTCCGCCAGATCATGGCGCTCGGTCACAAGGAAGTGAAGGTGATCGACATCACTCACGACGACACCGTCGTGAAAGCGCTCAAAAAAGATCCGGCGCACGACCAGGAGGAAGCGCTCAAGGACATTTACCGCAAGCTGCGTCCCGGCGATCCGCCGACGGTGGCGAACGCCCGCGCTCTCCTCAAGCGCCTCTTTTTCGATCCCAAAAAATACGATCTCGGCCGCGTCGGCCGCTACAAGCTCAACCAGAAGCTCGGCATCGACGTCGATCTCGGCGAGCGCATCCTGACCGACAAGGATTTCATCGCCGCGATCAAATACCTCATCAATCTCCGCCGCGGCGAAGGCACGCTCGATGACATCGATCATCTCGGCAGCCGCCGCGTCCGCACCGTCGGCGAATTGCTCGCCAACCAGTGCCGCGTCGGCCTCGCCCGCACCGAGCGCCTCGTCAAAGAGCGCATGACGTTATTCGACGTGAACATCGACGGCATGACGCCGCAGAAGCTGATCAACCCGAAAGCGCTCAGCGCGGTCGTGCGCGATTTCTTCGGTCGCTCCCAGCTCTCGCAGTTCATGGACCAGACCAACCCGCTCGCCGAGCTGACGCACAAGCGTCGTCTCTCCGCCCTCGGGCCCGGCGGTCTCTCACCGCGATCGCGCCGGCTTTGAAGTGCGCGACGTTCATCCGTCCCATTACGGTCGTATTTGTCCGATCGAAACGCCGGAAGGTCCGAACATCGGTCTCATCAGCTCGATGTCGACCTTCGCCCGGATCAACGAGTTCGGTTTCATCGAAACGCCCTACCGCAAGGTCGAAAACGGCCGCGTTAGCGACCAGGTCGATTACCTGACCGGCGACCGCGAAGAGAACTTCATCGTCGCGCAGGCAAATGCGCCGATGGACGCGAAAGGTCATTTCACAGGCGAGAAGGTTTCTGTCCGTTATCGGGGCGACTTCCTCGAAGTGGAACCGAGCAAGGTCCACTACATGGATGTTTCGCCCAAGCAGCTCGTCTCCGTCGCCGCCGGCCTCATCCCGTTCCTCGAGCACGATGACGCGAACCGCGCCCTGATGGGTTCGAACATGCAACGCCAGGGCGTGCCGCTGATCGTTTCCGAAGCGCCCCTCGTCGGCACCGGTCTCGAAGGCAAAGTGGCCCGCGATTCCCGCGCCGTCGTGGTCGCGACCGAAGCCGGCCGGGTCGCTTCCGTCACCGCCGACCAGATCGTCGTGACGAAAGACGGCGAAATGCCGGAAAGCCGCAAGAAACTCAAGACCGACCTCGAAGCGGGGGTCCACGTTTACGAGCTGCGCAAATTCATGCGCTCGAACGCCGGCACCTGCGTGAACCAGAAGCCGATCGTGAAGAAAGGCCAGCACGTGAAGAAGGGCCAGGTCATCGCGGACGGCCCGAACACCGACCACGGCGAGCTCGCGCTCGGCCGCAACGTCCTCGTCGCCTTCATGCCGTGGAACGGCTACAACTTCGAAGACGCCATCATGATCTCGGAGAAGGTCGTGAAGGAAGACATCTACACTTCCATTCACATCGACGAGTTCGAAATCGGCGCCCGCGACACCAAGCTCGGCCCGGAAGAAATCACCCGTGACATTCCGAACGTGAGCGAGGAAGCGCTCCGCAACCTCGGCTCCGACGGCGTCATTCGCGTCGGCGCGGAAGTGAAGCCGGGCGACATCCTCGTCGGAAAAATCACCCCGAAGAGCGAGACGGAACTGGCGCCGGAAGAGCGTCTCCTGCGCGCCATCTTCGGTGAAAAAGCGGCCGACGTGAAAGACACGTCGCTGACTGTTCCGTCGGGCACCTACGGCATCGTGATGGACGTCAAAGTCTCGTCCCGCCACGAAGCCGCTCGTGAAAAACTCACGCCCGCGGAAACGAAGCGCCAGCTCAAGGCGATCACGGAAGACAATCGCAAGAAGAAAGACGAACTGACGGAACAACTGACCGACGCGCTTTCCAACGTCTTGTTAGGCGAGAAAATTCCGCTCGACGTCGTCAACGCGCAGACCGGCGAGATCATCATCCCGGCCAACCGCAAAATCACCAAGACGCTCCTCCGCAAGCTGGCGATGGCCTACGATCACATCGAGATCGATCCCGCGCCCGATCCGGAACAAGATCCGCGAGATCATCGCGCAGTACGAGCACAAGTTTGCCGAGCTCGAGCTGGAGCGGGAGCGCTCGATGGATCGCGTCGAAAGCGGCGACGACATCGATCCCGGCATCATCAAGCAGGTCAAAGTCTTCGTCGCGAGCAAGCGCAAGCTGAGCGTGGGCGACAAGATGGCGGGCCGCCACGGCAACAAGGGCGTCGTCGCCCGGATCGTGCCGGAAGAAGACATGCCATTCCTGGCCGATGGAACGCCGGTTGAGATCTGTCTCAATCCGTTAGGCGTGCCCAGTCGTATGAACGTCGGTCAGGTGCTGGAAACGCACCTCGGAGTGGCGGCCAAAGCGCTCGGCTTCAAAGTTGCGACGCCTGTTTTCGATGGCATCGCAGAAGTGAAGATCCGCGAGTATCTCAACGAGGCGAAGAAGGTCGACGGTTTCCATTGGGTACAGGAAAACGGCAAGGCCCGCCTCTTCGACGGTCGCACCGGCGACGCCTTCGATCAGGAAGTCGTGGTCGGCTACATCTACATGCTCAAGCTCGGTCACCTCGTGGCGGACAAAATCCACGCCCGCGCGGTCGGTCCTTACTCGCTCGTCACGCAGCAGCCGCTCGGCGGCAAGGCGCAGTACGGCGGCCAGCGTTTCGGCGAGATGGAGGTCTGGGCGCTCGAAGCCTATGGCGCGGCTTACACGTTGCAGGAACTCCTGACCGTGAAGTCGGACGACGTCCAAGGGCGGACCCGGATCTACGAGTCGATCGTGAAGGGCGACAACTCGCTCGAAGCCGGCACGCCGGAATCTTTCAACGTGTTAATCAAGGAAATGCAGTCGTTAGGCCTGGACGTCAAAGTCGGTGGCCAGGCGCCCAGCTTTCTCGAAAACGTTGCCTAACAACTCTACCAAACTTAGAAATAAAGCTCTCATTATGAACGAACATTCCTGGCGGGAATTGGTGGGTGAAGAACGCACCGTGGGTTTCGATCAGGTCGCGATCGGGGTCGCTTCCAGCGACACGATGCGCTCCTGGAGCAAGGGCGAAGTCAAGAATCCGGAGACGATCAACTACCGGACCTTCAAGCCGGAAAAAGGCGGCTTGTTCTGCGAACGCATTTTCGGTCCGACGCGCGACTGGGAATGTTCCTGCGGAAAATACAAGCGGATCAAGCACAAGGGCGTGATCTGCGACCGTTGCGGCGTTGAAGTGACGCTCGCGCGGGTGCGTCGTGAGCGGATGGGTCACATCGAGCTCGCCGTCCCGGTCTCGCACATCTGGTTTTACAAGTGCATGCCTTCGCGGCTCGGCCTCATGCTCGACATGAGCGCGCGCCAGCTCGAGCGCGTCATCTATTACGAGGACTACATCGTGATCGATCCGGGCAACACGCCCCTCACGAAATGCCAGCTCCTGACCGAGGTGGAGTATCGCGAAGCACAGGAACAGTATGGCGAAGAATTCAAGGCCGGGATGGGCGCCGACGCGGTCAAAGTGCTCCTCGAGCGAAATCGAACTCGCGAAGCTGAACAAGGAGCTCGAGGAAGCGATGGGCAACACGAAGAGCAAACAGATTCGCAAGAAACTCGCGAAACGTTTGAAACTCGTGCAGGGCTTTGCCTCCTCGCATTCGCGTCCCGAATGGATGGTGCTCGAAGTCCTCCCGGTCATTCCGCCGGATCTGCGTCCGCTCGTCCCGCTCGAAGGCGGCCGCTTCGCGACCTCGGATTTGAACGATCTCTATCGCCGCGTCATCAACCGCAACAACCGGCTCAAGAACCTCCTCCAGCTCAAGACGCCGGACGTCATCATCCGCAACGAAAAGCGCATGTTGCAGGAAGCGGTCGACGCCCTCTTCGACAACGGTCGTCACGGCCGCGCCGTCACCGGCGCCGGCAATCGTCCGCTCAAGTCGCTCAGCGACATGCTCAAGGGCAAGGGCGGACGTTTCCGTCAGAACTTGTTAGGCAAACGCGTCGATTACTCGGGCCGTTCGGTCATCGTCATCGGTCCGGAACTGAAGCTCAATCAGTGCGGTTTGCCGAAGAAGATGGCGCTCGTTTTGTTCGAGCCGTTCATCATTCGGCGGCTCAAGGATCTCGGCTACGTCCACACTGTGCGCAGCGCGAAGAAAATGATCGAGCGCCAGACGCCGGAAGTTTGGGACATCCTCGAAGAGGTGACCAAGGGCCATCCGGTTCTCCTCAACCGCGCGCCGACTCTGCATCGTCTCTCGATCCAGGCTTTCGAGCCGCTCCTCATCGAAGGCGAAGCGATCCGCATTCACCCGCTCGTCTGCACCGCTTACAACGCCGACTTCGACGGCGACCAGATGGCCGTGCACGTTCCGCTCTCAGTCGAGGCGCAAATGGAAGCGCGCATGCTCATGCTCGCGCCGAACAACATCTTCTCGCCTTCGAGCGGCAAGCCGATCACGACCCCGTCGCAGGACATCACGCTTAGGCTGTTACTACCTGACGCAGAATCCTCGTCGCGCCGCCGGTGCCGCAGTCGAAACGCGCCTCCCGCTTTTCGAGAACGCGACTGAAGTCGAGTTCGCGATGGCCGATGGCGCGGTCAAAACCCACGACCGCATCCGGCTCAAGAATCCGAATTTCGGCCAGGACACCATCTACGGTGACAAGGAAACGCACGTCATCGAGACGACCGCCGGCCGCGTCATCTTCAACGAAATCTGGCCGGACGGTCTCGGCTTTTTCAACAAAGCCGCGGGCAAGAAACAGCTCAGCGACATCATCTGGCGTTGCTACCAGGTCGCGGGCCAGGACGGCACCGTCGAGACGCTCGACAAACTGAAGGAACTCGGTTTCCGCGAGGCGACCAAGGCCGGCGTCTCGATCGGAATCTCGGACATGATCATTCCGAAGGAGAAAGAGCTCCAGCTCGCGAACGCCTACAAGCAGATCAAGCTCGTCGAGCAACAGTATCGCAAAGGCATCATCACCGATGGCGAGCGCTACAACAAGATCATCGACATCTGGACCCACGCCGGCGACGAAATCTCCAACGTCATGTTCCGCACCCTCGAGCATAACGAGGGTCGCAAGGAGCTGAACCCGGTCTACCTCATGGTCGATTCCGGCGCGCGCGGTAACCGGCAGCAGGTCAAACAGCTCGCCGGCATGCGCGGTTTGATGGCCAAGCCTTCGGGCGAAATCATCGAGCGGCCGATCACCTCCAACTTCCGCGAAGGTCTGACCGTGCTCGAGTATTTCATCTCGACCCACGGCGCCCGCAAGGGTCTGGCCGATACCGCGCTCAAGACCGCGGACTCCGGTTACCTGACGAGAAAACTGGTCGACGCGTCGCAGGACGTGATCATCAACGAAATCGATTGCGGCACGGTCAACGGCATCACCGTCCGCTCGATTTACGAAGGCGACGAAGAAGTCGTCGACCTCGCCACCCGCATCGTCGGCCGGGTCAGTTGCGAAACGGTCGTCGACCCCGTGACGAAGAAGAAAGTCGTGAAAGCGAATCAGCTGATCGACGAACAGATCGCCGCCTCGATCGAGAAAGTCGGCGTCGAAAGTCTCAAGATCCGTTCCGTGCTCACCTGTGAATGCGGGCGCGGCGTCTGCGCGCATTGCTACGGGCGCAACCTCGCCACCGGGCAGTTCGTCAAACTCGGCGAAGCGGTCGGCATCATCGCCGCGCAATCGATCGGCGAACCCGGCACGCAGTTGACGATGCGGACGTTCCACATCGGCGGCACCGCGAGCCAGACCTTCAAGCAGCCGATCATCAAGGCGAAGAACGACGGCCAGGTGCAGTTCAACGATCTGCGCACCGTGCAATCGCTCGACGGCAACTGGATCGCGCTGAACAAAAACGGCTCGATCAGTCTGCATAACGAGGAAGGCCGCGAGATCGAGCGCTACAACATCGTCATCGGTTCGGTCATCTCCGTCGCCGACGGCGGCAAGGTGAAGAAGGGCGAAACCTTCGTGCAATGGGATCCCTACAACGTCCCGATTCTGACCGATAAAAGCGGCAAGATCGAATTCCGCGACATGATCGCGGGCGTCACGATCAAACGCGAAGTCGACGAGGCGACTGGCCTCATGGGCACGGTCATCATCGAGCACAAGGAAGATCTGCACCCGCAGATCGTGATCGTGGGCGACGACGGCGAAGTGGCCGCGAGCTACTCGATCCCGGCCGGCGCACACGTCATTGTCGAAGCGAACCACAAAATTCGCGCCGGCGCTCTCCTCGCCAAGACGCCGCGAAAAGTCGCCAAGACGAAGGACATCACCGGCGGTCTGCCGCGTGTCGCGGAATTGTTCGAGGCGCGCCGTCCGAAAGACGCCGCCGAGATCGCCAAGATCGACGGCATTGTCGAAATCGGCGGCACCGTCCGGGGCAAGCGGAAGCTCATTCTGAAGGACACCGAGACCGGCGCCGAAGAAGAGCACCTCATCCCGATGAACAAGCACATGATCGTCTTCAAGGGCGACTTCGTGAAGAAGGGCTCGCAGCTCACCGAAGGTCCGGTCGTCCCGCACGAAATTCTCGAGGTTTGCGGACCGCAGGATTTGCAGGAGCACCTCGTCAACGAAGTGCAGGAGGTCTACCGCCTCCAGGGCGTCGAGATCAACGACAAGCACATCGAGATCATCGTCAGGCAAATGCTCCGCAAGGTGAAGATCACCGACCCGGGCGACACTTCGCTCCTCTGGGGCGACCAGATCGACAAGCTCGATTTCGAGAAGGAAAACGCGGCCGTCGTCAGCCAGGGCGGCAAGCCGGCGGAAGCGACTCCGGTCCTGCTCGGCATCACCAAGGCATCGCTCGAAACCGACAGCTTCATCTCCGCGGCTTCCTTCCAGGACACGACCCGCGTCCTGACCGAGGCGGCAACGCTGGGCAAAGTCGATCGCCTGCGCGGCTTCAAGGAAAACGTGATCATGGGTCACCTCATCCCGGCCGGCACCGGCTTCCCGGCGGTGCGCGAGATCAAGCTCGTCGAGCTCGGCGAGCAGGTCGGCGCGCCGCTCATGGAAGAGCCGGAACCGCAACCGGCGCTTGGCTAAACTCGAATCCAATGCAGTAAAGATGAGAGCCGCACGCGAGTGCGGCTCTCACTATTTCCAGATGTCGATCGCAACCAAAACCGGCGACGCCGGCGAGACCTCCCTCATGTATGGCCGGCGCGTGCCGAAGACGGACGCGCGGGTCGAGGCTTATGGCTGCGTCGATGAGTTGAACTCCGCCCTCGGAGTGGTGCGTGCGACGACGGGCGCGTCGTTAGTCGCGGAACAGATTCTCTCCATCCAGAAAGAGCTCGTGACTGTGATGGGCGAACTGGCGACCGCGCCGGAAGACCTGGCGCGTTATGAAAAAGATGGCTTTAGCCTAACGACGGCGGCGATGGTCGATCGCCTGACGAGCGCGATCGACGAGCTGGAGAAAGACAAAACGCTCTACGGCAAAGGCTGGGCCACGCCCGGCAACACGCCGCTGGCCGCCGCGCTCGACGTCGCGCGAACGGTTTGCCGTCGGGCCGAGCGCCGGGTCGCCGCGCTCGACAGCGCCCAGCATTCGATCGCCGAAATCCTTCGTTACCTGAACCGCCTCTCCGATCTCTGCTGGCTTCTTGCGCGCCTGGCCGAGAAACGCGGCCCGGCTCCAGCCTGAAAATCCGACCATGACTATTACCGACCACGAATTCATCGATCTTCCCACGCCCACCGGCCCGATGCGCACCCACGTCTTGCGCCCCGCCGCCGAAGGGCGCTACCCGGGTCTCCTCCTTTTCTCGGAAATCTTTCAGGTCACCGACCCGATCCGGCGGACGGCGGCGCTGCTCGCCGGCCATGGGTTCCTCGTCGCCGTGCCGGAGATTTACCACGAATACGAATCTGCCGGCACCGTCCTCGCCTACGACAATGCGGGAGCGGAGCGCGGTAACGCCCTCAAGACGACCAAACCGCTCGAGGCCTACGATGCCGACGCGCGGGCCGTCTTGAAATATCTGAGCGAACATCCTGTTTCGACCGGCCGGCTCGGCGTCATGGGCATTTGCATCGGTGGCCATCTCGCCTTCCGCGCCGCCATGAATCCCGGCGTGCTGGCTGCGGCCTGCTTCTACGCCACCGACATCCACAAGCGCGGTCTCGGCGCGGGGATGAATGACAACACGCTCGATCGCATTCCCGAGATCACCGGCGAAATGCTTATGGTCTGGGGCCGGCAGGATCCGCACGTCCCGCTCGAAGGCCGCTTGAAGATCCATGCCGCGCTCGAAGCGGCCGGCACGTTTTTTCAATGGCACGAGTTCAACGCCGCCCACGCATTTCTGCGCGACGAAGGCCCGCGCTACAACCCGGTGCTCGCCCAGCAGGGCTACGCGCTCGCCCTGGAAATGTTCCAGCGCCGGCTGGCGGAGGGCGATGTCATCGCCGCGAACCCGACGGGCGGCGGCGAGACGAAGCACTGACGTTGGCGTTCGGTCTCGCGACCCTGTTCCGGGTAGCGCACGCATTCTGCGTGCTGGCGACGGTGTTCCACCGTCGCGAACTTTTGTTCGATTCGCTCTTTCGCGGAGTGTTTTCCTGATTTCGCCACGGACTGAAAAAGTCCGTCGCGGTGGAACACCGCGACCAGCACGCGAGAATGCGTGCGCTACCCGGCGTTTACTCGCACCGCGCAATCTATTTCGGCACGTCGTCGTCTTTCCCGAGATACTCCCAGCGCTGGAGCGAGATCGGCACATTCCCGTTTTTCCAGACGAAATCGTGGAAGGCGCGCAGGTTGAATTTTTCTCCCCGCTCGATCCGCGCTTCCGCCAGCATTTTCGTGATCTGGAGTTTGCCGATCTGGTAGGTGAGGGCCTGGCCTGGTCCGGTGGAAAACGCGATTGCTTCCTGGCCCGCAGTCTCGGGATCCATCGGCACCTTTTCTTCGAGATACTTCGCCGCCTGCTCGAGGGTGAACTGGCCGAGCGCGAGTTTGACATCCACCTCCACCCGAAGCGCGCGCAGTCGCATGAAGTTGTAGATGATCTCCCGCGTATGCGGGCTGTCGTCGAAAAGGCCGGCCTGCAACATCATCTCCTCCGCGTAGAAACCGATCCCTTCGTTCGCGCCCGAGTCGTAATAATGCCGCCGGATCGGGTCCTCGTGTTTCCAGGAAAGACAGAGCTGGAAATAATGCCCGGGAATTCCCTCGTGCACGATGAGCGGCCGTGGGTCCTGCGCCGTGGCGTGCATGAAATAACCGAGCTTCGGCGAGGGTGAATCGACATAACGAATGCAATTCTCGTTCAGGCGCTCGGGTGAGGTGAAGTCGTCCTCCTCGGTAAAGCCAAGCCCGCGCAGGTAAGCGGGGATTGGCCGCAGGGTGTAATGCTGCAGCCAATCGGGTACGGTAAGAATTTCTCTTTCCACGAGAAATTTGCGGACTTGCGCTTCCTTCGTCGCGTTGTCTGCGATCCAGCTCTCCATGTTCGCCGCGATCTTGAGCGGCGGAACATTCTTGTTCCGGTTCTTCTCGTAGGTTTCGAAGGCGACCGCGCGATTCCATTCCTGTCGGCCCATCGCGAGCAGTTCCTCGGGCGCATACGGATTGAGCGCGACGTTCTTGAGAAAAAACAAATAAGCCTCGCGCCCTAGTGCGGTTTCGTTAGGCAACGACGGCAGGATCTGCTGGAGATGCGCGCGGAATTTTTCGAGTGCATCCGCCGCGCGGCCGACTGCGCTGGTCAGTTCGTCCTCGGTCAGAGTGGTCGATCCGGTCAGGGCCTTCGCCATCTGGGTCAGGTGGTCGCGCACGCCATCCAGTTCCTGAATTGCCACCGTCGTGAATGGCGCCGGCGGTTTCTCCAGGTTCTCCGTCGCCTGTTGCAGGATGGACGGAATGTTTTCAATCCGGGTCAGAATCTCGCGGCTGTGCGCCTCGTCGTAAGGCGCCGGGATAGTGAGCGCTTCGGCTAATGCGGTCAGGGTCTGTGCGAGGTAAAAATTCGGATCGCGTTTCCAGCGCGGATTGACCTCCAGCTCCCAATGCACCCGGGCCAGAGCGGAGCCGATCAGCCGATAATCAACCTGCTGCGGGATCGGCCATTGGCTCGCGTCGATCTCTTTCCAGCGCTTTTCGAACTCGCCGAGGTCAGCCCGTTGTTTCGCGATCGCGGCGGCCGACCAGTCGCGCATTCCGCCGGGTCGCTCCATGCGATTCACATCGTCGCCGGTGAAGGGCGCGGAGCGAGCGCGCCAGGTCCAAAAGTCAGCGGAGAGCTTTTGCAGGCGGCTGTCAGGAGAGCTTCCGGCCGGCTGGGCATCGATCCTGCATGCGAGGAAAAAGGAAAGGGCAAGAATGGCAGTCCATTTCATAAAGGCGCGGCCAATCTATCGGTTGGTCGGAACTTGCAGGAGCAAAATCGCTCATCCACAAAGGCCGATCCTTTCTTCGGGCTTGTGGCTCACCTCATTTCCTGGCGAAGATGATCCAAGCCGAAGGGCACCCGCATTATGAGCTACCAACCAATCGAGAACTACGGCGTCGTCGGCGACCTGCACACGGTGGCCCTCGTCGGAATGGATGGATCGATCGATTTCATGTGCTTTCCGCATTTCGATTCTCCCTCCATCTTCGCCGCTCTGCTCGACGACGAGAAAGGCGGCCGCTTCAAGATCGCTCCGACCTTTAACGAAGCGCGCCACAAGCAGCTCTACCTGCCGGATACGAACATGCTTCTCACCCGCTTCCTCGAGGATGAGGGCGTGGCCGAAGTCTCCGACTTCATGCCGGTCGAGGAAAAGGGACATGCCCACCAGATCGTTAGGCGGGCCAAGACCGTGCGGGGCGAAGTGCCCTTCCAGATGCTGTGCGCGCCGGCCTTCGACTACGGGCGGGCCGGCCATTCCGTGGAGCAGCGCGCTGGCGAAGTGATTTTCGCGAGCAAGGGCGACGACAAGACCGTAGTCCGGCTGCGCTGCGATGTGCCGGTGCGGATCGAGAACGGGGCGGCCCGGGCCGAGTTTACCTTGCGGGCAGGAGAAACCGCTTCCTTCATCCTCGAAGACGCGAGCGAATGGGCCGAATCACGCTCCGCCGGGCCGGGCTATGTCGCCGATGCTTTCAAGGAGACGATGAACTTCTGGCGCGGCTGGATTCGCCGCTCCACCTACAAAGGCCGTTGGCGCGAGATGGTGAATCGCTCCGCTCTCACCCTCAAGATGCTGACCTCGCACAGCCAGGGCGCGATCGTGGCCGCGCCCGACCTTTGGTCTGCCCGAAGAGATCGGCGGCGTGCGCAACTGGGATTACCGTTTCACCTGGATTCGTGACGCCTCCTTCACCCTCTACGGGCTGATGCGCCTCGGCTACACCGCCGAGGCGGCCGCTTTCATGAGTTGGATCGAGCAGCGCTGCCACGAGATGAATCCCGATGGCTCCCTCCAACTCATGTACGGGCTTGATGGTCGCCATGACCTGACCGAGCTATCGCTCCCGCACCTCGAGGGCTATCGAAAGTCTGCCCCCGTTCGCATCGGAAATGGGGCCTATGGCCAGCTCCAGCTCGACATCTACGGCGAGCTGATGGACTCGGTCTATCTCTACAACAAGTATGGCCAGCCCATTTCCTACGACTTCTGGATGCAGCTCTCGCGGCTGATCGAGTTTGTCTGCAACAACTGGCAGCGGCCCGATGAAGGCATCTGGGAAGTGCGCGGCGGGAAGCAGGAATTCGCCTATTCGCGGGTGCTTTGCTGGGTCGCGATCGACCGCGCGATTCGCCTCGCGCAAAAGCGCTCCTTCCCGGCGCCGCTCGATCACTGGCACAAGGTGCGCGATGAGATTTACCGGGACGTCTACGAAAACTTCTGGTCGCCGAAACTCCAGGCCTTCGTCCAGCACAAAGGTTCCGAAACGGTCGATGCCTCCTGTCTCCTCATGCCGCTGGTCAAGTTCATCGGCCCGACCGATCCGCGCTGGATCTCGACCCTCAAAGCGATCGAACAGGGATTGGTCGAAGATTCCCTCGTCTATCGCTACAACCTCGGCGAGGCCAGCTCTGACGGCCTAACGGGAAAAGAAGGCACCTTCTCGATGTGTTCCTTCTGGTTCGTCGAATGCCTGTCCCGGGCCGGCGATCTCGAACAGGCCCGCTTCATTTTCGAAAAGACGCTCGGCTACGCCAATCACCTCGGCCTCTATGCCGAAGAACTGGGCCCGCGCGGCGAGCATCTCGGCAATTTCCCGCAGGCCTTCACCCATCTCGCCCTCATCAGCGCCGCCTACAACCTCGACCAAAAACTCTCCGCTCCGCGGGGATGAAGAGAATGACGAATGACGAATGACGAATGACGAATGCGAATCGAAGCGCGGCGCTGGTCTCGTCATTCGTCATTCGTGCTTCGTCATTTTCATTACTCGTAGCGCAGCGCCACCATCGGATCGACCGCCATCGCCCGCCGGGCCGGAATGTAGCTCGCGATCAAGCCGGCCCCAGCCAGCACCATCAGCACCAGGCCGTGAATGGAAAGATCATGCGCGCCCACCTCGTAGAGCAGGCTGCCCATCCATCTCGTTAGGGCGAAAGCGCCGAAAAGCCCGATCGCCAGTCCGATCCCGATAATGGCCATGCTCTGGCGCAAAATCATCCGCAGCACATCGCCACGCTGCGCGCCGAGCGCCATCCGGATGCCGATCTCGCGCGTCCGTTGCGCCACGCTGTAGGCGATCACTCCGTAGATGCCGATCGCGGCGAGGAGGAACGCGACCGCGGCGAAAGTGCCTAACAAGATCATGTTGAAACGCGGTTGCGCGAGCGTGCCGCCGATCAGGCTTTCGAGCGGGACCACTTTCGGCACGAAGACATCGCGATCCATTTCCTGAATGATGCGCCGCACCGCCGCCGCCAGGCCGGACAAATTCGCGGTCGAAGTCCGAAAGACGAGATGGCACACCCGGTCCGGATCCTGCGCCAGCGGAACGTAGTATTCTGGTGTCGGCGGAGTGGCGAGCGACTCGTGCCGCGAACCGCCGACCACCCCGACAATCTCCGCCGGACGCGACGGATCGACGTCGAGCAACAGGTGTTGCCCGATCGGGTTTTCGTTCGGGAAAAATTTCTGCACGAAAGCTTGGTTGATCATCACGACCGGCGGCGCGTCCTGCGTGTCCCGTCGATCGAAGACACGTCCGGCGAGGAGCGGGATGCGCATCGCGCGAAAGTAATCGCCCAGGACTCTCATGTTTGAGGCATCGGGATGATTGCCCGGTCCGGGATCCGGACGACCGGCGATCCAGAAAGTGAGCGCGCTATCGCTTCCGGAAAACGGCAGGGGCGAGGCGCCGCCGACGGATTCCACCCCCGGCAACGCCGCCAACCGCGGCAGGAAGCGCTCGAAATATTGGCGCTGCAGTTCCGGCTTCGAGGTACTTCGCTCCCGGCAGGATCAGCTCGGCGGTCATCACCCGGGTCGGATCAAACCCTGGATTGGTGGCGCGTAAATTGGCGAAGCTCTTGATCAACAAGCCGGCCCCCGCCAGGAGCAGGAGCGACAAGGCCACCTGCGTCACGACCAACGTTCCGCGCAAACGATGGGATTCGGGCCCGGCTCCGGCCCGATTTCCTTCCTGCAACGACGCGCTCACATTCGGGCGCGTCACCTGCAGCGCCGGCACGAGCGCAAAGAGCAGCGTGCTGACAAAAGACGCGCCGAGAGTAAAGAGAATCACGGCGCCATTAATCCGCACCTCATCCAGGCGCGGCACATCCTGCGGGCCGAACGTGCGCAGAAGATCGACGCTCCACCAGGCGAGCAGCAAGCCGCCGAGCGCGCCGCAAGCGGCGAGGAAAAAGCCTTCCGCCAGCAATTGCCTGACGACGCGAGCACGGCTGGCGCCGAGCGCGGTGCGAATCGCGATCTCGCGCTGCCGCGCGGTGGCGCGAGCCAGGAGCAGATTGGCCACATTCGCGCACGCGATCAGCAGGACAAAAAAAACGGCCGCCAGGACGACGAGGAGCGCGGAGCGCACGTTGCCAGTGAGATCCTGATGCAGCGGCACAACGGTCGCACTCCGGTCGGTGTTCGTGTCGGGATATTGTTTTTCGAGCCGCGCAGCGATGGCCGCGACTTCGGCGTTTGCCTGGGCAGCGGTCACGCCCGGTTTCAACCGTCCCACCGCCCGGAGGAAATGCGCGCCGCGTTCCTTCAGGGCCGGCGCAGTCAGCGGATGGATCGGCATGAGATATTCCGTCTTCGCGTCGAGCGGATAACGGAAGCCCTGCGGCATCACGCCGATGACCGTGTAGAGTCGCAGGGAGAGGCGCACCTGTTTCCCAACGATCTTGCGATCGCCGTTGAAGTAACGCTGCCACGCTTCGTAGGTGAGAACGACAACCCGCCCATCAGGACTGTCCTCCGCCCGGGTGTAGGCCCGGCCGAGGAACGGGGTGACGCGCAGGACCTGGAAAATGTCCGACGTTGCCGCCAGGCCGTTCAGCTCGTGCCCATCCGACCCGCTGTTCAAAACGGCGCCGGCCCGGGTGTAAAGCGCGAGCGCGGCCAAAGACTTCGCCTGCTCGCGAAAATCGACATAGTCCGGGAAGGAATGACTCTCGCGGTCGGCGCCCTTGTTCGGGGCGCTCCAGAGCATCACCAGTTCGTTAGGCTGGGGAAAGGGCAGCGGTTTGAGCAGAACGGTATCGATCACGCTGAAGATGGCGCTGTTCGCCCCGATCCCGAGCGCGAGCGTGATGATGGCGATGAAGCTGAAGCCGGGCGACTTCAGGAGCATGCGGAAGGCGTAGCGAAGGTCGTTCATTTGTAATTCTAGGCCTCTGGCCTGACGCGTAATGCGGGCCTCTGGCCCGCAGGTTGGTTGATCGTCCAGGCGAGACGCCTGCACGACGAGACAGCCGGGACGGCTGTGTCTACTCATAGCGAAGCGCAATCACGGGATCGACTTTCATGGCGCGGCGCGCCGGGACGAAACCGGCGAGAAGGGCGGCCGCGCCGAGGAGGAGAATGACGGCGCCGTAGGTCGGCAGGTCGGTCGTGCCGACTCCGAAAAGCAGCGCGCTCAGCAAGCGCGTGGCGGCGAACGCACCGAGCAATCCCACTCCGATCCCGATCGCCGCCATCGTCAGGCTTTGGCGCAGGATCATGGTCAGCATCTGTTGCCGTTGCGCGCCGAGCGCCATCCGGATTCCGATTTCCCTCGTCCGTTGGGCGACGTTGTAGGCGATCACGCCATAGATTCCGACCGCGGCCAGAATCATCGCGGCGGCGGCGAAGGCGCCGAGCAGACCCGCTGTTGAAGCGCGATTGCGAAAGCGTCCGGCTGATCAGGCGCGAGAGCGGCCTGATCTCCGGGACAAATTGCTGGGAGTCGATTTCGTGCACGGCGCGGCGAATGGTCGCCTCCGACGCCGCTCGCTTCGAGCCTCACTCGTGCGCACGACGATGTCCATGTAGCTGTCCGGATCCTGCGTAAACGGGATATAGAATTCGGGCGTTTCCGGTTCTGCCAGGCTCCCATGCTTCGAGGTCCCGACCACCCCGACGATCTCACGCGGCGGCACGTTCTCGGCCGCGCGACCCGACGGCTGACCCGTTGTCCGAGCGGGTTTTCGTCGCGCGAAATATTTCTCGGCAAAAGCGGCGTTGATCATCAGGACCGGGGCGGAATCCTGCCGGTCGCGCTCATTGAAGGTGCGCCCGCTCTGCAGGGGAATGCGCATCGCCTTGAAGTAGCTGCCGTTAGTCGTTAGGCGAGAGGCGGAGGGTTCCATTCCTTCGGGCGGCGCCGGCTGGCCGACGATCGTGAAGGTGCGGTGCGTGTCATCGCCGCTGAAAGGCAGGGGCGAAACCATCCCCGCGTTCTCGATTCCCGGCAGGGATTTCAATTTCGAGAGCAGCTTGTCGAAGAATTGCTTCTGCTCCTCGGGCCCCTTGTAGCGCGCTTTCGGCAGCGCCTGCCAGAAGGTGAGCACGCCATCGGGATCGAAGCCCGGTTGCACCGCGCTCAGGCTGGCAAAGCTGCGGATGAGCAAGCCCGCGCCGACCAGAAGCACGAGCGAAAACGCAAACTGCGAAACGACAAAGGCGGCGCGCAACCGCCGGCTGCGCGTGCTCCCGGTCGATCCCCGCGCCGTCTCCCGGAGCGCTTGCTCGACTTCCGGGCGCGATGCCTGGAGGGCCGGGATCAACCCGAAAATCAGACTCGTGAGAAGGGCGATCCCAAAGGTGAAGGCGACGACCACGCCATTGACGCGGATCTCGTCGAGCCGCGGAATATCGGCCGGTCCGAAGGCGATCAATGCATCGGTGCTCCACCAGGCGAGCAACAGTCCGGCCCCGCCACCCGAGCAGGGCGAGGAGCAGAGTCTCGACCAGAAGTTGCCTGACGATTTGAAAACGATTCGCCCCCAGCGCTGTCCGGATCGCGATCTCGCGCTCCCGTCCGGCGGCGCGGGCGAGAAAGAGATTGGCCACATTCGCGCAGGCGATGAGCAAAACGAGCGCGACCGCCGCGCTCAGGACAAGGAGCGCCGGGCGCACGTCGCCGACCACATCGGATTGCAGATCGACCGCGCGCTCCGTCCGGCCGGCGTCGGTGTCGGGATATTGTTTCGCCAGTTGCGCGGCGATGGTTTGCAAATCCGCCGTCGCCCTTCGCAGGTCGACGCCTGGTTTCAGCCGACCGACTACGGCAAGGAAGTGGGCGCCACGGCGGTCGAGGTAATCCATGGACGAGCCGGAGAAGAGCGGCTGGAGCGGGGCGATGTAATCGATGTTGTCGCGCTGAATGGGAAACTTCCAACCACGCGGCATCACACCGGTGATCGTATAAACATGGTCGGCCGACTTGATCTGTCGGCCGATAATGTTTGGATCGCCGGCAAAACGCTTTTGCCAAAAGGAATAGCTGATCACTACGACCCGCGCGGCGCCGGGCTTTTCATCCTCGCGCGAAAAACCACGACCAAGCAGCGGCTTCGTGCCCAGCACCGCGAAAATATCCGAGCTGGCAGCGAGGCCCGGCACATCGGCTGAGTCCTCGCCCGTTCCCCAGATCGTGGAGGCGGAAGTGTAGGCCGCGAGCGCGCTGAAGGTGTGATTCTGCGCCCGGAGATCGAGGTAATCCGGATAGGAATGCACCTGCCGATCATTGCCCGGGTGCTGCGGCGCGGTCGCCCAGACCATCGTTAGGCGATCCGGATTTGGAAAAGGCAGCGAGCGCAAGAGGACGGCATCGATCACACTGAAGATGGCGCTGTTCGCCCCGATCCCGAGCGCGAGCGTGAGGACGGCGACAAAGGTGAAGCCGGGAGACTTGAGCAGTTGGCGAAGAGCGTAGCGGAGATCAGTGAACATGGGCGTAGCAGTGGTTGGTCAGTTCGGTTCTGGCACGATGGTGGGGCGAGACTCTGTCGAGCCAGGGATGGCGCGTCTCCGCGCGAAGGACGTCCTCACCCGGCTCGACTGAGTCTCGCCCCACCAATGTAGGCCGCAGCCAGGATGGCCGGTGTCACTCATAACGAAGTGCGACCATCGGATCGACTTTGGTGGCGCGAAGCGCCGGGATAATGCTGGCGAAAAAGGCGGCCGCTCCGAGGAGCGGCGAGGACGAGAAAATACGTCGCCACATCGGTCGCCCCGACCCCGTAAAGCATTGTGCCTAACAATCGCGTGGCCGCGAACGCGACCGGGACGCCGACCAGCATTCCGGTCAGGACCAGTATTCCACTTTGCCGCAGGACCAGCCGCAGCATGTCGCCGCGCTGCCCGCCGAGCGCCATCCGGATTCCGATCTCCTTCGTCCGTTGGGCGACGGAGTAGGAGATGACGCCGTAGAGTCCGATAGCCGCGAGCAAGGTGGCAAGCCCGGCAAAAATCGACGAGGAGCAGCATGGCGAATTTTCTCCGCAGAACGGACTTCGCGAGCACGTCCTGCATCGTGCGCGCATTCGCCAGTGGCACGGTGCGATCGACGCTCCAGACCGCGCTCTGCACGGCGGGCAGCAGCCCGAGCGGATTCGCGACCGCGCTCCGCACCGCGAAAAACATCGAGGGCCACTGCGTCTGGGTGAAGGGCACGTAAATCTCCGGGCGCGCCGCCTTCTCCAGCGCGACGTGCCGCACGTTTCCAACCACTCCGATGACCTGCAGCTTTTCCGCCTTCGGTCCGAAGTCGGTCAGGTATTGGCCGATCGGGTTCCGTCCCTTGAAAGCACTGGCCGCCGTCGCCTGATTGATGATCGCGACCGGCAACGACGTGCTCGTGTCGTGGGCGGTGAATTGACGACCGCGCACGAGGGGAATCCCCATCGTGGGGAGATAATCCGGCGTGCTGACCCGGACGTCCGCCTCGTAGCTCTGCTCGTCGCCCGGCACACTGAAGGAGCGCGAGCTATTGCCGCCGGCGAGCGGCAGCCGGCTGACCGCGCCGACCGATTGCACGCCCGGCACCGCTTTGATCCGCTCGACCACTTCGCGATAAAAATTGGTCTGCTGCGTCGCATCCGCCGATCTGGCCAGCCCGATGTTGAAAACGAGCAGGCGATCGGAGTTAAAGCCGGGGTCGACCCGCGTCAGCCGGACGAAACTTTTCATCATCAGCCCGGCCCCGACAAGCAGGACCAGCGACAAGGCGATCTCAACCGCGATCAGGGCGGAGCGGGCCGGACTTCGGCCTAACGAACTACCGCGCTCGCCTTCGCGCAATGCTTCGGTCGGGTTGGCGCGCGAGCCAAAGAGCGCCGGCGCGATTCCAAAGAGGGTTCCGGTCACGAGCGAGACGAGGATGCTGAAGGCGAGCACCTGGCGATTGAGCCCGATCCCGGCAAAATCCGCGATCTCTGGCGGAGCGAGCGAGAGCAGGATCGGCAACGCCCAGGTAGCGAGGACGAGGCCGAGCGCGCCGCCGAGGAGGGCAAGAAGCACGCTCTCGGTCAGCAACTGCCGAATCAAACGCAGGCGTGATGCGCCCAGCGCCGTCCGAATCGCGATCTCGCGCGAGCGGGTCGCGGCCCGGGCGAGGAGAAGGTTGGCGACGTTGGCGCAGGCGATGAGGAGGACAAACGAAACCGCGCCGAACAACATCAGGAGCATCGGCCGCAGGCTGCCGACGACCTCCTCGCGCAGCGGGACAAGCACGATGCCCGTGTCCTCGTCTTCGTTAGGATATTGTTTCTCCAGCCGTTGCGCGATCGTGTTCATCTGGGCCTGCGCCTGCGCCAGGGTCACGCCTGGTTTCAAGCGGGCCCAGGCATCGAGATAGCTCCGGTCGCGCATCGCCCGCGGGTTATCGTTAGGCGAAAGTGGATGCACCGGCACGTCCCAGGGCGAAGGCAGCCAAAGCTCCCCGTAATCATCCGGCGAGAAGGCTGCCGGCATCACGCCGATGATGGTGAACTTCTCGCCATCGAGGACCAGGTCGCGCCCGATCACCCCGCGGTCGGCCCCATAGCGGCGCGACCACAAGGCATGGCTGAGCACGACGACGTGCGCATTGCCCGGCTTCGCGTCGGCCGGGCCGAAGGTGCGCCCGAGAATCGGCCGGGTGTCGAAGAGCGAGAAAAACTGGGCCGACGCCATCGTGGTCCGGACGCGTTCCGGTTGTTCGCCGCCGGAGAGATTGCGCGGCGATCCGCTCCCGCAGGCCATGGCGGAGAAGACAGAATTCTGCGCCCGCCAATCGAGGAAGTTGGCCGGCGAAGCGTCCTCGTTCGAGACGCCGGTGCTGCGGACGGTTTGCGAAACGGAAACGATCTGTTCGGAGTGAGGATAGGGCAGGGGATGAAGCAGAACCGCGTCGACCACGCTGAAGATGGCGGTGCTGGCGGCGATGCCGAGGCCTAACGTCGCGACGGCGATAATCGTAAAGCCGGGAGATTTGAAAAGCTGACGGAAAGCGAAGCGGAGATCGTTCATAGTAATTCAGGCCTCCCGCCTGATGGGTAGCGCAGGCGTCTCGCCTGCAGGTTGATGAAACGTGGGGCTGAGACGGCTATGTTACTCATAGCGAAGGGCAATCATTGGGTCGACCTGAGTGGCGCGACGGGCTGGGATGAGACACGCTGCCATCGCGACCGCGCCGAGGAGGACGGTCGTTCCAGCGAGCAGAGCGGGGTTGTGCGCGGAGACCTGGTAGAGCTGCGAAGCGAGCAGCCCGCCGAGAGCAAACGTGGTCCCGAGACCAACAAGCAACCCGATCACGACCGGTTGCATCCCCTGCGAAACGATCAGCCGCAAAACATCCCGGGCCTGCGCGCCTAAGGCCATTCGCAGTCCGATCTCGCCCGTCCGTTGCTCGACCGTGTAGGCGACCGCGCCGTAAATGCCGACGAGAGCGAGGAGCAGGGCGAGGAGCGCAAAAGCCCCGAGCAAACTCATCGTGAGACGTTGCTGGCCTAATGAGTCGCGAATTACCTGCTCCATCGTTTGCGGTTGGATGAAGGGCAGCTCGCGATCGACCCGGTCGAGCGCGGCCCGGGCCGTGCCGAGGAGCATTTCCGGCCGCCCGGGGCCGCGCAACGCCACGGTGAGAAACGAGTTCGCGCGCTGGGCAAAGGGTCGATAAAATTCGACTTCGTTTTTCTTCGCCACCCGCTCGGAGCGCACGTCGCCCACTACGCCCACGATTTCGGTCGGGGTTCCGACGCCGTCTTTTCCTCCGAGGAGCACTTGCCGGCCGATCGGATTAAGCCCGGGGAAAATGGCGCGAGCCGAGGACTGACTGATCAAAACCACCTGCGGATGATCGAGGTCGTCCGTCGGTGCGAGATCGCGACCGGCGAGCAGCGGAATGCCGAAGGTGCGGAGATAACCGGCCGAGATGGCGTGGGTCACGGCAATCGGGCGTTGCGCCAATGGCGGAGGCGCCGTGTCCGGCCGCGCATAGGGGGTGTGCGAAACACCACCGCTCAACGGAACCAGGTCCGTGATCGCCGCCGACTCGACGCCCGGCATGCCTTGGAGTTCGCTCCGCAACCGCTCGACGAATCGCGCCTGCGATCGATCGTCACCGTAGTGGGCCGCGGGCAGGCCAATTCCTCCGACCCAGATTCCTTCCGGACGAAAACCGATTTTCTCGTGACGCAATCGGTTGAAGCTCGCGAGCAAAAGCGCCGCGCCCGCGAGCAAGAGGACCGACAGCGCGACCTGGGCCGCGACCAATCCACGCCGCACCCGTTGCTGGCCGCGGCTCCCGCTCATGGCGCGGCCTCCGTCTTTCAGGGCCGTCGCCAGTTCGGTGCGCGAGCTTTGCCAGGCCGGATACAAACCCATGGCGAGTCCTGTGCCTAACGACAGAGCCAGAGTGAAAAGGAAGACCGGCCAATGCAGAGAGAGATTCGGTTCCAGGGGGACGTTGTTGCCGGCTAACTTCGGAGCAGCCGCAATCATCCAGGAAGCAAGAAGCAGCCCGATGGCTCCCGCGACCAGGCTCAGGATTGTGCTTTCGAAAATGAAGAGACGGACCAGCCCGCCGCGCGAAGCGCCGAGCGCGGCCCGGAGCGCGATCTCGCGCCGGCGCGCCGTGAAACGGACGAGAAGGAGGTTGGCCACATTGCTGCAGGCGATGAGCAGGACGGCGGCGACCGCCGCGAGCAACGTGAGAAAGGCCGGTCGGAGGTTTCCAGTTACATCTTCCGCTGCGCCCACCAGGGCCGGTGCCCAGCTCCCATCGAAGATCCCCGGATACTGCGCCGCGTAGCTCTTCTGCACGACGGCGAGCTCGGCGCGCCCCTCCTCGTTAGTCACACCCGGCTTGAGGCGGCCGATGACGCGCAGATAACCGACCCCGCGCATGAGGAGCGCGCGCGTCATTCCCGGGAGTTGAAAGGGCTTTGTCGTCCAGACTTCACAATCGGGACCGAACCAGGCGAGCGGCATGGTCGGGATCACCCCGACGATGGTGGTCGGGACGCCGTTGAGAGTGAGACTGCGGCCAACGACCTGCGGATCGGAAGCGAGCCGGTTCCGCCAAAAATGTTCGCTCACCACTGCGACATCGGCGTTTTCCTCCTCGTTAGGCAAAAAGAGCCGACCACGGATCGGGTGCACCCCCAGGAGGTCGAAATAGTTTGCGGTCACGATCCCGCCGTTCAACTGCACCGGGTCGCCCATTCCGGTGAGGATGAATCCCATCCCGCTATCCGCGGCCAGACCCGAGAAGACGGTTTGCCCGTCGCGATAATGCCAGAAGCGGGGAACGGAAAACGGCATCTGCTGCATGTCGCGCTCCTTCGCCTCGCCGTAGATGCGAACAATGCGATTCGGCTCGGCGAAAGGGAGGCTGCGGAGAAAGAGACCGTCGATCAGGGTGAAAATAGCGCTGTTCGCGCCGATCCCGAGAGCGAGCGTCAGGACCGCGAGAAGGGTGAAGGCCGGAGATCTGAAAAGCATCCGACTGGCGAAGCGGAGATCGGTGATCATGGAAGAAAATGACGAAATCCGAATGACGAAGGACGAAGGGAGCGCGGTTGGGGCTTCGGATTTCGTCATTCTTTCGGAATTCGTCATTCGGATTTCGTTATTCCGCGCAGCGGTCATTCATAGCGAAGGGCAACAATCGGATCGACCCGGGTGGCGCGCCGCGCCGGGAACCAGCAGGCGAGAAGCGCGACGCAGGGCCAGAGCCACGATCGCGGTGAGCAGCGCCCATGGATCCAGACTCCCGACGTTGTAGAGCAGACTCGCCAGGGCGCGTCCCGCGCCGAGCGCGCCTAACAAACCGAGGGCGAGCCCAATCCCGACGAGGACCAATCCGCGCCCGAGCGCGAGCCGGAAAACATCCCGACGCGGCGCGCCGAGGGCGAGCCGGATGCCAAACTCCCGCGTCCGCTGCGTCACGCTCAGGGCCATCACGCCATAGAGCCCGACGCTGGCCAGGATGAGGGCGAGGGCGGCGAAGGAGCCGAGCAGAGTCATCGTTAGGCGACGGGTCGCCAGGCTCTCCGAAATGTTCTTCGCCATGGTCGAGATGTCGGCCACTGGCTGGTCCGGATCGATGTTTTGCACCTCGCGCACGACCGCATTCGCGAGCAGGCTCGGGTCGCCGCTTTTTACCCTGACGAGCAGGCTGTTTTCATATTGGGCGAATTGGGTGCTGCAAAAATACATTTGCGGCAGATGCTGCCGGTCGAACTCGTCGCCCGGCACATCCGAGCGGACCCGCGGCACAACACCGATGATGGTCAGCGGCGGGGGATGGGGGTCGTTCGTCTGGTTGTCGTCGAGATGTTGGCCGATCGGGTTTTGATTTGGGAAATAGCGAGCGGCAAAACTGTCGTCGATGATGAGCGAGCGCGGCTCTTTCAGCCTTTCCTCCGGACCGAAGGCGCGTCCGCGCAGGACCGGCATTTTCATCACCTTGAAGTAATCCGGCGAAATCACGTTCACTTCCGCGGAAGGCTCTTTCCCGGGCTGAGCCGGCGGGGTGCCGGTGATGTGAAAGGAGCTGTCCCACTCGGTGCCGTCGAAGGGCACGTTTGCGCCCACCGCTGCCGCGGCCACGCCCGGGAGCGCCTCGATCCGCTCAATCAGTTGGGCGTTAAAATTCGTCACTTTTTCGTCCGAATCGAATCGCGCCCGCGGGAGCGATAACGTCATCGTCAGGATATCGTCCGGATCGAAACCGAGGGCGGCGTTCTGCGAATTCCAAAAGCTCTTCAGGGTCAGGCCGGCGCCGGCCAGGAGAACGAGCGCGAGGGCGACCTGCGTGACCACGAGCACGCCACGCGCGCGCTGCCGACCGGCGCTGTCGCTGCCGCTGCGTGTGCCCGTTTCATGCAAAACGCCGCTCAGCGAAACGAGCCGCGAGACGCGCCAGGCCGGCCAGACACCGACCACGATTCCGCAGAGGAGCGCGATCGCCGTCGTAAAAGCGAGCGTCACCAGATCGATCCGCGTCTCCTGGAAACGGAGTGCGCGCGGTGGACTGAGAACATGGATGGCCTCAAGGCTCCAGGTCGCAATGAGCAGTCCGACCGCGCCGCCGACCAAACCGAGGAGGGCACTTTCCACGAGGAGGAGCCGCATCAGCCGCCAGCGGCTCGCGCCCATGGCGGTGCGCACGGCCAGTTCTTTCCCGCGCGCAAGAGCGCGGGCCAGTTGCAGGTTGGCGACGTTGGCGCAGGCGATGAGCAGGACGCAGGCGACCGCGATCAGGAGGAGGCTGAGACTCCCGCGATAATCGCCCACCCCGGCCTCGAGCAGGGTCTGCGCATTCACGCTCCGCCCGGTGTTCGTCGCCGGGTATTTTCGGGTCAGTTCGCGCGCGATGAGATCGAGATCGGCCCGGGCCTGTTTCAGCGAGACACCCGGCTTGAGCCGGCCTAACGACGAAAAGCCGGGATGATTGTCGCGCTGCAGCACGTTCTTCTCGGCCCGCAGATCGCCTAACGGAAGGTAAACTTCCGTCGCGCGCATCACCCGCATTTTGTCCGGCAAAACGCCCACGATCATTCGCGGCACGGCGTCGACCGTCAGTTGCTGGCCGAGCACCTTGGGCGATTTGCCGAAACGGCGTTTCCACAGTCCCTCGCTGATGAGCGCGACCTTCGGCCCGCCCGCCACGTCCTCCGCCTCCGTGAAATCGCGCCCCAGGATTGGCTTCAGGCCGACGATCCGCATCATGTTCCAGGTCATGACCCCCGCCCGGATTCGCTCCGGCGCCGATTCTTCACCCCGGCTCGAAAGGTTCATCGACTCGGACCGGTAAAGCGCGAGATCGGTGAAGCTGCGCTGCATGGCGCGCCAGTCGAGATAGTTCGGATAAGCCACCGAGCCCGACTCGAAAAGCTGCATCCGCTCCCGTAGTAAAACGAGCTTGTCCGAATCCGGATAGGGCAGCGGGCGGAGGAGCACGGCTTCGACCACGCTGAAGATGGCGGTGTTGGCCCCGATCCCGAGGGCGAGGGCGACGATGGCGATGATGCTGAAAGCGGGGGACTTGATCAGCATCCGGATGGCGTAGCGAAGGTCAGTCATTGTAACTCAGGCGTCTCGCCTGACAGTAGGGCGGGCCTCCCGGCCCGCGGATTGGGTTGTGCAGGCGAGACGCCCGCGCGACGGGACAGCCGTGGACGGCTATATCACTCATGGCGCAAGGCGATCACCGGGTTGACCCGCGCGGCTTTACGCGCCGGGAACGAAACTGGCCAGAAGCGCGACCGCCGCGAAAACCAGCGGCACGGCGAGAAAGACAAGCGGCTCGGTCGGACTAACGGAAAAGAGCAGGCTGCGCATGATGCGGGTGACGGCCCAGGCGCCGCCCAGCCCGATGACGATGCCGAGCAACGTCACCGCCATCCCCTGGCTGAGAAAAAGCTGGAGGACGTCGCGGCGTTGCGCGCCTAACGACATCCGGATGCCGATCTCGCGCCGGCGCTGATTAACCGAATAGGCGAGCACGCCGTAGATTCCGACGCTGGCGAGCAAGAAGCGCCACTCCGGCAAAGGCGCTCAGCAGCGCCATGGTGAAGCGCCAGGGCGCGACGGAGGAGGCGACCATCTGCTCCATCGTGCGGATGTTGGCGATCGGCACGTTGGGATCGACGGCCGCGACCTCGCGCCGGACCATTTGCAGGAGCGCGCTCGGTTGCGTGCCGACGCTGCGCACGGCGATGGCCATCGCGCCCTGCCCCCTCCTGCGCTTGAGGCAGGTAAAGGTGCGGCGGGGGCTTCGCCTCGAGCGAGGTGTGCCGCACGTCCCCGACGATCCCGACGATCTCGCGCGGGCGCGATTTCTTGTCCTCATCCGAAGCCTTTGAAACGCTGACCGATCGGATTCACCCCGGGGAAACAAAGGCGCGCCATCGTCTCATCGATGATCGCGACCGCAGGTGCATCGGCATCGTCCCGCTCGCTTGAACCCCCGGCCGCGCTGGAGCGGAATTTGCAGAACCTGAAAATAATCCGGCGTTACCCAGCGGAAATTGGCGGTTTGGAATTTGGCCCGGGCGCGGGTTTGGGGCGGCCTTCGATCTGGAATCCATCCACTTCCTCCTCGCCACTCAGGGGCAGGGCGTTGCTCGCCGCGGCCGCTTTTACGCCTGGCAGATTCTCGATTCGCCTAACGACCTGATCGTAAAAAGGCGCTGGCCTTGGCGCGATCGTGATAGGGATTGTCGGGCAGCGCGATGTTGAAGGTGAGGACGTTCTCGGGATTGAATCCCGGCCGCACCTGCGCCAGCCGGGCGAAACTCTCGATCAGAAGACCGGCTGCGATCAGGAGCATGAGGGCGAGTGCGACCTCGGAGACGATCAGGCCATTACGGAGGCGGGCGTGACCGGCAGTCGAACCACGATCGCCTTCCTTGAGTTTCTCGCTCAAACCGAGGCGCGACGATTGCAGGGCAGGTGCGAGGCCGAAGAGCAACGCCGGTCACGAGCGAGACGAGCAGAGTGAAACCCAGCACGCCGCCGTCGATCCGCACCCCGCTCAGGCGGGGCAGACTGGTCGGCGCAATCGCAAGCAACAGGTCGCTGCCCCAGATCGCAAGAGCACGCCTAACAACCACCGACGAGCGCGAGGAGCACGCTTTCCGTGAGCAACTGACGCACGATCCGCCAGCGGCTCGCTCCGAGCGCGCGCCGGATCGCAATTTCCTTTTGCCGTCCGAGCCCGCGGGCCAGCAACAGGTTTGCGACATTGGCGCAGGCGATGAGCAGAATGCAGCCGACCGCCGCCATCAGCACGCTGAGGGTCCGCTCGCTGCCGGCCGCCGCCTGTTTTTGCAGCGATACCAGCTCGAACGCCCCAATCCTTGTTCGAATCCGGATATTGCCGGGCGAAGCGAGCGGCGAGGGTATTCATCTCCGTCTGCGCGTCGTTAGGCTAACGCCCGGATTTGAGTCGGCCGACGACCGCTAGATTATGTGCGCCGCGATTTTTTGCCCGTGCTCCTCGGAAGGTGCGAAGGGCGTCCAGATTTCGCAGCGCTCGCCAAAAGTCATGTAAGCCGGCATCCCGGTTTCGCTCGGGAAATTGAAACTGGGGCGGCATCACGCCGACGACCGTGTAGGGCTCCTGATCGAGGATCAGTTTGCGCCCGATAATCGAGCGCTCGCCGCCAAAGCGCCGCTCCCACAGCTCCGCGCTCAGCACGACGACTTGATTTCGTCCGAGCTGATCTTCGCCCGCAACAAACCGCGCCCCAGAATCGGCGGACACCCGCAGGAGCGAAAACAAGATTGGCCGAAACGCGCGCGCCCCCGAGCCGTTCCGGCTCGTTGCTGCCGGTGAGGTTTGCGGTCCAGCCTTCGAAGGTCGGAAATCGCGTCAAAGCTTTTTCACCTGCGCACGCCAATCCTGAAAGTCGGGCACGCTGGTCGGCGCGAGCGGGAATCCCATTTTGGCGACCTCCGGATTCGTCTGCCAGATCGTGATGAGCTCGATCGCTTTGCGGAAACGGGAGCGGGCGGAGGAGAACCGCGTTCACGACGCTGAAGATGGCGGTGTTTGCGCCGATCCCGAGGGCGAGAGCGAGGACCGCGACGGTCGTGAAGCCGGGCGATTTGATGAGCTGGCGAAAGGCAAAACGAAGATCGTTCATGAGAAAGAATTCATTCGGTGCGGAGCGCGGCTAACGGGCTGATGCGGAGCGCGCGGCGGGTGGGCAGCCAGGTGGCGAGCAACGCCGCGACAGCCAAAACAAGGGGCGCGATCGTGAAGGCCAGCGGATCGAGCGCGCTCACTTGGAAAAGGATGCTCCCGACAATTTTGCCCGCCCCGAGTGCGAGCAGCAGGCCAAGAACGAGGCCGCCGATCAACATGGCGAGCCCTTCGCGGAGAAACATCCATTGCACCGTCCCGCGTTGCGCGCCGAGCGCCATGCGAATCCCGATCTCGCGCGTCCGCCGCGCCACCGCGTAGGCTTTGACCCCGTAAACACCAACGAAGGCGAGGCCGAGCGCGGTCAACCCGAAGATGCTGAAGAGAGCCGCACCCGCGCGGATGATCCAGAGCATGAGGTTGGCCTCGAGATGTTGCGCAAAAGTTCGCAGCGACAGGATGGGCATGGCTGGATCGACACTGCGCACCGTTTTGCGAATCAGGTCGGCCGTCGCCACCGGATCGCTCGCGGCATTCGGCGCAAACCTGAGGTGGAAAAAAACGTTGCTTTGGAAGCCGCCGGCAAACGGCAGATAAAGCGCGCCGCTCGGATTTTTGTCGAACAGGTTCTCCCGCGTGTAGGGCACAATTCCGACCACCTCGACCCGCTGTTTTGCTTCGCCTCTACCGGTCGACTGTTTGCCGATGCCACCACCGCCGTCGCCCTTGGCCCGCGGCGCGCTCTCGGCCGCAAACTGGATTTCCTGTCCGAGCGCATCGCCTTCCGGCCAGAGTTTTTTCGCGAGCACGTCATCGATGATCGCGACTTTCGCCTCGCCGCCCTGGGTCGTTTCGGCAGCGTTGAAAGCGCGACCACGCAGCAGGCGCAGCCCGACGGTCGAAAAATAATCCGCGCCCACGCTGTTCCAACGCGCACCGAAAGCGAGACCGTCGGCCGCGCTTGCCGGCTTCGAATCCGGGGCCGGATTTACCCCGGCGCGCTGGACGGCTTTGCTCAACGAAACGATTCCGAAGGGGACGGTCGAGGAGATACTGGCGTGCTCCACGCCCGGGAGGGCGGCGAGGCGTTCTTCCAGCGTGCGATAAAGATTTTGGGCGCGGGTCTGATCGTAACCGGCCAGGCTGGTGTCGAGTTCGAGGAGGAAATTCCGGCTTGTCTCGAGTCCGGTATCGACGCGGGCGGCTTTGCCGGCGCCGCGCACGAAGAGCGCCGCGGTCGTGAGCAAGGCGAGTGAGAAGGCGATCTGAATGACGACGAGCGGATTGCGCGGGAGAAATTTCCAGCGCCGCCTGACGACGTCCTCGCCCGCCTGTTCCTTCAGATCTCCGACCACGGTCGAGCGGGACAGTTTGAGCGCCGGCCCGAGCGCAAAACCAAGCGTGCCGAGGAGGCAAAAGCCAAGCGTGGCGATGAGAATCGATGCGTTCAGCCCGCCTTTCCAAACCATGTCGACCGGCACCTTGCTTTGCAGGGAAGCGACGAGCAGATCGGACGACCAAAGACCAAGGAGGAGGCCGCCGACGCTCCCGATGAGCGCGAGCGTCAGCCCTTCGCTGAGCAATTGCCTAACGATCCGCCAACGGCTGGCCCCGAGCGCGAGACGAATCGCGATCTCTTTCCGCCGCGCCGTGCCGCGGGCGAGGAGCATGTTGGCCAGATTGAGACAGGCCACGAGGAGGACCACGCCGGCCATGCCCATGAGGAGGGGCGCGAGTTGTTTCACCTCGCGGTCGTCGGAAGGGCTGCTGCTGGTGGCGAAACGCGAGAGCGGCGCGGTGATGAAGGTCTGATTCTTTTGCGCAATGGGAAAGGCCCGCTCGAGGTTGGCGGCCAGCGCCTTGAGCGCGGGCGCGGCGGCCGCAGCGGTCAGGCCGGGTTTGAGACGCGCGATGAGGAGGAGTTGATGGCCGTTGCGATCTTCGAGGGTCGTGTGCTGTTCCGTTTGGAAATCGTTGACCAACTGGTCGTGCACACCGAGCGGCACCCACACTTCCGGGGCGAAGACCTGCATCGTGCCGGTAAATCCCTCCGGCATGATCCCGACAATCGTGAAGGGCCGGCCGTTGATCGTGATCCTGGAGCCGAGCAACGCCGGGTCGAGCCCCTGTTTTTTCCAGTAGCTGTAGCTCACGACCGCGACGGCCGCGTTGCTCCCTGGCTTCTCTTCGTTAGGGAGAAAGCCGCGTCCCTGCATCGGCTGGATGCCGAGAACGGAGAAATAATTGGCCGAGACGATATCGGCAAAAGTGCGCCGGGTGTTTCCCTTCTCGCCGATTCCGACCATCGAGAGGTTATGCGCCATGACGCCGGCGAAGACGGTGTTCTGTGCCCGGATGTCGACGTAGGTCGGATAGGAAAAACCGCGGTAGTTTGTCGGCTCTTTCGTGTCCTGGGAAAAGAGCTGCACGATCTCGTGCGGCTGGGTGAAAACCGGCGGCTCGAAGAGCAGCGTATCGAGGAGGCTAAAGATGGCGGTGTTGGCCCCAATCCCGAAGGCCAGCACCGTGACCGCGGCGAGGGTGAAGCCGGGTGTCTTCCAGAGCTGGCGAAAGGCGAAGCGGAGATCAGTCATAAGGTAGCGCAAGCTTCCAGCTTGCGGGATGGAAACAGTGACTCGTTAGGCAGAAACGAAAGCAGAGCAGGCGAGGAGCAGAACCGCGCAAGCTGGAAGCTCGCGCTGCCTTTGATTGAGCCGTTCGTTTTCATTCGGCCCTCAGGGTAACGATTGGGTCGACGCGGGCGGCGCGACGCGCCGGAATCCAGCAGGCCAGGGCCGCGGCGCAGGAGAGGACGACGCTGACAATGAAGTAGGTGGAAAAATCCACCGCGCTCACTTCGAAAAGCAGACTGCGCAGGAAGCCGGAGAAGGCGAAGGCGGCGGCGAGACCAATCGCCAGACCAATGAGCAGCAGTCGCATTCCCTGGCTGAGCATCATGGCGCTGATCTGGTGGCGGCGTGCACCGAGTGCGAGGCGAATGCCGATCTCGCGCGAGCGACGCAGCCCGTTGTAAGCCATCACTCCGTAGAGGCCGATGAGGGCGAGGGTCAGGGCAAGCGCAGAAAACGCCATGAGCAGCACGGTCATGAGGCGCGGCGTCGACCACGTTTCCGCGACCCGATCCCGCATCATTTCGATGTCGAAGATCGGTTGCGTCGGATCGATCGAAGCGACGATTTGGCGAACGGAATTCTCGAGCGAATGCTTCGGCAGTGCGCTGCGCAAGAGCACGACCAGCGGCGAAAGCGGCACCTGGGTCTGGGCGAAATACGCCTGCGGCAGTTCGTTCGTCTCGCCAAATCCGTAGACCTTCAGGTGGGGCACGACACCGATAATGGTGTGTTGGTCAGGGCCCTTCGCCTCGGTTTGCACCCGGACGGTTTTGCCGAGCGGATCCGTCCCGGGAAAATAGCGGTCGGCCATGAGTTGATCGATGACGATGACCAGCTGCGACTTCGCGGTGTCCTGCGGCCCAAAAGCGCGTCCGCGCAAGACCGGCGTTTTCAAGACCGTAAAATAATCGCCCAGCACGACCGCGAGCTCCGCCGAGGGCAACTGCCCCTTTGGCGGCTCGGGCGTTCCCTGTGGCAGGAAGCCGCTCTGCCAACCGGTCATGAGCGGCGGGTTCACCGCCAGTGCGGCGCTTTCCACGCCGGGGAGCGCGCGCAACTTCTCCAGCAGCGTGCTCGAGAAATTCACGATGCGCGTCGGCTCGTCGTAGGCCGGACTCGGGAGCGCGATCTGCGCGCTGAATAATCCGCGAGCATCAAAACCCAGCGGCAACGAGACCGTCTTGATGAAACTCTTCAGCACGAGCGCGGTCGTGCTCAGGAGAACGAGCGTGAGCGCGACCTCGCCGATGATGAGCAATTCGCGCGAGCGCCGGGCGGCCCGCGAATCGGAGGCGCCATGCGCGCCGGCTTTAAGCGCGCTCTGGGCATCGGCGCGCGAGGTATGCCACGCTGGCCAGAGACCGAAGAGCACGCTCGTTAGGATGGAAAGCAGAGCGGTGAAGGCGAGGACCGTGCCGTCGAGGCGGGTCTCCTTGAAACGAAGGGTATCAGGCGGGGCGAGCGCGACGAGGAGATCAATGCCCCAGGCGGCGAAACAAAATCCAAGCGCTCCGCCGACGATCGCGAGGAGCACGCTCTCGATGAGCAATTGCCTGACGATCTGCCAGCGGGTCGCGCCGATCGCGACCCGGATGGCGAACTCCCGCGAGCGAGCTGCGCCGCGGGCGGCGAGCAGGTTGGCCAGGTTCACGCAAGCGATGAGCAGGACGACGCCGACCGCGCCGAGAAGCAACGTCAGGCTGGAACGATATTCGCCCACCTGGTTTTCGAGCAGCGGGGTGAGCTTGGCGCCGACTTTCGCGTTGCTATCCGGGTATTGCCGCTCGAGCCGCGCGGCGAGCGCCGTCATCTCGTCCTGGGCACGCTCCAGCGCTGACGCCCGCTTTCAATCGGCCCCAACCGAAGAGACCCTGGTGGTTGCCGCGCGATTGCCACTCCGAGTTTGGCGTCGCCGCCCGCTGCATCAACGGGAACCACGCATCCGCGAGCCGCGGCGAAAACATCTGGGGCGGCATCACGCCGACCACGGTGTAAGGCTGGCTGGCGAAAGTGAGAGTGCGGCCGAGCACCGTCCGGTCGCGATTAAAAACCCGCTGCCAGAGTTTGTCGCTGATGACCGTGACCATCGGTCCGCCGGCGCGATCTTCTTCTTCGGTGAAAACACGCCCGATCTGCGGGTTAGGCCGATCACCTTGAAGAAATTCGCAGTCACAAGCCCGCCCACGATCAGCTCCGGTTCGCGACCCTTGATTCCACTCAGGTTGTACGGTTCGCGCCGAGCGATGGCGAGGTTCTCGAAGACCGTGTTATCGCGCCGGTAATCGAGGTAATCCTGGAACGAAACCGAGATGCTCGGCTGACTCGCATCCGATTGGCGTGAGCACCATGAGCCGGTCGGGATCGGGATACGGAAGCGGCCGCAGAAGGACGGCATTGACCACACTGAAGATGGAAGTGTTCGCGCCGATCCCGAGCGCCAGCGTGAAGATCGCGATGGCGGTGAAGCCAGGGGAGTTGCGAAGCTGGCGGAAAGCGTAGCGGAGGTCAGTCAGCATAATCCTATTCCGACCTCAGGGTGACGATGGGATCGACGCCGGCCGCGCGCCGGGCGGGGACCCAGCAGGCGAGAATGGCGGCGAGCGCGAGGAGAAGGCTAACGCCGAGATAAATCGGAAGATCGATGGCGTTGACCTCGAACAGGAAACTGCCCAAGACGCGCGAGAAGACGAGGATTCCGGCTAGCCCGATCGTTAGGCCGAGGGCGAGCAGACGCGCGCCCTGGCCCAAAATGAGGGCACGAATGTCGGAGCGCTGCGCGCCGAGCGCGAGCCGGATGCCGATCTCACGCAACCGGCGCAGTGCGCTGTAGGAAAGCACGCCATACAAACCGACCGTGGAAAGCAGCAGGGCCAATCCGGCGAAAACCAGAAGCAGGAAGCTGATGAAACGCGGCGCCGCCCAGGTGTCCTGGACGCGTTCGAGCATCGGGCGCACGTCGAAAACCGGCTGGGTCGGATCGACCCCGGCGACCGCGTCACGGACGGATTTTTCCAACGCGGCGGGAGCGCCCTGCGTTCGCACCATCAGGGTATAATTGGTTCGCTCCACCTGCGCCTGCGAAAAATAAACGAGCGGGAGCGAGGAGATCTGATCGAAGCCGCGCATTTTGATCCGCGCCACGACGCCGATGATTTCGAAGAAGCGTTCGTTGCCGGTGTCGTCGGGATCAATTTGCAGGCGCTGGCCGACCGGATTCTCGCCCGGGAAAAAGCGATCGGCGAGCGATTGATCGATAATCGTGACGGGCGGCGAGGTGCCGGTGTCGCGTTGGTCGAAAACGCGACCCTTGAGCAGCGTCCCCTTGAGGGTGGCGAAATAATTTCCCCTAACGATCTCGGTATCGGCCGAAATTGCCTGGCCGGGCGGAGGCTCGGGCGCCCCCTCGCGCAGGATGTCGGTCTGCCAGCCCGCCAGCATCGGCGGATTCGAGCTGAGCGCCGCATCGACCACGCCCGGCAGCGCGCGCACGCGTTCGAGCAACCTGTCAGAAAACTGCACGACCTTTTCCTTCGACGAGGGAATCGGAGCTGCCGCGTGCCCCGGCGTTGAGCGCGAGCTGCATATCGGTCTTCGCGGCCATGCGGGCGGGCCAGAGGCCAAACAGGAAATTCGTGCAGAGGGCCAGGCCTAAGGAAAAGACAAGGACCCAGCCGTCGAGCGTGACGCCTTCCAGCCGCGGAATTCCCGGCGGGCTGAGCGCGATGATGGCGTCGCGTCCCCAGAACGCAATCAGGAATCCGCCGAGACCGCCGAGGAGCGCGAGGAGGAAACTCTCGGTCAGAAGTTGCCTGACGATTTGCCCGCGACTCGCGCCCAGCGCCGCCCGGACGGCAAACTCCCGCGCCCGCGCCGCGCCGCGGACGGCGAGGAGATTGGCGAGATTGGCGCAGGCGATGAGCAGGACGAGGCCAACCGCGCCTAACAAGAGGGTGAGATTCTTGCCGTAGGAGCCGACCTGATTCTCCAGCAGCGGCGTGACCGTGGCGCCGATACTGGTATTGGTGGCGGGATATTTTTTCTCGAGGCCGGCGGCGATCGCCCGCATTTGCGCCTGCGCCTGCTCCACGCTGACGCCCTTCTTCAATCGGCCCCAGGCGAAAAGACCGGGATGATTTTCCCGATTTTCCCAGACTTGGGCGCGGCGCATGATCGGCACCCAGACATCGACCCCGCTTGGCGACGACATCTGCGGCGGCAGAATGCCGACGACGTTATAGAGCTGGTTGTGCAGATTGATCGAACGACCGAGCAGAGCGGGATCGCGGTGAAAAGCGCGCTGCCACAACCCGTCGCTGATCACCGCCAGGGCCGGACCGCCTGCCCTGTCTTCCGCCTCGCTGAAAAATCTTCCAATTTTTGGCGCGAGTCCGATGACCTGGAAGAAGTTGGCCGAGACGACCGCGCCCGAAATGCGTTCTGCGTCGCGGCCTTGCACACCGCTCAGGTTGAACGATTCCCGTCGCGCGACGGCCAGCTCTTCGAAAACGGTGTTGTCGCGTTTCCAATCGAGAAAATCGAGCCAGTTGATCGAGATGTAGGGTTGGAGCGGATCGGACTCGTTCAGATAAACGATGCGGTCCGCTTTCGGATAAGGCAGCGGGCGCAAGAGGACCGCATTGATTACGCTGAAGATGGCGGTGTTGGCACCGATCCCGAGGGCGAGGGTGAGGACGGCGACGAAAGTGAAGCCGGGCGATTTGCGCAGCTGGCGGAGGCGAAGCGGAAATCGTTAACATGATGTCGTTAGGCATTATTCGGCGCGCAGGGTGATCATCGGGTCCAACTGGGCCGCGCGGCGCGCCGGGATGCAGCAGGCGAGGAAGGCCACGCTGGTGAGAAGAAAGGAAACGCCGATCAGCGTCAGCGGGTCGGTCGGGCCGACGCCGAAGAGGAGATTTGCGATGATCCGCGTGAGCGCAAACGAAGCCGCCAGACCGAGCGCGACGCCGATCCCGGCCAGCACCATTCCCTCGGTCACGACTAATTTGAGCACATCGGTTTTCTGCGCGCCCAGACGCCATGCGGATCACCGATCTCTTTGTTTCGCTGGGTGACGAAATAGGCCATCACGCCGTAGATCCCGACGGCGGCCAAAACCATCGCGAGAGCGGAGAAAACGCTCAGCAGGCGCATGACGAACCGGCTTTGGGCCACACTTTGGGTCAGCCGCTCTTCCATCGTCATGATCCCGAAGACCGGTTGATCCCTGTCCAGGGCCAGGACCTGTTCGCGGATGGCCGCGATCATGCTCGAGGGTTCGCCCGTAGTCCGCACGACCAGGGTCATAAAATTGCGCGGGGACTGCAGATACGGCTCGAAGAGTTCGGGCTTTGCCTCGGCGTCGAGGCTGAGGTGTTTCACATTGCCGACCACGCCGACGATTTCCGACCAGACGATTTTGCCGTCAGTTTCCAAACCGAGGCGTTTGCCAAGGGCGTTCCTGGCCGGGAAAAAAACGGCGCGCCAAAGCCTCGTTAACCACAATGACCGACGGCGCGTCGGCACGATCTCGTTTCGTAAACGCGCGCCCTTCGAGGAGCGGGATGCGCATCGCCTGGAAATAACCGGGCGTCGCCAGCCGCTCACCGACTTCGGCGCGTTCCGCCGGCGGAACGATCGGCTGGCCTTCGATCAGGACGCCCGTGGTCGAATCGCTGTCGCTCATCGGCAAGGGATCGACGCCGCCGGCGGACTCGACTCCCGGCAACCTGCCGATTCGTTCCAGCAACTGCCCAAAAAAGATGTTTGCCTGCTGCCTGTCCCGGTACTTCTGTCCCCGCACAGCGATGTTGAGCGTAAGAAGGTTCTTCGCTTCGAAGCCTGGGTTCACCTGCAGCAAGCCGCGTGAACTCCGAATCATCAGGCCGGCGCCGACCAGGAGGAGAAGCGCGAGAGCGGTTTCCGTGATCACGAGCAGGCGGCTCAAGCGACTGCGTCCTGAGCCCGCGGAGGTGCGGCCACTTTCCTGCAGTGTGCTGTTCAAATCCAGCCGCGAGGCGTGGAGCGCGGGAGCGAGGCCGAAAAGGATGCCGGTCAAAAAAAGAATTCCGAAATTCCAAAGGATCACCGGAACGTGGAGGCCAATCTCGCTCAAGCGCGGCAAATAGGCCGGCGCGAGCGCGCGCAGAAATTCGATGCCCCAGCTCGCCAGGAGGAGGCCAAAGAGCCCGCCCAGCAGCGACAAGATCACCGCCTCGGTGAGCAATTGCCTAACGAGCCGCGCGCGTGGAGCGCCCAGGGCCAAACGCAGCGCGATCTCTTTCTGCCGGCCGCTCAGCCGGGCCAGCATGAGATTGGCCACATTCGCGCAGGCGATCAAAAGCACGAACCCGACGGCGGCGAAGAGGACGTAAAGGTAGGGCTGCACCCGGCCGACCAATTGCTGGTGCAGCGGGATGAGGTTGACGCCAGAGCCGGCGTTTGTGTCGGGATATCGCTCGCGCAATTGGCGCGCGATGACGTTCATCCCCGCCTGAGCCTGCGCGAGCGAGACGCCATCTCTTAGCCGCCCGATCGCATAGAGATAATGCGCCATGCGATCCTTATCCTCCGAGTCGTGGCGGAGCGGGCTCCATATATCCATCTGCAGACTGGCGGGAAACTGCACTGCAAAACCTGGCGGCATCACCCCCACGATCGTGATCGGTTCGCCGTTGAAGGTATGCGTGCTGCCAATCAGCGCCGGGTCGCCCCCGAATCGACGTTGCCATAATCCGTAGCTGATGATCGCGACCCGGGGTGCGTTGGCTTTCTCCTCGTCCTCCGCAAAGACCCGCCCAATCGCCGGCTGCACGCCGAGAGTTTGGAAAAAATTGAAACTGACCAGCGCACCCTGAATTCTCTCAGGTTGGGAAACGCCGATGAGATTGAAGTTGGCGTAAGCGATAGCGGCGATCTGCTCGAAGACCCGATTCTGGGCGCGCCAATCGTAGAAATCTCCCTTCGCCACTTCATTGCGAAGATTAGTCACCGCGCCGGGTTGTTCGTTCGTCTCCCAAACCGCCACCAGGCGGGATGGATCTTTAAAGGCGAGCGGATGGAGCAGAACCGCATCGACGACACTGAAAATCGCGGTATTCGCGCCGATCCCGAGCGCGAGCGTGAGCACTGCGACGACAGTGAAGCCAGGCGATGTGCGCAGTTGACGCAGCGCGTAGCGGAGATCGCCGATCATAATGGTTCGTTAGGCATGGCCGTCATTTCATTCGGCACGCAGCGCGTTAATCGGGTCGATGCGCGTGGCGCGGCGGGCGGGAATCCATGAGGCGACGAGCGCGGCGAGGGCGAGCAGGAGGCTGACGCCGACGTAGATCGCGGGATCCAGTGGGCTGACCTGGAAAAGGAAGCTGCGCAACACGCGCGAAAAGAGAAGTGCGCCGGCCAGGCCGAGCGTTAAGCCAAAGACCAGTAGCTGCATTCCGTGGCCGAGAATCAGGGTGAGGATTTGGTCCGGGCGCGCGCCCAGCGCCATCCGCACGCCGATCTCGCGCGAGCGTCGCACCGTGCTGTAAGCGAGCACGCCGTAGAGGCCGAGCGTTGAAAGCGTCAGCGCAAGCCCGGCGAAAATGAGCAAAAGCGTACTTAGAAAACGCGTGGTGGCCCAGGTCTCGCCGACCCGATCAAACATGGTGCGGAAATCAAAAACCGGCTGGTCCGGATCGATCGAGCTCACGATGGCGTGAATCGATTTTTCGAGGGCAGCCGGCGGGAGTGTGCCGCGGACAAAGAGCACCAGGCTTTGCCGATTCATCTGTCCGCGGGAAAAGAAAGTAACGGGATGAACGACCGCGTCGTCGAAGCCGCGGAACTTCATTCGCGCGACGACGCCAACGATCTCGAACCAGCGATCGCCGCGATCGTCTGGATTCATGAGCAGGCGCTTTCCGATTGGGTTTTCGTTCGGGAAAAATCGTTCCGCCATGATTTGATCGATCACCACCACTGGCGGCGACGACTCGTTGTCACGCTCGTCAAGGGTGCGGCCGCGCAGGAGAGTCGCGCCCATGGTGGCAAAGTAGTCGGGCGAAATCGTTTCCGTCGCGGTGTCGGGTTCCTGACCAACTGGCGGCGCTGGCTTGCCGTCGCGCACGAAACGGATCAGCCACGGAGTAAAAAGCGGCGGGGTGCCACCGGTCGCAGCGTGTTCGACGCCGGGCAACGCATTGACTTTCTGCAGGAGTGCCTCGGAAAAGCCGGCGACTTTTTGCGCCGTGCGGTACCGCCCGGAAGGCAGATCGATCCGTGCGCTGAGCAGGCCACGGGGAGCGTAGCCTAACGGAACCGCCTGCATCTGTGCGAAACTCTTCAGCACCATTCCGGCCGCGGTCAGGAGGACGAGCGTGAGCGCGACCTCGCCAATGACCAGCCAGTCGCGCAATCGCCGGGCGGCGCGCGAATCGGAGCTGCGTTGTCCACCCGCCTGGAGCGTGAGCTGGAGATCGACCCAGGCGCTTTGCCAGGCCGGGAGGAGACCAAAGAGCAGAGTCGTTAGGCCAGCGAGGACGAGGGTGAAGGCAAGAACTGGCAGGTCGAACTGCGCATTCTGGAAGCGCGCCACGCCGCTTGGGCTAAGCGCGACAACGGCGTCGCGTCCCCAGAGCGCCAGAATGAATCCGCCGACACTTCCAGCGAGCGCGAGAAGGCCGCTCTCGAAGAGAAGTTGCCGGACGATTTGCCAACGCGATGCGCCGACCGCGGCGCGAATCGCAAACTCACGCGCCCGCGCCGCGCCGCGCGCTGCGAGCAGATTGGCCAGATTGGCGCAGGCGACGACCAGGACAAGACCTACGGCACCGAGCAGGAGGGCGAGGTTAGTCCGATATTTTCCAACCAGATTTTCGAGGAGCGGCGTGACGACCGCATGCACATCCTTGTTCGACTCGGGGTATTGTTTTTCGAGGCGTTCGGCGATCGCGCTCATTTGGGTGCGCGCCTGCTCCACGGTCACGCCCGGCTTCAATCGTCCCCAGCCGTACATGAGCGGGTGATTCATGCGCGTTTCCCACGCTTCGTTGTTGCGGGGCATGAGCGCGAACCATGCGTCCGTCTCGGTGGGCGCGCGCATCTGCGGCGGCATGACGCCGATGATGGTGCATTGACCTCCGTGAAAACTAGCCGTGCGCCCGAGCACATTAGGATCGCGTCCGAAAGCCCGCGCCCAAAGCTGGTCGCTGATCACGACCAGGGGCGGCGCGCCTTTCTTATCCTCCTCCGCGGTGAAGGTGCGGCCGAGCTCCGGATTCAGTCCGGCGACTTTGAAAAAATTCGAAGTGACGAGTGCCGACGAAACCGGCTCGGCGGGCCGGCCTTTGATCCCGCTCAGGTTGAGCGAATAGGTGCGATAGAGCGCGAGATCTTGAAAGACGGTGTTGTCCCGTTTCCAATCGAGGTAATCCGGGAGCGAGATGGCAAACTCGTTCCCCCGCGAATCGCGCTCGTGCAGAGTCATGATCCGCGAAGCCTCGGGATACGGCAGCGGCTGGAGGAGAACGGCGTTGATCACGCTGAAGATCGCGGTATTGGCCCCGATGCCTAACGAAAGAGTGAGGATGGCGACAAAGGTGAAGCCGGGCGATTTGCGGAGCTGGCGAATAGCGTAACGGAAGTCTGCGATCATGGGATTCGTTAGGGCGTGGCTCTTCATTTCATTCTGCGCGGAGCGCGATAATGGGATCGATGCGGGAGGCGCGGCGGGCGGGAATCCAGCAGGCGACGGCGACGGCGGCACAGAGGACGAGTCCGCCACCGAGCCAGGCGAGGACGTTCGGGGCCGGCATTTCGGACCAGCGGTTTTGCGCGATTCGCACCGCCGCCCAGGTGCAGATCGTTCCGACCAGCAGCCCGAGCCCGAGCAGGGTTGCGCCCTGTTTGGCCACGAGTTGAATCAATTGCGAGGCGGTTGCGCCGAGAGCGCTTCGGATTCCGAATTCGCGCTCCCGGCGAGCCACCTGCAAAGAAAGCAATCCATAGAGCCCGACCGCGGAGAGGATGAGCCCGAGGCCGCTGAAGAGAGAGACCAGAACGAAAACGAAATGCTCCGTCTGGTAGGATCGCCGGGCCGCTTCGCCTAACGACACCATGTCATAGGCTGCCAGTCGCGCATCGACCTGGGCGAGGGCGGCGCGAATCGTCGCATCCATCGGCCCCGTCGTTTTCGTGTGCAGGATAAAGGTCAAATCTTCAACCTGACCGCGAACGGGTAGCATCTGAGTGAGCGGTCGCGCGACCATTCCGATGACATCGCCGTCGCGCGGATCGGTCACGACTTTCATGTTCGCCACCACCCCGACGACCGTGAGCCATGGGCGGGGCGCGTCGAGGCGTCCCCATTTCACCCGCTTGCCGACCGGATTTTGCCCGGGCCAAAAACGGTGCGCGAGGTCCGCCGAAACGATGCAGACCGGAGGCGAATCAGCCGTATCGGTTTCGAGAAATTCGCGACCGCGCAGGAGCGACTGGCCGAGGGTTTGGAAATAGCCGGGCACCGCGGAGCGGAGGTAGGCGAGGTAAAAGCCGCGCGGTTCCGGAGGGGTCGCGCCCTCCGGGTTGCAGCTGAGCAAATACCACGGCGCATTCAGCGGCGATGGCATCGTGACGGTGGCCCCTTCGACGCCGGGAAGAGTGCGCAGCTTGTGCAAAGTCGCCTCGATCGATGCTTGTTTGGTCGTCGCGTCGGGGAAGAGGCGATCGGAAAACGTGACGCGAAATGCGAGCCGGTTTTCCGTCTCGAAGCCCCACGGTTCGTCGAGCAATTTTCGGAAATATTGAGTGGCCGTGAGGCTGGCCATGAGGAGCGCGGCCGCGATCGCGAGCTCCACCACGACGAGCGCGCCGAGCAATCGCCGGCTCCCGCGGTCAAGCGTGGCGCTGCGCGAACTGGCGCTCATGGCCGTGCGCAGATCGGTGCGCGAGGCGCGCGCCGCGGGCAGAAATCCAAAGGCGAGACCGACGAACAACATCAGCCCGGTGGCGAAACCGAGCACCGGCCAATCCATCCGGGCGGCGTAATCGAACTCGCGCATCGCGCTCCCGGTGACATCCGCTCCTTCCGGGCTCATGGCGAAAAGCGTGGGAGTGGCCCAGCCGGCGATCAAGAGACCGAGGAGCGTACCGAGCACCGCCAGGAGCATGGCCTGGGCAAGTTGTTGCCTGACGAGTTGTCCCCGGCTCGCCCCGAGCGCGGCCCGGAGGGCCAATTCGCCTTCCCGTTCCACCACCCGCCCGAAAAGCAGACCGGCGAAGTTGGCCGCCGCGATGAGGAGCGCGCAAAGAGCGGCCCCGACGATCACCATGATCTTGGGGCGCAGATTCATGACGAAGCTCTCGCGCAGCGGCGGCAAGTAAACGTCGTGTGGATTGGCGGGGTCGGGCTCGGCCTTGTTGATCGCCACGCACATGCGACGCACGGCCGCTTCGGCCTGCTCGATCGTGATCGATGGCCGGAGCCGCCCGACGGTGTAGAAATGTTGATCGGTGCGAGCCGGCGGCCGGAAGCGCGAGCGGCAACCAGATGTTGGCCTGGTAGGGATGCCGGAATGACTTTGGCATCACGCCCACGATCGTGCGCGGGACGCCGTCGAGCATGAGCCGGTGACCGAGGATATTGGCGCGGCCGCCAAGATGATTTTGCCAAAAATCGTAGCCGATAATGGCGACGGCCGGACCACCCGGCTGGTCCTCTTGCGGAGTAAAGTTTCGTCCCAGGGCCGGCGGCAATCCGAGAACGGTGAAGAAATTTGCGCTGATCCGCGCCGCCGTAATGTTGCGAGCCGGCTCGTCAGTGGTCGCTCCGACAATCACGTTCGTGCCGGTGGCGGAGGCGATGTCCTCAAAAATGTCGCTCCCGTATTCGCGCCACTGGCGGGTGGTTCGGGTGCTCGGGTTCAGCGTGCTGCCGCGCGCGCCGTTGTCGTTTTCCGCCTGATAGACTCGCACGAGCCGGTCGGCGTTTGGAAACGGGAGGGGCCGGAGGAGCGTTCCCTCGACGACCGAAAAGATGGCGGTGTTGGCTCCGATCCCGAGCGCGAGGGTGAGGATCGCCACTGCGCTGAAACCGGGCGATTTCAGCATCATCCGGATGGCATAGCGGAGGTCGTTCATGGCTGAAAATGACGAATGACGAATGAGGAATGACGAAGGAATGACCAATGACCCAATGACAACGGCATCCCGCGGAAGCTTCGAGCTTCGGACTTGGTCATTGATCGGGCTGATCGAGTCATTACTCCGTGCGCAAAGCGGTGAGCGGATTGACGCCCGCGGCGCGGCGGGCCGGAAGCCAGCAGGCGAGCAAGCGCAATCGCAGCCGAGCAAGAGCGCGACCGCCGCCGAAGGTGATCCCGTCGAACGAGCCGACCCCGTAAAGCAGATTGCCGAGCAGTCTCGTTAGGCCGAAAGCCGCCGCTCACGCCGATGACGACGCCGAGCGCGGTCAGCCGCATTCCGCCGCCGACGACCAGCCGCAGGACGTCGCCTTTTTGCGCGCCGAGCGCCATCCGGATGCCGATCTCCTGGCGGCGTTGCGCGACCGAGTAAGCCATCACGCCGTAGATGCCGATGGCGGTCAGGAGGAGCGCGACCCCGGCAAAGATGGAAAGGAGAAGCGCGTTGAAGCGCGGCCGGGCGAGCGAGCGCGAGATGTAGTCGTCAAACATCTTCACCCGGGTCAGCGGGACGCCGGGATCGACCTGGCCGAGCACGCTGCGGATCGAGCCGGTGAGCGCGGCCGGCTGCGAGGTGCCGGTGCGGACGACGAGCGAGAATGGTCCCGAGCGGAAATTGCGTCGCCGGGACGTACATCTCGGGCGTGTAATCGAGCCGGAGCGACTGGTGTTTTACGTTCGTCACGACGCCGATGATTTCCCGCATCGGGCCGTCTTCGTCGGTCAGGGAAATGCCGGGCTGGATGCGTCTTGCCGATCGGGTTCTCGTTCGGGAAAAATTTCTCGGCGAAACGCTGGTTGATGATGATGACCGGTTTGGAATCGAAGCGATCGGATTGATCGAAGAGCCGGCCTCGGACTAACGATATCCCCATGGTGTGGAAGTAATTGCTGCCCGCGATCCGCAGCGGGCTGGTGTCGCGGTTGCCTTCGGGCTTCGGGCGCTCCTGCAGGTCGAACGAAGTCGAGACGTTGCTCCCACTGAGCGGAAGCGGGAAAACCGTGCTCGCATCGTTCACGCCGGGGAGAGCGCGGACCCGGGTGAGGAGTTGATCCTGAAAAACCGCGACCTTCTCCGGTTTCGGATAAGCCGCATCGGAGAGGGTGATGGCGGAGGTGAAGAGTCGTTCCGGTTGCACCCCGGGATTGACTCGGCTGAGCCGGGCGAAACTCTGCAGGAGCAATCCGGCGCCGGTGAGAAGGAGGAGGGCGAGCGCCACTTCGAGCACGACGAGCGCGCTGCGCAGGCGATGATGACTGCCGCTGCTCGAGCCGCGCGAGCTTTCGTTGAGCGCGCTGCGCAGATCGAGGCGCGAACTTTGCAGGGCGGGCGCGAGGCCGAAGAGAATGCCCGTGCCTAACGACGCCAGGAAGGTGAAGGCGAGAACGACGCCGTCGAGATGGATGTCTTTCGCGCGCGGAATATTTTCCGGGACCAACGAAACCAGAAAATCGGTTCCCCAGACGGCGAGGAGCAATCCGCAGAAGCCGCCGAGCGCGGCGAGGAGAACGCTTTCGGTGAGCAATTGCCTGACGATGCGGCCGCGGCTGGCGCCGAGGGCGGAGCGGAGGGCGATTTCCTTTTGCCGGACGGTGGCGCGAGCGAGAAGAAGGTTGGCGACGTTCGCGCTCGCGATCAGGAGGACGCAGCCGACCGCGCCGAAGAGGACGTAGAGGCCGCGCGCGACATCGCCGACCAGGTCTTCACGCAGCGGCGCGGCGCCGGCACTGAATTTCGTGTTCGTAGTCCGGATATTGCTTCGCGAGCGCGGCGGCGATCGTGCGCAGTTCGGCGTCGGCCTGCGCCACCGTGGCGCCCGGCTTCAGGCGGCCGATGCCGCTGCAGGCTGTGATTGCCGCGCTGTTCGGTTTGCGGTTTGTTCCCGTCGGCGCTCACTCGCGTCGATCGCGATGGTGACAAAGATCTCGGCCGGGTCGTCGTCGATCGGGAAAGAGAAGTCCGGCCGGCATGATGCCGATGACGGTGAAAGGCTGGCCGTCGAGCGTGACCGATTTGCCGATCGACGGAGCGGTCGCCTTTGAAGTGCTTCTGCCAAAAAGCGTGACTGAGAACGACCGCGAGACCGGTCGGACCGCCGCCCGGCCTGTTCCTCGTCGCGCTGGAAGGTGCGACCGAGCATCGGTCGCACGCCGAGGACGTCGAAGAAATCACTCGAGACTTTTTCGGCGCGCAGACTCTGGGCCGCGTCCTTCGCCGGTCAGAGAGAGATTCTTCCAGGCGATAAACGGCGAGGTTGGCGAAGCTCTTGTTCTGGGCTCCGGAAATCAAAGAAATCGGGATAGCTGACCGAATCGAAACCCGGTCTCTGTCGGCGGCCGGTTTTCGATCGAGCCCCAGGCGACGAGCTGTTGCGGCTGCGGAAACGGGAGCGGCTTGAGGAGGACCGCGTTGACGACGCTGAAGATGGCGGTGTTGGCGCCGATCCCGATGGCGAGCGCGAGCACGGCGACGATGGTAAAGCGCGGTTCCTTGAAAAGCTGGCGGATGGCAAAGCGAAGATCGTTCATAGGGTAGCGCAGTGGTGTAGCGGCGGCCGTGTCGGCCGCAGATCGAGCGGGTCGTACGCTGATCAGCGTTTCTTGCGGGCGACACGCCCGCCTCTACACCGCAGCGAATCATTGCTGCGGCGGTTTCCCTGTCGGCCGAGACGATGTCGATCGAGCCGGCGCTGCTCCGCAGGACGAGTTTCGTCCCGCCGCCGTTCAGCGTTCCCTTGAGCGAATCGCTGTCGCCGCTGCGGCGCGAGATCGGCAGATCGCTCCGCACCCGGCCGGCGCTGGTTTCGGCGTCGATCGTCAGGGCGGCGTTCGGCGGAGTGAGGACGGTGATGCTGCCCCCGGACGTTTCGAGCCGCACGTCGCCGGCCACCGGCGAGGGCAGGATGGCGGAAACGGAGCCGCCGGAGGTTTCGGCATTCAGTTTTCCGCTGATGTTGCCGAGGCGAAGTTTCCCGCCGCTGCTGTCGACCTTGGTGTCGCCGACGCGGTTCAGGACCGTGACGTTGCCGCCCGAAGTGTCGACGTCCAATTTGCCCCGGCCGCCGGTGACTTCGATCCGGCCGCCGCTCGTGTCGAGTTTATCTGTGCCGTCGCAATCCTTCGCCGTGATGTCGCCGCCGCTCGTATCGGCATGAATGTCGCCGTGGATCTGGCCGAAATTCAGATCGCCCCCGCTGGTGTCGACCTTGACCTCACCGGTGAGGCCATTGGCGGAGACATCGCCGCCCGAGGTGTCGAGATCGACGTTGAAATTCGCTGGCACCTTGATCGTGTAACGCCCTTCTGTCCGGGTGTGTCCCATCATCCGCCAAAGCTGCCGGCCTAACGATTCGTGTTTTTGAATCGCGCGCACAATGACCCGGTCGCCTTCCGTCGTGATCGTGATCGGGACCGCCTTGAAATATTCTTCTTCCTTCTCCTTGGAGGAGGCTTCGATTTTGCGATGGGCATCGATCACGACCTTGTCGTTCTCTCCCGGGGTGACGTCGATCGAGCCGAAATCGACGTCGACGACGAGCTTGCCGCCCGCTTGGGCGGCGCGGGTTTCGTGGATGTTTTCCTCGGTCGCCGCGAAGGCGGTGAAGGTGGTGAGACTAACGAGTGTCAGGGTTGTGAGCAGTGTTTTCATAAAAGGAAGTCATTCGTAGCGCAAGGCGACCATGGGATCGACGCGGGTGGCGCGACGCGCGGGCAGGAAACAGGACAGGGCGGCGACGAAGGTGAGCAATCCGGTGACCGCAAAGTAGATCGTGGGGTCGAGCGGATTGACCTTGAAGAGAATGTTCTTGAGCGCTTCCGCCGCCACCACGCCGAGGAGCAACGCGACGCCACCGGCGCCGAGGAGCAGCCCGATCGCGAGTTGCCAGGCGCCCTGGGTCATGACCATGCGCAAAATGCGAATCGCATCCGCGCCCAGCGCCATCCGAATGCCAAACTCCTGCGTGCGCTGAGTGACCGAGTAGCTCATCACCCCGTAAAGGCCAACCCCGGCCAGGACGAACGCGACGACGCCGAAGATGGTGAAGAGCGTCGCGATGACGCGACTGCCGGAAAGGATGTCGTTGTGAAACTGCGCGGGCGTGCCGGGGAAGTAGATCGGCAGATTGGAGTCGAGTCCAGTAACCGCCTTGCTCAGGACCGGCCCGAGGGTGTCGGCGCGGACCCCGGCGCGCGGCCTAACGACCACGGTCGCAAACTGCGTGGCCGGCGATGCGCCGAGCAGCGGCATGTAGAATCCGTCCGCTTCCGTTTGCTGATCGAACGGGCCCTGCATCAGGGTGTCGGGCACGACGCCAACGATCGTGCGCCACGGTTGTTCTTTGCCGGGATTGAAGATGCGCAGCTGATGGCCGAGCGCGCTCTGATTGCCCCAATGCTTGCGCGCGAAGCTGGCATTCACGATCGCGACCGGCTGCTTCGAGTCGGAGTCGTCGATCGTGAAATCGCGGCCTTCGAGAATCTTCAGCCCGAGGGTGGTGAAGTAGCCGTCGGAGACGGATTCGAAATTCCCGCGCGGCCGATCGCGATCGGTCTGATAACTTTGGCCATCGACCTCATATTGCCCGCCCGCCGCGAAGGTCATGCGAAATCGATCGGTCATGGCCGCGGCTTCGAACTGCGGATTGGCGCGCAGGGCGCGGACTGCGCGGGTGAAAAATTGGCGGCGCGAATCTTCGCTCGGATAGGTGCCTTCCATCAACGCGAGGCGGGCGGCATAGAGGCCATTCTCGTCGTAGCCGTAATCGAGCTTCGTCTGGTTGCGGATCGATTTGATCTGTAAGGCCGCGGCGATCAGGAGCGCGGCGGTGAGCGCGATCTGGCCCACGACCAGCGCACGTGTGATGACGTTGACGAGCCGGCTGCTGTTGCCGCGCCCGCCTTCCTTCATGACCTCCGCCGGGTTGCCGCGGGAGCTGAGAAATGCCGGGAGCAAACCGGAGACGACGGTCGCGACCAGGGTGATGGCGAGGGTGAAGAGAAGGACGCGCCCGTCGATCGTGAAACGCCACCAGTAGGGCGGCGGGAAGGGCGCGGCCTGCACCACTTTGTCGAACATGTCGACGCCCCAAAAGGCGAGGAGCGTTCCACCGATCGCGCCGAAGAAGGCGACGACCAGACTCTCGGTCAGCATTTGCCTGACGAGTCGCCCACGCGTCGCACCGAGCGCGCCGCGAATCGCAAGTTCTTTCGCGCGCAAAGCGGCGCGGCCGAACTGCATGTTCATCACGTTCACGCACGCGATCAGCAAAACGAGAATGACTGCGCCGAGCATCGCCCAGACGATCTGGCGCAGTTGCACACCGGTGAAGGCGTTGATCAACGGCGTCACGCTGGCCGAGGTGTAATTTTGATTCGTCTTCGGGTTATCGGCCGCAATGTTGCGCGCGATCGTGATCATCTCCGCGTTCGCCTGGTCGAGGGTGACGCCCGGCTTGAGACGGCCCATCACCGCCGGCGCGTTATTATTGGCGCCGAGGCGAAGCTCGCCGCGCGGCGTCGGCGGCCATTCGTTGTAAAGCGGCGTCCAAAGTTCCTCCGAAATCGGGAACTTAAACCCGCGCGGCATGACGCCGATGATGGTGGCCGCTTTGCCGTTAATCGTGACGTTCTGGCCGACGATCTTCGGATCGGCATTGAAATCGCGACGCCAGATTTCGTCGCCGAGAATCGCGGTTTTCGGTGAGCCCGGCTTGTTATCCTCCGGCGTTGAAATCGCGGCCGAGCACGGGCGACACGCCGAGGATTTTGAACATCTCGTCCGTGACGTAGGCACCGGTATAACGCTGCGGATTTTTTTTGTAGGTGAGGTTGATGGTCGAGCCGTTGAGATAGCCCGCCATCATCGCGAACGAATGCTGCGCCGCCTTGATGTCGTCGTAATCCTGCGCGGCCGGGATGTTGCCGTTGCCGAAGTTGTTGTTCTGATCGCTCGCTTTGGGATCGATCAACCCGACGCTGACCAACTGCTCCGGATGCGGAAACGAAAAGCCGCGAAGCACGATCGCGTTGACGACCGTGAACTGCGTCATCGCTCCGCCGATGCCGAGGGCGAGGACAAGAATGGAGAGAAGACAAAAGACTTTGTCTTTGAGAAGGACGCGGAGTCCGACCCGGATGTCCTGCGTGAAGGATTCGAGAATCATGATGATTTCCCCTGGTTGCCGTCGACGATCCAACCGTCGCGCAGCTGGATGATGCGGTTGCCGTAGGCGGCGTTGGTTTCCGAATGCGTGACCTGGATGATGGTCGTGCCTTCGGCGTTAAGCTTTTTGAAGAGCTGCATGATCTCCTCGGCCTGGCTGGAATGGAGGTTGCCGGTCGGTTCGTCGGCCAGGATGAGCTTCGGCTTGGCGATGATCGCGCGCGCGATGCTGACGAGCTGCTGCTGTCCGCCGGAGAGCTGGCGCGGGTAGAGATCCTTTTTCCCGACGATGGAGAAACGATCGAGAGTGTCGGCGACGAGCGCGGAACGCTCCGATTTGCTGTAACGCCGATAGGAGAGAGGGATGTCGAGATTCTCGTAAACCGTCAGGTCATCGAGCAGGTTGTAGTTCTGGAAGACGAAACCGATCTGCTCGTTGCGCAGGATGGTGCGCTCTTTCGGTTTCAGGCGATGAACGGCGGTTTCGTCGAGGTAATATTCGCCCGTCCAACCGAAGTCGTGCATGCCGAACAGGTGCAGGAGGGTCGATTTTCCCGCGCCGGATGGCCCCATCACGGAAACAAAATCACCTTCCTCGACTTCGAGGTTGATATCGCGCAGGACGTAGAAGAACTGCTGTTTGCCTAACGGATAGGAGCGCTCGATGTGGGCGAGGCGAATGAGTGGCGGAGTCATCATAGGTTATCCCCTCCCGAGGGCGATCATCGGGTCGGCCCGGGTGGCGCGCCGCGCCGGGATGTAACTGGCGAGGAGCGCGACGAGCGCGAGCATGAAAGTGACGAAGAGAAAGGTGGAAAGGTCGAGCGCGCTCACGTCGTAAAGAACGGAGCGCAGGGCGGACGTGCTGAGCAGCGCGACAATCAAGCCGAGAAGCGTGCCGGCGCCGATCGAGCGCTCCAGCGTGGGCAATGATCAGGCGAAGAACATCGGAGCGTTGCGCACCGAGCGCCATCCGCACGCCGATCTCGTGCGTCCGTTGCACGACGAGGAACGACATCACGCCGTAAATGCCGACCGAGGCGAGGACGAGCGCGATCCCGGCGAAGACGGTGAGGAGCGACAACGGAAAGGCGGCGCGGCGCGATCGAATCGGCGATGACCTGCTCGAGGGTGCGGACATGAGCGATGGGAAGGGTGGGATCGATCGCCTGCACCTCGCGCCGGATCGCGCTCGTCAGGCTGGTCGGGTCCTGGGTACTGCGGACGGCGAGAATGACGGCGGGATAAGGCGCCTGGGTGAGCGGGGCGTAGAATTCCGGCTTCACCGGTTGATCGAGCCCGCGATGATGCATATCGCCGACGATTCCGACGATCGTCGCCCAGACCGGACCTTCCCGGGTCGGGAGCTGCATCCGTTTGCCAAGCGCGTCCTCGTTAGGCCAGTAGCGTTCGGCCAGGGCGTGATTGACGATCACAACTGGCGGCGCCTCGAGGTTGTCCGCCTTCGTGAAGAACCGGCCGCGTTGGAGCGGGATTTCCAGCGTCCGAAAATAATCGGCGGAAACGAGGCGGATCTCTTCGTCCGGGCCGGGATGGGCGTCGTCGACCACCCGGCCGTCGATCATGAAAGAGGAGTCGCTGTTGATACCGCTCATCGGCAGGATGATGGTCAGGCCGGCGTTCTTTACCCCGGGAAGATTGGAAACGCGGCGCTCGAGCTCGGTGAAGAAATTAACCTGCGCTTTCTTGTCTGGATAACGGAGCTTCGGCAACGAAAGCTCGGCCGTGAGAACATGCCGGGGATTGAAGCCGGGGTTGACGTTTCCCAGCCTGACGAAACTCTTGAGGAGCAGGCCGGCGCCGGTCAGGAGGACGAGGGCGAGGGCCACCTCCCCGATGACGAGGAGGTTGCGCAGTCGGTTGTGACGGCGGCCGGAGGTCGAACCGCGTCCGCCTTCCTTGAGCGCTTCGGTCAGGTCAGGTTTGCCACTGGTAAGGCCGGGGACGAGCCCGAAGAGAAGTCCGGTGCCGATCGCGATGGCGAGGGTGACGAGGAGGACGGTGCCGTCAATGTGGACCTCGCTGAGTCGCGGGATGGTCTGGGTGCCGATCGATTTGACGAGGTCGATCGCCCAGATGGCGAAGAGGACGCCGACCCCGGCGCCGAAGATGGAGAGGACGACGCTTTCCGTGAGGGCGAGGCGGAGGAGCCGGCGCGCGGCTGGCCCCGACCGCGACCCGGATGGCCATCTCGCGTTCCCGCGCCGTGGCGCGGGCCAGCATCATGGTGGCGAGATTGGCGCAGGCGATGAGGAGGACGAGCGCGACGGCCCCGAGCAAGATGAGAAGGAGCGGTTTCATTCCGCCGATGACCTGTTCCTTGAGCGGATAGATGGTGGCGCCGAAGCTGTCGCTCTGTGGGTAGTTGTCCTTAAAGCGGGCCCGCATTCCGCTCACCACGGTTTCGAGTTCGGCCTGGGCCTGTTGCGGAGAAACGCCGGCTGCGAGATGGCCAATGACGCCGTAACTGCGCGAGCCGCGTCGTTTCATTTCGGCGTCGGTAAAGCCGAGCGGTTGCCAGATATCGGCCTGCTCGCCGAATTGCGCGCCGGTGATGTTAAAGAGCGGGAGCGGGAACTCGAAGCTGGCCGGCATGATCCCGACGATGGTGAAGGGGCGACCGTCCGCCATCAGCTTGCTCCCGAGGACGCGCGGATCGCGATCGAACTTGCGACGCCAGAGTCGCTCGCTGATCACGATGACGTCGTCGCGGCCGACGGCGTTTTCTTCCGCTCGGAAAGTGCGACCGCGAATCGGCTGCACGCCTAACAATGGGAAAAGATCGGCCGAAACCTTCGCCCCGAAGATGCGCTCCGGAAGCTCGCCTTCGGAAAGATTGAAGGTCGTGGTGTCGAAGGCGGCCAGTTTATCGAAGCTCTTGACCTGGGATTTGTATTCGAGGAATTCCGGCGGGGAGACCGGGATGGTGTCGAGGTGCTGATCTCTGAAATGCTCGAAGAGAAGGACGAGGCGGGCCGGATCTTCGTAGGGGAGCGGCTTGATGAGGAGGGCGTTGACGAGCGTGAAAACCGCGGTCGTCGCGCCGATGCCGAGACCCAGGGTCAAAATGCCGACAAGGGTGAAGAGCGGGTTTTTGACGAGCAGGCGAAGGGAATGGCGGATTTCCTGGAGCATGATGTCGGTAGCGTTAGCGCGGCAGATCTCCGGGGAGCGCACGCGCCTCGCGTGCTGCGCGAGGCGCCTCGGCGAATGCCCTCGTGGCGCGCGATCCGGGGAAGTTTTCGGCGAGGGCGCCGAAAACGGCACGCGAGGCGCGTGCGCTCCCCGGAGGCTGCGCATCCGCGCGGCGGTGGGAGGACGCGAGCGCGATGTTGGCGAAGAGCAGGCCGAGGATAAGGAGGGTCTTGATCGATCCGTCGTTGAGATCGTTCAAGCGCATCGTCCCGACTCCTCGTTAGGCGGCGATTTTGTCTTCGACAACCCGGCCGTCGAACAAGTGGATGGTGCGATCGGCGTGCTGCGCGAAACGCTGGTCGTGCGTCACCATGCAGATGGTCGCGCCGCCGGCGTGCAGTTCCTTGAGCAGATCCATGACTGCTTCACCGTTGCGTGAATCGAGGTTGCCGGTCGGTTCGTCGGCGAGGAGGATGGCCGGTTTGCCGGCGAGGGCGCGCGCCACCGCGACGCGTTGTTGCTGACCGCCCGAAAGCTGGCTGGGCAGATGTTTGGCGCGATGGGCCATGCCGACGCGTTCGAGCGCTTCGTTGACGAAAGTTTTGCGTTCGCTCGATCCCATCCCGCGATAGGTCAGCGGCAGCTCGACATTCTCGTAAACGGTCAGGTCGCCGATGAGGTTGAAGCTTTGGAAAATGAAACCGATCTCGCGATTGCGGATGCGGGCGCGCTCGGGGAAGGAGAGGTTCGCGACCTCGCCGCCCTTGAGCGAGTAGCTGCCATCCGAGGGCGTGTCGAGCAGGCCGAGGATGGAGAGCAGAGTCGATTTTCCACAACCGGACGGGCCGGCGATGGAGACATATTCGCCGGTGCGAATGTCGAGGTGAATGCCCGAAAGGGCGTGGGTTTCGACTTCGTCAGTCAGGAAGACTTTGGTGACGCCGTCGAGGTGGATCAGGGTGTGGTTATTCATCGTGGTTTGGTTAGGTGCTGCGGTCGTGGTGAACTCGTTAGGCGAGCTGGCGGTGGTGACGTTCATAGGTTGGTTAGTTCAAGCTGATGCGATCGTGTGAGTCGTAGGCGCTGGTGTCGGAGAGGATGACCTGATCGCCTTCCTTCAGGCCGCTGAGGATTTCGATGGTGTTGACCGAGCTGCGGCCGAAATGGACCGGGGTGCGGACCGCTTCGCCATTGCCGGTCAACTTGAAGACGCCAACGGTCGCGCCATCCTGCGCGAACGCGGGCCGGCCGACATAAAGGACGTTGTCGAGGCGTTCGAGCTCGATCGTGCCGTCGACGCTCAGGTCGGGGCGGGCGCCTTTCGGGAGAGGGCCGTCGAGCGCGACATCGACCGTGACGGTGCCTTGCTCGACCGCCGGATCGACGCGGGTGACGTGGCCGGCGACAATGCCGTTACGGGTGTCGATCGAGGCCGGCTGATTGATCTGAATGTCCTTCGCCTGGGTCTCGGCGATTTTGATCTGGGCCTTCAATTTCTTGGGATCGGCGACCCGGGCGAGATTGGTGCCGGGCGTGACGCGCTGGCCGACTTCGACCGGAAGTTGCTGGAGCACACCGGTCATGCCGGCTTTGACGTGGAGGGCTTCGACGTCGCGCGCCTTGAGCGCGGCGGAAGCCTTAAGTTGATCAACCGTGGCCTGCTTGGCGGCGAGCTGCGGATCGATCGATTCCTGGGCGAATTTGAGCCGCTTCTCCTCGATCTTGTCGCGATTCTCAAGTTCGTCGCGCTTGATGATTGAGGTCTTGTAGACCAGATCGGAAACGAGGCCGTTCTTTTTCAGATTGTCGTTCGTCTCGGCTTCCATTTTCGCCTGCAGATATTCGGAGTGAACCTGGGCAGTGTTCGATTCCTGATTGAGGAGTTCGCGCTGGAGGGTGGCGCGCAGGGTCGTGAGCTCCGCCTCGCCCGCTTTGGCTTGCGACTCGGCATCGAGCGCCGCCTGTTCCAGATCAGGGCTGGAAAGTTCGAGAATGACCGTGTCGGGCTCGACGTGGGCGCCTGGCCTGACGACGATCTTTTCCACCCGGCCTTCCTTGTTCGTCGCGATCCAGCGAATGTCTTCCGGCACGAGCGTGCCGAGGCCGCGCACCTGGCGCAGCATCGGGCCGCGTTTCACCGTGTCGACCCAAACCGAGGCGCGATCGACGCTCATCGCGGCCGGTTTCAGGCGCATGACGAGGACGCTGATGAGGATGATGCCGAGCACCACGCTGCCCCAGATGATCAGTCGCCGCTTCTTTTTCTTCCGGGCCAGATCGGGGCGTGCGACATCCATGGACGAGGTGACGGGTGTGAAGCCCGGAGCAGGGGCCGGCGTGGGGGCGCCGCCGCCAATGACTTCGAAACTTCTTTGCATGATGATGACCTAAACGGCGCTTAAAGCACGCCGAGGTGATGGATGAGGGTCGCGACCGCCTGGAGGCTGTTCGCGATCGGCAACATCGCAGTCACGATGAGCGCGCCGAAAACGCCGGCGTCGACGAGAAAGCCGTGGGCCGCTTCGTCGGCGAAATATTTGCTGCTGATTTCGAAGAAAGCCGGGCGATGGAATTTGACGGGAGTCCCGCAGCGTCCCATCAGCTGCGCGCTTTGATAATGGTGGTCGACCGGCGGGAAGCTGCTGCGAGCAGCGCGCGGGTTCGATTCCTGCCGCGAATTATGGTCTTGGTATTGAGATGTGATTTTCATGTTCTTACTGGCTGTTACATGTGAGATGCGTTCGCTCTCACGTTTGGATTCAGGAATTTTTTCCCGAAGTCCCGCCCCCTATTGCAATGCCCGTGCCAATGGTTTCGTATTTTCATAAGTCGTTGGAGGGATAACTGTTGTGGCGAGACAAGATTTTCGACCGCGATGATTCTGCTTCGCGGTTGGGATTGAGCTGTCCCGATTGCGGGACGCACTCCGGTTATCCTGCCATCCCGATCCGGCGACAGCACGGAGAGGGACCTCCCAATTGCAATTTTCGCCCGGCTAAAGATGGAAACGTGGATTTCAGGGGAGAGGCCCACTTCGCTTCGCTCAGTGCAGGCTCTCTCTTTCCGTCTGCGCGGCTCGGGATGACAATCTTGGGTGACGCGAAGTCGATCGTTGGCCGGGATGACCGATCCCGGTTACAGCAGCGCTCGTTAGGCAAATCAGAGCGGCAGGCGAAGAAGCGCTTCGCTTCCGGAGCGATCGGTCCGGTTCGCGAGGTTGAGCGAGCCGCCGTGCGCTTCCGCGATCTGGCGGCTGAGGGTTAGTCCGATCCCGGAACCGCCCGGCTTGGTCGTGAAGAATGGAACGAAGAGATTGTCCGGATTCATGATCCCCGGGCCTTCGTCGCGGACGAAAACTTCGGCGCAATCGCCCAGTCCGCGCCAACCGGCGACCACTTTTCCCCCCGTTTCGAGGGAAGCGTCGACCGCGTTGTGCAGGATGTTGATCAGGAGTTGTTCGATCTGCGCGGCGTCGGCCGGGATCGTGATGGCGGGCCCTTCAGCGAGCCGGATGGCGAGGCGCGTTTCCAGCTCAACCACTCGCCTAACGAGTTCGCCGAGGTCGATCGGCTCCTTTTGCGGCGGAGGGAGGCGGGCGAGGCGGGCATAGGCCTGCATGAAACGGCTGAGCGATTCCGCCCGGCTCGCGATCACGTTCAATCCGCTGCGCGCGTCATCGCGCCAGTCGGCCGGCGGCGGGTCGCGCCGGAGGAGGCCTTCGAGGCTGCCGGCGATCGATTTGATTGGAGCGAGCGAATTGTTCATCTCGTGGCCGAGGACCCGGACGAGTCGCTGCCACGCTTTGCGTTCCTCCTCGCGCAGGGTGCGGCTGAGATCGGTCAGGACGAGTAACTCATGCGGCAGGCCGCGTTCGCGAAAATTGCTCCGTCGCACCCCCCAGCGGCCGGAAGCGCCGGGGAAAGTGAGGGTGAGCGGTTCGTCCTCGTCGGCGTCGAGACAGACGGCAAGCCCGAGATCGCTTGCCCGGCGTCCGAGCAATTTGTCGATCGGTTGGCGAAGCAAATTTTCGCCGGCGCGATTGACGAGACGGAGGCGGCGTTCCGGATCGAAGGTGAAAACCGCGACATCGATCTCGGCCATGATCGTGCGGAGGAGGGCGGTGGCTTCGAAAGCGCCGAGGCGCTGCACGCGGAGCGTTTCGCCGAGTTGATTGATTTCGAGCAGCACTTCGCCGAGCGCGTCGTCGGCCCGCGCGCCGCGGGCGCGAATCGAGTAGTCGCCTTCGCGCAGGGCGGCGAGCAGGTTGCTCATCGTCTGGAGCGGCCGGACGACATGCTCGCGCGCGGCGGCGAGAAAAATCAGCGCGGCCGTGACCATGAAAAGAATCAGGGTCCAAGCGACCTTGGCGCTGAAATCGCCAAACCAGAGGAGCGCAAGGGCGACGATCAGGGCTGGCGCCACGGCGCCGAACGTCAGCCAGGTGAGCCGGGTTTCGTGCGAAAGGCGGTGCCGCCGACGCAGAGGTTGGGCTGGCTTGTGCACTTTCTTATCCTGGTGGCGGAAGGGAATGACGAATGACGAATTCCGAATGACGAAGGAATGACCAATCATTAATTGACGAAAGCATCGGACGCGGGCTTCGAGCTTCGGACTTCGTGATTGTTTCGGGTTTCGTCATTCGAGCTTCGTCATTTCAAAGCCCATAATGCTGGAGGCGGCGGTAAAAGGCGCTCCGGCTCAGGCCTAACGACTCGGCGGCCTTGCGCGCGTTGCCCTCATGCCGGGCGAGCGCTTTCTTGATCAGGAACGCCTCCACCTCCTCGAGGCTCATCTCCTCGAGGCGAGGCGAGCCGTCGCCTGCAGTCGTTAGGCCAAGATCGTTCGCCTTGATTTGCGCGCCCTGCGACATGAGAACGGCGCGCTCGATGACGTGATCCAGTTCGCGCACGTTCCCCGGAAACTCATGGCGCATGAGCGCTTCGTGCGCCGCCGGTTCGAAGCCGGTCAGCTTTTTCCGATAACGCTCGGCATGCTGCCGGAGGAAATGGGCGGCCAGCGGGGCGATGTCCTCGCGCCGTTCGCGGAGCGGCGGGATCGCGATCTCGATCGTGTTCAGGCGAAAAAGCAAATCCTGACGGAAACGGCCGGCCGCGACTTCGTCGGTCAGGTTGGAATTGGTCGCGGAAATGATGCGGACGTTGGCGTGCAGGGTGCGCGAGGAGCCGACCCGTTCGAACTCGCCCGTCTCGATCACGCGCAGCAATTTGGCCTGCTGACTCAGCGGCAGGTTGGCGATCTCGTCGAGGAAAAGGGTGCTCTCATCGGCCAGCTCGAAGCGTCCGGCGCGATCGGTTTTGGCGTCGGTGAAGGCGCCCTTCACGTGGCCGAAAAGTTCGCTCTCAAAAACGCCCTCGGACAATCCGCCCATGTTGACCGTGATCATGATCTTGCTCGCGCGCGAGGAGAGGGAATGGACCGCCTGGGCGACGAGGCCTTTGCCGGTTCCGTTCTCGCCCGTGATAAGAATGTTGGCTTCGGAAGGTGCGACACGCGAGATTAGTTCGATGACCGGCCGCATGCGCGGCGAATCCGAAATGATGTTCGGCATTTTCCCGCGGAGCAGCTCGTTCTTGGCTTCGAGCTGCTGGCTTCTGCGCAGAGCGTTGCCGAGCGCAATCTGGGTGCGGACAATGGCGAGGACTCGGTCGTTATCCCACGGCTTGGTGACAAAATCGCGCGCCCCGAGTTTCATCGCCTCGACCGCGAGATCGACCGTGGCCCACGCCGTCATGACGACGATCGGCAGGGTATCGTCGAGGGCCTGGATGCGCGGGATGAGCTCGAGCCCTTCCTGCCCCGAGGTCGTGTCGCGGGTGTAATTGAGGTCCATCATGAGGAGCGCGTAGCTCTTCTTCTCGAGCGAATTCATGACTGCGCCTAACGACGTGACGGTATCCGTCTGGTAACCTTCGCCCTTGAGCAGGATGCGGAGCGCCTCGAGGACATCGGGCTGGTCGTCGGCGATAAGAATGCGGCTCATTTGGGCGTTTCGATCCGCAGTGTTGGAAAGAGCTTCTGAAAATCGCGTGCGTTTCTGGTCAGCAATCCATCAAAGCGCAAAGCAAATGCTCCTACAAGAATGTCCGCGATTGGCCGCTTGTCGATTTCGCTCCGGCGTCGCTTCGCGATGAATTGATTCCAGGCATGATGGGCCGTGATCGTATCGCGCCAGGTCCACGGCTCGGTGAAATGTGATTCTATCATGTCGATTCATCATGTCCATGCAGAGACTGGGTCGCTCTAAATCGCGTTGAAGTGCATCGGGACCCGAACCTTTTGCACGACGGGTTGGCCGTTCTTCTTCGCCGGGGCCCATTTCCATTTCGCGATCGCGCGCACCGCCTCGTAGGCGAAGGCGGGACTGGTCATGCTCTCGATCTCGAAGTCGGTCGCCTTCCCGTCCAGACCGATCGTGCAAATGATGCTGACGAAGCCCTTCTCTCGGCGTTCGCCTTCCGGCTCGGGATATTCCGGCCGGTTGCCCTCCAGCACTCTGGGGGGAGTATCGAAGGCATCTGTCTCCTTCCGCACGACCGAGACCATGGGCTTGAGCGGAGTGCGCGCGCGATCCTGAAAGCTGACGTGCGCGCAACCGGTGAGGAAGAGCACGAGGAGCCAGGAGATTTTGGTCGCGCTGCGCAGGCCAACGCGCTCCGCTTTGACCGGGAACCGGCTTCGAGGAAACTGCTGCATCGATTTTAATCTATGGCCACGTCGGCGGCGTGGCGCAACGAAAAGGCGTGCGATTTCGCGGTTGTGATTCGCGCGGTTGTCGGCGAGAAATGGCCCGACTGGAACCGGGCGCGCCATGAGTTTGCACACGCTTCATCTGATCATCGTCTTCGCCCTCGTCCTGGGTGTCTTCGTCGCTTTTGTGCGCGAATGGCTCTCGCCGGATCTCGTCGCGATGAGCGCCCTCGGGGTGCTCCTGCTCAGCGGTGTTCTGAGCGCGGATGCGACGCTCAAGGTTTTCAGCAACAGCGCTCCGATCACGATCGGGTGCATGTTCGTCCTGAGCGCCGCGCTGGAACGGACGGGCGCGATCGACGCCCTGGCCCGCATCTTCCTCCGTCTCGCGGGTGCGAGCGAGTTGCGAGCCCTGGTCGTGCTGGGGCTCTTTACCGTCCCGCTCTCCGCCTTCATGAACAACACGCCGGTGGTCGTGGTCTTCATGCCGGTGGTGCTCGCGCTCGCCCGCCACACCGACCTCAAGGCGTCGCGGCTTTTGATTCCGCTTTCTTATTTTTCCATCCTGGGCGGGACCTGCACCCTCATCGGCACTTCCACGAATTTGCTCGTCGACGGGATCACCCGACAACACGGTTTGGCTCCCTTCGGGATTTTTGAAATCAGTCCGCTCGGCATCATCTACGCCGTCATCGGTGCCGCCTACCTGCTCCTGCTCGGTCGCAAACTGCTGCCGACCCGTGAAACCCTCGCCGCCCTCATCGGGAGTGGAATGGCGAAACAATTTCTGATGCAGGCGGTGATCAGCCGCGAGTCGCCGCTGGTCGGAAAAACGCTCCCGGAGACGCCGCTCGTGCGTCTGCGCGAGGCGCAGATTATCGACGTGGTCCGCGATGGCCAGCGGCTGGGGACGCCGTTGGATAAGCTTCGTTTTGCGCCGGGCGATGTCTTGCTCCTCGAGACTCCGGTCGCGGGAGTGAAAGGGATCAAGGAAATGCCCGGGGTGGTTTTCCAACCGGAAGCGGAGCTGGGAGAGGAAGGCGGCGGGCCGCGCGAAGCGGTCCTGATGGAAGGCATCATCGGGAGCCGGTCGGGCTTTGTCGGCAAGACGCTGCGCGAGCTCAATTTCCGGCAACGCTATGGCGTCTTGATCCTGGCGGTCCATCGGCAGGGCGAAAATCTGCGCGAACAATTCGAGGATGTGCGTCTCGCCTTTGGCGACACCCTCCTCGTCCAGGGTCCGACGGAAGGCATCGCGCGGCTCCTGCAGGAACGCGATTTCCTCAACCTGACCGAGCCCAAACAGCGCGCCTTCCGCCCGCATCGCGCGCCGCTCGCGATTGGCACGATTGCGGTCGTGATGCTGCTGGCGGCGTTCGACGTTTTGCCGATCGCCTCCCTCGGGCTGATCGCGGCGATTTTCGTGGTGGTGGCGAAGTGTCTCGATATCGAGGAAGCCTACGAATCGATCGAGTGGAATTTGCTCTTCATCATTTTCGGCATGCTCGCCCTCGGCCAGGCGATGGAATCGACCGGCGCGGCCCATCTGCTCGCCACCGGGGTGACCGGCGCGGTGGGGCGCTTCGGACCGGCCGCGACTCTCTCGGCAATGTACTTCCTGGCCATGGTGCTGACCGAGATGATCAGCAATAACGCTGTCGCGGTCCTTCTCACGCCGATCGCCTTCGAAATCGCCGCGACCATGGGGGTGGACGCGCGCCCCTTTGCTGTGGCCGTCATGTTCGGGTGCAGCGCCAGTTTTTCGACGCCGATCGGATATCAAACCAACACCTACGTCTTCGGTGCGGGCGGTTATCGGTTTACCGACTTCCCGCGGGTGGGCGTGCCGCTCAACTTCATTCTTTGGCTCACGGCCAGTCTGCTCATTCCTTACTTCTGGCCGTTTATCCCCAGGCCCTAGTCCTGGTTGACGGTCGAAGGGTGTCCGCCCACGGACCGTTGCAGCGACCCGCCGTCGTTAGGCGAGACGTTATCGAGAGAAATAGCTCGCCTTCCGGCGTGATCTTTGTCGCCGTCTTCGCGCTCGGCCTAACGATCACAGGCGCAGTTTGCCACCAGTTCCTCTTGCGCAACGCCGCGCTCAAATCGTGACCAATGCCCGGATCATGCTCGAGACCGCGATGGCGATGCGAAATTACACCTCGAAACAGATCGCGCCCCTGCTCAAGGCGCAGGATGCCGACCTCGAAGCGCTCGCTGGAGATCTGGCGGGCCCAACACCGCGGGAACGCTCATCAGAGAGCGCCGCCGGCCAGGCGCTGCGGCGCGTCAGTGAGGCCACCTTCCACCCGCAAACCGTGCCGGCCTTCGGCGCGACCGAGGGCTTCAACTATCTCCGCACGGAATTTCCCGATTATTCCTACAAGGAAGCCACCCTCGACCCGACCAACCCGCGCGACAAGACGACCGATTGGGAAGCGGATGTCGTTTCGCAGTTTCGCAACGTTCCGAGTCAGAAAGAGGACATCGGAGAACGCAACGGCGTGAACGGGAAGTCGATGTTTCTCGCCCGACCGATCACGATCACGGACGCCGGCTGCCTGGAATGCCACAGCACTCCGGACAAAGCGCCACCCAGGATGCTGAAGCTTTATGGTCGATCGAACGGCTTCCACTGGAAACTCGGCGAAACCATCGGGGCCCAGATCGTGACCGTCCCGATGTCTCTGCCCGTGCAGATGGCGGATGCCGCCTTCCGTGCGCTCATGCTTTCGCTCGTCGGGGTCTTCGCCGTCATTTTGTTCGTGCTCAATGTGGTCGTTTATTTCACCATCATGCGGCCGGTTTCGAAGATGACGCGGATGGCGGACGAGGTCAGTGACCGGGAATCTGAACGTCCCGGGGATTACCGTGCGTGGACGCGACGAAATTGCGACACTCGGGCGCGCTTTCAACCGGATGCGGCGTAGTCTGGAGAAAGCGATGAAGATGCTGGGAGGCAAGTGAGCTCGGCGGGTGACTTTCATCCGAATATCGCCGCTGGCAGCCATCGCACCTGGCTCTGCAGTGTGGTCTTCCTCGACATCATCGATTATTCGAAAACGTCCGTCCGGCAGCAGGTGCGGGCCAAGGGACGGCTCAATGAGCTCATCGCCGAAGCGATCCGCGAGGTTGATGAGAGCAGCCGCGTCATTCTCGATACCGGCGACGGCGCAGCCATCTGTTTTCTCGGCGATCCCGAGGATGCGCTGGTCAGTGCCCTGGCCCTGCGCAACTCCTTGAATGAGCCTGCCCCGCCCGGGGCCGAATCCTTTGCCGTGCGCATTGGGATCAACCTTGGCCCGGTCAAGCTGGTCAAGGATCTCAACGGCAACATCAACGCGATCGGCGACGGCATTAACGACGCTCAGCGCGTGATGAGCTTCGCCGGCCCGCGCGACGTGCTCGTCTCGCGCTCCTTTTACGACGTGGTCGGGCGGATCTCGGAGGAGATTAATCAGATGTTTAACTTTGTCGGCGTGCGCAAAGACAAGCACGTCCGCGAACACGCGGTCTATTGCATCGGGCCGGTGACTTCGTCCGGCGATGCGGCGGCGGCGAGCGAGTCTGCCTTTGTTGCGCCAATCGAACCGCCGCCAACTCTCGCCTCCGCCCTCCCCGTGAACGAGCTGGCAATTTCCGAGGAAGCCGAGCGCGCGATCACCGCCAGGCTCGCTCGTCACATCGGTCCATTCGCCGGGGTGGTCGTCGCCCAGGGGCTAAAGAGCGCCCATGGCCTCGATGAGTTTGTTGTTGGGCTCGGAGAAGAAATCGACGATGTCAAAGGCCGCGCCGCGTTTCTGGCCGAGGCGCGCCAACTGGTGAAAAGAGAGCGTTAGGAATCCGTTAACGCCATCCGGAGGTGGTGGGAAATCTTCGCGGCCAAGGTCATAAGACCAAGGTCGCATTGAGCGGTCGCGCCTTGCCGGTCACAGTGCCCGCCTCAACCAACAACCAAAGGAAACTATGAAACTAAAACCACTAGCTCTTCTCTTAACGCTCGGTTTTGTCGCCGCTTCGCCGGCCTTCTCCGAGACCACCTTCACCGCCACTGGCATCATCGACATGATTCCGACTTCGATATCGGACGATGGTTCGATTGTCGTGGGGACCGGCGTCTATGGCGTGCCGAATCTCTATTACACGGAAGCGGGCGGCGCCGTTGTGATCGGCGACGGCTGCAGCAGCGGTCTGCCCGCCATCTCAGGTGACGGCACGACCATCGTCGGATGCCACAATAACGCGGATGGCAAAGCAAACGCGGCCAAGTGGCTTGGCGGCACGGACTGGCAGGATCTCGGCACGGTCGCCGGCGGAGTTCCCTGCGACGCCTATCTCAGCGGAGCCTACGGAATTAATCGGGACGGCACCCTCGCCGTCGGCCTGATGTATTTGCCGCAGCTCTGCAGAGCCACTGCGGGTACCTGGGACCTGGCGAATGGTAACACTGCGACCGAGCTGCCTAACCTGTTCGGCACCGACAAAACCTACGCCCGGGCCAATGCCGTCAACGCCGACGGCAGCGTGGTCGTCGGCTGGCAGGATCAACTCACCGGCGAACGGATCGCCGCGAAATGGGTCAATGGCGTTGAAGAATTGATTCTCACCGACGAGGGCTATGGAATCAACGGCGAGGCGCAGGCGGTGAGCGCGGATGGCAACGCCATCGTCGGCGGAAACTTCGGCTACCTGGGCCATTCCGCTTGGATCTGGACCCCTGCTAACGGGGTGCAACCGATCGGGATGGACGGCCGCGAGAGCTTCACCGCGCTCGACGTGAGCGACGATGGCAAAACCGTCATCGGGTTTACCGATCACAAGCGCCCCTTCATTTGGCATAACGGCAAAGGATCGTTTATGCGAAGCTTCGTGCTTTCGCGCGGCGGGGTCATTCCGGACGGCTTTCGCATGTTCGTGGCCAATGTCATCTCGGCCGACGGCAACACCATTTATGGCTGGGGCATTAACGCCGATTCCCTGATTGAGATGTATAAGATCGAGTTGAACGCGCCGGCGGCGCCGTCACAGCATTAGTCTTTACGTGCCGGGCGCTTGACGATTGCCCGCCACGGTGTTGCATAGCAGGGTCATCGGCACGTCGCCGGTGGCCCTGCTTTTTGCTTCATGACCAGCTCGCCTACCGTTCAAACGATTTCGCCTAACGAACCGCCCGCCATCCTTTCGCTCATCGGCAACACGCCGCTGGTCGAAATCACCCGGATGGATACCGGCCCGTGCCAGCTTTTTGTGAAGCTGGAAAATCAAAACCCGACCGGCTCAATCAAGGACCGCATCGCCCTCACGATGATCGAAGCGGCGGAGCGCGAGGGGAAATTGAAACCGGGCGGCACGATCATCGAAGCCACCGCCGGCAACACCGGACTCGGCCTCGCCCTCGTCGCGGGTGCCAAAGGTTATCGCATCATCCTCGTCATCCCCGACAAGATGTCGCAGGAGAAAATCGCCCACATCCGCGCGCTCGGGGCCGAAGTTCGCCTAACGAGAAGCGACGTGACCCGCGGCCATCCGGAATATTATCAGGACGTGGCGGCGCAGCTGACCGCGGAAATTCCGGGGGCGTTTTACGTCAATCAGTTCGGCAATCCCGCCAACCCGCTCGCCCACGAACAAACCACCGGACCTGAAATCTGGGAGCAAATGCATCACGATGTCGATGCGGTCGTGGTCGGCGTCGGCTCCGGCGGCACGCTCACCGGGCTCGGGCGCTTTTTCAAAAAAGTGCAGCCGAACCTGGAGATGATCCTGGCCGATCCGACCGGCTCGATTTTGTATGAATGGGTCAAGACCGGCCAACTGGAGAAAGCCGGGAGCTGGGCGGTGGAAGGGATCGGCGAGGATTTCATTCCCGACATTGCCGACATGTCGCTCGTGAGCGACGCCTTCGAGATCGACGACAGTGAAAGCTTCGCGGTCGCGCGCGAGGTCCTGCGCAAGGAGGGCATCCTCGGTGGCTCCTCGACCGGCACCCTCCTCGCCGGCGCCCTGCGCTATTGCCGGCAGCAGACCCAAAAGAAGCGGGTCGTCACCTTCATCTGCGACACCGGCAACAAATATCTCTCGAAGATGTTCAACGATTTCTGGATGGCCGAGCAGGGCTTCGTCCAGCGTCCGACCCAGGGCGACCTGAGCGATCTCATTTCTCATCGCGCGGAAAAGGGCGAAGTCATTTCGGTTGGGCCTAACGACACCTTGCTCACCGCCTTCAAGCGCATGCGCACGGGCGAAGTCTCGCAGTTGCCGGTCTTGAACGGCGATGGCCGCGCCGTTGGCATTATCGATGAATCCGATCTGCTCGTGAAGGTGACGCGTGACCCGGCGAAGTTTAACGACCTCGTCCATTCCGCCATGACCGATCGGCTCGAGACCCTCTCGCCCCAGGCCAACATCGGGGATTTGTTAGGCGTATTCGACCGCGGCCGGGTCGCGATCGTGATGGAGGGCGACAGGTTCCTCGGGCTGATCACGCGGGTCGATTTGCTTTCCTATCTCCGGCTGCACATGCCGAAGTAAACCGCCCGGCGGATAACGCGGTTAATTCGATTCGCGATCATGAAAAAGAAACACGCTCTCGCCACCCGCGTCATTCACGCCGGCCAATCGCCCGATCCATCGACCGGCGCGGTCATGACGCCGATCTACGCCACTTCCACCTATGTGCAGGAAAGCCCGGGCCGGCACAAAGGCTACGACTACGCGCGCTCGATCAACCCGACCCGCCTCGCCTACGAACGCTGCGTGGCCGACCTCGAAAGTGGGACCCGCGGCTGGGCCTTCGCTTCCGGCCTCGCCGCGATGTCGACCGCGCTCGAAACGATCGACAGCGGCTCGCACGTCCTGGTGAGCGACGATCTTTACGGCGGCACCTATCGGCTTTTCGAAAAGGTGCGCCGGCGTTCCGCCAATCTCGATTTCACCTTCATCGACATGAGTGACCCCGCAAAAATCGAGGCCGCGATGAAACCGAACACCCGCATGGTCTGGGTGGAAACCCCGAGCAACCCGCTCCTCAAACTGATCGATCTCGAGGCGGTGGCGAAAATCGCGCGCCAGCACAATGCGATCTCGGTTTCCGACAACACCTTTGCCAGCCCCTGGATCCAGCGCCCGATCGAGCTCGGCTTCGACATGGTGATTCATTCCGCGACCAAATATCTCAACGGCCACTCCGACATGGTCGGCGGCGTTGCGGTCGTGGGGGAAAACAAGGAACTCGGCGACCAGATGCAATTCCTGCAAAACTCGGTCGGCGCGATCGCGGGGCCGTTCGACAGTTTCCTCGCCATGCGCGGCCTGAAGACCCTCGCGCTGCGGATGGAGCGCCACTGCGAGAACGCCCTCGAACTCGCCCGCTGGCTGGAAAAAGAGCCGAAGGCGCGCAAGGTGAATTATCCCGGCCTAACGAGTCATCCGCAGCACGATTTGGCGAAGCGCCAGATGGGGGACCGCTTTGGCGGGATGGTGACGGTGATTCTCGAGACCGATCTCGCCGGCACTCGACGTTTCCTCGAAAACACCCATCTCTTCTCGCTCGCCGAAAGCCTCGGCGGGGTCGAGAGCCTGGTAAATTATCCGCCGATCATGACCCACGGCGCGATTCCGGAAGAGCAACGCATCGCGCTCGGCATCACCGAGTCGCTCGTCAGGCTCTCGGTCGGGGTGGAGGACGTCGAAGACCTGCGGGACGACCTGAAAGCCGCCTTCGCCGCCATCTGAGTTGTAGCGGCGGTCTGTGACCGCCGAAGCCTGGCTGCCAACTAACGTTTTCGGCGGTCACAGACCGCCGCTACAACTGTGGCCGACCGGCGGCTCTCCTTTTCAATTCGCCTGCATTCGTTAAGCTGCGCCCAATGGGGAGCAGCTTTGGCCAACTTTTCCGCATCACCACTTTCGGCGAATCGCACGGCGGCGGGGTGGGCGTGGTGATCGACGGCTGCCCACCGCGCATTTCGTTAGGCGAAGCCGATATCCAGCGGGAACTCGATCGCCGCCGGCCCGGCCAAAGCGCGATCGTCTCGCCCCGCCAGGAGGCCGATCGCTGCGAAATCCTCTCCGGCGTTTTTGAAGGCGCAACGTTAGGCACACCGATCGCGATCCTCGTGCGGAACGAAGATGCGCGACCGGAAGCGTATCGCGAGATGAAGGAAACGTTCCGCCCCTCGCACGCCGATTTCACCTACGAGGCCAAATACGGGATTCGCAACTGGCAGGGTGGCGGCCGCGCCTCCGCGCGCGAAACGATCGGCCGCGTCGCCGCCGGCGCCGTCGCGCGCAAGGTGCTGGCCACTCTGCATCCTGCGCTCGAAGTGGTGACATACGTGACTCACGTATATGACATCGCCGCCACGGTGGACTCTGACGCGGTGACGCGCGAAGAGGTGGAGGCGAATCCGGTCCGCTGCCCGGACGAAGTCGCGGCGAAGAAAATGATGGAGGCGATCGAACGGGCGCGGACTGAAGGCGATTCGTTAGGCGGAATCATCGAGTGCGTGATCCGGGGCGTGCCGCCGGGTTTGGGCGAGCCGGTCTTTGACAAGCTGGAGGCCGACCTCGCCAAGGCCATGCTCAGCCTGCCGGCCACGAAGGGTTTCGAGATCGGCTCCGGGTTCGCGGCCGCGGCGATGAAAGGCTCGGAGCACAACGATCCCTTTGAGATGCGGGCGGGCAAAGTGCGCACGGCGACGAACCGCTCCGGTGGGGTGCAGGGCGGGATCAGCAACGGCGAAAACATCATTTTTCGAGTCGCCTTCAAGCCGACGGCCACGATCGCGCGCGAACAAAGAACGGTCACGGCGGCGAAGGAGGAAACGACGCTCGCCGCGCGCGGGCGCCACGATCCCTGCGTCCTGCCGCGGGCCGTGCCGATGGTCGAGGCGATGGCCGCGCTCGTCCTCTGCGATCACGCTTTGCGGCAAAAAATCAACGCGCCGGGGAAGGCAGTGTAGAGGCGGCTGTGTCAGCCGCAATTTCGGCACCTTCATGACTAACGGCTCGTCGCTCTGGCAAATTATCTTTGTCTCCTTTGCGCTCGTTCTGATTCTCTTCGAGATCGTGCGCGGCTGGCGCCTTGGGATCGTTAGGCAAAGCGTCCGCCTGCTCGCTTTGCTGGCGGCTTATGCTTGCGCGCTTTTCGGCGGTCGCCTGCTCGTGCCGGTGCTGCGACCGCTTCTCCGGGTACCCGATCTCTTCATTTCAATCCTGGCCGGCGCCGTCCTCGCGCTCGTCGTTTACGCGCTGATCAATGCGCTCGGGGCGATTTTGTTTAAACGCACCAGCCAGCAGAGCGTTGGAATGGTTCGTCTCCTCTATGGGATCTGCGGGGCGGCGCTCGGGATTTTTTTCGGACTTTTCAGTGTCTGGCTGGTGGTGGTCGCGATCCGCTCGCTCGGGGCGATCGCCGGGGCGGAGTTGCACTCTGAGACCGTCGCTCGCAGTGGATCCACGCCGGATCCGCTCTTCGCTCGCCTGCGATCGTCGCCGACTCCGGCTCCACCGATGGTCGCTTCGCTCGCCAAGTTGAAAAACTCGATCGAGCTGGGGCCGTTAGGCGAAGCGTTCAAAGCGGTCGATGTCGTCCCGGCGCAGACTTACCAGACGCTGGGCAAAGTTGGAACGATGGTTTCGGATCCGCGGAGCGCGGAACGTTTCCTTTCCTACCCGGGCGCGAAAGAGCTGACGGAAAATCCGAAGATCGTCGCCTTACGTGACGACCCGGAAATCATCGAGCTGATCCAGCAGCAGCGTTATCTCGATTTGCTGCAAAACCCGAAGTTGATCGAGGCGATGAACGATCCCACGCTCGCCGCCCAGGTTAAGAGTTTCGATTTCCGAAAGGCGCTGGATTACGCGCTGCAGAAATGAGCTCGCACGACGATTGTAGGGCGGGCGCTCCGCCTGCCCTCTCATGCTCTCACGCCGGCAAGCGGAGCGCTTGCCCTACAAATGACCGCCGAGCGATGATCTTCTTTGTGACCTTGGTGCGAGACTCTTTCCCAGCGTGAATTACCTGACGACCATCGGCCTCGAAGTGCATGTCCAGCTCAAGACGCGCTCGAAGATGTTCTGCGGCTGTGCGGTTGAGTTCGGCGCGGAACCCAATTCGCTCACCTGCCCGACCTGCCTCGGATTGCCGGGCGCCTTGCCGGTCATGAATCAGGAGGCGCTTCGCCTAACGACGCTGACCGGACTGATGCTCGGGTGCGAGATCGCGCCGGTCTGCAAGTTCGATCGGAAGAATTATTTCTATCCCGACATGCCGAAGAACTACCAGATCACGCAGTACGATCTCCCGCTCTGCGCGCGCGGTCGTGTTCCGCTGTCGGAGTCGGCCTATCCGACGGATGCGCGGAAAGACGTCGAGGAGAAAGGAGATCGGCCTCGTCCGCATCCATCTCGAGGAAGACGTGGCGAAAAGTTTCCACTTCGAAAGCAGCACCGGGATCGATTTCAACCGCGCCGGCACGCCTTTGATGGAGATCGTGACCCAGCCGGAAATCAACTCGCCGGAGGAAGCCTTTGCTTTTCTCACGGCGCTGAAACAAATCCTGATTTACGGCGCGGTGAGCGACGCCGACATGGAAAAAGGGCAACTGCGCTGCGATTGCAATGTCTCGGTGCGACCGGAAGGCCAGGAGGAGCTGGGGGCAAAAATCGAGATCAAGAACATGAACTCGATCAGCGGGGTGCGACGCGCGCTGGCCTACGAAGTGGAGCGGCAAAGCGCCGCTCTGGCGCGTGGCGAAGCGCTCACGCAGGAGACGCGGCGCTGGGATGACGATGCGGGCCAGACGTTCGTCATGCGGACGAAGGAGATGGCGCACGATTATCGTTATTTTCCCGATCCAGATCTGCTTCCCGTGCGAAGCGCGTCCCTCCTGGAAGAAGTCCGCGCGCAGGTCCCGGAGTTGCCGGCGGCGAAACGGGCCCGCTTCGTCGAGCAATACGGGATCAGTCCCTACGACGCGGGTGTGCTGGCGAGCGATCTCGAGCTGGCGCGTTATTTCGAGAAGGCGGCCCGGGGCGCGCGCCGTCCGAAGAATGTGGCGAACTGGATTCTGAACGATCTGCAAAACGCCCTAACGAACAGCGGAGGTGCGATTGCCGATTGCCCGATCGCTCCGGAAACGCTCGACGAACTCGTGAACCTGATCGACGACGGAAAAATCAGCGGCACACAGGGAAAAGAAGTGTTTGCCGGGATGTTCGCCAGCGGCAAGACGGCGGGCGCGATTGTGGAGGAAAAGGGCATCACGCAACTGAGCGACACGGCCGCGTTGGAGGTGCTCTGCGATGAGGTGATCGCGGCCCACCCAAAGCCGGTGGCGGATTTCCGGGCCGGTCACGCGGCCTCGCTCAACTTCCTCAAGGGCCAGGTGATGAAATTGTCGCAGGGCAAAGCCAATCCGCGGCTGGTGGGCGAAATCCTCGAACGCAAACTGAAGGTGTAGCGGCGGCTGTCTCAGCCGCATTGGCTCTGGCCAACGCAACCCTCTGCGGCTGACACAGCCGCCGCTACACTGCTTCGCGCTTGCTCTGCGCGGGTTGGGAGGGGACGATGCCTCATGTTCAATCGCCGCCGCCGTGTTGTGCCGGGCGAAGCGCCCGGCTTGCTCACACTCTCCCACGATGCGCCCCGCGTCGCACCGATCATCACGCTGATCGAGTATGGACCGGGTTGTCTGGAGGAACGGCGAGACGTGGAGTGCGACGAACTCCTCGTCCATCTCAACAACGAACTCGTGACCTGGATCAATATCGATGGCCTGGGCGATCTCAGCGTCCTGCGGATTCTCGGAGAGCGCTTCAATCTGCATCCCTTGGCGCTGGAAGACGTGGTCGATACCGGCCAGAGACCAAAGGTCGAACAATACGACGACTATCTCTTCATTGTCGCCAAGATGATCTATTTCGATCGCGAGAAAGAGATCAGTAGCGAACAAGTCAGCATGTTCCTGGGCAAGAGCTTTCTCATTACTTTGCAGGAGGAAGCGGACCGCGATGTTTTCGAGCCGGTGCGGGCGCGGATCCGGAGCGGAAAAGGCCGGATTCGAAAGGCCGCGGCCGATTACCTGGCCTATGCCTTGCTCGACGCCATCATCGACCACTATTTCCCGGTCCTCGAATCGATCGGGACAGAAATCGACACGATCGAGGACGAGTTGGTCGATAATCCTTTGGTGCGGCCGGTTGGCAGCCTGCACGAATACAAGCGAACGCTGACTCAGATCAGAAGGATGGTCTGGCCCTTGCGCGACGTGACCAATCTGCTCCTGCACGAGGATCCGGGTCTGATCCACTCCGAGACCAAGATCTATCTGCGCGACTGTTACGACCACAGCGTCCAGCTCATGGACGTGGTCGAGAGTTACCGGGATGTTCTCTCGGGCTTGACGGAGATTCATATCTCCAGCATCGGCCTGCGGACGAACGAGATCATGCGCATCCTGACCGTGATCTCGGCCATCTTCATTCCGTTGACCTTCATTGCGGGCGTTTACGGGATGAACTTCCAGCACATGCCGGAGTTGGCGAAGCCGTGGGGGTACTTCGTCTGTCTGGGGATGATGCTGACCGTCGCCGTCGGCCAGCTTATTTATTTCAAGAAACGACACTGGCTGTAACGAGTCGTAGCCGGGGTCAAACGACCCCGGCTACGGGAGGTGCAGCCGCAGTGGCGTTGTGCCATCTTCCCCGGCCATGCCGAAATATTTGGTCATCAGCACGAGTGGTAACCCCGACAGCCGGAGTCGAAAGATGGCGCGGGTCGCGCATCGGCATTTGCAGGAGGCGAAGACAGATTGTGACTGGCTCGATCTGGCCGAGATGGGTTTGCCCCTGTGCGATGCGGACGCCTGTTATGCGCATCCGTCGGCGAAAAAACTGAACACGGCGATTGAGGGGGCGGATGGGGTGATCGTGGCGGCGCCGGTTTACAATTACGACGTGAGCGCCTCGGCCAAGAACATGATCGAACTGACGGGGAGCGCGTGGGAAGACAAGATCGTCGCCTTTCTCTGCGCGGCCGGCGGGATGAGCAGTTACATGTCGGTCATGGCCTACGCCAACAGTCTGATGCTCGATTTTCGCTGCGTCGTGATTCCGCGCTTTGTTTTTGCGACCGGCGACGCCTTTGACGCCGAAGGCGTGAAGGACCGGGAAATCAGTCAGCGCATCGAGCAGGTGGCGGGGGAGATGATTCGCTTCGCGACGGCTCTGCGGGGTTAGTCGTAGGCCGAGAGCGGTGCCCTGGCGCCGAGCCAGACTTCGGCCCCTTCCCGGGCCGCCTCCACTTCGACCGACTTGCCACTTTCCAAAACGAGCATGCGCGCGGCCTCGACCATTCCGTCGATCATTTTGTCGTCATGATTCGGGTCGTGATGAAAGAGGAAGAGTTTGCGCACCCCGGCGTCGACCGCGAGCGAGACGACGCTGCTGAGCGAGCCGTGGCCCCAACCGACCTTGAGGGCGTATTCCTCGTCGGTGTACTGGGTATCGATGATCAAAATGTCGGTCCCGCGCAGGAATTTGACGAGTTTTTGCCGGGCATCGGCGGCGAAGGCGCGCGCTTCCGCGAGGCTGGCCTTCTCCTGGCCGGCCTGACTGAGTTTGAGCACATCATAGGGTTCGTTGTCAGGGAGGTAGGCGATCGATCCGTTACGTGTCGTCAGGCGATAACCCATGCAGATCCCGGGATGATTCAGGTGCCTCGCCTGAACCTTCACTTTGCCAATCGAGAACTCCATATCCTTTAGTTCGATGATCGAGATCGCCTCCATCGCGCCGAGCTTTACCGGAAAGAAGGATTTCTCCATTTGTCCTTCCAAAACGGCTTTGACACTGGCGTGCACGCCCGCGAAACCGAGGATGCGAAGGAGATTTTTACGCGGATACGCGGGAATGAAAAAAGGCAGTCCTTGGATATGGTCCCAATGAAAATGGGAAATAAGCAGCGTCGGGCGGATAGGTTGATCGCCGAATTCTTTCTCCAGCGCGTTGCCCAGTTCGCGCATCCCCGAGCCAGCATCGAGGATGATGATTTCGCCTTCGGCCCGGACTTCGATGCAACTGGTATTGCCGCCGTAGCCGACGGTCGATGAGCCGGGCACCGGAATCGAGCCGCGGACGCCCCAAAATTTCACCCGGGTTGAGGGCGGATTGAATTCGGGGACGGGGCCGGGTGTCCTTTCGCCATCGCTGCTCGGAGGCAGGACGCGGTCGATGACTTCGCGCAGATTTTCCCAACGAATCGGTTTGACCAGGTATTCATCGGCCCCGGCTTCGATCGCGCTCGTCCGATCAATGCCGTAGTCGCGGCCGGAGACGATAATGATCTTGGTGTGATGCAGGAGTTGGCGAATGCTGCGGCAAACTTGGAAGCCATTGGCTCTGGGCATGAGCAGGTCGCACAGGATCAGGTCTGGCTTTGTTTTCAGGGCCAGCCGGATGCCGGCCTCGCCGTCGCCAGCCTCGAGTGTCTTCCAATCTTCCCGCAAGAAAAGTTCGGCGGTGGCGCGCCTGCTTTCGGCGTCGTCTTCGATCAACAAGACAGTCGGCATGGTGTGACAAAGCGATTTCTCTCAGAGCGGCGAGAAGGAAACAAGTGTTTTTGTCGTTTGGGCGAAAGTCGGCGCCCACGCCCGCCGAATGGTCATCCCGAGTCGCGCAGACGGCGAGGGACCTCGCAATTGCGATTTACGGGCGGGGGGAAGTGAGCGCATCCATTCCGGTTGCGAGGTCCCTCTGCGGCCGACACGGCCGCCGCTACACCGTCAGGCGGGCGGCGCTGCTTTCCAGCGCAACTCGGGCCGCAGGTTCACTTCCTCGGGCGGGACGTCGAAGCCGACCGCGCGCAGGAGATAGGAAACGCCTTCGCGGCTCTCCATCGTTTCTTTCAAGCTGCGGGCAAAGACTTCGATGTATTCCTTGTAGGATTCGAGGGCCAGGCTGCCATCGGAGTAATGGGCGGCGAGGGCTTCGTCGTGGTTATCAATCAGCTCGATAATCGCGCGGCGCAGTTCCGCACGCATCCGCGGATCGACCACGATCTTGAACGGGCTCGCGCCCGGATTTGCCACGGCCGGGGGTTCGCGCCGCGGGTTGGGAACCAGTTGGAAATCGGGCGCGTCCATGGAGAACTCCTCGTTAGGCAAAAGGGTTAGAAGAAAATCGGGATGATGAGAATGGCGACGATGTTGACCACCTTGATCATCGGGTTGATCGCCGGACCAGCGGTGTCCTTGTAGGGATCGCCGACCGTGTCGCCGGTGACCGAGGCGGCGTGGGCAAAGGAACCTTTGCCCCCAAGATTGCCTTCCTCAATATATTTCTTCGCGTTATCCCAGGCGCCGCCGCTCGAAGTCATCGCGATGGCGACGAAGAGACCGGTCACAATCGTGCCCACCAGCAGGCCACCGAGAACGACCGGACCGAGCGGTTTGATGACCGCGACCGCGACCACAAACGCGACCGGCAGAAGCGCGGGAACAATCATTTCGCGCAGGGCCGCTTTCGTCACGATATCGACGCAGGTGCCGTAATCCGGTTTGTCTTCTCCGCGCAGGATGCCGGGCTTCGCGCTCAGCTGGCGGCGCACTTCGCGCACGACCGCGCCGGCCGCTTTGCCGACCGCATCCATGCTAAAGGCGGTGAAGATGAACGGGAGCAAACCGCCGATGAAAAGTCCGATGATGACCTTCGGTTCGGTGAGAGAGAACTGGAAGTGAAAGGTGCGTCCGCTCGCTGTGACGTGGGCGCGCAATTCCTCGACGTAGGAACCGAAAAGGACGAGAGCCGCGAGCCCGGCGGAGGCGATGGCATAGCCTTTCGTGACGGCCTTCATCGTGTTGCCGACGGCGTCGAGATCGTCCGTTACGCCGCGCACTTCTTTCGGGAGATTGCTCATGACGGCGATGCCGCCGGCGTTATCGGTGATCGGGCCGAAGGCATCGAGCGAGATGATAATGCCCGCCATCGAGAGCATGCTCATGACCGCGATCGCGATCCCGTAAAGACCGGCGAAATGGAAGCTGAACAAAATCGCGAGCCCGATGAAGCCGACCGGCAACGCCGTGGCGTGCTGCCCAATCGCGAGACCGGCGATAATGTTGGTGGCGTGACCGGTCTCGGAGGCCTTGGCGATTTTGCGCACCGGGCTGTAGCTCATCGAGGTGTAATAGTTCGTAATCACGACCACGATGCCGGTCATGAAGAGACCGACGAGCGAGGCGAAATAGAGGTCGTTGGCGGTCCGGAGGACAGAGGCGATCACGACGCCATCCGGGAAAAGATAGTGGGTCGCAGGCCAGAAGAAAACGGCCGAGACGACGGCGCTCGTCATCACGCCACCCATGAGCGTGTTGCCCGGCTTCCCCCCGCTGATGTTGACAAAAACGATGCCGCAGATCGCGCCCAGGACCGAGATGCCGCCGAGAATGAACGGATAGATCACCGCCGCCGGCGTGTTCGCAAGCGTCAGGGCGCCGACCAGAATCGCGCCGATCAGACTCACCGCATAGGTCTCAAAAACGTCCGCCGCCATGCCCGCACAATCGCCGACGTTATCGCCCACGTTGTCGGCGATCGTGGCCGGGTTGCGCGGATCGTCTTCCTCCAGGCCGCTCTCGATTTTACCCACGAGATCGGCGCCGACATCGGCCGCCTTGGTGTAGATACCGCCGCCGAGTCGGGCAAAGACGCTGATCAGGCTGGCACCGAGCGCCAGGCCGATCAGACTCTTCACCGCGAGATCATGCCCGATCATTTTGCCCGCCACGGTGTAGAAAATTCCGACCGAAAGCAGAGCGAGACCGACCACGAGTAACCCGGTGACGGCGCCGCCATTAAACGCCACTCGCATCGCCGCGGTGCGCGATTTGGTCGCCGCCTGCGTGGTGCGGGTGTTGGCCAGGACGGCGATCCGCATCCCAATAAAACCGGCGGAGAGCGAGCAGGCCGCGCCGACGACGAAACCCACCGCGGTGGCTTTGTCTTTGAAGATGAAGAGGAGAATGAAAATGACGACCGCGATGGAGCTGATCGTAATGACCTGGCGATTGAGATAAGCCTTCGCGCCTTCCTGGATGGCGCCGGCGATTTCCTGCATCCGTTCGTTGCCGGGCGAGGCTTTAATGACCGCGAAGATGAGAAAGAAAGCGAAGACAAGGCCGGCGACCGCGCAAAGCATGGAAAGAGTGACGCCGGAAGTCAGGAACGAGAGAGCTAAAAGGGCCATAGGTAGAGATAATTCCCGGAGGGAGGAAGGCAGGACATTAGAGGGATTTGCCCTCGTGGCAACCGCTTTGTCGGCAGCTACAACTCGAAGACGGAGCGCAGCCGCCGGAGGAAGGTCGCGCGATACTCCCGCTCCTTTTTTTCCTGCACGAAACCCTGGGCCGCATCTTTCAGCACGCCTTCGGTTTCCATCTTCCGTGCCGCGAGCAGCTCGCTCAATTGGTTGACGCACTCCGGCGCTTCATGCAGGACCGCGGCCATCGCCGGCTTGGCGATTTCGATCACTTCGCAGTCCTCTTCGGCGCGCACGCTGGCGGTCCTTTTCTCCCCGGTGAGGAGCGACATTTCGCCAAAACAATCGCCCATTTGCAATGAGCCGACCCGAACCATGGCCCCGTGCTGAGAGATGGAAACCGACGCCGCGCCCTGGAGGAGGACAAACATCGAGGCGCCCTCCGCCCCCTCCTCGATGATTCGTTCCCCGCGTCCGAAGTGCACCCGGCGCGAGCCGGCCAGCAGCTGGTCGAGCTGTTCGCTCGTCAGGCAATTGAAGAGGGCGTCGCCTTCGAGGATCGCCTTGGTCTGTTGGAGCTCCTGCAGCGGCGTGCTCGGTTGACGACGGTTGATCTCGAGGGTTCGAATGGGGAACGGGATGGTGATCTTCCGCCGCCGGAAGATATACCAGATGTTGCTGTAAATGGCGTCGCGCGTTTCGAAATAGCCGTTGTGCGTCGACATCGTGAACTTGATCTGGTAAATGATGGCCGAGTCCCCGGTACTCGCTTACGTAAACCTGCGGCGGGGGATTTTTTTCTACCCCTGGGGCCTGAATCGTGGCGCGGAGGATGGCCTCCTTCACCCGGTTGGGCGGCGCTCCATACTCCGCGCCCATGTACAAGCGCATGTAATGGGCGCGGGTCGGGTAACTGAGATTGACGATCGTCTGCTTGACCATCTCGTTGTTCGGAATGTGCAGGGTGATCGCGTCATTCGTGCGCAGGCGGGTCGCGCCCCAGCGGATTTCCGTCACTTCGCCATAGTTGTCACCGATCTTGAGCCAGTCGCCGACTTTGTAGGGTCGTTGAATTTGCAGCGAGAGACCGGCGATGAGGCTGCTGAGGAGGTTCTGGGCGGCGAAGCCGACAATGATGGCGACCGCGCCCGAGGTCAGGAACAGGCCTTTCAGTTGCGTCTCGGCGTGATAACCTAACCATAGCACCAGCGCGACGGTGCTGAAAATGATCAGGAACGCGACGAGATCGCGGAGTAACTTCGGGACCGGGATCCCGCGCTGTTCGAAGTAGGCGTTCCAGATGTAGCGGTTGATGAAGGCGACGAGGATCGTCGTGCTGAGGAGGATGAGGACGGCCCCGAGATGATTGCGCCAGTGCGGCTCGACCCCGTAGACCCAGGCCGCGGCGTAGCAGCTGAGGGTGATAGCGAAAAGCTGGAAGAAAATTCCGAAGGGAACTCCGGCGCGACGCTTGAGGAGACGGCCGAGCGAGATCGTAATAACGAGGGTCGCGAGAAAAACCGCGATCGTCGCGAACGATCGTTGGGCATCAGCCAGGGCCAGCATTCGTTAGGTGAAGATAGCAGAGGAGAGCGCGTGGCGACAAGCCTGTAGACGTTTCGCTCTGCGAAACGCGAGAGCCGGGGTCGCGCGAAGAAAAAGCCGTATGGCTGGCGAGTGCCAGGCCAACACCGGCGTCGCCCACCGGGCGACGTCTACAACGGCGGCCAAAAGACGAGACAAAGCCAGCCGGCGAGAAAACAGAGCCCGCCCAGCGGAGTGATGGCTCCGAGCCATTTAACGTTCGTTAGGGCGAGCAGGTAAAGGCTGCCGCTGAAAATCACGATCCCGGCAATAAACAAACTCGACGCCGCCCGGCTGAGCGTGGGCAACGTCGCCAGCACGAGGAGGGCAAGCCCGTGGATGAAATGGTAAAGCACCGCCGTTTTCCAGACTTCGGTCATGTGATTCGCCTCCAGCGTTCCCTTGAGGGCGTGAGCACCAAAGGCTCCCAGCGCGACTGCAACAAAACCCAGGCCGGCGGTAAGGCGAAAGAGCGGAATGTTCATGAGCGCGAAGCTCTCCCGCCCGGCGCGCAATGGCAAACCGCGGATTAAGTTCGTGCCTGCACCGGTGTGGCCGGTCCGCCGCGGGATACAAAACAAAGCGGGCGGAACTTTCGTCCCGTCCGCCGCAACGTTTCCTGGCGCGTCAACATAATTAAGCCTCAGCAGGAAATTGGAAAGAAACCCAGCAGACGGAGCTCGAGGCCTCCGACCTGGCCCCGGGCGACGATCGCGAAGCGGCGCTCGAAGTGGCTCTCGGGGCCGGGCCCTACACCGCCATCGTGCGCAGCGCCGGTGACACGAGCGGGGTCGCTCTGGTCGAGGCCTATAATCTGGAAGCGAGCGGAGGTCCCGCCACTTTCCGCGCCGGCCTAACGAATCGTTGATAAGGAGGTTGGTCTAGACCCTGCTTTAATTGCTTTAATATTAGTTGCCCAAGGCCACGCGCAGGCGAGGCTTGGGCCGCGATAAGGAGGGTGCAGCCATGGAACAAGGTGTGGGAGCCCTGTGTGGGCTCATCAGGAAACTCATCCCAGCCGTGGGCCTCGTCGTTCTCCTCTCGGGAAAACCGACGGCGGCCGCGGACGACGGGATCCCCTTATCGCCCTACGTCAACGGGCTGTTCGGATACATCATCGGGGATCGGCCGAGTGATCATTTCGATCTTCCCGACCAGTTGGTGACCAAAGGGACCTTCCGCGCTCTCGATCTGGGCGGCCAGGCGACTGTCCCGATCCACAGTCTGCGCGGGATCTTCGATGTCTCCGACTCGAACCCAACCATCGGCGCCGGCGGCCAAAAGGAAATCTTCGCCAACGTCGCCTTTGGCTTCACCCTCAACCCTGCCGGTCAACTGAGCGTGTTTTCCGACTCTGCCGCCGTCCCCTTGGCCGAGTACGGCAACGGCTCGGGAAGTGCGACCGCTCTCGTGCCCCGCCGGGTGCCGGTCGGTCCCAATCTCTCCGGGCCCCTGCTCCGCCCGGCCGGCACCTACGATGATTTTCCGCCCGCCTATTCGAAAGGTTCCACCGTCCCGCGGGCGGCCTGGGTGTGGGGCGATAATTTTACCCCGACGGCCGTCGGGGTGGTGACTGGCGACTCGGCCTTTCGAGTCGCGCAGGCGGGTGATTCGGTGCCAAATCGCTCGGTGCCGCCGCCTGTGGGGACGGGGACGACCTTCACCGGGTTTGGTTCCTTTACCCTTTCGCTAAACGACAGCTATGTTGTGTTCAAAGGGACCGGCGATTTGTTCAACGGCATCTATACCCAGCGATTCTCGGATGGTGCCCGGTTCACGGTGGCGGAGAGTTTCGTTTTGGAAACCAACTTCGGCGCGATCTCGGGAGCTTTCTTCCACGGAGACAGAGATATCTTCTTCGGGACCGATAATGGCATCTTCCGGGGCGACGCTGAGGGCGCCACGCCGCCGGAAGAAATCCTCGCCAACGACACGGAATACCAACCCGGGAAAATTTTTCATGGCGGCGTGCTCCATCATGCCTTTGGCGATTACGCGGTCATCGCGGGTAGCGGTGATAATTTCCTGAGCACCATCTTCCGCCTCAACCTCATCGACCTCTCCCTCGAGCAAATCGTGCAGCAGGGTGAAGCCATGCCGGGCGGCGGCACTTTTGGCCTGGTGCAAAGGCCGGGGGTCTCTGATCAAATGGTCGTTTTCGAAGGATTCGACGAGAATACTCAATTTGCCGGCCTCTTCGCCCGCATGCTCGACACTTGGGAGTTGAAACCGATCGTGCGGGTCGGCGACACCTTCGATGGCCGCGAAGTGAGCGGGACGAGCTACTTTCCCGGCGCGGTGGATGGGAGCGTGGTCGGGTTTGTGGTCTACTTCACGGACGGTTCGAGTGGGGCCTACCTCATGACAATGGACTACGATGTCCCGGTCTACTTCGGCAACGTCTCAACCCGCGGCTTCGTTTCCAGCGGCGACTCCGTCCTCATCGGCGGCTTCATCAACGCTCTTCGGGGGGCGAAGAACAACCCGGCCGCGCCGCTCGGGCTCGGAGCGAAGAAAGTCATCATCCGGGCGATCGGGCCATCGTTAGGCGTGTTCGGCGTCGCGGATCCCCTGGCCGATCCCAAGCTGGAGCTGCATCTGCCCGACAAGACGGTGATCACGAATGACAATTGGCGCGCAACCCAGGAACAGGAAATCATCGACTCCGGTTTTGCGCCTAACGATGACCTCGAGTCGGCCATCGTCGCCACGCTCGATCCGGGATCCTACACCGCGATCGTGAGCGGGAGCGATGGCGGCACCGGCGTTGGCCTGGTCGAAGTCTACGACCTGGATGGTCCGGCCGTTTCCGAACTCTCCAACATCAGTACCCGTGGCCTGGTCCAGACGGGAGACAAGGTCATGATCGCGGGCATTATCGTGGGCGGCACGGAAGGCACCGCCGCCACCATGGTGCTGCGGGCGATCGGGCCCTCGCTTGGCGCCCTCGGGGTGCCGAACCCTTTGTTGGATCCGACGCTTGAATTACGCGATTCCGACGGCATGACCATCGCCGAAAATGACAACTGGAAGGACACCCAGCAGACCGATCTGGAGGCTTCCGGCCTGGCCCCGGGCGACGATCGCGAAGCGGCGATCGAGATTCCCCTCGGCCCCGGCCAATACACCGCGATCGTGCAGGGAGCCGGCGGCACCAGCGGCGTGGCCCTGGTCGAAGCCTACAACCAGCATTAGAGCGGGTCGGGCACCCTCAGACCGGCCAGCCTAACGAATTACCGGTAGACAAAGGCGATCAGATCGGAGAGAAGTTCGTCCGGTTCAATCTTTCACACCGCCACAGAAGGAAACCTAATGCGAATCCGACCCGCCACTCTTCTCACCCTGCTCCTCGCCGCCACCTCGCTTCCCGCCAGCGCCCGGGGGATGAGCCTGGCCGGCGTCACCCTGCCCGAGACGGTCGATCTCGCGGGGAATTCTCTCATCTTGAACGGAATCGGGCTGCGCAAGAAATTCTTCATCAAGGTTTACGTGGGCGGACTCTATCTTGGGGCGAGGGAGTCGTCGGCGGCCCGGGCGATCGGCACCGATGGACCGCGCCGCATGGTCATGCAATTCCTTTTCGGCGTGAGCAAGGAGCAGTTGTGCGACGCCTGGAAAGAGGGACTGGAGGACAACACCCCCAACGCCCCGCCGGAGGTCAAAAAGGGCTTTGATTCTCTTTGCGGCTGGATGGAAGCGATCGAGAAGGGAAACCAGATCGTCCTGACCTACCTTCCGGAGCAGGGGACAACGGTCGAAGTGAACGGCAAGGTCAAGGGAATCCTACCCGGCAAGGCGACGGCCGATGCGATCCTCAACACTTGGATCGGTCCAAAGCCAGGCCCTGGCAACGACTTCAAGACAGCCGTGCTCGGCCATTAGGCCGCCGGCAGCACACGATTGACGATTTAGCAATCTAACGCTGCTCGTTTTGCTCGCGCGTTTGCCGCACCTGATCCGCGACCGCGTGCGCGCGATCGAGCGAATTCTTCGCCCAGTTGTGCTTCGAGACCGGACGCGGTGAGGCGGTGGCGGCGGATGGCGTCGCGATCCGCGGTTTATTGGCCATCGCGGCTTTCTCGCCTTCCCGCTGCCAGACGAAGAGCGCGCTGACACACAACACCAGCAAAAGAAACGTCTTCATATGCCAGTGGAAGAGCAGCCCGCGGGCCACGTCGCACGCGCCGATTGCCAGATGGCGAAACGTCCGCGAGCGCGGTCGGAATCGAATTCTTTTTAGCGTATTCCCAGAAAAAAGAAACGGAAACACGGGACAGGAAAAACACACCAAACTTATGAAAAAAATTACCACCACTTCACTCATCGCAGTCGCGACTGCGCTCCTCGCTTTGGCCAGCCCGGCAAAAGCCGGAATTCTCACGGTAGATGACGGTCCGAACTTCACTCCGGCAGAAGCCTTCACCAATAACACGATCGCGGTCGATACCACGATTGGGGAAGGTGCCCTCATCCACATCGTCGGCGGCGCCACCATTACCCCGCCGGATAGCAACATGGTCACGATCGACGTCAGCGGCTCGTATTCCGCAGTCGCAGGCGACATGTTCTCCGGCGCCTACAGTTTCAGTGCCGATCTGAACAGCGATGCCCCGGTGGATTTCATCCTTTCAGGTACCGTCACGATCAATGGCGTGCCCGTGCCGTTTACCACTAGCGGCACGATCATGCCGGGTCTGCACCGCTATGAGGGAACCTTTGCAGCCCCCGCTTTTCTGGCTCCCGAGGCCGGCAATTTCGACACCAGCCTGGAGCTCCATTTCGCAACCACCGGCGGTCCCACGGCCGCCCAGCCGAGCACGCTTGATCTCGCCATTCAGCAGATCGATTTCAAACTCGACCCGCTCCCGGCAACCATCTCCGCCCCTTCGATCTCGGAGAATATTTCCACTCGTGCCGAGGTCGGGGTTGATACTCATGTTCTCATCGGCGGCTTCGTCATCACGGGCCCGGATCCAAAAATGGTTGTCCTCCGCGGCATCGGCCCGTCGCTCGCGGTCCAGGGCGTGAATGGCGTTTTGGCCGATCCTGTCATTGAGCTGCACGATTCGACCGGCGCGGTGCTGGCCACGAACGACAACTGGATGGATCTGAGCCCGGAAGACCAGATGACGCTCACCGATAACAACCTGGCACCGACCGAGGACGCCGAATCGGCTCTCGTCATGACTCTTGATCCCGGCGAATACACCCTTGTCATGACCGGCGCGAACAACAGCACCGGGGTGGGCCTGGTTGAAGCCTACGACATCGACAACGGCACGACCGATTCCCAGTTGGGCAACATCAGTACCCGCGGTTTTGTCGAGACCGGCGAGAACCAGATGATCGGCGGCTTTATCCTCGGCGGTGGCGGCGGCGGTTTCTCGACCGTGTTGGTGCGGGCCATCGGGCCGTCCTTGGCCGATAAGGGAATCGTCGATCCACTGGCCGATCCCTTCCTCGAACTGCACAACGCCGACGGCGACGTGATCGATTCGAACGACAACTGGATGGACGACCCCAACATGCAGCAAGTGAGCGACGCCGGTTTCGCTCCGGATGATCCTAACGAGTCGGCCCTCTACAAAATCCTCCCCGCCGGTGAGTACACCGCCATCGTTAGCGGGGTCGGCGGCACCAGCGGCGTGGCTCTGGTCGAGAGCTACGATCTCGACGCGACGCCGGCGGCGGTGGGCCACTAGCCTGGCGCTCGCCTTTGCCCTCTCACGCCCGGCCGGATCGATTTTCCGGCCGGGCGTTTTGCTTTCCCTGATTCGTTGGGCGCGGTCTCAACGCGGCGCGCTGATTTCTTCCAGCGCTTTGCGGTCGTCCTCTGCCTTGGCCAGGAGGCCGACCTTGCGATAACACGCTTCGCGTTTCGCCAGCGCCGCCGGGGTGCGATTGATCGCGAGCGCGCGGCTGAGCGAATCGATGGCCGCCCGGTAATCGCTCCGCTCCATCTCCAGCTCGCCACGATATTGCCAGGCGGTGGAGAAATTTGGGTCCAGCTCCGTCGCCTGCCTGATCTCCTCGTAGGCCTCCGCTCCGCGGCCCAGCTTGGCCAGCGCGTAGCTCGCTTCCGCCCTCGCCCCGGCCGATTTCGGATCGCTCTCCAGCGCGCCGCGCGCATCCGCGAGCGCGAGCTGCGGCTGGCCGATCTCGTTCAGCTGCCAGGCGCGATTGGTCAGCAGCTCGGCGCTTTGCGGTTCGGCTGCGATCTCGGCATCGAGCCGGCTGATCGTCTGCAAAAACTCCGGCGTCAGGCTCTCGAGGCGAAGCGAGGGGTGGACCGCGGGCGACGCGGCCCGGCCCAGGGCGCGCTCCGCCAGGGCGCGGAGCAATTTCGGGCGCACCGCTTTGGGGGCGAGCCGGGCGGCGTGCCCGGCGTCGTCGAGGGCGAGAGCGGCATCATCCGCCCGCAGGAAAAGGAGCGCCCGGTCGCCCAGTAATCCGGCGTCGTTAGGCAAGGCGGCCAGTTGTTTATCCAGCTCGCGCACTTCAGCGAGAAATTTTCCCAGGCGATCGAAGCGGGCTCTTTCTCGCCTAACGATCGGATCGCGCGGCGCGATCTTTGCGGCCTGCTGCAGATCGGCCAGGGTCGCCTCCCAACTGTGCAGGTGCCGGTAACAGATCGCGCGCTCGACGAGCGCCTCGGTGGTCACCTCCGAAGTCATGGCGCGGGTCCAGTTCAAAGCCGCGTCCGGCCAGTGCCCGTCGGCCTGTTCCAAGCGCGCAATTTTGATAAAGACGCGCCCCCGACGCTCTTTCCCGGCGACGGCCTTTTGCCAGGCGACAAGCGCCTCCTCCCGCCGGCCTTTGGCCAGGGCCAGGTCCCCGCGATACTCGTCATATTTGGGCGACGTGCTTTTCACAGCCTGGCGCCAATCCGCCAGGGTTTGCCGAAGCGCGTCCAGGTCGCGCATCCCAAACTGGGCCTGGGCGAGGCGGGCCCAGGCGCCGTTGTCGTTAGGCGCAAATTCCAGGACGCGCCGCGCCGCCGGGATGGCCCGGGCAAAGGCGCGCTCCTGCAGGGCCTGGCGCACCTCCTTCCGCGCCGTCCGTTCTTCGACGGAGATTCGTCGTCCGCAGCCGCCCAGGAAAACGAGGAGGACAAGGAAAACGAGGGCGCGGGAAAAATTCATTGGCGCGAACGGGGAAATACGGAAGATAACGAGAACGCCTCCCTTTCAATCCGCAATCCCGAATCCATCATGCCATCCTTCGACATCGTTTCCGAAATCGACAAACAGGAGATCGACAACGCCCTCAACCAGGCGCGCAAAGAACTCGCCACCCGCTTCGATTTCAAAGGCAGCACCGCCGCAATCGAGCACGAAAAGGACAAGATCGTCCTGACCGCCGAGGACGCGAACCATCTCCGCGGCCTGCGCGAGATCGTCATCGGCAAACTCTCCAAGCGTGGGGTCGACCTGCGCAACCTCGATCAGCAGGACCCGGCCATTTCCTCGATGGGTCATGCCCGCCAGGAATTGAAAATTCAGCAGGGACTGGAGGGCGACAAGGCAAAGGAGATCATCCTCGCGATCAAGGGGGGCGGTTTCAAAGTGCAAAATCAGCTCCAGGACCGGCAGATTCGCGTCACCGGAAAAAAGCGCGACGAATTGCAGGAGGTGATCGCCTTCGTCAAAAGCAAAGACTTCGGGGTCGCGACCTATTTCAAGAACTTCCGCGACTAAGAGGCCGCCCCCCTTCTCCCCATGCGTTCGTTAGGCATTTTTGTTCTCGGTCTTCTCCTCGGTGGATTGGTCGGCTACGCCCTCCATCGCCCCGGTGGATTTGGGGCAACGCATCAAGTCGCAGAGGAGCCGGCCCGGCGGAGCCGTTCGATAGCCGGAGCCCAAGATGCAACCAGCGAAGAACAGAAGACGAAGGATGAGAAAATCCTCCTCGGAGACATCGCGGCGGTTCCGTTTCAGGAGCTCTACGATGCCTTGTCCCGACAGCGGCCCGCAGAAATCGCCCGCCTCGCCGAGCAACTCGACAATCTGCCGCGCAACCCGCAATCGGAGGCGAGGATTACCGCCTTTTTCAAGGCCTGGGCCCATCTCGATCCTTCCGGCGCTTTGGAGAGCGCGACGGCCCTGCATTCCGCCGAGGCCCGCACCACGGCCATCGGCGCCACGATTGCCGGGGCTGATCCGGGCGCGCTCGGCGCCATCGCGGCCGCGATCGGCAAATTGCCGGAGGGCACGGTTTCAGGACAGGCAAGGGCTGGTCTTTTCGGGCAGGCGATCGAGAACTGGAGTCAGGTCGATCCGGCGGCGGCCGCCCGCTTGCTCGGCGAAAGCAAGTTGACGGGGATGCGGATGACTTCCGCCTTCTTTGTCGTGGCGCAGAACTGGGCCGCGGACGACCCCGAGGCGGCGCTCGCCTGGGGCGCAAAAGCAGCAGCAAACGCCCTTTGGTATGAGTCCCGTCAACGGCGCGGTGATTGGTTGGTGGAAAAAGGATCCAGCCGCCGCCGAAGCCTACGCGCTCTCCCAACTAGGCACGCCGACGGGCAAACAGCTCGCCATTAACGTCGCCAGTCAGATGGCAAGTAAAGACCCCGCCCGGGCCGCTGCCTGGGTGCAAAAAATACCGGATGCAGCTCTGCGCCAGCAGGCCTACGCCGGGCTGGCGGCGCAATTGGCTTTCAGCGATCCAAAAACCGCCATCGACTGGGCCTCGAATCTGCCTCCGGAGGCGGCTTCCAGCGCGGTCGGCTCCGCCGTTTCCATCTGGGCGGGAAGCGATCCGACAGCCGCCGGCCATTGGCTGGAAGGGCTGACCGGAAATGTGCGCGACTCCGCCGTCAGCTCCTACAGCTACGCGATTGCGGAAACCGATCCGGCGGCGGCGATGGCCTGGGCGGTGACCATCTCCGACAACGAGAAACGCGAGAGCGCGGAACGCCGGGCGGCGAGTCAATGGCTGGAGAAGGATCCGACTGCCGCCCGGGCCTGGATTCAAAATAGTTCGTTAGGCGAAGAGACGAAGGCGAAACTGCTGGGGTCGACCTCTCCCTCGCCCCAGCCCTAGCCGCCCTGCACCGGCGGCATGATCGCGATCTGGTCGTTAGGCTGGATGACGTAGTCGCGCCCGACAAACTCCACCCCGACGCCGATCAGGATGTTGCCGTCCCATTTCTCGAGCCCAGGATGAGCGTGGTAAAGCTGCCCGAGCAGATCGGCGACCGTCGTTTGCTCAGCCAGTTCGAGGGCAAGCTCGGTCGCGCCGACGATTTCCCGGAGCTGAGAAAAGAACTGGACCGTGATCTGCATGGCCGTCCGCGCGTTCGTTAGGCTTCGTTAGGCGAAACGATCTTCTCTTTTCGCAGAACCCCAATGCAGGGCAGGTTGCGGTATTGCTCCATGTAATCGAGCCCGTAGCCGACGACGAATTCGTCCCCGATGTTGAACCCGACGTAATCCGCTTCCACCGGCCGAGTCCGCGCCTTGAGCTTGCGCAGGAGGACGCAAATTTTCACGCTCAGCGGACGCTTCGTCGCCAGCTTTTCACGGATTGCCGCCAGGGTCACGCCGCTGTCGAGAATATCGTCGAGGATGAGGATGTGGCGGCCGGCCACGTCGGGGAGGGAGATTTGTTTGAAGACGACTTCGCCCGTGCTCCTGGTCCCGCCGTGGTAACTGGCCACGCTCAGGCAATCGAGCTTGAGCGGCAACGGGATGCGCCGGAGCAGGTCTGCCATCAGGACGAAGCTGCCGTTGAGGATGGCGATCACGGTCAGCTCGCGGTTCTGGTATTCGGCTGAGATCTCGGCGGCCAATTCATCGAGGCGACGCAGGATGGTGGCCTCATCGAAAAGGACGCGTTCGAGATCTTCCTGCATCGGGAGAAGTTAATCAGGAAAGGAGAAAAGCAGGAAGGTTGTTCGAGGATCTCGTCATCGGCCGAGCGCGGCTCGAATTTCCGCGGTCAATTTTTCATCCGCCGCGATCGTTAGGCCGCGTTCCCAAAGCTCCTGCGCGCGCGCTTTGTCGCCCGCCCGTTGCGCGGCCTGGCCGGCGTTCAGATAAAGAAGTTGTTGATCGGCCGGCGGCAGTTTCGCCGGATCTTTTTCCAACTGTGCGACCAGTTGGTTGAGTTGTTCCCGGGCCACCTTGCGGCGTCCGAGGAAAACCGGCAGGGCCTGGTTCGTCACCGCGCGGGTCAGGGCGACGTGGGCATCGTCGGGCGCTTGCGCGACGGCTTCATCCATCAGCGCGATCCCCTTGCGCAAAGCGTCGAGTTTGGCTTTGCCCAAACCGAGGTCGCGGCTTCGCAGGGTGTAGGCGCTGCCGAGGTAAACCCGCGCCAGTTGGTCGTCCGGTGCCGACTGCAACCATTGCTCGAGCGCGGCGATGCAATCCTGCACCGCCTGCGCGTCGCCGGCCAGGCCGCGCGCGTAGAGCGCGGCGATGGCCGGGTCGGGTGGCGGCGCGCTCTGGATCGATCCCGGGCAAAGAGCGGCGCCAAGCAGAAAAAGAGCAAGCAGACGCCGGTTCATCTGCAACAATGGACAAAGCGGCCGACAAAAACAAACTTGAGGTCCGCCGCCCGGCCGGCGTTCCGATGATTTTCCGAAACAAATGGCGCAATCCCAAGCGCAACATCATTGCCTACACCACCCACAAGGCGGGTTCGATGGTGCTCCACCGCGTCCTGAAAGACATCTGCGAGCTGAACCGCCTCCGCTATTATTCGCCTAACGAGAGCAAAACCCAGCTCCCTTTCGAGCGAATGTTTGCCGGAGAGGATTTTATTGCGAAAAAGCGCGGCTGCTTCGGACCGATCCGCTTCTTCGTTCCGACCAAAGCGCTCGACGAAGCCAGCATCATTCTCCACCTGCGCGACCCGCGCGACGTCCTCGTCTCGATGTTTTTTTCCTATTGCTACATGCACGCGGGGGAGATCGCGCGCGCACACCGGCTATCGCAAAGCGGTCGCGGAAGCGGGGATCGACCGCTTCGTGCTCGATATGGTGGGCGAGCGCGTTTTACGAATACCGCGGCGATTACGGGATCGGGTCGCGCTACAAAAAACATGTCGGGACGGTCCTCGATCGTTACGAGCGTTATTTGTCGGAACTGCTCAACCGGCCGAATACAATCGTGGTTTCCTACGAAGAAATGGTGCTGGCCTTTCCGAGTTGGCTGGAAAAAGTCGTGAGCGCCTTCGACTTGCCCGAGCCGGAGGAAACGCGCGCGGTCGTCGCGGCGCGCCACGCCAACAGCGTCGCAGCCGAGGAAGAGGAAGACGTCTGGTCGCACAAGCGCAAAGTCACGCCCGGCGATCATCGCGAGAAACTACAGTCGGAAACGATCCGGGAACTGGACCGGATCTTCGCGCCCGTCCTGGAGCGGCTGGGATATTCCGGCGAGGTCTACGCGAAGACCGGCATCCCGGTTCCGTCGCGATAACGCCCCCGGCGGCCGACACGGCCGCCGCTACACGACCCGGAGCTGGCGTCTTGCGACCGGGCCGCGGGCCCATTCCGCGATTGTGCGGCGGAGGAGATCGAGCCGGGCGCTTCGAGTCGCCAACTCGAGTTTGAGCTCTCGTTCCACTCGCAGGCGCAGCTCTGCGCTCGGGCCGCTGCGCGCGAAATCCCAGGCGTCTTCGCCTTCCGCTTCGAGCAGACTTTTCTCAAGCGCGCGCAGGGCGCGTTCCAACTCCGCCAGCAGGGCGCGCATCTGGGCAACGGATTGTTCGGCGGTCCGGTTCGACTCGATGTCGCTCAGGGCGAGCAGAATTTCCATCCGCGCGACATCGCTCGCCGCGTAGGCCTCCTGCACTTCGTGCCAGAGCGCGCCGACCGCGGCGTTGCCATCCGCCCGCAGATCGGGATGCAAACGCCTGACGAGCCGGCGATACAATTCCTTCACCCGCGCATCGACATCCCTCTTCTCGTCCTCCTCCTCGTCGTCGTCCTCGTCCTCGATCACCCTCGCTCCGCGTCGCGGTCGATGGTCGTTAGGCGAGGGCGGCTCCGGCGGCGCCGCCTGGAACATATGCGACTTGAAGGCCTCGAAGGAAGTCGAGTAAGCCTCGTCATCCATCTTGTCCGGGTTCGTCCCGAGCGATCTTTGCACCCATTCCTGGAAAAGCGCTTCCTTTTCGAAGTCGCTCAGCTTGCGCCCGCCGTGGCCCGCGTCGCGCGGGACGCTCGCTTCCGCGGCCGCCGCCGCAGCCGGATTTTCGCGCCGAAACAGGACGCGCTGATAGGCGCTGTAGGGATCCTGAAAGGCCCGGCGCATTTCCATTTCGACTTCGTGGATGAGTGCCTGGCATTCGCCGATCTGCGTCTCCACCTCGCGCGCGCGTGCTGAGGAGCGCACCGAATTCGCGCGCCCGCCAGCGGGCAAAGGCGGGCTTGTCTTTGCGCTCAAAATGATGCCAGCCGCCGCGCGCTCGCTCCAGGCGCTCCATCGCCTCCGCGCAATCGGCCGTGGCCCGCGCGCGCAACGGTGCCTGATCGATCAGGACGAGATGGTGCGCGTCGGAATCGATTTTTGCTTCCGTCGCTGGCCTGCGGATTGCGCCTGGTCGTGACATCCGGCGAATTTACGCGCGGGGCACGATTACGAAAGGCGAACGGGATGACCCGGCTCGGCAGGGAGGGAGGGCAGGCGCGCCCGGTTCCAGCTATTCGCGAACGCGCCTTTTTAATTCCCAGACTCGGAGGGCGGCGAGGAGCAGCCTGCGGGTACGTTCCATTCGGCTCACCGGTGGCGCAGGTTCAGCAGGTAGAGCTGCCGGGGGAGCTGTCTTCGCCGGGCGGGCGGGCCGTTTGCGGGGAGTTGAGCGGCCCTTGGAGCGGGCCGGAGCAGATCTCTTCTTCTGCCTCGGAGCGCTGCCTGCTGGATCGATTGCCGCCATAGATTCTGTAATGGCTTTAGCATCTCCCGGGCCAGCCCCCGGCAGGATCTTTTTGGAGGTCGCAGAGCCCCGCGCCAGCGGGGGGCGCTCCCTACCGAAAAGGCAGATGAATCGTCGCCAGCATGCAGCGCGCGCTCCCGCCAGCCAGCTCGATCGTCGGCAGATCGAGGGGAATTAGGTGCGCCTCGCGTTCGATCGCCGCGCGTTGCCCCTCGCGCAGATGGGCCGCCGCCCGCGCGGAAAGAACGAGCAATTTTTCGTGGTCGTTGCGCAGCTCGAGCGCGTTTCCGGCAAAGTTGGCGATCTGGTCCCGGTCGAGGGCGATGACGGTTTTGCCGGTCGCTGCGAGCCGGCTCTGCACCGTCGCCCGCTGCCCTGGGTCGTCGATCATCTCCAGCCCGACGAGCGCAAATTGCGTCCCGAGACACATCATGACGTTGGTGTGGTAAATCGGGCGCCCGTCGTCGCCGCTGCTTTCGAATGTGACCGGCTCATAATCGAAGTCGGCGCAAAATTTCTCCAGCGGCTCGCGATCGGCCCGACGCGAAAGCGAGACATAGGCGATCCGATGAACATGATCGAGAACCAGGCTGCCCGTTCCCTCCAAGAAAAGACCGCGCGCTTCGAACGGTGAGTAATCGACCACTTCGCACACCCGATAGATCTCGCCCAGCGCGGCGATGAGATCGGGCCGCCGCTCCGCCCGGCGCGAGGGCGTGTACATCGGATAGAGCGCGATCCGCCCGTCGTCATGAGTCGAGAACCAATTGTTAGGGAAAACCGCATCCGGCTTTTCCGGCGTCGGGGTGTCGTCGAAAACGTGCACCGTGACCCCGGCCGCGCGCAGAGCATTGACTGCTGCGTCAAATTCCTCCCGCGCTCGCGCGGTGAGCGTGCCGGCGGATTCTGCTTCGACCTCCCGCTGGAAAGCATTGTCCAGCGCCGTCTCCGGGTTGGGAAAAAATCGGCTGGGCCGGATCATGACAACCGCTTTGGCGCTTTGCTCGCTCATTTCTTGCTTTGCAGGAGGCATGAAAATAAGGGCAAACCGGCGGCCGGACAATCGACCCGGCCACTTCTCCACAGTTTCGCTAACCATCCTCGTCGTCGCGTGCCTCCTGACCGTCGCGCGCGCCAATCAACCGCCGGAGAACGCGGGGGCGCTCGCCGACCGCGGCGCGCTTCTGATTCAAGCCTGCGAATACGAAGCCGCCGAGGTCATCCTGAGCCGCGCGCTCGAACTCCAGCCAGACCTTTGGAACGCGCAGTTCAATCTCGCCCGCATTCCGTTGCTGAAACGGGACTGGGCGGAAGCGCGCCATCGCTTCACCGCGATGCAGCCGGCCGACGGAGAAAGTGCGCAACTCATCCAATACGAAATCCTGCTCACCCACCTGCTCGCGGGAGAGAACGCGGCTGCGACCGAAATCGTGCAGCAGTTGGAGCAAAGTCCGGAAGGCGAGGCCATTCGTTACGCCCGGGCCGCGCTTGCCTGGCAACAAGACGGGCCGAAGGAGGCCGCGAACCTGACCGCGACCGCCAGACAGAACGCGGCCGGCCCGCTCGCCCCGCTCTATGCCGAGTCATTCTTCGACGTCGGCTGGGAGCGGCGACCGACCCGGGAGGCGCAGCTTTTGCCTAACGAGTCCGCTCTCCTCTCGAGTTCCGATCAGCCCTGAGAGCGGGAAGGTTTGCTTCGCTCACCCCGAGTCTGGCAGACTCGCGCCCGTGCCGCTGCATTACCCGGAAGAATTCCAGATCCTGCTTCAGGCGCTCGTCGCCATGGTCCTCGGCGGCCTCCTCGGCTGGGAACGGGAAGCGGCCGGGAAATGGGCCGGCTTTCGCACCCACATGCTGGTCTGCCTCGCGACCTTTTTGTTCGTTAGGCTGGGGCAGGTCCTGATCGCCGATTCCGCCGCCCATTTTCCAGGGAACTATCTCCGGACCGATCCGACCCGCCTGATTGAAGCGATCGCGGTTGGCATTTCCTTCATCGGCGCGGGCACAATCTTTCGCGATGTGGATGAGACACGCAAGAAAGGCCTGACGACGGCGGCCTCGCTCCTCGCCACCGCCCCCATCGGCCTGGCCATTGCGCTCCAGCGTTACATCGTCGCTGTCGGCGTGACCCTGCTCGCGCTCTTCATTCTGCGCACCCTCCACCGGCTGGAGGATCGCCTTCTCCATCCTCCCGGAGTCGGGCAAGCCAAAAAGGGATCCTGGCGCGAGGCCGTTAAATAGTGGCGATGCGCGTTCACACCGGGAATTTCACGATCTCGACCCGCGGCAAGGGAACCTACGAGATCACGGGGCAGATCGCGGAGGCGGTGGCGGCGAGCGGGGTGAGCGCGGGGAACGTCACCGTATTCGTTAGGCACACCAGTTGCAGCCTCATCATCATGGAAAACGCCGATCCGACGGCGCGGCGCGACCTGGAGGAATTCTTCGAGCGGCTCGTTCCGGAGGATACGCCTTATTTCGAACACACCGCGGAAGGCGGCGACGACAGCACCTCGCACATCCGCTCCGTCCTGACCCGCGCGAGCGAAGTCATCCCGATCGCGGAGGGCCGAATGCAGCTCGGCACCTGGCAGGGCATTTTCCTTTTCGAGCATCGCCGCGCTCCGCATCGGCGCGAGATCGCGCTCAGCGTGATCGGTTCGTAACTCAGGCCTCTGGCCTGATCCGTCGCGCGGGCTTCCAGCCTGCAGCTTCCTCGACACCGATTCGTTAGTCCGCTATTCTCAAGACCGCTTTGAAAACTTTGCCCTCGAGCAACAATCGCCACCGGGCCCTCCGCCAGCGTTGGGCGATCCCGAGCATCGATCAAATCATGGTCGAGGAGCGGGCCGCGGCGTTCACAAAACGCAGCATCAAAACTTCCGCCAAGCTGGCCGGCCTCAAGCTCGCCGTCTCGATGATGGACCTGACGACGCTGGAGGGAAAAGACACGCCGGGCAAAGTCGCCTTCCTCTGCCGCAAAGCGATGCAACCGGCCGATCCGCGCTACGACGTGCCCTCCTGCGCCGCGGTCTGCGTCTATCCAAATCTCGTCAGGGTGGCGAAACGCTTTCTTGGCCCTTCCAGCGTCAAAGTCGCCTCGGTCGCGACCGCCTTCCCCACCGGGCTCATGCCGCTCGATTTGAAACTGGAGGAAGTCCGGCGCGCCTCGGGCGACGGCGCCGACGAGATCGACATGGTAATCGATCGCGGCGTTTTTCTGGCCGGCGATTACAACCGCGTCTTCGACGAAATCGCCGCGACGAAAGAAGCCTGCGGCAGCGCGCACCTCAAAGTCATTCTCGAAACCGGCGAGCTCCAGACTTACGACAACGTCCGGCTCGCGAGCGAAATCGGGATGCGCGCCGGTGGGGATTTCATCAAGACCTCAACCGGCAAGGTCTCACCCGCGGCCACCATCCCGGTCACGCTCGTGATGTTGGAAGCGATCCGCGATTACTTTTACGAAACCGGGCTGCGCATCGGGATGAAACCGGCCGGCGGCATCCGCAATGCCAAGCAGGCCCTGGCTTATCTCGTGATGGTGAAGGAAACGCTGGGCGACGATTGGTTGACGTCTGAGCTTTTCCGTTTCGGCGCCAGCACGTTGGTCAACGATGTGCTGATGCAGATCGCAAAGACAGTCGACGGCAACTACCAGAGCGCGGATTATTTCTCTTTGCCCTGAGCGGCGTTTCCCTTGTGGACGCTTCCCTGTGGGAAGCGCGAGTTTGCGTCTTGCTTCGGGCGAAAGCCTTCCCCCGCGCTTCGCAGAGCGAAGCGTCTACAAATCGAGTGAAAAATGGTGGGACGCGATGATCATCCGCTTCGTCAGATAAAAGCGATGGGCGGCAAACCGCTGCACCCCAGAATCCAGCTCCAGCTTCGCGCAGCCGGCCGCGCGCGCCTCTGCCAGCAGCCAATCAAAAAGCGCGCCGCCGTAGCCTAACGACCGTCCTTCCGCGTCCGTCACCAGATCGTCGACGTAGCAAAACCGCCCGGAAAAGAGCGACTCCGTCATTCGGTAACCGGCCACCGCCCGCACCGCACCTTCATCTTCCAGGAAGGCCATCCGATATCCATCCGTGCGTTGCCGTTCCACCTGTTCGACGAACTTTGCCTCATCCTCAAAGTGCGTCCGCAATTGACGCATGACCGGAAAGCAGCGCGCGATTTCCGCCTTCGTCAGTGCTTCCGCGATTTTGTTTGGCATCGGTTCCTTCCTCTTCCTGCGATTCTGTTTTTGATATGGCAGCAGCCCGCGAGATCGTCGAGAACCTTCTCCGCGCCGCCGAGATCGAGATCGACGGCCCTCGGCCCTGGGACATCCAGGTGCATGACGAACGCTTTTTCCCGCGCGCCCTGGCCGGCGGCACCCTCGGTCTCGGCGAGTCCTACATGGATGGCTGGTGGGATTGCGCGGCGCTCGATGAAATGTGTTGCCGCGCTATCCGCGCCCGGCTCGATGAGCGTTTCAGCTACAGCCTGCGCAATCTCTGCGCCCTCGCGACTTCGCTCGTCATTAATCGCCAGACGCGGCGCCGTTCGCGGCGGATCGCCGAGCAGCATTACGATCTGGGGAACGACTTTTTCCAGGCCATGCTCGATCCCTGGATGCAGTATTCCTGCGCGGTTTTCCGGGAGGGAGACGATCTGGCTGCGGCCCAGGAGCGCAAGCTGGAGATGATTTGCCAGCGCCTCCAACTAAGACCGGGCGATCGCCTCCTCGATATCGGCTGCGGCTGGGGCGGACTGGCGAAATACGCCGCGGAAAACTACGGCTGCACCGTCCTCGGCCTGACGATCTCGCGCGAGCAGCAGGAATTTGCCGCGAACTGGTGCCGCGGGCTCGACGTTCGGATCGTGCACCGCGATTATCGCGAGATCGAGGGAAAGTTCGACCGCGCGGTCAGCATCGGCATGGTGGAGCACGTCGGCTTCAAAAATTATCGCACCTATCTCTCGGCGGTTGCCAGGTCGTTAGGCAAAGACGGTCGCTTTCTCTGCCAGGGCGTATGTAACCCGATCTCGAGCTGGCAGCTCGATCCCTGGATTCGCCGTTACATTTTTCCGAACTCCCTTCTCCCCTCGCTCGCCCGCCTGACGAAAGCCGCCGAGGGACTTTTTCTGGTCGAAGAGGTGCGGAACTTCGGCCCGCACTACGACCCGACTCTGATGGCCTGGGAGGAAAAGTTCCGCCGCGCCTGGCCCCGGTTTGCGGAGCACTACGACGAGCGCTTTCGCCGGATGTGGCGGTATTATCTCCTTAGTTGCGCCGGCGCTTTTCGCGCCCGCAGCCTGCAGGTTTACCGCATTCTCTATCGCAAAGAAGGGAGCGGATTGCGCGACCAACCGCCGCGCCTGGTCGCGCAAGCTTCCAGCTCGCAGCCTCATGACGTGCAGGCTGGAGAGCTTGCCCTGCCCTGACCAACCGATCGCCTCCCGGCCTCCGCTCTTTCCGAGAGAAGTGCGGGTTGTTCGTCAGCCGGTTGCGGCGGGCGTGTCGCCTGCGGGGATGCTCGGCGGCCGCGCCCCGCCGCGCCGCTTTTGCCCCAGCTCCTCGAGCAGTTCGATCTGGATCTGCTGAATCTCGAAAAGCCGGTTGTATTGCTTGCGCAGGAGGTGGTCGATCTTCTCGTGCAGGTGCCGGATTTCCAGCTCGGCTTTCAGGTTTACCTTGTAATCGTTCTCCGCCCGGGCCCGATCGCGCGCCTCCGTCCGATTCTGGCTCATCATGATGACCGGTGCCTGCAAGGCCGCGAGGCAGGAGAGGATCAGATTCATCAAAATAAAGGGGTAGGGATCAAAAGCGCGGGTCGCGAGCACGATGGTGTTGATGATGATCCAGACGAGGAGCACCACCCCAAACATCATGATGAAGGTCCAACTGCCGCCAAAGGAGGCGATCCGATCGGAGAGGTGTTCCCCAAAGGTCAATTCCTGTTCGAATTCCTTCCCGATATTTTCGGAAAGAATCTCGTTCTGCTGCAGACTGTCGATCACTTCCTGGTCGAGCGCGCTCAACTCACCGACCTCATCCTGCAAAACCTCTTTCACGTAATCGCGCCGAAACCCGCCGAGATCGTTCGCGCAAATGAACCCGCGCGGATCGAAGCCGGGCACTTTCTTCTGGATGAACTCGAGGAGCGAGGGCCGGAGCAAGTCAGCTGGCGTGCCGGCGTTGGGCGAGGTAGCCCGATGACAAATCTGGCATTGCAGCTTGGAATTCTCCGCCACGCTGGAGAATGAAGCCACTCCGGGGGCGCCTGTCGACTTCCGTCTTGAAGCGGGCCCCGGCGCTCCTAAGCTGAGCCATGCGGCGACCCGGGAGTGAAAGCTCAGCCTGACGATGCGCGTGCTCGCGATTGACGCCTCCCTCCGCAACACCGGTGTCGCCATCATCGACGCCAACGGCACGGGCAAATTTCAGGCGCTCTATTTCGGCGTCATTCGCAATCCCGCTTCCCTCCCGATGTCCTCCTGCCTGGTCGCGATCCGCGATCGGCTGGCGGAATTGATTCACGCCCACGAGCCGGATTGTTGTGCGCTCGAGTCGGTCATTTACGTGCAGAGCCACAAGACCGCGATCACGCTCGGTGCGGCCCGCGGCTCGGCCATCATGGCGGCGGCGGAACGCGGCCTCCCAGTCTTCGAATACGCGCCGAAACGAATCAAGCAGGCCACGGTCGGGAACGGCTCAGCCGACAAAAGCCAGGTCGCCTTCATGGTCCGGGCATTGTTAGGCCTGGTCGAAACCCCGGGCGCCGACGCGGCCGACGCGCTTGCCATCGGCCTCACCCATCTCCGCGCGCAGGAAGCGGCCCGGCTTGGCCTCCCCGGCGGCGTGCGGATATGACCGCGCCGCTGCATACGCAATGGTTAGGCCGAATTTCCTTCGCCGATGCCCTTGCTCTCCAGGAAAACATCCTGCGACAAAAACGTGCCCAGCCGGAGGTGCCCGATGAGCTGCTCCTGCTCGAGCACGACCCCGTCTACACCATCGGCCGCACGCCCGATCAATCGAGCCTGCGCGGGAGGAACCACCTCCCGCATCCGCTTTTCGAGATCAACCGCGGCGGCCAGGCGACCTACCACGGCCCGGGGCAGTTGGTTGGTTATTTCCTCCTCGATCTGCGCCGCTATGGGCAGGACTTGCATCGCTATCTGCGCTGGATCGAAACCCTCCTCATCGAGCTGCTGGCTTCCTTCGACATCGAAGCGACGACGCGCGCCGGGCTGACGGGGGTGTGGGTCGAGAATCGCAAGATCGCCTCCATTGGCGTCGGCGTCCGGCATTGGATCACGATGCACGGCTTCGCCCTCAACGTGAGCGGCGATCTCGCGCCGTTCGACGCGATCACTCCCTGCGGCATTGCCAATGTGACGATGACCTCGATCGAAAAGGAAACGGGCGCTCTTCTTCGGACAGAACGCGTCGCGCAAAAGGCAGCGAAGTTAGCCAAAGAGCGCGTCGCGCGTCTTCCGGGGAGCGCACGCGCCTCGCGTGCTGGTTTCGGCGCCCCGCCGAAACCATCTTTGGCAGGGTCCCAATAAGATCAAAGCTCCAGGAAAAAGTTCGTTGAGGCGAGGCGCCTCAACCAGCACGCGGGGGCGCGTGCGCTCCCCGGATCGCTTCCCTCTCGACACGAACGCGCGTTGCCTTTTAGTGCAGACATGGCCATTCCACTGGAAGACAATTTCACCGACATCATCGGCAAAGCGCAGCGCGGTCTCGGCATCTCCGATAGCCAGCTGGCGGAGAAATCGGGCGCGAGCGTCGAGGCCATCCGGCAACTGCGCGAGGGCAATTTCGACCGCGCGACGAGCGACCGAGTCGCGCCAGTCCTGCAGCTCAACCCCGACGCCCTGGCCGATCTCGCGCAGGAGAAATTTCGCCCTAACGACATCGCGCTCGATGGCCTGGCGCAGTTCAACACCCCGTATCACGACATGCAGGTCAACGCCTACCTCGTCTGGGACCCGGCGAGCAGGGAAGCGATCGCCTTCGACAGCGGAGCGAACTGCTCGGCCATGCTCGAGCACGCCAAAAAGCACGGCCTGACCATAAAACTCATCCTCCTGACCCACGCGCATCCCGATCACGTGGCCGATTTGCGCCGGCTTACCCAGGAGACCGGCGCCCCAGTTTTCCTCTCCTCGCGCGAGCAGGCGCCGGGCGCGGAAGCGATCGAAGAGGGAAGGAAATTCACGGTCGGCAAACTCGAAATCGAGTCGCGCCTGACCTGGGGTCACTCGCCGGGGGGAATAACCTTTGTTATCAACGGACTCGCGCGCCCCGTGGCAATTGTGGGCGACTCGCTCTTTGCCGGCTCGATGGGCGGCGGCAATGTTTCCTACGAAGACGCGGTCAAGAACAACCTCGAAAAAATCCTCACTCTGCCTGACGAGACCGTGCTCTGTCCCGGCCATGGCCCGCTCACGACGGTGGGCGAGGAGAAGGCGCATAATCCGTTTTTCGCGCGGTAATTTGGACTCGCCGCGGCGAGTCCCTCCGGAGGGACGAGCTTCCGCTCGTCCAGTTTCTCGGCTGGCTCCGAGCCGCCGGCCTGGGATAGTCTTAGGTCATGAACATCGCATTCGTCGGAGTCGGCCGGATGGGCGCAAACATGGCGCGCCGCCTGAAAGAAAAAGGATTTCACGTCACCGCGGTCTACGACGCACATCGTCCGGCCGCGACCGAGCTGGCCCAGGAGCTGGGCAGCTTCGCCAGCCAGTCGTTAGGCGAAGTCACCGCCGCGGCGGATGTCATCATCACCGTCGTTTCTGACGACGCCGCGATGCGAGAGATATTTGCTGCGCCTGACGACAACCTGCTCCTCAACGCGGCGGGCAAACTCTTCATCAACTGCGCCACCATTTCGCCCGAAGTGCATCTCGAGGTCGAGGGTCTCGCGCACAAGGCCGGTGCTCAAACGCTCGAAGCCTGCATGGCTTCCAGCATCACCCAGGCGCGCGAGGGCTCGCTTTACCTCATGTGCGGCGGGGAGAAATCGGCTTTCGAGCGGGCCGAACCGATTCTGCAGGCGCTCGGCAAAACGATTCGTTACATCGGCAAATCGGGCGAGGCCGCGAAAGTGAAGGCGCTCGTCAACATGGTCATGAACATCAACACCGCCGGGCTGGCCGAAGGTCTCGGGCTGGGCGACGCGCTCGGGCTTGACCTCACCATGTTGCGCGAAGTTTTCAGCGAGACCGGCGCCGGTTCGCGCGTTTTGCAAACCGACGGCGAAGACATGCAGAACCGCGATCACGCCTGCTTTTTCTCCGCCGCACACGCGGCGAAGGACAGCGGGATCGCGTTGCATCTCGCCGATCTGGCCGGTCTTCAGCTTCCTCTCGCGCGCGCGACGAAAGAACAATACAACCGGATGATCTTTGAGGGCTTGGGCGAACTCGACAAATCGGGCGTCGCCGAGCTGACCTTTAAAGGCCGCGGCCCGTCCGCGTAACACAGGCTTCCCGGCCTGTCGCGTCGAGCGGGCATCTTGCCCGGTCGCTTTGCTCGTGGCCGGAAACTCCCGGGCGAGGACGCCCGGTCGACCCGACAGCCGGGACGGCTGTGTTACGAAAGACGCTGCGCGCCCGCGTAGATGTTCATCGTTTCCCCGCGCAGGAAGCCGATCAGTGTCTGGTTGTTCGCGCGCGCGAATTCGATCGCGAGGCTGGTCGGCGCGGAGATGGCGGCGATGATCGCGATCCCGGCCGCGAGTGCTTTCTGTGTCATCTCGAAGGAGACGCGGCCGCTGAGAAGAAGGATGCAGTTGCCTAACGGGAGATGTTTCGCGAGCAGCTCGTGTCCGATCAATTTGTCGAGGGCGTTGTGCCGTCCGACATCTTCGCGCAGAAGCAGCAGTTCGCCCCTGGCGTCGAAGAGGGCGCAGGCATGCAGTCCGCCGGTGCGTTGAAAGGTTTCCTGCGCCTCGCCCAGCCTCGCCGGGAGCGAGAGCAGAATGTTCGCATCGACTCTGGGCGCGGAGGTGATCGGCGGAAATTGCTGCATTGCGGCCTCGATCGTGGCCTTGCCGCAAATTCCGCAACTCGATGAGCTGAAGACATGACGGCTCAATTTCGCCGCATCGAAACGCGTCGGGTCGGTCAAAGCGATATTCACGACATTGTCGGATGGACGCTCCGTCGTTAGGCAGGAAGTGATTTCGAAAATCTCGTTCGCGTCGCGCACGATGCCTTCGGTCAGGGCAAAGCCGGCGGCCAATTCGCGATCATGCCCCGGGGTGCGCATCACGACCGCCACGCTTCGCCCTTCCACCTGGATTTCGAGCGGTTCCTCGACCGCAACTTCGTCCGGCTCCTCAGACAGCGGCCGGCCGGCCCGCAGCCTAAGGACCTGGGTGGATTTGGCGGCGGCGCAATCTTTCATAGTCAGCCGGGGTATTGAGATTGGCGAAAAGCGGCTCCTCGGCCGGAGCGATGTTGCGCTCGCGCAATAATTCCTTCGTCAGGGCGCGGCCGACAAAGCCTTCCATGGAAAAGTCGCGACTGAGCAAGCTGGCGGCGGCGAGCTTGGCACAGCGAACGGGATAGACCGCAGCCAGGGGCTCGAGACCGCGCGCCGAACGCGGGACGCATTCCTTGCTCATCGGTGCAGGCCGCGAGGAGGGAGCCCAGAAAATCGGCGCTCATCTCGGGGAGATCGACGGCCAGGACGACGAGATGGGGCGTGGTGCATTTCCGGAGCGCCGCGACGATTCCGGTGAGCGGCCCCGCCCCCGCAATGATGTCGGCGACGATCTCGAATTCGCGCCACGCTTCCCGCGGCGGGCCGGCAATCATCAGTTGCTCGGGGGAGAGCGCGCGGAGCGTTTCGATTTGCCGATGCCAGAGCGGTTGGCCGTCAAAGTCGAGAAAGGCCTTGTCGCGTCCCATGCGTGACGATTTTCCGCCGGCGAGAAGGAGCGCACTGCAGCGCATCGTCAGGCAATTTTTGCGGCTGCCGGTTGCAGAATTTTCAACTGCGCGTCGCCGACGCCGATCCGGCCGTCGCTCAGGATGCGGGCGCGCAGGCCGCCGCGGCCGGCGAGAAATTTCTCCGCGCCCGGGGCAAAGGCGGTATCCATCCAATGGCACGGCGCGCAGTGCGCGGTGCCGCGGAACTGCACGCCCTGGAGCTCGAAATCGGTTCCGATCAACTTCATCAAATCAACTCCCGAGACGATGACATTGCGCCGGAGGACGCCGGGCGATTTGGTCGTTAGGGCAAAAGCTTCCGACATGAGGTCGAAGATTTCCTTGGAGAAAAAAGTGATCTGACCCTTGTAATCGTCGGCGTAATCGAAGAAGCGATCGCCCTGGATGCCGTGGCCGGCGACGCATTCGATTTCGTCGGCGGCGAGGAGCGGGAAATCGTCCGGGGGCAGGCCGTGGTGGCCGTAGTAGTTATGGCCGGGGGAGGTGAAGAGGTGTTCGATGCGCATGGCGGGATACCGGAAAGAGGATAGAAGAAGGAAACGTTCAACGTTTTGCGCCCAACCTTCAACTGCCGACGCGTGGTCGAGCGATCTCTGCCCCGTTGAACCTTGGGCCGGGAGCGTTGAACGTAATGCCCGATGGGAACCGTCAGGCGTGTCTTTGCTTATCTCAAACGCTATCCGCTGCTCGCGCTCGGCACGCTCAGTTGCGCCATCCTTGGCACGCTGATGGTGATCGTGTTTCCGGCCGTCACGAAAAAGGTGATCGACGAGGTGCTCGTGCAACACCGGCCGGAGCGCCTCACGCCGCTCGTTTTGATCGCGGCGCTCGCCTTTCTCCTGCAGCACGGGTTGAATTCTCTTCGCATTATTTTGAACAACACTTTCGAGCAGAAAGTGATCTTTGATCTGCGGAGTGATCTTTACTCGCACATCCAGATGCTGCCGCTGCGCTGGTTTGATAACCGGGCCACGGGCGATTTGATGACGCGCATTCTGGAGGACGTGAATTCGGTCGAGCGCATGTTGATCGATGGAGTGGAACAGGGCGTGGTGGCGTTGCTCCAGGCGGTCATCGTGCTGGCAATGATGTTTTACGTCAGCACTTCGCTCACTCTGATCGGGTTGGCGCCGGCGCCGTTCCTCGCCGGGGGCGCGCTCTGGTATACCCTGACCGCCCACCGCCGCTATCGGCTGCAACGGCGCGCGTCGTCCGCCATGAATTCGCTCTTGCACGATAACCTGGCGGGCATTCGGCAAATCAAGAGCTTCGTCCGCGAAGGCGAGGAGCACGCGCGCTTTAACTCGGTCAGCGATCAACTGCGTCACGCCACTCTCGTCGTCATGCGGGTCTGGGCGATTTATCACCCCTCGATGTATCTCATCGGGTCGTTAGGCATCGTCCTCGTCGTCTGGGTCGGCGCGCGCGCCGTCCTGGCCGGGACGATGGCGGTGGGCGATCTGGTCGCGTTCCTCATGCTGACGGGATTCCTCTATGAACCGATCAACAAACTCCATCAATTGAATCAGCTCGTGCAGGCCGGCCGGGCCGCGGGCGAGCGGGTGTTTGAGATCATGGATCAACCGATCGAACCGGGATGGGAATTGCAGGCCGCGAGGTCGAGAATCCGGGGCGACGTCCGTTTTGAGAATGTGAGTTTCAATTACGGAGACGAACATTCGCCGGCTTTGCAGGAAATCGACTTCCACGCGCAGCCGGGCGAAACGATCGCGCTGGTCGGCGCAACCGGGGCCGGGAAATCAACCCTGGTCAATCTGCTCGCCCGTTTCTACGAATTCACCGACGGAGCGATCACGGTCGATGGCAAATCGATCCGCGAATATGGGGTCCGCACCCTGCGGGAAATGATCGGGATGGTGACGCAGGAAAGCTTTCTTTTCAACGGCAGCATCCGAGAGAACCTGCTCTTCGGGAAACCGAATGCGACCGATGAGGAATTGCTCGAAGCGGCCGAGGCGGCCAATGCGCGGGCTTTCATCGACCGCCTGCCTAACGGATTGAGCAGCGTGGTGGGGGAGCGCGGGGTAAAGTTGAGCGTGGGAGAAAAGCAGCGGCTCTCGATCGCGCGCGCCCTGCTCAAGGATCCGCCGATTTTGATTCTGGACGAAGCGACCGCAAGCGTGGATACCGCGACCGAGCGCCTGATCCAGCAGGCGCTGGAAAACCTGATGTTCCACCGCACCTGCATTGTGATTGCGCATCGGCTGTCGACGATCGTGCGGGCGGATCAGATTCTGGTCCTTGATCGGGGGCGGATCATCGAGCGCGGGACGCACGCCGAGTTGCTGTCGTTAGGCGGAAAATATGCCCGGCTCTGCGAGCAGAGTTTTCTCGAGACACCGGAGGGCGACCTCGAAACGGCAGTCCTGTAGACGCTTCGCTGTGCGAAGCGCGAGGGTGATGGTGCCGGCAGGGAAGGCTGAGGTTGCGGCGACACGCAGACTCGCGCTTCGCACAGCGAAGCGTCTACAATGCTAGCGGCGCGCTTCCAGGTCCTTGTAGCGCGCTTGCAGTTCGCGATAGCGCGCTTCGCATTCCTGGAGGGCGCGGCGCTCTTCGAAAAGGCTTTGCTCCAGGTCGCCGATCCGGTCGCGCAGGTTGATCGCCATGGTGGTGGCGGCGGGCGCCTCCTCCGGCTCGCTCTCGGTCGCGCCGTCGTTAGGCCGGCTCGGCAGTTGGAGGAGATCGGTCAGCTCCCTGATCTGGCGGCGGGAGCCGTCGCAGGAGTTGATGACGTAGGTTTCTTCCCCGATCTCGCCGAGGCGGAGAAATTCCTGGACCGCGCCGAGGGTGGTGGGGCCGTAGTAGTGTTCGCTCGTCACTTCGACCAGCCAATCCATTTCCAGCTCGGGAAACATCGGCGCCTTGAGCCAGGTTTGCTGGTCGTGCGAGAGTTTGTCGTGCGGGGCGACCTGGGCGGCGGCGGCCCAGCGCCGGACCTGATCGAAGGGGAGGGGGCCAAAAACGCTGCCGTCTTCGTGTTTGCTCAGGAACCAAAGCTGGTTCGCAGTCGAATCCATTACTCGTTAGGCACGGAGGCGCTGGGGGAAGGGGAAGCGGAAGGGGCGGCGATCTGCGCGCCCGGGATGACGAGGGTCTGGCCGATCTGCAGTTTCCGGTCGTTCTCGATATGATTGAATTTCTGCAGCTCCTCGATCCCGACTTTGTGCATCCGGGCGATGGAGGTGAGGGTCTCGCCCCGCGCCACGACGTGGGTCGAAGCACCGGGCGCCGGGACGGACACGTTCGGTTCCCCCAGGGTTGGGGTGGTATTGATGGGCGAGGCCGATTTCGAATGTTCGATCGCCTGTTGCAGACGGAGGATTTGCTGGGAGAGCAGATCGATCTTGGTGTTTTGCTCGTCGATCTTTCGGCTCAGGCTGAGGAGGTCCACGGCGTTGGAACGGGAGGGGGTTGGGACCGAAGTCTGGGCTCCGGCCGAGGCGCCGAGAACGATGCTGAGAAAGAGAGAAGCGAGGGTGCAGCGAAGGCGAGTCATGGGCAAGCTTGACACCGCCATTCGGCGCTGGCAAGCCCGCCGCGGTTTGCGTTTTGTCGGCAATACCAGTAGCGTTTTTCCATGCCAGAACGGACGGAAAAACCGGTGGCGCCTGTGCCGTGGGGGCCGCAGCAAGGCGATGGGGGCGGGCCAAAATCTCCTGACGTTTCCAAGCCGGACACGCGCGATTTGTTAAAGAAAATGCGCAAGGTGGATCCGAACCAATCGAAGCGCTACCGGCAGCGCACCGGCCAGTGACGAGCGACTCGTTAGGCGGAGCGGCGCCTGATTTCCCGACACTCCTGCGCCGGCATGGCTTGCTCAACGAGGCGGCCCTCGCGCCCCCGGCAGGCGCGAGTTCTTCCCGATCGGATTTCACGCCTACCCAGGCGACAACGATTCTCGCCTTCAAGTTTACCGGCGGCGTATTGGTGGCGGGCGATCGGCGGGCGACGGCGGGCAACACGGTGGTTTACGATCGGGCGGACAAGGTGCTGGAGATCGACCGGCACTCGATCATGGCGATCGCCGGGGTGCCGGCGACGGCGTGGGAGATGGCGCGGGTGCTCGAGCATTCGCTCCAATACTTTCGCCGCACCCAGCTCCAGGAAATGAGCGTGGACGGCAAGGTGCGCGCGCTTTCGAAATTGCTCCGCGATAATTTTGGCTTCGTCATCCAGGGGATCGGGGTGGTCGTGCCGATTTTCGCGACTTATGATTTCGCCGGGGAAGGGCAGGCGCGGCTTTATTTCTACGACGCGATGGGGGCGCAGTTCGAGGTGGCCGAGTACGCCGCGACCGGCTCGGGCTCGCCGGCGGTGCGGGGCGTGTTGTTTTACGAAAATCGCTGGGGCAAAAAACCGCTGCACAAACTGCGCGAAGAAGAGGCGGTGACGGTGGCGTTGCGCGCGCTCGACACGGCGGCGGAGGCCGACACCGCGACCGGCGGGGTCGATCGCAACGCGCGGATTTTTCCGCTAATCAAAATCATTTCGCGCGATGGAATCAAGACCCTGCCGGAGAAACAAATCGCGGCCCGCTTCAAGAGCACGGTGGCATGATCGAGGAACCATATCGTTGGGTCGAGGCGATCGCGAACCGGCGCGAGTACATCGAGACGCAGCTCGCGCCGGGCAGTCCGATCGCGGCCCTGAGTTATCGCGACGGAATTTTGTTTGTCACGGTGGGGCGGGCGCGACAGAAGCTGTTTGAGATTTACGACCGGATCGCGCTGGGAGCGATCGGGCACCCGGGCGATATCGAGCGGTTGCGCATGGCGGCGATCGAGCTGGCGAGCACGGAAGGTTTCACGCGCTCGGCGGCCGATGTTTCGCTGCGGCGGCTGGCTTTTTATTCGCTCAGCCCGCTTTTGAAAACCGCCTTCGAGCAGATCTATGGCGCGCCTTTTCTGGCCCGGATGATTTTTGCGGAAGTGGGCGCAACGCCGGCGGACGACTTGTTTCTGCGGGTGGAATTCGATGGGGCGATTACGGCCAACGGTCCGGCGGCCAAAGCGCAGCCGCCGCGTTTCTGCGCGATCAGCGGAACGACCCGGGGGACGGAGTGGATGGAGAAATTGCTGGGCCGCGAGCATGATCCCCACTGCACCTTGCACCGGGCGATGAAGCTGGCGCTCGACGCCTGGAGCGTGGGCAGCCTGCCCGCGAACGAGGAGCACAGCGACGAGATCCCGTCGCGCGAAACGCTCGCGCAGCATCGCGCGAAAGAACTCGAATCGGCCACGATCGAAGCTGGCGTGCTGGAGCGGAGCGGCCCGAGCGCGATTCGTTATCGGGCGCTCTCGGGCGAGGAACTGGAAGCGCTGACCGCCTAATCCCGGCGACAACGCGCTTGCCTGTGGATGGCGGGTTGGCTAAGTGGAATCATGCGGCGCGTGCTCCCATGGCTGGGGTTGCTTCTCCTGGCGGTCTCCTTCGCCTGGTTCGTGCAACTGACGGCCCCGACGCCTTCGACAACGGCGCTGCGGAAGCCGCCGGGGCGCGGCGAAGGATCACTCGTGGTGGTGCTTGATCCCGGCCACGGAGGCGACGACTCGGGCGCGATTTGCGGGACCGTCCTGGAAAAGGATCTGACTCTGGACGTCGCCCGGCGCGCGGAATCGCTCCTCCGCGCCGCCGGGTTCGCGACCGTCCTGACCCGGGAGAACGATCGCTACGTTTCGCTCGCGGAGCGGGCGTCGTTAGGCAATCGAACCGATCATTCGCTTTTCGTCAGCATCCATTTCAACGACGGCAAGCGGGCGAGCGCGAGCGGGATTGAGACTTACTACGCGGCCGCAACAAGCGACGACGCAGCCGGGCCTTTGGTCGTGGCTGCCTTTCCTGCAGCAGGTTGAGAATGGACCGGTCGCGGCGAAGAGCCAGAGCCTGGCCGGTTTCATCCAGGAGGCGCTGGTCGCACGGACCCAGGCCGTCAATCGCGGGATCAAGGCCGAACAATTTTACGTCATTGCGCACCTGCGGCATCCGGCGGCCCTGGTCGAAGGCGGTTTCCTGACCAACCAATCGGACCTGACGAAACTGACGACGGCAGAATACCGAGAGCAAATTGCGACCGCGATCAGTGACGGAGTCGCGCGCTACCGGAGAGCGGTGCGGCCGGGGGGAACGACCCTGGCGCTGGCGGAGACCCGGCCTGAATAAGTGGAGGAAACGATTCGTCGAATGCACCTATGAAATGGAGCTGCCTCGCTTTTCTTGTTCTCCTGTTGACCGGGGCCGGGAGCCTGCGGGCGGACCAGATCACGGCGGCAGTGCAACAGTCGCTCAAAGACAAGGGCTTCTACTACGGGGAAGCGAACGGGGAGAAAACGGCCGCCACGACGGCCGCGATTCGGCGTTATCAAATTCGCAACGGCCTCCAAATCACCGGGGAGGTCGACGCCGAGACCTTGCGCTCGTTAGGCGTGACTCCGGGGGCGGTCCGCTCCGCGCCCGAATCAAGACCGACGGCCTCGCCGGAGGAGGCGGAAGCGGAGGATGAGGAGGGGCCGCCGCAGTCGGCGGAGATTTCTCCCGAGGAGCCGTCGGCCGATGACGAAGCGCCGCGTGCATCGGTTTCCCGTGATGGTCCCCGCTATGGCCCCGGTCCGCGCCCCTTTCGGACGGACATGAATGAGGTCTTCGCGGGCACCCCATACGAGATGGCGCCGCCCGATTTGCAGCGGCATGTCATCGTTGGCGCGCAGGCGATCCTGGCTCGCTACGGTTATTATCGGAGCGGGGTCGATGGTGAATTTGGGCCGGGCACAGCGGCCGCCTTGCGCGGATTTCAGGCGCGGGCCGGACTGGCGCCGAATGGGCGGCTCAACATGGAAACGCTGGCCGCGCTCGGTTTGCTCCCAGGCCAGCATGGTCCCGGGTTCATGGGACCGGGTCGGCTGCGGCCGAGGCCGGTTTACCGTGGGCAGCCGGTGCCGGAACGTTAGGCGAAGAGGCCGGGAAGCGGGCCGACTCGAGTTCGGCGAAGACGGTGCCGATAAAGATGCTCGCTTCGGCCCGGAGGAGGAGGCGGTCGGCGTCGTCCGAGACCCAGACGCTGGCGCGCCGGAACTTCTTGTGGGGCTCGAGCTCCCGTTGTTTGCCGATTTTGTAGAGCTGAAGGTCGAGCTTGATCGAAGGATAAGTGCCGGCGCCGACCGTGATGGTGGGATGACCGACGACGGTGAGGGTGGCGAGATAAGCGTTGGTCGCGGGATAAACCACCACCCGATAAACATCACCTTCGCGCAGCGGCTGGCTCCGGAGGTAAAGGAGCGCGGAATGCATGTCGAAGACGGTTCCGTCGAAGCTGAATGTTTTCGAAGCGGGCGGCTTTTTCGATCTGGTATCGGTGCGGATGCGCTCGAGGCCGCCAGGTTTGAAGACCACGTCGGTGGTGAGGGTTTTCTTGCGGAACTCATCGACCTGGTGCATCGAGATCGGCCGGAGCGAGGTCGGGTCGGCGAGGGCGCGGTGATGGGTGTCAAATTTCCAGAGGGCGCGGACCAGGCCCACGGTCCCGCCCGCGCCGACAAGCTGGAGGCGGTCGTCGCTTTTTCCAAAGTCGATGTCGGCCGTGGCCGCGACCAGCCCGCTCCAGCCAAAGTCGTAGGTGGCGGCGATCGGCCGGGGATTGGGGAAAGCGCCGCGCGGGAGGGTGGTGACGGTTTTTTCCCAGGCCGGCGGAGGGGCGGCGGCCGCAAAGCTGAGAAACATCGCGCACCAACAGATCGCGATCATCCCTCGAAAGCCCACCGGTCGAGCATCCGCTCGCGCTCGGCGGCTTGCAACCGGGCTGGTCATGGCACAAAAAAAGAACGCACGCGGTCGGGCGTGCGTTCTTTTTCTAAAATCTCCGGCTCGTTAGGGCTTTTTCGCCGGGGCCGGGGTGGCTTTGGCCGCCGGAGCGGGGTTCGCCTTGTTCAGCTGGGCCACGACCTCGCTCGTGAAATCCATTTCCGGTTTGGCAAACATGACCGTGGGAACGCCGTTCAGGCTCACGCCTGAGGTGTCGAAAACGAGGTCCATGTTGGCCGCTTTCACCTTGGCCATAACGACGTCGGTGATTTCTTTCACGATTCCGTCGCGCATCCGCACGGCCTGCTCCTGGAGCTGCTTCTCGCGCGTCTGGCGGAACTCGTTGATCTCGCGCTCCATGTTTTTGATGCTGGCGATTTTCTCATCACGATCTTTCGCCTTCTGCGTTTTGGCATCGGCGCTCAGGGCCGGGGCTTCGAGTTGCTGGTTGAGCTTGTTGATCTCGTCGAGCGCCTTCTTGTAGGAATCGGCGCGATCGTCGTATTCCTTTTTCGCCGCGTCCTTGGCGTCGTTGATCTTCTTCTCCGCGTCCTTCGTCTTGTTGTATTCCTTGAAGGCGCGGTTCATGTCGATGGTGCCGACCTTCATGCCCTGGGCAAAGGCCCCGCAAGGGAGGGCGAAGGCAGAGAGAACGGCGACGAGGATAAGCTTTTTCATAGATGTAAGGTGAGACTGGTAGTTGGGATGTCCTTTGACTGCAAGTGCCACCTTTCGTTCAAAATTGGTAGCCGACGCTAAACTGGATCTTGCCCCCGCCGGAGTTGTTGTCTTTTTGGATCGGGATGCCGTAGTCGATTTTGAGCGGACCGACTGGCAGATCAAGGCGCAGACCGACACCGACGTCGGAGACAATATGCTGGGTGCCGAAGTCGTAGGCACCGGCGTTGACGAAGCCTGTGTCGTAGAAGACGGCGCCGCGGACCCGGGGAATGAGCGGCACGGTGGCTTCAATGGTGAAACGCGCCAGGGTATTACCGCCGAGGGACTCGCCATTTTCATCCTTCGGGCCGACATCGCGGAAATTGAAACCGCGCAGGTCGTTCGCGCCGCCAAGGAAGAGCCGGTCGAAAAGCGGGACGCGGGCGCCCCCGCCCCAATTATCGACGAGGCCGACTTCGCCGTTGAGGGTGAGGATGACGTCGTAAGGGAAGAGGAAATACTGCGAACCCTCGATATTAAACCCATAGGTCTGGGTATTGCCGCCAAGGAAACCGCCGGCAATGTGGGGCGTCACGACGATGCGATGACCGCGCCGGGTGAGAAAGACGCTGTCGCGCGTGTCGTAGAGGAAGGTTGTGCTGACCTCGCTCTTCAGGCGGTTGCCCGCCTCCTGTTGGATAAGGGAGGAGGCCGTGAAATCGACGTTGAAGATGTCGATCTCCTCCAGTCGGTAATCGAAGCTGATGGAGGTGAAAGGCGAGAGAGGTTTGCGCACGTCGAGCGCGAAACCGTAGTTGCGCTGGTCGTAGATCGAGCTGAGGAAGCTGGCCTCGCGGTAAAAGAGATCGCCGCCGACCGCCAAGCGGTAATCGAGGAAATACGGCTCGGTGAGCGAGAGGAGGTAATTCTGCTGTCGGGTGCCGTACTGGATGCGAGCCCGGAATTTTTGGCCGCCGCCGGTGAAGGTCGGCCAGTTGGTGATATCGAAGTTGCCCTGGGTCAATTCGACGAAACCGAGCAGGCTCTCGATCGTGCTGAAGCCGGCGCCGAAGTTGAGCGCGCCGGTCCGTTTCTCCTGCACCTGGACGAGGAGATCCTTGCGTCCCGGGATGCCGGTATCCTCCGGGAAGGTATCGACTTTTTCGAAGTAACCGAGGTTATCGAGACGGTTCCGGCTCGTTTCGACCCGCACCGTGTTATAGACGTCGCCGGGCAGAATCGAGATTTCACGGCGCAAGACTTTGTCCTTCGTCCGGGTGTTGCCCGCGATGTTGACCCGCTCGACGAAGGAGCGTTCGCCCTCCGTGATGATGTAGGTGAGATCGACCGCGCCTGGCCCGGCCGAAGTGCCCTGCGGCAGAATATCGACGTCGACATAGCCGCCCGCGCCATAGCCGTCGGTCAGGGCCTTGAGGTCGTCCTTTAATCCCTTCGGCGTGTAGATCGAGCCCTCCTTCATCTTGATCAGCGCGCGCAAGCCGGCGTCTTTCGCCACTTGCTGCCCCTGGAAGACCACTTTGCCGACGTGGTATTGCGGGCCTTCGTTCACGACCACGACGAGGCGAACCCCTTTCTCGAAACGCTCCTGCCGCACCTCCGGGATAGTGATGTCGATGTAGCCTTTGTTTTGGTAAAACTCGCGGATGCTGTCGAGATCCTGCTGCAACTGGGCCTGGTCGAGCCGGCCCGATTTGTCGAAGAAGGAGATGAGCGTCTTAGCCTTCGTCTTCATCTGGTGGCGCAGGGTGCGATCGCTGAAAGCCTTGTTGCCCTCGAAACGAATGGAGCGGACCGCGCCGTGCTCGCCTTCGTTAATCGTGTAGACGGCGCGCGCCGTGCCGCGGGCTTCGTTGTTGACCACCTGGAGTTGCACGTCGACTCCGGGAAAACCTTTGCGCTGATAGAAATCGATGATGTTCTGCCGGCCCTCCTCGAGCTTTTCCGCGTCGGCCGGCGAGGGGACCCTGAACTTGATTCTGTCGCGCAGCGTCCGGGCCTTGAAACTCTCCGCGCCGTCGATCTCGATCTCGGTCACGAGGGCGCGGGTGGCGAGAATGACCTGGACGTGGACGCCGTTCCCGGCCGGTTCGCCAAAGATGCGCACGTTCTGGATTCTCCCCGTCCCGTAAAGGGTGCGGATGTCGTCTTCCACCGTCGTCTCGGAATAGGGCGCGCCGACCTTGGTCCGCATGTTGGCCAGGACGCGATCCTTCGAAACGGTCTCCGGGCCGACATAGCGAACCTCGATCGAAGTGATCGTGACGCCCTCCACGCCCTGGGCGTGCGCCCCCGGCGGCAGGGAAGCGACCATGCCTAACGAAACCAAAACCGCGGCAAAGCGGAGAAACGAGGTGAAATTTTTCATAAAGAAGAGAGCGGTCGCGAGGCGGCCATTGGCCCTGGACTGGCGTATTAGATGAGGAATGCGAAGGACAACGTCAAGGCAGGAATATCGAATTTGTCGATTACAGATTGATGAAATTCCGCTGGCGGTTTTCTCCCTCGCCCGGCCGGCGGCAAATCGGGCGATCAGATCAACTCGTACCAGTTGTTACGTCGGCGCGGCTCATAGCCGGCGTCGCGGATCAGCGTCTCGATCTTCTCCGCATCGAGCCGGAAGGTGGTGCCGGCGTTGCTCACGACATTTTCCTCCATCATGACCGAGCCGAAATCGTTCGCCCCGTACTTGAGTGCGATCTGCCCGATCTCCGGGCCCTGCGTCACCCACGAGCTTTGGATGTTGGGGATGTTGTCGAGGAAAATCCGGGCCAGGGCCTGCATTCGCAGATACTCGGCCGTGCCGGTCGGGTGGGCGACTTTGAGGACGGTATTCTCCGGCTGAAACGTCCAGCAGATGAAGGCGGTGAACCCGCCGCTCGCGTCCTGCTGATCGCGCAGGCGCTGCAAATGCTCGATCCGATCCTCGATCGTCTCGACATGGCCGAACATCATCGTCGCGCTCGATTTTAACCCCAGCTCGTGCGCCACCTGCATCACTTCGAGCCATTGCTCGGTTTTGCATTTGAGGGGCGCGATGCGTTGCCGGACGGAATCGACCAGGATCTCGCCGCCCCCGCCGGGGATCGAGCCGAGCCCGGCTTCCTTGAATTGCCTGACGACTTCGCGGAGCGGCATGCCAAACGTCTCCGCGAAATGTTGAAACTCCGGCGGGCTGAAGCCGTGGATGTTGATGTGCGGATATTTTTCCCGGATGTGGTGGAGGAGATCGATATACCAATCGAAGCCGAGCTTGGGATGATGCCCGCCCTGCATCAGGATTTGCACCCCGCCGGCGGCGGTCAGTTCGTCGAGCTTCTGGTCGAATTGCTCGCGCGTCAGGATGTAGTGATCGTCATCCTTCTCCGTCCGATAAAACGCGCAGAACTTGCAATAAACGTTGCAGACGTTGGTGTAATTGATGTTGCGATCGACGATGTAAGTGACGATCTCGCGCCCGTGCTCGTCGTAACTTTTTTCCTTCGCCAGGTTGCGCCGCGCATCGGCCAGGAGGCCGATCTCGGCCAGCGGCAGGCGATAAAGCTCGAGCGCTTCCGCGGCCGAGATTCGTTCCCCGTCCAGAATTTTGTCCTGCAAAGATTGCTCCGTGAGCGCGACCATCGACGGAATCTAAGCGCAAGAACAGAAAACTCGAACTCAGAATCGTGGGAGCATTTTTTTGACCGACGAACTGCAATGTTTTCCGCCGAGACGCTTTTTTTTAGATCCCTTCAGAAATACTCGCGGCCGTAATCCCGTGCGCCGTGAATCACGCGGGCGACCTCTACTCCATTCTCGATCGGGCGATAGAAAATGAGGTAATTGCCGATCGGCAGAAAGCGAAGCTCGGGAGCGAGGTCCGGACGCGCCTGTCCTGCCTGGGGCTGCTTCGCCAGCAGCTTGAATCGCTCTTCGATCGCCTTAACCCAGCGCTCGGCCAGACGCGGCTCGACCGAGCCAATGGAACAAAAAATCTCGTCGAGATCGCGTTGCGCTGCTCGCGCGATGCGATAGTGACTCACGCCGCGGATTCTTTTCGCGCATCGATCAGGCCTTGGCCGCGAGCCTTCACCCCGTCGAAGAACGAGCGCAGTTCTTTCTCGTCCTTGCACTCGATGCAGTCCCCGCGGTCGAGTTGATCGAGGCCGATCTGGATTTCCCGCACCAAGGCCCCATGCCGTAACCGGCGAATGTCCTCACTTTGATCGATCCACTCGGCGAGCGCGAAACGTTCATCCGCCGGGAGCTTGGCCGCCTCGGCTTTGAGTTCTTCGACTGTCATAAGAGTAAGTTTACGTTCTATTTTCTCTCCCGCATAGTTCAAACTCTCTGCTGAATCGGTGGATTAAGAAGGGCGAGTTTAATGGGCGACGGTTCAACCGGGAAGCCGGATATCTGATTCAAGATCATCGATGCTCGGCCTGCTCTTGGCTCGTTCAGCGCTGTCTTGACGCGACTTTTGCCAGTCGGTATCACGCTTTCGGACCGGATTTCCAAAAATGCAATCCACATCCTCTTCGCACCACGCCACCGTCGCCCGCACCTTCGCCTTCCTTCTCTCCCTGTTTTTGGCTCCGTTGTGGGCCGCACCGGCCACGGCTCAGACCGGATATACCGGGATCTTTGGCGGCGGGCCGTTTTACATCAACGCGACCAACAACATCGCGGAAATCATGAACTCCGGTTTCACCGAAGCGATCATCTGGAATATCGAGGTCAAACCAAACGGCGATTTGAATTTCAACGGGGAGTTCCCTCTCGTCTCCAACGGGGTCTACATCGGCGACCAGACCCATCCCGATTTTGCCGCGAACATGGCGCTCTTGAAACAAGGGACGATCCAGCGCGTCACTTTCAGCATCGGCTCCTCCAACTTCGGCGACTGGCAGGACGTCAAGGCCCTCGTCAACTCACAGGGGACCGGCATGGACAGCATCCTCTATAAGAACTTCGCGGCCCTGAAGGCTGCCATTCCCGCGGTCGACGCGCTCGATTTCGACGACGAAAACAGCTTCGACTCCGCGACCACGATTGCCTTCGGAGTCATGCTCGGCCAACTGGGTTACAAGGTGAATCCGGATGCGTTCAACAACAGCAGTTACTGGGTGAACGTGGTGGCTCAGATCAACAACCAGCTCCCGGGCACGGTGGACGGAGTGCACCTCCAGGCCTATGCCGGAGGGAGCGGTAACAATCCGTGCGTGGGCTGGGATTTCGGAAGTGTTCCGGTCTGGCCCGGTCTCTGGGATCTGTTTGATACGCCGAGCCAGGTGCAGAGCATCATGAGCGGCTGGAACAGCCAATGCGGCATCACCGGCGGCTTCATGTGGCTCTATGACGACTTCGTCGGGAATGGCCTCGCCGCGCAATACGCCAGCGCGATCAACAACGCGGTCGCGAGCAGCGGCTTCACTCTCTCGGGTCCGAGCAATGTCTTCCTCAACCAGAACTCGAGCGGCCATGCCTTGATCACGATCACCGACTTCGGCGGGTTCGACGGCGATGTCACTTTAAGTCTCTCGACTCTGCCCAAAGGCGTCCGGGCCTTAATCAAGGGTCACGGGAATAGACGCAAAATATTGTTCAAAGTCACCCCTTCAGCCCGCACCGGCATCAGTTCGGTCACGGTGACCGGCACCTCCGACGACATCACCCAGACGTTTGCCTTCACTCTGGCGGTCAGCGCCGCCGTCGGTGCGACCGGCGATGGCACGCCGGTGGATCTCTCATCGGCCTTCAACCTGAATGGAATTTATACGGACGGGATGACCTACTCCAGTGGCGGTCTCGACGGCGTGGGATTCTCCTACTCGGCGACCCTGCTCACTCCCTCGCGGGTGCTCAGCAACGTCCTTTTCGATTTCGGACCGGCCAACCAGCTCGATGCAGTCGGTTGTAGCGGGCAAACGATCAGTCTGCCGGAAGGTCAGTATTCCAGTTTGATGTTGTTCGGGACTGGCATTCAGGGAAATCAGAGCGCGCAAACCTTCGTCGTCCACTACAGCGATGGAACGAGTGCGCAATTCGTGCAAAGCTTCAGCGACTGGTTCACTCCCCAAGGTTATCCCGCCGAGTCGGAAGGCGTGGCCATGGCCTACCGGAACTATCAGGATGGAACAAAGGACGACCGGACCTTCAGCGTGTATTCCTACCGCTTCGGCTTGAATCCGGCCAGGGTGATCCAGAGTATCACCCTGCCGGACAATCCGAATGTGGTCGTGCTCGCGGCGACCCTCGTGCCGTGATCGCAGCTTGCGCTACGGAAACGGCCCTTTTCGTTTCCGCCTTATCGTTAGGCGATCAGGTCAGGGAAATAGCCTGGAAAGAGCTAACGACGTCATCCGGGCCGCTCGTGGTGAAGAAGCTTTCGTAAAAGCCGGGGCCGAGGTCCCAGTAGTCGCCCTTGTAATAATCGTCGCGATAAAAGCGCCAGACGCCGCTCACGACGATGAGCGAACTGATGCGATCGTTCCAGAAATCGCCCAGAAAATGAAAGCTGAGGTTGGTGCGCGCGTAGGCGCCCTTAAAACCAAAGTGATCGTAAATGATCACCTCGGGGAGGCGGAAACCGCCTTCCGGGAGTTGGGCGTGTTCCGGACCGGCGGCGGAGGCATGGTAGCTCAGCGGTCCCAATTTCCATTTCGTGTCGATGATCGCGCCATTATCTGGCGACAGCTCGGTCTTGGGTATTTGTCTCATAAGCGGCGTTTGGTTTTTTGGATTTGATCAGGCGATGCGCCCCTTGTCGAGCGCGAGATTGAAGAAAAGGTGAAGGAGGAATTGCGAAGGAGGAAGGCTGGAGCTCTAGCTGAAATTTTTCATCCCGCGTTCAAGCCTTCGTTATCAGATTTGGTGTTCGCGGTTGTCGGACCGGAGGCGGATTGTTTTTTCCCCCAAATTGTGGGCGGCGCGGATGAACCGCACCGTCTTGCTTTTCGCCCGCATCAGGACCGAATAAGTGATGGCGTGCGGCCCCCGCGCCTGGACGCCGCGGAGGAGGGCGCTGTCGCTGATGCCGGTCGCGCAAAAGATGATGTTCTTCCCCATCGCCAGATCGTCGGCGAAAAAGACGCGCCCGAGATCTCTCTCGTGGCCTCCGGCGATAAGGTCGGCCCGTTCCTGGTCGTCCCGCGGCCACATCGCGCATTGCATGTCGCCGCCGAGACATTTGACCCCGGCCGCGGCCAAAACCGCCTCGGGCGCGCCGCCGATCCCGACGTAAAGGTCGATCCCGCTCTCCGGATAAGAAGGCGCCATGGCGGCGGCGATATCGCCGTCACTGATCATGCGGAGCGAGGCGCCGACGCTGCGGATTTCGGCCACGATCTGTTTGTGGCGCGGGCGGTCGAGCATCATGATGACGACGTCCTGCACCCGTTTTTGCAACGCTTTCGCGACCGTGATGAGCGTTTCTTCGATCGGGCTCTCCAGCTTCAAGGTTTCAATCCCCGCGATCCTCATGCTCCGGATCACATCCGGGCCGTAGGCGAGCTTCATCATGTAAAAGGAGGGGATGTCGCGCAGGGCCACTTTCACCCCTTCCTCCGGACTGGCGGCCGCGATGCAGGTGATCGAGTTTGGCGCGCCTTTGGCGATGTTGGTCGTGCCATCGATCGGGTCGAGGGCGATGTCGAACTGCGGCGCGCCCGGGAGCCACATCCCGAGTTGTTCGCCTTTGAAAATGCCGGGCGCGTCGTCCTTGATCCCTTCGCCGATCACGACCTCGCCGCAGATGTTCATGAGGTCGAACATCCCGCGGATCGCGTCGCAGGCGGCGCCGTCGGCTTTTTCCTTTTCGCCCCGGCCGAGCCAGGGGAGAGCATTGAGGGCGGCGGCTTCGGTTGCCCTAACGAAATCGAATTCGATGATGCGCTCGATATCGTCGTAGTTCTGCTTCGGGATCCGCATTGCCTGACGTTCGCAAAGGTGGATGCGCCTGACAAGGACGCGCTTCGAGGCTCGCGCTAGAACCCGGCGACTTTCCAGGTGCCATCGGCCTGCACCAACTGCACAAACCAGGAATTGGACGGGGTGTCGAAGAGGACGACCGCGCGATCGGCGTGCGTTTGCACGGATTTGATTTTGCCCCGCAGCGCCGCGGGTTCCTCTGGCAGATCTTTCAACATCGCCTCGCTCATCCCCTCGGAGTCAGCCGCCGGCGTCGCCTTCGCTTCCTCTTCGATCCGCGCCACCTGATCGGCCGTCGCGAGCCGGGCGATCGTCTCCTTGTCTTTGGCGCGGAGCGCGGTGAGGAAGTCGACCGCGATCTTCGCCTGCGGGCTGTTTTGCGCCGCCTCGCCCATGAGCGAGACGTCGCGGCCGCGCAAGATCAGGTCGGCAATCTTTTCGCGCTTCACCACTGCGACGACCGCCAGAATGAGGATCAGAGCACCGAGAATGAGGAGGATCTTGCGCATATTCTGGTTTTGTAGAGGCGCGGTTTGTTCGTTGCCAAGAACAATCCTGTCTAATCCTTCTTCGGCGCGACTTCGTATTCCGGTTTCGCCACGCCCTTCAACCAGTGGTCGAACCACCCCACGATGTGCTCGAGCCGCTCGACCCGGTGCCACGGCTGACCGGAGCGCGAAAGCTCATGCGTCTCGTGCGGGAACTTCACCATCACGGTCGGGATTTTGCGGAACTTGAGCGCGCGAAACATCTGCTCCCCGCCCGCCCCCGGCGGCGTGCGCGTGTCATCTTCCCCGAGCACGAGCATGAGCGGCGTCTTGACGTTGTTGATGTAGGTGATGGGCGAGCGCGCCTTGTAATCGCCTTCCTCATCCTTGAAGGGCGGGGTCTTAAACCAGTTCGGCTGGAAAAGAGTAAAATCGGCCGTGTACCACCAGTTGGCCCAGTCCGCGATGTCGCGCTGCGCCACCGCGGCCGCGAAACGATCGGTGTGTCCGACGACCCAGTCGGTCAGGAGCCCGCCGCCGCTCCCGCCGGTTACGCCCATTTTCTTGTCATCGATCCCGCCCCGCCTCACGACTTCGTCCACCGCCGCCATCAGGTCTTTGAAATCGTCCCCCGGATATTTGTATTGGATGATGTTGCCGAAAGCCTGCCCGTAGCTCGTGCTCCCGCGCGGATTTGGGTAGAGCACGACGTAGCCTTTCGCCGCCATCCACTGGAATTCGTGCTCGAAGATGTAGCCGTAGGCCGCATGCGGGCCGCCGTGGATATCGAGAATGAGCGGATATTTTTTCGTCGGGTCGAAGCCGGGCGGCTTCTGCACCCACGTCTGGATGCGTTTGCCGTCGAAGCTCTCGTACCAAATTTCTTCCGGCTCGGTCAGGTTAAGCTGATCGAAGAGGGCGTCGTTCGAATGGGTCAATTGCCGCGGCTCGGCGCCGGGCTGATCGAGGCAGAAGAGGTCGCCGATCCGCGTCGGCGTGGAAACGAGATAGACAAGTTTCTTCCCGTCGACAGAGGCGGCGTAGAGGGTGACCGCCTGATTGCCATGGGTGAGATCGGTCGCGGCGCCGTTCTGGGCGTCGAAGGCGGCGAGCTGGGTGCGTCCTTCCCTGGCATAAATCTCGATGATGCTTTTCCCGTCGGCCGACCAGATGGGCGCGCTGCCGCCGGCGCCGCGCGGGGCGGCGTTATCGCCGAAGACGCTCTCGCCTGCGTCGTCATCGAAGCCTGTCGTTAGGTTGACCGGCTTGGCCTTGGCCGTCAGGTCGATCGTCCAGAGATCCGACTGGGTGTAGGAGTTCACCGGCTCGGTCGCGGCGGCGATGAAGGCGGCGCGGCGGCCATCCGGGCTCAGCGTCAGGTTGCGGATTCCCATCGGAATGGTGGTGAGCAGTTTGGCTTCGCCGCCTTTGGCCGGGACGACATAAAGCTCCGTCTTCCGGAGTTCGTAATACGGTTCGTCGACATGCCAGGAAGCGAAATAGATCTGCGCGCCATCCTTCGACCAGGCAGCATTGCGTTCGTCGAAGCGCCCGCTGGTGAGCTGGCGCGGCGCGACTTTTTCATCCGCGCTCCGCGGGGCCGGCACGATCCAGAGATGATCGGGGCGTTTCGGATCGAGATAGCCTTCTTCATCGTCGCGATAAACCGCGCGGGTGATGACGTGCACATCGCTCTCATGCTCTTCCTCTCCCGCTTCCTCTGTCTTCTTCCTTTCGTTAGGCGAAGGCGAGCCTGCGGTCGTCAGAGCCTTTTTCGATTCCTCTTCCTTCTTTTTCTGGCGCGCCTGTTTCGCGAGATCGTCCGGGTTCGAGCTGCTCGTAAAGAGAATCGACTTTCCGTCCGGGGACCATTTCGGGCCGCCCGCGCCTTTCGGGAGATCGGTAAAGACAAACGCGTCGCCTCCCGCCATCGGAAGGAGGCAGAGTTGGGCTGGTTGTTTTTTGCCATCTTTCTCGAGCGCGCGAGTGAAGACGAGCCATTGCCCGTCGGGCGACCAGCGCGGGCTGCTGTCATGCGGGCCGCTCGTCAGTTGCCGTGGCGCTTCCTTGCCGTTGGTCGGCACCATCCAGATGGCGGTGTCGTAGCCGTCCTTTTTTTCGTTCACCGTCACGCGCACATAAGCGGCGCGGGCGCCATCGGGCGCGACCTGCGGATCCCCGATCCAGACAAAGTCGAAAATGTCTTTCTCCGTAATGTTGCGCTTGCCTGGCGCCGCGGAGGCGAACGGTGTGATCGTTAGGCAAAGAAAAGCGAAAAGGGTGGCGCGCAGGATTCGGTTCGGCATGCGCCTAAGCTGGCACTGGCAGCCCTTCGCGCAATCGCGCGCGATTTTCTATCCGGTAGGGGGAGACTCCGTCGAGCCGGAGGGAGCGCGATGCTCGCAGCCTGCCGCCCCCCAGCTCGACAGAGTCTCGCTCTACCAGCGGAGTTCGTTCAGCACGCCGGCCAAGGGCCAATCGTCTGCGTTCTTTACCAGCCCGGCGCGCACCGGATTTTCGCGCACATAATCCCATCGCTGGTCGTAGCTCTCGTCTTGGCGCAAGCGATGGTGGAAGCCGCCCATCTGAAAGTGTCGATGCTCAACCCCATGCAAACGCTTGAAGGTCCGTTTCCAAAAAGTGACCCACTGCTCGATCGTGAACTGCTCGTGCAGTGGCGAGCAGAAAAGATGCAGATGATCGGGCATGATGACGTAACGCCCGACCATCCAGGCGTCGGCCAATCTCCAGCTTTCCACCAGGTGTCGGGCGACGATCGGATCAGCCAGCCAGCGGCCCCGGCGCTCCGTGCAAACGGTGAGGAAAACGATGGTCGCTTGTCCGCGAAAAATGAACACTCCGGGGCTGGGGCGACGCCGTCGATTCGGCATGAGCCAAAGAATGTATTCTTAGTCGCGTTTTTTGGTCGAGGAGAAAACTTGTTGGTCCGCGGCAACGGTGGTGGGGCGAGACTCCGTCGAGCCGGAGGGAGCGCGACGCTTGCAGGCTGCCGCCACCCAGCTCGACGGAGTCTCGCTCTACCACTCGCAGCGCCAGAGGGTGAATGGCTTTGCGGTGTCCTCGCCTCCAGTCTCGCCCCCGAGGCGCGACGCTACCTGCCACAGCTCGACGGAGTCTCGCTCTACCGCTCGCAGCGTTCCACCACCCAACTTTTTGTTGCGCCGCGCGCGGCTCGCCCCTTAATCTTCCGGCGCATGTTTCGTTTTCGGGTTTCTCCGCTCGCGGCTCTCGCCGGTCTCATCCTCGTCTTCACCTCCTGCGAACGCCATCACGTCGGCGAATTGCCCGAACTGCAAAGGGAACATCTCCACCCGCTCGAAGCAGCCGCGGAAGAACCGGCTCAAGCCCGACCGGCCTCGCCGCTGGCTTCGCCCACCCCGGCGGACTTTTTCCCGAAGCCAACGCCCTAACGAAAGAATTTTGGATCGCGGATTACACGGCTGGGACGGAGCGGAGCGCGGCGGCACCCGGTCCGATCTGATTCCCCATCCGCGCCACCTGTGAAATCCGCGGTCTAAAAAACCAAGCGAAGAATCGACCTAACGAAAAGCAGCGCCATGGCCAAGCAACCGTACCTTACCTCGCCTCCGAAGATCACGACCATGCCGCCGGGCGTCCCCTACATCGTCGGCAACGAAGCGGCCGAGCGGTTCTCCTATTACGGGATGAATTCCATCCTGACCATCTTCATGACCAAGTACCTCCTCGACCGCATGGGGCACTTGAGCACGATGCCGGCGGCCCAGGCCGAGGCCTGGTATCACACCTTCGTCTCTGTTCTTTATATTTTGCCGATCTTCGGCGCCGTCCTGGCCGACGCGGTCTTCGGCAAGTTCTGGGTCGTCTTTTGGATCTCGATTGTCTATTGCGCCGGACACGCCGTCCTCGCCTTGATAGGTTCGCCGGTCGCGCACATGATCGAGCCTCGTTATCTCCTCGCCATCGGCCTCATCTTAATCGCGATCGGCGCAGGTGGAATCAAGCCATGCGTCTCGACCAACGTGGGCGATCAATTCGGCGAATCGAACCAGCATTTGCTCACGCGCGTTTTTAACTGGTTTTATTTTTCCATCAACGCCGGCTCATTTATTTCCACCCTCCTCATCCCATGGCTCTTGGAGCCCTACCAAGCCGATCCGGCGGGAATGATCGCCAAGCTTCCGCCCGGTGTTGTCAGTTTTCTGGAAAGTCCGCGCCTGCACAGTCCCGACGTCGCCTTTGGTCTCCCGGGTGTTTTTATGGCTATCGCCACGCTGATTTTCTGGCTCGGGCGCAAGAAATTCGTCCACATCCCGCCGGTCGGACTGCGTAATTATGCGCGTGAGATTTTCAACAAGGAAACCGGGAAGATTATTCTGAACATTCTCATGCCGGTGCCCTTCGTCATGATTTTCTGGGCGCTCTGGCAGCAGAATTTCTCCTCCTGGATTCTCCAGGCGGAGTCGATGGATCGGCATTTGTTCGGAATCGAATGGCTTTCGTCGCAGATCCAGACGGTGAATCCGATCTTCATTCTGATCATGCTGCCGCTATTTTCCTACTGGCTCTATCCGTTTCTGGAGAAGTTCGTTCGGCTGACCCCGCTGCGAAAAATCGGCGCCGGATTATTCGTCACCGCCGGTTCTTTTCTGATCGTCGCCTTGATTCAAACCCGCATCGACGCCGGCGCTCGACCGAACATCATCTGGCAGGTCTGGGCGTTTGTCGTGCTGACCGCGGGCGAGACTCTGGTCTCACCCACGCACCTCGAGTTTTCCTACACCCAGGGGCCGGTGAAGTTGAAATCCCTCATCATGTGCACCTATCTGCTCGCCGTCTCGCTCGGCAATCAATTCACCGCCGCAGTCAATTTCTTCATCCAGAATCCGGACGGCTCGGTCAAACTGCAGGGCGCGAGTTATTTCATGTTCTTTGTCTGGGTCATGCTCGGAACGGCCATCTTGTTTGTCATCGTCTCTCCCTTTTATAAGGGTCGGACTTATCTGCAGGACCAGTCGCGGGTTACAGGCGAGGCGGAGCCGGCGGTTGGGTTTGCCGTCCAGCCGGAGGCCTGAGCAAGGCCAATCCCGGCGTCTAAGCGACTTCCCACTTTTCTTTTCCTCCGCCGGCCGCGATCATGATTCCTGCGCATGCCGCCGCCGAATGAAGAATACATTCTCGATCTCCTCCGCGATGTCGGGTTGATCACCCGCAAGCAAATCGAGGAAGCGCGCGCCCATCTCAACGGCGAAAAGAGCGTGGTCGAGGCGCTCGTCAGGCAGGGCATCGTCACGGCCGACGACGTTTCGCGCAGCCTCGCCGCCCAGGCGGAAATGACCTGGATCGACCTCGCCGACATGGTCGTGCCCCAGGATGTGATCGACGAGATTCGAGCGCAGGACGCGCGCCGTTTCAAAATGATCCCGATCGCGCGCAACGAGCACGGACTCGTCGTCGCGACCGGCGATCCGCTCGATTTCGACAGCATCGACAGCCTCAGCTTTCTCCTTGAAACGCGAGATCGAACTGGTCTGCACCACGCCGGAAAAAATTCGCCAGGCGCTGATCAAGTATTACGGGAGCGCGGAGGAAGCGGTCGACGTGCTGCGCCAGAAAATCGGCGACGCCGCCCTCGAAGAAATCGATATCGCGGAAGGGGCCGAGCTGCCCGAAGGCGAAGGGGGCGATGCGCCGATCGTGCGCATGGTCTCAATGCTTCTGCTCGAGGCGCACAAGCTCGGGGCGAGCGACATTCACCTCGAGCCGCTCGAGAAAAGTTTCCGCGTCCGCTTTCGGATCGACGGCGTCCTCCAGGAAATGCAGTCGCCGCCGAAGAAATTGCAGTCCGCCATCATTAGCCGGCTCAAGATCATGACCGGCTCGATGAGCATCGCCGAGAAACGCCTCCCGCAGGACGGCCGCATCCAGGTGAAGATGGGCCGCAAATCGATCGACCTGCGCGTCTCGACCGTGCCGACCAATCACGGCGAGAGCATGGTCATGCGGTTGCTCGACAAGACCGAGCCTGCTCCTCGGCCTGCCCGAGCTGGGATTCCTCAGCGACGACCAGGAAGTTTTCGAGCGCCTCCTCCGCGCCCCCGACGGCATCCTGCTCGTCACCGGCCCGACCGGCTCCGGCAAAACGAGCACGCTTTACGCCTGCCTCAATTACATCAACAAACCCGATCGCAAGATCATCACCGTCGAGGAGCCGGTCGAATATCAGATGAACGGGATCAACCAGGTGCAGGTGAACCCCGAGATCGGCATGACCTTTCCCGGCCGCGCTCCGTTCCATCCTGCGCCAGGCGCCGAACATCATCATGATCGGCGAGATCCGCGATCTCGAGACGGCCTCGATCGCGACCAACGCCAGCCTCACCGGTCACCTCGTTTTCAGCACCCTGCACACGAACGACGCCCCCTCCGCCGTCGCGCGCCTGATCGACATCGGGGTGCAGCCGTTTCTCGTCGCCACTTCCATCCGCGCGATCATGGCCCAGCGACTCGTTAGGCGGCTCTGCCTCAACTGCAAGGAACCGGGCCAGCTCTCCGAATCGGAATTGCGCGCCCTCCGCATCGAAGCTTCGCAACTGGGCGAAGCGAATGTCATGCGCCCGGTCGGCTGCGAGCAATGCCGGCGGACCGGTTACAAGGGGCGGATGGGAATTTTCGAAATCTTCGAGATCGACGACGAAGTGCGCCACATGGTGAACAACCGCGCCTCGACCATGGTTCTGCGCCAGCGGGCGCGCGAGCTGGGGATGCGCACCCTGCGCGAGGACGGCGTGCGCAAAGTCCTCGCCGGCCTGACGAGCGCGGAGGAAGTGATCTCGATCACGATGGGAGATGCCAATTGAATGACGAAATCCGAATGACGAATGACGAAGGGAGCCCGATGCAAAATGACGAAACGATCGGCCGGCGCGGAGAGCCTTTCGTCATTCGAGCTTCGTCATTGATTCGGATTTCGTCATTCGGGCTTCGTCATTTTCATCATGAATAACGAACGCATCGCCGACCTTTTCATCGACCAGGGCCTGATGGACCGGTCCCAGGCCGAGGACGTTCTCCTCGAGACGACCCAGAACGGGAAAGCGATCGAGCAGGCGATGGTCGATCACGGGATCGTCGACGAGGAACAATTCTACCGCGCCATCGCCGACGCCCTCGGGACCGAGGTGGTCGACCTCGACGCAGTCGAATTCACCCCGCAGATCCTGCACCTCATCCCGGCCGGGCTGGCCCGGCTGCATCACGCGCTGCCCATCGGCGAAGCAGGACAACGCCATCCGCGTCGCGCTCGTCGATCCGCTCGATACCCAGACGGTCGAAGACCTGCGCTTCGCTCTCGGCCGCGACATCCATGTCGTCCTCGCCCGCAGCGCCCAGATCGAGGAGCGGCTGCGCAAGCACTACGGCGAGGACACCTCGAGCATGGAGGAGATCCTCAAGCAGCTCGGCGAAGCCGGCGAGCTGATGACGCTGGCGGGCGAAAAATCGATCGGCGCCAACGTCGAAGCGGAAGCCAAGCGCGACTCCGATCATCCGCTTCGTCGACCTCATTTTGTATCAGGCGATCCAGGACCGGGCGAGCGACATCCATTTCGAGCCGTTCGAGAACGAATTCAAAGTCCGTTACCGGGTCGACGGCGCGCTCTACGAAATGGCGCCGCCGCCGCGCCACCTCGCCCTCCCGGTCATCTCGCGGGTCAAGGTGATGGCGAACATGAACATCGCCGAGCGCCGCCTCCCGCAGGATGGGCGCATCCAGAAAAACATCGCCGGCCGCGCGGTCGATCTGCGGGTCTCGACTTTGCCGACGCAGTTTGGCGAGAGCGTCGTCCTGCGCGTGCTCGATCGCTCGACCGTCAACCTCGATCTCGAAGCGCTCGGGATGCCCGATTACATCCTCAATTACATCCTCGAGGTGATCAATCGGCCTAACGGAATCTTCATCGTCACCGGCCCGACCGGTTCCGGGAAAACGACCACGCTTTATTCCTGCCTGCGCAAGATCAACACGATCGATTCCAAACTCCTGACCGCGGAAGAGCCGGTCGAGTACGACCTCGAAGGCATCATGCAGGTGCCGGTGAACGACGCCATCGGGCTCAGCTTCGCGCGCGTCCTGCGCGCTTTCCTCCGCCAGGATCCCGATCGCATCATGGTCGGGGAAACGCGCGACCTCGAGACGGCGCAGATCGCCATCCAGGCTTCGCTCACCGGGCATCTCGTCTTCACCACCCTGCACACCAACGACGCCCCCGGCGCGATCGCGCGCCTCATCGACATGGGGGTGGAGCCGTTCCTCATTTCCTCGACCCTCGATGCCGTCCTCGGTCAGCGCCTCCTCCGCAGCATCTGCCCCGATTGCCGGATGGCCTACCAGCCTAACGAGTCGCTCCTCGAGCAACTCAACCTCGCGCCTGAACGAAATCGGCGAGCGCCATTTCTACTACGGGAAAGGCTGCGAGAAATGCAACCAGACCGGTTACAGCGGCCGCAAGGGCATTTACGAGCTGATGAAGATCAGCGACCCGATTCGCGCTCTGATCAACGAGCGCGCGCCCCTCCGTCGTCCTCAAGCAAAAAGCGATCGAGCTCGGCATGGTGACGCTGCGTCAGGACGGCGTTCGCAGCATTTTCGAAGGCGACACCACGATCGAGGAAGTGCTCAAGTACACCTGAGGAAATGACGAAGGACGAATGACGAAATGACGAAGGAATGACCAAGCCCGAATGACGAAAGAACTCGCCCCACGCACTGACCGTCTCGTCATTCGTCCTTCGTCATTTTTTCCCCTTCTCACACCGTTCCCTCTTCTCTATCCTTCCCGCCGTTTATGCCGCGATTCACCTATATAGCGCTCGATGCCCGCGGTCAGGAATCGACCGGGCTGGTCGAGGCCGTCTCGAGCAACGACGCCATCGGCCAACTCCGCCAGGCCGGTTATTTCCCGACCGCGGTCTACGAGGAAGGCCAGGCGACGGTGCCCGAGAAAAAATCGCGCCGCAGCGCGAAGGTGCGACCCGGCCGCTCCGCGGGCCAAGGGCAAAGGGATCGTTCTTTTCCAAAAGAAAACGGTCAAAGCCAAGACGCTGATGGTTTTCACCCGCCAGCTCGCGACCCTGATCGACGCCGGCCTGCCCTTGCTCCGCGGGCTCAATGTTCTCTCGAAACAGGAACAGGACGTCGTCCTCAAGGGCACGATCGATCAACTGGCCGAGGCCGTGCAGGGCGGGAGCACTTTCTCCGAAAGCCTCGCCCAACACCCGCGCATCTTCGACAAGCTCTACGTCAACATGGTCAAGGCCGGTGAGCTGGGCGGCGTGCTCGAGCTCGTCCTCAACCGGCTCGCCGAGTTCCAGGAAAAAGCGCAGAAGGTCAAAAACAAGGTCGTGGCCGCCATGATCTATCCCGCCATCGTCCTCTGTTCTCGCCTTCGTCATCATGTCGTTCCTGCTCGTTTTCATCGTGCCGAAATTCCAGCAGATCTTTCACGACATGCTGGGCGACAAACCGCTCCCGGCCATCACCCAGTTCGTCATCGGCGTGAGCAACGTTTTCAAGGACCACTGGCTGCATCCTTTTCGGCGGCATCGTCGCTTCTCGTCGCCCTCTACAAATTTGTCGCGCGCACCGTGCGCGGTCGGGCCGTCATCGACGGCCTGAAGCTGCGCGCCCCGCTCTTTGGCGACCTGACCCGGAAGAGCTCGATCTCGCGTTTCGCCCGAACGTTAGGCACACTCGTCACGAGCGGCGTGCCGATTTTGCAGGCGCTCAACATCACGCGCGAGACCGCCGGCAACGTCGTCATCGCCGGCGCCATCACCCAGGTCCACGACTCGGTCAAGGAAGGCGAATCGATCGTCCAACCGCTGGAAGCGAGCGGGGCGTTTCCGCCCATGGTCATCAGCATGATCGACGTCGGCGAGGAGACCGGCCAGTTGCCCGAGATGCTGCTCAAGATCGCGGAAGTTTACGACGACGAAGTCGACAACTCGGTCGCGGCTCTGACCTCGATGCTGGAGCCGATCATGATCGTGCTCCTGGCCTTGATCGTGGGCACGATCGTGATCGCGTTGTTCATGCCCTTGATCAGCATCATTGGCGGTTTGCAGGCGCAGAGCTGATGAGGGAAATGACGAATGCCGAATGACGAATGACGAATCGATGCCGAATGACGAAGACGAGCGGACGACGCTCCGCAATGCCGAGACTGTCGCGACTCAGTCATTCGTCATTCGACCTTCGTCATTCCGCGCGCAGCGCGCTTTCACGATCATCGAGATCCTGGTCGTGATGACGATCATTCTCGTCCTCGCCGGGCTCGTCCTGGCGACGAGCGGCTACGTGCACAACAAAGGCGCCCGTTCCCGCGCCGAAGCCGAGATCGCCGCCATCTCGGCCGCGCTCGAGAATTACAAGGCGGATAATGGGGTTTATCCGGTCAGTTCATCGCTGAAGCCGACTGAGACGGATCCCAAGTTGTACGAAGGCGCGAGCAACGCGCTCTACAGCGCGCTCGTTGGCGATACAGAAAACCCCGATGGCCAGCCGGGGCCGGGCCCGTCTTACATGACGTTCAAGTCGAATCAGCTTGGCGGAACAGAGACGGAACCGTTCATCAAAGATCCGTTCGGCAACAGCTACGGCTATTCAACCGTTGGACCAACCGATGGTGGTTACAATCCGACCTTCGATCTTTGGAGCACCGCGAATTCGACCAATCCCGCGCAGTGGATCAAGAACTGGTGACGCGCACCCTTGCCCTGTCATCCCGATCCGGCGAAGCGCGGAGAGGGACCTCGCCCATGGAATGAACGCTTCCTTCCGAGCGGCGAACGCGAATTGCAATTGCGAGGTCCCTCGCCGTCTGCGCGGCTCGGGATGACAAGAGGAAAAGAGAGCGCGCTCCGCCTAACGAGGTCTTAATGCACCACCACCACGACCCGGCGGTTGATCTCCTGCTCCTCGATCGAGGCATCGGGTGAGGTGAGCAGATTCGCCTTCCCGTAGCCCTTCGTCTCGATCTGCGCCGGGATTGATCCCGAGCACGTTGACCAGATACGCCTTCACGCTTCCGCCCGGCGGTAACTCAAATCGAGATTGTATTCCTCCGAGCCATACGAATCGGTGTAGCCCTCGAGGGTGAAGGTCGCCTTCGGGTTGCGCTTGATCAGCGTCGCCACTTTTTGCAATTGCTCGACCGCGCTCCCCTGCAACTCCGCGCTGTCGTACTCGAAGAGCTGATTGTTAGGCATCTTGAACTTCGTCCCCGACCCGAGCGGCCCCTTTTGCGAAAGGAGCGATTCCAGATCGCTGAAACCCGGCGCGCGATCGGTCCGCGGCCCCGCGCTGTCGCCCGGGAGGCCGTTAAAAGTGTTCGGCTTTTGATCGTCGTGCTCGTGGCCAGCTCCGTCCCGGTCAACGCCGGCTGCGGGCGGCCGGAATCGGCCACGTTATTGAGCAACGATTGCTCGCGTTTTGCGTTCGGCGATCGATCGAGCGATTGCGCCGTCGTGCGCTCGATCTCGTTGATGACCGAATTCAGGTTCGTCTGTTCCACCTTCGGTTTGTCCGGCAACACATCCCTGGTGTCGTCCGGCATCGCGGCCGTCGAGTGCACTTCCTGTAAAAGCTTGATCGAACGATTTCTGGTCGTCCGGCAATTGCACATTGGTCTGATCGGGATTCGGTTTGGCCGCCTCGGCGATCGAGCTGGCGGCGGCTTCGTCGAGCGGTTTCGGCGCCGTCTCGACGCTCTTCACCTTGAAGGTCGGCGGCTGGCGTTTCTCCATCCCGAGAGGCGCGGTCGGTTGAAAGCCGGTCCGGTAAAAGAAAAAGCAAAGCACCCCGTGAAGAGCGAGGGAGACGATCAGGCCGGTCAGGAGCCAGTTGCGCTGTTTGCTCCGGCCCGACCAGACGGGCAAGGGTTCGGCGGTGCGTGCGGCAAAGGCGTTCATCGCGAGTTAGACAAACGACTCGCGAAAAAGTTTGTCAAACTTTCGGCCTCGCCTCCGAGAAGGCCGATCTCGTGGGCAACCATGGTGGGGCGAGACTCTGTCGAGCCGGGGTATGCGGCTGGCAGCAGCGGAGGTTTCCCTCAGGCTCGACAGAGTCTCGTCCCACCAAGTTGCCCACCAGGTTGCCCGGATTCGCCTAACGAATCGCTCCGCGTGTCCGATCGATGAAAATGCGCGCCGCGCGCCGGATTTCTTCCGCCACATGCACGGCCGGCGAAACGAACTTCGGGCGTGAACCACGGATACAACCCGATCAGATCGTGCGTGACGAGAATCTGCCCGTCGCAATGCTCGCCCGAGCCGATCCCGATCGTCGGGATCGCGATCGCATCCGTGATCTGGCGGGCGGTTTCCGCCGCGACGATCTCCAGCACGACCGAAAACGCGCCCGCCGCTTCGACCGCGCGCGCGTCCTGCCAGCAGGCGCTCCGCTTCCGCCGCGCCGCGCCCTTTCACCTTGTAGCCGCCTTCTTCGCGCACGCTCTGCGGCAGCATCCCGATGTGCGCCATCAGCGGAATTCCGTCCCTGACGATCGCCTCGATCTGCGCGACGTGGCTGACCCCGCCTTCCAGCTTCACCGCCTGCGCGCCCGCCTCCACCAGCCGGCGGGCATTGGCGACCGCCGTCTCCGGGTTGTCGTAGGTGCCGATGGAAAGATCGGCCACGAGCAGGGCCCGCTTCACCCCGCGCGCCGCCGCCCGGGTGTGGTGGAGCATTTCCTCAAACTTCACCTCCGTCGTGTCCTCGTAACCGAGGACGACCATGCCTAACGAGTCGCCGACCAGGATGATGTCGATCCCGCTTTCATCGAGCAGGCGCGCGGTCGGATAATCGTAGGCCGTCAGCGCGGTGATGCGTTCCCCGCGGCGTTTGCGCGCGCGAAAATCCTCCATGGCCTGCGACCCTACCACTGCAAGCGGCGCGCGCACCACCGAAGGCGCGGGGGCCAGTTCCTCGCTCAATTCGCCGACCGTTCTGGTCTCTCCCGGGAGGACGAGATTGGGACGAATCTCGGCCAGCGGATGGAGAACAAAGCCGCGCAACTGCATCCGCGGATGCGGCAACTGGAGCTGCGGCTCATCGAGTTGCCGCGCCGCCGTGATAAAGGAGATCGAGATCGATCGTGCGCGAGTGGTTGCGGGCGCGCTCCGGTGTCCGGCCAAGCGCGCTTTCGATTTTCTGCAGTGCGTCCAGCAGTGCCAGCGAAGAACCGGCGTAGCCGATTTCGACCACCGCGTTGAGAAATTTTTCCGCTTCCGGCTTCGCATTCCACCGGCTCGGTTTCGTAAAGCGCCGAGGAAAGAAACGGCGCGACCGCTTCGGGCAAGGCAAAAATCCGCTCCCGCGCTGTCGTTAGGCTGCGAAGCCGGTCGCCGAGATTGGCCCCGAGTGCGATGCCCGCTCTCATCGACAGGTGGTGGGGCGAGACTCTGTCGAGCCGGAGGGTGAGCTTCGATATCAGCCGACCCGCATCCCCGGCTCGACGGAGTCTCGCCCTACCAATGCGGCCGACACGGCTGCCTCTACAAACCGAGGACATCTTCCATGCTGTAGAGCCCGGGCGGCTGCTGCAGCGACCCAGCGCGCGGCGCGCAACGCGCCGACGGCAAATGTCTCGCGACTCGCCGCCCGATGCGTCAATTCCAGCCGCTCGCCCGGGCCGGCAAAGAGGACCGTGTGTTCGCCCACAATATCGCCCGCGCGCACCGACTGGGACGGGACGGCGCCCGTCCCTCCACGCACTTCCTGGAGAATTTCGAGCAGTCGTTTCGCGGTCCCACTCGGGGCGTCCTTCTTCGTCCGATGATGCATCTCGATCACATCGAGATCGAATTCGTCGCCTAACAATTGCGCGGCCTGGCGGGTGAGGGCGAAAAGCGTATTCACGCCGACGCTGAAATTCGCGGCGAAAACGATCGGGACAATCCGCGCCGCGGCCGCGACCGATTCCTTTTCTGCCGCGCTGTGTCCCGTCGTGCCGAGAACAAGCGGCTTGCTATTCTTCGGCGCAGGCCGCGCAAACCTCCGCCGTCGCATCGGCGGCGCTGAAATCGATCACCACGTCGCAGCCTTCGAGGGCGGGCGCGATCGGATCTCCCTGATCGACGCGAGCCGCGATCGTTAGGCCGGAATCCTGCGCGGCGGCGGCCGCGACCGCCTGGCCCATGCGGCCGCTGTGCGCCGACGAGACCGACGCGCATTCATCCGATTTCCCGCTCGAGAGCCTCCAGCGTCGCCCAGAGTCGGGCCGCGTTTTGCGCCGGACTCATTTCGCAGAGCGGCAGGCGGACCTCGGCTCGACATCGACCCGCGCCAGGCGAGCGCGGTCTTGGCCGGGACCGGGTTGGGCTCGCATGAAAAGATCCTTGAAGAGGGCGATAGAATTTTTGGTGGAGGTGGCGCGCTTCCTTCGCCTTGCCTTCGAGAAACAGGCGAACGAGTTGCAAAATCTCTTCCGGGAAAAGATTGGAGACAACGCTGACCACGCCGACCGCGCCGACGGCAAGAAACGGCAAGGTGAGCGAATCGTCGCCGCTCAAGACGGTGAAGCCATCCGGCGCGCGCCGCGACCAGCTCGCTCACCCGGTCGACGCTCCCGCTCGCCTCCTTGATCGCGACGATGTTCGGGTAGTTCTCCGCCAGCCTGACGACGGTGTCGGCCGCGATGTCGACCGCGCAGCGGCCCGGGATATTGTAGAGCACGAGCTTGAGCGCGGTCGCTTCGGCGATGGCGGCGAAATGCCGGAAAAGCCCTTCCTGGCTCGGCTTGTTGTAATAGGGCGCGACGAGAAGCGCGCCATCCGCGCCGATCGTCCTCCGCTTCCTTCGTGTGCGCGATCGCGTCCCGGGTCGAATTGGAGCCGGTGCCGGCGATCACGTGGCAGCGGCCGCCGCGCCGATTTGACCGCCAGCTCGATGACGTGATGGCGTTCCCCGCAACTCAGGGTAGGCGACTCGCCGGTCGTGCCGACCGGCACGATGCCGCTGATGCCGGCGGCGATTTGGGTTTCGATCAGCCGCTCGAAGGCCTGGACGTCGATCTCGTCGTTTTTGAACGGGGTAACAAGGGCGGTAAAGGTGCCGCGAGAACATAATCTTTGTCGCGGCGGTCTACGACCGCCGACACACTTGGAAAGATCGGCGGTCATAGACCGCCGCGACAAGGAGAGTTTTCATAAATCGATCGTTCCGTCGAAAACAAAATCCGCCGGCCCGGAAAGAGTGACGTTGCTGAAGCGCTCGCCTTCGCGGGTGAAATTGACCTGCAACGTGTCGCCGCCGCGCACGAGAACGTCGATCGGTCCGGCAACATTTTTGTTCGCCGCGAAAAGAATCGCGCTCGCCACCACGCCCGTCCCGCAGGCCAGGGTTTCATCTTCCACCCCGCGCTCGTAGGTGCGGATGGCAATGGAGCGCGGGCCGCGTTCTTCGCTGAAGTTGGCGTTGGCCCCGCGGGGGGCAAACATCGGATGATGACGAAGGGCCGAGCCTAACGAACGGACATCGACCTCGTCGATTTTCGCCACCGGCACGACGACGTGCGGCACGCCGCTGTCGACATAACTGGCGCGAATTTTTTCCTCGCCGACCGGGACCTCGAGGCCAAGCCGGAGATCGTTAGGCTGGCTCATTTGCAGCGTGACCAGCTCGCCAATCAACTCCGCGCCGATCACGCCGGCTGGAGTTTCGAAGGAGACTTTCTCGAGCGGTCCGGCGGTGCGATCGGCGTAACGGGCAAAACAGCGCGCCCCGTTGCCGCACATCTCCGCTTCGCCACCGTCGGCATTGTAATAGCGCATCCGGAAATCGGCGCCGTTCGTTGGACGCTCGAGCACGAGGACGCCATCCGCGCCCACCCCACGATGGCGATCGCAGACGCGCGCGATCTGTTCGCGGGTCAGGGCAAGATCGCCGGCGCGGTTGTCGAGCAGGACGAAATCGTTCCCGGCGCCGTTCATTTTCGTGAAACGCAGCATGTGATTTGGTCGTTAACATACTCTCGCGCGAAAGCCAAGCATCCTGCCGCTCCGCCTGGTAGAGCGAGACTCTGTCGAGCTGGGCGGAGCACTTTGCCTGCAAGCCACCTCCTCCCTCCTGGCTCGACGGAGTCTCGCCCCACCAAATCCCTGCAAGCCTTGCCGCGGCACGCATTCTTCTTATTGGTCTCCCGTGCGTTTCATCCTTCTCACGGTTCTCCTCGTCCTGGCGCCTCTCGCCTAACGATTCGCGGGCCCAACTCGCGCCCAGCCCGCTCAACGAGGTCATCCTGCAGCAGATCAAAGAAATGCCGGTCGGCGGAAAATACTCCGCTTCGCGCACGGCCACGATTCGCCTGCAGGCGGCCGCCCATTTCGAGTCGGGCAAATTTTTCATCCTGCCCGATGCCGCTTCTCCGAGCTATTGCTCGGGCGCGACCTACCTCGTTTTCATGAAGACGATCGAGGCGCTGCGCGACCGGGGCGATCTCCAGCTCAATTACGAGACGCTCGACGCGCTCATGATTCGCGGGCAGCGCGATGGCGCCGGGATTTGGGGCCGCTGGAATGCCAACGGTCCCGGAACGGCGCGCCTCTTCTACGAGCTCGGGCTCGGACGCAACTTCGACGACTTCGACGAGGCGCAGCCGGGCGATTTCATGAAAATCTTCTGGTCACCGGAAGTCGGGCGGGAAGAGCACGGACACTCCGTCATCTTTCTCGGGATGGAAAAGAAACTCGGGCTCGATTACGTGCGCTACTGGTCGAGCAACATTCCCTTTGGCTACGGCGAGAAGAGCGTCCCGCGGACGAAAATCGTGCACGCGATTTTCTCCCGACTCTACGCGCCGGCCAATCTCTCCCGAATCGAGTCCGTCCCCACGCTCGACAAATATCTGGCCAGCCTCGAGCGGGTCCGCTCGAACTACGCAGAGGCGAGAGAAAAATGCGGGTTCTGAGGTTGGCCTGACGATGACTACCCTGACCGGGGCGACGATCGTGAACGGTCTGATCCTCGGCTGGTCGGTCGCCTGGCCACCGGGGCCGATCAACGCCGAGATGATCCGGCGCGCGCTTTTGTCGCGGTCCGATGGCGGCGGATTTTGGGCGGCCTGGCAGCTCGGGCTCGGGGCGTGCACGGGCGATTTTCTTTGGGCGCTGGGGGTGGCGGCGGGCGCCGGCGCGTTGCTGGCCTCGCCGCGGCTCCACCTCATCCTCGGGGTAATCAGTTTCCTGCTCCTGCTCTTTCTCGCCTTTAACTTCGCCCGCGGCGCGTGGCAGGTGGCGCATGCGCATCGATCCGTGGTCGACCAGCCCATTCGTCGGCGGTCCATTTCGCGCGGCTATTTTCTCGGGTTGATTCTTGCCCTAACGAGTCCGTGGAACATCGGGTTCTGGTTCGCGGTTGTGGGCGGCCAGGGCGCGGCCCAGGGCCACGCCACTTTCCTCAGTTCACTCACCCTCGCGGCGGCGGTCGTCTCGGGCGCGATCGCCTGGACGATTGTCCTTTGCACGGCGCTCAAACTGGGCGCGCGGATTTTCGCCCGGCCCGCCTGGCAGGTGGGCACACAGGCGGTCAGCGCGCTCGTCATGCTTTTTTTCGCCGTGCGGTTGGTCTGGCTCTGGCGCTGAGGTTGTAGGGCAAGCGCTCCGCTTGCCACGTTTCTGGGATGGGGCAGGCGGAGCGCCCGCCCTACAATACCTGGGGCTTCGATGTTAGTTTGCCCCAGTGTCGGACCGGGAAAAGAAACTCACGATCAACGAGATTTATCTCTCGGTGCAGGGCGAAAGCACCTGGGCCGGGCTGCCCTGTGTTTTCGTTCGGCTGACTTTTTGCGATCTGCGCTGCACTTATTGCGACACCGAGTACGCCTTTTACGAGGGCAAGAAGCAGTCGTTAGGCGAAATTGTCGAGGCCGTTTTGCAATACGATTGTCCGCTGGTCGAGATCACCGGTGGCGAGCCGTTGCTGCAGAAAAATGTCCTGCCGTTAATGACGATGCTGGCCGATGCCGGGCGCACGATTCTGCTCGAAACGAGCGGCGCGCACGACATCTCGGCGGTCGACCCGCGCGTCCACCGCATCATGGACCTGAAAACGCCCGGGAGCGGCGAGGTGGAGCGCAACCTTTATTCCAACATCGAGCACCTGAGCGAGCGCGACGAAGTGAAATTCGTCATCGGCTCACGCGAAGATTACGAATGGTCGCGCGGGCAGTTGCGCGAGCATCGGCTGGCGGAGCGGTGCCGCGCGGTCCTCTTCTCGCCCATCTTCGGCCGGATCGATCCGCGCCAGATCGTGGAATGGATTTTGGCCGACAAGCTGCCGGTTCGGTTCCAGCTCCAGATGCACAAGTTCATCTGGACGCCGACGGAGCGCGGGGTGTAACCGCTCGATCCGGCGGTGTAGCGGCGGGCGTGTCGCCCGCTTGGGGGAGAGCCTTCATTGCAATGAGCGTTCGAGATCAGATTGGGAGCCAGGATTTCATGGTTGTGCGGCCGACACGGCCGCCTCTACACTTCGGGCGTGATCAAAGGGCGCCCTCCCCGGCTCGAGCAGATTTTTCAGTCCTACGATTGTCCGCTCTTTTTCGTCACCTTCTGCACGCTGCATCGGAGGAAGATCCAGCCGCTCGCGGTCGCACATCAGACTTTTCTCCGTTACGCCAATCGGGCCTGCGATGAATTCAACGTCGCGGTCGGGCGCTACGTGATAATGCCGGATCACGTCCATCTCTTTGTCCAAGGCGATCCGCGCTTCCGTCTCGAGCCATGGGTTGGCGGCTTGAAGCGGGCCATCTCGGTTTCGTTAGGCGAAACGGTGGCCAAACCTTTGTGGCAACCGGGTTTCTTCGATCACCTGCTGCGGAGCGATGAGAGTTATGCCGAGAAATGGGAATACGTCAGGCAGAATCCGGTGCGGCATGGGTTAGTGACATCTTCCGATGATTGGCCGTACCAGGGCGAGATCGTCTTGATCGATCGGGTGTAGCCCGATCGGTGTAGGGGCGGGCGTGTCGCCCGCTTGGGGGAAGATACCAAATACCGCGCTTGACTGATGGCATCGCTCCGCTCCTGCGGCCGACACGGCCGCCCCTACACCGCGGCGGCCGACGCCTTGCGCACGTTAGGCAAAAAGGCGGTCAGCAGCCCGATCAACGGCAGGAAGGCGCAGACTTGGAAGACGTATTCGATGCTCGTGCGGTCGGCCAGTTCGCCGAGAACTGCCGAACCGATGCCGGCTATGCCGAAGGCCAAACCAAAAAATAACCCCGCGATCATCCCCACTTTTCCCGGAACCAACTCCTGGGCGTAAACCAATATCGCGGAAAAGGCCGAGGCCAGAATGACCCCGATGATCACGGTGAGAACGCCGGTCCAGAAGAGATTGGCGTGCGGCAGCGCGATCGTGAAAGGCGCGACCCCGAGAATCGAAACCCAGATGACCAACTTGCGGCCATAACGATCGCCGATCGGTCCGCCGAGGATCGTGCCGAGGGCAACGGCGAAGAGGAAGAGGAAGAGATGGAACTGCGAGGCCTGGACCGAGAGATGGAATTTGTGGATGAGGTAAAAGGTGTAGTAGTTCGTTAGGCAGGCGAGGTAGAAATACTTCGAGAAAATGAGGACGCCGAGCACGCCGAGCGCAAACCGAACCCGGCGCGAAAGCGGGCCTGCCGCGGGGGTCGATGCCCCCGGTCGCTTTCGCGCCTCACTCAAATGGCTGCCGTACCAGCGGCCGACCCCGGTCAGAATCGCGATCCCGAGGAGCGCGATGAGGGCGAACCAGAGCACGCTTCCCTGCCCGTGCGGCACGACGATGAGCGCGGCGAGGAGCGGGCCTAACGAACTGCCGGCGTTCCCGCCCACCTGGAAAAGCGACTGGGCGAAACCGGTCCGTCCACCGGAGGCGAGCCAGGCGACGCGGGACGATTCCGGATGGAAAACCGAGGAACCCATCCCGACGAGCGCGGCCGCTCCCACCACCATCGCGTAATGGGTGGCGTGGGAGAGAAGGACGAGCCCGCCTAACGTCAGCCCCATCCCGCCAGCGAGCGAGTAGGGCTTCGGCCAGCGATCGGTATACCAGCCGACGAACGGTTGCAGGATCGAAGCGGTCATCTGGAAAGCGAGGGTGATGAAGCCGACCTGGACGAAGCTGAGCTGGAAGCTGGTTTTAAGGAGTGGGTAAATCGCCGGGATGAGCGACTGGATGGTGTCGTTGAGGAGGTGGGAAAAACTGATCGCGAAAAGAATCGCGAGCACGGTCGGGTGGGCCGAGGGCGCGCCGGAGTGCGGCTCGCTTTGGGTGAGATGAGTTTCGGTAATGCTCGACCCCATGGCGCGGCGGAAAGTTATTCAGCCGAATGCGGAACGCGAATGTAGACGTTTCGCTGTGCGAAACGCGAGAGTGAGCATGCATTTGCGGATGCGCGAGGCGCAACCCTCACCCCAGCCCTCTCCCTTGCGAAGGGCGAGGGGGCCAGCAGCGTTCGCAGGTTAGATATCGGACGGCTTTTGGTGGGGCGAGACTCTGTCGAGCCAAGGGGTGGCGGCTTCTCTGCGGGCCGCGCGCAGACTCGCGTTTCGCACAGCGAAACGTCTACAGTCAGGGCGACTTCTTTTTGAAGGCTTCGTCCCAGTTCGTGCCGCTGGGGGATTTGACGGCCGGCTTGGCCGGCTCGCTCGCGGTCGTCGCCGCCGGGGTGGAGGCGGCGGGGTTGTTCGGCGCGCCACCGCTGGAATCGGCCGCGAGGAACTTCCGCAGGTCGTCCAATACCTGATAGGGGCCGACGTATTGCTGCCTGGAAAAGCTGTCGGAGAGCACTTCGCCTTTGGCGTTTAGCACGACCAGATCGGGAATGCCGGGCCCGCCGTATTTGAGGAGCGGGCTGCCGTGCAGGGCGCTGAATCGCATCGCCGGCCACGGCATGTTCGATTCGCTGATGTATTTCTCCATCGCGTTCTGACCCCGGTCGAGGCTCATGAGCACGACCTCAAACTCCGGATGTTTCGGCTTCATTTCGTTGTAAAAATTGACCAGCAGCGGCGTGAACTGGTGACAGGGCGGACACCAGCCGGCGGAGAAATAAAGCGCGATGTATTTGGCTTTCGCCAGATCGGGCGCGTCGTAGGGCAATACCGATTTGCCCCGCAGGGCGACGAGTTTGCCGTTGAGCTCGGTGGCGATGTCATCGATGGGCGCGAGTTGGGCGGAGACGACGGGGGCGAAAAGGGCGAGGGCGAATCCGAGGAGACGGAGGGCGTGAGATGGCATCTCCGGAGGTATCGCATCGCGCAGGCGCGGTCAATCGCGGCGTGGATGACATTCGCCCGCTCCGATGCGATTTTCCGGCCGCGATGCGTGCCCGCCTAACGAAAGATTTCACCTTCGAAGCCGCCCAGACCCTGCCCTCCGCCCCGGAAGGGCACAAGTGCCGCCGGATGCATGGGCACAGTTTCAAGGTGGAGGTCTCGGTCGAAGGCGAGGTCGATCGGGCGAGCGGCTGGGTTTACGATCACGCCGAAATCAGCGCGGCCATGAAACCGCTCCTCGCCCAGCTCGATCATTCGTATTTGAACGAGATCGCGGGTTTGGAAAATCCGACGATTGAAAATATGGCGGCGTGGTTTTGGGAAAAGCTCGCACCGCAATGCCCGGGTTTGTGCGAGATCGTGATCCACGAAACGCCGACCGCGCGCTGCGTCTATCGCGGAGAATAACGATCCGCAGATTACGCAGATTTTCGCAGATCTAAGAGGAGTCGGATTTCCAGATTCTTAATCTGCGCAAATCTGCGTCATCTGCGGATAAATCCTAATGATGGGGGGCGCGGACCGTCCCGCTCGCGATCGCGGCGCGGCGTTGCTCGACGATGCGGCTCGCGATTTCATCCACCATCTCCTCGAGGAGCAAACGGAGATGACTCCCGGCCCGATAATCAGCCGGGGCGATGTGCCGCACCCGATCGGCGTGGGTCGAAAGCTGGTAGCACTTTTTGAATCCGACCCGCTCCGGATCGTCCGGGTTGTAGACCGCGATGGCGTGCCCGTCGTTTTTGCGCATGACGGTGAAGCAGGGCACATCGGTCGGTCCGTCGCCGAGGTAGATCATGTTTGGGAACGGGATCGGTCGGATGGCCGCGTCCATGTGGTCGTTCACGTCCTCCGCCATGTCGAGCAGGCCCTTGTTGATCCGGAAGAGGAACTGCGTCTTCTGGGTATGACTGATGACGCGCTTCGGGAAAGTGATCCGGCCCTGCTCGTCCTCGGCAAATTCGCAGCCGAAAATCGCCCGCACATGAGGCGCGAGCCGGCTTCCCTCGATCAACACCTTCATCCCGGAGGAGATGATGTAATGCTCGACCGTGATCCCCTGGTCACGCTGCTCCGGGCGGAGGAGGTGGTCGCGGAAATCGTCGAACATTTCCGGGAGTCCCCTGTAAAAATTGAGCTTCGCGCCTAACGACCGGAGCTCGGCGTTGGTGGGCCGATCCATCCCGAGGGTATCGAGCAGCACCTTCATGTAGGCCAGCTCGCTGTCGTAACCCTGGTCCCTGACGAACTCGGAACAGCGGCGCCAGAAACTCTTCCCGTCGATCCCGAAGGTCGGGAAAACGACCTCGTCCTGCATGTAGCTCGGGCTCAGCGTCTGGTCGTAATCGTAGACGATGGCGATGGTGTTTTGCGGTGTGGACATGGATGGGGTGAGGACGTGAATCGTGAACCGTTACATCAAGAATCGGGGGAGCGCCTTGGCGAGCTTGGCGGAACGATTCACCAATCTCGATTCACGGACTCCCATCGCCGCGCAGAACATCGAAAAAATCCTCAAAAAGCTGCCCATAAATCGACCCCCGCTCGGGATGATACTGCACCGCCAGCCCGAAGACCCGGTCGCGCAGGCGGAACTGCTCGATGATGTCGTCCTCTGCGCACCACGATTCCACGAAACAGCCTTCCGCGAGCTGATCGATCGCCTGATGATGGGAACTGTTCACCTTCTCAAAACGATGAGCGGCGGCACGATCGTTCCGCAGCGGTTGCACGTCGTCGGATTGTTGCCCGGGAAGGTTGTGCCCGGGAATGTCGAGCCGGAGGGTGCCGCCGAGGGCGACGTTGAGCAGTCTGCATTCCTTTGCAAATGGCCAAAATCGGCAGCCCGCGTTCGAGCGCCTGCTGGACCGCGGCAAATTCCCATTCGTCGCGCAGCGGGTCGGATTTCTCGAGCACGGAAGGATCCGGCACCGGCTGGCGCAGAAATTCCTGGGCGATGTCGTTGCCGCCCGTGAGGAGGAGACCGTCCATCTCCTCGAGCGCGACCGGCTCCCGCGCCGCGTTCAGGACCGTGATCTCTGGATGCGGGGCGAAAAAGCGATGGAACCGCGCTTCGGCGTTGCGGCGGATCCAACTGGCAAGGTTCGGCATCGGCGAACTTGCGACTGGTGGCGCGCCCTGTAAAGCGCTGCGCCAGCGCCCTGAGTTGTCATGCGGGTCAAATGGAGTTAACCCTTCCAGCGACAGGCAACTCAACCAACCGATATGGCGACCAAAACCAAAAAAGCGACCAGCCGGAAAAAAGCCCCCACCAAAGTGCGCGACCTGGCTACGCGCAAGGATCCCAGGGGCGGCGCGCAGAAAAAAGAGGGACCGGACCTGACCGGCGGCACGACCCGCGGTCGGACGTCTACCCGCGCCGGCAAGACCAGATTGTCGTAAGGGCCTTATCCCCCTGACGAACCAGTGCAACGGTCGCGCCCGCTGACCGCTGGCGGTCTGCTTTGCCCCTGGCAGGGCAATGGTGGGGCGAGACTCCGTCGAGCCAGAGGGAGAACGTCACTTGCAGGCTGAGCGTCCCTCCAGTCTCGCCCCACCAACCGAGAGCGTCGCGTGCGCTGGTCGCAAGTTCCCGCTATCGTCCTCTTCATGTCAGCAGTCGCAGAAATCGCTCCCGCGCTTGTCACGACCGAGCTCACCCATCGCTACGGTGAACGGGTCGCGCTTGACCGAGTCTCGCTCCGGGTCGCGCCGCGCGAAATCTTCGGCCTCCTCGGGCCGAACGGCGGCGGTAAGACCACCCTCTTCCGCATTCTTTCCACCCTCGTTAGGCCGACGAGCGGCTCGGCCCGCATTCTCGGGCTCGATCTCCTGCGCGACAGAGGTGCGTTGCGCCGCCGGCTCGGAGTCGTCTTCCAGGCCCCGAGCCTGGACAAGAAATTGAAGGTGCGCGAAAACCTCGCCCACCAGGGCCACCTCTACGGGCTGGCCGGCGCCGCCCTGCGGGAGCGGATCGATCATCTCCTGCTCGAATTCAACCTGCGCGATCGGACCCACGATCTGGTCGAGACGCTTTCCGGTGGCTTGCAGCGGCGAGTCGAGATTGCCAAGAGTCTCCTCCATCGCCCCGAGCTGCTCCTGCTCGACGAACCTTCCACCGGGCTCGATCCCGGCGCCCGGATCGATCTCTGGCAAACCCTTTACCGCCTGCGCGACCAGCAGAACGTGACCGTCCTCCTCACCACCCACCTGATGGAAGAGGCGGAACGCTGCGACCGGGTCGCGATCATCGACCAGGGCAAAATCGTGGCCGACGGCGCTCCGGAACAATTACGGGCCGAGATCGGGGGCGACGTCATCAGCGCGCGCTCGCGCGACGCCACGTCGTTAGGCGAGAAGATCGCCAGTTCGTTAGGCGTGGAAGTCAGCGTTCTGAACGACGAGGTGCGGATCGAGCAGCCCGACGGGGCCAGCTTCATCGCTCGCCTCGTCGAGGCCTTCCCGGGCGAGATCGATTCCGTCACTTTGGCCAAGCCGACCCTGGAAGACGTCTTCATCGCCCGGACCGGCCGCCGCCTGAGCGAAGCCGACGAGGCAGTGCTAGCGGGGACCGTCTCGGGCGCAGGGTAGCGCACGCCTCCAGGCGTGCTGGCGATGGTGTTCCACCGTCGCGAACTTTCTCTGGATCACTCCAGGTCGAGGCAGGTCCGGCCAGGTTGAATCCCACGCCCAGGAAAAGTTCGTCACGGCGACACGCCGTGACCAGCACGCAGAATGCGTGCGCTACCCGAGCCCCGCCATCGCGGCCTGCTTTTTGCCCAGCCAAATGCTGAGCCCGCACCAGACGGCGGCGAGAGGCGCGGCAACGAAGGAGATTCCGGTCAGCCCGAGCCCGAGCCAGGTGAGGAGCGGATACGACCAGGCGCCGATCTGGTCGCCGGCGCGGTAAACGAAAGTGTCGATGAAGCTCTTCGCTTTGTATTTGTCCTCCCGTCGCAAAACGGTGAAGAGGACCTCGCGCGCCGGACGGGTGACGGCGAAATTTCCGGCCCGGCGCAGCACCTGAAAAACCGCCAGGAGCCCGAGCACCGGGACGAAACCCATCCCGAGAAAACCGAGCGTGCTGAGGATGGGCAGGAAAGCGAGGGTGACGCCAACGCCCACCCATTTGAGCAATCGCCCGGTGACAAAGAGCTGGCCGAGAATCGTGAGCGTGTTCACCGCCAGGTCGAGCTGGGCGAAAAAGGCCGTGCGCACGGCGCGATCGTGAAACTGGTGTCCCGTGATATCAGCCTGCTGGAAGTAAACCAGCGTGCCGGTGATGGAATGGAAAAGCATGAAGGCGCAGATGCCTAACAAGTAGGGCGAACGCACAACGTGCGAAATGCCGGTGATGATCCCGCCGCCAATCGGTTGCTCCGCGCCGGGCTCTTTCTCTCTCTGCTCCTGCTCTGTCCTGTTTCCGGGCCGAATGGGATTATGAGCAGGAGCAGGATTGGGAGCAGGAAAGAATTTGACGCACCAGGGGGCGACTTCGAGCAGGGCGGCGGTCACGAGAATGAGATTGGCCGCGCCCAGCCGCTGCACGAGGGAAGCGGTCACGAGCGGGCCGGCGATCGCGCCTAACGACCCGCCGACGGCGATGAAGGCGAAGAGCCGCTTCGCCTGTTCGCTGTTGAAAACGTCGCTCATGAAAGCCCAGAAGAGGCTCACGACAAAAAGATTGAAGACGCTCACCCAGACGAAGAAGGCGCGTCCGACCCAGACATTTTGCGCCGGGGTCAGGGTCCGCATCAGGATGTAGAAGAGGACGAGGTTGAGGCTGAAGAAGCGGTAGGCGATGGGGAGAAATCGCCGGCGCGACATCCGGGCGACGATGGCGGAGAAGAGGGTGTTGGCGAGGAGCATGGTCACGAGCGTGCCGGTGTACATCCAGGGGAGCGCCTCGAGCCCGCCGGCCGCCCCGATGTCGTCCCGGATCGGGCGGACGACGTAATAGCTGCCGAGAATGACGAAGTTGAAGAGGCAGGCGAGGAGGAGCGCGCCCACCTCGTTAGGGCGCACGTCGACTGCCTTGCGCAGGATGCTGAAGAGTGATGAGTGACGAGTGGCGAGTGACAAGTGTAGAGGCGGCCGTGTCGGCCGCACCAAGAACGGAATCTAGACTAAGAAAAATGGCGCGTGACAAGCGTTTCCTGCGCGGTCACGGCGGGGATGGCGAATGACGAATGACGAATGAGGAATGACGAATCGATGACGAATGAGGAATGACGAAACGGGGGCGTGATTGCGACTTGTGCCGTCATTCGGATTTCGTCATTCGAGCTTCGTCATTTCTTCTCGTGCCACGCCGCCAGCACTGCGGCTTCGCGCTCTTTCGTTAGTCCGGCGCGCAGCTTTTCCTGGCGCTCTTTGGGCTGGGCCTTGAACCACGCCAGGGTATCGCGCGCAGTCTCGGCCAGCGGCCGGAAGGTCAGCCCCTTCTCGAGTGCGCGCTTGATGCTGACCGCGCCCATCCCGCCATCTTCGCCCGTCGGCGGCACCCAGACCGGCATATCCGACCAGGGCGCGACGTTCTCTTTCGCGAGAAAATCGGCCGGCACCCAGGTCAATTTCGCGTCCGAATGGAACGCCTCTTTGATCCCCTCGAGCATACCGCCAATCGTCAGGGGTGTGGCCGGCCCGGTGGCGTTGTAGGTGCCGGTCGCGCCTTCTTCCGCCATCCGGATCGTCCATTCCGCGAGGTCACGCGCATCGATGAATTGCACCGGATCGCTCTTCTCGCCCGGGGCGAGGACTTCGCCGCCGCGATCGATCCGCACCGGCCAATAAGTGAACCGGTCGGTTTCATCCCCCGGGCCGACGATCAATCCCGGCCGGATGATGCACGCTTTTCCCGGGAACCATTTCTCGACTTCCTTTTCCGAGAGCGCCTTGAGCGGGCCGTAGAGGGCAAACTTGGAGGCGATGACGGTGTCGCGCGTTTCTTTCATCGCGTCCTTGCCCTCGTATTTGGCGACCGGCGCGGTCTCATCGAGCCCAGGCGTGGGGACGTCGCCATAGACCGAGATGGTCGAGATAAAGATGTAACGCTCGACGTTCCCCTTCAGGATCTCGGCGGCATCGTGGACCCATTTCGGGAGCATGGTCGGGTTATCGATCACCACATCCCACTTGCGGCCTTTGAGCGCGTCGAGGTCGCCCGTGTTGCGATCGCCGGTCAGCTGCTCGACGCCCTCGGGCAAAATGCCGGGATGCGTCTTGCCGCGGTTGAAAACCGTCACCTTGTGTCCGCGGGCGAGCGCGTAGCGCACCTGATACGGCCCGGTAAAGCCGGTCCCGCCGAGGATCAAAATCTTGAGCGGTTTCGCTGCCTTGTTCACCTGAGGACTGTAGCCGGGAACGGTGACTCCGGCTGGCCCCGGTCTCGGCGTGGGTGAGATCGACGGCGAAGGCGAAGGATCAGCCGCAGACACGCTGGCGACGATGGTGGAAACGAGGATTGAGACGAGAAGCGCGAGGCGCAGAGTGGATTGAGTGAGCATGGATTGAAGGTCGTTAGCGGTTCTCGTTATTGGTTGATCGCCGAGGCCGACCGCCGCCGTGACCTTAGCAGCGGAATGCCAGCGTGGCGAGCGCGGCGTAAGCCGCGATCTTCCAACGGCTTTCAAGAATCCGATTCGTCAGCCGTTCGCTCGACCCATCCCGGTCGCGGGAAATGGGCATTTCGTTATCGGAACCAGAAAGAGCGGCCGCATGCTATGGACCCGCAAAGATCAACGGTATGGCTTGTCGGCTGGTTTCTATGGCGACCCAGCGTCAATGGGCCATTTCTACGAGGGCCCAACGCAATCGGAAGTTGGCGCCCATAAACAGCACAAAAACATAGTTGCCGGCTTCCCTCGGAGAGATGTGCAGCGGCCGACCGTCGTTCGAGTTGATGGCCACAGAAGTGCCCGCGATAGGGGCGAGTTTGAGTGGCTGAAAAGACATTGGCTGCTCGTTGATGCGTAGATCAGCGGAGCGTCCTTCCAACGTCGAGAAAGCAAAGAAGCGGGCCTTGTTGTCGGCCGCTTGCGGCGGGACACCTGTTAACTTCAGGACATTTTTGATCTTCCCGTCAGTCTGCGGCATACCGACATTGTATAAGATGTAGAGCGGCGAGGCCCCTTTCTTGATCTCGATCCTTGTCGCGACTTTTTCGCAATCCGCATTGCTGAAGGAAAACTGATGGCTGCCTTCGGACAGACCGAAACTCCCCGCGAAAGCTCCCTCAGAAAATCCAGCCGGCTTTAAGCTTTGGCCATCGATCATGAACGCGGTCTTGCTCGTGAGCCCTACGGCATTAACGAAGCCAATGGGCACGGTGGATTCTTGACTAGCCACGAATGACCCAGTGATCATGGCGATGATCAACAGGCTAAAGGTCCTTTTCATAGGTAATGTCAACTTTTTGATCTGTAATCTGACCGGCGGCATCCCGCGTCGGATTCAGATAAACCTGAAAAACGCGGTTCACCGTCGAAAGCACGTTTCCGTTTTTGTCTAACGATTGCCCGGTTACGAAAACGCGAAAATTGCGACTCCTAACCGTCGTAAGGTTAAACATCCGCGAGAAGTATTCTTCCCGCGCACTGTCATCCCACTCACTCGGCGCGCCGGAAGACCATTGTGAAGCGTTGCCGAGAAATTTCGAAGTGATATCGCTCGGCGTCTTAAGAATTCCTGAAAGCTGCGATCGGGAGGTGAACGGCCGACTAGCCAGAACGGAATCAGCAAATGCGTCCCCCTGCGAGGATACAAAGGGCCCGAACACCGAGGTCGGAACAATCGCCGGGTCCTGCTTCAGCGCGATGCCAGCTCCAAGGGCGCGCAAAACATCTCGATTAGCGGTGTTGAGATTGACCAAACCGCGCGTGCTTAGACGATCGCTGACAGAAAAAAGGTCCATTAGACGAGCAGCTCTACTATTGTCGGTGTCGAATTGTTTGAACTCCGGCGAGCCAATGCGAAGCGTGGAGCCGTCCCCGTAATTGGGATCCTTCACCATATCGGTACTTCCAGGAGTCTCGCCAAGCGGCTGCAACCGCGGCGCTAGACGTCGGTTTGGTGTCGAAGGCGGAGGGTCTCCATTGAATAGGATCAAAAATATGTCCGAGTTCGGCAATGGAAGCGTACGAGCCAGAATTCGATATGGAAAGCGGAGCCTTGCTCGATTCGGTTGAAGGTCGAGTCCCGCTGACCGTCATAGGGTCTACCGTCGTATTCAATGGGAGCAAACCGTGTTCGGTAGTGTGATCGCCGTCAGGCCAATTCGACACAAGAGTTTCGGCGGCGAACCAAAGCCCCGAATCAGCGACAAGATACTTCTGATACAGGCGTCCCCACCAAGCCGAGTTACCGTCCGAATCTGTGCTTGATGCCGCGCTTTTGGCGTATTTCGAATTGGCTTGAATTTTGGCGATATAGTATCCGGACCGCGGGTCGCCTAAATTGTAAACGGTCTCGTTGAGAGTATCGTAACGCAACCCAGGCATCGTCCCTTTCCAACTGGGATTCGCAGTGCTGTTAGGTGTAGTCAGAGTGATATACGCGCGTTCGAGGCCATTGTAGTTCAAATCCGCGTAATTGTCAGAACCGTCGCCGCGAGCACCATCAAGTGTGCCCGCACCAGGTCGGTCGACGCGGCTACCGTTCCATTCGCTAAGGTAACCGCATGAAACCGGGTCGATCTTATCCCCATCCTCGCTACCAAGATAGACGGCCCCTCCGGTCGGGTAGGTGCTCAGGCCGGTATCAAAGTTGTAGACTTTATCGTAAACTTGAAAAACCTTAAACTCATTGGGTTGCAGAGAGTTGGCGGAATCAAACGTAATCGTCGCTTTTCCTAGATTGTCCTCGAACTTGTGTCCGTCCGAAGTGTTGCCTACTGTACGCATAGCGACCTGTTTATGTCAGTAAAAGTCAGACTTCCCGATTCGACAGACTTGTCGGTCATGTTCCATAATTGGATGTAGGCCGTGGCTTTGACGTCAGCCCACCAGGTGCCGTCTTTCAAATAAAAGTTATTCGGCTCGCTGCCGTTCTTTTGCCAGATGAAACGCTCGTAGAATTCGACCACAAAGGGATAGAGATCGATGCCGCGATAGTTGGGGCCGACCGTTGGATCGGAGTCGACGTCGGCATAATCGATGATGCCTGCGGCCAAAGTCTTTACGTAATCTTCGCTTGAGGGAAGCGCGCCTCTTCGTAGCGTGTCAAACTGGGGTAAATTGTCAGTGATGACTTTGGCCACCTGAGTGACTTTGGCGTCCGGAGTCGTGGAGCCGGAAATCACCGTATTCAGGTTCGTTTTAGCCTTGCCTTCGTCAACGAAACCGAACCCCAGTGGGATTAGGTTTCGCTCTCCTGCGAGGTCAATGCCGAGACCGACAGCGAGGTTCGGTTGGGTGGCATCGTTCGTTCCAGCCGGGAGGGGAGAGGCGATTTGGGCGAGTATAGGACCGGTGAACAGGGCGCCGCGATTGTCGATGAGCGCCTTGGCGAAAGTCGTTCCGGAATCTGTTGCTGGAGTCGGGTCAAAGATCGTGAAGAGCGCTATTTCGCTCGGATCGATTCCACTGAATCGTTGATGGACGCCGCCGCTGCCGCTTTCATTCCCGACTACGCTAGCATCGAGGTAGCCCGTCAGATCCTCAATCCAATAGGTGTACCGTTGGTAAGGCAGATCATGTCCCGGTGCTGGTGCAGGATCGTTTGGATCGCGAATCTCCTGCCATTGAGTGACACCGGTTGTTGGTACGAGAATAAGCGGGGGTACGGTTTTCCGGCGGCGTCTTGTGCTGGATTCGCGAAGGGACCGGCCGGGGCTGCTGGCGATTGCAGAGGAGGGTAATTGACATGATCAATTCCGAGAACTGAAGCAGTGCCTCCCGAGAAAAGAGGATAGCAATCTGCTTCGGTAGATTCGCCAGTACCGGGATTGCGTGCCCTGGCTTTCGCAAAGAAGTAGTACGCATCTCTATTTCCGTAGGAATTCGGGCTTTGGCTCCCGTCGGCCCGCAAGACAAGAAACGTGTCGTCTTTTACTACAGAGTCGACTGCGTCGGGCGCTGCGGTGAGAGCTTTTTTGGCTGCCTCCAAAGCATTTCGTGCCGCAATTTCAGCCTGGTACCGGTCGCCAACTGATTTGGCAGTCGTGCGGTCGAGTGTGGCGTTGCTCAATAGAGCGACTGCGATCACGGCGCAAAGCACAACCATGATCAGAGTAATGACGAGCGCGAAACCGTTCTCGCGAATCGAACTGCCGGTGGCACTGCGTACGCGAAGTCTCATTTTAGATAGATTCGCGTCCGAAAATCCTGGGCGTAGGGTTTGATGAGATTGTCGTAGAGCGTCTGGTCCCCAGGCAACGGAGCGGGATTATCCACGACCTTCCAAACTTCGTAGCCGTCCGAGCGGCCCGCTGTAGCTGAAATGACAGTTCGTGCGGAATCTGCGGAAATCGCTTTGAATGAAATCTCAATCGAATCAGGCAGAGCCGTTGTGCTACCGTCGGGGTCGCAGATATATGGTGCGGCAGTCGTGTCATGGCCGCTAATATCCGCGACAGGATTGATGACGTTGCCGGCACTGTCGAAGGCGATTACCTGCAAATTCCACGCGTACGTGGCGATCGCGTCGTCGCTCGTGCCTGAATTGTAATAGAGATCGCCCGTCGTGGTGTAACCGAGGAGTCCGCCACTCAGATGAGTTTGGAAGGTTTTCAGCGTGAGATCGCTGTCGCGAAAGTAGCGGTGCAGAGCGTAGCCCCGGCCGTCCCAAGCGGAATAGTATCGGACCGCGCAGAGGTCGCCTGCGACTGCATTAGGATCCGCTGGTTTGTTTTTCGCCGCGATGAGCCCGTAAACCTGGCGGATGTCCTGTCCGGCGAGATCAACGTCGATTTCAAAATAGGGTGCGGGTCGGGCCGTAACCAGCGCTTCCAAATCCCGCCGCATCAGCTGCAACGCGGCGCGCGCATCTCTAAAGGTATCGATTCGCTGGGACGCGCGACTGGAGGTATTGATAAGCGACCCGAACATTGTTCCCAGCAGCACGACAATGAGCACCGTGATCGCGACTGCCACGAGCAGCTCCGCAATCGTGAACGCGGTTTGAAATCGCGGTCGGAATCGCATTAGTGGTCAGTATTTGGTGAGAATACGAACGAAGTCCCGAGTGTTTTCTGTGAACGGCTGCCACGCGACGCGAACTGTGACGAGAGCGGCGTAGCCAGTGTCGAATCCGGCCGGATCTTTGGCGACGAAGACGGTGACCTGATATGGGAAATTTGCTGCCGTCTGCGGCGGCACAGGAACCGCGAGATGACCGTCGTTGTCTGCAGCGAAGACGTAGGTTGGCGTCGAGCCGTCCAAGGTGATGTTGTATGAGAAATCGAGTGCCGTCGTTGTCGCTGGCTGTTTGATGACGCAGTTGGTGAAGTTGGCCTGAGACTGGCTGGCCAGCGACGAAAGAATGTCCTGCGCAATTTGCGCGGCGCGCGTCTCGCTTTGGGAGGAGCGCCCGGAGTTTAGCCCCACGGGGATGACACCGAGAATCGCGACGATGGCGAAGCTGACAACGCCGAGCGCGAGTACCACTTCCACCAGGCTAAATGCTCGTTTACCAAGGGACGGAAGAGCGCCTTCGAATCTGCTCATGTATTATGGACGGCGCGTCCGGTGAGACGCGAAATGGTGATCGTTTCCGTCACGATCGGATTGGCGGTTGGAACCTCCAAGGTTCCGTTCACGTATCCTTCAAAGACGGCGAGGGTGAAGTTTGCTGTCGGGTCGTCGATCCCTCCGTCGGTATTGAATTTGATGCAGTAGAGCGTAGGCGTTGAGCCGGAATCAGGTGCAAAGGTGATTGCAGGCATCGGATTCAGGTCCGTCGATCTCGGCAGGTTTTGTAGCGATTGGCCCGATCCAGAGTCGGCCCGCATGCTGACTCCAGTAGGCAGCGTCTTCCACGGGGTCAGTTGCTTCGGGATGGTGGGGTTGGCGGGGTCGTCCTCGAAAATCGCATAACACTTGTAGTGGTAGCGATCGAGTGTCGCCTGCGATGTGCCCGAGGCGAACGTCGGAAAAATCAGGTATATCGCCTGGCCGTCTTTAATCGCTTGCGTGCGCGCCTGCTCGATCACGCCGAGGAGAGCGCTAGCGGCTGCTTTGCGGCCACTCGATTTGGAAAGCGAGTTTACAGCCGGAATCACCGCGACGAGCAGGATTGAGATCACTGCGATGACGACCAGCATCTCAACCAGCGTAAAAGCGCTGGCGCGCCCACGCGGCGAGGGCAGCGTGAAGGCATGGCGAGTGGCGCGAATTGGATGTCGGAGCAGGCACGGCGGAAGCGGAAAAAATCTGAGGGGCGCTTATAGCAGAGGAAACTCGAAATTTGAAAGCGGAAAGTCGAAAAACAGATAACCGAAGAAAAGGCAAAAGGATGAAGGAAGAAGGAAGAAGCGGGGTGCCGCGAGGGTAGCGGAAGCGAGCGGGCTGCGAGCGCATCAATGGAGCGACTGGGGTGAGCGACATGGACGGGGAGCCGCGAGGGTAGCGGAAGCGAGCGGGCTGCGAGCGCATCAATGGAGCGACTGGGGTGAGCGACATGGACGGGGAGCCGCGAGGGTAGCGGAAGCGAGCGGGCTGCGAGCGCATCAAATTGGAAGAAAAGTGACGTGTGATGAGCCGCCGTCGCCGTTTTCTCTGATCCGCTAAAATCCGTCGTCGGTCGCTCAGATCTTTCCCTCCGGAGCAGAAAGCGGCAAGGGGATCGAGGACGAGGACGAGGAGGAGGACGAACTCGGGGTTCTGAATCCGCGAAATTCGTGGAATCCGGGGTCTTCGGAGGGGTTTTGCAATTTCGCAAAAGCGGGATCGTTAGGTTTGCGCAGGCATGGTTCTAGCTTTTTACGCCTTCGTGCTGGAACACACACTATCCGAAGAGGAGCGGAGCCAGATTCTCCAGACGATTGAGATGTTTGAGGTCATCACTCAAACGCAACAGGACGATTATCAATCGCTCGAGATCCTCAAGGTCGCCTATCAGAAGCTCGGCAAAACGCCCGAGGCGATCCGCTGCGCCCGCCGCCTGGCTGAGGCGTATTACAATGTCGGTTCGTTCTCCCTCGCGATGCAGGAATGTGAGGCGGTCCTGGCCGCGGAACCGAATGCGCCGGAAATCCTCGCGATGTTGGGCGAGATCGAGGGCAAGCTGCATCAAGGCAAGGGCCATATCGAGGTGAAAACCGGCGCCGCACAATGCCCTCATCGCCAGGTCCGGCGTCGAGCGCGGCGATCGATTCGGCCGAGGCCGGTTTACTCGAAATCGGCGGCCGCAGCACGGGCCAGGTGCGCAAGCCCGTCTCGGTGGAGAACGCCGACGTCGGCAACGAGCAGTTGGCGAAATTTTTGATCGTCCAACAAATGTTTCCCGAGGAAGAAGTGAGCGCGGCCCTCGCCGCGGTGAAGGAGGCGGACCGAGGGATCAGCGGACAAATGCTCGCGACCTCGCTTCTCGATCGGCTTTGCCAGGGCAACGACGAAAAAATGGAGCACGTCCTCTCGGCTTTGATCGATCGGACGAAGTTCGCCTACGTGCCGCTGGAATATTACGACATCGATCGCCAGGTCGTGCGGATGTTGCCCGACAACCTGACGATCAGCCGGCTTTTTGTTCCCTTCGATCTCATCAGCCGCACGATCATGGTGGCGGTCTGCAATCCCTTCGACGCCGCGGCGCGCGAGGCGGTGCAGCAATCGCTCGATTACACCGTCACCTGGTATCTGGCGAAGCCGTCCACGATCATCAAGACTTTGCAGGAGATTTATCGACTGGAGCCGCGCGCGTAGGCCATGCGCGGACGATGAGAGCAAATCTTTCGGAGAACGCATTGCCGATGTCCTGATCGAGGACGGCCTTCTCCTGCCGAACCAGCTCGAGGAAGCGATCGCCATCCAAAAGACAGCAGGGCGGCCGGCTGCTCAAGATTTTGACCGACAAGCAATTCGTCAGCGACCAGGACATGGCCTTCTAGCATGGGGCGTTGCCTGAACACGCCGCCGGTGAATCTCGGCGAAGGTGCGGGTGCCGGAGGAGATCCTGAACTCGTCCCGCGCGACATGGCGAAGGCGCACAAGCTGGTCCCGATCGCGCGCCTCGATAAGAAGCTGTTCGTGGCCATGGCCGACCCGACGAACGTGCTCGCGGTGGACGATCTGAAGCGTCGCGTGCAGATGGAGATCGTGCCGATGATCGCGACCGAGCGCGCGGTCGAGCGATGCGCTCAGCGGGGTGCATGCGCCGAGCACGCAACATGAGCGAAGTGCTCAGGCAGGTCTCGGAAGAGGCCGCCAGCGACGTCGAAGTGCAGCCGCAAAAGCGCGAAGAGATCGATCTCGACCGGCTCGCGACCGACAGCGAAGACGCGCCCGTGATCAAGATCGTGAACCTGATCCTCGCCCAGGCGATCAAGGAAAAAGCTTCCGACATTCACATCGAGCCGTTTCAGCGAATGCTGAAGTTGCGTTACCGCATCGATGGCGAACTGATCGCGGCCGAATCGCCGCCCAAAGCGCTCCAGCTCGCGATCACTTCGCGCATCAAGATTCTCGCCGGCCTCAACATCGCCGAGCGCCGCGTTCCGCAGGACGGGCGTTTCCGCATCAGGGTCATGGGGAAGGAAGTCGATCTGCGTATTTCGATTCTGCCGACGCAGCACGGCGAGAAAGTTGTCATCCGTATCCTCGATAAGATCGGCGCTCGCCGGAAGCGTGGATACGTTCGGCATGGATGAGGAAACGGTCGCGCGTTTCCGCAAAGCGATCGACGCGCCGCACGGGATGATCCTCGTCACCGGCCCGACCGGTTCCGGCAAAACGACGACGCTTTATTCCGTCCTCCAGGAACTCAACAGCCCGAATTACAACATCGTGACGGTCGAGGACCCGATCGAGTACGAGCTCATGGGCGTGAACCAGGTCGCGGCCCGGCCCGACATCGGGCTCGATTTTGCTTCCGCGCTTCGTTCCATTCTCCGGCAGGATCCCGACATCGTGATGGTCGGTGAAATTCGTGACAACGAAACCGCCGACATCGCGGTGAAAGCGGCGCTCACCGGTCACCAGGTCTCTGAGCACCCTGCACACGAACGACGCCGCCGGCGCGATCGCGCGACTCGACGACATGGGGATCGAGCCGTTCCTCATTTCCAGCTCGGTCATCATGACTTGCGCGCAACGACTCATTCGGCGGATTTGCGTGAATTGCCGCGAAGAATTTGTCCCCGAACCGGAAATGTTTGAGCGCCTCGGCATGGAGGCGACCGAAGGCGCGGTTTTTTATCAGGGGGTCGGCTGCGATCGCTGCAAAGGCCGCGGCTACTCCGGCCGGGCCGCGATCATCGAGGCGCTCCCGGTGAGCGAGTACGGTGCGGCGGTTGATCATCAAGCGCGCCTCCGCCGCGGTGATCAAAAATCAGGCGATCTCCGAAGGAATGAAAACCCTGCGCATGGTCGGGATCGACAAAGCGCATCGAAGGCATCACGACGCTGGAAGAAGTCTGGCGCGTGACCGCGGAAGATCATTAGGCGTGAATCCTGCCGTTTCTCCGATTATTTCAAGAGAGAGAAGGCGCCCAACCCCGGCGCCGTGGCCGTGGCCGTGGCGCCAAAACCGCCGGTCGACAAACCGCCTTCAGAGCGTTTCGGCAAAACCGTCATGCCCAACAGCTCGCGCATCGTCGCACCTGGATGCCCTCGGAAACGCTTCCCCGTTCGCCGCACCCGCCTCCCGCCGGCGGCTCGCAGGATTTCGTTAGGCAGCTATGGCGCGGAGTTCGCTTCCGAGATGTCGGGCCCGAGCCCAACCGGCCCCGAGCGCGCCATCGCCCTGCAACTGGCCGACCTCGTCCCACACATCCCCGCTGGCATACTGGCCCAGCGACCGAGATCGACCCGCAGCATCGCGTTCTCCTCAAGGCTTCCGAATTGGAACACGGGATGTCGAGCGGTCGCCCGACGGTGCTCCTGCGCGCGATTTATCAGCAGGCGCCGGAGCTTTTTACCCGCCCGGTGCGGGAGGACGATCAGACGCGAAGTGGCGCTTCCCTTCGACAAAGTGCTGCGAGCAATTCGCTTCCTTCCAGGTTCGCCCCGATCAAGTGTGCGAAGCCGCTGTGCCGCAGATGCAGACGCCATTTTTGCAGGTGACCCTGGAAGACAGCAAACGCTTCGGCACCTCCGCCGTGCCGCGTGCCGCAGCCGGCTCCCGCGGTGCCGCCGCCGCCTCCGCCCGCGGCAGAGGTGGCGCCGGTTGCGCCCGCGGCGCCCGAAGTCGAGGATGGCTGCTCCCGCGCGCGCCCAAGGTTCCGCCGCCTGCCGCCCGCGGCTCCGGACCGCCTCGGAAATCAGAACCCATCAAACCGATCCGGCTCACTTTGCCGCCGCGAAGCAAAACCGGAGCGCACCCGCTGTCCCTGCCAAAATTTCACCGAACGGAACGGGTGTGCCCGCCTCTGAGAGAGTTCCAGCCTCAAGTGGGTCGCCCGTTCCCACCCATTTGCCCTCGCCCCTTGCACCCGCCTCGGCGCCGGTGCGAGATTCCCTTCAAGGTCAGCCCGCCCTCGGACGATCTGCGCGAGCGGCCCGCGTCGAAATTACCTTCCCTGCCGCCACGGGGCGAAGCAGCCGGCCAGACGTCCGGCGGCCCGCGCGTGCGTTTGCCGCTGCGCAATGTCCTGCGCGGGATTCCGCCCTTTCAGATTTCCGGGCCGATCGACGAAGTGCCGCAGACGGCGCAGATCGAATTTGCCTTCGCGATTGTCCAGCCGCAGTTGTCGTTAGGCAGGATCGCCGTCTCGCCCGCGCAATTTCTCGCCGCTCTTCCGGAGGAATTCCGTTCCCGCTTCAAATTGGAGGAAGGCGAGACTCCAGTCGCCCTCCCGCTGCATGAAGTGCTGCAGAATCTGCCGGCGAGAGCCTGCAGCTCCGCGGCGACCAGGAAGAGGTCGAGATTGGCGGAGATTTTCGAAACGCCTTTCAGCAAAAAAGCCGCCGAAGATGCAGCCCGCATGCAGACGTGCCCGCGCTCCCGATCGCGAAAACCGATGCGCCCGCGCCAGACGCCGTTGTCGCCGGGAGCGTTGACCCCGGCCGCGCTGTCGTCCCGTCGATCTCCGAGCCTGCTCCCGAGATGGCTGCCAAGGTCACCGCAACCCCGCCGGGATCGCCGATCCGGATTTCGAAGTCTGCCAACCTGCCGGGGTCAACGCCCCGACGACCGCCGTGCCCCCGCCCGCGGTGCCAGCCGTTCGCGAAGCTCGATCGCCAAAGCGATCGTGGCCGACGCCAGCCGCCTGCCGGGCGTGAGCGCCTGCGCGGTCGTTTTCTCCGATGGCCTTAGCCTCGCCGGCAACATCCCGGCCGAGAACGAAGCCGAGGCGCTTTGCGCGCATGGCGCCCTAGATCATGAAGCGAATCGACGAGCAGATCAGCGGAGCCAATCTCGGATCGCTCGGCGGGATTACCCTCTTCTGCGCGAAACGCGCCGTGAGCTTTTTCGCCCACGGCAACATCTGCCTCGCCGCTCTCCATGCCGAGGGCGAGATCGCTGCCGGAAATTCGCGCACCGCCTCAGCTGCGACCGCGCAGGAGCTTGCGACAGATCTATGCCCAGCCCAGCCAGCCTAACGCCTAACGAACCGCCATGTCCATCATCAACTACGCCAGCCGCGAGATTCAGTTCAAGATCGTCTATTACGGTCCCGCGCTCTGCGGCAAGACGACCAACCTCGGCTACATCCACGAACGCATCAGTCCGGCCAACCGGGGCGATCTCGTCTCGCTCGCGACCGCCGCCGATCGCACCTTGTTCTTCGATTTTCTGCCTCTGAACGCGGTCGTGATCAAAGGCTTCGTGACCAAATTTCAGCTCTACACCGTGCCCGGCCAGGTGATTTACAACGCCACCCGCCAGCTCGTCTTGCGGAGCGTCGACGGGATCGTTTTCGTGGCCGATTCGCAATGGGAAAAAATGGAGGAAAACGTCGAGAGCTTCCAGCAACCTCGAAGAAAACCTCGCCCAGCAGAACATCTCGATCGACGAGATCCCCTACGTTCTGCAATACAACAAGCGCGACCTGCCCAACATCGCGCCGATCAATTACCTCGAGTTCCTTTTGAACAATCGCAAGAAGCGCGTGCAAAGTTTCGAGGTCATCTCGAGCACGGGCCAGAACGTCTTCGCCTCGCTCAACGCCGTCTCGCAGATGTTGCTGCACAAATTCAGCAAACAGGGTGAGGCCGCGCCGGCCGCCACCGCCGCCGGCCCCGCTCGTCGCCCCGGCCAACCCGACCGTGCCGAAACTCGCCGCTCCCGCCGGCTTATGAACAGCATCCCCGCGCTCACGATCGAGAACGTCGCCACCCTCGACGGCATCCTCGGCGATTTCCTGAAACAAGCCGACGCGGAACTCACGGTCGTGATCGATCGCGGCGGCAATGTCATTTCGCAGTTTGGCGATGTCGCGGTCATGGACGTGACGATTATCGCGGCCCTCGCCGCCGGCTCCTTTGCCGCGACCAAGGAACTGGCCCGCCGCATCGGGGAGGTCGAATTCAACGCCCTTTATCACCAGGGCAACGGCAGCCACATTTTCATGAACTCGGTCGACGACGACACGATCATGATCACGGTTTTCGGGCCGCGCACCACGGTCGGGCTGGTCCGCTTTTATTCCGCCGCGACCGCTCTGGCGGTTTCGGAAATGTTGAAAGCGCTCGACCACTCCGGCGGCCACGGCTTTAGCTTCGACGCCGCCGATGTGACCGCGACCCCGATCTTTTCCGATCGGCCGGTGTAGCCGTTTCGCTCTGCGAAACGACCGGCAGCGAGGTCTCGATTCAGCCCGGCGTCGCTCGCCGGTTGCGGATTCCTCGTCGATGCGGGAAATTCCTGCCGCACTCCTATGGCCGTTCAATTCCGGGATTATTACGAGACGCTGGGCGTTGCCAAAACGGCCAGCGCCGATGAAATCAAGAGCGCTTTCCGCAAGCTCGCGCGCAAGCATCATCCCGACGTGGCCAAGCCGAAGGAGAAAGCCGCGGCCGAGGAAAAATTCAAGCAGATCAACGAAGCCTACGAAGTCCTGAGCGATCCCGAGAAGCGGGCCAAATACGACCAGCTCGGCGCGGATTGGAATCAGCCCGGCGGCTTCCAACCGCCGCCCGATTGGGGCCGGGGCGGAATGCCGGGCGGCGGTGGATTTCGTAAGTATGCCGGCGGCAACGGCGGAGTCGAGTTCGAGTTCGGCGGCACCGGGTTCAGCGATTTCTTCGAGGCGTTTTTCGGTGGCGGTCGGGGCGAGTCGGCCTTCAGCGGCGGCTTCGGCCGGCGCCCGGCGACGGCAGAGCGCGGACAGGATGTCGAGGCCGACATCATGGTCACGCTCGAGGAAGCGCTCAACGGTTCCACCCGCCAGGTTTCCCTGCGCCGGAGCGATTCGGAGAAGGTCGAAACCTATCAGGTCAAAATCCCGCGCGGAGTGCACGAAGGCCAGCGCATCCGGCTTGCCGGCCAGGGCGAAGCCGGCGCCGGCGGAGGCAAAAAGGGCGACCTCTTTTTGCGCGTCCGTCTGGCCCGGCATCCGGATTTCTCGGTGGAAGGCAACGACCTCATTTACGAGGCCACCCTCGAGCCGTGGCAGGCGGCGCTCGGGAACGAGATGGAGGTGCCGACCCTGGAAGGCCACCGCCGCTTGAAAATTCCCGCCGGCACCCAGGCCGGCCAGCGTTTCCGCTTGCGTGAGCGCGGGCTGCCCCGCGCCGCCGGTGGTCGCGGCAACCTTTACGTCGTGGCCCAAATCAAGATCCCGAAAAAGCTGAGCGAAGCCGAGCGCAAGCTCTGGGAACAACTGGCCAAGCTGCACGGCGCCTGACCTTGCGTAGGGCGGGCGCTTCGCCGGCCCGGTTTCAGAATCGCGACCAGCGAAGCGCTCGCCCGACAACCGGGCTCGACAACCCGACGGCCTCTCCAATAAGACAACAGGATGAAAATCGCGCTCGGGTCCGATCACGCCGGTTTCCGTCTCAAGGAAAAGATCAAGGAACTCCTCATTTCGTTAGGCCACGAAGTCGAGGATTTCGGCACCACGAGCGAGGAGCCAGTTGATTATCCGAAGTTCATCGTCCCGGCGGCGGAGGCGGTGGCGCGCGGCGACTGCGAGCGCGGAATGGTTTTCGGAGGCTCCGGCAACGGAGAAGCGATGGCGGCGAACAAAGTGCACAAGGTCCGTTGCGCGCTCTGCTGGAATGAAGAAACCGCCCGGCTCTCCCGCCAGCACAACGACGCCAACGTCCTGTCGTTAGGCGAACGCGTCATCAGCCAGGAGATGGCGCTCCAGATCGTGCGCATCTGGCTTTCGACCGATTTCGAAGGCGGCCGCCACGTCGCCCGCATCGCCCAGCTCGACGCGCTCTAATCGGCTGGCTTCGTCGTCCTCCTCCTCGTCCTTCGTCCTCGGAAGGGGATCGAGGACGAGGACGAGGAGGAGGACGAGAACGACCGTTCTTGCACTCAGACCAGCGCGGCCCCGACACTGACCAGAAAGACCGCGCTGACAAAAGCGTTGCTCTGGAAAAAAGCGCGATTGATCCCGGCCAGGTCGAGCCGGGCCGCGCTCCGATGTTCGTAAACCAGGGCAGCCGCGACCAGCGGCATGCCGCAGAAATAAATCGCGCCTAACGACGCCGCAAAGCCAAAGCCGAGGAGGGCGAGAAACATCCCGAGATGGAGAAATTGCGCCAGCCGGAGCGAGCGGTCGATTCCCAGTCGGACGACGAGGGAATGCAATCCCTCGCGCCGATCGAATTCATAATCCTGGGTCGCGTAAATCAGATCGAACCCCGCCACCCAGCCGACCACGCCCGCGCCGAGGAGGAGAGGCGGCAGCGCCAGATGTCCGGTGGCCGCGATCCAGGCCCCGGCCGGCGCCACCGCCAGAGCGAGCCCAAGAAAAAAATGACTCGCGGCCGTGAAACGTTTGGTCAGCGAATAGAAAAAAACGATCGCGAGCGCGAGCGGCGAAAGAAGCAGCGTGGTGCGATTGATCGCTCCCGCGCATCCGACAAAGGCGGCCGCGCTCAGCCCGAGCAAAAGCAGCGCGACCGGTCGGGCGAGAAGTTGATGCCGCGTCGCGGTGCGGGGATTCCGCTGGTCGAGTTGCCAATCGACGATGCGATTAAAGAGCATGGCCGCGGTCCGGGCGCAGACCATGCAGAGCAGCACGAGCACGAGCAAACGAAGCGAGGGCCGCCCACCGGTCGCGACGAGGAGGGCGCCGAGCGCGAAAGGGAGGGCAAAAATCGTGTGGGAAAAACGGATGAGACGGAGAAAGCGGGTCAGGCCGCTGTCGTTAGGCGTCATCGCAGGAGAGTTTCGAGCCGGCCCCGGGCGTCCGAGACGATCGGGGCGCCATGGGCGAAGAGGAGACGCTGGCACGGCCAATCGAGCAATTGCCGAAGCGAGCGGCGCATCGCGCGCTGGTCCGCACAATATTTCGGCGGCAGAAAGGTAAAGCCGTAGGGCTCGAAATTGATCAGCGCGTCGCCGATCACGATCGTGCCGCCGTCATCCGCGAAATGAAATGCCAACTCGCCCGCGGCCGCACCTTCGATTGAGATGGCAGTCACGCCCGCGGCAATCCTGCCCTCGGGCGGAATCGCCTCCCGCGCGCCCGACTCGAATTCACCCAGCACTTCGGCCGCGGCCAGGATCGGCTTCCCAAATTGGCGGGCAAAGTTCGCCGCCGCCCGGGGATGATTCCCGTTCGTCACCAAAACCGCTCGCACGTCGGCGCCTGCGGTCATCTCCTCGAGGAGAGCTGCGGGGAGGGGGATCGGGTCGATGAGAAAAAGGCCGTCGTCGGTTTTGACCGCGCTGGAGAAGAGATCGGACTTCACGGCGGGATCGAAGGCCTGCCAAATCCAGAGGGAAGGAGCGAGTCGGAGGAGATCAGGCGCGGACGGCATGCGGAGTTGGCACCGTAGCTGCTACAAGAGATGTAATTACTAGACTATCCATATGATGACCTTCTCCTATCAGGCTCGCGATGGCGCCGGCAATATCGTAAATGGTATTCAGGACGCGATCAACGAGGACAACGCTGTCACCAGTCTCATGAGCCGCGGGCTCATGGTGCTCTCGCTCCAGCAGAAAGCCGCTGCCACCCGCACCAAGAACAAGATCTGGACGGTCAAGGAAACCGACCTCGTTCTCTTTACTCGCCAGCTCGCGACCATGATCGAGGCCGGCATCTCGCTCGTCCAGGCGCTGACCGCGCTCTACGAGCAGTGCGATCCCAAACGGCAGGCTAATCTCCGCAACGTCATCAGCGACGTCACCGCCCGCGTCCAGGGTGGCGAAACCTTTCACGAATCGATCGGGAAACATCCGCGCGTCTTTAACCGCTTGTTCGTCAGCATGGTGAAAGCGGGCGAGGCGGGCGGTCTGCTCTCCGAGATTCTCGACCGGCTGGCCGGCTTCCTCGAAGCCAGCGCCCGGCTGCGCAAGAAGATCAAATCGGCCATGACCTATCCGGTCATCGTCATTTCGATCGCCTTTCTGATTACAACTTTCCTAATCGTCCGGGTCGTGCCGGTTTTCGGCGAGATCTTCAAGGATTTCGGCGCCAAACTGCCGGCCCCGACGCAGTTTCTCATCGACCTGAGCGATTTCATTCGGGCGAGATGGTATTTCATGATCCTCGGGATCGGCGGCGTGATCTTCGGGACCCGGGCTTTCCTCCGCTCGAATCGCGGCCGGCAATTGAGCGATCGCTGGAAGCTCAAGCTCCCGGTCTTCGGACCGCTCATGCATAAGATTTGCATGTCGCGCTTCGCCCGCACTTTTGCCCAGCTCATCCGCAGCGGTGTGCCGATCCTGGAAGTGCTCGACATCGTGGGCGGCTCCTCCGGCAACCATGTCGTGGAAGAGAGCGTCAAAGGCGTCAGCACCGATGTGGAGAGGGGCGACAACCTTTCCGTCGCGCTCTCGAAGAAGAAAATTTTCCCGCCCATGATGCTGCGGATGGTGGCGGCGGGCGAATCGACCGGCCGCATCGACACCATGCTGGAGAAAATGGCCGATTTTTGGGACGAAGAAATCGAAGCGTTGCTTGACGCCCTGACCTCGCTGATCGAGCCGATGCTGATCGTCTTTCTCGGCGTGATCGTAGGCGGCATCGTGATCGCGATGTTCCTGCCGATCTTCAAGCTGAACGAAGTAGTTTCGCAGAGCAAAAGCTAGGGAGAAGCTGCTCAGTGGAAGGAAGGGCGGGCCGCCAGGTCCGCCCTTTCTATTTTTACTCGGGCACGAGCACGAGTCAGGCGCGGCCGAGGCGGGTTGTTAGGGGGCCGAATTGTAGGGCGACCGCTTCGGTTGCCCTTTTCCTGATCCCGGGCAGGCGGAGTGCCCGCCCTACAGTTTACGACCGATTCGAACCACCAATGGCCAGACCGCCAATCGCTCCCTGCGTTTGTCCCCACGCCATTCTTACCTCCTCGGCAATCAGCTCGACCGGGTCGCATCCTTTCGCAGCCATAAAGCGATGGGTGGCCGACCAGGTGCGGAGATAACCGAGCAAATGCGCCAGCGTCCAGCGCACCTCGATCTGAAACTCCGGGCTCTCGATCTCCTCGAAGGGAAAAGGCAAATCGAGATAACCGCGCCCGACCATTTGCCGCTCCGGCGGCCAGTAGGGACCGACGACCTCATCATGAAAATGGCGAAGGACCGCTTCCACCTCCGGTGAAACGCGCAGATAATTGTAAGCCCAGACCGCCAGCACCCCGCCCGGCCTTAGCACCCGGCGCGCCTCGGCGTAAAACGCCTCGAGATCGAGCCAATGCAGCGCCTGCGCCACCGTCATCGCGTCGCACGAACGCGCCTCCAGTCCGGTCGCCTCCGCCGGCGCGACGCGGTATTCCACCCGGTCGTTAGGTCGAGCGCTTTCGATCTGCGCCGCGCTCGCATCGATCCCGATTACTTCGCGGAAAAATTCCGCCAGCGCGACGGCCGCCTGCCCGTTGCCCGTCGCGCAATCAAGCGCCCGCTCGTCGTCCGGCGCTTGTCCCGCGACGAACTCAAAGAGCGCGCGGGGATATTGCGGCCGAAACTTCGCGTAATCCGTCGCCTGCCGCGAAAAGTGATCCTTGAAGCTCACCTCTTGGCCTCTTTCCTAATCCTGCTCTTGCTCCTGCTCTATCTTCCGGCGATTGTCGTTCGGAACGGATTAGAGCAGGAGCGGAGCAGGATTAGGGGTTGCGGCGACCTGTTCGACGCGGGCATACATTTCGAAATAGATCCGCTCCAGCGCGGTCGCGGGATCCTCCAGCATCATGCTTTCCTTGATCTTGCTCGCGTAGATCGGAAACGAAAAGGGCGAGACGACCGGCAGCTCGCGCAACTTCCATTCGAACGCCTGCACTTCCTCGAGGAAATCGTAGGCCATCTCGGCATCGAGAAAGGTGTGCATCGCCTGCCGATACGCTTCCTCGAGCAACGGATGATCCGGCTCGTGCTGCTCGAGGACGCGGAAGAGCACCTCGGAACTCCAGGTCAGTTGCCGCGGTTTGCGTTCCCGGCCCGGTAGATTGCGCGGCACCATCAACCCTGTTTGCGCCACCCCGCGAAACTGCCATTTCACCAACTCCGATCCGCGCAACGCCGCCTGCAAATCCTCTTCCGCCTCCGCGCGGCGAAAGCATTTTCTCCATTGCGCGAGCGGCAATTCCTGGAACCGCCGCAGGGTGAGGAGAAACCCGTAGTCGTCGATCGTGACGAGCGCATTCCCGCCGATTCGCTCGCGCACCCGCCAGGCGACGATGCGGGAGAGGGCGTCGTTCGCGCTCCGGCCGATGAGCGAGTGAAAGAAATAATGCGAATGCTCGTCGTCGCGATAGAGCTCGATCAAAAGTTTGCGCCCGACCGGCACCTCCGAGATCGCCATCTGGGCGCGGAAAAATTCCACGATCGGCTGCGCGTTGGCGATTGAGATTTGATAAGTCTCGACCAGCCATTCGACCGCTTCCTCGTCCGGGCCGGCCTGCAAACGCGCCTCGAGATCCGCGCGCAATTTGCGCACCGCTTTCGCGAGGCCGGAAGTGAGCGGCATCTTGGCCGCGTTCCAGCGCGGAATGGTCGGCAGCTGTCCGTCGGCCCGCTCGACGTGAACTTCCTGCACCCCGGTATCGATCAGCCTGACGACCCGCCCGCCGAGGACGAAAAGATCGCCGATCCGGAGTTGCTTGATGAATCCTTCCTCGACCGAGCCGAGCCGCCGCCGCCCGAGCAACACGCTGACGTAACCTTCCGAGACGATCGTGCCGATGTTGACGAGGAACTCGCGCGTGACGCGCTGATGCGCGAGCGAGATCATCCCGTCTTCGAGCGCGATCTTGCCGAAGAGATTGGCGTACTGGCGCTGCAAAGATTCCCCACCGCCGGCCAGATATTCGAGGACATGATCGAATTCCTCCCGCTCCAGCTCGCGAAAAGGAAAAGCGCGTCTGACGATGGCGAAGGCCTTGTCGATCGCGAGCGGAGCAAGCGCCGCCATCCCGACGATATGCTGCGCGAGGACGTCGTTAGGCTTTTCCAGGATCTTGATCGGATCGAGCGCGCCTTGCCTGACGAGATGAGCGGTGGCGGTGGCTTCCACGAGGTCGTTGATGTTGGTCGCGACGAGGACACCGTGGCTGCTCTTGTTCAGGGAATGGCCGGAGCGGCCGATCCGCTGAATGGCGCGCGAAACGCCTTTCGGCGTTGCCACCATCACGACGAGATCGACCGCGCCGATATCGATCCCGAGCTCCAGACTGGTCGAGCAGACGACCGCGCGCAGCTCGCCGTTCTTGAGGCGATCTTCGACCTCCAGCCGCACACTGCGATCGAGCGAGGCGTGATGGGTTTCGATTTGATCGGCCAGCTCGGGAAGGAGTTCCTTCAGGCGCAATCCGATCTGTTCCGCGGCGGAGCGGACATTGGTGAAAACGAGGACCGATTGGCGGGTGCGAATCAGTTCCGCCAGTTCCGCGTAGAGGCGCACCCCGGTGTAACCGGCCGGCGGATAGGGCTGGCGTCGAATCGGCGAGAAGACTTCGACGATCGATTCCTTCTCGATTCTTGCCTGGGCGATGCGGCACGGCCGGGCGTCGCCCACGAGAAATTTCGCGAGCAACTCGAGCGGCGCCGCGGTGGCGGAAAGACCCACGCGGCAGAGAACGCTTTGCTCGTCCTTGTAGACGCTTCGCTGTGCGAAGCGCGGGACTGGTGTGGCCGAAGGTTTTCGCGAAGTCTCTTTTGCGGCGGAGACCACTCTCGCGCCTCCCACAGGGAGGCGTCTACATCGCTCTTCCAGCCGTTCGAGCGAAAGAGCGAGATCCACCCCGCGCTTATTTCCGGCGAAAGAATGCAGCTCATCCACGATCACGAAACGGCAACTCGCGAGATGCGTCGCGTAACTTTCCTGCGCGAGGAGCACGGCCAGGCTCTCCGGCGTCGTGACGAGAAAGTGCGCGGGTTTGCGCCGGAATTTCACCCGCTCGCTCGCGCTCGTGTCACCGGTTCGGACGTGGATGAGAAGCTCTTTCTCGAGATCCATCCCAACAATCGGCGCGCGCAGATTTTTCCCGATATCGTAGGTGAGGGCGCGGAGCGGCGAGACGTAGAGGCAATGCACGCCTAACGACAACGTCCCGGCCTCCAGTTCCCGCAGAAGATGATCGAAGACCCCAAGAAAAGCGGCCAGCGTTTTGCCGCTTCCGGTGGGCGAAGTGAGGAGGATCGACTCGCGCTCCAGAATCGCCGGCACACAACGCAGTTGGGCGTCGGTGAAGTCTGCGAAGGTGGCGCCAAACCAGCGCGCAAGGCGCGGGTGCAAGCGGCGCAAAAGCGCCTTGCTGGTTGCCATGGTTTCCTCCTCCACCCGACAAAGTAGCGCTGGCATTGCCATCGACGCGACTCGTTAGGCGGACTAGCCTCCGCTACCATGCTGCGCCGGGGAAAATTCAGCCGAACCGAGACCTGGCTGATCTGGCTGATTGGTCTCGTTCTTCTCGTTGCGGGCGCGCTCGGGATTGGTCTGGCGGTCACTCGCGGCGACTGGAAAATCGGCCTCGCGGGCGCGGGTGTGATTGCGCTCGCCTCCATCTATCTCAGTGCGGCGATCCGGCGCCGCCCGCTCTGATGCGACGCCCGCGAACCCTGACCGTCGTGATGTGGTTCGCCGGCATTTACGCGGTCGGCGCGGTCATCGGGATTGCGGCAGTGGCAGCGGGACTGGGCGAAGCGGCGATGGGCGGTGTGCCGGTGAGCCGGGAGACCTGGCTGCGGGTAGCGGCGCCGCTCGTGGCGACGATCGCGCTCCTCATGGGCCTGACGAGCCTCGGTCTGCATCGGCACCGGGCGTGGGCGCGCTGGCCTTTCATGTGCATCTGGCCGCTGATCGCGGTTGACGGAGTGATTTGCGGACTGATCGGTGCGATCCCGTGGTCGCTCGCCATCCGCGCTTTGGTTGACGCGATTCTTTTCGGCGCGATCGCGGCCTGGATCCTCTTCCGCCATCGCCCGAGTGTGGAATGGTTCGCGGCGCTGCAATCCAAGGGAGGCTCGCCTGCGCCTGGGTAGCGCACGCGTTTCGCGTGCTGGTTGCGGTGTTTCACCGCAACAGGCTTTCCTGTGCCGGCGCGGTGAGGGAAGTTCGCGACGGTGGAACACGGTCGCTCCCGCGGCCGCGGGAAAACGCGTGCGCAGCCCAGGGTTTGCCGCGTTGTTTCGGGCCGGTTCGGAACGTCATTGGCGCGCTTTTGTCCCCTCAGCTTCATGTTGTCGCGCCCCGAAATGCGCTATCGTTTCGCGTGAATCCTTCCTTGCTGGCGGTGGTGCACGCACACAGTGATTCCGTATTGGCGCTGCGGATTTTTTTCAGTATCTGCCTCGTCATCGTTCTTCTCGGTGGCGTTTACATTTTTCGAATTCGGAAAAAGCTTTTCGACCGCGATCCGGAGGTGGTGGCGGATCATTGGGCGGCGCGCAATTTGCGGCTCTGGCAGGTCATCCTCGTCTGGTTGCTGGCGGTCGATCTGTTCGTGACGATGCTCTGGCGCCTTTAGACGCTTCGCTGTGCGAAGCGCGGGGGCGGTTTTCGCCCGGGCTACATCACTCTCGCGCTTCCCACAGGAAAGCGTCTAGAGGCGAAGCATCGCGACGCTGGCCTAACGAGTCGGGTTGACCGGGAAATGTTTGTTCTTCAGGTTTTCCGGGACGCGTTTGGTTTTCTCGGCTTCGATCTCCTCGGTCGCGGCGGCCAGCGCTTCGTAGGCTTCACGATTTTTCGGCGCCCGACACAGGTAGACGGTGGCGTGGGCGAGGGGAATGCGCGCTTCCGGCATCCCGACAAATTCGACCGCCTGCTGGGTCGCGATCGCGAGCGGCAAAGCCTCGGCGTCGGCCAGGCCGACATCTTCGCTCGCGAAAATGACGAGGCGCCGCGCGATGAAGCGGAAGTCCTCCCCGGCATGGAGCATTTTCGCCAGCCAGTAGATCGCGCCTTTTTCGTCCGAGGCGCGCATGCTTTTGATGAAGGCGCTGATCGTGTCGTAGTGCGCGTCGCCCACTCGATCGTAGACGACCGCCTTGGTCTGGATGCTCTCTTCCGCCACCTGGAGGGTGAAATGGATCACGCCTTTGTCGTTAGGCGGAGTGGTCAGGACGCCGATTTCGAGCGCGTTCAGGCATTTGCGGGCGTCGCCGTCGCTCAGTTTGGCGAGGTGCCGTTTGGCCTCGGCCTCCATCTGCACCCGGTGATTGCCGAGGCCGCGTTCCTTGTCGGCAAGCGCGCGCTCGATGAGCTGTTCGAGTTCCTCCACGCCTAACGACTCGAGCTGGAAAACCTGCGAACGCGAGACGAGCGCGCTGTTGACGTAGAAAAATGGATTGTAGGTCGTGGCTCCGATCAGACGGAGGTTTCCGCTCTCCACGTCGGGGAGGAGAATGTCCTGCTGGGCCTTGTTGAAATGATGAATCTCATCCACGAAAAGGATCGTCTTCTGCCCCGAGGTGCGGCGCCGATTGGTGGCCGCGGCCACCACCCGGCGCATCTCGGCGACGTTGCTCTCGACCCCGCTCAGCCGCTCGAATTTTGACTGTGTCATGGCGGCGATGATCTGGGCGAGGGTCGTCTTGCCGGTGCCGGGCGGTCCGGAAAGAATGACGGAGGGGAGCCGGTCGGCTTCGATCGCGCGCCGGAGCAATTTTCCCGGCGCCAGGATGTGTTCCTGCCCAACGAACTCTTCGAGCGTGCGCGGTCGCATCCGGCTGGCGAGCGGCGCGTTCGCGTCGGCTCCGGTTTCCGTTTCCTCCTCCGCCGGGGTGAAAAGATCCTGCACCGGGCAGGATACCGAACAACCCTCCCCTTTTCCAACTGCTTGACCGGCCTGAGTCCCTCCCGCATTCTGACGGCGGTGAAACGAATTCTCGTGCCGGTCGATTTTTCGCCTGCGATGGAAGGCGTGCTCGCTCTCGCCCGGCAGATGGCGCGAGCTTTTGGTGCCGAGTTGCATCTGGTCCATGTGCGCGAGATTGCGGCCGTGCCGGTTTTCCCGGCGGCGACGATCGGCTACCCGGGAATCGGGATGCCGGAGATGGGGATGGCCGGCGGGGCGCCGCTCGCGGCCGGTTACGTCCCGGTCGATGCGCCTAACGACGGCAAGAAGAGCCGGTGCACCCAGTTGCAGGAAGAGTTGAGCCGCGACGGCTTCCCCACCATCGCGCACGAGCGCGAAGGGACGGTGGTGGAAGAGATTCTCAAAACGGCGGCGGAAATCTCGGCCAATCTCATCGTGATGGGGACGCATGGACACGGGTCGGTATACAACCTGCTCGTGGGGAGCGTGACCGAGGGCATCCTGAAGGCGGCCCGGCGTCCGGTTCTGCTCGTGCCGGCGCCGCTCGAGCGGAAATAAGCCGCCCGCGGCTTGCGCGGGTCGGCATTCTTCGAAAGGGTCTGCAGCATGGGAAGAGGGAAAACATTTACAGCGTTTTGTGGTGTCCTCCTGGCGACGGTTTGCCTAACGAGCGGCGCGACACTGCCGTTTCGGACAGTTTTCAAGGGTGGGGAAAAGTTCAGCTACCTGCTCCAGCAGGCGCAGACGAACAACTGGAAGTCGCTCCCGATCGGGGAGAGGACGGCCAGCGTGGGTCACGCTCTCGTCGGGACGCGCTACAAATCGTTCACGCTCGAGATCGACGACCGGATCGAAGCGCCCTCGGCTAATTTTTACGGGATGGATTGCTGGACGTTTTTTGAGATCTCGCTCGCCTTCGCCCGCATGCTCGATGAGCAGCCGGAGGATTGGACCCCGCGGACGTTTCTGAAAAAAATCGAGCTTGATCGTTATCGCGGCGGCCAGTGCGACGGCAACTACCTCTCGCGGCTGCATTACCTCGAGGACTGGCTCTACGATAACGACCGCCGGGGATTGGTTGATGATTTGACCCGCCAGCTCGGTGGGGTGCGGGCCCGGCATGCCGCCCATGAGATGACCTTTGGCTGGCGGCATTATCGTTACCTGAAGGCGAACCGGGCACTCCTCGGGCCGCTCGGTCGAATGGAAGCGAGGGTGAGTGCGCGCCCGCTTTATCAGATCCCAAAAAACCGCGTCGCCCGGATCGAATCGAAACTAAAAAGCGGCGACATCATCGGGATCGTCTCGCGCGATCGGCCCGGACTTTATTCGACCTCGCACGTCGGCCTGGCCTATCGGACGAACGACGGCGTGCTCCATTTCATGCATGCCTCCTCGCCCCACAACTACGGCCGGGTCGTAGTCGACGCGCGGCTCTCGAGTTATCTGGCGCGCTATCGCAGCGACAGCGGCATTTTGGTCGCGCGCCCGTTGCGCTAGAAGTTATAGCGGCGGTCCAGGTTAAACTTCCCTTGCAGTTTTGCGCAGTCACATTCCGGGAGATTTCTCCGCCGCGGAATACCCGAAGCGCGGATCGAGCCGGCGGAGGGCGGCGGCGGCATATTCCTGATCGTTAGGCGAGAGATATTCCCCGAATCCCCCGATCTGGCCCCGGCGCACCTTGAAGGATTCCGGATCGCGCGTATCGCCCGCCCGCAGAATCTTGGATTCGAAGGCCCCGGCGCTCTCCAGTTTTTTCATATGCCCGAAATCGGAGAAGTCGAGGGCGTGAACGAAAGCGGCGTCGTCCACCGGCCTTTCGCCGAGGAGATGCAAAAGCTGACGGAAGCCAGGCGCGGGTTGTTGGCGCAGCTTCTCGTAGTGGAGGAGGAGAAAATTCGGGCGGCCCGACCATTCGGCGAGCCAGCTGTTCATGATCTCGACCATCGACGCGATGCCAAAGGCTGGATCGCGGAGCAACTCGGCGGCCGATTTTTGTTTTAGTTCGTCAGGCGTCTCCTTTGTCCGGCGGGTCAGTTGGACGTAAAGGGAGACAAAGGCATCCCGTGGATCGCGCGCCAGGAGGATGACCGGCAGGCGGCGTCGTTCCCGTGGCGGGATCAAATATTTGCCGCGCACTTTATCCCAGCGGTCGGCCTTGGTCCGCTGTTCGAAAAGGTCGTGCGTGTAGGTGATGTGCGGAACGCCTTGGTAACGCTCCGGTTCGAGGGTGAAAGGCTGGCCGATTTTTTTGCAAAAATAGGCGCAGAGAAAAGTGCGCACCCAGGTGCGCCCGCTCTTCGGAATCGAAACGACCAGCGCGTCGCCGCCCGAGAGCTGACGGGCTCGGCTGCTTACATTCCATCGCACGATTCGCTTCATCTTAAATCGATCACGCCGCCCTTCCGTCCCGGCAAGGCGCGTCCGGCACGCAGCCGGGAGAGCGCGCGCCGTAACCCGCGCTCCCAGCCGCGCGGCGCGTAGACCGGCCGAAAGAAGGGATCGATCGGCACGCTGTGGGCGCGACAAAGCGCGATCGCCTCCGGCATCCAGAATCCGCGGGAGATGGCCGACATCAGATAAGGAATGGGCGTGTTCTCGCGCCGGCGATAGGAAAGAATCCGCATCGCCTGGGTGCGCCCACTGCCGCGCGCCTCGAAATTCCAGGCCGTCTCGCCCGGTCGCAGGATCGACTGCAAAGCGTCGCGTTTCCAAAGCGTGACCTGGCAGCGCGTCCGGCCATCGGAGGAAAGCGGCACGACTCCGAAGCGATCGTTGAGCGGCTCGAAACCGGGATCGGGCGCGGAGCGGGCGCGGAAACAAAGCGAATCCGCCTCGCCTTCCATCGCCTCGGCAAAGTCGCGCCCCAGTTGCGCGCGATCGACCGGCGCGGTCAAAAAGTAATCCTCCTGGAAATAGAGAATGTGCGGATGCGCGATCTGCTCGAGTGCGCGGAGGAGATTGCTCGACCAACCGCGATCGGGGCCGACCGCGATCGAGCGGATCCGGGGCGAGCGGACCTCGAGTTCGTTGGTGAGAAGAAAAATATCGAGCGGGCAATCAGGCCAAAACTTTTCCAGAAACGCGTGGAACGGTCGCCAGGCATCGAAGAACGCGTCGCAACTGGAAACGAGAAGGGCGACGGAGCTTTTGAAATCGTCCAGCTCCGCCATGGAGAATTCGTCTCGCACTGTCGGGGCGCGAGCAAGAGATTTCAGAGCAACTCGCCGCGACGGAGTTGTTTTCCGGGCGACGGTGAGATACTGTTCGCTCTCTCAAAAAAAAGGGGGGCGTACTGGTTTCGACTGATTGTTTGAAGCGCAGGCGGCATGTCGAGGATGGTTCGTTGGCCTCGTTAAAATCCGGACCAAAACAAATAAACGCAGATCACCAAGATCTCGCTCTCGCGGCTTAATTGACCGCGATGTTCGGAGCTGGACGCCTGCTACGGCGCCGAACATGGACAGCAGGCTAATCGGACGGCGGAGTGACCGCGCCGGACGGTGAAGGATTTCGTGGTGGCTCGGTGGGTGGCGTGTGCCGGTGCAACGTCCGACCACTTAAAAATAATCATCGGCTAAACATGTAGAAGCTCGCGGAGAGAGCGATCAGGACAGGGGTTCAACTCCCCTCGCCTCCAGTCCCAAAAGCTTTCGGGACTTTCGACCATCGCTTTGGCGAGGGCCGGTGAGTGTCGCGAGTAGAAAAATTTTTCCGCAGACAGCGGATGCTTGACTTATGGAGGGCCTACCGGCTACCCTCGGCCCCAGTTTGGACGAGAACATCACAACTTTTCCCAGCGCCGCCGGAGCGTTCATGACGACGCACTGGAGCGTGGTGAGCGATTTTTCCCTGCAGAACTCCGCGCCCGATCGCGCCCAGGCGGCGTTGACCCGGCTGTGCCGCGATTACTGGCCGCCGCTCTATCGTTTCGTTCGTTGCCGCGGCTATAGCCACGCCGATGCGCAGGATTTGACCCAGGGTTTTTTTGCCTATCTGATCGAGAAACAGGCCTACACTGCGCCGGATCGGAGCAAAGGCCGGTTCCGCACTTTTCTCCTCGCGCTCCTCAAGCGCTACCTCAGCGCGGCGCGGGCCCATCAAGCCCGGCAGAAACGCGGTGGCGACCGGGAAATCCTTTTTCTGGACGGCGGAGAATTCAACGCCATGGAGCGAGTGTCGGAGGAGGCGCTTTTGATTGATGCGCCCCTCGATGAGGAACGCCTTTTCGAGTGGAACTGGGCGACGGCCCTGGTCAGCCGCGCCATGGAAGCCCTGAGCGAGGAATACGCCGGTGAACGCAAGGCGCGTGTCTTGGCCGAGTTGCGGCCTTTCCTGACCGGCGGGGTGGGATTGCCGACGCAGGAAGCAGCGGCCGCCCATCTCGGCGTGTCGGTGGAGACTTTTCGCAGCCATCTCTTTCGTTTGCGTGCGCGCTACCGGGAATTGCTCCGGGGAGAAGTGCTGCGCACGGTCCCGGGCGAGAAGGAGATTGACGATGAGTTGCGTTACCTTTGCCGGGTGTTGATCGCGAGCGCCTGAGCCGAGGGGTCGGATTTTCCGGTGGGAAAAAATGGCTGCATCAGCCGAAAACAAAACGCTTCTTTGTGAGCAGTGCGGAGCCCCCCTGCAAAGTCGCGCCGGGGAAAGCGACTGCCTGCATTGTCTTCTGACGGCGGGAATGGAGCCGACGGCGGAGGAAGCTGCTTCTCTGCCTAACGAATCGGCGACACGCGTTTATCAGCACTACGAAATCCTGACCCGACCCGACGGATCGCCCTGGGAACTGGGCCGGGGCGCGATGGGCATGACCTACAAGGCGCGCGATCGCAATCTCGAGACGCTTGCCGCGCTCAAGATCATCAATGCACGTTTCTCAGCCCGCCCCGATGCGCGGCAACGTTTCCTGCGCGAAGCGCAAGCCGCCGCCAGTCTGCGTCACCCGAATGTGGCGAGCGTCTTCCACTTCGGCACGATCAACGCTCTGCCCGAGCCCGAGGGCGAGGCGCTGAGCGTCGAGGAAAAAGCCGAGGCCGGCGATTCCTTCTACGCGATGGAGTTCATCGAAGGGGAAACTCTCGAGGCGCGCCTGCGGCGGAGCGGTCCGCTCTCCGCGGTCACCGCCCTCCAGATCGCGGTGCAAGTGACGCGCGCTCTGGCCGCGGCGGAGCGGCGCGGTCTGGTCCATCGCGATCTGAAGCCGTCCAACATCATGCTCGCGACCGAGGAGGAGGAAACCGGGGCGGCCGGAGGGCACGGCGAAGCCTGGGTGAAGGTGATCGATTTCGGGCTGGCCAAGCTCGAGCGCGAGGAAGCGGGGCGGCCGGCGAAGTTTTTCGGGACTCTGGCCTTTTCCAGCCCGGAGCAGCTCCAGGCGCGGGACGTCGATGGACGTTCGGATATCTATTCGTTAGGCAGCACGCTCTGGTATGCACTTACGGGGAAGGTGCCATTTCCCTGGTCGTCCGAGGGGCCGGCCTCCACGCAACGGAACGGACCGCTGCCAGTCGCGCAACTGGCGGCGCGCGGTGTGCCGGCGCCGGTCATCGCGCTCCTCGAATCGATGCTCGCGCCCGATCCGAAAGATCGGCCGCCCTCCGCGCTTGCCTTGGGCGAATCGCTCCATCGCTGCCTGGAGAGTCTGACGGTCATCCGCGCGCCGGGCTGGGGGTGGGGCGGGACGCGCCGACGCGGCCTGGCCGCCGTGCTGGGCGTAGCGGCGGCCGTTGCGGTGGCCTTGGGAGCCTATCTTTTCTCTGCCGGCGCACCGCCCAAGGACAAATCGATCGCCGTCCTGCCCTTCCGCAATCTGACTAACAATGCCGCGAACGCCTTTTTCGCCGAGGGCATCGAGGACGACATTCTCTCGCGGCTGGTGAAGATCCGGGATTTGAAGGTCATCAGCCACCTCAGTTCCTCGCGTTTTCCAGCGACTGACCGGCGCGATCTGGCAGCGATCGGCCTCTCGCTTGGGGTGCGCCACGTTTTGGAAGGGAGCTTTAATCGCACGGGCGATCGGGTCGTGCTTCACGTCGCGCTGGTCGATACGCGCGACGGCCACCAAATTTGGTCGGAAACCTACGATCGTACCCTGGCCGATGTGATCACTCTGCAGGGCGAACTCGCGACCGCTATCGCCACCGCCCTCGACGCCACGCTCAGCCCGCGCGAAGAGAGCGACGTCCTCGATCGATCGACCGGGAATCCTGACGCCTACGTTCTCTATTTGCGGGGCCGGAAGTTCGACAACAGCCCAAGCTTCGCGGTCTCGGATAATGAGGCGGCTCAGGCGCTTTACAGCCAGGCGATCGCACTCGATCCGGGATTTGCCCTCGCTCATGCCAGGCGCGGGGCGGTCCTGGCCTTTCTTTATCGCTTTCGCGGTCCGAGCGAGGATTTGAAACAAAGCGCTTACGCCGAGATTGGGGAAGCTCTCCGGCTCCGCCCCGATCTGGGAGAAGCGCATCTGGCCAAGGCACTCTGTTTGTATCGCATCGACCGCGATTTTGATCGCGCGCTCCCGGAGTTGGAGATTGCGCGCCGGCTTTTGCCTAACGACACCGAAGCCGATAGTTTTATTGCCTATATCAATCGCCGGCGCGGCCACTGGCGCGAGGCCCGCGCCGGACTGGAGCGTGTTTTTTCGCGCGACCCGCGCAACGTGACCTACCCGGAGGAACTCTACACCACGGCTTATCTGCTCCGGGACTGGCAATCCGCGGATAAACGGATCCGGCAGGCTAAAGCCATCGCGCCGAGCACGGAGGTGCTCAAGGTTGAGGGCGCTTTGGTCGATCTCTGGCGGGACGGCAATCTCGCTCCGCTCCAGAAGGTGTTCGCCGAGATCGAATCGTACGGGGATCCCGAGGGCACGCTTGCCTACATGCGCTGGGATGCCGCCATGATCGCGCGGGACTTCCCCGCGGCCGAAGAGGCGGTCGATCGGTTCCCTTTCGATACCCTGCCGTCGGTCTACAGCGCACCGATCCCCAAAAGCTATCTCCGGGGCTGCATCGCTCTGGCCTCGGGCGATCCGGCTCGTGCCCGACTATTTTTTGAAGTCTCCCGGCCGGTCATGGAAGCCGAGGCGCTCGCTCATCCGCAGAGTGCGCTGCGGCATGCCCGGCTTGGTCTCCTCTATGCCTATCTGGGGCGCAAGGCGGATGCGATCCGCGAAGGTAAACGCGCCGTGGAGCTGAAACCAGTGAGCAAGGATGCCTTCGACGGGCCGGGGGAATTATGTAATCTGGCCCTGATTTATGCCCGGGTCGGCGAGCACGATCAGGCGATCTCCCTGATCGAGAAGCTGCTGCGGATGCCGGGCGGCGTCTTTTTCTATGAAGCCAGCATGAGCTGGTGGGAACTGCGGCTGCGCTGGGAATGGGATCCACTGCGGGAGGATCCGCGTTTTCAGCAAATCCTCGCGGCCCCGGAACCGCCGACGGTCTATTAGTCGGCCACCATCTGCCCATGCCCTATCCAGCCAAAAACAAAACCCTCATCTGCGAGCAATGCGGGGCGCCGCTCATTCGTCTCCCGGGAGAAGAAGGCTGCCTGAACTGTCTCTTGAGCACGGGCATCGAAGGCGAGATCGATCCCGCCGGTCTTTCGCCTAACGAACCGGTCAGCCGTTGCTATCAGCACTACGAAATCCTGACCCGACCCGATGGTTCTCTCTGGGAGCTGGGCCGGGGCGCGATGGGCGTGACCTACAAGGCGCGCGATCTGAATCTCGATACGCTTGTCGCGCTCAAGATCATCAATGCCCGTTTCTCGGCCCGGCCCGAAGCGCGCCGGCGTTTTCTGCGCGAGGCCCAGGCGGCGGCCCGGCTGCGTCATCCTAACGTGGCCACCGTCTTTCATCTCGGGGCGGTGAATCATCTCGCGACCCCGGAGGCGGAGGAGAAGAGCGACTGCTTTTACGCCATGGAGTACGTCGAAGGCGAGTCGCTCGAAGCGCGGCTTAGACGCACGGGTCCCCTCGACTCGAGACTCGCGCTCGAGATCGCGCTGCAGGTGGCGCGCGCCCTGGCCGCCGCGGAAAGACAAGGCCTGGTGCACCGCGACCTGAAACCCTCCAACATCATGCTCGTCGGGGAGGAGGAAATGACTTTCGCGGGCGGCTCGGATAACGCCGCGGCCTGGGTCAAGGTGATCGACTTCGGCCTCGCCAAAGTCGCGGACAGGGAAGGGGAATCGGTGGCCGCGCGACCGATCCTCGGCACGCCGGCTTTCTCCAGTCCGGAGCAACGGGAAGGACGCGCGGTTGACATTCGTTCCGACATTTACTCGTTAGGCGTGACCCTTTGCTATGCTCTCAGCGGCAAACTGCTGAGCGGACATTCGGCGAATGGGTCCTTGCCCCTGACGCGTGAGATCCCCGCTCCTCTCATCGCGCTTCTGCGCTCGATGCTGGCACCGAGCCCGGAGGGTCGGCCGCGCTCCGCGAGGGAACTGACACGGTCGCTGGAGCACTGTAAACAATCTCTCGCTGCCACCGCCCTGGCTCGCCGGCGAACCCGACGTTGGGGCGTCGTCGCCAGCCTGGGCCTGGCGGCAGCGCTGGCTGCGCTTGCTCTCCATTTCTCGTCGCCCTCGTCCGCCTTGGATAACAAATCCATCGCTGTCTTGCCGTTTCGGAATCTGGGCAACAACCCAGACGACGCCTTTTTTGCCGAAGGGGTGCAGGACGATATTCTTTCCCGCCTGATCAAGATTCAGGACCTGAAAGTGATCAGCCGGCTGGGGACGGCGCGCTATTCCGCCGCTGCCCCGCGCGATCTGCGCACGATCGGTCAGGAACTGGGAGTAAGGCATCTGCTCGAAGGAAGTCTGCGTCGGTCCGGCAACCGGATCCTGCTCCATGTTTCGCTCGTCGACGCCGACGACGGCCACGAAGTTTGGGCCAAGGGCTACGATCGCACACTGGTGGATGCGATTAATCTCCAAGGCGAGCTCGCGAACGATATCGCGGATGCTCTCGATGCCACCCTGAGTCCGGAGGAACGGAGAAACGTGCGCTCTGCATCGACGCGCAATCCGGACGCCTATGTCCTCTACCTCCGGGGTCGGAAACACGAGAAGAATCCCGGTTTCGCGATCTCCGATTACGAGGCGGCCGAGGCTCTCTATCGGCAAGCCGTGGCGCTTGACCCGGACTTCGCCCTCGCCCATGCCCGCTTTGCCATGACGCTGGGCTTGCTCTATCGCTTTCGCGGGCCGAGCGAAGACCTGAAAGCGTCCGCCTACGCCGAGGTCCAGGAAGCGCTACGCTTGCAGCCAAATCTGGGAGAAGCGCATCTGGCCTACGGCTTGTATCACTACCGCATCAATCGCGACTTCGACCGCGCTTTGTCGGAACTGCAAATCGCCCAGCGGCTTCTCCCTAACGACACCGAGCCGGAAATGACGATCGCTTTCATTCGCCGCCGACAGGATCGCTGGCGTGAAGCGCGCTCCCTGCAAGAATCGGTCCTGCCCCGAGATCCCCTCAACAGCGAGTTTGAACATGAACTGCACGCCACCGCTTGCCTGCTGCGCGACTGGCCTTCGGCTGCGACCCATGCCGACCGTGCGATCGCGCTCGGACCGCAGATGGAGCCCCTGAAGGGCGAGCGGGCTTTGGTCGATCTCTGGCAAAAAGGAAACCTGACACGGCTCCAGAAGTTTTTCGCGGCGACCCCGGGTTACGGCGACGTGGAAGGAAATCTCGCCTGGGGACGCTGGGATACGGCCATGCTGGCCCGCGATTTCCCCGCAGCCCAGACCGCGCTCGATAGCTTTCCGTTCGAGACGCTGCCTTCCGTTCTGAGCGCACCAGTCCCGAAAAGCTACCTCACGGGATGCATCTGGCTGGCGCAGGGCGATCAGGGCAAAGCGATGGAGATGTTCGAGAACGCGCGCCCCGCGATGGAGGCGGAGACGATGGCTCATCCCAGCGATGCAGTGCGCCACGCCCGACTCGGCTTGCTTTACGCCTACATGGGACGAAAGGCCGACGCCCTTCGCGAAGGCGAGAAGGCGGTCCAACTGACACCCGTGAGCAAAGACGCGATCGACGGTCACCAGTGGCTCTGCCACCTCGCCTTGATCCGCGCGCGGGTCGGCGAGACGGACGAAGCGATCTCGATGATCGAACATCTCCTGCGCGAGCCCGGCTGTGTTTCTCCGCTGGATGAAGCATGCATGACCCTTTGGGACCTGCGTCTGCGCTGGCAATGGGACCCGTTGCGGAAGGATCCGCGCTTCCAGAAAATTCTCGCCGGTCCGGAACCAGCGACAGTTTTCTAGTCATCGGTTTTCCAACGAGGGTTGCCCTGGCTGGCCCCAATTTTTCAACTTTCTGCATTTTTTTTGCAATGCCGGGAAAATTTTACGCATGGAACGGGTAGAGACACTGAGTTGTCACGGTACCATGGCTAGTCCCCGGATCCCCCAATCCGAGAGTGCCTGAAGGCGTCCCCCAAACCCCGGGCGCCTTCAGGCCCGATTGGAGAAGCCGAATAAAGCTGATTGCCGATCAGGCGGGAGCGTCGGCCATTTCTGGAGGCGGCACCGCTTTCACCGCTTCGAGCCGGCTCCGCCAGGCGTGTGGAGGCAGGAGGCCGATCATCATGAAGGCGAGCTGGCTGGCGCCAAAGCCGATCAGCCAGGGAAACGCGCTATCCATGAAACCGTAGGAGTGGAGCCCGATCCCGAGCATGTTGACCCCAAACCACGACCAGCTCGTGACGACGTTGCCAAAGACCGCCATCACCATGAGGCCGCGTTGCCTGACGAGGCCGCCCCAGCGCGCGTGGAGGATGATGGCGTTCCAGAGAACGATGAGGAGCGCGCCGTTTTCCTTCGGATCCCAACCCCAGAAGCGCCCCCACGATTGATCCGCCCAGATGCCGCCGAGGATGGTGCCGACGAAACTGAAGAGGGTGGCGAAACAAACGATGCCGTAAACCATCCGCGCGAGCGAGCTGGCCGTGGCGCGATCGAGCGAAGGCGTAAACGCGCCCCGCACGATGTAGGTGAGGGCGAGGAATCCGGCGAGGAAAGTCGAGGCATAGCCGAGAGTGACGCAGACGACATGCGTCGCGAGCCAGCCATTGGTGTCGAGCACGGCGCGCATCATTTCCATCGTGTCGCCATCCATCGAAAGATGATGCGCGATGAGCAGGGTGATGAAGCCGATCATGGCCGCGGTTGCGCTCCCAATCCCGTTGCGGAAGAAGCGTTCGAGGAAAATGCCGAGCAGGACCGCGCCCCAGCCGATGAAGACGGCGGAGGAATAGAGATTCGTCACCGGCGGCCGCCCTTCGAGATACATCCGCGTGATCAGGCCGAAGGAGTGGATGGCGAAGGTCAAGACGAGGAGGACGAAGGCATAACGGCCCAGCGTTTGCGGCCAGGCGAGCCAGGAGCCGGCGGCGAGAATGAAGATCAAAACGTAGATCACCATCGCGCTGTAAAACGGCTGCAGTTGATTGAAGACCGACTCGACCTTCGCCTTCCAGACGCGCCGCGGGAGATCCTGCTTCAGCTCGGCGGAATATTTGTCGAGCGTCTGGTTGAAAGTCGCCGGATCGTTGGCCGCGTAAGCCGTCGCCATCGTCGCCCAGGCCTTGACCGCCGGATGCATTTTCCCGTCGCTCAGAAACATGATCAGGCTTTCGCCCATCTTCCGCCACTGCAACGGATCGTCGTTAGGGGGAAAGGGCGGGATCGGGAAAAAGTATCCGGTCTCGGCGAGAAAGGCGAGGCTCTGCAAAGCGTCGGCCGTGATGCCGCTGTTGCATCGGGATGGGGACGGGTCGGATGTTTTTCACCAGGTCCTCGACCTGACCCTTGAAATTCTTCGTGCCCGTGACTTCGAGGCTGTTCTCGAGCCGATGATAGAGCGTGAGCCGCTCAAATAACTTGATGATGTCGCGCTGAAAAGGCGAACGCAGTTGCGCATCCACTTTTTGCGCGAGCGCCGCCTGTTGCTCGATTTCCTGCAAATGCGGGACGAACTGGCGGAAGGAAAAATATTTTCCCGCTTCGGGACTGAGCTGGAGCGCGGTCAGCGTTTCGGGGTTCCGCATGACGAAGATTTTTTGCTGGTCCGCTTCGTCCTGCTTCATCAGGACCTCGGCCAGCCAATCGATCGGGGTGAGCGTGCCGTGCATCGGTGGAGAGCGTCTGTTTGCCGTGGATGATGAGGAGCGAATTGCGCGCGACGGTGTCGAGCGGCTTGATCCGGCCGTTCAGGAGCACGGGGAGGCGGCCGAATTTTTGCATTTCAAACCCGCCCCGCCGGTCGTGCTGAAAGAGCGGCGAGACGACGTAGAGGAGGGTGGCGGCGACGACCAGCCAGGTGATGTAAGGGCGCGATTTCATCGATTCCGTTTCCTCACAAAACCAAAGAGGTGCATCGAAAACTGGGTCAGGAGCCCGAGCGCGACCAGCCCGCAGGCGATGTAGGGCAGGAGCATGGCGGGATTTTTCACCACCTGCAGAATGCTGGTCTTGTCGTTGTTGTCGAAACCCGACTGGTAAAAAGTGTAGCCGCGATAACGCAGCGGATCGTTCATCGAGATGCGCACGTCGCGATTTTCGCCCCGCTTGAAATCGATCAGCCGCACCCGGCTGGAGAAATTTTTCGGGATATCGGTCCCGGCATAACGATCGTGCTCGAAGTCGAGCAGGGTAAGGGCGAATTGCTTGTAGAAGCGCCGCTGCCGCATGATGATCGAATAGGTGTGCCCATCGAGGGTGAAGGATTGCGTCTCGGGAATGGCGTTCGAGACGAGCCACGTGCCTAACGAACCCTGAACTCCATCGAGTTCGACAAAGGCTGCGCCCAAATCGCGTTCATCGTCCTTCACCGTGCGTGGCTCCGGCGTGACGACGATGTTTTGCCCAAAGCCAACCGTCGCCGTCGAGGGTGGCGCCTGCGGGACCTGCGAGCGCATCGCGAGCCGTGAGTTGGGCATAAACTGCCGGATCTTGATCGTGAACGGCAGAGTCGGATTCTGGATCATTCCCTGGTGCGCGAGCACCTCCTCCGGGATCGCCACCACCTGGTCGAATTTCGGGTCGGTCGAATCGATCACCGCCAGCTCCACTTCGCGCGGCGCTTCCGAGTAGCCGAGCGTCTGGCCTTCGTCCATCCGCATCTGCGTTTCGCGCGCGTAGAGGCCAGTCAGAAGTTGGCCGATGAGGAGGAGGATGACGCCGAAGTGGAGGAGGATGATGCCGATTTTCTTTTTCGAAAGCTGAAACCGGACCGCGTGCGCCGCGAGCAGGTTGATGAGCAAGACCGACCCGAGCAGGTAACCGCCGGGCAGGATCGGGATTCTCCAGTTTGAACCGGCCGGCGACCAGTAAACGAGCAGACTCTGGAAATAGCGCGCCTGGACAGCGTGAATCCCGAGATGCACCTGCGCCAGGGTGCCGAGAAAAACGAGCAACATCCCGAGCCCGAGACAGACCACCGTCAGCCGGAGCGAGGATAGCACCCGCAGCGGTGACTTGAGCGGAAAGGGACGAATGACGTTTTCGGGCATTTCGTTAGGGAATTTTCAGGCTCTGCAGGAAATTGGTGAAAGCGCTCTTCTGCGATTCGACCGCCGCATCGTCGCCCGTCATCTTGATGAACCAGGAACGATCGTTCTCATCCAGGATGGCGGCGAGAATGCGCTGCTTCTCCTGCTTCTCGCCCATGGGCGCCTCGCTCACCAGGTCGACCAGCAGATAATCGTGCCCATTGGCCCGCACATGCTCGGCCGTTTTCGCGAGGGTGTCTTCTTCGATCGGTCCGAGGTTCACCTGGCCACGCCAGCGATTCACGTTCGCGAGATCGCCGCCCGCGATCCCCGGCAGACTAACGACCGAGACATCGGTCGCCTTTCCGTCAGGCGCAGTGGCATTGAAACTGGCCAGCCGCATCGGCGAAAGCGGTTTCTCCTGCCAGTTGGGCGGGAGAGTGTATTGCAGCGGCGCGCCCTGCGCCGTCTCGATCAGCGGAGGGGTGGGGGCGTTGGTATTGCCGCCACCCGGGTTCGCGCTCATCGGCGCGGGAGCCGCCTCAGCGGCGGTCGATCCCTCGGCGACGTGGACGCTCTCCAGGAATTGCTTAAACGGTTCCCGTTGCGATTCGACGAGCTGATCCGGCCCCATCATTTTGAAAAACCAGGTCTCACTCCCGAGCGTCAGAACGCCGCCAAGGATGCGCGTTTTGCTCCCATCGGTGCCGATGGCCTGCTCGCTCACCAGATCGACAAAAAACATGTCGTGACCAGCCACAGGCATCGGCGTGCCCGCCTGGGCCGCATCCGAGACCGGCGCCAGCTTTAACTGGTTGCGCCAGCGATTGACATTCGCGAGCAAACCGCCGGCCGCTTCCGGAAAAGAGATGACCGAGACGTCCGCCGTCTTCCCGTCCGCGCCGCGGACGAGGAAACTGCCTTTTCGAAAACCGGAGGCCGCCTTTTTCTCCCAGGCGGAAGGCGCGGTCCATTGCACCGCCGCCGCCGGCGCCGCGGCGCCACCCATCGCAGCCGGCGGCGCCACGGCCGGCGTGGCCGTCTCCTTGGGGATGCGATAAACGGTGATCTTCGAATCGTCGCTCCGCCCGCAACCCGCGACGAGGAGAAGGGCCGCCCCGAAAAACGACAGCCTAACGAATTGGCGACGAAGAAGAAAAGGAAGCTTCAAAGTAGAGGCGAAGTACCCGTCACTTGAGGAAGATGTCAAGGGACGAGCCCGCGCCGCCCGCCCCGGATCAGGAATCCGACCGTAAAGATGCGCAGGCAAGTAGCGCAAGCTTCCAGCTTGCTGACTGATGAAAAGGAACTGGCTGAAGTGGCGAGCAAACTCCCTCAGGCGTCAAGCGCCAGGTCGCGTTTCCGCGCGTCGATGCAGGTGAGGCGCGTCCCGGGCGGTCTCGAATCGGATTTCGACGCAGTCGACTTCGCCCGAGTCAAACCGCGACCCATTCGCGCCCTTGCCCGCGCCCGACCCATTCTTCCGTTCCCGGTACCGGTGAATCCGGCGCCCAGAGCGGCGCGCGTTCCGGATGATAACGCGACCCGATCGGTACCGAGTAATCGTCCGCCTCGTATTCCCGGGTCCGCTTGAGCAGTTTGCGAAACGACTTGATCGATGGCGACGGCTGGTGCTCGGACTCATAAATCCGGCCGGCAAACGCGTCGGTCATTTGCTCGACGTAACGCGAGTGGACAAAGGTCGCGAAGGCGAAGGGCTGTTCCCAGAAGAGATCGATCATGTCCTCGAGGTTATCGATGCCTTTTTCACAAGCCATCTGGTGTTCCTCGAAAGGGTTCCCCCGGTCGTCGAGCTTGCCCTCAAGATACTGGTGTACAAGGGGGGCCGCGAACTCTGCCTCGCGCATCGTCACCGTCACGCCGAAGGAAAAGATCGGATCGAGGAACCGGTGCGAGTCACCGATGCAGATAAAGCCCTTCCCGCAGAAGCCCCGCACCTGGTAGGAATAGTTGGGGATCACATGCACCTTCTCTGCCAGGTCGAGCTCCGGAACCCGCCGTCCGATTTCCGGGTTAATGTTGTAAAGCTCGCTCCGAAAGAATTCTTCCGGCGTCTGTTTCTTCATCGTGAACTCGTCCCGCGGCGTCACCATTCCGATGCTCACCACATCCTTGTCTACCGGGATGAACCAGGCCCAATGGAACTTCTTGTTATAGAAGATGAGCGTGTTGTCCTTCGCCTCCGGCCCCTCTGTCCCCGGGCCGCGGATCGCGCCCCGCACGTGCGAGAAAAAGGCGACCTGCTTGTCATAGCTGCCCATGTATTTCGGGCCGGTCACTTTTTGATTGGCGAGGAAGGTGGACTGCCCCGAGCAATCCAGCACCACTCTGGTGGCGATGTCCTCCTCCGAGCCGGCGAGATGGCGAATCCTGATCCCTGAGAGCACACCATCGTCACCCTTTAACGCCTTGATCGCCGTGCCGCGGAGCAGCTTCGCGCCGCGCGCGACCGCTTCCTCCAGCATCATCTTGTCGAACTCACTCCGGCGCACCTGCCAGGTAACGTTGTCGTAGAGCTTCCAATTCTCGTCGCGGGAAGAGACCTTCACGTACCAGGTAGTGGCGGCGTTGCTGCCATAGACGACGACCCCGTGCTTCACCGGGTTCTTCATCGCGTTCATCTTCTCCTCCAACCCGAGCCGGCGCAGCACCTGCGCCGCCTCGCCCGTGAGCGATTCGCCGATGTGAAAGCGCGGAAATTCCTCCTGCTCGAGGATGACGGGTGTGATGCCTTCGCGAAGAAGGAACATGGCCGCAGCAGCCCCGCCGGGGCCGCCACCGATAATGAGCACGTCTGTTTTCATAGTTTCTTAAAAGTGCCGGGGAACCCCTTTCAACCCACCGCCCGCGCCACCGATTCGACTAACGACCCTTAGGATAAATCGTGACAACGGATGCCATCGGTAAGCAATACTGATAGCAGCGCATTCGGTACCACAAGTGATTTCGAGCCATTCCAGGTAAAAGTAACATTTTCGAAAGGTTGAGGTCAGATTGAGATGCCCTCAGCGATCGCGCGCCAGTTGTTTGCGCGCGGTCCCGTCGGAACCGCGGACGCGGCGTCTCGACTACCGGTCGCGGCCATGGCGAGCCTGAACTTCTGAAAATCGGATTACATTTCGCCTTCTCCGTGTTTTCTCCGTTGCGCTTCCCTCATGGCCCGGCTTTTTGGGGCATGCGATTGGCAGGTTCGACGCTGGAGGTCTCGGCAAAACCAGATTTTTATTGTCGATCGGCGTCGCTTATGGCATCATCGGTGCTCCTTAGCTTCCCAGAACCCTTCAGCCGGGTGCGGAAGCCTCTCCGGACGCGGGCAAACGGAAAAATGGCTTTTACACTGAAAGCAAAACAAAAATGACTTCTACACTCAATTTGCCGCCGAAGCTCCTGGAATACCTGAACGAGTCGCGCGCTCCGCTGCCCCCGGTTAGCGATCCGGACGAGCCTCTGCGGATCGATTCTCTTAGCCTGATCCGACTCGTTGGTTTTTTGGAGAACGACCTGAACATCAGGGTGGAGGATGACGAGCTACTGGCCGAGAACTTCGCCACGGCTCGAAGTCTCGCCGAACTCCTCAAGCGCAAAAATGATGGCGCCTCTGCTGACCAGAGAGACGGGCTTCCCGCTCATTCACCCGAGTGACCGCGCGAATAGCCGATTACTTGACTCTAAAAATATGAGTACGCGGAGCGAGAATGTCGTGATTGTCGGCGGTGGACCCGCCGGCTCTGCCCTGGGTTGTTACCTTTCCAAAGCAGGGATCAAGAACACTATCTTCGAGGCGAGCAACCACCCGCGGCCGCATGTTGGCGAATCGATGGTCATGTCTTCAGTTCGCGTCTTTGATGAGATTGGATTTCTTCCGGTCTTGGAACGCGAGGGCTTCCCGAAAAAGTATGGTGCTTCCTGGCATCCGCCCGTGGCAAAGGGTGAGGCGGATATTTCCTTCGACGAATTTCCGCAAGAAGGGATCTCGCAGGACTATACCTACCACGTCGATCGGCAGAAGTTCGATCTACTGCTTTTGAAGCATGCGGAAAGTCTTGGCTCACGAGTTTACCAGGGTGTTCAGGTCAGTGAAGTCCTTTTCGACGAGAAGAGCTATGCGCGTGGCATTCGTTTGCATATTGCCGGCCAGGAGGTCGAGGTCCCGGCGCGTATGGTGGTGGACGCCAGCGGGCGTCAGACTTTACTGGGGAAACAGTTGCGCGTGAAAAAGAACGATCCAATCTTCGACCAGTTTGCGGTGCATGCCTGGTTCAAGAACGTCAAGAAAGGCAAGACGAGATCGGGAGGTTACATTCACATCTACTTCCTGCCCGTCGAGCGGGGCTGGGCCTGGCAAATCCCAATCACCGACGAGATTACCTCCATGGGAATCGTCGCGGAAAAGAAGGTCTTTCAGAAAGAGCGCCTTTCGCCTGCTGAGTATTTTCAGAAGTTTGTCAGCTCGAATCCCGATCTCTCCGATGCGATGTGCGACGCGGAGCGCGTCAACGAGTTCAAGATGGAGGGAGACTACAGCTACAAGATGGATACTTTCGCCGGCAATGGGTTCGTTCTTATCGGCGACGCAGCGCGGTTCGTCGACCCAATCTTTTCATCGGGAGTGAGCGTTGCCTTATACAGTGCCAAATATTCCGCGGAGAGGATCAAATGTGCGTTCGAACAGAACGACTTTAGTGAAGCCATGCTCAAGCCTTACGAAAAGAAGCTGCGGGCTGGCACCGAGATTTGGTACGAGTTCATTCTGCTCTATTACAAGCTCCTCCCGCTCTTCACCAAGTTCATCGAGTCCAAACAGCATCGGGTAGAGGTCTTGCGCCTGCTGCAGGGCGAAGTGTTTGACCGCAAAGAAGTTCCGGTTCTCGATGCGATGCGAAACTACATCAAGATGGTTGAGCAGACTCCCGGGCATGCTTTTGCCGGAATGCTCTCCGATATCCCGATAGGATAACTGAGGCTAATAGAAGCGAAAGCTTGGCAGGCTGGTCAGGCGTCGAGCACGAGGTCGCTCTTGGGCGCGCCGATGCAGGTGAGGCGGGTGCCGGGGTCGGTCTCGAAGTCGGATGTTTCGACGTAGTCGACCTCGCCGGATAACACCGCCACCTGGCAGGTTCCGCAACTCCCGGCGCGGCAGCCGCTCGGGATGGTGATGCCGTTCGCTTCCGCCAAATCGAGAATGCAGGTCTGGTCGCCGGACCAGTTGATGGTTTTGCCGCTCTTCTTGAATTGGATCGCGTAGGCGGCCGGCGCCGCTGCACCCGGCGCGGCGGCAGGGACGGCGGCGACCTTCTTCACGCTCGAGGGGCCAAAGGTCTCGTAGTGGACGTTCTTTTCCGGGACGCCCCATTCCTTGAGCCCTTCGGTCAGATCCTGCATCATCGGCCCGGGTCCGCAGAGGTAGAAATCGTAGTTGTTGGAAGGCAGCAGGGTCTTGAAGAGATCGACGTTCACCCGCCCCTCGTGGTGATAGTCGCGCCCCAGTTCGTCCTGCGGGTCGGGCTTACTGGCGCAGACTTGCAGGCGCACATTGGGGTTCTCGCGCGCGATCGCCTCGAGATGTTCTTTCATGACCTGCTCGGAGCGGTTCCGGATGCCGTGGAAGAACCAGATCTCGCGCCGTGAGCCTTGGGCGACGAGGGTGTTGAGCATGCTCAGGACCGGGGTCACCCCAATCCCGCTCCCGATGAGAACAAGGCCGCCCGTCCCGGCCGGGTCGAGGTGGAACTGACCGGAGGGTGCTTTGACATCGAGGATGTCGCCTTCCTTGATCTGCTCGTGGAAAAAAGAAGAAGCGAGGCCCGGCGGGGCGCCCTCTTTGCCGGGCGGAATGCGTTTGATAGTGACCCGGTAGGCGTCGGGTCGCGGGCCATCGGAAAGGCTGTAGCAGCGCACGACCGGCTTGGCTTGGCCCGCGATGTCGAGCTTAAAGGTCAGGTATTGGCCGGGTCGGAAAGTGGGGAGCGCCTTCTTGTCGTGCGGAACGAGATAGAAGGAACAGATGTCGTCGCATTCCATCGCCTTTTTTACGACGCAAAATTTTCGCCAGCCGTTCCAGGAGGCACCGCCGAGGGCTTGCTGGCGCCGCCGGTCGCGCATCATCTCAAGCTCGGTCTTGAGCAGCTCGAGGCTGATTTCCGCCTGGCGATTCTGGCCGGAAAGCCGGCGGACGTTGGCCGCGGTCACGAGACCGAGCTGGATGAGGCCGCCGCCGACCAGGATGCCGCCAATTGCTTCCGGGATCATGAGGGCGAGGGAATGACGAAGGACGAATGACGAAGGACGAAGGAAAGACGAAGCTCGAATGAACAGCAACCGCCTCGATATTCGTTATTCAGCATCGATTCGGAATTCGTCATCCCCTTCTAGAATTTGAGCAAAACCTCGGAGCGGAATCCGTAGGCGGTATCGCGATCTTCCGGGAAGCCGAGGAAGGTGTCGAGGATCAGGACCATGTGCTGGTTCAACTTCATCTGGTAACGGGCCGCCCCGGCGATCGCGTTGGGCTGATCGAAAAATTGCGGGGTGCGGGTGCGGACCCGGCCGCCGAGCTCGAAGGTCAGCTGGCGGTCGGTGCTGCCGAGGAATTTCTGGTAACCGATGGCGGCGCCGACCGCGTCGTTGGCGCGGTTGCCTAACGGCGCACCGTAGGCGCCGAGTCCCTGGGCGGCGAAAAGGATGCCGGTGTTGCCAAGCGGCCCCCCGCGATCGCCGCCCCGCGCCGCGGAGGAGTAATCGCCAATCCCCCAGAAGAGATCGACGTAGCCGATGTCCTTGCTCTCCGGCAGGGTGGTGGAGAGTTGCTGAAAGAGGAGCAGCCCGGTACTGACGGCGGGCGTCTCGTGATCGAGGGCGAAGGAAGCGTTCGCGCGGGTGGTGGAGTTAATGAGGCCGAAGCGGCGCGTGTCGCCGACGCCGAGATAGAGGCCGTCGCCTCCGGTGGAAGCGTCAGTCGTGACGTAGGCGAAGTCGATATCGATCGTATCGGAAGCGTAATCGGCGGTGTTAAAAAGCCCAAAGAGACGCGCGTTGCTTTCCCGCACGTTGTTGTTTCGATTCAGCTCGCCCCAGGCAAAAATTCCGGTCGTGCGCCAGGAAGAGGAGCCGAGGAAGAAGAGCGATGTTTTCGTCAGGCCGATGGCGTCGATGACGTCTTCGTTGATCATGATGCCGTCCTGGAAACTGAGCGGCTGACGCCCGATCGCGAATTGAATGTCGAGACCCTTGGTGTCGTTCGGATCGAGGTTGGGGAAGAGCTCGCCGAAATCACCCTGGAAAAAGAGGGTCGTGACATAGGCGTTGAGATCGTTCTTCAACCGCTGCGGGGGCGGATCGAAGCGGTAACCGCTGTAGTCGCGGCCTTCGCGATCGAGTGGCCGGAAGCCGATCAGGAAACGCTCGGTCGGCGAGAGGTAAAGGTTGCCATAAAGATCGAGGCGGTTCGCCCAATCGGTGATCTGGCCGGTTCCGTTATCGAAAGTTTGCAGAGCGGTGCGAGCGGTCCCGAAGACGATGAAGTCCGGCTGCCAGACGGCGCCCGTCGGGGTCTTGAAGCCCGGCGCGATCGGCCCTCTGCCGAGGAAAGGACTCTGGCCGATCTCGATAATCGGTTTCGGGCGATCGGGAAACCCCTCGAGCTTGAGCGGAGCCGGCTTATCGCTCAGTGCGCTGGTGCCATGGAGCGAAGGCGCGGCTTTGTTCCTTCTCTTTCTTGCCCGTGGCCGGAGCTGGTCGCGGGCTCCTGCGGGCCTTTCGAGATGCGCGGAGCGTTCTCGAGGTTCGTGCCGCAATTGCTGCAGAAATTGAAGTTCCCCGGCATTTCCCGGCCGCAGGTGGGACAGATCACGACGTCGCCCGACATCGGGGTTTGCGCACGGATCGTCGTGCTGGCGCTGAGCGCGAGAAACGAGAACGAAGCAAGTTGTTAGGGCGTGGCGCATGGCTCAGGGCTTAGTGCGTGGAAAGATGATCGGCTTCGGCCACCTTCATTTGTTTCAGCGCTTCTTTTGATTCCGGCAGGAAAGGCTTGTTTGGCGGCGCCAGAATTTGGCGCTCGGTCGGCTTCAAGTTGATGACCGCCGGACGCGGCGGCAGAACGACCGTCTTGTTCCAGATGGTTTGCGAGCGTTCGACGACCCGGTCGGCTACCGCCTTGGGCGACATGTTGTAATCGATGCCGACCTCAGCGATATCGGCCACCAGGTTCACCGGGATCATCTGGCAGATGAACTTGATGTTTACGGTATAAGGAGTCTGCCCGGTCAAGCGCGCCCCTTCCACCTTGTAGTTCGCCCAGCGAAATCCGTTAGGCGGAAGCACGATGCTCTGTTTGCGCGCGCCATTGGGCCGGGCGAGGAGCGCGTCCGCATTCGTCGCCGGCCGCACATAGGGCAGCGGGTCGATGCTCTTGTTGGTTGGCAGCACCTGCACCCGTTCGCCGCCTCGAATCAACTGGACGAGGAACTTCGACTGGAGGCTGAAGAGGTATTTGTCGAGCGGCAACTTGCGGTCGTGCACGTAGGCCGATTCTTCGTCGCGCACGTCGCCATTCGGATCGCGATCGCCCGAGACGAAGAGCAATTTGCCGCGCCGATCCCGCACCGTGACCTGGAGGAAATTGGCTCGCTCGGCATCGAAACCAGTCGGCGTGCCGTGCCCGTCGGTCCCGTTCGCCACCTGCACCTTGAACTTGATTCCGCGCGCGTCGTTTTCTTCGAGGACGAAGTCGTGCAGTTGAAATCCGCGCCGCAAAATCTGGTAACGCTGCAGGTTGGCCTCCTCCAGTTTCGCGAACTGATCGTCGAGAATCGCGCGCGCATCGTAGCGGTCGTCGATCGATTGCCAGCGCGGCGGGAATTTGTAATCGGCCGGCGCCTTGTTCTCGAAGGCGTCCGTGCCCCAGCCGGCGCGATAATCAAACTGCAGCCACTCGCGCATCGTCGCGGTCTGCTGCGCTTTGACGTTAAAGGGGAAAAGCCCCGGATGAATCACGGAGTAATCCGGCCCGGCAAAAGTGTGATCGGTCAGCCGACGGGGCGGCGTGGGCGCATCGCCCACCATCGCGGCGGGTCCAAATCCGTAACCGGATTTGACCCCGGGGATTCTGCCCATGTGGCAATCCTGACAGGTCGTGCCGCGCTTTGTTCGCGGGCGAGTTTTTGAATTGCGAGAACGCTTCCTCGAGCCGGAAACCGTTCAGCAGGTTGACGTCGTGGCAGGTCCCGCAGAAGCCGGATTTCTCGAGCGGATCAAACTTCACCACATTGGTGTGAATGGCCCGACCGATTTCGCCGGGCTTGGTCACGACCTGAAATTTGTCCGGCTCGCTCAACACCTTTTTCAGAATGCGCGGGCCTTTCGGGCCATAGACCGGCTTGAGCAGGCTGCCTTCCTCGATCGCCATCCGGCCACTCACCTTTGCCGTAATTGCTTTTTACTCGATGGCAGACGATGCAACTGATCCCTTCGCGGGAAGTCGGGTTGCGATCCATGTTGCTGGCGAAGATGGGTTCTTCGATCTGCATCCCGACCTGGGTGTGGCAGCGAATGCAGAAGTCGCCATTCGTGCCGGAGAGGCGGCGGTCGATCGTCGCCTGCATGGTGTTAAAGACCGGGCTGATCTGGGCGTAGGCATGCTGCGAAACCGACCACTGCGCGGAACTGCTTCGGATGGCAGGTGGCGCAGGTCGAGGCGGAGGGAAATTTGTTTTCCACCAGCAACTGGGCGTGGGCGGCAGCGGCGTTGCCGACAGCGCCGGCCGCAGTTTTGGGCGGCGGATTTTGTGGGGCGTTGGGAACGAGGAGGAGATCGTCCGGCATCGGCTGGCTCGTCCCGGTCTCGCCTTGTGGAAGGAGCAGATCGTCTTCCGAAGAAGCGGCCGGCTGGTTGCCCGAAGGGAGCGGAACGAGCAAATCGTCATCCGAAGAAGTGGCCGGCGCGCTCGCCGCCGGGGTCGGTGCGAGCAGGTTGTCGGCGTCGTTAGGCGTGGTGGCCGCCGGCGTCGCGCGTCGCGCTCGGGGTGGCTAGCTGGTGCCTGCCCGCAGAGGCAGGGAACTGTGATCGCGAGCGAGGCAAGGCCGAGCCCGAAAAGCAATAGGCAGCGGAGCATATGGGGCGGAGGCTGCGTTTTTTCGCACTCCGTCGTCAATTCCAAAAAAAAGTTTTTTTTTCACACACAAAAGTGCTTGCCGCTCCGCCACCCGGAGCATAGAAAAGCCGAAGTAGTGCCCTAAACCGAGGAGAATTTTCAAATGCATAATCATCGCCAGCAACTCGTCACCCTGCTCGCCATCGCAGGATTTGGAATGCCGGTCGCCTTTGGTGCGCAGGTGCACGAGATCGATCCGGCCAAGGTCGTGGGCTCGCAGAAATGCGGCGAGTGCCACAAGTACGAAGTCGAGGCCTGGAAGACGACGCCGCACTTCGCGACCTTCGATTCCATGCATCGCAGTCCGGAAGGACAAAAGATCGCCGGCGCGCTCGGGATCAAGCGGATTAAGGGAGAAAGCCTTTGCCTGACCTGCCACTACACCGTGCAAAAGAAGGGAGCCGACCTCGAACCGATCTCCGGCGTCTCCTGCGAATCCTGCCACGGCGCGGCCCAGGATTGGCTGAACATTCACAACGACAAAAAGCTTTCGCGCGAAGAGCGGCGGACGAAATCGGAAGCGGCCGGGATGATTCGCCCCGAAGACATCTACGCGGTTGCGGCCAACTGCTATCCAATGCCATCTCGTGCCTAACGAAAAGCTGGTCAACACCGGCGGCCACACCGCGGGGAGCAAAGGCTTTGAGCTCGTCTCCTGGTCGCAGGGCATGGTGCGGCACAACTTCCTCACGCCCGGAAGGCGAGGAAGGAAAAGTGAACAAGGAAGACGACCCGAATCGCAGGCGCATGATGTTTGCCGCGGGCGCGATTCTCGACCTCGAATACAGCCTGCGGGGGGTGGCCAGCGCGACCCAGAAAGCCACCTACGGCATCACCATGGCGCAGCGCACCGCCGGCTTGAAGAAACGGATCGCGGAAATCCAGAAAGCCGCCCCGACCGATGAGATGGCGCAGATCATCACGATCGTCAACGCGGTGGCCTTGAAGTTGAACAATCAGGCGCAACTGACCGAAGCGGCCGACAAGGTGGCCGAGTTGGGCAAAAAATTTACTTCGACCGAGACGGGCGACAAACTGGCGGGCCTCGACCCGCTCATCCCAAAGCCGGAACAATATCGCGGCAAACCGTATCAGCCCTAACGCCTGACGAACCGAATGACGGCCGTTTGGAGCTCTCCGCACCGGCCTTCTCGTTAGCACCATGGCCGAGTCCCTGACGCGCATCACTCGGCCGCAGCGCTGGGACGTTCCCTTTAGCGCCGCCATGACGGAGGCCGAGGTCGATCGCCTCCTCGCGGTCGCGCCCTTTTCCGGCTTCGATCCGGAGAACTTTCCGCCCACCATCCCGTTGCGCGGCATTCTGGGTCAACGACGCCCGCATCCGGCGCTTCGAGACCGGCGATATCATCGTTAGGGAAGGGGACTACGGCAATTCCGCTTTCTTCATTCTGAGCGGCCATATCCGGGTCATGCTCGACTCGCTCCCCTCGGAACATTCTCGGGCGGCGTCCCGCCGCAGAAGAAGAGCTTTTTCGCCTCGCTCGCCCAGCTCTGGTCGCGGCCGCGCCTACCCCGAAGTGCGCGATTATTCCGGCGGCAAAGTCGACGGGCAGCGACCGAGGCCGCGGACGGTGCGGGCGCGGCAGACGAGCGGCGACGAAGTGCGCATTTTCCTCCAGGACGTGCCGGGCGTGCTCGAGAAAAATCGCACCGCCCGTCTCGGAGCCGGGCGAACTTTTCGGCGAGATCGCCGCCCTTTCCCGCGCAGCCGCGGACGGCGACCGTGATCGCGGAGGGCTCGGCCGAATTGCTCGAGCTGCGCTGGCAGGGCCTGCGCGAAATTCGCAAATACGCTCCGGAATGGAAGGCGCACATCGACCGGCTTTATCGCGAGCGCAGCCTCGCCACGCATCTGCGGGAAACGCCGCTGCTCAAAAATCTCTCCGATGAAGATCTGCAGAAGGTCGCGGCCCACACCCTGTTCGAGAGCTACGGCGATTTCGAGTGGAACACTTCCTACCGCAAGGTGCGGGAAGCCTCCGCCCAGGAGCGTCTCGCGAAAGAACCGGTCATCGCGCACGAAGGCGATTATCCCAACGGATTGATTCTCATCCGGAGCGGCTTTGCCCGTCTCAGCCGCAAATACAACCACGGCGAGCGCACCATCAGTTACCTCGGCAAAGGCGACGTCTTTGGCCTCGCCGCCCTCCTCGGCGGAAAGGGCGAGGCCGGGCCGCTCGGACTCCAGTTTTCGCTCCGCGCCATCGGTTACGTCGATATTCTCCTCATCCCGACGCCGATTTTCGAAGAGTTCATCGCGCCCCGTTTCGGGCCAGGAGGAAATCCGCGGCATACAGGAGAGGTCGTCGCGCGAGCAGCCGAGATCGACCTCGGGCCAGGATGCGGAAGCGACTTTCGGACCGGAGATGATCGAGTTCCTCGTCGAGGAACGCTACGTCAACGGCACGGCCACGATGTTGATCGATCTCGATCGTTGCACGCGCTGCGACGATTGCGTGCGGGCCTGCGCCGCAAGCCACGACAACAATCCCAAATTTCATCCGCCACGGCCGGGTGCAGAACGGCATCATGGTGGCCAACGCCTGCATGCATTGTGTCGACCCGGTCTGCATGATCGGCTGCCCGACGGGCGCGATTCATCGCGAATCGATCGAAGGCCAGGTGGTGATCAACGACCGCACCTGTGTCGGCTGCGCGACCTGCGCGAACAGTTGCCCCTACGACAACATCCAGATGGTCGAGATTCGCGATGGCGGCGGCCGGTTCATTCGTCGATGAGGCGACCCAGACGCCGATCTTGAAGGCGACGAAATGCGACCTCTGCGTTGATCAGTTGGCGGTCCGGCCTGCGTCCGCGCCTGCCCGCACGACGCGCTTATCCGGGCCGACATGCAGGAGGTCGATCAACTCGCGAGGTGGCTCAATCGGTGAGCCCGCTTCTCGTTAGGCGAATTTGGTTCTGTCGTCGGGCCTTCTCCTCGTTGCGCGCGTCACCTTTTTCTTCTGGTATGTCGGGCGCGCGGCGCTCCGGCCGACTGCGATCTACACCGGCCTTCTCCTCCTCGCTCTCGTCCTCGCCCTCACCCTTTTCAATGCGCGCAAGAAGCTGCCTTTTTTGCCCGCTCGTCAAGGCGGCGACCTGGTTGCAGATCCATATCTATGCCGGCTGGTTTTGCCTTTTCGTTTTTCTCCTCCACATCCGTTTTCGGCTCCCCAGCGGCGCCTTCGAGATCACGCTCGCGCTCGTTTTTTGTGTCGTTATTCTGAGCGGTTTCTTCGGGCTCTACATCAGCCGCGACCTCCCGCCCGCGGATGGCCCGCTCCGGCGAACCGCTCCTCTACGAGCGCATCCCGGCCTTTCGTCTCCGCATCCAGCGCGAGGTGGAGGAGCTCGTCAGGCAGGCGGAGCGCGAGACGGAGTCGTCAACCTTGAGGCAACTTCTACGTCCAATATCTGCGCGAGTTTCTTCACCGATCGCCCGAGCGCTTTTTCCGCCCTCAGCGCGGGCGACCGCAAATGGCACGCGCTTCTCGCGGAGACGAGTGCGCTCGATCGCTATCTGAACGAGCGCGAGAAGGCGATCGCCGTCGAGAGTGCGCGATTGGATCGAAACGAAGCAGAATCTCGATTTCCAATACGCCTCGCAGCGGCTCCTCAAGCTCTGGCTCTTCGTCCACATCCCTTTTACTTACAGCTTGATTTTGCTCGGGTTCGCCCATGGCCTCGTCGCGACGCTTTACGCGGGGAGATGGTGAAATGCAGCGACCACTCGATCCACGCCGCTTTAAGCAAAATCACTACGACCGGCCAAACCAGGACTGGGTTTGCGGTCACACCGCGGAAGGGCGTGGCTGCCCGCTCGGGCCCGATGCGCGCGGCAAGTGCCGCCATACCGGCGAATGCGTGCCGGCGAAAAAAGGCGATCGCTGGACCTGCATGCGGACGCGAGGCGAGCGGCGGCAAATGCGAGGAAGGTCCGCTCCCGAACGGGACTTGCGCGCACCCGATTCCGCCCTGCCAGCCGCTGCGCTCGGTTCGGCGTTCGCGCGGTTGTGCTCGTCTGGCTGTTCGTTGCGCTCAACGACGGGGGCTTTGCTCATTTTCCTCGGACGGGCGGCTGCGCCGGCGCTGGATGATCCCGGCGCCCTGACCAACGCCCACGCTACTTCCGCCTCGAAATGCAGCGATTGTCACGCCGTCGACCGCTCCGGCGCGCGTCTCGCTTGCTTCCTTCACTGGGCTCGACAAGCGACGCCTGGCCGACAGCGCGCTCTGTCTCAAATGCCACCGCAGCTCGGCGATCATCCGCTCGATCCCCACAGCGTGACGCCGGCCGGCCTGATCGCGCTGCAAAGGAAATGGCCCGCCTCCCAGTCGACCGCGGCCTCGAAGCCGGTCATGCTCCGGGCCAGTCGCGCCCTCAATCCGAAACGGACCGAGGCCGGCTCGCTCGCCTGCCAGACCTGCCACCAGGAACATCACGGGCGCCAGTTCAATCTCAAGGCGCTCTCCAACGCGCAATGCCAGAGCTGCCATGCCTCCAGTTCGCCAGCTTCGAGCAAGGGCATCCCGATTTCGGCAACTATCCCTACCGCGCGCGCACCCGATCTTTTTCGATCACGCCAGCCATCTGCGGGAGCACTTCGCCGAACGAAAGAGAAGGCGCCGGACCTCCTGCGCAGATTGCCACGAGCCTGGACCGTCGGGGCGATTCATGCACGTGAAGAGTTTCAGCCAAACCTGCGCGGCCTGTCATGCCGGCAAATCGAAGGCGAAGGGATGACGGTCAAAGGCGTCGCCTTTTTTACCGTCCCGGGGATCGATGCCGAAACCCTCGCGGCCAAAAGAATCAGCATCGGCGAATGGCCGAAATTTGCCGATGGCAAGCTGACGCCCTTCATGGAAGTTCCTCCTCGCGCCGGGACCCGGCGATGCGCGACGGCCGAGCAGCAATTGCAGGGGGTCGACCTGCTTGACCTGACGAAGGCGACCCCGGAGCAGATGAGCGGCCGCGGAGCAATTTGCCTGGGGCGTAAAGACGTTGCTCTTCCATCTCGTCGTCGACGGGCAATCGTATTTGAAGACCGAATGGAAGGGCGCGATCGAGCCGGCCGGGATGGAGGTGCCGCGCGCCGCTCTCCTCGCCGCGCAGAAGGAATGGATGCCGCATCTTTTCGAGCGAGGTGACCGAATTACGAAAAGGGAATCAAGCCGCCTCTGCCCGAAGTCTTAGCCCAAGCCGACGCCCACGCCGGCGGCTTCGCCTAACGAAAAGCCATCAGCGGCGGCGACGAATCGTTGCTCGGCGGCGAGACGATCTGACCGCGAGCGCCACGCCAACCGCATCGGCCGAGAGCGGCGAGGGCGACCTGCTCGCCGGCGGCAATGAGGATTTGGCCGGCGCGGCGCCGACTCCCACACCAGGCGACGACCTCACGAGTGGCGACCTCACGAGCGGCGACCTGCTCGAGGGTGGTGCCGCAAAGCCCAACCCCGGCGGCCACGCCGGCGCCGACTCCGGCGGTTGAGATCAAGCCGGCGGAAGAATGGGTCGCCGCCGGCGGCTGGTATCGGCCGGCCGGACAGTTTTACTCTTTTCTATCGGCCAAAGGGGCATGCCGATCCTTTTCTCGTCGCCTGGCTCACGGCAACGGCACAGCTCAGCGGCACCGCCGGCTCGCCGGAGGCGCGCCAGGCTTTTCAGCGGCTGACCGATCCGCAAAACCCGGGGCTCTGCATGAAATGCCATACCGTGAGCGAGAGCGGCACGACGCCGGTGGTCCAATGGCTGCCGGTGGAGTCCGAGCCCAAAGGCAAAACCTTCACCACTTTCAATCACTCGGCGCATCTCAGCCTGGTCGGTGACACCGGCTGCCAAATGTGCCACCAGATCAATCTGAAAGCTGAATACGCGAAATATTTTTCCGGACCGGCCGGGGCGGTAGCGAATCGGAATCCGACTCATTTTGCGAGCAATTTCCCGCCCTCTCCAAAACCCTTTGCATCTCCGCTGTCATCAGCCGAAAGTGGCGGGGGACGCCTGTCTGCTCTGCCACCGCTATCACACCGGGCTGGCCGCGGGCGAGCCTCGTAAGCGCGAAGCATTCGCCGATATTTTTAGGCTCAAAAAGGCGGGGCAAAATATGCGGGCGGCGAGAAAGAATCGCTTCCCAAAGGAACAGCGATAGTGCTATAAAATCCATAAATGCAACGTGAGAATTAAGAACCTTCCCCTCGCCGCTGGCTCGCTCGGCCCGCGCTCGTCTTTTCTCTCGCCCTTGCCGCCTGCCAGCCGGCAGAAGGTCATCCTCACGTCCCGGCGAAAACGACCTCGTCGTCCTCAACGGCTGCGTCATTTCCGCCTGCAATTATCTCGCCGTCATGCAGACGCAACACCGCCTGGAGCCCAATTTTTGGGCGAAGATTCTGCTCGTTCGCTACAAGAATCATCCGGCCGGCCACGCCTATTGCGTGTGGGAAACCGAAGGGACGATCTACGGTTACGATCGGAATGCGGGTTCCTTCCCCATTCCGGTCTATACGCGTGAACCGAAAGTTATCGCCGGGGTCCTGGCGGATGGCTTGTCAAAGGTGCTGAACGAGCGCCTGACGCGTGTCGCAGGCCGAATTCGTCGAGCCGCACACGACCGACCTCTACAGATTTTAGGTCGCCTCATCACGTCTGTGATGTGGACGCTTCCTGCTGCGAAGCGCGGGAGCGGCGTCCATCTGGGTCAAGATCGAATCGCCCTGGTCCCGCGTTTCGCAGCGCGAAACATCCACCGGAAATCGCAAAAGAAAATGCGCGACCATTGCTGGTCGCGCCGCGAAGCTTGAGGAATGTATGGTAACTTTGTAATGCAAGGAGTGACTTCCCAGCTCGCATTATCTATTTAAGCAACGCCTGTGCCAAAAGCCGCATTTTGCACCTGACCGCTGGAGGGACGCCCGTGTCTTTGAATCGAGGATGGGATGGACGACCGTCCCTCCAACTCATCTGCCGGACGGTGCTGGTTTCCCCGGGTCATTTGCCCGTGGTCTGAGAAGCAGCGTGCTTTTGCTTGCCTAACCACATCGAAAACCGCTTCACTGTCCGTATGAAATCTCTGTCTCTCATCGCTGTTTCACTCGTCCTCTCGCTTGCTTTGCTTGCGGCTGCTCCGGTTTCCGCAAAGGAGAGCGCGAAAATCACGAAAAACGAAGCGGAGCATCTCGCCCTCGGCCACCGCAACGGGGCTCGGGTAACGGCGGCAAAACTCGAAAAGATCGGCGGCAAACTGGTTTGGTCGATCGAAATCAGCGGCCGAAAAGGCAAGTGGATCACTCACGTCGCGGTCGACGCCATGAGCGGTCGGATTCTTTCCCAGACGAGGGAGAAACTTTAGATAAAGGAAACACGTCGTCGGCCGCGGGGGCGCGCCCGTCCCCTACTTCTTTCCCCAGATTCCTTCCAGGTAACTGACCCGGCCCGAGCCGACATGGTAGGCTTCAAAGGCCCCGGGATTCTTCAGGTAATATTTCTGGTGATAATCTTCCGCCGGATAAAACGGCATCCGCGGCAGAATCTCGGTCACGATCGGCTTATCGAACCGGCCCGACTTGGCCAGTTTTTCTTTCGAAGCTTCGGCAAGTTTTTTCTCCTCGTCGTTGCCATAATAAATCGCCGCCTGATAGGATAGCCCGATGTCGTGAAACTGCCCGTCGGCCTGGGTCGGATTGATGTTGTGCCAGAAAATATCGAGCAACTGATCGTAGGAAATCTGCGCCGGATCGTAGGTCACCTCGATCGCCTCGCGGTGCTGCGTTTTGTGCGCGGAGACGAGATTGTAGTTGGCCGTCTCCTTCTTTCCGCCGGTGTAGCCGACGACGGTTTTGGTGACGCCTTTGGCTTGATCGAAAGGCGGCTGCATGCACCAGAAGCAGCCGCCGGCAAAGATCGCCGTTTTGGTTTCGGCCTGCGCCGTGAGTGCGAGGCAAGATGAGAGCGAGAATGAGAAAGAGTTTATGCATGGTTTCGAGTGAGAATGCCATGAGCCGGTCGATTATTCCAGCGACAAATCCGACGGCTGACCCAATAATGGATGCAGGGACTGCCATTTTGCCGCGCCCGGCTGACCTCGAACTGATCCCGGAAGATTACTTCGCGCCGCTCGATCTCGGGCAGGTCTTCCCGCGGCCCGGGCCGCTCGAGGTCGATCTCGGGTGCGGCGACGGCCGTTTCCTCGTCGCGCTGGCGGAACGATTTCCGGAGCGAAATTTTCTCGGGATCGAGAAGCTCGCCGGGCGGGTGGAAGCCGCCTGCCGCAAGGGCGCCCGCCGCGGTTTGCCCAACGTGCGCGTTTTGCGCATCGAAACCTCCTACGCCATTCAATATCTGCTTCCGCCCGCTTCGGTCGAGGTCGTGCATCTCCTCTTTCCCGATCCGTGGCCGAAAGAAAGACATCAACGCCGGCGCATCGTGACCGCCGGAATTTCTCGCCCTGGTGCACCGTCTGCTCGTCGCCGACGGCCGCTTTCGCATCGCGACCGATCAGGAGGACTTATTTCGAAGCGATCCGCGAAGCTGATTTCTCTCGGCCGTTTCGTCGAGGAAAACGGCGGGTGGACGAGATTTTCCTCCCACGACTTTCGAGAAGCATTTCGTGGCGGAGGGTGCGCCGATCTATCGGCTCGAGCTGCGGAAAGTTTCGTGAGTCGAGAAAGGCCGTCGCTCGCCAGTGATCGCGAAAGAAATCCAGCTTCACCGCGCCGGTTTCGTCCTGGCGCAAGAGTTTGATCCCGCGCTCCCGGACCATCGCCGCCCAATCGTCGGAGACGCTTTCGCGGGCTGGAAAATCGACCGAGGTCGCGACGATCAACTCGCGGCTGCACAGCCTCGAGAAATGCTCCGGCGAACCGGACTCGCCCGGAGTAAGTGCTGGCCCTTGATCAAAATCTCGCTTCGCAGTTCTCGTTAGGCGCAGTGAGGAGCGCTTTTTCCGTTTGCAGGCCGCTGTCGGAGACAAGCAGGACGCGAAATTTGCCGTCGATCACCAGCTGCACGACGAGCGCCTCGATCATCCGCCGCTTTCGCGTTTGAATCCCCGCGGCCGGAAAGAGAATCCGCGCGCTCACCTCGGCGGGAAAGCGCGAACGACCTTACCGCGCGATGGCGATCTCCGAATGTGGCAACCTAACGACAAGCGCGTGGTGCACGCTGGAGCGATCGGGCGCGGCGTTGTCGATCACGCGGCGCGGACTGGAATTCGTCGAGCAACGCTGCTCGCTCCGCCGATGTGCAGCGAGTCGCCGTGGCTGAGCAGCAGACCGTCGAGCCGATCGATCCCGCGCGAGTGCAGATAGTCGCGCAGGAAACGCTCGTAATCCCGCGCGCTCCCGGCGTCGAAAAGCCAGTCCGCGCCTCCGGCACGCAAATGGACCGCCGCGCCCGCGCCGGCATCGAGCACGGTGATTTCCGCCCGCGCGCCCGCTCGGCCAATGCGGTCGCTCGACGTAGGAGTGGCCGCCTGGCAACTGCGACAAAAGCCTGCACCAAAGCGAAGCACGAGTTGCGCCAGGCTCCAGTTCGCGTTGTTGAAAATGAGCGAGAGCGCGCCCGAAAAAGGCGCGACCACGAGCGACATCAGGCCGACCGCCAAGAATGCAGAACGCGACCGGGACGACGGTGAGATTGGCGAGCAGCGAGATCGGCGTGATGAGGTAGAAATACCAAACGATGAAAAGCAGCGAACCGATCCAGGCCGCGGCGGAAACGGAAATGCCGCCCGCCACCCAGCGATAGCCCCGTTCCAGGATTTCCGGCGCCGGCTCACCAGACTGCGCGGCAGAAACGGATCCGATTGCGCTCGGTCGCAGGAGGAGGCTGAAAGATCCCGTTTTGCCAAACGAGAATCGCGGCGACGACGGCAAAGGAAAGCTGGAAACCGGAAGTGAAAAGTTGATTGCTGTCGATCGCGCAGAATGAGGACCGCGGCGCCGGCCAGGCTGTTCAGCGCGAGCACGGGACGATCGAAAAAGATTCCGCCTAACAAGACCGCCGCCATGGTCGCGGCGCGCACACTGGAGACGTGGAGTCCGGTGATGGCCGAATAGAAAAAGAGGCACGGAATGATGAGCGCGGCGGCGGCTTTGCGCGGCAGGCGGAAAAGCGAAGCAAAAATCCAGAGCAGCTGCGCAATGATGCCGACGTGCAAACCCGCGACGGCGAAAAGGTGGAGCGTGCCGGTTTGTTGAAAGGGCTCCTCGATATCGTTAGGCGTCTCGTGGCGCAGACCGAGCGCCATCCCATTGATCAGGGCGACGACATCGGGCGAATCCTCCAGCCCGCGGGTCAGGGTCGTGCGCATCCATTCCCGCGCCCGGGTCGCGCTGCGCGAGAGGAGATTGCTTCCGCCGGTCTGGAGGATCGTGCCGTTCTCCCGGATAACGAGCGAAGACCCCATCGAAAACATCGTGCCGGGCGAGATAGGCGCGAATGTCGAATCCGCCGGGATTTCGGGCGGGCGGGATCGGTTCGGTGATTCCCTTCAATCTGATCTCGTCGCCGAATTGCGGGTTGCCTTTCCAGCGCGCCCGGACGGTGGCCGCGCAGGGTTCCGACCCGGTTCCGAGATCGATCGTGTCGAGCCGGAGGAGGAAGGTCGTGAATTCGTTAGGCGAGATTTTCGGTTCGCTCACGACCGTGCCGGTGACGACAACGGGCCGCGTCCGTTCGCCCAGTCGGGTGTGCAGGGCCCGGCCCGGCGCATCCGTTAGCTCGACCAGATGGAGGACAAAGAAAGTGGCGGCGACCAGGAGCTGGGTTAGCCAGATGGCCGGTCGGATCAAAACCACGGCCGCGGCCAGAACGATGAAACTGCAGACCAGGCCGAGCGGTGCGGCAAAAAATTCGGCCAGCAAAATCCCGCCGACCGCGCTCAAGGCGAGTCCGAGCAAAGGTTGCCGAGGGGAATCGAAAAACTTCATCGGAAAGGGGTCAGGGAGTCGTTAGGCAAAGATCATCAGCTCAGCACAGCGCTTTCCAGTTCGCAAAGCGATTGCTTCACTCCCGTTAGTTTATATCGTTGGCCGACTGTGCCGAAACCTTTTTCGCGGAAGCAGCGAACCCACGTCGTCCGGGCCGAGGCAAGCAACGGGGTCGAGAAACCTTCGGCCCGGCGGGTCGGGCTCAAGCCCGGCCTCGACTGGCATAAGCGCAACTTCCTCACCGAAGTTCTGATCCCGTCGCTCTTCACGAAACGCTCGGGCCTGCGCGCCAACCCGCTTTTTCCCAAAGTCCGGCCGGGCGAGATCTGCATCACCTGGATCGGCCACGCCTCATTCCTCATTCAGATCGGCGGGATGAACGTGCTCATCGATCCCAACTGGTCGATGTGGCTGAGAGTGATCAAGCGCCTGAAGCGCCCGGGCTTGAACATCGATAATCTGCCCTCGATCGATATCGTTCTCGTCACCCACGCGCACTTCGATCATCTCGATCGGCGGAGCCTGCGCCGGGTCGCGGCCGACCAGCCGATCGTCGTGCCGACCGGGGTGGGAAACCTGGTGCACGATCTCGGTTTCAACATCGTGCATGAGCTCGATGAATGGGAGGACGTGCGGCTCGGCCCGCTCAAAGTTTCGCTCACGCCCTGCCACCACTGGGGGGCGCGGATGCTGCACGATCAGCATCGCGGCTTTGGTGGATTTGTCATCGAGGCGAATGAGCGCTCGATTTTTCACTGCGGTGATAGCGCTTATTTTTCCGGGTTTGAGGAAATCGGGAAACGGTTTCCGATTGAAATCGCGCTCCTCCCGATCGGCGCCTACGACGCGCCGAGCAAACGCGAGGTGCACATGAATCCAGAGGAAGCGGTCCGCGCCTTTCTCGAGCTGCGCGGGCGGACACTGGTGCCGATGCATTACGGAACATTTCGCCTCGGCTTCGAGCCAATGGACGAGCCGCCCGAGCGTTTGCTCTCGAGCGCGCGCGCCAACGCGGTCGAGGACAAGGTGCTCCTCATGACCGAAGGCAGGCCGGTCGTGTTGTAATTGCGAAGCGTGTTCCTTCGTTAAGGGAGCAACGGCTCTGGAGGGCACCGCGCCGTCGGTGCCGCGAGCGGGGAAGCGACAGCGCGCTTCCCTCCAGGAAACAGCGCGGCAGAGTCTTATCCCTGCTAATAAACGTCGCGTCGATAGCGTTTGTCGTTTTTCAGCTTCTCGAGGTAGTCGCTCGCCTGCTCGACGTCGAGGCCGCCTTGCTCCTGCACGATTTTGCGGAGGGCGGCGTCGACGTCTTTCGCCATCCGTTTGGCGTCGCCGCAGACGTAAAAGTAGGCGCCTTCCGCCAGCCATTTCCAGAGTTCGGGCGCCGCTTCCAGCATGCGGTGCTGCACATAAATCTTGTTCGCCTGATCGCGGGAAAATGCGGTGTCGAGTCGCGTCAGCCAGCCCTCCGCCATGAATTTCTCGAATTCGTCCCGATAATAAAAATCGCCCTGCTCATGTTGGGCGCCGAAGAAGAGCCAGGTCTTGCCCCGCGCACCGATCGCCTGGCGCTCCTCCAAAAAAGCGCGGAACGGCGCCACGCCCGTCCCAGGCCCGACCATGATGATGGGCACGTCGTTATCCTCCGGGAGATGAAATTTCGATTTGCTCGGGAAGACCGGCGCCGGCGAGTTCGAGCAGCGCTCGGCGAGGAAGGTCGAGCAGACGCCTTTTCTCAACCGGCCGTGACTTTCGTAAGCGATCACGTCGATGATGAAGTGCACCGCCTCCGGGAACGCCTTCAGGCTGGAAGCAGCGGAATAAAGCCGCGGCTGCAATTTGGCGAGCAGACTAACGAACTCGGCCGGCTCGAACCTGACCGAGCGATGCTCGACCAGGAAATCGACGATCCCCACGCCCCAGAGATAAGTGTCGAGTTCCGATTTGCGTTCCGGATCGAGCAGCTCGTTGAGGAGCGGGGCGGCAGACGCGCGCTCGGCGATGGTGCGCAAAAATCTCGGAGTCGGCTGGGTGATGTTGTAATCGCAGAAGAGCGCTTCGCGCAAAGTGGTCGGTGTGCCCTTGTTGTTCGTGACGGTTTCGTCGCCGCTGGCGTGCAGAGCAAGGAGGATTTCTTCGACCAGCTCGGGCCAGTTTGTCGGGTAAACCGCGATCGACTCGCCCACCTCATAGCTCAGGCCGGAACCGGCGAGCGAGAGTTCGAAATGGCGGATCTCTTTTTCCGAGTCGGGATTGTTCAGTCGGCGATTGACCAGCACCTCGGCCGGAAAAGGATTGGTGCGGGAATAAGCGGTGGCAGAAGCGGTATCGTTAGGCATAGCGGACCGCGGGCGCGAAATCGCGAGCGGTCCGGGATGTTTCCACAAGAGTCGTTGCCTCGGCAATCGGATTCTTTGGCTGGCCGTGCGATGGCGTTCCGCCTGAGGTCGCGTCTCCCTAACGAATCGACCTGTTAAAGGAAGGCCTGGACCGCTTTCAGATCGGGATCTTTTTTCGCAATCTCGCGAAAGGCGCCGTCCATTTGAAAGCTGATCTCGAGATGACGCTGCGCATCCTGCGGCAGGCCGAGGAGCGCTTCGTAACACCCGAGATTGTAATAATAGATCGGCTCGTGGCGCAGGGCGGGCGGACCTTGCCGCAGCGTTGCGAGGGCATCGGCGGTGCGACCGAGCTGGTTGAGGCAAAAGGCCGCGTGCAGAAAACCCGCGCCGTTATCGGGCGCGGCGCGGCAGAGCTTGCGGCTCAGGGTGAGGGCGCGCCGCCATGACTTGCGCATCATCAGGTGGTGCAGGCGCAGTTGCAGCACCTCGGGGCGGTTCTGCAACGCCTTGGGAATGGCGTTTAGTTCCGCCATGGATTCGCGCTCCATGCCGAGCTCCGCGTAACCGCAGGCGGTCCGCAATTGCCATTCAAGCCTCATCGACGCTCTAAAAAGCAGATCGCGGGCCCACTGCCTTTTTTCGCTCTGCAAAAGCAGTAGACGCTTCGCTCTGCGAAGCAGAGGTATCGGCTTCGCAACCGCGCGCAGACCCGCGTCGCCCACAGGGCGACGTCTACAGGAGAGCTTCGAGCTCGCTCAGACGGCGATCGAAAAGGCGCAGCGTGCTCTCCACCGGCGCCGGCGTCCGCATATCGACGCCGGCCGCCTGCAAAGTCTCGAGCGGAAATTTCGACCCGCCCGATTTCAGAAAACCGAGATAAGCCTCGACCGCGCCCGGCGTCCCGCTCAGCACCCGCTCGGCCAGCGCGATCGCGGCTGAAACGCCGGTCGCATATTTGTAAACGTAAAACGCGCTGTAGAAATGCGGGATGCGCAGACACTCGAGATCGAGTTGCGGATCGAGCACCACGCCCGCGCCGAAGTAGGCCTCGAGCAACTTGCGATATTCGCCCTTGAAAACATCGAGGGTCAGCGCTTCGCCCCGTTCCTCGATCGCGTGAATGATCTTCTCGAACTCGGCGAACATCGTCTGCCGATAGAGCGTGCCGCGGATGTCGTCGATCTGGCGATTGATGATGTAGGCGCGCATCTTCGGATCGTCCGTCTGCGCCAGCAGATGATGGGTGAGCAGCTCTTCGTTGAAGGTCGAGGCGACCTCGGCGAGAAAGATCGGATAATCGGCGTCCTGATAGAGCTGGGTGCGTTGCGCGAACCAGGTGTGCATCGAGTGCCCCGCCTCGTGCGCCAGGGTGTAAACGTCGGAAAAAACGTCGCGCTTGTAGTTCATCAGGATGTAGGGCGGCGCGCCGTAGCTCCCGCTCGAAAAAGCGCCGCTTCGTTTGCCCTTCGATTCGTAACGATCGCACCAGCGCCCGCGCAGGCCTTCGCCTAACGAATCGACATATTCGCGGCCCAGCGGGGCGAGCGACGCCAGCACCTTTTCGATCGCTTCGTCGAAGGAAACATCCGTCTGAATCTCAGCCACGAGCGGCACATAGGTGTCGTAGGCATGCAGCTCGTCCAGCCCGAGGACGCGCCGTCGCAGCTCGTAGTAGCGATAAAGCGGCTGAAAATTGGCGCGCACCGCCGCGATCAACCCGTCATAGACCGCCACCGGGATGTCGTCCTTGAAGAGCGACGCCTCCAGCGCGGACGGATAATTGCGCGCCCGCGCCCGGAAGACATCCGACTTCACCGAATAGGAGAGCGTGGCTGCGAGCGTGAACTGGTGATCCTGAAACTCGTCGTAGAACTGATGGAAAGCCTGCTTCCGCAGCGCGTGATCGCGTTTTACCAAAAATGAGCTGTAGGAACTCTGGGTTAGCGGCCGCTCCTCGCCTTTATCATCGCGCAGGACGCCGAACTTCATGTCGACATCGGTCAGTTGCGAAAACGTGTCGTCGTAGCCGTCGAGCGCCGAGCTGCCGAGCGCGAGGAGGCGTTCCTCCTTTTCCGAAAGGATGTGCGGCTTGAGCCGGCGAATCTTGTGCAGCCGCATCCGCCATTCCTTGAGCGCCGGATCAGCGAGAAAACGCGCGAACGATTCGTCATCGATCGCCTGGATTTCCGGGACCAAAAATGAAGCCGCCTCGCCGATGATCGTGAGCAGATTCTGGAGCTGCCCGATCCGCCCCAGGTAATCCGGGTTTGCGCTATCCTCGGCCAGCTGGAGCGAAGCGAAGTGATAAACGCGCTCGATTTTCAGGTCGAGCGCCTTCTCGAACTCGAGCACCTCCGCCAGGGTCGCGGCCGACTCGCCGACCCGCCCTTTCCAACTCGTTAGGCGCGGATAGGTCGCCTGGATCCAGGCAAAGTCTTCGCTCCATTTGTTGGTGTTGGCAAAGAGATGCGACAAATCCCATTTGTCGGCCTCGGGGATTTCTTCACGGGTCGGAGTTTTCGTTTCGTCAGTCATATTTTTGGAGAACGCAAAATGCCGTTATCCCGGGCGAAGTCGAGGAACCGTCTTGAGGAGTGGCCGCAAGTTGCAGCTTGGTTTGCGTGCGCTCCCGAAGTTACCCTGCCTTTCATGTTCAAACGATGCGCGGGGATTTTTCTGGCGATCTGCGGCTTCGCATGGGCGACGGCGAGTGCCGAAACGCCAACGGCACCGGTGCAGGTGACGATCATCAAAGCAGGACATTTGCTCGATGGCCGGGGCGGCCCGCCAATCGCACCGGCGATGGTGCGGGTGGAGGGCGAAAAAATTACCGAGGTCGGGACCAATCTCACGATTCCAACCGGCGCGAAGGTGATCGACCTGGGCGACGCGACCTTGCTGCCCGGCTTGATCGATCTGCACACCCATCTGACGATCCGGATGGGCGTGCACTGGGAAGACGCGCTGGCCAAGACGACGCCGGGTCATGATGCGCTTTGGGGCGCACGCAATGCGCGGGTCACTTTGCTCGCCGGGTTCACCACCTGCCGCGACATGGGACCGACCTGGCCGTATGTCGATGTCGATCTGCGCAATGCCATCAATCAGGGCGCGGTCCCGGGGCCGCGGCTGCTCGTCGCCGGAAATTATGTTTCCTCCACTGGCGGCGCCGGCGACGCGAAACAATTCTCCATCTATCTCGATGCACCGCTGGTCAAAAATCTGGCGGATGGGCCGGACGAGATCACAAAAGCGGTCCGGACCAATTTCAAAAACGGCGCGGACTTCATCAAGATCATGGCGACGGGTGCGGTCCTCTCGAAAGGCATCGAGCCCGGCCGGCAGCAATATTCCGATGCCGAAATGAAAGCCGCAGTGGACGAGGCAACCCGTTGGGGCGCGCCAGTCGCGGCTCATGCGCACGGCGCGGCTGGCATTAAGGCCGCGATTCGCGCCGGGGTGCACACGGTCGACCACGGGTCGGATCTCGATGAGGAAGCGATCGCGCTGATCAAAGCTTCAAATCGAAAGACGTATTACGTGCCGACGCTTTCGGCCCTCGACGCGATTGAGCAGAACGGGGTCAAGAACAACATTCCGGAGTCAGAGCGCGAACGTGGCCGAAAGATGCGCGCAATCATGATCGCGGGGTTTAAACGTGCGCTCGCCGCCAAACTTCCCATTGGGTTCGGCACAGACGCCGGTGTGGTCGAACACGGCGAGAACTGGAAGGAGTTTGTCATCCGTCACAGCCTGGGCGAGTCGGCCGCGGCTTCCATCGTGGCCGCAACCAGTTTGAACGCCGAGATCATCGGGTGGAGTGATCGCGTCGGGAGCGTGGAGGCGGGAAAATTCGCCGACCTCATCGCGGTCCCGGGCGATCCCCTGGAGGACATCGCATTGCTCGGCCGCGTCGGTTTCGTCATGAAGGGTGGAACGGTCTATCGCGACGAACTCGCGCGTCGCTGAATCACCGCGGCGATTTTTTTGCATAGTCCAGCCCGAGCTCCGGCAATCCGCCGTCGGGTGCGACTTGGATTGTTCAGTTTGTGAGGAAGGGTAGGAGCCGCAACTCTCCCGGTTTCGCCATCATTCATTCTTTTGAACCTGCGACCATTCACTCCCAATCGTGACGATCTGCGCCGCACCCTGCGGCTCGCGGCACCGGTGGCCTTTGTCCAGGTCGGCATCATGGGCATGGGCGTGGTCGATACCATCATCGTCGGTCATTTCTCGGGTCTGGCGCTGGCCGCAACGGCGCTCGGCAACCTTTACTTTTTCGGCGCGATCATTTTCGGCATGGGAGTGGTGATGGCGCTCGATCCGATCATCGCCCAGGCGGTCGGCGCCGGAGACGAAATCGGGGTGAGCCGCGGATTGCAGCGCGGACTCGCCCTGGCCGTGGCCCTCACGATTTTGGCCAGCGCGATCATTCTCCCGGTTTCGACCGTGCTGCACTGGCTGGGGCAACCGCCGGATCTCATCCCGCTCGCGGCGCTCTACGCGAGGATTTGTGTTCCGGGTATTTTCCCGTTGTTCGCCTTTCTCGTGCTGCGCCAAACCCTCCAGGCGCAGCACCAAATGCGGCCGATCGTGCTCACGATCATCGTTTCAAACCTGGTCAATGCCGCGCTCGATTGGACGCTGGTTTTTGGTCATCTGGGCTTTCCTCCGGGCGGAGTCGCCGGCGCGGCCTGGGCGACAATGTGGAGCCGATGGTTCATGGTCCTGGCCATGCTCGGCACGGGCTGGCCGAGTCTGCGACCGCACATTCGCCTTTTCGAACTGCGCGCGTTTGAGCGGGCGCCGCTGATGCGGATGTTTGCCCTTGGCGCGCCGGTCGGCCTCAACCTGCAACTCGAGTACAGCGCCTTTGCCGCCGTTGGACTTTTGATGGGCTGGCTGGGCATCGAACAGCTTGCCGGCCATCAGGTGGCGCTCAATCTGGCCGCTTTTACTTTCACCGTCCCGCTCGGGATCGGAGCGGCCGCCGCCGTGCTGGTGGGAAATGCGATCGGTCGCAATGATCCCGACGGCGCCCGACGCCATGTCGGCGCAGCGCTGGCCTGTGGCGCGGCCTTCATGGTGGTGAGCGCGCTCGCCTTCATCACCATTCCCAACCAGCTTGCGGCGCTCTACACGACGCAGGCGAGCGTGATCATTCTGGCGGCGCACCTCATCCCGATCGCCGGCATCTTCCAGGTTTTCGACGGACTACAGGTCGTGGCCGGGGGCGTCCTGCGAGGCGCCGGCGATACGCGGACGCCGATGGTCATGAGCCTGGTCGCGTTTTGGATCGTGATGATGCCGCTGAGCTATCTGCTCGGTTTCCATACCTCGCTCGGCGCGGTTGGGCTTTGGTATGGCCTGGTTTTCGGCCTTGGCAGCCTGGCGATTCTTTTGCTTTCCCGCATTCATCACCTTTTCGGAGGTGAGCTGCAGCGAGTGAATGTGGACAAAGCCGCCTAACGAAAACCGGCTTCGCCTTCCTGGTGCAACTTCGGGCCTTTCGCGACCAGTTTTTCGCGGGCCTGCTCGATCGGGATATTCGGGCAACTGTCGATCCAGGGCTTGACCTTCCGGGGCCGCCCACCGGACGGCATTGCGCAGGACTTGCCTAACGACAGGGTTGAAGTAGATCGGGTAGATTTCGTGACCCGGACGAAAGTAGAAGATCTTGCCGTTCCCGCGCTTCCAGGTGCAACCGCTGCGAAAAACTTCGCCGCCTTCGAACCAGGAAAGGAAAACGATCTCGTCCGGCGCCGGGATGGCGAAGGGCTCGCCATACATTTCCGCGCTTTCGATTTCGAAGCAGCGATCGATCCCGCGCGCGATCGGGTGACCGGGGTTGCAAACCCAAAGGCGCTCGCGCTCGCCCGCTTCGCGCCAGGTAACGGAGCAGCTCGTGCCCATCAGGCGTTTGAAGACCTTCGAGTAATGCGAGGAATGGAGGGCGATGAATCCCATCCCTTCCCAAATCCGACCAAGGACGCGCTCCACGATTTCGTCCTTCACCTCGCCATGCGCGGCGTGGCCCCACCAGAGCAGCACGTCAGTCGCGGCCAGTACCCTTGTCGTCAGGCCGTGTTCGGGTTCCTGCAAAGTTGCGGTCCCAACCTCGAGACCCACATCTTCGCGCAGCCCTTCGGCAATGCAGCGATGCATTCCATCGGGATAAATTTTCCCCACGATCGGGTTCTTGCGCTCGTGGACGTGCTCGCCCCAGACGGTGACGCGGATCGGTTTGGTCATGGATGAAGATAGGTTGAAGGAGGAAAGCAGGAAATCAGACAACAGAACGCGGGAAGGCGGGATGCCTAACGATCAGTTGCAAGGCTCTCGTCAGCAGGTCGCGACCTGGCGAGATGCGATGCCAGGGCGAAGCGCCAGAAGGGTGAGGGAGTGGAATGAGATCGAATTGCTGACCGGCGCGGCGAACACGAAAACGCTGGCCAATGATGGCGTCGAGTTTCGCGACCGGAATGAATTGGGTGATCGCGAGTTTGCCGACCGGGATGACCAGCCGCGGCTGCAGGATTTCGAGCTCGTGATCGAGCCAGGACGAGCAGTTCGCGATCTCCTGCGGATTGGGCACCCGATCGCTCCCGCCCGGCGCCTTGCCCGGAAAACAGCGACAGACCGCCGCGAAATAAATCCTGGCCCGCACCGCTTCTTCGGTCAGGCCGCTCGTTTCCTCGAACCAGCGGAAGAGCGTCTTGCCCGCGGTCCAGGCGAATGGTTTCCCCGCGATCGGTTCGCGCACGCCCGGCGCCTGGCCTATCAGAAGCACTTTGCTCAGGATCGGGCCGCCCGAGACGGGCGGGGGATGCATCAGCGGGCAACGCCGACAGTTGCGCAGCCGGGCGACGTGCTGCTCAAGCTGCTTCCGTTTCTCGGTCGCCCGGGTCATGCGCCTAACGACGGAAAAGCGAGAAGAGCAGACTCAGGACGATGCTCAGAATGATGCAGGTGACGATCGGGAAATAGAACACGGAATGTCCGCGCTCGATCCGGATGTCGCCGGGCAAACGTCCGAGCCAGCCGGCGCCGAAGCCGCTCCAGAGCAGGAGCCCGAGGAGGAGGATGACTCCACCAAGAATCGCGAGCAATTTTCCGATCTCCTGCATTTCAGCTTAAGGTTGCGGCCGGCGCGGCAAACGGCAAACCGACTCTTGCCGCGCCGGGCCGGCGCGGCGATTCTCGCCCTGTGCACCTCGGGCAACTCAGCGAGGCCTCCATTTACGCGAGCGACCTCGCGGCGGCGGAGAAATTTTATCGCCAAGTGCTCGGGCTCGAGAAGATTTCGAGCTTCGATGAGCGCGGAATGGCCTTTCGCTGCGGGGCCACGGTGCTCCTCGTCTTTGATCCGGCGCGCACGCGAATTGCCGATGCCGGAGTGCCCGCGCATGGAGCGAGCGGGGAGGGGCACATCGCGTTTATCATCGAAGATTCGGAGATCGAACCATGGCGGACCCGATTGGGAGAGCACGGCGTGGCGATTGAGGCCGAAGTTGCCTGGCCGAGCGGCGGGCGCTCACTCTACTTCCGCGACCCGGACCGCAATGTGGTCGAGTTGGCGCCGCCGACTCTGTGGCGGTAGGCGTCAACGGCCCACTCCTTTTCTCTTCGCTCACCACGAGCGGTTGGCCTCCCGTGGAACAGACCTTGGCGAAATCCCGCGAGCACGAATGGCCCTAAGGCCGATGCGGACGCGTGTTGTTGATCAGGACGCTTAACGAGTTGGAGATATTGCTGACGATCGCCTCCGGTAAGCCATCGCCATTCAGGTCAGCCAGGATGAAACGGCCGGTGAATTGACTTCCGGTCGCGAACACGATCCCGCTCCGGAAGGAGCCATTGCCTATTCCCGGGATGACCGCGAGCCCGGCAAAATCGGCCGAGACCGCCACATCGAGTTTGCCGTCGCCATCCACGTCCGAAACTCTCACCGGCCCATACTCCGGGTAGATGATTTGCGCTCCCTGGAAGGTCCCATCGCCATTTCCGAGGAAGACCTTGAGGGAATCGCCGCCGACGACCAGGTCCGGTTTGCCGTCCCGATTGAAATCGCCCGCGCCCGGATAAATGGGATTAGGTGAGGCGATCGTCAGGGGAGCCTGGAAGGTGCCGTCGCCCAGCCCGAGATAGATTCCAATCGTGTCGCCGTATGTATTGGACACCGCCACATCGGGGTTCCCGTCGCCGTCAAAGTCGCTCGTGAGCGGCTCCTGCGGGCTCTCGCCGGTGGAGAAATTGATCGGGCTTTGGAAGGTTCCATCGCCGTTACCCAGAAGAATGGCGAGTCGGTCATCGGTTCTGATTGTCATGGCGACATCGAGCTTTCCATCGTGATTGAAGTCGGCGACCGCGGCAGATTCATCGAGATCCCCAAGGACAAAAGTAAATTTCACCGGCTGAAAAGACCCGTCACCGTTGCCGAGAAAAACATAAACCCCAGAAGCGAAGTAACTGATCGCCAGCACGTCCGACTTCCCGTCGCTATTGAAATCGGCCGCCCTGACGCACGGGCCGGTGAAATCTCCGAACGAGGGACCGGCAACGAAACCGCCGTCCCCCGTTCCGAAGAGGAGCGCCAACTTCGAACCGCCGTCACCTAATCTCCCAAAGACGACATCGGTCTTTCCGTCGCCGTTGAAATCAGCGGAGTCGAACCCGTCGACGCGATCGCCCACGGGGTAAGAAAGCCCTGCCCGAAAGGTGCCGTCGCCTCTGCCGAAGGCGACCCCAATGGCCGAGAAGCCACCACCCGAGACGACATCGAGCGCCTGGTCGCGATTGAAATATCCGACCTCAGCGAAGCGATTGCCGATCGCGTAATTTACTGCCGGGCGAAAAGTGCCGTTACCGTTGCCGAGCAAAGCCGTGACCGCGGCACCTCCAACCAACAAATCCGGCGTGCCGTCGCGGTCCAGGTCGGCCGCCATCACCGTCACGGCGCTTCCGTTGGTCGGATAATCGATCGCGGGCTGAAAGGTCCCATCGCCGTTGCCGAGAGCGACCCGGACCGAATCGGAGTACTGCCCAGCGAGCGCGAGATCGGCCTTCCCGTCCCCGTTGAAATCAGCCGCGGCGACATCGTTGGCGTCTCCGGGAATCGAAATAGTCGCGGGTTGAAAGGTTCCATCGCCGTTGCCCAGAAGGACGGCGAGACTGTCCCTCGTGGTCGAAAAATGCTCGACCGCGACCGCCAAGTCGAGTTTGCCGTCGCCGTTAAGGTCCACCGCGGTCAGGCGATTGGCGTTGTGAGTCAGTTTGTAATAGACCGGGGCGACAAAGCTGCCGTCACCGTTGCCGAGCAGGACCGCGATTTCGCCATGGGAATTGTTATCCGGTCCGAAGTTCGCCACCGCCAGATCCGGTTTGCCGTCGCCGTTCAGGTCTGCGATTTCGACGCCGATCGGATCGTTGTGCAGCCTGAAAGTGGTGGGCGCGCCGAAAGTCCCATCGCCATTTCCAAGTACGACATAGAGCGACTTGATTCCATCGGTCACCGCCAGATCGGCTTGGCCGTCGCCATTCAGGTCGGCACTCGCGAGCTCGACCGCCCCGGCTCCGACCGCGAAGGTATTGGCCGGAGCAAAGGTGCCGTCGCCTCTGCCCAGGAACACGCTCAGGTTGCCGTCATTGGAATTGGCGCTCACGATGTCGGCCACCTGGTCGTTGTTCAGGTCCCGCACCGCCGCCGCGCTCGGATACTCGCCGCTTGGGTAATTCGTCCCAGTGATGAAACCTTTGGCGAAAACGTGCGGGGCAAGCGAAATCGCGACCGAAGCGATAAGAACAGAAAGAGAGCGTCGAGGAGACATAAACAAATGCCGGGTCAAACGGCCGTGCTTCATTTCGGCGAGGCGAGCGCCAACCAACCCAACAGAAAAGCGGCGCGAAGTCAACCTCGCCGCCGAAGTCGAACACCGAGGCGCAATTCCAATCTTTAGTCGGTGAACCGGGTCGCGACCAGGGTCGCGTTGTGCCCGCCGAAGCCAAACGAATTGTTGACCGCCACCCGCACGCTTTTTTCCCGGGCGACGTTGGCCGTGTAATCCAGATCGCACTCCGGGTCGGGATTCTCGAGGTTGATCGTGGGCGGGATTTTGCCGTCGCGAATCGCCATCGCGCAGACTGCCATCTCGATCGCGCCGGCTCCGCCTAACAAATGGCCGGTCATCGATTTGGTCGAGCTGATGGCGAGGCCGTTCTTCGCATGTTCGCCGAAGACCGATTTGATGGCGCGCGTTTCGCAAATGTCCCCGAGACCGGTGGAAGTGGCGTGGGCATTGACGTAGTCGACGTCGGCCGGATTCAGGCCGGCGTGGTCGAGCGCCAGCTTCATGGCACGGGCCGCTCCTTCGCCATCGGGCGGCGGGGCCGTCATGTGATAGGCGTCGCCGGAAAGCCCGTAGCCGGCCAGCTCGCACCAGATCTTCGCGCCCCGCGCCTTGGCGTGTTCGAGTTCCTCGACCACCATCACGCCCGCGCCTTCGCCCATCACGAATCCGTCGCGGTCGCGATCGAACGGGCGCGAGGCCCGCTGCGGTTCGTCGTTCCGCGTGCTGAGCGCTTTCATGGCGGAGAAGCCCGCCAGGCCGACCGGGATGATGGAAGATTCCGAACCGCCCGCGAGAAAGATGTCGGCGTCGCCGAATTTGATGATCCGCCAGGCTTCGCCGATCGCGTTGTTCGAGGTCGCGCAGGCGGTGACGATGCAGAGGTTCGGCCCGCGCAATCCAAATTCCATCGAGATGAGCCCGCTCGCCATGTTGCTGATGAGCATCGGAATGGTGAAGGCGGAGACGCGATCCGGGCCTTTGTTAACCAGCGCGCTGTGCTGGTCTTCGAGTGTTTTCAATCCGCCGATGCCGCTGCTCACGAGCACACCGAAGCGGTCGCGATCCACCTTATCGAGATCGATGCCGGAATCGTGCATCGCCCTCTTGGTCGCGCCCATCGCCATATGAGTGAAGCGATCGGTCCGCTTGTGTTCCTTGGGGTTATTGAAAGCGGTTTTCGGATCGAAATCGCGCACCTCGCCGGCGATCCGGCAATCATAGCCGGTGGTATCGAAGCGCGAGATGTCGACGATGCCGCTGCGACCTTCGAGCAGGTTCTTCCAAAAGACTTCGAGATCGTTGCCCAGGGGCGTGACGACTCCCATTCCGGTGATGACGACGCGGCGGTTCATTTGAATTGCGGCTACCTGTCACCCATCAAGGGTGATTTGTCACCCTCTCCTCAACGCGTGCCCATCCCGACGCTTTGCACCGTCTGGAAGAGCTTGCCCTCGGTCTTGATCGAGGGCGCGATGATAATCTCGGTCTGTTGAAACTCCGGGAGGGAGCTGGCGCCGACGTTGCCCATGCAGGTGGTAATGGCGCCGACGAGGTTTTGGCTGCCGTCGTCCACTTCCGCCGGGCCGAAGAGAATCTGTTTGAGCGAGCCGGTCGCGCCGACTTTGATCCGGGTGCCGCGGGGAAGGTTGGCGTGCGGCGTGGCCATGCCCCAGTGGTAGCCGCTGCCCGGCGCCTCGTGCGCTTTGGCGAACGCGCTTCCCACCATGACGGCGTCCGCCCCGCAGGCGAGCGCTTTGCAGACGTCGCCGCCCTTGCTCATCCCGCCGTCGGTGATGATGGATACGTAGCGCGCGGTTTTCTTGAAATAAGCGTCACGCGCCGCGGCGCAATCGACCGTCGCCGTGACCTGCGGCACGCCCAGACCGAGCACCCCACGCGAGGTGCAGGCCGCGCCCGGGCCGACACCGATCAGGACCGCGGCCGGCCCGCATTCCATGATCTCGAAGGTGGCCTCGTAGCCAACCGTGTTGCCGACGATCACCGGGATGCGCATTTCCTGACAAAATTTCGCGAGGTCGAGCGACTTGTACTCCGAGGAAATGTGGCGCACGGTCGAGACCGTGCTTTGCACCACGAAAATATCTGCACCCGCTTCCTGCGCGATCTTGCCAAAACTTTCCGCCCGCTGCGGAATCGAGCTGACCGCCGCCGGCACGCCGGCGTCCTTGATCTCGCGAATGCGGGCCGCGATCAAATCTTCCTGCACCGGTTCCTGGTAAATTTTCTGCAGGAGCGCGGTCACGTCAGCCTTGTCGGCTTCGACAATTTTCTGCAGCACTTCCTGCGGATTTTTGTAGCGGGTCTGCACGCCTTCGAGGTTGAGGACGGCGAGGCCCCCGAGTTTCCCCATCGCGATCGCGAAGCGCACGTCGACCACGCCATCCATGGCGCTGGCCAGGATCGGGATCTTGAACTCGAGCGGCTCGGCATCGCGGCGTTGCACGCGCCAGGTGATGTCGACTTCGTTCGGGTTAATCGTCACGCGCCCCGGGACGAGAGCGATCTCGTCGAAGCCGTAGGTCACGCGCGCTTTTCGGTTTCGGCCAATCCACATTCCCATGATTAAATTCGATCCAGTTTAAAACGTTCGTTCAGGCTGCCGCAGCGCGGACAGCGCGGCAGAAGCGTCGGCGTTCGGTCCTCGAACTCGAAGGCGCAAATCACACACCGCAGCCGGTGGCGCAGCGCCCGCTGCTCACGGCGACGACGATTCCACTCGCCAAATATCCAGAGGAGAAAAACCGCCGCAAGAAAAAGCAGCAGATAAATCGTGACCAGCGCCGCGAGGCTGACCCGGATCACGGCGCGCGCTCCGCCGGAGGGGCCGGCATGGTGAGATCCGTCCCGAATTCGAAGGTGGCGGTGGCCCAGGCCAGCCCGGAGTTACTCGTTAGGGAAGGAGCCGGCTGGAAACGGCAAAGGACCAGATAAGCCCGCGCCTGCTCATCGAGCGCGGTGTCGCCGGAAGATTGCCTAAGGAAAACATGACGGACCACGCCTAACGAATCGACTGCGACGCGAAAGGCCGCCGCCTCGGGCGCCTCATCGAGCGAGGCGCGAAAATTCAGACTGGGGTGTGTCACCGGCAATTGGCCGAGCGGGCCGGAGAAAACGAGAGTGGTCGGAGCGAGGAGGGGCGGCGCCGGTTTTGCCGCCGGCGCGATCGGGACCGGTCCGGGCGGCATGGCGGAGGGAACGGGTTCGACCGCCGGGCGGGCTGGAGGTTCCTTCAAACGCGGCGGCACCGCGACGTAGGAGGGGATGTGAGTCAGCTTCGGTAATTGAAACGCGCGGGCGTCCGGTGAGCGCTGAGTCCGGGAGGCGAGCGCCGGATCTTCGGCCTGGAGCCAGTTGAGGAAGGTGCGCGCTTCCGGACTGGTCGGCGCAATCACGCTTACTTGCGCCGGCGGCGGGAGGAGCGAGATGGCCGGCGGATAGACCACCTGGAAGACGTAAAAGCAAAGCGCGTGCAAAGCGGCCGAGGCGAGCAGGAAACCGGCGATGGCCGCCTTGCGCCGGCGCGGTTTTTCCCAGCGGAAGAGCAGAGCACCGGGTTCTGGCGCGAGGCTCGATGCGTTCACTCTTGCGGGGTGGTGGCGAGTGCGACCGAGGTAATGCCGCGTTCGAGAGCAGCGTTGGTCACGGCCATGACGAGATCGTAGGAAACGAGGCGGTCGGCCTTGATCACGACCGAGCGGCCTTCCCGTTTCGTTAGGTCGAGGGCCGGGCCGAGCTGGTCGAGCGTGACCTTTTGGTCGCGCAAATAGATCGTCGGATTCGGTCCACCGGTGATGCTGATGATCTGTTGGTTGGGCTGCGGGCCGAGGGTGAAACGCGAGAAGGGGACCGTGACCGAAATGCCCGGCTGGAGAACAAAGCTCGAGCTGAGGAGAAAGAAAAAGATGAGAAGGAAGACTACGTCAAGCAGGGGGAAAACGTAGAGCCAGCCGAAGCTGATGCTGGTGGTGCGCGATAGCTTCATTTCTCGTTAGGCGCCGAGAACGAAGCGCGGCCGCTAGCGCTCGAAACGCCGCTCCGCGCTTTTTTCCTGCGCCTGTTGAAAGCTGATGATCTCGGCTGAAGGCGCGTGATCGGTCAGCATGTGGACAACTTCAATCCCGGCTCGCTCCATGTCGTGCATGAGGGTGGTAACGCGCGAGGAGAGATAGCTGTAGCCGACAAAAGTGGGCGTCGCCACGACGAGGCCGGCGGCGGTCGTAAGCAGACTCTTGTAAATGCCGGTCGACAGTTCGGTCACGGTGGCATAGCCGCCGTTGGAAGAGACGAGGCCAAAGGCTTCGATCATGCCGGCGACCGTGCCTAACAAACCAATGAGCGGAGCCAGATAGGCCAGAGTCGCGAGCACGCCGAGAAAACGCTCCAGCTTCGGCATCTCGAGCTGCCCGGCTTCCTGCACAATCTCGCGCAGCTCGGCCCGCGGCGCTTCGTGCCGGATGATGGCGGCGTGGATGACCCGCGCCACCGGGCCGGGGGTGCCGGCGCATTCGTGCAGGGCTTCGGCGAAGTTGCGCCGCTGCACGAGATTGGAAAGTCCCTGAAGAAATTCGCCGACGTGAATCGTGGCGCGATGAAAATAAAAGAGCCGTTCGGCGAAAACGGCGATCGAGATGATGCTGCAGACCAGGATGGGCCACATGAGCAGACCACCCTTCTGGATGTAATCGATCATGCGGAGACCTGATAACTCCACTTGCCATCGCTGGCAAGTGGAGAGCTTGCCCGCCTAACGAACAAAAATCTGGAGAGCATCGAATGATTGCGCCGCTTCCCCGCGCGGCCTTTCCGCCCCCGCATTGTCATCCCGAGCCGGCGCAGCGCGGCGAGGGACCTCTCAATTGCAATTGTACCTGTCCCGAAGATCAACAGCGCGTGCGATTGCAGATGGGAGGTCCCTCGTCGTCTGCGCGGCTCGGGATGACAAGGCCTTCGGTGCCCGCCGTCGTTCTCTAGCGCCGCGCTCGATTCTCGGTTGGTTTCTTCGGAGTGGTGCGCCCGATCAATTTCCCCGCGCCATCATAAATCGCGTAACCCGTTTGATGCCCGGCGGCGTCGTAGCTGTAGACGATCCTGTTGTGAATAACGTCGTCCTTTCGCAGATGCGTCTCCTCCGCCAACCGGCCGGCGCCATCGTATCGGTAGGCAGTCTTGAAGCGCAGTTTTCCATCGGGCCCGAAAACCTGCCCAGTTTCGTAGCGCCCCTGGTCATCGAGTTTGTAGATAATCTTGCCGACCGCCTTCCCCTTCGCGTCGGTCGTGGTCGCGACCGACTCCTTCTTCGGACCGTCCACCTGATAAACGGTTTTCGAGCCGTCGGGATTAATCGTCACGGTCACGCGGATCGAGTCGTCGCCCGATTGGGCGAAGGCAGCGACGGCGCCGAGGCAAAGGAAGGAGCGGCCGAAAAAGCGAAAGAATCTGCAAAACATGGGCAGGGACGGGAATTTATGAAGGCAAGAAAAGCGCGCAAACCCGCATTTATTTTATTGACCGCAGAAAAATGGAGTGGTTTAAAGTGGGGGAAAGTGGATTAGTGTGGTTTAATTCTCCTGCGCATGGCTTCGCCGTCTTCATCTCCAAATTTCTTTGCCGGCGAATTTCGTCACCAAATCGATGATAAACATCGCGTCACCATCCCCTCGCGTTGGCGGCGCAACGGCGCGGTCGATGAGTTCCTCCTCGTCCCCGATCCCAATGGGCAATGTCTGCTCGTCATGTCGCCTAACGAATTCGAGCGGATCGGCGCGGCGGCGGAAAATATCCCCGGGGTCTCGCCGCGCGACGCGCGCGTCTATCTGCGTCAGCTTCATTCCCAGGCCCAGCACGGCTCGTCCGACAAACAGGGCCGCCTCCTCCTGCCCGACGATCTTTGCCAAAAACTGGGCCTGAAAGGCGAGGTCGCCCTCGTCGGCGGTCGCGGTCGTTTTGAGATTTGGAATCTGGAGCGGCGCAAAGCCGCCCACGCCGAGGAACATCCCACCTATCAGCATGTGGCCAGCATGGTCGGACTTTAGGAGAAACGAGTCGCAATGAACGCGTTTTTATTTGAGCGGCCGGTTCGGTTCGCGACCGGGCCGCTGCTCATCGACGAGGAGGCGCACGCTATGGAGGATCTCAGCTATCACCGTCCGGTCCTGGCCACGGAAGCGATCGAGTTGCTCGCCCCGCGTCCCGGCTCGCTCATCGTCGACGGTACCTGCGGCGGCGGCGGCCACACCGAAGCCATTCTCCGCACCGGCGCCGATGTGCTCGCTCTCGACCAGGATCCCGATGCGCTTGAATTCGCGGGCGCTCGCCTGACGAACTTCGGCAGCCGGGTGACCTTGCGCCGGGCCAACTTCCGCGACGCGGGCCGCGTTCTCGACGAGCTTGGCATCGCCCAGATCGGCGGCGCGATTCTCGATCTCGGCGTTTCCTCGCGGCAGTTGGAAAATGCCGACCGCGGTTTCAGCCTCATGCGCAACGGGCCGCTCGATATGCGGATGGATCCGCGTCGGGAATTGACCGCGGCCGAAGTCGTCAACAGCTATTCCGAAGAAGACCTCATTCGCATTTTCCGCGAGTACGGGGAAGAGCCGGCCGCGCGCCGGATCGCGACCCAGATCGTGAAGCTGCGCAAGGAAGCGCCAATTCGCGAAACCCTCGCCCTCGCCAAGGCGGTCGAGAAAACCGTCGGCCGGCACGGGCGCCGTCATCCGGCGACGCAGGTTTTCCAGGCGCTTCGGATGGAAGTGAACGACGAGCTTGGCGCGCTCGCGGAAGGACTCCTCGCCCTAACGAATCGGCTCGAGCCCGGCAGCCGCATCGCCGTCATCACCTTTCATTCTCTCGAGGATCGGATCGTGAAAAATTTCTTCCGCGATCGGAGCCGGGAATGGCTCGATCGCCCGGAGTGGCCCGAGCCGCGGCCGAATCCGGACTACTCGCTCAGCCTGGTGACGGCCAAGCCGATCGAGCCCGACGCCGTCGAACAAAGATCCAACCCGCGTTCGCGCAGCGCCAAGCTGCGCGTGGCAGAAAGGATCGGATGAATCGCCGCCGCCAGCGCAACAATTTCAATCCCATCGATGCGCCCTCCCTGGTGCGCTGGATCGTCATTGCCGCCTTCCTCGCCACGACCGGCCTGAGCTACGTTTACCTCAGCGTCCAGCTCCACCATCAGGGCGTGCAACGGAGCCAGCTCGAGCAGGAACTCGAGGCCACCCGGACGCAGAACGACGACGCCCGGGTGCAGATCGCCGCCCTCAGTTCTCGCACCGCGCTCCAGCAACGCCTGAAGGAAGGCACCCTCAAAATGATCCCAATCACGGAGCAGAGCATCGTTAGGCTGAATTCTTCGGCCCGTCCGGCGGGCGAAAATGAGGTGCAGCCGGTGGTCAACCAGGGAGGCGAACAATGAAGTGGAACAGCCGGACTCGCTGCGCGCTCATCTGTCTCTTTTTCGCCTTTCTCTTCAGCATTTTTTCCTGGCGCCTGATCTATCTCCAGATGGTGATGCACGATTATTACGCCAAGATTGCGGCGGAGAAGAACGTCGGGCGCGATGTCATCCCGGCCGAGCGCGGTGCGATCTACGACGCGCAGAACGAAGTCCTGGCCCAGAACGTCCCGGTGGCCACGGTCGTGGCCGACGCCAGCCTCATTACCGATCCGGGCGCACTCATTCCGCTCCTGGCCGATCGGCTGCAGATCCCGCCTAACGACGTGGCGGAAAAGATCGCCACCGGCCGGCGCTACATCGTCCTCAAACGCGAGGTGCCGGACGCCGACGCCCGCGCCCTCGAGAACGCCCTCAAGACCGCCAGGCTCCGTGGAATCCGTTGCGAGCGCGGCACGGTCCGGATTTATCCGAATGGCTCGATGCTTTGTCACGTCGTCGGCTTCACCGATTTTCAGCAGCACGGCATCCAGGGCGTCGAGAAATCGATGGATCAATATCTGCGGGGGGAGGACGGTTATCGCTACATCGAGCACGATGCGCAGGGTCGCGAAATCGTCCTCTACCGCGGGTTGGAACACGAGCCGCGCAACGGCTTCCAGGTCCATCTCACGATCGATCTCCACCTCCAGACCATCATCGAGAACGAGCTCGATAACGCGATGCGCGAATACCGGCCGGAGAAAGCGACCATCATCCTGATGCGGCCCCAGACCGGCGAAATCCTCGCCATGGCCAACCGGCCTAACTATGACCTCAATCTCCGCGCCGAAGCCAAGCCGGAGCAGAAAAAAAACCGCGCCATCACCGACATGATGGAGCCCGGCTCGACCTTCAAGATCGTGACCGCCGCCGCCGCTCTCAACGAACGGAAAGTGCGGCTCGACTCGATGATCTACTGCGAGAACGGCGTCTGGAATTTTGGCGGCCGGCCGCTGCACGACCACGGCCACAAAGGCTACGGCGACCTGAGCGTGCAGGACATTCTCGTCCACTCGAGCAACATCGGCGCGGCCAAGATGGCGGTCATGCTCGGCGAGCAGAAGTTTTACGAATACATCCGCGACTTCGGTTTCGGCGATCGCACCGGGATTGAATTGCCGGGCGAGATTGGCGGCATGGTCCATCCGCCGAGGAGCTGGAGCAAAATCTCCATCACCCGCATCCCGATGGGCCAGGAAGTCGGCGTCACGCCGCTGCAAATGATCGTCGCCATGTCGACGATCGCCAACGGCGGCAAACTCGTCCAACCGCGGATTGTGAAATCGATCATCGACGACCACGGAAAAGCGCTCAGCGTTCTGAAACCGACCGAGGTCAGGCAAGTCATCTCCCCCGAAACCGCTTCCAAAATCGCGTTCGCTCTGCGCGGCGTTGCGACCAAACGTGGCACTGCCGCCGAAGCCGCCGTCCCCGGTTTCATCATCTCGGGCAAAACCGGCACCGCCCAAAAGGCCGCCCCCGGCGGCGGCTACGAGAAGGACAAATACGTCGTCTCCTTCAGCGGATTCCTGCCTTCGGAGAATCCCGCTTTCGTCGGTCTCGTCGTGCTCGACGACGCCCACCCCAAGGACCCGAACCTGAACTACGGCGGCACGATCGCCGGACCCATTTTTTCGCGCGTCGCGGAGCAGGCGGCGCGCTACCTCGATCTTGAGCCGCATGAGGAAATTGAAACGGAAGCCACGGCCGGACGAGTCGCCTTAACTAATGCCCATCGCTAAGTCGCCGCGCCTCGCGTGTTCACGCCTCATGCAGCTCAAAATCCTCGCAGAAAGCATTCCAGTGCGAGAGGTCCTCGGCCCACTCGATCGCGAAGTCGACGGCATCTTCTACGATTCGCGCCGGGTGCAGAAGAACGGGCTCTACGTCGCCGTCCGCGGGGCGCATTTTGATGGCCACAAATTCACCGAACAGGCGATCGAGAGAGGCGCGTCGGCGATCGTGGTGGAACGCCCGGAGTCGCATTCTCGTGCGACCTCCCTCGTGGTGGCGGATAGCCGCGTTGCCCTGGCGGATCTCGCGTTCACCTTTTACCAAAAGCCGGCGCTCCGGCTGAAGATGGCCGGCGTCACCGGGACGAACGGCAAGACGACGACCACCTTTCTCCTCAAGCACATTTGCGAAGCCGCCGGGCTGCGCAGCGGCCTCATCGGCACCGTGCGCTACGAAATTGGCGAGCGGGTTTTGCCCGCCACCCGGACGACGCCGGAGTCGCTCGATCTCCAGGAATTGCTCGCGCAAATGGCGGGCGCGGGCTGCAAGGCAGCGGTCATGGAAGTTTCCTCGCACGCGCTCGCCCAGGAGCGGACCCGCGGCCTGGAATGGGACGTGGCCGTCTTCACCAACCTCACCCAGGACCATCTCGATTTTCATCAAACGATGGAAAACTACTTCGAGGCCAAGGCGCAGCTTTTCACCGGCCTAACGAAACAGCCTAACAAGAAGGAGGCGAGCGCGGTGATCAATATTGACGATCGTTACGGCGAGCAGCTGGTGAAACGCCTCGGCGACGATGTCCCGGTCGTCACCTACGGGTTGAGCGCGCGGGCTGATTTTCGGGCCTCGAATTATCGCGCCGAGTTCAGTGGCACCTCTTTCCAGCTCGATGCCCGCGGCAAGATCTATCTCGTGCGCCTCCCGCTCATCGGGCGCTTCAACGTCTCGAATGCGATGGCCGCCCTCGCCGCCGCCAACTCGTTAGGCATCGGTTTGCGTGAGGCGGTTCTCAGTCTCGCCAAGTCACCCCAGGTCCCCGGCCGCCTCGAGGCGGTGCCGGCGAAACGCCAGTTCCAGGTTTTTGTCGATTACGCGCATACGCCCGACGCCCTTCTCAACGTCCTCAAGACCTTGCGCGAGATCAGTCCGCGTCGGCTCATCGTCGTCTTCGGTGCGGGCGGCGACCGCGACAAACAGAAGCGCCCGCTGATGGGCCGGGTGGCCGATCAGAACGCCGATTACAGCATCATCACCTCCGATAATCCGCGAAAGGAAGATCCGCTCGCCATCATCGACGACGTGAAAAAGGGATTTCGCTCGAGCAATTTCGAAACCGTGCCCGACCGCGCCGAAGCGATCACCCGCGCCATCGCCCTCGCTCAGCCGCGCGACATTATCCTCATCGCCGGCAAGGGCCACGAGACCTACCAGGAATTTGCCGACCACACGATCCCGTTCGACGACCGCCAAATGGCGCTCCGCGCTCTCGAAAACCGACCCTTGGAATTTTAAGTGATGAAACTGACGACAAATGGTGAAGCCAGGCTCCGGGTAGCGCACGCATTCTGCGTGCTGGCGACGTTGTTTCACCGTCGCGAACTTTCCGCAACGCTCGGAACTTGTTTTCCAGATTCTGGATTCAGAAAAAGTTCGTCGCGCTGGAACAGCGCGACCAGCACGCCAGAGGCGTGCGCTACCCAGAGTTAGACCATGGATCCGCTTTCCATCGATCAGATCGCGCAGTTCGCCGGAGCCGTTCGGCAAAACGGTCATCCCGAGACGCTGATCACGCATCTCAGCACCGACTCGCGCACGACCCGCCCCGGTGACCTTTTCGTCGCGCTCCCGGGGGAAAATTTCGATGGCCACAAATTCGTCAACGACGCCTTCGTCCACGGCGCGGTCGGCGCCATCGTGGAGCAGAACTGGGGCGGGAAAACCCCGCCCGATTTCGCCCTCCTCCGCGTCGCCGACGCTCTCGCCGCCTACCAGCAAATCGCGACCCGCTACCGCCGATCGTTAGGCCTGAAAGTCGTCGCCATCACCGGCAGCAATGGCAAGACGAGCACGAAGGATTTCACCGCCTCGGTTTTGGCCCGCCGTTTTCGAGTCACGAAAACCGAGGGCAACTTCAACAATCACGTCGGTTTGCCCCGCACCATGCTCGAAGCCGGAGCGGCGGATGAAATCGCCGTCTGGGAGATCGGGATGAATCATCCGGGCGAGATCGCGCCGCTCGCTCAGCTCGCGCAACCGGATGTGGCCATCATCACGAACATCGGCGTCGCTCACATCGAATTCATGGGCTCGCGCGAAGCGATCGCGCAGGAAAAAGGCGATCTTGCGGCGTCGTTAGGCCCGAACGGCACCCTCATTCTGAATAGCGCCGACGAATTTGCCCAGACGATCGCGCAACGGACGCACGGGCGGGTGATGTTCGCCGGCATCGAGCAAGGCGAGGTGCAGGCACGCGACATCGCACAGACGGCGAGCGGCGCCGAGTTCTCCATCCTGGAAGGCGCGCACCTCTGTCACGCGGTTCTGCCCGTGCCCGGGATGCACATGGTGCAAAACGCTCTCCTCGCCGTCGCCGCCGGTCGCGTCTTCGGCGTCTCGCTCGAGGATTGCGCCGTCGGTCTGGCGGCCGCTCCCCTCACCAAGGCCCGCCTTCAGATCAAGACGATCCATGGCGTGCAGTTCATCGACGACAGCTACAACGCCAATCCCGACTCGACCAAAGCCGCCCTCCACACCCTGGCGGAGCTCGAGACCGACGGCCAGCGCATCGCCGTTCTCGGGCAGATGTTGGAACTCGGAGCCGAAGCCAAACGGGGCCATCACGAAGTCGGTGCCGTCGCGGCATCGTTAGGCATCAACCGCCTCATCGCGCTCGGCCCGGGCGCGGCCGAGATCGCGGCCGGCGCAGAAGCCGGCGGCCTGACCAAGAGCAGCGTCGTCGCGTCGGCGGAGGAAGCGGCCGACCTCCTGGGCGAGAGCGCGCGCCCGGGCGATCTCGTCCTCGTCAAGGGGAGTCGTTCCGCCCGCACCGAGCGTGTCCTGGAGGAATTCGCCAAACGCCAGATGGAAAGCCGCTGCGCGTCATGATGTTTTATCTGCATCGCCTGACCGAGCAGTTCAAAGGCTTCAATGTTTTCTACTACGTCACCTTTCGCGCCGTCCTCGCTGCCATCACCGCCTTCGCCATCTCGCTTCTCTTCGGCAATTACATCATCCGCAGACTGATCTCGCTCAAGATTGGGCAACCGATCCGCAGCGCCTCCGAGGTCCGCCAGCTCGCCGCCCTCCACGGCGGAAAGCAGGGCACGCCGACCATGGGTGGCGTGCTCGTTATCGGCTCGGTCGTGCTCGCTTCCTTCCTCTGGGCCCGGCCCGACAACCCGTTCGTCTGGCTCGCCCTCTTCTCCATGGTCTACCTCGGTGTTCTCGGCTTCGTCGACGATTACCTGAAGGTCGCGAAAAAGAAGTCCGACGGGATCAGCGGGCGGCTCAAGCTCGTTTTCCAAATTTTGCTTGCCGGCATCGTGACCGCCTTTTTTCTCCTCAATCCCCTCATCGAAGTGCAGGCGCGCTCGCTTTACCTGCCCTTCTACAAATTGCCCGTGATCGTGAACATGGGCGTGTTCACGTTTTTCTTTTTCGCGCTCATCATTGTCGGCGCCTCGAACGCGGTCAACCTGACCGACGGTCTCGACGGCCTCGCGATCGGTTGCACGATCACGGTCGCGTTTGCCTACGCCCTCCTCACTTACGCGGCGGGTAATTTTCGCATCGCCCAATATTTGCAGGTCCCGTTTTATCCCTACTCCGGTGAGCTGGCGGTTTTCTGCGCCGCGCTCGTCGGCGCCGGGCTCGGCTTTCTCTGGTTCAACTGCCATCCGGCCAAAGTCTTCATGGGCGATACCGGTTCGCTCGCGATTGGGGGCGCGATCGGGGTGGTTGCGATTTGTTGTAAACAGGAGCTGCTCCTCGCGGTCGTAGGCGGCGTCTTCGTGATCGAAGCCGTCTCCGTCATCCTCCAGGTCTTGAGTTTCAAGCTGACCGGCAAACGGCTCTTCGCCATGTCGCCCATCCATCATCACTTCGAACTCAGCGGCTGGAAGGAGAACACCGTCATCGTCCGGTTTTGGATTCTCTCCATCATCTTCGCCCTCCTGGGCCTGGCCACCTTGAAACTGCGATGATTCGTCTCATGCCCATTTTTGCGCCACGCGCTGTAGACGTTTCGCTGTGCGAAACGCGAGCCAGGGCTCCAATCGCCGACGAGCAAAGGAAATCACCCCCGCGTTTCGCACAGCGAAACGTCTACAAGTCCCGATGACGCCCGATTACAAAAACAAAAACGTCGCGGTCCTCGGCGCCGGCCGGAGCGGAAAAGCCGCCGCGCTTCTGCTCGCCGAGGAAGGCGCGAAGGTCACGATGCTCGACAGCGCGCCGGAGGAAAAGCTGGCCGGGCTCGAGCCGTTGCGCGCCAAAGGCATTTACCTCCTTTGCGGTCCGCTGGCCGAGGAAGATCCGACGGTGTACGACCTCGGCGTTTACAGCCCGGGGATCGATCCCGAGCTGGCATTGGCCCGCAATTTTTCGCGCAAGAACATCCCGGCGATCGGCGAGCTGGAGCTTGGCTGGCAGTTTTGCAAAGTGCCGGTCATCGGCATCACCGGCACGAACGGCAAGACGACCACCACGGAGTTGATCTCGCAGATGCTGAACGCCTGCGGCCAGCGCACCATCGCCTGCGGCAACATTGGCAAACCGCTCGTCGAAGCGGCGCGGGAAAGCGACGACCTCGCCGTCCTGACCGTAGAGGTCAGCTCGTTTCAGCTCGAAACGATCCGCGAGTTTCATCCCGAGATCAGCGTCTGGCTCAACTTCGCGCCCGATCATCTCGATCGTTACCGCTCGATCCGCGAATATCGCGAAGCCAAGCTGCGCATCTTCGAAAACCAAACGCCTGACGACACCGCGGTCATCAACGCGGCCGAATCTCTGCCGGAATTGAAGGCCCGCGTCACCACCTTCAGCGCCTGGACAAACGCGGGCGACTTTTCGTTAGGCGACGGCTGGATCCAATATCGCCAGCAGCCGATCCTCAACCTCGCCGAAGCGCAACTGCGCGGGCCGCATAACGCCGAGAACATGATGGCGGCGCTCGCCGTTGGACAGGCCCGCGGGCTTTCCTTCGAGCAGATGGTGCCGCCGCTCTGCGCTTATCGCGCCCAGCTTCATCGTCTCGAGCTCATCCGCACGATCGGCGGAGTCGATTACGTCAACGATTCGAAAGCGACCAACCTCGACGCTCTCGAAAAAGCCCTCCTCAGCGCGACCAAACCGATCGTCCTCATCGCCGGGGGCAAGGACAAGGGGTTCGCCTTCGATTCCATCGCCCCGCTCGTCAGGCAAAAGGTGCGGCGTGCGGTCCTGATCGGCGAGATCGCGGAGCGCGTCGCGCACGACTGGCGGGAGGCGACGGAATGCGAGCTGGCGCCGTCGTTAGGCGAAGCGGTCGAGCGCGCCCAGGCCATCGCGCAGACCGGCGAGACCGTTCTCTTTTCTCCCGGCACTTCCTCCTTCGACATGTTTAAAAGCTACGCCGATCGCGGCGACCAATTCCGCGCCCTCGTGCGCGGCCTACCCGAAACCCGACTATGAAAATGCCCACCATCCTGAAACGAAAAAAACTCAGCGCTTCGACCGCGCGCCGTTCCCGCGGCCTCGGAATGCCCGAGGCCATGGATTACGAGCAGATGTCGGAGCCGAACATGAAATTGTCGCGCGCCCTCCTCATCGTCCTCGTCCTCCACATCGTGGCGGTCGCCGGCATTATCGCCTTCAACACGATCAAAACCCGCGAGGCCCTGACCCCCGGCCCGGTGGAAACGGCCGCGCCCGCGACCGAAAGCCAGCCGGAAACCGCGGTGGTCTCGGCCGCAACCGAGAAACCGAAAGCGGCTTCGCCTAACGAAATGACGAAGGTCGCGGCCAAAACGGAAACGAAGGCGCCGGCGAAAACCGCCGAGCACTCCAAAACGGTCATCACGACGCCCGCCATTCCAGATTCCGGCGAGATCTACGTCGTGGTGAAAGGGGATAACCCGGTCACGATCGCGCGTCATTTCCACGTCAACTACGACGCGCTCCTCGAGCTCAACCAGATCGATGACCCGAGGAGATTGCAGATCGGGCAAAAGCTCCACATCCCGAAACGCGAGGAGAGTTCCAAACACAAATCGGACTAACGAGAATGGGAGTGGAGACCTTTGTTGTCAGCGAAGGGGGCAGCCACCCGGGCGCCCTCATCCTAACCTTCTCCCCCCGGGAGAAGAGACCGCTACTCGCAAAATCAAACCCGCCGGTAAACACGCAGCCCAAGAGCAAGAAAACGATGAACTCCCCGCTGCCGCCGTCGCACCGCTGCGCGCCTTCTTCCTCCTCGCCCCTGTGGGGAGAGGGTTGGGGTGAGGGGAGCACGAAGATTCTGACCTGGCCTAACGAACACGACTGATGCACCGCAAAAGCGCCTACATCCTGTTTTTGGCTGTTCTGGGTCTGCTCGCCATCGGGATCGTGATCCTTTTCAGCACCGGCGCGTTCGCGCGGGACAGCCACGGCGACGTTTACTTTTATGTCCGCAAGCACGCGATCTGGCTCGGGATTGGTTTGGTCGCCTGCACCATCGCCGCGCTGGTCGATTACCATTTCTGGCAGCGCACCTGGTATGTCTGGTTCGGGCTCGCGCTCGTCGGGCTGACCCTTTGCTTTCTCCCGCCTTTCCGGCACAAGATCAATGGTTCCTGGCGCTGGCTGCAGTTTCACTCCATCACCTGTCAGCCCTCGGAGTTTGCCAAGATCGCGGCTGTCTTCTTCCTCGCCTGGTGGTTCTCGCGTTATGAGAGCGAAAGCAAACAGCTCTGGCGCGGGTTCGTTCTTCCCATGGCGATCGTTAGTCTGCTCATCGCTCTCATCATTACCGAGGTCGATCTCGGGACGACCGTTTTGATCGGCGCCACCACTTTCGTCGTCATGTTTGTCGCCGGGACGAATCTCGCCCTCCTCGGCACTCTGTCGTTAGGCGGGGCGGGGGCCATTCTTTACCTCGCCACCCACATCGCGGAACGCAACGGCCGCCTCCTCGCCTTCCTTCATCCCGAGCAATACAAGCTGACCGCCGGCCTGCAGCAGATGCAGGCCCTCATCGCCTGGGGGAGCGGCGGGATCGACGGCCTCGGCCTCGGCAACGGCCGGCAAAAGATGTCCTACCTGCCCTACGCGCACACCGATTTCATTTTTCCGATCGTGGGCGAGGAACTGGGGCTGCGTTTCAGCCTGCTCGTCGTTTTTCTTTTCGTCGTCATCATCATCTGTGGAATGACGATCGCCCTCCATGCCCGCGATCGCTTCGGCCTCCTCCTCGCCAGTGGCGTGGTCTCCCTCATCGCTTTCCAGGCCGCGATCAACATCGGGGTGGTGACCTCGCTTTTGCCGAACAAAGGTCTGCCGCTGCCGTTCGTCAGCTACGGCGGCTCCAATCTGGTGGTGGCACTTTTTGCGGTTGGGCTTCTCTTGAATATCTACCGACAGGGCGTGCTCGAACCCGGGCCGAGGAAACAAATGGCGATGCGGGTCCGAGTCACCCCGCGAATCTGAAAATGGACCTCCAATTTCTCAGGCAAACCTGGTGGGGCGAGACTCCGTCGAGCCGGGGGTGTGGGCTCGCTCCGCGCGCGACGTCCTCGCCCAGCTCGACAGAGTCTCGCTCTACCAGGCAATGGAGGCGTTACCTCGCGCCTCCGACCCAACCCGCAATCGCATGAACGCCGTGATCGCATGTGGAGGAACGGGCGGACATCTCTTCCCCGGGCTGGCGGTGGCGGAAAAGCTGCGCGAGCGCGGGCACGAGGTGCTGATCTTTATTTCCGAAAAAGAGATCGATACCCTCGCGGTCGAGGGCCGGGAGATCGATTTTCAGGTCGAGAAATTGCCCACCGTCGCCCTCCCTTCGCCCTTTTCTCCCGCCATTCTGGCTTTCGTTAGGCGGTTCAATCAGAGCATCTCGGTTTGTCGCGCGATCTTTCGCCGGTTCAATCCCCACGTCGTCCTCGGGATGGGCGGATTCACCTCGACCGCGCCGGTCATTGCCGGGCGCCTGCGCGGGATCCCGACGTTCATCCACGAGTCGAACGCCTATCCCGGCAAGGCCAACCGTCACACCGCGCGCTTCGTTCGCGCCGTCCTCCTCGGTTTCAGGGAATGCGCCGCGTTTTTCCCCAACGCGACAACCGAATTCACGGGCACGCCGATCCGTTCCACCCTGGAGCGGATGGAGCGCGGCGCGGCCCGGGAAAAGCTCGGGCTGCGGCCGGATGTTCCGACTTTGCTTGTCATGGGCGGGAGCCAGGGCGCGAGCGGGATCAACCAGGCATTGATCAAGGCGATGCCCATCCTCCAGGAGCTTTCGCTCCAGGTCATTCATCTCACTGGGAGCCGCGATGCCCGCTTGCTGGAGGATAATTACCGGCGCGAAAACATCCCGGCGCATGTCGCCGCCTTTCATCATCGGATGGAGGAAGTCTACAGCGCGGCCGATCTGGCGGTGGCGCGCGCCGGTGCGGCCAGTCTGGCCGAGCTGGCGGCTTTCGCCCTTCCCGCCGTCCTCGTTCCCTATCCCTACGCGGCGGACGATCATCAAACGCGCAATGCCGAGGTCTTCGTTAGGGCAAAGGCCGCGGTCCTTTTCAAGGAGTCGGACCTGGCGGGCGATCTTCTCGGGAACAAGATTCGCGCGTTGTTGGACGACCCAGCCAACCTTCGCGCCATGGCGGAGCGGGCCGAAAGTCTGGCGCCGAAAAACGCGGCCAGTCTGGTCGCCGAAACGATGGAAAGATACAGTCATCCCAATGACGCCGTCGCTGCCTGACCTGCAAAAATTTTTCACCGAGGAGCCGCACGCCATTCACCTGATCGGGGTCGCCGGGAGCGGGATGAGCGGGATCGCCGCCCTCCTCGTCCAGCTCGGCCACGATGTCCGCGGGTCGGACAAGGCGCGCACCCTCGAAACCGAGCGGCTGCAACAGCTTGGCCTGCGCTGTTTTTCCCCGCATAACGCGGCCGACGCGGCCGACGCGGAGCTGGTGATTTTTTCCTCCGCGATCAAGGACGACAATCCGATCCTGGTCGACGCGCGGGCGCGCCACGTCCCGACCATCCGGCGCGCGGAAGCGCTCGCCGCCATCATGCTGGGAAAACGCGGGATCATCATCGCCGGGATGCACGGCAAGACCACGACCGCGGCGATGGCGGCTCATGTTTTGCGCGGCGGCGGGTTGCATCCGTCGCATTATGTCGGGGCGGAAATTCCGATTCTCGGGAGCAACGCGCACTGGGATCCGCGGGGCGAATATTTCGTCGCGGAAGGCGACGAGAGCGACGGCACGCTGCAGCTTTTCCATCCCGAGCACGCGCTCGTGCTCAACATCGAGGAAGAGCATCTCGACTTCTACAAGGACCTGGCGGCGATTGAGGAGGTTTTCGCGAAACTGCTCGACCAGACAAGCGGCACGGTCTTCTTCTGCGCCGACGATCCGCACGCCACCAGAATCTGCGCGAGGCATTCGCCGAACATCTCCTACGGTTTTGGCGAGGGCGCGCGCTATCGGGCGACCGGGCTCGAGCTGCATGATTTCGCCGCGACCTTTTGCGTGCAGCGCGGCGCAGAAAAGCTGGGCGATGCCACTCTGAACGTGCCCGGCAGACACAACGTGAGCAACGCGCTCGGGGTCATCGCGCTGGCCACGGAATTGGGCGTGTCTTTTGAGAAGATCGCCAAATCGTTAGGCACATTTCGTCATGCCCGCCGCCGCTTCGAGATCAAATATCAGAGCGAGCGGTTTCTCCTCGTCGACGACTACGCGCATCATCCGACCGAAATCCGCGCCACCCTCGCGACCGCGCGCTCGGCCGGGCGCAAACGCGTCCTGACCATGTTCCAGCCCCATCGTTATTCACGGACCAAGGCGTTGCAGCGCGAATTTGGCGGGGCCTTCGACGACGCGGATCATGTCGTCATTACCGATGTTTACGCCGCGAGCGAGACCGCCCTGCCCGGGATCACGGGCCAGACGATTGCCGACGCGATTTTGCAGCATGGTCATCGCGCGGTTTCGTATCAGCCGCGCCTCGACCGCTTGCATGGCGATTTGGGCCGGATGATCGCGGAAGGCGACCTCGTCCTCAGTCTCGGCGCCGGCAATGTGCATGAGCAGTTGGCCCGGCTCGCGGCCGAGTTGGTTATCGCGGAACGATTGAACGAAATCGTCGGCCCGGAAGGCGAAGTCAGGCTCTCCGAGCCGCTCGCCAAACATACCACCCTGCGGGTGGGCGGCCCGGCGCAGTTCTGGGTCGAGCCGAGAACCGAAGAGGCTTTTGCGAAATTGATCCGGTTTTGTCGCCGCGAAAATCTCCCACTTTTTGTCATCGGCCGGGGTTCCAATTTGCTCGTGCGCGAGGGTGGCATTCGAGGGGTCGTGGTGCATCCGAGCGGGGGCGAGTTCGACAAAGTCGAAGTTTCCGGGCTGGAAGTGACCGCCGGGGTGGGCGCAAAATTGAAACAGATCGCCTACGCCGGAAAGGCCGCCGGGATCGGAGGGTTTGAGTGGATGGAAGGAATTCCGGGCGCGGTCGGTGGCGCGCTGCGGATGAATGCGGGCGCGATGGGCGGTCCAGACTTTTGATCAGGTGGCGCGGGTGCGTTACCTCGATCGCGAGGGCGTCGCGCACGAGAAAACGCCGGCGGAAATGGAAGTGCATTACCGGCATGTTCCTTCGCTGGATGAGAACTTCGCCGTCTCCGCGGTTTTTCGCGGGGAAAAATCGACGGAGAAAGAGATCGTTAGGCGATTGGAAGAATCGCAGGAGAAGCGGCGCACGACGCAGCCGGCGGCGAAAAGCGCCGGCTGCATTTTCAAAAATCCGGCGGCCTGCCCGGCGGGGAAACTGGTCGACGAGCTGGGATTGAAAAATTTGCGGGTGGGCGACGCCCGGGTCTCGGAAGTCCACGGCAACTTCATCGTCAATGAAGGCGCCGCGACGGCGGGCGACGTGTTGGAATTGATCGGCAAGATCCAGGCAAAGCGCGCGGGAAAAGCGCGGGATCGAATTGGAAACCGAAGTGCAAATCGTGGGGGAGCAAGAGTGAGGGGCGATGCGCAGATTGTCTGGGTAGCGCACGCCTCTGGCGTGCTGGTCGCGGTGTTCCACCGCGACGAACTTTCCCTTGCCTGTCGTCGCCAAGAGCAGTTTCCGAATTTCTCGAAAAGTTCGTCGCGGCAAAATGCCGCGACCAGCACGCGGAACGCGTGCGCTACCCGAAGATCAGAATGATCACGCTCACTGGAAAACACATCGCCGTCCTGAAAGGCGGCCCCGGCTCCGAACGCGAGGTCTCGCTCGCGACCGGCGCGGGGGTGGCGAAGGCGCTCCGTTCGTTAGGCGCAGACGTCACCGAAGTCGACGTCCGCGACGCCGACTTCACTTTGCCTAACGACACCGAAATCGCCTTCATCGCCATCCACGGCACCTTCGGCGAGGACGGCCAGGTGCAGCAGATTCTCGAAGACCGCGGCGTCACTTATACCGGCGAAGGCGTCACCGGAAGTTGGCTCGCTTTCGACAAAGTCTCTTCGAAACAAAAATTCACCGAACACGGCGTCAGCACTCCGCATTGGGAAATCATCCGGGTTGGTCAGGAACCAACCCTCCCGCTTCCCTACGTCATCAAGGCGCCCCGTCAGGGCTCGACCGTCGGCGTTTACATCGTCAAAGAGCAAAGTGAGGTTGCCCCAGCCCTGAGCGAGGTCGCCAGGTACGACAACGAGTTTTTGATCGAGCAGTTCATTCCCGGCCGCGAGCTGACGATCGGCGTGCTCGGCGAACTTGCGCTTCCCGTTCTCGAGATCATTCCCAAGAGCGGCTTCTACGATTTCAACAACAAGTATCCCTTCCTCAATCCGCAGGGCGGGGGAGGCGCAGAGCATCTCTGCCCGGCGCAGATTCCGGGCGACCTGACAGGCAAAATCCAGGATCTCGCCCTCCTCGCCTGCGAGTCGTTAGGCCTGAAGGTGTATTCCCGGGTCGACGTCATCCTCTCGGAGCGGAACGAGCCCTTCGTCCTCGAGATTAACACCATCCCGGGCATGACCGAGGCCAGCCTCCTGCCCGAGGCGGCTGCCGTCGCCGGCATCCCTTATCCCGAGCTGTGCGCCCGCATCATCGAACTCTCGCTTGCCGCCCGGCCTCCGAAAAAATGAGAGCGACGCCGAACAAGAACCAACCACGCGTCGGCAACCGCCGCCTTTCCACTTCGCGTCAGCGCAAGCAGCAACACCTGCTCGATGTCAAGGTCCGGGCCCGCCGCGCCTCGCATCATCGCAACCGCCGCATCCTGCTTTTTGTTTCGAAGATCCTGCTCGCGATCGCGATCTGTGCCGGCGCTTACTACGGCGTGCGGCTGGGCCTGAGCCGCTTCTTTTTCGACAACCCCGATTACCGGCTGAGCACGATCGCGATCCAGACCGACGGCACTTTACAGCGCGATCAAGTCTTGAAAGTCGGTGGCCTGAACGAGGGGTTGAACATTTTTTCCGTCAACCTCGCCCGGGTGCACGACCGGCTCCAGGAGCTCCCGCAGATCGACGAGGTCCAGGTGGAGCGAAAAATGCCTAACGAGATCGACATCACGATCACGGAACGCAAACCGATCGCCTGGATCACGAGCGAAAAGACGGTGGTCGATCCTTTCGTCTCCGACGCCGCCTTCCTCGTCGACGCGCGCGGGATCCTGATGAAGGAGAAAAAGCTGCTCCCCGAATATCTCGCTCTTCCCTTGATCACCGGCTGCTCGAGCGAAGCGCTCGTCCCGGGCAAAGCGGTCGATTCCTTCGAGGCCAAAGCCGCCCTCGAACTCCTGCGCCTGACCACGACCAGCTTCATGCAGACCCGTTTCCAGATTCGGGAAGTGGATGTCTCGAAAGGGCTATTGCCTGCTCGTGACGGACAAGAATCACACCCAGGTCAGGTTCGGGTTCGACGATCTCGGCGAGCAGATGCAGCGGCTCGAGCAGTTCCTGGTTTACAGCGACGACTCACAACGCCAGATCGAGACCGTCAATCTGCTCGTTAAGCGCAATATCCCCGTCACCTTCGCCCGGCCCGCCTCGGAAATTATCTCCGAGCTCGAACCGGCCCCTGTAGCCGGGGCGCTGACTCCGGCCACGCCAGGTCAGCAACCAAATCCTCTGCGGAAGAGCACAAATCCGCCGCCGCGGCTGAGCCGGAGATTCGCAAAGCCAAACCGGTCGCGACCCCGATTCCGATCAGAAAAGCGCTCCCTTACAGTCCGGGCGTGAAAAAATTCCACTCCAGTCCCTCGTCTCTGCCGGTGCGGCGGGCGATCCCACTTCAACGTTTTAAGCAGGAAGGCAAAGACAATGGCTAGCAGCAACTTGATGGTCGGTCTCGAAATCGGAACCTCGAAAATTTGTGTCGTGGTCGGCGAAGGAAAACCCGACGGCACGATCAAAATTCTCGGGGTCGGCCAGGCGCCGTCGCGCGGGGTGCGCAAAGGCGAGATCGTCGATTTCGAGACGGCGATGAAATGCGTCCAGGAAGCGGTCGTCGATGCCGAAGAGAAGAGCGACATCATGATTCGCAGCGTCTACGTCGGCATCACCGGCGCCCACATCCAGAGCTTCAACAATCGCGGCTGCGTCATGCTCCCGGAGGATCGTGACGAGATCGACGAGCAGGATGTCGAGGACGTGCGGATCAACGCCCGCGAAGTCAGCATTCCGGCGCAGAACGCCTTCCTCCATTCGCTCATTCAGACTTATCACGTCGATGGGCAGGACGGCGTCCTCAGCCCGGTGGGAATGCTGGGCCAAAGGCTGGAGGCCGATTTTCACATCATCCACGGAGTGCGAAACCGGATTCAAAACTCGATCCGGTGCGTGAAGGAATTGCCCCTCGACGTCGAGGACGTCGTCTTCACGCCCTTTGCCGCCGCCCAGGTCGTCCTCACCCAGCATCAGAAAAATCTCGGCGCGCTCGTCATCGATATCGGCGGCGGGACGACTGATTACGTCCTTTACGTCGACGGAGCGGTGAAGCAGAGCGGCGTCCTCGCGGTCGGGGGCGATCACATCACGAACGACATCTCGATGGGCCTGCGCATCCCGATGACGCGCGCGGAAAAACTCAAGATCGAGGAAGGGAGCACGGTCCTCGGCAATTGTCTCCCGGGTGAAACAGTCCTGCTGAAGGATGATTCCGGCTTCGCCGGGCAAGGAAGTGGAGCGCGAGACGCTGAACACCATCATCCACATGCGCCTGCGCGAGACTTTCGAACTGATGAAGCGCCGGCTGGAAGACGAACCGTTTCTCAATTATCTCGGCGAAGGCATTTTCCTCACCGGCGGCTGCAGCCAGCTCAACGGGATCGACAACCTGGCCGAGGAAGTCTTCGGCATTCCGGCCCGCACTTCGCACGCGCGGACCATGTCCGGCCTGACGAGCGCGGTCGAAAACCCGCAGTTCTCAGCCGCCATCGGGCTGATCAAGTATGCGCAGGCGGTGCAGGCGCGATCGCCCGCGCCGGAGCGGTCTCGGTCGGATCTTCGGGAGATTATTTCAGGGAATGCGATGAAAGAGCCAATGAATAGCACGACCAAGACTCGTAACTCAGGCGTCCCGCCTGACGAGTCGAGCGGGCGTCTCGCCCGCCGCCACGAACCAGCCAGCAGGCGAGACGCCTGCCCGACGCATCAGGCGAGACGCCTGAGTTACCTTCCGCTTCCCTAACGAACCACCAAACCTATGATCCAACTCAGCCGCAACTACAGCCTGCCGGAAAAAAAGGAAGACGATCGCGCGATCAAAATCGTCGGAGTAGGAGGCGCGGGCGCGAATGCGCTCGACCGCATCGTGCTCGACGGGATGGAGAACGCCGAGATGATCGTCGTTAACACCGACGTGCAATCGCTCGCCAGTTCGATTGCGACCCGCAAAGTCCAGATCGGTCGCGATGTCACGCGCGGCCTTGGGGCCGGGGGCGATCCGGAACTGGGTTACCACGCCGCCAGGGAATCGGCCGACGAACTGCGCGAAGCGCTGCAGGGCGCGCGGATGATTTTCGTCTGCGCGGGACTCGGCGGCGGCACCGGATCAGGCGCGGCGCCCTTCGTCGCGCAGCTGGCGCACGAGACCGGTGCCCTGGTCGTGGCCTTTGCCACTCTTCCCTTCGGCTTCGAAGGCAAACGCCGCACCGCCCAGGCGATGGAAGCATTGCAGGAACTGCAACGGGTGGCCGACGCCGTCGTCTGTTTCGAGAACGACCGGCTGGGCGACATCGTTTTGCCGAAAGCCGGGATTCACCAGGCCTTCGCCGTCGCCGATACCACCATCAGCCAGAGTGTGCGCGCGATCGTCAACGTCGTTAGGCGACCAGGCCTGATCCGGATCGGATTCGACGAATTGCTCGCCGCCCTGCGCAGCCAGAACAGCCGTTGCCTCTTCGGCTATGGCGAATCCGACAGCGACAATCGGGCCCACGAAGCCCTCGCCCTCGCCCTCAAGAATCCGCTCATGAACCGGGGCAAAATGCTGACCGATGCCCAGGCCGTCCTCGTGCAAATCTCGGGTGGCCCCGGCATGACCCTGACCGAGGTCGAAATCGTGATGCAGGAACTCAACCGCCACGTGGAAGACCACACCCAGATTCTTTTCGGCACCTCGGTCGACGGGAAAATGGGAAACCGGATGAGCGTGACCCTGGTCAGCTCGCTCGCGGGGAATGGCCCGGCGACCTCCGCGCCCCCGATGCGGACGGCCCCGCGGCGCGAGGTGGTGGTCGAGCCGCCGCCGGCCGCGATCGAACCGGTCGTGCCGGAAGTCGTGGAGTCTCTGCCAACCGAATCGCCCGTGCTGGAAACGCCTAACGACACCCCCGAAGAATTGGAAGTTGCGTTGCCGGCGGCCGAGGCCGTTTCGCCATCGCCCGTCCGGAAGAAGAAAGAACCGGCGCCCGCACCCGAACTGATCACGCCCGCGCCCGAACCCGCCAAACCGCCGCCCGCGAAAAAAGACAAGTACGTGCACGCGCGCCAGGAAGTGATGCAGTTCGAGCCGGTCACGCGCGGCCGTTTCGAAAAGAGCGAGCCGACGATCGTGGAAGGCCAGGATCTCGACGTCCCCACTTTCATGCGCAAAAACGTGCGCGTGAAGTAGGCGCCGATCCGCGCGCTACCGCGCTGTCCTCACGTAAACGACTTTCGTACCGTCGCTCGAGAGGGACGGTTGCCCGCAATTGTCGCCATCGCAGCGGCTGACGTTGACCGGCTCGGCGTCGTCCTTTTTGTAAAAGACGTCCTGCCATTCCACCGGGCCGACGATGCTTTCCCGTCGTTGCTCCCTGGGATAAACCGACACCTTTCCATAGTCGCGTTCCCAGCCTTTGAGATGGTTGAGCAGGGCGCGATCCGCAGAAGATTGGGCGTCGTAAGGAATGTCGGTCAGTTGTCCGCTTTTGAGCGAGAGAAACGCCGGCGCCTCTTTCCCGTTTTCCTCCCGCAGAACGAGAATCCTGTCCGGATCGTCGCGATCCTTCCCGATCAATTTTGTGACCGTGCTCAAGTGATGAACCTTGCCCCCCTTGCCGGTCTCGACCTCCATCCGCCAAAGCCAACCGGTCCGGAGCGCAACGATCGTCGAGTCGTTAGGCGCAAAAATTGGCGACCGAAATCCGGCATCGTCTCTCACCCTCCGTCGCGTCCCGGCTTGCGGGTCGCCGATCCAAATAAAACCGCCCGACGCCATCTCTTCCCCGGGCGCCTTTTGCTGGCTCGGGGTGGCGGAGATCCCGACGATGCGGAGAATCTTTTGCCAGAGACTCTCGGCCGAGGCCGGCTGACAAATCGCGATCGTCAGGCAGAAAAGCAGAATGGTGGCGGCGGTCTTCATTTGGACGGAGCAAAAAGAATACGCAAGACCGGGTCGTAGCCAACAATCCGGCTGGTGGCGTAAGTGTTTTTGGCTTCGAGGGTGACAAGGGCGCGCTCATCGAGCGAAGCGCCGGGCAGAACGAACAGCGTAAGGGCATCCTTGTTCTCCCAGATCAACCACGCTTTTCCCGCGGCCATCGGCGGGACGTTGGTCACGCGGGCGAAGCTTTTATGCGCGATGAGAATCGCGTAGTTGATCGGCAAGAGCAGCGCCTGGATGGCGAGCAGGAAGCGCGAGAAGCTGGGCAAGAAAACGACTCGAGTTTCCCGCTGCGGCCCGCCTGTTGCCCGCGATCAAGCAAGCAGCGATCAGAGCGGTCGCCGCCACCAGGCCGGCGAAAAAAAGCGGCGCGATCAGGTCCTGATCGTCGAGCAACACAGCTTGTAGCCAGGCCGGGCCGGGGAGGGTCCGGGCGAGAAGCAGATTGGCGAAAACGAAACACTTCCGGGAGACGAACTGGATGACGACGACGGCGAAAACGATGCCCATGATGTAAAAGGTGTTCGCCCGCATGGCGCCGCAGCGAGCGCGGACGCCCGCCGGCAGGAGCCGCGCGAGCAACCAGACGATCACCGCCGGCAAGAAGAGCAAAAGGAGGAGCGATGGAATGGTTGTGAGCAGGTAAACGAGGAACTTCGCCCCCGCGAAAAGATAGCGTTCCTCGAGGACGTCGAGATTCTGGGCCACGCCCAGCATGGTAAGCTCGAAACGCGTCACCAGGTACCCGAGGAGATAAAGGACGAAGCTGCCGAAGGCCGAATACGTCACCCAGCTCCCCGCATATTCCTTGAAATAATCGCTCAGGCTCTTGTTGATGTTTTCCATCCTAACGACCGACAAGCCGGAAGGCAGCCCAATAATACGGCTGTGGATATTTCTTTTTCGTCTCGATGAGGGCGAGGCGCGCCGCCTCCGCGGGCGGTTTCGTCTGCGCCTCGCGGTGAAAAGTTTTCATCCAGAGCGCGGTCGAAGCGGCATCCACGGCCCACTGCGAAAGAACGAGGTTATTCGCCCCGGCGTAGAGGAGGGCGCGCTCCATCCCGAGGACTTCGTTGCCGGGCGTCGCTTCGGCTTGTCCGGTTTCGCAGGCGCTGAGGACGACGAGACGGGTCTTGCCTAACGAGAGCCCAAACATTTCCGCCGCCGTCAGGCGCCCATCGTCGCGCGCGTCTTTGCCCAGTTGGAGATAGGAGAGCATCGGCTCGAGCGGAGTGAATTTTCCGTGCACGGAAAGATGCAAAACATCGTACTGACCGGCGACGGCTTTCACTTCCGATTCCGCGACCAACGGATCGACGAAGGTTTTGTTTCGCTCCGGATAAAAGGCCGCGACCGCCTCCACTTCACTGCGAGCTGCCTCAATTCCCGGGTCAGCCGCGGCGAAGAGGCGCCCCTTGTCGATCGCGTCGCCTTTTTTCAGCTCAAGGAGAAGGCCGGCGTTCGGCGCATCGGAGAGGGCGAACATTTCGCCTAACGATTTGCCGGAGGGCGCAAGGAGGGCGGCGAACGGGAGGTCGTTCATCTCGGCGTGGGGGACGAGAATCAAGTGCGAACTCTTGATCCAGCCGAGCGCCGGTTGGACGAGAAAGAGAAACAACTCGCGCGCGGATTTCTCGTCGAACTTCGCGTCTCGGCTCGAGACGCTGGCACGCAGGGCCGCGACCTTGGTTTTCAGTTCGCTTCGCGGCAGGAAAACGCTTCGCACATGCTGACTGTTGCCGGCGATGTGCCAGAGGATGACGCTGTCTTCGAGCGCGAGGTAGTAGAGCATCTCGCTCCCGTCGCTCCGCAGCATCTCCTGCACGCGCTCAAGCGAAGCCGGTTGCGAGACGGTCAATTGGCGCAAGCGTGGAGCCTTCTCCGCCATCTTTGCCGCCAGGTCGCGATCCGCTTTCTCCAGTTGCGCGATTTTTTCTTCCGCCGCTTTGATCTCGTCGGCGACCGCTTCGCGATCCGGCCGAGTGCGATAAGTGAAAGAGTTTTTTTTGCTGGGCGGCGATCTCGGCCCGGAGGCGCTGCGCTTCGCCGAAAAGCGCTTGCTCGTTAGGGCGAGAGAGGGCCAGCTTCTTGCTGAAAATGAGGTCGGCCATCGCCCGCGAGCGCGAACGTTCCATCAGCGCAAACGCTTCCGCGTAGCGTTTGCGCTGCAGCAACTGCGAGATCGCAGGGTAATAGAACGCGATCTTGTCGTTGAAGAATTGCTCCCGACTCTGATCGTCCTGCAGATTGCGCCGGTCGGCCTCGAGCGCGTCGGCCGCTTTCAGGTAATCCGAGAGCGCAGCTTCCGCGTCGCCCTGCATCGCTTCGAACTGGCCGCGGGTGACGAAACTGCGCGCGTCGCCGCCGGCGAGCATCCCGCCCTTTTGTAAAAGCCCGATCAACCCAGCCGGCAGCTCCACCACGCCCGGAACGAATTCTTCGTTCGCCAGGACGTCACCCGGTTTTTTCGGGTTAAAGGCACTGCTCTGGGCGAGGACTTTGGCAAAGCGGAGATTCGTTTCCGTCATTTGCCGACGCAACGTGAGGTGTCGCAGGAACTGTTCGATCTGCGGCGAGATGCCGCCGTAGCCAAACTTGCGGGCCAGTTGTAGCGCCGCTTCGTAGTCGGCCTTCGCCTTTTCCAGGCTCTCCAGTTGGGCGGCGTAGGCTTTGCTCGCTTCCGATTTTGCCGCCAGTTTTTCGAAAATATCGGCACGGTCGAGATGGGCGAAGAGGAGAAGCGATTGATCCTGTAACTGCGGCGCGAGAGCAAAAGCGCGGGCGAGGAGATCGGCACCGCCGACCAGGTTGCCGGTCAAGACCTCGACCTGTGCCTCCCAGGAGAGCGCATTGAAGAACGGCGCGCGATCGTCCAGCTTCGCGGCCAGTTCCGCCGCCTGGCGAAAATGGGCGCCGGCGCTTTTGTAATCCTTCGTCGTTGCCAGCTCGCAACGCCCCTGACCGATCAAGGCCAGGGCATGCGTTTTTTCGTCGCCGGCGGTTTCGGCTTCGGCGATCGCGGTCAGAAAATAGACGAAGGCCGCCGGATATTTTTCCTGGAGCCGATAAATTTCGCCCATCTTTTGCAGGCTGACGCCCGCAGCGGCGGAGTTGCGGGTGCGATTGAATTCGGCCAGACCTGCGGCAAGATCGCGCGCCGGCTGATCGAGCTTGGCGCGGAAGCGGGCGACGTTGCCGGTCTTGAGATATTCCTGGCGGGCGTCGTCCATCACTTTGATGGCAGCTTTCTGCTGCGCGAGCGCGTCGTCGTCAGGCGCGGCGGCTAAGGGTGCGGGGCAGAAAGAGAGCGCGAGCGAGGCCAGAACCAGGCTCGGCGAGCAAAGCGCGCCGCTCATTTTCATGGCAAGCGCGAGCCTACACCGCCAAATCGGATTTGTTGAATGACAAAATGACCTTGGTCGACGCCTAGGCGGCCTTGTTCCCGAGGGCGAAGAACTCGCGAATGCGAAGCAGGATCGCGCCCTGGGTGGTTCGCACCCGCTCCCGAAGCGCTTCTCCTCCCGCCTCTTCCCGGGCGGCCTCCAGCCCGATCCGGCGCTGAGCGAGGGTGTAGGAAATTTCCTCCGCGATCCCACGGCTTGCCCGGGAGGAAACGGCGCACGAGGAAACCGCCGGTTCGCGGGTCAAGGACTTCGAACAAAATCCGACCCTCGCTGCAAAGAAAAGACCGTGCGAGAAGGCCTCAGCGAAACGGGCCTTCGCGGCTCGCGTAGTAAGCCTTCACCTCCGCCTTGCTCAGTTTGCCGTCGTGATCCGTGTCGGCCTCGCGCATGATCTTGTTCACGATCCCGTGCGCGCGCCCGTACTCGATCGCTTCCTGTCGCGTCACTTTCCCGTCCTTATTCAGATCGCGTTTTTCAAATTCAGAAAGACGCGTCGGATCGGCGCCGGTCGCTTCCTGCCGCGTGATCACGCCGTCGTGGTTGGTGTCGAGTCCCGCAAAAATTTCATCGACCAGGAAATCGCTCGCTTCATCACGGGAAAGTTTGCCGTCGTGGTTTGCGTCCGCCAATTCGAAGCGGCCTTGCCCGGTTTGGGAAGCCGATGGGTGAGGCTGTGACTGGTTGTCCGCGGCGCAGGCGCCGAGGGCGAGCGCGGCGATCAACAAGGCGCCAGTCTGCGCCGGCCGGAGCCAGCGATGGAGAGTCGAGCCGATCAATTGAGGGTTTTGTGTCATAAGCAATTTCTTCTCTTCGATTCGAAGGCCAGCCTACACCGCCTCGCCGGACCTGGTGAACGACAAAATTATGGTCGGCGGCTGATTTGTGGACGCTTCGCTCTGCGAAGCGCGGGCTTGCGCAAGATTCGAAGGCAAATCCTGCTCGCCTAACGAACACCCGCGCTTCGCAGAGCGAAGCGTTCACAGGCTGAGGGCAGCGCGCGCTGCTACTTTTTCATCAAATCCAGAACCGCCGTCGTGACCCCGATCAAGCCGGTCTTGATCGTCGGCTCCGGCACCGGCGCGAACTTGCTCGAGTGCAAACTCGGGAGCGGTTGACCGCTCTTTTCAGAAGCGGCGATTTTTTCGGGGGCGACCGCGCCGATCCAAAAATCGCAGGCCGGGATCGAGTGATCGGGCAGGCTGAACTCGGAGAAATCTTCGCCCCCCATGGTCGGATCGCGCTCGACGACGTTATCCTTCCCCAGAACCGCCTGCCAATCCTTCACCAGACGCTGGGTGAGTTCGGGATTGTTGTACATCGACGGCGTGAACTCGGTTTCCGCGACCTTCACGATCGGCATCCGGTCATCCGGAAAGCCGGCCGCGATCGCCATGCCTTTGGCCACCCGCGCAATGGCGTCGAGGGTTCGTTTGCGCACTTCCGGTTTATAAGTGCGGACCGTCAGCTGCATCTTCACTTCATTCGAGATGATGTTGTGCTTGGTGCCGCCGTGGATGGAGCCGACGGTGATGACGATCGGATCAAGCGGGTTGTTCTCGCGACTCACGATGGTCTGCAATTCCATGATGATGGAAGCGGCCAGAACGACCGGGTCCTTCGTCTTATGCGGATAGGCGCCGTGACCGCCGATGCCGCGCACGGTGATATCGACCGAGTCGACGTTGGCGCAGGCATAGCCGGCGCGGTAGGCGAGCTTGCCCGCAGCAACTTCGGCGTTGTCGTGAAACCCGATGGCGTAATCGGGCTTCGGGAATTTCTGGTAAAGGCCGTCGGCCAGGAGCGCCTTCGCGCCGGAGCCGGTCTCCTCCGCCGGCTGGCCGACGAAAACGATCGTGCCTTTCCACTGATCCTTGAGTTTCGAAAGGGCGCGCGCCGCGCCGACAAAGACCGCCATGTGGACATCGTGCCCGCAGGCGTGCATGACGTGGACGTCCTTGCCGTCAGGCGTTTTGGAGGTGGCTTTGCTCGCATAGGGCAGGCCGGTTTCTTCCTGCACGGGAAGCGCGTCCATCTCGGTGCGGATGAGAACCGTGGGGCCCTGACCGTTTTTCATGACTCCGACCACCCCGTAGCCGGTCAGCCCCGGCGTTTCGTATTTGCCGAGGTGCTCGGTGACTTCGCAGCCGACCGCTTTCAATTCCTTCGCCAGCTTGGCGGAGGTTTTTTCTTCCTGGCTCGAAAGCTCAGGGTGCGCGTGCAAATCCTTGTAGAGCGTCACCAGCGCAGGGAGCTCCTGGGTCGCGGTCTGGGTCGCGACATCTTGCGCGATGAGGCTGGGCGCGAGCGCCAGGACGAGAGCGAAGGAAAAAGGAAGAAGCGACCGGAATTTCATGCCTGCAGGGTAGGGCAAATCGCGCGCCCGGCAATGCGCCCACCGCAGGATCGAAAAATCGCCCGCTTTCCGCGGCTACTTCTTCATCAGGTCGAGCACCGCGTCGGTCATCGCGACGACGCCGGTGCGGATGGTCGGCTCGGGGACGGGCGCGAACTTGCTCGAGTGCAGGCTCGGGAGCGGAGCTGCGCCGGGCTTGTTCGCGGCCGCGATCTTTTCCGGGGCGACGGCGCCGACATGAAAATCGACCGCCGGGATCGAATGATCGGGCAGGCTGTATTCGGCGAAATCTTCGCCGCCCATCGTCGGGTCGACCATCTCGACATTCTTTTCGCCTAACGACTTTTTCCAGACGTCGACGAGGCGCTTGGTCAGTTCAGGATTGTTGTAGGTGGCGGGAACAAACTCGCCCTTGAGCACTTCCACCTTTGGCATCTTATCCTCCGGCCAGCCGCCGGCGATGGCGCAGCCTTTGGCGATCTGCGCGATGGCGGCCAGGACACGCTCGCGCACGTCGCTCTTATAAGTGCGGACCGTGAGCTGCATCTTGACCTCGTTAGGGATGATGTTGTGCTTGGTCCCGCCGTGGATCGAGCCAACCGTGACGACGATCGGATCGACCGGGTTGTTTTCCCGACTGGCGATGGTCTGCCACATGTTGATGATCTCGGCCGAGAGGACGATCGGGTCCTTCGTCTTGTGCGGATAAGCGCCGTGACCGCCGACGCCGGGCACGGTCACATCGACGGAATCGACATTGGCGTAGGTGTAACCTGAGGTGACGCCGATGTGGCCGGTCTCCAACTGAGCGTTGTCGTGAAAGCCGAGGGCGTAATCGGGTTTCGGAAAACGCTTGTAGAGGCCGTCCGCGAGGAGCGCATTGGCCCCGCCGTAGGCTTCTTCAGCCGGCTGCGCGACAAAGAGGATCGTGCCGTGCCATTGATCCTTCAGCTTCGCCATTTCCCGCGCCACCCCGATGAAAGTCGCGATGTGCTCATCGTGACCGCAGGCGTGCATGATATGGACATCGTCGCCGGCTCGATTTTTGCCCGTCGCTTTGCTCGCGTAAGGCAGACCGGTTTCTTCCTCGATCGGGAGCGCGTCCATGTCGGTGCGCACGAGGACGACCGGGCCGTCGCCGTTCTTCATCACGCCGACCACGCCGTAGCCGACCGGGCCCGGCTCACTGTATTTGCCGAGGTGATCGGTCACTTCGCAGCCGACCGCCTTCAGTTCCCTGGCCACTTTCTCGGAGGTGTTCTTTTCCTGACCGGACAGCTCGGGATGCTGGTGCACATCCTTGTAAATCGTGAGCAACGACGGCAGCTCCTGGTCGGCGATTTGCGCGGGGGTTTGGTCCGCCCCCCGGGTGAGCGGCGAAAGCGCGAGGGAAATGAGGAGCGTAACAAGCGGCAGAAATTTCATGCCTGCATCGTAGGGCAAAATTCGGGAGGGGCAACGTAGACGCTTGGCGTGCGAAGCGCGGGTCTGCGCGAGGCTCGGTCTGTCAGCGCGCACTACTCTCGCGCCTCCGAAAGGGAGGCGTCTACAGACGCGTCTTGCTCGCTTCCATGTTACTCTTCGCGGTTCATGAATCGTCTTCTCTATCTCGACTGCTTTTCCGGAATCAGCGGCGACATGACCGTCGGTGCGCTCTGCGATCTCGGCGTCGAGCCGGCAACGATCGAAACCGAATTGCGCAAGTTGTCGTTAGGCAAAACGCGCCTGCACTTCGAACGCCAGACGCGCAAGGGAATCAGCGGGATCAAGTTTCTGGTCGAGGAAGCGGTGCCGACGCACGAGCACACGCATTATGAAGCGATCCGCAAATTGATCGGCGAGAGCGGACTCTCCGATTTCGTCAGGCAGAAGGCGCTCGCCATTTTCGAGCGAATCGCGATCGCGGAGGGGAAGATTCATGGCGTGCCGGTTGAGAAGGTCGCTTTTCATGAGGTCGGCGCGATCGACTCGATCGCCGACATCGTCGGCGCCTGCGTCGCGCTGGAAGCACTCGGCCGGCCGCGGGTGATCGTTTCGCCGCTGCGCGAAGGGCGCGGCTGGATCGATTGCGCGCATGGCCGTTTTCCGCTCCCGGCTCCGGCGACGTTGGAAATCCTGCGCGGTGTCGAACTCGAATTGGTGGATGAATCGTGGGAATCGATTACCCCGACGGGCGCGGCGATCGCGCGCGAATTTGCCGAATCGTTTGGGCCGATGCCGCGGATGGAAATCGAGAAAGTGGGCTACGGGATCGGGACGCGCGACCTCGAAACCCGACCCAATGTCCTGCGCGCCGTGCTTGGTCGGGCGAGGGAAATTGTGCCTAACGAATTCGAAACCGACACGATCATCGAACTCGAAACCAACCTCGACGACCTCTCGCCGGAGTTGACCGGCGCGGCCCTGGAGCGCCTCCTCGCGCTCGGTGCACTCGACGTCACCCTCACGCCGGTGCAGATGAAAAAGAATCGGCCGGGCGTGCAGCTCTCCGTCCTTTGCGAGCCCGGGCTGGAAATGAAAATCGTGCACGCGCTTCTCACCGAGACGAGCGCGTTCGGCGTCCGCCGGAGCGAGAAGCGCCGCTACAAGTTGGAGCGGCGTTTCGACAAGGTGCAGACGGCGTTCGGCGAAATCACGATCAAGCTTGGTTTGCTCGATGGGAAGGTGGTGCAGGTCGCGCCGGAGTTTGAAAGTTGCCGAGCTGCCGCGGAGCGGACCGGGCAACCGCTCCGGGTGATTTACCAGGCGGCGCTGGCGGCGCGCGCTTGACAATTACCGGCCCGGCCAAAAAGATCGGGGCCATGCCGCCGCTCCCAGCGAACCGCACCGTCGCGATTCTCGGTGGCGGCGTCGGCGGGCTGAGCGCGGCGCACGAACTGGCGGAGCGCGGGTTCGCAGTCACCGTCTACGAGCGGCAGGCCGCGTTCGGCGGCAAGGCGCGCAGCATGTCGGTCCCGGGCACCGGAACCGGCGGGCGGAAGGACCTGCCGGGCGAACACGGCTTCCGTTTCTTTCCCGGATTTTACAAACACATCATCGACACGATGAGCCGGATCCCGTTCGGCGATGGCGGCGCGAGCTGCGCCGACAACCTCGTGCAGGCGACCAGGATTCTGCTCGCCCGCGCGGGCAAGGTCGACCCCGTTTGGGTCGCGCGCTTCCCGGAAACGCTGGATGATTTTCGGACCGCGCTCCTCGCGCTCTTCGACAACCTCGATATCGCGCACGACGAGATCGCGTTCTTTGTCACGCGGATGCTCGGACTCGCCACGAGCTGCGAGGAGCGTTACCTGGCCGAATTCGAGTCGGTGCCGTTCTGGGATTTCATCGGGGCGCGCACCCGCTCGGAGAATTACCAAAAATATCTCGGGCAAGGGATGACCCGATCGCTCGTCGCGATGCGCGCGGAGGAAAGCAGCACCCGCACTGTCGGGCGCATCCTGCTCCAGCTCTTCTATGGCATCCTCGTGCCCGGCGGCGTCTTCGACCGGCTGCTGACCGGGCCGACGAACGACGTCTGGATCGATCCGTGGCGAAAACATCTGACAGAAAATCTCGGCGTGGTGCTGGAACCGAACGCGCCGCTCCGATCATTCAATCTCGAGGGCAACCGGTTGCGCAGCGTGACGGTCGAACGAGCCGGTCAGCCAGTCGAGGTGACGGCGGATTTCTACGTCGCGGCGCTGCCGGTCGAGGTCATGCGCGGCTTCATCACTCCCGAAATGGCGCAAGCGGCGCCGTCGCTCTCGCGGCTCGCGGAACTGCGGACCGCCTGGATGAACGGCATCCAGTTTTATCTCGAGACCGATCAACCACTGGCTGACGGCCACACGATCTATCTCGACTCGAACTGGGCGCTGACCTCGATCTCGCAGCGCCAGTTTTGGCGCGGCTACGAACTCGCGCACTACGGCAACGGGCGGGTCGGCGGCGTCCTCTCGGTCGACATCTCGAACTGGACTGCGCCGGGCAACTTCAACCGCAAGCCGGCGGCGGAAGCCGCGACCCGCGAAGAGATCAAGGACGAGGTCTGGGCGCAGTTGAAGGCGGCACTCAACGGACCCGGCGAGGTGCAGATTTCAGATGACAACCTGGTCGATTGGTTTCTCGATCCGGACATCCAGCTTCCCAACCCGGGCGCGGTCACGAACGCGGAACCGCTCCTCATCAATCACGCCGGATCGCTCGCGTTGCGCCCGGAGGCTTTCACCGAAATCAGCAACCTCTTTCTCGCCGCCGATTACGTGCGCACCTACACCGACCTCGCGACGATGGAAGGGGCGAACGAAGCGGCGCGGCGCGCGACCAACGCCATCCTCGCGGTCTCGGGGGTCGTCGCGCAACCGTGCGCCTTTTGGAAGTTCGATATTCCAAAGCCGATGCGCGACGCGCAGTTCCTCGATCGCCTTCGTTTCCGGATGGGCTTGCCGAATCTGCTCCTCGCCGTCTCCTCCGGGTAGGGCACGCATTCTGCGTGCTGGTTGCGGCGTTCCGCCTCCTGTCTGTTTAACGGCGACTTCGCGCACCTCGGGTCAGGGAGAAAGGCGGGAGGCGAGGCGCTGGAGGGACGACCGCCGTGTCGTCCGTGTTTGATGAAACACGGACGGGACTGCGCCCGTCCCTCCAAGAGCAGCGGAGCCCGACGAACTTTCCTTGCGCGGTCGCCACAACTTGCGTAGGCGAAGAAGTGTCGGGATCCTTTTCTAGAACAAGCCTTCCTCCCGGAACCTTCGCCTAACAATGGAGACACCATCAAATAATCTGCCCTCGGGAGTCGAGCTACGCGGCAAAGTCACGCCCGAATTTTCCGAAATCCTGACCCCGGCCGCTCTCGCTTTGGTGGCGAAATTGCATCGTCGCTTCAACGCCCGCCGATTGGAATGTCTGCAACGTCGCCAGGAACGGCAGGCCGCGCTCGATGGCGGCGGCACGCTCGATTTTTTGCCGGAGACGAAAGCGATTCGCGAAGGCGATTGGACCTGCGCGCCAATCCCGCCCGACCTGCAGGATCGCAGAGTCGAGATCACGGGGCCGACCGATCGCAAGATGGTGATCAACGCCCTCAACTCCGGCGCGAAAATGTTCATGGCCGATTTCGAAGACGCGAACTCGCCGACCTGGGCCAACATGGTCGAGGGGCAGATCAATCTGCGCGACGCGATCCGGCGCACCATCACTTTCACCAATCCGGAGGGGAAGGAGTATAAACTGGGCGAGAAACTGGCCGTCCTCCTCGTTAGGCCGCGCGGCTGGCATCTGGTCGAGAAACACTGCCTGGTCGATGGCGAGCCGGTCCCGGGCGGGCTCTTCGATTTCGGGCTCTACTTTTTCCACAACGCCAAAGAACTGCTCGCACGCGGCACCGGTCCGTATTTTTACCTCCCGAAACTGGAGAGCCATCTCGAGGCGCGGATCTGGAACGACGCTTTCAAACTCGCGCAGGATGAACTGGGCATTCCGCAGGGAACGATTCGCGCCACCGTCCTGATCGAGACGATCCCGGCTGCGTTCGAGATGGACGAGATCCTTTACGAGCTGCGCGAGCATTCCGCCGGGCTCAACTGCGGTCGCTGGGATTACATTTTTTCCTGCATCAAACGTTTCCGGAACAAGCCCGATTTCCTCCTCGCCGATCGCGTGCTGATCACGATGACGACGCACTTCATGCACTCTTATTCGCTCTTGTGCATCCAGACCTGTCATCGGCGAAACATCTTCGCGATGGGCGGAATGGCGGCTCAGATTCCAGTGAAGGGTGATTCGACGGCAAACGAAGAAGCGTTCGCCAAAGTGCGGGCGGACAAGGAACGCGAAGCGGGCGACGGCCACGACGGCACCTGGGTGGCGCACCCTGGAATGGTGCAACTCGCGCTCGATGCCTTTAACGCCAAGATGCCGCAGCCTAACCAGATCGATCGCAAGCGCGAGGATGTGAAGGTGAGCGCGAAGGATCTGCTCGACTTCGGTCCGAGCGGACCGATCACCGAAGCGGGTTTGCGGCAGAACATCAGCGTCGGCATGCAGTATCTCGAAGCGTGGTTGCGCGGGCACGGCGCGGTCCCGTTGTTTAATTTGATGGAGGACGCTGCTACCTCGGAAATTTCGCGGGCGCAGGTCTGGCAATGGATTCGGCATCCGGAAGGCAAGCTCGACGACGGGCGCAAAGTGACGAAAGAGCTTTTCCGGAGCGTGCTCGAGGAAGAATTGGGGAAGGTAAAGCGCTTCGAAGGCGACCAGTTCGAAGCCGCGCGCGATCTCTTTGAACAAATCACCACCGACGACGAGTTCGTCGAGTTCCTGACGTTGCCCGGCTATGAGAAGCTCGATAATTCGCCAAGCGGCGGCGCGGCATCTCCGGGTAGCGCACGCATTCTGCGTGCTGGTTGCGGCATTTTGCCGCAACGAACTTTGCGAAAAACGCAGGAGCCGCATGTGATGTTTGATCGCCAGGGAAAGTCCGTCGCGGTGGGACACCGCGACCAGCACGCCAGAGGCGTGCGCTACCCGGGGAAAAAGAGGCGATGCCGATGAATAAAACCACACCCAATTGGAAAAACGATCCGCGCTGGAAAGGCATCACTCGCACCTACTCGTTAGGCGAGGTGCAACGGCTGCAGGGCAGTCTCGTCCCGGAACAAACCCTGGCTCGGCGTGGATCCGAGAAACTGTGGAGCCTGCTGCAGAGCGAACCGTTCGTCCCGACGCTCGGCGCGCTGACCGGCAACCAGGCGGTGCAACAGGTGCGCGCCGGATTGAAAGCAATTTACCTGAGCGGCTGGCAGGTGGCGGCGGACGCGAATCTGGCCGGCCAGATGTATCCCGACCAAAGCCTCTACCCGGCGAACAGCGTTCCCGCTGTCGTTAGGCGGATCAACCAGGCTTTGCAACGCGCCGACCAGATCGCGCACAGCGAGGGCAAAAACGAGATCGACTGGTTCGTCCCCATCGTGGCCGACGCGGAAGCGGGTTTCGGCGGTCCGCTCAACGTCTTTGAGTTGATCAAGGCGATGATCGAAGCCGGCGCGGCCGGCGTGCATCTCGAGGATCAGCTCGCGAGCGAGAAAAAATGCGGCCACATGGGCGGCAAAGTGCTGGTCCCGACCCGGACCGCGATCGCCAATCTCACCGCCGGCCGGCTGGCGGCCGATGTCTTGAACGTGCCGACCGTGCTCATCGCCCGCACCGATGCTAACGCCGCCGCGCTCCTGACGAGCGATGTGGACGAGCGCGATCATCCTTTTCTCACTGGTGAACGGACGCCGGAAGGCTTCTTCCGGGTGCGCGCCGGGATCGAGCAGGCGATCGCGCGCGCGCTCAGTTACGCGCCCTATGTCGATATGATTTGGTGCGAAACTGCGCAGCCCAACATCGAAGAAGCGAAGACGTTTGCCGAAGCCGTGCAGACGAAATTTCCCGGCAAACTGCTGGCCTACAACTGTTCGCCCTCCTTCAATTGGAACGCGAAACTCGACGGCGCGACGATCGCGAAATTCCAGCACGAGCTGGGGGCGATGGGCTACAAATTTCAGTTCGTCACCCTGGCCGGTTTCCATGCCCTCAACTACAGCATGTTTGAGCTCGCCCTCGGCTATCGCGCTCGTGGGATGGCCGCCTATTCCGAGTTGCAGGAAGCGGAGTTTGCCGCCGAAGCCGACGGCTACACCGCGACGAAACATCAGCACGAAGTCGGCACCGGATATTTTGACGAGGTCGCCCGAGTCATTGCGGGCAGAGAAAGTTCGACCGCCGCTCTCCATGGGTCGACCGAGGAAGAGCAGTTTCATTGAAAATGACGAAGTCCAAATGACGAAATCCGAAGGAATGACGAATGACGAAATCCGAACTGCTGCGCTTCGTCATTCGGGTTTGGTCATTCCCTCGTCATTCGTCATTCGAGCTTCGTCATTTTCAACATGTCTTCTCCGTCGCTGACCGACAGCCGGCTGGCGGCGCTCTGCGCGGAGGAAGCGCGTCGCGCTTTTCGCGAATACGAGACCCGTTTTGACGAGATCACCCAGCGGGCGCGGGACCGCTTCCTCGAGCGCGACTGGCGCGGCGGCTACGGCGACGCGGCCGAGCGGCTCCATCTTTATTCGCGCGTGCTCGATGGCCTAACGAGCCGAGTCGCCGGCTTGATGGGCCCGCGCTTGCGGGAGCGCTCCATCTGGCGGGCGACCAAGGCGGTCTACTCCTCCCTCATCGCGCAGTCGGTCCGCTGGGAAATCGCGGAGAGCTTTTTCAATTCGCTGACCCGGCGCGTTTTTGCGACCGAAGGGGTCGATCAGACGATCGAGTTTGTCGATACCGATTTCGACGCTCCGCCGACGGAACACGAAGCGGAACTCTGCTGCCTCTATACGGACGCAGAATTGCCGGACTTAATTGCGACGGCCCTGACCAATCCCGAGAGCGGCTTTGCCACCGAACACTGGCACGACCTCCGGGGCGCGATCGCCGCGGCGGTGGAACACATTTCGTCCCAGCTTGCGTTGCAAGCCCCGCTGACCCTCGAAATCTTTCGCGGCGTCTTTTATCGCGGGCGCGGCGCGTATTTCGTCGGCCGAATCAAGAGCGGCGGCGAGCAGATGCCGGTCGCGTTTTGTCTCTGCCATCCGGATGAAGAGGGACTCGCGCTCGACGCGGTCCTGATGGGCGAGAGCGATCTGGCGATTCTCTTTTCCTATACCCGGGCCTATTTCCGCGTCGCGGTCCCGGCTCCCTACGAGTTGGTGCAATGGCTGCGCGAGTTGATGCCGCTCAAGCGCACCGCCGATCTTTACAACGCGATCGGTTTCAATCGGCATGCGAAGACGGATTTCTATCGCGACTTCGTCCGGCACCTCGGGCATTCCCACGATTGTTTCGTCGACGCGGAAGGCGCGCGCGGGATGGTCATGCTCGTCTTCACCCTCCCGAGCTACGACGTCGTCTTCAAACTCGTCAGGGACAAATTTGATGCGCCGAAGGACATCGATCGGGCGGATGTTTTGCGGCGTTACCGGATGGTTTTCGAGCATGATCGGGCCGGACGCCTGGTCGAAGCGCACGAGTTCGAGCATCTGCGCATCGCCCGCAACCGCTTCGAATCTTCGCTCCTCGAGGAACTGGCGCGGGACGCGAGCCGGACGGTGAAAATTGACGGGGACGATGTAGTGATCGCGCACGCTTACGTGGAACGCCGGGTGCGACCGCTCAATCTTTTCTTTGCCGAGTGCGACGAGGAAGCGGCCATCGCCGCAGCCTGCGACTGGGGGCAGTCGATCAAGGACCTGGCGCGCTCGAATATCTTCGCGGGCGATCTCCTGACGAAAAACTTCGGACGCACCCGGCGAGGGCGGGTGGTTTTTTACGACTACGACGAGCTGACCCTGCTGACCGATTGCAACTTTCGCGTCATGCCGCAGGCACGGAGCTACGAGGAAGAGATTTCGGCTGAGCCGTGGTTTTCGGTTCGGCCTAACGATATTTTCCCGGAGGAATTTCCGAATTTTCTCTTCTTCCCGCCGGGCGCGCGGGAAGCGCTCTTCGCGCGCCACGGCGATTTGTTTCGGCCGGATTTCTGGCGCGGGGTGCAGGAGGAACTGCGGGCCGGCCATTTGCCGGAGATCCTGCCTTACGCCGAGGATTGCAGGCTGCACCGGCGTTCGTAAACAGACGCATGGCCAGAATGGTTGCGAGGCCCTCGGGGGCAGGGCGAGCTGTCGTGGTGCCTAGTTAGGCGGGTGGGGCGAAATGCGGCATCACCTTGGTCCCGCTTTTTTCGATATGCGGCACTTATTTTTCTGTGCCGATTCCCCCTCGGAATGGATAGGCTCGGGACATGCACGGGCTCGCTATTCTTCTGCAGGTTTTCGTCGCCGCCGCAATTTTCTTCGTCTGGGGCGTGCGCTACGCCAACATCGTCGAGGAATTCAAACAGTATCGGCTGCCGGGATGGCTGCGTGATTTCGTCGGCATCCTTAAAGTGACCGCGGCGATTTTGCTCCTCGTGGGAATCAATCGCCCGCGGGCGGCGATTCTCGGCGGCGGGATCATCGCGGTGCTGATGGCGGCGGCGGTCTTCACCCATCTGCGGGTGAAAGATCCGCCCTTTAAGATGCTGCCTTCGGCGACACTCTTCGTTTGCTCGGTCGCGGCTGCCTACCTCAACTACTGGCTGAATTTTTCGAGCTGAGCCGCAACGGGCTGAAGAAAGCGGGCCGCAACTTTGTTGCGCTGAGCGATCCGGTGCAGGATTAGCTCGCGCATCCCGGGCGGCGCCTGACGAGTCCGATCAAAGAACGCAATCCCGACGTGATCGAGGGACCGCTCATTAACCTTCCGGGAGGCTCGGCTGGGCTTGGCGGTAACGCTGCTCTCGCGCTCGGCCTAGGGGCGGAAGGCACGGATTCAATCGGGCCGATCGCGCTGAGCGCGTTCTGCTCGCGGCCGGACGGCGACCGGCGGTTGACGATCTTGGCCTGGAGGCGGCGAGGGTGGAATTGAATGCGCACGGACGTTGGAAATCGGCGACGACATGCGCGTGAAAGGGAAAGAGCACATCTTCGCGGCAGGCGACGTCGCCGGGCTGTGGATGGTGGTGCATTACGCGCACATCGAAGCGGGCATCTGGCTTTCGCCGGATGCCCTTCTCCCGTGAGTTGCCTCACCAGCATTCCGGGAGTCGGTTGGGACGACTCCCGGAACTGGTTGTGATTTGCCTGAACTAAGGAACCAGCAGTGTTTAGCGCGCTCTGACGTTCGCGGAGTCGCTCCCGCCCAGATTACTCGTTACCGTCACATTTTGCGGATTCGCAACCCCGTTAGCCTTCAGGCGGTAGTTACCGTCGTTCCGGGTCTGCATCGTCCCAAGGACTTCACCCGAACTCGTCACCTTGACAGTCAAGACCGCGGCCGGGTCGGAATCGGTCGCGAACACGATCAGTTGGCTGCGCGAGATGGAATACTTGGCCTTGGTAATCGTCACCGTATCGGACGTAGTGGTGCATTCGAAGATTTCCATCGAGCTCACCGGGCTGCTAGGTGCGTAGCCGCCTGCGACCCAAATCCCGGTCGTGCCGTTAGTATCGGTCGCAAAGTTGCGCCGCGCAGTCACGAATGGTGAAATACTGGTTGACCAGCTGTTACTGCCTGGATCATAGACGTCCACCTCACTGGAGGGGTTGGGAGCATCTCTCCCGCCGCCCATCACCAACATCTGGCTGTTGAAGTTCAGCGCGCGCGTCTCCCCTGTGGCCCGCGGGATGTTTGCGATCGGGCCGATGGTATCGGCTGCCGGGTCATAAACAAACGAGAAGGCGCTATCATGAATGGTAGTGCCATCCCAGGTACTGCCGCCAGCAGTGTAAATACGGCTGCCAATTGTTGCCGTGGGTATGTAACCGAGAGCGGTCGGCAGGACGGCAGTCTTAAGCACCCAGCTTGCGGGGCTGGGACTAAACTCATAAATCGCCGCGACCATGCCGACGTTGATGTTAAATCCACCAAGGATGTAGAGCTTGTTGTTGAGGACACTGAAGCCACCGGGCAGAATCGTTCCCATCGCGCCCGGCCAGGAGGCGCCAACACCGGCGATGGTGTCGGTGGCAGGGTTGTAGCGGAAGACGCGATTGGTGGCAGTGGTTCCCCCGGCCGCGGACCCGCCTACGCAGTAGATGTAGGGCGTTCCAGCGTCCGTGAGCACACCACAAGCCATGTTGTTCACCTGGTTATCAGGATAAGTGGCCGTCTTGGTGGTCCAGGTGTTCGTGCCTGGATCATATTCAAACGGGTGCATGAAATCGCTGCCTGCTGTATCGGAACTGCGCCCGCCCATTACATAAAACTTGCCATTGGCCGGGAAATAAATGCCAACCGAACGGACCCCGACACTGGGCTGGTCCGGACCCGGTGACCATCCGCAAACACTCCCCTCGACCGTATAATTCCCTGAGAAGGCCGCGCCAGGATTGCCGAATTGATCGGTAATCGCCCCGGCGGGAATGCTCGCTGCCAGCATCCCCCCGGAATTCATATGCAACGTGAACCGGGCAGTCATGCTTCCGTTGATCACACTGACTGCCGTCACACTGGGGCCACTGTTGCCGGTCACCGTCAGATCGCTTGTCTGAACTGAAGCGACATCTACAGGCTCGTTGAAATTCACGTCATACTGATAATCGTTCGGCGCTTGCGGCGAGAACGTCCCGCCATCCGGCGGGGCAGTCGAAACAACCTGAAGCAGCAAAGCATCGTACCGGAACGTGCAGGTGAAATCCAGATTCCCCATATTGTCGGAAGCGCGCCTTAAGGCGCCGGCCGGTATATGCATCGTCTGAACGCCTTGCGTTGTCACCGGTGAGCTGTTGAAGTGGAAGGTGATCTGTGTATTGCCGCCGCCTAACATAACCGTGTTCGCCGGAGCTCCGTTTACCGTGAAGTCGCTCGCCTGAACAGATGCCGGCTTCACCGGGTCGGTCAGGTTGACAACGAAGTCAGTCGGCTGGGTGGAGATGATGCTGCCGCATGCGGGGGTAGTGCTGGTAACGGAAAAACCCACCAGTTCTCGGTCGGTGAAGGCATCCTGCTGGGATTGGCCGCTAATGGTCACCCGCCCATCCGTCCATGAAGTGACGTGCTTCGTGCCCGACGCGGACCCGTAGTCATAGTCACCTGCATACGTCCCCTGGACGTTCCCGTCAGGTTGGTCAGGGAGCGGGCTCATTACGTCCGAGAGTGTATCGTCAGGCAACCAAGTTGCACCGTTATCGGGGGACTTGCGCGACCACATCTGGTAGCACGGAACGGCCGGGTTACCCTTGGTGCAGACGGCGCTGCCGCGTCCGTCATACCAGGTGGCCAGGAGGGTGCCGCTCGGGCTGACCGAGATGTTGGGCTGCCACTGAGGGCGGGTCGTGGAATCGGTGTTCAACTTGAACGGCGGGCCAAAAGTCACACCACCATCGGTCGAGCGGATGTAATAGACGTCGCCAGCGTCCGCACCTGCGCCCTGCTGGGTATAGACCAGGTGAACCACGTTGTTGAAGGCGGCGGGCTCACCCCAGCCCTCGTGCCGCCAGTAGCCGCCGGCATCGGAAAACATGCAGGCGAAGTAACCGACCGCGGTCACGCCGGGTCCCGGAAAGGCCGGGCCACTGTAGGTGTTGCTCCAAGTGGTGCCGCCATCGGTGGACTTGTAGATCTTGTTGGTGTTGTTGTGCGGGAAGCCGCCGCCTCCTTCGTCCATGCCCGCGACGTAGACGACCCCGTTGCCCGAAAGGTCACCGGTGATCTGAACGTCGCGGATGAATGGGGTGCCGGTGGTCACCTGTGCGGAAGTCCAAGTCACACCGTCGTCGGAGTGGGTGACGAAGAGGGCGCCGCCCCCGACAGTGAAGTCGTTCCAGGAAGCGTACATCCGCCCATAGTGTGGGCTGGCCGGGTTGTTGTCGGCCCAGCCAGACTCGCGGTCGTCCGAGCCGCCGTTGTGAACGCAAGCACCAACTGACCAGGTGACGCCGCCGTCAGTAGACTTCCAGGCGCCAAGGCCCTGTCCGCCGCAGCCCGTCGCGAGAAAAATTCCATAGAAAGTGTTGTCAGGTTTGTGGTAGAGAGTAACCGGGTCGCCAAAGTTCGTCCCGTGCCCAGTGCAGAAGGGGCTGGGAGTGAGGCGCGTGAAGGTCGTCCCGCCGTCCGTGGAGACTGATCCGCCAGCGTAGCAGCTTGGGGCGCTTCGGGAATCGTTGTAGGTGACGACGACCTGGTTGGGATTATCCGGGTTGGCCGTAGTGTAGGTCTCCGATTGGGTAACGGAGGCAAAGGTCTCGCCGCCTGTGACCAGGTCGACGTCGGCGCCGCCATACGCCAGGGGCGCCAATATTTTTTGGATAAACGGGTAAGATCCGCCGGCCGGGGAAGCGGAGCCGCCCTCTGCCTGGCCGCAGAAAATCATGATCGCGCCGGACCGCAGGTTTTCTTGTCTGTCGATGCCCAGGGCGTGAATCTGCGAACAGTCAAACCCGGCAGGGACGAGGGGGTTGATAGAGTTGGTGGCAGCGCTATTCCTCGGTTGCGCCTGGGCGGAGAACTGGCTAAAGCCCAGCACCCCCAACAAGACGCCAGCCAGGACCAAAGACGTGCCGACGAGGACACGCAGATTAAAGAAGGCAGATTGTGCAGTGGATTTGTTTTTCATAGCAGTGGAATGACGGAATTGAATTTTTTGTTGAATTCCGCTTGCTTGGTTTTGCTCAAATCGTGAATCAGATTGCAAGCCCTTAATTCTTACAATTTGGTTAATACCTTTCCGCTATCGAGCCGTCGGTCCTCCTTCAAAACCGATTCGGAGGGCCGTTTCCAAGCTACCCTGCCGCCCGGCCATTACATTGTTTCCCGGGAGGAGGCTGGTGCGATTGGACGCTAGCGCTTCGTAGTCGGTATCGTGGCCGGCAAGATGGATTGATCGCGCTTCGCAACGGGCTGAAGAAAGCGGGCCGCGACTTTTTCGCGCTGAGCGATCCGGTGCAGCGTTACCTTGCCCACACTGGGCGCACGCTCTTCAAGCAACTCCCGTTTGAGGAACGGAAGCGGATGCAGATCGAGGTGTTGGCTGTAGCCGGGGGCGATGACCCCGGTAGGAGCGACGCCGCCGCGGCGAAGGCCGGGATCACCGATCCCGGCTACAACATCACGAGCATCGCGGTTTCTGATAACATCGGCTGGAAGGAATTGCTCGAGATCGATCCGCGCGCGATCTGGGAATCGGAGCACGCTGCGATCAAGCGCCTGACGAATTTGATCGAGGAGCGCGTCCCGGATGTGATCTAGGGGCACAATCTCTTCAGGTTCGATCTGCGGTTCCTCGTCGCCCGGGCGCGCAAGGTAAAGACGAAACTCGATTGGGGACGGCGCGGCGGGTTTTTGCGCCGAGACCCCTCGGGCGGTAGGAGCAGGTCACGATTCGCACCGTCGCACAAGCGCCACGAAACTTCACGGCCAGGGAGATATCTCTCGCCTGCGCTAGGGCACAACAGTGAGCGTCAAATCATTCCCGTCGCCGCCTTCGTAGCTGGCTTGGAAATTGGTGCCGTTGACACTGATAACGGCACCGTCGGCGAGATTGGCGAACGTGCCGTTGATCTGGGCAGGAGATGTGTTGTTAATCGCCGCGAAGACCATATTGAGACTTAGATTTCCTGTCCCAACCGAATCTACCGAAAAGAGCGCCCCTGCCGAGATGGTGACGCCGTTCGCGATCAACTCATCGGCTGTGGCCTGGTCGTTTCTCACCGCCCATTTGTAAACGCCGGTGGAATTGAAAGTCAGCGCATCCTGAGTCGTCAAGACAGCGGATCTGCCCCTTCCGTTCGAGGGGGCGATGGTCGCAAATGAGTCACCGCCCGTGCCCAGCGTGATGGCGCCTCCAATCACCCCGGAGCCTGCGAGCAGTCCGCCCTCTACCGTGACCGGTCCTGAGCCAGTTCCCGAATCCATGGTGTTGGTCACGCGCAAGGTCCCGGATTTGACGATCGTGCCCCCGGAGTAAGTGTTCGTCCCGCTCAGTTCGAGGGAGCCGCGGCCGAGCTTTATCAAGCTGCCGCCGACCCCGTTCACGATGCCACCGTCCATGATCGTCCCGGAAAACCTGGTGTCGATATTGTTAGAGCCCAGGGCGAGCTTTTGCCCCCCGAGAAAGACCATTCCATCGCCCTCGAGCGAGCCGGCCCGGAGTCCTGGGCGGATCCGGCCGCTGATGTCGAGCGATCCGTTGCCGTAGATCTTAAATTGCGCTTTCGGGGCCGTCGCGACTTCCGCAATGACGATCTGGCCACCGTCGCCACCATTGGTTCCCCCGTTGGCCACGAGGATTGCTTGCTCGGCTTCGGTCAAATCCACGAACGATAGGATACCTCCGTGGGCACCTGCGACCATGCCGCCATTATTGATAATGGTGGCCATGCCGGCGTCCGAGCTTGATGAGAAACTGACTGTGCCTCCCCCGGCCCCGGGCACTGTGCCGCCATTGTTCGTGATCTGAGCATTGCCCGCCGTAGCGCCGGCGACGAAGAAAATCCGGCCGCCGCTTCCAGTGTTCTCGGCGCCATTATTGACGATAATGCTGTTTCCCGCCGTGGCGGAGGACTCAAAATACGCCTTTCCTCCCGTTGAGCCCTCAGCGGTCGCGCCGTCGTTGATGATCGTCGCGTTTCCGGCCGTCGAGCTAAAATAGAAGTTTGTCTCACCGCCTCCGGCTTGGAAGCGTGAGCCGCCTTCATTCACAAACGTGGCGTTCCCAGCCGTCGATTCATCGTTGAACTGGCATGCGCCGCCGCGACCGCCGCTGCCCCCGAAGCTGTCCGACTGACCATTGGTAAAAGCATTCACGCTGCTGCCTGCGCTGGCCTCCTGACCGAAAAAGAATTGACCGACTCCCGCGCTGCCGTCCTCTGTGTCGGTCTTGAAATTTTGCCGTGATGCCCGACTCGTTGACAACACCGGTGCCGACAAAACTTAAAGCACCGAAGGTGTGCGCTGTGATGGTATAGGCACTCGCGCCCGGCTTGAAATCGACCTCAGAAACGGTCTCCGTGAGAGGGGTGCCGTTTTTGCCAAATAACTCCACCTGCGGCAGAGCAGAAGTGGCGAAACTCGCCACGTCCGAGGGAGCATTAGGCACCGTTGCCGGCACCCAATTCCCAGCCACGCTCCAATCCGTGCTGCCCGGATTGCTGCTCCAGGTAGCGCTGCCTCCCTCAGTGTGGCCGATGAAAAGGAGAGAGAAAGCAAAGACGACAGCCGGTGCGCACCGAATGCGGGAGAATGTCATGGTATCAGCCTGCGCAGATTGACCGGCGCAGGTCAAGCAGATAGAGGGAGCAGCCCTAAGGGAATGCTCATGAAGTTGAAGCGGCGCTCTGCTCGAAGAGCTGAAGGCGAGAGAAAGCGAATAGCACCTGGTTGGCCGGAAGCACTGACCGTGGAAAACAGCGACGGCGCTCCCGCCCGGGAAGCGGAAGACGTTGCAAATCAAAGCACCGTCCCCAGGGTGGCTGGGTGATCTCATTTTCCATTCACCCCATCGATCCAAGCGAAATCGCCGCCCTCCTGCACGGAGCGCAATCGTGCGGATACCGGGATCGCGCTCATCGGCTTTGCCGCCCGGCAAGAGCACGGCGCCAAGAGGATTGACCTCGCTGCCGCCGACAAAACCTTGGGTGAAGTCATCGCCGAGACCCCCTCGGCGCGAGCATGACGAGCGCCGCACCGCTGTAAAAAGCATTTGGAGGAAAATAGCCTTTTCCAACCGCATGCTGGCCGGTCTCGATCCATTTGCCAGGCTCCGCTCGAGCGCGCAATCTCTCGCCATGGCTTTCGAGGATAATCAATTGCTCTTCGGCGCCGATCCGACGCCGCGCATCGTCGCGATCGAGCTTGGTGACACGGGGACGGTAAAGGTTTACCGGCGCGAGAAGGATGGTGCGACGGCTTGTGAGGTTGAGGAATTTCATCCCTTTGTCTGGGCGGACGGCGATGTTGCCGACCTGGGCCTAACGAACGCAGAGAAGCTGACGGACGACCTGAAATACAACTGGCTGGTCACGACCGACAGCTGGAAGGAATTGATCGCGCTTCGCAACGGACTGAAGAAAGCGGGCCGGAACTTTTTCGCGTTGAGCGACCCGGTGCAGCATTACCTCACTCACAGCGGGCGCACGCTCTTCAAGCAGTTGCCGTTTGAAGACCTGAAACGGATGCAGATCGAAGTGCTCTCCTTCGCGGGTGGCGATCTCGAGGCAGGGCCGGAGGATCACCTCACGAGCATCGCGGTTTCCGATAACACCGGCTGGGAGGAATTGCTCGAGGTCGATCCGCGCGCGATTGAGGAATCGGAGCACGCCGCGATCAAGCGCCTGACGATTTTGATCAAGGAACGCGACCCGGATGTGATCGAGGGGCACAATCTCTTTAAGTTCGATCTGCCGTTCCTCGTCGCTCGGGCGCGGAAGGCGAAGACGAAACTCGATTGGGGCCGGAGCGGCGGGTTTTTGCGTTCGCGGCCGTCGCGGCTCCAGATCGCGGAGAAGACGATCGATTATCCGAAGTTCACGATCGAAGGCCGGCATTTCGTCGACACTTTTCTCCTCGCGCATTTCTACGATGTCGGGATGCGTTCGCTCTCCGGCTTCGAGCGGAGCGATGTCGCGCAACACTTTGGCCTAACGACCGCAGCCGAGATCTCGCAATTATCGGGCAGGGAATTGCAACGTGCCTGGGAAAATGATCCCAAACGTTATCGAGAGCGCGCCCTCTGCGCGGTGCGCGAGACCCGCGCGGTGGCCGATCTGCTCAGCCCGAGCTACTTCATCCAGGCGCAGATTTTCCCCTACAACTACCAGGACGTGATCGTGCGCGGCAACGCCACTCGGATCAACGCCCTCTTCCTCCGCGAATATTTCCGGCAGCGCCACGGCATTCCCGAAATGCCGATGGTGCGTGGATTCGAGGGCGGCTACACCGACATCTTTTTCACCGGGGTGGCGCGCAACGTCTGGCATTGCGACGTCGCTTCGCTCTATCCCTCGATCATGCTCCAGTTCGATTGCTTCCCGGTCAACGATCAGCTCCAGATCTTTCGCCATTTGCTGACCGATCTGCGGACCTTCCGATTGCAGGCGAAGAGCGACATGCGCGAGGCGAAGGACGAACCGACTCGCCGTTACTTCCACGCCCTGCAGAACACCTTCAAGATTTTGATCAACAGCTTCTACGGCTACCTCGGATTTGCGCAGGGAAATTTTGCCGACTTCGAAGCGGCGGCGCGCGTCACCCAGATCGGGCGCGACCTTCTCAAGCAAATGATCGAGTGGCTCAAGGCGCAGGGCGCGCAGGTCATTGAAGTCGATACTGATGGCATCTATTTCGTCCCGCCTAACGAAGGCGAGATCGACAAGTTGCGCGACGGTCTCGCAAAAGAACTCCCGCCCGGGATCGAGGTCGAGTTCGACGAACAATTCGAGGCCATGTTCAGCTACAAGGCGAAGAACTACGCGCTTCTCACCCGCGATCGTGAAGTCATCCTGAAGGGCGGCGCGCTCAAGTCGCGCGGGCTGGAGAAATTCCAGAGAAATTTCCTCGAGGAAATGATCAAGCTCCTGATGGAAGGAAACCCCGAGGCGATCCCGGCCTTGCGCGACGAGTTCGAGCAAAAAATTCGCGAGCGCGCATGGCCGATCGAGATGTTGATGAAAACCGATACCCTGCAGGATTCGCTTGAGAAATATCGGCAGAAAATCGCCGGTGGCGGCCGCAACAAAGCCGCCGCCTACGAGCTTGCCCTAACGAGCGGGCGCAATTACAAGCCGGGTGACCAGATCAGCTACTACGTCAAAGCAACTCCGAAAAAAGTCGCCGCCTACGAAGCGGCCAAACTGGTGACCGACTTCGACCCCCAAAACCGCGACGAGAACATCGACTACTACGTCGCCAAGCTCGCCGAGCTGATGAAGAAGTTTGGCGGCGTGACCACGGCGGCTTCCTCTCCGGCTCAGAAAGACCTGCTTCTGTAGCGAGTCGGGGAGCAGAAGGTCGGTAAACGACTGCGCATGATTTCGTCCCGGATTGGAGAAACAGAGTTGGAAAGCCCGTCCTCGCCCTTCGGGCTGCGTTACGGCAAAGGCAAGTGCGTTCCCAAAGAGAAAGCCGACACCAAAATCACCAGCTCCCGTGTCTACCAGCCGGGCCCAATCGCGCGCGAATAAGCGCCCGCCATGCGCCCGCGAGTGGGTGGGCGAGGGGTTGATCGCTAGCGAGTCGCATTGGTCACGGGCCAATCCCATTGCCGGGCGTCGATAGAAAGCTCTGACCCCCCCAGCTGCTCTACCTTCGAAGAGCACGTTGTCCGAGGAGAATACGGCGAGGAGAATACGGGGTCAGCTTCAGGCGAGGAGAATACGGGGTCAGCTTCAGAATCTCGCTCTGCATGAAGAGTCTGCGGCCGGCGGGCACGAATCGAGCGAAAGCCGGAGGCGGAAACCTGTTTTGATGTCCGCCGTCCGGTCCGCTCCCCTCCGGCTTGGCGGGAAAAGGAAGACTCTTCCCCGGTGCCATCCGGCTGAACAACCACATCGTGGCTGGAAGCGGAGCTGCGCGCCGTCGCGGAAATATGCATGGTTTTGGATCAAAGCTCTAGAGTCGTTCCGCTAGCGTTTCGTCCGCGCCAGCGAGTCCGCCACGACCCAGGCGACGCCGGCCACGACCAGGTTTGCAGCGTTCTCGCTCCAGATAAAATGGCTGGAGGGATCGGCCAGGAGCATCGGCACATGGATCAACGGGGTGAAGGCCGCGACCATCACGGTCATCAGGATCGCGGCGAGGCGGGCCTGCATGCCGGTCAGGATCGCAACGCCCGCCACGATGAATGCAATCCCGGTCGCATAGGCCCAGAAATCCTGGGTAGGCGGGAGCCATTTGGGGACCAGCGGGGCGGTGAAGTTCAGATAGACAAAATGCGCTGCGCCGAATACCAGCGCACAAACCCCAAACGTCAGTTGCCCCAGGCGCGTGAGGCGTTTGGCCAGGGTCGCATCGATTCCGGCGCTGGCGGCGTAGACGATCAGCCCGCCCACTGTGATCGCGACCTGGAAGGCGAGGCCTTCGTAGGTCATGAACTCGGCGTAATGGGTGAGCATTACCCGGCCATACATCAGGATGACGACGATGAGCGCGTAGTAGGCGGTGAGGGCCGCGGCGCCCCAGGCCGTGGTCCGACGCCACTCAAGGGCCGCGGCCGCGACGAACATGTATGCAGCAGCGGCATACGCCAGGACGGTGCGGTGGGGGAAGTCCTTGGGCACCGGCTGCCCCTGGTTGAAGGTCCCCCATGCCAGGCAGAGTATCGCGATCGCCATCACACCCAGGCCGTAGATACGCCAGCCAAAGCCCATCGTCGTTTTCTCCGCGGTCATGAGTTTTCCATCTTCTATTGGAAGGGTGAACGGTACCTGCCTTGAAGCATAACCCGAGCGTCAACCGATGACCCGAAGAGCTGCTAACTGTTCGGCGAGTTCTTTCTGGTCGGCGGCGTAATAGGCCTCCCATTTCGCGCGTTCGTTAGGCGTGAGCGGTTCGTATTTGCGCGCGGTGCTGTTGAAGCGGTGGTAAATGTCTTGCAGGGTCTTGGCGACAGTGGGCGACTTGAGCGCTTTGCCGACGCCGGGGATGGCTGAGACGCTTTCGTAGATTTTTTGCGCGCCGGATTGGAGGAGGGGAAAGCGTGGGGCGCGCGCTTCGTTTTTGCCCGATTCGAGCTGCGGTTGGAAGTCGGGGTCGAGGTTGAGGAACCGGTAGACGCCGCGGCGCACTTCGTCGGGCGCGCGGCGGATGGCGTCAAACTGGACGACGAGGAAGTTCTCGGCGGGAAATCGATCGAGATAGGGGCGGAGGTGGCGGGCGAAGCAGCCGACGTCGCGCAGGAAGGGATTTTGCATCATCCCTTCGAAGGTGTCCGGTAACTTCGCGATGACTGAGTTCCGACCGTACCAATACCATGAGTACACCATGTCGACCGGCGGTCGCAGGCAAAGGAGCAGCTTGATATCGGGGCGGTAGGCTTTGATGCGGTCGGCAGCTTCGTCGAGGTAAAGGTAGGACGGACAAAATTCGCCCCGGATCGAGAGCGCGCCGGCCAGAGGGGGAAATTGTTGATGGTACCAGGTCTCGCCGCGCTCGAAGCAGTTCAGCTCACTGCCTGCGAGCCGGCGCATGATCGTATCGGCGAAATAATAGACTTCCTTGTCCGGGGCGAAGCCGATTTGCGGATGGGCCTCGAGCTGAGCGGAAAGCCAGGTCGTCCCGCATTTGGGCGCGCCGATGCCGATAAAATCGATCTGCGACATGCGGGGCATCATCGGCGCACTTCTTCGGAAAGCATAATCTGCCGAATCGACATCATCGCACCTACGACGTTTTGCTCTCGCCCTTTTCCGGCGCCAGCAAATTGGGTTCCGTCTTTTTGGTTGGGCTGCCGGCGAGGCTTGTGACCGGCGGCAAAACGTCTTTGAAGGTCGTGCCGTAGATATCCCAGACGGTCAGGAACAAACCGCAGACGAGCGGCCCGATGATGAATCCGATGAAGCCAAAGAAAAAGAGCCCGCCGAGCGTGCCGATGAGGATGAGCAGGTCGGGCATTTTGGCGTCTTTCCCGACGAGCTTTGGGCGCAACATGTTGTCGATCGTGCCGACCGCAGCGGAGCACCAGATGAGGAGCAAAGTGGCCTTGAGCGTCTGGCCAACGACGAAAAGATAAATCACCGCCGGCACCCAGACGAGAGCCCCGCCGATGCCCGGCACGATCGAGAGCACGGCCATGACCGTTCCCCAAAAGGCCGCGCCCCCGAGCCCCGCGGCCCAAAAGCCCAGCCCCGCCAGGGTGCCCTGAATCATGCCGATGACGATCGTGCCCTTGATCGTCGCACGGGTGACGGAACGAAGCCTTTCCAGGACGCGCACCTCATCGCCGTGGCTGAGCGGCGTGTAGTAGAGGATCTTTTCCAAAATGTCGCTGCCGTCGCGGAGGAAATAGAACATCGCGTAGAGCATGACGAAGAGGTTGAGCAGAAAAGTGGCGGTGCTGGCGGTGAGCTGGGTCGCGCCGCCGACGAGATAGGCGCCGGTTGCCTTGGCCAACTCCGCCGCGCCGCCCACGATCTGTTCCTGCTGCGGAACGTAACCTGCGAGCGAAGGGAAGCGTTGCACCAGCCAATCGTGCGCGTTAAAAGCGCTGGCCCCACCGAGGTGTTGTTGCACCCAGGGCAGCGCCTCGTTGCTGATACTAAAAGCCTGCCGCACGACCACGCCGAGAAAGGCGCTGAGCGGCCCGGCCACGAGCACAAAGAGGATCAAAAGCGTGAGCACCGCCGCGAGCGATTTGCGGCCTCCGAGCGACCGCGTAACCCAGCGATAGAGTGGGGTGCACAATCCGGCGAGGAGGGCGCCGAGAAGAAGCGGCATCAGAAACGGCCATGCCACCGCGAGAAAAAGGAGCGATACCCCCAGGACCAGGAGGAGGACAAAAGCCGTTCGAAAAGTCGCGCGACTGACGTTGGTGGTCTCCATGGCGGGGAAGTATTGCCCGCCGGCAGCGTCGAGATCAATCAATTGCGCTTCGGCGCCGGTGGCGCGGTCCAGCGCGCGTCATTTGGTTAGGGAGAAAGGGTTTCGCGATTCCGCAAGATCGCCAAGAGAAGGAGCCGGAGGTTTAGAGGGTTTTCGGCGTGGTTTGGCGAGCAACGGCGTCGCGCCATCTCTGGCCAAAATTTCAGAAAAAATTGGACGGCCGGCATTGAGATGGGCCTTTCGCGGAAACGCCCTACAATGGCGCGATGTCGTTCGTCCTCGAGCCTCTTTATGTCGCGACGGTTCTTTGTCTGCTGGTTGCCTTTTCCGAGTGGCTCGCGCGCCGGAAGTTCTTCAGTTTTCTCGGCTCGGCCTTGATCGTTATCCTGGCGGCCGCCGTGCTCGCCAATGTCGGCCTCCTTCCCTCGTCGCGGAATGCCCCCGCGCTCTACGACGGCGTTTTCAATTACATCGCACCGCTCGCGATTTTCTTCCTTCTCCTCGACGTCAAATTGCGCGACCTGCGCCAGGCCGGTCTCCCGATGCTCCTTCTCTTTTCGTTAGGTGTGCTCGGCACGATGGCCGGCGTGGTCGTCAGCTATCATCTGCTCGCGCCGCAAAATCATGGCGTGACCAAGGCCTTCGCGGTCGCCGGCATGTTTACCGGCACCTACACCGGCGGGAGCGTGAACCTGAACGCGGTCGCGCTCCAATTCGGCGTCGGCAAAAGCGGCACGCTCTTCGCCGCGATCAACGCCGCGGATAACATCATCACCACGATCTGGATCGTGGCGACCCTGCTTCTGCCGCGCCTTTTGCAGCGGGTCTGGCCGCGAGGGAGCGGGCCGGAAGCGGCGGCGGTCGCTCCGGTCGAGCTGGAAATCCCGGAGCGAACGAACGTTTTCGATTTCTCCATCCTGCTCGCGCTCGGCCTTGGCAGTCTCTTTCTCTCGCAATTGCTCAGCCGATTCCTGCCCGCCATCCCGTATGTGCTCACGCTCACGACGGTCGCTCTTCTTTTGGCGCAACTGCCGGCGGTGCAACGGCTCGGCGGGGCGAAGGTGCTCGGTTATTTCACCGTCCTCCTTTTCCTCGCGGTGGTCGGCGCCTATTGCGATCTTGCGGCCCTGCTTGCCAACGGCGCGGTCGCCGGCCTGCTCCTCGCCTGGGTGACGCTGATCGTTTTTCTCCACGGTCTCATCCTTTTCGCGATCGGCGGGCTGTTGAAACAGGATTGGGCCATGATTGCCGTCGCCTCGAACGCCAATGTCGGCGGGGCAACTTCGGCCGGCGTCCTGGCGACGGCGATCGGGCGAGGGGACTTGCGGTTGCCGGGGATTCTCGCCGGTTCGTTAGGCAACGCCGTCGGCACCTATGCCGGCGTGCTCGTCGCGCTCTACCTGCGCTGATCTTGCAAAATGTGGGAGGGGCCTTTGTGCCCCGATCAGCAGCGAGCCCACCACGGATCGGGGCACAAAGGCCCCTCCCACGTCATCGCGCGACCGCTTCACTCAGCGCGCTTGCTTCGGCTGCGACTTCACGCAGAGCCGGGAGCAGTTGGTTGATGGAGAGTTCGCTCTTCGTTGGCTGGGCCGCGAGTCCCGCCTCCTCTTGATCCCCCAGCCCGGAATCCTTCAGCGCGCGCAGCCGGGTCTGGATCAACTCGCGAATCGCGTTCGCATTATCGACTCCGCGAAAGAACGCAGTGTGCAGGCTTTGCGGCTTGCCTTTGTGTTCGCTCCGGGCCGTCGCGGAACCGCCAGCGGTGTCGACCCGCAAATCGGCGATGCCGAGCGCGCGCTGGATCGGTCCCTGCGAGATTGAGATGTTCTGGATGTTGGCGAAGGTGATCGTCATCTCGCGCACGTTCACGATCCCTTCCCGCAGGCGCAGGCTGCGATCGGTCACGAGGTACCAGCGTTTCTCGAAATCCAGCCTAACGAGCAAGCCCGAGAAGAGGCGGCCGAGGAGGAAGATGAGGATGATGATTTGCGGGAGGCCGAGGAGCAGCGCGCTCGGCAGATGTTGCTCGTGCAGGCGGGTGCCGAAGACCGCGACAAGTGGCCCGATTTCCATCATGAGCAAAACGACGAGGAGCGCGGCCGTTCTCAGCCCCCAAACGGCGAGCAGATACCTGTAGTAGTTTGGCGCGGCCCGGAAACGCTGGGTCCGCGCCTCGTCGCCGGGCGGCGGCTCCGGGTCGCCCGGAATGCGCAGCACCCGTTCGCACCACTCGCGAAAGCCCCTAAACATGATCGGCGGGCGGTTGGCGCTCCTCCAATATCTCCCGGGTCTGGCGGAGCTCGTCGCGGATCGTGAGGAGAAGCGAAACCATTTCCGCATTCGGATCCGCGCCCGCGGTCGGCCCTGGGCTTACCGATGCAGGCGCTACTTTTCCGGGCGCATGATAACCGCGCATCCGAGTGTAGAGAAAATCGCGGATCGCTTCGTATTGCTTGAAACCTTCGATGACCAGTTCCGCGTCGGCCGAGCCGGAGGCGGTTTGGATCTGAATATCGGCCAGGCCGAGCCAGCGCTGGAGGAGGCCCGAGCGCAGATGGATATCCTGGATGCGCGCGTAGGTGAGATTGACCTCGCGCCGGAAGAGAATGCCGACCCGCATATGAATGCCTTCCTCGTCGAAGGTGTAACGCAGGGTGTGATACCGGAAATAAAGGTAGGGCAGCAAAATGATCATGCCGGGTCCGGTCAGAACCGCGCGAATGATGTAGAGCGTCCAGAGCGCCGGGTCCGGCTCCTTCAGGGCAAAGATGTCGGCCGTTTGTCCGGTCGAATTCGTCATACTCTTTCGTTAGGGCAAAAGTTCCCGGCTCGCAATCAAATCAGACAGGTGCCATTCCGTTCTTGGTCGCGTCCGGGCCGGTCCGCGGCAGCATTTGCCAGAAGATCCAGCCCAGTCGCCCGGCAAAAATGACCGCGGCAACCGCGATTCCCACCCACAGTCCGATCAGACCAAGGGCAATCAGCTCCTGGATCTGGGCGGCCTCGCCCGCGCTGATTGGCAGCCCGTTTGCCTGGCTGATCGAAATCAGAGGCGATGATCCGAGCAATGGATAAAGAATGATCAGGCCGATCACGCTCGTGACGATGCCGGTGGCGGGCGGCAGCCAGCGCCAGTCGGGGCGCAGGAGATTGATCAGGTGTTGGCCGAGATGGATAAACATGATGATGAGGATGGGCAGGTGGAGCGAGGTCAGGACGGGCGCAAAATGCATCTGCGCGCCGGAGTCGCTTACGACCAGATACGGAACCGCCCCGTGATTCCACCACCAGAGGATGAAGAGGGATTGCACAATGATGCCGGCGATCGAGCTCGAGCGTCGCACCTGTTTCGCCTGACGAGAGGGTGAGGGGAGTGTCTGCGGATCCCAGTCGCGGCCCCATTTCTCGAGGAGATGGAAGCGGCGCAGTCCGAAATCGATTCCAGCAAAGACGAGGGTCACGAACAGGAGCACAGGCAACGAGAGCCAGGCCACGCGGGTGAGAGCGTGGCCGAGCTGGGACAGCGGCTGGCCATGCGCCTGCGTCCCGAGGACGACCGCTGGAAGCATGCCGGGAATGAGGAGCAGGACGAGCGTGACCTTGATCGCCGTCCAATAGAACGGAAAAACGAGCGGTCCGATGAGCTGCCGCCCGATGGTCACGGTGCGGTGTTCCTGTTGAAAGCGCGAGGCGACCAGAATCGGCGAGCCGTGCTGCTTGAGGAGCTGCGCGATCTCCTCCTCACTCAACGGGCGGCCGAGGGCAGCGGCACGGTCGTCAATTTCGGATTGGAGATTGGCGGCGAGCTCGGCGGCGATGTCTTCGCGTTGTTTTTTCGGGAGCCAGAATTTAATGGCGGTGAGGTAGCGATCGAGGAGTTGCATGGTTCGTTAGGTCGTTAGGCTTAGATGATGCGGGTGAGGGAAGCGTTGATTTTTTCGAGTTCGACGAGGAGCTGTTTGAGAATGGCGCGACCGTCGCGGGAGAGCTTGTAGAAGCGTTTCTGGCGGTTCTTTTCCTCGCGCCATTCGCTCTCCAGCAGGCCCTGAGTCTCGAGGCGGCGGAGGAGGGGATAAAGGGTGCCTTCCTCGATCTCGATCCCGAGCCCGGCGAGATCCTTGCGCAAAGTGTAGCCGTAATGCTCGCGCCGGAGTTGGGCGAGGACGGCGACGATGAGAAGGCCGCGGCGCAACTCGAGACGGAGGCTGTTGAACAAATCGGAATTGGAATCATCGGCCATGTTACGGTGTGCAATACACTATGTAGCGCATAGTATGTGCAACATTGTAGTAGAGGTCAATTAAATTTTTTGCTTCCTGATTTGTAATCCCGGCCGGACGGCCCGGAGCGAACTCGGCGATCCGGGGTGGCGGCGCTATTGCGTCCGCAAGGCGATCATCGGGTCGACCCGGGTGGCGCGATGCGCCGGCAGCCAGCAGGCCAGGAACGTGACCGATCCGAGCAGGAGCGTGACCGCGCCGAAGGTGAACGGATCGGCGGCGCTAACTCCATAGAGCAATGTCTTGAGCAGTCGGCCCCCGCCGAGGCCGACGGCCAGTCCGATGAGCGCGCCGATGGCCGCGAGCAGCATTCCCTGTCGCAGGATAAGACGAAGGACATCGCCCGTCTGAGCGCCAAGGGCCATGCGCAATCCGATCTCACGCGTCCGGCCCGCGACCACGTAGGACATCACGCCGTAGATGCCGACCGCGGCCAGGAGGAGCGCGAGCACGCCAAAACTCGCCAGAACTCCTGCCGCCATTTTGGCCGGAAAAAGCGGGATGTTCATGTGCTCGGTCAGCGTCTTGGCGTCGTAGATCGGAAGGGTCGGGTCGAGTTTCTGCACCGCCCGGCGCAGAGCGGCCAGAACCGTCCGCGGGTCGCCCTCGGTCCGGGCGACGAGGGTGAATTGGGAATCGAAATAGTGCAACGGCCGATAGACCACCGCCTTCGGTTCTTCGCCGAGGGTGTTGTATTTCCCATCGGGCACGACCCCCACGATCTCCCACAAGGGATCGTTAGGCCCGGTATGGTTGTAGCGTTTCCCGATCGGGTCCTGGCCATGCAGAAAGCGGCGGGCAAAAGTCTCATTCACGATTGCAACCCGAGAATCCTTCTTGTTTTCGTCCGGCAAAAAATCGCGCCCGCGCAACGGCATGGCCATGGTCACGAAAAAATTCGGGCTGACGGAATAGGGAATCGCAAGCGGCAGATCGCTCCGGCTCCGGGCCGGTTGGCCTTCGATGTAGATCGTGTTCGAGCTGTAATCGAGGCTGAGCGGCAACACATTGGTCGCGGCGACCGCGCGCACGCCCGGAATGGCTTTCGCGCGTTCCATCATGCGCTCATAAAAGGCGCGACCTTTTGCATCGTCGTAACCCTGGAGGCCGACATCGAGGGAGAGCGCGACGGCGTTTTGCGGGTTGAACCCGGGCCGCATCCGTTGCGCAGCCTGCAGGCTGCGCACGATCAAGCCGGCGCTGATGAGGAGAACGAGGGAGAGGGCGACCTGCGCGATGACGAGAGCGTTGCGCAAGCGCGAGCGGCGAAACCCGGCCATGGAACTCTCGTCTTTGAGCGCGGGGACGAGTTCCGGTTTGGAGGATTGCAGCGCCGGGATGAGGCTGAAGATCATCCCGGTGAGAATGGAAAGCGCGAAAGTGAAAAGGAGGACGCGCCAGTCGAGGCGAAGGTCGAAGAGGAGGGCGATGTCGGTCGGCAGCTTGATCGAAGCGACGACGTGATTCGTCCAGGCGGCGAGAAGCAGACCGACGGCCCCGCCAGCGCCGGAGAGCATGACACTTTCGGTAAGCAATTGCCTAACGAGCCGGGCGCGGCTGGCACCGACCGCGAGCCGGATGCCGATTTCCTTGCGCCGTTCCGTGGCGCGAGCGAGCAGGAGATTGGCCAGATTGACGCAGGCGAGCAAGAGAACGAGCGCGCCAACGGCCGCGAGCAAGCCGGAAAAGGCGAAAATCGAATTCCGGATATCCGGAATGAAAAGACCGGGCGGCATGAGCAGAACGCGGCGTCCGGCGTTTTCTTTCGGGTGTTCCGTGGCCATCTGGGTGGTGAGTCCATCGAGCTGGGCCTTGGCCTGGGCGACGGTGACGCCGGGTTTGAGGCGCCCGATGACAAAGAGATTGTCGCTTTCGCGCCGATCGAGCCACTCGCTGCCCGGCTCGATCTGTTTCGCCATCATCATCGGCGCCCAGAATTCGGGCGCGAATGCCACTTCGGTCCCGACAAACCCCGCCGGCGCGACCCCGACGATGGTGAAGCGATGAGTGTTGAGCAAAATGGTTTGCCCAATGATCGATGGATTCCCGGCGAAACGTTTCTGCCAGCAGGCATGGCTCAAGATCGCGACCGGATGCGAGCCGGGCGTCGCATCTTCTTCCGGAAGGAAGCCGCGCCCGAGGGCCGGTTTTACTCCGAGAACGTCGAAGTAATTGCCCGAAACCACGTAACCCCAGGCGCGCTCGTTCACGCCGCCGTGGCTCAGGCTGGCGACGACAAAGCGATAGGCGAGCAAGCCGGAGAAGACCGTGTTGCGGTCGCGATAGTCCTTGTAGTTCGGATACGACTGGAGAGTGAATTCGGTCCCATTACGGAGCTGCCCGTCGACCGCGATCAATTGCGCCGGCTCGCGCACCGGGAGCGGCCGGAGCAGGACGGTGTCGACGAGGCTGAAGATGGCCGTGTTGGCGCCAATCCCGAGCGCCATGGAAAGGATGGCAAGGGCGGTAAAGCCGGGATGTTTCAGTAGTTGGCGCCAGCCATAACGGATGTCTTGCAAGAGCGCGCCCATCTTCTCTTGAGATGCGAGCAGGACGGGAATCGGATTCAACTTTTGCGGATGGAGTCGCGATCCAGGCGATTTTTTCCGGCCAGCATTCGCTGTTGCCTCGGCCGTTTTCTCACGCGAAATGCATTACATGAGTTTGATCACACGTTTCGTTTCCTGCTTTTCCATCTTCCTCATTTGCCTGAGCGCGCCGCCCGCATTTTCCGCCGGGGAGGATCTCTCCGACGTCAAAGCGCAGGTCACGAAGCAGCACGACGAGGCGATCAAGCGCCTGCAGGATTGGATCGCCCAGGTCTCGATCGCGGCCGAGGATCGCGGTTATCCGGAAGGCGCCGATTACATGATCAAGCTCCTGAAGGACGCCGGTTTTCAAAAGGCGGAACGGGTCGAGACCGATGGCAAACCGGGCGTCTTCGCCACTCTCGACGCCGGGGCGCCGAAAACTATCGGCCTCTATTTCATGTACGACGTGAAACAGTTCGATCCCAAGGAATGGTCCTCGCCGCCGACCGAAGCGAAGATTGTCGACCGGCCGAACCTCGGGAAAGTCATGATCGGCCGCGGGGCCGTGAATCAGAAGGGTCCGGAGGCGACTTTCCTCGAAGCCCTCCACGCCATGAAAGCCGCCGGACGCAAAATACCGGTCAACTTCGTCTTCGTGGCGGAAGGCGAAGAAGAGATCGGCTCGCCCCATTTCGGCCAGGTCGTGCACAAGTCCGAAGTGGAACAGGCACTCAAGAAATGCAGCGGCATCTTCATGCCTTTCGCCAGCCAGGATCTGAGCGGGATGGTCACGATCTCGTTAGGCGCGAAAGGCGTGATCGAAGTCGAGCTCACCTCCAACGGCGAGAAATGGGGTCGCGGCCCGCTCAAAGATATTCATTCCTCGAACAAGGCGCGGGTCGACAGCCCGGTCTGGCATCTGGTCAAAGCGCTCGGCACCCTCGTGAATGAAGACGCGAGCGAGCCGGCGATCGAAGGCCTGACGAAAAACGTCCGTCCGCTCACCGCCCAGGAAAAGGCCCTGGTCGAGACCGCGGCCAAGCGTTTGAAGGAAGAAGACGCGAAGAAAATCATGGGCGTGAAGAAGTGGGTCAAGGACATCAGCTGGGAACAGGCGCTGCAGCGCATGTCCGATACGCCGACGGTCAACATCGAGGGAATCATCGGCGGTTACACCGGCCCGGGCGGCAAGACCATTCTGCCGCACCAGGCGATCGCGAAACTCGATCTGCGTCTTGTGCCTAACCAAACCGCCGCGGGCGCGCTCGCGGCCCTGAAGGCCCATCTCGCCAAGCACGGATACGGCGACATCGACGTCAACATGACCGGCGGCTACGACCCGACCACGACCCCGGCCGATTCGCCGATCATCAAGGCCGAGGAAGCGGTTTACAAAGATCACGGCATCGATCCGGTCGTGCTCCCGCGCCTGGGTGGTTCCTGGCCCGGCTATGTTTTCACCAATCCGCCGCTTAGTCTTGGCGCCGGACATTTCGGGCTCGGCCACGGAAGCGGCGCGCACGCCCCGGATGAGTATTACCTGATCGAGTCCACGAATCCGAAGATCGCGGGCTTTGACGATGCGGTCATGTCCTACGTCGAATATCTCTACGAGCTGGCCAAATAAGAAGGCGGCGGAACGGTAGTCATCGTCGCGCCGGAAGAAAGGCGGATCTGGCGCGCCTTCGGCGAGGAGATCACCATTCTGCTCGACGGTGAACAGGAATTCGCCAAGCCGGGCGGCCCCGAGTAACTGCCCCGCTGCCATTTCGTGCTCGCTTCTGAGAGCGGCGCCTGATCTGGTCATGACGCTCTGGTTCAGACGCTCAATCGTCGGAACGAGAAAATCGAACATGAGATTCGTCACACCTTTTTTGCCACTGGTCTTCCTTACGCTGGTTGCTTCGTCATCCAGCGCGACCAACCCGCAACCAAGCGCATCGCCCGTCCCCAGTCCGAACGCAGAGCAGGACCTGCTCCCGGCTGAGACTCAGCGCAAGATCGACAAACTGGCTCTCGATCTTCTCAAGAAGAGCGGCGTTCCGAGCGCCTCGATCGCTGTGGTAAAAGATGGAAGGCTTGCCTATGTCCACGCCTATGGAATGGCGAATACAAAGACGCACGCGCCGGCGGCAACGACCATGCGCTACAGCATCGGCTCGATCAGCAAGCAGTTCACCGCCGCCGCCATACTCTTGCTTGCCGAAGAAGGAAAGCTCTCCCTCGACGACAAGGTCGCGCGGTGGCTGCCGGATCTGACCCGGGCCAACGAGATTACGATCCGTCAAATTCTTTCCATGACTTCCGGCTATCAGGATTTCTGGCCGCAGGATTACGTCATGCCCAACATGATCAAGCCTGTCACCGCCCAGGAGATCTTGGATGGCTGGGCACGGAAACCTCTCGATTTCGAGCCGGGCACAAAGTGGCAGTATAGCAACACCAACTACGTCCTTGCCGGCCTGATCGTGGAGCGGATCGAGGCCGGCCCGCCGCTCTTCGACTTTCTCCAGAAACGGATCTTTCTCCCCTTGGAGATGAAGAGTGTCTTCGATTCGGATGCGGCCGCGCTTCCCGCGGGAGAGCCGGAGCGCTATCAACGGTTCGGTTTGGGCCCGGTGCGACCGGCACCGAAGGAGGGCAGGGGCTGGATGTTTGCGGCCGGTGAACTGGCGATGACGGCGACGGACCTTGCCCGGTGGGATATTTCCATGATCAACCAGAAGGTGTTGCAGCCGGCTTCCTACGCCGAGATGCAAAAGGATGTGCTGCTCCGGAGCGGTGCGGGGACGCAATACGGCCTGGGTGTAGGTGTCAGTGTCGTCAACGGGCACCGGTTGATTTCGCATGGCGGTGAAGTCTCGGGTTTCACGGCGCGCAATGCGGTTTACCCGGATGACCGCGCGGCCGTCGTGGTGCTGACGAATCTCGATGCGACGCGCGCTTCCCAGGACCTGGCGAACAAGATCGCGGAAATCCTGTTTATCCCGCCGGGCATCGAAGGTTCCCTCGGTGATGCCAAGGCGATCTTCGCGGGGTTGCAAAAAGGAAAGATCGACCGCTCACGCTTTACCTCGAACGCGATCGCCTACTTTAGTGACCAGGCCCTGAAGGACCTGGCCGCCAGTCTCGCGCCGCTCGGCAAACCGACCGAATTTAGCGAAGTCGCCGCAGGGCTTCGCGGCGGCATGACCTTCCACAGATACCGGGTTCAGTTCGCGAAAAAGGAGCTAACTGTCTCCACCTACGTCATGCCCGATGGAAAGCTCGAGCAATACATCGTCGCGGCCGACTAGGAAGCCCATCTCATAAGTGGCCGCGCGGATGTAGCCACGGCGCTCTGTCGCCGTACCGCCCCGACAAAGCGGGGCGGCGAGTGCAGAAGCCGCGAGCTCGAGGATTAGCCAGGCCCGGTGTCCAGGGTGTAGCGGCGGCCGTGTCGGCCGCAGGCACGTCATTGCGAGCGGCGCGGGATCCGGCGTCACGACCGGAAAATTGTCTGCAAGTAACAACCTTGTGTCGTTTCGGTTACGAGAGAATTCGCCTCCGGATGGATGACAGGCATGGAACCGGCTCTATCTCGTCCCACGCGCCCAGGTTTTCCCCGAGGCTAGTCGCCCGGGTTATCTGGATACGCTTCCCGATATTCACGGAACCAAAACCACACTAGCAATGAAAACCTTATCTTTACCTGCCAGTCCAAAACCGCTTGCGCCTCACGATGGACGCGCCGTCCTCAGCCGCCCCCGGTTTTCCCGCCTCGAGCCTCATTTTCAGCCGATCGGGGACAGTTTGGTCCCGGCCACAATGCCGTCCGCGCGGACGGCGAAACCCGATCTGCGGGCCTTCCGCAAGATGAATGAGGAGTTGATCGCCGCAGAAGTGCGCCGGGATTTCTGGCCCGAAATGGTCGTGTTCGCGCTCGTCATCGGCCTCATCGCCTGGCCGCTCATCTCGCTCTTCATCGTGCTCGCGCAGACCGCGAACGGCTGACGCTGCCGCGGTCAGCGGTTCGAAGCTGGGGGCGCCGCGCCGTCGGTGCCCGGCCCGCTCTGCCCTAACGAGTCATCGAAGCGCCCACCGCGAAAACGTTTCCGCTTTCCTCAGCTTCAGGCGTCGCCGAGCCGCGCCAGCGTCGCTCGGTCGCGCTCGCCTTCGTAATATTTGTCGAGCAGCCGGTGAAAGACCGAAGCTGGAGATGACACCTCCGCGAAGAGGGTCGCGCAGGATTGCAACTTCTTGTCGTCAGGGAACCCGAAGATCTGCGCCGCCGACCGATCCTCGAGGCGGAGGAGCGCTTCGACGCATGTCACCAGCCGCGCCCCGAGCAGCGGATGATCGAGGTAGGCCCTGGCTTCCGCCAGGCTCCTGATCGCGTAGCGTTGCGACATCGCACTGAAGCCCAGCCCTTCGATCTGCGGAAAGATGTACCACATCCAATGCGACCGTTTCCGGCCGCTCCTGATCTCGGCCAGGGCGCGCTCGTAATCGCCTGCCTGTGCCCTGACGAATCGCTCCAGATCATGGGGATCACGGCTTTCCTCGGAGTCTTTCACCTTCGGGCCAAACTAATGCGCTGCGCGCAGAGGACGATGCAAAAACCTGCCGGCAGATCACCAGTTCCGTTGGCCGCTCACGATCGACTGGAGATAATTGGGGCCATCGTTGGTCCGGAGACGGACCCACATCGGCTTGTGATCGCTCAGCTGGTAGGTACGCCAATCGTGGCTGTAATAGGTCTTGAGGGTCGCGTCGGTCGTCTTCGTTTTGCCGTTGGAACTGCGGGCCGCGTAGGCCTTGTAATCGTCGAATTGTGACGACGTGAAAACTTCCGCGAAGGTATCAAAGACGCCCGAGCCCGACTTCCCGCCGGCCGCGACATATTCGAGCACGCCGGAACGGGCCTTGAAGGCGATCTGGTCGTAATACTTCCCGCCGGCGACATTGGACGGCGCGAGGCCGGGCGGGATTCTGAAGCCCTGGGCGATGAGGGCCTTCATCGTTTCATGCTCCGGGGAGACAATGTTGAAGTCGCCCAGCAGAATGAGGGAGCGGTACTCCTTTTCCGCTTCCTCGGAACGCTTCGCGAAGTATTCGGCGATCCGGCTGATTTCCTCGATCCGCTCTTCCAGTTGCGTCCCCGACTCGGCCCCGTAGTAGAGGTGGACGGTGCAGATTTCGAAGCGGAACCAACCGGCCTGGAACTTGGCGGCGAAGGGCGTGCGGCGGAATTGTTTTCCCGCATAGAGCTTGCTGTCGCCCTCGGTCGGGACGAGCGCCCTGCTCACCAGCATGTCGTTAGGCAGAACGATTTCTCCCGCGATGTTCTGGAAGCAGACTTTGCGCTTGTCGAAAACGTAGGTCAGGCGTTCCCCGTTTCCACCCAACCTCGTGTCGGTCACGTCGGTGGCGATGAAGTCCCAGTTCTCGCCCAGGATGTCCATCACCTTCGCGAGGTCGTAGAGTTCGTTCACCTCCTGGATCGCGATGAAGTCGAAACGGGAGAGAATTTCCGCGATGTAAAAGAGGGACTCCGGCAGGCGCGGACCGAAGCCGCGGTTATTGCGTTTCCCGAAATCACGGATGTTCCAGGTGGCGAGAAGGAGGTTCTGGTCGGCGTCCTTGGAGGGGATGGCTTTGTCGAGTTGCTGGCTAAGCTTGACGACTTTGGCGGCAACGCCTTGCCGCCGGGAGGCGGGGATGCGGGACTTGAGCAGGTTGTATCTCATATCGGAGCAGAAGGTTGCGAGGATGAGCCTTCATCGGGATATAAAAACGGGGCCCGGATGGCAACGACAAAATATGGAACGTAATTTATGGAAATTATGGCACGGGTACCTATTGTGCTCTCATAGCGCCTGATGCAGCTCCGCGCCTCATCCTCCACCACCGCCTTTAGTCTCGTCGAGACGGTGATTGCGGCCGCCATTGCCGCCTCCTTCCTCACCTCCCTCTTCACCATGAACATGATGACGATGGGCACCATCCGCTCCGCCAAGGAATCGATCGCGGCCAGCCAGATCCTGCAACAGCGCTTGGAATCGATGCGCATTGCCAACTGGCACCAGGTCACCGATGCGGCCTGGCTCCGGGACAATCTCCTCAACAGTGCCACCCCCAGTAGCACCCAACTCAAGAATCTGGTCGAGACCCTTACCCTGGTGCCATACGACTCCGTGAACACCGGAAACACCCAGGTGCGGCGGGCGAACGGCACCGCCTCGATTGTCAATCAGAACTCCGCCCTGCTCATGGAGAAGGCAATCAAAGTCATTTGGACGCTCAACTACACGGCCTCGCCTAACCAACGGTCGGCCACCCGCCTGGTGGTCGCGATTCTGGCCGACGGCGGGGTGGCAAAATGATCACTCTCACGCGAGCGTCGCGCAGGGGATTTCTCCTGATCGAAAACATGATCGCGATGTCGATCTTCAGCGCCATCAGCCTGGCTCTGATCATGGGGTTCATCAGCCTCGAGCGCAGTCTGACGGCGACGACTAACTTCGCGACCAATCACACCGACGCGATGCGCATCTCCGATTATCTCGCGCTCGATTTGCGCCGCGCCCTGCGCATCACGCTCCCGGGCCCGACAGCAACTCCGACCCCGATACCGGGGGTTCCCAAAATCGTCGCGACCATCGTCATTCCCGCTTACTACAATGCAGAGGGCGGTCCGCAAACGCCCCAGCTTGATGGCTCGGGCGGAGTTTCCTACGGGAGCAGCGGCAGCCAGGAGGAAGAAATTGTCTATTCCCTGCTCAACGGCACCATGTACCGTCAGGAGGGCAGCGCGCCTGCACTGGGAATCGCCGACAACGTGAGCGATTTTGTCTTTACCGTGACCGACCTGGGGAAGGTTGTGACGACCAAGATCACCTTCAAGCCCACTTTCACCTCGCAAGGCGCTTCCCAGGCGGCGATCGAGGGGACGGCGGTCTTTAACACCACCCTGTTGCGGAACAGCCGCACCGAACCCAGTGCCACGCCCAGCGGCTAATAATGAAAACGAACCTTCGATCCAGGGAAAACGGCAGTAGTTTGCTTTGGACGGTGCTGGTTATCGCCATCCTCTCACTCTTCGCGACCGAGGTTCTGCGGGTGGTTTCAGGCCGCTTCCAGCTCGGGCTGCAGGCCGCCGCCTGGCAGGAGTCACTTGTGGCGGCCGAATCGGGGATCGATCTCGCGGTGCTGGAATTGCGCAAATCGCTTTATCCCCCGCCTAATCGCGCCTGGGAGGGCTGGACCAACGTGCCGGGCAACGGGGTCGTTAGTCACGGCCTCACCGTCATCCCCAACGCTGGTCTCGCCGGCACGCCGATGACGATCGAGGTGAACGTCGACGCGCCCGCCCAGCTCATCGATCCGAGCAACGATTGGCAGTACTACCGGATCCGCACCCTGGGAAGCATGCCCTTGACTGGGCCACCGCGGATCGGCTTCAAAAAGGAGGACAACCGCCTGCGCAAGCTGACCCTGCATGTGCAGCGTTTCATTGATGATCTTTTCACGAGCGAAACCAACTCTCCACACGCTTCCCGGCGTCTGGAAGCGGTCGTCGCGCCGGTCTCGTCTTTTGATCAGGCGATCTTTGCCGTCGGCGCCCTTAACCTCAACAATCAAAATATCGTGGTCGACAGTTACGATTCGCGCGATCCCAACAAATCGACCAACGGCCTTTATGACGTCAGCAAGCGCCAGGAACACGGCAACATCGCAACCGACGGCAACGTCATCGACGCCGGCAACGCCCACATCTATGGCGATGTCTCGACCAATGCCGGCACGGCCACCGGTGTCGCCAACATGACCGGCGTGGAGCGGACCGATTTTTACCAGGACCCGATCCCGATCGGCGAGCCGCAATGGACTTCGATCAATCCGACGCCCGCGATTGTGACCGGCACGACCACCATCACCGCCTCCCCGACCAAGGGATCCTCCATGTCGCGTTATCGGTTGAGCGCCGTCTCGCTCAGTGGCAACCAGACGTTGACCCTCGCCGGCGATCCCGGTGGGAGCCCGACCTATATCGAGATTTATGTCACCGGCGATATCTCCGCGGTTGGCAACTCGCAGATGATCCTGGAACCGGGCGTTCAGGCGAAGATTTACTTCCTGGGCAATGTCGACATTGAAGGGAAAGGAGTTCTGAATCCATCAAATCAACCGGAGGACCTCTTTCTCTACGGCGTCGACTCGACCACCATCGTGCCCCGGCACGTGAATCTCGGCGGTAACGGCCAGATCAGCGCCGCCGTCTACGCCCCCGAGCATGACGTGGTCGTGAACGGCGGCGGCAACACCGGTCACGTCTTCGGCTCCGTCGTTGGCAAAACGGTGGCGATGAATGGTGTTACCAACCTGCACTACGACGAAGCGCTCAGTGCGGGCGGGATCATCAGCAACTACAAAATCGTCAGTTGGGTCGAAGATACCCGTTAGGCCTGCGGGTCCGGCATCAGGCCCGCTACTCGCTCGCGATTTTTCCCGGCTGGCAGAAGCAGGAGCTCGTGATCCTGGTATCGGCCTTGGCCCAGAGCTTTCGGAATTTTGCCTTGATCGTCTTTGCTTCGAGCGCGTTCTTCTTTTGCGCGCGCAGACTTTCCGCCAGGCCGTAGAGCGACCAGCCGTTGTCGGGCAGTCGCTTGAGATCCTCGCGATAGACCCGCTCGGCCTCGGCGAAACGACCATGCTTCATAAGGGTTGCGCCTAACGAATGTCGAATTGGGATGAGCCAGCCGGGCGGCTCGTCGTACTTGAGCGCGTCCTCCAGCTTGATCGCCTCACGCAGCTCCGCGGTCCCGGCCTCGAGCTTGTTTTCGCGGACGAGGATTTCACCTTCGGTCATGTGTCGGGCGAGCGCGATCAGGTCTTCGGCGGTGTTGTTGCCAAAGGTTTCCTCTTTCGGAACGAGCTTCGCCTTTTCAAGGAAGATCGTCTGCTCCTGGCGCGCCTCGGCGGGTTCGCCCTTGGCCGCATGGGCGATCGCGCGAGCGGCGTGATGGAAGGCGCGGGTGCCCGTCATGTAGTCCGGGTAGTCGTTAGGCTCGGCCAGGATTTCATTCCACATCCCGAAGCGGACCATCACCTCCATCGGCATGGCGACGAAGCCTTCCGCCTGGAGCGCATTCGCTTTGAGGAAATCGGCCGGTAATTCCGCGACCATGGCGCGGATGTGTTTCATGGCGAGGGCGCGCTGGCCGGTCATCATCGCGGCATAGGCGAGCATGTGTTGGTTGTGCGCGACGTAGACGTTGATGAAACCCTGGGGCGGTCCGACGATTTTCCGATAACGCCGGTCGGCCGCGACCGCCTTGAGGTTGGTCTCGACCGCCTCCTGCCAGCGTCCGCAACGGATGTCGATGTGCGACGGCATATGCACCATGTGGGCGATGCCGGGCTGCAGATTGCGCAGGCGATCGGCGGCTTTGCTCGCGCGCTCGGGATGCGGCGAAGCTTCGACCGCGTGGATGTAGAGATGGTTCGCGAAGGGATGCTTAGGATCCAATTTCAGGACCGCCTCCAAAGTCGCGAGCACTTCTTCGGTGCCGGAATTGGGCTGGCCTTCGGGGGTCCATTGATTCCACGGGTGCAGATCCATCATCGCCTCGGAAAAGAAGACGCCGGCATCGGGATCGTTAGGGTGTTTCTCCCAGACTTTGCGCATCGCATCCGCATAGGCCTGGTCGAGCGGTGCGCGATCTTCCGGCTGCGGATTCGCATAACGATGGCTGAGCGCCTCGATCAAATCGCGTTCGACGGGCGACGCGTGTTCCGCGTTCTGCTGCGCCAGCGCGAGTTCCTTCCAGGCCAGCTCCGCGGCCGGTGGCGGGACGAGGGGGAGGTTGATATGCGGGCCGCAGGCGAGCGCGATGCCCCAGTGCGCCATGGCGCATTTCGGATCGGCGGCGGCGGCGGCCTGGAAGGAACGGATTGCCTCGCCGTGGTTGAAGCCGTGATAAAAAGCGAGCCCCTGATTGAAGTAGCGCTGCGCCTCCGGCGAGTCGGTTGTGACCTTGCGCTTGTAGCTGCCGAGTCCCTCGAAGATCGGCTCTTTCGCCCTAACGATATCCGCGCCCCCTACGACAATGGCGAGCGCGAGCGCCATCCAGCTGAGACGGGTTGTCTGTTTCATGAAAACCAATCTGCCCAAGAGCGACTTGCGCAACTGTTTTTCAAGCGCGCGGGTCCGGCTGGCTTTGGTCCCTGCGTTTAGCCCAGCAGCTTCGGAAACAGGGCGTGATCCATTGCGGCGCCGGCCGGCAACTGCTCGGCCAGGCCGGGAAACTCGGGGGACGTGGCCCAGCGGCGCGGTGCGTGCGTCATGTCATCGCCGAGAAAGCGCACGCTGAAGACGCGCCGTCGCTGCGGGCCTTCGACCCCGCCGGCCGCATGCAGAGTGAGCATATGAAAGCAGACGAAATCCCCCGGTTCGGTCGCCCACCCGATAATGGGGTAGTCATCCCGGGCCGCTTCGATCTCGGGCAAGTCGGCCAGACTACCTTCCGGAAACCACTTGGCCTGGTTATCCATGAAGGTGCGCGGCATCAGCCACGGTCCGCGATGCGAGCCGGCGACAAATTCGAGCGTGGCTGGTCGCGAGACCGGATCGATCGGGATCCAGAGGCTGATGTTTTGTCGACCTTCGATGTTGTAATAGGGCTGGTCCTGATGCCAGGGGGTGCGCTGGCGGGTGCCGGGCTCCTTGACCAGCAGATGGTCGTGATAAAGGCGCACCGTCTGCGAGCCCATCAGGCGCTGCGCCACCAGGGCCACGGGCGAGTCGAAGATGAAGCGCCTGAACTGCGGCACGGCCTGCCAATTACAAAAGTCCTCGAAAAATCGGCCCGGATCGTCGGGTCGACTCGCGACCTTGGCCCGCGCACTGGGATGCGCGAGATTGATTTCGATCCCCTCGCGCAGCAGCTCCAGTTCATCCGGGTCGAGCAACTGCCGGATGCAAACGGCGCCGTCGCGCTCATAAGCGGCGACGAGTTCGTCGCTCAGGCGCTCGCGCACCCGACGCTGGAGAGATTCTGTGGTCAGGTTGTTCTTCATGAATATCTGGTCGGAGTGAACCTCGTTTCCGATTGCACATCAATCGGAGGCGAGGCAAGGATTTTTGGACCATGATTGAGATCTCCATCACTCGGCGCGCAGCGGTTCGCCTGCTGGGCGGGGCAGCGGCGGCGACTTTCTGCCCCAACCCGCTGAGCGCAGCGGAAAAGACCGCGATGCTGCTCCGCGCGATTCCGTCGACGGGCGAGAAAATTCCCGCCGTCGGGCTTGGCACCTCCCGCACTTTTGATGTCGGCACTTCGCCTAACGAGCGCGATCCGCTCAAGGAAGTGCTGAGACGTTTCGTCCAGCTCGGCGGCAAAGTGATCGACACCTCGCCCATGTACGGCCGGGCCGAAGGCGTGATCGGCGACCTGACGAGCGAACTGCATCTGCGCGAAAAGCTTTTCCTCGCGACCAAGGTCTGGACGACTGGCAGGCAGGCCGGGATCGACGAGATGGAGCGCTCGCTCGCGCGCTTGCGGACGAAGACGCTCGATCTCATGCAGGTGCATAACCTCGTCGACCTCGGCACTCAGCTCGCGACCGCGCGCGCCTGGAAAGAAGCGGGCCGGGTGCGCTACGTCGGCGTCACGCACTATGTCGAATCGGCACTGCCCGAGCTGGAAAAGGTGCTGCGTCGCGAGAAGCTCGATTTTCTGCAAATCAATTACTCGATCGCGGAGCGCGAAGCCGAAGAGCGTGTCCTGCCGCTGGCACGGGAGAAGGGCGTCGCGGTCCTGATCAATCGTCCCTTTGCCCGCGGCGATCTCTTTTCGCGTCTGCGCGCCAGACCGCTCCCGGAGTGGGCGGCGGAGTTCGATTGCAAATCGTGGGCGCAATTTCTTCTCAAGTGGATCCTGGCCAACGAAACCGTGACCTGTGCCATTCCCGCGACGAGCAACGTCCGCCATCTGGAGGACAACATGCGCGGCGGGATGGGCCGATTGCCCGATGCGAAAACACGACAGCGCATGGTGGAGTTCGTCGTGAGTCTTTGAGCTTTGTAGCCGGGATCGCTGATCCCGGCTACAACCATTCCCGCAACTTCGGCCAGAGGTTGCGCAGACCGCCTTTCAAATCGCGACAGACGTAGACGTGTTGCCGCTGCTCCCACGGCATCGCCCATCGGCTGGTCTCGACCGGGCCGCGATCTTCGACCGAGCGAAATTGCTGGCGTTCGTCGGTCGCCTGGTCGTCGAGCACAATCATGAGTTCGCCCGTGTAATTGCCCGGTCCCCAGTAATAATAATTCTGGTGCCCGGAAAGCGCGGGCGGGAGTCCATACTTCCGGCCGAAGAAATCGATCGCCCCCGCCTGGCCGTAGTCCTGACAAAAAATCCCGACGCGCTTTTGTTCCTCGGGCGAAAGGCTGGCGTAGACTCGCGCGACCGAGCGGGCCATTTCCTCCCAGCCGAATTGATCGGCGTAAAGCTGGGGCAAGGCGGCCGTGAACGAGGTCTCGGTTTTCGGCACTTTGAAGTGCAGCGCGCGCATGTAAGCGAGCAGCTTTTCCGGCGGTAGAATCGGGAGCACGATCGGCGAGAGCACGGTCGCCGCCGCGAGCATCGCCAGCGCGAGCGTCGGCTTGAGCCAGCGCAGGCGCACCGCAAAGATGCGTTCGGCCGCGACGCCGCCGGCCGCAAACAACATCGGGTAGGCAGGTCCGAGATAATAGTTCTTGCCGTGCATGACGATGAACTCGATGAGCGTGATCAGGTAAGTGAACGCGATAACGCGGAAGCGCCGGCCGTCGCGCGCCACCAGCAGCCAGATCAATCCGCCCAGCCAGAGCGGCGCAGTTCCGGGGTTCATGAGGGTGAACTGCTGAGCGATAAACTGCAGCGGAGTGAGGACGACGTTCTTGTTGCTGTGCGCGATGTTGTTCAGCAACACCCAGGTGGGCCAGCCGTATTCGATTTGCCAGAGCACGTTAGGCAACGCGATCAGGAACGCGGTCAGACCGGCGAGCCAAATCCATTTTTGTCCGAAGTGACGGCGCTCCGGCGTGCAGAGGAGCGCGAGCACGATGGCCGCGGCAAAAAACGCCATCGAATGTTTGTTTTCCAGGCCGAGGCCGACCATCACCCCGAACCAAATCCAGATGCGCCCGGGCGCGCCGTTGATGATGCGGACGAGAACGTAGATCGCGCCAGTCCAGAAGAGCGGCTCGTAAACCTGCGGTGTGTAGAAATTGCCGATCGCCAGAAAGTAGAGACTCGTTAGGGCGCCGACGCACCCCAGGGCCACTCCCCAAATGCGACCACCCAGTTCCCGCGCGAGCAGACCGGTGAGCGCAACCGTCCCGGCACTCGCGAACGCGGAGAAGAGGCGGACGGCAAAGAGCGAATCGCCGAACACCATCATCTCGAGACGGAGGAGGAGCATGCTGAGCGGCGGAAGATCGACGTAGCCGAAAGCGAGGTGGCGCGCGCAGGCGATAAAATAAAGTTCGTCGCGAAAATAGCCGTAACGCTGATTCGTGAGGAGATGGACGAGGAGGGCGAGACCGGCGCAGATCCAAAGGACGAGGCTGGATTTGTCGTTGGCGGCGCGCGCTTCTGGCGTGTCGAGCATGGGCTTGGTTAGCGAATAGATGGTGAGGAATCTGGACACGCGGAAGCGCGTCCCTTCGGAGGGACATGCTTCCGCATGTCCAGGTTCATAATTCGACCACTTGCGCGCTGTGAATGTCGTCGCTCGCCGCGATCTCGGTCAGCAGCTCGGGCGGTGGCGTGGTGTCGAGATTGAGCACGGTGAGGGCACGACCCCCAGCCTGGTTGCGGCTCAACGACATGCTCGCGATGTTGACCCCGTGCCCGCCTAACAACGTTCCGATCCGCCCCACCATCCCGGGACGATCGGTGTTTTCGAGCACGAGCACGACCCCCTGCGGGCGCGCTTCCACCGGCCGGTTGTTGATGCTGACAATCCGCGGCGTGGCCCCGAAAAACGCGCCCGCGACCGAAATGGTTTTTCCTTCCGCGCCCGCCGAAAGCTCGAGCAGATCGGTGTAATCGCCCGGCGCGCTGAGGCGCGATTCGGTGATTTTGATGCCCAGCGTCTCGGCAAAAGCTGGCGCGTTGACTTCGTTCACGTCGTCGCCGCCGGCGAGATGGAGGAAACCCTTTGAGGATCGAGCGGGTGATCGCCGTCGTGTCGACCTCGTTCACTTTCCCGCTGTAGTTGATGTGCAAATTCTCGACCCGCTTTGGCGAAACCTGGGAGAGGAAACGTCCAAGTTTTTCGCCAAAACGGAGATGCGGTCCAACGATCGCGAGCGTTTTCGCGTCGAGGTTCGGCATGTTGATCGCGTTCCGGATCGTGCCTTCGAGGAGCGCGGCCCGAATCGCCTGCGCGATCTCAATCCCCACGCTTTCCTGCGCCTCGGCGGTCGAGGCGCCGAGGTGCGGGGTGAGAATGAGGTTGGGAATTCCGCGCAAGGGCGAGTCGGCCGGGAGCGGCTCCTTTTCGAAAACATCGAGGGCCGCGCCCGCCACCTGGCCCTTGCCTAACGACTCGATAAGCGCGGCTTCATCGATCAAGCCGCCCCGGGCGCAATTGATCAGGCGGACGCCGCGTTTCGTTTTCGCGAGGCGGGCGGCGTTGAGAAGATGGTGCGTTTCGGGAGTGAGCGGGGTGTGCAGGCTGAGAAAATCGGCCAGCGGAAGAAGCTCATCGATTTCTTCGACCAGCTCGACCTGAAGCGCGCGCGCCCGGCTCGAGGAAAGATAGGGATCGTAAGCCAGGACCCGCATCCCGAAGGCGATGGCGCGCCGGCTCAGCTCGGAGCCGATCCGGCCCATGCCGATGATGCCGAGCGTTTTGTTGTAAAGCTCGGTCCCTTCGAATTGTTTTCGGTCCCATTTCCCGGCCTGGAGGTTGGAATGGGCCTGCGGGATTTTGCGCGCGACCGAAACGAGGAGGGAGAAGGCGTGCTCGGCGGTCGAGATGGTGTTGCCACCCGGCGTGTTCATGACGATAACCCCGCGGCGGGTGGCCGCCTCGACGTCGACGTTGTCGACCCCGACGCCGGCGCGGCCGACGACGCGCAGGCGGGTGGCGGCCTGCAGGATGGGGGCGGTGACTTTGGTCTGGCTGCGCACGACGATGGCGCTGAAGTCCGGGATCAGCTCCACGAGCTGCGCTTCGCTTTGGCCGGTGCGGACCACGACCTCGAGGTCGCCGCCGACGGCGAGCTCTTCGACCCCGCGTTGGGAGATGGAATCGGCGATGAGGACTTTCGGCATGCTCACTTCTGAAAGATCAGCACGTTTCAACCGTAAATCAGCAACCGAATCGTCTCGGGCAGTTGCGCGGCGACTTTCGTTACGACGCTCCCGCCTAACAAATGCGCGAGCGTGCTGCGTTGCGACGTGCCGATGATCAAATAATCGACTCCCATGGTAGCGGCGAGATCCAGCATGGTGCTCGCGGCGTCCTCACTCACCGCGTAAACCGGGAGCACACAGATGTCGCGTTCCTTGCCCTGCTTCATCATGGATGACATGATCGCCCGGGCGGTCGGGTCGTCCTGCCATTTCGCGCTCCCGATGGTCGATGGCCCGCCGGCGAAATAGACGGCAATCTCTCTGACATACAGAACGCACAGCACCGCCTTGCGCAGTTCCGCTTCCTCCAGCGCAAAGTTCAAAACCGGCGTCATCCCGCGCGCCGCGACCATGATCTTGGCTCCTTCTTCGAGCCGCGGTTGAAGCGCTGCGATCGTTTCCGGTGAGACGATATCCGCGACCTCTCTGGTGACGGTGAGCGTGGTGAGTCCCTGCCGTTTGAGGGTGTAGGCGCGTAAGGCCAGACCGCCGAGCAGGACGCAGGTCACGAAGAAAAGCGCGTCCGGTTTGCTGTGCGCCAGGGTCAGTTCGACGAGGAAGAGAATCAGGAAGGTGACGCCGAAGAGCACCCGGTCGTACCAGGTAAAGCCCGCGTGTTTGTTGTAGCTGCACGAGCCGACATTCACCGCGATGGCGCCGACCACCCCGATCGCATAGAGCCCGGCCAGCGCAGTAAAGCCGGTCGCCGTGAGCAGGACCAGCGAGGGAATGCCGACCGCGATGAGAAGCGGGTAAATCGGCACGCCGTGCCTGTTCAGCTTGGTAAATTGCCGCGGCATTTCGCCATCTCGCGCCATCATGAAAAGGAGGCCGATCATGGCGACGATGGCGGTGTTCGCCGCGCTCACCAGGAGGAAGAAAAAGACGATGCCCACGATCCAGCCGAAGAGCACCCCAAACCAGGGCGAGACGGTCGCAGCGCCGAATTGCTCGCCCATGAAGCGCAGCATGTCCTCGTTCCGCGCCCCCATTGCCTCTCCCATCTGGGCTCCGGTCGTGAGGTGGAGCGTTTGCGGAAGAATGTTGGGCAACGAAAGCATCGCCCAGCCGAGGAGCGCGGTGGCACCTACCACCTCGATCGCCACCGGCAGGATCGCTTTCAGCGACGTGCGCGACACCTTTGGATGCTCCATCGTCGACCCGGGGTCCAGTTTCATCACTCCCGTCAGGTTCGCGATCGATTCCGCGCCTGAGAGCGCGAGGATGACCCCTACAAACTGGACCCAGAGCGTCCCAAAATGCTGGTGCGGCGGTCGGAGAAACGCCGTCGTCAGATGCGGCACACTGATCCCGATCAGCACCATGACCACGAGCGCCGTCGGCACGGCCAGTAACACCGCGAGGCTCCCACTGTGTTTCGGTCCGAAATAATTCAGCCACCCGATGAAGACCAGCATCGCAACCGTGGTCAGGCCGATGTGCTCGCGCAGCACCTTGATCCAGACGACCTGCTCCGCGCCGGAAGTGATGTAACTCAATCCCGACCAGCCGCTGAGCGCAGCCGTCACCGTCAGATCCGCCAGGAGGAGCAGCGCACCCACCACGGCGAGAAGACGCCCCTGGGAACGGGCTGCGGAATATACGCCGCCGCCGTCGGGGAAATGGCGGCAAATGACGATGTAGTTAATCCCGACCAACCCGGTCACGGCGCAGACCGCGAGGATGATCGGCAGCGAGGAAAAGCCCGCGGCGAGGAACGCCAGACCAATGACGTATGCCTTGCTTGTGCCCCAGTCCCCGTAGAGGAGGGCGGCGGCCCGCTTCCAGTCGACGTTGCGCGGCCGATGCACACCCGGCGCTTCAATTGGGAATTCTGCCATGGTGGTGCGAGGGGGAGTAACCAACGCATCGCGGCGGCGGGCAAGTGTTTTCTTCCCGCACACCATTTCCGGAGCAGGTCGAAACCAACAACACGATCCGGGTTTATTTCATTAGGTAATAACCTGAGAAGGTGTAGGGTTACTTCGCGATCGACTTCCCGACGCCCAACAATCCGAGCGCGACGCCGCGCGGGGGGATTGAGGAGGTAGCAGTATGAACTTAGCGAATGCACATCGGATGATGGGCGCCGTCGCCTGCGGGAAAGACCAGCGTTTGTCCGTGACGGATCGTGGAGAGTGGGTGGATTTACAAGATATGGCGAATGCCGGATTGGTCGAAGTTTCAGCCGGCGGCACAGAAGCCGAACCCATCCTCTACCTCGAACGACTGACTGATCAGGGTCGTACTTTCCTGAGGGCGTTTCCCGACGCGGCTCCCGGGGTTGCGATTCCCGTCGTATCGGAAGAACCCAACCTCAGTGGCACGGTGGCCGGCAGGTGCGGGGAAGTTGCTAACAAATGGCAAAACAGGTTTGTCGGGATGCACCTGCAGGAAGCCCAATAGTCTCCCGCCATGGCCCGCAAAGCAGCCACACTCAAATTCATTTGCGACACCTGCGGGACGTCCCACTCGCTCGACAAGACGAAGCGACACTGGTGCGAGGTGTGCCAGGGTCCCCCTGTCGAGATGCGCTGCACGAGGGATCCCAAACCGGTCGATAAAGAGAGCCCGGCAATGGACCTCGCTTTTCTCCAGCACGCATAACCGAGCGCGACGAGCCGGCGAAGAATGGTGGATGCCGGGGAACGTCATCCCCCATGAGGAGGCGCCTGATCCCACTGGGCGCGATCACCTCGCCCCGCTCTGCTTGCGCCAGTCCATTGCGACGGCGGCAGCGCAATCAGCACGCGAGGGCGCGTGCCCGCATCAGCCTGCAGCCCCCCGTCGAGATCTTTTTTTCCAACCGGCGTCCGAACTAAAGTCACTGCACGAGAGCGGGAGCGATGTAGCGCGCGATGATGTCGTTGGTTGCGGACTGCTCGTTGTAGTTGCCGCCGGTCAACACCAGCACTGCGTCCTGGTCACGGAGCAGAATGATCTTTTGGCCGCCGTTTCCCGAGGCTTGGGGCGTTTCGAGCCGGCCGGTCGGCAGGTTAATGTATCGCTCCCACCAGAAATAACCGTACGGCGTTCCTTCGATTTCGCTCTCTTGGCGCGTCATCTCATCGATCCATGCCCTCGAGATGACCTGATGGCCTCGCCACACGCCATGATGAAGAATGAGGATGCCAACCTTCATCATGTCCCGTGGCCGGAGCCATGCCTGCGCGAAGTTCGCCGCATGGGAATGATCGGGACGAAAGTCCCAGCCGAAATCGTCGATGCCGAGCGGCGCGAACAGCACCTTTTGCGCAAAGTCGTGGATGGACTGGCGTGACGCCTTCTCGATGATGCGGCCGACGAGGATGACATTGCCTGAGCAGTAGGAACCGTGAGCGCCGGGCGCGGATGCCATCGGCAGATCGAGTATGAAGCGCGCCCAGTCGTCACTCTCGTACATGTGGGTCTCGTTGCCCGGCGAGGCAGCGTCATGATCGTTGCAAGCCAGGCCGGACTGCATCGCGAGCAAGTCGCGGATGGAAATCGCACGCTTCTTGTCGTCGACGTTCTGGAGATTCCGATATTCAGAAAAGTAGGGAAGAACGGGCGTGTCGAGGGAAGGGATAAGACCGCGGTCGACCGCAGCGCCGGCGAGCAATGCCATCAAAGTCTTGGTGGCAGAGCGGAACTGATGTCGAGTGCTGCGATCATACTCATAGAAATAGTGTTCAAAGACGAGCGCGCCGTGTCGGTAGAGAAGGACGCTGTGCAGATTTGGAAATTGATCGTGATAGATGGCGTTGGTCAGAGCCGTCAGGTTGTCGCGCAGGCGCGAATCTGACGGCAGCGAAGCCACCACGAGGCCGTCGTTTTCATCTTGCGGCGCCTCATACACATACTTGGCGGGGGCGTCGAGTGGACGCGCCTGCCAGGCATTCTTCGGCAAATGCACGGAGGCATCCAGCAAGCGATGGAGCGGCGCTTGAGCGACCTTGGCCGCGGCACCGACGCGATAGCCAATGACTCGGCCGCCCTTGTCGCGAACGAAGTGAACCTCGTTTCCGGTCGGATCGAGATAGACGTCGCGCCTTAGAGCGCGCAACGGATACCGCGCGTCGTTGATGACAGCGAAAAGCGCCTGGTCTCGCGGCCGCATCGCGATGACAAGCGTGGAATCAGGGCGATCCTGGTAACGACCCTCGTATTCATCGGGCGTCGTCTTGGCATGCACCGAAGCTGGCCGGGTCGCCAGAAGCGCGCACAGGGCGAGGGCGACCAGTGTCCGCATCGGTTTAGTATTGCATGCGCCGCTCGTGCGTCCAATCTGTCGCGCTATTGAATCATGCCTGCTCGGTTTTAGCGGTGTCGATGGTGCGCCACTTCCGCCTCCGACCGAGCATGCAATTCGCTTGGGCCATCTCCCCCTGCCACAAGCACGGTGCCGTCTGGTAGCAACGTTGCCGTGTGACCGTCGCGTCCGGCCTTGAGGCTGGCGGTGGAAGTCCAGGTTCCCGTCGCCGGTCTGTACAATTCGACGCTCTTGGAGACATCGAATTCTTCGTCTCCCGCCGAATAAACACCGCCGCCATCGGGAAAATGGGCGCAGATGATGATGTAGTTAAATCCGACCACCGCGGTGAGCACACAGACTGCCAGAATGAGCGGGAAGGAGGAGAAGCCGGCGGCGACAAAAGCGAGGCCAATCACGTAGGCCTTGCTCGTGCCCCAATCTCCATAGAGGAGCGCTGCGGCGCGCTTCCAATCGACGTTACGGGGGCGATGCACACCGGGTGCTTCTACGAGCGGTTCAGCCATGCCTGGTTCGAGTGGGGAGTAACAGCCGCATCATCCGGCCGGGCAAGTTATTTCTCGGCAAACGCGGGTGAAGCGTCCGGGAGAGCCAAACCGCCAGGCGTAAACCACCAGGTCGATCTCCTTCGGCAGCGTGTCGGAGACTTCGCGCACAAGATTGCCGCGCAGGAGATTGGTCATGGCGTGGCGCCCTGGCGTGCCAAGGATCAGGCGCGAGGCGCCTAACGTCGCCGCGATATCCAGGATTGTCTGCAAGGCGGATTCAGTGACGGCATAACCATCATCGAGCAGCGGAGATCTAGGCAGCGGCTTCCGGCGGCAACTGCATCGGCTCGCCGAGTGGCAAACGGATCGAGAAACGCGCCCCACCCGACGGACGATTCTGCGCGGTGATGGTGCCGCCGTGGGCTTCGACCAGTTGCCGGGCGATGGAGAGGCCGAGACCCAGGCCACCGGCCGGTTTACCCGCGCCGCGGTAGAATCTCTCAAAGACTTTGTTTTCCTCACCCGGGGCAAGACCGGAACCACGATCCGACACGGCAAAGACCGAAGTTATTCTCATTGCGCCGGACGCTGGCCTCGATCGGGTGCGTTTGCCGGGCTGTAATTTGCCGAGTTGTCAGAAGGGCGGCGAGCGCCTGCTCGATGCAGGCGCGCATCGACCGAAATATGGGGCAGGTCTTCGCCGACTGTGATGCGCACGGGTCGATTTCCCAAACCCGCCTGGCGCACCGCTTCGCGCAGCAACTCGCCCGGCTCGCACCATTCGCGCATCGGCTGGAGGAGGCCGGACTCGAGGCGGGTCGCATCGAGCAGGGTATCGACTGTTCTCGTCAGGCGGCGCGCGGCTTCCTGTAGTTCGCCGCAATCGGGCTGCGCCTGCTGCAAGGTGGCCGACATGGCGGCGAGCGGGGTTTTCAATTCATGCGAGACGAGATCGAAAGAGCGCTTTCTGCAGCTTCTGCGACTGGGTCGCGACCTGTGCCTCGCGATTTTCCTGCAGCGCGCGCTCCTTGTGCAGGTAGAGCGCGAGCTGCGCCGCGAAGCGCGTCGAGCAATTCGCGTTGCTCATGCGCAAGGGGCGCCGGGAGCCGCACTGCCAGCACGCCTTCGGCCCGGCCGCCGGCGAGCAACGGCAAATGGAGCGCGGCGGATTCCGGCAGGGTATCGGTCGACATCCCGGCGGTCTGTTTTTTCTGGAACGCCCACGCCGCCACGCTCTCATCCTTCTCCGTGGCGGCGAAGGAGCTGGCGGGATGCGGACGTCAGGCCGTTCTCCGACCGGAGATAGATCGCGCTCTCCGCGTGGAAGGTTTCCTCGATCAGCCTGACAACGGCGCGCCAGGCCTTCCGCGAGATCTCTGCTGCGCGGCAAGGTCGCGGGTCAGTCGATACAGCGCGGTGGCGCGGGCTTCGCGGCGGCGTTCCACTTCTTCCCGTTCGCGCAACTGCGCCGCGAGATGGCCGATGACGAGCGCGACGACAAAGTAAATGCCGAACATCATGAAGTCCGGCAGTTGGCTGATGTAAAAGGTGAAGCGCGGCGGGATGAAGAGGAAGTTCCAGAGCAGCGCACTCAAGGCTGGCGAGGAGAAGGGTCGGCCCGCGATGGAGTCGCAGGCCCGCGACCGTGACCGCGAGCAGGTAGATGAGGGCGACCGCCCAATAGCCGGTGAGATGAAAGATGGCGAGGGAGAGGGCCGTCACGACGGCGGCGATCGCGATGGCGAGGCCATATTCGCGCCAGCCCAAATCAGAGAAGCGCCGTTCCCGCCTGGCTATCGGTTCTTCGTCCGAGCGAATCATGTGAATGTCGATCTCGCCGCTGTGCCGGACGAGCCAGTCGACCGGCGAGGTTTGGCGGAAGGGCCAGCGCTTCCTCGGTGGTTTGCCGAGGATGAACTGGGTCACGTTGTGTTGCTGCGCGATGCGGAGGAGCGCTTCGCCGACATGCGTTCCCGGCGTGCTGATGACTTCCGCCCCGAGCCTGCGCGCGAGGGCGAGATCGCGGTTGAGTTGCGCCTGTTGTGTCTCGCTCAGCGGCGTGCCGGTATCGATGTTCGCCACGATCCAGGAGGCTTCCATCGAGGCGGCGAGCCGGCGGGTGTAGCGGATGAGCTTTTCCGAGGTCGCTCCGCCGCGGATCGCGGCGAGGAGGCGGTCGCTGCTTTTCCAGGGGCCGGATATTCGTTCCTCCTGCATGATGTCGCGCAGGTCGCGGTCGACGTGCTCGGCGACAATGCGCAACGCCATTTCCCGGAGGGCGGTGAGATTGCTCTCGCGAAAGAAGTTCTCCGCTGCGGTCGCGGCGCGATCGCCGAGGTAGACCTTGCCCTCGGCGAGCCGCGCCCGGAGTTGCTCCGGGGTGAGGTCGATGAGCACGATCTCGTTCGCCGAATCGAGGATGGAATCGGGAACGGTTTCCCTAACGACGACGCCGGTGATCTGCTGGATCGTGTCGCGGCGGCTCTCGATGTGCTGGACGTTAACGGTCGTGAAGACATCGATGCCCGCATCGAGCAGCTCGAGCACATCCTGGTAGCGCTTCGGATGGCGGGAACCGGGCGCGTTGGTGTGCGCCAGCTCGTCGACCACCGCGATCTGCGGATGCCAGACGAGAATCGCATCGAGGTCCATCTCGGAGAGCGTGGTGTCGCGATATTCCAACTGCGCGCGCGGCACGATCGGCAGGCCCGTCGAGGAGCGCTTCCGTCTCGACGCGTCCGTGCGTTTCGGCGATCCCGATCACGACTTCGCGTCCGTCCTTCTGCGCCTGCCGCGCGGCCTGGAGCATGGCGAAGGTTTTCCCGACGCCCGGGCACATGCCGAAGAAGATCTTCAGCTTGCCGCGGGCAGCGGCGCTTTCCTTGCGCTGGACCTGCGCAAGAAGGGCATCCGGATCAGGCCGTTGGGCCTCACTCATGCGGAGAGGCTATCCTTTTTCGTGACTGATTCCAGCATGCCCGGCACTTTGCATGTTCAAAGATGAAGCTAGAAGGTCAGGAGCGCATCGATCCCGGCGGTGAACATCGTCTCGTCCTGCGACTGGTTGAAGGGGCGTGTGTCGCTAAAGGAATGATCGACTCGCAGTTCCGGTCGCAGGGTCAGACCTTGGAATGGTTTCGGCACGCTCGGTTTTAGATCAAGACCGATGGTAAGGGCGCCGTAAGTGGTGCGGCCGCCGCCGACCGTGCGCGGGTCGATCACCGGCCGGCCTTCCAACGATCGGACGGGATCGTGCGGATCGGCAAACGAAGTGACATAGAAGCCCTTGTCGTCGCGCCAGATTTCGCCGCGGATTTTCGCAGTGATTTTATCATTGATAGCGTAGGTGAGATATTGGGTTCCGCCATACCCGTTCGCATCAGCTCCATCATCGTGGATAAGGTTGAATTCGGTGATCGATGTCCACTTATCCGTGATCTTCCAAGTGGCGTAAATATCGCTCAGGTAACGGAGGTCATGGTTATCATCCGGTGTTTCCGGGCCGATGCTGCTCACAGCGTTTACAAGAAGCTTGCCGTCATCAAGGTTCAGCCCGAAGCCGGCGAGAAAGCTGACTGAGTCATTGTTGTCGTCGAGACTGGTGTTCACGCCGCGGGTGACGCCACCGAGCAGATCGAGCCAGCTATTCGCATGGAGGGTGAAAAGCGCTCCGGTATGATTAAAAGGCACGCCGAAGTTAAAGATGTAGCTGTGCGAGTAGAAGGGATTGCTCCGCGGATCTATCGTCTCGAACCCGACCGGAGTCGCAAACTTGCCGAGCTTCACGTCCAGTCCACCCTGAGTCACGACTGGAAAGTGGAGGTTCAGATAGGCTTCGGGGATGTCCGGCTGGTAGATGCTGGTTCCCATGATGCCATCGAACAGGCCGAGCGAATGGATGAAGCGGGCATCCGTCCCGAAAAGCAATTGAAGTTTGAATCCCCAATCGAACTCACCCGGCTGCGGAGCCAATGCTCCTTTCCAGGTTGAGTGTGATCTGGTTCAGGACCGGCTCATTCGAACGGTCATCGAAAAGACGGCCGAAGTTTTGATTATCGTCCGGCGAAGAAGGATTGGCGGTAATACCGGCGTCGATCCAGGCAGTGATCTTGAAGCGTGACTCGGCCGTCGCCGTAAGCGAAGGCGATACGGCGGCCTCGCCGCCGAACGCCACAGAGCGCAGGACAATTCCGAAGGTGAAAAGGATTGAGACTCGAATGACTTTTTTCATAACTGCCGCCCCGAGGCATGAGGTTTATCGATGCACCCAATCAGTGGAGCTGATCGAGCGCGAGGTTCAGCTCCAGGACATTCACCAGGCGATCCGGGATCAGGAAACCGCCGGGCTCGAAAACATGCTGCCTGATGATCGTTTCCACCTGCTCCTGCGAAATGTTGCGGGCTTTGGCCACGCGCTCGGCTTGATACAAGGCCGCGTGTTCGGTGATGTGCGGGTCGAGGCCGCCGCCCGAAGCTGCTGCCAGTTCCGGCGGCAACGGTTTCTCCGGAGTCGCGCCGTATTGTGCGATTATGGTCTTGGCACGATCCGTCAAATCGCTACTTGTCGGAGACTTGTTGCTGCCGGCGGCCGCCGATGCGTCGTAGCCGTCTTTCCCTGCGGCTGATGGCCGCGGCCAGAAGTAACGCGGCTGGCTGAACTTCTGCGCAATTAAATGACTCCCGATGATCTTTCCATCGGCGTTCCTAATCAATGAACCGTCGGCAGTGTCGGGGCTGAAGATCCTGGCAACCCCAAAAATCAGTCCGGCGTAGCCCGCCACACAGATCAGCATGGTGACGATAACGAGGCGAATGCTGGCAATAAGTGATTTCATAACTCTACCTCATGAATTGCAGATGCTCGGCGATGGGACCGAGCGCGGCGGCCGGGAAAAAGGTGAGCGCGCCGACAAAAAGAATGGTCCCGAATAACATCACGCCGAAGGTGCCGTCTTCGACGCCCAGGGTTCCGGCCGATTGCGCCGTCCGTCGTTTCGCGGCGAGCGAGCCAGCGATGGCCAGCGGCAGAATGATGGGAATGAACCGCGCGAGCATCATGACGACGCCGGTGCCAACATTCCACGGAATGGTGTTATCCCCGAGTCCTTCAAAACCGGAACCGTTGTTCGCGTTTGCCGAGCTGTAACTCGTAAAGCATTTCACTGAAGCCGTGCGGGCCGGTGTTATTCAGCGTCTTGGCGCCCCAATCGGGCGTCGCGGCAAAAAGCGCCGTCGGCGCAAGAACAAAGAGCGCGTGCGCAAAGAGCGCGATGACAGCGAGCTTGACCTCGCGCGCCTCGATTCGCCGGCCGAGAAATTCCGGTGTCCGGCCCACCATCATTCCGGCCACGAAGACGGCGAGAACGATGTAAAGAAACATGTTGATCATGCCGACGCCGACGCCGCCGAAAGTCGTATTCAACCACATGCCGATCATCGGCATCAGGCCGGTCATGGGGTTAAGACTGTCGTGCATCGCGTCGACGGAGCCGTTGCTCGTGGACGTTGTCAGAACGGCCCAGAGTGGACCAGCCGCCGCGCCGAAGCGCAGTTCTTTGCCTTCAAGGTTGCCGACGGTCTGTTCGATCGGCAATCGATCAAAGGCCTGCGTCGGAGCCTGCTCAAACCAGACCGCGCCGCTGATTTTCCCGACCAGGAATACGAACATCACGGCGAAGACCACTGCTGCATGGCGCATGCGCCCGACAATGCGACCAAACATCCAGACACACGCCATCGGGATCAGGATGATCGACACGGATGCGAGGATGTTGGTCCAGAAGGTTGGGTTCTCGAACGGATGCGTGCAGTTAGGCCCGAAGAATCCGCCGCCATTGGTCCCGAGTTGTTTAATCGTTAGAAACGCGGCCACCGGGCCGCGCGCGATGGTTTGTTGGATACCCTCCAGGGTGCTGGCATGGGCCGCGCCGAGAAATGTCATTGGCATGCCACCAAAAACCATCAATGGCGCCACAACGATGGCGATCGGCAGCAGCACCAGAAACGTCGCGCGCTGAAGATCGAGAAAGAAATTGCCCATTTCTTTGCGACCGGCGAGGCCGCGCGCCATCGCGGCGAGCGCGGCGATGCCGGTGGCCGCGGAAACGAATTGCAGCCACATCAGCGCGCAAAGTTGCGAGAGATAACTCATCGACACTTCGCCCGAATAGTGTTGGAGGTTGGTGTTCGTCATGAACGAAGCCGCCGTGTTGAAGATGCAATCGATGTTGATCGCTCCCTTGCCGTCGGGGTTGAGCGGCAGGTGCTGTTGAAATGCCATCAACCCGAAGCTGACCGAGAACATCAGGACGTTGAAGACGAGCATCGAGACGACGTATTGCTTCCAATTCTGCTGCTGCGCGCTGAACCGCCCGCCAAAGAATTGAAATAACCGGTCGAACTTTCTCGCGCTTGAGCTGCGAGATACATCCGGATCCATGGCCCATTTCATGTAGCGGCCGAGCGGCCAGGAAAGAATCGCAGTGCCGCCGACGATAAGTGCGATGAAGAGAATTGCGTTCATAAAGTTCAGTCCTCCCAGCGCGCGATCGCTTCCGTCAAACCGAACAAAAGCGCGAAGATGAAGAGTCCGAGAATGAAGTAAATCATAGATTCGTTAGGCTAAATGAGGTGCAGGACAGGCAGAAGCATGTCGATCAGCTTGATGCCGATGAAGGGCGCGATGACTCCACCAAGGCCGTAGATGAGCAGATTGCGGCGGAGGATCGCCGCCGCGCCAATCGGTCGATAGGCGATGCCGCGGAGCGCCAGTGGGACGAGCGCGATAATGATCAGCGCGTTGAAAATGACAGCGCTCAGAATGGCCGACTCTGGCGAATGCAGCCGCATAACATCGAGCGCGGCCAGCGGCCCGCGCTGGCCTGCGGCAGTCACATAAGTCACGGCGAACATCGCGGGCAGGATCGCAAAGTATTTCGCGACATCGTTCGCCAGACTAAAGGTCGTCAGGGCGCCACGAGTCATGATGAGTTGCTTCCCGATCTCAACGATGTCGATGAGCTTGGTCGGGTTACTGTCGAGATCGACCATGTTCCCGGCTTCGCGCGCCGCTTGTGTCCCTGTATTCATCGCCACGCCGACATCAGCCTGGGCGAGGGCGGGCGCGTCGTTAGTCCCGTCACCAGTCATGGCTACGAGTCGGCCTTCGGCTTGCTCGTGACGGATGCGCTTCAGCTTATCTTCGGGCGTGGCCTGGGCCATGAAATCATCCACTCCAGACTCAGCCGCAATCGCGCCGGCAGTGAGTGGATTATCACCCGTGATCATGACCGTGCGGATGCCCATCTTGCGCAGGTGCGCGAAGCGTTCCTTGATCCCGCCTTTGACCACGTCCTTCAACTCAATGACTCCGAGCGTGGTCATGTCCGAAGCGACGACAAGGGGAGTGGCGCCGCGACGGGAGATTTCCTCGACGTCTGTCTGCACAGCCTGCGGAAAGGCGCCGCCGGCTGATTCGACAAAAGCGCGCACCGCTTCCGCCGCGCCTTTGCGGATGCGATCAAGGGGTTGAGCCCCGTTCGGATGGAAGTCAATTCCGCTCATCCGCGTCTGGGCGGTGAAGGGGACAAAGGTCGCTTCCAACTCGTGCATCTCACGGGCACGCAGACCGAATTTCTCCTTCGCGAGGACCACGATGCTGCGGCCTTCGGGAGTCTCGTCGGCTAACGAACTAAGCTGGGCAGCCGCGGCCAGGTCTTTTTCCGCGGTGCCGGGGGCGGCGTGAAAGGCGACTGCCATGCGGTTGCCAAGAGTGATCGTGCCGGTCTTATCGAGAAGAAGAACGTCGACATCGCCGGCCGCTTCGACCGCGCGCCCGCTCAGGGAGAGCACGTTTCGTTGCAGCACCCGATCCATTCCAGCGATCCCGATGGCGCTGAGCAGGCCGCCGATGGTCGTCGGAATCAGGCAGACGAGCAGTGCGACAAGGACGGGGATCGAGAAGACCGCGGAGGCATAAAGGCCAAAAGGTTTCAGGGTGACGGTGACGAGGAGGAAGATCAAAGTCAGCGCAGCGAGCAGAATGGTAAGCGCAATTTCGTTAGGCGTTTTCTGGCGCTGCGCCCCTTCCACCAGGGCGATCATGCGGTCGAGAAAGCCGCCTCCTTTCTCCATCGTCACACGCACAAGGATGCGATCGCTCAGGACGCGGGTGCCGCCCGTAACCGCGCTCCGATCGCCCCCGCTCTCGCGAATAACGGGCGCCGATTCACCGGTGATCGCGGCTTCATCCACGCTGGCGATCCCTTCGATCACGTCGCCATCGGCGGGGATGATATCCCCGCTCTCGCAGACGACGGTGTCGCCTTTTTCGAGATCGGTTGCGGGAACCTTGTCTTCGCGGCCGTTATGGAGACGACGTGCCATGGTCGTCGTGCGCATCCGGCGCAAGGCGGCCGCCTGGGCCTTTCCCCGACCTTCCGCCATCGCTTCGGCGAAATTGGCGAAGAGGACTGTGAACCAAAGCCAGAGCGCGAGCTGGGTGACGAAGCCGCGCAATCCCGGTTCGGTCGTGAAGATGCCTACGGTGGTCAGAGCAGCACCGACCATGGTGACGAACATGACCGGGTTCTTCACCATCAATCGCGGATTGAGTTTACGGAACGAATCACCGATCGCAGGTCCGACGATCTGCCAATCGAAAAGAGAGCGTGACGTGGGTTTCATGGGTGCCTAACGATTACAAATGAGTTTGCATGGTTTTCGCTAGAATTTCTCCGGCCGGATGATTGCCACGAGAAGGTAAATGAAGAGGAAAAGAGCAATGATGCCGACAATGATTGTTTCCATAAAAGCGATTTAAAGCCGGTCGCAGGCGAGCGGGTAAAGGATGCTCAGGAGGAAGAAGACAAAGGCGATGGCGACGAAGATCAGATCGTTCATTATTTGTAGTGCTGGATGACAAAGACTAACTGGGGGGACGCCTGGGTGGTAATTAAAACAACGGCTCGATTCATTAATAAACCGTTAAGAAAGCAGGGACCAGCATCTCAGCTTGCGGTCGTCTTTTCTCCTTAGCGCGTAGCGGCGAAACCGCGCGCGTCGATCGCCTTCTGAAGGGCGCGCAGATCGTCTTCGCATCCGGCATTGAGTAGTCGCAACTCACCCAGGGCCATGGCCAGCGAGCGGACATTGGAATTCCGTCGGGAAAGGGCAATGAGCTGATTGTGCAGATCCAGATATTTGCTCAAAGCCGCCTGGCTGGCCGTCACCTGGGGACGCACGGAATCGGGCACGGCGGTGGCCAACACCTTAAGCGCGTCTTTCGCGGCGTTTTCCGAGGCCGACATTTTCTCTTCGATGCGCGTCATCTCGGCGTCGCTGGCTTGAATGATATGTGGGGCTTCGAGGACCTGGATCTCGCGCACGGCGGCGAGGGCGCTGGCGGTGAGCGCCTTGACCCGGCAGGCATCGTTCGGCGGCGCGCCGGAGGCGACCTTTTCCAAGGCGAGACGAAAAGCTTCGACCGCGTCCTGCGCCGGACCGATCGAGAGCCGTTGCGCTTTGAGATTGGTGTTTTCGACAGAGAGATCGAGGATCGATCGATTCAGAACCCGGTATTTGGCGAATCGTTTTTCAAACTGATCGAGCAAGCTGATTTCCTTCGAGAACATCAGGCCTTTCAGGATCGACCGCAGCGCAGCGGCGTCCGTCTGGACCGTGTCAGCGTTCTGTCTCGCCTGATTCGCAAACCCGCGTGACGCGTCGTCGGTATCCGCCATCACGGCGAGGTCCGTGAGATCGGCCAGTTGCGTGAAATGGACGTGCAAGTCTCGCGCACGTTGCTGCGCCTTGGCCATGCGCTCAATAACCGGCCCGCGATAACAGCCGGCGGTAGCGGTTATGATGATCGCAGTAACCACGGGTGCGAAATGGCAGCGTCGTCGTGTGCGAGGAATCACTGGATGCCGCGAAAATGATCGGCCAACGGCAAAAGGTGCTGAATGATCGAGATTCAAGAAACGTTTTATGTTTGTTATCTGTTCCTTCCAAACGCTGCCTGATCGCCGACCTGCACCTCGCTCAGGGCGTCGGGACGCGGGTTCTCGATGAACCAGGTCCAAAACGGCGGGGTTGGTTCCTCGGAATTTTCCGGATGGGTTTCGGGCAAGCGTTTCAACGCCTTATCGAGCTTCTGCTTAAAGCTGCTGTCCGGCGAATCGGTCTCACCCGTTTCCGCGATCAGAACCACGATGGTCTGCATGATCAACGGTCGGCCGGGCCCGGAGAGGACCGTTAATTAAAACAGCGGCTCGAAACGTTAAAAGATCGTTAAGGGCTTATTCGGGATCGAGCGACAAGCGATAGCCAATGCCCACCTCAGTCTTGATCAGACTTGGGGCGTCGGCGTCGGTCTCGAGTTTCTTACGCAGGTGGGTGACGTAAACCCGCAGATATTGCGCCTGGCTCTCGGCTTTTTCGCCCCAGACGGTGCGGAGCAACTGCCGGTGCGTGACGACTTTTCCGGCGTTCTGCACGAGGACGCGCAGGAGCGAATACTCCGTCGGCGTGAGCTTGATTTCTGTGCCGTTGAGTTTCACCTGGCGGGCCGCGAAATCGACGCAGAGCGGGCCCGATTTGAAAACCGGCTCGCCGGTTTCGGTAAGGGAACGGCGTTGCGCTACGCGAATGCGGGCAAGCAGCTCAGCGGTGTCGAATGGTTTCGTCACGTAATCATCCGCCCCTGCGTCGAGCGCGGAGACTTTCTCGTCGGCTTCGTCGCGCACGGAAAGTATGAGGACGGGGACGTCGGACCATTCGCGGAGATGACGGAGCACCCTGGCGCCCTCCATGTCCGGCAACCCGAGATCGAGGAGAACGATGTTAGGCCGGCGGTAGGCGACCTCTTCCAGTCCGGCCCGGCCATTTTCCGCTTCGAAGACCTGGTAATCGGCCCCTTCGAGGGCGAGACGAAGCAAACGGCGAATCTGTTTTTCGTCGTCGATGATGAGTGCAATGCGGTTCGGTTTCATGAAGTGGCGTCCGACCTAACGAGTCGCGGGGTTGCAGCCTGCGCTCTCCTCAGCGCATCGGCCCAGTCCGCTGAGACAGCGGACGCTACAACTCCGCCTTCCACTGGTTCATGTGAAGTAGTCGCGAAATTGAGGGCGTCTGCAAGCTTTGCGATGCCCAGGGTGAAGAGCGGCGGAATGAAAAGAAAATTCCAAGAGAGCGCGAGCAGCGCTGCGGCGCGAAGGCGGGGGCACCCGGCGGTGCCTGAGCGGGAGGCGCGTCTACGACCAGCCCCTCAGCCGCGAGCTGCCCGATACCGCGCGAACTGGACGATTCCAGCACGAGGCCATTGTAGCGCATCCCGGGATGAGCGAAATTGACGCTCCCGAATTTTAATATCGTTTTAATTATTCCGGGATGACCCCCAGAATAGGATTCTCCCGCAACAGTCAATTCATGCCTTCGACTCTGGTTCCTGCAAATCCTGAATCCACCTCCGCCGAAGGCGCGCCGGTGCACAAACGGCGTTTCGCCATTCTCTGCCTGGCCAGCCTCGGGATCGTTTACGGCGACATCGGCACGAGCCCGCTCTACGCCCTGCGCGAATGCTTCTACGGCGAGAACGCTGTCCCGCCCACCCCCGCCAACGTGCTTGGCGTTCTCTCGCTCATCCTCTGGTCGCTCATCCTCATCATCTCGGTCAAATATCTCATCCTCATTCTGCGGGCGGATAATCGCGGTGAGGGCGGCATTCTCGCCCTCGCCACGCTCGTGAGCGAGGTCGTGCACCGGGGAAAATTTGTTTTCCTGCTCGGGCTCTTCGGCGCCGCCCTGCTTTACGCCGACGGGATGATCACGCCGGCCATCTCGGTCCTCGGCGCGGTCGAAGGCCTGCATATCGCGACTCCGGTCTTCGATCCCTTTGTCGAGCTGATTGCGGTCGCGATTCTGATCGGCCTGTTTTTCTTTCAATCCCGCGGCACGACCGGCGTCGGGAAGGTATTTGGGCCCGTCACCATCCTCTGGTTTCTGACCATCGGCGTTCTCGGTGTGCACCAGATTCTGCGCGCGCCGGCGGTGCTGACCGCGATCAATCCCTGGCACGGCGCCGAATTTTTCCTCCACAATGGCGGCCGCGGTTTTGTCGTGCTCGGCGCCGTCTTTCTGGTCGTCACCGGCGGCGAAGCGCTCTATGCCGATATCGGTCATTTCGGGACGGCGCCGATTCGGCTGACCTGGTTCGCGATTGTGCTGCCGGCGCTGGTCTTGAATTACTTCGGGCAGGGCGCATTGCTCTTTCGAGATCCGGAAGCGGCGGTGAACCCCTTTTATCGCATGGCGCCGGGCTGGGCGCTCTATCCGATGGTCGTGCTCGCGACGGCGGCGGCGGTCATCGCGTCGCAGGCGATTATCAGCGGCGCTTTTTCCCTGACGATGCAGGCAATCCAGCTCGGCTACAGCCCGCGCCTGCAGGTCAACTACACTTCCGCGCGCATCATTGGGCAGATCTACATCCCGGTCGTGAACTGGATCCTGATGATTTCCTGCGTCGGCCTCGTGCTCGGCTTCCGCACTTCGAGCAATCTCGCCGCTGCCTATGGCGTTGCGATCACGACCACGATGCTGATCACGACGATTCTGTTTTATCTCGTCGCGCGCCGGCGCTGGGATTGGCCGGCGGCGGTCGCGCTGCCGGCGGCGGCGTTTTTCATCACGATCGATCTCGCGTTTTTTGGCGCCAATATGCTCAAGCTCGCGCATGGCGGCTGGTTCCCCCTCCTCGTCTCGGGCGGCATTCTCTTTCTCATGCTGACGTGGCGGAAAGGGCGCCGCGTTCTCGGCGAACAGCTCGGCAAAGTCTGCATACCGCTGGAAACGCTTCTGCCCGACCTGAAGAGCCAGCGCATTCGACGGGTCCCCGGGACGGCGATCTACATGTCGGGGAATCGCTCCGGAACGCCGCTCGCGCTCCTGCACAATCTCAAGCACAACAAAGTGCTGCACGAGCAGGTCGTGCTCCTGACGGTGCGCACCGAAGAGGTTCCCTACCTGACGAAGGAGAAGGACCGGGTCGAGCTTGAAAAAATGGAAGGCGGCTTCTGGCGGGCGCAGATCCATTTCGGCTTCATGGAAAGACCCGATGTGCCGGCCGCGCTCGCGCGAGTCAAAAAAAGCGAGCTGCGGCTGGAGCCGATGCGGACGACCTACTTCATCGGTCGCGAGACGATCCTGGCCACGCGAAAGGTCGGCCTCTCGCCCTGGCGCGGCTCGCTCTTTGCCTGGATGACGCGCAATGCCGGGGACGTGACCTCGTATTTTTGTCTCCCGCCCAACGGGGTGGTGGAGCTGGGCGCGCGGGTCGAGGTGTAGACGTTTCGCTGCGCGAAACGCGGGGGGGTGTTCTGCGGGCGTCGTGCCAGGTCGCGTTTCGCGCAGCGAAACGTCTACAGGGTGAGATGCGCGAGGGCTTCGATCTCGGCTGTCTGCGGGAACATGTCGAACGGGGTCACGCTCTCGAGCCGATAGTTGGCGCCGAGCTCGGCCAGGTCGCGCGCCAGGGTCGGCGGGTTGCAGGAAACGTAGAGAAGCGTCGCCACCGGATGGTCCCGCAAGATTTCACGCACTTCGGCCCCGAGTCCGATGGCCGGCGGGTCGAGAATCAGGGTCGTTAGGCGCGGATTGCAGGCCGCGAGCTGGTCGCGCAAATGATGGGCGAGATCGCCCGCCAGATAGGTTTCTGCCGGCGTCGCCTCCGCCTGCGCCGCAGCGATAGCGTGCACATCCCAGTCGATGCCGACCACGCGTGGGATCCCGGCGACGAGTCGTTTCGCGAAAAAGCCGGCACCGCAATAGGCATCGATGAGGAGTGAAACATTCTCCGGAATTAACCCTGCCATCGTGTCGGAGAGATGCACGGCGACGGCGTCGTTCGTTTGCGAGAAAACGCGCGGACCGCTCCGCGCCCGCAGAGTGTAATGGCCGTCCCGCGGGTGACGAGCGCGGAGGGCGGCCAATTCGTCGTTCACTTCCGGGGCGGCGATCGCGCAGCGCTCGATATCGAGCAGGCGATGGGCATCTTGGCGGAAGAAGCCGACGATTCCGTTTTCGACGTGCACGGTGATGCGGTTGCGATATTCGTAAGCGCGCGGCGAGGGAACGATCGGGCGCAGCGGCGGCTCGGGAAATTTACCGATGCGCCGCAGGGCCTGCCCGACCTGGCGCGATTTCCAGTGGAGCTGATGCTCGTAGGTCATGTGCTGATAACTGCACCCGCCGCAGCGACCAAAATAGGGGCAGGGTGGTGCGACGCGCTGGGGCGACGGCTCGATCAGCCTAACGAGCTCGGCTTCGGCGAAAGATTTCTTTTCCCTAACGACCCGCGCCGCGACCCGCTCGCCCTCGATCGTGAAAGGAACGAAGACCGCCTTGCCTTCGGCCCGGCCGACGCCTTTCCCGCCGAAGGCAATATCGTCGATCTGCAATTCCACTTCACGCGCCATCGTGAATTTTCCGCTTCCGCTACCTCTTCCTCTACTCGCTCCAATCCGATTCCCAAAACTCAGACTGAGCGGACGCGGAAGCGGAAAGGTTATTGCCGTGGGGATCAGCTGATGAATTCGGCCAGCGGTTCCATCGGCTCGATGTGGCTACAGAAAATCTTAAACGCGGCCAGGATCGGCACCGCCAGAATGATGCCGGTGATGCCCCACATCCAACCCCAGAAGGTGAGCGACAAAAGGACGAGGACCGGATTCAAAGTGAGCGAACGCCCCATCACGAAGGGCGTGATGAAATTCCCCTCCAGGGTGGCGAGAACGAAATAGCTGAGCGGAAAGAGCAACGCGTAACCGATGCTGTCGAAACTCAGGATCGCGCCCAATGTCATGCAGACCATGCCGGTGAGCGCGCCGAGATAGGGGACAAAATTCAGAAGCGCGACCATCACGCCCCACATGAGGGGGTTGGGCAGGCCCAGCAATCCGACCGTCGTCCCGACGGCGATCCCGAGACCGCAGTTGATGAGCGTGACGGTAAAAAGATAACGCGAAACCTGGGCTTCGATTTCGTGCGCGATCGAGACGGCGCGTTTCTTGTCGGAGAGGGTCGGCATGAGCCGGATCAATTTCGTGAGAAAAACGCCGTCATAGGCGAGGAGGAAGTAGAGCAGGATGAGCGTCGTTAGGGCGCTGACCAGCAGTTCCGGAGTTTGCGCCATCAGCCGGTCGGTCACCGGATGCTGTTTGACCTCCACGGTTGGCGTTTTGTTTTGCGGGCTCTCGGTCGTGGTCAGGCTTTCGATCGCGCCGCTGGCCTTGGCGACCTTTTCCATCGGCTGCTGGATGGGATGCATCTTTCGTTTCAGTTCCCCGAGGCTGTAGGGCGCTTTCTCGAGCCAGCCGGCGGCCGGCGTGGCAAGGAAGGAAACGCCATAGCCGATCGATCCGACGAGGGTGAGGAGAAGAACCGCGGCCCCGATGAGGGGCGGGATTTTGGCCCTGGCCAGACCGCGCACGATTGGGCGGAGCAGGTAACTGAGGAGCAGCGCGAGGACGATCGGGAGGAGGAGGGAGCGGACGAAATAAATCGTGTAGAAAATGGCGAGGAGAAAAAGCCCGGTGGTGGCGAAGGAGCGGACGTCGAAGGGGCGATGCAAAAGCTCATGCACCCGCAGACGCGGGGTTACGACCGTGTTCTCATCCTCCCCCTCCGAAGCGTCGGGACTGGGAGGAGCTTTCTCGAGTTCAATTTCCATTTCTTGGATGAATCGGCTCTGGAGCGGATCTTACGCGCCCACCCGGTGTGGTTTCCGGCCAGATGAGCTTACGCTTAAACCGATGGTTGACGAGAGCAGGGAAACCGCCGTTGAGTTCTCTCCCATGATGCCGGCTGCTTCTTTACGCGCGCTGCTGACTCACGCGATCGACTACGCGGGGCTCTTCCCGCCGGCCGATCTTGCGCTCGAGCCCGCCCTGCAAAACCAGGCCGCTTATGTTCGTTCGTCCGAGCGCTGGATGCTGGGCGCGTTCATTCTCCCGGTCGCGAAATTTGCCGAGGCCCGCGCGTTGCTGGCGCAGTTCGACTCCGAACATCCGCTCGAGATTTCCGTCCTCGGGCCCAAGACGACGAAGGCAGCGGAGTTTCGCCGGGCCCTCGAACCGGCGGTGGAGGGGATCAAGGAATTCCTCACCGGGCACAAGGGAACGGTTTCGATCCGGCAATTCGAAATGCCGCTGCCGCGCGGAGCGGTTTCCAAGTCGTTAGGCGTGGCCCGGGCATTGTTAGGCGATCTTTCCCTCAATGTTTTTTGGGAAGCCCCGGCCGAGGCGGCGGCGGAGACGATCGAAGCGCTCTCCGGCAGCGGGGCCGGTTTTAAACTCCGCACCGGCGGGGTAACGGCGGATGCTTTCCCGGACGGCGCCCAGGTGGCGCGCGCCCTTGTGACGGCGGCGCGGCATCGGGTCCCGATCAAGTTCACCGCCGGGCTGCATCATCCGGTGCGCCTTTTTCATGAAAGCGTGGGCACGAAGATGCACGGCTTCCTCAATGTCCTGGGGGCGGGCGTGCTCGCGGCTGAGCATCGCTGGAGCGAGGCGCAGACTTTGGAAATGCTGGCCGAGGAAGAAGCGGGCGCGTTCAGTTTCGATGACGAGATGATGCGCTGGCGCGATTGGAAATTGACGACGGCGCAAATCGTGACCCGGCGCCAGCTCGTGACGTCGTTAGGCAGTTGCAGTTTCGACGAGCCGCGCGACGATCTGCGCGCGTTGCATCTTTTGTAGCGGGCGCTCCGCCTGCCCGGTTTCTTTGCCCCGCTAACTATTTTCAAATTGGGCAGGCGAAGCGCCCGCCCTACAATAAATCATGCCTACATCGTCCCGCTCTTTCATCGAGGTTCCGCCCGATTCGCACTTCCCGATCCAGAATCTGCCCTACGGAATTTTTCGGCCTAACGACGGCGGGGCCCGCGCCGGGGTCGCGATCGGCGATTCCATTCTCGACCTCGCCCTCCTCGAAGAGGCGGGTTATTTCCGTGCCCTCAATTTTGGAGCACAGCCGATTTTCGCGAGCGATTCGCTCAACGCCTTCCTTGCCCTCGGCCGCCCGACCTGGCGCAAGACGCGCGAAATTTTACAACACCTGCTTGCGGCCGAAACGGCGACTTTGCGTGACGACAAGAAACTGCGGGCGCGTGCTTTCCATCGCCAGGCGGAAGTGACGATGCAGTTGCCGGCCCGGATCGGCGATTACACCGATTTTTATTCTTCCTATCACCACGCTTTCAATGTCGGGACGATGTTTCGCGGGCCGGAGAACGCCCTCATGCCGAACTGGAAATGGCTCCCCATCGCCTACCACGGCCGGGCCAGCTCGATCGTGCCGAGTGGGGCCGAGGTGCGCCGGCCGCACGGCCAGATCAAGCCGCCCGATTCCGAGACGCCAATTTTCAGCGCCAGTCGGGCGCTCGATTTCGAACTGGAAACCGCCTTCTTCGTCGGCCTGCCTAACGAACTGGGCGAGCCGGTTCCGATCGCCGAGGCGGCCGATCACATTTTCGGCCTCGTCCTCATGAACGACTGGAGCGCGCGCGACATCCAGACCTGGGAATACCAGCCGCTCGGCCCGTTCCTGGCGAAGAATTTTTGCACCAGCATTTCGCCTTGGGTGGTGTCTTTGGAGGCGCTCGAACCTTTCCGCAAACCGCTCCCGGCGCAGGATCCCGTGCCGATGGATTACCTGCGCGCGCCGAACGATTTCACTTTCGATATTCAACTCGAGGTCGCAATTGCAGACGGCGAAGATGAAGGCGCCGGAGAGGATCTCGCGGAGCAACTTCCAGAATCTTTACTGGAGCATGGCGCAGCAACTGGCCCATCACACGGTCGGCGGCTGCAACCTGCAACCGGGCGATCTCCTGGCCAGCGGCACGATCAGCGGCCCGACGGAAGACGCGCGCGGGAGCATGCTCGAGCTGACCTGGCGCGGGGCCAACCCGTTGCAGTTGCCCGGGGGCGAGACGCGCAAATGGCTGGAGGACGGCGATCGCCTGACGATCAGCGGCTGGGCACAAGGTGATGGTTATCGGGTCGGCTTCGGCGAAGTGACCGGTCGGGATCGTGGGCTGAAAAGAAGAAAGCCCGTCGGGCAGACGGGCTTTCCACACACCAAACAGGACAGCTGTTTCAGGCCTTGCGCCGGCGTCGGCAGAGGAGCAACCCGCCGAGAAGCGCCGGGCCGCTCAGGAGGATCAGGCTCGAAGGCTCGGGCACGGCGGTGATGGCGAGGTTGTTGAAGTAAAGGTTATTGGCTTGAATCGCCGTTATCGGTGCCGGAGTTGTAGAACTTAAACCCGCTGGCCAGCGCCAGTGTAGGCTGTCGTTATAGGTCAATCCACTGCCGTTGTAGAAGACTGAGTAAGTTCCGCCGGCCGCCGAGGTCTGAGTGAGCGAAAGGTTGAAAATGGCGGTCGAACTGTAGGGGGCGCCGATGCTCACGCCATTGATCTGATAATCGTCGCTCCCGACATTAAGATTGAAGATCTCGGAGGCTCCGTCGAAGAGCGAAAAGCCCTTGTTCCCGTTGCGGAAGTTGACCGCGATATCGAGCGAGAAAGTCTGACCGACGGAAAGCGAGGAACCAAAATTGCGGAGCGCGTCGGCAAACGCGTTGCCGGGATTTGCATAGATGCGCAAAGGAAACGCCACCCGTATTAATGTCGCCGGAGCCGGCCGTCGAATCGTCGAGGAAATACCCGGCAAAAGTCGTCGGTGCCGTTGTTATTGTTATTCGTCAGATCCCACGGGGCAAAGGTCCCGAGCGTTCCGCCATTGCTCCCGTTCGTCCAGCTTCCTCCGTAATTGCCGGCATTATCGGTTCCCTCGAGGGCAGCCAACGCGCTGGTTGCTCCGAGAGCGATCGCCAGCAGTATCGAATTTAACTTTTTCATTTTCGTTCTCCTTCGCCTCCGATTTGGGCCGGGGTTTGTCTCAATTTTCGCCCGAAATGTCAAAGCTATTTTCGTTGGGCAACGAGAATTTTCCTCGGGGCGAAAGATGGGCGGAACGAGGAAAAGTTTCGCGTGATTTGAAATTTTTGTTTGCGCGGCATCGATATTGCCTTCATAAAAAGCCGCACGTGTTTCGTTTCATTCTTTCTCTCAGCTGTATTTTCGTCCTCTCGCTCTCGAGTCTCCACGCCGCCGGTCTCTCCAAGTCGGAGACGCGCTTTGTTTACGTAGATGCCAAGGGCAAAGTGCAGTCGACCGAGATCATTTCCCGTTACACGGGCAAGAGTAAGATTCTTCCCCACATGGATCCGAGGCTGGCCCGGGCGGCGACGATCGCGGAAGAGCGCGCCAATGCGCATTCCAGGCTGCGCTGCTGGCGCTATGTGAAACAGGCGTTACTCGCCGCCGGCGTCGTCGATTCCTATCCGAAGACTGCCTATGCGCGGCAGGCGGGCGCGGAACTGGTGCACAACTACGGTTTTACCCGGCTCTCGATTCGTGATCCCTACCAGGCGCCGGTTGGCTCGGTCCTGGTCTATGGTTCGCGCCGCGGGGCGGGGCATGTGGAAATCCGCACCAAGCGCGGTTTTGTGAGTGATTTCCGGGCCTCGGTGCCGTCGCACCGGCCCTTGATTGGCGTTTACGCCAAGCTCGATTCCCCCAAGCGCCGTTAGTCGCCTAAAACGGCGCGGGCGCAGCGACCAGAAACCAGCTCACCATCGCAAGCGCGATGAGCAGCTTGGCGAGCATCCCGGCGAGATTGCCTAACAACGCGCCCCAGCCGGCCCGGCCCGCGTCGATCAGGCGTTTCCCGCCCACGATCTCGCCAGCGAGCGCCCCAATGACCGGGCCAACGAGGAGGCCGGGCAAGCCAAAAAAGAGACCGACGATGGCGCCGGCGACCGCGCCCATGGTGCCCCAGCGGGTCGCTCCGAAGCGGCGGGCCCCGAACCAGCCCCCGGCGAAATCGATCGCGAAGGAAGCGAGGGTCAGGGCAAGGAGCAGGCAAATGCTGAACCAGCCGATGCTCTTCTCCGGTCCCAGCATGATGCGATGCAAGACGGCCGCGGCGAAGATCACTGCGGTGCCGGGCAGGACCGGGACGACCGTGCCGATGAGCCCGATCGCCATCAACACGATGGTGACCGTCCACCAGAAAAGCTCCATGCCCCGATTGTAGCCGGGATCGCTGGCCCCGGCCATCGCAGGGTGCGCGGGATCAGCAATCCCGGCTCCAACCTTGACAAGGCGGCGCCTGTCCGCGAGCCTGCCCGTCCAGAAAATCCTGCACCATGGCCAACTCCAAATCCGCCGCCAAACGCGCCCGTCAAAATCCTCGCCGCACCCTGCGCAATCGCAGCGTCATCACCAGACTCCACTCGCTTTCGAAACGGAACGCGACCGGGGGCGGCAAAGCGGAGGAGAGCCGGGCGCTCATCTCGGCGCTCGATAAGGCGGCCAAACGCGGGATCATTCACAAGAACGTCGCCAACCGGCGCAAGGCGCGGATCAACAAAGCGGCGGCAAAGGCCCCGACTTCCTCATCCTAATCCTGCTCTTGCTCCTGCTCCTGCTCCAACTCAACGCAAGATTAGGAGCATGAGCAGGATTAGGAATGACAAAACGGCGTTGCATCTCGTCGAGAAGAGTTGAGTTTTGCCCATGATTCCTGCGCTTCTTCTAATCTTGTTGACGGTTGTTTACCGGATCGCCTCTGCCGTCATCGTGCAAAGCGGAGGAAGCGCCTGGCTTTCCAATTTCGCCCCGCTCGCCGCCATCGCTCTTTGCAGCGCGATTTATTTTCCCCGCAAATACAAATTCACCGTGCCCTTCGCCGCGCTCCTGCTTTCCGACCTCGTGCTCGATGTTTATTATCGCGCCTCGCTCCTCGATCCCCTGGTCTTTTGCCGTTACTTCGCCTTTGCCCTCGTCGGTTTGCTCGGGCTCGCCATCAGCCGCCGCGCCCTCGCTCAAGACGGTCATTCCAGCGTCCATCGCCGGCTCGGTTTTGTTTTATGCGATCACCAATGCCTTTTCCTGGCTGACCGATCCCGGCTACGTGAAAAATTTCGCCGGGCTCATCCAGGCGCTGACCCTCGGTCTGCCGCAATATGGCGCCACGCCCACCTGGATGTTTTTCCGCAACTCGCTCGTGAGCGATCTTCTCTTCACCCTCCTTTTCGTGGCCTGCATGAGTCTCAGCCGGCGCTCCGCCGCCCTCCCGGTCGCCGCCGCGGCGCGTCCTTTGCCTAACTAATCCGGATGCCTTCGACCGAGCAACGCGACGAAGTCGAGATGCTCGCGATGATGCTGCTCATCCGCCGCTTCGAGGAGCGCGCCAGCCAGCAGTATCAGGCGCAGAAAATCGGCGGCTTCTGCCATCTCTACATCGGGCAGGAGGCGGTCGTGACCGGCGCCGTCGCCGCCACCCGGCCGGACGATTACCTCATCACCGCCTATCGCGATCACGCCCATGCCCTCGCCCGTGGGACGAGCGCCGACGCCTGTATGGCGGAACTTTTCGGCAAAGTGACCGGCTGCTCCCGCGGGCTCGGCGGATCGATGCATTATTTCGACAAGGCCAACCACATGTATGGCGGCCACGCCATCGTCGGGCGCGCATGTCCCGCTCGCCGCCGGGATGGCTTTTGCCGCCAAATATCGCAAGGAAGATCGCGTCACCCTTTGCTTCTTCGGCGATGGGGCGATCAACCAGGGCGGATTTCACGAAGCGCTCAATCTCGCGGCCCTCTTCAAACTGCCGGTCATCTTCATTTGCGAAAATAACTTCTTCGCCATGGGCACCTCGGTGAAACGCTCGACCGCGCTCAAGCAAATCGTCGATCGCGCCGAGGGCTACGATATGCCGGGCGAGATCGTGGACGGGATGAATTTCCGCGAGGTGCGCGACAAGCTGGGCGAGATCATCGCCTCGATCCGGAAGGATCCGCATCCGGCCTTTGTCGAGGCGCGCACTTATCGTTACCGCGGCCATTCCATGTCCGACCCGGCCAGTTATCGGACCAAGGAGGAGCTGGAAAAATATCGGCTGGAAGATCCGATCACCCGCTTGCGCGCCCAGCTCACGCGGGAAGGGAAACTAACCAACGAAGAGTTCGACAAGCTCGACAAACGGGCCAAGGAACAGGCGATGGCGAGCGTGAAATTCGCCGAGAAAAGCGCCGAGCCGCCGCTCGAGGAACTGCACGCCTACACCTACATCGACGACGGGGACGAGCCCGCGTAGAGGCGGGCGTGTCGCCCGCCAAAGGCCGCGCCAACAAACCGGCGCGGCGCACCTCGTCGCCGAGCAAAGCGCGGAAAGCGGCCGACACGGCCGCCTCTACAAATGGCGAAACCAGCGGGGGCAAGGCGTGAGGGAAATCACCTACCGCCAGGCCTTGAACGAAGCGCTCTCGGAAGAGATCGCGCGCGACCCGGACGTTTTCCTGATGGGCGAGGAAGTGGCCGAATACAACGGCGCCTACAAAGTGAGCCAGGGCTTGCTCGACCGCTTCGGCCCGGAGCGGATCATCGACACGCCGATCAGCGAAAACGGTTTTGCCGGGCTCGGGATCGGCGCCGCCATGGTCGGCCTGCGGCCGATCGTCGAGTTCATGACCTTCAGCTTTTCGTTAGTCGCATTCGACCAAATCGTAAACAACGCCCCCAACATGCTCACCATGTCGGGCGGCCAGTTCAATATCCCGATCACCTTCCGCGGCCCGAACGGGCCGGCTCACCAGCTCGGCGCGACCCATTCCCACGCCACCGAATGCCTTTTCGCCAATGTTCCCGGCCTCAAAATCTGCACCCCGGCCACCCGCGCGACGCGAAAGGCCTGCTCAAGACCGCGGTGCGCGACAACAACCCGGTCCTCGTCCTGGAGTGCGAGCTTTTCTACAGCCACAAGGGCGAGATCGAAGACGAAGACGTCGAGCTGCTCATCCCGCTGGGCGAAGCGGAAACCAAACGCGAGGGGAGCGACGTCACCATCATTTCCTATGCCCAGACCGTGCCGATGGCGCTGGCTGCGGCCGAGCAGTTGGCGGGTGAGAAGATCAACGCCGAAGTGATCGATTTGCGTTCGATCAAGCCGCTCGATTGGCCAGCCGTTTTCGAGTCGGTCAGCAAAACGCATCGCGTCGTCATCGCCGAGCAGGATCGACCCTTCTGCGGAGTCGGAGCCGAAATCGCCTACCGGATTCAGCAGGAAATTTTCGACGAACTCGACGCCCCGATCCAGCGGGTGACGCAGGAGGATGTCCCCATGCCCTACAACGAAACGCTGGAAAAAGCGGTCCTGCCGAGCGCCGAAAAAATTATCGCCGCAGTGAAAAGGATTTGTTAGGCAATCTCGCCCTCACTCGTCACTTTCCATCATGCCTGAAATCCAGATGCCGAAACTGAGCGACACCATGACCGAGGGGACACTCGTGAGCTGGAAGAAAAAGATCGGCGACCAAGTCACGGCCGGCGAAGTCCTGGCCGAGATCGAGACCGACAAGGCGACGATGGAATGGGAATCGACCGAGGACGGTGTCCTGAAGGAAATTTACGTGCAGGAAGGCGGGAAGGTGAACGTGGGCGAGCGCATCGCGTTCATTGGGGGAGAGGGAGAAGAGGCAGAGGAAGCGGAAGAGAAGGAACCGGCGCCCGCCGCCGCGAAGGAAGCTCCTCCCGCGGAGAAACCGCCGGCAAAGGCGCCGCCACCCAAAGAAGACAAACCTTCGGGCGCGTCGCGCGTCAAAGCCTCCCCCCTCGCGAAAAAGATCGCGGCCGAAAAGGGCGTTGACCTAACGAGTCTCAAAGGCACCGGCCCCGGCGGCCGGATCGTGGAAAAAGACGTAGAGGCGGCCGTGTCGGCCGCTGGCCCGAGCGAGGCCCCGGCCAAAAAAACCAAGACTGCGGCACCCGAAATCTCCGCCGGCGAAACCGCCCGCATCAGCCTCACGGGCATGCGCAAAGTGATCGCCGAACGCCTCGCCTCCAGCCTCGGCCCGATCCCGCATTTCTATCTCAACATCGAGATCAACGCCGACGCGCTCATGCGCATCCGTGCCGAACTCAAATCCGGCGGCGAAGACGACGACGCGACCAAGATCACGGTCAACGATTTCATTCTCAAAGGCGCGGTCGTGGCCGCCTTGCGCGAGCCGAAAGTGAACGCCGCCTTCGATGGCGACGCCATCATTCAGTATGGCGACATCAACCTCGCCGTCGCGGTCGCGATCGACGAAGGCCTCGTCACGCCGGTCATTCGCGACTGCGCAAAACAAGTCGCTCCGCGAAATCAGCGCCGCGGTCAAAGACCTCGCCCACCGCGCGCGCAACAAGCGAATGAAGCCGGAGGAATTCCAGGGCGGCACCCTGACCGTCTCAAACCTCGGGAGCTACGGGATCGATTATTTCTCCGCCATCATCAACCCGCCCCAGGCCATCATCCTCTCCATCGGCGCGATCGTGAAAAAACCGGTCGTGAACAAGGACGACGAGATCGTTCCCGGCTACCGGATGAAGATCGGGATGAGCTGCGACCATCGCGTGGTCGACGGCGCGATCGGCGCCAACTACCTGAAAGCGCTCCGTCACCTGCTGGAAAATCCCTCGCTCCTCCTCCTGTCCAGTTTGCCTTCGAGGTACTGGCGCACGACGGGCGCCGCAAACTCCGCTTCACGCATCGTCACCGTGACACCGAAGGAAAAGATGGGATCGAGAAACCGGTGTGAATCACCGATACAGATAAAGCCTTTCCCGCAAAAGCCGCGCACCTGGTAGGAGTAGTTTGGGATCACATGCACCTTTTCCGCCAGATCGAGCTTCGGAATCCGCCGCCCGATTTCCGGGTTTATCTTGAATAGCTCACTCCGAAAGTATTCCTCCGGAGTATGTTGCTTCTCGGTAAAGGTGTCGCGCGGCGTCACCATTCCCACGCTCACCACATCCTTGTCGATTGGGATAAACCAGCCCCAGTGGAACTTCTTGTCGTAAAAAATGAGCGTGTTGTCTTTTGCCTCCGGCCCCTCCGTCCCCGGTCCGCGGATGGCACCGCGCACATGCGAGAAAAAGGCCACCTGTTTATCGTAGCTGCCGAAGTACTTCGGGCCGGTCACTTTCTGGTTCGCGAGGAAAGTGGAATGCCCCGAGCAGTCCAACACCACCTTGGTGGAGATGTTTTCCTCGCCCCCGTTGGTATGACGCACCCTGATCCCCGTCAGCGCCCCGTCCGCACCTTTCAGCGCCCTGAGCGCCGTTCCGCGGAGGAGCTTCGCCCCGCGTGCGAGCGCTTCGTCCAGCATCATTTTGTCAAAGTCGCTCCGGCGGACCTGCCAGGTGATGTTATCGGAAAGATTCCAATCCTCGTCGCGCGAGGAAACCTTCACATACCAGGTCGTGGCGGCGTTGCTCCCATAAACCACGACTCCGTGCTTCACAGGATTCTCCATTTCCTGCATTTTCTGCTCGAGCCCGAGCTGGCGGAGGACCTGGGCTGCTTCACCGGTCAGGGATTCGCCAATGTGAAAGCGTGGAAACTCTTCCTGCTCGAGGATCACTGGAGTAACACCCTCACGGAGCAGGAACATGGCGGCCGCGGCGCCACCGGGACCACCGCCAATAATAAGTACAGACGTTTCGCTCTGCGAAACGCGAGTATCGGCATTGCCGGCAGTTCGGTCGCCCGCCCGGGCCCGCGTTTCGCAGAGCGAAACGTCCACAGGAACACTCGCCGACGCAGGGCGCGATCTGCAATCCGTCTGACAGCGAATTGTAATTTGCTTTCCCTCCCGCCAGTCGTAAAAACGTCCTTGTTCTGGGGGGAACAGAGGCCGGGTGCTCGGACTGCGTTCGAGTGCCCGGCCTTACTCTTTTCCCCCGAAATTCCCGGGCTTCTGGCGCTTCCTGTGGTTGCCTTGCTCTCGCCTGATCGGCTAGCTCTCGATCCTGGCGACCTCGCGCGCGACTGGCACTCGTGCCGGCGGTTCCAAATGACGCAGGTCGAGCCCGCGCGTCTCGGTGCCGAAGCGCAGAAAGAGCGCCAGTGAAATCAGAACCGGCACCATGATGATAAGAGAGGTTATCCCGAGCGGCGGCACGAGCGCCGCGATGCTGAGAGTTTGGGCGAGGACGCCGCCGCCCTTGGTAAAGGCGGCGATCCAACCGGTCGCCCGGCCGCGAATCTTGATCGGGTAACTCTCGGAAGCGTAAGGGAGCAAAATGGCGATGATGCCGTTGCTGCCGATGATGAGGAGGCCGACCGGCCAGACCGGATTTCCGCCGCGATGGGTCTCCAATTGCAGGACCCAGAGCAGACCGAGCAGGGTCAGGGCGATCATGCTGCTGAGGGCCCATTTTGTACTCCAGCGGCTGTAGATGAAGGTGCAGAGAAAGACCGTGGGGAAGGCGATGAGGGCCGATTCCGCGAGCAGCTTGCTCGAGAGGGCCATGGAATAGCCTTTCTGCACGAGATCGTTAGGCATCCAGAGCAGAAGGCCGAAGTTGATCAATCCCCAGGCCAGGGCCGCGATCGTGAGAGCGGCAGTTTTGCCGATCAATTGCGGGGTCCAAAGTTTCGCGTCCTCGGCCACATCTGCGATGCCGTGATGATGTCCGTGACCGATGACTTCGGTCTCGTCTTCCTCGCCTTCCGCCAGCGCGTGGCTCACCGTTCCGAAACGCGCCATGACCGCGTGCGCCTCGGCCTTGCGGCCGCGGGCGAGAAGGAACTTGGCCGATTCGGGAATGAAGCGCCCCATCGAGAGAAGAATGAGCCCGGTCGGCAGATTGAGCAGCCAGAGGATGCGCCAGCTGAAGATCGGCTCGAGCGTGGCGGCAAAGCCGCTCGCGGCAAAATAGCCGCCGACCGCGCCGAGGCCGCCCACCAGGACGAGCGCCCAGCCGCGGTGTTTCGAGGGCATCGTTTCCGCGAGCAGGGCATAGGTCACGGGCAGCATGCCCCCCGCGCCAAAGCCCATCAGAAAGCACATTCCAATGTTCCAATTCAAAGATGGCATCGCGCCGCAAATCGAGGTCCCGATGAAGACCACGGCCGACAAAAGAATGGACGCCTTGCGGCCGTAGAGGTCCGCCAGGATGCCCCAGAGAACGGACCCGCTGGCGGTGCCGATCAAGGCGAAAAACGGCACGAGCGAAACATGCTGGGCGGAAACGCGATACTCTTTGATCATTCCCGGGACGACGAAGCCGAGGGTGGCCGGCTTCATCACGTCGATGACCAGGGCCACGACGAGGGCGGCCATCAATGTCCAATGGGCGCGATGGAGCGGTGCGTCCTCGGGCGGCGTCACCGTGATGCGCGAAGCCGTCTGGGCAGTGTAGGCGGCTTTCGAGGGCAAGAGGCCGTAGGCGGCCACGCCGACCCCGGCGATGATGAGGTACATGCCGAAGATCATGCTCGGATCCATCGGCATGCCGGCGAGGACGAAGCCGTTGTTGTGTCCCATCCAGAACATCGGGAGGTGGAGCAGGACGCCGATGGTGACGCCGAGACAACCGAGGGCAAAGGCCCAGACCCCACGCCGGTCGAGAAAAACATTGGTGCTCATATCAGGTCGTTTTTTCCGTTCTGACTTGCCGTCTCTTTTTCTCCCTGCCGGCCCCGCGCGCTTTCCGGCTTTTCCGCGAATGACTAAAGATAAGGCTTATGCAAACATTGACTTCACCGATGGTAAAACAGGCGAGTTTTAGGAGCAAAGGAAATAAAGCTGATCAATAGCATGATCGTTGTGACCTATGGGAAATCGCGAGCGCGACTTCGGCCCAAACAGCCGCGCCCCGGGTTTTTGGGAGCTCAGAGATCCGCCGGGATGGAGTCAGATCGATGAGCACCGCCGCCGCCAGGGGAGCCGGGAGAACGACGCCCGATTCTCAGCTGCGCGATTTTCGCACCGACTCGCGGATGCTCGTCCTGGTGACGCTGGCGGTCCCGATCGGGGTCGTGAGTGCGCTTGTGGCGAAGGCCCTCCTTTGGCTCATCGCCGAGTTGACGAACCTCGTTTTTTTCCAGCGCTTCTCTTCCATTCTGCCGCCGCTGCAGGATCACCACCTCGGGGGATGGGTGATCGCCGCGCCCGTCGCCGGAGCCCTTGTTATCGGACTGATGGCCCGTTATGGCTCGGAAAAAATCCGCGGTCATGGCATTCCGGAAGCACTCGAGGCGATCCTTCTCGGTCGCAGCCTGGTCGAACCCAGGGTGGCGCTGCTTAAACCAATCTCCTCCGCCATCTCAATCGGCACCGGAGGACCGTTTGGAGCGGAAGGTCCGATCATCATGACGGGCGGCGCCTTTGGTTCGATCATCGCGCAGTTTTTTCATCTCACGGCGGCGGAACGCAAGACGCTCCTCGTCGCCGGCGCCGCGGCCGGGATGGCGGCGGTCTTTTCCACCCCGATCGCCGCCGTTCTCCTCGCGGTGGAGTTGCTTCTCTTTGAATGGCGACCACGCAGTTTCGTCCCGGTGGCGGTGGCGTCAGTCGTGGCCACTCTGCTGCGAGTGCCATTGTTAGGCGCGGGGCCGATCTTTCCCGTTCCTCCGCATCCGGCATTGGGGCCGGCGGTGGTTTTGTGGTCGGTCGCAATCGGGATCCTGGTCGGCTTCGGGTCGGGCCTCCTGACCGTGCTGGTCTACTTTTGCGAGGACCTTTTTCTCAAACTCCCGATCCACTGGATGTGGTGGCCGGCGCTGGGCGCGCTTTTTGTCGGGCTCGGAGGATGGTTCGACCCGCGCGGTACTCGGCGTCGGCTATCGCCATATCGATGGGCTGCTCAACGGCCGGATTCTGGGCGCGGCGGTGCTTTCTCTCCTTTGCCTGAAAGCGATCGTCTGGTCGATCTCGTTAGGCTCGGGCACCTCCGGCGGGGTCCTGGCGCCCTTGCTCATCATCGGCGGTGCCCTTGGTGCCTTCGCCGGGCAATGGATCCCGGCCGGCGACGCCGGCCTTTGGGCGATGGTGGCGATGGCCGGGATGATGGGCGGGACGATGCGTTCTCCGCTCACCGGGATGTTCTTCATGCTCGAATTGACCGGCGACTTAAGCGCGTTGCCTGCCCTTTTGTGCGGATCGGTTGCGGCCCTGGCCGTGACCGTGCTTCTGATGCGGCGCTCGATTCTGACGGAGAAGCTGGCGCGGCGAGGCCAGCATATCGCGCGTGAATACAGCGTGGACTTGTTTGAACTGATGCGCGTCTCCGATGTGATGGATCACGACTTTGGCCTGCTCCCGGCGACGACTCCGCTCGCCCGCTATTGCGCCCGCCTCGCCAGCGGCGATCCCTTTGTTTGCATGCATCAGGGGACATTGTTAGGCAACGAGAGAGGCGAACTCGCCGGGATCATGACCCGGGGTGATGTCTTGCGCGCGCTGGAACGATCACCGGACGGGAATCTGACCGTCGGGGAGGCAGGGCAGACGAACCTGATTGTCACTTATCCCGACGAGATCCTGCACGACGCGATTGCCAAGCTGCTGCGTCACGGGATCGGGCGCCTGCCGGTCGTGGACCGATCCGCGCCGACCCGGGTCGTCGGCTATCTTGGCCGGTCTGGAATTCTGGCTGCGCGACAGCGCTACCACCACGAAGAAGATGTGAGGGAACGCGGCGCGACAATTCGCAATGCCGCGCGCGCGGCCCGAGCTTCCGCCTGACCAGGACCGCGAGTTGCGCTCGGGAGATCGCGCAGCCAACTTGTTAGGCAACGATGCCTGACTCGCCTAACGACAGCCCGTCGCCCGGGAAGCGAAATCTGCGGATTGCCTCCTTCGCCGCCCACGCCGCGCGCGGCCTCATCCGCCATCAGGCGATGCGGCGCAAGCTCATGTTCTGGACGGTGATCCTGGCGCTGCTCATGCTTTTTTGTGGCGCCACTTTTCTCGCTCCCGTCCTCGATCCGAAGGAGCGGCCGGGCTGGTTCATTTTCTATTGGCTGGCCTGCGCCTGGGTGACGATCACGGCGGTCTTGCTCGCAGTTTTTGATCTCCTCCTCGTGCGCGTCCAGGCCCGCGTGGTAAAGCGCGCCCTGGCGGAGAAGATAAAGGATCGACCGGACTCCGAGGATGCGGACTAACGAATTCGCGCGCGGGGCCACCCTGCCGCCGGCGGGCTGGAAAAAGCGGGAGGAAATGGAAGCCGACGAGCGCCGCGCGCTCGCGCCTTTTGCGCAAAAATCGGGCGACTCGCGCGGCCGGCAATTTCCCGAAGAGCGGCACCCCTACCGCACGGAGTATCAGCGCGACCGCGCCCGGATCATTCATTCGCGCGCCTTTCGCCGGCTCGAATACAAGACGCAGGTTTTTCTCAACGGGACGGCCGATCATCTCCGGACGCGGCTGACGCACACTTTTGAAGTCGCGTCGATCGGCCGCACGATCGCGCGCGCGCTGGCGCTGAACGAGGACCTGGCGGAAGCGATTGCACTGGCTCACGATCTCGGGCACGCACCCTTCGGGCATTCGGGGGAGGAAATGCTGGCCGAATGCATGCGGGAGCACGGCGGCTTCGAGCACAACCGCCAGAGCCTGCGCGTGGTCGAGCTGCTCGAGAATGCCTACCCGGCCTTCCCCGGATTGAATCTGACCTGCGAAGTGCTCGACGGCTTGCGCAAACACGAGGCGCGAGCTCCGCGCCGTCGCTCGAGGCCCAGATTGCCGACCTGGCGGACGAGATCACCTACTACAGCCACGATCTGGATGACGCGCTCGACTTCGCCATTCTCGACACCGATCAGCTCGACGAGAGCGCGATCTGGCGGCGCAGCCATGCGCGGGTGGCGGCGCGGAACCGGCATTGTTAGGCGCGGAGCTGCACAAGAATATCATCCGCGACATCATCGATCTGCAGGTGCGCGACGTGGTCGCGACAAGCGCGATGGCGATCGCGGCGGCGGCGCCCTCGAGCGCGGAGGAGGCGCGGCGGCAACCGGAGCGCCTGATTCGCTACAGCGACGAACTGGGCGCGGCCAATCGCGAGCTGCGTCGATTTCTTTACGCGAACGTTTATTATCATCCGCGAGTGGCGGAGGTGAATCGGCGCGCCTGTGAGATGTTGCGCGCGGTTTTCGCCGCCTATGTGGCGGAGCCGGAGCGGCTGGGCGACAGCGCGACGCGCCGGATCGAGCAGGGAAGGGTTGCATCGGACGGTGTGCGATTACCTCGCGGGGATGACGGATCGCTACCTGCTCGAGGAGCACGCGCGGCTGGCCTCCACTTCCTAATCCTGCTCCTGATCCTAATCTCTCCTCGTCCACAGAGAGGATTACGGAGCAGGAGCAGGAGCCAGATTAGGGCGGCGGTGCCGCTTCCTCGCGCAGGAATTGGATGAGCAGACGGAGGCGCTGGTTGAGATCCAGTTCCTCGAGCAGTTGCTGCCGGCGGGCCGGCGTCGCTGATGAAGGTGGCGGCGATCAGATCAGCCAGCATTTCCGGGTCGCGACATTTCGCTCAGGTAGCGATCGATTTTTTCCGGCAGCTCGCGGCCGCTTTCTTTCAGGCGGGCGTAAAATTCCAGGACTTTGGCGGCGAGTGCATCGGTCTCGACCGTGAGTTTGGTGCGGGTTTTGAGCGGTTTGATGCGCGCGATGGGGTAAGGGCGCTTCCTGGTTGAACTCGCTGAATTTGACCCGCTCGAATCCCCTGGAGAATGAGGTCGGAGGTTCCGTCGCTCCGACCCACGCAGGCGCGGATGAGGCCGACCGTGCTGACCGGAAAAAAATCGGCGCTCGTGCGCCAGTCGGTGGCGTTCCGGCCTGACGAGGGCGACGCAAAGCATGCGGTCGTCGCCGAGGGCGTGGGCGAGCATTTCGCGGAAACGCGGCTCGAAGATATGGAGAGGGAGGAGGGCGTTGGGGAAAAGCAGGACGCCGGTCAGGGGCATGACGGGGACGGCGTTGGGTAGTTCGACGGTTTCGGGCATCGGCGGCGTGGCTCTCTATATAATATACGCACGCCGGGCGCGGCGGAGTTGTCGCGAGAGATGGGTTGCCCGGGACGCATCGGCCCGGCCGAGCGAGGCGTAAGTGAGGACCGAGCCCGAGGCGGAGCGAGGCGGCGGCGCGATTCGGCCCGAGCTTTCCCATGCCCATGGCAGCGATCGGAGACTCGCGCAGGCTTTCTGTGAAAAAAGCGAGGAGCCGATCGAGTTGCGGCGGTGTTCGGTGCGGGTGGCGATCTTGAAAATGGCGGCGCTGAAAGGCGAGCGGCGGATTGGGCGAAGCGGCTGAAGTTCGCCTAACGACGGCGTGCCGCGCAGATCGGTGCCGGGAAATGATGACGCCGAGCTCGGCGGCGCCGCGATTTCATCGAGGAGGGCCGGCATCTGCCTGACGCGATCGCAGCTCGAGATCGACGAAAGCCGCCTGCGGTGAGAAAGCGCAGAAGCAAGGCGTGGCGCGCGGCAAGGGAGAGACGCGCCGCGCCCGCCTTCAGCCGGATGCCGCGCCGTGACAATCAGCGGCGCCCGCAGGCGCGGCAGAACGCGCTCGATTTCGCCTAACGAACCGCGAAGCGCATCGAGGCGCAGCTCGAAGAGATCGGGCGGCTGGCGGAGGCGCGTGGCGCGCGCAAGAGCGGCCGGGACGGCGATCACGCCGACGACGCGATTTCCTCCTTCGATTTGATTGCCCGGCGTCGTGCCCCTCATTTTTTTGCATGCGGCGCGCAACTTGCGATGGCAGAAGCGCTTCCCGAAGAATTCATGAACATGATTGCGCGGCAACAAGAACTAAACACGCAGTTCCATCAGCTGCATCGACGCTTTGGTGTTGGCGTTGTCGTTGTTCGCCGCGCACGTCCTGCGGCTGTACGGCACGGACTGGCTTCGATCTGCCCTACTCGATCGATCCGTTCCGGAATTATCAGTGGCTCCTGCTCGTGATCATGCCCTTCGGGCCGATCCTGCTCGATCTGCAGGGATTCTATCGTCGCCCTTCAACAAGAGCCTGGGAAATCGTTCATCCAGATCATGCGCACGATGATTTATCTCGGCATTCTGGTGAGTGTCTGTGTCATCTTTCTCCGCCTGCCGCTGGTCAGCCGGGCGGTGCCGTTGCTCTTTCATTCTCATCGCGACCGTCGCTGCTTCTGATCAAGGAGCCGCTTGTCGCGCGGCGCGATTCGCCGGCGGGCGGCGCGCGGGCAGGTGCGCGAGCGGGTCCTTCTGGCGGGCGTGCCGGAGGACATCGGCGCGCTCGGAGCAATCGCTCAGCGGGTGAAGGAAAGATCTGCGTCTGAAGATCGCGGCCCGGATCGATATCGAGACGCGACCGATCTCCGATCTGGTCGAAGCGATGCACCGGCACGCCGTCTCGCGGGTGATTTTCGCGGCCGGCCATGGCCAGCTCAATCGCGTCGAACAGGCGATCGGCGCCTGCGAAATGGAAGGGGTGCCGGCCTGGCTGGTCGCCAATTTCATCCAGACCTCGATCGCCAAGCCGGACTTCGACGCCTTTGGCGGGCGGCCCATGCTGGTTTTCCGCTCGACCCCCGATGTCTCGTGGGCGTTTCGTGATCAAGGGACTGATCGATCGCGTCGGGGCGCTGGTCGCGGCTCGTCGTGCTTCGCCATCCCGATGCTGATCGTGGCCATCGGCGATCCGGCTCACTTCGAAAGGGCCGATGATTTTCAAACAGGAGCGGGCGGGGAAAAACGGGAAGCCTTTTGTGATGTACAAATTCCGCTCGATGTCGAGCGATGCGGAGATGCGGCGCGCGGAATTGCTGCCCTTCAATCAGATGCGGGGCCCGGTTTTTAAGGTGGCGGAAGATCCGCGCATCACGCCGCTCGGCCGCTGGCTGCGGCGGACGAGCATGGATGAGGTGCCGCAGCTTTTTAATGTCCTGAAGGGAAACATGAGCCTGGTCGGGCCGCGGCCGTTGCCGATCTACGAGGTGGAGAATTTCGAGAACACGGCGCAACGCCGGCGGCTGAGCGTGAAGCCGGGGCTGACCTGTCTCTGGCAGATCAGCGGACGCAATAAGGTGCAGGATTTTCGCGACTGGGTGAAGCTCGATCTCGAATACATCGATCGCTGGTCGTTAGGCCTGGATCTCAGGATTCTGCTCCGCACGATTCCGGCGGTGCTTTTCGGGCTCGGGGCGAAATAGGAACGCTACCTTTCCCCCGCGCTTCGCACAGCGGAAGCGGCTACCGGCCAGCCTGGGGCAGCATTCGCTCGACGTATTTGGCGAGGATATCAAACTCGACGTTGACGATGTCGACCGGGCTGAAGGCCGCCGAGATTCGTCTTCCGCCGGGTATGAGGAATGATCCAAACGACGAAGCTGGCCGGCAGCAGTTCGGCGATCGTTAGGCTGACGCCGTTGAGCGCGATCGAGCCCTTGCAGGCGGCGTAGTGGGCGAACTCCGCTAGGCAACTCCACCTCCAGCCGATAATCCGCGCCGCGCGCGGCGAAGCCGAGGACGCGCGCCGTGCAATCGATATGTCCCTGGACGAAGTGGCCGCCGAGGCGGCCCGACGGCAGCGAGGGCGCGCTCGAGATTGACCGGGCTGTCGTTACGCAGGTCGCGCAGGTTGGTGCGCGCGAGGGTTTCGTCAAGCAGATCAAAGGTGAGATTGCCGTCGCGAATTTTTGTCGTCGTTAGGCAGCAGCCATTCACCGCCACACTGTCACCCGTTCGCAGTTCGGGAGCGATGGCGGGAGCGCTGAGATGCAACTGCGTGCCGCGCTCTGTCGCCCGAATCCAGCGGACGCGCCCGACTTCTTCGACTAATCCGGTGAACATATGCAATTGGAAGATTACGCAGATTTGCGGAGGTGAGGGGGAGAGATTTTTCGCTCGCCGGCCGAAGTGCGTTTTCCGGACTGCGGGGTCCGAAATTGTCGGAAACGTCTGGATCGGGGACTGGCGGAGGGGCACTTCTCTCCCCGGGCGGCGGTCAGTGCCGATCGGCTCTGGACTGGGTTCGAGGCACAAAAACTCCCTCGGCCGGCGCTGAAATTGCTCGTTAGGAGGAGGCAGGCAGGGCGGCTTTTCTACCGGGGTGGTGGCAGGATGCGACACACGGTGAGGAAGGGGCGTTCAAAAATATTTTCAAAAAAATGAAAAAAATGCTTGCTTGGGTGGATTTCTTCCTGAATTCTCACCGCCAAACCTAACCAAACACCAATGGAGAAACTAATGATCAGAACTGTAATTACAAAGTTCGGGTTCCTGCGCACTGCCCTTGCGGTCGGCGCGGCGATTCCGATTCTGGCTGGTTCCGGTGCGTTCGCTCAAGAGCCTGCGCCTACCGCCCCGCCGGACACTCAACCCGCCGGCGGCACCGCCGAAACCGAGCGCATCATCGTTACCGGTTCAAACATCCCGACGGCACAGGAAGTCGGGCCGAACCCGGTCTTAAACATCAATCGTGACCTGATCAACAAATCAGGCGAGCGCACCGCGGAAGAGCTGATCAAGAATCTTCCCGTAGCCAACGGTGGCGGCGTTCCAGTTTCCAACAATGGCACCGGCTTCACCCCGGGCGCGTCCGCCATCTCGCTGCGCGGCCTCGGACCGGAAGCCACCCTCGTCCTCGTGGACGGCCGGCGTCTCGCTCCGTATCCGATTGGTAATGGCGGCACCTCGTCCTTCTTCGACTTGCGTTCGATTCCGGAAGCGGCCATCGAGAGCATCGAAATTCTGAAAGACGGTGCTTCCACCACCTACGGCGCGGATGCGGTCGCGGGTGTGGTCAACATCAAACTGCGCCACGATTACAAAGGTGCGGAAGCGACGGTGGAGTACGGCAACACGCTGGACAAAGACTCGGGCGAATTTCGCGCCTCGGTCATCTTCGGCGTGGGTGACGGCAACACCCAGATCACGGGCGCGGCCAACTTCTATCACCGCAATTCGATCTTTAACAAGGATCGCGGATTCTCGCTCAAGCCTCCCTTCCTGAGCACGAACTCGACTCCGGAAAACCTCCAGCTGACGCAGGAAGCGGTTCTTGCCGCCGGTGTCCCGCTTGGATCGATTCCGATCAACGGGACGACGGGTTTGCCATCGACCGTCTTTTTCGGCCACGCTCCGTTCGGTTCACTTGGAAACTCTCTGCCGACGAACTACACCTACACCAATGGCCGTTCGTCGTTCTATAACTTCAACAAGAACTCGGCCACCTTTCCGGAAATCGAGAACTACGGCGGTTTCGTGAACTTCACGCATAAACTCTTCGGGGACCAAATGGTTCTCTTCGGAGATCTCTTCTACGAGAACACGAGTTCGCACGACGAATTGGCGCCTTCCGCCACCGGATCATTCCAGACCGCCGGCTCGACCACCCTGGCAATTCCGCCGAATAACGCCGGACCTGAACTGGGTGTTGCTCAAGGCGCTCCGACCCGTGCTTCTGTGGGGCAGCCAGCTGACTCGTTCAATCCATTCAATCCGTTCCAACAGGTCATCTCTGGTGGCACGCGCGCCCGTCTCCTCGAGTTCGGCAACCGCTTGTTTGATAACACGACCGACAACTTCCTCGCCACGATTGGCCTCAAAGGCGACAAGCTGTTTGACGGCACCTGGGGTTACGATGGGGGCTTCCGTTACAATAAAATCAAGGTGACATCGACCGGCACACTGGTATCGTCTTCGCGCTTCAATCGAATCCTGAACCAAAACGATCCGATCTTCCAGCCGGGTGGTGTTCTGGCTGGCGCGACGGCGTTCAATCCCTTCGGAGATGCGCAAGCGGGCCTCAACCCGGCCAACGTCGCCACGACCGCCTTCGCGACCGTTCACCCGAAGGACGTCGACACCTCGGAGGTGGCGACTCTAGACCTCAACGTCTACACGACGCAGCTCTTCAAGCTGCCCGCGGGCGGTGTGGGCTTCGCCTTCGGTGGTCAATTCCGTCGTGAGCAACTGACTCAGAATGTCGACCAGCTGAACCTGGACGGTGACATCATCGGTAGTTCGCCTGCAGCCAGCACACAGGCTGGCCGGAAAGACTGGGCGATCTACGCGGAAACCAACATCCCGATCTTCAGCCCGACCTTCAGCTTCCCTGGTTTCTATTCCTTGGAACTGTCGGCCGCGGTTCGCTACGAAGAATTCCGGAATAACAGCACCAACGTGGCCGTTCCGAAATTCGGTATCCGCTGGCAGCCGCTGGACGAGTCGCTGACGATTCGTGCCACGATTGGTGAAGGCTTCCGCGAACCCTCGCTGATTGAGCTCTTCGGCAGCCCGACCTCGGCTCTGACCGGTGCGACGGACATCCTGCCCACTTCCCTGGGAGGCCCGCCGCTGCCCCTTGGCGATCCCGGACGTTTCGAATCCGAAACTCCGGTTGTCTTCACGAGTTCGCCGCAGCTGCAGCCGGAAGATTCCCGTTCGTTCACAGCGGGTGTGGTCTTCACTCCGAAGTTCGTCCCCGGGTTGACCGTTTCGGTCGACGTCTGGGATACGGAGCGGACTGGTGTCGTCGTCATTTCCAATACCGGCGACGTGCTCCAGCGTGAATTGAATGGCGGTCTGCTTCCGGGTGAAAGAGTGGAACGCGACTCGGCCGGATTCATTTCCCGTATCTTCGTGCCGTTTATTAACAGCGGATCGCTCAAGGCCAACGGTATCGACTTCGGTCTCCAGTATATTTACCCGACGAACTGGGGCACGTTCACGTCGATCACCAACGCCACGTGGCTGAACTCGTTCCAGTTCGCCGGCGCGGTGGGCGTCCCGGAAGCCGAGTTTGCTGGTTCGGCGACCGATCCCTTCTCGGCCAACGACGGTTTCCTGAAATGGAGAGGCATCCATCGTCTCGACTGGAACTGGAACGGCTGGGATGTGGTTGGAACCCTTCGTTATACGGACGGCTTCCACGATCGCAAACCGGACGGCCGCATTCACTATGTGAGCCAGACTTGGACGGTCGACGGGCAGGCCTCGTATGACTTCACCTTCGTCCCGCCGGTGGAAAACCAGCCCGTGGCTGGCTATTCCAAGGACGCCAAAGATATGTCGACGGGCAAAGACGGCCGCATGACGGAATCGTCCGAAGCTCAGACGTCCAGCTACGGTCTGCCGATCTGGCAGCGTGTCCTGAATGGCACCACCATCACGCTGGGTTGCGACAACATCTTCGGACAGGATCCTCCGAAAGCCTACGGTTTCGGCGGCAACTCGACGGGCTATCCGGGCTTCCTCTATGACGCCACGGGTCGGTTCGTCTACGTCCAGCTGACGAAGAAGTTCTAAGCTGAGTCCAGGTTAATTCTGCGAAGAGGCAGCGGTTCACTCCGCTGCCTCTTTTGCTTTCCCGGGTTGGGCTGCGCCGGACCACTTGCGGAGCAGGTAATCGGGGCCTAGCTTTCTCGCATGAAAACGTTGAAACTGGCGCTCGGCATTGTCGTCGTGGGTATCCTCGGAATTGGTGTCGTCGCGGCTGACTCGTTAGCCGATGCGGTCTCCGGAAAGAAAAATGACGGGGAAAAAGAGAAGCTGGTGTTCGTGACCGGTTCTCGCATTCCCCAACGAGTGCAGGTGAAGGCAATCGGAACGAAGACGACCTCACCGGTGCGCGTCTACACGCGAGCTGAAATTGACCGAACGGGAAGATTCACCACCGCAGGTATCCTGGCGCAGGATCCATCCGTCCGAATCATCGGGAACGGATCACACTAACGAACGCGAAAATTTAGCGTCGCAGTTTTAATTGCGGCGATCCCCGCCGATCCCGGATCGGCGGCGAGGTCGCCGCTTTTTTTGGCCCCCGGCGGTGGGCCAGGGTTCCAGCTTGCCGGCTAAGGAAACCGTAAGCCGAGACATGTTTGGTGCCGGTCGGGACCGGCATCTTGACGATCAGTTCATTCGTGCGGAATGAGCGAGGTGTTGGAGCCGGGATTGGTAATTCCGGCCAAGGATGACGCTCGTTTGAGATCAGCCGGGATCAGCGATCCCGGCTACAACGTCGTCATTTCGATGCGTAGGGATGCGCCGCGGGTGCTCCACACGCGCGTTCCGGGCAGGTCGATAGGGCCAAGCAGTCCGGGGTCCGGTCAAGTTGGGGCAGGGCAGGAGCCGCGGCTGGCACGGGCGCTGCTTATAAAAGCCATAACGGAATATGATTTTTGTAAGCATCAATCCCTTCGCTCTTAAGCGGTTTTTCTTCTTCCTTCTCGCCGCGATCGGTTTTTCCTGCCTTTCCTGTTTCGGCGGGTCGCTCCTGCTCAGTGTGAAAGCCACCCCTTACGACCGGCAGATGAGCCGCATTCGGCCAATTTTGAATGCGGAGACTCGTCCGGTCGCCGGGCACGTGTCCCTCAGCATGGTGAATCATTGGATCGGCGACCTGCGATCCATCCCCTATGGTTTTACGAGCGAGTGGAAGACGCCGGACGAAACGCAGTCGGGGCGACCGGCGGATTGCAAGGCGAAGGCGATCGCGCTTTACGACATGATGCTGGCCCATGGGGCGACGCATGTCCGATTAATCATCGGTAAACGCACCCCTTCGAGCCGCTCGACCCATGCCTGGCTCGAGTGGGAAACGGAAGATGGCAGCTACCTGCTCGATCCCACTTGGAACTGGAAAGCTTACTCGACCCGGGATGTGGGCCGTCGTTCCTATATTCCGTACTACGCGTTCGAGGGACCGCGCAAATTCCGCGCGACTGCGACGACCCTCGTGGTGCAGAATTAACCCTGGAATTTAGGTGCGGGGACCAGCTTGGTCCGGATGGCCGACAATGCCATGGCGGTATCAGCCGGGCGTGACCGGGGAGCTGCGGTCGATTCAGAGAATGGAGCGATCTTCGGCGATTGCCCGCGGCCAAGATTCGCGAATCTGTGTTGCAGCTTGGGAGTTCTCGGATTCTGTTCGGTTCGAGAATCGTCTTCGGACACAGATCGAGAACCAGAACGCGAAACTGGTTGGACAAAAAAAATGGGCCAGCACAATCCCCAAGTCTTGGCGCGAGCAATGGCTGGGTTGGTGTCTGATCCATCCCGGGGTTTGAAAGATTCTTCGGATTGGGCGAGATTTTGATTGTCAAGAAAGAGGGAATTCTCCTATTCTGTTCTTGCAGATATGGAAATTATATGACGCCACCCACCTTATCGTCTTACTTGAAGCTGGCTTTTTTCCCGCTTTTGCTGGCTGCTCCGGCAATCGTCGTGGCCGCCGATGTGGTCTTGCAGAAGGCCCCGCCACTCACGGTTCAGGAAGCTCCCGCCTATCCGGAAAATGTGGCCCGTTACCATTTCGGTGCTGCCGTCACCGCCCGGCCGCAGAGTGTCTCGCTCTCGAAGCTACGGCTCAGCTCCGCCAATCAGGATCAAAACACCGCAGAAGCAGCGTTGCTCTGCGACGACCCGACGACTGGGTACCAACTCGTGGCCGGGGAATCGAGCATCTTCATCTCGCTCTCCAACATCGAAAACGTCGAGAGCCTCTCCTTCCTGAACGAAGGCGCTCAAGGCGATTTTTCCATCGCGATCTCAAATGCCGATGTGCCGGAAAACAGTCCCGAGTGGCGCGTGGTCGGGAATGGCGCCATGTCCAACGGGGCCATCGCAACCAAGATTGGCCCCGGCGAAGCGAAATACGTCAAGGTGACTTTTAAGATCAGCCAGCCCGGCCGGATTGCCGCATTCGGCGTTTACGCGACCCCCGCGCTCTCCGACTTCACCATGCCGCGTCCGCGCAAAGTGAGCTTTGAGGAGAGTTCCGCCAGCTTTGCTCTCATCAATTTTAACTTCAGCGACCTGCACTGGAGGGCGCGAGCGCTCTACGCCAGCTCCGGCGATCTGAAGCAGGTCAACCACATGATCGATGACCAGCCCGCCACGTCCTACAAATTCGCGACCGGCGACGTTGCGCCGACCGTCATTGTCGATCTCGGTCGAGAACGGAATTTGAGCCGGCTCTCCGCCATTTATTGCTCGCAGGCCGGCAGCGTCGACTTTTACGTCTTGAATTCGTTGCCGCTGGAAATGCCTAACGATTCGGCTGTTTCCGAGAAATCCAGTGTGCAGCAGATCACCAATACGACCCAGACGGCGGATTTGCCGCCCGCGCTCAAAATCAGCGAAAAATCTTTTGCCGGACTGACTCCGGTTGGTTCGGTCGTTAGCCACGGCGAGGGTCGCGCCGCGGTTGACTTTCCAGAGACGGTCGGACGCTACGTCATGTTGAAGTGGCACCCGGCGAGCGTCCAAGGAGAGGCCTTCTCCATCGCCCAGGTCGCGGCCTTCGGCCCAAAAAAAGGGACGGCCAACGAGACCGAAGATTCCCGGATGACGGATGGCAAAGAGTCCTTCGGCGGAAAAGATATCGTGGATTACAAGGGGTCCCCGCGCGAGGGCCTTGCGGAGGCGCAACCTCCAAGGGAGGGACCCCCGCCGGTGCCGCCGGCTTTGCCGCAGGTGCCGCCCTTCACCTTTATTCCGCAGGTCCCGCCGACCAGCCCCTAACGATCGCGAGCTTCGACTGCGAGTGCCCGCCCGCCGCTGCGAAAGCAGTGGTTGGGCGGGTTTATCGTTTCTACCGCAGGACGGGCGGTGCCGAGCGCGAGGGTCGACTCTGACACCGTCGCTTCATGACTCAGCGGCTCCCCGACGGAATAGCGGGTAAAGCGCCGGATAACGATATTCTCGCCGATCTCCGCGATTTTCGAAGCGACCAATTCCTTGATCGTCTGATCGGGATTCTTGATGAAGCCCTGTTCGAGCAGGCAGACGGTGCTGTAAAATTTTGTCGAGTTTCCCTTCGACGATCTTCGCCATCACGTTCTCCGGTTTGCCTTTCACCTGCGCGGCGTAGATCGCGCGTTCCGATTCGATCGTGGCCGCCGGCACTTCTTCGCGGCTGACATAAAGCGGTTGCGCGGCGGCGATGTGCAGGGTGATGTCCTTCACGAAAGCACGGAAGCCTTCGTTCTTGGCCACGAAATCGGTCTCGCAATTGACCTCCACGAGAACGCCGACCTTGCCCTGGAGGTGGATGTAGGAGGCGACGATGCCTTCCTTGGTGGCGCGGGAAGATTTCTTGCTCGCGCTCGCGATCCCTTTGGTGCGGAGCAAGGTTTCGGCTTTGTCGAGATCGCCGCCCGCTTCGGTCAGGGCGCGTTTGCAATCCATGAAGCCCGCGTTGGTTTTTTCGCGGAGCTGTTTAACGGTCTGAGGATTATTTCCATAAAAATTTGAGAATTGAAAGCTGAGAGAAAGACTCCGATAGCGGAGTCTCTCAACTCTCGACTACCGACTCTCAACTGCCGACTCGCTAGGCGGAAACGCCCGCCATCTCGACTTCTTCGCGGAGGCGCGCTTCGCTGCTCGCCGAGACGATCGCGTCGACCAGCTTTTGCAGCATCACGCGGATGGCGCGAATGGCGTCGTCGTTCCCCGGGATCGGGTAATCGATGATTTCGGGATCGGCGTTCGTGTCGACGATCGCCGACGGTCGGGATGCCGAGCCGGCGCGCTTCGTTGACGGCGTTCTGCTCCCGCGTCGTGTCGATGATGATGAGAGCGTCGGGGAGCTGCGACATTTCGAGAATGCCTTCGAGGTTGCGGCGCAGTTTGGCGGCTTCGCGACCGAGGGCCGCGAGTTCTTGTTTGCCCATCTTTTTGTAGTCGGGCGAGGCCTCGATCTCCTCGATATATTTCAGACGGCCGATGCTTTTGCGGATGGTCGCGAGATTGGTCAGGGTGCCGCCGAGCCAGCGCTGGTTGACGTAAAATTGTCCGCAAGCCACGGCCGCTTCCTTGACCGCTTCCTGCGCCTGCTTTTTGCAGCCGACGAAAAGAATCTTGCCGCCGCGATGCGCCACATCCTGAAGAAAATCAGTCGCGCGCTGCAGCTGCTTCGACCGTTTCATCGAGATTGATGATGTAGATCGCGTTGCGTTTTTCGAAAATGAACGGTTTCATTTTCGGATTCCAGCGCTTGGTCTGGTGGCCAAAATGGACCCCGGCTTCGAGCAGCTCGGGCACTAATTCGATCGTGTTGGACATAGGTAGGATAGCGCCGGCTGGGGGGCGCAGCGGACGGGGAAGATGCTACACCCCTCTCCGCTCTGGCAACCCGAATTTCGCCCGCGACCATGTAGCGATGGCCCAATGCTTCACCACTCTGAACTCGCTGTCGGCGATGAGCTGCTGCAGCATCGGGAAGCGGATTTCGCCGTAGTTCAAGGCGTAGCGAAGGTCGCCGCCCTTGAAGATCCAGGTCGTCGGAATCCAGCTCAGCGGGAGGCCGGCAAACTGCGTGATGTGACCGGCGCCGCGCGGACCGGGATCGGCGAGAATCGTCACGTTCGGTTGCTGCGCGATCTCGTATTTCGCGAGAATGGCGCGGCCGTCTTCGCCGCTGTTCCAGACGGAGACGAAATAGAATTTCACATTCGGATTTTCCTTCACCGTCTTCGTCCAGCCGCCGCTCTTCAGTTCCGCCTGGCAGTTGCCACACCAGGGCGCCCAGAGATGGACAACCGAAATGCCCGGTGCCTTGATCGCTTCCGCGACTTGCTGCTCGGCCGGAGATGCCGCCAGCAGATTCGAGGAGCCGAGCGCGGCGGCAAAAACGAGAACCTGAAGAAGAACTGCTTGTTCATGCGCGACTGAGAGAAAACCCTGGGGGACGCGACGGCTCAGTGGAATTCGGGGTTTGGCTGCACCCAGGACGGATCGGGCTTCATTCCCTTGGCGATCGCTGCATTGTATGCGCAGACGAACCCGCTGATGACACTCTGCAACACTTCGCCATCCTGCGTCTCGTCCTCGCAGGCGGCCTTTTCCTGTGGCTCCAAACCGGGCACAGAGATCAAATGACTTTGCCGGACGATCACCGTACTCGAGTGCATCGGATTGTAAAGGCGCAGGGTGATTTCGGTCGGAATATCGCGCAGAATGGAATTTGAACTCTGAACGAAAAGACATCGGTTCACGAATCGCCGGGTCCGTCATGGCCTCGCTGGTGCTCCAACTCATAGGTCGGCCAAAGTAGAGTCGGGCCAATTGAGGAGCAAACCGATTCTGCCAGCCAGTTGACCGCGCCCCAGGAACGTGGCTAGTTTCCCTCCCCTTTCCGCGGGAACAGCTGGCGATGGTCGCCGCTGCTTTTAACCATCGAGCCCCGCCTCACCAGGAAAGCCACTACCGTTTATGTTGCAAATGCAGGATGTGATGTCGAAGTCGATGCCCGACTTCAAAGAAGGCAGCATTGTTAAGGGGCGTATTCTGGAGATTCGGCCGCGGGAAGTTCTGGTGGATATCGGTTACAAGTCGGAGGGCGTCATTCCGACGGCGGAGTTTGACGACATCGAGTCGCTCGAAGTGGGCGACGAAGTGGAGGTGCTCCTCGAGCGTCTCGAGAATGACGAAGGCATGGTTGTTCTCTCGAAGGAGAAAGCCGCCTATCGCCAGAACTGGAACAAGATCGCCCAGGTCTTCGCCGGCGACGGCCTGATCAAGGGCAAAGTGAAGTCCGTCGTCAAAGGCGGACTCATGGTCAACATCGGCGTCGAAGCTTTCCTGCCCGCCTCGCAGATCGACATCATCCCGCCGCGCGACCTCCAGCAGTTCGTCGGCAACACCTACGATTTCAAGATCGTCAAGATCAACGACGACCGGAAAAACGTGGTCCTCAGTCGGCGCGAACTCATCGAGCAGGAGCGGAGCGAGAAGCGCCAGAAATTCCTCGAAGGGGTCAAGATCGGCGACACCGTTTCGGGCGCGGTCAAGAACCTGACCGACTTCGGCGCCTTCATCGACCTCGGCGGGATGGACGGCCTCCTCCACATCACCGACATGACCTGGGGCCGTCTCGGTCACCCGAGCGAACTGCTCAAAGTCGGCCAGCAGCTCGAAGTCCTCGTCCTCGACATCAACAAGGAGAAAGAGCGGGTGTCGTTAGGCCTGAAGCAGACGCAGAAGAACCCGTGGGACCAGATCGAAGAGCGTTTCCCGGCCGGGCAGAAGGTCAAAGGCAAGATCACCAACCTCGTTCCTTACGGCGCCTTCGTGGAATTGGAAGAAGGCGTCGAAGGCCTCATCCACGTCTCCGAGCTTTCCTGGACGAAGCGCATCATGCGTCCGTCCGATATCCTCACCGTCGGCCAGGAAGTGGAAGCCGTCGTTCTCGGGGTGAACAAGGAAGAACAGAAGATTTCGTTAGGCCTGCGCCAGCTCGAGCCCAATCCGTGGGACGAGATCGAGAAGAAATTCACCATCGGCAGCCGGGTCAAAGGCCAGATCCGCAACATGACCGCCTACGGCGCGTTCGTGGAACTGGAAGACGGCATCGACGGCATGATCCACGTCTCCGACCTGAGCTGGACCCGCAAGATCAATCACCCGATGGAGGTCTTCAAAAAGAACGACGAAGTCGAAGCCGAAGTGATCGACATCGACAAGACCAACCAGCGGATCAGCCTCGGCATCAAACAGCTCTCCGACGATCCGTGGAAGAACATCGACGAGAAATACAAGATCGGCGATCTCGTCACCGGCAAGGTCACCAAGCTGGCCAGCTTTGGCGCCTTCGTGCAGTTGCAGGACGACATCGACGGCCTCGTCCACATTTCGCAGTTGAGCGAAGATCACGTCGCCAAAGTGAAAGACGTGCTCAAGGTCGGCCAGGAAGTCGAAGCCCGCGTCATCAAGGTCGACAAAGTCGAGCGCCGCATCGGTCTCTCGATCAAGGCCGCCAACTATTCCGAGGAAGAGCTCAAGCGCGAATCCGAAGCCTTCGACAACTTCCGTCCCGGCGAAGACATGGTCGGTCTCGAGAAAGCCTTCGAAGCCGCCGAGGAAGATTACCGTCCCGGCGAAGGGAAGAAGAAGTAGCTCGGGCGCGTCAACGCTGTCCGGTGGGCGCTTCGCTGTGCGAAGCGCCGCGGCACTGGCTTCATCCGCAGCTTCACGACATTCCACCTCGACACCCGCGTTTCGCACAGCGAAACGTCTACATGCGCTTCCGTTTCGTCCTGCTCCTCGTCGGGCTGGCGCGTTTTGCCGGTCGGCTCGATGCCCAGACCACTCCTGCTTTTTCCCAGGTCATCGTTTTCGGCGACAGCCTCTCCGACGATGGCAACATCAGGCACCGGGTCGAGGACAAGTTCTTCATCAGTTATCCCCGGCCGCGATCTTTAATTATAGCCGACGGCCGTTTCACCAACAGCTCCGAGACCTTCCCGGCGTCCGACCGGTATGCCGGCACCTGGCACGAACAGCTGGCGCGAGACTTTTCTCGGCCTGCCGGCGGCGACCAACAGCCTCGATGGCGGCACCGACTACGCCTTTGGCGGCGCGACCACGATCGACGGCACGAGCGAGCGCACCGTCATCTCCAATCCCGAGCCGTTCCTCGGCGGTGAGCTCACGTCACGATCGATAACCTCGGCAAGCAGGTCGACGATTATCTCGCCGACGCAGACCGTCGATCCCGTCCGCGCTCTACATCGTCTGGGGCGGCGGCAACGATCTCTTCGACGACCACAGCGTCCGACCTACGTCGTCGCCACCGGCGGAGCACGTCGCCGGGCTGGTCGAAGACGACTGGCCCGCGCCGGCGCCTGTTACATTCTCGTGCCGAACGTTCCCCCGCTCGGGCTCGTCCCGAATTACCAGGACGACATCCCGAACGGCCGCGGCGCTCAATGCCGGCGTCGGCCGAATATCGCGAGCGAACTCAATACCCAGCTCGACGCCGCCGTCAGCGCACCTGGCGGGCGAAGGGATCACCATCACGCTTTATCGGCTCGATATTTACGGGCTCTTCTACCGGCTCGCCGCCAATCCGGAAGAGTACGGTTTCATCAACATCAGCGACATGCTCGCAGGGCAAGCTGGTCGATCCCGATCAATATCTTTTCTGGGACGACATTCACCCCACCACAGCCGGCCATTATCAGATCGCTGCCGCGGCTTTCGACCTTCTGAACGGCACGGCGCCAGCCTCCCGCCCAGTCGCTTAATCTCTCCGCCCGCCTCGACGTCGGCACGGACGAGAATGTTCTGATCGACGGGCTGATCGTCACCGGCACGGAGTCGAAAAAAGTGATCGTTAGGGGGCTCGGTCCCTCGCTCGAGATCAACGGCATGCCGCTCGCCGGCACCCTGGCCGACCCGAAGCCTGGAACTTTATCAGGGCGGCACGCTCATCATGAGCAACGACAACTGGAAGGACTCGCAAGAAAGCGAGATCGAAGCGACGGGGTTTGCGCCGGGAAATGATCTCGAATCCGCGATCGTCGCCACGCTCGCACCGGGCGCCTACACCGTCATTCTTCGCGGGCAAAACGGCGATACCGGCATTGGCCTGGTGGAAGCCTACGACCTCGACACCGCCGTCGCGTCGACCCTCGCCAACACGAGCACGCGCGGTTTTGTCCAGACCGGCGACGATGTCCTGATCGCCGGCTTCATTATCGGTAACGGCGGCAAACGATACGGTCCTCGTTAGGGCGATTGGCCCTTCCCTCGCTGCGGTGGCGTCGCCAATCCCCTGGCCGATCCGACCCTCGATCTTTACGACGCCAACGGCGACTCTCATCCGGAGCGACGACAACTGGCGCGACTCGCAGGAATCGCTCATCCATTCGACCAATCTCGCCCCGGCGGACGACGCCGAATCCGCCATTATCCGCTCCCTTGCGCCCGGCAACTACACCGCGGTCGTACGCGGGAAGGACGGCGGCACCGGCGTCGCCTTGGTCGAAGTTTACAACCTGCAATAGCGACGGATCGGGGTGGTAGACGTTTCGCTCTGCGAAACATCTACAGAGGGACACTGCCGCGCGCAGATGCGAATCCTTCTAAGTATGATCGAAGACCTCTGGTACAAGAACACCGTCATTTACAGCCTCGATGTCGAGACCTTCATGGACTCGAATGGCGACGGGGTGGGCGATTTCGAGGGGCTCATGCGCCGGCTCGATTATCTCGATTCGATCGGAGTCGACACGATCTGGCTCGCCCCCTTTTACGCCTCGCCCAATCGCGACAACGGCTACGACATTTCCGATTACTACGGGGTCGATCCGCGGCACGGGTCCAATGGCGACTTTGTCGAGTTCATGCACCAGGCCAACGAGCGCGGAATGAAAGTCATCATCGACCTGGTCGTGAACCACACCTCCGATCAGCATCTTTGGTTTCAGAAAGCGCGTGCGGATCCCGAGTCGCAGCATCGCGACTGGTATATCTGGTCGAAAACGCGGCCACCCGGTTGGAACAAGGGGATGGTTTTCCCCGGCGTGCAGGATGCCACCTGGACCCGCGATAAGAAGGCGAAGTCCTGGTACTACCATCGCTTCTACGATTTCCAGCCCGACCTCAACATGGATAACCCGGCCGTGCGGACCGAGGTGCGGCGCATCATGGGTTACTGGCTGCAGCTCGGCGTGGCCGGCTTCCGCGTCGATGCGGTGCCGTTTGTGATCGAGAGCACGCACGCCGGCAGGAAGAGCGTCCTGCATTTCGAATATCTGGAAGAGATGCGGAAGTTCCTCCAGTGGCGCTGCGGCGACGCCATCCTCCTTGGCGAGGCCAACGTCCTGCCGAAAGAAAACAAGAAGTACTTCGGCCAGAGTGGCGGCGGGATTCACATGATGTTCAACTTTTATGTCAACCAGCACCTCTTCTACGCGCTCGCTTCCGGCGACATCCAGCCGCTGAGCGAGGCGCTGCTGGCGACCCGCTCGCTCCCGCCCGCCGCGCAATGGGCGCAGTTCCTGCGCAACCACGATGAGCTTGATCTCGGCCGCCTAACGAAGGCGCAGCGTGAAACCGTCTTCGCCAGGTTTGGCCCGGAAAAACGGATGCAGCTCTACAACCGCGGCATTCGTCGCCGTCTCGCCCCGATGCTCGGCAACCGGGCCCAGCTCGAACTCGCCTACAGCCTCCTCTTTTCTCTCCCCGGCACGCCGGTCCTGCGTTATGGCGATGAGATCGGGATGGGCGACGATCTTTCGCTCAAGGAACGCAATGCGGTGCGGACGCCGATGCCATGGTCAAACGGGCCGCAGGGCGGCTTCTCGACCGCGAAGAAGACCATTCGACCGGTGCTCGATAAAGGGCCCTTCGCGTTCGACAAGGTCAACGTCGAGGCGCAGCGGCGCGAAGACGAATCGCTCCTCAACTGGATGGCGGCCATGATCCGGCTGCGCAAGGAATGTCCCGAGATCGGTTGGGGCGAATGGTCGGCTAGTCAGGACCGGGGCGCCCGGCGTGCTCGGTTTGCGTTACGAATGGAAAGGCAACGCGCTCGTTCTCCTGCACAATTTCAGCGCCAAACCGAAGGAGGCTCGTTTCCGGCTCTCTGAAGAGAAGCGGCGATACTCTCACCAACCTGCGTCAAAACGATCAATCGCGCGCCGACGAAAACGGTCGGCACCGGATCGCGCTCGAAGCCTACGGTTATCGTTGGTATCGGATCGGCTCGCTCGATCATCTGCTGGCCCGGCAGAAGTCGTAACTCCCTCGCCGCACGCAAGGTCACCGGCTGAGCAACGGAGAACTTTCGCGCCGAAAAAAGCTCAGGCGGCGTTGACCGGCACCTGCACCTGCGGGAGCGCGGCCCCGTCGAGCGCGAGGTAGGTGTAGCCCTGCAGGCCGCGCTCGTAATCGGCCAGGATTTTCATGGCATCGTTGGGCTTGAGCCGGTCGCTTTTGATCGCGGCGTCGACCTGCAATTTCACCAGGCGCATAAGCTCGATCTTGTCCCACTGCGTCAGGGCGAGGACCTGGCCAATCGTGCTCCCCTCGATCACTTCTTCGATATACCAGCCCGATTCCTCGTCCTCATCGAGGAAAACGTGCACCTCGGTAACGCGACCAAAGAGATTGTGCAGATCGCCCATGATGTCCTGGTAGGCGCCGACGAGGAAGACCCCGAGGTAGTAAAGTTCGCCGGGGATGATCTTGTGCAACGGCAGGGTGTCCTTCACATCCTGGAGATCGGTGAACTTGCTGATTTTGCCGTCCGAATCGCAGGTGATATCGACCAAGCGTGCCCTGGCGCTCCGGTGCGCGTGGTGAGGCGATGGATCGGCATGATCGGGAAAAGCTGGCCCGAGCGCCCAGTGATCGAGGAGCGATTGAAAAACGGAGAAGTTGCAGATGTATTGATCGCCTAACGAGGTCTCCAGCTCCTTCACTTCTTCCGGCACATACTTGAGGCCGCGGTGCAGGGTCACAATCTGGCGGGCGAGCTGCCAGTAGACCGCTTCGATCTTGGCTTTCGCCTCCAGATCGAGCAGGCCGAGATTGAACATCTGCTGCGTCTCTTCCTTGATCTGTTGCGCGTCGTGCAGGGTCTCGAGGCGATTGCCGCGCTTGAGCTGGCGTCTGACCTCGACGATGTCGCGGAGCGGTTTCGGGTCGTTATCCGTCGGCCTCGATCTTCGTCAGCGGCACATCCTTTTCGATCGAGCCAAAGGATTCGACCACGAGGACGGAATGATGGGCGACGATGGCGCGCCCGCCTTCGCTCACGATCGCGGGGTGGGCGACGCCTTCGGAGTCGCACACTTCCATGATATTGTAGACGACATCGTTGCAGTATTCCTGGAGCGAGTAGTTGGTCGAGCTGTCGAAGCTGGTGCGCGAACCGTCGTAATCGACCCCGAGCCCGCCGCCGACATCGAGGTAGCCTAGGGCGTGGCCCATTTTGGAAAGCTTGGCGTAATAGCGCGCCGCTTCGCGCACGGCGCGCTTGATCGTCGAGATGTCGGGCACCTGCGAGCCAACGTGGAAATGGACGAGCTTGAGGCATTGGGCCAGCCCCTGCGCCTTGAGCATCTCACTCGCGGCCACGAGGTTGGTCGTGCTCAGGCCAAACTTCGCGTTTTCCCCGCCGCTCGTCGTCCATTTTCCGGCGCCCTTGCTGTGCAGCCGCACCCGGATGCCGATATAAGGTTCGACCGCCATCTCTTTCGCGATCCGCAGCGTTTGCTCGAGTTCTTCGAGTTTCTCGACCACGATGATGACCGACTTGCCCGAGGCGACGGCCCGAGCATGGCGGTGCGAATGAAGGCGCGATCCTTGTAGCCGTTGCAGATGATGAGGCTCTCGGGATCCTTGTGCATCGCAAGGGCGGCGATCAGCTCCGGTTTGCTGCCCGCTTCGAGTCCGAAATGAAATTGCTCGCCAGCATCGACGATCTCTTCGATCACTTCGCGCAGTTGGTTCACTTTGATCGGAAAAACTCCGCGATAGACGTTGCGATAACCGAACTCCTGCATCGCCGTCTGGAAAGCGCGGTTGACCGTCTCGACCCGATGCCGGAGCAAATCCTGAAAGCGAATGACGAGCGGAAACCCGAGACCGCGCTCGCGCGCTTCGTTCACCACTTCGAGCAGATCGATCGAGCCGCCAGCTTCCTTGAGCGGCTTGGCGACGACGTTGCCGGCGCTGTTGACCGAGAAATAACCGCTGCCCCAACCCTCGACATTATAAGTCGCGATGGCGGCGTCGACATCCCAGTCCGGTCTTGTCATTCGTCGCGCAGTGTACGGGCAGGAGACTGCAATATTCAATCGGCAGATTACCCATGGAAAAGCCGGGGTTTGCGCGCGAGCCTCGAAGGGCGGCTGGGAGGCTCGCTTCCTCGGTCCAACGCCGGCTCGCTTGTTTTTCGAAATCGCTCTGATACCGTTTTTTCGATGAACAAAACAGTAATCGAGGTGCAGGTGCGTGCGGTCCTGCCGACAAGCGGCGGCTGCGCGGTCTTCCTCGGGCAACGCCGACAAAGTGTTCATCATCTACGTCGACCAGAGCGTGGGCAGCGCCATCACCATGTTCATGCGCGGCACGATCAAGGAGCGGCCGCTGACGCACGACCTGATGGGCCACCTCATGACCGCGCTCGGGGCGCAGGTCGAGCGGGTCATCATTAACGATCTCAAGAACGCGACCTATTACGCGCGCATGATCATTCGCGCGGAGAACGAGCTGCAGCAGAAAAAGATCATCGAGCTCGATGGCCGGCCGAGCGATTGCATCGCGATGGCGGTGCAGCAGAAGGCGCAGATCTACGTCAGCCAGGAAGTGTGGGACGAAGTCGACGACATGAGCGACGTCCTGCGCAAAATGGAAGAGGACGGGATCAAGCCGGAGATGGAATCCGGCTCAGAAGCGGAAGAGGAAGGCGAGGAGGAATAGCGATCGTCCGATCTTGCTCCGCGCGAGTTAACCTGAGCCCTCCACTGGAACAGAGCGGATTAGGATCAACCGAGCAGCTCGGGGTAATGTCGTTGCGCCATCTCGGTGCAGCGGGCCAGGACGGCGGCGGGGGTGTCGAGCTGCAAGACTTCCTCCGCCAGGCGTTGACATTCCGTCATCGTTAGGCGCTGGACCGCGCTTTTGACCCGCGGCACGATCGTCGCGCTCGCGCTTAATTCATCCATCCCCAGGCCGAGCAGGAGCGGGGTGAAGAGAACTTCGCCCGCCATCTCGCCGCAGACCCCGACCCAGATGTTATTCGCGTGGGCCGCATCCGCCACCATCTTGAGCAGCCTGCAGAACAGAGGGATGGCTCGGCTCGTAAAGGTGCGCCACCCGTTCGTTCGTGCGATCGATCGCGACCGCGTACTGAATCAGATCGTTCGTGCCGATGCTGAAAAAATCGACTTCGCGCGCCAGCAGATCGGCCATGATGGCCGCGGTCGGGACCTCGATCATCACGCCCACCTCCAGATCATCGTGGAAGGCATGCCCCTCCCGCCGCAGCTCGTCTTTGCATTCCTCGACGATGGCGCGGCCGCGCCGCACTTCATCCAGTCCCGAGATCATGGGGAACATGATTTTGACGTTGCCCACCGACGCTGGCCCGCAGAATGGCGCGCAGCTGCGCTTTGAAAATGTCGAGGTTCTCGAGGCAAAACCGAATCGCCCGCCAGCCGAGAAAAGGATTGAGCTCGTCGCCCGATTCTCGATGTCGTCGGCAAGTTTGTCGCCCCCGAGGTCGAGGGTGCGAATGATGAGCGGATCGGGCGCGACGCCGTTGCGCGACGGTCCGATAAACTTCGAATTGCTCTTCTTCGGTCGGGCAGCGCCGTCTCGTTGAGGTAGAGAAATTCCGTCCGATAAAGGCCCGACGCCTTCCGCGCCGTTGGCCAGGACCGCTTCGACTTCATCGGGCAATTCGATGTTGGCCGAGAGGACAATGTGGCGGCCGTCGCGGGTGGTCGATTTGGTTTCGCGCAGTTGGGTCAGCCGCTCCTCGATTGCGCCCTTCTCGCGCTCGATCTTGGCGTATTCCTGGAGGGTTTCCGTCGTCGGATGAAGAATGAGCAGGCCATGGTAGCCATCGAGCAGCGCGGGCGCGCCGGTCTCGAGCGACTCGGTGGCGTCGTGCAGGCCGACGACGGCGGGAATGCCTAACGACCGGGCCATGATCGCGGTGTGCGAAGTGCGGCTCCCGAGGTCGAGCGCCATCCCGCGCACCTGCTCGCGGTTCATCGTCGCGGTGTCGGACGGGGTGAGATTATGGGCGACGAGAATGTGCGGTTCGTCGACGGAGAGGAAGGGGCGCGGGGATTTGCCCTGCAGATTGCGGATGACGCGCCGGGTCACGTCCTGGATGTCGAGCGCGCGTTCGCGCAAATAAGGATCGTCGATCTTGCTCAGCGACTCGACATAACGGTTCGCCACTTCCTGGAAGGCGAACTCGACGTTGCAATGATCGGCCTCCAGTTTGCGCAGCACTTCGTCGATCAGCGTCTGGTCTTCGACCACGAGGAGGTGGGCATCGAAAATCCCCGCGTCTTTCGCTCCGATCGCTTCCGCGATTTGCTGCTGCATCTCGAGGATCTGGACGCGGGTCTGGATGAGCGCGTTCTCGAAGCGCGCGATCTCGTCGGGCACATGGGCTGGGTCGACCTGGTATTGGACCACGTCGTCGCTCTCGATCGAGAAGACATGGACCGGGCCCCGGGCGATCCCGGGGGAGGCGGGCACACCTTGCTAACGTTTTTCCTGTTGGCCGCCGCGATCGCCGCTCATTCCGGTCTTAGAATAACCGGACCGTCAACCCCGAAAGCCTCCGGGGTCAACTAATCTTCGTTGAAGCGCGACTGGATTAATTCCTCGATGTCGTGGAGGGCCTGGGCGGCGTCGGGGCCCTCGGCCCGGACGCGCAGCTTCGAGCCCTGGCCGGCGGCCAGCATCATCAGGCCCATGATGCTCTTGCCGTTGATTTCCTCGCCCTCTTTCGCCACCCAGATCTCGCAACGATGCCGGCTCGCGACGCGGACAAACATGGCCGCGGGCCGGGCATGGAGACCGAGCCGATTCACGATCGTGATCTCCTTCTCCACCTTTTCGTTGGTGTCTGACGACGAGCGTCGATTCAATAATCCCATTACGTGCGCTGTGCTTCCATGAGCCCGATCAATTTCGTCGTTAAATTCCACCGCGCTGTTTACCCCGAGGCCCTTCAGCTTTTCGTCCATCGCCGCCACCTCGATTAATCGCGCGATATCCCGTCCCGGTCGCACCGGAATCGTGACGTGCGGGACTTGGATCTTGAGAATCTCGTAAAGCTCGCGGTCCAGACCGATTCTATCCACTTCTTCCAGCTCCTGCCAATCTTTTAACGTCACCACCAGATCGAGCCGCTTCTCGATCCGGATCGCGCCGATCCCGAAGACGGAAACGATGTTGATGATGCCAATCCCGCGCACTTCCATGTGGAAGCGGGTCAACTCCGGCGCCGTCGCCACCAGTTCGCGGCCTTCGAGGGATTTGATCCGCGTCACGTCGTCCGCCACCAGGCTGTAGCCGCGCTCGATCAGGCCAAGGACGCATTCGCTTTTTCCCACCCCGCTCGACCCCGCGGATGAGGACGCCGATCGCCGAGGATGTCGACCATGCTGCCGGACTTCGGTCACCGATCGGCGAAAAATCGAACTCGAGCGCGATCGTGGCCGCGTTGATGAACTTCATCGTGATCATCGGGGTGCGGAAAACCGCGATCCCGGCCTCTTCCGCGATGGCGAGCAGATCCGGGCTGAGATGGAATCCGCGGGAAATCACGAGGCAGGGGATTTTTTGCTGGCACAGCGCGCGAAAACGCGCGTGCCGCTGCCGCTTCGGTCAGGCTCTTGAGGTAGGATTGCTCGGCCGCGCCCAGCACCTGGATGCGTTTCTCCGCGAAATAGGTGTAGAATCCGGCCAGGGCCAGCCCGGGGCGATTGATCGTCGGCTCGCGGATGCGCCGCTCAAAGCCAATGCGTTCGCCTTCCAGTTTCAGTTGCAACCCCTTGGCGTGATTCTCGAAAAAACTCTCGACCGTCACGATCGGGATATTCATGCGCTGTTCGCTCCCGGAACTGATGGTCTGGACGATCGGTTCCGAGCTCATGGGCAAGCCAGTTGTATCCTGAAGCGGGAGCACTGGCAACCGCCTCTCTTCTCGATCGTGGCAGTGCCCCCGCGGTTCGCTTTAATTCTTCTGTAACAGTCGGCGCAACCTCTCCACCCGGCGGCGATTGACTCCGAAATCGTAGTAGCCGATGCGCGCGGCGGAACGGACCGCAACCGCCTTTTCGTTAGGGCGAAGTTGCAACTCGAGATCATCGACGAAGCCCAGCAGGGTCCGGCATTCGGCGTGCAGATAATTGTCGCGTTCCTCCACAATCCTGGTCCGCGGCAGCGACGCGACCGCGGCGCGAACCCGCGGCCAGACTGGCGCGTCGCCCGAGTGGAGGGCGAGGGGGGCGATGGCGTGTCGCTTGTCGCTCGAATTGCTCGAAACGCAGTTTGGAAAAGAGGGGCAGGGTGCAATGGTGGGCTCTGGCTGCGAGGGAGCGATGTGGCGCGAGCAGGACGGCAAGATCATAGGAACGAGGAAAAGCAGGAGCGCTTTGGGGCATGGAATCCAGATTGCCATTATCGCTCCGTTGCTGCCGTTGTGAAACCCACCGGCCAAAGTTACACTCGTCGCAGATGACGACGCCCGCCCTGCCGCGCCTTCTCCTGCTCGGCGCGTTGATCGCGCTGCTCTCGTCCAGTTGCGTGGAATTGCCGAGCGACATCGGGGTTCGCGCCCACCGTTCGGTCGCCAATCTCACCCGGTTCGCCTCTGGTTTTCCGCTTTTTTCTTCCTGGCATGATGATCCCTCGCTCAAAGGCCAGCCCCGCATTCTCATCAACCTCAGCACGCAACAGGCATTCTTTTACCGCGGCAAAACCCTCATCGGCAAAACCAACATCTCCTCCGGCCGGCGCGAGTTTGAGACGCCGCCGGGCAAATATCGCGTCATCCAAAAGGACGCGAACCATGTTTCGAGCGAGTACGGCGCCTACGTCTCGCGGCGCACCGGCAGGGTCGTGCAACACGATGTCAACGCGAGGAAGGACCCCTGCCCGAAAGGCGCCCGCTTCGTCGGAGCGCCCATGCCCTATTTCCTCCGCTTTACCGGCGGCTACGGGATGCATGCCGGATATGTCCCACGCTACCGCGCTTCGCACGGCTGCGTCCGCATGCCGGAGAAAATGGCCAGGCGCTTCTTCGAAGCTGCCAAAGTGGGCACCCGTGTGGAAGTGATCGAGCCACCGCTTATGGTGGAACGATGAACCTCGCGGCTGAACTTCGCGCCTTGCTCGGCGACGAAGTCGTGGCGGCCGACGAACCGACCCGGACCGCGCACAGCGGCGACAAATGGTTCGCCACCCATCCCCCGGAAGTGGTCGTCTTCGCCCAAACCACCGAGCAGGTCAGCCGGCTCCTGCGTTTCGCTTCGGAAAACAAAATTCCGGTGACCGCGCGCGGCGCCGGCTACGGCTACGTTGGCGGTTGCGTCCCGGTGCAGGGCGGCATCGCGCTCTCCCTCGCGCGCATGAACCGGATCAGGGAGATCAGTTTCGACGACGCGATTGCGATCGTGGAGCCGGGCGTCATCACCGGCGAGCTGCAGGCGGCTGTCCGCGCCCAGAAGCTTTTTTATCCGCCCGATCCCGCCAGCCTGCATGATTGCAGCATCGGCGGAAACGTTGCGACCAACGCCGGCGGCCCGCGCTGTCTGAAGTACGGCGTCACCCGCCACTACATCATCGGCCTCGAAGTCGTGCTCGCGAGTGGTGAAGTGCTGCGGACCGGTGGGCGCGTGCACAAAAACAAAACCGGCTTCGACCTCATCGGGCTTTTCGTCGGTTCCGAGGGATTGTTAGGCGTGGTGACCGAGATCACCGTCCGTCTCCTCCCTCTGCCTCCGGCGCGTGCCACTCTTTCGGCCGCCTTCGCCACCCTGGCCCAGGCCGCCGCCGCGGTGCAGGCCATTTTCGCCGCTGGCTTTCTCCCGTCAGCGCTCGAGATCGCCGATCATTTCACCCTCGAAGCCGCGCGCCGCGATCGCGGGACCGCCATCGTTCCGGAGGGCAACGCGCACCTCCTCATCGATGTCGATGGCCAACCGGAGAGCGTGCGGAGCGAAGCCGATGCCTTGCGCGCCTTGCTCGAAAGCAAGAATCCAAACGCACTCGCCATCGCCACGACGGAGGAGGGCTCGGAGAAACTGTGGGCCTTGCGGCGCGAATTCAGCAATTCGCTGCGGGCCACCGGCCTGACGAAACTGAACGAGGACATTGTCGTGCCCCGCGGCCGCCTCGTTGAGCTGATCGAGTTCGCCGCCGATTTGCAGGCGCGCCATGGCTTTCCCGATCGCCACCTTCGGTCATGCCGGCGACGGCAATCTCCACGTCAACCTCATGGCCGCCGATTACGCTGAACCGGCGGTGCACGCCCGGGTCGAACAGGCTCTCGATGAATTGTTTGCCCAGGTCCTGGCCTGGGGCGGAGTGATCACGGGCGAGCATGGTATCGGCCTGGCTAAAAAACGCTGGTGGCCCGAGGCGACAAGCGAGGTGAGCCGCGCGCTCCACGCTCCGCCTCAAGCAGGCGCTCGATCCCGCAGGCATCCTCAACCCGGGAAAATTTCTCGGTCCGGAGGGTTGATCGAAGTCGTTGGCGTGGTAGGTTCCGCGTCTTCAATCTACGCGCATTTCCGGTCTGCAGGCCGAATCTTAATAGTGCGCCTCTTTCCAGCCCGGTTGCTGGAACTTTGTTTTTCGATGAAACCAGGAAAATTTACCCATACCATTGCCGTTTTGCTCTCGTCGGTCTCGGCCTTTTTCTCCCCCTCGGCCCCGGCGCAGACTCCCGCCACCAAATTCAAGGTGAGCAAGAAACAGAATCGTCTGAATGACGATGTGCTCCTCAAAGATCGATCCGCTCGGATACACCCCGCCGCTTTCCTTCGTCCCGAAAAAAGGCGACGAGCGTTACCCATGGAAAAGACAAATCGTCACGACGGTTTTCTGGATTGGCGAAACTCCGAGCGGGAATAACCCGGTCCCGAATCATGCCAGCAGTTGGGACGCAGCCTGGGCGCAGACACTACGGCGGTTACGACGATCCCAACCGGGCGCATCGCCAAAACTACATCCCGGTAAATTTCACCCCGCGCCAGAACCCGTTCTACTGCGCGCTGCCCTACAACGACAAGGCGCGCGAAGGCCATCGGGCGGAAGCGCCCAGAGTCGTGCCGTGGTTCAAGGAAGCCTATCGCGGGCCGGGCGTTTCGGTTTGCAAGGGCCGCTGGGTCGCGATCCGCAAGGGCAACCGCACCGTCTACGCGCAATGGGAGGATGCGGGACCATTCCGCACCGATCACTGGGAATACGTCTTCGGCAACGAGCGGCCCAAGCCGAACCTCAACCGCGGCGCCGGGCTCGATGTCTCGCCGGCGGTGCGCGATTATCTCGGCCTCCAGGATACGGATGTGACGGATTGGAAATTTGTCGAATTCAGCGAAGTGCCGCCCGGTCCCTGGGCGCGGCTGGGTGACAACAACACCTTCGTCATCAACCAGCGCAAATCGGAGCAGCAACTGGCCAAGGCGAAGGAGAAAAGCTCCGTCATCTTTCGTTAGGCGAGATCCCCGCCCATGGCCCGTTTCGGGAAACCGCTCTCGCTTGGCGCGATCGGCTGTCTCGCATTTGCCGGCTTCGCCGCCCAGGACGCGGGCCAGCTCCTCACCGGCAAGGCGGCGATGGGCGATTGGACGGGCGACGCCCCCGGTGTGCGACGCAAGATCACGGTCGCCGATCTGCCTCCGCCTAACGAAACCCGTTCCGCCAACAACGGCCCCGACATCGTGGCGCGTCCCCCGGGCACGCAACTCCATGTTCCGGCTGGATTCACGATTGCGGAATACGCCCGCGGTTTTCGCGATCCGCGCGTTCTCCTGACCGCGCCTAACGGCGACATTTTCGTTGTCGAAAGCCGAGTCGACCAAATCAAGGTCCTGCGCGACCGCGATGGCGACGGCCAGCCCGACACGACGGATCTTTTCGCCGAGAAGGACCTGAATAAGCCGTTCGGGATTGCCTTCTATCCGCCCGGTCCCGAGCCGCAATATCTCTACGTCGCGAACACGGATGGAGTCATTCGCTTTCCCTATCGCAATGGCGACCTGAAGGCGCGCGGATCGGCCGAGAAACTCGGCGCCCATCTCTCGCCCGGCGGTTTGCTACGTGGCGGCGGCCATTGGACGCGCGGGCTCGCTTTTTCGCCGGACGGCAAGAAGATGTACGTCTCGATCGGCTCGCTCTCCAACGTCTCCGACAGTGGGGCCGAAGCCGACCGCGCCCGCATCTTCGAGTTCAACCCCGACGGCTCGGGACAGAAGGTTTACGCCTGGGGAATTCGCAACGCCGTCGGCATCCAGATGCGCCCCGGCACGAAGGAACTTTGGATGAGCACGAACGAACGCGACGGGCTGGGGGACAATCTCCCGCCCGATTACATCAGCCACGTCACCCCCGGCGGCTTCTACGGCTGGCCCTGGTTTTACATTGGGAATCACCAGGATCCGCGGCACAAGGGTGAGAAATCAGAATGGGCCGACAAAGTCATCGTTCCCGACGTTCTCGTGCAGGCGCATTCCGCCTCGCTCAATCTCTGCTTTTACGATGGGAAACAATTTCCCGGCCGAATATCGCGGCGACATTTTTGCCGCCTTTCACGGCTCCTGGAATCGCACCCGGCGCACCGGTTACAAGATCGTGCGCGTGCCGCTCGAGAACGGCAAGGCGCGCGGGGAATACGAGGATTTCGTGACCGGCTTTCGTGACGCCGCAGGGCGACGTCTGGGGTCGCCCGGTCGGGGTGACGGTGGCGAAAGATGGCAGCCTCCTCTTCAGCGAGGACGCCCACGGCACCATCTGGCGGGTGAGCGCGCTCGTTAGGCGAATCGCGACCGCACGGCAGTCAACGCGTGGGCACTCAACGCTTGCGACTTCTCCGTCCATGAAAGCGTCGCACCGTCCATCACATTCGATAATGGGGTGCGCGTCTTATGAGGATCAGCTCCTCGAGGAACAGCGCGCTCGTTACCGCAAACGCAACGTCCACGAAGCGGAAGAAGAAGAGATTTTCGTCGATCTCATCCGGCGTCTCCCGCCCGACGGATGCTTTGTCGATGTCGGGGCGGCCATCGGCTACTATCTCATCCTGGCGCGCAAGACTGCCCCCGGCCTGACCATCCACGGCGTCGAGCCGCTCGAACGGCATCGTCAATTTCCTGCGCGAAAATCTCGCGCTCAACGGCCTAACGAGCGCCGATTTTGTCATTCATCCTGAAGGGTTGACCTCCTCGGAGGGCAGCTCCGCCTTCGACGATCGCGGCTACAGCAGCCGACTCGCGCCCAACGTCACCCGGAGCGCGGCGGAAGAGTCTGCTCGAAAAACTGGGCCTGCGCCGGAAGAAGAATCGTTTCCTCAGCATCCCGACGATCACTCTCGATACGCTCGTTAGGCGGATCGGGCGGCTCGATCGATCTGGTGCAGATGGACGTCCAGGGCCTTGAGGTGGAAGTGCTAAAGGGCGCCACCGAGAGCATGAAAACCGGCGCGGTGAAGACCTTTCTCATCGGCACCCACGGCCGGGCGCGTGGCCTGACGATGCACGAAGATTGTCGCGAGCTGCTGCGGCGCGAACGGCTATACGATCGAGATCGACCTGCCCGACACAAAAGAACAACCCGACGGCATCCTGGTCGCGAGCAAACCATGCGGCCTGTAGACGTTTCGCTGTGCGAAACGCGGGTTTGCGCGTCGTTAGCTATGGCACGCCACTCTCGCGTCTCCCACAGGGAGACGTCCACATCGCAACATCCTGTTATTTGCCGGTGCGCGGCTTCCGCGGCGAAGCGCAGACGAGCAAGGACATCCAAAACCGGGTGGCCTGCGACATCGAATACCTGGAAAACTGGAACCTCACTCTCGAGTGCGGGGTCATCCTGCGCACGATGGCGCAGCTCTTCGTGCCCCCGCGCTCGGCCTATATTGAATCGCGCGCTATCAGTCTCGCCCTTCCGGTTGATGGCAGCGCCATCCGGAATTCTTGTTTACACAGATCGCGCTTCTCCGCCATGATCGATGCCTATGAAATCCTCCTACGCTGCGGAACACAACAGCACACATAGAGCTTCTCGCCGAGGTCTTCTCGGTTTTGCCGTTGCCTGTTCATTGGCGCTGCTTCTTAGCAGCGGTTCCTTCTCTCTGGCCCAAACGCCCACACCAACTCCACCGCCGGATCTGGAGCCCGATCCGATGCCGCCGAGCCAGGAGATTCTCCCGAACGCCTATCAGCCCTCGGCTTACTCCGATGATCAGACGATCTTGCGCCGTCTCCGCTTTAGTCCCGACCCCGCCGTCTATGGCGACGGCCCTTATCGGGTCGTCGTCACGGTTCATGCGGGCGGGTTTAGAGACCAAGATGCCTATGGCTCCATGAGCCAACGCTGGGCCGATCGAGATCTGGCTAAGGCCGGCTTTTTGGGTTTTTCGATCGATTATCGTCTCGCTCCCGACGGTCTGATTCGGAGACAGCACGAGCATGACACAACGACGGAGGAAGGCATCGCCTCGGGCCGCCCGCCGCAGCAATCCAACGACGTCAAACAGCAGATTCTCGCAGCCTATCACGACCCCCACTGTAATGGGACGGTCTTTCTGGTCGGGGGCTCTTCCGGCGGCACCCATTCGCTCTGGGCGGCGCTCGATCCGGCGGCGACTGTTCCGGGCTGGCCCGTGCCGCTAGTTCAAGTTCCAATGGCGGTGGTCACCCTTTCGGCCCCCTGTGATCTCTCCTCGCGCGCAGGAGACACCATGGACATCATAGAGCACTTCGCCATGGACGCCAGAAACTACGCCCACACCAGTGATGACGATACCGAACAAGACCTCGCCTATTTATATTCCGTCTCGCCCATCTCACTTGTCGCCAACGCGACAAACATCCCGTCCATAAGACTGTATGCGACGCAGGGTGACTCCGTGCCTCACCAGCAGTCTGATGCGATGTTTCAAGCGCTTGTTAATCAAAGTGGCGTGGATGTAGTCAAGTATACTATCATGGCATCAATCTCCATGCTTTCGCCTACTGGCACACGCTGAATCCCAACACGGGCCAGTATGTCAGCGTTGAGGTGATTGATTTTTTCACATCTCATTTGCCTTGAGCCGGATGGGAACACACGAGCCAATGAAAAACTTAATGAACGGTCTTTGATCTGTTTGCTGGCTGTTGCGCTGCTCTTCCTGGCGGCGCAAGCACGCTCTCTTTGCAGGCAGCGCGACCTGGGGGACAAATCCGACCAGCGGCGATTGGAACACCGCGGCAAATTGGATGCCGAATACCACACCAAACGGGCCGTCAGACATGGCCAGCTTTGGCCCATCGAATGTGAACGAGGATTACGATCTCTACTACCGTCGAGGTGAGCGGCGTGCACTTCAATGCGGATGCATCTGCTTACACGATCAATGTGGATGAGATCGGTATCAGTCTGCATTATTTCGGGTAGCGGAATAGTGAACGACTCGGGCAACTACTCAACGTTCGCTTCAAGTTGATGGTGGTTTACAGTCGGCTATATTTTTCTAGAACAACGCGAGCGCAGGAGACATGACATTCTTCGGCGGTGACGGAAATTTATTTTTCTTTACGGATTCATCATCGGCTGGTAGGGCAAGCTTTATGGTTACACGGTGGGATCTGTTCAGGGAGCAATCTTATTTTTCGATAACTCTACCGCCGCTGAAGCTACGATCCAAGTTAGTAACTTCGCGATTGCCAGCTTGGGAGACTTTAGCACCGCTGCGAACGCGGTATTCACAGCAACCGATGGTGGCGCAGTCTTGCTTGGGACCAACAGCACTGCGGCCAATGGCATCTTTACGATGAGCGAAGGCGGCGAAACTGGGTTTTCCCAGTCTGCCACCGCGGCGCAGGGCCACTTTACAGCGAACGGTGCGGCGACTGGCTCTGGCGCCGCCGGTTTTATCATCCTGAGCGACGACTCGACTGCGGGCGATGCCACCTTTGTGATCAACGGCGGGAGCGCGTCGGGTGCTCCGGGGGCGGAGATGACCTTTTTCGGGCACGCCAGCGGCGGCAACGCGATTCTTACCGCTAACGGTGGGTCAGGGGGCGGCGAAGGCGGGACGATCTTCTTCAACGGGAAAACCGACGGCGGGGCGGCGGGCCTTTCCCTCTTCGGCAACGGCAACCTCGACATCTCAGGGCACGGCGCCAATCTGCTGACAGTTGGCTCGCTGGAGGGAGACGGGCTGGTCTTTCTCGGGGCGCGATCCCTGGCGGTGGGGAGCAACGATCGCAGCACAACTTTTGCCGGGATCATCCAGGACAGCGGGAGCAGCGGGGGCACGGGCGGAAGCCTGACCAAAATCGGCACCGGCACGCTCACCCTCAGTGGAGCCAACACCTACACCGGCACGACGACCGTTAGCGGCGGCGTGCTGAAGGTTACCAACAAGACCGGGTCTGCCGCCGGCACCGGAGCGCTCAATGTCAACGCCGGGACGCTCGGCGGTAAAGGGATCATTGCTGGTGCGACGACGATCGGGACGGGCGGCGGGGCGGGCGCATTTCTCGCTCCGGCTGCTGGCACAAGCGTGCAAGCCACCTTGACCATCCAAAGCGCGCTCGCCTTCAATGCCGATGCGACTTACACCTGCACGTTTCGGGCGAAGAAGAACAAAGCCCGGAGCGACGAGGTGATTGCCAACGCAATCACCATCAACAACGCCAGCCTGAACCTGCTCGGCACGACCCAGGGAAGAATGAAGCGGGGCACGATTCTCACTCTGCTCGACAACACCAGCGCCAATCCGATCAGCGGCGCCTTCAGCAACCTGCCCGAGGGCGGCATCGTCACGATCAACGGCAACAACCTCCAGGCCACCTATTCCGGCGGCGATGGCAACGATCTCACCCTCACGCTCGTGCCGTAGGAATATCGCCCCTCTTTTGCCGCAGCCCGCGAATTCTTGTTTACACAGGTCGCGCTTCTCCGCCATGATCGATGCCTATGAAATCCTCCTACGCTGCGGAACACAACAGCACACATAGAGCTTCTCGCCGAGGTCTTCTCGGTTTTGCCGTTGCCTGTTCATTGGCGCTGCTTCTTAGCAGCGGTTCCTTCTCTCTGGCCCAAACGCCCACACCAACTCCACCGCCGGATCTGGAGCCCGATCCGATGCCGCCGAGCCAGGAGATTCTCCCGAACGCCTATCAGCCCTCGGCTTACTCCGATGATCAGACGATCTTGCGCCGTCTCCGCTTTAGTCCCGACCCCGCCGTTTATGGCGACGGCCCTTATCCGGTCGTCGTCACGGTTCATGCGGGCGGGTTTAGAGACCAAGATGCCTATGGCTCCATGAGCCAACGCTGGGCCGATCGAGATCTGGCTAAGGCCGGGTTTTTGGTTTTTTCGATCGATTATCGTCTCGCTCCAGACGGTCTGATTCGGAGACAGCACGAGCATGACACAACGACGGAGGAAGGCATCGCGTCGGGTCGCCCGCCGCAGCAATCCAACGACGTCAAACAGCAGACTCTTGCAGCCTATCACGACCCCCACTGTAATGGGACGGTCTTTCTGGTCGGGGGCTCTTCCGGCGGCACCCATTCGCTCTGGGCGGCGCTCGATCCGGCGGCAACTGTTCCGGGCTGGCCCGTGCCGCTAGTTCAAGTTCCAATGGCGGTGGTTACCCTTTCGGCCCCCTGTGATCTCTCCTCGCGCGCCGGAGACAACCAGGGCACATAGAGCACTTCGCCATGGACGCCAGAAACTACGCCAATACCAGTGATGACGATACCGAACAAGACCTCGCCTATTTATATTCCGTCTCGCCCATCTCACTTGTCGCCAACGCGACGAACATCCCGTCCATAAGACTGTATGCGACGCAGGGTGACTCCGTGCCTCACCAGCAGTCGGAAGGAATGTACAACTCCTTGCTACTAAGAGATGCGGATGTTGTTGAGTTTACCATTCAAGGCATCAATTTGCATGCTTTTGCCTACTGGCACACGCTGAATCCCAATACCGGCAAGTACGTCAGCGTTGAGGTGATTGAGTTCCTTCAATCTTTCCCTTAGTCGGCTGAACACCCGGGGCGATGAAAATTAAAACGAGATCTTTGATTAGTCTGCTGGCTGCTGCGCTGCTGTTTTCAGCAGCGCAGCACCGCTCCTTTGCCGGAAGCGCGACTTGGGCCACTAGCCCAGTCACCAGCGATTGGAACACGGCTGAGAATTGGATGCCGAATACCATTCCAAACGGGCCATCCGACGTGGCCACCTTTGGACCATCGAGCGGAACGGAAGTCAGTATTTCTCAAACTGTTGAAGTCAGCGGTGTTCAGTTCATACCAGGCGCACCTTCATTTACGATCAACGTGGGAGAGGTCGGTATCATCAATCATCTGCTGTTCTCGGGCGATGGCATTGTGAACGGCTCGGGAACGATTCAATCATTCGCTGATGGTGTCTCTGGTGGTGTACAGTCCGCTATATTCTTCATAAACAACGCGAGCGCAGGAGACATGACATTCTTCCGCGGTGAAGGAAATCAGTTTTCCTTTTCTGATTCATCATCGGCTGGTAGCGCAAGCTTTGTTGTCACGAACGGTGGGTCTATTCAGGGGCATATTTTCCTTTTCGATAACTCTACCGCCGCTGAAGCTACGATCCAAGTTAGTAACTTCGCGATTGCCAGCTTGGGAGACTTTAGCACCGCTGCGAACGCGGTATTCACAGCAACCGATGGTGGCGCAGTCTTGCTTGGGACCAACAGCACTGCGGCCAATGGCATCTTTACGATGAGCGAAGGCGGCGAAACTGGGTTTTCCCAGTCTGCCACCGCGGCGCAGGGCCACTTTACAGCGAACGGTGCGGCGACTGGCTCTGGCGCCGCCGGTTTTATCATCCTGAGCGACGACTCGACTGCGGGCGATGCCACCTTTGTGATCAACGGCGGGAGCGCGTCGGGTGCTCCGGGGGCGGAGATGACCTTTTTCGGGCACGCCAGCGGCGGCAACGCGATTCTTACCGCTAACGGTGGGTCAGGGGGCGGCGAAGGCGGGACGATCTTCTTCAACGGGAAAACCGACGGCGGGGCGGCGGGCCTTTCCCTCTTCGGCAACGGCAACCTCGACATCTCAGGGCACGGCGCCAATCTGCTGACAGTTGGCTCGCTGGAGGGAGACGGGCTGGTCTTTCTCGGGGCGCGATCCCTGGCGGTGGGGAGCAACGATCGCAGCACAACTTTTGCCGGGATCATCCAGGACAGCGGGAGCAGCGGGGGCACGGGCGGAAGCCTGACCAAAATCGGCACCGGCACGCTCACCCTCAGTGGAGCCAACACCTACACCGGCACGACGACCGTTAGCGGCGGCGTGCTGAAGGTTACCAACACGACCGGCTCCGCCACCGGCACCGGCGCGGTCAACGTCAACGCCGGGACCCTCGGCGGTAATGGGATCATTGCTGGGGCGACGACGATCGGGACGGGCGGCGGGGCGGGCGCCTTTCTCGCTCCGGCGGCGGGCACAAGCGTACAAGCCACCTTGACCGTCCAAAGCGCGCTCACCTTCAATGCCGACGCGACCTACACCTGCACGTTTCGGGCAAAGAAGAACAAAGCCCGGAGCGACCAAGTGGTTGCCAACGCAATCACGATCAACAACGCCAGCCTGAACCTGCTCGGCACGACCCAGGGAAGAATGAAGCGGGGCACGATTCTCACTCTGCTCGACAACACCGGCGCCAATCCGATCAGCGGCGCCTTCAGCAACCTGCCCGAGGG
>CAVYZI010000008.1:0-150624 GCA_963772915.1 uncultured Verrucomicrobiae bacterium
TCCGACCAGTTCATCAAGCCCCACCCGTTCCGGTCCGGCGATTTCGATCGTGTCGTTCACCGGCGCGGCGAGGGCGACTTCGGCCAGGATGGCCGCCACGTCATCGGCCGCGATGGGCTGGAAGAGCGTCGGTGGCTGGTGAACCGTTTGCCCGACGGCGCCCGTTTGGGCGATCGCGCCCACGAACTCGAAGAACTGCGTCGCGCGCACGATCGTGTAGGGAATTTCAGAGGCCTTGATCATGTTTTCCTGCGCCAGCTTCGCGCGGAAGTAACCCATCTTCTGCAGCCGCTCGGCGCCCACAACCGACAGCGCAACGTGATGTCTCACGCCCGTAGCCGCTTCCGCCGTAAGGAGATTGTGACCCGACGTTTTGAAAAACTCCATGGCCGCCTTATCCTCAAACGACGGCGAATTTGCCACGTCGACGACGACCTGAGCGCCGGCGATTGCTTCCGCAAGTCCTTCACCGGTAATGGTATTAACACCCGAGGAGGGTGACGCGGCCACGATTTTGTGGCCCAGCTGGCGGAGATTGTTCACGACCTTCTTCCCGATGAGCCCGCTGCCGCCGACGACTACGATCTTGATTGCATCGTGAGAGACGCGTTTGTTGCTTGATGGATCAGAGTTCATGGCGACCATAATCAGCGAGGGGTCACTGCTCTTGTAGCCAGTGGTTTCGCATATCAATTATTCACAAATTGTATGACCGTCTTCGACGACCTCGCCCTGCTCCGCGCTTTCGTTTGTATCGTGGAATGCGGCAGCATCTCCGCCGGGGCGCGTCGGTTGAAAATTCGTCAGCCGACCTTGAGCCGTCACCTGCGCACACTGGAGGAACATTGCGGTGCTGCGCTCTTGCGGCGCGACACCCATCACATGAGCCTCACGCAGCAAGGGCAGCTTTTGCTCGCGGATGCGCAGACCATGCTGGCTCGCGCCGAAGAGGCGGACCAGCGACTACGCGAGGATCAAACAACGCTGAGCGGCCACTTGCGTTTGTTTGCCACCACTGACCTTGGGCAATGGGTGGTCACGCGCCTGGTCAGCAGTTTTTTGCAGCTCAATCCAAAGGTCACGGCAGAGCTCGGCCTGAGCAGCCGTCCCTTGCACATGATCCAGGAGGGGTGCGACGTCGGAATCCTGCCCGGCAGAATCACGGACGAAAGCGTGGTGGCCCGGCCGGCAGGAAAAATCACTCTTTGCCTCGCCGCTGCGCCGTCCTTGATCAAAAGCCGTCCCGCGGTGAAAAAACTCGGTGACCTAAAATCGTGGCCATGGATCGCGATCGCCGGGCCTCAATTTTGGAGCGCGAAGGAGATCAAGCTTTTCGCGAAAAGTCGCGCCGAGCAGACGCTCCGCATTTCTCCGGTGCTCATTTCCGAAGGCGTGACGAGTATCCGTGAGGCGGTGCGAGACGGTCTCGGTCTCGCCCTGCTTCCCGATTGGTTGATTCGGGAAGACCTCCTTTCCGGAGAACTCGTCCGCGTCCTGCCGCAGTGGAACGCGAAAGAGTTACCGGTTCATGTCGTCTATGCCGGACATCGTCTCCTGCCCACGCGCGTGCGCGCCTTCATCGACTTCGCCATCAGCTATATGACGAAAGAATTGGGAGGTTCGACGGTGTAGTAATCGGAATGACTCTGGTTGACCATCTGTTGGAGAATTGATTCATGCGGCAACCATCGCAATTGTTGGATATCTTTGCGGGCAGAGGCAATCTCTTCACCTGCTGTTCGCGCCCTCAAGGGGATGTCATCCTTGACCTATGACTTCCGGCAACACTTGTTACGACACTCGACAAGGTGAAAACCGCAAATCCCATCGTCCCGACCTCGCCAGTCGCGAGCCGACATCAACTGGAAACGAACAGAGGATCAAGATGATGATAGAAACTGACAATCTTCGCTACACAAAGTTAGCTCTTAGCAACGGGTCCGGCGCGATCCCGGCGCTCGGTTTTGGAACACTGATTCCCGACCCTATCGCGACCAAGAATGCGACCGAGGCGGCGCTGAAGGCAGGATTTCGCGGGCTCGACACTGCGGAACGTTATCAGACTGAGAAAGAGGTCGGCGAAGCGATGAAGGAGGTGTTCGAGACGGGGGAGATCAGGCGGGAGGATGTGTTTGTCGCCACGAAACTCTGGAACACCAATCATCGTCCTGAGCGCGTCAAACCGGCCTTCGAGGCAAGCCTCAAGAAACTCCAGCTCGACTACGTCGATCTCTATCTCATCCACACCCCTTTCGCCTTCCAACCTGGAGATGTGCAGGACCCGAGGGATGCGAACGGCAATGTGATCTATGACAGAGGGGTGACGCTGTCAGATACATGGGGGGCGGTGGAGGAGCTGGTGAACGAGGGCAAGTGCAAAGCGATTGGATTGTCCGACGTTGGTCTGGAAAAGGTGAAGGAGATCTTTGAAGCCGCGACCATCAAGCCGGCGGTTGTTCACGTCGAATCCCATCCGTATCTCCCGGAATGGGAACTTTTGGACTATTGCCGAAAGAATGGAATCGTGCTGCAAGCTTTCGCCGCCCTGGGTCATAGTAGCGAGCCCAACTTGCTGGCGGATCCTGTCATCACCGCTATCGCCAATCGGGTTGGCAAAACTCCCGCCCAAGTCGTGCTCGCGTGGGCTATCCAACGCGGGACGGCGCTCCTGACCACCACAAAGACTCCCAGTCGGATCAAGGAAAACTTTGACGTCTCCACTCTTCCTGAAGACGCCATGCGGGAGATCAACGAAGGAATCAAGATGCGGATCAGGTTCAATGCCGTTGTGGAGACCGGCGTTCCCGGGTTCATTCCCAGAGGAAAGTGAAGTCGATGCCGCATGGTCAAATAGTTCATCCGTTCTTCTTCAAGCCAGAAAGATTTCCCAGGAAATCAACCATCAAACCAAGGAGAATCACCCAATGAGTAGCACGACAATTGCCAAGGAAGACTCGGTGTCGCGAGATGATCAATCTCAGCGAACAATGAAATATAGAGCATGGGTTGCGCAGGCGGCGAAGCAGCCGATGGCGCTCGAAACCGTTGATCTCGGACCGCTCGGCGACGAGGACGTGGAAGTCGCGGTGGAACACTGCGGGTTGTGTCACTCCGATCTTTCTGTCTTGAACAATGACTGGGGCATTTCGCAATACCCCGCGACTCTCGGCCACGAGGTCACCGGTCGGGTCACGGCCGCAGGTCCGAATGCCAGGAGTCTCAAGGTTGGCCAGCGCGTCGGCGTCGGTTGGTTCGCGGGCAGCGACATGCACTGCCGACAGTGCATGTCGGGGAACCATCACCTTTGCCCGCAGGCGCAGGCGACGATCATTGGCCATCGCGGCGGATTCGCCTCCCACGTGCGCGCGCACTGGGCGTGGGTCTTCCCGCTTCCGGAGAAGCTGAACTTTGCCGACGCGGGGCCGTTGTTGTGTGGCGGCACCACCGTCTTCGCGCCGCTGATGATGCATGCCCAGCCGACCGACCGCGTGGGCATCATCGGCATTGGCGGGTTGGGGCACATGGCTGTGAAGTTCGCCGCCGCCTACGGCTGCGACGTGACCGCGTTCACGTCGAGCGAGAGCAAGTTCGATGAGGCCAGGGGTTTCGGGGCGAATCACGTCGTGTCGAGCAAGGACTCGGCGGCGATCAAGAAACTCGGCGGCAGCTTCGATCTCCTGATCAGCACCGTCAACGTGACGCTCGATTGGGATGCGATGATCGGCACGCTCGCGCCCAACGGCCGGTTGCACGTCGTCGGCGCCGTGCTGGAACCGATCCCGGTCGCAGCCTTCTCGCTCATTCTGGCGCAGCGCAGCGTCTCAGGTTCACCGACCGGCTCGCCGGTGACGATCGAGACGATGCTCGACTTTGCCTCCCGGCATAACATTGCGCCGCAGACCGAGCACTACCCGATGAGCGAGATCAACGAGGCCTTCGCCCGGCTTGAATCCGGCAAGGCGCGCTACCGCATCGTGCTGGACGCAGATTTCTGATCCGCGTGACGGGAGGAAAGCCAACCATGAGCGGCCCACGGAAGACAGCCATTGTAACCGGAGCTTCGCAGGGAATCGGCGCGGGCATCGTGAAAGGGTTTCTCGAACGCGGTTTCAACGTCGTTGCCAATTCCCGGAAGATGACCCAATCCACTGAGGTCGGCGCTTCCGACCATGTCGCTTTAGTGGACGGCCACATTGGCGAGCCGGCAACCGCCGCGCAAATTGTCGAGACTGCGCTATCTCGCTTCAATTCAATCGACGCGCTGGTCAATAACGCCGGCATTTTCTTCACCAAGCCGTTCACGGACTACACGGCCGAGGACTTGAAGTCGCTCGTCGCGACCAACATCGAGGGTTTCCTCTACATCACCCAACTGGTCGTGAAGCGAATGTTGGCGCAGAACGCCGGGGGGAGCATCGTGACCATCACTGCGGCGCTTGCGGCGAATCCGATCGTCGGTGTGAAGGCTTCCGTGCCGATGATCACCAAGGGCGGCCTCGATACGATCACGAAGCATCTGGCGATTGAGTACGCGAAGAACGGGATTCGCTTTAATGCCGTCGCTCCGGGCGTCGTCGATACGCCGCTCCACAGAAATGACCCGAAAGAAGGGCTTCAATCACTCAACCCGATGGGCGTCCTTTCGAGCGTTAAAGACATCGTGGACGCGGTCATCTATTTGACTGAAGCGCGCACGGTTACTGGAGAAATCCTGAACGTCGACAGCGGTGCTCATATGGGCCACTGGTAGTTGAAAGGAGCTGTCATGATCGCAAACCCGACAACCGCTGAAGAACGACTCGCCGCACTCGGCATCAAGCTCCCGGCGCCGCCGGAACCGTTCGGCATCTATGTCGAAGCGGTGCAGACGGGCAATCTGCTTTTCCTGACCGGGATGCTTCCCACGGAAGGGCGCACGGCGAAATTCATTGGGCGCGTCGGCGCCGAGCTCGATGTGGAAGCGGGGCGTAGGGCAGCTCACCTCGCGGCGCTCAACGCCCTTGCGGTTGCGAGAAAGTATTTGGGATCGCTCGACAAAGTGACGCGGATCGTCCGGCTCGGCGTGTCTGGTGGCCACTTCAGGAGATGTCCGCGATCAGCCGAAAGTCGCCGACGGCGCCTCGGAGTTGCTGCAGAGCGTTTTCGGAAAAGACAAGAACCCTAGCCGGTTGGTCTATGGCGTCGCCAGTCTCCCCCTCGGCACCCCGGTTGAGTTGGAATTGATCTTGGAAGTGAAGCCCTGATCCAACCGGCCAGACCTTGCAGAAGGCGGCAACACGAGGGAAAACAGCGGGTGAGGGGAATCGAACCCCCGTATGCAGCTTGGGAAGCTGCCGTTCTACCATTGAACTACACCCGCGTGAGGAAGTTGAGAGTCTATAGTTGAGAGTTGAGAGACTGCAACTACTGCCAGGAAATAACGTCGTCGTCGAATCCGTTGAAATTTTTATCGCCATTGGTTCCCTGCTTCCCGTCTTTGCCGAACTCGCGGAAAAGCAATCGCCTGAGACAACCCTTGCTCCAATTGGTCCTGCGTAAGCCGAGGTGCGTTGTAGGGTAGGTAATCAGACGTGAACCCGTCGTAGTCTCCGTCGACGGCGACCATGTAGGGGTATCCCCAAGGATCATACGAAGGCGCCTGCTCTGATGTCGGAACTGCGTCTTGAGTTGCGATTCCCTTCGGGGTTTGCGGGATCCTTAACTGGATTGAGGTTGAATGAAAACGATCTCCTTAGGATTAAGAACATCAGAGCGTTCGCTCCGACAGGGATTGCTCGCAGTGCGTTGAAGAGGTCCTCGTTTCCGTAATGCGGGCTGCCGCCAATATTGCCAAAGAGCGTATCAAACCCCTGCTCGTTGTCGAAAGCGGATATTTTCCGTACTCCGTGTAGTACGCGTTCACCGCCGTCACGATCTGCGTGAGGTCGTTCTTCGCCTGGGTCCGTTTTGCCTGGTCCTGCACGCCGCGGAAGGCGGGGAAAAGCAGCCCCATCAGGATCGCGATGACGGTGATGACGACGAGCAGCTCGATGAGGGTGAAGGCCCGCTGAAATTTCGGATTTTCCCTCAGCTCCATTTTTGCATCTGTTCGGGGAAGGGACATTGCGCGCAGTCGGACTCGTCTTGCAAGCAAAAGTCTTCGTAGATCTGGAGCAGGCCCTGCTGCCGCGCGACGGTGCGGAGGAAGCGCGGCCGGCGCGGGTCGTCCCCGAAAAGGCGGGCGGCGCCGGTCTCGATTCGCCGGTTCGTCAGGCGGGCGGGCAGTTGGGCGTATTCCGGCCAGATCTCGCCTCCGCGCCACTGGCGCAAGGGCACGATGACGTTGGCCAGGATTTCCGTGATGCGGGTTTCGCCGACGAGCGCCATTTCCGTCGCGGAAGGCTCGGAGGTGAGGGTGTAGTGGAAGCTCCAGTAAGGGTGAGTGAGGGCGCGAAAAAATTTCCGGGCCGGCTCGAGGTTCTCCTTGCCTAACGATCGGAGAAGCTTCGGCCATTCCTGGACGAGCCCGGCCAGGGCGGCGAGGCGGCGTTGCGGATGGTTGAGCGGCCGGGTGCCGCTCAGGCGCCAGGTGCGCGGCGGCAGAATGAGCCGCTCGAGCGCAGCGCGCCGCGGCCACCACGTGTCCCAGAGGGTGCGCAGATATTGCCGCGTTCCCGGATCGAACGCGCCCAGGTCGGGCGCCGCCAGAAACCCGGCCAGACCAAAGAGAGCGGCTTCGATTTCGTTAGGCCGGTCGCGCAGATTTTTGAGGGGAAGGCGCTGCGCGAGGAGCGTAAAGGCAAGTTTGTTCTCTTTGTAGCCGAGGCTCGCGGCCAGTTCCTGGAAAAGGGCTTCGTCCGCACCGTGCAGTTCGCTCAGGCGCTGCAGGCGGTGCGACTTGCGCTGGAGACGAAATTCCGCCGCCGCGTCGAGGATGCTCGAGATTTTTTCCTCCGGCGCGTTACGCAACGGGGCGTGACAACGCCCCGGCCGCGCCAGCGGAAGGTTGCTCGAGAATCCGGCCGTGAGCGTCGCGGGATCGACCCGCACCTGCGGCACCTGCCGGTTTGTGGTTGTGCGGGTGAAAAAATCTTTTCCGCCCGATTCGACAAAGACGTGCAGGATTGTTTGCTCGAAAGCCGGATTGATCGCATGCCCGTGCGTCTCCCAATTGTGATCGGCGAGGTCGAATTCAATGCTCCCCCGCACCACCGCGTCGCGATTGATCCGGATGGCGGCATCGGAAAAATCGGGCCCGGCTTCGCGGTTCCAGGTGCCGAACTGCACGATCTCGATTTCCTCGTCGGCCGTGCCGGTGAACACGTGGCCGAAGTCACCGGCAAACCAGCGGGCCTGCAGCTCCAGCTCATGGTAGGGACGCGGGAGAGGAAAGAGCGGGCGCTCGCGAATTCTCGCGGAGGCGAGGAGCTGTGCGTAACGGGCCGCGGGGGACATCGGGCGGCAGGCTAAAACGCGCTCAGGGTTGGGGGCAAGCGTGAAAGCAGGGCGCAGATTTGTTTTGCATGAAGAACTGTTGCTGGCTAAACCGGCGGGCGAACCCATTAAGAAAGAACAAATGAAAATGAAACTCCCACTTACCGCCGCGGTTTGCATCGCGGCCCTCGTCCTCGGCGCGCCTGCGACCGCGCCGGCCAAGGAAAAGAAAAACGCCGCCGCCACCCCGGAGGCGAGCGCCTCGCCGATGGCGAAAGCGAAAGCGATTCCCTATCACGGCAAGGTCGCTTCCGTCGATGTCAGCGCCAAGACGTTCACGGTCGGCAAGCGCACCTTCAAAGTCACCGACCAAACCCAGATCACGAAGCAGGGCGCGGCGGCGACCATGGCCGACGTCGTGGTGGGTGAAAAAGTGAGCGGCTCCTATTGGAAAAAAGACGGCGGCACGCTGGAGGCAAAGAGCGTGAAAGTCGGCGCCAAGATGGAAACTTCGGCGGCCCCGATGGGCAACGCGCAAAAGAAAGAAGGCAAAGCCGCGAAAGCTTCGCCCAGCCCGTAGTTCGTTAGGCTCTTTGAAGGGAACGGGCCTGAGGCGGGTCCCGTCCGTGTTTTAGAATCGGGGACGTCACGGCCCAGCCGGGATCACCGATCCCGTCTGCAACGGAGTGCGAACCCGGAAAATATTGCCGTCGAATTCGCTCCGATGCCGACCACGAATGCCATTATCGAAACGCCGCGACTGCTCCTCCGCCACTTTGTGGAGACAGATCTCGATGCCCTGGCCGCCTTAATGGCAAATGCCGATTTCATGCGCTTTTCGAGCGGCGTTTTCAGTCGTGAAGAGACCGAGCGTTTCCTCTTCGATCGAGTGATCGCGCCGGCCCGGGCGGGATGGCCGAGCCAGTTTGCCCTCATCGCGCGCGAAGACAATCGGTTGATCGGTTACTGCGGGTTTTTCCGCCAGGTGGTCGACGAGGTGGATGAGATCGAGATCGGCTACCGGTTGCATCCCGATTATTGGGATCGTGGCTTGGCGACGGAAGCGGCGCGAGCGGTGCGCGATTACGGCTTCGAGAAATTGGAGCTGAAGCGCGTCATCTCGCTCATCCATCCCGACAATCACGCCTCGCGCCGGGTGACGGAGAAAAACGGCATGACGCTGGAGAAAGAGACCGTCTTTCGCGGATTTCCCACCCAGGTTTTTGCTCTGACATTGTAGACGCTTCGCTGTGCGAAGCGCGGGTCTGCGCCCGGCCATGGAGGATGCCCGTCATTTTGCCGGCCACGATTTCCCCCGCGCTTCGCACAGCGAAGCGTCTACAAGGCGTGACGCTGCAGGAATTCAGCGGCGAGCGCGCGGTAGGCTTTGGCGCCGTTGCCGTTGGCGTCGTATTCGAGAATGCACTTCCCGAAACTGGGCGCCTCGCTCAGGCGCACGGTGCGCGGGATGACCGTCTCGTAAACGCGGGGGCCAAAATGTTCCCGCACTTCCGCCACCACCTGCGCGCTCAGGTTGGTCCGGCTGTCGAACATCGTCATGAGAATGCCGCCCAGCTCGAGTTTCCCGTTCGCCCCGGAATCGCGCACCCGCTCGATCAGCCTAACGATCTTGACCAGACCCTCGAGGGCGAAATATTCGCATTGAATCGGGGTCAGGAGTTCGTCGGCGGCGGCGAGGGCGTTGCTCATGAGAATGCCTAACGACGGCGGGCAATCGAGCAGGACGTAGTCAAAAGTGTTGTCCTCGCGCAGGATGCGGAGCGTCTGGGCGAGCCGGGTGAGATGATCATCCATCCGCGCGATCTCGATCTCGGCTCCGGCGAGGTCGACATCGGCCGGGATGATGAAGAGCCGCTCGAGCCGGGTGGGCAGAACCTTCTCCGTCACGGGGTCGTCGCCTAACAATGCTCCGTAGAGGCTCTGGCCTTCGAGTCCCTGGAGGCCGAAGGAGCTGGTGGCGTTGCCCTGCGGATCGAGATCGATGAGCAAAACGCGGCTCTGCTTTTCCGCGAGGGCGGCGGAAAGGTTGACCGCGGTGGTCGTTTTGCCGACGCCGCCTTTCTGGTTTGCGATCGCGACCACTTTCATCGTGGGATGATCTGGGTGCGGAGCTCGAAGGTGCGGCGGCCGTCCGCCTCGCGCCAGAGGAGTTGATCGGGAGTGGGCAGCATTTCGGTGACTTCGAGCTCGCCGGCTTTGGTCAGCCAGCGATGGAAAATTTCCAGAAAAAGGTAGCTCTCGAGGTCGATGTAGACCGGTTTGGTGTCCTTGTCGCGACCTTCGACTCCGCTCCGGCGGAGCGCCTGCTCGGTCGGACGAATATAAACGTGGCGCGGCAGCTCCCGGGCGGCGCGGAGTTTTTCCAACGCGACGACGAGATCGCGCGAGACGCCAGTGAAATCGCCCGGCCCAAGTTCCGCGAGGGCGACCGTCCAACTGCGGCGTTGCACGACCACTTTACCGCAGGTCAGGCGCGGGGTGTGTTTGCCTAACGAGAAGAAAAAGGGGTGGAATCCGAGCGGGATGACCCAGCCGCGGGCAAACGACCCGAGATATTGGCGCGAGCCGCGGGTGCGGACGCCGACGTCGCCGGTCTGGTCATCGATGAAGACTTCGGTCGCGGCGGGGTGGAAGGTTTGCCAGTTGCCGGCGGAGCGTTGCGGTGCGACGAAATTGGTCGCACGCGGGAGCGCATCGAAGCGGACGGTCGTGGTGGCGGTGAAGTCGGTCGCGAAGTAGCCGTAGAAAAGATTTGGCTGCCCGAAGAGGGTTTGCTCGATGGTCTGGGCGAGCGCGGGCTGGTCGGGACAGGCCCAATAGAAGCCGTGGTGGAGGAGGGCGACGGTCGGGTGGAGTTCGGCCAGGATCCATTGATATTCGCCGCCCGCGACGGCCTCGACGGAGGCCGCGGCCAGTTGCAGATCGGCCGAAGGATAAGTGAACTCGTCGAACTGCGGGTAGGAAAATTCCTGCCTAACGAAGCGGCAATCCTCCGCGCTCAAGGCCAGTTCCGGCGCCGTGGCCCGGTTTTCCAACCGGGCGCGAAACGCCTCCTTCACTTCCCTGAAAGCGAGGTGAGCGAAGGCCACGATGCCAGATCCAGTGACCGGCATTTTCAAGTTTTCGCAGTGGCGGAGGAAGGCTGGGAGCGGGAGGGCGCCGTTTTCGAGCGGGGCTTGTTCGAGCAGCCCGCGCAGGCCGGCGGCGACGCGGCTGGCGACGAAGGCATAATTATCGCGCCAGAGATCGATCCAGGGCGCGGCCTCGGTGGCAACTTCGTCGATCAGGCGCTCGTTAATCGAGAAGTTGCATTCCCGGAAACATTCTTCGCCGATTGGGTTGGTGGCCGAATAGAGGAAGCGGGTGGCTGATTTGTGGGCGCCGATCTTATGCAGGCGATCGGTCGCTTCGGTGATGAGAGCGAGCCGCTCGAGCGGTTCGGTGTGGCGGGCAAACTTCTTTGGCAGCTCGGCGAGCGCCTGCAGTTGTGCGAGCCAGCGGCTGCGGACCGGTCCGTCGCGCCAGCCGGAGACATCGCGCAGAAGCAGGTCGAAGGCGTGCGCTTCGAGCGCGGGAACTTCGATCTCCCAGCGCAGGAGATTTTGCTGCGCGAGTTTTTGCAGGACGGCGAGCTCCACGCCTAACGAATGGGCCGGGACGGTCCCGTCGCAGCGCGTGAGGAGGGCGCGAGTATCCGGATCGAGCGGAAGCCTTTCGCCGGTTTCGGCAAAAACGAAATGGTCCCGCTCGAGGAAGCCATTGGGGTGCAGCCGGGGCGCGATCTCGGCGGCGGTCTCCGAGTCGAGGTTGATCGCTGCGCTCGCGCCCTGTGCTGCCCAGCGTTCGAGGAAGGTTTCGCGTTTTGCGATCCCGGGCCGGGGATCGAAATTTAGGGGAGTGGCGGCCGGATCGATCCGCCCCCAACCCTGGGGCCCGAACTGACTCAGGGAATCGTTCTTTCCCGCGATCCGCTGGAGATAAAGAGTCAGGTGACGCTCGTCGGCGCGGGCTTGCTTGTTGCGCGGCGGGAGAGAGGCGGGGCGGGAAGAGAGTTGTTTAATGACTCGTTCGCGCACTCCCTCGGCCGCAAAAACGAGGTAGCCGGGAAGACATTTTCGAGCCGCGGCGAAGAGCATTTCGCGCGCGCTGGTGAGATCCCGCCCGAGCCTTTCCGTGAGGGCGGCTTCCGCGGTCGCCACCTTTTCCGCACCGCGCCCGCAATCGGCAAAAGTGCTCGAGAGCGGGTCAGCCTCCTCCGGCTTGACGCCGGAGCGGATCGCTTTTCGCCAGGATCGGAACTGCTCTTTGGAGAGTTGATGCCGACGTGCCTCGATGAGCTGTTCCACCGCCAGCTTAGCGAGCGAAAATTCCTTTTCGAAAGCAACAAGTCCGCGCGCTGCGCGCGAGGTCTCAGGGGTTGAGATTTTTTCGAGGAGGTCGAAGGGAACGCCCGCCATTCGGATCAAAAAAATCGGTGCAATGCGATAACTGGGGTCCGCCACCCCTGAAGAAAACAGAAGAGACGCGAGTGGCAACGGTTAATGCCACAGAGAAATCTGGCAGAGGAAAATGTCTGGCCCGAAAAATCTCGCGCTTCGCGGAGCGGAGAGGAGGCGCTCTCTAATTATTGAGCAGCGGGAGACGAATCGTGATCGTGGTGCCGGTGCCAGGAGTGCTGTCGACTTTGATCGAGCCGCTGTGATCTTCGACGACCTTCTTCGTGATGTAGAGGCCGAGGCCGGTGCCGCTCTTGCCTTGTTTGGTCGTGAAGTAGGGATCGAAAATTTTTGCAATTTGCTCCGGGCTGATGCCGTGGCCGGTATCGGCGACGCGGACGTCGACGTAAAAGTCCTTGCGGATGCAACTGACTTCGACTGCGCCTTTGTTTTCGGTGGAGGCCTGGATGGCATTGATGATGACGTTTTGAATCGCACGCGTGATCTGGACGGCGTCGCCGGTAAGCTTGCAGGGATCGTCGGCCACCTCGCACTTCAATGCGACGCCGCTTTCCTTCCCCATGGCGCCGACGCTCTCGACGACTTCGCGCACGATCGCGGAAATGGAAACGACCTGATGGGGAGCGGCATCGGAGCTGCCGTAGCTCTGCCACATGGTGAGCAGATCGCGGCAAAGGCGGACATTTTGCTCGATGATTTCGAGTTCCTTGTTGGAACCGACCGCGTTTGGATCGTTCGGACTTTCCGATTCCTCGAGTTTCTTGGCCAGGAGCTGCACGTAGCCCCAAACGATCGTTAGGGGATTTCCGATGTCGTGGACGAATTCGGCCGAGGCCTGACCGAGGGAGGCGAGCCGTTCCTTCTGCGCGAGCTCCTGGAGAAGGCGGTTGTTCAGTTCCTTGATTTCGCTGGCGGCACTTTCGCTCGTGCGATGGAGGCGGGTGCGTTCGACGTTACGATTGATCACTTCGCGCATTTCGCGCGCATCGAAAGGTTTGCTGATGTAATCGTTCGCGCCGAGGCGGAGCGCTTCCTTGGCCGTTTCGAGAGCGCCGAAGCCGGTCAGCATGATAACAGAAAGATGGGGATCGATCTGGCGAATCCGGCGCAAGCCTTCGATCCCAGTCATGCCGGGCATCCGGATGTCCATGACGATGGCGTCGGGTTTTTTTTCTGTCAGAAGCTGCAACCCGCGTTCGACCGACTCGGCGGTGTGCACCTGGTAGCTCGGTTTGAGGAGCATGCGCAAGCTTTCACGCGGGCCCATTTCGTCGTCGATGACGAGGACTTGCGGGAGATCAGCGTTGGCAATCATTGCTCCCATCGCTAGAAGCTAGGGACGTACCTCCGGAGAAAGAAAAATCTGCAAACTATGCAAAGCGCTAGGGTTCCGAGGCCGACGCTTGATTATTTTGCGGACAAACGCAAGCAGGAATTGTGAATAACTTCGCCTTTATCGACAATTCGGTCGCCGCGTAGAAATCTGATGGCTCTGCGGGAACTTTTGTCTTAAGAGTGGCGACGCGAAGAAAAAAGGATGGGAAACCGTAATCGAGTCGTCGTAACAGGAATGGGGGTTATTGCCCCTAACGGGACTGGATTGAAACAATTCTGGCGCTCTCTGGCGGCGGGTGAGAGCGGGGTTGGGCCGATCACGCTCTTTGACGCCAACGGTTTTAAAAGCCGGATCGCGGGAGAGGTGAAGGGGTTTGATCCTCTCGATTACATGCCGGCACAATGGAAACCGAGACGAATGGCGCGCCATACGCAGTTCGCCTACGCCGCCACGCAAATGGCCCTGCGCGACGCCCATTTCGATCCCAAGGTCGATAAGCTTAATTCGCTCCTGCCGGTCTGCATCGGGGTGAGCTCGAGTGCGTTCGACGTAATCGAAAATGGGGCGCGGGAACTGCAGGGACGCGGGGCGCACCGGATCAATTCGGGAATGGTGCGCAATTGCCAGCCGCAAGCCGCCGCGCTCCTCATCGCACAAAAACTCGGGGTGCAAACGCAGGCCTCGACCATCTCCTCGGCTTGCAATTCCGGGATCGACGCGATCGCCTCGGCAGCGACGATGATCCGTCATATGGGGATTGAAATGGCGATTGCAGGAGGCGCAGATGCGCCGGTCACGCCTTTGGCCATGGCCAGCTTATCCGCCGCCGGGCTGAGTTCTTTTGCCAATAGTGATCCCGCCGCAGCCAGCCGGCCGTATGACGCCGGTAGTGACACGGGAGTCATTTCGGAAGGTGCGGGCGTGGTGATCCTGGAGCATCTCGATCATGCCCTGGCGCGCGGAGCCAGGTTGTATCTTGAAATCACGGGTTATGCCACGCAGATGGACAGCGAGCCGGACGACCCCTTCGATGGTCTCGAAGCGACGATGCGGCTGGCGATGGCGAATGCCGGCCGAGAGGCGCGGGAAATTGACTATATTTGTTCCTACGGACCCGGCCATCCGGTGCTGGATGCCTCCGAGGTTCGGATGATCCGGCGCGTTTTCGCGCCGCACGCGACGCAGGTGCCAGTGAGCTCGATCAAAGGCGTGACCGGAAACCCGCTTTCCGCAGCCGGTCCGATGCAGTTAATCTCCTGCGCCCTTGCCTTCCAGGAAAATATGATCCCGCCGACGGCGAACCATGAGGAAGCCCTCCCAGGGTGTGAGTTGGATTTTGTTCCACGAAAGGCCCGGAAGGCGCTATTGAAGTGCGCTTTAATCAATGTACGTGGTTTGGGGGGTGGCAATAGCAGCATGGTCGTTGAAAAGGTGTGTGACGCCGAACGCTTTGGTTAGGCGGCGATCCGTTGGTTTCATGTTATTCCCTGGTCGGGCCGTATGACGGGCTCCACGATTTCCACTTTGGCGGCGATGGTGCTCCAGCTTTCGCTGGGTGTGGCCGTCTTCCTGGCCAACCGCCGGCGCCTGGCGAATCAGTGCTTTCTCCTGCTCTCGTTCACGATTGTGGGTTGGTTGGGCGGTCTTCTCCTGGCCTTTACCGCCACCAACCCCAGCAGTGCGGAGTTTGCCATTCGCCAGGCCTCGGTCGCCGGCGTGGCCTACCTTCTCACCCTTAATCTCCTTCGGCTTTCCGTACGGCAGCGACAATTGGGATGGAAAGGCATTTTTGCCCATTCCAAAACGTGGCTCCTTCTCACCCTCGGGATTGTCGTTCTTTGCCAGACCAAGTTCTTTCTTCTGGGAGCGGAGATGCCGCATCTCGATCAGGCCCCGAGTCCGAATTACGGTCCCGGCGTTTTCGTTTACTCCGTCTACTTTGCCGGCGCTTTCGTCCTCCTCATGGTCAGTTACGGCCGCGATCTCCGGAACACGACCGGGGCGGAATACGCTGAGCTCTCTTTCATCCTAATCGGCGCGATCGGCGCCACGAGCTTCGCTTTGCTGCTCTCGTTTGTTCTCGATTATTTCCTGGGCCCATATCGCGCGATCTGGTTCGCGCCCTTCCGCATTATCATTCTCAGCCTCGTGATGGCTTACGGGATCGCGACCCGCAAGATCCTCGAGGTCGGTTTCTTCATGCGGCGGACGATTGCCTACCTCCTGCTCGCCACCTATCTGGTCGCCCTCTATCTGCTCGTCTGGTGGCTTTGCAGTACGGTCTTCGTTCCCGTCGTGGGTAAAGACGGCCGGACTATTGCCCACGTCCTCGCCGCGCTCGTGATCGCTTTCGCAATGGCGCCGGCGCGCGGCGTCTCGCAGTCGCTGGCCGACCGGCTCTTTATCGGCACGCGCCGCCTCGATTTCCAAGCCACGATGAATCAGGCGGCGGCGATCCTGCGCTCGGTCACGACCCTGGCCGACCTGCTCGAACGATTTGGCCTCACCATCGCCCAGGCCGTCGGGACGGAGCGAGTTTTTCTCCTCCTGCCGGAGGCGGAGTTCTACGCGCAAAGATTTCCCGAAGTGCAGGCCGGCTCGCGCACGACCCGGATGGAACTGCATCGCGACCAGGCCATCATCGCCCACCTCGAAAGAACGCAGGAACCGATCGTCCTCGATGAGCTGCACCGGGTTCGCTCCACTCCGGAGCTGGAGCGGGTGCGCCGGCAAATGAAGTCGCTCCACGTCGGTGTGGCGATGGGAATTTTCTCCCGCGAACAACTGGCGGGCGTGATGCTCCTGGGCGCGCGGCGCTCGGGCCGGATTTACGGGACGGTCGAGCAAAGTGCGTTGCGCGTTCTCTGCGGCCAACTGGCGGTGGCGATCGAAAACGCCCAGCTCTTCACCGAGGTGCAGAACGCGAAAATTTACAATGAAACGTTGCTGCAAAACCTGACCACCGGCGTGGTGGCGGCGGATCGTAACGGACTCATCACCGTTTTCAACCGCGAGGTCGAGCAGATCACCGGTCTGACTGCCTCCGAGCTCCTGGCGCGCAAGATCAGCAACCTGCCGGAAGCGTTGCGCGACATCCTGAGCGAAACCCTGACGCAGGGCGAGCGCCAGGGAGACCGCGAGATCATTCTTCGCTCGGGTGACAAGAGCACCATCCTGCGCGCCAGCAGTTCGATTTTTCACGGCCAGGATGGCGCGCCGCTCGGGGCTCTCATGGTGCTGACCGACGTCACGACCCTGAAGCGCCTCGAGATGCAAATTCGTCGGAGCGATCGTCTCGCCAGCCTCGGCACGCTCTCCGCCGGGATGGCGCATGAAATCAAGAACCCGCTCGTCTCGATCAAGACGTTCGCCCAGTTGCTCCCCGAGCGCTATCAGGATTCCGATTTTCGCGAGACCTTCTTCTCCCTTATCGGGCACGAGGTCGATCGCATTGATTCGTTAGTCAACCAGCTCCTCCGCTTTGCTCGTCCGGCCAAGCCGCTGCTCAAGCCGATGCACGTGCACGAGGTTTTGGAAAAGGCGCTTCTCCTCGTCGGCCATCGCCTCTATCAAAAAGATATTAAATTAACTCGTTCCTGGCGGGCCGAAGTGGATACTATCCGGGCGGATGCCGATCAGATTGAACAAGTGTTCCTCAATTTTTTTATCAACGCCCACGATGCCATGAAACCGGGCGGTTCCCTCACGGTGGCGACGGAGATTGGGTCGACCGAGACCTGGCCGACAGCGCTGCCCGATAGCCCGAATGATGTGCGCGAAATCTTGCGCGTCTCGGTCGAAGATGATGGGGCCGGGATCAAGCCGGAAGACGTGGCCCACGTTTTTGACCCGTTTTTTACGACGAAGGATTACGGCACCGGCCTCGGGCTCTCCGTCGTGCACGGGATCGTGCAGGAACATGGTGGGCAGATCGAGGTCGAGAGCGAACTCAATCGTGGTACCAGCTTTCATATTCTCCTCCCGCTCGTTCGTTTTGAAGAGGAGGTCGCGGCGGCATGATCTTCCCGGCCGCGTGCGTTCTCTTTACACAGGATTCTCATTTCGTTAGGCGGACTCGCGCCTTTCTCCGCAGCCAGATCGAGGTCCGGCAGGTGGACAGCATCAGCCGGCTCGACCTCGTCCTGCAACAGCATCGCCCGGCCGTTCTCCTCATCGACCTGCGCGGAAACGAAAGCCGCGGTCTGGTCGAGCAGGTGCAACTGGAATGGCCCGACGTTTTGATCATCGGGTTCGGTACCCCGCGCTCCGAGCCTTTGCGCGAAGCGGAACAGGCGGGCGTTTATGCTGCCGAGGATGTGAATCTCGAGCGGCACCATTTCCAGGCGCTGGTCGGCCGCGCTCTCGATCATCTTCGCCTCCTGGAAGAGAACCGGGCTCTGCGCGCGGAGTCGGTCCTCGCCCCGGCACTATCCAACAGCCGCGCTCTCGAGCCCGGACCGGCTGGGGTCGAACGCGCGCTCCCGGTCTTGCGACTCCCGCGCGCTTTTCGTCGGCTGGAGACGAGTGACATGGTCGTGCACGACCTGGTGGAAGGCCTGGCCGATGCCGCGCGGGTGACGCGAGTGGGCATCTTTTCCCGTAGCCGCCAGGGGGAGGGATTTCGATTGCGTGCTGGCTTGCGCTGTTTGCCGGAAAGTTACGACCTCGAATACCGCGAGCGCGATCCGCTGGTCCGCTGGTTTGAATTGCACGCCCACCTCCTTTGTCGCCAGCATTTGCCCCAGACGCAGGATCACGCCCAGCGGGCCTTGCTCCGGCGCGCGCTCGATACGGTCGGCGCGGAGGTGATCGTGCCGCTGCACTCGCGCGGTCGGATCAGCGGCTGGCTCTTCTTTGGTCATCGCCTGACGGGTCAGCCCTTCGACTACCAAAGTCTCGAGACGCTCATGACCTTGGGCGATCAAGTCTCGACGGTTCTGGAAAATGCCTTCCTGCACGAAGAAGTGACCCTGCAAAAAACGCTCGCCGAGACCCTCCTGACGGCGATTCCGCCCGGGATCATTGCCTGTGACGAGGGCGCCATCATCCGCTGGTGCAATCCGACGGCCGAGTCGATTCTCGGGCTCAGCGCCGCCGATGCGCTGAACAAACCGGTGGAGAGCGCCGGCAGCCGCATCGCCTCGCTCCTGCGTGAAACCCTCGAGAGCAACGTGCAACCGGCACCGCAGCAGTGGGTCGATTCCAATACCCGGCGCTCACTTTCCGTCCAAACCCGGCGCCTGATCAATCAGCACAAGCCGTTAGGCGCGGTCGCGGTCATTCAGGACATGACCCCGGAAGAGTCGCTCCGCCAAAAACAGGAACTGCTCGATCGGGCCACTTTCTGGACCGATCTCGCAGCCAGCATGTCGCATGAGGTGCGCAACCCCCTGGTCGCGATCAAGACCTTCGCCCAGCTTTTGCCCGAGCGTTTCGACGACCCCGATTTTCGGCGCGATTTCAATGAGATCGTGGTCCAGGAAATTGACCGCCTCGACCTCATCATCACCCAGATCAACAATTTCGCGCATCCGCCGGAGCTGAACTTCAAGCCCCTCGACCTGCGCGCTCCGATGAAGAGAGCGATCGAACTGGTGCGCGCGCGCACGATCAAGAACGGCTTCTCCGTCGAAACCGCCCTGCCCGATGATCTCCCCGAGGTGGTGGGCGACGAAACCGCATTGGCCGAAGCGTTCGCTCATCTGGTGGCGAACGCGGCCGAGGCCACTTTGGGTCTCCCGAAAGGGCGAATAACCCTCTCCGCCAAACCGATTCGCGAAGGCGATCACACCAGCGGCGTGGTCGTGACCGTGCAGGACAACGGCAAAGGCATTGCGGCCGATTTGAAGGACAAGATCTTTTCCCCTTTCTGCACGACCAAGCCGCGGGGCATGGGCCTCGGCCTCCCGATTGTGAAGCGGACCGTGTTTGATCACAACGGTCGGGTCGATATCGACTCCAACCCGCACGGCACGTCGGTCAGCGTCCTTTTACCGGTGGCTGAAAACGGCCGCTGAAGACAGTTGAGAGTTCCGAGCAGCGAGTGGAGAGTGGGAGTCTGAAATCCGAACTCCTATGATCGTTACCACACAGCAGCTCTACAAGGTCGCCTACGGCAAGTTCGCCGTCGGCGCTTACAACGTGAACAACATGGAACAGATCCTTGGTCTGTTCCGCGGCAACATGCAAAGCAAAGCGCCCTTCATTATCCAACTCTCCAAGGGGGCGCGGAAGTATGCCGACAAGCGCATGCTCGAAGCGCTCATTCGCACCGCCGACACCATGTTCCCCGAAGCGATTTTTGCCGTCCATCTCGATCACGGCGACGAAGAAACCTGCTACGATTGCATCGATTCCGGCTTTTACAGCTCGGTCATGATCGACGCCAGTCACGAGCCGTTCGAGGAGAACATCGCCATCACCAAGCGCGTCGTCGATCGCGCCCATGAAAAAGCGATCAGCGTCGAGGCGGAGTTGGGGCAGCTCGGCGGCGTCGAGGAGGACATCAAGGTCGATGAAGGACACGCTTCGCTCACCAATCCCGACGAGGCGGTCGAGTTCGTGCGCCGGACCGGGTGCGACTCGCTCGCCGCCGCCATCGGCACGAGCCACGGCGCCTACAAGTTCCAGGGCAAACAAGGCCTGCACTTCGACGTCATCGAGGAAATCAAGAAGCGCATTCCCGGCACCCCGATCGTCATGCATGGCAGCTCGAGCGTGCCGATCGAAGAGGTGCAGCGGATTAATGCTGCCGGCGGCAAGCTCGATCCTTCCGCCCGCGGCGTGAACGAAAACGAATACCTCCCCGCGGCCAGGCTCGGCGTCACCAAAGTCAATATCGACACCGACGGCCGGCTCGTCTGGACCCGGGTCCACCGGGAATTCTTCCGCGATCATCCCGAGCAATTCGATTTCCGGCCACCGGGCAAAATTTTCGTGGAGGAGTACGCGAACTTCATCGCGCACAAGAACGAAAAGCTCGGCTCGGCCAACCAGCTCGACGCGATTCGCGCCACCTTGTAGCGGGCCCGGGACTGGGGCGCCGGAAATTCCGTTCCCGCATCGGGCGGAGCGCGGTGATCGGAGTAAATATTACCCCGCAACTTCGATGCGCTCAGGAGGGAAAGAAGAGGGGTTTTGTCTTGCCCGCGACACCCAAGGCGGCTACAAGAGGAGTCAAACCGGCAAAACCCATTCATATATTCACAGAACCTGCGCAGGAGGCTTGAGGATGTTTTGTCGTCCCTCGAACTCCAGTTCACGCGGCGCCGCCGGCGACCGCGCGGAACTGTCATCCTGCCATGGTACTGCATCTGCTAACTTAGTCGCGTCGCCTCCATATGATCACAGATCGCAAGACCAGCCAGCTAGGCGTGAGCGGGACGACACTGGCTTTTTTCATCATGCTGCTTTGCCTGCCGCCGGCCATCCGGGCCCAGGATGCGGTCCGGCCCTCGCTCGCCGGAGAGGCGGCCGCGGAAGCGCGGCGCCAATCGATCGAGAAAATCCCCTACAATCTCCTCGCCGGCCCGGTGCGTTTTCGCTTCAGCGTTACGACCGGAATCGAATACAACGACAACATCAATCTGGCCGAAACGAACAAGCAGGAAGACATCATCATCCGGCCACAGTTCAACATCGAGGCGATCTGGCCCGTGACACAGCTTAATACCCTCCGGCTCGACCTTGGGCTCGGCTACAGCTTTTACCTCGACCATCCCAACGCCAACACCAATGGCGTCCTCATCTCGCCCGGTTCGCAACTGGCCTTCGACATCTTCATCCAGGATTTCCGTATCAACCTGCACGACCGCTTTTCGCTCCAGCAGGACCCGGTCTCGCAGTTGCAGCTCAGCAATGTGGTCGATTACGGACGGTTCGAGAACACGGCCGGCATTTCGGTCCTCTGGGACTTGAACAAGGCGGTCCTGACGTTCGGCTACGATCATTACACCTACGTTTCGACGACCGACTCGTTTTCCTATCTCGACCGCAATGCCGAGGAGCTGACTCTGAGCGCCTATTTTGCACTCACCTCCACCACCGGGGCCGGAATCGAAACGTCGGCGGTCTACAATTATTACGACCAGAGTTTCCTGAACAACTCGGTCAGCTACAGTGTCGGGCCCTTCCTCGAGACGCAGATCACAAATTACCTCAAGCTCCGCGCCTCGGCCGGATACCAGTTGATTGACTTCGACAGCGGCGCTGGGGTTGGCGACACGAGCGATGGCAATGACTGGTATGCCAACATCCTGCTTTCACATCGGATCAACGCCGCCATCAGCCAGACGATCTCCGCCGGCCATGAATCGCAGTTGGGTGTGAACTCCAATTTCGTCGTCCTCAACTACATCCGGCACACGGCCACCTGGGCCATCATCAATCGCGTCCTGCTCGCGACCGAGCTCTTCTATGAGGATGGGGACGATTCCGGCGGCCTCTTCTCGGAGCATATCCAGCGTTATGGCGGTGCGGTGACCATGGGTTATCAACTGACCCCACACGTCACTCTTGGCCTGCGCTACCAGTATACCCAGAAGCAATCCGATCAGCCGGGGCGCGACTATAAGCAAAATCGGGTCTCGCTCGACGGGACCTACAGTTTCTAACAATCACGCCATGCAACGATGAAGCGCATTTTTCTCTTACTCAGCCTCTCGGCTCTTGCGCTTCTCCCTGAACTTCGGGCCTTCGCCCAGGAGAGCAGTCCACTTCCCTCCGTGCCGCGGGCCACGGCGGTCGATCCCTCCGAGGTCGGGACCGCCAGCAGCACGGTCCTGCGCACCAACTCGATGGCGGTGCTGGACGACAAGAAACGCCTCGGCACGGATGACTTCGTCAGCTTTCGCGTGGTGGAAGATCGCGATAACCAATCACAGCGGCTCCGCGTCAACGACAACGGGGAGCTGGAGGTGCCTTACATCGGCCTCGTTCCTGCCCAGGGCAAGACCTGCCGCGAACTGGCCTACAACATCAAAAATGCGCTCGAGAAGGAGTACTATTATCACGCTACCGTCATCCTGGCGGTTGATCGGGTAAGCGAAAAATCGCGCGGCAAGGTATACGTCTATGGCGCGGTCAAAGACCAGGGCCCGCAGGAGATTCCGACGGACGAGACCTATACCGTGAGCAAGGCCGTGATTCGCGCCGGTGGCTTTGGCGATTTCGCCGACAAGCGCAAAGTGAAAGTCACGCGCAAGGACGGCAAAGACTTGGTCGTCGATCTCAAGCGCGTCATTGAACAGGGCCATACCGAAGATGACGTCGTCCTCCGGCCCGATGACCAGATCTACGTCCCGCAGCGGCTGGTCAATTTCTAGTTATGCCGAATCCAGCTCCTGAACGTTCATCGCCGGCCACGATCATGACTGCGATCGTGACTCGTGCTCATCGCTACAAGTTACTTCTTCGTCGGCGCTGGTGGATTTTGCTCCTCACCACCTGCCTCGGTGTTTTCGCCGGCGCGTGGATGATTTTCCAGGCGCCGAATGCGTTCCTCTCCACGAGCAAGATGATGCTGGCGGGCAAGCTCAATCTCGGGCAGAACGCCGTCTTCAGCGAAGACAGCAGTAACTTTTACGGCACCCAGATTCAGCTCATGGAAAGCGACGAGGTGCGCGATGGGGCCAAGGCGCTCGTCCGCGCCACTCATCCCGAGTTGCAGCCGGTCAAGATCGATCTTCAGGTGACGCAGCGGCCACGGACTTCGATTTTTGAGCTGGAGGCGATCGGCTCCTCGCCCGATTACACCCAGGCTTATCTCAACGCCATCATGCAGAAGTATCTCGACGTGAAAAAAAGCATGCGCGCCGATCAAGGCAGCCACGTCACGACCGCGATCACGGAACAGTTGATCCAGGTCGAGAAAGATCTGCGCAAAGGCGAAGACGAAATGCTCGAGTTCCAGAAGGAACACAACATTGGCTTCATTCAGGAGGAAGGAAACAGCGCCGCCGCCTATCTCGTAAAATTGAATCAGGAGTATGCGCGGCTCAAGACGGAGTATGACTTGCTCCGCCTGCTCGATCTCGACCAAAACCTCGATCGCCAGCAGGCTGTGCCCAAGCCGGGCGAGACCGGGACCAGTTCGCCGGGCGGTGAGGGGATGGCTTTCGCCGACTTCGGACCGGAGGGCGAATATCTCAAAGCCAGGCAGGCGGTGCAGTTATTGAAAGCGGAACGCGATACGCTCTCGAAAGACCTGCGGCCGAAGCATCCGAAGATCATCAAGCTGAACGACGAGATCGATAAGCAGGAAAAACTCATCCAGCTTTACCGGCAGGACGCGGTCGAAAAACTCGATACCCGCCGCAAATCGATCGGCAAGCAGATGGAAAATCTGCAGACCAACATCAAGGAATGGGAAAAGAAGGCGCTCGATCTCAGCCAGCAGCTCGCCCAGTTCAATCGCGTCAAAGGCAAGGTCGACCGGCAGAAAACGCTCTACGATCGCCTCACGAACAATCTGAAAGACGTCGGCGTCTCGCAGGTGGTCGATACCGGCGACCAGGTCGGCATCATGGAAAACGCCACCCCGCCGGTCTCGGTCCGGCCCGGCCTCGTCATGAGCCTGCTCGTTGGCTTCGGTTTTGGCTTATTCGTCGGTTTCGCCATTCTCATCCTGCTCGATCGGATCGATGACCGGATGGCTTCCTTCAGCGAATTCCAATATTACTTCACCGAAAACATTCTCGGCCAGATTCCAAAAGAGAAAGCCAAGGGCAAGATCACCTTGCTCCAGCCGGATGATGCGCGCCACGTCTTCGCCGAGTCCTATCGCAACGTCCGCTCGTCGATCTTCTTCATGCCCTACGAAGGGCCCCGCCCCAAAACCCTCCTCGTCACGAGCGCCGTGCCTAACGAAGGCAAATCGACCATTTCTTCCAACCTCGCGATTACAATGGCCCTCTCCGGCGCCAAAACGCTCCTGATCGACGGCGACCTGCGCCGCGGCGCGCTCCGCGAAGCCTTCGACATTCATTCCCGGATCGGTTTCGCCGAAGTCCTCAAAGGGGAAGTAAACTGGCGCGAAGTGGTGGTGCCGACTTCTCTCTCCAGCCTTTTCGTTCTGCCCCGCGGCAGCACCCTTTCCCAGCCGAGCGAGCATCTTCTGCGCGAATCGACCGACGCCTTCCTCAAGGACATCTACAATCACTACGACTACATCATCATCGACAGCTCACCCGTCCTGGCGGCGGATGACACCACCAGTCTCGCCCCGAAAATCGACGCCACCCTTTTCGTCGTCCGGCTCTCCTACACCTCTGCGCGTCTGACGAGAAAGTCCCTCGAGTTGCTTTACAACCGGCAGGTCAACGTCCCGGGCGTCATCCTCAACTACGTCGACACTTCGCTGCCGGAGTATTACTACTACCAATACGCGGAATACTACAACACACCGCCCGCGAGCGAGGGAACGTTGCAGCCGGCGGGAGAAAAACAGATTCCTCGGGTCTAACGGCGGAGCCCGCAAGAACGGGTTGGCGGGCGAGATGGCCCGTCGCTAGGGTTGGCCTCGCCTCATGATTTTCTCGCCACCGGCAGCTTCGGCGACCAGTTCCGATCCGTTCGCGACGGACCATCCCCTTCTCTTCGCCCGGCGCGTCGGGCGTTTTGCCTTCGTCCAGGTGCTCGTGCAGCTGATTGGATTTGCCTCCGGCATCCTCCTCATCAGGCGAATGGAGCAACATGAGTATGCCCTCTTCACGATCGCGAACACGATGCAGGGCACGCTCAACGTCCTCGCGGATATCGGGATTAGCATCGGGATGATCTCGATCGGTGGCCGCGTCTGGCAGGATGGCCATCGCTTCGGAGAATTGATCAACACCGGCCTGAAACTCCGCCGCAAGCTGGGGGCCGTCTCCATCCTCGGAGTGACCCCATTGCTCTATTACATGCTGGTGAAAAATGGCGCGCCGGTTGTCTACGCCATGCTCCTGATCGCGGCCATTCTCGGCGGCTTGTTTGTGCAGTTGTCGCTCGGGGTGCTCGATGTCGTGCCCCGGTTGCGCTCCGACATCGCGCTCATCCAGAAGATCGATTTCACCGGCTCGCTCGCCCGGCTCATCGTGCTCATTGGCCTGACGCTGGTTTTTCTCAACGCCGGCCTCGCGGTGCTCGTCGGTTCCAGCACTCTCCTCCTGCAATATCTCCTCCTCCGTCATTATGTCGCGGGCGTGGTCGATCTCGAGGCGAAGGAGAACCCCGAAGACCGAAAAGCGATGCTCGGCTTCATCCGCAACCAGGCCGCGAACGCGCTCTTTTTTTGCTTTCAGGGGCAGATCACCATTTTCCTCATCACCATCTTTGGTCATAGGGCCGGGGCCATCGCCGAAGTCGGAGCGCTCGGGCGTCTCGCCATGATCTTTACCCTGGTAGGCAATCTCATCAGCAACATCTTTGCTCCCGCTTTCGCGCGTTGCCAGGAGCCGCGCCGGCTCCGCTGGCTTTACGCGGCTATCGTCGGGGCGGTGGCGGCTTTCGGCCTGCTCGTCCTGCTGGGCGCAGCCTTGTTGCCTAACCAATTCCTTTTCATTCTCGGAGACAAATACGCCCATCTGCAGCACGAACTCCTTCTCATCGTGGGCGGCGCCGTCGTTGGCATCCTGGCGGCCACTCTCTGGACGCTGAACGCCTCCCGCGCCTGGATAGTCGGCTCGTGGCTCTACGTTCCCCTCACGATCGGAACGCAGCTCGTCCTCATCCCCTTTACCGATTTCTCAAGTGTGAGCGGCGTGCTCATCTTCAACCTCATCTCCCTGTGCCCGAGTCTGCTCCTCAACATCGGCCTGAGCTATCGCGGATTTCACCGGACCCTGGCGGCCGGGCAAAATGCTCCCGAGCGGGTTTCATCTCGCGCCTTGGAAAGCGGCCGCAGCACGACAAAACCGCTCCGCATCCTTGTGATCGTGAATCTCCCCTGGGATGCGCGTCTCGGTGCCTCCCGGGTCTGGATTGAATTGGCCCGCGAATGGACGAGCGCCGGGCACACGGTGGAGAAATTTTGCCTGACCGATGCCTACCCCCGGCCCGCCCGCTCCCGCGCCGGCTCCGCCCTGCGGTTGGTTCTTTTTCCCGCGCGGGCCCGGGATTATGTGCGACGCAACGCCAATCGTTTCGATGTGATTGATTGCCTGATCGGCATGCTGCCATTCGAGAAAAGCTCGCTCGGCTTCCGGGGATTGCTCGTCGCGCGCTCGGTCGGGCTCTACCGGCTTTACGATCAATTTAATCGACAGGCGCGCATACTCTGGCCCAACCAAACGCAAGGCCGCTGGTTCGGCCGTCTCTTTCATCGCTTCCTCGAATGGCGGGTCTGGGTGGATTCGGAACGATCCGTCCGGCACTGCGACCTGCTCAACGTGCCGAGCGAAGATGAGCGCCTCGAGTTGGGGCGCGACCCGGCACCCCGGGCCCGCGCGATCGTGCAGCCTTACGGGCTGACGGAGGAGTTCCGCGCCTCGCTCGCGCGCGCCGCCGCGCCACCCCTCCAGCGTCAGCGCAACAAGACGGTTTGCTTCCTCGGTATGTGGAGCCCGCGCAAAGGCGCCTACGATTGGCCCTCGATCATCACCGCCCTTCGGCAACATCATCCCGAGGCGCGTTTCCTTTTTCTCGGCACCATGTTTGAGGAAAGTGTGGTGCGCGCCGACCTCGGATCGACCGACGGGATTTCCTGCCGCACGACCTTTGCTGAAGCCGAATTGCCGGCGCTGCTCGCGAATTGCACGATCGGCTTGTTTCCGAGCTACATCGAGGGCTTTGGCTTCGCCGTGCTCGAACAACTGGCCGCGGGATTGCCCACCGTCGCCTATGATGTGCCTGGTCCGCGGCAGATTCTGCAAAAGCAATGCGACCGCCTGCTCACGCCGGTCGGCGAACCCGAGGCGCTGGCCGCCCGCGCTGCGGAACTGCTCAGCCTGAGCGCGCCGGACTACGAGAAACTGTCCGCGGCCTGCGTCGCCATGGCGCAGAGTTATCGCTGGCCGGAGATCGCGCGCGAAACGATCGAAGAATATCGAGCCGCTCTTGAGTCGTTAGGCCAACCGAATCCGACGCTTTGAATAACGGTCGCTCCATTCTTCAGATCGTCCCCCAGGCCCCCGGCGGCGGCCATGACGGGGTGGGCGATAACGCCCACACCCTCGCCTCTCGTTTGCGCGCAGCCCATGGGCTGGAGACCACTTTTGTCGCGGCCTCGCCTTCTTCCCGGACCGAAACCGTCGCGGGTTTTCCGGTTCGGTCGCCCCTGCGGAGCGTCGCCCGTGAACTGCGGGCGGGAGAAATCATTCTGCACTATGTGAACTACGGCTACGATCGGCGCGGCATCCCCCTCTGGCTCCCGCGGCTCCTCCGCGATCTGAAGTCTTCCGGGAAACTCCTCACCATTTTCCACGAGCTTTACGCTTCGGGTTCATGGCGGCAGAGCGCTTTCTGGCTGCGCCCCCTCCAGATGCGAATCGCCCGCCAGATCGCGCAAATCTCCAATGTCATGCTCGTGAGCAGCGAAGTCTCGCGCGTGCAATTGCAGCGCCTCGCCCCCGGGGCGCGGATCATGGTCCATCCCGTCTTGTCGAATTTCGGCGAACCGAATCTGGTCCCGGACGAAATCGCCGCGCGTGATCCGCATCGCTGGATCATTTGCGGCCGGAGCGAACTGATTGAGCGCTCGTTGCGGTCGTTTCTCGATTGCGTGGAGCGCATCGACCCGGCGATTGCACCTCGCGAGCTCTTTGTCGTGGGGGGCGCGGAGAGCGCCCGGACGCGCGCGAGCTTGTCTGGCCTAACGAAAATCGCAACTCATTACCATCCGGAGGTGGAGGCGGAAGCGGCTTCGGAGATTTTGGCGAGCTGCGCTTTTGCCTGGCTGGATTATTTCGTCCACCCCGATGTCCCGCTTCCGGCGATTTTGAAATCGAGTTCCTTTGCCGCCTTCTGCGCCCACGGCGTCATTCCCGTGACGCCTCATTCCGGCGCCCCCGTCGCCCTCGGAACGGATCGATTGCCCGGGCCTTATTTCATCTCCGCCACGGGCCAAAATCTCCCCACGGAAGCCGAGCGGGCGGCCGTCGCGCAATCGATCTACGCCTGGTATCAGCGCCACGCCTGTTCCTCCCATCTCGCCTCGACCGTTGCCGCCGCCCTCGGCTCTGCGGATGATTTTTCCACCGCCCCGCCGCTCGCGCCGTGAAAATTCTCATCTCATCCCACGCCTTTGCCCCGAGCATCGGCGGCATCGAAACGGTCGCGGCTTTGCTCGCGGAGGAGTTTCTCCGGCTCGGTCACGAGGTCATGCTTCTGACCCAGACGCCGGACGAAAGCGGCGAAAAATTTCCCTACCCGGTTGTCCGCCAACCGTCGTTAGGCGAAATCCTGCGCGCGCTCCGCTGGTCTGATGTCTACTGGCAAAACAACCTCAGCCTGCGCACCCTCTGGCCCGCCGCGCTGATGCGGCGTCCGGTCATCATTACCCACCAGGGCTCTTATTGCCGGAAGGCGGCCGGGATCGATCTGGCGCAAAGAGTGAAGCTCGCCCTCGTCGAGCGGACGACGAGCGTGGCTATCAGCCGTGCGGTCGCGGCTTGTTTCGCCACCGAGTCGACCATCATTCCCAATCCTTATGACGCGCGGAAATTCCTCAACCCCGCTCCGGCGACGGAACGACCGGGCGAGCTGATCTTTCTCGGCCGGCTCGTTTCCGAAAAAGGGGTCGACCTATTGCTCGAAGCGCTCGCGCTCCTGCGGGAGCGCGCGCTCGTCCCTCGGCTCACGATTGTCGGTGCGGGCCCGGAAGAAAGTGCGATGCAACAGTTGGCCGAGCGGCTGAAGTTGAGCGGGCAGGTGACTTTCGCCGGCCCGCAGCGCGGCGCGGAGCTGGTCGAGCTGCTGCAGCGCCACAAGATTTTGGTGGTCCCCTCGCGTTATGATGAACCCTTCGGCGTGGTGGCCTTGGAAGGAATCGCCTGCGGCTGCGTCGTGGTCGGCTCGCGCGGCGGCGGGTTGCCGGAAGCGATCGGCCCCTGTGGTGTGACTTTTCCGAATGGCGACAGCGAAGCGCTGGCGCAGGCGCTCGAGCATCTGCTCCGCCGCCCTAACGAGCGGCAGGATTTGCTCGCCTGCGCCCCGCAGCATCTGCCAAAGTTTCATCCGGGCGCGATCGCCGAGGCGTATCTGGCGCTTTTTCGTTCGAGGCTCGCGTGATTCTTCTCTCACATCCCACCGCCAACCAGAATGTGCGGCAAGCCGCCCTCGCCCTCGCCGAAGCCGGCTTGCTCGCGGAATTCTGGACCGGCATCAACTGGCGGCAGGAGGGCTGGCTCGACCGTTCGTTAGGCTGGGCCCCCGGTCTCCAGAATGAACTGCGCCGGCGCTCTTTCCCCGCCGAACTGGCTCCGTTTATCCGGACGCATCCGGCGCGGGAATGGGGCCGGCAAATCGCCGGGAAACTTGGCCGGCACTGGCTGACGCAGGATGAACGCGCTCCCTTGAGCGTGGACGCGGTTTACGCTTCGCTTGATCGGCGGGTGGCGGCGCGGCTGAGATCCGGCCTAACGATCAAAGCGGTCTATGCCTACGATGGCGGAGCCCGCGCGACTTTTCGCGCCGCCAAGGGGCACGGGCTGAAGTGCATCTACGAGCATCCGATCGTCCATTGGCGGTTGGTGCGGCAATATCAAACCGAGGAAGCGGAGCTCCATCCGGAGTGGGCCTCCACTCTTGGCGCGCTCGCCGACAGCGAGGAAAAGCTGGCGCGAAAAGATGAAGAACTGGCCCTGGCCGATCTCGTGATTACGGCCAGCAGTTTTGCGCAAGAGAGCCTCGCCCACGCGCCGACCCTCAAGGCGCCGGTGCAGGTGGTCCCCTACGGAATTTACCCGGGCCAGGTGCCGCTGGCGCGCCCGGCGAACGGCAAGTTGCGGGTCCTTTTTGTCGGGGCGCTCAGTCAGGCCAAAGGCCTCGGCTACCTGCTCGAGGCGGTCGCGCCGTTCGGAGATGAAATCGAGTTCACCCTCATCGGCCGACGCGTCAGCGCCGCGGTTCCCGCCCCCTCCCTGCTCGACAAATACCGCTGGATCCCCTCTCTTCCCCATGACGAGCTTTTGCAGGAAATGTCGCGCCATGATGTCCTCGTCCTGCCTTCGTTGCACGAAGGTTTCGGACTGGTCATGGCGGAAGCGATGGGGCAAGGCTTGGTTGTGATCACCACGCCCCACACCGCCGGGCCCGATTTGATGAGCGACGGCCGCGATGGCTTTCTCGTGCCGATTCGCTCCTCCGCTGCGATCGAGGAAAAGCTCGCGCTTCTGCGCGCGCGACCGGGAGCGGCTGCACGACCATGCAAGCCGCGGCCCGGAGCAAAGTGCTCGATTATACCTGGGAAAATTATCGCCAGCGCCTCGCGCAACTGGCACGAGAAGTGGTGGGTAGGAGCGTCGAGCCATGAAAGACCTCCTCGATCGGCCGACCGCCGCTGCGTCCCCGCATCTCCCCAAGGTTTTCGACGCCACGACGACGATCCGCGATCTCCGCCGCCTCGTCTGGCTTTATCTTTTGCTCCTGATTTTCGAGGGCGCCTTGCGCAAATGGATCGTCCCGCAATTGTCCGCTCCGCTCCTGCTCGTGCGCGATCCGGTGGTGGTGGCCATTTACGTTTTGGCTCTGCGCGCCCGCCTTTTCCCGTTCAACATCTATGTCGTGGCGCTGTTCATCATCGCCATTTTGTCCTGGGCGACGGGGATCATCGTTCTCCTCCCGGTCTACCCGCTGCACTCGATCATCCTCGTGACCGGCTACGGCGTGCGCTCGGATTTTCTCCATCTCCCGCTCATTTTCATCATCCCGGCCGTGCTCGATCGCGAGGACGTCAAGCGCATCGGCTGGTGGACGATGGTGGGGATGATTCCGATGGCTTTGCTCATGGCGCTGCAGTTTGCCTCCAGCCCCGATGCCTTTATCAATACCGTCGCCGGCGGCGGCGAGGGGATGCAAATCCAGGCGGGCGGCGGGAAAATTCGGCCGCCCGGTATTTTTTCGTTCGTCTCGGGCACGGTCTATTACTTGAGCGCGGTCGCGGCCTTTCTCCTCCACGCCGTTCTCGAAAAACTCCCTTACCGAACGTGGCTGCTCTATGGCTCGGGCGCTGGTCTGCTCCTCGGCATCGCCGTCTCCGGGAGCCGCTCGACCGTCCTCGCCGTCCTCCTCGTGGTCGCCTCGCTCGCCGCCATTCTCGCCCTTCGCCCCAGCCTCGTGAACAAATTTGGGCGTCATCTGCTGCTCGCGGTCGCGGTGCTGTGGGCGCTCAGTTACGTGCCAATTGTTCAGGAGGGTCTCGGAATACTTTCCGATCGCTTCGTGGAGTCGGCCGAGATCACCGATTCCTCGGTCGTCGGCGGGCTGATCAGCCGTACCATCTACGGCTTCAGCGAAGGTCTGCGCAGCCTTCCGAGCATTCCGTTAGGCGGCTACGGGCTCGGCGTCGGCACGAGTGGCGGCGCGAGTTTTCTTACCGGCGAAGCGGGCTTCCTCCTGGCCGAAAATGAATGGCCGCGCATCCTGCTCGAGAGCGGCCCGATTCTCGGTCTGGCCTTTCTCCTCTGGCGCTTTGCTCTCGCCCTCAAACTCGGATTCTTTGCCGTCCGCCAAACGTGGGCGGGAAATACGCTCCCCATGCTTCTTTTCAGCGCCGGGATTTTCCTTGTCCTGCAAGGCCCCTTTGGGCAACCGACCAGCCTCGGTTTTACCGTTGTTTTGGCGGGCTTGTGCTTGGCGGCCGGAACGCCCAAGCCGGTGCCTGCGATAGAGTCGGAGTCTTCGTCCGACGATTCACCGCCGGCGCAACAACGCGTCCACCGCCGCTCGAAATATGCCGAGCGATTGCACGGCTCGATCCGGCGTTCGCATTCTGTCCATGGTCCTCCTGATCGGTAACTACCCGGCCGATCAGCAGCAGAGTATGCGGCGTTTCGCGACCATGATGCTGCACCATCTCACCGCCGCCGGGGTTCCGGCCGAGCTGATTTTTCCCCAGCCGTATTTCGGCCGGATCCGATTCGCGGGGCGGTTCGTCGCGAAATGGCTCGCCTATCTCGACAAGTTCGTCCTCTTCCCGCGCCAACTTAAACGGAAGCTTTCCGCCGGGGTCGGCCTCGTTCACATCTGCGATCACAGCAACGCCATGTACCAAGCCCAGGCGGGGAATCTTCCCGTCGTCGTCACTTGCCACGATCTTCTCGCGGTCCGCGGTGCGCTGGGGGAGATAAGCGACTTCCCCGCTTCCGCCACGGGGAAATACTTGCAGCGCTGGATCGTGGCCAGCCTGCGCAAAGTGAGCGCCGTCGCCTGTGTCTCGTCCGCGACCTTGCGCGATGCGCAGCGGATCGTCGGGCAGAGGAAGGGCCGGCCGCAGCTCCTCCTTATTCCGCATGGCCTCAATTATCCCTATCGCAAACAGGCGCCGGAGGTGGCGCGCGCCCATCTCTCCCGTCTCCCCGGGCTCGATCTGGACCGTCCCTTTGCTCTCCATGTCGGTTCGAATTTGCGGATGAAGAATCGCGCCGGCGTCCTGCGCATTTTCGCCCGCGCGCAAAAGGAGTGGCCCGGCCAGATGGTATTCGCCGGCCAGAAACTGACTCCGGAGCTCCGCTCGTTAGGCAAAGAGCTCAGCCTCGCGGAGCGGATCGTCGAGGTCGAGGAGGTGCCTAACGAACTCTTGGAAGCGCTCTACAGTTCCGCCCTCGTCCTGCTCTACCCGTCGCGTTTTGAAGGCTTCGGCTGGCCGATCATTGAGGCCCAGGCCTGCGGTTGTCCGGTCATTTGCAGCGATCGCGAGCCGATGTCGGAAGTTGGGGGCGAGGCCGCCCTCACCGCCGACCTCGAGGACGAAGCCGCCATGGCCCGTGCCCTTCTCCGCCTGACCGATCCGGCGGAGCGGGCCCGCTGGAGCGAAAAAGGTCTGCGCAACGTGCAGCGCTTCCCGGTCGAGAAAATGATTAGCCAGTATCTCGCGCTCTATCGCTCTCTCGGCGCGGCCGTCTAGTCCCATGGATCACTTGAACGAGACCGCCGGGCGTCGACAAGAGACTGGACGCGCGGAAGCGCGTCCCTCCGGAGGGACATGCTTCCGCATGTCCAAGCTCTATCGCAGCGGTCCCGCGTCTTCTGATGCACTGCGCCAGCCATTCCCGGGATGAAAATTCTGTTCTGCATTCATTCGCTCGACCCGGCGATTGGCGGGCCGCTCGAATTTGTCCGGCAATCGTCGCTTGTCCTCGCGCAACGCGGACACACGGTGGAAGTGGTTTCGCTCGACGCGCCGGAGGCGCCAGGTGTGCGGGAATTTCCGGGTAATGTGCACGCCCTCGGGCCGGGCCGCGGGAGTTATGGCTATGCGCCGCGCTTCGTCCCGTGGTTGAAAGAACGACGGGCGGGTTTCGACGCCGTCGTCGTGCACGGGATTTGGAATTATCCGAGCTTCGGTGTCTGGCGCGCGCTGCATAAGACCGCCACGCCCTGGTTCGTTTTCCCGCACGGGATGCTCGATCCGTGGTTCAAGCGCACCTATCCGCTCAAGCATCTCAAGAAATGGCTCTACTGGCCGTGGGCGGAGTATCGCGTCCTGCGCGACGCGACCGCGGTCCTCTTTACCTCGGAGGAAGAGCGCCGCCTGGCCCGGGAATCGTTCTCACTCTATCGCGCCCGCGAGGTGGTGGTGAATTTCGGGACGGCCGCGCCCGAGGTCGATCTCGACCGCGCGCGCGGAGAATTTTTGCGCAGTTTCCCGCAGTTGGCCGAGAAGGAGATCCTCCTCTTCCTTGGTCGCCTGCACGAGAAGAAAGGCTGCGAGGAACTGCTCCGCACCTTCGCCGCCGTGGCGGGCGATTCGCCGAAATTGCACCTCGTTATGGCCGGTCCTTGCGCCGACCAGGATTATCTCCGGCGCCTGCAAAGCCTGACGAACAATTCCCGCGAAAGCATCACCTTCAGCGGCATGCTGACAGGTGACCGCAAATGGGGCGCGCTGGCCGCCGCGGAAGCGTTCATCCTCCCTTCGCACCAGGAGAATTTCGGGATCGCGGTGGTCGAGGCGCTCGCCTGTGGGAAACCGGTCTTGCTTTCGAACAAGATCAACATCTGGCGCGAAATCGTGGAGGACGGCGCCGGCTACGCCGAGGAGGACGACCTCGCCGGGACGCAGCGCCTGCTCGCGCGCTGGGACGAGACTTCGCCCGCGCAACGGCAGGAGATGAGCCACCAGGCGCGGCGCTGCTTTGCCGAGCGTTTCGAGATCCATCGCGCGGTCGATTCTCTTCTCGCCGTCCTGCAAAATCCGCCGCGCGAGGGATGAAGATCACGATCGTGCTCGGCGCGTTTTTTCCCGTCCCGCCGCTCCTCGGCGGCGCGGTCGAGAAGGTCTGGTTCGCGCTCGGCCAGGAATTCGTCAGGCAGGGTCACGAGGTGGTGCAGATCTCGCGCGCCCATCCGGATTTGCCGGCAAGCGAAGAGATCGCGGGCGTGCGTCATCTGCGGGTGCGCGGATACGGGCAGCCGCGCTCGATTCTTTGGTTGAAATGGCTCGACCTCCTTTACTCGTGGCGGGTCCGCCGGATTTTGCCGTCGGCCGACATTCTGGTCACGAACACTTTTTGGCTGCCACTTCTCGTTAGGCGAACAAATTACGGCCTGGTTTACGTGCATGTGCAACGCGGACCGAAAGGGCAGATGCGCTGGTATGGACATGTGGCCCGGCTTTGCGCCGTCTCGCGCGCGATCGCTGATGAGATCGTGGCCGAGGCGCCGCAACTCCGGGAGAAGGTGCGCGTCATTCCCAACGCGCTCCCTTTCCCGATCGACCGGACTTCAAACGACGGGCGCGAGCGAACGATTCTCTTTGTCGGTCGCATTCATCCGGAGAAAGGGATCGAATTATTCCTCCGCGCCCTGCCTCATCTGCCGCCGGAGATCCTTGCCCAATGGAAAGTCAAAATTGTCGGACCGCATGAGGTCGATCTCGGCGGCGGAGGCGAGCCGTTCCTCCGCCGGCTGCAGGCGCTGGCGGCGCGTTCCGGGGCAGAAGTGGAATGGCGCGGGAAGATTTTCGATCCTGCGGAATTGTCAGAGCAATATCGCTCCTCGTTAGTCTTCGTTTACCCCTCGGTGGCGGAGACGGGCGAGGCGCTGCCGGTCGCGCCTCTCGAAGCGATGGCGCACGGCTGCGCGCCGTTTGTTTCCGGCCTTGCCTGTTTTCGCGATTACATTGCCGATGGCGTGACGGGTTTTGTTTTTGATCATCGCGGGCCGGAGCCGGAAAAGATTCTGGCCCGACGCCTGACGGATCTGCTCGAACTGGGGGAAAAGCGGATCGGCCAGATCGGAGAAGCGGCGCGCGCGCAGGCTGCTCAATTCGAGGTCGAGCCGGTGGCGCAACGTTATCTGGAAGATTTCGCCAGTTTGCGCCAGAATAACGCCTAACGAATGAGCGAGCCGCTGCAAAACGTCGATCCCGCCCAGGCCACGCAATTCGATTCGCCCTGGCCGCTGCGCGAGCGCCTCGCCCGGGTGCTGTGGGAATTTTGCTGGTGTCTCTTTTGCGTCTGGACACCGAAGCCGGCCAACCCGTGGCGGCTCTTTTGGCTGGGTGTTTTCGAGGCGAAGATTGACGGAACGCCTTTTGTCCACCAGCGCGCCCGGATCGCGATTCCGTGGAATCTCACTTTGCACGATCGGGCCTGCCTGGGCGATCGGGCGAACGCCTACAGCCTCGGGGAGATTGAAATTGGCGCGCGGGCCGTGGTCGCGCAGGAGGCCTATCTGAGCACCGGGAGTCACGATTTTTCAAATCCCGCCATGCCCCTCGCCGTGGCCAGGATCACGATTGGCGAAGACGCCTTTGTTGGCGCGCGGGCCTTTGTCATGCCCGGGGTGACGATCGGGGCGCGGGCCATCGTCGGCGCCTGTTCGGTCGTAACGCACGACGTGCCGGAAAATGTAATCGCAGCGGGAAACCCCTGCCGGGTTCTGCGGCCACGATCACCGTCGGGCGACGGGCCGGTCGCTCCCGTCAAAGCACCCCGCCGGCCCGCGAGAAAGCGCCGCGAGCATTGACGACGACGGCTCCAGCCCCGCGGCGGCGGGCACCTTTCGACGTCGTCCCGAGCTCTCCCAAATTGTCATCCTGAGCCGGCGCAGCGCGGCGAAGGACCTCTCAACTGTAATGGGAGTTTTCCACCAGGGGGAACGCGTGAATTTCATTTGCGAGGTCCCTCGCCGTCTGCGCGGCTCGGGATGACAGAATGTTGGGAGCCGTTTGGCGGGCGGATTGATTCTTTCCTATTCACGGGGCTCCGTTCGTGCTGAGATTTTCAGGGTGCCCTTCCGCCGTGGATAAAACAACCGCACCAGTGCCGGTCTCGGTCATTGTGCCGATCAAAGACGAGGCGGAAAACCTGCCTCGCTGCCTCGCCTCGGTTGCCTGGGCCGATGAAATTTTCGTGGTCGATTCGCAGAGCAGCGACGGTTCGCAACGGATCGCCGAGGAGCACGGCGCGCGGGTTGTGCAGTTCGAGTTCAACGGCACCTGGCCGAAGAAGAAAAACTGGGCGCTCGAGAATCTGCCTTTTCGCAATGAATGGGTCTTCATTTTGGATGCCGACGAAGTCCTGCCCCCGGAAGCGGAAGCAGAGTTTCGGGCCGCGATCGCGAGGCGCGGGCGCGACGGCAGGATTCTGGATCAACCGGCGTTTCATGTTCATGGGGCGCTGGCTGCGGCACGCCTATTATCCGAACTGGAACCTGCGCCTTTTTCGTCACTCGTTAGGCCGCTACGAAAAACTGACCGGCGTCGACACCGCGAGTGGGGACAACGAAGTGCACGAGCACGTCGTGGTGCAGGGGCCGACCGGGCGGCTGCGCTGCGAGATGGATCACTACGCCTTTCCTTCGGTCGAAGTCTTCGTCGAAAAGCACAATCGTTATTCCAACTGGGAAGCGCGCGTCGCCGTGGCCGATGAAGGGACGCCGAGCGAGTTGCAAAGTGCCCGTGTCGCGCAACGGCGCCGGCTCAAGCGGCTCTCCCAGCGTCTGCCTTTTCGGCCGCTTCTCCGCTTCCTTTATGTCTACCTCTGGCAGCGCGGTTTTCTCGACGGACGCGAGGGCTATTACTTCGCCCGACTGCACGGCTTCTACGAGTTTCTCTCCGTCGCCAAGACTCGGGAACTGAGAAAGCGCTAGAACTCCGCGCTGCCCGGTGTGCGCGCGAAGGGAATGACGTCGCGAATGTTCGACACGCCGGTGACGAACATGAGCATGCGCTCAAAGCCCAGTCCGAAGCCGGCGTGCGGGACGGTGCCGTAGCGGCGCAGGTCGAGGTACCATTTGTAATCGGCCAGGTTCATGTTGTGCCGGCGCAGATTTTTCTCCAGGACATCGAGGCGCTCCTCGCGCTGACTGCCGCCGACGATCTCGCCGATCCCGGGCACGAGCAGGTCCATGGCGGTGACGGTTTTGCCATCGTCGTTCAGGCGCATGTAGAACGGCTTAATCTCCCTCGGGTAATTGAAAACCGTGAGGGGCGATTTGAAATGTTTCTCGGTCAGCCAGCGCTCGTGTTCCGATTGCAGGTTGAGGCCGTATTCGACCGGGAACTCGAATTTTTCCCCGCTCTTCCGCAGCAACTCGACCGCCTCGGTGTAGCTCAGGCGCTGAAAAGGCCGCTCGAGAACAAAGTCGAGCCGGGCGAGTAATTCCTTGTCGACGAATTTTGCAAAGAGGCCCAGCTCGTCGGGGCAATTTTCTCGGATATCGCGGACGAGATATTTTACCAGCTCCTCGGCCAGATCCATGTCGCCCTCCAGATCGCAAAACGCCATCTCCGGCTCGATCATCCAGAACTCGTTCGCGTGCCTCGAGGTGTTGGAGTTTTCCGCCCGGAAGGTCGGGCCAAAAGTGTAGACCTTGGAGAGCGCGCAGGCGAAAGCCTCGGCTTCCAGTTGTCCGCTCACCGTCAGGTAGGTGGAGCGCCCGAAAAAATCCTGTGCGTAATCGATCCCGTCGTCAGGCACGCGCGGCGGATTGGCCGGATCGATCGAGGTGACGCGGAACAATTCGCCGGCCCCTTCGCAGTCGCTCCCGGTGATGATCGGAGTGTGGATGTAATAGAAGCCGCGCTCCTGGAAAAACTGGTGAATGGCGAAGGCGAGCCGGCTGCGGACGCGAAAGACGCAGCCGAAAAGATTGGAGCGCGGCCGGAGGTGCGCGATCTCGCGCAGAAACTCGGGAGTGTGCCCTTTCTTCTGCAGCGGATAGCTTTCATCCGACCGCCCGATGATCTCAAGCGAGTCGGCGACCAGCTCCCAGCTTTGCCCTTTGCCTTGCGACGCCACGAGTGGCCCGCGCGCGGCGATCGACGCGCCGGTGATGAGGTGCTGGACGGCGTCGTAGTTCGGCAAGGTGGCCTTCGCGATGATCTGGAGATTGCGCAGGGAGGAGCCGTCGTTCACTTCGAGGAAGGAAAAATCCTTCGCATCCCGCCGGGTGCGCACCCATCCCTGCACCAGAACATTTTCGGCGGGCGCGGTGCTGCACAATGCATCTTTGACAGAAATCGGGCTCGGCATGGGAGGTAGTTTGCCGGACGATTGCGATCCCACAAGTGCGGCCGAGCGTTTGCGGACGCTCCGCTCGGCGAAGCGCGAGACTGACTCGGCTGCCTGAAAAAGCTTTCCCTTCAGCGCGGTCGCGCTCGGGTCGCTCAGAGAGTGACCTCTACGACCCGTTTCGCCCCGAGCGCTTTTCTTTCAGGATCTCCGCGATGCAGTTCACCATGTCATCGATATGGAACGGATCCGCGACAAAGGAATACCCCCCGAGAAACCCGACCGAGCCGATCTGCCCGTTGCCCGCCAGACTCGTCAGGCAAACGACCGGCACATCCTGCAGCGCCCGGTCGGCGTGAATCTGTTGCGCGATTTCATCCAGCTCCAGGTGTTCGGGCGCGGCGTCGACCAGGATCAGGTCCGGCTGAAAATGGAGCGCCGAATGAAGCGCGCGCCGGCAATGGTTTTCCTGCCGAATGAGGTAGCGCCCGGTGGCCTCCAGGGCCGAGCCCACGAGCGCGGTTAAATGCGGCGCGTGATCGATCAGCAGGATGCGCTTGGGAAAGGTCATCGAAGTAACTAACGGAGGGGCAGAGCCTTCTTTAGCAGCCGGTGTGCCATGGGTTCCGCGGGCTCGACCTCGGCCAAGTCCTGCTTTTTAATTGGGCGGCCTATGCTTAATTGCCCCCTTCCCGTAATGTCGAACCAAGCGAAGAAAACCGCCCCGGAAGCGAACTTCGAAAAGGCCATGAAACGGCTGGAGGAGATCGTCGAGCAGATGGAATCGGGCGAGCTTCCGCTGGAGGATTTGATCGTGCGTTACGAGGAAGGAATGAAGCTGGTCCAGGTCTGCCAGGAACGTCTGGCCGCGGCCGAGAAACGAATTGAGATCATCACCCGCAACAGCGCCGGCAAGCCGGTCGTGAAAGAATTTGCCCCTGCGTCTGCCGCCTCCACCCGGGCGGCGGAGTCTGAACCAAAAGGAGAACCAAAAAATGTCGACGTTAGTCTCTTCTGAGGCACCACCCGTGGAAAAAACCCGCCTGCTCGATGGGATCCAATCCCCGGCCGACGTCAAAGCGTTGCCGGAGGAAAGTCTCCCGCAGCTCGCGCAGGAAGTGCGCGATACCTTGATCGAGGTCCTCTCGAAAACCGGCGGCCACCTCGGGCCGAACCTCGGCGTAGTCGAGCTGACGATCGCGCTCCACCGCGTTTTCACCACCCCACACGACAAATTTGTCTTCGACGTCAGCCACCAGGGTTACGTCCACAAAATGTTGACCGGCCGGCTCGATCGCATTCACACCATGCGGCAATACGAAGGGCTGAACGGTTTCCTCCTCCGGACCGAAAGCGAGCACGACATCTATGGCGCGGGCCACGCCGGCACCGCCCTCTCCGCCGGCCTCGGGATGGCGGTCGGACGCGATTTGTCAGGCGGGGATGAGAACGTCGTGGTCGTGGCAGGCGACGCCGCCCTCACCTGCGGGATCAGCTACGAGGCGCTGAACAACGTCAAGTCGGAGACGAAACGGTTCATCGTTGTCCTGAACGACAACGAGTGGTCGATCGCGAAAAACGTCGGGGCGATCGCCGCCTACCTGAACAACATCGTGACCAACCCGACCTATGCGCATCTGCACGACAAGGCCGGGCGTTTCATCAAGGCGATCGCGGGTCGGGGCGCGCTCCACCTCGCGCACAAGTTTGAGGAGGGAGTCAAAAATCTCCTCGTCCCCAGCGTCATTTTCGAGGAACTGGGATTGCGTTACTACGGTCCGATTGACGGCCACGATATCCCGCTCCTCACCCGCACTTTCGAGTTTCTGAAAAAGCAGGACGAGCCGGTCCTGCTTCACATCCTGACCAAAAAAGGCAAGGGCTACGAACCGGCCATCGCCAAGCCGGACAAGTTTCACGGGCTCGGCAAATACAAAATCGAGAGCGGCGAGACCGCGCCCGCCCCGACCCCGACCTACTCCGAGATCCTGGGCAAATCGTTAGGCAAATTCGCCGACACCAACCGCAAGATCGTCGCCATCACCGGCGCGATGCCGAGTGGCACTGGCCTCGGTTTTTTCCAGGCCCAACATCCCGATCGCTACTACGACGTCGGGATCGCGGAGGAACACGCCGCGCTCTTCGCCTGCGGCCTCGCCACCCAGGGGCTGAAGCCGTTCCTCACCATCTACTCGACCTTCATGCAGCGCGCCTACGACATGATCATTCACGACATCGCGCTCCAGAATTTGAACGTCTGCCTTTGCATGGATCGCGCCGGGCTGAGCGGCGACGACGGCCCCACCCACCACGGCCTTTTCGACATCGGCTACCTGCGGCACGTGCCGAATATCATTCACATGCAGCCGAAGGATGAAGACGAGTTCGTCGACATGCTCTGGACGATGGTGCATCACAATTCGGGCCCCATCGCGATTCGTTACCCGCGCGGCGCCGGCACCGGAGCGAAGCCAAAGGCGACGCCGAAGCTGCTCGAGATTGGCAAATCCGAAGTCGTGCAGCACGGCAAGGACGTCGCCATCTTTGGGCTCGGCAACATGTTCGAAATGGCGCAGGAAGCCGCCCAAAAACTGGAGGCGCTCGGCGTTTCGGTCGCGCTCATCAACCCGCGCTGGATCAAGCCGCTCGATACCGGCACCCTGGAGTTTTTCGCCCGCAGCGTGCAGGTGCTATGCACGCTCGAAGACCACGTTTTGCACAATGGATTTGGCTGCGGGGTGATGGAGCATCTCCACACCCAGATGATCAACACCCCGGTGGTGCGGATCGGCTGGCCCGACCAATTCATCGAGCACGGCAACATCCCGGTCCTGCGCCAGAAACACGGCCTGACGAGCGATGCGCTGGTGGAAAAGGTGCTCCCGCTGCTGAAAAAGCAGTCGGATAAGGCGCGTCCGAGCGCGGCCTGAGGAAGTTCTAGAGCCCGAGGTAAGCGGCAAGCGCTCGATTCAGATTTGCGAGAAATTTTGCGGGCGCGATTCCGGCCACGTCCAATAAACGGGCACGGCTGACCTGTCGGATACCCGAGATGACGGCAAAACTAATTTTCTTTTTCGGAAACTCGACGCTGAGACGAAGCGGCCAGATTTCTGGTGGTCGCGACGACAGGGGGACGATTACAACCGTCTGCAGAATACTGTTTTGCTCACTGTTGGAGATGACGATCCCCGGTCGTGTCTTTCCAAATTCGGGCGGCGAGGTGTCCTCCAGGTTGACCCAAACGATGGTGCCCCGCTTCATCGCCGGAGGCGTTTGGGATGAGCCGCCAGGTGAGCCGCTTCCCATTCCTCCAGTTCGCGGCGTTCCTCCTCGTTCTCCTCCAAGAGCTGGCAATACGTCTCGGCCGCAGCGCGCAGCTTTCGTCGTTCGATGTCGCGCTGGAGACTTTCCCGGACAAATGCCGCCAGAGTTTGCTTGGGAGATTTGATCTTGGAGATTTCCCGAAGCAGCTCAGAATCTAGCTTTACGGTAGTCGCAGGCATACCAATCTAGTATGGAATTAGCACCTCGATGTCAACTCAGCTATGAGTGCGATTGAAGCCTCCGGGCTGACCAAAGTTTACCGGACCTACCGCAAGGAGAGCGGGCTCTGGGGCTCGATCAAGGGTCTCGTCAGGCGCCGCTACGAGGAAACGCGCGCCGCCGACGATATTTCGTTCACGATCGAGGAGGGCGAGCTGGTCGGCTTCCTCGGTCCAAACGGCGCCGGCAAAACGACCGTCCTCAAAATGCTTTCCGGCCTCCTCAATCCGACCTCCGGCGAGGCGCGCGTGCTTGGCTTTGTCCCATGGGAACGGCGCGATGAGATGAAACGTCAGTTCAGTCTCCTCATGGGCCAGAAGAACGCCCTCTGGTGGGACCTGCCCGCGCAGGAATCACTCGAGCTCAACCGCGCCATCTACGGAATCGACCGCAACCGCTTCAAAAAAGTTGTCGGCGGCCTGAGCGAACTGCTCGAGGTGCAGGACAAGATGAATGTGATGGTGCGCGAACTGTCGTTAGGCGAGCGGATGAAGATGGAGCTCATCTCCGCCCTCATCCACGAGCCGCGCGTTCTTTTTCTCGATGAACCAACCATCGGTCTCGACGTCGTGAGCCAGAAACGGGTGCGGGAGTTTCTCCGCCTCTACAACCGGGAGCATCGCATCGTCACCATGCTGACCAGCCACTACATGCAGGACATCGAGGAGCTTTGCGATCGGGTGATCGTGATCGATCACGGGAAGATTTTCTTCGACGGCGCGCTCAGCGCAATCATCGATCGGTTCTCAGGACACAAGATCATCGGCCTGACTTTTGCCGAAAATCAGCCCTGCGATTTTTCCACCTTCGGGGAAGTGGTCGAGCAGACACCGGTTAGCGTCCAGATCAAGGTCCCGCGCGCCAAGGTGACTGAAGTCTGCCGGCAACTGCTCAGCGCCTGTTCGGTCTCCGATATCAACGTCCAGGAACTTCCGGTCGAAGATGTGATTCGCCAGCTTTTCGGCGAACGCAGCGCAGAGAATCGCGCCCTCGCTGCGCAGAACGCGTAGTCGGCGAAATAATCGGGCCTGGCTACTTTGGTGGGGCGAGACTCCGTCGAGCCTGAGTCTGCGGCCGTGCTTACCCCCAGGCTCGACTGAGTCTCGCCCGACCAGGCTTGCACCGCCTCGGCGCTTACACCCAGGACCGCTGCATCGAGATCCTGAGCTCGTGCACGTAGCCGGGGTTCACTTCAAATTCCATCCCCGCGATCTCCTCCGACGTAACCTGTTCCCGATACGGTTTGCTCTCGATGTAGCCGGCGGCGAGGAGCGCGTTCATGACATCGGCCAGGTCGTCCAATTGGATTTGCGTATATTCCAGGACCTGGGTTCCGGGGATGGCCTCGGCAAAGCCGATCGTTTTTAAGACGGAGCGTTCGCGACCGCTGAGTTTGATTCGACGCATCGAAGTGAAAGAGCAGGTCGCATACCCCCCCGATTCGCCCGGCTTGCCCGGTGTAGCGGCGGGCGTGTCGCCCGCTCTGGCGTCTGCAATCTTCCAATCCTGCGGCCGACACGGCGCCTCTACAACCGGGCTGTTACCTTTACTCCGGCGGCCCGCTCGGTAACTTCCCTCTCCCATGGCAGTCTCCGAGGATCAGATTAAAGAAGCGCTCCGGACGGTGAAATATCCGGGGTTTAGCCGCGATATCGTTTCCTTCGGCCTGGTCAAAGGAATCGAGGCCCGGAACGGCCATGTCACCGTCCAGCTGGCCCTCGCCACGAACGACCCGGCGGTTCCACAGACGATCAAAAACGAGGCGGAAAATGCCTTGCGCAACCTCGCCGGAGTCGAGGAAGCGAAAGTGCGGATCGATATCCACGCGCCCCCCGCCGGGAGCGGTGCGGCCGGAGTCGGCGCGACCAGGATTGCCGGGATCAAACACGTCGTCGCAATCGCGAGCGGCAAGGGCGGGGTCGGCAAATCGACCGTCGCGGCCAATCTCGCGGTCGCGCTCGAGCAAACCAAGGCCGCCGTCGGTTTGTGCGACTGCGACATTTATGGACCGAGCATTTCGCTCATGTTCGGCTCGCGCGAACGCCCGATGGCGACGGAAGAAAACCGCATCATCCCGATCGAGCAATACGGACTGCGCCTGATGTCGATGGGGTTCCTCCTCGACGACGCGTCGCCGGCCATCCTGCGCGGGCCAATGGTGACCCGCTACACCCAGCAATTCTTGCGACAGGTCGAGTGGGGCGAGCTGGATTATCTCGTGCTCGATCTTCCGCCCGGGACGGGCGACATCCAGCTCACGATCGTGCAAACCGTCGCGCTCTCCGGAGCCATCATCGTCACCACGCCTCAGGAGGTCGCCCTGATCGATGCCCGCAAAGCCTCCGCCATGTTCGAAAAAGTAAACGTGCCCGTGCTCGGTTTGATCGAAAACATGAGCTACTTCGTTTCGCCCTCCGACGGGAAACGCTACGACATCTTCGGGAGCGGCGGCGGGGAGCGCGAAGCGAAACGGATTCGGGTGCCCTTGCTCGGCCAGATTCCGATCGATATCGCAACCCGCGAGTCCGGCGATCGCGGGATGCCGGTCACGGCCGAGAATAAAGAATCGCCGGTCAGCGCCGAATTTCAGCGGATCGCGAAAAACCTGCGGGAAACGCTGCCGACAACGTAAATGCTTGCCATTTTTCCTCGGGTCAGTCTAAATACCGACCTCCCTGGTTCGTCTAATGCTTAAAGCAAATGGAGCCGTGGCAATGAACGACAACATGGGAACGGATTCTGCCGAAGACGCGGGCGCGCACTTTCTAAAAAACTCGGTCCTCTACAAGGAGTTCCTGGCCGAGCGCGAAGAAATTTTGAAACACAAATGGATCGAGAGCGAGAAAGCCGGTTCTGACATCGGCTTTGAAAAAGCGCTCCTCGATTGGATTGTGAAACATCGCTCCAGTTGGCGCGACCGTAGAATGCGCGAGGCGAAAATGGCCCGGACCCCGGCCTGATTTTCCTCGCGCTTTTCCTTTAAGGCGATCCCGCGAGGTCGCAAAGGAAGATGACCAAAGCAAACCAGCCTAACGACACCAACGCCGCCCGCATTTTCGACGCGGAGGCCATGCAAAGCGCGTTGCGGCGGATCGCGCACGAAATCATCGAGCGCAATCACGATCTCTCGGCTCTCGTTCTGCTCGGCATTCCAAAACGCGGCGTCGAGCTGGCCAGGCGCCTGGCGGTCGAGATCGAGGCGATCGCCAAGACGCAGATCGCGACCGGCGTGATCGACGTCTCGATGCACCGCGATGACTTCGGAACCCGCGCCGCGCTTCCGGTCGTGAGGGCTTCGCAGCTCCCGCAGCCCATCGACGGGCGGACCGTGATCCTCGTCGACGACGTGCTTTTCACCGGCCGCACCTGTCGCGCGGCGATGGACGCGCTCGGTGCCTTTGGCCGTCCGGCCTGCATCCAGTTCGCGGCCCTCATCGATCGCGGGCATCGCGAGTTGCCGATCCGGCCGGATTTTGTCGGGAAGAATTTGCCGACCGCTCCGGGCGAGCGGGTGCGGGTGCGTTTACAGGAAACCGACGGTGAATCCGACGCCGTCTGGCTGGAGAAGGAATGAACGATCGAGCGTCGCAGCAAGCTCCGGGTAGCGCACGCCTCTGGCGTGCTGGCGACGGTGTTTCACCGTCGCGGACTTTCCCTTCCGGCAGCCTGCGAGGTGGATCCAACACTAGAGAAAGTTCGTCGCCGCGGAACGCGGCGACCAGCACGCCAAAGGCGTGCGCTACCCGGACATGACCACGCGCTGGGTAAGAAAGGACTTGTTAGGCCTGCGCGAGCTTTCCGCGGAGGAAATCAACCTCATTCTGGAAACGGCCGACGCCTTCAAACAGGTCGGGACCCAGGAGGTGAAGAAAGTTCCCGCCCTCCAAGGCAAAACGCTGGTCAATCTCTTCGTCGAGCCGAGCACCCGGACCCGAACCTCCTTCGAACTCGCGGCCAAGCGTCTCAGCGCCGACATCATCAACATCACCGCCTCCGCCTCCAGCCTGACGAAAGGCGAAACCCTGAAGGACACGGCCAAGGTGCTCGAAGCGAACCACGCCGACATCATCGTCCTGCGGCACAGCTCGGCGGGCGCGCCGCAGTTCCTCGCCAGCCGGATCAGCGCCAGCGTGATCAACGCCGGCGACGGTGCGCACGAACATCCGACCCAGGGATTGCTTGATCTCTACACCATCCGGGAAAAGAAAGGCCAGGTGGCGGGACTGCGGGTCGCTATTATCGGCGACATCCTTTTCAGCCGGGTCGCGCGCTCGAACATTTTCGCGCTCCTGAAAATGGGCGCGGAGATCACCCTCGTCGGACCGAGCACACTCGTCCCGCGTGCCTTTGAAAAGCTCGGGGTAAAGGTCTCGCACAAGCTGGACGAGGTCCTGCCTGGCGCCGATGTGGTGAATTTGCTCCGCATCCAGCACGAGCGGCAACGGAAGGAATACTTCCCCGGTCTCGGAGAATACATTCGGCTTTTCGGCCTCACGAAAGAGCGCGCCAAACTGTTGAAACCGGATTGTTTGATCATGCATCCGGGCCCGATCAATCGTGGGGTCGAGATCGACAGCGAGCTGGCCGATGGCCCGCAGAGCGTGATTCTCAACCAGGTGACCAACGGTCTCGCCGTGCGGATGGCCGTTCTCTACCTCTGCGGAGGAATCGCCAAACCATGACGACCCTCATTCGCAACGGCCGCATCATCGATCCCGCGAACGGGCGCGACGAGGTCGGCGATCTCTGGATTAACGATGGTCGGATCGGGAAAAAATCCGAAATCCGAAATCCGAAATCCGAAATCGAAGAGATCGACGCGCAGGGCCTGATCGTTAGTCCTGGCTTGATCGATATCCACGTCCACTTCCGCGAGCCCGGTTTCGGTTGGAAGGAAACGATCGAATCGGGGGCGCGAGCGGCGGCGGCGGGCGGATTCACGACCGTGGTCTGCATGCCCAACACTTCGCCGGCGGCGGACAGCCCGAGCACGATCGCCTGGATCAAGGATCGCGCCGCGGCGGTGGCGAGGGTGCGGGTTTTGCCGACCGGGGCGATCTCGAAGAATCTCGCGGGTGAAGAGCTGGCGCCGATCGGCTCGTTGGCCCAGGCCGGAGTCGTCGCCATTACGGACGATGGTCACTGCATTCAGAATAATGAGCTGATGCGCCGCGCGGTCGAGTATGCGCGGATGGTGGGCGTGCCGGTGCTCGATCACTGCCAGGATTACAACCTCGTCGGCCACGGCGTCGTCCATGAAGGCTACTGGAGCAATCTCCTCGGGCTGCCCGGTTGGCCGGCGGCGGGCGAAGAGACGATCGTAGCCCGCAATATTTTGCTCGCGGAATTGTGCGATCATCGGCTCCATTGCCAGCACATCAGCGCGGCGGGCAGTGTGCGGCTCCTGCGTGAAGCGCGCGCGCGGGGGGTGAAAATCAGTGGCGAAGTTTGCCCGCACCACATCGCCCTGACGGACGAGGCGATCCAGAATTTCGACACCGATTACAAAATGAATCCGCCGCTCCGGACGCAACAGGACATCGATGCGCTTCTCGAGGGAATCGCCGACGGCACGCTCGACATCCTGGCGAGCGACCACGCGCCGCACGCCGGCTTTGAGAAGGAGGTGGAATTCGATCGGGCGCCCTTTGGCATCGTCGGGTTGGAAACGGAGTTGGGATTGTTCATCGATCTGCTCGTCCATCGGCACAAGACGATCGGTCTCCCGCGCTTGATCGAACTGCTGACGGTGAATCCGGCCCGATTGCTGGGGCTGGAGGCCGGCACCTTGTCGTTAGGCGCGCCTGCCGATGTCACCCTGATCGACCCGGAGCTGGAGTGGACGGTCGATCCATCCAGTTTCCAATCGCTCTCAAGGAACACGCCCTTCCGCGGCTGGAAGCTAAAAGGCCGCGCCGTGCGAACGATCGTCGGGGGAAAAACCGTTTGGCAGCTTTAGCCTAGCAGGGGTAGCCGCCGGAGATGTAATCGCGTAACTGATCGAGCGTGGCGCTTTGGGTCGAGATGACTTCCTTGACCAGGTCGCCGATGGAAATGACACCGCGAATTTCCCCATCGCAGACAACAGGCAGGTGACGGATGCGTTTCTCCGTCATGAAACGCAGGCAGTCTTCGACCGTTTCGCGTGGATGCGCGGTGGTCAGCTCTGTCGTCATGATTTCGCGCACGGTGCTGGTGCGCGAAGTTTTGCCGCGCAGCATCACTTTGCGCGAGTAATCGCGCTCGGAAACGATCCCGACCAATTGGTCATTCTCCTTCACGAGAAGCGCGCCGACATTTCTCTCCGCCATCAGCTTAATCGCGTCGTAGACGGTGGCGTCGGGGTGGACGATGAAGATCTCGCCGCTCTTTTGGTGCAGGATCTTGTCGATCGTGCCGCTCACGTCCATGGGAGCGAGAATACCCGCCGCCGGAAAATGACGCAAACAATTAACGCGCGCGCTGCGCGAATTTATCGGCGATCAGCGCCTCGAGTTTTTCGACCAAAACGCGGTCGGGAAGACGCTCGAGGACTTCGTTGAGAAAACCGCCGACGAGCAACTGTCGCGCGACGGGCGCCGGGATGCCGCGGGCGAGGAGATAAAACATTTCGTCCTCATCGACCTGCCCGGAAGTGGCGCCGTGGCTGCACTTGACGTTATCGGCCATGATCTCGAGGCCAGGCATCGAGTTCGCCTCGGCGTCGTCGCTCAGGAGAAGATTGCGAACTTTTTGGTAGGCATCGGTGAAATGCGCGTGCGGCTCGACCCGGATCAGTCCGCCAAAAGTATTGCGGGCGCGGCCGTTGAGGGCGTTCTTGAAAAGGAGATCGCTGTAGGTGTGGGGCGAGGCGTGGTCCTGCAAAGTCCGGGCATCGAATTCCTGCGCGTCATCGGCGACCGAGACCGCCAGCATATCGCTGTGCGCACCCTCGCCGGTGAGACGGCTCAGGCTTTCGAGGCGGGAATATTTTCCCCCGAGGCCAAGATGGAGATTCAAGGCGGTCGCATCGCGGGCCACGGTCGTGGCATTGATTTGGATGCTGAGAGTGTTGTCGCTCCAGTCCTGGGCGCAGATGTAGGTGACCTTGGCGCCCGCGCCGACGATGAGGTCGTTCACGCCACAGGCGAAACCGGGGCGCTGGCGATCGGTCGAGCGAAAATAATCGACGAGCGTGACCTTGGAGAGATCCTCGGCCACGACCAGGGTATGCGGGAAAATGGCCGCGTTCTCGGCGTGCAACCAATGGAAGACCTCGAGCGGCAGCTCGATCTCCACTCCGCGCGGGACGTAAAGAAAAGTTCCCGACCTCACGAACGCTTCGTGCAGAGCAGCGAACTTGGCGGAACCGAGGGTGGCCGGCTGGCTCATGAAATGGCGGCGGAAAAGTTCCTCGTGCTCGATCATCGCCCGCTCGAGCGGCTGAAAAATGACGCCGGCCTTGCGCAGTTTTTCGCTCAGGACTTCGCCTTCCAGAAAATAATCGTCGGCAAAAACGAGCCGCCCCGAAGTTTCATCGAGACCAATGGAACGATCGAGAATCTCGCGGCCATCCGCGTCCGACAAGGCTGGCGCGCAGGAATAGGGCGAAAGATCGAGCGCACTGACGGTCGAAAAACGCCATGCTTGATCCTTGCGCGCCGGCATGGGCAGGCTCTGGAATTGCGTCCAGGCGGAGCGCTGCTCATCGGCAAACCAAGCCGGCAGTTTCTCGTCGGCGCGATCGGCGATGCCGTCGAGAATGGCAGACCTTTTTGGTGCCACGGTGGTGACTTCTTCGAGGACAGCTGACGGGTTGCTCATAGCGGGCAGAGACGCAAACGGCGGTCCGAGACCGCCGTTAGGTTGCGTCCGATTCTGCGGGCGAAAACCTAGCCGACAGAGCCTTCCATCTCAAGTTCGATCAGGCGCTTCAGCTCGACCGAGTATTCCATCGGGAACTGGCGGACGAGGTCGTTGACGAAACCGTTAACGCTCAGGCTCATGGCCTGGGCTTCGGTCAGGCCGCGCTGTTGCATGTAAAAAATCTGCTCGGCGCTGACCTGGCTGACGCTCGCCTCGTGCTGCACGGCGTTACCCGTGCCGCGGACGGTGATCGCGGGATAGGTGTCGGTGCGGCTGTTGGCGTTGATGAGGAGGGCGTCGCACTCAGTGTTGTTTTTGCAGTGCTTGAGATGCTTCGGCACGTGGACGAGGCCGCGGTAGGTGGCCCGGCCAGTGCCGATCGAGATGCTCTTGGAAATGATGTTGCTCGTCGTTTCATCGGCGGCGTGCACCATCTTGGCGCCGGTGTCCTGGTGCTGACCGTCGCCCGCGAGCGCGATCGAAATGACTTCGCCGCGCGCTTTGCGGCCCTTCATGACGACGCCGGGATACTTCATCGTCAGGCGCGAGCCAATGTTGCAGTCGATCCATTTCACTTCCGCTTCCTCGTGAGCGAGGCCGCGTTTGGTGACGAGGTTGAAGACGTTGTTCGACCAGTTTTGCACCGTGATGTACTGGATCTTGGCGCCCTTGAGCGCGACCAGCTCGACGACCGCGCTGTGGAGCGTGGCGGTGTTGAATTTCGGAGCGGTGCAGCCTTCCATGTAGGTCAATTCCGCGCCTTCGTCGGCGATGATGAGGGTGCGCTCGAACTGGCCGAAGTTCTCGGCGTTGATCCGGAAATAGGCCTGAAGCGGGTGCTTCACTTTCACGCCGGGCGGGACGTAGATGAAGGAGCCGCCGCTGAAAACGGCGCTGTTGAGGGCGCTGAATTTGTTGTCCCCGGTCGGGATGACTTTGCCGAACCATTTCCGGAAAATTTCCGGGTGATTCTTCAGCCCCTCGGCGCTGCCGACGAAGATGACGCCCTGTTCGCCGACCGCTTTCTTGATGTTCGAATAGACCGCTTCGCTGTCGAACTGCGCTTCGACGCCCGAGAGGAATTTGCGTTCCTGCTCCGGGATTCCGAGCCGCTCGAAAGTGCGTTTGACGTCGTCCGGGACATCTTCCCAACTGCGCTTCGGCTGCACGCCGCCGCTCAGGTAATAACGGATCTTGTCGAAGACGATCGCTTCAAGATCCTTGCTCGCCCAATGGGTCGGCATCGGCTTGCTGAGAAACGTCTTGAGGGCGTTGAGGCGGAATTCCCGCACCCAATCCGGGTCCTGTTTTACATCCGAGATGTAATGGATCGTTTTTTCGCTCAGCCCGATGCCGGCGTCGTGGGTATGGGTTTCCGGGTAAAAGAAATTTCCCTGGTTGCGTTCAATATCGAGAGTCGTGTTTTCCTTAACCATTTTGGTCTCCTTTTCGTTAGGCGAGGGCGGGCTCGGCGGCGTCGTCTTTCACCCAATCGTAGCCCTTTTCTTCCAACTGGAGGGCCAGATCCTTGCCTCCGCTAAGTTCGATGCGCCCCCGCACCATGACGTGCACGTGATCGGGTACGATGTAATTCAAAAGCCGCTGATAATGCGTGATGAGGAGGATGCCGCGCTTCGGGCCGCGGAGCGAATTCACTCCATGGGCGACGATTTTCAGAGCGTCGATGTCGAGTCCGCTGTCGGTTTCGTCGAGGACGGCGTATTTGGGATCGAGCATCGCCATTTGCAGAATTTCGTTCCGCTTTTTCTCGCCGCCGGAGAAGCCTTCATTAACCGAGCGCGAGGTGAAGGAACGATCCATCCCGAGCGCGTCCATCTCCTTGTAAAGCCGGGCGTAGTAATCGGTCGCCTCCAGCTCCTCGCCTTCGGGCAGGCGCGCCTGGACGGCGGCGCGGAGGAAGTTGGCGATTGTAACACCGGGGATTTCACTCGGGTATTGGAAAGCCATGAAGAGGCCGTGCCGGGCGCGTTCGTCGGGTTCGAGCTCGAAAATGTTTTCGCCATCCATCGTGACAGAACCGGAGGTCACGACGTAGTCCGGATGCCCGGCCAGGACCTTGGCGAGGGTGCTTTTGCCGGAGCCGTTCGGGCCCATGATGGCGTGCACTTCGCCCTTCGGAATGCTGAGGCTGAGGCCGCGGATGATCTCCTGGTCGGCGATGGAAACGTGTAAATCCTGAATGGTCAATTGATCCATAATTGCGAAACGAAGGGTACGCCGATTTATGGATTTTTGCGAATGCGATTGAGCAGCGTTTAGTGCTCACCCATGACGAGCGGACAAGCTGAACGGATTCGGGCCTTTATCCTCTGCGGCGGTTTCGGGACGCGGCTGCGGCCAGTTCTGAGCGATCGGCCGAAATCGATGGCGCCGGTGGCCGGGGTGCCGTTTCTGGAATTGCTCCTCCGCCAGGTGCGGGAAGAGGGCATTCGCGAGGTGATTCTCGGAACCGGTTACATGGCGGAGCAAATCGAAGATTATTTCCGCGACGGTGCTGCTCTCGGGATGACGATTCGCTATTCTCGTGAATCCGAACCGCTCGGGACCGGGGGCGCTCTGAAATTGGCCGAGTCGCTCTTGAGCGATCCGGTGGTGGTGCTCAATGGCGACAGCTTTGTCGAGTGGAAGCTCGACGCGGCCTGCGAATTCTTTGAGCGTGGAAGCGCGGAGGCGGTGATGGTTTTGCAACAGGTGCCGGACATCGCGCGCTACGGAAGTGTCGCGATGGACCCGGATGGACGCGTGACCGAGTTTGTCGAGAAGGGCACTCGCACCGGCCCGGGGTTGATCAACGCCGGCGTTTATCTCTTGCGAAAGGAGATCGTGGCCACCTTACCGGAAAAACAAGCGATCTCACTGGAGCGCGATGTTTTCCCGAGATTGCCCGTCGGCAAGCTCTACGGATTGGTAATGGAGGGAATCTTCATCGACATCGGGATTCCGGCCGACTTGGAACGCGCGCAGAGCGTGCTGCTGCCCAGGGTTCAGGCCACTCCTACTTAGAGGCGGGCGTGAGTTCGCTTACGAGCCGGCGCCGATCGATCTTGCCGTTGTCGGTTCGCGGGAGCGATTTTCGGAATTCGATCTTCTCGGGCACCATGTAGGCGGGAAGCTTTTCCGCGCAATGGCGCTTCAGCTCCGCCGAGTCGAGCGACGCGCCGTCGGCCAGGGTGGCGACGGCGTTGATGGTGTTGCCTACGGCTTCGTCCGGGATAGGGAGCGCCACCGCTTCCTCGATCGCAGGGTGCGCAACCATCACGACTTCGATCTCGCCCAGCTCGACGCGGTAGCCGCGGGTTTTGATCATGTGATCCTTGCGCCCGATAAACAAATAGTTGCCCTTTGCGTCCGGGGTCACCCAGTCGCCGGTGCAATACAGTTTCTCCTCGCGTCCGACCGCGAACGGATTCGGGATAAAGCTGGCCGCGGTATTCTCAGGGCGACCAAAATACCCCTGCATGACGGTTGAGCCGCGGGCGTAGAGCAGGCCTTCTTCGCCCGGTGTCGTCACGCGTTTGCCGTCCGCGCCGATGGCGATGAGATCGGTGTTGGCGCACGCTTTGCCGATGGGAATGGCGGCCGTTTGTTCGGGCGAGAGCGGTTCCACCTCGTACCAGGCGCAAACGTTCGTTTCCGTCGGTCCGTAGAGGTTGGCGTAACGCGGGTGGGGCAGCTTTTCCATCAGCGCCCGCAAATGTTTGGTCGGGAAAACTTCGCCGGCAAAAAGCATCCAGCGCAAGGCCGAAAGATCGCGCCCCTCCAGTTTCCCGCGAGCCTGGAGGAGGGTGAGCACCATCGGCACGGAATACCAGACGGTGATCTTTTGATCCTGAATGAAAGCGGAAAGCTGGAGCGGGAAGACCGCCAGACCTTCCGGCACGAGCGAGATCGCGGCGCCCGCTTTGACCGCAACGAAAATGTCGAAGACCGAGAGGTCAAAGTTGAACGGGGCGTGTTGCGAGAGGCGATCGTCTGCCGTCACGCCGAAGGTGGCGACGCTCCAATTGACGAAAGTGAGAGCATTGAGGTGCGAGAGCATGACCCCCTTGGGCGTGCCGGTGGAGCCGGAGGTGAAAAGGATGTAGGCGAGATCGTGATCGATCACCGGTACCCCTGGCTCTTCGGCGGAGTGCGCCGCCAGCCCATCGCCGTAGGAGAGGGTGGGAAGGGGAATTGCGGTCTCCGGCGTTTGATCGACAAAAAAGATCGCGCCCATCGGATGCTCCGCTTGAAAAGCGGCGAAGGCGGGGTCGAGTTTTTGATACAGAACGTGGCTGGTGATGAGTGCGCGAAAGTTGCATTGGCGGCCGATCTCGAGCAGCCGCGGACCGGGGGCGTTGGCATCGACCGGGACATAGCAGGCGCCGGTCTTCATGATGCCAAAGATGCTGGCGATGGCGTTGGGCGATTTGTGCAGGTAAATGCCGACTCGATCGCCCGGCTTCACTCCATGGGCGATGAGCGCGTGCGCGATCTGGTTGCTCCTGCTTTCGAGCTCGCCATAGGTGATCGCCTGGTCGAGCAACCGGACCGCTTCCGCGTCGGGATGGCGTTGGGCGCTGGCGCTGAGAAGTTGATGTAGAGCGTAGGCCATTGGTTGGTGGATCTAACAGGGGCCGAGAAGTTCCTCTTTGGATTCCGGATTTATGAAATGAATCGCGAAAAGAGAATTATCCTGCGGCGCGCCAAAAATCCAGGTTTGATAGCTGTATAATACGATCCGACGGTTTGCGGCGCCGTCACCACGTCGGCGAATTAGCGGATCGAAATTCGACGAACGAGAGCATGCCGTTCGTATCTCATTTGTATGCTCAAGTCAACCGACGACGGCTGCTCGATGGGGGGCTGAGCCTCGGGCGCGCGCTCGCGCGGGGCGTGCGGGACGTTAGGGTTTGGTGCAGCCATGGTTCGGTGAGAAACCCGTTGACGTCCAAACCAAATCTTCACTACGATGTCATGGAAATGTAATCCAGCCCCGCGGGCTTACCGATAACCGCGATAAGCAATGAAGAGAAGAGAAGTCATCATAATCGGGGGAGGTCCAGGGGGAGCTGCCACAGCGCTTTATCTCATTCAGGCCGGGATCAAGCCTCTCATCGTCGAACGTGAATCCTTTCCGCGCTTTCATATTGGCGAATCGCTGAGCGGAGAATGCGGAAATGCGATACGCAATCTGGCGCTGGATGATCAGCTGGTGGCGCAGAATTATCCGATCAAATACGGCGTCAACGTCTACAATCCACAGGGCGTCCCGTTCTGGGTGGAGGTAAAAAAGCGCTGCCCCGAGACCAACGCTATGATACCGAACTGGACCTGGTCCGTCACCCGCAGCAGCTTCGACAAGATGCTGCTGGATGCGGCTCTCGAGCGCGGCGCGGAATACATGTCGTGCGAAGCGGTCGCACCGCTGCGGGAAAATGGGCGCGTCGTCGGCCTGCAAATCCGGACGCCGGGAGGCGTGCTGCAGGATCTGCGCAGTGAAGTCTTGGTCGATTGCTCGGGTCAGGCGACGTTCCTCGCCAATCGCGGCGTGACCGGGCCGAAAGTAAAGGGGAGCTACGCAAATCAGATTGGCGTTTTCTCGCAAATCGGAAACATGACGCTCGACACCGGGTCGGAACCGTCCAGGTCGTCGGGCAACACCCTCATTTTTTACAAAGAAAGGGATCATTGGGCGTGGACTATTCCGCTCAAGCCCGATCTCGTGAGCGTCGGGGTGGTTGCGCCGGCGGCTTACTTCAAGAAGCAGGGTATCGACAAAACGGAATACCTGCGGCGCGAAATTTTGAGTTTGAATCCGGAATTGAGTCGACGCGTGGTCGACGCCTCGTTCGTCGAGGAAGTGCGCTCGGTTACAAGCTACTCCTACTCCACGAATAAGTATGCGGGGCCGGGGTTCATTTGCGTCGGGGATTCCCACCAATTCACCGATCCGATTTTTTCTTTCGGCGTGTTTCTCGCGATGAAAGAAGGCGAATTTGCCGCGCAGGCGATTGGGAAACATCTCGGTCAGGATGGAGAGCGGAAGAGCGATCCCTTCGTCGAGTACGAAGAGATCACGACGGAAGGCCAGGATGCGATCCGGGACGTCATCGATACATTCTGGGAATACCCGCTCGTCTTTACGCAGATGGTCTCGGGCGCGGCGCAGGACGACATCACCGATCTTTTTGCCGGGCGAGTCTACGGCGACTTCATGCGGAACAATGCGTCTCGCGCAGCGATGCGGCGGCTCCTGGCCCAGCGTCGCGGGCAGTCATCCGATAACCTGGCGCCCGCGCAGGTTTAGATGCGCGGCCGACGGTGGTCGGCTGCCCTTTGGTTTTGGCATCGTCGTGACGATGAAAGCGCCGATTCCAAGCGGCGTTTGCTCGCATCTGGGATGCCCGTTATCATGCGCGCAATGGATGACAAAGCGGTGATTTTTCTCCACCTCCCGAAGACGGCGGGAACGACGCTCAACCGCATCATCGAGTGGCAATACAGTCCACTCGCCATCTTCACCATGGATCCTTACCGGATTCGGGCCACGCCCGAGCGGCTGCAGAAGCTTTCCGAGCGGCGCCGCCGGAGCCTGCGAATGGTGCGTGGGCATTTGTATTTCGGTGTCCACGAGTTTCTCCCTCAGGGCGCGACCTATTTCACGATGCTTCGTGAACCGGTGGCCAGATTTTTTTCCTCTTATTATTTCATCCAGCGCCGGCCGCTTCACCCCATGCACCACAAGGTGACAACGGAACGAATCGGGGTGGAGGACTTTCTTCGCCTGACGCCGCGGCGCCAAAACCTGCAATGCAGCATGATCTCCGGAATCAAGAATGACGGCACCAGCGACGAGCGCCTCCTCGAAGTTGCGAAGGAGAATCTCGCCAAGTCGTTCAGCGTGGTGGGGATCGCGGAGCGTTTCGAGGAAAGCCTCATGCTCATGGCGACGACCTACGGCTGGGAAATTCCGTTCTACGAAAACCGCAAGGTCTCCAAGACCAAGCCGAAGGTTGATCCGGGCGCGGTCGAAATGATTCGAGAGCACAACCGGCTCGATCTGGAACTCTACGATTTTGGGAAGAGTCTCTTTGCAGAAAGCCTGCGAAAGAACGAGGCCGCGGTCCGGGAAGGATTGGAGGCCTTGCGTCAACTTCCGAAGCCCGGCTCGGTCGAGAACTTCTACAACTCCACTTTGGGCGCTGGCCGCTTCGTGATAAACAAGATCGCTTCAGCGGTATGAGGTTTTCCAGGAACCGGGCGGCGTGGCAACGGTGCGCCGGGCAGGTCACGGCCAGCGCGACAACAACCTGGAGAAGCCAGTTCGTTTAGACATGAATCATTCCAGTCGTCTAATTCTGACAGCACTTTGTCCTTGCTTTCTTGCCCTCATCCTGAGTGCCGAAAGACCTCTTTTCGCTGCCCCCGGTCCTCCGATCCGAACGGGCCTCTGGGTTGGGCAACGATTACCCGATGGTCTCGGGGCGTTTCATGAATTCGAGTCGCAACTGCGGGCCAGCCATAACCTGAGCGGAGTCTGCCTTCACTTCCCGTGGAATGGGATTGAAAAGGAAGCTGGCAAACCGGATTTTAGTATGCTGGATAAGGTTGTCGCCGTTTTCCGAGACACAAAAACGAAATACCAACTCTGTCTTCATCCAGGCGCGTTCACACCTGACTTTGTTTATGCGAACGGAGCCCGGTTTTTGGAGTCACAAGTGAGGAATCCTCACCGTGCCAATGTCGGCCAAATGGTCCGAGTGCCGGTGCCATGGGACCCGGTCTACGAGCGCAACCTCTCAGAGATCATCCAGCAACTGGGTGAGCGTTATGCGCAGGACCCGCTTTGTGTAAGCGTTGTTCTCACTTGCGCTAATTTCATGAGCGCGGAGATGCATCTGCCGAAAAGTCCGTCTGATCTCATGCACTGGCGGGCCCTCGGTGATTACCAAAGCCGCTTGCTCGAGGTCTACGAAAAATTTGCGGATGAATGGGCGCAGGCGTTTCCGCGCCAGGAAATCTCACTTCATCTCTCGAAAGTGTTGGACCTGCCAACCAGCTTTCTCGAGCGCATCATCGACTACGGACTGCGCAAGTATCCGGAACGCTTTAGCCTGCAAAATTGCCAGCTCACGGGACGCAAGGAGGATACGGGCATGATGACATACGATCTGGTGCAGAAGTATCGCGAACGGGCGCATCACGGCTTCCAGAGTCTGGCGGGTCTCTCCCCACCCAACGAGAGAATGGGCTCGATCGAAATGGCGGCCCTCAATCTTGTCCACGCCAAAGGGGAATATTGGGAGCTTTGGCACGGCGATGGCTTCAGTGAGGAAACTTCAGGCGCCGTTGCACAAGTGTGGCGGGAAGCCCGGGAAATGGGCTACGATGCCTACAAGAAAAAGCTGATTTCCGAAGGAAAATACCGGCAGAGAAGATGAGCCCAGGCACAACTGAACAGACGGAGCAGGAATTGCTACAACATCCCGGTCATGAGCCCGGTCGCCCCAGGGGCGGATCGGACGAAGCGGTGATCTTTCTTCACCTGCCAAAGACGGCCGGCACGACTCTGAATCGCCTGATCGAATGGGAGTATCCGCTCTCCCAAATGTATTCGATCGATCCCGTGCTGTTCGAATGGTCAGCCGCGCATCTCCGCCGTCTCCCGAAGCGCCGCCTGGGCAAAACGCGAATGTTCAAGGGACACATGCTTTTTGGTTTGCACGAAGTGCTGCCCCAGCCAGCGACTTACATCACGGTCCTGCGTGATCCGGTCGAGCGGGTGCTCTCGGCCTTTTACTACATGCGAACCTACAAGCTGCACCCGCTCTATTGGAAGTTCCGGCGTGAGAAATGGACGATCGAAGAATTCGTCGAGCGCTCCACGCGCGATAATGTCCAATGCAAAGTCATCGCTGGAGCGGAGTATCACGCCCCCTGTACGGCGGAGATTCTGGAGAAGGCCAGCGAGAATCTGACGCGCTATTTCAGTGTCGTCGGACTTTCCGAGCGCTTTGAAGAAAGTCTGGCCCTGATGAAGTTGCGCTTTGGCTGGCAGCTCAAGTCTTATTCCAGTTTCAATGTCACCCGTGCACGGCCGAAAAAAGGCGATCTCTCAGCCGCCACCCTTGAATTGATCGCGGAGAAAAACAGTTTCGATATCACCCTCTACCAAAGGGGAACAAAACTGTTCGAGGAAGCAGTCAGCAAACAGCCCGAAGAAGTCCGGCGTATTGCTCAAAGGTTGGCCGAAGCCCGCGCTCGTTCTCAGGGTTCGTTTGATTCCACGCTCTTTTCCCTTCGGGCCGCGGCGCGCAAGGCGATCAATCGAGCCTATTCGGCAATCTAAGGGCCTGCTCCCCAAAGGACCATTCTTGACGGCCCTTTCCGACAACGCTCCCTGATCGGCGGGGTCAGCCTGCGCCGTAGCGACCTTCGCCTCTCTTAAGCACCAGTTGCCCGAGCAAAGTCCCGCCTCTATGATCAACGCGGTGGACCAGAGGGCACTCATCTTCCTTCACATTCCCAAAACCGCGGGAACAACCCTTAACCGGATTATCGAGTGGCAATACAGCCCCTCTGCGATTTTCACGATGGATCCCTATCGGATCAGGGCGACGCCGGACCGATTCAAACGCCTCCCCGAAAAGCGCCGCCGCCAGTTGCGGATGGTGCGCGGACATTTGTTCTACGGTATTCATGAATTCCTGCCGCAGGGCGCTACGTATATCACGATGCTCCGCGACCCGGTGGCCAGGGTTCTCTCCGCTTATTACTTTGTTCTGCGCCGGCCGCTTCATCCGCTGCACCGAAAATTGAAAAGGGAGCGACTGGGAGTGGAAGATTGCCTCCGACTATTCCCTCATCGCCATAACTTGCAGTGCAGGTTCATTGCCGGAGTTGAGGATACGGCCATCGCGGATGAGCGATTACTAGACATCGCGAAGGAAAATTTGACGAAATCCTTTAGCGTAGTGGGAATTTGTGAACGGTTCGAGGAGAGCTTGATCCTCATCTCGAAAACATTTGGCTGGAAGGTCCCGTTCTATGAGAATAAGAAAGTCTCGAAGAGCCGCCCCATGGTCGAACCAAGGTTGGTCGACCTCATAAAGGAGCATAATCGTCTGGATGATGAGCTCTATCAGTTCGGGAAGAATCTGTTTGAGCGAACTCTCCGCGAGAAAGAGGACGCAGTCAGAGAAGGCTTGACGATTCTACATGCTATTCCGAGGCCCGGGATATTGAGACGCTCTTGTCAATCGAGCATGAGCGTTGCAAGGTTCCTGTTAAACAAAATCATATCTGCAATCTGACAACACAATATCAAGGAGTGATGCGACGGTGGCATGCTCGCTTGCTGTCACAAATTGTCCGGCCCGCTGCCAGTGATCGGAGTTTCGACCTATGACCCGAGCCGCTGTTGGTGAACCGGCCGTTATCTTTCTCCACGTCCCAAAGGCGGCCGGGTCCACGCTCAATCGACTGATTGAATGGGAATACCCGCTCTTCGAGATGTACTCAATTGATCCGGTTTTCTACAGACGTTCATGGGCGCATTTGCAGCGCCTGTCGAAGAAGCGACTGGAGAGAATACGTATCTTCAAAGGGCACATGCTGTTTGGCCTCCACGCGATTCTTCCCCAGCCAGCGACGTATATTACGGTTTTGCGCGAACCGGTCGACCGCGTGATTTCGTCTTTCTACTTTATGCGCAGCTACAAGCTGCAGCCGCTTTACTGGAAGTTCAGAGTAGAGAATTGGAGCCTTGAGGATTTTGTTCGACGCTCGCCAAGAGAGAACGTCCAATGCAAAATTCTCGCTGGAGCTGAGTATGCGAAACCTTGTACGCCGGAGATCTATGAAACGGCGAAAGAGAACCTGCTTCGGTATTTCAGTGTGGTTGGCCTGTCTGAGCGTTTCGAGGAAAGTCTCGCCTTGATGAAGCTCCGATTCGGTTGGAAACTGCAACGCTATGCGAGCTTCAATGTGACGCGCAGGCGGCCAAAAAAGACCGATATTGCTCGAGACACTCTCGATTTGATTGAAAAGAAGAACTCCTTTGATATCTCGCTCTACGAGTGCGCAGCAAGGGTTTTTCAGGCTGCCGTCGACACACACGCTACCGAAGTGAGCCGAATCAGGCGTGAATTGGAAGCAACGCGAGCCCGAACTAAAACGCCGGTGGGTTCGGCGCTATTTTCGATTCGTGCGGCTGGACGGAAAGCCATTAGTCGGGCCTATTCGAGTATCTAGATTTTAGGGGGTCTTGCGATACCAGGCGTGGGACGTTCACTGCAGGTGTGGATTACGTCGGAGAGTTGAGGCGGTAGTTGAGATAGACCACGGCAAGCGAACAGACGAGGAGCGTGGCCGCCAGCAGCGCTTTGAAGGGCGGATTCTTCACTCGAAAATGGGTGAAGACAGCGGCCGCCATCAGGAGCGAAATCATCAAACCGCCGAAGATCGCTGCTCGCGGGCGATCGATACCGAGCAGAAGCAGAATCGCGCCGGTGACCTTGAGAAGCGCCAGGAAATCGCGCAGCCAACTCGGCAATTTGCAATTCGGCAGCTTTTCCTGTTTGACCTTCCTCGGCCACACTGGAATGATGCACGCCCCAAACGGAGAAGATTGAGGCGGCAACGAAAGCCTGTAGGAAGATGGCAAGACCGTGCATGGCTAAAGGCTATGCAGCCGGCGCGCGCCTGGGGAGACAAAAAATCGCAATCGAAATCGATCCTTGGCAGTCTCCGGCTGCGCCCGGTATAAGTGCGGGATGAAATTTTGTGCCTTGGTCCTGACGGGGGTGTTTTTTGCGGCTTCGCTTTTCGCTCAAAAAACTCCGGGAAGCATCGCCATTGGCGAGCTGCCATCGCTCCTCACGATTGACAAGGATGCGCATCAGCACTCCGAGCTTCCGACCCACGAACGGCGGGCCTCCGAGCGGATCGCGAAGGAAGGGAAGGCCGCGACGGCCCGGTTCTCGACTGTTGCGCGTAGTTTCGCAACCGCTTGCCTGCTGGTGGAATGAAAAGAGTCAAGCTCCTCATTGTCGGCCTTGATGCCGCTACCCTTGACCTGATTAACCCCTGGGTCGCGGAGGGTAAGCTCCCGAACATTGCACGCCTGATGAGCGCAGGCGCATCGGGACGGCTTGCCTCAATCCTGCCGCCGGTTACTCCACAGGCCTGGACCTCGTTTATGACAGGAAAAAATCCAGGTAAGCACGGCATCTTTGAATTCATGGAAATGCCGGCGGGGACGTATTCGCTGCGGTACGTCGATGCCAGCTCCCGCCGCACAACGACGATTTGGCGGATGCTCAACGACGCCGGCTACAAGGTGGGCACGATGAACATTCCCTTCACCTATCCACCGGAACACCTGGATGGCTTTCAGATCTCGGGCATGGCTACCCCCACCGAGGATAGTCCCTTTATCTATCCGCCGGAGCTCCGCAGCGAGCTGGAAGGCTGCCTCGGAAAATTTCGCCTCGACCCTCGATTCCTCGGCTTCATGTCCACCGATTCCCGTCGGCGTCAGGTCCTCGACGAGATGAAGAACCTCGACCGCCAGTGGCTTCGCGCCAGCCTTTATCTAATCGAGAGGCATCCGGCCGACGTGATGATGTTTACATTCATGTCGATCGATACGGTCCAGCATCATTTCTGGCAGTACATGGATCCAACCCATCATTATTACGATGCAAGCGCTGCCCAGGAGTTCGGCGACGCTGTTTTTCGCGTCTACCAATGGCTGGACGACGCAATCGCCCGCATCCTCGAGAAGGTCTCGTCTGACACTGCGGTCCTGATCGTTTCCGATCATGGCGGCGGCCCCACCTCCGATCGCGTCCTGTATCTCAATCGCTTCTTCGCCCAGCTTGGTCTTCTCCACTATATCGAGACGAAGAACTCTCCGACCCAGAAGATCGCGAAGAATCTCCTCCGTTGGTCCTACGATTTCCTGCGCAGCTCCCTCAGCTCCCGGCAGAAAATTCAGCTTGCCCACGCCTTTCCCATTTTGCGAAAAAGCTTGGAAGCCGCTGTCACCTCGTACACGAACATCGACTGGTCGCGGACGAAGGCCTTCTGCAGCGAAGTGCTCGCCTCACCCCCAGGCATCTGGATCAACCGCAAGGGAGTCAGGCCAGCGGGCATCGTCGATGACGGTGAATATGAGTCGTTGCTGAAGTTGATCACGCAAAAGCTCGGCGAGCTAAGAGATCCACGAACCGGTGAGGCCATCGTAAAACGCGTCTTCCGCCGGGACGAAATCTTTCATGGCCCTTACCGCGATGAACCCGCCGATCTGACCCTCGATTGGTGGGACACCAGCCTCTTTTCCACCAGCCCCAGTCTTCCGGAGGACACGGATAAATCGCCGGTCGAAATCATTGAGCACAAGCCCCTCACGACCAACGAATGGGGAGGAACCCATCGCCGCGACGGTATTCTGGTGGCCCACGGCAAGCCTTTCCGGAAGGGAATTGAGGTCGAAGGCGCCCGGCTGATCGATCTCGCGCCCACGATCCTGCACCTCATGGGCCAACCTGCGCCGGAAGATATGGACGGCCGTGTCTTGGAGGAACTTTTCGAGCCCGAGTTTCTCGCCCGGCATCCCATCCAGACACGGAGTGGATGATCCACCGATGTCGCATGCGATCGCAGGCCAGATGTCCGGATGCGGTGTGCTCTCGCCAGATCCGACACTTGCATCGTTGTCGAACGACACAATTGAGACTAAATATTCGGAGTTGCATTCATAGGAGGATTTTCATGCCGGTAGAGCACAATTACACGATAAAAGCTGGAACAAAGTCCAAGCTGCTCCTGGTTTATGCCACCTCTGCCGGGAGCACGTCCGGTAAGACGGGGCTCGCCAGGAATCTTTCCGCCGCCAGCGCAGCCTACATTCGCGAGGGGGGCTCCTCGGCTCGCCGAGTCCCGATCGTCGCAGGTCGTGTCGGCGAATGGGGATCGGGCGCCCTGGCTGAAGTCGATTCCGAGTTGCTGCCGGGGTTGTATCAATTCGGCGCGCCGGATGAAATGCTTGCGGAAGGTTCTGCGCACGCTGTTCTGTTGCTTCGTTTTCCCGAGACGGTGATCAAGCCGGTCGAAATTCACCTCGTCGCCTACGATCCTCAGGATGCGGAGCGTATCGGCGTGTGGAGCCTGGCCGGTCACAAGCGGCATGAATTTCTTCGCCAGGCATTACCTCGCTTTACGGAAATGGAACTGGCCTTGGGCGAGCAAGCCGAGAAAGAATTGGCCGCAAAGATGAGCCCGAAGAAGGAAACATAAAACATATGTCCTACGCACTGAAGAAAGGAACCACGTCGAAGATATTGCTCGTCCACGCCCTCGACGCGACTGACCTGCGTTCAGGGAGGACAGGCTTGAGCTCACGGTCTCCGGATTCCAGCGCCGCCTACATTCGCGAAGGAGAAGCCCAAGTGCGGCGGATCCCTCTCGTTGAGGGGAAGCTGGGCGAACATCGAGCCGGGAGCTTTGTTGAAATCGACCGCAACCTGTTGCCTGGCGTTTACCAGTTCGGAGTTCCCGACGAGATGCTTGCCGCCGGCGCCGAGACCGTTACGCTGATGTTGAAATTTCCCGGAGCCGTCATTGAACCGATTTCCGTTCATCTCGTTGCTTATGACCCGCAGGACGCGGATCGCCTTGGAATGTCGGCGCTCGGACCGGAAGGGCGGCGCGCGGCCCTTCGTGGCGCTTTCCCGCGGCTGACCGCGCAAGAACTTGGCAACGCCGGATGAGGTCAGGCAAGGCGGCAAGATAAATGAAAGAGGGACGCGTCCATCGCGCGCGCGAAGGTTCTCTTGCCGACTCCGCTGCTGCCCGCTACCACGATCAGGCTGAATTTCACTTCAAGCGCTTAGGGGGGCGATCACATCGTCGAGCTGGAATCCATCGACCAGCACCGACTGGACTTCCGGCCCGCTGATCGCGCGCTCGAGAAGACTACGATCCAGGCTGGTGTCCGGAGACCAGGCCGGCGCCTCACGAGCAACGGCGCTGCGAATGTCCTCGGCCGGGACCATGGGCATCTCGCGTATCACTCGTTCTGCCGCGGCCTTCTGATCGAGCTGGGCGGTCCTAACCCAACCGGCGTAGGCCCGCAGCACAGCGATCACCAAGTCGGGAGCCTGGTCCACCAGGCTGCGCCGGGCGTAGATCATGGTGCAGTAGCGCGAAGGAGACCACATGCTCGCACCCGTGGCGAAAATCTCCCAGCCCAGCTCCCGTATCGCGGTGGTGGTGTAGGGCTCCCACAAGACTGCCGCGGCCAGTTCGGCGCGCCGGATGGAATCGAGGTTCTGGGGGCCGCCGCCCAGCTCGACGATGCGGACCTGGGATTCATTCATACCCTCGCGCGCCAGCAGCGTGCGGACAATGTTGTGCGAGCAAGTCCCCCGCCGGCTGATGCCGATCGGTTGACCCCGAATCTCCCCAAGCTGCGTGACGCCGGCTGGAAGCAGCATCGAGTGCGGCGGGTATCGAAGCAGCCCGGTCCCCACGAGCGCATACTCTCGGGTGCGGCTGAGCGCGGCCATGAGCGGCGGCGCGCCGATGTGGCCCATGTCGTAGTCGCCCTCCAAGAGCGCGCGGGTATGCTGGTGGCCATGAGCGGTGTCGGTCGCCACGATGGCCGCCTCGGCCATCGTCAGCCCGCCGTTGGCCTGCGCGAGATAGACAGGCGCATTCAGCACACCGGTTGGAGGATTTCCCCATTTGAGAATCAGGCGGGACACAGGTTTCAACTTACACCCAAACCGCTTGAGCGTAATCGCCGGCAGCTCCGGCGGTCACGGTAAACTAATCGTCCTTCTGGTTGACAATACTCAGTCCGGACGATTCCTTCGCTTGGCGGATGAGCAAGCAAGTCAGCAACATGGCAGAGGCGGCCGCACAATCCGCGCAGCCCTATCGCCGGCATATCATCGGCCTGCCCTTGCAGCGCTCACTGTTCGGGCACGCAGCCCGGGCCGCGACGACGATTGGTTTGCCCGGTCTATCTTCCGAGTTGGATTTTCCCGCGCGGCTGGATGAAAATGGCGACCTCTTTTTGGATCGATCGCAGGTCGCCGCGTTGAGTAAAGCTTTGTCCTCGTGGTTCACACCGGAAACTCTCGAACTCATGCACACGACGCACGCCGCCGCCTGCGATGCTTTGGTTGATGCGAGCGAAAATGCCGCGCGCGCAGGCGCTTCACTGGATGGCGCGGCCAGGAAATTGTCCGAAGATCTCGCGAATAGAATAGCCCTTGTCCTGGCCTATGGAATCTTGAGCAAGTTTGTCCCGGATGTCCTCTTCCGCGCTCTCGCGGATGCCGGAGATGTGGAGCCGCCGCCCTTTCCCGAGACGAGCGCCGGCGCCAAACTCATGGAAAGCACGTTCGCATTGTATCAGGCTTGCTGCGTCCTCAACTACCCCCCGGAACGATTGCAACGCGAGTGGCCCCGAGTGTCGCCGGAAGCCTTTCAGCTGGTGAGCGAGTTCTGCAATCGTCAAACAGGTTTCGGTCCGCTGGCATGGGACTCGCCCGGGTATGAAGATCCGAATTATGTCGTCCGGTTGCTCCACTCGGCCTTCAACGAGGTCGATCCTGAACAACTTCGCCGGCGTTTGGCTTTCGCCAAAAGGCCCGCAGTCGCTCGGTCTCCTATCGATGGGTCGACGAAAATCGCTGCTCTCAGGCGCGTCCTTGGGTTTTGGCTGAATTTTCTGGAACAAGAGACTTGGTATGTGCGCCGCGCGTTTTATGTCGGCATGATTCCGCTCCTGCGGCAGCTGGCGGCGGGATATCGCCAGGAAATCCCGGCGTTGCAACTGGCGGATCTCTTATTCCTCGATATTCACGAACTGGTTGCGGGAATCGCCGATCCAGCGGTGATTCACATGCGCCGTCATCGTTACATGGAAAACACCGATTACTTGTCCTTGCACGGCGTCGATTCGACCCGGCTGGCAACGATGCTGGGGAGCCTATGAGCGCGGAAGCCTCAACGAGAGTTCACTCGGGCCTGGCCGCTGCGCCGGGGCGCGCCAGCGGGAAGGCGCACGTGATACGCAACGCCGAAGACGTCATGGCTGTTCCGGCAGGTTCTATTCTCGTTATCCGCATCCTCCATCCCCATCTCGCCCCGTTACTCCCGCGAGTCGCCGGACTCGTGGTCGAGGAAGGCGCGATTCTTCAGCACGCCACCACGCTCGCTCGCGAATGCGGCATACCTGCCGTGGTGGGCATTCGAGACGCCCGCAGTCTCTTTCAGGGCGGTGAATTGTTGGAGGTGGACGGTTACACCGGTAAAGTAACCGAGAGGCACGGCGATCGGTGACTCCTCTCACCGATCTTGGATCAGGCCAATATCTCGGCTTTGCCGGCGGTCTCTATCCGAATGGAAAAAACTCACGCCCCTCCGCTTACGAAAAGGCGGGAGTGGCGCTTGGCGCGACAGTGCAACCGGTGGACAGAGACGGTAAACCGTCGACCTCCGGCAAAATCGGCCTGCTCGCCATCGGCATGTCCAACGCGTCTCGCGAGTTTTCGCGGTTCATCCGGCTGGCCGACGCTGAGGTGCGCAAAAACCCCAGCCTGGTTATGATCGATGCGGCTCGGAACGGAGCGGGCGCAACCCAGATTGCCGACCCAGGCGGCGACTATTGGATACACGTGGACCGCCAGCTTCAACGCTGCAAGGTAACCACTATCCAGGTTCAGGTCGTGTGGCTCAAGGCTGCCCTCGCCTATGAGACTTGCGGTTTTCCAGAAAAGGCTCGGCTTCTGCAGCGGGAGTTGTGTGCGATCGTGGAAGTTCTCAGAGCGAAGTTTCCGCAGCTGAAACTCATATACGTCTCCAGCCGGACCTATGGCGGGTATTCGGAAACGGACTTAAGTCCGGAACCCATCGCGTATGAATCCGCATTTGCGGTCAAGTGGTTGATCGAGGAGCGCATCAACCAGCCGAATCCCGACCGGTCGATGCCCTGGGTTTCATGGGGTCCTTATCTGTGGGCCGATGGTTTGACGCCGCGCAGCGACGGCCTTCTCTGGGAACGCAGCGATTTTGAACCGGACGGCGTCCACCCCTCCGCGCAGGGCGCGTTGAAAGTCGCAACCAAGCTGTTTGAGTTTTTCGAAAGTGATCCCTCTGCGCAGCACTGGTTCTTTTCCCGGCCGCGTTAGCGCCTTTCGCTACGGAGCGGCTTTGGGCAGCCTGCCGCTACCAGTGAAGTTTCGGCGCTAACAACGACCATGCGGAGTTGCACATCTCTTCGATCGAGAGGTTGGTCGAATCCAGCTCCACCACGGGGCCTAGTCTCTTCGATAACCGACGACAGGCATCTTCCCTTTTGTGAAAAAACTCTTCCGATTCGACCATCCTTTGCGCAATCGGCGTGAGCATGCCCGACTTGACCGAACGCTTGTAAATTCTTGTGCTGGCGACGGCGTGCTCCGCCGTCAGCAGGAGAGTCAGGTCGGGCACGCAGAGGTACGATCCGAATGGTTCCGTCAGGTGGCGAGCCTGCGTCTCTTCAATCGCCGATTCGCCGATCATCAGCGACAGAGGACTGGCCAGATAACGATCGCAGATGACATGACTCTGTGTGAGTTGAGTGCGCACGAGGTCCGACAGATGCAACGTTGCCGCCAGATAGTAGGCAAGCCGGGGCACCGGCGCCAGACATTCATCAAGATGCACCTCGCGGCGAAAGCTGACGAACTCAGGCGGGTAGTGAAACGATAAAGCGCCGGTGCGAGCGCACAGGTATTCCGCGAGGGTACTCTTGCCGACGCCGTTACAACCTTCAATAACGAGAAACCTGGATTGTGATGGCATCAGTAGTAATCATCTTCAGGTAGCGCCGGCTCTGCATCCAGGCCGACAAGCCGGGCTTCGATAAGGTAGCCTCTCCGCCGGTTTTTCACCTTTGAAACGAGATCTGGTGGCAGAGGCGCCGGGAGGTTCCTCGCGGCTGCAATGAGCTCTGGAGCCTGGAGGAAAAAGACGTCGCCCTTCTCCAGGCTGCCGCATTCGATCAAGCGCCGCTCGATCTCGACTGCAAGCTGTCGCAGCGGATACGAATACTTCAGCCAGAGGACGTGATGATTCTCCCTTTCGACATTCAGGTCGTGGACGAAGCGGGCTGCGTGATTCAGCCCCAGCGCGCGGCCGCTGCTCTGGGCGAGATCGAAATGGAAGCTCAGCGCGAAGAGATTGCGCTGCAGATTCTGCTCGTAAGGCATGACCGCATGCGGATCGGTCTTGAGCGCCGTCTCGATGACACGTCCACGCGTATCCCACGGTTCGAAGAGCAGGTCACGGTCGCGCATCCAGTGCCATTTCCGGAGGTGCTCGCGCCACGTTCTGCGCTATCGCTGGATGTTGTCCGGCATCCAGCGCGGACTCGGCCTCTTCTCTGGTGCGAAGCCCGGCCGCGAGCAGCGCTTCGCGCAGTTTCGCAACGTCGGCCATATAGGCACCGCTCAGAACGGGAGTAGTCGGCGCGATGAAATCAGCGGGACCGGGCCAGGCCCGATCGGCGGGAGGCGCGCCGACAAAGCTCAGATTGTGATTCACCGTCTCGTTGATGAAAGGGAATAGAATGTCGTCTCCCTGGGCCTGAATAAACCAACAGAGCGCGAAGAACTCTACCCAGCGAGGCCACCAGGACGTGATCAGTGCGACCATTCGATTTCCGGAGATCGCGTTCAATTCCTCGTCAGTGGTGGGAAATAGAACGAGAACTTCAGCCAACCGATCGTAGGAAGCACGTATCCGGCGCATGTAGGCAGCCATGAATGCTTCGTTCCATGTCGCGTGAACAATAGACTGCCAGATCAGAGCAAAAGTGTCGGAGCGAAAGTGGTAGCGGCATTTTACCCACTTGATGTGGAGCGGTGGAACGTTTCGAAACCCGAGAACGACGCGGGACCATCTCGAAGCCGGGCTGAACCAAAGACTTCAAAAGAGCAGAGATGACTAGCTCGGGACGCACTTCCAGCCACTCGAATTCTCCTGTCGTCGTCGCCGTGGAAAATTCCTGGTGGAAGCGTGCGTACTCCGGAAGCAACGCCCACCACCTCGCCCGGGACTCGGGCGCGGGCATGGTCGTGATCTTACTTCCGGGTTTGTGCCCGAAGAATTTGATCGTGTCGAGCGCCGCGGCTTCCGCTTCGTCCATTCCGCCGATTTGTTGCCGCATCGTAGCTTTGCCAGTGCGCACGGCGCTCGTGGAGCCGAGCGGAACTGCGGCGGATCCATCCGGCCAGGCTACTCCCGGATCGAAGACCAACGGAAAAGGGGCGCGGTCAATGTCATAGAGCGCGATGGCCGGGTTCGCTCTTCGTGCGATCGCCTCGCCAAGCTCGTGACGAGGCAGGCTGCCTAACGGCAATAGGTACAACTTCGAGTTTGCTCGTTCCGAAACGATCCCTGCAATCGCCGTGATGTAGTTGTCGAGTGCGGCCTTGCGAGCATCGGATGGGAGCGCTTCGAGGTCGTTCCACAGACCTTGCACGTTTGTTCTCAGGTCAAGGTCGGGCACGAGGACAACCTTCGTCACACCCGAAGGCATTGCTTTTAATGCCCCCGCGCTGGAGACGATCGGCACGAGGTCGGGTTTCTCCCTTGTGGCTTCGGTCCATGCGGACCAGATGTCCGACCACTGCACCGGCCCCATCGACTTCGCCCCACCTTCTGTTTCGATGCGACCTCGATAGATGCGGCCAATCGACCCATTCACGGTGATAAGTTCTCCGCCCTTAAGCGTCGTCGTCGCCGTTTCGGTTCCGACGACGCAAGGCAGACCGAGTTCGCGTGACACGATCCCAGCGTGACATATAATCCCGCCGACGTCGGTCACGATGGCCGCGGAGTTTCGCATCGCGACCACCATGTCGGGATTTGTCATCGGCGTGACGAGCACCGACCCGGACGGGAGCTGAAGTGCTTGTTCAATATTGAACACGAGGTGGACGGGCCCCGATCCTGTGCCGGAGCTGGCCGGCACTCCGGTGAGGATGGGGGCAATGGTGACGGACGATTCCGGCCCAGCACTCGCGTTGTCGGAAAATGCGGCAGTGATCGGCCTGGATTGGACGATGTGCAGCGCATCGTCGGAGATGACCCACTCAACGTCTTGCGGCGACCCAAAGCTTTCCTCCAGCTGTTTGGCGACCTGAACCAACTGACGGGCATGTTCAGGTCGAAGCGGTCCTTTGAGCGTTTCCGGGATATCTTCTGCCTCGTTCAGCCAAAGCCTCTCAGGTGTCACTTCACCCTTGACCAGCTTCTCGCAATCACCCTCGACATGCTCGACGAGAACGCACTGCTTTCCATCAGGCCCGGCAAAGCGCGTAAACATGACCCCCGAGCGCTCGGCGCGCAGGAAACGTTGGACGACCACCGCCATCGCCGGCGTCTCCCGAACCCCAATCTCCCGGAAATACGTGAGGGCGCGCGGGGAGAAGACGGATGCCCAAATCTCCCGGACCGTCGGTTCGAATTCTTCCGGAGTGCTGATCGGTATTGATTCAAAAATGCCGGCGAAGGAATGAGCGCTGCCGTCCTCAATCGTGGCAGAAGACCGAATGATCACGCCTGTGCAGGGCTGCTCCCAGAGCCGTAAGGTGTCGACCGCTTGCATGATCGGCTTGAGTATTCGCGGGGGAATCCGGCCAGAAAGAATGCTCTGACAAATTTGTTCGGCCGTTGCCGTCGTGTCTTTGCGACTCGGCGAGCAGCGAGTCGAGCCTGTCGAGCGCGGAAGCGAGCCCGATCTCTTGGAGAGCGCTTTGAAAAGCCTCGCGCGTGATGACAAAACCGGCTGGAACGCGATGTCCGAGAACCACGAGGCGGCAGAGAGACCCTCCTTTGCCGCCGAGCAGGCCGGGATCGACTGCGCCTGCGCCCAGCACCTCAATGTATTGCGTGTGACTCATCATGACCGCCGCTGTCGGGCACATCGGCAAGAAGTTTGCTCCATTCTTTACATGGAAGCCTTCGACGCAAGGCGAAATCACAGCGAGCTGCCTCGTGGCGACTTAGGAATCACGGTTTTTCTTCTTGAGTCGGCGCCGGTTATTATGAGAAAAGATGCGATGGACAGCTTGCTGCAGAGTGCAATTTCGAGGCATTCCAGCGGACCTGTTACCGTCAGTGGGGCGGATACGACTGGAGCGAACTCGTAGGTTCTTTATCTTCAGCCCGAGCGATGCCAACAGCTTTTGCCAGACGGATGACGACGATACCCGCACAATTCGAACAAACGCTGTCGGCTGCCCCTGACAAAGCCGCTGTTTTCAGCGGGAGCAAATCGCTGACGTTCCGCCAACTTTACGCTGAGGCCACGGCGGCCGCGCAGGCCCTCGCCTCGCTTGGAGTCTTGCCGGGTGACCGCGTCGGCATCTGCATGCAAAAGACGCTCGATCAGGTCGTTGCGATCCTGGGCGTGCTTTGGGCCAACGCGATTCTTGTTCCGATCCATCCCGTGCTTCGGGCCGATCAGATCGGACACGTGGTTGACGACTGCGATATGAAACTCCTGATCACGGAATCCGCCCGCATTGCGGAACTTCATGACGCAGCGCATGGGCGCATGGTCCTCGGGCGTGGTCCGGCCGCACAAGAGATCGCCTCGCTCGATGAGCTTCGACTGGAGTATCAGGGCAGTCAGCCTTTCTTTCGGGGTAACGGCGACGACACGGCAGCAATCATTTACTCGTCAGGATCTACCGGCAGGCCCAAGGGGATCGTCATCTCGCACCGGAACCTCGCGGATGGCGCCCGGATCGTGGCAAGCTATCTCGGGACGAAAGCCACTGATCGGATTGCAGGTGTGCTCACGCTAAATTTCGATTACGGTCTGAACCAGCTTTGGCAAACCCTCTATGTTGGATCGTCGCTTTACCTGCACGATTTGATTTTTCCTCGCGACTTGTTTCGCCTGCTCGCCGCGCAGCGGATCACGGCTCTACCATTGATGCCCGTCATTATCAGTCGGATGTTCGATCCGCAGCTTCCGGGTCCCGAAGATGATCTGGATTTCTCGGCTCTGCGCTACATGTGCACAACGGGAGGACCGGTAAGTGCGAGGATGCTTGACCATCTCCAGAAAACGTTCCCGGGAACCGATATTGTGCTCATGTACGGATTGACCGAAGCTTTTCGATCGTCCTGGCTGCCGCCCGATCACCTCGCCGCCCGCCCGACTTCGATCGGCAAAGCAATTCCAGAAGTGGAGTTATACGTCATGGACAATGAAGGACGCGATTCTCCCGCCGGCGTTCCGGGTCAATTAGTGCACCGCGGCGGGTGCATCGCGAAGGGGTACTGGAACGCGCCGGAAAGCACGGCAGAGCGTTTCCGGCAGCTCGATCGCTTTCCGAACGAGACCGTGGTTTTTTCCGGCGACCTGGTGCAGCGGGACGAGGACGGGTACATATATTTCCTCGGGCGTATGGATTCGATGATCAAGACGCACGGCTTCCGAGTCAGTCCGACGGAAATTGAAGAGCACGCGTGTCGATTCGAGCGCCTGTTGGACAGCCGTGGCCTTCGGCATCGACAATCCCGAAATCGGGCAGGATATTGCGGTGGCCTATACCACCACGGACCGAACTCCGCTCGCATCCGATGCACTGACCGAACATTTTCGCGTTGGGATGCCTCATCACATGGTGCCTCGCTGGTTCGTCCACTTGGAGGCATTCCCCGCGACCGGCAGCGGAGGAAAAGTGGATCGCGTCCTGGCTCGCCGGTTATCTATGGAAAAGATCGCCGTCTTGTCTCCAGTGGAAGCACCATCATGATCGCACATAATTTCGGCCGGGAACTCCTCGAGCGATACGGCTCACCGCTCTATGTCTACGACCTCGACGAGGCCGAGTCTCAAGCCAGGGCGCTTTTCGAACTTCTGCCGAAGTCCGCGCAGGTCTTGTACTCGGTGAAGGCGAACCCGATTCCGGAGTTATGCGCCGCTTTGAAAACAGCCGGCTGCCGCGTCGAAATTGCGGCGCCGTTGGAACTGAAGGTGGTGCTCGAAGCTGGTTTCGCACCGGATCAAATCCTTTGCTCGGGGCCGGGCAAGACTGCCTCGCTTGTTCGCGAGATGTTACTTGCCGGCGTGACCCATTTTTCATGCGACTCGTGGCATGACCTGGAACGCCTGTCCGCCGTCGCTTCAGAAACCAGGAAGCCCGCGAACGCTCTGTTGCGACTTCAGGTTTCAGGCGCCCCGACGGGAAGCGTCGGCGTCGGCGCGCTGCAAAGCCACTTCGGCGCGGATCCGGCGGAACTGCTTAATGGCGGGGTCGCCCGGGTCGGCGCACTGCGAGGAGCCGAATTGGCAGGGATTCATATCTATTCGGGGGGGCAAATCCAGAGCGCCGACAAGCTGGCAGGCACCTTCGAACATGCAATCCATCTCGCCGAAGAAATCGTTCAAGCCGGGGTGCCTCTGCGCTTGCTCGATCTTGGCGGTGGGTTCCCATGGCCATTTGGGACCTCGGATGCTCCGGTGGATATCTCCGCTTTGCGGGAAAAACTACAGGATGTGAATGCCCAGCGCAGGTTAACTGCTGATGCGGAGCTCTGGTTCGAGTCCGGACGCTATCTCGTAGCTTCTTGCGGGACTCTCCTCTCGACCGTGCTCGACGTGAAAGTCGCGCATGGCGACAAGACCTACATCATCCTTGATACGGGGATGATTCACCTGGGTGGAATGGCGGGCCTGGGACGGATTTATCGCGCTGTCGCGACGATCGAACCGCTCGCGGGGCTTGACGGCGGAACGCTACAATCAGCCGACGTGATGGGTCCGACGGATTACGCGCTGGACTACGTCGCGCGCCAGGCATCGGTTCCCGCATTGAAACCGGGTGACGTTGTGGCCATACCGAATGTCGGGGCTTATGGTCTTACCGCCAGTTTGGTTGCCTTTGCCGGCCTGCCGCCCCCTGCGGAGGTGTGTTGCCGGGGGACCTCGGTGGTTGCGGTGCATCGCCTGCGCACCGGGCACGAGCGTATTCGGACCTGACCTGTAAAGTGAATCGCGGACTGAGAACCAAATGATAATATTATGGACGACATAACCACTCAATTTGAAGAGGTCCTGCACCGACACCTGCGTTCGACGAAAGTGATCAACTACGATGCGGAACTTGCGCAGCTCGGCATGGATTCAATGACTGCGGTCGCCGTCCTCCTGGACATCGAGAAGGCGTTTAACATTCGTTTTCCCGACGACATGCTGGTTGAAGGTACCTTCCGGACCGCTGGAAGATTGAAAGAAGCGGTCCAACTCCTCCGAGAGCGAAAAGCATCATGACCCGACCATTGCCCGACCGATCATTGGGATCCGAGTGGACGATACTGGAGCTGCTGGCTCGGGGCATCGTCGAAGACCCGGAGCGGCAGCTGGCTCGCGACCTTCTCTTGGCGGACAGCTTGGATTGGGGTGAGCTGCTGGAGCAGGCGCTGCGGCACAAAATGTTGCCAATGCTGGCTCACCACATCATCTCGGCCGACCTCCGATTCGACGTCCCGATGACCATCTATCAGCACTTGGAATCAGCCTTGGAATGGAATCGCTGCCAGATCGAGGTGTTTCGACGCGAGATGGTCCGCGTGGCGGAGGGACTCGCCGGCCGCGGTATCCATTTTGTCGTCACCAAAGGTATGACGTTCGAATCGACCCTCTACGGCAGCCTCGGCACCAGACACATGAATGACATCGATTTCATGATCGCGCCGCGAGACCGCGAAGCGGTGCTGAGTGTGATGCAAGAGCTGGGCTTTCGCCCGTTCTTCGAATGGGCGAAGGATCCCCGCCGTGAGGAAATCGCCAGCCGCCTGAACCCCGACCACTTGCCTAAGCTCGCGCGCCGCGTCGATCAGCCGGGGACTCGGACAGTCCAGGTCGATGTCGCTAACAGCTTAACCTGGACAAAGAGTCCCTTCGACGTCCCGGTTGAGGAAGCGCTTGAGCACCGTGTCATGCAGCCCGTTCCCGGGATGCCCGGGGTGGGCCTGCCCTGTTTTCGCCCGATCTATCAATTCCTCTTCACCGTGCTCCACCTGTTCCGCGAGGCGTGGCTGCAGAAATTCGTCGATTTTGGCAATGACGTCGGTCTGATGAAGTTCGGGGATGTGATCCGCCTGATCGATCAAAATCGCGACGAATTGACCGACGGTGAGCTGCTGCGGACGATGGAGGCCAACAGGGTCACCGATGCCGTCGCCTGGGTGCTCAGTCACATGGACGAGACCTTCCATACACGCACGCTGGAATTGCTCGCGCTTGAAAAACATGGTGGCGAGGAGCGGCTGGCCGCCCAGATGCCATCCAGCGGTTACGTGGGCGTTTGGGGCCAACCGATGCGCGAGCGCCTGCAAAACAAGGCCCGTAGTTCCGTGCGACCGGTGGCGCCGGCACATTCGGATTCCTAGGATGACTAGCATCAAAAACCTCCTGTTCCCGCGTAGCGACAAGAACGGGACCGATGTCTACTTCGCTCCCAGGATGGCTGGCATCAAGAGCCTCCTGTTCCAGCTCGTGCCGACGAGGTATCGCGCGCAAAAGTACAACCGGCAACTGCGTCGGGAGATCGAGGAGCATCCGGACGGTGCCCTGATCGTTTGGGAGCGAGAAAGCTCCAGCCATCTGTATTACGTCTTCCACGGAATGGCGGGGGGGCTGGGGATACAGCCGCTGACGGTCCTCCGCGAGACCGGATTAATCCATAACAATCTGATTCTGCTCAAGGATTACTACCGCTTTTTTTACCAGGCAGGTTTGAACCCGGAGGTCACGGACGTTGACGCTACCATCACGCGCCTCCGGAGATGCCGTGAAGAGTTGGCTCATGTCCGTCAGACATTCTGTTGCGGGCCCTCGTCCGGCGGTTACGCCGCGATCCTGTTCGGCCACTACCTGCAGGTGGACGTCGTGTATGCATTCGCACCGGTGACGCTGATCAACCTTGACGACCTGAAGAAATTCGGCGGGAGCAAGGAAGTCTGGCGCATCACCGAGCAACATCGCGACCTGGCGCGTCTGCTGGCGAAGCACAATGGCCGAACTCGTTACAAGATATTCTTTTGCGACGGGAATAGCAGAGACCGCGCCTATGCCGCACGTATAAAGGACTTGCCTGGCGTGGAGCTTTGCCCACAGCCGGGCACTTCGCACAACGTCATTCAGGCCGTAAATGAGAGCGGTCGACTGCGTGAGATCTTTGACACCGGCCCATCGGGTGCCACCGCGGAGTGAGCCGTGAAGAGCCCCCGGGGCGCAAAAACTCAGCCGCGTTTACTCGGCCGTCTGAGCCGCTTCAGCTACCGTGACGTGTGGTTGGGCCCCCTGGATCAAAAAGACCTTTGCCCGGTAGCTTTCGAATTCCGCTCTGGCGTGTTCGTGAAGATAATCCAGCACTGCCGGGCTATTCAGTCCTTCAAACGATGCATAGGGCGCAAAGATGACCCAGGTGCGACCCGACCGGTTTACGACTTCCCTCAGCTCGGAAATATTTCGAATCACCGGCAAACTGGAAAACTTATCGGAAAATCCCGGCTCGTCGAGAAGCTGGTTGTACGGGACCTTGGAACTAAAAAGCGTGTCCAGGAAATAGTTTCCCGAAAAGCCTGCGTAGTAGGCGAAAACATGTGGAATGCCTGGCAGAATCACGTCTCCGGGTCGGGCATGCGTCTTGACGAATTCGGCCGCGCCCCGGTAATCATACCGATAAGTGCCCAGCCGGGACATCATCTGCGGCGTATCCCCCGTGCTGGAGAGTTGATATTCCTTCAAGACCGACTCGTTACTTTGGACGAAGAGCAGAACCAACATCCCCAGTCCGGTGGCATGGGCAGCGAATCGCGCAACCGTTGAATCGCCGGCACGTCGAGCGAGCGCCAGAATGCGGTCATAAAACATGACTGTGGCCGCCACGCCGCCCATGATTACGAGCGGCTGAAAATAATAGCAGTAGCGCGGGGAGAGCGCGGCAAGAAAGTTGGTATGTAAGACAAGAAGCGTTCCCAGCATGACCACGACATAGCGGAAGCCGGAAGACTTCCAGCAGAAAAACAGTCCGGCGAGAATCATGAGGGTGAAGAAAACATGATTTTCGGAAAGGAGCAGCTTGTTGACGTAGAACATCGGTTGATAACCGGGCGCGAGAAAGAAAAGCGACGGTCCAGTCAGGTTGGATAGACCGGAACCCACATTGAGGTAAGGAGCGCCGGCAAGCATACGGGAGCAATATTGGGCGACGACCACTGCTCCAATGAAAAACAGGCAACGATAAAGATGAAACTCCTTCAGCCACCACCATTGACCCCAGTGCACCACGAGCAGGCCCATGAACAGTGCAGGTAGAAGGAATCCCGTTCCTTCCCAGGAAAGGTAGGAAATACAAAACGTGACGGTCGCAGCCGTCAGCCATTTATGACCGAAGGGACGGGTTTGAATCGCCTCGTAGAACAGCCAGCACGTGAGCATCGCCATGAGCTGGCATTGCGAGAGATAGAACGCATTCTGGGCCCACCGGATATTGAGTGGCAAACAGGCATAGACGAAGGCCGCAAAGAGACCAGTCCTCCAGTCGAACAAGCGCCTTCCCATAAGCCCGATTACACCGATGCAGAGCGTTCCCATGAGACAGGCCGGGAGGCGCATGGACCACTCCGAATAGCCAAAGAGAAATCCAAAAAAGGCAAGAGGGTAAGGAATTGCTTCGTAGGTGGTCGTCCAGCGCACCTCGCCTGCAGCCATTGTGTAGGGAAATCCCAGGCTAAAAATGCCTTTCGATTTCACGATCTGGCCCATTTCATCATGGTCGAACGACATGTAACCCAGATTGTGATAACGCAGGCCCAGGCCCAGGAACATGATCAGCACGAGCAAGAGGTAAGGCAGCAGGTCGCGGAAGGGGATTTCGAAGAGTTCAGGCAAACGCAGGTCGCGCGCGATGTACCCCCTGGCCCGGGTCGTCCGCGCCTGCCATTGGGCTCCGTCTTTTGCGCGTTCAAGTCGGGAACGGATCGAGGCGGGCGTCCAGGAATCGACCAGAAGATGCAGTAAACGAATTAGAAGGAGGACGGCAAAGGCACCGACGACAACTGCCGGCTGAAACGACCATTCATTTGGAAAGCGAGGATCGAAATTTGGGAGGAGCAAAAGGAGCAGGCCGGCGACGACTGGACCGTGTAGCAACGCGTCCCGAGACATGGCAAGGGCAAGTGGCTCGTTCCGCCATCCTGAGACAAGACCTGCAGCGATCAGCCAGAGGGCGACGACCGCGCCGAGCGTCAGGCCGACAATCAACCAGGACTTAAACAAGGTGGGGAACCCGGAGCGATCGAGTGGTCGGGCCAGTTCTTGCGGGAGATACCCCCAGGGAGCCGTTCCGTCTTTACCGATCTGGACGGCATGCGCCTGGGCTCCGTCCGAATGCGTCCCAGGCTGATCGCCGATTTCCCAGCCTTCGTTACTCGAAAAGCGCCAAACACTGCCGTCCCCCCGGGCCATGAATCCATCGGCGAACAAAGCGGCCGGGACGCTATCGCTGCGGACGGCCGCGACGATCACGTTGGGTCCGCGTTTGATCCAATCACTAATATCGTAAGCGGTGAGGGTGGCTTTCGTGAAGGGCGAGCCGCTCACTTTGGCTGGTTTTAGTTCTCCGTTACGCAAGCGCCCGGGTTTGATTTGAGTTTCAGGAGTCGCTTCCGTCGTGGCCAGGTGCGGTAATTTCTTGCCGCCACTTGCGGCGGTGCTGGCTACTGTGATGATATGGCCGTTCACGGCGAGATCGAGATCGCCCGAGCTGGCCAATTGGATCCAAGTCTCCTGCTTTGGCACGTCGGCATTGATGACGGTCGAGAAAACCGCCTGAAGTGGGGCGTTATCGGCCATGATCCAGTAACCGAGGCGGGGGAGCTGCAAGAGAAGGGGGTTGGTGTCGACCCAGCGGAGGGGCACGTGTTCATCGTTCAGGGACGAGAGACGGGCGGCGGGCCAGACTTCGTCTTCGACTCGGTTTGAGTCCCAATCCTCCGATCCAGGGATAATCCCGGTGTTGTTGGTGACCCGCCAGGATGTGTTGGAGAGGATGGGAATGGTGACGTCCGCCTGGCTCGGTGATTTGACCGCGCAGGAGCAATTGAGCGGATCCGGGATACGAAGTTCGCGCGACGGAGACGGCGATCACATTCGTTCCTGCCTTAAGCGCTCTCTTGATGTCGTAAATGCCGGCTTCGTAGGTCTTGACCGAACTCTCGGTTGCGATCGAATGCCCGTTGACGACAAGTCTGAAATTGTCGGAGGCGGCGACTTCGATCCAGGCCTGCTCCGGAAGCGTGCTGGTGTAAACTTCCCTGCGGAAATAGGCGACCGGGGCAAAGGCCTCTGTCGGCTCGATCCACCGCGCCTGACCGAAGTCGAGTTGATATTGCCGATGCCTGGGCATCCCGTAGGTTTGCAAGACCTCGTAGCCGAGGAGAAGCCCGCAGGCCACGACCAGAGCCCACGACCAGCGCAGGGCATGCCTTGGCAAAGAGGAGGATTCTTCCATAGCTATTCGCCGACCAGACCGGTAAGAGCCCAATAGTTCAAGATCGGATCGACGGCGAGGGAAAGATTGTAATAACGACGCGCCGACGCGTCATCTCCCAGTTTGGAGTAGCAATCGCCAATCGTTGAATAGGCGTTGGCGACGACAAAGTTGTGATCCTTGATCAAGCTGGCAAGACGCTTCCCGGCTTCGATGCCGGCTTCGTAGCGGCCGAGGTCATAGTAACCCCGCGCCAGATAAGGAAGTGCGTAGATTTCTGTGGGATCCTCGGCCAGGGCCAGTTCCCAGTTAGTCACCGCACTCCCAATGCCGCCGGCCTGATATAATGCCAGGCCGTAACTGACGCGTGTCGCAGCCGCCTCACGCCTCGCAGTCTCAGCGAGGGCGCCACCGCCTTCTTCGGCCGCCTGGCTGAACTCAAAAATGGCGGCCTCGTAATCATTTGCCTGACGGAGCGCAACGGCGCGACTGACATGACGCTCCGGCGAATTGAAGGAGATGCCCGCTTGTTTCTGCAATTGACCGATCGTAGCATACAGATCGATGTCATGGGAGTGCCAGGCATCCCAACGCATCGCCTTGCGAAAGTCATCGATCGCTTCCTGATTCCGCCCCTCGGTTTTGGCCAATAGTCCGTCGCTAAGGTAATGCTGACCAAGGGCCGGCGGAATCAGAAGAATTACCAACGCGCCCAGGGGGAGGCAGAGAAACAATCCTGCGGTCCTCCATCGAGCCGTGGGAAGGCGCCCAAGTGCGTAAAGAGCGATCAAAAATGCGCCCAACCCAAAGCAATACCAGCCCAGGCGGAGGAACGACCAGGCGGCAGTGAAGCGGCCCCAGGCGCTATAAAGAACGAGTCGCTTGGGGATAAGTTCGGGTGAGCCGGCATTCTGGAGCAGGTAATCCTTGCTGAAAACGTTGACAACCGGTGTCACCTCCAGTTCGGAGGTCAGGCGCCTGAGCATCGACGGTTCCCGGAAGGCAATCTGAGCAGGAGTGATCGCCCAGAGCATGATCAGAACCGCCGCTACCAAGCCCAGTAAACTGGGATTGCGCCGCCAAAGGACCAGACCGAGCACGAGCAACCCAATTCCCATCGCTCCGACCGAAAAGAGCGTGAAGTGAGGGGGCAAACCGGGATCGTGGAGGAACGACAAATGGAGCCCTCGCAAATTATGACTGAAAGGGGACTGAACCCATTTCAGAATGGCGGATCCGAAGACAAGAAAACTGCCGATGATGAGCAGCCAATAACCTGCCCAAATTTTCGCGGCGATCTCCGCCCATCCAACCACCCGGTCGAGCCAGGATGCCAAGCCGTGTGGAATCTTCACGGGTCGCGCCTCAGCTTCTTTGTCCAAGAGGCGATGAAGGGCGAAACAAAGGCCATTCCTTCGCGCGCCTGACTAATTTCTTCACTCGAAAAGGTACGCAGGGCAAAGAGCACGACGCCGTAAGACAAGACGGACAAACCCGCGCCGGCTATTTGCCAGATCAAGGACGATTCGGCGCAAAGATAAAGCACGCCGGCCATGGCTGCTCCGGCCGCGAGCGGTCGCCAAAGGACGTTCCCAAGGTGCGCGGGGTAGCCCAGTTTATGCATCTGAAAAATCCACAACCCCACCGTCAGCGTTTCAGCGCAAACAAAAGCAATCGCCGGACCCACGTAGTGATAATGCGGAATCAAGGCGACGAGCAGAGTAATGCGCAGGATCGAACCAATCATCGTGGTCACAAAAAAAATCTTCTGCCCGTCAAGAGCGGCAAAGAGGTATTGGAAAATAGTCGAGATGAAGAATGGAATCAGGCCCAGGCCGAGAAGTTGCATGGCGGGCAGAGCGGGCAAGAATCTGGCTCCGAGGGCAAGAGTCAAAAGCTGTTTGGACCAGGTGATAAAGAAGACCGCGAATGGAATACTAAGGAGACAAAAGAACTTCAAGCTCTGGCGGTAAACGTCACCAAAGCGTGAAGGCGTAAAATGCGCCGTGCGAGAATAGAGTGGATAGAGGGGCAGGGAAAGAGTCTGCGGGATGGTGCGGAGCGACCAGCTGAGGCGATAGGGCCCGCCGAATAGACCAACTGTTTGCATGTTGGTCATTAGTCCGAGAACAAAAATATCAATTTGCATGGCGAGCTGCCGGAGCATGACGCCGCCGCCCATCGGCACGGCAGAAAAGAAAAGTTCCTTCCAGAGTGGCAAATCAATCTTCAGCTTAACCTTGGTGTAAAGCTTGGAAACGAGGAAGTGGTAGAAGGTCCACATGAACAAGTTCGAGAGCAGGTGGGCGACAACGAAGCCGACCATTCCAGTCCTGAAATGGAGCATGGTCAGGATGAGAGACAGGAGCAGAATTTTTTGCAGAATGAACCCCAGATAATTCAGCTCGTTGTCCTCGAACGCCCGGAGAACTGCGTTGTAGCCCGCGGCATGAAAGGTGCCCAGAGTCGCCAAAGTCATAAGCATGACAGCGATTTTCATGTCGTTGCCGAAGGGTAAAAACAGGGCGATAATTCCGACCACGACGCAGACCACGAGCGATATCGCCCAGATCAGACCTGCCGCGGCCCCGGTTATTTTTCCGACGCATTCCGGGTCCTTGGCGATCTCGCGAATCATCATCCGGGGGAGACCGGAATCGGCCACGAGCTGGGCGATCATGGCAAAAGCGAGGACCCACTGGTATTTGCCGAATTCCGCCAGACTAACGTTGTGATTGCGGGCAATGGCTATGGTAGTAGCCAGATAGACCAGTCCGCCGATGACCCCGGCGGCGATCCCCACGACAGCGTTTTTGACAATCCGCTGGGATTGCTTCATTGAATCCACTTCCATGCCCCGCCGGCCGCTTTTTGCAGGGCCGCGTAGAGCATGAGGCGGCGAACCTGAAGGCCGTCGAGGTCGTCCTTGCGCGCGATGAGATGCAGTTCCATCTCAATCGCAGTCAAGGGTGGAGAGATACCCTGTTCCTGCTGCGAACCGATGACCTGCAAATTCCGATCTGCCTTTGCCACATCCTGTTGCAGGGAGAGGATATTCTGACTCAGGACGTAGATGCTTTGGTAGATGTTAACGATCTCGAAAGTGACGTCATCGGCGACCGCAGAGAGTCTGGCTTTTTCCGCCCGGTATTTCGCCCGCCTCGCCCGGGTGGTCGACATTTGCGCGCCGAAGTCGAAAATCGGGACGTTGACCGAGACCGCGCCGGAATAAACCTCCGCACCGGTAGAGCCGAAGTCATCGATATGGACGGCTGATCCTTGAAGGGTCACGGAGGGGTAGAGACGAAAGTGTTCCAAACGATATTCCTGCAGGGCCTGATCGATCACAGCCTTCTGCGCCTGGAGCGAAGGATGCTGATCAGATCGAGGTGCCGAGCAGCTGCTCTGCGCTGGGCGGCTCCGGCGGTTCGGGCAGTTCGCTGGAAAGGTGAAGCTCGGCCGGGGAGTTAAAGCCGAGGAGGCGCGCCATCTCGATCCTTCCCGCCACCGCCTGTTGGCGAAGAATGGTGGCGAGGGTGCGCGCGCCGCTGAGTTGACTGCGCGCGAGCTTGAGGTCGATCGGAAGGGTGAGTCCTTGTTTTTGCTGTTCCTGAGTGATGTCGACCTGCTGTTCGAGCAGCTTCACTCTGCGTTCGGCATAGCCGGCGCGATTTTCCGCCGAAACCGTTGTGATGTAGGTGTCAGTGATTCGTGCGATGACATCTTCGCGGCGCAGTTTGCTCGTCCAGGCGAGGTTCCGGCGTTTGGCCAATTTGGCCGCTTCCGCCGGGCCGGTGTTCAAGCCCAGGATACTGCCGTCCCGGAAGAGCGGATAGGACAGATGCGCAGAATAAATTTCGACCTTTCCGAAATCGACGTTCCGGCTGCTGCCAATGCCCATGCCGGTGCCGCCGTCGACGATGGAAAACCTGGTGGTCGGGCTGCCAGAAAAAAGTTGATAGGTTCCTGTGGCCGTGATCTCGGGCAGGGCCTGACCGCGCGCGGCGCGAGCTTCCTCGGTGGCGGAGGCTACATCCAGGCGGCTGGCTTCCAGCTCTGGGCTTTCATTTAGAGCGAGGGCGATGCAGTCCCGGAGGGTGAGCGGATGCGAACCCGTCTCAACCACTTCCTGTCCCGCCAAGGCCGATGAGCCGGTGAAGAGCAATGCGGCCAGGCTGGCCGCAACGCTACTTCTCAAGCGATTTCTCTGTTGTGCGCACTTTCTCATTGTTGTTCAGGTACAGCTGCCCCACCGTCACGACCTTTTCCCCTTCTTTGAGTCCACCGCGGACCGCAGTCATGGCGTCGACCACGATGCCAGGGCGAATCTTTCGCAGATTGGCGTGCCCGCTGTCATCGACGACAAAGACGGAGGCCTGCTCGCCGGAGGGATTCATGATCGCGATGCTTGGGACGGCCAGGACGTCCTTGGCCGAGCGGCTGATGCGGGCGAAACCTGAAAGACCGGGTTTCAAACGGAAGTCCTCGTTCTTGATCTCGACATAGGCGGTAAAGGTGCGGGTCACCGGGTCGATGTTGGGATCGATCTTGACCACTTTGCCTTCGAAACGCTCACCCGGGAAAGAAGTAAAACTGGCTTCCGCCGCCAGGCCCAGATGGATGGAGTGCATTTTTTCTTCGCTGATCTTGGCGGCGAGAAGAACGTTGTTGAGCGAGCCAATCTTCATCACGATCTGGTCGCGATGAGTATTTTCACCCGGATTAACGAGGCGCTCGAGGACGATGCCGTCGAGCGGCGAGGTCATCTTGACGTGCTCGAGATCGAGTTCCGCCTGCCGGAGGGAAAGGGTCGCCTTCGCCAGATCTTCCTTGGTATCGGCCAACGCCATTTCGCTCTTTTCCAACTCCAGCGGGGTGCCCATATTTTTTTGCTGCAAAGCGGTGTTGCGTTCCACCTGCCGGGTCTCATCCTTGATCTTCAGATTGTTGGCGTCGACGTAAGCGCGATTGGCTTCCAGGGTCGCCGTGATCAGGCGGTCGTCCCACCGAACGAGCAGATCGCCTTTCTTGACGATATCGCCGATCTTGACCGGCACCTCGATCACCTGCGCGGTCACCTGGCTGGTCAGCTGAACGGTTTGCGCCTGTTCGATCGAGCCGCTTCCGCCGATTACTTCTTTGAGATCCTGCCGCCGCACCGGCACGGTTTCGACCGGCGCCGGGGCGCCGACGAGTCGCGCTTTCGACGGAGTGGTGTTGATCACGTGAATGATCGTGAAGAAGACGAGCAGACCCAGGATCACGCAGATGGCGAGGAAGATCACCCAGTGGGAGCGCTTCATCTGCGAGGTGGCGGGAGTTTGGCGGGCGAAGGAGTCGCCGCCGGCAGTCCGGGGGCGTTCGTCGGCGGGTTGAGTTTTAGTTTCCATAATGTCAGTGCGAGCGCCGTGATGGCACCCAAGCTTCATAGTTCATAGGTGGCAGCCCCGGGGTTGTCGAGCGTAAATAAAGCGGTCCAGAACCCGTGGAAATCCGGCCGCGGCCCATCCCGAATTGGATTCCCGCGTTGCCGAGGAAAGATGGGATGAGCGAAGTCATCTTGGCAAGGGCATCTCAGCGTTCCACGACAGCCGAAGCGACCGGCTCATTCAAAGCCTGTAATGGGGCGCTCGAGACGCCAAGAAGCTGATCGTAGATGCGCTCGATTTTCCGGCAGATCTGACGCCAGTCGAACTCGGCCAAAACCGTGGCGCGAGCATTGGCCCCCAGTTCGGCGGCCAGCGACCGATCGTTCAGCAAAGTCACAATCCCCCGGCCGAGTGCTTCGAAATCATGATTCGGCACGATGAAAGCGTCGTGCAGATGGCGCACGCCCTTGGCTCCGCCTGCGAAAGAGACCACCGGCTTTCCCGCCAGCATGTAATTCAACAACTTGACCGGGTGACCAGGGCATTCGGGGCGCGGCACCACCGTCACGTCGGCCAGTGCGAGGTAGCTCGGCAAATCCTGCAAAGCGTGGGGCGAAATCCAGATGATTGAGCGCGAAATTCCCAGTTCGTCTGCGAGCTGCCTGTGCTCTTTCTCGTGCGATTCGGAGACTAACGGGCTCACGACGAGGAGAAGCGCATCCGGTTTTTCGCGCAAGGCGACGGCGAAAGCACGGAGCAAATAATCGACCCGCTGAAAGGCGTTCAGGACGCCGGTATACATCACCACTGGGCGATCGTTGATCTGATACTGTTCGCGGAATATTTCCGGTCGCGGGTTGTCAAACAAATCCGGCTCGATTCCAGCCGGCACCATGTCCACCTTCGAAGCGCGGACGCCGTGGTCGATAAACCAGTCCCGCAGTTCCGGCGAGACCGCCGTGATGTGATTCGGAAAAATCGGGATGAACCAGTCAAGGCCGCGCGCGATGCCGTTGGCCAGCCAGGCGGGCCGGATAAAACGATAGCCGGCCAGTTCGTCCGTCATGAGATTGACGGCGTTGTAGAGCAGCGGTCGGCCCGTGAGCCACTTGGCCATGATTCCGACGAGCGCGCCTTCGTAGTTATGCGCATGGATAATGTCAATTCGCTCCTGGCGAATGACTCGGCAGAGCAAGCGGAGCAATTGGAAGTCGAGAACAAATTTATCCGCTGACGGACCGACCCTGGCATTTGTTTCCGGCTGGAAAGGGCCGGTGCGATGAACCTTGGCGCGGCGGACACGGATTTCTTCCTGGCCAACCGGATAAGTCACGATATGGACGTTATGCCCCATGTCGGTAAGTGTATCCGACATCTCACGAATGCTCGCCGCCGAACCGTGGTTCGCCGGGAAAGGACAAGCCGCCACCATCGCGACAGAGTAACCTCCGGTCTTCGCGGGCAGATTTGAATCTATCCTGGTCACGCGACCGTGCTTTCTACAGGGACGGGAGCCACGGGAGTCTTGAGATATGGACTGGAAATCTCGCGCGAGATAATACGCGCTGGAACACCCATGACCGTGCAGCCGGTTGGCACATCACTGATGACGAGCGAGTTCGCGGCGACGACGACATTGTCTCCGATCGTTACCCCTCCCATGACTTTGCACCCCGCGCCAAAATAGCAATTGTTCCCAATCGTTGGTCGCCCGGAACCCCGGATATTCGCAAGCGAGACGCCAGAGTTTATGGTGCAGCTATGACCCATGCGCTTCACGAGGACGTGGACACACGAAAAGGTGTGAATGACGAGTCCCGGGCCAATTTCGCTTTCCGGATGGACTTTCATCCCCGTAATCGCCACACAAAACACATCGACAAACAAGTAGATGGCAATGAGGATTTGGCGAAGAATCGGGATTTTAACACTGTAGGCCCAGCGGCCGAAGCGATAATCGATCACAGTAAATGTCCCAAACTCGAGGAATGGGGTCACCCACTGCCGAAAAAATGTCTTGTCTTCAGGCCGGACGCCATAGCTCTGGCGCTTGCGTCTGAGATCTGCACGAATGAGTTCGAACATATTAAGAATTCCGTAGATTTATTCGAGATATCCGAGCGCCTGGAGGCGCTCCTCAACTTTGGCCGACTCCTCGTCGGTATAGCCGCTGGGGCGATTCCCTCCCGATATGCCGGAGGCGGCTCCGGCTTCGACGGGATGTTCGGCGAGAAATTCGGGGCGAAACGCCTCGACAAGGACTTTGCCGTCCATGTCCTGCGGGATGGGAACGCCGAGGAGGTGAAGTATGGTGGGGGCGATGTCGATCAGGTGCGGGTTATCGATTTCCACGCCGGCTTTGAAGGCCGGGGCGCGGGCGACGAGAATACCATCGAGGCGATGGGTCCCGCCCCATTCGGAAGCCTCAGAGGGCTTGTGCTCCCGGATCACCAGGGCGGGCTTATCGGTATCTTCCGGGAAACTCGGCTGGGTCGAGAAAAGGCTGTTCTCGCTCCACCAATCGAGCACCAGGTCGGCACCTTCATTGGCAAATGGGCCATGAAAAACTTCATCTCGCCGATAGACACGGTTGATCACCGGCTTGCCGGTCCGCGGGTCTTTCAGCTCCGCCAATTTTCCGATGATGAAATTGACGAGCGCGTCGTATTCGGATGGATCGACGGTGCCTTCGGGCTTCACGCCTTTGAGGTTGATCCAGATGCTCGGCGGTGAAGCGAGCACTTCGCTGCAATAGGCTTTGGTCCGGCTCCAATCGATGCTCGTGAAAGCCGAGTAAGCCATCTCGGTCTTTTGCACCAGTTTTGGAAAAAGGACGGAGAGTCGGCTCTTTTGACGTGAAGTCAAAGTGCCGCGAAGAATGTTAAACCCGAAGCGCAGAATCTTCTTCGGAATGGTGCTCAGGCCGCCAGTCGCTTTCGGCTTGTAGTTGAGGAGGCCAAGCTGGGCGAGGTAACGATTGAGGTAGATCGTTCGATCAACCACCGGTCCGCCGCCATGATCGGAGACGACGAAAACGTTGGTCTCGGCGGGGAGCCGATCGATGATTTGCCCGGCGGCGGCATCGAGTCGTTCGTAGACCTTGCGCACGGCGTCACCAAACTTCGGCGCCAATTTCGGATCATGAATGAAATGATCCTTGTCCATGTGCTGCCAAAAATAATGCTGCACCGTATCGATCGACATGAAGACGAACATCATCACGTCCTGGGGATGGTTCTCGAGGAGGTAAAGTGCGGCTTTCGTCCATTGCCTGTCCATCTGCTCCATCTCCGCGAGCACTTGATTGCGGCGCTCGTCGGTCGACATCGCACCGAGGAAGCGGAGATCGAGCTGGATTTCGCCCAGGTGCTTGAGCAGCTCCTCGTGCAGTTCGGGCGGATGGATAAATGGACTGTTCTCGGACGGCGTATCCATTCCGGAAATCTGGAATCCGTGCAGCGGCTCCGGCGGGTAGGTGAAGGGAACGTTCATCGTGCCGACGGAGTAGCCGGCATCGTTGAGCAGCTTCCAGACGGTGGGGGAGCGGCGCGAGGTCGCGTTGGCGTAGTTCATGGCATAGCCGCCATGCTCCGTTTCTACGAAATGAAAAATGCCGTGTTTGCCGGGATTTTTCCCCGTCATGAAGGAAGTCCAGGCCGGCGGAGTGATCGGCGGGAGAACGGACTCGAGCGTGCCCGAGACTCCGGCTTTCATGAGTTTGGCGAGGTTCGGCATGCTCCCTTCCGCCATCCATGGTCGGATGACTCTCCATGTTGCGGAATCGAGGCCGATGACGACTACCTTGGGATCCTTTTTCACGAGTCGAGCAGGCTAAACGGCAAGCGGCCCGGGGTAAAGTGTTGGCATTGTGCGAAGCGGTGGTCGTTCATTTGTAAACCCGCCAGGTCTGCATCCCGACCGGGTCGAAACGAAAATCGGTCACCGAAGTTCCGAGCGCACTGAGCCGCTCCCGGACGACGTGTCGTTTGTTGAACGGACAATAGAGGAGGAGATGGCCGCCGCCGCCGGCGCCGGTGATCTTCCCGCCGATCGCGCCGGCCTTGCGCGCCTCTTCGTAAAGCTCGTCAATCCGCGGGGTGGTGATGCCTTTGGCCATCTGCTTTTTCTGCAGCCAGCCTTCGTGCAACATCTCGCCGAAGCGATCGAGATCGCTCGCCAGCAGCGCCTTTTTCATTTCGTAGGCGATCGCTTTGACCTGGTCCATGGCGGCGAGCGGCGCGGCCTCTTTTTTCTTCGCGCTCTCCATCTGGCTGTCGATGATCGGCTGCGATTCGCGGCTGCCGGTGAAGCAAAGGATGAGGTTATACTCGAGCTCGTTGATCAGGTATTCGCTCAGGCGCAGTGGCGTGACGACGACCTCTTCGCCGTTGAACTCCATGAAATTGAAGCCGCCAAAGGCCGCCGCCCATTGGTCCTGCCGCCCGCCTTTGATTCCAACATCGTTCCGCTCGATGTCGTAGGCGAGCCGGGCCATTCCATCCGAGGTGATCGGCAAACCGAGCAGCTCCCGGAAAAGTCCGATGAGCGCGACGGTGAAAGTGGAGGAACTACCCAGCCCCGAGCCCGGGGGAGCATCGGCATGAACGAAAAGATCGAAGCCGTCGGTCCGGAATTTATCCAGCTCGAAGCGTTTCAGCACGCCCTTGACCAGATCCATCTGGCCGTCGAACTGAAAATGTTCCTCCTGCGTCCAATACACGACCGTTCCGTAGTCGAACGAGCGAAAACCGATCGAGCGTTCGGACTTGGGCACGAGCGTGCCGTAAACGTAACGCGAGATGGTGGCATTAAGCACACAACCGCCGTGCGTGTCGGAATAGGGTGAAACGTCGGTGCCACCGCCCCCAAAGCTCAGCCGGAGCGGCGTCCGCGCGCGCACCATTTTTATCTGGCTGAGGAAGTTCTTCGGCTGCGGCGTCATTCTTTGGCGAAAGTGTTCCCTAACCAGCAAGTGCTTTGCCCTCCATGTCGGCCGGAATCGGCAAACCCAGGATTTCGAGGACGGTGGGGGCCACATCGGTGATTTTGGCGCCGCTCAGGGCGCGCACTCCCGGAGCGCTTCCGGCCTGTCGCCAGAGAATCATTCCATTCTCGGCGTGGTTCGCACCGTCGGGGCCGGTATCGTTTTCGAAGGTGTGAATCTTTCCTCCACCGACCGTGCCGACCGATCGCCAGTAGAGGCTCCCGAAATAGACGATCAGATCCGGGGCCACGCCTCGCACTTCCTTGTAAAGCTCTTCCGGGCGATAAACCTGGGTGCCGATCTCGCGCCCGTTTTCGTCCGGGATGGATTTCAGGCCGGCGATGAGCTCGTCGCGCACCTTTTCGTAATCTTCCGGCGCGATCGTCCCCTCCGGTTCGCGCCCGGCGACATTGAGAAAAACTCGCGCGTAATAGCCTCCGTCGCCCCACGCCTTCGTCCGCGGCCAATCGATCTTCACCTTCGAGAGTGGCACCGCGCTCGTCGGCTGTTCCTTGAGCGTGAGATAGCCGTTCTTCATCAGCCATTCGTTCACGCAGATCCCGCCATCCATCCGCTTCGCGCCGTGGTCGGAAACGACCAGCACGTCGGTTCCGGCATCGGCGAACTTCAAGAGCTCCCCAATCTCGCGATCGATCTCCTTGTAATAATCGTGGATCGCGTTCTCAAATTTGTTCCCCGCCTCATAGAAGCGATGCGCCGGGTCCATGTTATCCCAGAGGGCGTGATGGATCCGGTCGGTTCCCATCTCGACCATGATGAAATAATCCCAGTCCTCCCGCGCGAGAAGGTGCCGCGCGAGTTGGAAACGCTTCCGCGTCATCTCGTAAATGTCGGCCAGGATTTTCTCCTTATTGCCGGAGCGGAAATCGCGCACATCGAGGATGTATTCCCCCACCACGCGCTCGATCTCCTGCTTGAGCTCGGGCGGGTGGGTGTATTCGCACGAAATATCCGGGGTCAGAAAATCGGTCACCATCAGGCCATTGAGCGGCTTGGGCGGATAAGTTCCCGGCACGCCGATGACGATCGAACGCTTGCCCTGCTGCGAAAGGATTTCCCAGAGCCGGTCCTCCTTGATCGCGAGTGAATTGGCGATCGCGTAGCGGTCGTAGGAATGGTCGGCCCGATTGCGAAATCCATAAACCCCGAGCCGTCCCGGACTCTTGGACGACATCATGACCGACCAGGCGGGGACGGTGATCGGCGGATCGCAGGAACGAAGCGGGCCGTGCAGGCCGTTTTCGTAAAGCGATTTCAAATTCGGCAAATCATCCAGCCAGCGCTCGAAGACCAGCTCGGGTGCGGCGCAATCCAGCCCGATGACCATCACCCGCCGGCGCGCTCCGTTGGAGGAGGGCCTGGCTTCGGCCGAGGGCGCTGGGGCGGTTGGACGGGAAAAAAGCTTTTTTAGCATGGTGAGCGGTGGCCGGTGAAATTAGCAGATGCCACGCCATCGTGCGCGTGGGAAAAGTCGCCTCCAATCGTCGCGTTGTCAGCGGCACGGCGGCACACGACCTGCTCATTGTAAGGGGTCGCAAGATTGTTTCGACCAACCTGAGTTAAGAATATGAAAACAATGTTCATTGAACCTGTTCTGGTGCTGATGAGCTCCCTCCTTTGGATCATCGTCTTGCCGGTCGCGGCCCTCATTTGCTCCGGAGTGGCCATTTCCGACCGGATCGAGACACTGGTGACGCGCCCGCTCGGGATCAATTTTCCCGAGCCCTCTTCTCCCGCCTAACCAACAGGGGAGCGACCTCCCTCAATCAGCAAAGCAACGTTCGCTGACCTTGCTCGCAGCCGTCTCGCCGCCTAATCGACCCGCCAGAGCCTTCGCCCCGCCCGCCGCCATCCGTTCGAACCCGTCGCGCCGGTAGGACGCCGTTTCTGCAACCAATTCTTCGGTCCGGAACAAGCCCGGCTGCTCGTGGGTGACATTGCGGAGCTGACCCCAGAGCCGGAAGAGCTCCTTAAACGCTTTCGCGATCACGCGCAGATTTGCGCCCGAGGGTTTCCCGGCCCGGCGCGGATAATGGCTCACCTTCACCTCGTGAATGCGCATCCCGAAGCTGTTGGCCTGGGCCAGGATTTCGGTATTGACCATCGCGCCGACGGAGCGGATCTGCACCCGATCGAAAACCGAGCGTTGGAAAATCTTAAAAGCGCAATCGATGTCGCGCACCTTCACCCCCAGCACCATCCGGACGAGCGTCTTCCAGCCCCAGGCGTTGATCAGCCGGTGCGGCGGATCCTGACGCTTGGCCCGGTAGCCGGTCACGATCTCGTAGTGGCCGGCGTAGTCGATCAGGTTCTCGAGTTCCTGAAGATCGAACTGCCCATCAGAGTCGGTGAAGAAAATAAAGTCGTAGCGGGCGGCGAGGATGCCGCTTTTCAGCGCCGCGCCGTAGCCCCGGTTATCCGTGTGATGGATCGCGCGAACCTCGGGATATTGCTCGGCAAGTTCATCACAGATCGGGGTGGTAGCGTCCCGGCTGCCGTCGTTGACGAGGATAATTTCCCAGGTTTGCGCCAGCTTCGGCAGGACGAGGCGGGCGGCCTCCACGGTATGCCGGATATTGGCTTCTTCGTTAAAAGCGGGAAAGATCACAGAGAGGCTGACAGGGGTGGCCGAATGCGCTCCGTTGCGATCGTTTCCGTTCCTATGTGCGATCGATTGGTCTCTCATGAATTAAAGTGACGAATTTCTAGAGCTTATAAAATCGCAGTTTTTTTGTATAGAGAATTCTTCGCAGCCGCGGTCCTCCGCGGCCGTCAAGGTGCAGGAAACGGGCCGTAGACCACACCCAAGACTGATATTCCGGAAAGGTCGCGGGGCAGACTGCATCGTCCGGATAGGGGTTGCAACCGCCAATGCCAGGTTGTATCGGCAGCAAAGTTGCCTAAGGCCATTTTCGGAGACAAATCATGACCGACATCACGACCCATCTGCAGGAGTCAATTCGCGCTGCCTGCCAGACTTTTGAATCCTTGCAGGAACTGGCCGAGCCGATGGCGCGGGCGGCCGATGCCATGGTCGAATGTCTTTGCGCCGGGCGGAAGCTGCTCGTCTGCGGCAATGGCGGGAGCGCGGCGGACGGGGCGGATTTCTCGGCCGAGTTTGGTTGCCGTTTCGTGACCGACCGGCGGCCCTACCCGGCGCTCAACCTTGCCCAGGGCGGCAGCTTAATGAGCGCGATTGGCAATGATTACGGCTACGAGGAAGTTTTCGCCCGGCAGGTGGCCGGCCTCGGCCAGCCGGGCGACGTGCTCGTCGCCATCACGACGAGCGGCAATTCCAAAAATATCCTTCGGGCCCTGGAAGAAGGCAAAGGGCGAAGCCTAACCAACGTCGCTCTGCTCGGTCGCGATGGCGGATCGGCCAGGGGCATGGCCGAGATCGAGCTGCTCGTGCGGAGCGACTCGACGGCGCGCATTCAGGAAGCGCACAAGTTCATGCTCCACGTCATCTGCGGGCTGGTCGATGCCCGGCTGCCCAAGGCCTGACGAGTGGGCGTTCGTTAGTCCAGGAGCAGCAGGCTGCGAATCGCTTCGTCGAGCCGCTCGAAGTTGATCGGCTTCGTCAAATGCTCGGAGAAACCGGCGGCGCGGGCTTTGTTGACGTCGTTCTCCATTCCGAAACCGCTCAGGGCAATGCCGGGCAGGCCGCTCTTGGCCCGCAGCTCCTGCATCAGTTCGTAGCCGCTGCGATCGGGCAATCCGATGTCGCTGATGAGCAGATCGAACTTCTCGAGCTGCGCTTTTTCGATCGCCTGGTCTGCGGTATGGGCCAGGGTGATGCGATAGCCGCGGCGCTCGAGCAGCATCTTCATCCCGAGGCAGGTGTCGTGATGGTCATCGACCACGAGGAGATGTCCTTTGCGCAGAGCGGGCCGTTTTCCGTCTTCGTTAGGCGCGAGCACCGCCTCGCCCGGCGCCGCTCCCGCGGGCGTGGGAACGGTGTTCAGGACGACGCTGAAGGCCGAGCCCTTGCCCAGGCCCTCGCTCTCTACCGAGAGCGTTCCCCCGTGTGCTCTCACCATCGCCTTGGAAATGGCCAGCCCGAGGCCGAGCCCGCCAAATTTGCGCGTGATCGAGCTTTGGCCCTGCTCGAAGGCGTTGAAAATTTTGTCCAATTTTGCGCCGTCGATCCCGATGCCGGAGTCGATCGTCCGGATCTCGATGCGATCGCCGCTCAGGTTGCGCGTCTCGACCACGATCCGCCCGCCGCTGGGGGTAAACTTCACTCCGTTCTTGATCAGGTTCCAAAATAATTGCTGCAGCCGGGCCGGATCGCCATTGACGTAATCCTGCTCCGCCTCGAGCCGGAATTCGAATCCCAGATTCTTCTGCCGAATATCTTCGCGGCAAATTTCGTAGGCGCGCTGCAACGTCTCGTGCACGGAAGTGACCTCGAAGCTGAGCTGGAGTTTGCCCTTTGCGATCCGGGTCACGTCGAGCAGGTCGTCGATCAGGCGCGCTTCCAATTCCACGTTGCGCCGAATCACAGCGAGCGGCTGGCGCAACTCGGGATCAACCGGCGCGCGCGCTTCGAGCTCGCCCACCATCGCGATCACGGGCGAGAGCGGGTTGCGCAACTCATGCGAGAGCAAGGCGAGGAACTGATCCTTGGCCGCATTGGCCGAGATCAATTCCTGCCGCAGCCGCACGTCGCGCGTCTTGTCCTCCACCAGGTAAAGCACGCCTTGCACGGTCTCCTTGGAATCCTGGAGCCGGAGCAGGTTAACGTTCACGAAATTGGTGATCCCGGCGCGATCGACCAGCGGCTGCTCCACGAGTTGAAACGGCGTTCCGAAGGCGAGCACTTTCTCGATCGCTTCCGGCGGGGCGATGTTTACTTCCTCGTAGGTCGCGTCGCCCATTTCTTTTTCCGCCGGCAAATTCCCCAGCCGGCGGGCCATTTGGCCGAAGGCTTCGTTGGCCTGCAGGAATCGCCGCGTCTCCGGATCGACCAGCGCGATGCCGCTCGGCATGTTGGCCAGGATCTTGTCGTTGAAAATCACTTCCCGCTCGATCCGAGCCGCCGCTTCACTTTGGCGGCGATAAAATTTGCCAGCCAGCCAGGCTATAATGGCGGTCCCGACGATCAGCCAGCCGCCGAGGAAGGTCATCTTCTCGAGCAGATCGTGGACCGGTTTGTAGGCCACCGCACGCGGTTGCTGCACGATCGTCGTCCAGCCGGTTTCCTCGACTGGGGCGGAAGAGTAAAGGACTCCGTTTCTCTCCAGATGGCCGGTCTTATCGGCCCGGATCTCTTTGATCAGCGCCTTGGATTCCCGCGAAACCGCGCCCGTGTTCGCGCTGAGATTGCTGCTGAAGAGCGCGGTGCCGTTCTGGTCCACGATCTGGCATTGCGCCTGGTCGGCGAGGTCGATCGTCGACAAACGACGCCCGATCCGCTCGACGAGCACGGAGACGCCGAAGTAACCAATCGGCGCGCCATCCGGACCGCGGATCGGACTAACGAGATCGGTCGCGAGGCGGCCATCCGGGCTCCGCGGATGGACCGGCGAGACGTAGAAGGTTTTCGTCCTCCGGGCACCCTCAAGCCAGGTTTTCGAGATCCCGTTTTGCAACGTCATGGTCGGATCTTTGGGCATGGAAGCGATCAGCCGGCCATCCGCGGTGGTGATGAACATCCCGTCGATCAGCGGATGCAAAAAATAGGACTCTTGAAGCCAGTTCGCGACGGCGAGGTCCAGATCACGCGCTCTGAAGATCTTCGCCACCGGCGGATAGGTTTGATAAAATTCCGCAATCTTCCCGCTCCGGGTGAGATCGTCGCCCACCAGATGGGCGATGAGCTGCACAAAGGTTTGGCGGTCGCGGAGGATTTTGGATTCCAGCGTGTTGGTCAGGATCGTGTAGGAGACCACGAGCATGAAAACGACCGGGACCCAGCCCGCGATCAGGATGCTGAGAACGACATTGAGACGTTCGAAGCGGCCGCGAGGCCGGCTCCGCATTTTGTCTTTTGCTTGCACGATATCGATCGGACTTGCCCGCTCAGTTTTCGGCTGCTTCGCGTCCCGACGCAACCGGTGAATCACGCCTCGCACCTTCCCAGCCGCGCGGTCTCGATCCGCCAAGGATGATTCGAGCAGCAAACGTGCTTCGCTCGCCTCGGAGCTCGCGAAATGTACCGGGCCGCTTGCTTTCCATCCCGCTCCTCACGGGGGCTCTGGCGCGTGCTCTCCTCTGAGAATTGATTTGACGCAACACCCGGAAGCGGCATCATGTCGCCTCTGTCCGCGCTGCAGGGTGGCAGGTGTGGAATTTATGGGAGGAAGCGCTCTTAATTTAATCTGGACCTTCTGTTACCTGAGCGTCCTGATCGGCCTCTCGGCCTACGGGCTTCACCGGTATTTCATCGTCTACCTGTTCCTGAAAAACCGGAAGCGCGCTCCTCAGCCGCTCGCTCACTTCGAGCAGCTGCCGGTCATCACCGTCCAGCTCCCGCTCTATAACGAGATCTACGTCGTCGAGCGGCTCCTGAAATCAGTCAGCGAACTCGATTATCCGAGGGAACTCCTGCAGATCCAGGTGCTCGACGATTCGACCGACGAGACCCGCGATCTGACCCGCTCGGCGGTTCACCGCCTCGCCGCCCGCGGGTTTGATGTCGAGTTGATTCAGCGCACCCATCGCGTCGGCTACAAGGCGGGAGCGCTCGAGGCCGGGCTGGCCACGGCGCGGGGGGAATTCGTTTGCATCCTCGACGCCGACTTTGTCCCACAGCCGGAGTTGCTCAAGGCGACCGTCCACTTTTTCACCGATCCGAAAGTCGGCATGATCCAGACCCGCTGGGGCCACCTCAATCGCGGCTACTCGCTTCTCACCCGCGTGCAGGCGATGTTCCTCGACGGCCACCTTCTCCTCGAACAGGTGGCGCGCAGCCGAAGCGGGCGCTTTTTCAACTTCAACGGCACCGCCGGTCTCTGGCGCAAATCCTGCATTGAGCAGTCCGGTGGCTGGCAGCATGACACGCTCACCGAGGACCTCGACCTCAGCTATCGCGCGCAGCTCGAAGGCTGGCGGTTCGTTTTCCTCACCGATGTCGTGACGCCGGCGGAATTGCCAGTGGACATGAACGGCTTCAAATCGCAACAACATCGCTGGACCAAAGGGTCCATCCAGACCTGCAAGAAAGTTGCTCCCCCGCATCTGGCGCAGCCGTTTGCCGCTGCCGATCAAGATCGAGGCCACCGGTCATCTGACCTCCAATTTTGCCTATCTGCTTCTCGCCTGCCTCTGCGTTCTCCTCCATCCTTCCGCCGGCGGCCCGCAATCGGGGTGGGTGCGCATGTTCCTGCTCGACGTCCCGATTTTCCTTACCGCCTCCGTCTCGGTCGCGGTCTTTTACATTTGCGCGCAGCGCGAACTTTACCCGCGCACCTGGATGAAGGAGATCCTCCTCCTCCCGGCCTTGATCGCCCTCGGGGTCGGCCTTTCGATCAACAACGCGCGCGCCGTCCTCGAAGCCGTCTTCAATCATCACTCGGAATTCAAGCGGACCCCGAAATATGGGATCGAGAACAAATCTCAATCCTGGCGCTCCTGCCGCTACATGCCGCTCAAGTCGCTCCTGCCCCTCGTCGAAATTGCTTTCGCGGCTTATTTCACTTATTTCGTTTGCTACGCTTTCACGCACGCACAGTATCTGACGCTCCCATTTCTGGTCATGTTCCAGGTCGGATTTCTCTACGTCGCCTTCTCCTCCCTCGCGCAATGGATGCCGCGCTTCAGTTTTCCGGCCGCGCGAGAAATTGCATTTCCGGCGTGACACGATGCGCTTCGATCGATTAATGAAATTGCCAATGCTTCGCCGCCTCGGCCTTTGCCTGCTCGTTTTTCTTTCCTCTTCCGTCGTTAGGCTGACCGCCGCCGGCACTGAGACGGACACCCCGCCGAAGGTCATCATCAGCGTGCGCGACCAAAAACTGATGCTGCTCCAGGATGGGAAGCGCGCCGCGGTCTATCCGGTCTCGACCTCGAAGTTCGGCCTCGGCGATCGCTGGGGGAGCATGGCGACTCCACTGGGCTGGCTCCAGGTCGCGGAAAAAATCGGCGACCACGCTCCGCCCGGAGCCGTTTTTCACAACCGCCGTTTCACGGGCGAAATCATTCCGCCCAATGCCCCCGGTCGCGACCCGATCGTCACTCGCATCATCTGGTTGCGCGGCCTCGAGAAATCGAATGCCAACGCCTTCAGGCGCGGCATTTACATCCACGGCACGCCGCAGGAAAAAATCATTGGCAAACCCGCCAGCTACGGCTGCGTCCGGATGTCATCCAAGGACGTGCAGGAAGTTTACTCCCAGCTCCCGGTCGGTGCTCTGGTCAGAATCATCCCCGATTCCCTGCCGAAGGTGCCCAAAGCCAACCGCTCCTCCAGTCGCGTTATCTTCACCGCCGACGCGCCCGAGGGAAAACCGCTTCCGCCGGTCGGCCATCCGGCCACAAGGGGCAAATCCAACTCCTCGGGAAAGCGCGTTTCCGCCCAGGCGAGACGTGCCAGCGGCCACGACGCCTAACGAGATTCCGTCCCGCTGCGGTATATCTCCGAGCTGGAATGGTAGGGCGAGACTCCGTCGAGCCCGGGAGCAACCGTCGCCAACACCCAGGCTCGACAGAGTCTCGCCCCACCGCACCGAATGCGCATCGCGCCTCCGCAAAGCCTTTGACCCTGCCTTGCGCATTTCTATAGTGAGACTCCCCGCAACCTTAAACCGGAGATTTCCCTATGGCCCTCGCAGTTGGCAGCAAAGCACCTGATTTCACCCTCCCCACCAAAACCGCCGACGGACCGCGCCCGGTCCGTTTGAGCGAAAATTTCGGGAAGAAAAACACCCTCCTGCTTTTCGTCCCGATGGCCTTCACCGGCACCTGCACGACCGAGATGTGCAGCGTCGGCAATGGCCTGCGCGAGTATGGCGATCTCAACTGCGAAGTCTACGGCATCAGCGGCGACAACCCCTTTTCGCAGGAAGCGTGGGCGAAGAAGGAAGGGATCAACGTCACCCTCCTGAGCGATTACGAACACAAGGTGACGCAGAGCTACGACGTGGCCTACGACTCCTTTCTCCCGCAGCTCAATCTCGGCTTCGCCGGCGTGGCCAAGCGCTCCGCCTTCCTCATCGATCGCGAAGGCGTCATTCGTTATGCGGAAGTGCATGACGACGCGCGCGAGCTGCCCGATTTCGACCAGATCAAAGCCAAACTCGCCGAGCTGAAGTAGAGGCGCGATGCGCTTTGCTTTTTCGTTCGCCCGCTGGCGGACGGCCGTGCTCGCCGCAGTCGAGCGTTTCCCTTTTGTCCTGCTTTGCGGCGCCATCGGCAGCGGGTGCGCGATCACCGCGATCCACTCCGGTAACGATCAGGCGCTGATCGGAAATTGCTCGCGCCTCGCCATGACCGTCGCGCTCGGTCTGCCGCTCTTCTTTTCCCTTCGTCTCCTGCGCGAACGCGAGCCGCGGCTGACTCGTATTCCGATCGAGTGGTTAGGCGTGCCGCTCCTCGCCGGATGGTTCTTCACCCAGCCGGCCCGGCCCTTGGACGCTCCCGGGATCGTCGTTGTCTGTTGGCTGCTCCTTCTCGCCGGGCTTCATTTTTTCACCGCGGTCAGCGCTTACCTGCGCGGTGGCGAATCGTTAGGCTTCTGGCAGTTCAATCGCCATCTCTTCCTCCGCTTTTGCCTCGCCACGCTTTATTCCGCGGTCCTCACCGTCGGCTTCGAGCTCGCCCTGCTCAGCGCCGACAAACTCTTCGAGCTTCACCTCGACAAAGCCTACGGCGATCTCTTCTTCCTCATGGCGGGTTGCTTTCATCCCGCGTTTTTCCTCGCCGGCGTGCCGGATGATTTCGCCGCCCTCCAATCCGCGACCGATTATCCGCGCGGCCTGAAAGCGTTCACTCAATTTGCGCTTGCTCCGCTCGTTGCCGTCTACACCGCCATCCTCTTCGCTTACGCCGGTAAAATTCTCGTCACCCGCAGTTGGCCGCACGGCTGGGTCGCATTGCCGGTTTTGATTCTGGCCGGCGTCGGGATTTTCGCCGCGCTGCTCCTCCACCCGCTGCGCGAGAACTCGGAGGAGAAATGGGCCCGCTGGTACGGTCGCAATTTCCCGCGCGCCCTCGCGCCCCTCGCCATCCTCCTGCTCCTCTCACTCCGCGTCCGGATCGCCGATTACGGCGTGACCGAAGAGCGTTACCTCGGGGTCGTCGCCGGTCTTTGGATTCTCAGTTGGGCGCTCGTTTTCATCCTCCGTCCGCGCGCTGGCATTCGCTGGGTTCCGTCGTCGCTCGCCGTCATTTGTTTTCTGATTGCCTTTGGGCCCTGGAGCGCGGGCGCGGTTTCGAAAATGAGTCAATTGCATCGTGTCACTGCGCTTTTGCAGGCGCACGGACTCTGGAGCGAAGGCCACGCCCGGCCCGCCGCCCAGCCCATCGATCTTTCGACCAGGGAGCGGGAGCAACTCCGCTCTTCGCTCGCTTATCTGTTCCAAATGCACGGCGGAAAAGTCATTCGCCCGATTTTCGCGCCGATGCTCGACACCACGAAGCTCGCAACCTGGCAGGGCCCGGGCGCGATTCTCGAAGCCTTGCACATTCGCGCGGAGAAAGATTTGAACAGCGTCACGCTCCATCGCACGCGCAAGGGTCCGCTGCCGCTCACTGGTTATCGGCAACTTTGGCAACTCGATCTGGGGGACGGGCGCGAGAGCGCCTGGAGGCCGCACCAGTTGGGCAACGTCAGCATCGGTTTGGACAAAGGCGTTTTGAAATTTCGCGCTTCCGGCGATTCATCACCGCAGCCGCTTCCTTTCCCAGCCCGTGATCGCGTCTTTCCCGTCGGGGCGGGGCGATCATTCCATTCCCGCGTTCACGATCGACTTCGCGCGCGGCGACCGCAGTTACCGCATCGTCTTCGACGAGGTGACCTTTTTCCAAACTCCGAACGGCCCGCGTTTCGGCGGTTGCTCGTTTTTTCTCCTCGAAAAATAGCCGCCGTTGCGTCCGGGCGCGCGCAAATTAATCTGAAGGCATGAGCGACGACACCTTCTCCACCTTGCAACCATTCGACGCGGGCCAGGGCCGCCAGGGATTTCTTCATTCGCTCCCCGCGCTCGAGGAAAAAGGCGTCGGTCCGATCTCGCGCCTGCCGGTCAGCATTCGGATCGTTCTCGAATCCGTCCTGCGCAATTGCGACGGAAAAAAAGTCGGACGCAAGGATGTCGAGACGCTCGCCAACTGGAACGCGAAGTCGCCTGCCAACGAGGAAATTCCCTTCGTCGTCGCGCGTATCGTTCTCCAGGATTTCACCGGCGTGCCGCTCGTGGTCGACCTCGCCGCGATGCGCAGCGCGGTCCAGCGGTTAGGCGGCGATCCGAAAATCATCGAACCGCTCGTCCCGGTCGATCTGGTGGTCGATCATTCGGTCCAGGTGGATTTCGCCGGCTCGGCCATGGCGCTGCGCCTCAATATGGACATGGAATTCAAACGCAACCGCGAGCGTTACGAATTTCTGAAGTGGGGCCAGCAGGCCTTCAAGACCTTCGGCCTCGTCCCGCCGGGGATCGGCATCGTCCACCAGGTGAATCTCGAGTACCTCGCCAAAGGCGTTCTCAGCTCTCAACTCTCAACTAACAACTCTCAACTCTTCTATCCCGACACGCTCGTCGGGACTGACTCGCACACCACGATGATCAACGGCCTCGGGGTGGTCGGCTGGGGCGTGGGCGGAATTGAAGCGGAAGCCGGCATGCTCGGGCAGCCGGTTTATTTTCTCACCCCGGAAGTGGTCGGCGTGCACATGACCGGCGGGCTGCGCGAAGGCGTGACCGCAACCGATCTCGCGCTCCACATCACCCAGATGCTGCGCGCGCAGAAAGTGGTCGGGAAATTTGTCGAGTTTTACGGAGAAGGCGCCGCCTCGCTCCCGTTGCCGGATCGGGCCACGGTCGGCAACATGTCGCCCGAGTACGGCGCGACCATGGGTTATTTCCCGGTCGACGCCGAGTCGGTCACCTACCTGCGCGCGACCGGCCGCACCAATGAGCAATGCGACGCGTTCGAAGCCTATTTCCGCGCCCAAAAAATGTTCGGCATGCCGCGCAAGGGCGAGATCGATTACAGCGTCGATCTCGAGCTCGATCTCGCCGACGTCCAGCCGAGCGTGGCCGGCCCGAAACGGCCGCAGGACCGGATCAACTTGCCGGAGCTCGGGAGCGCCTTCCGTTCCCTTCTCACCAAGCCGTTGCCGGAGGGCGGCTATGGGAAATCAGGCGCCGATCTCGATCAACGCCACCTCGTGCAGCTCAACGGTTCCGCGCCGGAGACGGAGAAAATGGTTTCGACCGATCGCGAAGATCAGGGCATCGAACCGGGCGATCAACAGAACAAGGTCGAGATGGTCTCAAACCGGCCGACACCGGACTCCGGCGACGAAATCGAGGCGGAGAGCAGCGAAGTTTTCCATCACGGCCAGAGCCACATCGGACACGGCAGCGTCCTGATTGCGGCCATCACCAGTTGCACGAACACGAGCAACCCGAGCGTCATGCTCGCCGCCGGTCTCCTCGCCAAGAAGGCGGTCGAGCGCGGCCTGACGATCGATCCGGCGGTCAAGACTTCGCTCGCCCCCGGCTCGCGCGTCGTCTCCGATTACCTGCAAAAAACCGGACTCCAAACCTATCTCGACCAGCTCGGCTTCAACATCGTCGGCTACGGCTGCACCACCTGCATCGGCAACTCCGGCCCGCTCCATCCCAAGATCGAAAAGGCGATCGCGGAGTTCGATCTCGTGGCCGCTTCCGTCCTTTCCGGGAACCGCAATTTCGAGGCGCGCGTCCATCAAAACATCAAGGCCAACTTCCTCATGTCGCCCCCGCTCGTGGTCGCGTTCGCGCTCGCGGGGCGGGTCGATCTCGACCTGGTGAAGGATCCGCTCGGGAAAGACAAGGAAGGTCGCGACGTTTACCTGAAGGATCTCTGGCCGTCGTTAGGCGAAATCCGCGACATGATGCGGTCCGCCCTCACCCCGGAGGTCTTCCGCAAACTCTATCGCGATTTCGCCGATCAAAATCCGAAGTGGAACGAGATCTCCTCCCGCACCGGCGAGGTTTATCAGTGGGACGAGAAGAGCGACTACATTCACGACCCGCCCTTTTTCGCCGACTTCTCGATGGAGCCGGGCAAGATCGAGGATATCCGCGACGCCCGTCCGCTGGGCATTTTCGGCGATTCGGTCACGACCGATCACATTTCTCCCGCGGGCGCGATCAAGGCCAGTTCGCCGGCCGGGCATTACCTCGTCTCACGCGGGATCAAGCCGGAGGATTTCAACAGCTACGGCAGCCGGCGCGGCAACGATCTCGTCATGACCCGCGGCACTTTCGCCAACGTCCGGATCAAGAATCTGATGGTGCCGGGGGTGGAAGGCGGGGTCACAAAGTATCAGCCGGGCGGAGAGCAGATGTCGATCTTCGACGCGGCCGTGAAGTACGCCGAAACGAAGACGCCGCTCATCATTCTGGCCGGGACAGAATACGGCACCGGCTCGAGCCGCGACTGGGCGGCGAAAGGGACGCGATTGTTAGGCGTGAAAGCCGTCGTGGCGGCGAGCTTCGAGCGCATTCACCGCTCCAATCTCGTCGGGATGGGCGTGCTGCCGTTGCAGTTCGTCGACGGAGCGAATGCCCAATCGTTAGGCTTGGAGGGCACGGAAGTCTACAGTGTGACCGGTCTTTCGGATTCGATCCAGCCAGGGCAAAACCTGACGCTCGAAATCCAGCGGGCCAACGGCGAGGTGCAAAACGTCCCGGTCAAACTGCGGATCGATACCCCAATCGAGATCGATTACTACCGGCACGGCGGCATCCTGCCGTTCGTCCTCCGTGAGCTGATGTCGCGTTAGTGTGGTCACTGCGCTCCGCGAAAGACGAGAGTTGCTGGAGACGCAAAGTGGACATGCGGAAGCATGTCCCTCCGGAGGGACGCGCTTCTGCGCGTCCAGGATCTGCATTCCCGATCAGGGAAACCAGCCTCAGCGCAGGAGTTTGTCGAGCGTCGGGTCGGGCTGGCGCGCCGAGGGCGAGCGCTTTCTCGTAGTGGCGCCGGGCCAGTTCCTTCGCCGGCGGCTGCGAGGTGGAGTAGATGACGGCGAGATTGAAATGCGCGTCGGCGTATTCGGGATTGTCGGCGATCGCCTCGAGCATTTCTTTTTCCGCCGCCTCCTGCCAGCCCTTCTGGCTCGCGGTGATCCCGAGGTAGTTGTGCGCGGTCGCGCTCTTCGGATTGATGGCGAGCGATTTCGTCAGCTCGGAAAGCGCGTCGTCGAATTTGCTCTGCTGATAGTAAACGATCCCGAGCGTGGTGTGGGTGAACTCATCGTTCGGCGCGATCGCAATCGCTTTCTTGAGGGTCAGCTCGGCGGCTTTGAGTTTCCCGTTGCGGAAGAGGACGACGCCGAGGTTGGAAAGGGAATAGAGGTTGTTCGGGCTTTTGGTCAGGATTTCCTGATAAAGCTTTTCCGCCTGCCTGAATTTGCCCTGGTCGAAACTGTCCTTGGCTTCACGGGCGAGGGGAAGGAGATCGGAGGGCACGCCGGGCTTAAAACTGGTGCTGACATCGGGGCCGATGCTGTTGCCTTCGCCGTTGGCGACGGCGTCGAGCGAGGATTTTTCGTTAGGGGAGGCCGGGCTTTTCTGGCCATTGGGGGCATTGCTGATCGTGAGCGGAGCGGCTGGCTTGGCCATCGTTAGGCTGGCCTTGACCGTGCCCGGCACCGTGTCGGAGATCGCCACCACCGGCGCCTTGAGCAGGGCCAGTTCTTCCGGGCTCAATTTCGTGATCGGCTCGGCGAGCAAATGAATCTGCTGATCGAGGACGTCGGATTTGATTTTCAATTTGTCGAACTCGGCCAGCATTAACTTCTTGGCCTGTTCGCGCCGCGCTTCCTCCTGCCGCTCGCGCACCACGATGGCGCGCAGCATCTGGTTTTCTTTCACCAGGCGCTCGGTTTCTTCCGGGGTGGCGCCGCTCAGTTTGGCGGTCGCGAGCTGGCCGCTCGCGTCGTCGAGTTGGGCGCGCAAATCGGCGATTGTCTTTTCCGATTCCTGGTTGGCCCGCTGGCTCGGCACGAGCTGATCGCGCAATTTCTCGAGCTGATCTTTTACACGCTTGCAGCTCCTGGGCTTTCCTGGGTCGATCGGCGCTGATCTCGCGCACGGTGGTCTCGGCCGCGGCGAGTTTCTTTTGCAGATCGCTGTTTTCCGCCACCAGCACCTGGACGCGGGCCTGCGCCTCGCCCGCGGTTTTCAGATCGCGCAGGGCGTCGTCGCGTTCGCGCTGCATCGTATCGCGTTCCTCCGTCACACTCGCGACCTCCTTGCGGGCGTCGAGCAGTTTGTTGCTGGCGTCCGCGCTCTCTTTCTCCGCCGCGCTCCGACCGGCTTCGGCCGCGGCCAGCGCTTTCTTCAGTTGCGTGATCTCGCTCTGGAGAGCGAGGGCGGCCTTTTCGATCGCCCGCCCCGCTCGATTGAATCACCTGGAGCGATTCCTGGGCGGCGAGCAACTGATCGCGAACTTCCTTTTCCGCTTTCGAGCTCTTGACCAGTTCGCTCTTCGCCTTTTCCAGCTCGGCGTTGGTCGACTGCAGTTTGCCCGAGATCTCGGACTTCTCTTTTTGCGCGGTCGAGATTTGCTGCTGCGATTTCTTCAACTCCGCTTCCAGACCTTCGACCCGCGTGCGCAGCTCTTTGGTCGCATCCTGGATCGCCGCCTGCACGTCGGCCGAGTTGGTCCGCGGACGCGAGACGCCGACTTCCACACTCGGCTCGGGCGGGCCGGGCAAGGGCGCCTCGCTTTCCGCGGGGGAGGGCTCGGCGCTGGCCGCGAGATCCGTCTGGGTGGCAATTTTGCTCTCCACCCGCAGGATGGCCTCGGCGATTTTGCGACTGCGATAATCGACAATCGCCGGCTGCCAGTCGCCGTGCGTTCTTTTCAATTCCTCGAGCATCGAGCCGGCAAAACGGAACTTGGCCAGGGCGGGCTTGAACAGGTTGTCGCGCTCGAGTTTTTCCGCCTGTTGCGAGGTCATGTAAGCCTTGAGAAAGACTTCGGAGGGATCGACCTCCTGGGCAAAGGAAAGGAGCGGCTGCGCGATAAAAGCGAGGACGGGAAGGAGAAGCAGCCCGATTTTGTTCATCGCAAAGCGGCGGATAATAGCCGAGCGCCTCCCTGCGTTGCAATGGCGGGGCGCGGGGCGGTGCTTTGTCTTTGCAATCAGGCGGAGAAAAATTAGAGTCGTGCGCGACGGTGGCCATAGCTCAATGGTAGAGCCCCAGATTGTGGTTCTGGCTGTTGCGGGTTCGAGTCCCGTTGGCCACCCTTTTCCTCTTTCGGCGCGGAGCGATCGCGAGGCGTGAGGTCGTGGCATAGCGACTGCTAAAGAGCAGGGCATGATCCTGACCGGCGACTTTTTCAGCGCTCGCGAACCAGAAAACGCGCTCACTTTTTGGCAACGCCTTCTCAACGAAGAAGAGCTGCAAAGCTGCGAGCCGTTGGAGAAAATTCTGGTCGGCTGCGAGATCATTGCGGCGCTCGACGGGGTCGATCTTCTCGCTGCCTGACGAGGCCGGTTTTGGTTGGCGCAAGGGCGCTCCCTGTTGTTTCTTCCCTCAGGGGTGCCTGTAGCTCAACCGGATAGAGCTTCTGACTTCGGATCAGAAGGTTGGGGGTTCGAATCCCTCCAGGCACGCGGCAATTTAGACCACCTCGAAAGGAGCGGCGCGAGGAGACCGGAGAATCTGTCGGCGACCCGCCGATCGCCCGAACCCAGGTTGGCCTTCATCCCCTCGCCCCCCAACTGACAATTGACCAGCACCACGCATTCGAACAGAACCGCGGAGGAGAGCTTGACCAGCGCGTGCGTTCCTCCGAGCCGCTTTCCCTCCTGCCTTCCCAATTGCGATCTCGTGACACAAATGTCACAGGTCTGCGGGAAAAAAAGCTCTACAAGGCGGCGCCTTTTTGGGCAAATCCAGTGCGGAACGTCAGCCTTCAACCCAACCCAGGGAACCCAAAACATGAACCCGGATATCGCAGCAGCCAGAGATTGCTTCAAGCGCGGTCCGCGCCCGCGTACTTCTTGCCGCTATCCTCGGTTTTGCAACACCGCCCCCGAGCGAGTGTCCCGCGAGGCGCGTGACACAGCGGGCGAGGCGCGCGCGTTCCTCAGCAAGGCTATCCGCGCGCGTTGGCCGTTGGTTCTCCGTTGAATTAACAGATACGCAGGGAGGCATCCACGTTAGCAGCAGCCGCTGCGCTACCTCTCTCTGCCCAGTGAGCAGTGATTCGGGCGTCTCGCGTTGCAGGTTTCTCAATCGAGATGGATTTTGCCGTTTACAATCGCGCCGGTTCCGGCGCATGATCGCCGCCATGAAATCCACCCTCCGCCAGACCACACACACACACGCACACCTGCTCCAAGGGTGCGTCGCATTCTTCGCGCTGATTCTTAGCACTCTGCTTTGTTCAGCCCAGAGCCCGACCCCATCAACACGGTGAGCATCCCAAACGATTGTGTCAGCAATCAAGTAATCGCGTTCCTAAACGCCCATGTAAACGACCCATGAGGCGTGGATGTAACGGGCTTCCCAAATTATTAGATATGAGCCTTCGCGGTAAGAGATCGATCTTGGTCGCGGCTGGTGCGCTGCTATCTCTAGCGGCTCCGCGGGATTCCTTCGCCGGTGCTGCGACGTGGAGCGCCAACCCGATCAGCGGGGACTGGAATACGGTTGCGAACTGGATCCCGGCGACGGTGCCAAACGGGCCCTCAGACGTGGCGACTTTCGGGACGTCGAATAGGACGAGTCTCTCCACCAACATTACTGTCGAACTTGACAGTATTGTATTCAATAGCGGGGCTAGTTTATTTACAATAACCTCCGGCGCTGGAACCAATCTGTTACTCACCGGTACCGGTGTCGTGAATAATTCGGGAATCGTCCAATCGCTCATCAAGATTCCAAATGGAGCTGTCTTTTTCTTTAATAACGCCACCGCAGGCGAGCTGACATCTTTTAGCGGCACGTTCTTTTTTTTTAACGACTCATCCTCCGCTGGATCAGCAAGCTTTGATGTCACGAGCGATGGATTTTACCAGCCCTTCATTCAATTCCTGGATACGACGACGGCGGCCGATGCTACAATTACTGTCAGTGATTTTGGGGTGGCGAGCGTCTATGATAACGCCACCGCCGGCAATGCGACCTTTACCGTTAACAGTGGTGCATTTCTGTTTATTGCCGATCACGCCACCGCCGAGCACGCCGTTGCTACCTGTATCGGCGGGAACGGAATCTATGGCAGCAGCATAGATTTCCAGCAGTTTGCCAGCGCCGGGGAAGGCCACTTCACCGCGCTGGGAGCGACCACCAGCGGCGAGGCGGGCAGCGATATCGAATTCACCGGCAGCGCGACGGCGGCCAATGGCACTTTTGTCATTAACGGCGGCACTGCGCCGGGTCTTGCCGGGGCCTTCTTGAGTTTCCTCGATACCACCACGGCCGACAACGCAACGATCACCGCCAGCGGCGGAGCGAGCGGGGCCGAAGGTGGCGCCATTATCTTTGCCGACGAGGCCCAGGGTGGGACGGCGAGTATCTCGCTCCTGGGCAACGGGGAGTTGGACATTAGCGGCAGTCGTCTGCGCGGGGTGACCATCGGCTCTCTGGCGGGCGACGGGCTGGTCTTTCTCGGTGCCAAGACCTTGACCATCGGGAGCAACAATCAGAGCACAGCCTTTGCCGGCATCATTCAGGAAAGCGGTTCCTTAACCAAGATCGGGACCGGCACGCTCACGCTCAGCGGAGCCAGCACCTATACCGGAACAACAACCATTCGCAGCGGGATATTGAGTGCGGCCAACCCGGCAGGTTCGGCCACCGGCACGGGAGCGGTAAACGTGAAAACAGGGACCCTGGGAGGCGCGGGGATGATCGCGGGCGCGACTACCATCGGGACCGGCAGTGGTCCGGGCGCCTTCCTTGTCCCCGCTGTAGGAAGCAGTCAGCAAACCAGCCTCACCCTACTGAGCGCGCTGATCCTGAACGCCGATGCGACCTACACCTGCACCTTCAAGGCGAAGAAGAACAAAGCGCGAACCGACCTGGTCATCGCCCACGGCGTCACGATCAACGGCGCGATCTTGAACCTGAGCGGCCAGACCCAGGGCAGCCTCAAACGCGGACTCACCCTGACCGTGCTTAGCAACACGAGCGCAGATCCGATCAGCGGCACCTTCAGCAACCTGCCCAACGGGGGCATCGTCACCATCAGCGGCAACAATTTCCAGGCCACCTACGAAGGCGGCGACGGCAACGATCTCACCCTCACGGTCGTGCCGTAATTGTAGCCCGCCTGAGGCGAAGGATCGCGGACCCCCGAGTTCCATCCGGCAGGCAAAATGGGGCGTTTTAGAAACTCTTCGTCCGGGCGAGCGCATTTTGAGACATACCGTCGCCGGATGCGTCGCGGAGCGTTCGGGCCAAGCGGTTGACACAACCGCCTCTACAACCCGAGTTCCCGACGCCTTGGTAGGGCGAGACTCCGTCGAGCCGGGGCTGAACGGTGTTTGTTTGAATCGACCCCTTCCCTCCGGCTCGACGGAGTCTCGCCCCACCAGCGAAGCATCCGGCTACGTGATTTCTTAAAGCGCGCTAGCGATAAAGCGCGTCGATCAGGCGGAGTGATTTTTCGTTAGGCAAGATCTGTTGCGTCATTTGGTTCATGAGGTAGGCGAAGGCGAGGTTGTTTTCCGGGTCGGCAAAGGCGTGGCTGCCGCCGGCGCCCGGATGACCGAAGGCCAGGGAGGAGGGGCCGAAGAGATGCCGGCTGGCCCCGGGCGGGTCTTTCATGAACCCGGCGGAAAATGCCGTGGGGAGCTGGAAAACGCGATCCATCCCCGAGGCCAGGGTGGTCGTCATTTGAGCGATGGTCGCTTGCGAGAAAAAACGCCGGCCACCGAGCGTGCCGCCGTTGGCCAGCATCGCGTAAAATTTCGCGAGCGAAGTTGCGCTCCCGATTCCGCCGAAGGAAACAAACGAGCGGGCCCGATTCTCCGGCGTGTTCATCGCGCTGACCGCGTTCAAACCATGCGGCGAAGTGAAAACTTTGCGCTGGAGAGTGCCGGGCGTGTTCAGGGCCCGATAAAACTCGTCCGGCGGCGCGGACTTCGCGGTTTTGGCGGCGTAGATCGTGGCAACCCGCGCGTTTTCCGCGACCGGCAAACCGATCCAGATATCGAGGTCGAGCGGTTCGGCAAAAACACTTCGCCAATATTCTCCGATCGAGCGCGAATCGATCCGTCGCACCAACTCTTCGAGGAGAAAACCGAAAGTGCGCGCGTGATAACCATGCGCCGTGCCAGGCGCCCAGAGCGGTTTTTGTTCCTCCAATGCCCTAACGACCGCGGGGTAGTCGGTCACCTCGACCGCGGGGTCGAAGGCGGCCAGGCCGGCCTGGTGGGAAAGCAACTGGGCGAGCGTGATTTCTTCCTTCCCGGCCTGCCCAAACTCCGGCCAGAATTCCGCCACCGGCCGCTCCAGCGCAATTCCGTGCTCCTGCAGGACATGGAGGAGACAGGCACTGCCCAGCCCCTTGGTGGCCGACCAGAAGAGCACGAGCGTTTCCCTCGTCCAGGGCGTCTCGCGTTGCGCGTCGCGATAGCCGCCGTGCAATTCGAGGACCGATTCGCCGCGGTGCCAGATCGAGACCGCTGCTCCCAGATCTCCGAACCGGGAAAAGTTTTCCTCGAAGAGCGGCTCCAAGCGCGCCGCCAGGTCATTCGCGCGGAAGGACATCAGGAGCGAGCCCGCCTAACGAATCGGCTCAATACTGGCGAACGTAGGGATACTTCGTTTCGTTGCCCGGCTCGGGCGGGAATTCGCTGTAGCCCCGATGAATCCACGGAATATCGCTCCGCAAGACCGGGAGATAGGTGCCTTTGTAAACCGGGATCGGCCAGAGGATCGCTTCGTAGAAACCGACCCCGAAACGCGCGAAAGCCCGCCCCGTCCCGCGGATCACCCCGTAACCGCCGGCCGCCGCATTGCCTTCCCGGTCATTCACCTTCGCCATCGTGACTGGAATCTCCGTCCAGCCGAAAATCATGTTCGCGAGTCCGCGCCCGAGTTTGCGCGTCGGCCCGTAATCGGCCGCCGGCGGATCCTGGATGTCCGCCCCGGAAGGAAGAGCGAATCCGACGACGAAAAGCGCGATGAGAAGGCGTTTCATAGGAGCAGTCCGAGTTAATCGAGTCGGGCCGACAATTGCAACCCTTGTTTATGAAGTCGGCGGCGCGGACCGGCCGTTGGTCGCGATGAGCGAGGCCATGGTCGAGATGGCCAGAATGGAGGCGATGATGAGGAGGGAGATCCAGCTCGGCATGTGGACCCAGGGCTCGGTCAGCATTTTCAAGCCGACAAAGCAGAGAATGATCGCCAGCCCGAGCCGCAGGTAAACGAAACGCACGACGAGATTGGCGACGAGGAAATAAAGCGAGCGCAAACCCAGAATGGCGCAGATGTTGGAGGTGTAGACGATGAAGGTGTCGCGCGTGATCGCGAGCACGGCCGGGATCGAATCGATGGCGAAGATCAGATCCAGCACTTCGATCGTGATCAGGACGAGCGCGAGCGGCGTCAGGACGCGTCGCCCGGCGACGAGCGCGATGAATTTCGGCCCGTGATAATCGCTCGTCACAGAGAGCAGACGGCGCGTCGTGCGGAGGACGAAATTATTCTCCAGGTCGAGCGGCTGCGCCTTGCCCCCCAGCATGCGCAGACCGGTAATGAGGAGAAAGGCGCCAAAGAGGTAGAGGACAAAATGGAAGCGGGCGACGAGCGTCACCCCGAGCCAGATCATGAGGGCGCGCATGGCCAGCGCGCCCAGAATTCCCCAGAGCAAAACCCGATGCTCGTAACGGGGCGGAACTCGGAAATAGGCAAAAATAATCCCGAAAACGAAGATGTTATCGACGCTGAGGGAGTACTCGATGAGGTAGCCGGTAAAAAAATCGATCGCCTGATCGGCCCCCTGCCACCACCAGATGAAGGCGTTAAAGCCTAACGAGAGCCCGACCCAGACGAGCGTCCGCCGGGCCGCGCTCCGCAGACTGATCCGTTCCTGGGCCCGGTCGCTGAAGAGATCGATGGCCAGCGCGGCGAAGACCCCAAGGTGAAATGCGACCCAAAACCAGATGCTGACCGACACGGGGCGCTAGGTTTCCACGGGTCAGGGAAGGGAGCAACCGGGAAACGAACCAGGCCCTCGTTTGCGCAGAGCCGACGCGTCGTGCAGAATACTTCTCTCAATTTATGGACGCAGAACTGCAAAAGTTGGTCGACGCCGGGAAGCTGACGACTGCAGGAGCTGAAACTCTCGAAGAACTCAAGCCCGGCACTTTCTGCCTCCACAAAAGCTGGGGCTTCGGCCGGGTCGCCGATTGGAACCTGCTCCTCAATCAGATCCTGATCGACTTCGAGAAAAAGAAGGCGCACCCGATGCAGCTCCAGTATGCGGCCGACAATCTCACCCCGATTCCGGCCGGACATTTCCTCGCCCAAAAAGCGACCGACCTCGCTGCGCTCAAGGTGCAACTGAAGGAAAACCCCACCGCCATGATGCGGAACATCCTCGAAAGCCTGGGCGGGAAAGCGACCCAGTCCCAGATCAGCAGTTGGTTGTTAGGCGATGTTTTTAGCGAAGCGGAATTCAAACGCTGGTGGGACGCGACCAAGAAGCTCCTCAAGAAGGAAGGCCATTTCCTCATCCCGACAAAAAAGAACGACCCGATCGAGCTGCGCGCTGCGCCCGTCTCGCGCTCGGCCGAGCTGCTGAGCTTTTTCGGGCAGGCCCGCCAGCCCAAGGAACAGGCCGCGGCGCTCGATCAGATCATCAAGCTGCACGAGGAATTTGAGGAGCCGGAGAAACAACTGCAGCCGCTCCTCGACGCGATCGAGGAAACCGCGCGGCGCAATCAGCGCCTCAATCCCGCGCTCAGCTTCGAGCTCGTCATCGGCCGTGATGATCTGCTCCAGCATTTCGCCGAAACTGCGCAGCTCGAATCCCGACTTCACGCTCGAGCGACTGATCGTCGAGGAAGAACCGCGCCTGGCCAACATCCTCCCCAAGCTCCCTTCCGCCAAGGAACGCCGCGTCCTCCATGCCCTCCCCGCCGCGCTCGGGCGAGAGTTGGACCGTCCGCGCTCTCCAGCTCATGCAGGGAAGCAACGCCCGGCTCGTCTCGGCCATGCCGAAAGTCTTCGCCGAAGCCGGCCGCGAGGAAGAGCTGCGCACCGCGTTCGATCGCAGTCTGCGCGAGCATTCCGCGACCAGCGAGATGCTTTACTGGCTTTGCAAAAGCCGGGCCGAATTGCCGGGGCTCATCAATCCCGAACTGCTCAGCGCCATCCTCTCCGCCTGCGAACGCGATCAGCATAACGAGAGCAACAGCCGCAGCACCCGCCTGCGCGATCTCCTTCTCTCCGATCGCTCCCTCATCCCCGACATCTTCGCCGGGGCCGAGCTGGCCCAGGCGCGCGACGCGATGCGCCGTCTCATGCTCAGCCCGGTCTTCGACGAACTGACGAAGCGCTCCCTCATGGCGCGGATCATCAAACTTTACCCCGAGCTGCAAAGTCTCATCACCGGGGAGCAGATGGAAGAAAAGAGCGAAGCGCTCGTCGTCTCCTGGAGCAGCCTGCAAAAGCGCAAAGCCGAGCTGGAAGAGTTGGTCAACAAGAAGATCCCCGAGAACAGCAAGGAAATCGGCGTCGCCCGTTCCTATGGCGATCTGCGAGAAAATTTCGAATTCAAGGCGGCCAAGGAAATGCAGGCCGTCCTCATGCGGCGCAAATCCGAGCTGGAGCGCGACCTCCACCGCGCCCGTGGAACGGCCTTCGAAAATCCCGACACCACCCAGGTTTCGATCGGCACCATCGTCACCCTGCGCGAGACAACCGATGGCCGGGAAGAGACCTACACCATTCTCGGCGCCTGGGATGGCGACCCGGATCGCGCCATCATTTCCTACCAGACGGCGATCGGCCAATCATTGTTAGGCCACCGCCTCGGTGAGGTCGTGGAATTGAACGCGGAGGAAGACACCGGTCGTTACGCGATCGTCGCGATCGAGCCCGCCCCCTTGGACGAAGTCCCGACCGACCCTGAGCTGCTCGAGCCGGTCGCGTCGGGCGACTAAATTCCTTCACCGCATCCGCGAACGCCGACCGGCTTGGCTTGGCGAAAAACGGGTTCTTGTCCCTCATTTCCCGCCGGTCTAGAATGAGCCCGATGAGCGAGATCATCTTTGAGATCAGCGAGGACGGCACCGAAGGGGGCTACACCGCTTCCGCGCTCGGGGTTGGAATTCACACCCAGGCCGAGACGCTCGAGGATTTGCGAAAGGCCGTGCGCGAGGCCGTGGATTGTTACTTCGATGAAGCGATGGAAGCGCCCAGGGTAATCCGACTCCATTTCGTGCGAGACGAAATCCTGGCCCGGTGAAGTTGCCCCGCGATGTCTCTGCCGGGCAACTGATCAAGGCGTTGCGCCGACTGGGCTATGAGGTGACGCGGCAACGCGGTTCGCACATCAGGATGACGACACAAAAGGGCGGCCAACATCATGAAGCCATCCCGAATCAGGCGGCATTGAAACCGGGGCTTCTCTCGAGTGTGATCAAGAATGTGGCGGCACATCACCGAATGACACCAGAAGAGCTCCTGCGTTTGCTCGACCTTTAAAGAGGACAAGAACCTGCTGCATGAGAACGAAATTGAAGCCGCTGACGATTGGCCCCGTCGCCCTCGGCGGAAGAACGCCGGCCTTCATCCTCGGACCGTGCGTGATCGAGTCGGAGGCGTTCGTTAGGCGAATGGCGCGCAAGATCGCGAAAATCTGTGCCGCGGAAAAATTGCCTTTCATCTTCAAGGCCTCCTACGACAAGGCGAACCGCACTTCGGTCCGCTCCTATCGCGGGATCGGCGCGCGCCAGGGTTGCGAGCTGCTCGCTGAGATCGGCCGCGAGATCGGCATGCCGGTCACGACCGACGTGCATTCGCCTAACGAGGCGGGGATCGCGGCCGAGTTTATCGATGTCCTGCAAATCCCCGCCTTTTTGTGCCGCCAAACCGATCTCATCCGCGCCGCAGCCGAGACCGGCCGGGTCGTGAATGTGAAGAAGGGCCAGTTCCTCGCCCCGTGGGATGTGCGCAATATCGCGGAAAAACTGGAGGCGTTTGGGGCGAAGAAGTTTTTCTTCACCGAACGCGGGCACAACCTTCGGCTACAACAATCTCGTCGCCGACATGCGCTCGCTCGCCTGGCTGCGCGAGGCCGGTTATCACGTCATCTTCGATGCCACCCACTCGGTCCAACGGCCTGGCGGTGCCGGCAACGCCACTTCGGGCGACGCCGCCCTCGCACCGGTCCTCGCCCGCGCCGCGCTTGCCGCCGGTTGCGACGGGATTTTCATGGAGGTGCACGAAAATCCCGCCCGCGCCCTCTCGGATGGACCGAATCAAGTTCCGCTAAAGGATTTGCCGAAGCATTTGCGCATGTTAAAAGCTATTCATGCTGCCGTGTCGTAGCGGGTCCCGCCTTTTCCGCGGGGCGCGCCTGAGTTTGGTTTTGTTGCTGATCGGCAGCTGTGCGGCCCTGGCCGGTGGCGGCAAGCGTCGCAAGGTCACCCCGTCGCCAACCCCCGAAGGAGGACTCGGCCTGAAAAACATTCCGCTCACCGTCGGGCACGAAGCCAAGGGATTGATCCTGCCGAATTACGATCTCAAAGGCCATCTCCTCGGGCGCTTCGAAGCCGCCACCGCCGCGCGCGTCGACGAAAACCACGTCCGCTTCACCGATCTGAAGATGGTTACCTTTGACGAAAAGGAGAAACCCGATTTCAACGTCGACATGGCCCAGGCCACCCTCAATCTCGAGACGCGGGTGATCGATTCCCAGCAACGGACTAAAATCAGGCGCGCCGATTTCGAGATCGCGGGCGACACCATGCAGTTCAACACCATGACCCATCAGGGCACGATGACCGGCAACGTCCGCATGACGATCTTCAACCAGAAGGAGATTGCCGGCCCTGCCGCCAAGCCATGAGACCGATCCTTTTCATCGCATTTTTGACCTTCGCGACGGAGGCGTGGGCGCAGGACGCGGCCACGCGCCGCGACTCCTCAGGCGACCCCCGCGGCCGCCACGACCGACGCCAAAGGCGAGGCGATCACGACCCAGATTTACGCCGACGAAGCCTCCTTCGATACCGAGAAACGGATCGGCGTTTTCACCGGTCACGTCCGGGTTTTCGATCCCCGCTTCAACATTCAATCCGACAAACTGACCGTCTACATTCACAAGGATGAAGGCGAAGGTCTGGAGAAGGCGATCGCCGAGGGGCACGTCGGCGTGGTGCGCGACAAGCCCGACCCGAAAGGGGGCAAGCCGTCGAAAGCGATCGGCCTTTCCGAGAAGGCGGTCTACACTTCGGTCGGATGGAAACGTCGTCCTGACCGGGAGCCCGCGCGTGCAACAAGGCTTGGACACCCACGTCGCGACCAGCCCGGACACCGTCATGGTGCTGAATTCCGACGGCCATCTCACCACTCGGGGGCCGAGCCGGACCGAGATTCGGCAGGAGAAAAAGGGCAAGGAAGGGGCCGATGCCGCCGCCGCGGCTTCGCCCGCACCGACCGGGGAAAAAAAGCCATGATCACCTCGAGCCCGCCACCGCCCGCGACCGAGCCGGCGACCGGATCGGCCCCCCGGCCTGACGAACATCCCGAGGTTCTGCGGACCGATGACCTGGTCAAAATCTACGGCGGGCGCGCGGTCGTGAACGGGATCAAGCTCGAGGTCGGCCAGGGGGAAATCGTCGGACTCCTGGGCAAGAACGGCGCCGGCAAAACGACCAGCTTTTACATGATCGTCGGCCTCGTTAGGCCAAACAGCGGCCGGGTTGTCTTCTCCGGCACCGACGTGACCGATTACCCGATGTACAAACGCGCCCGGCTCGGGATGGGATATCTGCCCCAGGAGGAATCGATCTTCCGCAAGATGACGGTGGAACAAAACATCCTCGCCATTCTCGAGACCATGCCCTTGAGCAGAAAGGAGCGGCGCCATCGCTGCGACGAGCTGCTCCACCAGTTCGGGATCGAGCGGATCGCGAAGAACACCGCCCTCACCCTGAGCGGCGGCGAAAAACGCCGCCTCACGATCGCGCGCTCGCTCGTCACCCGGCCGAAGTTGCTCATGCTCGACGAGCCTTTCAGCGGGGTCGACCCGATCGCGGTCTACGACGTCCAGCAACTGGTCGTGAACCTGCGCAGAAGCGGCCTCGCCATTCTCATCACCGACCACAACGTGCGCGAGACCCTTTCGATCGTGGACCGCGCCTATCTCATCGACGAAGGTCGCGTCGTGAGCGAGGGAACGAAGGATTTCCTGATCAACGACCCGATCAGCCGCCAGCTTTATCTCGGCGAACGTTTTCAGATGTAAACCAAAGGAGCCGCATGCAAACAGCCAACGCCAATCCCACCGTCAAAGTCACTGGCCGACACCTCGCCATCACCGACGCGATCAACGACTACGCCACGCGCAAGATCGAGGGGCTGCACCTCGATTACCCGAAGATCATCGAGGCCCACGTCATCCTCGGGGTCGAGAAATACCGGCACTGGGCCGAGGTCGTGCTCGTTTGTTCGAATCACATCACGATCGAGGCGACCGAGGAAACCGACGACCTTTACGTCGCGCTCGACGCCGTCATGGACAAAATCGCGCGCCAGATGCGCAAGTACAAGACGCGGCTGCTCAAGCGGCATCGCCCGCGCAAGGACGACATCCGGCACATCGAAGAACAGATCCTGCATCCCGAGCCGGTCGAGGAAGACGAGCATCACGAGCACACCGTGGTGCGGACCGAGCGTTATCCGGTCAAGCCGATGTTCGTCGACGAAGCGGTTTTGCAACTGGAGATGTCGAGCCGGCAGTTTCTCGTTTTCATGAACGCGCGCAACTCCCGGGTCAACGTCCTCTACCGGCGCAAGAGCGGCGACTTCGGGTTGATCGAGCCAACGTTAGGCTAAGGCGTCAATTCGCTCCCGCACACCGGCGATTTTTCGAATCGCCGGCGACTCTCAAACTGGACTCGCCGCGGCGAGTCCCTCCGGAGGACGCGCTTCTGCGCGTCCGGGGTCTGCGTCTCGTATTCGAACACAACTGTGTCAGATCATGACGCGCCTGGCGTCGACGACGCTGCGCTTCCCCTCGGTGGATGGCCTCGGCATGGCCGTTGCTAAACAAAAATCAACAAATCCACTCATGCTTACGATTTCAGCTTTTATCCTTACAACCGCGTCCGTTTTCACCAGCGTCTGGTGGGCTTGCAAGAGCGAAGACGTGGCGCCCGCCGGAGAAGCTCCTTCCGACATCGCGCCGGCCTGATTCAAGCACCGAGCGTCGAGTAGGCGGGCAGGACCGAGAGTTCCATCCCGGCTTCGAAGGTCGGAAATCTGGCTTCCCATCCCAGCGTCCGCAGCTTGCGATTCGAAACCCGCTTGTTGCTTGCGCCGCGCTTCCGTCGAGCGGCGCGCGCCACGGATGGAGGTAGCGGACGGCCTAGTTTCCGCGCCAGCCACTCGTAGCACTCCCTTTGCGTGCGCGGCTCGTGGTCGACCACGTTCACGATCTGCGATTCGTTAGGGATGGTCGCCAGGTGGACGAGCGCCGCGGCGATGTCGTCGCGATGCGCCTGGTTGAGGTAACGCCCACCGCCCTCTTCGATTTTCGCGTCGTCGGAAAGGAATTTGCGCAGAAGCGCGGAACGCCCCGGGCCATAAATGCCGGCCAGGCGCGCCACCAGGCCGCCGTTTTGCCGGACGAATTCTTCGGTCTGGCGCAGGATCTGGCCGGTCTCGTGTTCCGGTTCCGCCGCGCTCTCCTCATCGACCCATTCTCCATCGGTCTGCGCGTAGACGGACGTGCTGCTCGTGTAAATGAAGCGGTCCGGACGCAGCACCGTGAGCAGGTTGCGCGCGCCTTCGAGGTAGATCCGCCGATAGCTCTCCGCTCCTCCGCCGCCGGAACTGGCGCAATGGATGACAACGTCAAATGGGCGCACCGCCACCTCCACCGCCTCGCGGGCCGCGATGTCGACCGCCCGCACCGGGTAGGGTTTCCCGGTCAGTTTCGCGGCCGACTCCGCCGAGTGCGTCCAGCCTTCCACCTCCCACCCCGACGCCTGGAAAAGATCGGCCGCGGCAACCCCGACGTAGCCGCAGCCGGCAATCAAGACTCTTTGCATCGTTCGCAACCGTAGCCTGCGGTTGGCTCGAGCAACAGTTGTAGCCGGGGGCGGTGACCCCGGCTTGGAAATCCGCGGCGGGCCGGCGCCAGCGCCGTCGGCCACAACGAGAGCGGTTTCAAAAAACTCGTAGTCGGCACATTGCGCCCCTGGTAGGGCGAGACTCCGTCGAGCCGGGGGTGAACGGTGTTTGGTCAAATCGACCCCTTCCCTCCGGCTCGACGGAGTCTCGCCCCACCAGCGAAGCATCCGGCTACGTGATTTCTTAAAGGGCGCCAGGACTAACCCGCGACGGCGGCGATTTCGATCTCGTCGAACTCGTTAGGCTGAAGCGCCCGGACCTGCTTGAGCCGGATCAGTTCGAGGAGGGCGAGGAAGGTGACGACGATCTCCACCCGCGAGGCGAGGCGGACGAAGAGTTCGGAAAAGCGGACCGATCGGCCGCCGCTCACGGTTTGCAAGATCCGCTCGATCTTGTCCGAGACGGTGAAATTCTCGCCGAAGATTTCGGCCAAATCCTCCTTCGCCTCGAGGCGTTTGATCACATTCTGGAAGGCGTTGATGAGCTGGAAAATTCCCACTTCCCCGAGGTGCAGGGGCGCGATCTCCGGCACGACGCCGTCGCCGATCCGGGCGAAAATCCGCTCCTGCTCCAGCTCGCGCACCTGCAACTGGGCGGCCGCTTCCTTGAATTTTTTGTATTCGATCAACTGCCGGATCAAATCCCAGCGCGGATCGTCCTCCTCCACATCTTCCTCGGGTGGCTGCTGATCGACCGGGAGAAGGCTGCGGCTTTTGAGGTAAATCAGGTTCGCCGCCATGACCACAAACTCGCCCGCCACGTCGATGTTCAGCTCCTTGAAGGCCTGCAGATACTCGAGGTATTGCCGCGTGATGCGCTCGAGCGAGATGTCGTAAATATCGAGCTCGTCGCGCTTGATCAGGTAGAGGAGGAGATCGAGCGGACCCTCGAAAATCTCGAGCCGGACTTTGTATTCGGTCTCCATCGTTAGGCCGTGATTTTAATGGGGCGTCGGGAGGTTGTCATGCGCGTGTTTCGCGCATGAGGCGGTTGTAGGGCGGGCGCTCCGCCTGCCCCGCTTCGGTATCGAGGCAGGCGGAGCGCCCGCCCTACAATTCCGTGTCACCCGTTGGTCGCTTTCACCCGATTCCAAATTTCATCCAGCGCCGCGAGATCGGTTTCGCCCAGCTTGCCGCCTTGTTGCGCGAGCTCCTTCTCCATCGCGTGAAAGCGCGCGATGAATTTTTCCGTCGCCGCCGCCAGGACGGTCTCGGCGTCGAGTTGGCTCTTGCGCACCAGGTTCACAACCGCGAAGAGCAGGTCGCCCATTTCGTCCGCGATCGCGCCTGGTTCGCCCGCCGCGATCGCTTCCTTGGCTTCGCCCAGTTCCTCATCGACCTTCGCGACCACGTCTTTGAGGTGGCTCCAATCGAAATTCACCCGCGCCGCCTTTGTCTGTGCTTTTTGCGCCAGCATCAGGGCCGGTAAAGCTCTCGTTAGGCCGTGCGAAGTAGCCGTGCGTCGCCCGATTTCTTCTCCGCCTGCTTGATCGCGTCCCATTGTTTCAGCACCGCGCCCGTGTCGCGGGCCTCGCTTTCGCCGAAAACATGCGGATGACGCCGGACCAGTTTGTCCCCGACCTCCTGCGCCACTTCCTCGATCGTGAAGCGGCCCTCCTCGCGCGCGATCTCGGAATGCATCACGACCTGGAGCAGAAGGTCGCCCAGTTCCTCGCGCAGGTTGGCGTCGTCTTTCGTCCGGATCGCGTCCGCCACTTCGTAGGCTTCCTCGAGCAGGCCCGGGACTAGCGACTCGTGGGTTTGCTCGCGATCCCACGGACAACCGCCCGGGGCGCGCAGCTGCGCGACGATTTCGCAGAGGCGACGAAAACTCGAAGAGGCATCCACGCGTTTCCTTCCACCATCAACCGACCAGCGGCAACCGGATCAAATCCGCCAGAGCGAGCGATGACTGCCGAACTCGGAAATTTCCCCGGAAGTTTTCCGTCCGACGTAAATCGCGATCCCGATCACGCTCACCAGGGTGCCGACGAAAATGATCGCGACCAGCCAGGAGGGAATGTGCCCGACGCGCAGCTCGCGATAGAAAGCGCCGATGGTGTCGATCGGCTCGGAGGCGTGGAGGAAAATTTTCATGATCCACGCGATCATGATGAGGATGAAAATGAAAACGTAGTTGCGTTTCAAGCGGCGCCCGACCGCTTCCAGGGTTCCGATCTTGAAGGAGGGCAAAATCAAGTCTTCGCAGACCAGTTTTTTCCATTCGCCCTGCAACAAGTTGCGATTTTCCATCACCATCGGGACGAGAAAATGCGCCTCCAGCATCCGCACCCGGGCGCGAAAAGCATCGTAGAAACGATAACGCCGCGCCTCGATCCAGAGCATGATCCAGACGATGGCGAGATTAAAAAAGAAGATGAGATGCGGCACGCTCGAATTGGAAAAAGCGATCGTGATGATGGCCGTGCTGCTCGTCACCGCCCAGTTCGTGGTCGTGTCGAGCCGGGTGCGCCAGATCATGATCCGGCCCAGCTCGCCCCGATAAAAATGCGACATCGCATTGACGTAGCCCTGGTCGTAAAGGCTGCCTTGGGTGGAGTGGTTCGCCTCTTCAGTCGGTCCCTGGTTTTCGGTCGCCACGCGTGCCGAATGATTCGACATCGCGGTGGCGCGCGTCAATCTATCAATTCAACATGATCTCGCCGCTCCTCGACTCTTTGCTCGATCCGAAACATGTCGTGCTCGATTTGCAGGGGCGCACGAGCGGGGAGGCGGTCTGGGAAATTGTCGAGCGGCTGCGCGAGAGTGGCGAACTGGGCCAGGCCGACGAGTTTTTTTCCGCCGTCATGGAGCGGGAGAAAAAAAGTCCGACAGTGGCAAACGGCGGTATCGCTTTCCCGCATGCGCGCACCGAGCTGGTCGAGCAGATCCTCCTCGGGATCGGGCGCAGCCGGGCCGGCGTCTCCTTCGGCGACCCAAAGAATCCGATTCATCTCATTTTCGTCATCGCCGTTCCGCAACAGATGGTGAACGACTATCTGATTTGCGTCGGCTCACTCGCCCGGCTCCTGCACAACGAAAAGCGGCGCGCCGCCTTGCTCGAAGCGTCAACCCCGGCGGAGTTTTTCGCGGAACTGCGCGGCGAATAGCGAGCCGGCACACTCGCGGGCTCTCTTTAGCTTGTCATCCCGAGCCCGCGCAGACGGCGAGGGACCTCCCCCAGGCTCTTCGGGAAACGAAAAGGAGGAAGTGAGCAAAGACCATGGGTGAGGTCCCTCAGCGCGCTGCGCCAGCTTCGGGATGACAAGTCGAATGAAGCGCCGGGAGTTCAGCGCCAGCTTAAGATGCGCTTCACGCTAGCCAAACACTTACTCCGCATGTGCCTCGCAGTGCCTCAGCGCCGGCTGAGTTTTTCGAGCGGCTGCGGGACGAGAGCTGATTCGTTAGGCGCGGAGAGTTGCTCGCGATAATACCAGCGGTGGAGATGGCGCGGGGAGCAGCCGCATTTGTAGAGGAAGATGAGGAGCCCGTTCTGGAGCGAGGTGCGCCAGGCCCCGTGCTGCTGGTGGCGCCGGTCGGATGATTCCAGCGGCGGATCGAGCACCGCCACTTTCCCGGCCCGGCGCAGCCGGCGCGAAAATTCCATGTCCTCCATCAAGCGGGATGGGAGCGAACCCGCCGAGGGCGCGAAAGGTTTCGTGCCGGACGAAAACCGATTGGTCGCCAAAAAAACTTCCCCCATGCCGGGTGAAGAAACGCCCGACCGTTTCGAGCCAAAGGAGCCGCGGATGGCGCGCGTCGAACCGGCGATAGAACGCGCCCCCGATCACCGCCGGATCGCGCAGGGCGAGCCGGATGGCCGCGACGTGCGCCGCGGTCATGATCGAATCGGCGTGATGAAAAATGAGGACGTCGCCGCGGGCGCTTTTCGCCGCCAGATTCATCTGCACCCCGCGGTTCGGCTGGGTTGCGCGCAGATAAATTCCTCCGGCCGCGCGGACCGCTTCGGCCGTCGCCGGATCGGGCGAGGCGTCGACCACGATCACTTCGTGGAGCGCATTCAGCCCGACGAGCGCCGGAACCGAGCGGACGAGATGGGCGTGGTCTTTCCACGACGGGATGATGACGCTCAGCCGCAACGGCGCGGTCCCCGGGTCGCTCACTTCGATTTATTGAGGAGCCGATTGCGCGCGCGATCGAGGGCGCGCCGCTCGCTTGCCGTCAGGCTGCCGATGCCCGACTTCGAGATCTTGTCGAGCACCGGGTCGATCGATTCGTAAACGTCATCGGGCTCGACGACCCGGCGCGCGCTCGGCGGCGGGACGACGCGGAGAGAGCGCTTGGAACGCCAGCTCGAAGTCCAATCCGTTAGCCAGGCCAGCTCGGGTCCGGCGCCGCGCAGTTGCATAAAACCGATAGGCCAGTCCCACGCTCATCCAGAGGACGGCGAGTTCCGACCAGCCGTGATAGGCGAGCAATTGGAGCGAATAAGCGGCGACGAAAATGAGCGCGACCCATTTCGCCATGATGCGGAGGAAGAGCTCGACGTTGGGATAAATGGCCGCGAAAGCGATGAAGATGCCGAAGTGAATCGTGGCCGAGCCGGCCAGCCCGGTGCGCTGCCAGAGCCCCCAGAGGCAGAGGAAAATCGAAGGAACAAAAAGGAGGAGGAGATAAAGCGCGATGAAAGCCCGCCGCCCGATGAAGCGTTCCACTTCGCGCCCGAAGACGAAGAGCATATACATCTCGATCGCGAACCAGATGAGCCCGGAAGGCGCGTGCACAAAAGCGTAGGTGGCAAGCTGCCAGACCCGGCCGGCCGACAAGACCTGCGCGCTGTCGAACATGAACCAGCCGAGAATCGCGCCCCCGCCAAAGGCGAGCAGCAAACAGCGCGAGGATCATGCAGGCGACATGCACGATGACAAGGAGGGTGGGGACGTGAATCGGGTAACGTCCCATCCAGGCTACCGGCTGGTAGTCATCCGAGGTCGCGACGCCGAACATAGCGACATTAAACGGCGCAGCCGAGGCAAGCGCAAGCTCTCACCGTATGGTCGTCTCCCTCTCGGTAGTGTTCGCCGATTGTCAGTTTGGGCGATTCCTTCTCGTCCTCGTCCTCGTCCTCGTCTTTCCGCCTGTTTTTCGAAGGACGAGGACGAGGAGGACGACGAGAACGATTTTGCAACTGACAAATTTCGAACACTTCCCTTCCTCTTCGCTTCCCGCTGCTTCTGGCTCGGGAGCGGTGAATAGGGAGGAAGAGGCGGAGGGAGAGGAAGAGTGTGGGGGAATGATTTCCAACGATATTTTTTCTTGGCCTCCCGGCTGAAGCGTTCAAATTAAGGGCTCGCCCGATCTCCCGCGGGTTCATTGCTTATGGAAAACATCGCTCCTGCCATCTCACCGCCCAGCGGCATGGGTGAAACGAAACCCGCCAACCAGGCCGTCCTCGATTGGGTGCACGAGGTCCAATCGCTCACCAATCCCGATAACATTTTCTGGTGCGACGGCTCGGAGGCGGAAAACAATTACCTGCTCGACGAAGCCTGCCGCCAGGAAGTCCTGATCAAGCTCAACCAGGAGAAGGCGCCCGGTTGCTACCTCCATCGCTCCAACCCGAACGACGTGGCGCGGGTCGAGCAATTCACCCTCATCTGCACGCCGACGAAGGAGGAAGCCGGCCCGACCAACAATTGGGCCGAGTCGGCCGAGACCTACAGCAAACTGCACGGCATGCTAAAGGGAGCAATGCGCGGGCGGACGATGTTCGTCGTCCCCTACATCATGGGACCGCCCGAGTCGCACCTGGCCAAGATCGGTTACGAAATCACCGACTCGATCTACGTCGTCCTGAGCATGCGGATCATGACCCGGATGGGCGCGGCAGCCTCGGAAAAGCTGGGCGAAAAAACCGACGCGGAATTCAATCGCGGCGTCCATTCGCTCCTCGATCTCAACCCGGAGCGACGCTGGATCTGCCATTTCCCGCAGGACAACACCATCATCTCGGTCGGCTCCGGTTACGGCGGCAACGTTCTCCTGAGCAAGAAATGCCTCGCCCTCCGCATCGCCTCTTATCTGGCAAAAAAGCAGGGCTGGCTCGCCGAGCACATGCTCATCCTCGGGGTCGAATCGCCCGAGGGGAGAAAGCATTACGTGGCGGCCGCCTTCCCGAGTGCCTGCGGCAAGACGAACTTCGCCATGCTCATTCCGCCGGAGCATTTCGCCGGTTGGAAAATCACCACCATCGGCGACGACATCGCCTGGATGGAAATCGGGAAGGACGGCCGGCTTTACGCGGTCAATCCGGAGAACGGCTATTTCGGCGTCGTGCCCGGGACGAGCTACAGCTCAAACGCCAACGCGATGCACTCGATCGAACACGACACTCTTTTCACGAACGTCGCGATGACGAAAGAGGGCGATGTCTGGTGGGAAGGAAAAGACGGCGCCCCGCCTAACGAGGCGATCGATTGGCGGGGCAATCCGTGGACGCCCGACTCGAAGGAAAAGGCGGCTCATCCCAACAGCCGCTTCGCGACCCCGATGCAGAACAACCCGGTCCTCGATCCGGAAGTGAACGACCCGGCCGGGGTGCCGATCAGCGCGATCATTTTCGGCGGACGCCGGAGCGACACCATGCCGTTGGTTTTCCAGGCCGACAATTGGAATCACGGCGTCTACATCGGGGCGACGATGGCCTCGGAGACAACCGCGGCCGCGACCGGCGCGGTCGGGCAGGTGCGGCGCGACCCGATGGCCATGCTGCCCTTTTGCGGCTACAACATCGGCGATTATTTCCGGCACTGGCTCGCCACTGGGCCGCGCCTGACGAATCCGCCCCTCATTTTCCACGTCAACTGGTTCCGCAAGGATGCCAACGGCAAATTCCTCTGGCCCGGTTTCGGCGACAACATGCGGGTCCTGAAATGGATCGTCGACCGCTGCGAAGGCCGCGGCGGAGCGGGCGAAAGCCCGATCGGGGCCGTGCCGCGGATGGAAGACCTCGATCTCGAGGGGCTGAATCTCTCGCCCGAGAAACTTGGCGAGGTGCTCGCGGTCAAGCCCGGGGAATGGGCGAAAGAGCTGGCCGGGCAGGAAGAATTTTTCGCCAGCCTTGCGCCTAACGTTCCGGAAGAGTTGCTCGCCGAGCAGAAGAAAGTGGCGCAGCGGCTGCGCTAATGTAGACGCCTCCCTGTGGGAGGCGCGAGTCTCGGCGCCCGCTGCCCAGGCGATACCAACTCTGGCGTTGGAAAGCCCGGCCGTCGCTGGCCCGGAAGTTGTTGCCGTCGATCGTGAGGATCCCGCCCTCGGGGAGAATGGGTAGCGCGAGCATCCTGCTTGCGCGGTAACAATGACTGCAAGCTGGAAGCTTGCGCTACCCTCACCGCACCACCGTCAGCGTGAGATCATTCCCATCGCCGCCGTGGTAGCTGGCTTGAAGGTTGTTGCCGTTCACCGTCACGATCCCGCCATCGGCCAGGTTGCTGAAAGTGCCGCTGATGGCGCTCGCGCTGGTGTTGCTGAGCAACGTCAGGGTTAATCCGGGCGTCAGGCTCCCCTGGGTCGTGCCCACAAGGTTGAGCTTCGCCCCGCTGTTGATCGTTACACCGTTGGCTATCACCTTGTCGGACTTCGCTGTGTTCTGCTTTGCCTTAAAGGTGCAGGTATAGGTGGCGTCGGAGTTGAGGGTCAGCGTGCTCTGCAGCGTCAGTGTCGTTTGCTTCTTGCTCCCGACCGCCGGAGCGAGGAACGCGCCCGCCCCGCTCCCCGTCCCTACCGTCGCCGGGCCGGCGATGATCCCTTCGCCTCCCAGTGTGCCGAGAGCAATCGTGGTGGCGCCGGTGCAGCTGTTAGTGCCGGTCAAAGTCCATGTTCCGGTGCCCACTTTGGTCACGCTGCCGCTGCCGGAGATGACGCCGGAAAAGGTGGTGCTCAGGTTATTGTTGCCGATACTTAACGCCGCGGCTTCGTTATCGACCGTGCCACTGCCGGCGAGCGAGCCGAGCGTGATCGCGTTCTCCTGTAGCGCGCTCAAGTCCAGCGTGCCGTTGCCGAGCACTTGAAACTGGGCTTGGTCGGGATGGAGATTGTTTTCCAGCTTGATCACGCCGCCGAATCCTCCGTCGGTGCCGGCTTCGGCCGTGACGATGGTTTGTGCGTCGTTAGGCAGATTAAAGACATCTATCAAGCCACCGTTGGCGCCGCTCCCAACGCCGCCAGTGCCGGTGAAATAAGCGTAACCGCTCCCGCCGTAGGCGCGCACTTGCCCCGCCTGCGAACCGGCGACGGTCGCGCCCTTCGCGATAAAATTCGTTCCCGCACAACTTCCGAGAAGGATCTCCGTCCAACCACCTTCCGCCTCAGCGATCGCAGCCGGATTATTCAAGAAGGTCGCCGGGCCGATGCTCCCTTTGGTCGAGACTAACGTGTGACCGGCTCCTGCGCCGGCGACCCCTCCCGGCTGGTTAATGAAAGTGGCCGCGCCGACCTTGGTGAAGAAGAATAGGTTGGTGAAGCCTCCATAGATTGATTCGCTGACTCTGCCGCCTTCGTTGACATAAGTGGCGTTCCCGGCATCGGGTGCATCGGACGGCCGGGATCCGAACGAAATAAAGGCACCATATTGGTTGTCGGGTACGATAGAGCTGCTGCCTTGGGCGATTAGGATGACGTTATCGGCCACAGCGGCTTCGTTCTGGAAGTAAATGCGAGCGGATTCTGCGGTCGATGCTCCGACGATGAAGCTTTGCGTTTGCGCCGAGTTGTTCACTATCCCAGCGCCAAAGAACACGAAGATGTTGAACCGATTGTTATTATCGCCCGCTCCGACGTGAATCGTGTAGGGGCTGGCGTCGGCCGTGAAAACCATGCTTGCAAGATCATTTTCGGCACGAAGGAAACCGCGTCCGCGCGCGCGATAAACGTCGGTGATCGTCGAAGCGTCGAAGGTCGCGACGTCGGTCTCGCTGTTCGGCACGGTTTTCGGCGTCCAATTCTTAGGGTCGCGCCAATCGCCACTCGTGGGATTTGCGTTCCATGTCGCACTGCCAGCCAGGCCGCTCGAGATGCTGAGGATCAGGGCGATGCCGGTGATACTTCCAACCGGGAGGAACGAGAACAATTTCATCAGGTAGGGTTGTAGCAGCCGGCTCCGCGAAAAGTAAAGCTCTTACGGTTTCCGCGTCAGGAATAACTCGCGATGGCAAAAGCTTCGGCGTAGGGGCGGAGACAAGTTCGCGACTCGCGAAAGTTTTCGGAGTCGCCAGCTTGCGGGGCGCACGGCCGTAGCCGCGTCTCTGTGCGACGCATCGCTTGGGAAACACGGCTTACAGAGCCGTGGCTACAAGGCGGAAGCGGCCGTCGCCGTCTCCCGTTTGTCGTCCCGCGTCGCGTAGACGACGAGGGATTCACTGCTGCAATCGGCGTCTTCCTCCCTCAGGACCCGCGCAGTCGGGCTGCGGGGTCCCTCTCCGCGCTTCGCCGGATCGGGATGGCGCGGCTCCGGAGTTTTTTCACCACGAAGGACACGAAGGGCACGAAGGTCGGATGGGAATTGGAGGGGATCGGACAAGCGTCAGCACGAGATCATCCCGCCGCGCCGGAGATCGAATGCGCCGGCTCAGAGACCGGGGGTCAACGCCCCCGGCTACAACTACGGCACCACCGTGAGGGTGAGATCGTTGCCGTCGCCACCGGTGTAGCTGGCCTGGAGGTTGTTGCCGTTGATGGTGACGATGCCGCCGTCAGGCAGGTTGGCGAAGGTCCCGCTGATGGGATCGGCGCTGGTGTTGCTGATGAGGCTCAGGCGCAGTCCGCGTTTCAACGTGCCCTGGGTCTGCCCGGTCAGGTTCAGGCTGGCGCCGTTGATCGTGACTCCGTTCGCGATCACCAGGTCAGTCCCGGCCTTGTTCCGCTTGGCCTTGAAGGTGCAGGTGTAGGTCGCGTCGGCGTTAAAGGTCAGCGCGCTCTGGATGGTGAGGGTCGCCGGCTTCTTGGTCCCGAGCGCGGGCGCAAGGAAAGCGCCCCCGCCGCTGCCGGTGCCGATGGTGGTCGCCCCGGCGATGATGCCGCTCCCGCCGAGCGTGCCGGTGTTGACGCTAACGGTGCCGCTGCCGGTGGCTGAGCCGCTCGGATTGGTCACTTTGAGCACGCCGCCGCTAGTTGTCGTCGTACCGGTGTAGGTGTCGGCGCCGCTGAGCGTGAGGGTGCCGGTACCTATCTTGGTCAGGCTGCCACCGGTGCCATGGCTCCGGCCCCCGTCCTGGATCACCCCGGCAAAGCTGGTGCTTTGGTTGTTGCTCCCGAGGGTCAAGGTTTTGGCTCCGAGAAAGACCAGCCCGTCGCCGGCCAGGGAACCGATCGTTACTCCCGGCGCGGCCCGGCTGCCGATGTCCATCTGGCCATCGGCGAAGAGATTGATGCTCGCCTGGCCGCCATCGGCATGGTCGAAAAAGAGGAGTCGCGCGCCTTCGCCGCCATTGCTCCCGCCGTTGATCGTAATGTTGGCGCCCTCACCCGAGGAGTCCTCGTAAAAGTTCATCGTCGCGCCGTGGGCGCCGGGCACCGGCCCCCCGTTGACCACGAAAGTGGCAGTGCCCCCGTCGGCGCTGTCGGCCATCGTAATGTTATTAGCCAGCGCGCCGGCCACCGCGGCCCCGTTCACGACGATATGACTTTCAGCGGCCGTTGCGCTGGTATCGAACTGGACACCGCCATTGACCACGCTGGGCTGGCTTCCGCCACTGCACTGGATGCTGGCCTGCCCCGCACTGCTGCTGCTGCTGAAGAATACGGCGCCACCATCACTGGTAGTGAAGATCGCATTGCCAGCAGTGCTATGGTCGAAAAAAGTTGTAAAGGCGTTACCGTTGGTAGCAATCGTCGCATCGGCGGCAGTTGCATCATCCCAAAATTCAAGGTTACCCTGACGCACGCCAAGTTTGCTGGTAATGAAGGTAGCCTTACTCGCGCTCGAATTTTCTAGAAAGATTACCGTGCTACCAGGGTTACTGAACGTAACCAAGTTACCAGCAGTTGCTTCGCCAAGAAAGAATAACGCGGACCCGCTTTCATCAGTAACCTCCAAACCAAAGCTTTGGACAGTTTGGGAGCTATTGATGATGCCCGTTCCGCTAATCTTGAAGACGCTCCCAACACCGATAGTGACCATAAAGGTCGGTGCGCTAGCATCAAAAACAATACTGCTAACTTCCGTGATACCCGGAGAGGTGCTGACATCTCTAATGTTTGACTCCGCAAAACTTGCGATATCAGTGGGGGCATTTGGAACAGTGGCCGGGATCCAATTTACCGCCGTGTTCCAGTCGCTACTCAATGGATTCTCCGCCCAGGTCGCGCTCCCGGCAACACTTCGCTGCGTTGCCAAAAATGGAAGCAATCCACCGATTATGAAAATTAAGCTTCGTTTGCTTCATCTCGCTCTAAGGCAAATGAGATGTCAAAAAATCAATCACCTCAACGCTGACATACTGGCCGTGTTGGGATTCAGCGTGTGCCAGTAAGCGAAAGCATGGAGACTGCTGCCAGTGATAGTATACTTGAATACATCTACGCGACTATGATTAACAGCGCTTGAAACATCGCATCAGACTGCTGGTGGGGCACGGAGTCACCCTGCGTCGCATACAGTCTTATAGGACGGGATGTTGTCGCGTTGGCGACAAGTGAGATGGGCGAGACGGAATATAAATAGGCGAGGTCTTGTTCGGTATCGTCATCACTGGTGTGGGCGTAGTTTCTGGCGTCCATGGCGAAGTGCTCTATGATGTCCATGGTGTCTCCTGCGCGCGAGGAGAGATCACAGGGGGCCGAAAGGGTGACCACCGCCATTGGAACTTGAACTAGCGGCACGGGCCAGCCCGGAACAGTCGCCGCCGGATCGAGCGCCGCCCAGAGCGAATGGGTGCCGCCGGAAGAGCCCCCCGACCAGAAAGACCGTCCCATTACAGTGGGGGTCGTGATAGGCTGCAAGAGTCTGCTGTTTGACGTCGTTGGATTGCTGCGGCGGGCGACCCGACGCGATGCCTTCCTCCGTCGTTGTGTCATGCTCGTGCTGTCTCCGAATCAGACCGTCTGGAGCGAGACGATAATCGATCGAAAAAACCAAAAACCCGGCCTTAGCCAGATCTCGATCGGCCCAGCGTTGGCTCATGGAGCCATAGGCATCTTGGTCTCGAAACCCGCCCGCATGAACCGTCACGACGACCGGATAAGGGCCGTCGCCATAAACGGCGGGGTCGGGACTAAAGCGGAGACGGCGCAAGATCGTCTGATCATCGGAGTAAGCCGAGGGCTGATAGGCGTTCGGGAGAATCTCCTGGCTCGGCGGCATCGGATCGGGCTCCAGATCCGGCGGTGGAGTGGGAGTGGGCGTGGGCGTTTGGGCCAGAGAGAAGGAACCGCTGCTAAGAAGCAGCGCCAATGAACAGGCAACAGCTAAACCGAGAAGACCGCGGCGCGAGCTGCGCGCGCGCCAGTGTGTGTGTGTGCTGGTTGGAATCTGCGGCGAACTTTTCATATTGGCGGCGAGTCTGGAGAAAACCGGCACGATTTGTCAATCTCCAACTGAGCCGAAGAAATATCGCGCGGCCGCGCCTCAGCTAAGCACTGAGGAGACCGGCGCGAATGAGAGCGCTCGCGCTTTAATGTGCGGTCGGCGGTGGGACGATGAGTTGGGCGAAGGTGCGCAGGATGATTCCGCACTCGAGCAAATGCGGCCACGTCCTCACCCATCCGCGCCTCGGCGTCGGGGAGGGGCAATATTCCTACGGCACGACCGTGAGGGTGAGATCGTTGCCATCGCCGCCGGTGTAGCTGGCCTGGAGGTTGTTGCCGTTGATGGTGACAATGCCGCCCTCGGGCAGGTTGCTGAAGGTACCAATGATCGGATTGGCGCCGGTGTTGTCGAGCAGAGTGAGAATCGTGCCCCGCTTCATTCTTCCCTGGGTCGTGCCGAGCAGGTTCAGGCTGGCGTTGTTGATCGTGATTGCGTTGGCCATCACCAGGTCGGTCCGGGCTTTGTTCCGCTTCGCCCTAAAGGTGCAGGTGTAGGTCGCGTCGGCATTGAGGGTCAGCGGGCTCAGCAGGGTGAGGGTGGTTTGCTTACTGGTACCGACCGCCGGCGATAGGAAGGCTCCAACGCCGGTGCCGGTCCCGATCGTGGTTCTGCCAGCTATGATCCCATTACCTCCAAGGGTCCCGGCGTTGACCTTGACCGCCCCGGTGCCGGTGGCAGACCCCGTGGTGTTGGTCACCTTGAGCACGCCGCCGCTAACTGTCGTCGTGCCGGTGTAGGTGTTGGCTCCACTAAGGGCGAGAGTGCCCGTTCCATTCTTCGTTAAGCTGCCACCGGCGCCACCCCCCAACCCGCCATCCTGGATCGTGCCCGAAGAAGCTCGTGCTCCGGCCGTTGCTTCCAACTGCCAGGGCTCGCGCGCCGAGAAAGACCAGCCCGTCTCCCTCAAGCGAGCCAACTGTCAGCAGATTGCCGCCGTGCTCTGAGATGTCGAGCTGGCCGTTACCCAAGAGGGCCAGACTCGCCGTCCCGCCGTCGGTTTTCCCGTTGAAGAAGATCGTCCCGCCTTCGCCGCCAGCTGACCCGCCGGTGGCGGTAAGAGTCGCGTTGCCGGCGCTGGCGTGCCCGAAAAAGGTCATCTCCGCCCCAGGAGCACCCGACGCGCTCCCGCCGTTGATGACAAAAGTGGCATCTCCCGCGGTGGTGCTGTCACTCAGGTTGACAAATCCGGCTGCGCCGCCGCTGGACGTGGCGCCATTGACCGTGAAGTCCCCCTGCGCCGCGGTAGCCGACTGGGTAAACTCCGTCCCGCCGCCGGCACTAATGGTGACGTGGGCATTGCCCGCCGTGCTGTTTGTCCCAAACGCAATATCCCCGCCGTCGATCGCAGTGAAGACGGCGTTCGCTGCCGTAGTCGTGTCGCCAAAGCTGGCAATGGCGAAGTTACTGACTTCAATGTTAGCATCGGCGGCGGTCGAATTGTCGAAAAAGTCAATGGCTCCCTGAATAATCCCGCCACTCTTGACCGAAAAAGTGCCGCTCCCGGCCGAGGCTAAATCTGAAAAGAAGAATAGATTTCCTTCTCCGCCGAAAAACGTCTTTTTCCCTGCACTCGCACTGTTAGTAAAAAACATGGACGATCGAAAACCGCCAACGACACCGTCAGTAAACGACTGTGCGGTCCCCGAGTCGTTCACGATCCCAGAGCCTGAGATAAGCAGGTGGTTGATGACATCGACATCGCCAACGTTGATCGTAAACGAAGGTGCGCCCGGCATAAACTGAATGCTGCTGACCTCAACAGTCACTGGAATACTGATTTCGGTTACATCGGATGGTCCCAAGGTGGCAACGTCGGATGCCCCATTGGGGATGGTAACAGGCATCCAATTCTCTGCCGTGTTCCAACTGTTGTTGATCGGGTTCTGGCTCCAAGTCGCGCTCTCGGCGTAGGAGTGCTGCGACACCGCTGAAATTAGCAGCGCAGCAATGAGACGGTAGATCGTTGAAATCTTCATGTCTGATCTTTTGACCCGCTACGGCAGGTGTGATTGAAGAAAATCAATCACTTCGACACTGACATACTCGCCTGTGCTGGTATTCAAGGTATGCCAATAGGCAAAGGCATGTAAGTTACTGTTTTGAATCGTATACTCCGCGACGTCGGCGTCTTTTAGCAATAATGCGTTCAACATCGCGTCGGACTGCTGGTGGGGCACAGAATCATCGATGGTGGTGTAAAGCCTGACAGGCGGGATATTTGTGGCAGCAGCCACAAGCGCGATCGGCGAGACGGAATATTGGAACTCCTCCGCGCCGGGATCTCCGTCCGTCGTGTTGGTGTAGTTTTCGACGTCTTGGGCGAAGTGCTCCACGTCGGCTGGGTGATCACCTTCTCGCGAGGAGAGATCACAGGGAGCAGAAAGGGTTACCACGGCGCGGGGCACACCCGCTACCGGCCAGCCCGGGACCGTGCCTGCCGGGTCGAGCGCGGCCCAGAGCGAATGTGTCCGCCTGACGAGGCGCCAACCAGAAAGACTGTTCCATTGCAGTGGTTGTCGTGGTAGGCGGCCAGGATCTGTTGCTTGACATCATTGGATTGCTGCGGCGGACGGCCCGAAGCGATCCCTTCCTCCGTCGTGTCGTCATGTTCTGTCTGTCTCCTGATGGTATTGGGCGGGGCCAGCCGGTAATCGATCGAGAAAACCAGAAATCCAGCCGCCGCCAGGTCGCGATCCGCCCAGCGCTGGCTCATGGTGCCATAGGCGTCGCCGTTTCTAAACCCACCGGGATGTGCCGTGATGGCGACCGGATAGGGACCGTTGCCCCAGATGGCGGAGTCGGGACTGAAACGGAGACGGCGCAAGATCGTCTCATCATTCGAGTAGGCCGAGGGCTGATAGGCGTTGGGGAGAATCTCCTGGCTCGGCGGCATCGGATCGGGCTCCAGATCCGGCGGTGGAGTGGGAGTTGGCGTGGGCGTTTGGGCCAGAGAAAAGGAACCGCTGCTTAGAAACAGCGCCAATGAACACGCAACAGCTAAACCGACAAGACCTCGGCGAGAAGTTCTGTGTGTGATGTTGTTGTCGGTATGGTAGGAGGATTTCATGAGGGCGTCGATCATGCGGGAGAAGCGCGATCTGTGTAAACAAGAATTTCGGATCGCGCTGCCATCAACCGGAAGGGCTGAGAGCGGCGGGACTGACGGCGCGCGATTCAATAAGCCGAGCGCGGGGGCACGAAGAGCTGCACGACTGTGCGCAGGATAATGCCGCACTCCAAAGTCAGGTTCCAGTTTTCCAGGTATTCGATGTCGCACACCACCCGGTTCTCGATTTCCTTGTTGGTCTGCGCTTGACCGCGGAGCAGGTTCCAGAAATTGCGGCACCTCTCGCCTGCCGAAGTCCGGTCTGCGGGTCGTTCTTTGTAAGAGCCGTCGGCGCGCGGCTTTGCGAAGCTTTGGAGTGCGATGCGTCACCGCATCGCTTTTCGGGCTTGGGCCGGAGTCGAACCAACCTCGGGGAAAGCGGCGCGAGGACGCGCGCGCACTCCGAAAGCTGTCGCGAAACAACCGGGCGTGACCCTTCAACCGACGCCCCGTTCGGGGAACGATCGGCTTTCGCCACGGCCCGGCTGGCGCTTCGCCAGCTGGAGTCGTTGGGCAGGGAAGGTTCTGGCGGGAGATTGATCATGGGCCGGCCCTCCGCAGATGGCGTTGACTGCTACGGCACAACCGTCAGGGTAAGATCGTTGCCGTCGCCACCGCTGTAGCTGGCCTGGAGATTGTTCCCGTTCACGTTCACGATCGCGCCGTTAGGCAGGTTACCGAAGGTTCCGCTGATCGGGTTCGCGCTCGTATTGCTGATCAGGGTGAGAGCGAGGCCACGCCGCAGGCTTCCATTTGTCTGGCCGAGCAGGGTGACGCTTGCGCCACTGGCGATCGTGACCCCGTTGGCGGTTACCAGGTCAGCGCGGGCTTTGTTCCGCTTGGCCTTGAAGGTGCAGGTGTAGGTCGAGCCGGCGTTCAAGGTCAGCTTGCTCTGGAGCGTGAGGGCCGTCGGTTTATTGCTGGCCGCCGCCGGCGCAACAAATGCGCCCGTGCCGCTCCCCGTCCCCACCGTCACGCTCCCGGCGATGATCCCGTTTCCGCCCAGGGTGCCGGCTCTTATCTTGACTGCCCCGGTGCCGGTGGCAGACCCGCTTTGATTGGCCACAACCAGCGTGCCCGCCGTGACCGACGTGCTCCCGCTGTAGCTGTTGGCTCCGCTCAAGGTCAGCTTCCCGCTTCCGGTTTTGCCGAGGATTCCGCTCTCCTCGATCACCCCGGCAAAGGTCGTGTCCAGATTGTTGCTCGCCACGTTGAGGGTAAAGCCGCCTAGCGACACGATCCCTTCCCCGCTTAAGGAGCCGATGGTGACCGTGTTCTGACGGTAGAGATCGGTCACTTCGAGGGTCCCGTTGCCAGAAAGCTGGAACTGCACCTGGTCGAGCGTGGTCGGTGAGACGGTAATCACAATCATCCCGCCCAAGCCGCCTTGGATGCCGCCCTCGGCGGTGACCACGGTCTGGTTGGAGTTGGCGATGTTATGAATCTCGATGAGACCGCCCTGCGCTCCATTTCCTCGACCACCTTTGGCGGTGAAGCTGGCATAGCCGGACCCGCCGTACGTGTAAACCTGACCTCCCTGTGGCCCCGCGCTCGTCGCGCCGTTTGCGATAAAGCTAGCGCCAGCGCTGATGCCGAGGTCAATCTCTGTCCAGCCGCCCTCGGCGCCAGTGACTGTGGCGGCGTTATTAATGAAGGTGGAAGAACCGATGTTGCCGCCGGTATAGACATAGGTGATTCCCGCGGCTGCGCCATCGACCTCTCCCGGCTGATTGATAAAGGTGGCAGAGTCGGCCGTCGAATAATCTAAAACATTGGTAACTCCGCCGTAGCTCGTGCCGCTCACCCGGCCACCCTCATTGATAAACGTGGCTTTCCCCGCGCTAGGTGCATCGGCGAATTGCAAGCCAAATCTGGTAAATCCACCAACAGTGCCGCTTACTGCACTTCCTTGATTAGTAATCACTACGTTTTCGCCGGCCGACGAGGAGCTTTCGAACCAAATTGAGCTGGGGTCACGTGGCTCCGGTCCCGGAGCTCCCTGGGTGATAAAGTTTTGCACTTTCCCCGAATCATTGACGACACCCGCGCCAAAAAAAATGATGAACCGAGAATAGATAGTGTCAGAAGAACCCGGGGTTGCCGATATTGTGTAAGTGCTGGCGTCCGGGGAAAAGACAATCTCGCTGAGATTGGTATCGGCATCCTGCAGGTCCGTTGCCCCGCCGACGATGATATCAGAAATGTTGGATGCTCCGAAGGTTGCGACGTCGGTTTCCATGTGGGGCACAGTTGCAGGAGTCCAATTCTCAGCCGCATTCCAAAGATCGTTTGTCGGACTCAGATTCCAGGTCGCGCTCCCGGCATTTGTCCGGGGACATAAAGCAATGATCAGAACGGCCACTAGAGAAGACAAAGTGCTTTTCATCTTAGTCTACGCCAAGCGTTACTTCAGGCGAGCATCGAGATAAGTGATCACATCGGTTTTGACCAATGTGCAGGGGCCGAGAGGAAAGTCGCAACTTCCCCAGTAACCGAATGAATGCAGGTCGCTGCCCGCGAGGTAGAGCGTCTGATAGGAGTTTGTTGGCACGCTCTTGCTCTGCAGGGCGCACAGCATGTCTACAAGATTATGATAAGGAACTGTCGGATCGTATTGGCTGCTGATCATGTAGGCGGGAACAAAGGGCTCCCTGTGGTGGGGGTTTTCACCTTCGAAACGGGCGAGAGCTGTTTCTGCGTCGCGGGTTCTCCTGTTTGAGTAAAGTTTTCAATCTTCCTAATGCTTGTTGGGTTCATGAGTGGCTCCCCTTCTGAGGGAGTGCGATCGGAAAAATCATACGTTGCGGAAAGTGAGACGACACAGGCTGGGCGAACGCTGGCGCTCCAATATGGCCAGGCTCCGTTGGTGTTGGTTGTGTCCAAGGCGACAAGGATTGCTAGGGTGGCGCCGGCCGACCCGCCGACGAGCTCGATCTTGTCAGGGTTGACTTGTCCGCTATCTCGGAGCGCAGTGACGAAGGCCTCTACGTCCTGCACTTGCCTGGTTACCCACCAGCCAGGAGTTGTGTCGTCATTGGCATGGCATGGCTGCGCCGGAATGAGCGCACAAGGGGCAAGCTCGTAGTTAATCGACACGACGTAGTAACCGGCCTGGCTCAAATCTAAAGCCACTTGCTCGTGGTCAGATGAGCTTCCCCGTTCCAGCCACTGCCATGAATAAGCACGATTCCGGGCGGCTTAGTCCCAGGAGGTGGGGTGGGAACCGGAACAAACACTTTCCAAGCCAGAGTGCCGCCGGAGGGGTTTTGCCGCTGATAGGCGGGCGGTATGGGTATCTCATCCCCTCGCACGGGTGGAGGGCTGCACGTGGCACTGCGTAGGGGGCTTGTGTCGGTGAGGGCGTCGGCGTTGGCGTACTAGTGCAACTGGGCGAAGGGGCAGGTTGGCCTGCCTGGGCGACTGGAAGAGACAACTGCATTGCCCAAAGCACGAAGAGGAAGCATCCTGCGACGGTCCCCAAATACGCGATTGCCTGCCTGGCAAGCTCTTTGGTCCGCGCTGTCTGGTCCGGCCTGCCTAGTGCGGGTTGTCTGGTGCGGGTTGTCTGGTGCGGGTTGTCTGGTGCGGGTTGTCTGGTGCGGGTGTTCATGGATTCGATGGGTTGCGCTACGCAGTCGATTTCATCAGGAACAGTGCGGCTCGTAAAGCTTTTTTCTCAGGCGGGGTCCGATTCAAGCACACGGAAATGCTGCTCGCCTTCTGGGAGGAGTGCATCCCCCTTATCTCCGGGTATTCTCAATCAGGCCATGGTGGACGAGGGCGAGCATTGCCGTTCTCGTCGAAATGAGGCTGTGCATGCTGGCAGCCTGCACCAGATTCTGCCCCCACTCGCCGTCTCTACTTAGGGACGACCGTTAGGGTGAGATCGTTGCCATCGCCGCCGGTGTAGCTGGCCTGGAGATTGTTGCCGTTGATATTGACGATGGCGCCCTCGGGCAGGTTGAGAAGCTGCCACTGATCGGGTTCGGCGCTGGTGTTGCTGAGCAGGGTCAGGCTCAGTGCCGCGCTGCAGTCGTCCCTGGGTCGTGCCCGAGCAGGTTCAGGCTGGCGTTGTTGATCGTGATTCTGTTGGCCATCACCAGGTCGGTCCGGGCTTTGTTCTGCTTCGCCTTGAAGGTGCAGGTGTAAGTCGCGTCGGCGTTAGGGTCAGCGCGCTCAGGAGGGTGAGGGTGGTTTGCTTACTGGTCCCGACCGCCGGAGCAAGGAAGGCGCCCGCCGCCGCTGCCAGTGCCGATCGTGGTTCCGCCAGCTATGATGCCACTACCGCCGAGGGTGCCGGTATTGACGCTTAACGGCGCCGGTGCCGGTGGCAGAGCCGCTCGGTATTGGTCACTTTGAGCACGCCGCCGCTAACGGTCGTCGTACCGGTGTAGGTGTTGGCTCCGCTGAGGGTGAGGGTGCCGGTACCGATTCTTGGTCAGGCTGCCACCGGTGCCACTGGCTGCGCCCGCTGTCCTGGATCGACCCCGGCAAAAGCTGGTGCTTTGGTTGTTGCTCCCGAGGGTCAAGGTTTTGGCTCCGAGAAAGACCAGCCCGTCGCCGGCCAGGGAACCGATTGTTAGCGGATCGGCGCCGTGCCCCTGCGATGTCGATCTGGCCATCGGCGAAGAGATAGATGCTCGCCGGGCCGCCATCGGTATACGGTTGAAAAAGATCGTCGCGCCTTCGCCGCCCATTGTCCCGCCGTTGATCGGTAAGAATGCGTTGGCGCCCTCGGAGTGCTCGAAAAAGTTCATCGTCGCGCCGTGGGCGCCGGGCACCGGCCCCCCGTTGACCACGAAAGTGGCAGTGCCCCCGTCGGCGCTGTCGGCCATCGTAATGTTATTAGCCAGCGCGCCGAGCCACCGCGGCCCCGTTCACGACGATATGACTTTCAGCGGCCGTTGCGCTGGTATCGAACTGGACACCGCCATTGACCACGCTGGGCTGGCTTCCGCCACTGCACTGGATGCTGGCCTGCCCCGCACTGCTGCTGCTGCTGAAAGAATACGGCGCATAGACACCATCACTGGTAGTGAAGATCGCATTGCCAGCAGTGCTATGGTCGAAAAAAGTTGTAAAGGCGTTACCGTTGGTAGCAATCGTCGCATCGGCGGCAGTTGCATCATCCCAAAATTCAAGGTTACCCTGACGCACGCCAAGTTTGCTGGTAATGAAGGTAGCCTTACTCGCGCTGCAGAATTTTCTAGAAAGATTACCGTGCTACCAGGGGTATGAACTGAACAAGTAACCACAGTTGCTTCACCAGGCAGCTCGCACTATTCGTCAAGTAAAGAATAACGCGGACCCGCTTCATCAGACTTCCGAACAAAGTTTGGCAGTTTGGAGCTATTGATGATGCCCGTTCCGCTAATCTTGAAGACGCTCCCAACACCGATAGTGACCATAAAGGTCGGTGCGCTAGCATCAAAAACAATACTGCTAACTTCCGTGATACCCGGAGAGGTGCTGACATCTCTAATGTTTGACTCCGCAAAACTTGCGATATCAGTGGGGGCATTTGGAACAGTGGCCGGGATCCAATTTACCGCCGTGTTCCAGTCGCTACTCAATGGATTCTCCGCCCAGGTCGCGCTCCCGGCAACACTTCGCTGCGTTGCCAAAAATGGAAGCAATCCACCGATTATGAAAATTAAGCTTCGTTTGCTTATCATCACTGTGGAGAAAAAGGGGTCAGCTTCATAATCTCGCTGTTCTGGCCGGCACCGCCGCGGCGAGTTGTTTGAGCAAAGCCGTCGGGGCAGTGCGCGTGCAGTGACTTACCCGGCTCACATGGCCCAGGTGCAGCGTCTCCGCAATCCAACGATTTGATACCGCCGTGCCGGCGCGGATCGTTGCCGCCAGAGCGGCTTTGCGCGCGTCGTTTTTCTTCAAGAGAACGAGCTCTGCGCTTTCCAAGCCAAAGCAGCGCAGCCCCTCCGCCAGAAGTTGCCGCGCTCCCTCTTCGCCCCGGTCGCGTTGCACCGACGCATCGCGCCGCGAGCGGCGTTCCCCGGGAAGCTTCTCTGCCGCCAGATCGAGCAGTCCCAACATCCGCTCGCGGAAACTCGGCCCGCCCAGACACCATCCCCGGCGCAGTTCGCGCCGCTCCGCCGCCTCATCGCCTCCCGCCAACTCCTCCACTGCGCGCCGCCGCATCCGCTCGCCATACGCTCGGCGCCCAGCCGCATCATCGCCCAAGCCCAGCTCACCCAGCACCCGCTCCGGTTCAAACCATTCCGGCCGATCTTTCCCCGATACGTAGTGTCGGTAACTGCTCCAGCGATAGTCGAAAAGCCGTTGCTCGAGCCCGATCATCCGCGCCCGCACCGGATTGAGATGAATATAATCGCTCAAGAGCGCGAAGTAGCCGCGCTCCTCCGGGTCCACCAGCACCGCCTTGTAACGGCCTTGATAAAGATGACCGCTCAGCCGATGCCGGCGATTGAAGCGGGCCGTCGAGGTGGTTTGAAACCACCGCATTCCCGCCACCAGGTTTGGCTGCGGCGTTTCCAGCAGGAGATGATAGTGGTTGCTCATCAGGACGAAAGCATGGACGCGCCAGCCCGTGCGGACGCACGCTTCACCCAGTGTCCCGAGAAATCGTTCGCGATCCTCCTGGTCGCGGAAGATCGCCTCTCGCCGATCGCCACGGTCGAGCACGTGATAGAGCGCACCGCCAAACTCCACACGCGCTTTTCGGGCCATCCCCTTCTCTTACCAAGGCCTCCCTGCCTTCGACAAGAGCGAAATTCTGAAGCTGACCCCTATTCTCCGACTTCTCAGCGCGCGACCTAGTAAGCCGAAGGCGAGGGCACGAAGAGCTGCGCCATCGTGCGCAGGATGATCCCGCACTCGAGAGTCAGGTTCCAGTTCTCGAGATACTCGATGTCGCAGACGACTACGGCACGACCGTGAGGGTGAGATCGTTACCGTCGCCGCCGCTGTAGCTGGCCTGGAGGTTGTTGCCGTTGATGGTGACGATGCCGCCCTCGGGCAGGTTGGCGAAGGTGCCGCTGATCGGGTTGGCGCTGGTGTTGCTGATAAGGGTCAGGCGCAGGCCGCGTTTCAAGCTGCCCTGGGTCTGGCCGCTGAGGTTAAGGCTGGCACCGTTGATCGTGACTCCGTTGGCGACCACCAAATCGATCCGGGCTTTGTTCCGCTTGGCCTTGAAGGTGCAGGTGTAGGTGGCGTCGGAGTTAAGCGTCAGGGCGCTCTGGATGGTGAGGGTCGCCGGCGTCTTAGTGCCGAGCGCGGGCGCCAGGAAAGCAGCCCCGCCGCTGCCGGTGCCGATAGTGGTCGCCCCGGCGATGAGGCCGCTCCCGCCGAGCGTGCCGCTGTTAACTTTGACGGTGCCAACGCCGGTGGCTGATCCGGTCTCGTTCGCCACTTCCAACGTGCCCGCCGTCACGCTGGTTGTTCCGGTGTAGAGGTTGGCGCCGCTCAGAGTTATCGTACCGCTGCCTGTTTTCGTCAGGCTGCCACCGGTGCCATGGCTCCGGCCTCCGTCCTGGATCACCCCGGCAAAACTGGTGCTTTGGTTGTTAAGGCCGACGGTCAGGGTTTTGGCCCCGAGAAAGACCAGCCCGTCGCCGGCCAAAGAACCCACCGTCACTCCCGGCGCGGCCCGGCTCCCGATGTCCATCTGGCCATCACCAAACAGATTGATGCTGGCCTGGCCGCCATCGGCATGATCGAAAAAGAGCAGCCGCGCTCCTTTGCCGCCATTGCTTCCGCCGTTAATCGTAATGTTGGCAGCCTCACCCGAGGAGTCTTCATAGAAGTTCATCGTCGCGCCGTTGGCGCCAGGCACCGGCCCGCCGTTGACCACGAAAGTCGCACTACCCCCGTCGGCGCTGTCCGCCACGATGATGTTATTAGCCAGCGCACCGGCCACCGCGGCTCCGTTTACGACGATATGACTCTCGGCGGCGGTGGCGCCGGTGTCGAATTGCACACCGCCATTGACCACGCTGGGCTGGCTTCCGCCACTGCACTGGATGCTGGCCTGCCCCGCGCTGCTGTTGCTGCTGAAGAATATGGCGCCACCCTCACTGGTTGTGAAGACCGCATTGTCAGCAGTGCTGTCGTCGAAAAAAATTGTAAAAGCATTGCCGTCCGTAGCAATAGTGGCGTCAGCGGCAGTTGCATTATCCCAAAATTCAAGGAAACCCTGAGGCCGCCCCGGCTTGGAAGTAATGAACGTGGCCTTACTAGCGCTCGAATTGTCATGAAACGATACGTAACTTCCCGGATTATTGAAGACCGTTGACTCACCGGCGGTAGCATCATTACGAAAAAACAACGCCGAGCCCGTTTCATCGGTCACCTTCAAGTCAAAGGTTTGAACGGTTTGGGAATTGTTGATAATGCCCATACCGCTAATGGTTAGGCTAGTCCCAACAGACGTGGTGATATTGAATGGTGGGGCGTCGGGATCGAAGATTATGCTGTTAACCTCTGTGATTGCAGATGTTGCGACACTGGTGATGTTTGAGGCTGCGAAAGCAGCCGTATCGCCTGGTCCATTGGGGACCGTCTGCGGGACCCAATTTGTTGCCGAATTCCAATCGCTGCCAACCGGCTTCTCGGCCCAAATGGCGCTGCCGGCCAGACAAAGCTGGGTTGTCAAGATATTCAGCCCAGCGATTACCAACAGAATTAAGCTTCGTCTGCTCATACCACTCCTTCTTCCTAAGCCTCTTAGAGATGAGCGTTGAAGAGAGCGATGATATCGCCACCAACCGTCAGACCAGGGCTTATCTCAGTATTCCAATATTGGAAGGCATGAAGGGATCCGTTCAATGGTGTTTGAACGACATCGAAAAATCCATGAGCGAACAAAGCATCGTGGAACCCATTCATCTGCTGGTAAGGCATGCTCTCAGCGTCACTATTATACAAGCGCATGGGCGGAATATTGCTCGCGTTGATGAGCGCGATGCGGGAAATGGCCGAGACCGCGTATTGGCCGGGATCACCCGGGTCGCGGTTGTCGATGTTGGTATAATTTGTTACGACGTCGACAAAGTGGCTTAACACCATCTGGTCATCGGCATCCCGTGAGGAGAGGTCGTAGCTGCCGGAAAGACCGACGATCGCCTTGGGATGCTCGCTCAGCCCCCAGCCATTGTTGGTCGTGTCCTCGAGATCAAGCGCCGCCCAGGCGGCATGGGCGCCGCCGGAAGAGCCGCCGATGACAAAGACGGTGCCGTTGCACTTGGGATGATATTTTGCCGCCAGAATCTGTTGCTTGATATCGTTGGTCTGCTGCGGCGGGCGGCCCGATGACGGATCCGAATGGGGTAGCTGGTTAAGGATATGGCCTTCCGGGGCGAGGCGATGATCGACGGAAAAGGCGAGGTAACCGGCGGCGTTGAGGTCGGCCGCGGCGTCCAATATCTCCTGCGGATCGTAGACGCCGCCCCCGCGATATCCGCCGGGATGAATGAGCACTACCGCCGGCCAGGTGGGACCGCCGCTGGTCGGGACAAAAGTTACGCGGCGCAAGATCGTCGGGTCGGTCGAGTAATGCGATGGCTGGTAGATGTCTGGCAGCGGCTTGCGCGCCGGCAAACTGTCGGGGTCGCCTTCCGGTGGCGGATCATCGGCGCGAGCCTGGCGCAGGTTGCTGAGCGCCGCCACCGAAGCGAGCGAAAGCGCCTTGAGCAGCTTCCGCCGCGAGAACGCGGTCGGTGTGTGTGTGTGTGTGTGTGTGTGTGTCTGAGCGGGAGTGGGGTCTTCATTTGGCGGCGATTATGGGGACAGGCATCTCGATTTGTAAACGAGAAAGTTTCCTTTTTACGAAGGGCGACGCCCAACTGGGCGCAAAGTCCCGAACCGGTTTGAGCCATCTTCAGCGCGCGACCTAGTAAGCCGAAGGCGAGGGCACGAAGAGCTGCGCCATCGTGCGCAGGATGATCCCGCACTCGAGAGTCAGGTTCCAGTTCTCGAGATACTCGATGTCGCAGGCGACCCGATTTTGAATGTCTTTGCTCGTTTGCGCTTCGCCGCGGAAACCGCGCACTTGGGCCAGGCCGGTGATGCCCGGTTTGACGAAGGTGCGCACCTGGTAGTTGGCCATCAGCTGCGAGAACTGTTCGTTATGCTCGATTAGGTGCGGGCGGGGGCCGACGACGCTCATGTCGCCGCGGAGGACGTTCCAGAATTGCGGGATCTCGTCGATGCTGAGCTTGCGAAACCATTTGCCTAACGGATAAACGCGCTCGTCCTCGCTCGTGACCTGGCGCGCCAGATCGGTATTCGCCGGATGCATGGTGCGGAATTTCCAGATATCGAAGCGCCGGTTCTGGATCCCGGCCCGGACCTGTTTGTGAAAGAGCGGGCCGGGCGACTGCAGGCGTTGCGCCAGCCAGACGAGGAGAGCGAGGGGCGGAAAAAGCAGCAGCATAATGGGGAGGGCGAAGGTGAAATCGATCGCACGCTTGACCGCGCGATTGAACGGATTCTCCAACGGCTCCTCCCGCAGCCCGACAAAGCGAAAGCCGTCGTCCTCGAAATGGGTCACCGGATGACCCAGTTTTTCCTCCAGGTCGCTCACGATCATGAGCCGCACCCCGAGCTGGTCGCAGGTCGCGATGAGGTTGCGGTTGCGTTCGTTAAAGGCCGGGAACTCGAGCATGATCACCTGGGTGACCCCCTGTTCCTGAATCGTGCTCCGGAAGCGATCGAACCCGCCCAGGATCGGGATCTTCGACTCCTTCCCGTTAGGCGAGTCGTCGCAGATGATGCCGACGGTGCGCAGCCCCATCTCGGCCTTGCGCCGGAGCCAGAACCGGAGCGCCTTCGCCTTTTCCGTCGAACCGACCAAGAGCGTCCTCTCCTCCTGACGAAAGATGCGCCGGGCCAGAAACTCGGGCAGGAAATGATGCGAAAAGAGGAGCGCGATATAAAGCCAGGGCAGGAAATTGAAAAAGAAGACGCGCGAGATGAAGGAATCTTTGGTCGCGATGAGGTAAAAGACCAGCACCCCGACGCTGGCAAAAGTCTGGCGGAGCGCGACCCGATGCTGGCGGAGGAACTCGGCCTGGAGGAAATACCGCTTCGATCCCTCCCGGCTGAGCGATTCACCGAGCAGCCCCACGACGAGCGCCGCGCAATAAATGCTATAGCGATTCCAGGTCAGTTGCGCGCCCTTGGCATAGAATGTCACCATCACCCAGACGCCGAACCAGAAGAGCGCCGCCACGATCACGATCTGGCAAAGCAGAAAAACGCGATACAATCCCTGGGTGCGCTGGGTGAGCATGATTAGAGACGAAGAAGCGGGGCGGGGTGGGGTCGGCCGGACGAATAAAGTCGATCGGCTGAGAAGAAGCCTGATTCGCTGCATGGGTAGAGCGTAAAGTCGTTTCGCCAATCCATAGCAAGAAGAGGACCGATGCAACCATCCGACCCATCCGCTCGTCTTCAGCCCGAGCGCCCGAGCGCGGGCGCCGTAGTTGGACGGCGTTCGCTTTGCCGCTCCTCGTCGTCCTGGCTGTTTTCCTGGGCGGGGCGACCCAGCGCTGGAGCGAGGCGGTGGTCCTGGGCGGGTTTGCCATCCTCCTCCTCGCGCGACCTCCGCGCATGTCGCTCGGACCGGTCCTGAACACGGTCGCGCTCCTTTTCCTCGCCCTGGCCGCGACCGCTTTTCTGCCCGCGCACTGGTTTACCATCCCCGCCTGGCGGGTCGCCCTAACGAAAGATCTGGGCATTCAACTGCCCGCCACCGTTTCGCCCCAACCCTGGATGACGGCGGACAGTCTGGTCCTCCTCCTCGCCGGCATGGCCTGGATCTACTATCTCACGACCCTCGACATCCAGCTGCGCGACATCCGGATGTCGGCCCGGGTTTTTGCCGGCGGGATGATGGCGCTGGCCGCCCTTTCCATTTTTCTCCATCTCCGCGGCCAGGCGCTCCCGTTCTGGCACAACGCGCGCGGCTTTGGGCCCTTCCCGAATCGAAATCAGACCGGCGATCTGTTTGGCATCTCGACCCTCGTCCTCCTCGGCTGCATGCAGGACGATTTCCGACGGGGCCATAAACGCTGGCTGCTCTGGCTGCTCGGGGTGGGGCTAATGGTGGCGGCGCTCATTTATGCTTATTCGCGCGCCGGCATTCTCATTCTCGTGGTCGGTTGCGCGGCCTGGCTGGTCCGTTTTGCCTTCCGGAAATGGTCCGGCGCCGGGCTGGCTATCGCCGCCTCGCTCCTACTCGTCCTCTTCGCCGGCCTGCTCGTTTTTGGCGGCGAAACGATCGAGCGTTTCCATCTCCGGCTCGGAAGCGAGGGATCGGTCACAGCCGATTATCGCTGGCTCATTTTTCGCGATACCTGGACGATGATCAAAACCTCGCCCTGGGTTGGCCTCGGGCTGGGGAATTTCGAAAGCGTCTTTGCGCTTTTTCGCGACGCCTCCCGCGGCCTGACCCGCTCGCTCCATCCCGAGAGCGACTGGCTCTGGGTCTGGGCCGAGATGGGCTGGCCCGCGCTCGTCCTGCTTTTGGTCGGCGGCCTCCTTCTCGTTAGGCGGGCGCTTCCCTTGAAGGAGGGAACCAACCAGCGTCTGCGTTACACCGCGCTCGTCGGGAGCCTGCTCTTTCTTCTCCATGGCTGTGTCGATGTTTCCGGACATCGCTTTGGGACCTTTCTCGCCGGCACCCTCCTGCTCGGGATCGCGCAATATCGTCCCTTGACCTTGAAGTGCAGCCGGGTCGCGCCCTGGTTGTTTCGCGTTGTCGGGCTATTTCTGGCGGTCATGAGCGTGGCCTGGTTCTTTGCCTGGCGGCGGGAATTGCCGCTCCCCGGGCGGATCGGAGTCGAGAACGCGCGCCGGGCCGCCACCGTCGCGAACCGCGGCCATCGTTTCGCCGAAGCGATTGCCATTGTCGATCGCGGCCTGGAATGGGCGCCGCTCGATTGGCAGCTCTACTTTCTGCGCGCCATCGCGCGGATTGGCCAGCGCCAGCCGGTCGCCAACGCGGTCGAGGATTTTCGCCGGGCCCGTTTTCTCGAGCCGAGCGCCTACCAGTTGCCCTATGAGGAAGGGAAAGCCTGGCTCGGCTGGCAGCCCGCGCTCGCCATCACCGCCTGGCGCGAAGCCCTGCAACGGGGCACCCCGGCACATGCCCGGATTTATCCCCGGATGCTGAGCGACGCCGCGGCTTACGACGCCCGGGTGCACGAAGCCCTGCGCGAGTTTGCCATCAATCGGCCGGGGCTGACGATCAACTACCTCGAAGACGCGAACCCGACCCGGTTCGAAGCCGAAATCCGCGATCTGCTCGCGCGTGACCCGGCCCTGGCCCAGTTCACTCCGGCGCAAAAGCGGCGGCTTTTCGAGCTTTGGTCGCGCCAGGATTCGCTCGACGAACTGGTGCGCCAGGTCGAGTCGCATCCGGAATGGCTCAAGTTCGCCTGGCCGGGGATGGCGCGCTACCACGCCGCTCGCGGCGAATATGCCGAGGCCTGGCAATTCGTCAGGCAACATGCTCCTGCGCCCGTTCTTCCGCAGCCGGCCGCGGAGGAGCCGATCCCACAACTGGAGAAGGATCTCTATGCCAGCCCGGACGATGTGGCGGTCGGTTACGCGCTTTACCGGGCGCAAATGGCCGCCGGCCGGACGGACGACGCGCTCGCCACGGCGCGCCATTTCACAGCCCGCTCCAATTCTCCGGCCTATTTTTATTATCTGGTGGCGAAGGCTTGGGCGGCCAAAGGCGAGCCCGAGCGCGCCTGGCGTTCCTGGGAGGAGTTCCAGAGGGAGTCGAAGTAGTTTTGCCCTCGTGCTCGTTGTCGTTCTCCTCGAAATGACGAATTTCGAGTGACGAATGACGAGGGATGGCCGCTGCCGTGGGTTTCGTCATTCGGAATTATTTTGTCATTCGTCATTCGAGCTTCGTCATTTCGAGGACGAGGAGGAGGACGACTCACAAACTGACAACGGGTCCAACGTTTCCCGGAATCGAGAGATCACCAATATCCCGCTTGCCAGCTTCCGGCGAATGCGGAAAGCCCCTGCCGCCATGTTTGCGCGCCGGAATGAACACTCCTTATCGTTAGGCCGACTCGGCCTCGCGGCGTTCCTTTCCCTCACCATCATCGCCGCGGCCGTCTTGAGCGCCTCCCCCGGCCTGCACGAAAAACTCCATCCCGATTCCGGCTCGACCCATCTTTGCCTGGTCACGCTTTTTGCCGCCGGCCAGTGTGAAGCCACCACGGCCGGGCCAATTTGTGCCGCGCCCGACGCGTTTCCCTTCCTCGCCATCCTGCCTCCGCCGGCTCTCCCTCTTCTTCCCAGTCGCCACTTCTTCTCGCTCCTCG
>CAVYZI010000009.1:0-149662 GCA_963772915.1 uncultured Verrucomicrobiae bacterium
ATGCGCAGCCACGGCAAACGCTAATCGCACATACATTCCGCTGCTGTAGCGTTTCACCGGGGTGTCGAGGAACTTCTCCACTTCGGCAAATGCGACGATCTCATCGAACTTGGCCTTGATCTCAGCCCTAGTCATTCCAAGGATTGCGCCGTTAAGGAAAACGTTTTCGCGGCCGGTCAGTTCAGGATGGAACCCCGTGCCAACTTCCAACAGGCTGGCCACCCGGCCTTTGATATGGACACGTCCTTCCGTCGGATCGGTGATTCGACTGAGGATTTTCAACAGCGTCGATTTGCCCGCGCCGTTCCGCCCGATGATGCCGAGCACTTCGCCCTGCTTGACTTCGAAGCTGACGTCTTTGAGAGCCCAGAAGTCTTCCCGCGCAGCGGGAACGGAGGACAGAGGTCCGACGGCAGAGGTCGGAGCTTGCCGACCATTACGGCGGCGGAACAGGTTTTTCGCCTTGTCGGTCAAGACGTCGCGCAAGGCCGTGTAACGCTCGCCAGAGTTGCGCGCACCGAGACGATACTTTTTTCCCAACCCTTCGACGGTGATGATGGCGTCTGAAGACATGACTACGGACTACGGACTACGGACTCGAAAACGCTGAGATGCTGAAAGCTAATCCGCCTGAGGCGGACTGAAATCATTCGGCTTCGGATTTCCGACTCATCCAATACTCTGGTCGACGATGGCTGTGAGCCATCGCGAGGATCCAAATCGTATCCCCAAAGGTGAAGTAAGCGACGTAATATGGGAATACTTTGAGATTCACACGCCGATATCCTTTGGGCCTGAGAGGTGGAAGATCGAAATGGTCCAGAATCCAACGCAGCGTCGCGCGAGCCTCTTGCTTCAGGCGCAGGCCGAGGCCGGCTTGAACATTCTCGTAGTAAGCGATTGCCGCATTTAGTTCATCCTCCGCTTCGACGAGGATTTGAAGTTTCATTCAGGAAACCGGCGGTCAAGCTCGGCAAATACTTCCTCGAAAGTCCTGCCCCTTGTCGTGCCCGCTTCGACTGCCTGAATGCGACGGCAAATCTCCTCTTCCCATGCAGCTTCGGCGTCTGCCGCAAAGTCGCGATCCTCTCCCGAAAGCTCGAGCAGAATACGTGCGAGGGTCAGGCGTTGCGCCGGCTGAAGTTCCAATGCGTCCCTGGCGATGTCTGAGAGAGCTTTCATGCAGAAAGTTTAACACCCAACAGCGTAACACGAAAGGGCTTTAGCAACATGGATTTGCCCGCGCCGGTTCCTCGCGAAAGCATTCGGAGTTCCGGCCAATGATTCCAAGCACTTCGCCTTGGCGAACCTCGAAATTTATGTCGCGGAGCCCAGAAGTCTTCCCGCGAAGCGGGAGAGACTTCAGAGGTCGGAGGTCCGAGGTCAGATTCTTCGAGCCGCTTGCTCGCGATCCATTATCGGAGTTGCGGCGGCGGAAGAGGCTTTTTGCCTTGTCGGTCAAGACGTCGCGAAGGGCCGTGTAGCGCTCGCCGGATTGCCCTCCGGTTCGTAGACGATACATCTTGCCCTTCCGGGCTGTATGGCCATCCAGGCAGGAAGCTAAACTTTCCACCGAGATAATTACATCCGCGCTCATCGGGCTACTCGGTTACAGGCAAGCCATTTGGTTCTACTTCCCACTGATCGCTTCAATTTACGTTCGAGCCACCGAGCCGCGTTGCGATCAACACATTCTTCCAAAGCCATCAACTCCCAAGGACCTTGAAGCCTGGTGGAGCGGACCGATTCGTGTTGTGCATTAGGAGACGCTCTGAAATGGCATCCGTCTGCCCGACGTAAATGCGACCCTGTTGGTTCTCAATAGCATAGACCACGTGTTGCACATCAAATCTCACCTCCGGGTCGGAGAATGGCGCAGCGAGTACCTTCTTTCCCAGATTCTCCACCCGGATGATTACATCTTTGTCCATCTGATCAGCGTGGATCTATTCCATCCCGATGTTTCCGAGAATGAGGGGAGCGATCGCCAGGGTCCGCCGTAACGCCCTCGTCGCAGTTCGGAACGCGGCTTCGAATAGGTTTTACTAATTATGAGGCTACAGGTTGCGTTCCAGTCAAAAGTGGGTTCTCGGCAATCCCGGCTGCCCACGATTTCTTGAGCAACGTCGCGTCCAAGGTTGCCAGTCTCCTCGTGTTGCGTTCAGCCAGGATCACCAGATGCGCATCGGTCATGTCTCTATGGCTCGTCAGGGCCGGCAGCAATTTGGCGTTGACATCGTCAACCACGAAATGGTGCCCTCTGAGGGCACGTAACGTTGCAAGGGATTGTTGGGCATCGTCGAAAGACGCATCATACGCCCGGGTCAGGCTGACGCGCATGAATCCTGATTCAACGAGCGGACAAGTTGCCCAGTCATCCGTCTCCAACAACCAGCAAGCAAAAGGGCATGGTCAGCATGCGTTTTCCACGCGCAGCCCAGCAGGACGTTGACATCGAGCAGCCATCCGCTCACGGAAAGTCCTCAAGCAGTTGTTTCACTGCCTCGGTGGTCATGGGCGGCGCATCTGGCGATGCTTCCAGCAGCTTGGTCCCGCTCGGGCCGTCCACGAGCCGAGCGGCACGAACGGAATTTCTGGTCCGATGAAGGCGTGCGGCCAGAAAGCGAAACAGCTTTTCTTTCTCTTCCCGAGACAGTGCCTCAGCGGCGGCTTCGATCTCAACCAAGGTGCTCATCTCATGAAAATACTGTTTCCTTTGCGCTCCAGCAAGCCCACTGAGCGCATCGCAAAAGACGAAACTTCGTCATTTCAGAACTTCTGCTGGTTTCTCTTGTCGCGAGAACGCAACCTTTTCGATCTGGTCCGATTCAACCGGGGGCAGGAAGCTGTTTTTTGCACTGGTCGTCTTCTGACCGGCAAAGCTCGCATACACATGTTGGGCCCAGCCGCGCAGGCCGCGATTTTCGGAGTTGGGAGATCGGAGCTGGGAGCAGGAGCTCGGCCAGGAGCCAGTCGCGCACCGGAACCTGGAAGCCGGTTTTGCGGCGATCGAGGATCTCCGGCGTCATCAGGCTGGATGCAGCCCTGGCCATGTCGCGCTTTGCAGGCGCATCCGCTCGCGCCAACGCGGGCGCGAGCTGTTTCAGGAATGCGACATCCACGAACGGGACACGGATTTCGACCGAATGCGCCATCCCCGCCCAGTCCGCATCGCGCAACAATTGGTGGCGCATATACCATTGCAGCTCCAGGGCAGAAACTTTCAGCCGTGGCGTTTGAATGCCATCGAGCGACTCCTCCACGCGCAGCAAACTCTGCAATTCGGCCCAGCCTTCCCGCACCATTTCAGGATCAAGCAGGCCGGGCAATTCCCACGGCATGAACATGCCGCGCCGCAACAGGTAAGCGCCTCCGTAGCTTCCGCCGTATTCAAAGATGCCGGCATATTTCGGTGAGGTCAGGTGATTCAACAGGGGAGCGCTGATCACGCGGACGCCCCTGCCAAGTCGTTGCCAGTTTCTGAATCCGCGAAGCATCCCAACGGTGCGCGGGATTTCCCGGAAACTTGGATAGCCTGCGAAAAGCTCGTCGCCGCCGACACCGGACAACGCCACTTTCAGACCCGCCCGTTTGGCCGCCAGACTAACGAAGAAAGTGTTCACGCCATCAATCGATAGGGCAGTCCATCGAGGCGAAAAGATGGTCGCGTTCCGCTTCGAAGTCGGCCCGCGAGACCCAGACGGTTTGATGGGTCGCTCCGCATCGTGCGGCGAATTGCTCGGCCAACGGGACTTCGTCGCTCGCGGTTCCTTTGTATTCCTCGAACCCGAGGGTGACGGTGCGGAGATTGCCGCCCTGCTCCGCGGCCAAGGCAGCGATGGTGGTGGAATCAAGCCCGGAGGATAAGAACACGCCAACCGGCACGTCGGCGACCAGGTGGCATTTGATGGTCTCTTGGAGCGAGCTTTTGAGCTCCTCCCATTGAGTCAAGTTCTGACCTCTGATCACCGACCTCTGACCTCTCTTCCGCTTCTGTCAAAATCGCCGAGATGTTGCAAAACGTTCTCGGCGACTTCGGACCGGATCGATCCACCCACATCGTGCTGCCGGCGGGCAGGCTGCGGATGTTCTTGAACAGCGTGTAGGGATCGGGCAGATGGCCCCAGAGGAAGAAGCCGACATGACCAGCCGGTTCGGGCGCGAGATCGATCCTCCCGCCGGCTCGTAGTGCTTTGACCTGGGAGGCCAGGCGTAGGGTGCGGCCGTCATCGGAATAATAGAGCGGTTTGATGCCGAACGGGTCGCGGGCCAGAAACATTCCCCGCTTCTCCGCATCCCAGATCGCGAAAGCGTACATGCCGCGAAGCTCGTGCACCATCGCCTCGCCCTTCTCGGCGTAGAGATGCAGCAGCACTTCCGTATCACTGTTCGATCTGAACGAATAACTCCGAAAGCCTTCGGGGCCGTCCACTGGCGGGCCCTGACCTGATAACTCGGAGCGCAGCTCCGCATAGTTATAGATCTCGCCGTTGAAGACGATGGCAAGGGAGCGATCGGCGTTGAACATCGGCTGCGCGCCGCTGGGTGAGAGGTCGATGATGGAAAGGCGACGATGCCCAAGGCCGACGCGCCCATCCGGCGAAAGCCATTCGCCGGCCCCGTCGGGACCGCGCGAAACCATCTGATCGCGGATCGCGATCAGTTCATCGCGCTCCACTTTCGGAGCGTCGCCATGATAAGCGAAGAGTGCTGCTATCCCGCACATAGGTTACAAAAGCTGAAAGCTGAAATCCTGAAAAACTGAAATGGGGAAGGGCGGCAAGCGAGGCGCTTGCCCTGCAATTTTTGGGCTCACCAGTCTGTGTTATCTGGGTAATCCGCGGTTGAATCTGCGGCTGACACAGCCGCCGCTACACCATGCTTGACCGCGGATGACGCGGATGGATACGGATGGAGAGCACCAAAAGCTGAAACGCTGAAATTTTGAAATCCTGAAAGGCTGAAACGCTGAAATGCTAAATGGGAGCGAAGCGGACATAGGCGAAGGCAAATCCTGACACGCTGACTGGTTCCTCCATAGGCGAAGCCACAGGCTGAAATGCTGAAATCGGTTAGAGTGGTCCCGCCTTCGTCTGACTTCCGCCTGCGTCATGGCCCTTCGGCGCGGCAAGCCGGCGCGGCAAGCGGAGGGACGAGGGCAGAGTTCTCGAAAACTGGTTATTAGCTGATGGCTAAGCGGCTTGATCTCGCAACGTAACGCTCGATCACAAAGTATTTTCTTCCACGGCTTCGATGTGCTGCAACTCTACCGTGTCGTCTTCCCGAAGCACAAAGTAGTTTATACACGAACGACTTCGCCGTCTTCGCGGAGCAAGGGCGCAGTCTGATAAATTCGGAGAGTCACGGGACCCGGGCGCAAGCGTGACGAGATCCGCGTAGCATGCGATACGATAGAATTCTTGCGCCAGAATAGTCTCAACGCCACGCAGATTGCCAAGCCGCTGGAGAGAATGGTCGAACCATTGCGAATGGACAAGCTGTCTGGGCCGAGCCACCCCTATTTGCCGAGATCAAGCTCCTCGGCGACCCGCAAAGCGCGATCGAGCACCTTGCCTTGCGGGCGATTGTCTTCCGACGGCGCCGACGGCACCCATTGACCGCTTTCGACCAGCGCGGTGGCGTGTGCCATAAGCTCTTCGACTCTCAGGAGAGGATAACGCGCTACCATCCAGGCGGTGAGCCGAAAACGCTCATCCTTGGGCAGGTTTTCGACCGCTTGTTGGATTTCGCTCAGGCTCATGGAACAAGAATCTACCGCCTCGAACCCGAGCGGCAAGAGTTTAGCCGATTTTCCGACGTATGCCCGATCGATTCGTCGATGCCTCGTATCTGGCTGCAAAACCGTTCAAAAGTCATGTTCGACTTCCTCAAGTCTATGGTCTGTAGTCGATGGTCCCGTGGTCTGCTTGAGTCGTTCCACGAAAAAGCTTCCGAGGACCAGAACGTCCATTTTCGTGCGGAGGAAGCAAGCCAGTGCCTCTTCCGGGCGGCAGACGACAGGCTCGTTTTCGTTGAAGGAAGTGTTGAGCACGAGCGGGACGCTCGTGAGTTCTCGGAAACTGGTTATTAGCTGGTGGTAAAGAGGGTTGATCTCGCGGTGGACGGTTTGGAGGCGGCCGGAACCGTCAACGTGGCAGACCGCCGGAAGCAGGGGGCGCTTCTCTTCCCTGATCTGGAAGACTTCCATCATGTAAGGGACGTCATCGTCCTGCTCGAACCAGTCGGCGACTGCCTCGCGCAGGATGGAGGGGGCAAAGGGGCGGAACGATTCGCGACGCTTGATCTTGGCGTTAAGGATGTCTTTCATGTCGGCCCGGCGCGGGTCGCCCAGGATGGAACGGTTGCCGAGGGCGCGCGGGCCCCATTCCATCCGACCCTGGAACCAGCCGACCACTTTGCCGTCCGCAATGGCGCGCGCGGTGCGCAGGCAAAGCGTGTGGGTATCGGAGATTTCGGACAACTGACAACTGACATCAGACAACTGACTTCGACTCGGTTCCAGGATTTCCCAGCATTCTCGATCGGAGAACTGCGGTCCGAGATAAGGAGTGAAAGGAGCACCGTAGGTGTCCCGAAAACCTGAAACGCTGAAAGGCTGAGATGCTGAAATGGATTTGCTGGCACCAGAGGTGCCAAAAGCTGAAACGCTGAGAGGCTGAGAAGCTGAAATTGGTTTGCGGCTGGTGCGGATAGCATCGGGCGGTCCCTGGATCGTGCCGCCGAGTTTGGCTGCGACCATCGCCGCCGCGCCGATCGCGCCACCGGCGTCGCCGGCTGCGGCGGGCAGATACATTTTTTTGAAGGGTGTCCGCAGATAGACTTTGCCGTTGGCGACTGAGTTCATGGCGCAGCCCCCACTGAGCGCGAGGTTGGGCGATGGACGTCGCGCGTGGAGCGCATGGAGGATGGCGAAGAACGCCTCCTCATACATCGCCTGGGCGGAGCGGGCGAGGTCCTTGTGTTTCTGCTCCAACGGTTCGCCCGGCTGACGGGCCGGCCCGAGAAGGCTGGCCAGCTTTTCGGTGTAGAGGGTGCCGACCTCCGGCGCGCAATCTTTCCAACTGTAAGAGACGTTATCGGTATGATGCCGGAAATAACCAAGGTTGAGCCGGAAAGTGCCGTCGGACCGGATACGAACCAGCTCGCGCATCTCGTCCAGATAGTTGGGCGCGCCGTAGGGCGCCAGCCCCATGACTTTGTATTCGTCGCCGTAGTGCGGGAACCCGATGAACTGGGTGATGGCAGAATAGAAAATGCCTAACGAGTGAGGGAAGTAGACGCGTTGATCGATCTCGATCCGACCTCCCCCGCCCCAGCCCAGCGCGGTGCTGGCAAAATCGCCGAAGCCATCGACCGAGAGGCAGGCCGCTTCTTCAAAGCCGGAAAGGAGAACGGCCGAGGCGAGATGGGCGAGGTGATGCTCGACGTGATGCACCTGCGCCCTGAGCTGGATGCCGTAGGCTTGCTCGAGCGCTTCGGCGGCGGACGACGCGCTGCGAATGTTCTGGATCTTCTGCCACATCAGGCGCGGGTCGGGCAGATGGGTGAGAACGAAGCCGAGTCGGCGCCAGTTGTTGACCCCGGGCCGGCGATTGATCGCGAGATGGTCGACCTCGCCTAAGGACGCCCCGGCTTCCCGCAGGCAGAAGTCGATCGCATGGGTGGGCAATCCCGCCCAGTGCTTGATGCGGCGGAAGCGTTCCTCCTCGGCGGCGGCGACGAGACAGCCGTCCTTCATCAGGCAGGCCGCGGAGTCGGCGTGATAGGCGTTAAGGCCGAGGATGAGCATGGGGAAAAGCTGAAACGCTGAGAAGCTGAAAAACTGAAATATCCGTTACTTCGGCCTGTTCTTCGTTCGCTGCAGGATGGCCACGAATATCGACATAAGCTCATCGGATTCCTGCCAAAGAGCGCTGAGATCTGGCGATGAGATCCCGCAATCATCCCGCAGCAGTTCAAGCCAAAGTTGGGACTCGTCAGCCTCCTGCAACGCTCCTTCTACCTTGGAGCAAAACTCCGCATCGGATCTCGCCCGGGACGCCTCCCGGACATGTGCGGCGACCGACGTGCCGGAGCGCAATAGCTGATGGCCCAAAACTTCGACTTCCTTGCGCCTCCTCGGCAACGAGACGTATAGCCGGATAACGCGAGACGCGTACTGCTTTGTTCGCTTGCGCAGTTCTTCAGATATCCTCATGTCAGCCTTTCAGCTTTTCGAGCATCTCAGCTTTTCAGCTGTTCAGCTTTTATGGGCTCGCTGGCCGCTCGCCTCCCTTCCGTGTCTCGTGGTCGGTAGTCCGTGGTCGCTCGGCGGTTCCGGGCATGCTGCCGCCCTTGATGCGGCTCGGACTTCAGGGTCGGGGCAGCATCGGGCAGGGCTGGGATTATTCGCTGGTCGCTCAAGTGAGCAGGTCGGAAACCGTATGGAAGAGGAACTACATCGGGGCGCGGGCGTCGAGAATTATTGAAATGCGATGGTCGGTCAAGATTTTTCGAGGGAAGGAGGAAAAAGCCGGTGAGGGCGGCCGAGCCGCGGTTACTTGTTATTGGTTCCCGGTTGTTGGGGCGGAATGCTTGCGGGGGGCGGCACGCTGTTGCGGCCGACACTCCGAAAGCATTGCTCTTGCGGCCGACACGGCCGCCTCTACAACTTCAGCGTAGCTTCTGGGAACGCCGATGCGGTTGCTTTGGAGCCGTTGCGCTTGCAGCTTCAGCGTGCAGGGTTCCTCGCTGGTTTGATTTCAGCTTTTCAGCTTTCAGCTTTCAGCTTTTCGAAATGAACTGGTATTGCCTCCACACCGAACCAAGACAGGAGAACAAGATCGCCCTCGTTCTCCAGCGCGAACTCGAACTCGAGGTGTTCTCCCCACGGATTCGTTTCCGGCGGATGCGGGCGGGTCGTCCGCTCTGGGCGACGGAGGCGCTTTTTCCCGGCTATCTCTTCGCCCGGTTCGATTATTTCGAGCGCCGCCGCCAAATCAACGCGCTCCCCGGCGTCACCCGGGTGGTGCAGTTCAGCGATCAGCCGACCCCGATCGATGACTCGATCATGGCCGAGCTGCGCGCTCTCGTGCAGGACAACGAGACGGTGGAGGTAACGGCCGACCCGCAACCGGGCTCGGAGGTGATCGTGACCGGCGGTCCGATGCAGGGTCTGCGGGTGCTGGTGACGCGGGTGATCCCGGCCCGGCAGCGGGTTGCGATCCTGCTCGAGCTGCTCGGAACGGCGCGCGAAGTCGAGATTGAGCGCGACCGGGTCTTCCCGGTGAATCCACGGGTGGGAAAAAACTGAAACGCTGAATGGTTCCTCCATAGGCGAAGCCAAACGCTGAAACGCCGAAATCCCAACACCCTGGGTTCCTCCCATGCGCGTCACTAGCGAGCTGCGGGAACGGACGAAGCGATTCGCATCAGGGATCATTCGCTTCTATGTCGCTTTGCCGCGGTCAGCAAAGGAAGTGGAGGTGTTGGGACACCAACTCCTGCGGTCGGTCACCTCGGTCGCGGCTCACGTGCGCGAGGCGTCAAGAGCCAGATCAGACGCGGAATTCTGCTCCAAAATCGAGGGTGCTCTTCAAGAGGCAGATGAGTCGCAGCTCTGGCTCGAGCTTTTGCGAGACGACTGCGCGATCTCGACGCCTAACCTGGAGAAGTTGCTGAACGAGACCGGCGAACTCATCGCGATCTTCGTTACAATCGTCCAAAAGACGCGACGCCAGATTGGCTAGCGAGCGATTTGGAGGTTTCGGTATTTCAGCTTTTCAGCTTTTCAGCTTTTTCCAATGGCGGCAGTTTATCCCGCCATTGGAAGATGAGCCACGGCAGGCGGCGCGCGCTCCAGAAACGCGGGACGAAGATTCGCGGCTGGGCGACGGAGCGGAAGAACCAGCCGACGTAATATTTGTCGGCCCAATCGGGGATGCGCACCTGGTCGCCGGTGAGGAAGCCGAGCGCGGCCCCGATGCAATGGATCGCGGGCCGGTAATCGAGCCGCTCGAGCAGATAGCGGCCGAGCTTGTCCTGGATGCCGCCGCCGATCGCGATCACGATGTGTTGCGGGCGGATTTGCCTGACGAGGGTGAGCAGCGCCTCGTCTCCGATCGGGCGAGCGTACTTGGGCGCGACGTAGATTTCCGGGGAGCGCACGCGCCCTCGCGTGCTGGCCACCGCGCCTCGCGGTGGCGAACTTTCGTCTTTGGCTTGGCCCTGGGCCGTTGGACTCACGGACGCGACCCGCCACGGCGGGCAGGCTGTGCGCGTCCCTCCAGGAAAATCGGTCTTCCCGGCGGGGCGAGACTCGGTCGAGCCGGGAAGCGACCCGGCAAGAAACTCGAGCAGCTTGTCGCGCGACGATTCGGTGGCGACGACCCAGACGACCGCGCCCGGTTGCCTGACGGATTCGTGCTCGAGCAGGCGCTTGACGTGCTCGAGACCGGAAATGCGCGGCACGCTTTCGCCGGTGAGCAATTTCCAGAGCAGGACCATGAAGCCGCTGTCGGCAATCGCGAGATCGGCCCCGAGCAAGGCGCGCCGATAATCTTCGTCGCGACAGAGGTTGATCATCGAAGGCGCGGCCGGCGCGACGAGCAACCCGCCGCGGCGGGTGATTTCGTCGACCGCCTCGCGCGAGGTGCCACCGAAGAAGTCGATGCCGAGGATACGGTGGGTTTTCAAAAAGCTGAAAAACTGAAAGCTGAAACGCTGAAATTAATCGCTCAAGCAGGAAGCGGGCGGAAGGCCGTTAATCGTTAACGGTTTTCTGGGGAACGAGGGAATGCAAGAAGCGTGTGCGCTGGCTGGTTCAGACTGGCGGTTCTTTGTTATTTGTGGTCCCGTGCGTGTCTGGTCGCATAGCACAGATCTTTTAGAAACGCGGACGACGCGACAGTCGCAGGCGACGGTTATTTGTTATCCGTTAATGGTCGTTGGGGAAGGCAGCGGCAAGCGGAGCGCTTGCCCTACAATTAACCAAAAACCGCGGTGAGGTGGATCCGCCTGGTCATTCGCTCGCCGCCGTTCCGTCGACGCCGGGATCCTCCGCAACTCGCAGCTGAATACCCTGGCGCGCCGCCCGCGCTGCCTCGAACTGCAGGGAGAGTGTCTCGGCCTCCTCCAGCCATTCCAATTTCTCCCGAAAGGTCAGCCGGCGATCGAGAATTCGATCCAGTTCGCGGCTTCCCTCGGCGGTTCCCCATTTCCAATCGGGCTCGATCGGCTCGTTCATCGTCCTCTCTTTAGTTCTTCGATATCGATCAGGTCCTGGGGGCGCCCGGCCTGCTTCTTCATCTCGAGCAAAGTTGGCAGGGAAACTACCGGAGCTGTCACGCCAGGGCAAACCTCCAAGGCCTCGGAGCGAGTCGTTTCAACCGCAAAATCGAACGGCTCGTAGACGAAAACATCGACTGGGGTGCGACGATGTTCGTCGCTCCATAGTTTCAGCACGATCATTTCCTTGCTTCGGCGCCAATCCTCCCGCGTCGCAGCATCCGCAAACTCTTCCGGTTTCGCAGGAATTCCCAGGCGATAACCAATATTCAACAGCGCGCGGAGGCCGCAGGTGGCGTTTTCCGGGTTCAGGGCAAGGACGATATCGACATCGCGCGTGAGCCGAACGAAGCCGTGCGCGTTCACCGCCAACCCACCGACGATCAAATATCGGGCCTTCGCCTCGTTCAGGGCGCGCACGATCGCTTCGACGCTGCGGACTTCCATGGGCAGAGTAAACGCTGAAAAGCGGAAAGCTGAAACGCTGAAATTCCACAGCGAGCGCCTGGACAACGGATGGTCGCGCGCTTCGCCATTTCAGCTTTTCAGCGTTTCAGGTTTTCAGCTTTTCGCTATACTCGCGGCCCTTGCACTCCGTAGCCGCCCAAACGCCGCCCGTTTCTCTCCCGGTTTCCCGCGACCGGCTCCGGGTCGTCCTGCTCTGCGCCGCCCTCGGGCTGCTCTGGTTCATCCTCTGTCGCGATCTCAGCCTGGAGTGGTCGTCCAACCAGCAATACAGCTATGGCTGGTTTGTCCCTTTCTTCGCCGCGTTTCTCTTCTGGCTGCGCTGGGAGAGCCGGGGAAAAGGAGAAGGTAGAAAGGCCAAAGGTGAAAGAGATTCCAGAGCCGCGACCCGGCGACCGCTGTCTGTCTTTTTACTTTCTACTTTAGCCTTTCTACTTTTGGCAGCTCTGCTGCCAATCCGCCTCTTCGAAGTGGCGAACCCGGATTGGCGGCCGCTGAGCTGGGTCCACGCGCTCATTGTCGTCGGACTCACGCTCTTGGTTATCGGTTATTGGGGCGGGCGCGCGGCGGTTCGGCATTTTGCTTTTCCGGTTTGCTTCATCCTCGTGGCGGTGCCGTGGCTGACCCCGATCGAGGCCCCGCTCGTCCAATGGCTGATGCGGATCGTGGCGGCAGTCGCGACCGAAACGCTCACTCTCTTTGGCATCCCCGCCCAGCTCGAAGGCAGCCTCATCCGGGTGAGCAACGGCGTGGTCGGGGTGAGCGAAGCGTGCAGCGGGGTGCGCTCCCTCCAGACTTCGCTCATGATCGGTCTGCTCTTTGGCGAACTGAAACGCCTCTCGATCGCACGCCGTGTGATCCTCGTGGGCGCGGCCCTAACGATCGCGCTTTTCGCCAATTTCGGCCGCGCTTTTTTCCTCGTCTGGATCGCCGCGACCGAAAATCTCGGCGCGGTCGAGCGCTGGCACGATATCGCCGGCTACGCGATCGTCGGCGCCGTTTTCCTCGGGACGATCGCGGTCGCGATCCGCGCTCGCGAAAGGAGAAAGGCTAAAGGAGAAAGGAGAAAGAGATTTCAGTGCCGCTGAGCGGCTTCCAGCAACAGGGGGTCGAGTCCCGCCAATCATCTTTCTACTTTTCACTTTAGCCTTTCTCCTTTCGATCGAGACGGCAGTCTCGATCTGGTATCGCTGGCACGAAAGCAGGCTCGTGCCGGGACGCGCCTGGACGGTGCAATGGCCGGAAAATGCGGCCGGTTTTAAGGAGCTGCCGATCGACGAGCACACCCGCGAAATGTTGCGCTACGACGACGGCCGCGAAGCGATGTGGCCGTTCGCTCCATTCGTTGGGGAGGAATCGGCGCCGCTTGATCATGGCGCCGTCGCTTACCTCTTTTTCTTTCGCTGGGAACCGGGGACGGCCACCGTCCTGCGGGCCCGCGCGCATCGGCCCGATATCTGTCTGCCAGCCGCCGGCTGGGTCCAGGCGAGCACACCCGAAATCCACTCCTACCCGGTGGCGGATGATTTAGCGCTCCCCTTCCAGCACCTCAGCTTTGTGCGCGAAACTCCCGGGGGCCGGCCGCTCTATGCGGAAACGTTTTTCTGTCTGCACGAAGATCGGGTCCGGCCTAACGAAGAGGGCGCGCCGGACGATCGAATCCCGTTCGGCCACTGGAGCATCCCGGAACGCTGGGAGGTGGTGCGCAAAGGCCTGCGCAATCCGGGCCAGCAGGTCGTGGAATTCGTCCTCCTCACCCGACATCGACTGAGCGCCGCCGAGGTCGAAGCGGAGTTCGCCCGCCTCGTGCCAAGGCTGGTAAAGGAAGAAGTCAGAAGGTAGAAGGAAGAAGTGTCGGAGGAAACAGATCTGCGGGAACGCACAACGAATTTCGCGCTCCGAATAGTGCGAACCTTCGTCGCGCTGCCGAAAAAGACGGAAGCACAAGTGTTGGGAAAACAAATGTTGCGCTCGGGAACATCGATCGGCGCCAACTACCGCGAGGCTCACCGCGCACGAAGTAAGAACGAGTTCATCGCCAAATGTGGTGACAGCCTTAAAGAAGCAGAGGAAACCGCCTACTGGTTGGAGTTGCTGGTCGGCGCGGAGATCATTGCCCCCGCAAAGCTCGAATCGCTCCGGCAGGAAGCCGACGAGTTAACCGCGATTTTTGTCGCCATCCTCAAGCGCTCCAAAGGCGCCTAAACTTCGTCCTTCATCCTTCTTCCTTCATACTTTGCCTTCCGATCCTCTCCTCATCGATCCCGAGCTGCGCCACCGCCAGCGCAAACGCCTCCGTCTCCTCAAGATCGGCGGCTCCATCGTTCTCGTTCTCCTCCTCCTCCTCGTCCTCGCCCGCCCGACCCGGCATGCAATCAAGGCCTGGCAGGCGCGCCGGCACGCGCACGAGGCCTTTCGACTCATCGACGAGGAGAAATGGGCCGAGGCGCAAAAGGAGGCCAGCGCCGCCTACCAACTGCGCGCGAGCGAGCCGGAAGCAATCCGCGCCGTGGCCCGGCTTCTCTCCCGCACCCGGCAGCCGGAAGCGCTCGGTTTTTGGAAATCGCTGCGCGAAAAAGAGCCGCTCACCCGCCAGGATCTGCGCGATGAAGTGACCGCCGCTCTGACCGCGAGCGATACCGCCCTGGCCGAGGCCGCGGTCGAGCAATTGTCAGGCAAAATGGAGGGCGGACCGGAGGCGGCCGACCATTTGCTCGCCGCCCAGGTGGAGGCGCAGAAAGGCCAGCGCGCTGCAGCCGCGGCCCATCTCGCGAACGGTCGCGACCGACCCGCAAGCGACCCGCCGCCAGCAGTTACAGGCAGCCATTTTCCAGCTCGCAATCGTGACCCCCGAATTGCCTAACGGGAAAGAAACGCAAACCAATGCCTGGAAGCGCCTGACCAGCCTGGCCCGCGGCACGGACCAGGTCGCGCTCGACGCCCTGACCGTTCTCGCCCAGCAGATCCTCTCCCGGCCTAACGAGATCGTGATCGATCCCGCGATCATGCCCGAGGCAGAAGTGGTTCAGGCACTCCAGTCGCACCCGCGCAGTGGTGCGGCGCAGAAATTGATCGCGCTCGACCTCGAGATGCATGCCGACCCGGCCCGGCGCGAAGCCCTCATCGCCGAGGCCATCGCCACCTGGCGCAAGGCGGGCAACGAGCCGCTCGCCGTCCTCGCCCGCTGGCTCAACGGCAAAGGCGAATACCAGCGCGAACTCGACACCATCCCGCTCCAGCGCGCCCTCCAGACGCGCGAGCTTTTCCTGCAACGGCTCGACGCCCTCGGCGCGCTCGGCCAATGGGACGAAATCAAGCGCCTCCTGCAGGATGAAACCTTCCCCCTCGATCCGGTGATCGAGCGGATGTATCTGGCCCGCTGCAACCAGCAACTCGGGCGAAATCACGGCCGCGAAAAACAACTGGCAGCGCGCCCTCGAAGCAGCCGCCGACGATCAGCAAAAGCTGCTTCTCCTCGCCGATTACGCAGAGAAAAACGGCGCCACCGAGACCGCAGCCACCGCCTACGACCGGATCGCGCGCGACACCCCGCGGATGCGCGCGGCGCAGCAAGGCCGGCTCCGCCTCGCCCAGCAGGCGCGCAACACCGTCAGGATTCACGCCATCCTGGCCGAAATGCTGAAGCAATGGCCTAACGACACCGCGATCCAGAACGACGAAGCGTATACGCGCCTGCTTTTGGCAGGCGCCGGAGACGCTGAAACGCTGAAAACTGAAACGCCGAAATCAGATGGAGGGACGCCCGCCGTCGCGTCCGAGGCTCTCTCAACGAACAACTCTCAGCTCTCAAGCATCGCGCAGCTCGCAGAGACGCTCGTCACGCTCGAGCCGGCCAGCCTGCCGCACCGCACCCTGCTCGCGCTCGCGCGCCTGAAAGCCGGCCAGCCCGCCCGGGCGCTCGAGGTTTATTCCGAACTGCACATCCCGCCAAAAGCCGCCACGCCCTCCGCGATCGCCGTTCACGCCGCCGTCCTCGCCGCCAATGGGCGAAAGGAAGAGGCCAAAAACGAAGCCGCCCAAGTAAAGCCGGACCAACTCCTGCCCGAAGAAGCGGCCCTCATCCAGGAATTGTAGGATGCAGATTCGAAATCCGAATGTCGAAATCCGAAACAAATTCGAACGCATCACCACCGGGCCTCGCCTAACGACCCAATAACCAATCCCAAATAACCAATAACCGAGCGCGTTTCACGCGCTCTGTTAACTGCTAAGCAAAATAACAGCGCTCAGGCCGTCCTCAGTACCAGGCTCGGCGCTCCCAGGAAAGAGATCGTCGCCCGATTCCGAACCAGATTCGCAGGCGAATAATGAAGGGGGGATAACACAACGATGTTGTTTTTTCCCTCATGGCGAGGCGCTTCTAACGGGCCTGCGTTCGTCCTGGCAAGAACAATCTTGCTTCGCCGCCTTGGTTTGCGCCTAACGAATAGCCGCCGACCAAAAAGGGACGCGGAAGGACCCCAAATAAGGCGCGCCGGACCAATTATTTGATTGACCCGCGACCCCCATCCTGTTCCAATCCGCGCCGTTCGTATCCGACGATTTTCATCTCAAAACTCTCACCCAATCTGAACCGCGCTTTCTCGCTCTCACTTTCACTTCTGTTGCTTCCCAACTCAGACCCCCGCTCCATCCGATGAACCCGAAGACCGACCCCTACGCCACCAAGCTGCACAAACGAATCGACGCACTGCTTTTCGTTTTTACCATTGTCCTGATCGCGGTTTTGCTCCGCACCTCGGCTCACGGCGCGCCGCTCTTCTCCCGCACCCTCCCGCTCGCCCAGCAACCGTTCTGGACCACGCTGAGCATCTTCACCTGGCAGACTAACGAAAAGGTGAGCGCCATGATTGCGCAGCAAAGCGGCTCTACCTCAGCAGAGAACGCGGTCGCCCTGGCCGGGCTCTTCGAAGCGTCCTCCAGCAACTTCGCGCCCGTCATGGTGGTGGAAGATCGCAAACCGACCTACGCTGTCGCTCCTCAATTCGAGCCGACCAGGGGCGCCAGATCGTTTTCCGCACCAAGCTCGTTGCCGCCCGTGACCCAGATCTCCGGTTACGGCAGCGCGCTCACGGCCGAGAGCCTCAGCGCTCCCGCCTTCCGCGCCGGGCTTCGCGACCGCCGGCTCGGACGTGCGCGACGCCGCCGACCGCCGTCGCGAGCGCGATCGAGACCGCCCCGCGCTACGTCGGCGAAGCCGGCACCACGTCGTTTGCGCCTTCGAACCCGAGCGGCTCCTTGCAATCGAGTCAGTCGACCGTCATCAGTTCAACCAGCGCCGGCTCCGGCTACTCGCTTCACGCGGTCTCCACACCGTTTACTGTCTCAACTACCCCGTCCAAAGGTGGCGGCGCCGTCAAACTCGCAAGCCGCGCCCTTGAAGCGCCATTGGCGCCAGCGGCGACTGATCACTATTGGAGCGGCTACGGTGGCAGTGACGACATTAGCGATTCTAACAACTGGTATAATGGAACCCCAATCACGGGCGATAATCTTAAATTCGATAATACAGCGGGCCCTCACCACTATGCGTATTTTAATTCCGGGGACTTCTCCGTCTTTGGGAACGTCACTTTCTACAACGGTGCGGGTGGCGGCCAACTCTATGGCGACGCACTGAAGTTTACCGACTACCTCCAAAATTATAACGATGGGAACCAGTGGCGGGTTTACAACAGCAACGTCAGCGAAACCGTTTCAAGCGGGTCCACGTTTTACATCATCTCGAACGGAGGTGGCCTTTACTTCAAACTGGACGGAAGTGGGGGGACCGGAGCATCGAGCGGGGGATCCCTTTACCTCGACTACAATTTGGAGGTTCAGGGGGGCAGCGCAATTACCTTCGAAAATATCATCGCTAATGGCAGCAACGGCGCGAAAGGGGTGACTATAACCAATTCGAATACAACGACCTTCTCGGGAAGCAGCGCAAACACGTATACGGGCACGAGCACAATCACGAATGGGACGCTGTCCATGGCAAAATCGACCGACGGAGTAGACGCGATCGCCGGTGACATTGTGATTAATGGCGGAACTCTCAATTACGGGAACGCGATCAATAACCAGATTAAAGATTCCGCCAAGCTCACGCTAACGTCCGGAACACTGACGTTTGGGGCACGCAGCGAAACCATAGGAGAGGCAGCGACAGGAACAAGTGGCCTGTTAATCAGTGGCGGAGCCATCACCAAGACAAGCGGAACCGTAACCGTCGCAAACAGCGCCACTATGACGGGCGGATCGGTCACCACGACAACTGCCTCCGGAAATTTTACCATCAACACTGACTTTAACTTTAGTGGTGGCTTGATCGACTTCACCAGCAGTAGCGGGAGCTCTACCGCATCATTGAATTTGCGGGGCGGGAACCTGACTGGCATTACCTATTCTTCGTCAGGGACGTCCACCGCGCAGATTACCAATAGCGGCGGTGGAACAAACAAAGTTTCGCTGGATGGCACCGGGGGTTCGACAAGCGTCTTTAACATTGCGGACTCGGCTTCCGTAGCGACCGAGATGATCATTTCCACCCAGATTACCGGTGGCGCTGCCGGGGGGGTGCAGAAAACTGGAGCGGGCGTCCTCATATTCAACGGAGCCAACACCTATTCTGGTCCGACGGCAGTCAATGCCGGGACGCTCCTCGCCAATAATACTACCGGCTCGGCTACCAGCGGCGGCGCCGTTTCGGTCAACAACACCGGCACCCTGCTCGGTGGCACCGGCACGATCGGCGGCGCCGTCACGGTGAATCCGGGCGCCAGGATTACGGGCGGCACGGACGGCACCGTTGGCACTTTGACCCTCATGAACACGGCGACTCTGGCCGGCGCGAGCGGCAGCCTGGCGACATTTGTGGTCGACCTTCTCGGAGCCACCAGCGACCGGCTCGTGATCAGTGGGGCGCTCGACTTGAGTAATCTCTTCGACTCCCTCAGTTTCAGCGGGTCGGCTGACGGCACGACCACCTATATTCTAGCCACCTTTAGTTCGGTGATCGGAGTCTTCAACGATGTCGCCAACCTGCCCGGCGGTTACGGCCTCTTTTATAACGCGAACAATCTTGAACTCTCGCCTTTGACCCCGGTGCCCGAGCCCGCAACCTGGGTCGTCGGACTGCTGACTTTGCTCGCGGTCGGCTCCACGCAGCTTTCGCGCTTCCGGCGTAAATCCAACCTCGCCCCGTTCGCCCGGTGAGCAGGAAAACATGGTTACCGCTGGAACCGGACGCGCCTTTCACGACGGTCGGGTTTTCTCCGTTTTCGACCGCCAAAGAAAGGCCGGAATTACCTTGACTCTCGCGCGGCGATTTGTTCTTATCGCGGCCGCTGACGCAAACCAACCAACCCTCACGCCCCCATGCCACCAAAAATCGATCCCTATGCGACCCCACGTGCCCGCGTCATTGACGCGGTCCTGATTCTTTTCGCGCTTTTGATCATCGCCATCGCGATCTGGACCGCGCCCCGCCACTCCGCCGGAAGCGACGCCCGAATGCCGGACAGCATCTCAAATGCGCCCGTGATGGTTGCCACTAACGCCGATCGCTGACCACCGTGATCCCCAAGACTCGTCATCTCCTTTACGCCTTTGCCGGGCTCATCGTGGCGTTCGGCGCGCCGAGTCGGGCCCGCGGGCAGGGAAGTTTCACCAGTCCGATTGCCCTAACGAATCCGATTGCTCTGACCCCGCAGCCTTTTTGGACGACGCTCCGTCTTTTCCAAACCCAGCGCTCGGCAGGAGTCCAGCCTGATTACGCCGCGGCCAGTGACCTCAGCCTGTTAGGCGGGGCGGGGTCGACGGCGGATGGCGGGCTCGTCTTGGCGGAAACTGCTCTCATGATCCCGCTGGCCGATCAGAGCGACGATTCGGGCGCCGTGGCGGAGGCAGGGCCGAGCGGTTCCAGGGCCGGCGCAAATTCAGGCGCGAATCTGGCCGATACCTGGTGGCAGGTGAAGGGCATTGGAAGCACCATCCCGGATTACGCCGCCGGCTACGGCACCGCCTCGCACCCCGGGTCGGTCGCGGCGTCAACCTCGAGCAGCACTTCCGGCAACAGCGGGTCGTCCACATCATCCCTCAAGTACCAGCGCGCCATTTTCCGGTCTGTCTTCTTCCGTGCCCGGGGTCGGTCAGCGCGGGTCAGCGACCGGTAACGCAAGCCGGTCCCGTCGGCCACCCATTGATATCAAACCGCCAACTAATGCTCCCGACTCGCTCTTCACGTGGAATGGCGGGGGCAGCGACGTTAACTGGGGCACAGGGGACAACTGGGGTGGGACTGCGCCCTCGAGTTCGTCTACCACCGAACTGACCTTTGCAGGAACGACGAATACGGGCACGTCCGGCGCGCGGTTGAATCAGGACATCGGTAGCCCAATGTTGTTTGGCAGCATCACCTTTGACTCGACCGCCGGAAATTTCTTCCTCGGTGGAGGGCAGCTCGCAATCTTGGCGGGGACCACATCGACTATTACACAAAGCTCATCCAATAGCCAGAGTATGGCTAACGCAATCACGCATTCCGGCGGTAACACCGCTGTGACTCTCGCCCTTACTGGCGACGGAACAGGAAATCTGAGCTTAAGCGGAGTCATCAGCGAGGGAACGGGTCAGCGCAAGCTTTCGATCATTAAGTCCGGGACGAGCACATTCCTCCTTTCTGGAGCAAACACATTCACGGGCGGCACGACGATAAGTGCCGGAACATTGCAATTTGCGAAGACCAATTCGATGCCGTCTTCCGGCAGCGTCTCGGTGGCCAGCGGTGCCACGTTGGCGGTCAACGTGGGTGGCACCAGCGAATGGATGAATGGGGCCTCCGGCGGCGGTACCTCGGTGGGCTCATCCTCGGCACCGGTGGCCAGGGCACATCTAATCAGGTTTCGTGGACAGCGGGCAGCGTCCTCGGAGTCGATACAACCAACGCTGGTAGCAACTTCACATACGGCAGTGCTATCGGTAGCTTTCGAACCGGTGGAAACAGCGTCGGGCTCACGAAGCTTGGCACCGGCACACTGACATTAACCGGAGCGAGCACCTACACCGGCGCCACAACAGTCAATGCCGGTACAGCTTTCGCTAGACAACAATAACACGAGCACGGCCAGACTTGGGAGCACAAGTGGGATCACAGTCAACTCAGGCGGTACACTCTTGCTTTCGCAGAGTGGAGGCACCGCCAGCACGAACCGTATCAACAATAGCGCCGGGATCACGTTAAAAGGGGGCGGGACATTCAAAAGCGGCGGCCTCAGCGAAGGCACCCGACCGAGTGGTCCCGGATCCAACGACGGAGCTGCCGGAATTGGCGCGCTGACGCTCCAATCCACCTCGATCGGATCACACGCGACAATCGATTTCGCAACCGGCGCCAATGGCAGTTCGCTCGTCTTTAGCAGCCTGGTCGGCGGCAGTGGGGCATTTCTCGACGTCAGGAATTGGTCAGGACTGGCCGGCATGGACCTCTGGGACAACCACCAATGACCGGCTCCTTTCGCTGCGGATCCCGGCTTGACGGCCTCCGACCTGGCGAATGTTCAGTTTTATGACGATACCGGCATGGTGTTCACGAACCGGAGGGAAGATTATCACCTACGGAAATCTCTTTGAACTCACTCCCATTCCGGAACCCTCAACCTGGGCGGTTGGGGCCTTGGCGTTGCTGGCAGTCGGTTACACGCAACGCCGCCGCTTCAGGAGAAAGACGGTCTTTGCGCCGGTCTCCTGATTGGGCGACCGATGCAAGTTTTGTAGGGCAAGCGCGTCGCTTGCCAAAGAGGTGCGGCCGGCGAAGCGGTCGTTGTTTCAAACCCGGCAGGCGATGCTAGCGCCCGCCCTACAGAAACGCGGATGACATCCGCCTCAGGCGGATCGTCCCTCCAGGCAGGCGGAGCTCCGAATGCTTTCGCGAGCGGGCGCCTGCCCTACAATTTGCCCTCCGGTCGGGCCGCGATGGTTTTGGCCCGCTCGGCCAGGCGGCGAATCATTCCGCCAAAGATCATCCCGTGGATCGGGTAAAGCAGATACCAGTAGGCGAGCCCGAGCAGTCCCTTGGGCGCGAAAAAGGCGGTCTGGGTGAGGAGCGGGCGCGCCTCGCCTCCTGCGTTTTCACCTCGAACTGCAGCCAAGCTTTCCCCGGAACTTTCATCTCCGCCCGGAGCCGAAGCAGACGCCCCGGCTCGATCGCTTCGACCCGCCAGAAATCGAGCGCTTCCCCTACCCGGATGTCATCGGCATCGCGCCGGCCGCGCCGCAATCCCACCCCACCGCAAAGCCGGTCGAGCGCGCCGCGGAGACGCCAGGTCCAGTTCATGTAAAGCCAGCCGCGCGCTCCGCCCAGGCCGGTGAAAGCGCGGAAGATGGCGTCGTTAGGCGCAGCCACCGCCAGCTGCCGATGCTCGATGATCATCCCTTCATGCGTGGTGAGGGTGACGGGCCCGGCGCCGCGCTGGCTGGTGGAAAGCGCGTCGCTCCAGGCGCTCTCGACCGCGTGCGCCTCGAGCTTTTCGAGCGCCAGCTTCACTGCAGCTCGGTAATCGAGCAATTGGATGGCGGGAAAGAGTGCGCGCGCACGATCGTCGCGCACGATGATCTCGTTGCGCAATCCGGCGATGAGCGGCCGCGCGATATCGGCCGGGATCGGAGTGACGAAATGGACCCAGTAGGAGGAGAGCTTCGGGGTCAACACCGGCACGGGCAGGAGCCAGCGCCGGAGCCCACGGATTTCGGCATAGAAAGTGAGCATCTCGCCGTAGGTGATGACGTCGGCGCCGCCGATCTCGATGATCTGCCCCGCGCTCTCCGGCGCGCGTAACGAACTGACCAGATAGTCGAGCACATTGCGGACGGCGATCGGCTGGATACGGGTGTAAACCCAGCGCGGACAAATCATGACCGGCACGCGCTCGGTGAGGTAGCGGATCATTTCGAAGGAGAGACTGCCCGAGCCGACGATGACCCCGGCCCGGAACTCGGTCACCGACACGCCACTCTCCCGCAACGCGTCGCCCGTCTCCTGACGCGAACGCAGGTGTGCGGAAAGATCGGTCGCGGGATCGCCCAGCCCGCCGAGATAAATGATGCGCGCGACGCCCGCGTTCTTCGTCGCGGCGCCGAAGTTGCGGGCCGCTTCCAAGTCGCGTGCAAAAAAATCGGAGCCGGACCCGAGGCTGTGGACGAGGTAATAGCAAACGTCGACCCCGCGCATTGCGTCAGTGAGCGACTGCGGACGGAAGACATCGCCCTCGATCAACTCGATCTTATTCCGCCACGCTCGGCCCTGGAGACGGGAGGCATCGCGCACCAGGCAGCGGACGCGAAAGCCCGCCTCGAGCAATCGCGGGACGAGCCGGCCACCGATGTAACCGGTGGCGCCGGTGACCAACACGAGCGGTGCTTGTGAGTTCGTCATCTCTCTAAGTTCGTTGGGTCAACGAGCGCAGACGCTGAAAAATGTAGCGGTGCCTTGGAGGGACGGGCGCTGTCCCGTCCGAGTTTCATTCTGTAAGCGGTTTCCATTTCGTCTCTAAAGAAGCACGGACGACACAGCGGTCGTCCCTCCACCGGGCGGGACGCCCGCGCGACGGATCAGGCGGGACGCCTGAGTTACGACGCGGCCGGGGCCGTGCCGTCCTCTTTCAGCTGTCAGTTTTCAGCGTTCAGCTTTCGATTGCTTATTCCCAAAAGCCGACGACTGTGGCGGCTCTTGGATAAGTTCTGTTCTGTTCGTAGTGCGGTAGATCGTCAGGTGAGTTTCCTCATTGGTGATTCTGAAACCCGATTCCCGGGAACGGCTCTGTAGCTCACAGCTCCTCCTCCAAAAATCACAAATGAAACTATACGTAGGAAATCTCTCTTTTGAGACCACTGAAAACGATCTGCGCGATCTCTTCGCGCAACACGGCACCGTCACCGACGTCGCTATCCTCAACGATCGCGAAACCGGCCGCTCCCGCGGCTTCGGCTTCGTCACCATGGGTGACGCGACTTCCGCCACTGCGGCGATCAGCGCGCTGAACGGCAAGGAAGTCTCCGGCCGGGCCCTGACCGTGAACGAAGCACGCGCCCGCGAAGAGCGGCCGCGTCAGTTTGCCGGGCAACCGCCGGTAAGCGATCGCTTTTGATCTTGCGAGCCGGCGCCCCGAAATTGGGGCGCCGGCTTTGCAGTTCGAAGGACCAAAATGGCTGTTGACCCAAAGAAAGCGATCGAAATCGAAGGCAAGGTGCTGGCCGTCCTGGCCGGGACCATGTTTCGTGTGGAACTGGCGAATGAGCATGTCGTGCTCGCCCATATCTCGGGCAAAATGCGAAAGCGGTTTATCCGCCTGACGACGGGCGACCGGGTGCGCCTGCAGATGTCGCCCTACGATGTGGACAAGGCCCGCATCGTCTACCGGCTCGGGTAGAGCTGGAATTTTTTTGACCACGAATTTCACGGATGACACGGATTTCCGGGAATGTGGGAGGGGCCTTGGTGCCCCGATGAGCTGACGGATCACGTCGGATCGGGGCACAAAGGCCCCTCCCACATTTCGCAGTTCGCCCCTCGTTAGTTGCGGGCGACACGCCCGCCGCTACACTGCTGACGGCCAAAATGGCCGCCCTACAATTATGCCTTACAAAGACGTTACTCCGCCCGCCGGCGAGAAGATTACTCGCGCCGAAAAACTCAATGTGCCGGATCACCCCATCATTCCGTTTATCCGCGGGGACGGCACCGGGCCCGACATCTGGGCGGCGAGCGAGCGGGTCATGGATGCCGCGGTCGAGAAGGCTTACGGCGGCCAGAAAAAGATTTCCTGGTTCGAGGTCTTCGCCGGCCAGGCGGCAAAGGACAAATTCGATAACTGGCTGCCGGACGACACCGTCGAGGCGTTCCGCGAATTTCTGGTCGGGATCAAGGGTCCCCTCACGACGCCGGTGGGCGGCGGCATCAGTTCGCTCAACGTCGCCCTCCGGCAGATGCTCGACCTCTACGTTTGTCTGCGACCGGTGCAGTATTTCCAGGGTGTCCCCTCCCCCGTGAAGCGTCCGGAAAAGGTCGATATGATCATCTTCCGCGAAAACACGGAGGACATCTACGCCGGGATCGAGTGGGCCGGAGGCACGCCGGAAGCGAACAAGATCCTCGATTTTCTCGAGAAGGAATTTCCGAAGGCGTTCGCCAAAATCCGTTTCGGCACAGAAGCGAAAGCGAAGGAATTCTGGGATCGGGTCGGCGCGAAAGGATTTCCCGACCGATGTGCGGGTCGGCATCGGGATCAAGCCGGTGAGTTATTCGGGCACGGTGCGCCTGGTGCACAGCGCGATCAGCTACGCGATCCAGAACCAGCGCAAGAGCGTGACGATCGTGCACAAGGGGAACATCATGAAGTTCACCGAAGGCGCGTTTCGCGATTGGGGCTACAGGGTGGCGAGAGAGTTCTTCGGCGCGGAGGAACTCGACGGCGGCCCGTGGTGCAAGATTCCCGAGGGCAAACCGGGCGCCGGGATCGTGATCAAGGACGCGATCGCCGACATCACCCTGCAACAGGTGCTGACCCGCCCCGACGATTTCGACGTCATCGCGACCTTGAATTTGAATGGCGATTACCTGAGCGACGCGCTCGCGGCGCAGGTCGGCGGGATCGGGATCGCACCGGGCGGAAACGTCAACTACATCTCGGGCCACGCCATTTTTGAAGCGACCCACGGGACCGCGCCGAAATACGCGAACCAGGACAAGGTGAATCCGGGCTCGGTCATTCTCTCGGGCGAGATGATGTTCCGTTACATGGGCTGGGCCGAAGCGGCCGATCTGATCGTGAAGGGATTGAACGGCGCGATCGCGAGCAAGCGAGTGACCTATGATTTCGCGCGGCAGATGGAAGGCGCGACCGAGATCAAGTGCTCGGCCTTCGGCGATAATGTGATCGAGCACATGTAGGGGCGGTTTGCGCGGGACAATTGTAGGGCGGGCGCTCCGCCTGCCCTGGTTGAGCTTGGCAAGCGATGCGCTTGCCCTACAAACCTAAGCGGATAGCATCGCGGGCATGGGACATCCCCCGCGGATCCCAGTTTGGTTGCGATGGGATCAGGAGGTCGTGTACTTCCTTACCTTCTGCGTTGCGAAGCGTAAGAAAGTGCTGGCAAACGAGAAAGCATTCGCTGCCTTCGAAGCCGCCCTTGCTCGCCTGGCTAATTGGAATGTCATCGCGGCGGTCCTGATGCCGGATCATGTTCACCTCCTGATTGCGCCTAACGATCGCGAGGCGGCAGTGGGCAACGCCTCGGGTGCAATCAAGCGCTGGATGCGTCAGGACCTGGCGGCTCGGTGGCAATGGCAGCCGGGCAGCTTCGATCGTCTACTGCGCTCCGATGAATCGGCGCAAGAGAAATGGCAATACATCCGAGAAAATCCTGTCCGTGCCGGCCTGGTGGAAAACTGGGAGGACTGGCCCTACCGGGTCGGCTTCGAATTGTAGGGCGGGCGCTCCGCCTGCCAACGTCGCCCGAGGCAAGCGGAGCGCTTGCCCTACAACCACGGCGGGATTAGATGTCCGCCCATGGACCGCTTCCGTTCGCTTGCCGTCGTCTTCGCCCTAACGATTCTCTCGCTTCCCCTTCTGGCTGCGCCATCGCCCTCTCCCGCCGCGACGTCTGCCTTGCAGGAACGGGCGAACCAGTTCCTCGAAATGATGAACTCCGGTTACCAGGCGCTCTACACGGTCAACAGCGAGGCGCAGTGGGACGCGGTCCGCGATGTTACCCCGGAACACGACGCCGCCGCCGAAACCGCCGGCAAAGCCTACGCCGCCTTCAATGGCAGCCCGCTCGTGATCAAGACCACACGCGAACTGCTTGGGCACAGCGCGGAGCTCGACCCCCTCACCGTGCGTCAGCTCAAGCAGGTGCTGCTCAACGCCGCCGAATACCCGATGACGAACCCGCTCATCGTCCAACGCCGGGTGCGGAGAGAAACGCGCCAATCGTCATTGCTCAATTCCTACCAGTTCAAATTCAAGGGCCAACCGATCACGGCCAATCAAATCGATGATCTGCTGAGCAAGAGCAACGATCTGGCGGAACGCAAAGCGGTCTGGGAGGCGTCGAAGGAAATCGGGCCGACCCTGAAGGAAAATCTCATCACCCTGGTCGGCCTGCGCAACGGGGTGGCGGGCGAGGCCAACTATCCCGACTACTTTTCGCTCGAAGCCGCCTCCTACGGCATGACGACGCCGGAGATGCTGAAGATGAACGAGGAGTTCATGGACGCGCTCCGCCCGCTTTACCTTCAGTTGCATACCTGGGCGAAATACAAGCTGGCGGAAAAATTTCATCAGCCGGTCCCGGACAAAATCCCGGCCCATTGGCTGAACAATCGTTGGGCGCAGAACTGGACCGGCCTGGTCGAAGCGGCGGATCTCGATCCGTATTTCAAAGGCAAAACGGCGGAGTGGGTCGCGAAGACGGCGGAAGAATTCTACACCAGTCTGGGTTTGCAAACGCTGCCGGGCAGCTTCTGGGTGAAATCGGATTTGTATCCGGTGCCGAAAGGCGACCCGCGGAAGAAGAACACCCACGCCTGGTGCTACCACATCGACCTCGACAAGGACATTCGCTCTCTCCAGAGCATCGAACCGAATTCGGAATGGTTCTTCACCGCCCATCACGAGCTCGGGCACGGCCATTATTTTCTCTCCTACTCGCGCCCGGAAGTGCCGCCGCTCCTGCGCACCGGCGCCAATCCGGGATTCCACGAAGGCATCGGCGAGCTGATCGCGCTCGCTTCCAGCCAGGTGCCGTACCTGCAGGCGAAAGGAATTTTGCCGGCCGATTTCAAAGCCGACAAGACGGCTTTCCTCCTCGACGACGCCCTCGCCCGCTCGATCCCGTTCATGTTTTTCGCTTCCGGCACGATGACGCATTGGGAGGCCGACGTGTACGCGAAACGGCTCGAACCGGAAGAATGGAACGCGCGCTGGTGGAAATACGTGAGCGAATTCCAGGGCGTCGAGCCGCCGGAGAAACGGGGCGAGAACTGGGCCGATTACGCGACCAAGACGCATATCAACGACGCCCCGGCTTACTATTACAACTACGCCTTTGCGACCGTCCTGAAGTTCCAGTTGCACGACTACATCGCGCGCAAAATTCTCCATCAGCCGCCGCAGTCGTGTAACTACGCCGGGAACAAGGAAGTCGGGAAGTGGCTTTACAGCATCCTGGAAAAAGGCGGGACGGAAGATTGGCGCAAAGTGCTGAAGGAAGCGACCGGCGAAGAGATCTCGACCCGGGCGATGGTGGAATATTTCAAGCCGCTCATGTCCTGGCTGGAGGAACAAAACAAAGGCCGCAAGATCGGCTGGGAAAACGCCAAGGCCGAAGACGAGCACGAGGAGAAAGAGCGGGAAGAACGCGAGAAAGGGCGCGGCTAACAGCAACGTGGGAGGGGCCTTTGTGCCCCGATCCACTAGCCGCTCACAACGGGATCGGGGCACAAAGGCCCCTCCCACATTTTCCAATCGCCGCCCTGGAGGGATGGGCGCAGTCCCGTCCGTGTTTGGTTTTGAATAAGTTCCCTACGACCTAAAGAAACACGGACGACACAGCGGATCGTCCCTCCAATTTTGCACTTCACGCGCTGCGGCCTTCCCGTAGGCTATCCCCATGGCCACGGACAATCTCTGGCAGCGCTTCCAGAAGTATTTTCTACGCTACGACGATCTCGGATTTTCGCTCGACATCAGCCGGATGCGGTTTCCGGAGGGCTACTTCGAAAAGATGCGACCGCAGGTGGAGAAGGCCTTCGCCGCCATGCGCGAGCTGGAGGCCGGAGCGATCGCCAACCCGGATGAAAAGCGGATGGTCGGCCACTACTGGCTGCGCGCGCCGGAGCTTGCGCCTAACGACGAACTGCGGGCCGACATCGTGCAAACGAACGAGCGGATCCACAGATTCGCCTCCGATATTCAGGTCGGCCGGATCGCGCCGCCGGATGGCAAACCGTTCGAGCACGTTCTCCTCATCGGGATCGGCGGCTCGGCCCTCGGGCCGCAGTTCGTGGCCGACGCCCTCGGCTCGGAGCGCGACGCGATGGACATTTTCTTTTTCGATAACACCGACCCGGACGGGTTCGACCGCGTCTTCTCGAAGATCGGTCATGACCTCGAGCACCTGCTTGTGGTCGTCGTTTCCAAATCGGGGGGAACGAAAGAGACACGCAACGGGATGCTGGAGACGAAAGCGCGCTTTGAGAAAGCCGGTTTCGATTTCGGCCGACACGCCGTCGCCGTCACCGGGGTGGGGAGCGAGCTGGACCAATATGCCGAGAGCAACGGCTGGCTGGCGCGTTTCCCGATGTTTGACTGGATCGGCGGCCGCACCTCGGTCATGAGCGCGGTCGGGCTCCTCCCGGCGGCGCTGCAGGGATTGGACACACAGAACTTTCTCGCCGGGGCGGCGGCGATGGATGAGGAAACGCGCCAGCCTAACGAGATGCAAAATGCCGCCATGCTCCTCGCCCTCATGTGGTATTACGCCGGCGACGGCCAGGGCAAAAAAGACATGGTCATCCTGCCCTACAAGGACCGGCTCGCGCTCTTCAGCAAATATCTGCAGCAGCTCGTCATGGAATCGTTAGGCAAGAAACACGATCTCGACGGCAGGGTGGTGCACCAGGGAATTGCGGTTTACGGCAACAAGGGCTCGACCGATCAGCACGCCTACGTGCAGCAACTGCGCGACGGGGTGCCGAATTTTTTTGCCACCTTTATCGAGGTGCGGAAAGACCGCGAGGCGGAGCGATTTGAAGTCGAGGAAGGGGTGACGAGCGGCGATTATCTGCAGGGTTTCCTGCGCGGGACGCGCGCCGCGCTCTACGAGGGGGCACGCGATTCGATCACGATCAGCATTCCGCAGGTCGACGCCTTTCAGGTTGGCGCCCTGATCGCGCTCTATGAACGCGCGGTCGGATTTTACGGCTCGCTCGTGAACGTGAACGCCTATCACCAACCCGGAGTGGAAGCGGGCAAAAAAGCGGCCACCCGCATTCTGCAATTGCAGCCCAAAGTGCTGGCCCAGCTTTCCGCATCCGGGGCCAGAGCGGAGACGATCGCGCAGGCCATCGGCGCCGAGGCGGAAGATGTTTACCACGTCCTCCGCCACCTGGCGGCCAACGATCCCGCGATCACGAGCAGCGGCGCCGTGCCGGGCGCAGAAGAATTTTCGCGGATGAAGTAGCGAAGCGCGCGTCTTCGCCTAGATTCGCTCCGCCCGCGACCCGTCCCCGAGGCGCGGTTCTCCCATGCAGGAAGCGGAACCGAAAATTTTGTGGACGGACGTGCGGAAGTTCGTCGGACAGCTCAATCACGATCTGCGCAATCATCTCAATGCGATCGAGCTGCAGGCGGCGTTTCTGAACGAGATCGTCGAGCAACCAGAAGCGAAAGAGGAGGTGCAGCGGCTCCGCGAGATGACGGGTGAGGCGGGCGCGCAGTTGCAAAGACTCTCCAGTCTGCTGGCGAAAATCCAGGTGGACCCGATGCCCTACGGCGCGACGGAATTTATCGAGGATCTGCGCGCGGGACTCGGGCTGGCCGATCCGGAGCAGGCGGCCGCGGTGCAATGGAAGATTTCGTTAGGCGAGGAGAAGATCGAGGTTGATCCGCTCCTTCTGCAGGAAGCTTTCCTCGAATTATTCCGCAACGCCCTGACGCATGATCGGGGCGAAGGCCCGCTCGTTTTCGAGGCCGGAGCAACGGGGGAGACGGTCGAATTCACCCTCCGCGAACCGAAGGCAAAATTTGAGGGCGCGACGGAAAATTGGGGACGGCGGCCGCTCGGGCGGGTCCGGCACGGGCATTATGGTCTTGGCCTCTTTCGGGCACGCGGTATTTTCGAAGCGCACCATGGCACGCTTCAGGCACAATTTGATTCGGCCGCTTCGGTTCTGGTCACGACCGTGTCTCTCCCGCTGCTTGTTTCCTAACCCGGCGCCACCCGCCCACCGCCGCTACCGTTTCCCATGAGCACGGAGAATCGACGCATTCTGATCATTGACGATGAGCGTCCGATTCTCATGACGCTCGAGGCATTGTTAGGCCGGCACGGTTATGAACCCGAGGTGGCCGCTACCGCCGCCGCCGGCCTGCGCCTCCTGCAAAGCAATTCGCCTGCGCTCGTTTTGCTCGATCTGCAACTGCCGGACGCCGATGGCCTCCAGATGCTCGACCAGATCAAAACGGAGCATCCGGAAACGCAGGTCATCATCCTGACGGCGCACGATTCCCTGAACAACGCGATCGAGTCGATCAAGCGCGGCGCCTATCACTTCATCAGCAAACCGTATGCGCCCGAGGAGCTGCTCAGCCTGGTCGAGAAGGCGCTCGAGAAACAATCGCTCCTGCGCGAAACGCTCGAGCTGCGCGCCACGACCCAGAAGTTGCAGAAACGCCTGGCCGAGGCGGAGACGCGGCTCGCGCCGGTTTTCAAGAGCAAGGTAATGCAGCAGATCGACGAGCTGATCACGGCCATGGCCCCTTCGGAAGCAAACGTCCTCGTGACGGGCGAGAGCGGCGTGGGCAAGGAAGTGATCGCGACCCTGATTCACAGTCGGAGCCGCCGGGCCGACCAGCCGATGGTGAAATTGAATTGCGCGGCTTTCCCGCAGGCCATGATCGAGGGCGAACTCTTTGGCTACGTGAAAGGCGCCTTCACCGGCGCGACGAACGATTTCCGCGGGATGATCGCGGCCGCAGCCGGCGGGACGCTTTTTCTCGACGAGATTTCGGAAATGCCGGCGGAGTTGCAGACGCGATTTTTGCGGGTCCTGCAGGAACGGGAATATCGCCCGTTAGGCAGCACGAAAACGTTGAAAGCCGACTTCCGGGTCGTGGCCGCGACCAATCGCCCGGTCCAGCAGGCCCTGGCCGAAAACCGGCTCCGCCCCGATCTCTACTATCGGCTCAACACTTTCCAGATCGAGCTGCCGCCGCTGCGCCAACGCAAGGAAGACATTCCACCGCTCGTCGCCACCTTCGTCCGCGGCTTCGCCAGGCAGCTGGGCAAACCGGAGCCGGCGATTTCAGCCGGAAGCGTTTCAGAAATTGCTCGACTACGGCTGGCCGGGCAATGTGCGCGAGCTGCAAAACGCGATCGAATATGCGGTCGTGCTCGCGCGGCAGGATCAGATCACGGTGAAAGAGTTGCCGGCCGAAGTGCAGCTCCCGGTTGCCCTGCAAAAAACCGAGCGGACCGCCGCCAGCCAGAGCAACGGACCGGTCCGCCGCCTGAGCGAGATGGAACGCAACGCCATCCTCGATGCCCTCGCCCAATGCCACGGCAACAAAAAGAAGGCGGCGGAGATGCTCGGCATCCAGCGCCCGACGCTCTACAACAAGATGAAGCGCTACGAGATTCAGTTGTGAGGGGCAAAATCAGGAAATGTCGAATCCGCCTGAAAATCTCGAAACGGCCGGCGGACGATTTTCTGTTTTCCCAAATTGCTGAAGTTTTGAATTTGTTTCGGATTTCGATATTCGGATTTAGCTTCCGCCCAGGTGTCTGCCCATCAGGATAAAGTTCTCGAGCACGCGCAGCGCGAGCTGGTCGCCGAGCCGGGCGCGGCGCCGCGTCTCCTTCCGCTCTACCAGAAATTTCTCAAAATCGAAAACCATCGCCTCCGTTTGCGCCACCAGGCCGGCGGCGGCGGCCGCGAGGTTTGTGCCAGCCGCGCTTCTCTCATCGACGTCCTTTTGCGCAATATTTTTGCGGTCGCGAGCGAGGCGGCGAAGGCGAGGAACGCCACGGAAGGTGATTCCCCTGAGTCTGGTCGCGCTCGGCGGCTACGGCCGGGGTGAGCTGAACCCGGGGAGCGACGTCGACGTGATGTTTCTTCATCCCCACACCGGCAAAGAGGTGCCCGACTCGCTCGCGCAGACCGTCGAGCAGGTCCTCTATTTTCTCTGGGACGTCGGCTTCAAGGTCGGGCATTCGACCCGCTCGGTGCGCGAAGCGGTCGCGCAGGCCAATGGCGAGATGCTGACCAAGACAGCGATGCTGGAAGCGCGCCATCTGGCGGGCGATCGCGATATTTATCAGCGTTTCCGCACCCAATTCCGCGTCCGTTGCGTGCAGGGGCACGAGAAGGAGTACATCGCGGCGCGAATGGAAGATCAGGCCGGGCGCCACGAGAAGTTCGCCAACAGCGTTTATCTGCAGGAGCCGAACGTGAAGCGCGGCTGCGGCGGCTTGCGCGATTACCAGAATCTTCTCTGGATCACCTACTTCAAGGAAGGCGCTCTCACGACGACGCATCTCGAGGGCAAGAACTGGCTCAGTGCGAGCGACCGCCGCCGGATCGATGTCGCCTACGATTTTCTCCTCCGCGTGCGCACCCAATTCCATTACACGAACGAGCGCGGCACGGACATGCTCTATTTCAGTCTGCAACCGGAAATGGCGCGCGCGACTCGGTTACGAACAGAAAACGCCGATGGCCCGGAACGAGGCGTTCATGAAGGATTACTATGAACACACGCGGAATATTTTCCGGATCACGGAGCGACTGAGCGAACGCTTCGCGACCGGCACGGCGACGACGACCCGCCGGCTTTTCTTCCCCCTTCTCCCGCGCCGCCAGCCGCGCGGAGAAGATTTCGACGGTTTTTTCAGCCGCGGCGGGCAACTGCATGTGAGCGATCGGCAACTCTTCAATCCGGCAGCCGGAGCAACTGATGAAGGCCTTCGAGCACGCGCAGGAACGCAAGCTGGAGTTAAGCGCCGGAGCTGACCGACATGCTCAGCCGCCGGCTGCGCCTCGTGACGCGCGAGTTTCGTTATGCCAAGGCGCCGCGGGAAATCTTTTCGCCGCATCCTGAGCCGCAAAGGCAAGGTCGCGCGGGTCGCTGCGCATGATGCACGAGGTCGATTTCCTCGGGCGTTATCTGCCCGAGTTTGGGCATCTCACCTGCCTCGTGCAGCATGAATATTTCCATCGCTACACGGCGGACGAGCACACCCTCGTCTGCATCGAAAAACTGGATGCGCTGGGTCGAGACGAGAGGACCCAAGCTGCAGCCCTACCAGGAACTTGTTCAAGGAGCTGGCCGATCCCTATGTCCTCTATCTCGCCCTCCTCCTGCACGACACCGGCAAAGGCGTTGGCGCGCGGCCCCATTCCGAAGCGAGCGCGCTTTTTGCCCAAAGCGTGGCGGCGCGTTTGCAGCTCTCGTCCGAGCAACGCCGCTCGCTGGTCCTCCTCGTCGATCATCACGTCACCCTTTCGAACATCGCGCAGCAACGAAACGTCGACGATCCGGCGACCGTGATCGAGTTGGCCAAGCATCGTGAAATCGCAAGCGAACCTCGACAGCTTCATGCTCCTGACCCTCGCCGATGGCCAGGGCACGACCGATATCTGGTCGGACTGGAAGGAGTTGTTCGTCTGGCAACTTTACGAGGAGACCGCGCGGTTACCTGCTCGATCAGGAAGGCTTCTCGCGCAGAGCAAAAATCGAGCGGGAACGGCTGCACCGGAGCGGTGGCGGAAAAGCTGCCGCCCGATTTCGCGGATGAGATCGAAGCCCATTTCGATTACATGCCGGACAATTATTTCCGCGCCTTTTTCGGCGAGGAAATCGCCGGCGCACCTCGAACTTTTTCGCACGTTTTGGCGCAGCATTTACCTGGAAGACGAGCCGGCCTACGCCCCCGCCTTGCGCTGGGAGGCACTGCCGGAACAGGGTCACAGCGTGGTCTCGATTTGCACCTGGGACCGGCAACAGTTCCTCGCCAATATCGCGGGCGCGCTTTGCCGTCGCTTCGCTGAACATTCTGAGCGCCGACATTTTCATCCGGGACGACAACCTCGTGCTCGATGTTTTTCGCGTCCGGAACAAGAAGCTCGGGCCGGTGACCGATCCGCGCGAGATCGCGATCGTGGAATCGACCCTGCGCGCTGGCGCTGGAAACGAGCGCTTCGATTTCGCGCCGCTCCTCGCGAAGGTTCGGCGACCGCGTGCCGTCGATCACCCCGAGATTGATTTTCCCACCCGCATCACGATTGAAAACAAGAGCGCATCCGACCTGCGACCCTGATCCAGGTGGAAACACCGGACCGGCTCGGTTTGCTCTACGATCTGGTCGCCTGCCTGGGCCGGAAGAACGTTTACATCACCCTTTCGCGCATCAGCACGGACAAAGGGGCGGCGATCGACACCTTTTACGTCACGGACGCGACGACCCGGGGCAAAATCACCGAGTCGAGCCGGATCGAGCCAGTTGCAAGAGCAACTGCGCGCCGCGACGGTGCCCCGCGCCTAACGAGAGCGAAGGGGCGTCAAGTCGATTGCCGAAGCGGCTGAGGCGGCTACCTTCGGCTTCCGCGCTTATGAACGTTCTCATCCTCGCCGCCGGCTACGCCACTCGTCTTTACCCCTAACGGAAAACAAAGCCAAGCCGCTGCTGGAAGTGGCGGGCAAGCCGATGATCGAATGGGTGCTCGACAATCTCGCGCCGATTCCCGAACCTCGGCACGATCTACATGGTGACGAACGACAAGTTCGCGAACGATTTTCAGGCCTGGGCGGACGGTTACACGAAGGCGCACGGCCAAGTGACGTTCAAGATCGTGAACGATGGCTCGAAGCAGCGACGCGGACAAGCTGGGCGCGATCGGCGACATTTGCCTTGTCATCGACGCAGGGAGAAGTTGACCGGCGAAGACATGATCGTGGTCGGCGGCGACAATCTTTTCAGCGAATCGCTGGACGATTTCGCCGCCCAGGCGCAGGGCTCGGCCGCCACGCTCGCGGTCTACGACGTCGGCGATCTCGAGGCGATGAAGAAATACTCCAGCATCAAGACCAATGCGGAAGGCGTCATCACCCACTTCGAGGAGAAGCCGCGAGAAGCCGGAGACGCACGCTGACCGGGATCGCGCTTTATTATTTTTCCGCCGAGACGCTCGAATTTTTCACGACCTACATCGCGGCCGGGAAATAATCCCGATCAACCCGGGCCGTTTCATCCAGTGGCTCATACCCCGGCGGCCGGTGAAGACGTATCAAGATCAAGGGGACCTGGTACGACATCGGGAGCAAGGAAACCCTCGCGGAAGCGGATAGGATCTTCGCGAAGTTTCGTGCACCCTAACCAGCTGTCGCTTGGCGCGGAGCAATGTCACAAAATGTGGGAGGCCTTTGAATGCAAGCGGCGGAGTCGCTGAACAGGCGCTGCGCATCCGTGAAACGGGGCGCAAAGCGCCCCTCGCCACGGAATTCTTACTTCAGCCGGCCTTCGTCGAACTCGATGAGGTCGAAGTAGGTGCGAATGTCTTTGCGGCCTTCCCCGCCGGCTTCTTTGAGGAAATGAGCGAAGCGCGCCTTCTTCACCGCGGTGTCGGGATGGCGGTCGATCATGACCTGGTTCCATTCTCGATCTCGCCCGGGGAATGGGCCGGCGCCGTTTTGCCGCACCCATGCGAGAATGGCCGCGTCCTCCTCGAGTTCGTTAGCCGCTTTCTCGAAAGCGTCGGGATCGAGCTTGAGAAAGGCGAGGAGATGCTTGTCGAAGCCGACGGTTTTGTAGTTGTAACCGTCGAGCAAACCCTTTCGGTGCAGCCGCGCTTTGTCGATCAGGCGCGGGAGGTGGACGTAATCGCCCAACCGCTCGTAAGGACTGCGCGGGACCGCTTTGCGCTATCCACAACGGCTAGGAAGTGGCCGGCAAACCGAAAGGATGCGGCGGGCGGACGCACGCTTTCGCCGGCCGCGGCTGGTCCGGCGCGAGGTCGGGGATCAGCTCGGCCTGCTCGAGTGTCTGCCGGCCGATGACCAATTCTCCGCTGAACGTGCCGCCTTTTTCGACGTTGATCGAACGCGCGACGACGTTGCCGTCGAGCGAGCCGTGTGCTGCGGATCGTCACCACCGTCTCCGCCACAATCTCTCCCGACATGTTTCCGCGAATCTCGATCGCGCCGACGTGCAGTTGACGAAAAAATTGCACGTTGGCTTTTTTCCCGATCAACACTTCAGGCGCGGTCAACTTTCCCTGCACCTTGGCCGGGGCGCGGAACTCGGCTCGTCTCGAGGCAATGCAAACTGCCGCGCAACTTGCCATCGATGATCGCCCGGACGGCAGACGACGCTGCTGCTGTTCAGGTCGCCGGTGGCGGTGATGTGGACTTCGCCATGGGTGCGAATGCTGCGGCTGAAGCTGCCGTTGATCTTGTAATCGCGCAGGTCCATGTGGACGCTGCAGGAGGGGCAGATCGTGGAGGTGGCGGCGGAGTTTAGCTCCTGCCTGGCCCCGCAATCGAAGCAGGCGACGGAGGTGATGCGCGGCCGATTCCAGATGCCTTCGAAGCGGCGGAGAAGCGATGCGCCGCCGCAGCTCTCCTCTTCGCTGCGCTTCGGTCTTCGCCTCGGCCGGCTCCTTGACAGCGACGACGAAATGCCTGCCGCACTGCCGACAAAGTGTGCTGCGCGCGGCTGCATATTCCATCTGCTGAAAGCCACAGTGTGGACACTCCACACTGACCTTAGCAGGCGACTTGGCCACGAAGGTGACGCGTCGGCTGTTCGTTAGGAACGACCCGCCAACGCCGCTTTCGGCGCGGCGTGGAATCATCGCTGCGAACGATCTCGGGGCGGGTCGGGCTGCCGCCATTGGAGCTGACGGGCGGCTGGCTTGCCGCTGGTCACTTCCGACTTGCCGATGAAGGTGGCCCCTTCCTCGATCACGAGGCGGGCTGCTTTCAGAGTCGCCTTGCAAAGTGCAGCGCGACTTCAACTCGCAGCGTTCGCCGACCGTGATGTTGCCGTGGACTTTACCGTAGACGGTGATGGATTTCGTTTTAATCTCGCCCGCGGATGTCGGCGTTCTCCCCGATCGTGAGGACACCATCGGAATTGATCTCGCCTTCGACTTTGCCATCGATCATCAATTCCTTTTGAAACTTGATGCTTCCTTTGATCTCCACATCCTTCGACAGGATGTCTTTGCCGGAGTGTTCGGCCATATATTTTTGCGGTTCGCTAATGTTTGATGTTTTGGGTAATTCCTCTCGGTGAGAAGGAGGCTGTTGCTCCTCAGCAAATCCCGGGCCAGGACAGAACTGTCTCCCGGCGGCGCGGGCTTATGCGGGATGAATTTCTTTAGCACGCAGCATTATTAGGAGCCAGACGTGCATGTGTCAACGCGAAGATGGCTCAGCCTGGGATTTTTATGGCAAATCTCGGACTTCGAAGATCTTACAGGTTCCGCTTTCGGCGGCAAGACCGCAAAAAGGCCGGCGCCCGCGACGGAGCTCGGTCCAGAGTCCGGCCGAGCGCCTCCGCCGATCCCGCCACCCCCAGAATGGTGGCAGAATTTTCCGCGACCCGTTCGCCGTCTCCCGCCAGGACCCAGCGCACGCCGCGGCTCTGCAAAATTTCGCGCGCCGGCGGTGGCGCCACCGAAAGATAAAAGCGCGCACTGGCGACGATGCCGGGGAGGCTCTCGTGCGAACTGCCGGCCACGACCGGCTGGCCCGACCAGTAAGCCGTGGCCGGCGCGAGCCACCACGGCGCCATGATTGGCGCACGCGGACCGCCCGCGAGCGAGGCGGCTGCGGCGCGCCATTGGACCGCTTCGATCCGATTCGCCGCCCGGCCGCATCGCCTCCTTCTCGTTAGGCCAAAGCCGCTCATCCCAGAATTGGAGAAGCGGCCAGAGGGCGAGCACGATCGTTAGGCCGGCGAGCCACCTCGGTCTCACGATGGCGATCTGCGCCGGAATCGTGAGGAGAAAGAGGAGCGCGAAAAAGTAGGCCCAGCGCGCCTCCCACAGAGTGAGGCAAAAAGAAAGCGCCACGAGAACGACGATGACGTGCGGAATCGTCCGGCGCCGCCAGGCGAGCGCGAGCAGAATGGGAGCAGGCAGGAGGAGACCGCCGCACCAGAACAACCAGACCGGATTCGTCAGGCGGACGGCCCGCAACTCGCCGATGGTCGCCGACCAGTTGCGAAAGAACGGCTCCGAGCCCGGCCATTCCGGCCAGCGCCGTTCCACCGCCGCAGCCAGGAGCAGAATGCCGAGAAGAATCCACCAGCCGATCCGACGCGGTCGCGCCGTCAGTTGCGATCTCGCCCACACGACTGAGCAGAGAATCAATCCGCCAAGCAGCACGAGCGGCTCGTAGAGCGAAACCCAAAGCGCCAACCCCCAGCTGATCCCGCTCACAATTGCCCAGCCGCGCGAAGGATTCTCCTGCAACCTCCATTCCGCTCCGAGCGCAACCAGAAGCGCGAGAATCAGGAGCGCCTGATGATCCGGCCGGCCCAGCGCCGTTCCATGCGCAAGAATCCCGCTCAACGCGTAAACCAACAGGGTCGCGAGCCGCCCCGGCCACGCGATTTCGTGCAGCCACCAGAAAAGAAACCAACCTCCAAAAAGCGCGAGCAACGGCGAAATGAGCGCTCCGGCGAGATCGAGCGGCTGCGCCGTGCACGGCGCGCAGCAGCGCAGCGAGCGCGACGATCAGGTAATCCAGTGGCGCCGTGGTGTGAGGCGTAACGCCAGCCGGGAAGTTTTCAAAGTCATCGTGCCTGACGACCGTGCCAGGATGCTCCGCCACGAGGCGCGCCCGCGTCATCCGCGAGTAGCAATCGGGATCAACAAAGTAAATCTTGCCGCCGACAAAAACGTCCGAATAATTCGAACAGCGGGTTCCAAGGATCAGCGCGCTGAAAACCGCGATCTCCGCCGCGACCCGGATCCAGCGTCCACTCAGGCGAAGAAAATTGGCGATCGGCAATTGAGAATTGGAAATGCACTGGGCCCACCAGGATTCGAACCTGGGACCAAGGGATTATGAGTCCCCTGCTCTAACCGCTGAGCTATAGGCCCGATAAAGAGGAAACCACGCACCTCGACAGGGATTGTTCTTACTTTTCTACGGTTCAACGTGCAACCTTCGAAGTAGAACCTTCTCTGATTGTCACGGTTCTATTCCCTAAGACGCCAGGCAGGTAATCCACGGTACCGCTTGGCCATTTGATCGTTACATTGACCCGCTTGCCGGAGCCGATTCCGACATGGATCGGCTGACTGCTTTGAGAGTCATACTCGCCACCGCCTCCGCCGTATTGCTGCCGCCAACAGGTGAAATTCTGCGTCTTAACGGCGATTTTGGCGCCAATTCCAGCCAAATTCGATTCCACGCCAACGAGCTTGATTTTGACGAAGCGATTGCGGTTGCCGAGATTTCTCAGGAGGAAGTGGTATCCCTCCGCTCCAGTGCCATTTTCTTTTTCGGTTCCCACGCCGTCCTTAATCAAGAGGTCGAGAAAACCATCGTTGTCGTAGTCCGCCCAAGCCGCGCCTTTGTGAAGCGAAACGCCGTCTTCCATAGCTACTCCTTCGGTTGCAGCAACATTGGTAAATGTACCATCACGGTTGTTATGAAAAAGGAAATTAGCGTTCCCTACGCCGTTTCCTAATGCCCCGGTATTAGTCACGAAGAGATCCAAATGGCCATCGTTGTCGTAGTCGCCCCACACGCCACTCCAGCAACTCCCATTCAGTGCGATTCCAGCACCCTCAGTGACATCCGTAAAGGTGCCGTCACCATTATTGCGATAGAGAGAGGTGCCACTGCCCTGGGTCCCCGGATGGCCACGGGCAACGAACAGGTCCATAAAGCCATCGTTGTTGTAATCACCCCAAGCCAAACCCTTGCCGTTGGCCTGGGTCACCATCCCAGAGGCAACCGTGACATCTGTGAAGGTGCCGTTGCCGTTATTGTGATATAGCGCCTGCGCGTTCCCATCACCCGTGATCGCGAGATCGGTAAAACCGTCGTTATCGTAGTCTGCAAATGCCACGATGCTGCCGTGATCCACACCGTCGGTGGACTCCAAGAGATCACCAGCAGCGGAAACAGCGGTCAAGGTCCCATCGCCGTTGTTGTGGTAGAGCACGTTGGCGGCATCAAAGTTTTTGACGAAAAGGTCAAGCTGTCCATCGTTATCGTAGTCAAACCAGGAGCCGGTTCGGCCACGATACATATTGGTCTCAATGCCGGTCCGGTCGCTTACGTATTGGAAAGTCCCGTCGCCGTTACCGCGAAATAGCAGATCGCGCTTGGTTGTCCCTCCCTGGTTCCCCAGCGCGCCTTCGCTAACGTAAAGATCGAGCTTGCCATCATTGTCGTAGTCGCCAAAGGCAAAGCCGTGCCAGTCCAGGCTGTCCAGCGTGTCAGAGGCCCCAATACCGCAGGTAGTCCGAATATCAATGAAGCTGTTCCCGCCGTTGTTCAAATACACAAACGGGCCGTGCGATTTCAGGAGCCCGTGGGTTGGCACGATCAGGTCCAGGAACCCATCGCCATTAATGTCCCCCCAGATTGGGTTGCCCCATGATTTCTTTTTTTGTGCAACCAGCTGGACTTGGGACGTGACGTCGTTGAATCCCGCCCAGGCGATTGAGTTCAAAACCAATGCGGAACCGACTAACAAGAGTCGGAACAGGATGCTAATCCGGGCAAAGGGAGAGGTCATTTTTAGGAACTATTGTGAACTGAGGCGAAGTCTCGCTTTGCCAGGGCTTCGTCAAATTTCCATCAATCAAGGAAACCGCCGCCTTCGGAGTCAAGAAGATTCTCTGCGCGCGGGCGCGCACAGCCAGACTGTGCTTCCGCGGCCAGTGTCGTCAACCGAGCAAACGCGAATCCTCGTGGCAGATCAATTCCGCTCGTTGTCCGACAGCTCCTCAAACGCCGCCCAGCGTCTGTTTTCGCGAGAATCGCTTCCAGTTGCCGCCCGGAAAAGTTGGAACAAACCGCAACTTTATGGACGCCCGGCTTAATCGCGTCGGCGAGCCGTTGGCAGGTTTCCAAATCGCGCACTTCCTGCAAAAGCAGAAACTCCGACTCGAGCGCGCGCAGGAAGTTAGCGGCGCCTTCGATGTTGCGCTCCTAATGGATTCTACGGCCGTTTTCTACGGTCGAGCTATTTTTTGATGCAAAACGTTGCAAGGCTGCGGAACGAGTCCGCGCCATTCTCGCCCTGTGAAACGCGCCTTTGCAAGGCCGTGCAACACAGCGTGAATTCTTGAGGCTCAATCATGAATCCTCTGAGCAATAGGCCCGAAAAACGGAGATTGCAGAGGCTGTTTGCGAGCGAAAACTGGCGCAAGCGTCTCGACAAGGGAATTCTCAAATCTCGGCATTTGCGATCACCCGGCGACGACGGGCGGCGAAGTTACCTGGGTGAGGCCGCGACGCGGTGGACCGTCACCTACGCATACCCTCGCACCGACATACCCGACCAAGACTCTCCGCCGGGCTGGGACGAGATCCCCGGTGCCTAGCCTTCTCCACCTGTGATGCGGCCCGCTATCGGCTGTATGTTACGGTTCCTTTGTCGTTGGAAAAGTGGCCCACTCGGCGGCAATGTAGCCGGAGCGGCTGTGACGCCAGCCCAAAACGGATAAATCTGACAAATTCTTTTTTGGTCCATCCCGTTCTGCAATCCACGTGAAGCAAGGAGAACCACTGCCACTAACAGTTACGACAAGGGAATTCCACATCGACGATTTTAGTGAAGCCCTTTCGATTTGGGAGACGGCCGAAGGCGTCGAGGTAGCGGAAGGGGATTCCAGGCGGGAGGTGCAAGAGTATCTTTTGCGCAACCCCGGCCTGAGCCGTGTTGCATTGCACGGAGATACCATCGTTGGCGCAGTCCTCTGTGGTCACGACGGCCGCCGTGGACTGATCTACCACCTCGCGGTCGCGCCCGCGCACCATGGGAAAGGGATCGGCCGTCGGCTGCTTGAGGAGTGCATCGACGGTTTGCGCAGTGTTGGCATCACGAGGGCGCTCATTCTGGTCTCGGGGGAGAATGCCAAAGGCCGGGCATTCTGGCTTCGGAACGGTTGGGAAGACGTTCCCGGAGCAATCGCGATGGGTCTGGATATCTGAAATCGGAAACTTTCGCCGCGTGGTCTGATTCGAACCCGCGGGGCAGGTCCCGTCCGGCGGCCAGCCAAACACTCCGGGAACTCAATAGCTCAGCTCGCTCCCAGCGCCGACCGGAAGTGAGAATTCCTGCGCCTCCGCTCGGTCGGCGGCGGCGAGAGTGAGCCGCGCCTGATGCTTCGCTTTCGCCTCACCGACCAGGACACCACCCCAGGCGCGCAGTTTTTCAAAACCGAGAAGACAAAGACCCACCAGCGGCGACCGCGGCGATCAAACCCGAGAACGCCAAGTCCGCGCGCTCCTCGCTACAGGTCCAGACGAATTGACCGACGCAGAGCAGGGCGACGAAAAAGCAGCGTCGGCTTGCGCCCGATCAGCGTTCACGACGAAGACGCCTAGCGGTGCGCCCAAGGCAACGACCGGCGCGGCCGCCAGCCAATTCTCGTAGACCCCCGGTTGCAGACCGGTCGTGAGATGTTTCATCAAAACGCCAAGCGCGGAGCTAAAGCCCATGATCACGACCGAGGTAGGGATGGCGATTTTAAGATCAGCCCGGCAGAGCAGGATCAGCGCGGCATAAAGCACCATGTCGATCCCCACGCCCGTCACCGCCACGATCGTCGCCCCGGAGAAGAGCCCAATCGCGAGCCCGACTCGAAAATCCCAGCGCTCGTCGAACTCGGTCATTCCCGTCATGCGACGAGATTTCATTGATCCGATAGAGATGGAGCACGCCGAAGCTGGCCCAGATGACGGCAAAGAATGAGCTTTGATCCAGAGCCCGGGAATGAAGGGCGCGATGAGAAAGATTCCCAGCGGGAACCCGACAAGCGCCCCGACCATCGATCCCTTGAGCATCGACCAGGCGAGCGGAGTTCGCCGCGCAATGATAAAGATCGCGGCGCTCACCATCCCGATGGACTGGATCGCGAAACTGAAATCGCGCCCCAGCGTCGCCGGCATTTTGAAAAAGAGGACGAGAACCGGAAACCCGACTGTTCCTCCGCCCATCGGGGTCGAGCCAGCGACATAACTGCCCAGCGCCATCGAAGCGCCATCGGCCAATGCGCCTTGGCCACCGGCCATTGTCCGCGGCCGAAGACGAGCCAGGCCCAGATCCCATAGAAAGCCGCGAGCCAGACGAACCAGATCCAAAGGTAATGCTTGCGCGGGCGCGCGAGGTGGCTCCGAAGTGCTGCGATCGTCATATGGAAATTTCCGTGGCCCGAGTGTTCGTTGCATGCATTCCAAGGCGTCATCGATTGGCCTAGAAGCAGCACCTTTTAGAAGTCCGAAGAATAGAACAATAAGTGCCAACTATGGAAGCAAAAACTTTCCGGAAAAAGGCGTCCGGCCCCACTCGGCACGAGGCGTGCTCGAACTTTCAGGGCCTGGTCAATAGTCCGGCCGAAAAACCAGCCGGTCGGGAAAGCGCGGAGCTTTTCGACTGGAATTTTCGCCGCCAGACCGGATAGAACCGCCTGCCCATACCATGCCCACTGCCAAAAAATCGCGGCCCAAACATCGCCGCATCGTGCTCAAGTTCGGCTCCGGCACCCTCACCGGGACGCGCAACCCTGGCCTTGACCTGAAGCAATTCGCCCGCATCAGCGCGGAAGTCGCGGGGCTCATTCAACGTGGCTACCAATGCGTCACCGTCACGAGCGGCGCGGTCGCGGCCGGCACGAGCGTCCTGGCCCTGAGCGAACGCCCGCAGGATCTCGCCACCGCCCAGGCGAGCGCGGCCGTCGGCCAGTCGAAACTGATGCACGCCTACGAAAGGGCGTTTGGCCGCTATAAGCTGAACGTCGCCCAGCTTCTTCTCACCCACAGCGATCTCGACAGCCGTACCCGCCGCGCCAACGCCGGCAACACCCTCGAGCGTCTTCTCACCGCCGGCAACGTCGTCCCGATCATCAACGAAAACGATTCCGTCGCGACCGAAGAACTGACCTTCGGCGACAACGACCGGCTCTCGGCCGAAGTCGCCACCCTGGCCCGGGCCGATCTGCTCATCATCCTCACCCAGGTCGATGGCCTGCTCGATCCCGACGGCAAAGTCATCCCGCTGGTCCGCGACATCGATCGCGGCAAAGAAGCTGGCGAATGGCGAACGCGGCCGATTTTCCCGTGGGGGGATGGTCTCCAAGCTGGAAGCGGTCAAGATGGCGGTCGACGCCGGGATCACGACCGTGATAATGAATGGCCGGCGGCCGGAACGGATTCCAGATGTCATCGCCGGGAAACAGGTCGGGACCCGCTTTCTGCCCAGCACACGATCTCGTTAGGCCGATGGAACTGAAAGAACAGATTTACGATTTTGGCCGGCGCGCGCGGGCCGCCGCCCGTTCCCTCAGCCAGCTTTCGAGCGCGCAAAAGGACGCCGCCCTCCTCGCCATGGCCGACGAAATCATGGCCCGGAGCGCAACCATCCTGGCCGCGAACGAGAAGGATCTCGTCCACGCCCGCAGCCACGGCCTCTCCAGCGCGATGATCGATCGCCTGACCTTGAACGACGAGCGGATCAAAGCGATGGCCGACGGCATCCGTGACGTCGCCGATTTGCCCGATCCGGTCGGAGAAGTCATTCGCGAATGGACTTCACAGAGCGGCCTGCGCATTTCCAAGGTGCGGGTCCCGATCGGTGTCGTGGGGATCATCTACGAATCGCGCCCGAACGTGACGAGCGACGCCGCCGTCCTTTGCACCAAGACGGGCAACGCCACCATTCTGCGCGGCGGCTCGGAGTCGATCCATTCCAACATGGCAATCGCCGAAGCCCTCGAGCAGGCCGGCGCGCAAGCGGGCTTGCCTAACGACAGCGTCCTCCTCATCCCGAGCACCGATCGCGAGGCCGTCCGGCTGATGGCGGAGATGGATCGTTACATCGATCTGATCGTGCCGCGGGGCGGTAAGGCGCTGATCGAAGCGGTCGTGAGCGCGGCGCGGATGCCGGTGATCAAACATTCCGACGGCATCTGCATCGCCTACGTCGACCGGGAAGCCGACCTCGAGATGGCGACGGAGATCGTGGTTAACGCCAAGACGCAGCGACCCGGGGTTTGCAACGCGATCGAGACCGTTCTCGTCCATCGCGCGATCGCGCCGGAATTTCTGCGCACCCTCGCGCCGCGGTTGGCGGCGAAAAAGGTGGAGCTGCGGGCCGACGAAACCGCCTTCGCCGAACTGTCGCAGCTCAATTACGAGCCGCTCCAGCGCGCGACCGAGGAAGATTGGCGGACGGAATACCTCGACTACATCCTCGCTCTCCGGGTGATCGATTCGCCTAACGAGGCCATCGCACACGTTGGGCAATTCGGTTCCCACCACAGCGACTGCATCGTCACGCGCAACGAAGAGACGGCCGAGCAGTTCCTGCGCGAAGTCGATTCTGCGACCGTTTACTGGAATGCTTCGACGCGGTTTACGGACGGCGGCGAATTCGGTTTCGGCGCCGAGATCGGGATCAGCACCGACAAGCTCCATGCCCGCGGCCCGATGGGTCTCGAAGAGCTGACGACCTACAAATACATCATTCGCGGCCAGGGCCAGGTCCGGTTGTAGCGTCCGCTGTCCCAGCGGACATCCCGGTGCGCTGAGACAGCGCGCGTTACAACTCTTAGCGGTCCCGCGGCGGGAGAAAGCGCGGCTCGCGCTGCTCGACAAACGGCATCTCGATCACTTCCTCCAACTCCACGTCTGTCGGATCGAGAAACGCCGGCACCCCGATGGTGATCGCGCTTTGCGGAACATCGATTCGCAAGGTGCGATGCAGCCAATCCCAGATCGTCAGGCCACTCGACCAATTCGAGTTCACCTCGTCCTCCACAATCGAGTGATGAATCCCGTGCAGGCGCGGGGTGACGATAAGTTTGCCGAGCCAGCCCTCCAGCTCCGGCGAGAGCTCGACGTTGGAATGATGGAACATGATCTCGACGAGGAGGGCCGTCTGCCAGACGGAAAGGGCGAGTGGGCAGACACCGATCGTGAGGATCTGGAACGCGCGCCACGGAACCGAAATCATGAGCTCGCCGAAATGAAAACGGAGCGCGGTCGAGGCATCCATGTCGAGATCGACATGGTGCACCTGATGGAAACGCCAGAGGAACGGCACCCGGTGGGTAAGGACGTGCCAGAGATAAAGGGTGTAATCGAGCAGCGCGGCGGCCAGCGCCACCTCCAGCCAGATCGGAAGCGGGAAACGTTTCAGCAAACCGAACCGGCGCCTTTCGACCAGTCGGGCCAGTGGCCTAACGATCGGTTGCTCCGCCAATTGGACGCTGACTGCACCCAGCATCGCGACCGCAAGATTACGCGCCGTGCGACGCAGCTTCGATTCCACGGAGCGCCGGAGCGGCCGGCGATTCTCCAGCCAAACGAGCACGCCGAAGGTACCGAGAATGAGCATCGAGCCTAACCAACCGGGGACAACTCGCTCGCGCGTCGCTTTCACACTTCCTAATCGGTCGCCGGACCGATCGCAGCCGCTTCGCCGTGCGAATCGCGGCGATCCCTCCGGGTAGCGCACACGTCCACGTGTGCTGGTCGCGGTATTCTGCCGCGACGAACTTTGCTGGGCGGCGTCGTTCGGCCAGGTGGTGCCCATTCGGTGACCCGATCGCGCCAGGAAAAGTTCGCGACGGCAAAATGCCGTCGCCAGCACTCGGAACGAGTGCGCTACCCAGACAAAATCGCTATTCCGTGCGGAGCGCGGTCATCGGGGTTACGCGCATGGCCCGGCGGGCGGGCAGGAAGCAGGCAAGCAAGGCCGCCGATCCAAGCATGAGGCTCGACGCAATCAACGCCAACGGATCGCTCGGGCTCACCTGATACAACATCTGCGCCAGCACCCGCCCCAGGCCCAGCGCGAGCAGGAGTCCGACACCGAGCGCGAAGGCCGTCTGCAACGCGCCCTGCTTCATGATCAAGGCAAAGACATCGCCACGGTCCGCGCCGAGCGCCATCCGGATGCCGATCTCGCGCGTCCGACGCGCCACGGAGTAGGCTTTCACGCCATACACACCCACGACCGCGAGAAGCAACGCGATTCCGCCGAAGATGCCGAAGAGCACCGCGCCGAAACGCACCGCCCAAAGACCGATGTTTTTTTCCACGATGTTTTCGAATGGCTCGATGCGCAGGACCGGCATGGCCGGATCGACCTCGTGCAGCGTCTGGCGGACGGTTGGGATCATGGCGGCGACCGCGGCGCGATCGTCCCGCGCCACCCGCACCTGCAGAATCACGCTCCCGCTGTAAGCCTGGGCCAGGGGGGCAAAGATCCGGCGTGGCATCTCGTCGCCCAACACCTCGTGCCGATGCTGACTCACGACTCCGACAATCGTAAAGTCGTTAGGCGAGCCGTCGCTCGGCGGCAGCGTGTAGCGCAGATGCTGCCCGAGCGCATCCCCCTTCGGGAAAAGTTTCCTGGCCAGCATCTCATCGATGATCAGGACCCGCGGGGAATCCTTGTTCTCCGCCTCGGTATCGGTGAAATCGCGACCGCGCAAAAGACGCACCCCGATGGCGTCGAACCATCCCGGGGTGACGGCGGTGAACAGACCGCTCGCGCCCGGCTCCGGCGCATTCGGATCGGTCTTGGCCACCGCCGCTTCATCCAGCCGCATGACACGCCGGGCATTGGTGATGTTGCCATAGGGCAGCATGGTGGTGAGGGCGGCCGCCCGCACCCCGGGCAGCGTGCGCACCCGATGAACGGCGGCAAACATCGTCCGGCGCGCGGCCTCTTCGTTCTGTCGGCCTAACGTGAAGTCCATCTCCACTGAGATCCCGCCCTGGCGATCAAAGCCGGGGTGCAAGGCACCCGCCTTGAGCGCGCCGCGGAAGAATAACCCCGCGCTGAAAAGCAAAGTGAGCGAGAGCGCGATCTGCGCCATGACGAGGAGATGGCGCGGGGCAAAGAAGCGATTGAGCCGCCCGACGTGCGCCGGCTCGCCGACCTGCTGTTTCAAGTCGTTGACCAGATCGGCGCGCGAAGCCTTTAGCGCCGGCCCGAGGCTGAAGAGAATGGTGGCGACGAGGCAGATGAGGAAAGTGACCGCGAGCACCGTCACGTCGGGCCGCATATGGACGACGATGGAAAAATTCATCGCGCCAAAAAGATTGCCTAACGACGCGAGGAGAAGCCCGTTGCTCCAAAGACTGACGAAGAGCCCAAGCGCGCCGCCAACCAGGGCGAGAAGCATTCCTTCGCAGAGCAATTGCCTGACGATCCGCCAGCGACTGGCTCCGAGGGCGAGACGGAGCGCGATTTCCTTGGAGCGATTCGCCCCGCGGGCCAGAAGCATGTTCGCGAGATTGAGGCAGGCAATGAGCAGGACCGCACCGGCCATGGCGAGGAGCAGAGTGCCGATGAGCCCGACTGGGCCGTCATCCGAAGGCGTCGTGCTGATGCTGAAACGCGACGGTGTCTGGATCTGCAGCTCGCGCGCTCCGGTCGAATCGGGCGGCTGAATCGCGGTCAGCCGTTTGGCCAGCGCGGGCAGACGCGGCTTGGTCGAGTCGATTGTCAGACCGGGCCGCATCCGGGCGATCAGGTTGAGGGTGTAATTTTTGGGCGAGGTCAGCGGCAACTTGGCGGTCGTATCGCTGAAGGCGGTCCCGAGCTGCGAATAAGCGCCCAGCGGCACCCAAATATCGGGCGCGAGCAAAGCGTTCGTGCCAGCGAAGCCATCTGGCGTCACCCCAATCAGGGTGTAAGTCTGGCCGTTTATCGTTAGCGGTTTCCCGATGAGGTCGGCCCGGCCTCCGAGTTTTTTCCAATACGGATAGCTCGCGACCACGACCGGGATGTTGGCGTCCGGCCGGCATTCGGCCTCGTTGTAAAAGCGGCCGAGCGCTGGTTTCACTCCCATGAGGGAAAAGAAATTGGACGAGGTCAGAAAAATGAAACTCCGCCGCATCCCTTCGTCGCGGCCGATCCCGGCGAGGCCGAACCCCATCGCCGCCACATCCGAGAAAACATCGTTATTCTCCCGCATGGTGCTGAATTCGTTGTAGGAAAAGGGCCGATAATCGTGCGCCGCGCCCTGGCGGGCGGTGAAGACGTTGACCACTTCGGCCGGGCGCACCGGGACGACCGGCCGCAACATGACGCCATTAACGAGCGCGAAGACCGCGGAGTTAACCCCGATGGCGATCGCCAGAGTGAGGACCGCGACGGCGGTGAAGCCCGGCGTCTTGATCAGCTGCCGGAAAGCGAACCTAAAATCCTGTATCATCGCCAGTGAGATGCGGGCGGCGATGAGTTTGGATTCACGAACTTCACACAAAACGCACAAAGGAGGCGGATGATGTGGACGTTGCCCTGTGGGCAACGCGGGTATCGACTCGGCTTGCCCTCGCATCTCCGTCCCAAATTGTCATCCCGAGCCGGCGAAGCGCGGCCAGGGACCTCGCAATTGCATTCGACGGTTTCAATCGGCCAGACCGTGCTACTTCCATTGGAGAGGTCCCTCGCCGTCCTGCGGCGGCTCGGGATGACAGGACACGAGGCGCGGCAAAAATCGCCGAGGTTCAAAAAGCGGCGAGCCGCTCGCAGCCTTTTGCGGTTGCGCGACGAGCGGCCCACCGCAGCTTGCTCTGTCATGGGAATTCCAATTCAGAATCTGCATATCGGAATGCAAGTGCGTCACCCGCGCTATGGCGTCGGGACAATCAAGGCGCTGACCGAGCATACGGCCGACCTCACTTTTGAGGACGCGCCGCGCACGGTCGATCCGACGACGAGCGACTTGAGCGCGGCCGAGCCGACCGCCAGCCTGACGGAAATGCAATTGCCGCTTTCCGTGCTCATCCGACAGACGGCGCAGGCGATGGTGGACGCGCTCGGTTTGGAAAAGCCGGATCAGCTCGTGGAAGGTCTGGCAACGAAATGGCAGCGCGGCACGCTCGCGCTCCAGCCGCCGGATGATCGTTGCAGGCAAAAGAAGTGCCGCTCGAAACGTTCTTCCACAAGATCGTCATGATCCGCAACAACCTCCGCGTCCTCGAGCAAAAGGTGAACGCGAGCGAGAAACTGAGCGACGCCGACAAGTTCGATCTGCAGCAATACATCACCCGCTGCTACGGCTCGCTCACGACCTTCAACGTCCTTTTCAAAGAGAAGGCGGACCAGTTCGGAAGTTAGGCTTCCAGCCTGACTCGGCCGACAGGCATCCTGCCTGTCGTATCCGCGCGCGTGATTGGCCGGGCAAGATGCCAGGCCGCCGAGTCAGGCTGGAAGCCTAACTTCCGACGACGACCGTCTTGGCGTTCATGAACTCGCGGATGCCCAACGCACTGAGCTCGCGCCCGTAGCCGGAACGTTTCACCCCGCCGAAGGGCAGCCGCGGATCGGACGCCGTCATCGCGTTCACAAAAACCATCCCGCAGTCGAGCTCGTTCGCGAAAAGCGCCTGCTCCTTCGCGTCGTTAGTCCAGACACTCGCGCCAAGACCGAACTCGCTCTCGTTCGCGAGCGCGATCGCCGCGCCTGCGTCCGGCACGCGAAAGAAGAGCGCGACCGGCCCGAAGACTTCCTCTCGAAACGCCGGCGCGTTTTCCGGAATTTCGGCCAAGACCGTCGGCGGATAGAAATTCCCCTTCCCTTCCTGAGGCTCGCCGCCCGCCAGCAGCCTCGCACCGGCGGCGACCGATTTGCGCACCTGTTCGTGCACGCCGTCGCGAATCGACGGGGTGGCAAGCGGTCCGATCTCGGTCGCTTCGTCGGACGGATCGCCCACTTTCAGCGCGCGCATTTTCTCGACAAACTGCCTGACAAACTCGTCGTAGATCGAATCCGCAATCAGAAAACGTTTCCCCGCGATGCAGGATTGACCGTTGTTTTGCGTCCGGGCCGCGACCGCGGTCGTTAGGGCGGCTGCCAAATCCGCGGTCGGCATGACGATAAACGGATCGCTCCCGCCCAATTCGAGAACGCACTTCTTGATCTCGCGGCCGGCCGCCTCCGCCACCGCGCTCCCGGCCTTGTCGCTCCCGGTCAAGGTGACCGCGCGCACCCGCTCGTCTGCGATCAGTCCGGCGACCTGGCCCGATTCGATCAGGAGCGTCTGGAAAACGCCCTCGGCCGCGCCCGCCCGCCGGAAAATATCCTCAATCGCGAGCGCGCATTGCGGGACGTTGGCGGCGTGCTTGAGCAGCCCGACATTGCCCGCCATCAACGCCGGCGCGGCGAAACGAAAGACCTGCCAGAAGGGAAAGTTCCACGGCATGATGGCGAGGATCGCGCCTAACGGCTGCCAGCGAACCGAGCTGTGCGCCGCCGCCGTCTGGATCACTTCCTCCTCGAGAAAACGCGCGGCATTCTCCGCGTAAAATTGGCAACCACCGGCGCACTTTTGTACCTCAGCCCGCGCCGCGTCGATCGGCTTGCCCATTTCGAGGGTGATCGTGCGCGCGAGAGAATCTGTCTCGCGCTCGAGCAGTTCGGCTGCTGCGAGCAGGATCGCGGCGCGCGCCGGATACGAAGTGACCCGTGCTTGCGGAAAGCACTCTCAGCGGCGGCCAGTTTTTGCTCGATCTTCTCGTCGGTCAGGGAATCAAATTCGCGCAATGTCTCTCCCGTCGCCGGATTGATCGACGCAATCGCCATCCATCAATGAACAGCCTCCCGCGCCAGAGACAAGCCAGCGGCGTCTGATCCACGATCTCGCTCGCCCCGGTCGCTCGATTCAGCTTGTCGGTATTTCAGATTTCAGATTTTCTTACAGCGCCCATGCCCCGCGCCCGCTCCCCGAAGTGCCACTCCTCCGCCGAACTCTGGCCTGCCACGGTTCCTTTCCACTTTCACCTTTCGCCTTTCAACTTTCAGGATGTCCACCGCCTCGCGCCCCGCGGCATGGCCGGCTTCGTCCTCGCCACTGCCCCGCGCGAAAGCGCGAAATCACAAATATGGCTAACTGCAGAGCGTGCCGAAGGCAGGATAACTGGCAGCATGTCCTCGAACCAGCCCGGCGAAGGGACAACGAGGCAGCTCACCGAGGCCGACCTCGTGGATCGCACGGTCCTCGCAACATGATTCGTCGCATCAACAAGCTTAAAAACGTGGGCCGGTTCGCCGAGCTCAAGTCGCAAGGTGGCAATCAGCACGAGTTCACCAAAGTCAATGTCATCTACGCGCTGAATGCTTGCGGGAAAACCACGCTCTGTGATGTCTTCCGCTCGCTCGGCACAGGTAAAGTCGATTTCATTCTTGGGCGGAAGCGCTTCGGTTCAACGACCGCCATTGAAATTGAAATCCTTCTTCACGGTTCGCCGACAGCAAAGGCAGTGTTTGCCCGACGGGATGGGGACTGGATCCGGCCGGAAGCAGCGCGCAGCGCACGCTTGTGTATGACGACCGGTTCGTGGCCGACAACGTGCTCATCGGTCACTCCATCGCGGTAGAGCAGCGCCGAAATCTCTACGGCCTTGCGCTCGGCACTCAAGGCCGACTCTTGAAGGAGGCGGTCGACACAGCTGAACGTGAGCTTGGTGCCGCCACGGCCGCCTTAAGTATGGCCAGAGCGGCGCTGGCGCCGCTGGTTTCGGCAGGTCTCATGGTTGATACCTTCCGTTCCTTGCTAAAGGACGATGCGATTGACGACCTCATCCAAGCGGCGACTGAGGAATTGGAAGCGGCAAAGCACGCGAAGCAGAATGCCGAGTCAATCCGCCAGCGGAAGGCCATGGATGTAAGCGCGCCTGCTGAAATTCCAGAAGGGGTTGCGGCAGCGATGGGGACGACGCTGGATGATACTGCATTTCAGGCTGAGGCGATAATACGCCGACACCTAGAGACCCACAGCCAAGGGCTAAGCTTCGGCTGGGTTGGGCAAGGCCACCCCGCTCAGGTTGGCACTACGTGCCCCTATTGCGCGCAGGAAATGGCGGGATTGGCCATTCTTTCCGCCTACCGTGAATTCTTCTCTGGCGCACTGCAGGGACAGCAGGCGGCCCTAGCCCGAATCGCACAAGAAACTGAGGAAAGGTTTGGCCCATTAGCTCAGCAGCAAATGGAACAGTTGTTAAACAGCCACATTGTCGAAAGGGACTGGTGGAAAGATGCTGGTGGATTCTCTTTCGAGCTGTTCGCCTGCCCGAATATCAATGCCATCCGAACCGCGATGGATGCCGTTCGCTCAGCTTTGATTAACGTGATTCAACGTAAGCAGGCCCAGCCAGCCCGGGGAGCCGTGCTGAGTGAAACGGAAGGCGGCGCGCTCGCCGACTGGCTTGAGATGGCCGCTATAATCACAAATTATATGGCTGCAATTGGCCCAATCAATGCCGCGATCGCTGCGCGCCAGCGGACAGCCGGAACAGTGGACATCGGGCCCATCGAAAGGCGTATTGCTGCACTCAACGCGCGGAAGAAACGCTATGAGCCTACCGTAGTCTCCGCCTTCGCTGAATTCGACGCCGCCATTGCGAGTAAAGATGAAAAAGAAAGGGCCAAAGTCGCCGCTAATGAAGCACTCCGCGAGCAATCAGAGCAGGTTTTGACGGACTACGGGGGCCGAATCAATGCCTTGCTGGACCGCTTCAAGGTGGGGTTTCGTTTGGTGAGCGGAGGAGTGAATTTTCGTGGCGGTCCGCCGGCGGGTGAGCTGGCCGTTGAGATTCTTGGAACACGGGTTAGCACAACGCCGGAAGATGCAAGGAACCCTGCTCGGCCCTCGCTTGCAAATACGTTAAGTGGGGGTGATCGAAGCGCCTTAGGCCTCGCATTCTTTGTCGCCGTCGCCGAACACGACCCGCGCATCAGCGATACTATCCTTGTGTTCGACGACCCGTTTCACAGCCAAGACCGAAGTCGCCGTCGCAGAACCATCGAGTGCGTCCATCGCTTGGCCGCCCTAGGCCGGCAGTGTTTTATTCTCTCCCACGAATTAGACTTTGCGAGAGAATCGGCTCGCATGGCTGGCGTGCAGGTCAACACCTTCACTCTAGACGCCATGAGCGATCATTCGCTCTTAGAGGCCAAGAGCCTCCCACCACTGCCCGGCCGCGCCTATGAGCAGGACTACGCAAGACTCTCTGCCTATCTCCGAAATCCGACTGAATTGGCAGACCAACTCAAGGACGTGGCTCGCTGTATACGGCAGTCCTTGGAAGGTTATATGCGCACCAAATTTCCCGAGTCCTGGAAGCCTGACGATTGGATTGGCGGAATGATTGGGAAAATTCGTGATGCACAACCCGGCGACGTGCTTCACCACGCCGCCCACCTTGTAACCGACCTAACCGAGGTGAACGAATGGGGTAAACGCTACTATCATGGAGAAACGGACGGCTCAGCTGCCGGAGCCGTGGATCCAACCGAACTAAAAGGGTATGTTGAGCAGACGATCGGAATCATTTCGCGATAAATCACGCACTCTCCTGTAGCCTCTCCTGCCGTATCGAATATTCTCGGGCCCCCTATCCTTTTCCGCTTCGCTACATAACGACAGTCCCATATGCGTTTTGCGCCCTTCGTCGCCGCCTTTCTGGTCTCCACAGCCGCTGCACATGCAGCTCCGGTTCCGGAAACAATCGCCGGCACCATCGTCGGCGTCACCGACGGCGGCACTGAGCCGGGGCAGCCGGGGTCAGCTTCAGAGCCGGGGCAGCCGGGGTCAGCTTCAGAATTTCGCTCTCATCGCCTCGCCACCGATTCATGCCGCCTGGCGCGCCGAGGATCGCAACCGAATTTTCTCGTCGAAGGCGCGCGCTTTTGCAAAAGCTCGAAGAATGGGGAAGAAGCGGGGCGGCTGAGATCTGAGAGCTGAAAACAAAAAGCGAAAAGCGGAATATGAAAGGCGGGAAGTTCGACGTTGAGCCGAAGGCGGGGCTTGCCGTTTTGGTGCTTATCGTGGCGTTTGGCCTCACCACGCAGGGCGCGCTGGCGAAGTCCTCGCAGCGACCGAGGGTCTACGTGGATGCCAGTCTGGTAAAAGGTTTGGTCGCCGCGCCGGTGCCGAATTATCCGCGGGAAGCCCTGGAGAAGAAGTGGGGCGGTCTTGGGGTCTTTGAATTGCGCTTTCGGCCAGACGGCACGGTGAAGGAGGTCGTAACCGCGCTGACGACCGAGCACCAGCTGCTCGACGACACCGCGCGGAGGGCTCTCTGGCAATGGCGCTCAAGGCCCCATGCGCAAAGCAGCGCGCGGCTGACAATGAGGTTTTCCATCCACCACCACCCCGTGACGATAAACCCTCTGCGTAAAGAAACGCTCGAAAGCATCGCGGTGCACCCGCTCCCTACCTACCCGCTCGAAGCGCGCCAGAATCGCTGGGTCGGCCGCGGCTTGTTTGTGATGCGCTTCCAGGCCGACGGCACCGTCGGAAAAGTGGTCGCGCTCAAGTCTACCGACCACGCGGTGCTCGATCAGGAAGCGGTGCGGACCCTCCTGCGCTGGCGTTGCCTTCCCGGCGCCTTCGCAACTGCGTATATCCCGATCGTATTCACCATGGGCCGATAAGGAACCCGCTGGCCGGGTATGGATTGCCACCTTCGGCGCGCCGGGACGGCGAGCGAATTTTTCTCGTCGCAGGCGCGCTCCTTTGCAAAAGCTCGAAAGGTGGGGAAGAAAACGGTGCCGGTGTTCCCGCTCGATCCGATGGCGGAGTGGGAGGATCTCATGAATGCCCTCGAAGCGAGCGTGCAGTATCAGTTGGCGCACGGTGGGAAGTACGGGCCGCTCTTTGCTTTCGCGCCGATGACGGTGTCGGACGATCCCGATAAATGGGAACCGGTGACGACGCGCCTGCAAAACCTCCTGCTGGTCTCGATCGCGCGAGAGGAGGATGCGCGGTTGCGCCAAGCGCTGAAGAAGGCAGCGCCATCGGTGGGTGAGTTGGCGGAGGTGGCGCCCGGGTCGGCGATCGAGTTTCGCGAGGACGCGCAAATGTAGGGTGCGGGTGTGATCGCGACTTGAGAAGGCCTGAGGCGGCGATACTACCGCGTACGCCGCAAGCGATGTGGTGCGGCAGTGATTGCGACTTCAGAAAGGCCGAGGCGGGCTCTGCGACCGGTGATCGATCAAACCTCGCTCCCGGCCGCGACCGCCATCTGGGAGGATCGGGTTCTGGAGGAAGCGTGCGATCCGGAGGTGAGTCGGCGCATCCGGCGCTTGGCCTGCTGAGTTAAACGTTGCCGGGCCGCGCCGAAAACGTTAGACTAACGGGCGTGCCGGAGATCCTCGAGAACGGTGGCGCCGCCTTTGCCACGACCCATTGGAGCGTGGTCCTGACAACGCAGAGTCAATCGCCTGCCTCGCAGGAGGCGCTCGAGCAGCTTTGTCGGACTTATTGGCCCCCGGTTTATTCCTTTCTCCGTCGCCAGGGCCGGACGGAGGAAGGGGCGCGCGAACTCACCCAGCGCTTTTTCGCGCGATTACTCGAGCGACGCGATTTTGGCCCGACCCGGCGGGAAAAAAGACGGTTGCGCTCCTACCTGCTGGGAGCACTCAAACATTTCCTGATTAACGAACGCCGACGCGCGGGGACGGCGAAACGCGGCCCGGGCCGGGCCCCGATTCCGCTCGAGGAAATGGAGGACGGCGTTGAGTTCGAATCCGACTCTCTCAGTCCCGATCGCATCTTCGACCAACGCTGGGCCATCACGATGCTCGACCAAACGATGGCCCGCCTGACGAGGGAATCTCAGCATCTACCCAGCGCTGCCCTGGATGCCCGGCTCACGGAGTTGCTGGCTGATGAACTGGACCATGCTTCTCTGGCCAGGATCGCGCGCGAGTTTGGCCTGACCGAGAACGAGGTCAAGCAAGCCTCGCAGCGGCTGCGGGCGCGTTATCGGGATCTGCTGCGGGAAGAGATCGCGCACACGGTCGCAACCCCGGGCGAGATCGAGACTGAATTGCGCGGGTTGATCGCCGCTCTGCCGGCCCGGGAGCCTCTCGAAAGCCTCGGGTGATTGTCGCGGCGGTCCTGGACTGCCGCTGCAACCGGGGCGTTTGCAACCGTCTCTCAGTCCTGATCGCATGACAACCCGGCGTTCGGCCGGCATATTAGCCGATGAACGATGCCAAGCGATCGATCGTCCTGATCGGCTTCATGGGCACCGGCAAATCGTCGGTCGGCCGCCGCCTGGCCGACGCCACAGGCTGGCCGCGTTACGACACCGACGCCATGATCGCCACCGCTCTCGGGATGCGGATTACCGACATCTTTTCCCGACTCGGGCAGGAACGGTTTCGCCGGGAAGAGGCTGCCATTCTGGAAAAGCTCGATGCCAACCAGCAGTCGATCATCGTGACCGGCGGGGGGGCGATTCTCCGGCCGGAAAACGTCACCCGCCTGCGCGAGCTCGGCACCGTCGTCTGCCTGACGGCTGACCTCGACACTTTGCTCGAGCGTCTCGGGCGGCGTTCCAACCGGCCCCTGCTCCAGACTGAAAACCCGGCCGAGACAGTGGAAAAACTGCTCCAGGAACGGGAGCCACTTTATCAGGAGGCGGCGGATCTCACGATTGACACGACCGCCCTCAGCCACGACCAGGTCGCCCGCTCGATCCAGGATTCTCTTGCACTCTCCGGCAAAGATTAAGGCCGAGCTGCGGGGGCGCGCCGCCGAGGTGGGTTTCGACGATTGCCGCATCGCGCGAGCGGAAAGCCCGGCCCATGCGAAGGAATTTCGCAACTGGGTCGAGGCGGGCGCGGGCGGCGAAATGGATTGGATCGCGCGCGGGGCGGAGAAGCGCTGCGATCCGCAAAAGGTGCTGCCCGGGGTGCGCTCGGTGGTGGCGCTGGCGATGAATTACTACCAAGGCGCGGGGGAAGGCAGAAGGAAGAAGGAAGAAGGAAGAAGTGGGGGAAAAGGCCGGATCGCTCGCTATGCCTGGGGCGACGATTACCACGACCTGATGGAGGAGAGGTTGCGCGAGCTGGAGGCATTTCTCGTGTCGTTAGGCGGGCGGCAGAAGATTTACGTCGATACCGGGCCGATCCTGGAACGCGACTTCGCCGCCGAAGCCGGCATCGGCTGGCACGGCAAGAGCACCATGCTGCTCAACCGCCAGCTCGGGACCTGGTTTTTCCTCGCGGAAATTCTCACCACGATCGAGCTGCCGCCCGATCCGCCACAGGTCGCGCGCTGCGGATCGTGCACCCGGTGTATCGAGGCCTGCCCGACCGGGGCCATCACCGCGCCGCATCAACTCGATGCCCGCCGCTGCATTTCCTACCTAACGATCGAGCTCAAAGGCAGCATCCCGCTCGAACTCCGGCCTCTCATCGGCGACCGCATTTATGGCTGCGACGATTGCCTCGAGGCCTGCCCCTGGAATCGTTTCGCGCAGGTTGCGCACGAGAATTCATTCGCGGCCCGGCCCGCGGTCGCGCAAATGCGGTTACGCGATTTTCTCGCCCTCGATGCGGATGAGTTCCGGGAGATGTTTCGTGGCTCGCCGATCAGGCGGGTCAAGCGCCGTGGATTTTTGCGCAACGTTTGCGTCGCCCTCGGGAATGTCGGAACCAAAGAGGATCTGCCCGCTCTGCGCGCCGCCACGCGCGACCCAGAACCGCTCATCGTCGAGCATGCCCTCTGGGCCATCGATCAGATCGAGACTCGCCCTCCTTCCGGGAACGAGACCGGCCAGACAAAAGATTTTTCCCCGCCGGCCCTCGCCCAAAGCTGAACGGGAAAAGTTTGCATTGGTCTAAAGAGCCGTTAAAAGCTGAGGTTCATCAATCGTCCGTCGATGCATCAAGCCGCCAGCCCCTCACCGCCTGTTCGTCGCAAGCGCAGATCCCGTCGTAAACTTTACATCGGGCTGGGCATCGCCGGGCTCGTTCTCATCCTCATCATCGGCTCCATCATCTCCGGGAAACGCGAACAGCCGATTCCGATCACGACCGAAAAGGCGACCCGGCGCGACATCGTCGAAACCGTTTCGGCCACCGGCAAGGTGCAACCCGAGACCGAGGTGAAGATCTCGCCCGAAGTCGCAGGCGAAATCATTGAGCTGCCGGTCGTCGACGGCAAGGAAGTGAAAAAAGGCGACATGCTCCTGAAGATCCGGCCCGACTCCTACAAGGCACAGCTTGAACAGCAACAAGCCGCCATCAGCACCGCGGAAGCGGTCAGCGGCCAGCAAAAAGCCGCCATGGAAAAAGCGGACCAGGACCTGATGCAGGCGAAAGATCTCTTCCAAAAGAAGCTCATCTCACAGACCGAGATGCTCGCCGCGCAAACGACCTACGATGCGGCGAAATCGATGTACCAATCCGGCCTGCACAGCATAGAGGGGGCGAAAGCCAGCTCGAGCCAGGCGCGCGATCAACTTTCCAAGACGACCATTTTCTCGCCTCTCGACGGCGTCGTCACCGTCCTCAACAGCAAGCTCGGAGAGCGGGTCGTGGCGACGAACCAGTTCGCCGGCACCGAGGTCATGCGGGTGGCCGATCTCACCCACATGCAGGCGGTGGTGGACGTGAACGAAAACGACGTGGTGCATGTGAAACGCGGCGATTCCGCCACCGTCCTGATCGACGCCTATGGCGACCGCAAATTCAAAGGCACGGTGGAACAGATCGCCAACACCGGCAAAACCACCGGCTCTGGTACCCAGGAGGAAGTGACCAATTTCGAAGTCAAAATCCGACTCGACGATCTCGAAATGCGGCTGCGACCCGGGCTCAGTTGCACGGCTGACATTCAGACCGACGAGGTGAAAAACGCCGTCGCGGTCCCGATCCAGAGCGTCACGATCCGGACCGGCGACACCAACCTGAGCCCGGAAGAAATCGAGCAGAAAAAGAAAATCACCGAGGCAAAAGAGAAAGCCGACAATAACGCCGAGGTGGAAAACGTGCGCCTCGCCAAACTGGCGGAAAAGGAAGAGCGCGAAAAACTGCGGAAGGTGGTTTTCCTGAAAGACGGCGGCAAAGCGAAGATGGTCGAAGTCACGACCGGCATCGCGGACGACGCCAACATCGAGATCAAGAGCGGCGTCAAAGCCGGCGACGAAGTGATCTCCGGCAGTTACAGCGCGATCAGCCGCAAGTTGAAGGACGGCGCCCGCGTGGTGATGGAGAAGGCGGAAAAGAAGTGATCGCGGCCGCGGCCGCTACGGGAATGACGCCTAACGACACGACGAGGCCGCCCGGCCCCCTTGTCATTGATATCGAAAACATCACCAAGGAATACGTGATGGGGGAAGAGATCATTCACGCTCTCCGCGGCGTCACCCTCCAGATCCATCGCAACGAATACCTCGCCATCATGGGGCCGAGCGGGAGCGGCAAATCCACTCTCATGAACATGCTTGGTTGTCTCGATACTCCCAGCTCGGGTCGTTACGAATTCAATGGCAAAAACGTCTCCGAGATGGACGGCGACGAGCTGGCCGCGATCCGCAATCGCGAGATCGGATTCGTTTTCCAAACCTTTAACCTCCTCCCCCGCTCGACCAGTCTGCGCAACGTCGAGCTGCCGTTGATTTACGCGGGAGTCGATCCGGATGAACGGGAGGAACGGGCCACCCAGGTCCTGACCGAAGTCGGCCTGGGTGACCGGCTGACGCATAAGCCTAACGAACTCTCGGGCGGCCAGCGCCAGCGGGTGGCGATCGCCCGCGCCCTCGTCAACAACCCCTCGATCATTCTGGCCGACGAGCCGACCGGCAACCTCGACTCGAAGACGGGCGAAGAAATCATGGTCCTCTTCGAAAATCTTTACCAGCAAGGCAACACCGTCATCCTCGTCACGCACGAGGGCGACATCGCCCGCCACGCCCGGCGCAGCGTCCATCTGCGCGACGGCGTGGTGGAAAGCGACGAGCTGGCGGCGCCCGCTCCCAATTCCGCGGTCTCAGTTTAAGGATCTGGTTCGCCGAAGAGGACAATGATGGCGGAAGCAGGCGCGCGTTTCTTTTTTCACCAGGCCAGGCGCGATCCTGCTCCTGACTCGGAGTCAGCCACAGGCCTACCGCTCAATTTTCATCGACGTTTGCCCGGCTACGCGCCCACTCCGCTCATCGACGCGCCTGAGCTGGCGCGCTTGCTCGGGATTGGGCAGGTGCTTTTGAAAGATGAGTCGCGCCGCTTCGGTTTGCCGGCCTTCAAAATTCTCGGCGCTTCCTGGGCGGTCTATCGAGCCCTTGAGACGCGCACCTCCGGCAAGCTGGAACCATGGGGGACACTCGAGGAACTCGCAGAGAAACTCGCGCCGCTGCGCCCGCTCACCCTTGCCACCGCGACCGATGGCAATCATGGGCGGGCTGTCGCCCATGTGGCCGCGCTCTTCGGCCTCTCGGCCCGGATTTTCGTCCCGGCCGGCACCGCTCAGGCGCGCATCGATGGAATTGCCAGCGAAGGGGCGGAGGTCGAAGTGGTCGATGGCACCTACGAGGATGCAGTCGAACGGGCCGCGGGCGAGGCCGGCGATCGCTGCCTCGTTATCTCAGACACTTCCTGGCCCGGCTATGAACGGATCCCGCACTGGGTGATGGAAGGTTACTCCACTATTTTCGGCGAGATCGACGAGGAGTTGGCGCGGCGCGGCGAACAAGCCGCCGACATTTTGCCGATCCAATTCGGAGTCGGGGCGCTGGCTGCAGCACTCGTTAGGCACTATCCGGCGGCCTCTCCGAAAATTGTCAGCGTCGAACCGCTCCGCGCGGCCTGCGGACTCGCGTCGATCGAAGCCGGCGAGATCGTCACCGTGCCCGGGCCGCACGATTCCATCATGGCCGGGTTGAATTGCGGGCGCGCCTCGCTGGCCGCCTGGCCGATCGTTTCGCGCGGAATCGACGCGTTCATTGCCATTCCCGACGAGCGGGCGCGCGAAGCCATGCGCGCCCTCGCGCAGATCGGTGTCGTGGCCGGCGAAACCGGCGCGGCCGGATTAGCGGGGCTGATCGAGTTGCTCAAAGGCGCGGAGAACGCTCACTATCGGGCCGCGCTCGGAATCAACGCTGGCACCCGCGCCATGATCCTCATCACGGAAGGCGCGACCGATCCGGAATCATATCGGCGCATCGTTTCCCCGACCTAGGAACGGTATTGCTTGGCGCGTTCGGTGAGACGGGCGCGGGTCATGCGCTCGCGGAGGCCGCCCTTTTTGACGAACTCTTCCTCCAACTGGCGAAGTTGGTGGTCGAGCAGGTAATTCGTTAGCTTGATCAGGCCGATCATGACGTTGGCAGCGATGGCAGGGTCGGTGTGCTCAATGCCTTTTCTGAAGGTTTGGTAGCTCGCGTTGGGCGTACGACTGAGCTGGCTAAGGCGGCGAGCGTGGGGATGATTTTTACTCCACTCGATGATACCGCGTCCGCGAATGAAGTCGCGGTAGTCTTCGAGCAATTCCTCGAGGCTGGCCCGGGCCACATTGGTGAGCTTGATCTCGCTCTGCTTGGAAGTGCCGGAGGCACGGCTGCCTTCCAGGATGTTTTGTTTACCCGAACGTGCGGCCTGCACCATCTGGTCGACAGTGCGGTCGCGCTTTGCAAAAAAGCGCCGGCAAAAATAGACCGTGCCATCGTAGACGATGCGCGCTTTCTGAAAGGAAAGGAGGTCTTCGTAGCCGCCGTGGCTGGGGATGAAACGCTCGGGCATGGGGTTGGTTGCTCCTAAAAGGAACGGAAGGGACAGAAGAGACTAAAGGGACCGAGGCCGCAATCGCAATCCCCCAATTTGCTTCCGTCCCTTTTGTCCCTTTTGTCCCTTTTCCCGAGGTTCACGCCCCACCTCTCCCCGAAGCCAGCCGCTGCAAGCTCAGCCTCACCAGATCTTCCGCGCTCGCGATTTCCTTGCCTTTCTGCTGAATGTCGCGCACCGCCTTGTGCGCCTCGACCTGCTTATATCCGAGCGCGATGAGCGCGAGCACCGCTTCGTTTGCCTGCTCCTGTTCCGGCGTGGGCGCCTGCGCGCCGCTCGCCACTTCCCAGGCCGCCGCCACGCCCAGCTTGTCTTTCAGCTCGAGCACGATTCGCTCGGCGGTTTTTTTCCCCAGCCCGCTGATCTTCGACAGCGACGCCACATCGGAATTCACCACCGCGGTTTTGAAATAGCTCACGCTCATCCCGCTCAGGACCGCGAGCGCCAACTTCGGCCCGATCCCGCTCACGTGATTGACAAGCAACCGAAACAAATCGCGCTCCGCCGCGGTCATAAAGCCATAAAGAATCTGCGCATCTTCGCGCACATGGAGATGAGTCAGGATTTGCACCGGTTGTCCAGGAGCGGGCAGCTTGTCGTAGCTCGAAAGCGGAATGAAAACCTCGTAACCGACGCCCCCAACATCGACAATTGCCTGGGTCGGAAGTGCACTCGTTAGGCGGCCATGCAAAAATGTGATCATGTGTTTTTCATCAGCAAGGTGAGATCGACCCAGCGTCCTTTCGCGATGTCGAACCCGTGAGTCGTAAACTTCCGATAACCGCTCGGGAGCGTTGGGTAAAGACGATCCGCCACTTCGCTCGGGAGCACGACAAAATGCGGCCCGGCGCTGGCGAGAAAGGGCGGAATCTGGTCGGGCTGCAAAGTGCCCACATCGCGATTGTCCTCGCGATTGTAATGCAGGAAACCGCGCACCCGGCTGCGGAAATTCCAGACCAGACTCGGGGCGTCGAAATCATAAGCGGCAAAATCCATTCCGGGCTGAAGATATGGCTCCGCCTTTTTGAAGAGCACCGCGGAGGGGAAAAACGGCGCGATGATCGGAAACCCAATCAGCGCCACGGCGAGCATGACCGCCGCGGTCGCGCCCGACCACCAGCGCAGGGTCCGTTCGCCCACCCCCGCCTCCAGCCAATGCCGGGCCAGAAGGAGCGCGAGGAGCGGAAAGGCCGGCAGGATGTAATGCGGCAACTTCGTTTTCACGATCGTGAAGATGATGACGATCACGGCCGTGCCCGCGATGAGATAAAGATCGAGCGCGTCGCGCTTCTTCCAGAGCCGACGCGTGAGCCACGGCAGCTTCCACGACCACGGCGCAAAGGTGATGAAGACGGTCAGGAAATAAAACGGCAGCGAAAGAAGCGCGGCGAGAATCGAACTCCCGCCGTGCCCCTGCATCGTGCCGAAGGATCGACCGACGACATGCCGCCCGAGCCCGATGGCGAGGAACTCGCCGTGGGTGCGGAGGAGTGCGGGCACGCCCCAGAGCGCGACGAGCGCGAGCACGAGGAGAATTCCCCTAACGAAAAGAAATCGTCGGGAAAAATAACCGACCGGCCGCACAAATTGGAGGACAACAACCGTCCCCAGCGGCATCCAGCCGATCGGCCCCTTGGCGAGAAAGGCGAGCGCGAGCGAAAGATAAAAGAGCCACCACCAGAGCCGGAGCCCGCCTGGCCTAACGACGACGCTGCGCCAGCTCCCGCCGAACCGGTCGCGCAGCAGCTCGTAGCCGGCCCACTGCGCCAGGGTCATGAACAGCACGAGCCACATGTCGGCCACCGCCGCCTTGGCGTGGATAAAAGTTTGCAGGCAGAGCGTGAAGATGATCGCCGCCCAGAACCCGGCGCGCTCGGAAATGGCGCGCCTTCCCCAGGCGAAGATGACGACCGCGGTCAGCGCCGCCGCCAGCGCGCTCGGGAGCCGGGCGGCGAACGGATTTTCCCCGAAGACACGATAGCTCGCGACCTGCGCCCAGTAGGTGAGCGGCGGTTTGTCGAAGCGATAGCGATTGTTGAAATAGGGTACGACATAATCGCCGCGCTCGATCATCTCGCGCGAGGCCTCGGCGAAACGCGGCTCGTCGCGATCGACCAGCGGGAGCGACCAGGTGCCGGCGAGATGAAAAAGGAGGCAGCCGCAAAAGAGCGCGACGAAATTGCGAGTTGCAGGTTGCAAGAGAGCGATTCAAAGATGGCGGGGGCCGAAACTCAACCGGCAATTTTCTGATGCATAAAATCGCGCCGGTCTGGAAGTGGGTTTTCATCCTCCTTCTCGCCATCGTCGCGATCGTCGCCGCATTTCATTTCGACCCGGTAGTGCGCCAGTGGGTGGTCGAGCATTCGAACCGGGCCGCGAAACAATTTATGCGCAACGTCAGCCATTACGGCGACTGGCCCGAGCATGTCCTGGCGGGGCTCCTTCTCGTCGGCCTCGCCTGGTGGCGCGGAAACAAACGCTGGGTCCGGATCGGCCTCACGATGATCCTGGCCTGCGCGATCGCCGGAATCGTGGCCCGCGGTCTCAAGATCACGACCGGCCGCGCCCGGCCTTCGGTCAAACACGAACTCGGCTGGAACGGCCCGCGCCTGAGCTCAAAATACAATTCCTTCCCCAGTGGACACACCGCCGCGACCACGGCCTTTTTTGGAGTTGTTTTTTTCGCCAATCGTCGAATCGGTCTCGCGCTTCTTCCCCTGCCTCTTCTCATCGCCACCTCGCGCATGTACGTGGCGGCGCATTATTTGTCGGATGTGGTTTGCGCCGCGATCATCGGCCTTCTCTGCGCCTGGCTCTGTGCCCGCGCCTGTCTCGGCCGGTCGTAGCGACCCGGGGACGAATCATTACACAACACTTTCAATTTCATGATGTTCCCGCCGCAGCGCTGGCGCGTGAGCAGGAAATTGATTAGATAGGGCTCGGTCTTTCCCGGACGAACGACGGCGCCAAACGGTTTAGACGGTCGGGCGCGTCGGCAGCACTCAGCCGCATCATTCAGTTACCTGCTTTGCCAATGAAGAAACACCTATGTACTCTGGCCCTTATTCCGAGTTTGCTCCTCGCCCTGCCCATCTCGCAGGCAAAAGGCGAAAATGTCATCGTCGGCGACGATGATGGCGGGCTCGACGCGAAAAGAGTGGATGTCACTCTGGCGTGGGATGCAAATCCAGAGAACGACATCGCCGGCTACAATGTCTATTACGGACGTGTGTCGGGGGACTATGTGCGCGTCGAGACCGTTGCGGAACCGCAGGCGACCATCACGATCAAGGGAAGCAAAACGGTTTACTTCGCAGTCACGGCCTTCAACACCAACGGCCTGGAGAGCGATCTCTCGGGGGAGGTTCACTACCCGTAGGGCGCGAGCGCGGCGGAGGGGGTGGGATTCGAACCCACGAGGGCTTGCGCCCTGCCGGTTTTCAAGACCGGAGCCATCAACCACTCGACCACCCCTCCGGATCGCAAAAGCGAGGCAGCTATTCTGGCATCGAGCGCCAGCGGAGCAAGGCTCGCCTTCTAGCCGGTGATTCGCGCGATCGCCGCGTCCATTCGCTCGAGCACTTTCCCCCGCCCCAGAATCTCGAGCAGATGATAAAGACTCGGGCCAGCGTTGCTCCCCGTGACGGCGAGGCGCGTCGGGTGGACGAGCGCGCCGACTTTGACCCCGAGGTCGGCCGCGGTCGCCTTGAGCGCCGTCTCGATTGAGGTGGCGTCGAAGTTCTCCAGGCTGGCAAAGGCGTCGCGCAACGACTGCAGGCGCGGCTTGTTTTCCGCGATGAAATGCTTCGCCATGCCCTCCGGCTGGTAATGGATTTCGTCCGTGAAATAGAAACCGCAATAGGCCGGCAGCTCGCTGAAGATTCGGATTTTTCCTCTGCAGGTATCGAGCGCGGCCTCCACGTAGTCGGGCGGATAATCCGCCGTCCCGATCCCGGCCTTGGCGAGCGCGACCATGGCGAGGGCACGGAAACGCACTTCCGGCAGCTCGCGCACATACTCGCCGTTGAGCCAGGTGCATTTGGCGAGATCGAAGGAAGCATTCTTGCGATGGATCTTCTCGAGCTCGAATAGCCTAACGACCTCTTCCAGCTCGATTTTTTCGCGGTTGTCCTTCGGCGACCAGCCGAGGAGGCAGAGGTAATTGCGCACCGCTTCGGGCAGAAAACCTTCCTCGATGTAGGTGTTGAGGCTCGCGCCGGCGTCGCGCTTGCTCATCTTCGAGCCATCCAGGTTGAGGATGAGCGGGATGTGCGCGAAACGCGGCGGCTCGGCGCCAAGCGCGCGGTAAAGCTCGATGTGCTTGGGCGTGTTGGAGAGATGATCTTCGCCCCGGATGACGTGGCTAATTTTCATCTCGAGGTCGTCGACCACGTTGACGAAATGAAAAATCCAGGAGCCATCCGGCCGCCGGATCGTCATGTCGGGATGCGTTTCCTCGTTCGAGAGGTCGAAGTCGATTTTGCCGCAGACGATGTCGTCGACCACGACATGCTCGCGCGGCGAGCGGAAACGAATCGCGCCGTTGTCCTCGAAAAGATGGCCGTCGGCCTCCAGCCTGGCGAGATGGCGCTCGTAGATGGCGTTGCGTTCGCTTTGAAAATAGGGGCCGAAATCCCCGCCGTGGTTCGGGCCCTCATCCCATTCGAGACCAAGCCAGCGGAGTCCATCGTAGATCGCCTGAGCTGCTTCGGCGGTGTTGCGGGCCTGATCGGTATCCTCAATTCGAAGGATCAGCTTGCCGCCGGTGTGATGGGCGTAGAGCCAGTTGAAAAGCGCGGTGCGCGCCCCCCCGATGTGCAAATAACCGGTGGGCGAAGGTGCGAAACGAACACGGACAGAGGAACTCATTCTTCGGAAATTGAATCAGGAACGCAGGAAGAAGACACCCATCGATTGAACGATCTCTAACATGATCCGCCGTCTCACTCGAATGGTTTGAGACGATCTTTCAAGGGCTGTCCGATGTCTTTGACCGCCTCGTTGGCGGCGTCGTTGCCGGCGTTCGTGGCGAGGAGAAAAATCATGTCGTGCCGGGGCATGATGCGGATGTCGGCCACCCAAAATCCGTTGCTCCCGGTATGTGTGAGAAGCAGAGGCGCGCCATCAGGGCCGAGCTTCGCGCCCCAGCCGAGGGCGTAGTTGCCGGTCACCGGCGTGTGCAGCGTGCGATAGGTCTCCGGCTTCAGGAGTTTGCCGCGCCCGTGCACTCCGTCGAGCTGATCCTGGGCGAAGAGCAGCCAGTCCTTTAGCGCGATGTTAATCGTGCCGGCGGGACCGAGTGCCGGCGGATTGTCGGCTTCGGCGCTCGCGGGATCGAGCGCGACGAGTTTGCCTGCATCTTCCTTGTGACCGCAGGGCTGATCGAATTTCCCCGGCGTCCCCGGCGGACCGAAGCCGGCGTGGCTGATCCCGAGCGGCGCGAAGATCTGCTCGCGGATAAGATCTTCCCATGTCTTGCCGGTGCGCGCCTCGGCGATCGCGCCGGCGATGATGAAACCGAGATTGGAATAGGCGAACTCGCCGGCTTTGGAGGCTGGCGGCATCGTCAAATATTTACGCGCGATCGCCTCGCGCTGCGCCTTCACCCCGTTGGCCGATTTGATCACGGCCATGAACGGCGGCAGCTCCTTGTCATCGGTCAGCGACGGCAGACCGGCGGTGTGACTCAAGAGCTGTGTCAACGTCAACTTGCGATAGGCGGGGTTCATATCGGCCGCGAAAGCAGGGAAAGAGGCCGCCAGCGTGTCGTCGAAGTGGAGGACGCCTTGTTCGACCAGGCGCGCGATCAACGTGGCGGTGAAAGCCTTGGTGTCGGAGCCAATGTGCCAGCGATCGTCGGTCGTGACCGTCTCGGAATGGCCGAGAGCGCGCACCCCCAGCGCCGCTTCGGCCGCAAGCTTGCCGTCAATCTGAATCAGCCCGGCAACGGCGGGGAGGCGATCCTTCTCGCGCGCCGCAGCCAGCGTTTTCTCGAGGAAGACCTGCAGATCGTCCTCGGCCCGCGCGAATGACGGCGTGAGGAAAAGGAGCGCCACCAGAACCGTGCGACGAACGACAGGGACTTTCAGCATCACCCTTCGTCACTCGTCCGCAGTAGTTTGCCAAGAGCCAAATTCTCCGACTTCGCCGCGCTGCGCTCTTACTCGAGGAAGATTTTCCCGGCGCGCCGGCGGGCATGGCGATCGCGGGGCAGGTTGATCCTGGCGGGCGCGCCACCCGCGAGCAGTTGCCGAACGCTCTCAATGTCGTCGAATGCGAGATCGACGATCCCCTGCTCCCCGAGCCAGCGACGAATCGTGCGGCGTTGCAGGGCGACGGGCAGGGCCGCGATCTCCTTCACCGTCAGCTCCGCCTGAGTCGTTAGGCCGACCGGCAGCTGCGACGCCATGTATTCCTCCTCTTCCGCGAGCAGCGTGGCCGCGCGCCAGATCGTTTTCCGGAGGTTCCGGCCAAACTGCTTTTCCAGTCCCGGAATGATCTGGCGTCGCAGACGATTGCGCCGCGCGAACAACTCTTCGTTCGTCGCGTCGTCGCGAAATTTCAGCCGATGCTCCGCGAGATAACGATCGATCTCAGAGCGCCAGACGCCGAGAAGCGGCCGCACAATTTCAAGCGAACCATAAGTTGATCTCGGACCGCATCGCGCCGAGCCCGCGCCCGCCGGCGCCGCGGAAGAGATTGAGCAAAAACGTTTCGACCTGATCATCCGCCTGGTGCGCGAGAAAGATCGTTAGGCAACGCCGGCGCCGGCCCACCCGCTCAAAAAACGCCAGCCGTTCCTGCCGCGCCGCCGTCTCGATCGATTGTTTCCTTTCCTTTGCGAGCGCGCCGACATCAGCGGCGCCGAGCTCAAATTCCAGGCCGTGCCTTTGCGCCAGCCGTTCGACGAAACGCGCATCCGCCTTCCCCGCCCGCCCGCGCAAGCCGTGCTCGAAGTGGCAGACAATGAGCCGGCCAAAGCCTAACGACAGCAGCCAGTGCAGCAGCACAACCGAATCGCGCCCGCCCGAGACGCCGACAAGATATCGCCGTTCGACAGGCAACCCTGGCGGTAAAGCAAAGCCACTCAATATGCGGTCCCGGTTGCTTGGGGTGATTGAAATAATCCACAAATTTCACCGATGAGAGCGGATTTGGCGAAACATGTTTGCTCCGTCCCTCAGCCCCTTCCGCTGCTCGTTCGGAGACGCGGACGACAGAGTGCGCGGTCTGTCTCCCGTCGCGCTCGCATCCCTCCCGATCACGCCGGCAGCAGGAGGGCGGCTTCCGGGTGCAGGATGGAAAGGGCGGAATCGAGCGTGGCCACCTTTGCGCCCCGCCGGCGGGCGAACTCCGCCAGCCACGCATCCGTCACCCCGGCGGCGTCCGGGAGATGACGGTGCGGCACTTCCAGGTAACTCAAATTATCGCCCCACCATTCGTGTTTCGGATGGGCCGCAAGCCGTTTCAGAGCCTTCCACGCGGCGGCAGCACTGCGATCCGCCGCCACCTTCATGTGCACCCGCAGCAGCGTCCCCTGGGTGATGGCGCAGGTGGCGAAGCGATCCCGCCGCAGCCCGGCAAACCAGCGGTGTGCCCGGTCGTGGTGAATGTGAGAATCCACCATCAGCGCCACCAGCACGTTGCCATCCAGCAGCCACGTCATGGGCCGTCGTCCTCCGCCTCCAGCTGTTTCACCAGATCGGCGGTCACTGGCACCCGTCCGCGGGAGATGGCGAGGCCGTTTCGCATCCGGGGCTTCATGGAGGCGGCTTTGCTGCTCCCGGCCCCCCCGGGGAGTGCGTTTCGCAGCAGCCGGTTGAGTGCCGCGCTGATCGTGCAGTCTTCCGCGCGAGCGATGGATTTGGCCAGAGCATAAAGATCGTTTTCCAGATTCACGGTCAGTCTCATGGGCTCACGGTGGTGCAGTGGTGCAGTGGTGTCAAGATCGCAGCCTCCCAGTCCTTAATTCTCGCTCGCCCAGCGAGGGGAGAGACCGAGGCGCTACTGCCGGGCGCCGGTCAACACCCGGCGCCGCGCGCCACCCATTGCTCCGTTCCCGGCACGGGTGAATTCGAGGCCCAGAGCGGCGCGCGCTCCGGATGATAGCGCGAACCAATCGGGATCGAATAATCGTCCGCGTGGTATTCGCGCGTTCGTTTCAGGACGGTGCGGAGGGACATGACCAAGGGCGAAGGTTGATGTTCGAAGTCGTAGACCCGGCCCGCGAACGCATCCGACATCTCCTCGACGTAACGCGCGTAAACGAACATGGCGAAGGCAACCGGGTGTTCCCAGAAGACATCAATCATGTCCTCGAGATTATCGATCCCCATCTCGCACCGCATCTGGTGCTCTTCGAAGGGGTTCGTTTTCCCCTCTAATTTCCCCTCCAGATACTGGCGCACAATCGGGGCGGCGAATTCGGCTTCGCGCATCCCGACCGTCACGCCAAAGGAAAAGATCGGGTCGATGAATCGATGCGAGTCCCCAATGCAGATGAACCCTTCCCCGCAGAAGCCGCGCACCTGATAGGAGTAATTCGGAATCACGTGCACTTTTTCGACCATATCGAGCTGGGGAATGCGCCGCCCGATCTCCGGATTGATCTTGAAGAATTCGCTCCGGAAAAATTCCTCCGGCGTCTGCTTCCGGCGGACGAATTCTTCGCCCGGCACGACCATCCCGAGGCTCACCACTTCCTTGTCGATCGGGATGAACCAGCCCCAATGAAACTTTTTGTCGTAGAAAATGAGCGTGTTGTCCTTCGCCTCCGGCCCCTCCGTTCCGGGCCCGCGAATCGCTCCGCGCACATGGGTGAAGAAAGCGACCTGTTTGTCGTAGCTGCCGACATATTTGGGACCGGTCACCTTTTGATTTGCCAGAAAAGTCGCCTGTCCGGAGCAATCGAGCACGACTTTGGTCTCAATATCTTCCTCGCGACCGTCGCGGTGACGCATTCGGATACCGGCGAGTGCGCCATCCTTCTTCAGCGCCTTGACCGCCCTCCCGGGGAGGAGCCTGGCGCCACGACTCAGCGCCTCGTTCAGCATCATCCGGTCGAACTCGCTCCGCCGGACCTGCCAGGTGATGTTGTCGTGCAGGTTCCAATTTTCATCGCGCGAGGTGACTCCTACGAACCAGGCCGCGGCGGCATTTGCCCCGTAGACGACGACACCGTGCTTCACCGGGTTTTCCATCTCCTCCATTTTTTTCTCGAGGCCAAGACGACGGAGCAACTGTGCCGCCTCGCCGGTGAGCGATTCACCGATGTGGAAGCGGGGGAACTCCTCCTGTTCGAGGATGACCGGGACGATCCCTTGGCGCAGAAGAAACATGGCCGCCGCGGCGCCGCCGGGGCCCGCGCCAATGATCAGGACGTCAGTTTTCATACACACACCACAGGCACAGGCCATTGGTGTGGGAGGTTCTAAAGTGCCAGCGACTTCGAGGGAAGGAAAAAGCGCGATTTCAAGGGGTGGCGGTGTTCAATCCCCGCTCGCCCAGCCAGGGAAGATGCCGCCGGGGGACTCGCTTGAGGCCAAAGGGCTCGATCGCTTTCGCGCGGATGTGCTCGAGCGCCGCCTCGACCGAATCGGTCACGTAAACCAGGTTCAGGTCGGCCGGACCGATCGTGCCGAGGCGTCCCATTTTCGCGAGCAGATCGGTCAGCTCGCGCCAGTAATCCGTGCCCATGACAACGATGGGGAAGTTCTGGATTTTGCCCGTCTGGATGAGGGTGAGCGCTTCGAAGAGTTCGTCGAGCGTGCCGGCGCCGCCGGGCATGACAACGAAGGCGTAGGAATATTTCACGAGAAGCGCTTTGCGGACGAAGAAGTAATAGAGAGTGACGCAGCGATCGAGGTATTCGTTAGGCGCCTGCTCGAAGGGCAGCCTGATGTTGCAGCCGACGGAGCGGCCGCCGACTTCCCTCGCGCCCCGGTTGGCCGCTTCCATGATCCCGGGCCCGCCGCCGGTCATGACGGTGAACCCGAGGCGGGCGATGCCGGCGCCCATTTTTTGCGCCAGCTCGTATTCCGGGGTGCCGGCTTGGATGCGCGCGGAACCGAAGACCGTGACGCAGGGCCCGACGAAATGGAGAACGCGAAAGCCGCGCAGAAAATCCGCCATGATCCGGATGAGGGTGAAAAACTCGTCAAAGCGCGAATGCGGCCCCTCGAGCATGACCTCGTCCGCGCGTTCGGGAGGAGCGGTAGCAGGCGAATTCGTTAGGCGAGTGGGCGCCGCGGGCGGAGAAGATTGGTTCACGCTCATGGCTTAGCAACGGGAGCGCCGTTGCACAATCGCGGGCCGAAAGAGATTCCGTTTAGCGCGCGGCCGCGCGCAGAGGGGTGAAGCTGACGGCGATGATCTCGGCGTGGCGCGGTTCCCAGTGGTTGAGATCGACCCGAAAGCGGCCAACCCGCTCCGCTTTTGCGTGGCGGCCACGATTGAGGAGGCGATAAAGGTTCTCCGACTCGCTCCGGGTGAAAAACGGGCTCTGGAGAAATTCGTGCACCCAGTTCATCTCGTGGTCGTCGGTGATGTAAAAGGTGACCTGCAAATCTTTATCGGAGTTTTCGACGATGATGACACAGTAGTTGTAGACTTTGGGGCTGACCCATTCGCCCTCGTAGAAAATCACGCAGCGCTTCTGCACTTCGGTCGGCCGGAAACCGAGCGTGTCGGAAAAGTAGGCCCGGACGTTGGCGAAAGTGAGCGGGCGGGGCGGGGTGACCAAAGTCGGCCGGGTGGCGGCGCCGGCCGCCATGGTCGTTAGGCCGAGAAGCAAGAGAGCCCTCAGCGGGATCATCGCCATCCTAGGCAGGAGCGCCATTTTCCACCTCTTCCTCCGTCTCGCGGGGGTGTCCCCAGGGATCGGATGAGATTTCGTCCTCCTCTTCAGGGCGCGTGATGCGTTCGATGGCGGCGTGCAGGCGATCGATCGAAATGGGTTTCCCGAGGCAGCCGACCGCGCCGTAGTGCGCCACGACCGGTTCGAGGTGGCTCTCTTCCAGCGCGGTCAGAACGAGAATGGGCGGACGGCGATGCAAGGCGCTGACCGCCGTGAGCAGGGCCAATCCGCGATCGCCCGGATCGACGTCGACAATCAGGCTGTCGACCCGATCGAATTCGCGTTCGAAAAAGCGAAAGGCCTCCCCGCTGTCCCGGCTCAGGCGGACGCCATGGCCCAGCCGCGACGCCGCTTCCAAGACCGCGCCCCCACAATCGGCGTCGGCATCCACCAGCAGGATGATTTTTTCTTTCATTTTTCTTCCTTTAACAAAGAAAAATAAGAGGACGCCCGCCGGGTTGCCCGGCGTTTGTTGCCAAATGAGCGGCTTTTTTTGGCTACTTCCGGGCGCGCGATTTGGCCGCCCCGGTCCTGGGATGGAGCCGCTCCCGGAACTCACTCGGCGATTGTCCGTAAATGCGACGGAAGGTGCGATTGAACTGGGTGAGCGATTGAAAGCCGACGTCGTAGGCGATCTCGCTGATGCGCCGGTTCGGATTGAGCAACTGGCTGCGCGCTTCCTCCGCCCGCACCCGCGCGAGGTAATCGGTAAATTTCAGCCCGGTGCTCCTGTGAAAGACTTTGCAGAAGTGGAAAACGCTGGCTCCGGCCGCGGCCGCGACCGCGGGGAGCGAGACCTTTTCCCTCTTGTGCGTCTCGATGTAGTGCCGTGCCCTGACGACAAGGTCGGGTTCCTGGTTTTGTTCCTCGACCAGGAGTTGGTTGCTCAAATTGGAAAGCTGGTCGGCGAAGAAAGTCAGGAGCCGGACGATGGCGTTGTAGCGCTCAGTCGGGATGAAGGGGTTCTTTTCCCAGGCCCGGCGCAGGGCCGGGCTGAAGGAGGCCCCGGCATGCTCAATCGCGCGCCCGGCTTTCTTGGTGTCGGCCTGGCTGGGCGAGCGGCGCAGGACCTGCCCGACGCGAAGGTAGCCGATCGCTTCCTGGCCGAGCTTGAGCGGGACGGCCGTCTCGGTCAGGCCAAAAGGGCAGGTCACCGTCGTCGGCACGTCGCCGGTGTGGCGGATCATTTCATCGTGTGCCTGGAGACAGACGGCGAGCGTCTTTGGATTTTCGGCGAGGAGAGCGCAGAAGGGATTTTCATTCCGCTTCCCGTGATGGGCGAGTTGCCAGTATTCGAGCGGGCGGAGGACGAGGGGCAGCCCGGTAGCCTGGGCAAAGACGCGCTCGTAATCGCGAAACAATTTGGAGCGGCGCAGGGCATCGACCAACTCGCGGTTGGCCTGGGCTCGTCCTTCCATCTCGCTCGGGTCGCTCATGGCAGGGCAACGTCTCCGCTCCAGCGGGCGGTGGCAAGCTTTTCCGGGCAACTACCTTCTCGTTAGGCCAAATTTCCCGTGCCCTTGTCGAATTCGCTAGGCAGGCCGGGGCCCGGGGCCGAGGTCGGCGTTCATCCCGGGAGCGACGCCGCCGCTCATTGGGAGCGCGAGGGGGTTACATTCTTGCGCCAAAAAATGATCGGGAATTCGCAAGCGGCGCGCAGCCAAACCGCGATGGGTCGGATTAATCTCATCCATTATGGAACCAACCACATTGCCCAGCCCATCCCGGGCGGCGATCCACCTCAAAAGGATTCTCGTGCCGGTGGATTTTTCCGATCCGTCCGAACAGGCTCTGCGCTACGCGGACCGCTTCGCGCAACACTTCGGCGGCGAAATCACGCTTTTGCATATCGTGCAGCCCAGCGTCCCGCCCTACCCCGAGGTCGCGCCCTATTTCGATTACACCGAGGAGGAATTGGAGAACGCGGAGAAAGCGATGCAAGCCCTTGTCGCCCGACCTCTGCTCCAGTCGTCCCCGGTGCAGACCGCGGTCCGGACCGGCCTGGCCGCGCATGAGATCGTCGAGGCGGCCCGGGAGCTCGATTCCGATTTGATTGTGATCGCGACCCACGGCTACACTGGCTGGAAACATTTCTGCATCGGCAGCACGACCGAGCGCGTAGTGCGCACCGCTCCCTGCCCGGTCTTTGTCGTGCGGGAAAAACAACACGAGCTGATCTGATGGCCACCAAGTCCGCACCAGAACGCGAGCCCCTCGAGACCCGGGTGGAATTGCACCCCTTCCTCGTCGGTCTGCGCCCGCATCACATCAAGCTCCTGGCCGATTGCGCGATGGCGAAACATTTCTCCGCCGAGGATTACCTTTTTCGCCAGGGCGAATTTGCGAACCGCTTCTATCTCGTCGAGGCAGGCGAAGTCGTGCTCGAATCGCTCGACAGCGAAGGGGACCCGATCGTGGTCGAACGGGTCGGGCCCGGCAAACTGGTCGGCTGGTCCTGGCTCTTCCCACCCTACGTCTGGCATTTCGACGCCCGCGCGACCAGGCCGACCGAAGCGATTTTTTTCTACGGCACGATCCTGCGCGAATACTGCGAGCGCGAGCCGTCGTTAGGCTACGAGCTTTTCAAGCGGATGAGCGCGGTCATGATCGAGCGCCTGCAAAACGCGCGGGTGCAGCTTCTGCAGGCCCACGGGCAGCTCAAGCCACCGGTTCGGCGGCCGTCGCACTGAAAATCGCACTCCTCGAGCTCCCGCCTCAGGCAGCCGCGGCGTGGATGCCGTCGGGCAGATAGACCGTAAAGGTGGAGCCGGCGCCGCTTTCGCTCTCGACCCTGATGTAGCCATTGTGAAGCAGGGCCATTTCGCGCGCGACCGCCAGCCCGATTCCAGTCCCGGGTTCGCCCGCCGTCGGCTGGCTGCTTCCCTGATAGTATTTCTCGAAGACATGGGGCAGGTCGGTTTCGGAAATGCCCACCCCGGTATCGTGCACTTGAGCGCGCACACCCGCGAAAGCCGGTTCGATTTTGACCTCGATGCTGCCGCCCTCCGGAGTGAACTTGACGGCATTGGAAAGCAGATTGTTAAAGATCTGCGCAACTCGAAGGTGATCCGCCCGCAGGGTCGGTTCGTCCGCGGCGATGTCGAGCAGAAAGCGGATCCGCTTGGCGTTGGCGTTGATCAAAAGCGGCTCCATCGAGTCCCGCACCACGTCGCTCAGGCGCAGATCGGTGTATTCCAGGTGCACTTCGTCGCTCGGCCGCGCCTGGGTGGAATCGAGCAGGCCGCGCACCATCGAAACCATGCGGCGGGCGGAATGATCCATCAGGTTGAGCAGACTATCGTCCGGCTTGGCCTCGGCCGCGCGCAGCATGTCGACCACCATCCGGAACCCGGTCAGCGGTGAGCAGAGATCGTGGGAAACGACCGCCACCATTTCGTCCTTGCGTCGATTCATCTCCGCGATGCGCAACTGGGCTTCGGCCCGTTCATGCTCGAGGCGAGTCACCGTTCCCAGGGTCCAGCGCACGAGCACGACGAAGATGAGACAAAGGGCGATGGCAAAGAGGAGCGTCCCGAATTCGCTCTCATAATAACCGCGGCGTTCGCCCCAGAGGCGCAACCAACCCAGGGAAAGCGTGAGCAAGACGGACAAGGGAAGCAGTCGGCGCGCGATCACCCCGCCGGGGTCGTTGGAGGCGAAGATTTGCGGGAGCGGCGCCTCCGGGATGGCGAAAAAGATACCGATGGCGAGAGAGAAAAAAGTGAACGCGGTGTGCAGGGCCATCGGGATAAAAGACCCGAAGCCGGTGAAGCTGTAGACGCCATAGGCATAGCCGGCGAGGGGCAGAAGCGCCCCAAAGCCGAGGAGGATCGCACACGACTGGCCGAGCCAGAGGCGCGATTGCGGGAGATGAAGGCTGAGGATCGCGAGACCGGTAATGACGAAGTTGACGGCCGTATTGGGAGCCATCCGGTTTGGCAAAAGCTGTCCCGGCTCGCTCAGCTTCGCGGTGAAGAACCAGGTATCGATGTTCTGATCGGCCGAGCCACCGATGAGAGTGGCGAGTTTCACCACTCCGATCCAGACGATGAGCAGAGCCAGGGCTCTGGTCGCCAGCACCCCCGCGCGGGCGGTCGGGAAGAAGAGGAAAAGAGCGAGCGCCGCGCCCGACAAAATGAACGAAATCGCGGTCAGCGGGTTCATGGCGACAAAGCCCGGCGAGACGTGCTTGAGGGTCTCAAGATCGAAGGTCCAACCGACCAGGACCAACGCCCCGATGCAGACCGACGCGGCGCTGGCAACGAACGGGATGGACCGAAGAAGCGGCGGAAGCGACGTCGTCCCAGCGGATTGGGATGCCGACATGCCCGTCCCTATCAGCGCTCTCTTCCCCTGTCAATCGGGCCAGGGTTCGACTCGACCTGATGGCGGGGCGGAGAGGAGGTCAGGAGGCGATCGGCAAAAGTTTGGCGTGACGGGTGCCCCGATCGCGATTCACTTTCGAACCATCGGAATGGACTGGCCCCTAACGAAAACCCAACCCCGGCATCGCGTCATGCTGGCCCTGGCGATCTTTTGCGGGCTCTGCACTCTGGGCGGTTTCCTCCTTCCGAAGCTCGGGGTCCCAGCGCTGGCGGCGGTGCCGTTCTTCATCGCCGCTTACCTGAGCGGAGGTTGGTTCGCCTCCATCGATCTGGCGGGCGAGCTGCGCCGCGGGCAGTTCGATATCAACCTGCTCATGATCGTGGTCGCGCTCGGGGCGGCCGGGATCGGCGCCTGGGTGGAAGGGGCGACACTCCTTTTCCTTTTCTCGCTCAGCAACGCGCTCGAGCGCTTCGCCAATTATCGCACCGAGCAGACGATCGACTCCCTCCTCAAGGCCGCGCCGGAAACTGCCTGCCGGCGCGAGAACGGCGAGTGGATTGAAGTTCCCACCGACTCGTTAGGCATAGGCGACGATCTGCTGGTCAAGCCGGGTGAGCTTTTCCCGGTCGACGGCGAGGTGACGGAAGGCGCGACCTCGGCCGATGAATCCGCCCTCACGGGTGAAGCCTTGCCGGTCTCCAAACGAGTCGGCGACCGGGTGAGCGGCGGGACGATGAACCTGGAAGGCCGCGCCGTGGTGCGGGTGCTCCATCTCCCGAGCGAAAGCGCGGTCCAACGCATCATCGAATTGATCGAGAGCGCGCGCGAACAGAAGGCGCCGGCGCAGCGTTTCACCGACACCTTTACGCGCTATTACACGGTCACGATCCTGACCGGGAGCGTTCTCTTTCTCGCCTTCCTCCTCCATTGGCAGCACGAGCCGTTTGCGCGCGCGGTCTATCGCATGATGACGCTCCTCGTCGTCGCTTCCCCCTGCGCGCTCGTCCTCTCGATTCCCTCCGCCATCCTCGTCGCGATCGCGGCCGGGGCGCGCAACGGCATCCTCTTCCGTGGCGGGGTGGCGGTGGAAACGCTCGCCGGCGTGAATCATTTCGCCTTCGACAAAACCGGTACCCTGACAACAGGCGAGCTGGAGGTGGCCCGAATTGAAACTGCCGGCCTAACGACAGCGGAAGAAGCGCTCGCCGCCGCCGTGGGGGTAGCCCAAAACTCGACTCATCCCCTCTCCCGCGCGGTCGTGGCCGAGGCGGAACGGCGCGGCCTCCTCCCGGTCGAATCGAAGGATGTGACCAACCTCCCCGGCTTCGGGATGGAAGCGCGGATTGGCTCCGACCTGGTGGCACTAGGCAGCCGCCGCCTGATGGAAGAGCGGGGTTTCGACCCCAGCCCTTTTCCCTCGAGCGGCGCGGAAGCGGAAGTGTGGGTTGCGCGCGAGGTCCTGCTCGGGGTCATCTATCTGCGCGACCGGCTCCGGCCCGATACCCCCGCGGTCATCGCCACCCTCCGGCGCGAAGGCAACTCGGTCGCGCTCGTCTCCGGCGACCGCGCCGCCGCCGCCGAGATGGTGGCGCAGGCCGCCGGGATCGCGGAAGTGCACGCCGATCTCACGCCTAACGAAAAGCTGGAATGGATCCATCGCTGGCGCCAGGAAGGCAAAACGGTTGCGATGGTGGGCGACGGGATCAACGACGCGCCGAGCCTGATCGCAGCCGACGTCGGCCTCGGGATGGGCGCCCGCGGATCGGACGCCGCCCTCGCCCAGGCCGACGTCATCCTGATGCACGACCGGATTGAAAATGTCCCGACCGCCCTGCGTTTGAGCCGGCGCGCCCGGCGCATCATCCGGCAGAATCTCGTCGTCTCGTTAGGCACGGTCGCGGTTCTGGTGACCTTCGCGCTCGCCCAGAAGATCAAGCTCGCCCTCGGCGTTGTCGGACACGAAGGCAGTACCGTGGTCGTGGTCCTGAACGGACTGCGCCTGCTCCGGGTCAGGCCTGGCCGGCGTACTTGAAGAGCAACATCTCGGCGGTGTTGTCCTCCCGAAAGTAAAAGCGCAGCGCGCCGTCGCGCCCGACATGATCGGTCGGCACGCTGCTGCTGGCGCGCCGGCTGTGAACCTGGTGAATGCCGAGCTGATCGCGCAGATAGACGGCGCCCCACCCTTCGACAAAAACGGCGCGGCCCGCCTTTTCAGCGAGCAGCTTCTCGAGGACCGGCCGTTCCGTTGCGCGATAGTCGACCGGCTGCGCGCTTTCGAGCTGGGCGTAATTGAGGCCCGCGACCGGAAAGACGCCGCTCGGCGGCAGCTCACTCCAGGTTGAGGTCAGCCGCCCAAGACGCATGCGCGGATCGAACCCGGCGAGGGCATGTTTGCGCGAAGAGGTACTGACCGAAATCCGCAGCAAACCGAAACGTCCGGCGCGAATCGTGATCCAAAAATGGTCGATGTTGCGCGGGTCCGGATCGGTCTCGGCGGCAAAGGCGACCGGCTCGCCCGCGACAAGGACAAACTCCTCGGCGCGCAAGCCGAAACCGGGATTGGAATTCGGTGGAGTCTTCGCGCGCCGGGCCAAGCGGTCACGATGACCCGCGACCCGCGCGCTGGCGAGAGTTTACTTGCTCTTGAAAACGATCCGACCGACGACGAGGGCGTAGCCGGCAATGAAGGCGGCGGCAAGGATGACAACAATGTAGTCCATGATTCGTTAGGTTAGTGGTTGAGATGCAGTGCTCAGTGAAACCGGCCGTTGCCGCCGACACTGGCCGCAACAGCCCACGCCTTCTTTGCCCGAGCAGGCGTGCGGCTCATGAGCGTGCCCGGGCGCTTTGACCCCGGGGTCATGAGGAGCCGCTTTCGCCTGGTCGCCGCGCCTTTTCCGTGAGCGAAGGCTTGGTTCGTTTCACGCCGCCAGATTAGCTGCGGGGGATGGAGACTCTCGGCCTCTCTTGGGATTTGCTGTGCGTTTTTTGCGCTCCGCACCGGGGAGCGCAAACCGCTGCCTAACGAGCAGCAGCGGGACGGTATCTCAGTGCCGTGTATCAGAAAAAGCGAGACCGCCACCTCAGAGCCTGGACATGCGGAAGCATGTCCCTCCGGAGGGACGCGCTTCGGCGCGTCCATTCCGTTGCTACCGATGGCGCTCTCAATTCAATTGATCCACTGGACTATTGCCGGATGATTTTGGGAACGGCGAACCGGGCCAGTTTGGTAAACTCCTCGACCGCGCTGCTCGACCCGGAATCGATCAGGCGGAGGAGGCCGATTTCGAGCGCCAGGTTTTTCCCTTTCAAGCGGATGGCGGTCAGGCCCGAGGTGCCGCGGAGGGCAATCTTCGGCATGAGCGCGGCGGCTTTGAGCGGAGCGAGCGAACGGAGCAGCGTCTCGATGGCGTTGATCTCGGCCACGATGCGCGGGCGCACTTGATGCTCGCGGCAGATCGCGTCGCTCATCCGCCGCATGACGAAGTTGTCGGGGAGCTGCAGGATGCGGGTCTGATGCAATTCCGAAAGTTCGATGACGCGTCGCCTGGCCCAGGGATGGCGGGTGGGAACGATGAGGGCAAACTGATCGGTGCAGAGCCGCTCGTAATGCAGGTTGGGCGAATGGCGGGTGAGAAAACCGAGTCCGACATCCATCCGCCCTTCTTCCAGGGCAGTCTCGATTTCGGTCGAGGAAATCTCTTCGACGTTGAGGCTGACGGCCGGATGAGTGGCGGCAAATTCTCCGAGGAGTTGCGGGATGAGGGCGACGTTGAGAATCGGAACGACGCCGAGATGGAGCGCGCCCCGCATCTGGCCCGGTTCGACGCTCAGTTCCTGGAGGAAATTCTCGATCTGGCGCAGGATGGAACGAGCGTGCTCCTTGAAAATGAGACCGGCGGAGGTGAGCAGGATGCGCTTCCCGCGGCGTTGAAAGAGATCGACGCGCAGGGCCGTCTCGAGATCGCGCATCTGCTGGGAAACATTGGGCTGGGAGAGGCCGAGGCGATCGGCCGCCCGGCTGAAGCTGCCCGCTTCCGCGACGGCGAGGAAGTAGCGCAGGTGCCGGATTTCAAGGGGATCGTGAATCATTTCCCTGAGATTGCCCGGGAGCGGGCCGGCTGGCAACGCCGCAAAAAGGTTTCAAGCGAAATTTCTCTGCAACTCCCGCGCCATAGACGACGCGGTCCCGGCCTAACCTCCTGGCCGCAACTGGCCGTGAAGAGAGAAAGGCGGGACGCAAAAACTTTCCCCGGTTCGGCAGGCCAAACGCTCGTGTCACCGGGGAGAAACTTTTCGGCACAAGAACGGTCGGACAGACAGTTCCATAAGCGAAGGTTATTGTTGTAGTTTTAAATCGGGTTCCTTACCCTTGGGGTGACCACCGACTAACCGAACCCGTTCCCTCGCCAATATCCATTACTGAAACATACGCCGCGTTAACCATGAATGGCGCATCAAAGGAAATGGAACGAGTGGCCCCGCTCGACGAAGCCGCTTCCCGGCCGCGCTCGGAGGCTCCGACCGCCAGGACGCAACTCAAAGGGGTGATCAAGTCGCGCCCACAAACGCTCCTCGCCATTCCGGTGGCGGCAGCGATCGGGCTCGCGGTGCACTATTTCATTCCGAAAAGCGAGCCGCTCTTTCCGACCAATTATTACCCAACCCTGCTCCGCTTCATGTTTTGTCTCGGGGTGGTGTTGGCGGCGGGACAGATTTATTCCATGCCGCTGCGGCGCTGGATGCGCCAGATGTGCCCCATCCTGGGCGTCGCGGTCTTCACTCTCGCCGTCTGGGAATTGGTCACGTCGTGTCTGGGATTGCTGCCGCTTCCCTATTTTCCCGGCCCGGAAGGCGTGATGGGCGCGCTCGCCAGCGACCGCGCCCTGCTCTTCGACAGCACCTGGCACTCTCTTATTTTGCTCCTCGGTGGTTATGCGATCGGCGTCACCGTCGCCCTCATCACCGGGGTCACGATCGGATGGTTCCCGCATGCCCGTTATTGGGGGATGCCCCTGCTCAAGATCGTGGGACCGATTCCGGCCACTGCCTGGATTCCGCTCGCGATGGTGATTGCGCCTTCGGCCTTGTTCTCGGCCGTCGGGCTGGTCGCGCTCGCCGTCTGGTTTCCGGTCACGATGCTGACTGCCTCTGGCATTTCGAACACGCGCGCCTCCTACCTCGACGTGGCGCGCACGCTCGGGGCGAGCCGGCTCTACCTGATTTTCCGGGTCGCGATCCCGGCTGCGTTGCCGAACATCTTTATCGGCCTCTTCATGGGACTGGGCACCTCGTTCTTGACTCTCGTCGTGGCGGAGACGGTCGGTGTAAAATCCGGTCTCGGCTGGTATGTGGCCTGGGCACAGGGTTGGGCGGAGTACGGCAAGGTCTACGGCGCGCTCATCATCATGGCGGCTTTCTTCTCCACCATCATGACCCTGCTCTTTAAGCTGCGCGATCGGGTCCTCGTCTGGCAAAAGGGCGTGATCAAATGGTGACCGAAGAACCGGGGGTGGACGCTCAGGAGGCGGCGTCATTAAGGATTTGGCACGTCTCGAAGGAATTCGTTTCGCCAGACGGCGGAATCACTCCGGGCGCGCTGGCTTTGGACGACGTCTCGCTCTCGATCGCGGCGGGCGAACTGGTCTCGATCGTGGGCCCGAGCGGCTGCGGAAAATCGACTTTGCTGCGAATGATCGCCGGCCTCATCGCGCCGACGACAGGCGAGCTGTCCATCGGCGCGGAACCGATCACCGGACCGAGTGCCGAACGCGGGCTGGTCTTTCAGGACCCGAACCTTTTCCCGTGGCTGACGGTGCGCCGCAACATCGAAACGGGACCGCGCGCCCGGGGCGTGTTGCGCGAAAAGCGGGCGGACGTCGACAAATTCATGCGCCTGGTCGGGCTGGAGTCGTTTGCGAATTCCTTCCCTCATCATTTGTCGGGCGGCATGGCGCAGCGTGTCGCGCTCGCCCGCGCCCTCATCAATCACCCCAGAGTGCTCCTCCTCGACGAACCGCTCGGCGCGCTCGACGCCTTTACCCGGATGCGGATGCAGGATGAAGTGCTCCGTCTCTGGCGGGCCCACGGCACCACCATGCTCTTCGTGACCCATGACATCGACGAAGCGATTTATATGAGCGATCGCATCGTCATCATGACCCAGCGCCCGGGCAAGATCGAGCAGATCATCCCGGTGGATCTGGAACGGCCGCGCGATCGGAGCAGCGAGGAGTTCCTCGGCCTGCGCAGCGACATTCTCGAGACGCTGCACTTCGCCGGTCAGCCGATGGCCGGGAACAAGAGCTAGGATTGCAGCGGCCTTCGCTGGCATCGCGTTCCGACGTTTTTCGTTCCCCGCGTGAAATCGCAGTGGACGTGCTCGCGCCTCCGCTTAACCTCTTCTCTCTTTTGCTACCGCAATGCCGCGCCGACCAAAAATCCCACTCGACGTTGACCCGGATGAAACCAGCCCACGTCTGCCGGCGACCACCCCGCCACTCGAGCCCGGTGAACCGACCGACCTGGAATTGATGCACGGTATCCAGGAGGAGGATCCCGAAGCGCTTTCCAAGTTCTACGATCGCTACAGCGGGATCATCAAGGCGCTTATCCTGCGAGTCGTGCATAACGAGGCCGAGGCCGACGATTTGCTCCAGGAGATTTTCATGGAGCTCTGGAACCAGGCGAAAAATTTCTCCGCCCAAAAGGGAAAACCGCTCGGCTGGCTGGTGACCCTGGCCCGGCGGCGGGCGATCGACGGCCTGCGCAAAAGGCAGGCCTACCTGCGGGCGGGCGAACGTCTGCAGAACGAAACCGAACAGCAGCCCGACGCCTGGGTGCACAACGCGACCGAGGAGGAAATTGATCTCGCCGATACCCGGGTTTTGATTCGCAAGGTGATCAATGGCCTGCCTCCGGCCCAGCAGCAGGCGATCGATCTCGCATTTTTTCGCGGCATGAGTCAGCGCGAAATCGCCGCAGAAACGAATACACCATTAGGGACAGTAAAAACCCGTCTCGAATTGGGGCTGAAAAAAATCTATGACGGCCTCAAGGAACTAAAAGATGAGCTTTGAAGAATTCCAGAACCGCGCCCGACTCTATGTGATCGGCGCGCTGGAAAACGGCGAGAGCCGGGAGTTTGAAGAGGCACGGCGCGAGTTCGGCCAAAAAGCGGAGGATTTCATCACCGAATGCTATCGTCTGCATGAGGCCTTCGCGCTCAGTCTGCGGCCCGCGAAATCGTCCGCCGCTCTCAAGGAGCGCCTGATGAAGATGGTGCGCGAACGCAAAGAACAGGGCGGAACCAGCGCCTAACCGCAAAGCTCGCAGCAGAATTAGCGCTATTCGTCAGGCGGAGGCGTGTTCTCGCACTCCATTTCGCGCAGGATGAATTCCTGGAGGAAGCCGTAGAAGTTGACCTGGAAGAGGCTCAGGTCGCGCCGGGAACCGATCGGGGAACGATAATGATCGCAGAGCTCCGCCTCGCTGAAATCATATTTGGCGGCGATGGCGAGCCGCGCCTGGTTGAGCGCGTTGAGCCAGGCGTCGGAATGTTCGCGCGGGATGCGCAGGGCGCTGTTGGCAAACGGCTTCTCTGGTTCACCCAATTGTTGCAGATCCGTTTCGACCACCTCGGTCGCGCTCTGGAAATGCCGCCGCAAGCCCGGCTCGACATAAAGTTTCCACTCGGCGCAGAATTCCTTTTCGTTAGGCCCGGCCGGCGCGCTATAGAGACGCGTCTCAGCCGCGGGGACCGCTTCGGGGTTCGTGCTCGCCGGGATCTGGCGCAGAAGTTCGGCGAGGAAAGGATCGATTTCGCTGATCTCGAGGGCGCCGTTGTTGCGGAAAACTTCCATCCTATTTCATCTGCTCGATGGTGGCGAGGAGGAGATAGCCGTGCAGTTGCTGGACGAACAATTCGGCCCGCTCCCGCACGCCGCTCCACAAAATCGAACGCCCGTTGCGATGCACTTCGAGCATGTGCACCTCTGCCTTTTCCTTCGGGTAACCAAAGACTTTCTGGAAAACCATCGTGACGTAGCTCATCAGGTTCACCGGGTCGTTATGCACAACCACGTTCCAAGGGAGATCGAGGGCTTCTTTGGTTTCGGTTTTCTCGGTGATGGCCGGGCTTTCGACCGCACTGGAAATCGCCGGAAACGCTTGCATAAGAACCAACCAAGGCGGCTCAATTCCCGGTCAACCACCGCGAGAAACCAGGGAAGCGAGCGAGCCAAAGCATAACGAAAAGGATAACACGCGAAGCGCGTGAAGCAACGGCGGAACGGGCTCGGCGACGGGAGATTATGGGAGGCGATAAACCTCGACCAAGGCGAGCCCCGTGCTCCCATTCGCTCCGCGAACGATCGCGGTGTAGGCGTCGGCCGGCTCGGTGGCAAGGATGGCCGCTTCCCGGTCATCGCTTGGCGCGAACCCGCTGGCTTCAATCTCGTCGGGTTGCGTCGCGCGCCAATCGTCGTTGCTCCCGATCGTGTCCCCCTCGCGGTTGTGGAGTTCCAGGACGGGATCCTGCAGCACATCGGTGAGGCCAAACGCCTCCAGCGACGGGCCAATCGCACGGACCAGCACCGTCCCTGCGCCATTCAGTCCACCAACAATGAAGCCGCCCACCATCACGTTGTCCTCCGTCCCGACCGCTCCGCGGGTGCTGATGTTCGCCATCTGGGAATCGGCCTGTGCATCCAGGTCATAGACCTCGACGAGGCCGACCCCGGTCGTATTGTCTTTTCCGCGCAGAATCGCGGTGTAGCTGGCGCCGGCCGGCAGAGTCATTACGATGGCTGACTCGAGGTCAGCACTCGGCGGAAGCGTCGCCCCGATTTCGCTTTCTTGCGTATCTCTCCAGTTGTCGTTCGTTGCGAGCGTAGCTCCGCTCGAGTCGTGCAATTCGAGGACCGGATCGGCGAGCACGCCCGGCACGCCAAATGCGCCTAACGAAGGGCCGATCCCTCGCAGGAGGACTCGTTTTGGATATGATCCCGTGAAATGAACCCGCCGATGGGAGCGGCGGTATCTGTTCCGACCGCGAGCCGGGTCGAGACATTAAGCAGGGAATTCGCCTCTTCCCGGATCGTCACGCTGAGCGGTGCTGTTCCTGTTCCGTAGGCGCTCGTTGCAGAGATGGTCACATCATACGTGCCGACCGTCGCGGGATTACCGGTGATAAAGCCGACGGCGGAATCGACCTCGAGACCCGGCGGCAATCCCGTCGCAGCGAAGCTGTTTGGACTGCCATCGGCCGTGATCAGGTAGCTGAAGTTCTTATCGAGTGAGCCGATGGCAGTCGCCGGGCTCGTGATTTCGGGCGGTGCTGGAGTCACCGTCAAGGTGAAAGTCTGCAAACCCACGCCGCTGCCGTTGCCCGCCCGCATCGTCACGATGTAAGTGCCAACCGTATTCGTCAGACCGGAGATCAAGCCGTTGATGGACTCGATTTTTAGGCCGGAGGGCAACCCGCTGGCGCTGTAGCTGGTTGGTTGATTCGTCGCCGCGACCTGGAATTCAAAGGAGCGTCCCACGTAGGCGGTCGCATGATTCACGCTCGTAATCTCCGGGATCGGTGGATAAACCGCGATCGTTAGGGAACTGCCACCGGTGCCGCTCGCATTACTGGCGTAAATGAGGGTGTTGAACGTACCCGCGACGGTCGGCGTTCCGCCAAGCAACCCGCTCGTCGTATTCACGCTGACCCCTGGCGGCAATCCGGTCGCCGAGAACCGCGTCGGCGAACCCGTGGCCGTGATCTGATAACTGAAGGCTCGCGCGATCGTTTCGCTCGCGCTCGCAGCGCTATTGATGACCGGTGCGCCATCGCCATCTGGCGGCGCGACAACAAAATCGAGCCGGCCGGAGGCGGTCGTGTTGGCCCCCGTGGCGGTGACCGGCACGCTGAAGCGACCTGCGGCAGTGGGCGTGCCGGAAATCACCCCGCTACTGGTGTCGACGGAGAGTCCCGGAGGCAAGGCCAAAGCGCTCCAGACCGTGGGCTGATTGTTGCCGATGATCTGATAGGAGAAGGCCTCGTCGCGATTTGCCGTCGGGGCGGGGAAACTGGTCACGGCATTATTGGAATAGAGCCAGGCTTCGCCGAGCAAAGCGGGATCGCCGCCTTCGCAATGTTGCTCAAAAGTGGCCCGGTAGGCGGCCAGAGCGTCGTTATCGTAGGCCAGCTCTTTGACGACAAAGCTCCCGGAGGTCGAGTCGCAGCCGCGACCGTCTCCGAAAACATCCATATAAGGAGTGCCAGAGCCCGACGAGTTTGTTGCTCCAAAATATGTTCCCACACCGAGTGTGGAAGAGGCCGGCGAAGCCAACACCAGGTCCCAATAATCTGTCGATGAGTTCGAAAAGGAAAAGCTTACCGTCGTGCTTTCGGGCGGCCCGTAGCCGGCAAAATCGCCATCCTCTTCGGCAAAGAAATATGATTTGCCCTGGCCGATTAGGTCGCCGCTCTCGCTCCTGAGGTAGAGAGCGGTGTAGGGACCGGTGGATTGGCCGGGAGGATCGATCGTTAGGCTAAGAATTCCGGAGGCGGTGCCGCCCGTCCCGACGGCGGAGATTGGGACGAGAAAGGTCCCCTGCGCCGTCGGTGTGCCGGAGATGAAACCGGTGCCGGAGTCTACGCTCAACCCTGGCGGCAAATCGGTAGCGCCAAAACTGGTCGGGCTGTTGCTCGCGCGAATCTTGTACTGCAAAAATTGATTGCGCGTCCCGAAGTCAGTCAAAGGGCTGGTAATGTGATTCTTCGGCGGCAGCGGGTCGCTCGAATTGAAGAGAATCTCACCGGTCAGTGCCGGGCCGTGCTGGGTCGGACCGCAATACTGCGTAAAAGTGGCGTGAAAAGAGATGATGGTGTCGCCCTCGCCATAGACGATCTGTTTGACTTCAAAGTGCCCGGACCCCTCGCAGGCGCGGCCATCACCGTTCACGCCGATTCGCGGTCTGGATTTATCGAGCGAAAGGTTGACGGCATTTTCATAATTCTGAACCTGCAAAGGAGCCGCGCCCGGAGCACCGAAGCCGAGCGTCCAGCTAATCTGGTTACCGTCAAAGGTGAGACCGACACCATTGTCGTAGCTGCTCCGCCCGATGTTGAATACGCCATCTGCCAGGCGTGTAGTAGTAGTTCAGCCCCCCGCCGATGAACTCCCCGGGGTCGCTGTCCATCAGGAGGACGGTATTTTGGGCTCGAGGCCGTAACCAGGGGGCAAGAAAACACTACCGCGGCAAGAATGGCCAGGGAGGAACGTCTCATGGGAGCGAAGTTCTGTAGAAGGACGGCTCCGCGCGAGTCAATCACCAATTACCGGCATTAGCGGTTCTTCAGGGCGCCGCGCGGGCAACAATCTTCTCCTGGGTTGAATGCATCCGACGTCGAGCGTCGGGATCGCGATCGTCGAAACCGTGGAGATGAAGCAGGCCATGCACGAGATAAAGGCGCAGCTCGTGCTCGAGCGAGGTCGCGAAGCTTTCCGCCTGGCGCTGCGCGGTCTCGACGCTGATGAAAATCTCGCCGTGCTGAAAGGTGATGACGTCGGTCGGGCCCGCGATCTGCATGAAGCGGCGGTGCAAATCGCTGATCCGTGCGATCGGAAACGAGCAGCACCCCGATTTCTTCCTGACTCGTTAGGCCAGACCCCGGCTCCTGCAGACAAAGGCGGAGCGCACGCTCCGCGAACTGCTCCAGCGCGACCCGATCGAGCGCGATTTTCCGCTGGCAGATTTCGCACCGCAGATCGCGGGCGGAGGTCGAACTTCCTTTTTCATTTTCGCGCTTTCCGATCCAGCGCCACGAGCGAATCATAAAGCGCTTTCAGCCGCGGGAGTCTCAGACCCGCTGCCTGGCCAAGGCGCAGCGGCTCGCCCCAGATCGGTTCGATCTCCAGTGGCCGCCCGGCCTGATAATCGACCAGGGTCGAGGGCCGGAAATCGCCCATCGATTCTGTCCGCTTGATCTGGTCGAGAGCGAGGGCGGTCGGGATGCGATGTCCGCAGGCATTCGCGATCGCGATCGTTTCGTCCATCAATTCCAAAGCGTGCAGGCGCAGATCGTCGTCGGCCAGGATTTTCGCGGTATCGAGTGCGCCGGCGACAACCGCGAGGCCGTTAAAGGGAATGTTCCAGACCAGCTTGCGCCAACGCTCGAGCGCGAGATCGGCCGTCACGCTGCAAACCACCCCGCAGCGCTTGAATTCCCAGGCGATGTCGTGCGTGCGCGGCTGGGGGTAACGGCGAAATTCCCCGATCGTTAGGCGACCCGGATCGGAACGCTCGACCACTCCCGGTTCGGTGCGGGTGAGACAGATGTAACAGATTCCGCCCAGCACCCGCTCGGCGCCGAATTGTTCGGCCAGAAACTCCTCGTTCCCGAGCCCGTTTTGCAGGGTCAGGATGATGGTCTTTTCGCCTAACAATGGCGCGAAGGAGATCCGGCAGCTCCGGGTTGGAGGTCGTTTTCACCGCCACCAGGACGAGATCGCAGGGGCCGATCTCCGCCGTCGTGCGATAGGCCTGCACCTTTGCTACATTGATGTTTTCGGTCCGGCTGCGAAGGCGCAGTCCGCGTTTCCGGACCGCGGCGTAATCGCGGCGCAAAAGGAAATGCACGTCGCGCCCGAAATGGGCCAGTTTTCCGCCGTAATAAAGCCCGATCGCGCCCGCGCCCACGACCGCGATGCGAAAGTTCGGCAGCTTGTGGCGCGAGCGCATGCGAGCGGAGCGGTTCGTCCACCCCTAGCCCATCGGCCGCTGCTCGGCCTGGAAGTTTCGCGTGATGAGACGCGCCCCCTTGTTGAAGGTGAGGTAAGCCCAGGCCCATTGGAAAAGCACCGCGATCCGATTCCGGAATCCGACCAGGTAAAGCACGTGCACGAAAAGCCAGGCCAGCCAGGCGGGCAGACCGCTGAAGTGGATGAAATTCAGGTCCGCGACGGCGCGATTGCGACCGATCGTGGCCATGCTCCCCTTGTCCCAATAGTAAAAGCGCTGCGGCTTCGCCCCCGTGATCATGTGCAGAATATTTTTCGCGGCGTGGCGCCCTTCCTGGATCGCGACCGGCGACACGCCCGGGAGCGGCTTGCCATCCTTTGTCGTGCTGTAGTTGGCGAGATCGCCGATCACCTGCACTTCGGGATGACCCGGAATCGTGAGGTCGTCCTGCACCATGACGCGCCCGGCCCGATCGACCGGCACGCCTAACGTTTTGCCGACAAACGAGGCCACGTTGCCGGCCGCCCATATTTTCACCAGACAGGGAATGAATTTACCCGCCACTTCGAGTCCGTTCTCGGTCAGGTTGTTGGCGTGCTGGCCGGTGATCACTTCCACCCCCAGTTCCTGCAACTGCTGGAGGGCGCTCAAGGAGAGATCCTCCGGAAACCCGGCCAGGACACGCTTTTCGCCTTCCACCAAAATGACTCGCGCGGTCGAGGGATCGATGTGCCGGAAATCCTTCGCCAGTGTTTCGCGCGCGATCTCCGCGATCGCTCCCGCCATTTCCACACCGGTCGGGCCGCCCCCGATGATGACGAAATTCATCGCCGCCGCCCGCGCCTCGGGATCCTCGGTTTTTTCCGCGAACTCGAAGGCGAGCAGAATGCGCCGCCGGATCTCGACCGCGTCCTCCAGGCTCTTCAAACCGGGCGCGAGTTTCTCCCATTCGTCGTGCCCGAAATAGGAATGGCGCGCGCCGGTGGCGAGAATCAGATAATCGTAGCCGATCTCGCGTTCGCTCGTGCGGACGCGGCGAGTCTCGATCTCGACCGCCTGCACCTCGGCGAGGATCACCTCGATGTTCTCATATTTTCCAAGAATACCCCGGACCGGCCCGGCGATATCGGCCGGAGAAAGGGCCGCGGTCGCGACCTGATAGAGGAGTGGCTGAAAGAGATGATAATTGGTGCGGTCGACGACGGTGACATGGACCGGCTCGTTCCCGAGATGTTTGGCCGCTTCGAGGCCGCCGAAACCGGCCCCGACAATCACGACGCGCGGCAAGGCTTTGGCATGGTTATCCATCGTCGGGAATGATCGCCGGAATAGCCGGGCGGTAAACAGAAAATCGGTTGTCAGCCCCAGGGGCCGTGCTTATCTTCCGCGCCTTATGCCGAAGTCCATTGCGCGCAGCAAGACCCGAAAAGCCGTCGCCAAGCGGTTCAAGATCACCGCCACCGGCAAGGTGCTGCGTTCCCACGCGACGCGCCGTCATCTCATGGCGACGAAGAACGCCAAACGCAAACGCCAGCTCGCGAAATCAGCCGTCGTGCACAAGACCGATGTGCAGCGGATCAAGGCCAACCTGCCTTTCAACTAGGCGCCGAGCAGAGCCTCGCTTTTTTTTACTTTCGGGGAAATGCTTGACGCACAACGGCGCGCTCACTAAAACCTGAGCCCTTATGAAATGTGCCTCCACGTTCCGACCCCGGATGCTAGGTTTACTTTTCGTCATCACCGTCGGACTCGGCGTTGATTCTGCGACCGCGCAAGGCAATGCCGCGGATCGCGCGCGGCTTCTGCAGAGCCAAACCACAACGGCCTTGCCCGCGACCGGCGGTGCTCCGCCCAGCGGCGTCGAGAACGGTTACGCGGCCTCCAGCCCTAACGACACCGATCTCGGCGAGCAGGCCATCCTCAAGCGGGTCGAAAAATACGAGCCGTTCACCCTCGAGACCGGCGTCCCGATTTATTACACCTCCAACGTCGCCCTCGTCGACCGCGGCCGGGTAAACGATGTCATCATCGCGCCCGTCATCGGGATCACTTATTCGCCGCGCATCCAGAAGACACTCTATGGCGAATTCACCCTCCGGCAGCAGTTTTTCTATTACCAGGATTTCAGCAGCTTTAACTTCGCCAGCTTCGACGCCCTCGCCGGGCTCGTCTATCATGTGCCGAAACTGCACAACCTGGTTTTGCGCGCGAATCTCGATTACAACCGTCTCACCGGGACGGATAATTTCGACGATTTCTTTTCCGATGTCTCTCTCGGGCTCAGCGCCGAGGTGCCGATCCCGATCGGGCGCGCCCAGCAGGTTTCCTTCGGAGCCAACGCCAGTATCAGCCTCTACGCCACCCCCGACCCGCCGCAGCGCAACGATTTCGGATTTTTCGTCGGCTACACTGCCAACCTCAGTCGCAGCTTCTCGCTCAACGCCGCGGGGACCCTGGTCGTGAGGCCATACGACACCGGAGGCCGGACGGATGTGAGTGAAATTCTCGCCCTGAGCGCGAACTATCACGTCCGTGACTGGCTCACGGTGAGCGCGATCAGCACCTTCGTCGCCAACCAATCCAACCGCGACGTCTTCGACTACGAAGTCTTTAACGTCGGCGGCGGCATCACCCTCAGCTTCAAGTTCTGAACGGCCGCGAAAGTTCGCGGTCCTTCAATCCCTTTCTCGCGGGAATCACGGGCGGCCCCGGCCCGGGTCTGTCGGCGCAGCGAAGTTTAGGCTTGACCCCGGGCTCGACCGGGCGCACAAGAGCGCACCCTTTGTGTATCTGCGCCTCTCCCCGTCGAGCGCCTGGCTTTCCCGCCAGACGATGCCGGTCGCTTGTCTGCCCGGTCAGACCCGAGCGGAAGGTCCCATGAAAGGCACAAGCTGCTGCTCGTTAGGCCGGCTCTTTCGCGGCTATTATTCCAGCGCCTCTTGGTTAGGCGCCGGCGCTCCTGACCAGGCACGCATTTTTCCCTTTTTCCCGGATATTTACCTTGACCATTCGGACCCCGGGGGACCATCATCATCCCACCTCGCGAACTCCTTGCCGCTCGTTCCCCGGGGCCGGGAAAATCGGTTCCACGCTGCCGGCTCGCGTCCGGCCAAATCCGATCTTCGACCTTCGCCAAAAGCAACATGAAAAAAACAACTTCGCTCTCGTTAGGCCGGTATCATCGTGCTCATCGTCGCCCTGGCCTTTCGTGCGGCGTCTTCCCCGGCCGACCTTTCGTTCTCGCCTTTTTGTTGCTCCTTTTCTCGTTTGTCTCCGCCCCGGCGGCGCCGCTGCGCGAAGCCCGCGTTAGCCAGGTCGTTAAAGAGGTCACCCTGCTCGCGAAGCAGGCCCCGCCCCGCCCCGCCGCGGTGCCCGACGAAGTGCGCGACGGCACCGCCGTGCGCACGGGTGTGCAATCGCGCGCCGAACTTGTCTTCACCGATAAAACTCTCGCCCGCCTCGGGGCGAATACCGTTTTCACTTTCAACGAAGGGACGCGCAATCTGGAACTGGGCGGCGGGGCCATGCTCCTCCAGGTGCCGAAAAATGCGGGGGGCGCCCAGATCAATACCGCGACCGTGACGGCGGCGATCACCGGCACCACCATCATGCTCGAGTTCCACCCGGATGCTTTCATCAAATTCATTGTCCTCGAAGGCACCGGCCGGATCTTTCTCAACGCCCACCTCGGCGAATCGGTCCTCGTCCACGCCGGGCAGATGTTGATCGTTAGTCCGAAGGCCACCCATCTCCCCGAACCGGTGGACGTCGATCTCGAACGCCTGATGCAGACTTCGCTCCTCATCACTGGCTTTGGCGACCTGCCGAGCGATTTCCTGATTGCACGTGAGATTCAAACCCAGGGCAGATCGAAGAACGAAGGGAACCTGATCGAGACCAATCTCGTCATTCCCGGCGGCGGCACACTCGTCGAAGTGCTGCCGACGCCGGCGCCGACTCTCCCAGAATCCGGCACTGGGACGCCCGGGGTGAAGGAGCCGACTCCCCCGCCACCGACCGTGACTCCCACCGTCACGCCCACCGTGACTCCCCCGCCACCAACCGTCACGCCAACGGTCTCACCAACCGTGTCTCCCACCGTCTCACCAACCGTGACGCCGACTGTCTCACCCACCGTCTCACCGACCGTGACGCCGACTGTCTCACCCACCGTCTCACCAACCGTGACGCCGACTGTCACGCCGACCGTCTCACCCACCGTCACTCCGACTGTCACACCAACCGTCACTCCGACTGTCACACCAACCGTGACGCCAACCATCACCCCGACGATCACTCCCACTGTCACGCCGACACCGAACAAATTCGGCACGCCGCCTACTATCTCTTCGCCGGTCCCCTACGTTATCGCCAACGACACGACTATCGTCACAGATCCTTCCATCACGACGAATGCCGTGACTGATTACGGCACGATCTATCGCGGCCCAGCTGAAGACGGTCCGCTTTCGGCCTGGATGTTTGGCGGTACGTCAACCTTCGATACAGCGAGCGGCCTGGATGAATTCTTCAGCGACGCCGACCATCTGCCTCTGGCCGCGCTGAAATTTCTTGCCCTCCGTTTGGTCGGCAATCCCACCATTTCGACCGAGAACGATGGCCCGACAAAACTCGCGCTCATCAGTGTGGGCGACTTCACTTCCGGCCCGCCCGGCGGCATCCTCACCTTCAGCGGTCTCGATACCCTCCTCCTCACGACAGAGGACGGTTCCATCACTCTCACCACCGACCTCGCCTTTCAGGACATCGCCACGCTCTATCTCTACGCCCGCGGGCTCGAGTCGAATCTCACCCTCGATTCCTCCATCAGCGGCACAACCGACCTCCTGCTGGTGGCGGAGGGAAGTATCCTGGCGACCGATAACCTCGCGATCAGTGAAACGGGCAACGAACTCAGCGGCGATTCGCACATCCTCCTCCTCGCGGGCGAGAACATGGAGATTGGCGGCGATCTCAACCTAACGATCGATTCCAGCGAGGCCGAAGACGGGAGCGATGCGACGATCAGCATCAATGCCGGAGGCAGCCTCACCACCGCCGGTGACGCCACCTTTACCATCCTCGGCAGTAGCCTGACGACCCCTGAGGCAGCCATTACTCTGAACGCCGATTCGATCGAGATCGGCGGGTCGCTCCTCGCCGGCATCTACGATGGCGAAACTTCGTTCAACACGGAGAACGTCACGATTGGCGCCGCGGGCGATCTGGACGTAACCGGCGCAATGACCGTCGAGGGCAGCGTCACCGCGGGCGGGAATATCGCGTCGGGTGATCTCGCCCAGGTCGCCGGCACGCTCAGCGCCGGCGGCTCGCTCTCCGCTCCAGCCGTGCGCGCCACCACCTTGGAGGCCGGCTCCGACATCACGATCGACGGCACCGACCGCGAGTTTGGTTTCGGGATCGCGGCGGACACGATCAGCGCGGGCGGCAGCCTGCGGATGATCAATGCTCCTAGCATCACCTATCTCCACACTTCCAGCGACGGCACCGTGGGAGAAACTCCGGTCGACTTTAGCCTGACGGTGGGCTCCATCCTCAGCACCGGCTCGACCAGTCCCTCCCTCCTTTTCGACGGCCTCGACGGAAATCCGGATTTCGCCCAGGGTAACCCGGGGAATGGTGGTCACGTCACTCTCAATATCACCGACGCGAGCCTAACGATCGGCACGATTACTCCCGAAGCAGACCGGATCGGCGACCTCGCCGGCATTACGGCAAATGGCGGCCGCTTCACCGCCGATTCCACCGCCGGCGGCAACGGTGGCGTGGTCGATATCACGGCGGCCGGCGACATTCAGCTGACGAACGGCAATATTACTGCCACTTCCGGCATGATCCCTTCCAACACGCCTGCCGTGCAGGGGGACGGCGGGACCGTCAAGCTCACCTCCGGGGGCGCGATCACCGTCGCATCCACGATCGAAGTTTCATCCGATGACTCGGGGACTGGTTCCGGCCGGCGCAGCTCGAGCGGCGGCAACATTAGCCTGACGAGCACGAAGGAGACGGCCGGCACCGCGATTTTGATCAACAACACGGGCCAGCTCCGCGCCCTGCTCGACCAGGCCGCTCCCGGACCCGGGGGCAAGATCACCATCCTCGCCACCGGCAACGGCGGCAGCAGCGTGACGGTCAACGGCAGCGCGCAGGCGGAACGAGGGACGGTTGATATCCGCCACACCGGCGCCAACGGCACAGTCAATCTCGGCGCCAACGCCAGCGGCACCACTGCTGTCACCTTGCACGGGGACGTGGTCAAAGTCGGCGCTCTGGGCGACCACGGGACGCTGACAATCGGTCGCGGACTCATCTCGGCCGACGACACGCTCAAACTTTACGGCGCGAGCGCGAATGGCGAGGTGCGATTTATCGATAACGTCACCATCGGAGGCCGCAATCTCACCATCATTGCGGCGGATACGGTCACCATCAACAACGGCAAAATGGTAACGGTGGATGGCGCCCGCGCCGATGTTTACACCGGCTTCAAAGGCGAGGTGCCAAACGCCAACTACTCCGGTTCCGGCGGCAACGGCTCCACCACCGGGACGTTTGGCGGCGCCGGGGCAAACAACCCGCGGCCGATCGAACAGGCACCGCCCTTCGGCGGACCTCCCGGCGGGTAAGAACTCGGCCCTGTCAACCCATCCTGGCCTGCGAGCCGACTCGTTTTCGAGCCGTTCGAGGACGAATTTGCTCGCCTTTCGAGCTAACCGTTTGGTAGGATCCCGCTTCTTCCGCCTAAGCCCCGTGAAAAAAAACAATCTCCATTTCGTCACTCGTTCGGCGAGAATCCTCTTCCTTCTCCTCCTCGCGCCCCTGGCGCAAGCGCCGGCCGCACAGCTCCAGGAAGCGCGCGTCAGCCAGGTGATCCGCGAGGTGAAACTTCTTCCCAACCGGGCCGCGCCTCGTCCGGCGGCGATTAGCGATGAAGTTCGTGCCGGCACGGCCGTCCGCACCGGCGAGGAGTCGCGCGCCGAGCTCACCTTTAGCGATCGGACGCTCACCCGCCTGGGCGCGAACACGATTTTCAGTTTCGATGGAGGGACGCGCAATCTCGAGCTCGGCGGCGGCGCCATCCTGCTGCGCGTGCCCAAGAATGCGGGCGGGGCGCAGGTCAAGACCGCAGCAATCACCGCCGCGATCACCGGGACCACGCTCCTGCTCGAGTTTCACCCCGACGCCTTTTGCAAATTCGTCATGCTCGAAGGCACCGGGCGAATCTTTCGCAACAACCGGATCGGCGAATCGGTCCTCCTCCACGCCGGGCAGATGCTGATTGTGAATCCCAATGGCACTGGCCTGCCCGATCCGGTCGATGTGGATCTGGAGCGTCTGATCAAAACCTCTGCCCTTTTGGGAGGTGATTTCGCTCCTATCCCGAGCCTCAATCTCATCCAGCGCGAGGTCGCAGTGCAGACCAAGAAAAAGGCGGAACAGGCGTTGATCGAGACCAATCTCGTGATCTTCGGCGGTGGAACCGCCGTCACCCTCGCGCAGGCGAGTGCATTGGTCGACCAGCGCGCGGCAGTCGTGCAAACAACGGGAGGATCCGGCCAAGCCGGCCAATCCACTCCAACTCCACCTCCGACGGCGACTCCCACCGCCACCCCGACGCCAACCGTTACGCCTACTCCCACCGTTTCTCCGACACCAACCGTCAGTCCCACGCCCACGCCCACCGCGACGCCCACTCCCACCGGAACCCCGACGCCCACCGCGACGCCCACTCCGACCGGGACGCCGACGCCCACCGCGACGCCCACTCCCACCGGGACGCCGACGCCCACCGCGACGCCCACTCCCACCGGGACGCCGACGCCTACTCCGACGATCTCGCCAAGTCCCACCCCAACACCAACCATTACGCCAACTCCCACGCCGACCGCCACCCCCACCCCGGCAACGGCCGCGACTTTCAACGGCGGTACCGGCAACTGGAGCGATCCGGGAAGCTGGACGCCAGGGGTTGTGCCTAACAATGGCAACAACGGCACCGACTACGACGTCTTTTTCTCCAGCGGCACTCTGACACAGGACATCGTCGACGGGGTCATCATCAACCAGCTCTTCATGAGCGGCGGCACCCTCGTCCTGGCCAATCCCCTCACCCTCGAAGTCGGCTTGCAATTCAGCGGCGGCTCCATTCTCTCGGGCACCTTGAATGTCGCCGGCACCAGTGCGCAGTCGGCCCTCATGACCGTGAGTAACACCACCATCAATAACTCCGGCGGCTATGCTCTCACTCTTTCCAGCGGCAACCTTTTCAGCGGCGGCGGTTCAGCTTTCAATAATAGCGGTAGTGTCTCGCGCAGTGGAGGCACGGGCTCAGTCACCTTTAACATTGCTCTTGATAACTCCGGCATATTTGCCGTCAGCACCGGCACGCTGACTCTGTCCGGCGCCAACGGGGTGACGAACAACGGTCTGCTCCAGGCCAACAACGGCGGACTTCTACTCCTCACGGACGGGACCAGCTCCCTGCTCAACGCCAACGGAATTATCGAAGCGCTGGACGGTTCCGAGGTGCAGCTCACGAATAACGTTAGCATCGTCGGTGGCATCCTCTCCACCGGCGGCAGCGGGGTCGTCCGGGTGAACACCAGTCAGACGGTTTTTCTTACCGACCTGACCAACGCCGGCGCCATTGTGGTCAACAACAACGCCTTTCTTCGAACCCTCGGGACGATTAATAACACCGGCTCCATCACCCTAAACTCCGGCGGCAACAACACCGACCTCCACCTGTCGGCTGACACGATTCTGACCGGCAGCGGCACGGTTATCCTGGCCCAGAATGGCGCGTCGCGGATTGCGGCCGATCAAGTTTTTCGCCTGACCAATGTCGATAACCTGATCCAGGGCCGCGGTCAGGTCGGAGCCAACACCATTACCATCACAAACCAAGGGACGATGGATGCGAATGTTGGTGGCGCGACTCTCACGCTCGATCCGGCCGGCGCGACGAACGCGTTTCTGAATACCGGCACCCTGCAGGCGAGTAACGGGGGGATCCTCCTTCTCACCGGCAACGGCGGCGGGGCTTTCACCAATAGCGGCGGCGTCATTCAAGCGCTCGAAGGCTCAGAGGTGCAGCTTACTTCCGGTGTTTCGATTACGGGCGGCACTCTCACGACGGTCGATTCCGGCGTGATCCGGGCCAACAGCAGTCAGAATGTCTTCCTGACCGACCTGACTAACGCCGGGACTTTCGTGGTCAACAACAACACCTTTGTCCAACTGGCTGGCGCGATTACAAACACCGGCACCTTTACGCTCAATTCCTCCGGAAATAACACTGACCTGCACCTCGCTGGTGCGACCACCCTCGACGGCGGTGGGACGGTGACTTTGGATTTGAACAACAACAGTCGGATCGCCGGTGACGCCGCCTATCGGTTGACCAACGTCGATAACGTGATCCAGGGCCGGGGCCAGATCGGCGCCAATAGCATCGCCATCACCAACCAGGCGACGATCGACGCTAACGTCGACGGCGTGACACTAACAATCGATCCCGCCGCCGAGGCGAACGTCCTGGATCAAGGACCTTCCTTTCTTAACCAAGGGACATTGCAGGCGAGCAACGGCGGCCTGCTCGTCCTCACCGGTAATGGCGGCGGCGCCTTCTCCAATGGTGGTCATCTGATTCAGGCGCTGAACGACTCAGAGGTGCAACTGAACAGCGGCGTCTCCATTACCGGCGGCACTCTGAGCACGACTGGCACCGGGCTCATCCGCGTCCTTGCCAGCCAGGACGTCTTCCTGACCGATCTCGTGAACGCAGGAAACATCGTGGTCGATAACAACGCCTTCCTCCACCCGGCCGGCACGATCACCAACACCGGCACGATTACGCTGAACTCGGCGGGCAATAACACCGACCTCCACCTCGCGGCCAACACGACCCTGACCGGCGGGGGCACAGTGACCCTGGCCCTGAACAATGCCAGCCGGATCGCGGCCGATTCCGTCTTTAGACTAACGAACATCAATAATTTGATTCAGGGCCGCGGCCAGATCGGCGCCAATGCCATCACGGTCACCAACCAGGCCACGATCGACGCCAATGTCGCCGGCCAGATCCTCACGCTTGATCCCGCCAGCGCGACCGATGCTTTTCTCAACCTCGGCACCCTGCAGGCGAGCGGCGGCGGCATCCTCCTCCTCACTGGCAACGGCGGCGGAGCTTTCACCAACACCGGAGGCACGATCCAGGCGCTCGATGCTTCGGAAGTGCAACTGACCGCCGGTGTCGCCATCACCGGCGGCACCCTCACCGCCGCCGGCACCGGCCTCATCCGGGTCAACAGCAGTCAGAATGTTTTCCTGACCGACCTGACTATTGCCGGGCCATTAATCGTCAACAATAACAGTTCCCTTCATGCCTTCGGCACGATCACCAACACCAGCACCATCACTCTCAACTCGACCGGCAATAATACCGACTTCCGCCTCGGCGCCGATGTCTCGCTGACCGGCGCCGGCACTCTGACTCTGGCGGCGAACGCCGCCAGCCGAATCTCCGGTGACGCCGTCTTCCGGCTGACGAACGTGAACAATCTCATCCAGGGCCAGGGGCAGATCGGCGTTAACGGCATTACCGTGACCAATCAATCGGTCATCGATGCCAACGTCCTTAATCAGACCCTCACGCTTGATCCCGCCAGCGCCACCGACGCTTTTCTCAACACCGGGACGCTGCAGGCCAGCGGCGGCGGGATCCTCCTCCTCACTGGCAACGGCGGCGGAGCTTTCACCAACACCGCAGGCACGATCCAGGCGCTCGATGCTTCGGAAGTGCAACTGACCGCCGATGTCGCCATCACCGGCGGCACCCTCACCGCCGCTGGCACCGGCCTCATCCGGGTCAACAGCAGTCAGGATGTTTTCCTGACCGACCTGACTATTGCCGGCCCGTTAATCGTCAACAATAACAGCTTCCCTTCATGCCTTCGGCACCATCACCAATACCAGCACCATCACTCTCAACTCTTCCGGCAATAATACCGACTTCCGCCTCGGCGCCGATGTCTCGCTGACCGGCGCCGGCACTCTGACCCTGGCGGCGAACGCCGCCAGCCGAATCTCTGGTGATGCCGTCTTCCGGCTGACGAATGTGAACAATCTCATTCAGGGCCGGGGGCAGATCGGCGTCAACGGCATTGCCGTGACTAATCAATCAATCATCCTGGCCAACGTCGCCGGCCAGACCCTGACGCTCGATCCCGCGAATGTCGCCAACGCTTTCTTGAACACCGGAACGCTCCAGGCAGGCAACGGCGGTCTCCTCGTTTTCAGCGGCAACGGCCTGGGCGATTTCATCAACACCGGCGGCACCATTGCGGCGCTCGATGGTTCGGAAGTACAACTGACCAATGGCGCTTCCATCACCGGCGGCACCCTCAGCACGGTCGGCACCGGTGTCGTCCGCGTCCTCAGCAGCCAGAATGTCTTCCTGAGCAACCTCGTGAACGCCGGCAACCTTGTCGTCGATAATAACGCCTTCCTCCATCCCGCAGGCACGATCACCAACACCGGCACGATTACTCTTAACTCAGGGGGCAATAACACCGACCTCCACCTTTCGGCTGACACGACGCTCACCGGCGGCGGCACGGTGACACTCGCCTTGAACAACGCCAGCCGGATCACCGCCGATGTTCTTTTCCGACTAACGAATACCAACAATCTTATCCAGGGTCGCGGCCAGATCGGGGTAAACGTGATCACGATTACCAACCAGGGCACGATCGACGCCAATGTCTCCGGGCAGACATTGACCATCGACCCGGCCAATGCCGCCAATGCCTTCTCGAATGCGGTCGGCGCCTTCGCCCGAGCCAGCGGCGGCGGTATCCTCGTCCTAAGTGGCAATGGCGGCGGCGATTTCACCAACGCCGGGACGATTCAAGCCACGACCGGCGGAGCCGTCCAGGTCACCGGCACGGTCACATCGAGCGGCGCTGTCGATATTGGAAACGACACACTTTCCATCACCGGCGCGGGCGTTTACACCCAGACTGGCGGCACGTTCCGCCTCGCTGGTGGCACGGTCACTTCCTCGAGCGCGCTCGATTTCGAAGGCGGCCTCGTCGATGCCTGGGGCACCATGTTGTCCGCGATCACGAACAACGCCAATTTCCAGACTTCTCTCGGCGGGACCGGTCTCTCCGTCAGCGGCGATCTTTCGCTCCTCGGCTCCTCAAATCTCACCTTTCTCATCGGCGGCCTCATGCAGGGCAGCCAATACAGCCATCTGGACGTCGGCGGGGTCGTCTCCCTCGACGGGCAGTTGGTGCTTTCCTTCGCCAACGGGTTTCAAAATTCCATCTTGAACAGCGATAGCTTTACGGTCCTGACGGCGTCGACCCTGGCCGGCAGCTTTGTCAATGTCCAGCCCGGCGGACGCCTGGATACGAGTGACGGCTTTGGGTCGTTCCAGGTCGACTACGACGTCAACGTCATCCTATCCAACTTTATCCCGAACGGCGAATTCCTGAACTTTGCCGGGATAAGTTCATCCACCGGCGCGGGCGGAGCCGGGGGAAGCCTTTCCTTTAACGCGCCGGCCATCACTTTCGGGCCCGGGGTCGGTCAGTATCACGGGGCGAGTTTCGATGGAGGCGACGCCGCCGCCGGCTCCGCCTTCCTGGGCGGCGACGGCGGGAGTCTCGTCGCGACCGCGACCAGCGGCGACCTGGTTGTGAGCAGCGACCTCGAAGCCTCCAGTGGCGCGAACGGCAAAGACGTGATCGGCGGCAAGGGCGGCGCCGTCACTCTCACCGCCAACTCCGGCGAGGTCGCGATCAATAATCGCGTCCAGGTTTCGCATGATTCGACCAACCGCAAGAGTGCCAGCGGCGGAACGATCACCCTCAAGAGCGGCAAGACTTCCGGGGTCGCAATCAACGTCGCCAACACCGGCCAGCTTCTCGCCCTCCTCGACGCTGCCGCTCCCGGCCCCGGGGGCAAGATCGTCATCCAGGCGACCGCCCCGAGCGGCGACAGTCAGATAAATATTAACGGCAAAGTGCAGGCCGACCGCGGCACGGTCGACATCCGCCACTCCGGGAGCAGCGGACAAATCAACCTGACGAATGCCGACGTCCACGCCGACACCTTGAAAGTCGCCGCCCTCGGAAACAACGGCGTCCTGCGCGTCGGCGGCGGCAGTCTTTCTGCCGACACCACCCTGCAACTCTACGCGCCGAACGGAAACGGACAGGTGGTCTTCGTCGGCAATGTGAGCTTGAGCGGCAACGCGACCAAAAGCATCGCGGGCGACAGCGTCACGATTAACAACGGCGTCCTGGTTAACGTCCACGGACCGAAAGCGTCGGTCTACGTCAACAGCACCGGCAACGTGCCGAACGCCAACTACTCTGGTTTCGGCGGCAACGGCCACACCACCGGCACTTTTGGCGGCTCGGGCGCAAATCCGCCCCAGCCGCTCGGCAACGCCCCCGCCCTCGGCCTTCCGCCCGGCGGTTGAATTCGCTCCCAGCGCTGTTTTTCCATCGCCGAGTCGATACCCGCGCTTCGCCCAGCGAAGCGTCCACACCCCTCCGGGATCGACGATCCCGGGGACAATTTGCCGCTCAACAGAATGCGTAAAATCCAAGGCTTGACGCTGCGCGCCACTTCCGTCACAACGGGTTTGCTCGTACGATTCGACTTTCCCGCGTAACGATGGTCTTGAGGCCGGCTGCGCGGGATCGTTAGGCGTGGGGGCCGGACAGTTCGTTAGCCCAAAGGATTCATCTCATGAAAAAAAATATCTCGTTAGCCACCAATCGCTCCACCCCTCTTGCACCTGCCGCCGTCGGCCGCAAATTCGCCCTTTGGGCCGTTGTCTTGTGCGCCTTCCCCCTCGCGCTCGCGCACGGCGCCAAGCTAAAGGAAGCGCGCGTCACCCAGGTGATTCGCGACGTCAAACTTCTCCCCGGCCAGGCCGCCCCGCGCCCCGCTTCGATCAGCGACCAGATCCGTGAAGGCACCGCCGTTCGCACCGGCTTGGAATCCCGTGCCGAGCTCACTTTCACCGACGCGACCCTCGCCCGCCTCGGCGCGAACACGATTTTTAGTTTCGATCAGGGCACGCGCAACCTCCAGCTCGGCGGGGGCGCCATGCTCCTGCACGTTCCAAAAAATTCCGGCGGCGCCCAGATCAACACCGCCGCCATCACCGCCGCCATCACCGGCACGACCATGCTGATCGAGTATCACCCCGACGCGTTCTGCAAATACATCATGCTCGAGGGCGTGGCGCGGATCTTTCGCAATAACCGCATCGGCGAATCGGTCCTCCTCCACCCGGGCCAGATGTTGATCGTGAACCCGAAGGGCAAAGGCCTGCCCGAGCCGGTCGATGTCGACTTGGAGCGCCTGATGAAGACCTCGATCCTCATCACCGGCTTTGGGCCGCTCCCGAGCCTCGACCTCATCGCGCGGGCAATCAGCGAGCAGGACGCGCAAAAGAAGGAAGGCAACTTTATCGACACCAGGCTGGTCATCTACAACGGCACCATCGTGAGCATGCTCGATCCGACCAATAGCGGCCAAGCGGACCAGGCGAACGCCAACGAGACGCGACAACCACAGGAAACTGCGACGCCGACCGTGACTCCTCCGCCGACGGCTCCACCGACGCCGACGCCGGACAAATTTGGCGCGCCGACGGTCATCGCTTCCTCCACCCCTTATGCGATCGGCAGCGGCACCGTCATCCAAACCGACCCCAGCGTCACGACCAATGGCCAGACCGATTTCGGCAAGGTTTATCGCGGCCCTACCCTCGACGGCTCGATCTCGACTTTTCTCTTCACCGCCACTTCGGCCTTCGACGAATTTCTCGGATTCGATGCCCGCTTCCAGGTCGTCGATCTTCTCCCCCTCGCGGTCTTCAAATTTTCCAGTCTGCAATTGACCGGCAACCCGACGATCTCGCTCACGAATGACGGGGCGACCAATCTCGCTCTCATCAGCGTCGGGGATATCACTTCCGGCCCTCCCGGCGGCACCCTTACTTTCGCGGGCCTCAATTCGCTCATCATCGCGACGCAGAACGGCTCGATCACTCTCACCTCCGATCTGGCCTTTCAGGACATCCCGTCGCTCGGATTCTATGCGCGCGGCACGGGATCCAATCTCACCCTCGATTCCGCTATTTCCGGCACGACCAATGTGTTTCTCGGGGCGGAGGGGAACATCATCGCGAACGATCCGCTCACGATCACGCAGGTGAACAGCGGGGTGGACCTCGGTCTCTTCACCGTCATCTTCGCGGGAGAAAATTTCACCCTCGGGAACAGTCTCACGCTCGTGAACGATAATTCCGGTGGCAATGACCTAACGAACGGCGGTTGCATTCTCCTGACGGTGGGCGGCGATTTCAGCATCGCGGGCGACGGCAGTCTCACCCTCAACATTCTGAACAACGACGGGAGCGACCTCGGGGTCGGGGGCGACATCTTCGTCTCCACCGGCGGCAATCTCACCGCCGGTTCGATTGACGCCCTCATCAACAACCGTGATGGCGGCTCGATCGATGACGGCGGCAACCTGAGTTTCGACATCGGTGGCACCCTCACCACCTCGGGGGACGCGACCTTCGTCGTCTCCGGGCGTAATGACGGGTTGGGCGGCGGCAATTTCGCCTCGGGTGTTTCCGTCACCCTGAGCGCAGCGAGCATTTCCACGGGCGGTTTCATGGATCTCGCGATCAGCGTCAATGCCGGCGGCTTTACGCCCAGCGCCCTTCTCAGCGTCGACGTGCCCGGGAGCGTCTTCGCCGACGGCGGTTATTTTTCTGAGATCCAGAGCACGGGCTTCAATGTTCCGGGCGGTCCCTTCATCGAGGGCAGCGTGATCAGCGGTGACGCTTTGCTCCTGCTCGATTTTGGCAGCTTGGCTTCGGGCGACGTCTTCGACGTTGAGATCGATAACTTCGGCCAGGGCACGATCGACGGCGACGCGCTCCTCAGCGTCGCCACCGCGGGTGATCTCAACGCCGCGAGTGACATCTTTACCGACATCATCAATACCGCTGCCGACCACAACGACGTGCTCAGTCCCGGCGGCACGATCGGCGGCGACGCGACGGTGAGTCGTCTCAACCGGCGGCGACATCATCGCCGGAGGCGTGGGCGAATTCGCCGTCCTGAATAACGATCTCAATTTCCTCTCCGAGGCCGGCACCATCGCCGGGGATGCGAGCGTCTTCGTCGACGCCGTCAACATCACCACCGGCGGCTTCTTTCAACCCCTGGTCAACAACACCAACGGAACCATCGGCGGCGACGCCGACGTCGAAGTCGACGTGACCGACGACATCAGCGTCGGAGCCGAGACCTTCTTCAACATCCTCAACAGCAACGGCACCATCGGAGGATCCGCGCTGTCCGATCTCTTCGCGAGCAACTTTTCCTCCGGAAGCACCTTTGAGTTCCAAATCCTGAACGACGGGGGTTCCATCGGCGGCGACGCCAGCCTCTATGCCGCCCTCAGCGACGCCCTGACGGTGAGCGACGACGCCACCATCCAGATCGGCAACGCCGGAGGCTCCATCGGCGGCGACGCGACCATCGACATCAATCTCGGTTCCTTCTCCGCCAATTCCCTCCTGCTTCAAATCGACAACCTCGGCGGCACGATCGGCGGCGCGAGCAGCATCTTCTTCAACGTCGATGGAGAACTCGCCAGCAACGGGGACGCCACCTTCCAAATCCTGCAGGATGATGCAAACGCCTCCTCTGCCTCCATTTCTCTCGACGTCGGCTCCTATGCGATTGGCGGCTCGCTCATCGCCAAAATCAGCGACGGAGAAACATCGTTTAGCTATGACTCCGTCTCCGTCGATGCCATCGATGACATCATCGTCGGCGATCAGATTCTGGTCGACGGCAATCTCACCGCCGGCGGCAACATCAGCGCGGTCAACGGCATCACCATCGGAGGCGGCTCCATCATCGCCGGCGGTGATCTCACTTCCTCGGCTGGATCCATCTCGCAGGACTTCAACGCCTCGCAATTTGGCGACATCACGGTCACGGGCGATATCAACGCGGCCGGCGGCCTCTTCACCAGCGGGGACCCAGTCGTGGTCAGCGCCGGCGGGTCGGTCTTCGCCCCGGGCATTATCACGGGCGAGCTGATCGCCGGGAACAACGTCACGGTCGACAACACCGCCGGCGGTTTCAGTTTCGGTCTGATCGCGAACTCGACCACCGCCAACGGCACCCTCTTCATGATCAACTCGCCGACCATCACCCCCGACAACGGCAGCAGCGACGGCACGATCGGGTTTACTCCGCATGATTTCTTCCTCACCGTCTCCTCGATCGTGAGCACCGGTCCGACTTTCCCGTTGCTCTTTTCCAATGGTTCGGATGCCGAACCCACGGTCGGCAACGACAACCCCGGCAACGGTGGCAACGTCACCCTCAATCTCACCGGTGGCGGCCTAACGATCGGTTCGGCCAACGATCTGACCGGGATCGACGCCAACGGCGGCATGTTCGCAGCCGATTCCACCCTTGGCGGCAACGGTGGCACGGTTGACATCACCGCGACCGGCGATGTCAACCTGCTCGACGGCGACATTCGCGCCACTTCCGGCTTCGTGCCGGATTCGTTCGTTTTCCTCGGCGACGGCGGCACAGTCAATATCACCACCTCGGGTGCGATCAGCGTGAACTCGTCCATCGAGGTTTCGAGTGACAATGTGGAAGGTAATCCCCCCGTCCGCTTCAGCGCTTCCGGAGGGAACATCAGCCTAACGAGCACGAAAGCGAGCGCCGGCCCCGCCATTACCTTGACTGACAGCGGTCAGCTCCTCGCCCTGCTCGATTTCGACGCGCCCGGGCCCGGCGGGAGCATCACCCTTCTCGCCAGCGGGAATGGCGGAAGCAGTGTGGATGTGAACGGCTTCGCCGAAGCCGATCGTGGCACGATCGACATCCGTCACACCGGCACTAACGGCATGGTTAACCTGAGCGACGCGACCGGGACCCACTCCGTTGGCCTCTTCGCTGATGTGGTCAAAGTCGGTGCCCTCGGTAGCAATGGCGTCCTCACCATCGGCCAGGGCTTCATCACCGCTAACGATACCCTCAAGCTCTACGGCGCGAGCGCGAATGGGCAGGTGCACTTTGTCGACAACGTCACCATCGGTGGACAAATCGCCACCATCATCGCGGGGAACCGAGTGACGGTAGACAATAACGTCACCGTCACCGTGAATGGTCAGTTTCCGGCCGATGTTTACGTCGGCTTCACGGGCAGCATCCCGAACGCGGATTACAATGCTACCCAGGGCGGCAACGGCTCCACCAACGGAGTCTTTGGCGGCGCCGGAGTGAATCTCCCGCAGCCGATCGGCAACGCGCCGCCCTTCGATGATCCAATCGCGCCCCAGGGGCCGGCGACCGGTTCAACCATCTCGGCCACGACCTCCGCTCCGATTCCAACCGTCGAACCCGCTTCGCCCGGAGATCGAGGCCCCGCTACCCACGTCATTATTCCCCGTGGCAAGCAGCCCGTGCCAGTCGCGCGGGTCGCCGATTCGAACGAGCTCCTCGCCCTCGTCGATAAAGTCACATCCGCCCCCACCGCCACGGAACCTGGCGGCTCGAATGCAACAACCGGCAAAACATCGCGCGGAGCGAGCAGCGTGTCGTTAGGCAGGAGCCGCGCTGCCGTGCAAAACCTCGACCGCGCGAACATGACGCTCAACCGCAGCGGCGCCCGCCGCCCGGCAGCGCTGCCCTGACAATGGCGACCGCCCCTCATCCGCGGAGGCGCGGAAGCGAGTCCCTCCGGAGGGACTCGCCGCGGCGAGTCCAGTCTCCTCTTGCCTAACGGACATCAATCCCGCAACTGCTCTTCCAGGTAACCCGACCCAAGTGCAATCCCCGCCGCGAGAAGCGCGCCGGCCGTGGCCAGCGGCACCGGATCAAATGGCGCCGGCGGCAGCCTGACGACCCCGCCTTCGTCCACCTTCGCCGGCGTGTGTGCATAACGCCCATGCCGCGGCGCACGAAAGCGCTCCGCGAATCGCTCCAGCCGCTCCGGCGCTGCCGCATCACTCATCGGAATCCCGTGCCCGCAGCCGATGACGTTAGGCCGCAGCTCCGCCAGTTTCCGCACCGCGGCGCGCGTCGCTTCCCAATCCATGTTGAAGGGCGCGCCGGCCCGCGCCAGCTTCTTTTTCCCGGTCATGAGACCGCTCCAGGAATCCATGTTCATGCTCGCAAAAGCATCGCCGGCCAGAAGGACGCGGTCCGTCGCCCGATAAAACGAGACGTGCCCCGGCGAATGCCCCGGCGTCGGGATCGATTCCCAATCCGGCATACCAGGCAACGCGCCAGCCGGCAATTCGCGCACCCGCTCACCCAGGTCGCGGGCGCGAAACGGCATGAAGCGGGAAAGAAACGCCATCGCCCCACCGATCGTCGGATCGGGCGGCGGATAATCCGAGCGGCCCGTCAGGTAGGGCAACTCCATCCGATGCGCATAAATCGGCACCTCCCAGCCCTCGGCCAGCTTCGCCGCCGACCCGGCATGATCGAAATGCCCGTGGGTGAGATAAATTGCCTCCGGTCGTGAGCCTGCCCCGAAGCGCGCCTCCGCCGCCTGGAAAATCTGCTCCTCGCGTCCGGGCAACCCGGCATCGATCAGGCCCCAGGGCCCTCCGGGATGTCCGACGAAGTAGGCATTGACGAAACTGATCGGCAGCCAGCCAACGTCGGGAGCAATTCGTTCGATCGCCTTCATGGGAATAAGAATGCCTGCCAGGATGAATCGAAATCAAGCCGCGATCTTGTCGGAAATCCTAAGGCAAATTCGAAAATCCGAAATGATTTCGGATTTTCCCCTACGGGATCACCAACTCCTGTCCCGGTTTCAAATCAGTCGGCTTGCTGATCACGTTCGAATTGGCTTCCAGAATTTTGTGCCAACCGGCCGAGCTCTTGTAGAACTTGCGCGCGATCGAGGCCAGGGTGTCGCCCCGCTCCACCGTATAGCGGCGTTCTTTTCCGCTCCGCTTCGTCTTCTCGCTAGGCTTGGCTGTTTTGGCGGCGGCTTTTTCCGCCGCGCTCGCGGCTTTCTTCGCCGCCCAGCGTTCCCCGATTTGCTTGCGCAGCGCGAGATTTTCATTCCGCAACCGCACCACTTCAGCCCGCGGGACCATCGAGTCGCCGGTCAGGTTGGTGAGCAAAGTCAGCTCATCGCGTTTCATGAAACCCTTCACCTCCTGGGCGCGCTTTCCGCTCGGCTCGAGGGCGAGGAAACGCTTGAAATGATGGAGGGCGTTAAGCGGATCATTCAATTTGTCGTCGTAAATCAGAGCCAGCTTGTAATGAATATCGGCCGAGGCGGGCGTGCCATCGAGCGCCGTCTCGTAAAGATTGATCGCCTCGGCGTAGCTTCCCTCCGCCGTCTTCGCGTCCGCGTCCCTGCTCAATTGCGTCTGCCGCGGCGTGATCATCCGATCGCAGCCGGCCAATCCTAACGAACAGAAAAAAAGAGTCACCAAAGCAACTCCTGCTCCTAATCCTGCTCCTGCTCCAATCTTCATGGCAGCGGGATTAGGAGCAGGAGCATGAGCAGGAGAAGGATGAAAAACTAATAGCGCGGAACACTGGGATCGATCTCCTCCGACCAGGCGTCGATTCCGCCCGCCACATTCGCCACTCTGGCAAATCCCGCCGAACGCAAAAACTCCGCCGCTCGCTCGCTCCGCACCCCGCTGTGACACATGACAAAAATTTCCTTTTCCCGATCCAGCTCCCCCACACGCGTCGGCAATTGGCCTAACGGAATCAGATTCGCTCCCTCGATTCGCGCCAGCTCAAATTCGAACGGCTCGCGCACGTCGAGCAGGATGCAGGGGCGGCCCGACTCCATCCGCTCCTCCAGTTCGCGCACCTGGATCTGCGGGACGGCCGCGGTCAGATCCGGCGCGCCCTGGCAAAACATTTCATAATCGATCGGCGCCGTGATCGTGGGGTTATCCCCACAAACGGGACAGGCGGGATCGCGCCGCAGATTGAATTCACGAAACTTCATCTTCAGGGCGTCGAAGTGCAGGAGGCGGCCGACCAATGAGTCGCCAATCCCGAGAACGAGCTTGATCGCTTCCGTCGCCTGCAAGGTCCCCACGATCCCGGGCAGCACGCCGAGCACACCCGCTTCCGCGCAGCTCGGCACTTCGCCCGGCGCTGGCGGCTCGGGAAAAAGACAGCGGTAACAGGGCCCGCCAAGGTGCGGCGCGAAAACTGTCGTCTGACCGTCGAAGCGGAAGATCGAACCGTAAACGTTGGGCTTGCCCGCGAAAACCGCGACGTCGTTCGAAAGATAGCGGGTGGCGAAATTGTCCGTCCCGTCCACGATCAAATCGTAATCCCGCAAGATTTCCTCCGCATTTTCGCTCGTGAAACGGCAGGCATGCATTCGCACCGTGATCTCCGGGTTGATGTCCGCCAGCCGATCGCGGGCCGATTCCGTTTTCGCGCGCCCGACGTCTTTTGTTCCGTGGAGCAACTGGCGATGGAGATTGGAAAGGGCGACCCGGTCATCGTCCACCAACCCGATTGTGCCCACCCCGGCCGCAGCCAGATAAAGCGCCGCCGGTGAGCCGAGCCCACCCGCGCCCAGACAGAGAACGCGCGCCGCCTTCAGCTTTTCCTGTCCGGCCGCGCCGATCTCGGGCAGCATGATATGGCGCGAATAGCGCCGGCGCTCGTCGGCGCTCAGACCGGGCTCGACCTTCTCGTTAGGCGCGGCGGCCGCTATTTTTTCACCAGCTCCCATTTGATCCCCACGATCCGCTGATCCGCGAAGCGCTTCAAGGATTTCGGGAAGGCGAGATAAAGCGCGCCCTTGCGTTCGATGAAGCCGACGCAACCGAATTCCGTCCCACCCTCGGAGCGCTGCACCGTCATGATGTGCGCCTGCCGGATCTCTTTTTGCAGGCGCCGATCTTTTTTCGGCGCCAGCCACGGCGTATAAACCTGCGGCGCGCCGCAGATCGTCCACGACCTGGGCGAAGCGCGTTGTCTTTGTCTTGAGGACTTTCATCCGCTAATGCTTCGGTCGGCAGACGACGACGGTCAAAGCGCGATGTAGACGCTTCGCTGTGCGAAGCGCGGGGGCCAACGCCCGCTCGCGCCAGCGCCGCATGTCAGGCCCACACTCGCGTCGCCCACAGGGCGACGTCTACAGAGTCGCGCACCAAAAAAAGACCGCCAGAGGACCACGGCAAAGAGGATCAGACTACCGTTGCTGCATTCCTGCCCTGGCGGGGTTCGTTAGTCCTCAGTCCATGGCCCCTGACGGAACGGAATGTTCCCGCGAAGCCGGCTCCGGCGCAATCAGTTTCTCCCGCTGACCATTGGTCGCGGCGGTCACAGACCGCCGTTCCAGAGCCCGCGTTGACACCTCCGGCCCGATCTGATTCGATGCCGCCGTGAAGTTTCTCTCGCTCCTCTGCCTGCTCGTCCTCGGCGCCACTTCCTGCACGACTTTGTCCAACCGGCGCGATCTCTACAACCCGAGCGAAGACGCCGGTCCCTACAACACCCTGCACCCGAAGAAGACGAGCAATCAGCCGGCGCAAAGCACGCCGCCCAGCAGCTCGCAATAATTGTAGCCTGACGAATTACAAGCCGAGCAACTCGCATTGCCAGGGCACGAGGAGCGTCTCGCCCCGCTTCGGATCGGCCGCGATCCCCTCCAGCGCGCTGCGCGGGGCGATGAAGGCCGGCTCGATCGCCAGCTCTTTCGCGTGCTTGTCTCGGCGTTGCCGGAGATGCTCCAGTTTCTTGTCGAAGCCCGGAGTGCGGGTGCGAGTCCCGCGGGGCGGGCGCTGCGGCCAGGCCGATTCCGGCAATTCCAGCGCCGCCTCCGCCGCGGCCAGGAAACCGCGCCGGCGACGTTCGGACAGGTGGCGGAACTCCGGCGTTTCGCCGGCGACAAATTGCTTCGCGGCCTCGATCATCGCGCTGTTTTGCAGGATGTGAAATGAGGGCCGGTCAGCCGCCTGTGCTTCCGCGTCGCGCCATTGCCAGATCGCGCGCAGGACTGCTCCGGCACGCGGCGGCAGGGTGCCGCTGCCGGTGATGCGCCACGTTTCGTCCGGGTCGCGCTCGCGTGAGACCAGCGTCTGCGCCAGCGCGCGCTGACACGACTGCCGGAACCAATCCATTCGGCCCAGCGCCCGCATTTGTTCCTCCATTTTCGCCGCGAGCGGGAGCAGGAAATGGGTGTCGTTTTTGGCGTAGGTCTCCATCGCGTGCGGGAGCGGACGGCGCGCCCAGTTCGCCTTCTGCGATCCCTTCGCCAGAGTGACGCCGAAATATTGCTGGACGAGCGCCGCGTAGCTGAACTCGCGCAGCCCGAGCATGCGAGCCGCGATCACGGTGTCGAAGACTTCCTGCACCGGCAGCTCAAAGGAACGGCGCAGCAGGCGCAGATCGAAATCCATTCCCTGAAGCACGATTTCCTTTTCCGCCAGGGCAGTGCAGAGCGGCTGCAAAGCAATCTGGGCCAGCGGATCGATCAGGAAATCCTCCTCGTCGAAGGTGAGCTGGACGAGGCAGAGCTTTTCGAAATAGCAGTGCAGACTGTCGGCCTCGGTATCGACCGCGATCCGCTCGAAATGGCCGAGCCGCGGGAGGATCTCCGCCAGTTGTGAGTCGGAGGTGATCACCGCAGGCCGGCTAGCAAAAGTTCCGCGTTGGTTTTGGTCGCGTGCAGGTTTTTAATCAACTGCTCCATCGCCTCGAGCGGCGGGAGCGCGGCCATCATCTTGCGCAGGACCTTCACCCGCTCCCATTCCTCGGGATGATAAAGCAGGTCTTCGCGCCGGGTGCCGGATTGCAGGATGTGGATGGCGGGATAAAGCCGTTTCTCGACCAGGGAACGATCGAGGTGCAGCTCCATGTTGCCCGTGCCTTTGAACTCTTCGAAAATCACTTCGTCCATCCGACTGCCGGTCTCGATCAGGGCGGTCGCGAGAATCGTCAGACTGCCGCCTTCCTCGACGTTGCGAGCCGCGCCGAAAAAGCGCTTTGGCTTGAGCAACGCCTTTGACTCGACCCCGCCCGACATGGTGCGGCCTTTGCCTTTGACGAGCGAGTTATAACCGCGCGCCAGGCGCGTGATGCTGTCGAGGAGGAGGACGACATCTTTCTTTTGCTCAACCAACCGCTTGGCCCGCTCGCTCACCAGTTCCGCCACCTGCACGTGACGGGTTGGGGGTTCGTCGAAGGTCGAGCAGTAAATCTGGCAATCGACTTCGCGCCGCAAGTCGGTCTCTTCCTCCGGACGCTCATCGACGAGCAGGATGATGAGCACGATGTCGGGGTGATTGATCCGGATCGCTTTTGCGATCTGCTTGAGGAGGATCGTTTTCCCGACCCGCGGCGGAGCGACAATCAACCCGCGCTGCCCGCGTCCGAGCGGGGTAAGCAAATCGACCGCGCGCACACAGACCGAATCCGGTGTGTCGTTTTCGAGCATGATCCGGCCTTCAGGGTAAAGCGGGGTGAGGCTGTCAAAGGCGGTCGGCGCCTGCCATTCGTCGGCTGGCACGCCTTCGATCGTCAGGATGCGATCCAGCATCATCCCCTTCTCGCGATCGCGCGGAAGGCGGAATGGTACCGGCGAGCGACTGTCCCGGGCGCAGGCCAAACTGCCGGATGAGAAAATGCGGCACGCCGACATCCTCCGGGAGCGGGAGAAAATTGTAGCGCGGGGAGCGCAGCATGGCCGGGCCGTCGTTAGGCAACTCGAGGAAGCCGCTCGTCCGCACCTGTTGCCCGCGCCCGACGGCATGGCGCACGAGGTCGAGAATCAATTGGTGCCGGGTCCGGCCCGGATGCGGGCGCACCTCGGCGGCGTCGAACCACTCCTGCAACTCGGCCGGCTCCATCTCCTGGAGTGTTGCGAGGTCGAGCGCCGGGTAGTCGGGTTTCTGCGGTTCGTTAGGCGTGTCCGTCATTTCGGATTCCGGCGGCGGAGTCGCCACGGTCGAATCAGTCGCTTCTCCGTCCGTCATACTTTGGTCAGAAATCGCGCCAGGATGGCGGCCTGCGCCTCCAGGTTGGAGAGCGGTCCGTTATTCCACACCACGTGATCGGCCTGGGAAATTTTTTCTGAAAGGGGCATTTGGGCGGAGATCATGGCGCGTGCGTCAGCCGGTGCGAGATGGGTGCGGGCGATCAGGCGTTGCCGCTGGATTTCCTGTGAGCAGGCAACGACCACGACGCGGTCGCATAATTTTTCACCTTCGGTTTCATAGAGAAGTGGGATATCAGCCAGAAAAATTTCGCCGGATTGTCGGCTTCGGTCCGCCTCAGCAGCCCACTGATGGCGGATGCGCGGATGCAGGATGTGCTCGAGCGCGCGCTTCTTTCCCTGGTCGGAAAAGACTATGGCCCGAAGTGCGTCCCGATTCAACACGCCACTCGCAGAAAAAACTTCCGGCCCAAACTCCTCCCGCAGAAGCGCGCGCACCTCGGAATCGTCATCCACGAGAAGCCGGGCCGCGCGATCGGCATCGAAAAGACGGGCCGAAAGCAGTTCGCTGAGGCGACGGGAAAAGGTGGATTTACCGGTGGAAATGCCACCGGTGATCCCGATGACGGTGCAGGGTTTGGACATCGACAGACTTGCCCGCTTCTAGCGAACCCAACGAACCCCGTCAACCCGCATATCATCTTCGACATCTGCTCGGCCACGGACTCAAAATTCCGCAGTCCCTGGTGAAGCTAACCGTCGGCGACCGGGTCATCGAGGGGACCAACCTCACCTTCAACGCCCGTTACGACCAGATTCTGCACCGAGCCACCATCCCGGACAATTTCAGCAACAAAGGCGGCGCGCTCGATTTCTACATCGACGACGCCAGCATCAAAGAGCTTTTCCCGGGCAAGAACTACACCCGCATCAAATTTACCTACCAGATGTCCGACCACCTGCCGATTTGGATTCAGGTCAAAACGGACATCGATGGCTTTCGCCTCGATCAAATCGTGCAGGACGCACGAAGTTGAAACAACGAATCAGGATGCCAGGAAACCAAGGATGCCCCAATCCCGGTCGCCCGTCTCGCTGTCGAATGGCGCCAGTCTTTCGTAAATCCTCATGTTCAACTCTCATCGCATCAGTTTCCGGCGCTGGTTTTCCCCGATCGCAACCGGTGCCAAGCTGGTCCTGCTTCCAGACAGAACGTGAAGATGAATCACAGACTGACACGTTCCGGGCCTCCCGATACGCGCTGACGAGCACCGTCCGGCCCCCGTCTCCTTCTGGTTAGGCTTTGTCGCTGCTTCCGGGGTGGATAGAGGGCGAGAGTGTTTCTGGTCCTTTTACCGGGCGGCACCGATCCTGGCGACGACAAAATACGAATGAGCAAGCGGGGGCCAGCTTTACGGAATTCGGGTCTGGAGCGCGTAGGGCCTAATCCGGAAATGCGCCTAAAGTGCTTGTCAAGTGGGCCCGACCTTTGTTAGCAACAGCCCCAAATGAACCCAAGACAGCCACTTCAGATCAGTCTCACGCTTATCCTTCTGTGCGCCAGCCTCAGCGCCAGCCAAGGCAACCCTGCGACGAGTGCCCCAATCGATTCGACCCTATACACGTCATATTTCCTTGAGTCGACCCACACATCTGTTGCTTGGGTCACGTGCGGCTCCCTTCCAGACAGCGGCGGCTGCTATGGCAGTGGCAACCTGGGACCTTTCGGTAAGGTTGGGTCAATGATGGAGGGCGAACCGCGCACACATCTCCGAACCAATACCGTTACTCGCGCCATTTACGTTTTGGATGTCGCTGCCGGGCCGAACCACGATCAAGTCGTGCTCAATGTGTTCAAGAAGACCGATGTGATTACATCCGATTTCGATACCGTTAGCGTTGCTTTATCTGAGGCGATCACTCTACCACTTACCGGAGCGTCTTCGGCGGAGGGGTTGATGGCAGCCAACAAAGACTTTCTCCTGGTTGGCACCACACAAAATCCTAGCGCTGTTGAGCTCGACAAAAAGACGTTCAAAATCACGCCAATTGGGACGTTTCGCGTTAACCTTTCTTCAATCACGGCTGATGAATATGGCTACATATCGGCCAGCTTCAGCGATAGTGAGTTTTTCACGATTTATCCTGACGGTACAATTGGAGCGAACGGCGGCGGATCGCAATTTATGCTAAACACAGTGCAAGGAGTGCCCGCGACATTCCCCTAAGCATTCACAGCCGGTTCCAAGTCGATAACGGCCCTTTCGACCAAATTGTGCAAGATGCGCGGAAGTGACTTTGCAAGATTCACGCGCCGCCCCGGCCGGTTAGGTTTCGAACGCTCTTCCGTCAGGCTCATTATCCAGGACCTAGAACAAACCGGGCCCGTTCGTGCCGAAGCATCTCGAAAGGCGTCATGCACTTTATGCCCAAGCCGATACAGGCGTTCGGAATCTTGATCTTCTTCGTTGAGACTGAGGCGATTTCGTGGGTCACAACTGTGTGCCCATGCGCCAGGGCGTGAGAAACCAGATAGAAGTCGGCTACCTGCAGAAACGTGTTCACGGCGGCAGGCTGGTAATCCTGGTTCGTTGCCCAAGTGCTCACAGTTGCCAAAGCCGGCAACATGGCGGCGTCGGGCCTGAGAAAAAAGCTGTCTCCGAGCGCGGCGGCCCAAGTCGACAACTCATCAGCGCCCGCTGCGATTTCATCCCCCACTTTCTCGGTACTGTAGACTAAGCCAGGTACCATGAGAGGCGATACAGCCAATCCCAGAAGGCGGGACAGAAATCCAAACCATAATGCAGGTTCTTCGCCTGAATGAAAACGTCGGAATCGAGAAGATAGCTCAAGCGACGCCCACTCCCAGGCTGCGCCCCAGCTCCTTGAAGGTCGCCTGTTTCGAGAAACCGAGCATCCGAAAGGCGTCGGTATAGAGCGTTTGGCCTTCGAGCGTGCTCGTCACCAAAGCCGCCGCGAAACGTCGGCTCAGCCGCGCGGCTTGCGTGAGATAGAAGTTACCGCCGCTCCCACGCGGAATCGCGAGCAGCCTTTCGACTTCGTCGCGATACGCAGCCCAAAATTCCTGGTGCGACAATCCGCCGGCATCGTGAATGCGACGCAAGATCACGAGGCTGCTCACCTTGAAGCGTCTCGCCAGTCGGCCGACTTCATCGTGCAGGTTCGCCTCGCTGTTATACTCCTGTCTCATCAAGTCGAGCGGCACCAGCAATTCAGCCGCAACCTGATTGCACCAGCGTTCCACCGCCTGATCCGGCACGGCCAGAGGTTGAGCGTCGGAAACCCCAGACTGCCCGAGCCAGATATGCGCCAGCTCGTGGGCGAGAGTGAACATCTGAGCCGACTTCGTATCCGCCCCGTTGATAAACACCAGCGGCGCGAGGTCGTCCGACATGGCGAAGCCACGAAACTCCTTCGGGTCCAGATGACGGTAATTGTTGTTGTGCACCACGCCGTTGCACATCACCAGGATGCCCAGGTCGTCCGCCTGTTCGACGAAATGCCGCAGCGCGTCCGTCCACGTCGGCATCCGGCGCCGTTCATTTACGTCAAAGCTGAGCGCGGTTCGGATTCGAGTCGCGGTCCGGACGATGTCATCCCGCAGCGAGGCCGAGCCAACGAACGCCAGCGGCTACTCCCCATCGACCGACATAGTCTCGAAGTACCACTCCTGCCGCTGCTGGCAGACGTAGATGGTTTCCAGCAAGTCCGGGGAAGGGTGATCCCCATCGCTCGTTATCCATCGTCCGGAAATCCGGGATCGGGATCTCCTCGATCGGCGGCTCCTGCAGGAAGAGATAACCGACCGGCGCATGCGTGGCCTTCGCGAAAGCTTCCACCTGCTTCAACGTCGGCAGCACGCCCCCGCTTTCCCAGGCGGCGAGCTGGGGAAACTTGTGTTCGAGATCCGCGCGATCAAACCCGGCGCGCTGGTAAGCCCAGCGCAGCAGGCGCGAATTGATGGCGACCCGGTTCATGTGCAAACGCTACGGTTTTCCCGCCCGCACTTCAATCTTTCAGGTGACGGCCGCGGCCAGTGGGATGACCGAAATCGGGGTCGGCGTCTGCGAATTGGCATTCTCCGAAAGGCGGCAATATGCGCGGACCGACCCCGAACCCCGATTCCTCGAACCAGATGTCCGACCACCTTCCGATTTGGATTCAAGTCACAACCGATATCGACGGGTTTAGGCTGGACCAAATCGCGCAGGACGCGCGGGAGAAGGAGGGGTTAGGGGTCAGTTCCAAGTATTGACCATCACGTTCATTTTTCTTGGGAATTGTTGCAGGATGGGGGCGCCAAGCCATGTCGCTCATCTGCGCTACCACCGCAAAAAAAGATAACCCGATGGCCAATACTTGGAACTGACCTCTTTCCCCTCCCGCGATTTCAAATTTAGGGAAGCGAGAGCAGATCTGCGGAAACGCGTGGACCGCTCCTGAGGCTCGGTGCGCTCGCGGGATCAGACGCGGTCGAACTGGCGCGACTCTCGTCGTCGGGCCAGGGCGATGGGCGCCAACGCTCCGAGACCAAACACGATCAGGGACAAAGCCGACGGCTCGGGAACAATCAAGAGGGGAGCGAGGTCGTCCAGGCCGGCGACATAATTCTTCTGCGTGAGGGTATTGTTGATCAAGTCGAGCTGATAAACGTGGCCGTCTCCCTGGCCGTCGCTCGAGGCGATGAAAATATTCCCAAGCCCATCGCTCCTGATTCCATCCGGCCCGGGAAGGCTCGTATTCATGAGAGCGAGGACGTCGATGACGTCGTTGAGATTGTTTGGATTGATGGAGTAGACGGTGTTGCCGGACAACGAAGTCGCGAAGAGACGGCCGGAATACGGATCGAAGGTGAGTCCATCGAGGCTGGATAACGACGGAGACGTGGCGAGGATACTACCCGTGGCCGGATCGAGTTGGGCGACATACTTCTGCGCTGAGTTTGACCTGATGCCCAGGTTGGCCAACCAGATGTTCCGCTGAAGACAGCGGACCCCAAGCAATCCCGCGCCGACCCTATGGATTGCCGAGCGCGTCGGAGACGCCCTGCAGAAAACCACGCAATGCGCGCTGCGCGTCCTCCTCTTGCACCGGCTCACCCTTGATCGCTCTCCGCTCCGGACGACGCGCCGCCGCGACCCTGGCATCACGGACCCGTCGGAGGACCGCGATGTTGTGCTTCTCGATCTCCGAAAATTCATTCTCGATTTCTTCACTCGAGACGTCGGGGCGCGGCTGATACCAGGAAAATTCCTCGAAGGTCTTCCTCGTCTTTGAATCCTTAAAGGTCGCCCCGTGCCGGGCCAGCATTTCGTTGATCGCATAACGAATGTCGGACAACTCCAGGTCGTTCGCGTCCTCCGTCGTGATCTCCTGCTCGCGCGTGGCCGGGAATTGCTCGCCCTCCAGATCGGCGGATTCGTCGCCGGCCTCCGCGGTTTGAGTGTCGTCGGTCGCGTTTTCTTCGAAAGGCGCGGCGCTCGATTCGTCAGGCGGACCGCTCGCCGGCGCTTCCGCCGTATCGGCTGGCGGCTCGATCTGTTTCGCCGCCACGTCGTAAACGCAAGTCCACGGCTCCGGCAGCGCGCTGTCGTCCTTGCTCGGGATGGGCGCGACCGAGAGAGTGACGCGCTGCGAGTCGGGCTCCCAGCTCAGACCGTCGATCGTGACCTGGCTCCGATCCGTATTTGGATCCTGCTGCGTATCGTCGAGGTAGTTTTGCCAGACGACGTCCTGGAGCGCGCTGCCCGGGGCGCGCAACTCCGGCGGCACCTCGTATTTCAAGGGCGCGGTGCTGACCCGATGATAAAGCTGCGCCCCGCTCTCCGCGCCGTCGCGGTTGTTGAGGATGAGCCACTCGTCGTTAGGCGAGAGGACCACCCAGGCGTTGCGCTTGTATTGCGCGAGGACGGTCGTGTTGGCCGGATTTTGCGCGTCCTGGAGGGCGATTTGGCGGAGACCTTTCTGGCGATCGCGCATGTATTCGATGCGCAACTTTCCGCTCGGCGATAAAACCTGCCGCTCCACCCGCATGCCGGGCTGGGCCTGGGGCCGGGCCGGCGCTTGATGCGCCACTTGCTTCGGCTGGGAAACTGCACCCGCGCCAGTTGGCGCGGCCTCCGCCGGACCCGCTGCCGGGGGGCCGGGATCGCCCGCCGATTTTGTCCAGCAAGGCGCCAAAAGAAGGAAGACAGAAATGCTCGCGGCAAGGAGGCGCGCGAAGACCATGGCCACCACCGCAATCGGAGAACGATTCATGGCCGCATTTGCCACCTTTTGCGAGGGTAAAGTCAATCAAATAAATCGCTCTCGGACGAAGAAAACCGGGCGGCGCGGCCTCCAAAATCTCCTTGCTTTCGCGACCGCACTTTGGTGGACTCGCAACCTTCGAAAGGTTCCTATGAAAAAAATCATCTGTCTCCTTCTCCTTCTCACCTTGTCCCCCGGCGTTCATGCGGGTGACAAGAAAAAGAAAAAGGGTCAGTCGGGCGGCGCGCCCATCTCCGCGCCGAGCGGTGGCGGCGGCGGCGGCGGTCGGAGGGGTGGAGGCTTTTCCGGCCTGCCAGGTATGGGGCAATCGGGCGGTCGTTCCCGCGCGCAGCGCCCGAGCACGCGATCAGTCCCGAGAATCGAGCGGCCAGGCTCCGGCCCGTGGGCGCAGCGCGAATCCGTTGACCCGGAGCACGGGCAGAAGCACCAACTCCGCTCGCAGTTCGAATCCGCTCATGCGCAGAGGCGGCCAGGCCGGCGCGAGCAGCAAAACCTCCAATCCGCTCATGCGCAGAAGGGGCCAGAGGAGCGGCGCGAACAAGGCAGTGCGTCCAATCCGCTGACCCGCAAAGGTGGCCAGGCCGGCGCGGGCGGTCAGAATTCCAATCCCCTCACGCGCGGAAATCGATCGGGACGGGCCAACGCGCAGGCCGGCAATCCGATGAGACAAGGCGGCCGTCAGGCCGGGGCGAAAAATGGCAATCCCATGGCCGGCAAAGGCGCGGGAAAAGCCGGCATGGGCGACCGCAATCGCGCCGCGCTGAGCAACCGAAACAAGGCCGGGGTCGGTCGCAATCGCGGAGCTTTCAGGCAGAACGAACGCGGCTACCGCAACCGGGTCGGCGCCCGCAATTGGCAGCGCTCGAGCCACGCCAACTATCGGGTGCGCAGTTCGCGCGAGGTCTTTCATAACTATCGTCCGATCCGGCATAACCGCGTTTGGTATACCTCCCGCTATGACCGGGTGGTGGTGGTGGGCGGCGGTTACTACTACTGGGATGCGGGCTACTGGTATCCGGCCTGGGGCTATGACCCGGCGGTCTCGCTCTATGTCTACGACGGCCCGATTTACAGCTACGACAATCTCCCGCCCGATCAGGTGACGATGAACGTCCAGATCGCGCTCCAGGACGACGGCTATTACACGGGCGACGTCGATGGATTGGTCGGTCCCAAGACGCGCGAGGCCCTCGGCACTTACCAGGCCGATCACGATCTCGAAGTCACCTCCGCGATTGACGAGCCGACGGTCGAGTCGCTTGGCCTCGCTCAGTCTTAGCGCGCCAACCGTTCCATCTCAGTGACGACGCGATCGAGTTCATCGATGAGCTCACTTCCGCCATGTTCGCGAAAGGCGGTGACGAGCGCGCGATAGTACCAGAGCGCGCCGTCTTTGCCGGCCTTGAAGCGGTCCCAGACTTCCTCACCCTCCTCGCGCAGGTTGTGCACGATCGCCTGTGAGTTGTGCAGTTTGTCCGAAGCGGAGACAAGCCGCGTCGAAGCCGAGGCGGTCTTCAAGTGCGCAATGTATTTTTCCTTGCGTTCCCGCCAGGGTGGTTTGGGCGTTTGATCGGTGTCGGTGCAACCGGCCACGATCGCGCCGACTTCCCGTCCAAATTTCTCCTCGATCTCGCGCTGCCGCTCCGGCCCGCCGCAATCTTCGACCGCATCGTGCAGCAGGGCCGCGATCGCCTCGGTCTCGTTCGCGCCGTACTCCAGTGCGATCGCCGTCACGCCGAGGAGGTGACCAATGTAGGGGATCTTTGTCTTCTTGCGCAGTTGTCCGCCGTGGACCCGCGTCGCGTAGATGAGCGCCTCTTCAAATTTTGGCGACAGCTTCACGCCTTATTCTCATCCTGGATTACGCGGATGTCACGGATTCCAGGGAAAGGCGCCGCTACCACTGGCGCGGCGGTCAGCGACCGACGATTTGCAAGCGTCTCACAGTATCTGGTGGTCACGGATCGAGCCCAGTAGCGCCGGCTGGGCCGTAGACCAGCAGCCTGCACGTGTCGGGAACGATCTTCGGCCGCGCTGGAGTTGCGCCGGGCGCGGGCGACGGCGCCGGCTCGAACTGCGCGGTCGGCAGATAAATTTGATGCGTCTGTGGATCGAGCGCGATGGTGCGCGCGCCGCGCTCGGTCTTCAGCGTCTGCACGACAGCGAGCTTTCCCGGCGTCTCCTCTTTCGCGATCGTCGTGACGCCTTCGCCGCAGGAGGCGAAGGCGAGTTGGGTCGCGTCATCAAAAGCGCAGCCATCCACTCCGGTCCCAATCGGCACCGTGGCCACGACTTTGCCCGACTCGGTGTCGAGCATCGTCATCAGCTTGTTGTGGCAGGCGGAGAAGAGGCGATGATGCGCCGCATCGAGGGCGATGCCGCCCGGTTCTTCGCCCGGCGCGGTCGGCCAGCGTGCGACGATCTCATGTCTGGCAGTGTCGATGGCAACGACTTCGCTTTTGTCTTCGATGTTGCAATAGACGCGACCGGCAGCGGGATCGACCGCGGCGAATTCCGGACTGCCCCCGAACGCAATCGTGCTCACCACTTTCGCCGTTTTGGCGTCGATGACGGTGGCGGAATCACCGCTGTGATTGAAAACATAAACTTCAGCGTGACTCGGATCGTAAACGAGCGCGTCGGGATTTTTCCCGGTGTCGACCTTCGAGATTGTCTTGAGCGTCTTGAGGTCCACGACGCTCGCTTTCGACTCCTTGCCATTGGTGGAAAAGCCGCGCCCCAGCTCCGGGATCGCGACAAAACCATGCACGCCCGGCGTGTCAGCGATCTCGCCCACGACCGCATTTTTTTCCAGATCGACCACGACCACCTTGCTCGAGTGCGAGAGGTAAAGACGATGGGCGGCGGAATCGATCGTGAGGATATCCCAGCCGCCCTCTCCGCCAATTGGAATTTCCTTGAGGAACCGATAGGGCGTCGCCTCCGCCCCGATCACGTTCTGCAGCGCACAGGCGCACGCTGCCACCACGAGCAAATCACGAAAACGCATGGGCAACGCTAACAGACTTTTCGCAACACGCAGACGCATCGCCGCCGCCGCTACCCGGCATTTGCTTCCGCGGACCGGAAGCCACCCACGCCTAACGAAAAGAGAAGCACGGGAAGAACCAGGAGGACGAGCGGAAGCTGCGCGATCAATCCGGCGATGATGGCGATGGCGAGCGGTTGCTGCATGGCCGAGCCCTGCCCGATCCCGAGCGCGAGCGGCATGAGCGCGAGGATGGCGGCAAAAGTTGTCATCGCGATCGGTCGCATCCGGTTGCTCCCGGCCGCGATGAAACGCCTTCGCCGATCGCCTTCATCCTTCAGGTCGTGAAACTCGGAGTAGTAGAAAATCGCCACCTCGGTCACGATGCCGACGATCATCGTCATACCCATGCGCGAGGTGATGTTGAATTCCGTCCCCGTGACCCAAAGACCAATGAAAACCGCCGCGACCGCGAGCAATGGCATGGCCAGCATCGCAATCGCGACGCGAAAGCTTTCGTAGAGAAACAGGAGCAGGGTGAAGACGAGGAGGATGGCGGCGATCAGCACGATGGTCAGGCCCCTGAAGGCGATCTGCTGTTGCTCGTAAAGGCCGCCTAACGAATATGGGACGGATTTGGGAAGAAAGCCTGGTTTGTCGAGAACCTTGGTTTTGATCTCCTGCACGGTGGAGCCGAGGTCGCGTCCGCTGATCCGTCCCGTCACCGCCACCATCCTTTTCAGGTCGTCGCGCTCGATCTCCGGCTGACCGGTCACCGGGACGATTTTCGCCACGCGTTTCAGAGGAAACAAATGACCGTCCGGCGAGCGCAGGAGCAGGTTGCCCACGTCCTGGATCGTCTGGCGCGTCCGCGCCGGCAGCCAGACGCGCACCCCGATCAGCTTCGGGCCTTCCTGAATGTAAGTCGTGACGTTGCCGCTCAGGTAATTGTCGAGCATGGTCGTGATCGAGTCCGGGTCCATGCCTTCGAGCGCGGCTTTGACCCGGTCGACCTGGATGTCGAGGGCGTCGCCCGCGAGCACGATCCCGCTTTTCACTTCGACCACGCCGTTCACCTTCTCGATCGCCTGTTTCACTTTGGCGGCCGTCTCGCGCAGCGTCTTTTCGTCGTCGGAATAAAGTTTGATCTCGATCGGTTGCGGGACCGAAGTCAGGTCGCCGATCAGGTCTTCCATCAACTGCGCGGTCTCGATCTCTATTCCAGGGATGTGCTGCTCGATCCGGGAGCGCACATCGTCCATCACCTCCTCGATCCCGCGCCGTGGCGGCGGCTTTAGCCTGACGAAAAAGTCGCCCGTGTTGGCCTCGGTGATGCCGCCGCCGAGCTGCAAACCGGTGCGGCGCGAATAGGTCTGCACCTCCGGCGTCGTTTGCAGGATTTGCTCGATCTCGCGCAGGAGACGGTCGGTTTCGGCGAGCGAGGTGCCCGGTTCGGTCTTGTAATCGAGAATGAAGCCGCCTTCGTCCATCGTCGGCATGAACCCGGAGCCGACATTCCTGAAAGCGAGGTAGCCGAGGAGGAGCAACGGCAAAATGATGGCGAGCAGGAGGAGCCAGATGTGCCCGAGCAAACGCCGCATCACCCGCTCGTAAGCGTGGTTCACCCTGATCATGAAACCGTGCGGCTCCTGCGACTCGGCGTCTTCTCTCCCAAGAACGCGCGCGCAGAGAATCGGGAGCGCGATCCAGGCGATGAGGAAAGAAACGAAAAGCGCGCAGGCCATCGTTAGGCTGAGGGCTTTGAAGAAGGCGCCGGTCACGCCGCTGAGGAAAGCGAGCGGCAGGAAAATGATGATGGTGGCGGCGGAAGAACCAAAGAGCGGCGAGGTGAATTCGTCGGCCGCCCGCATGACCCCGGCGCTCGTATCAGAATTGTAGGGCGGGCGCTCCGCCTGCCTGGCATCGTCACCCTCGGCAAGCGGAGCGCTTGCCCTACAATCGCCGTCTGCCAGGCGTCGCATGATGTGCTCCGCCATGACGATGGCGTCGTCGATGATGAGACCGACGGCCGCCGCCATCCCGCCGAGCGTCATGATGTTGAGGCTCATGTGTGCGACGTCGAGGAGCAGCATGGTGGCGGCGAGCGCGGCCGGCACGGACATGATCGCGATCAGCGTCACCTTCCAATTGCGGAGGAAAATCAGGAGGACGATCGCGGCCAGCACGATGCCGATGAGAACGGCGTCGCGCGTGCTGTGTTCGGAGGAAACGATCAGGTCGCTCTGGTCATACCAGTTGCGGATCTCGATTCCGTGGGGCAAACGCTTCTCTTCCTCCTGCAGCTTCTGCTTGATGCCTTGCGCAATCTGCACCGTGTTGCCGCCCGGTTGTTGGTAGACTTGGAACAAGACCGCGTCGCGTCCATCAGCCGTGACCCGAATCCACTGCGGCTCGGTCAATTTCTCGACCGTCGCGACGTCCTCGACAAGAACGACACCGCTGTTGCTGGAACGCAGGACCGCGTTCTCAATGTCCGACACGTTCCGCACCCGGGTATCGGAAACGATCAGGTAAAGCTTGTCGTGATCTTCGATCCGGCCGACGGCGACGAGCACGTTGGAGGCGGAGAGCGCCTTCGCCACCTCGTCGAGACTCATCTTAAACGACTGCAATTTGCCGGGATCGACCACGACCCGGTATTCCTCGATCGCGCCGCCTTGCACGGTCACTCGGGAGACGCCTGTGACGGTGGAGAGGGCGGGACGCAATTGATACATCGCGATGTCGTGCAGCTCGGTGAGTGGATGAGTCGCCGAGGTGAGGCTGTAAGCGATGACCGGGAAGACCGTCGGATCCATTCGCTCGACCTCGAAAGTCGTCCCCGGCGGCAGCTCGGGGGCAATCTTGTTCACCTCCGATTCCACCTGCAACATGGCAGCGATCATGTCCTCGCCCCAATCGAAGTTGACCGAGACCTCGGCGCTTCCGCGGCTGGTGGTGGAACGAACCCCGCGCACTCCGGGAATGGCGCGGACAGCTTCCTCGACCTTGTAGGTGACCTCGACCGCCATCCGTTCCGCCGGGCGATCGCCCGCGTCGAGCGTCACCCGCACGCGCGGGAAGCTGACCTGGGGAAACAGCGCAACCGGGAGCGAAAAGCCGCCGAAGATTCCGGCCACGATCAGGATCGCGAGGAGGAAAACGAGCGAGCGCGCGTGGCTGTGCAGCCAGCCAGTGAGGGTCATGATTTCTTTCCCGTCGTCACCGCCATGCCGTCGTTCAGCTCGTAATTCCCCCTAACGACGACCGGCTCACCCGCTTTCAAATCGCTCGCGATGACCTCGGTCTCCTGCGCGTTTTGGATTCCGAGCTGGACCTGATGGGCGACCGCATGGTGGTCCTTCACCGTATAGAGGACATAGCCGTCGCCCGCCGGCAGAACCGCCGACCGCGGCACAACGAGCGCCGTCATGCGCCCGGGTCTTCAGCTCGCCGCGAAAATAGGAATCGAGCCACAACTCCTTTTCGTCAGGCAGAGAAACATAGACATCGACCAGCCGCGTATCCGGATCGACCCGCTGTGTGATCAGGCGCACCTTGCCCGTGATCGACGGCGCGCCCGCCATGTGGACGCGGAAAAGTGAAACCGGCTGGCCGACCGCGACGTGCACCGCGTCTTCCGGCTCAACCCCGAGCTTGACCTCGATCTCGTTTTCCTGGACCAACTCGACGAGCGCGCTGCCCGACTGCACGATCTGCCCATCCTGCACATCGACTTTGCCGACCAGGCCGTCCATCTCGGCTTTCACAATTTGTCCCGAAGCCGCTCCCTGCTGTTCCAAAGTCTGGAGCTGGAGCTGCGCGTCCGCGGCGTTCTTCTTCGCCTGGTTCAGGTCCTGGTTGGTCGCGAGCTTGAGGTCGAACTTCTGCTGGGTTTGCTGAAGTTCCTTGGCCGCGGCTTCGGCGGCGCTGCGGGCCTGGGCAAGTTGGAGCTGCGTCTGCGGGCTGGGATCGATCTCGACCAGCGGCTGGCCTTTCGTGACCGGCTGACCGGGGGCGATGAGGACGTGACGAACACGCGTTTCGTAGGCTGCGGAAACGGCGTGCGACTTGCCCGGCTGCGTAATCACGCTCCCGTAGGCTGTGACCACGTCGGCGATCGATTTGCGCTGGATCGGCGCGAGCGCGACCTGCGCAACCGGGCCGTTGCCATCGCCGCTTTCATCCGCGCTCGAGCCGCCACCCGAGCGATGCCCGAGCCAATAGCCGAGCCCGAGCGCCACCAGGCCCAGGGCCACCGGTCGAATCCAGCGTTTCAATTTCATTCGTTAGGGCGAGCGGGCAGATAACGTCCGGCGGCGAGCTCGAGCGCGATCTGGGTCTCGATCAGTTGCTGTTTCAATTTCAAAATCTGAATCGTTTTCTGGTTCAGGTTGTTCTGCGCCGAATAATACTCGAAGGCGTTCACGTTCCCCTGCCCGATCGCCACCCGATAAACCTCGACGAGGTGCTGCAAAACCGGGACGGCTGCTTCCGCCGCCGCGATCTGTTTTTCCAGTTGGCGAATATCGGCCAGGGCGGTCGCGACATCGGAGCGGGATTCGAAGATGCGGTTGAAATACTCGTCGCGCAGCTTCTCCCGGGTCGCCCGTTCGAGCGCGATGCTCCCCTGGCCGCGATCGAAGATCGGCAGGTCGATCGTGAGGGCGGGACCGATCGTGTGGACGTTCGAGGTGTCGCTCGCGCGGCTCAACCCGACGTTGATTTTCGGGAACTGCGCCAGGATCGCGGCGCGCACCTTTTCTTCCTGGCTCTCGTAGCCTTTTTTCAAGGCGAGGAGATCAAGTCGACGCTCCTCCAAGTTGTTCGTCAGGCTGGAATACGACGGGGTTGAGATGTGGGAGGGGAGCGAAATCCCATCGCGCAAACGAACGGTGGCATCCGGAGGGAGGCCGATCGCCTTCTTCATCGCCAGCCGCTGATCGGCCAAATCCTTTTCCAATCCGAGCGCGGTCGCGTGCGCGTCCTGGCTGGCCGATTCGGCGGAGGCGAGATCGACCTCGGTCTGCTCGTGCGCCTGGGTCGCCTGCCTGACGACATCGAGATTTTTCTGCAGCCGCGCATCGACCTCGCGGGCGCGGGCGAGTTGCTCTTCGTCCGCGATCACGCGGTAGACGGCGAGCTTGGCTCCCTGCGCGATCTGCCACTCACTCCAGGCAATATCGAGCGCGACCGATTGCAGGTTGGCGCGCGCCGCGGCCCGCTGGGCGCCGAGTTGCACGAGCGCCTGCAGGTCCCAGCCCAGCCCGACGCCGTAGCCGGTCACAAGGTCTGGAGTGATCGTGCCGCCGGTGACGAAATCGAGGCTGCCAGAGACCTGCGGGTTAGGCAGAATGCCGGCGACAAAAAGCTCCGCCGCCGCCACGCCGCGCCGGGCGCGCTCCGCGCGGAGCGACGGATTCACGAGCACCGCGAGGACCGCGGCTTGATCAGGCGTGAGGCCGCGATGCGGCGTGAACCGCACCGGCGCGAGGAGTGGATGCCTGATCTCGCTCGCCGCGACCTCGAGTTTGCCTAACGACGGCGGGCGGAGGGCGCGATCCACGGTGGCCCGATCAAGCGGCGCCGGGCGATAGATCGCGCAGCCGCTGAGCCACAGACTAACGACGAGGACGAGCCGCAACCGGCGCATGGGCCCGTAAATTAGTCCGTTTCCGCCGGTCGCGACCGAAAATCCTCATGCACGGAAATTCTGGTCTCCAAGATTACTTCTCTCCGTTGGCCAGGTCGGCTGCGCGTTCCTTTGCCTGTTCGTTAGGCGTTTCCGTGCTGACCTCGACGATCTTGCCGGTCTTCGCGTTCACCAGCACTTCCGTGACGTTTTTGCTCCCGGTCCTGACCAGGTCGAAGGACCAGACGAGCGCGTTGTGCTCATTCTCGATTTCCGCGCTTTGAATTTTTGCGTTCGGCACTTTCGCCAGCGCGATTTGTTCCGCCTGGGTTTTGCTGATTTTCGCCTGCTTGATCAAATCCGCTTCGCTGGGCGCGGCCCAGCTGCAGGTGGCAGTGGCCAGCAACCCGGTCAGAACGAGAGCAACGATTGGTTGTGTTCTATTATTCATCATGACCGACGCTAACGAGTGCAGCTGTCAGCGAAGCATTTGCGCGGGTTACAAATTTGTTATCCGGCTGCCTTGTCCCCTCCTTCTAATTGTCAGGTCTGAGGCGAAACTGGAGATCCTGCTCGCTTTCGTGCGACCGCGGAACTACCGCGCCTTGGTCAGGCCGCAGAGCGAGAAGGGAACGCGCAGCAATGACCTGAAAGCGCGAGTCGGCATACACGATCGACTCTGGCGGGGGCTGTTGGAGAAAGGGAATGACTCCCCTGGTTGGACCCAGAGCTTCATTCGGTGCGCTCAATTGGAGTTGGCGAAGCAGACGACTCTTCCGCGCGTATTTTCGCGCAAAGGCCGCGCGATCGAGCAGCCAAAAATCGATCTGCTGATCGCGTAGACACTTTTGCAACACCGGAAGGTCGGCGCTGTACTGGGCGCGTGCAATCTGTAGCCCGCGCTCGCGCAGCGGCAGGTAATAATCGGGGTGAAAAGGGACCGCACACTCCGCCCCGATGATGATGGAGCGCTGACAAAGGATTGGCAGGTTGTCTGCCTCGTCGGCCAGGGAAGCAATATGAATGTCGGGCGGTTGGCGGGCAAAAAATGCGTAGAGCGCGGGATCAGAACCTTTGGAATAGCCCGCCGATGGAAAGTGGCGAGCAAACATGGGATAAGCGGCTAACAAGCCGAACAAGATCGCTGGCGCAACCAGCTCGAAACGAGAATAGTTTTGAGCAGCCCAGCGCGCCGCCGCGTCGATGAGCGCATAGAGCACACCGGCGGCGAATAGAACCAGCACGACCCGCATAACGGATTCGGTGTAGCGATTCGGGAGGTAAAGATGAAAGAATAGCAGGTGGGCTGCGAAAAAGAGCGAGAGCGCAGCGGCGATGACCTGCCAGGCCGGCCGCACACCGCGGGGAACCTGATCAAGAACGGGAAATCGATGAGGGAAACGGCGCAGGACCGGCCAGAGGAACGCGGCCAGAAGCCATGGCGGCCGGCTGGGGATGTTATGGATTCCGCCATTGCCGCCAACCCACCGGCCCCACCAGGTGGGCAGGAAGTAAGGCACCCGTCCGTGTGGTCCGAACTCCGGCATCCGGCGTGCCTCCGCAAAAGTAACGAGTGGACCGAGCGAACCGACACGATGGAGATAAGGCAGCAGGCAGAGCAGGCTCAGCGCAGACGCGCCAATCAAGAGCAGATAAGGGCGCGGCTCTCTCACGAAAATAGGCCCGCGACCTTTTTCCCAATCCAGATTGTCCCAGGCGAGCACGCCCAGACTTAGCAACGCGGCGGGTGGGAAGAAGAGTGCTTCCAGAGCGATCGTTATCATCACACCCGCGGTTGAACCGCGCACCTGATAATAGAGGAAGGCGATAAAGAGAGGATAGAAGAAGGCACGTGGCGTGGCAGAGGGAAGGTCGCTATTGCACCAAAGACACTGACTCAAAAGGATCGTGCCCAGCGCCGCGGCCGCAGGGGAGCGAAAGAGACGCAAAGTAAGTCGGAAAAAATAGCCGGCCGCAAACAGACTCAAGACCGAGGGAATGAACTTGCTCGCGAGCAACGGAGCGATCCCGACCCGGGCCAATAACCAGTAGAGAGTCGCATAGCCGCTGGGGGCCAACGCCTGGAAATAATCTGCGCTTGGATCATGAGGAAAAAGCGCAGGGTTAAGATAACGCGCCATCCAAAAGACATGCTCGCGCGCATCATCGGCAAAGAGATATTTAGAGGCCAGCGCCTGGTGCAAGGCCATGACACAACACGCCACCGCATAGAGCAGGGCGAGCGCGAACCATGTCCAGATGATACGCCGTTCCGATTCGCCGGCAGCGAACCCCCGGAACGAAGACCAGTTTGGCGAGGTGGTTACGGCCCTCGAAGTCACGGCGTGCGCCACATGCGAAGGCCGTAGCTCGTGGAGCATTCAACCTGCCTCCCCTGGCGTGGGCGAAGAAGAACGCGGTTGGCCTCCAACCATGCGCCGCGAGACTTGAAATAATCCCGCACCGCCCCTTCGTGCCCTTGCCGGACCTGGGAAAGGAGTTCGATCCTATTACGGCGTACCCGCCACCCGACCCGCTGGAAGCCCAGGAGGCGCATCATGTCGCCAAACATTGGGTCCTCATCGAGATCCAGCCAGAGAACATCGTGACCTGGGCACTGAAGCGTGGCAGGTCGACGTATTTGCTCGATCCACTCGCGGTGGGGCCGAGCAAGTTGCGTTTGCGGATCGCTTCGAAATTTGTTCCCTCATTTGCCTTTATCATGCTCGCCAGATTGAGGAGGACGCGCAAGTGCCGGATGAACGCGAAACGGCGAAGAGTGCACTGCGCGCTCTCGAACGCTTTGCCGTTCGTGAGCTTTCCGAGCTTTTCCGACAGGCGCCTGTCGCCTCGCCCCTTGCCCGACGGGCAACTGATCGGTCACGTATGGTGGGTGTGACTCAACCGGCCGGAACGCCGCGTATTTCACTGTGACTCTCACCCTTTCTGCCCGGCAGTGGAGTCGGGAGACCTATCGGCAAACCGCTTGCGCGCGTTACAATTTTGTTATTCGCTCCGCGACATCTCGCCTGAGCCCCTCCCCCGCTTATGTTGACGGGATGCGCGTGCTGGTGGTCGAGGACGAAAAGAAGCTCGCGAGCTTTCTACGCAAGGGATTGAGCGAGGAAAATTTTGTGGTCGATCTGTCGCACGATGGAAATGAAGCGCTCGATCGGATGTTGCTCCAGGCCTACGACGCGATCGTCCTCGACATCATGCTCCCGGGGCGCGATGGGCTGAGCATTTTGCGCGAGCTGAGGCGGCGACACATCAACACGCCGGTCCTGCTCCTTTCCGCCCGTGGTAATGTCAACGAGCGCGTTGAAGGTCTGAATCTGGGAGCGGATGATTACCTGCCGAAGCCGTTCTCCATTACCGAAGTGGTGGCGCGAGTGCGGGCGTTGCTCCGCCGCGGGTCGGGCGAGCACGCGACCATGATGCAGGTGGGCGATCTCTCGCTCAACCTCGTGACGCGCACTGCGACCCGCGCCGGCAATACCGTCGACCTGACGAATCGGGAGTTCGCGCTCCTCGAATACCTGATGGCGCACGCGAATCGCGTCGTGACGAAGACGACGCTCTGCGAGCATGTCTGGGAACATCATTTCGATACCGGCACCAACGTGGTCGAGGTTTGCATCCAGCGGCTGCGGCGCAAGATCGATGAGGGTCATCCGCACAAGCTGCTCCAGACGGTGCGTGGCGCCGGCTATTCGTTGCGCGAGGCAGAATGAAAGGCATGACTCTTCGCGCCCGGATCGCTCTCTGGAGCGTTGCGGTCGTGACTGGCGCACTGACGCTTTTCGGCGCCGGCGCGGCCTGGAGTTTGCAACGGGAGCTGCTGGAAAATCTCGACCGGCAAATCCGGGACGGGGCGGCCGCCTTCGCCGCCGAGCTCGAAGAACAGCGCGTCGATTGGAACCGGCGACAGAAAACGGAATCGTTTTCCGAGGAGGACCTGCCGCGTTTCCCTTATGTCGAAGTGAAAGATGCGCGCCAGCATCTCCTTTACCGCTCACCGGCACTCGGCGGCGCGGAGATTTTTCCGACCTCACATCCAAACCGGCCTTATGAAGTGAGGGCCAACGGTCGCCGGATTCGCTTTGCCTTGTTTCACCGCAACGGCGTTACCTTCGCGCTCGGGAAGGATCTGCAGAGCGTGGACGAAGCGCTGGCCGGATTGCTCCGCGCCTACCTCCTGACCCTGCCGCTGGTTGCTCTCGTGGTGGGCGCGGGTGGCTGGTGGGTCGCGCATCGCGCCGTCGCCCCGGTCCGGACCATCGCCGCGCAGGCGGAGAAAATTTCCGCGTCCGATCTCGACCAGCGTCTGCCGGAACCAGCCGCCGAGGATGAGATCTCGCACCTGACCCGCGTTTTGAATCAGATGTTCCATCGTCTCGAGCGCAGTTTTGCGCAGGTGACGCGCTTCACGAGCGATGCTTCGCATGAACTGAAAACGCCGCTCACTTTGCTGCGCGCGGAAGCGGAATCGGTCCTCGCTTCGCCGTCCGCGGGAGAGGCGGAACAAGAGCTCGCCGCCGATGTCATCGCACAATGCTCGCGCCTGACACAGATCGTCGATGGGCTCCTTTTTCTCTCCCGCGCCGAGGATCGGCGGCTCGACCTCGAGTGCACACCGGTCGACCTCGCTGCACTCGTGCGCGAGCTGACGGAGGACGCGGAGATCATGGCGGCAGAAGCGAAGCTCACCCTCCGCTCGGAGCTGGCCGAGGACGTGATCGCGCCGGGCGATGCACCGCTTCTACGCCGATCGGTCATGAATCTGATCGACAACGCGATTAAATATAATCGGCCTGGCGGCACCGTGATTCTCTCCGCGGCGAGGGAGAATGGAAACGCGGTCGTGAGCGTTCGTAACACCGGCCCGGGGCTGGCAGAGGAATCTCGTGAACAAGTCTTCGATCGCTTCTATCGCGGCGATCTCTCGCACCATCGGGAACCGCCGGGGCACGGGCTGGGGTTGAGCATCGCGCGGGAGGTCGCACGCGCCCACGGTGGCGACGTTGTGCTCGGCGAATCGAATGCCGAATGGACGGAGTTCTCGCTCCGCCTCCCGCTCGCGCCGGCCTCGCCTAACGAGATTTCGTCTTCCTGATCACGGCGCGAATGTCCGTCGCCCAGGCCTCGGCGTCGTCGGGTGGGCGGAAGGACCAACTGACAGCGGATTTCCCGCCTCCGGCCCGCAGACTGAGACGGTCGTGGTCGCGGTGGATTTCGTAGAACCCGGTCGAACGCGGGATGATCTCGACCAGAGGTTTTCCGTTCACGTGCAGAAAGACGCCCTCTTTTGTCACCATGATCGAGGCGCGCTTTTCTTCCCAACTCGAATCGCGCTGACCGGCCGCGATAGTGCGGCGGAAAGTGAGATCGTCGGCGCGATGGACGATTCCTTCCTTCTCGAACCGCGCCTCAAGCGCCGGTGAGAGCTTGCCGGTTTTCTGGCAGCCGCCGGCGAGCAGCGCCAGGCCCACGCCGGCCAGAAGCCAGGGAATTGTCCGGGTTGTCATGAAAGAAGGCCGGCTACTTTTTCATCCCGAGCTGGGCAAAGAGGAAGCTGAAGATGTCGGTCTGTTGTTTGATCCGCTCGCTCAGGGCCGTGCCGATGCCGTGTCCGGCGCTGGTCGAGGTGCGGAGGAGGATCGGGTGATCCGATTTGTTCGCCGCCTGCAGCTCGGCCGTCATCTTGCGCGAGTGATAAGGCGCGACCCGGCCATCGTTTGCCCCGGTCATCATGAGGATGGCGGGATACTTCGTGCCGGCCTCGACGTGATGATACGGTGAATAGGCGTAGAGGGCCTTGAACTGATCTTCGTTTTTGACCGTGCCGAATTCGGTCACGTTAAAGGCGCCGTTAGGCGCGAGTTCCACTCGCAGCATGTCGTAGATGCCGACCGCCGACACGACCGCGCGCATCAGGTCGGGGTGCTGGGTGATCATGGCTCCCATGAGCAACCCGCCGTTGCTCCCGCCCATCAGGGCGAGCTTGTCCGAGTTGGTGTATTTCTTCTCGATCAGGTACTGGGCCGCGGCCGCGAAATCGTCGAAGACGTTTTGTTTCTTCGTCAGGTTGCCGGCCTTGTGCCATTCCTCGCCGAACTCGCCGCCGCCGCGGATGTTGGCCACGACATAGATGCCGCCGCGATCGAACCAAAGCCGGCGCGTAAAGTCGAAGCCGGGCGACATGCTGATGCCGTAGCCGCCGTAGCCGTAAAGGAGCGTGGGGTTGTTCCCGTCGAGCTTCGTCCCTTTCTTGCGCATGATGTTGAGCGGGACTCTGGTTCCGTCTTTCGAGGTCGCGAACTCACGCGTCACTTCGATATCGGAAAACGAGACCGGCGAAGTGCTGACGAGGGCGGTCTTCTTCGGCGTGGTTTGGTCAGACGCAACCGTGAACCAGGCCGGCGGCTCGGTGTAACTTTGGTCGCGGAAGAGGAGCGAGCCGTCTTCCTGCGCCGCCAACTCCTGCACGTTGGAAATCTCCGGCACGGGAATAATGGTCCCGTTCTTGCCCTCGAGATCGAAGCGCCGGAGCTGGGAAGGTCCGCCTAACAAGTCGACGACATAGAGTGCTTTCTCGGTCGGCTCGAGTTGCTGCACGACCGCGTCGCTCGCCGGGATAATCTCGACCGCCTTGGATAACTCCGGCGTGTCGAGCGGCAAACGCAGCACCTTGCCCTGCGGCGCGTCGGCCCGGGAAAGGAGGTAGAGCGCGTGATCGCGCCCCAGCCGGGCCAGCTTGACCCCGTCTTCGAAACGGGTGATCCGCTGCCAGGCACCATCCGGTTCGCGAAGATGATGGGAGAAGTCACCACCGTCGCCGTTCGCGACCGTGGCGAGGACATATTTGCCGTCGGCAGATGACTCGAGATGGATCTCGGCGATGCGCGGAAACTCCTTCCCGATCTCGTAGCGATCATCCGTGTCAGGAGTGCCGAGTTTGTGAAAGTAAACCTGCTGATAGAAATTCAGGTCCGCCTCCGGCCGCTCGCCAGTGCGCGGGAAACGCGTGTAGAAAACGCCGCTCCCATCTGCGTTCCAAGCCGCGCTCCCGCCCGCCGTCGGATATTGCACGTGCGCGATGGTGTCGCCGATTTCCTTGCCGGTGCTGCCATCGTAAAAGTGCAGGGTGCCATCTTCGCTTCCACCTTTGGAAAGGGAGACAGCCACCTTCTTCCCATCGAGCGAAGGCTCGAACCAATCGATCGCCGTCGTCCCTTTGCTGTCGAGTTGGTTCGGATCGACCAGCACCTTCTCCGATTTGAGATCGTCGGCGGAAGCGAGCCTAACGAGCATCGGTTGCTGCTTCGGCGGCTGGAATTTCATCGCAAACAAAACGCCCGGCCGCGGCGTGATGCTGGAGTAGCTCGGCGAGGTTTTCGCGTACCAGGCTTTCAACTGCTGCGCGATGACGTCGTGACCCGGGAGACTGTCGAGGTAGGCGCGGGTGCGCTGGTTCTCGGCATCCGACCACGCCTTGACCTCGGCGCCCTCATCGTTCTCCAGCCACTGGTAGTCGTCCTCGACCTTGGTCCCGTGGTATTCGTTCGTGACCGGCTTCTTCTCCGCCACCGGCGCCGGCTTCAACTCCGCCGCACGCGCCGGGAGCGCGGACAAGCCGAGGATTGCGGTGACGACAAAGAACGAGCGACGATTTTTCATGGGGCGAATAACGTGCGCCCGGAGGGAATGCGCAACCCGATCACCCGTCGGGCTCCCAGGAAAGAGCCGCAATGGAGTGACCCAACCGGCATCATCTGCCAGATCCCGCCCCGCACAAAAAGGTTGCTCGACCGAGCGGACAGGCGCCTAAAAGAGCCCGGAGATGGTAAAATCCTGGTCGCTTTGGTCGGTAACGGTCGTGTCATCGACGCTCCGAACCTCGACCCGGTAGGTGCTACCATTCGCGAGAGTGGCCGGGACTTTCCAGGCGAAGCCGCCTTCGCTGGGGGTGGAGGAGCTGACGATGACAGCCAACGCCCCATCCTTCAGCAGCCGGATCTTCACGGCACCGGAAATGTTATCTTTCCAGGTGATGGTATGGGTGCTGCCTTTGAGCCAGGTCTCCCCACCATTCGGGCTGGTCACGGTAATGAACGACGGCGGTGGCCCCGACGTCTGCTCGGTGATGGTCGCGCGCTGGTCGGCCGCGAGATTCGTGACCGTCTGGACGATGCCGCTCGGCCAGGTGACCTCCACCGCGGAGGCAAGGGTGTTGCCCTTGAGGCCGAAATAGGCGGCCATGTCATCACCTCCTCCCAGGCTGGTCCCGCTATGAGTTTCCCAGAACTGCACTACCCCATCAGGCGTGGTCAGCTTGATCCTGGCGCCGATGCCGTCGCGGTTGCTGTGCGGCGGCCCGGCGCCCTTCAGAGCCAGGACGAGCCAGTGACGCCCCAGGGTGTTGGCGTAGTCATTACGCAAGAGCATGGCCTTCTGCCCGTAGTTGACCAGGAAGAGGTCCGGGTCACCATCGCGGTCGTAGTCACCCATCACGACCGTGCGACCGCTTCCGTTGTTTTCAAAGCCACTCCCGATCGAGACGTCGGTAAAGGTGCTGCCATTCCCGTCGTTGTGATAAAGAAGGTTCGGCTGAGAAACGCCGATCCCTCTGGTCTTGAGAAATCCGGCGGCCACGCAGAGATCCAGAAACCCATCGAGATCGTAGTCAAAGAAGATGGTGCCCCAAGTCATACGTTGTCCGCCATCGGGCGTGGTATCGTCATCCAGACCGGCTGGTGCGGTCACGTCGGTAAAGATGCCGTTGTTGTTCGCCAACAGCAGCGGCGCCTTGATGTTGGTGTAGAAATAGTCGAACCAGCCGTTGCGATCGTAATCGCCGACGGCGATGCCCATGCCGTGGCGGCAGTCGCTCGCGCCAACGCTCTTACTCACCTCGGTAAAATTCCAGGCCAAAGGATCGATGCCTCCATCGTTGCGGAAGACCTTCGTCCCTACGGGACCGAACGGGCAGTCGTTGATGAGGAATAAATCAAGATCGCCGTCTTTGTCGTAGTCCGTCCAGAGGGCAATGAATCCATAGCCTCCCAGGTTGTCGTCAAAGCCGTCTCCATCGGCGTCACCGCCCAGGAGCAAAGAGGACACATCGGCAAAGGTGCCGTCGCCGTTGTTGTGGAAGAGCCGATCCTGGCTATTCGCCCCGCTGCCTGCGATCGGCTCGTGGTTGGCGACGTAGAGATCGAGGAAGCCGTCCCGATCGTAATCGCCCCAGGATGCGCTCGTGCCTCTCTCCGGGGTCGTGATCCCTGGGAAGGCCACGGCCGTCTTGTCGACGAAAGTCGCGACCCCCGTTTGGCTCAACTGGTTCTGCAAGAGCACGTCGTCGTCGCCATTCGCCAGGTAAAGATCGAGATCGCCATCATTATCGTAGTCGGCCGCGACCACCCCGGCCCCATCATGCAAAGTATCCGCCGCGCCGAGCACATCGGCGACCTCGACAAAGGTGCCGTTGTCGTTCCGCCACAGGCGATTGGGCCCAACGCGGTTCGTCATGTAGAGATCGAGATCGCCGTCGCCATCGAAATCAAACCACGCTGCGCCGGTCCCAATCCGAAAATCTCCTGCGATCTTTGACCCGACGTGAGTGACCGAACCCAAAGTCGAAGAAGTCACGTCCGTGAACACTGTCTGTGCCTGACTGCTCGGTCCGCCAAGAGACGTCAAGCTCAGGACCAGGATTGGAGTAACGAGAAGGAACCGGGGACAATCTTTCATGGGAGTTGGCGGCGATTGAAATGTATGCGGCGGGAAATTGCAACCGCCGAATGTTCGTCGATCGTCGGGCCTTTTTCGGCCCGCCGCGACGCCTCAAAAAATATCGTGCTCCCAACCGGCAAAAATCATAGAACTGGCACGGCCGCCGTGAACTTACATTGAAAACCATGAGTAAAATCGTGCCACTCTTCCTCTCCTTCTCTGCCAGCTGTCTGCTGGCCTCCTGCGACATGGCCACGCCGGAAAACCATTTCGAGATCGCCGTGCTCAGTTGCAATGTCATGCACGGTTTTGCCGGGGGAGGTCTGGAGCGACGACTGGCCAGTAGCTCGACGAAACTGACCAAGAATGGCGAAGAAGTCCGCCAGACCCGAAAGGAAATCATCGACGCCGAGATTCAAAATTTGGAGGACTATTTCGCCAGGATTAAGGGATTCAAACAGACCGACGATAACCGGGACATGCTTGAGGCTTCCCTTGCCCTCTATGAATATGTCCTGCCCGTCTACCGGAACGAATACCTGCAGCTCGCCAAACTCTATGATGAGGGCGCGCCCAAGGAACAAATCGACTCTCTGGTCTCGTCGATCGAAACGAAATATCGCCCGGGATTCGAGACCCGCTTCGATCGGCTGACGGCGGCGGGCAAGCCCTTTGCGGAACGACATCACATCAACGTGAAATGGGATGTCTCGACCGAGCCAAAGTTGTAGTTCCGGTCCTCCCACTGGCGATATGGCCCCAGGTCTTCCGCGACCCGCCGCGAAAGAAGGGATGTGCCCACGTCGCCGCAATCCATCACCCGCAGCGCCATGTTGATCCCGGCGCCGGCAATGTTAGTCCGCCCACTCACGTCGGTCACCTCACTCACCGGGCCGCTGTGCACGCCCATTCGCACCGCAATCTCCGGATGCGCCTTGAGCGCCTGGGCAACCTCGAGCGCACAGCGTGCCGGTTCCTCCGAGCTGTTGCGAAGGACCAGCGCCATGCCATCGCCGGTCGGTAGCCTAACGAATTGCTCGTCAGGCGCCTCACCCACCTGCGCGGTCGCGAGTTCGGTCTCGATCAGCTGGCGCAGCCGCTCCTTTTGTTCTTCGATCAGAAGCTTGGAATAACCGACCAGATCGATGAACAGGACATGCTCAATTTCGAGCCGCAGATTTTTCTCAGGGTCTGGAATCAGCTATCGCGAAGGATGAGAAAGCCCAAATTATGGAGACGCGACGGCTTCGGCGAGCGCGCGAAATGAGGCCGATACCCGCGACCTCTAGCCGCGATAAGCGCCGATCATTGGTGACGAAGAGATCGACTCCGGCGGTCGAAGCGCAAGCGAGTTGGACCGCATCGGGCGCGGCCAAAGCAGCGTGGGTGGAACGCAGTTGGGCAAAGCGAAAAGCGGCCGCCCGGTCGAATTCGATCAGGTGCATTTGCTCAAAGGCCGCGGAGTATTGCGCCACCAGGTCCTCGCGCTGCCGCTGCATCGGTCGCACGAGCAATTCGCCCAGGGTAAGGGTGGAAGTGACCACTTCGGCGTCTTGCTCTTCCTGCCAGGCGAGGAGGGCTTTCATCCGCGCCGCCGCGGGGGAGTCCTCCCAGAGATAGATGAAAAGATTCGTGTCCCAGAAAACGCGCATCTATTTCCAATCTTTGCGCAGTCTTCGCACATAGGAATCGGCCTTTACTCCGCGCCAAATGGAACGATCGATCGACTTGAGATGCTCGAGTGGATTGGCGTGCGTGGGACCGGGGGATTGCAGTTCGCGCTTCAAACCGGAAATGACCAGAGCTTTCAGGGTGGTATTGGCTTCGAGCGCTTTTCGTTTGGCGCGCCGCAGCAGGTTGTCAGGCAAATCGAGCGTGGTTTTCACAAGGCGGACGCGAAACCCGTAAAGCAATATCGCAATACTTCCTCATGAGCTTGGAATAGCCGACCAGATCGATCAAGAGCACGTGCCCGATCTCGAGCCGGAGATTGGGCTCAGGTTTCGGGGGCCGATGGCTAACTTCCGGCGAGCGCCTCAGCCAGGGATTGGGTCAGCGTCGGGGCGGCGGCGCGCAGCTGTGCGTCCTCGGTCACGAGCGGGATGCCGAGTTGAGCTGCCAGAGCGAGAAAACGAGCGTCATAAGCCGTCGTGCGATAACGGAGCGCGGCTTCCAAGGCAACTTCGTGGCTCACAGAAAAGAAATAGGGTTGGAGAAACGCGGTGGCTCGGTTGAGGCAGTCATGCGCCGTGGCGGCGGTGATGTAGCGCAACCCCTGATATGTTGCCAGGATATTGCTAAACTCAATCAGCGCCAAAGGCTCGGTCCGCCAGACGGCATCGCGCGCAAATAACTCCGCGACCGCTTCGCTCCGCGCACTCCGCAGGTAAAGCGGCGCAATGATATTGGTATCGACCAGGAGCATTGCAAAGGGTCGCGATCAGTCGCGGCCGCAAGCGATCGCCGCTTCGATGTCTTTAGTGGTGGGTGTGAACCCGCCGCGCAGCTTGACCGGTTTGGGAGCTTTGCCCGGCCGGGTTTTGCCAGCGGCCAGTCCTTTGCGCAGAAACTCCGCGATCGCGTCCTTGAGTTTCTTATGTTCATGGACAGCGCGAATCTTGACCTCACGCATGAGATCGTCCGGCAAATCGAGCGTCGTTTTCATGCGCCCAGATTTCCAGAAAACTGGTTTTCTGTCAATTGCCCGGTCAGGTCGGACCGCCGTGCTGTCCAGCGCGAACCAGCGTCGCCCCGTCGCCGGGCGGTAGCCTAACGAGTAGTTCGTTGGTTGACTGAGCGACCCGCGAAGTAGCGAGCACGATCGCTGTAAGTTGGCGCAGTCGTTCTTTCTGTTCTTCGATCAGGAGTTTGGAGTAACCGAGGATGTCGATGAACAGGACGTGCCCGCTCCCGAACTTCGAACTGATCGCTTCTCCAGCATCCGCACTCATAGCATCGGACCGGCCTTCGGCATCACCCCGATTTTTTGCGCGAAGGCGATGAAGCGCGGGTCGTCTTTGTAGGCGCGCAGGAAAGGATTGGACCGTAGCTCGGTGACACCGACGTCGTGCGTCGTCCAGGCGTGCTCCAGCCAGTCGAACATCTTCTCCGGCTCCTTCCGCACGGCATAGACTTGAGCAATCTGGCTGCCGGCGTCATCGGCGTCCTCGTCGATTAGTTTTTGCAGCGCTGCGTCGGCCTCGGTACGCTCGCCGTTGGCAAACTGAGCCAGCGCCAATGCGAAGGTCCGCCAGAAGGGATCGGTTTCCTGCGTGGCCAATTCCACCGCGGCGGCGGGGTGGCCGCGGAGCATCTGAATCATCGCCAGCCAGAGATAATTCTGCGCGGACTGCGGCTGCAGCGCGAGGGTCTTGCGCATCGCCGCCTCGGCGTCGTCGTAGCGGCTGAGCGAGATGAAATAAAGCGCGAGGTTAAACTGGGTTTGGATGCGCAATGGGTCGAGCGCAATGGCGCGCTGCGCGAGCGCGACCGCTTCCTCGAGCCGGCCCAGCTCCGCCACCAGGTTCGCCAGGCTGCTGATGACGGCTGGATTTTGTGGCGCGAGTTCGAAGGCGCGCCGGTATTCCGCTTCGGCTCCGACAAAATTGAAATCGATGTCTTTGAGCACCAGGCCTTGCGCGACATGCGCTTCCGCGAGATTCGGATCGAGAGCGATCGCCTTCTCCGCCGAGGCACGTGCCGTTGCGGTAGCTTTCCTTATTTCTTCAGCGCCGATCGAGCCGTAGCCCACCGTTAGATTTCTCGCCGCGACCGAGAGCTTCGCGTAGGCGAGCGCATAACGCGGATCGAGCCGAATTGCCTCCTCGTAATAGCCAATCGCCTTGCGCGTATCTTCAGCTGTGTTGCGACTGTTGTAATAGTTTCCCTCCAAAAGTGCGTTGTAGGCGTCGATATTCTGGTCGGAAGGCGTGGCCGCGGTCGTCAACGGCGCGGCCTGTCCGTCGTTCCCGAGGAGCGCGACCTTCAGCTCCTTCGCCACCGCGCCGGCGATCTCCGATTGCACGGCGAAGATGTCTTTCAATTCCCGATCGTAGGTTTCCGCCCAGACATTAACGCCATCGCCCGCCTTGACCAGCGCCACCGCGATCCGCACCCGGTTGGCCGACTTCTGCACCGTCCCTTCGAGCAAGTAGTAAACGCCGAGCTTTTCGCCGACGATTTTGCTGTCCTCGTTTTTGCCTTTAAATTGGAAAGAGGAAGAGCGTCCGATGACCTTGAGGTCGCGCAAACGTGAAAGCGAAAAAATGAATTCCTCCGACATGCCATCGGAGAAGTACTCGTTAGCCGGATCGCCGGTGGAATTGATCATTGGCATGACCGCGATCGATTTTTCCGGAACGGTGAGCGATGGCGTGGATGTTGCGGCCGAGTCTCTCATCAGTCTGGGCCGGAACAATTGAAAGGCTAACAAGCCTGCGGCCACGATGGCTAACGCGACAGTGATCCCGACAAGCTTGCGGCCGGTCTTGCGTGTCATCGACTTGTTAGGCTCGATGTCCGATTCGAGCTTGATTCCTTCCGGCGTGATTTCGAACGCCCACGCCAGCACCAGCGCGATGGGAAATCCGACGACGAGCAGCAAGACCACCAGACGGATCGCCCAGTTTGCAACTTCGAAGAATGGAAAGACCTGCGTCGCGATCTGGACGAGGAGCCACGACACCACCGCGTAGGCGACGGCGACCTTGTAAACGTTGCGCCGTTTCAGCTCGGCGAAAAACGAAGGCCTGTTGCTCATGGTTTGGTCTGCGCCTGTGCCGCTTCGCCATCGGCGATCAATTGCCGGAAGCGCGGGTCCTTGCGCAGCGGGTCGAATACCGGGTCGCGCTTGAGGCGCTCGATGGAGATCGCGGCGCCGGCGGGCATCTCCAGTAGTTGGCGGATAGTCTTCAAGGCCAGATCGGGCGCATCGGCCCAAGCGGCGATCTGCGCAAGACCAAGCAGTTGATAGGTGCCGAAAAAGGCATCCTTGCTGATCGGCAAAACCTCAACGGCCTTTTCCGCTGCCGCGATCGCCTCCGCATTGCGACCCAGGCAAACGTCGACCCAGCTAAGTTGCTGCAGCAGGCCCAGCGAGTTCGGCTCTTTGGCAAGCTCTGCGGTAAGCACCGGTGCAAGTGACGCACAATCGGCCTGCGCCGATTTTCGATCGCCCGCGATGAGCTTGATCACCGCTCGCGCCGCCGTGCCGGGCCGACGTTCTTCCTCGGTATCTGTGGGTGCAGACTTCCAGGCGTGCACGGCGGCATCGAAACGGCGCGCGAAAACGTCGGCGTAGGTCCGCGTATTGACCAGCCACATGATGTCGCCGGCGCCGCCGCCGCCGCTTGCAGCAGCAGCACCAAGCCGCCAACCCGGCAACGACTTCACCGCGTTGCGGGTGGCATCAGCATCGCCAAATCCGAACAACTGGATCGCCAGCAGGTCGTCGTAGGAACCCGCATCCTCCGGCGACAGGATCAATGCACGCCGCACCTGGGCATCCGCCTCGGCATAGCGGCGAACGATCATGAATGTCAGACCGTACTCTCTGAGAAGCAGCGGGTCGCGTGGAGAGATCGCCACGGCCTGCTTCAGGTAGTTCAACGCCTGCGCCATCTCTCCGGTTCGTCGTGCCACGAACGCCAACCCGACAATTGCATTGACGTTGTTGGGGGCCAGCGTCAGGGCGCGCTTGAACTCGATATTGGCGGCGGCGTAGTTGCGAAAACCCCAGTATTCGTAATAGCCAAGCGCGAGGTGTCCCTCCGGCAAATTCGGCGCCAGGGCCAGCGCGCGATCTGCATAAGCCTTGGTGGTGGCCAGTTGCGAGGCCGCCAACGGGGCGGCATACCAATGCCGGTTCAGCTGATTGTAGGCGAGCCGCGCATACGCCAATGCAAAGCCCGGGTCGAGCGCGATCGCTCGCAGATAGTCGGTATCGGCCGCCAGGTAGCCCGCCTCCGATTGCGATGCGTCCGCCTTTTTCGCCTGTTCTTCCGCCTGCAGGAACACATCAAAAGCCGCCGCATTGCGGGTCGGCGCTTCGGCCACGTGGGCGGTTTCGGCTGGCGTGAGTTTGGCCTTGAGCGCATCGGCCACATTCTGCGCGACTTCGCCTTCGACGCCGAAAATGTTGTCGAGCTTGCGCGAGTAGGCATCCGCCCACAGATGGTTGTCATTGGCCGCGTCGATCAACTGCACGTTGATTAGCACCTCGTCGCCGGCCTTCTGCACACTGCCTTCAAGAATCGTGGCTACGCCAAGCTCGGCGGCGACGGCCTTGAGATTGTCTGGACGGCTTTTGTATTTCTCGGTCGAAGTACGCGAGATGACTTTTAAATCACCGATGCCGACGAGCTTGGTCAGGATCATGTCCTGCATGCCGTTGGCGAAGTATTCGTTGCCCTTGTCCGCGCTAAGGTTCTCGAAGGGCAGGACCGCGATCGACTTGCGACTAACGATCGATGGCGATTCGTCAGGCGTGGCCGGCGTGGCAGCCGCCTTGGCGACTCGCTCTTCAGAAGTGCCGGCAAACCGCCAAAGAAAGCCGCCGCCCACCCCAAGCAAGAGGGCAAGAATCAAGAGTTCAGTGCCGGTCACGCGCTGCGCGCCGAGTTCCCCGTGGTACCAGGCCAGGACGAGGACGACGAAGAATCCAATAGCCAGCGCGATGAAAGTAAGCCGCATGACATAGGCGGGCCATTCGAAGCGCTGGGCGACAATGTCCAACAACTGAACGAGTGCAAAGGCGCTCGCGCAGTAGGCCACCGTCCATTGCACGAGCTTGCGCTCTTTCAGGCGTTGCCAGAGATCAGTCATTGCCGGCTCCATTTGCGGGCCTGATCGTCCGGTCCGGCCATCAGTCGCCTCACGCGCGAAAGGGTCATGGTTTTTCCCTGGCGATGGCACTCAGGTGTTCCACGATGTCGCGATTGTTGGCGGTCATGTCCACCAACCGGGTTTCGATGTCGGCGACGCGCAGGCGCAGGTACGGCATGAGATCCGGGTTGGCGCGCAATGCCTTGACGGATTCTGCGATGGTCTGCGCGGACAGGCCGGTCGTGCATTGATAATCGAGGACGCCGTGGATCGTCGTGTAATCGCCGGGAATGATCATGTGGTCGCCGCAATGCCTGGCGAGCGCGCGCTGCACATCGTTCGGCAGGCTCATGCGGAACGCTACTCGATAGCGTGATTCCAGACCTTCTCGCGCTACGTTTCTGAGAACGACACTGTTGTAGAGCCGGGTCGCGGTGTCGCGTAGCGTCTGGTCGTGGATCAGACCGATGGTGCCGGTCGCGATCAACTCATCATAGGTGGATCGATAACGCAGAACCTGCTCCTTGTATTGGGTGGCGCGGTAGGCGCTGATCAGCAGCGCCTCGTCCGGGAGCGGGGCGGTGCCGTCGAGCGCATTCACGGCGCGATTCGCGTTGGCCAGCACTTCGCGGCTATACTCGATCATCAGCTGGTAGCCCCAATCCTCCAGGCGCAGGTCGGCCTTGAGGCGCGCGGTGAACTGCGCGGACTGCTGGTTGCTGATGCGGTCCTGGTTCCAGTTCGACGCCTGCAAGCCCAGGAATACGCCGACGACGACGACGATGAGTTCGATAGCAACGGCCGTCCAGTTCTGCCGGCGGAAGTTTTCGGTCATGCGGCGCGGGATCATGGATTAGTCGTCGGTGCATCGGTGCCGGCGATCAGCTGTTGAAAGCGCGGATCCTTTCGCAGTGCATCCCATACTGGGTCAAGCCGAAGCAGCGCCACTGTCAACGGATTGGTGCCCGATGTTTTCAGCAGGTGTCCGATCAGCGGCAATGCGTGCGCGGCATCACCGTTCAGCGCGTAGATCCTGGCCAGGTATTGCTCCCAGCGTGAACCCTCCCACGCATCAGCGGATGCTGGTAACAACGACACGCCATGACGGCCTTCGATCACAGCCTGTTCCTGTTTGCCCAAACCAGCACAAGCCTCACCCAACGCCAAGTGCAACGCGACCTGGACATGCACATTGCCCGGCTTCGCGGCGAGTGCGGCTTGCGTGTGTGCCTGGACTTGCTGATAAATCGTGGCGGCGGTCGCAGCTGAGCCGCGACGCTGTTCACTCAAGGCCTGTTGCAGTTGCCAGTCGATCGCGGCCGGAATGTAGCCGCCGAAACTGGCGGGCGTCATGAAGTCGTCGGCGCCCGCAGCAGCGCGTTGGAACAGGCTCGATGCCGGCGCGTAGTCGCGCCGATACAAGGCTTGCCGGCCACGATCTGCCAGGATCCCCGGTGCGTTGGAATGCAAGGCTGCCAATTCCCGGTCCACCGCGTCCAGATCCCCCGTGCTCCAGAGCGAATACAACTTCAAATGCAATAACGTCGGATCGTCAGCATCCAACCTCAGCCCGGCATCGATCGGCGCGCGCGCTTGCACAAAGTGCCGTTGTGCCGACAGGGTTTGCGCAAGGTTGATGGCCAGTCCCAGATCGTTCGGGTTCAGATTGCGCGCACGCTCAAAAATCGGCCACGGCGGCATCGAATTGACCGAGACGGCGTTCGACAAGACCAGCACCGGATATGGCCTGGGCATCGTTAGGTAACCCCAGCTGAGCCTTATGGAAGGCCAACAGTGCAGCCGCATAATCGCGCTGGCCATAGTAGAGAAACCAGGCTTGCGCTAACTCAACCTGCGGTGCGTCGGGCGCCAGCGTCACCGCGCGATCCAGCGCAGCTTTGGCGGTGGCAAGCCG
>CAVYZI010000010.1:0-56042 GCA_963772915.1 uncultured Verrucomicrobiae bacterium
GCAAGAACATGCTCGTCGGCAACATCCTGCTCGTTAGTCCGCTCGATGTCTGGAAATGCTTTGGGCTTTTTCTTTTTGTCGGGCTCGTCCACTTCGCCCTGCGCAAATCGTTTCTCCTCGTCTCCTTCGATCGCGACGCGGCTTACGAACGCGGATTGCGGGTGCGCTGGTGGGACTTTTTGTTTTACGCCCTCTTCGGTCTGGTCGTGACCAGCTTCGTCCGGATCGCCGGGGTGCTGCTGATTTTCAGCTATCTGATTGTGCCGGCCGTTTGCGGGATCAATCTGGCGGCGTCGTTTGGAAAGCGCCTTCTCATTGGCTGCGTGGTGGCGCTGATCGGCGGGATCGCGGGGCTTTTTCTTTCCTTCCAATGGGATTTGCCCTCGGGTGCGGCGATCGTTTGCACCTTCGGCGTGCTTCTCGTGGTGCTGGGAGCCATCGGCAGGTTGCGGCGTGGTTCTTGCCTCCGGGTAGCGCACGCATTCTGCGTGCTGGCGACGGTGTTCCACCGCCGCGAACTTTTCCTGGCGCGCCGACTGAAAGTAAACCGACGCTCCCCGCAAAGTTCGTCGCGGCAACATGCCGCGACCAGCACGCAGAATGCGTGCGCTACCCTTGCGCGCTCTTCCGTTCCGCGCATAGATACTGCTCCCCCTCCTTTGTCATGAAAGCACGGCTCGCACTTCTCCTTTTGCTCAGTCTTTTCGCGGTCGCCAGCGCCCAGGCGCAGCAGCGCGAATACATCATTCTCGTCGGCGGCCCCTCGCTCCATACCTGGGAGCAATACAAGGCGCAGCCGCACGATCATTGGTGGGCCAATTTCGTCCACGCCGCGCGCGTCCGGACAGAAGAAGTACGGGCTCAGCTCGGGCCGAACGCGCTCATCACCTGGCTGGTTTACAAGCCAGGTTACGTCGATCGCGGCCAACAGGAACACCAGGACCTGATCGCGAACATCAACAGCGTGCGCGACAAGTTTGGCCTCAAGCTGGTCTACTTCGATCACGGGGGCGACGTCATCAATTACCTGAACAACGGGATGCCGCGGGATCAGGTGAAGATTTCCGGGTTCGAATACTTCGGGCACTCGAACAAGGCCTGTTTCCTTTTCGATTACAGCAACGTGGTCGACAGCGCCTCAAAGGCATGGCTGCACGAGAGCGAGTTGAAGCGGATCGACCGGCACGATTTTGTCCGGGACGCCTATGTCAAAAGCTGGGGCTGCCACACGGGCGAGAGCATGAGCAAGCTCTGGCGCGACGCGACCGGCACCCGGATGTGGGGCGCGATCGGCAAGACCGATTACTCGACCGGCGAGCTGCCGGCGCTCTCGTCGGTCGGCGGCAAGTGGGTTTACTAAGACGATCGCGGGAATAATCGGTCACGCCTCCCCTCGCACTTTGGAGGAACGAGAGTTCCGCGCTACGCCGATTTACTTGGCGGCTCCAGCCGCGCCGATTTACGCTCGCAGGGTGGCGGCGCTCGACTTCGAAAAACTCGTGGAAGATTTTTACATGCCGCTCTACCGCTTTGCCCTTTCGCTCTCCCGCCAGGAGTCTGAAGCGGGCGATCTCGTGCAGCAGACCTTTTTTCTCTGGGCCTCGAAGGGGCATCAACTGCGCGACCCTTCGAAGGTCAAGACCTGGCTTTTTACCTCGCTTTACCGCGAGTTTCTCGGGCGCAAACGGCAGCAGGATCGTTTTGTCGAGGCGGAGACGAATCCGGAAGCGATCAGCGCCCAGACGATCCCGGCCTCGGTCGTGACGCAGCTCGATGGCGAGATCGTGCAGCGCGCGCTTTTTGCCCTCGAGGAAATATATCGGGCGCCGCTTACTCTTTTCTATCTGCAACAACTTTCCTATAAAGAAATCGCGGAGACGCTCGAGGTACCGATTGGCACGGTCATGTCGCGCATCTCCCGCGGTAAAGAACAACTGCGCAACGCCCTCGCAGATCGCGTCGGCCCAACCACCAACAAAGACAGAGGACAGCGACATGGATGAACAAGAGGCACGCTTGATTTTGCAGGCGTATGCGCCCGGCGCGGAACGGGACAATCCGGAGATCGCGGCCGCTCTGGAGGAAGCGGCGCGCAATCCGGAACTGGCCCGCTGGTTCGCCGATGAGCAGGCCTTCGATCGCGCGATCGCCGCCCATCTCGAGGCCGTGCCGGCACCCTTTGGCTTGAAGACGCGGATCCTCGCGCAGATGGCCCCACCGCCGGCGACGGCGGCGCGGTCATGGAGTTGGGCGGTCAAGCTGGCCGGCGGCGTCGCCCTTCTTTTCCTGCTCGTGCAGATCGTTAGTCTCTTCCGCCCGGCCGCGCCCGAGGCGCGGGTGGCGAATTACGCGCAGGAAATGGTGAGCTTCATTCGCCTCGGCGGGGCACTCGACATGGAGAGCCACGATCTGGGGAAAATCAAAAACTGGCTCAAGCAAAAGGAGGCCGCACCGCAGTTTGTCCCGTCGAATCTGGCGGCCTTGCAGCCGCTGGGCTGCCGGCTCCTTTCCTTTCGCGGACAAACCGTGACGCTGATTTGCTTCCAGCGGGGCGAGGGCCGGCTGGCGCATCTCTTCGTCGTCGATCGGGCTGCTCTGCCTAAATTGAAGCCGGGCGACGCGGTCATCTTCCAGCGCGAAGGCGATTGGACGACCGCGACCTGGGCGAAAGACGACCGGGTTTACATGATCGCGGTCCAGGGGGACGAGGCCGCCGCGCAACACTTTCTGCCGCAGGCCTGACGAGCCCATTCTGGGCTCGAATGACGAAATCCGAATGACGAAGCCCGAAGGAATGAAGAGAATCGAATGACCAAACGAGGTGCTCGCGCCTCACTGGTCGTCATTCGTCATTTCCCCATCTACTCTTCTTCCGCGACCGTAAAGGTGACGTTGTCGATCTTGGCCACGGCGAGGGCGTCGAGGACGTCGATCGTGCGGCTGTATTTCGCCTGCCTGTCGCTGATGATCGTGACCACGGCCGGCGTTTTGGCGGCGTCGGCGTTTTGCTTCAGGCGCATCAGCGTCCCCTTGAGCTGCGGCAAATCCCTGCTCGTGGCGGAATCGAACGGCTCGTCGTTGAGCGACACCTCGCCCGTGTCGGAAATGGTAATGATCTGCTCGTCAACGAAATCGGTCGGAGCGGAAGTCTCGGCCGTGCCGGGAAGCTGGGTGTTGAGCTCGTTTTCGATTTTGACCGCCCCGGCCATGACCATGAAGAAAAGCATGATGACGAAGACGACATCGATCATGGGAGCGATCTGGAAACCGAGGTTGCCTTCGCTGGGATTCAGTTCGAGACGCACGTTGTTAAATGACGAAGTTCGAATGACGAATGACGAAGGTTCTAGTGAAGCGTTTCGTCATTCGAATTTTGGACATTGATTCGTCATTCGTCATTCGGACTTCGTCATTTCTCCTTTACTCCTTGTTCACCGCCGAAAACGAAATGTCTGTGATGCCGGCTTCGGCACAGGCGTTCATCGCCTGCGAAACGTAAATCGCGGGCACGTCGCGATCGCCCCGGATGACGGCACGGAAGGTCGGGTTGGCTCCGGCGGTGACTTTTTTCTCGCCCGTGACCCTGGCGACCTTGAGCGGGCCGACCATCTCGCTCGCGTTTCTGTAAACGTGGTCGTCGAAGACGAATTCGGCTTTTTTGGCCGGCAACTTCCAGCGCACGTTGAGGATCGCTTCCGCCCGGGTGTTGTCTTTTTTCTGCGCGTCCTTGGCGATCGGCAACTGGATCGACTTGTCCACTTTCAGGACCTGAGCCGAGGTGATGGTCATGAAGAAAACAAGAATCGTGAGGAGGACGTCAATCATGGGCGCGACCTGAAATTCAGGTTCGCCCGATTCTGTTCCTCCTCCTCCGCCTGCCATCGTCGTCGCGCCTCGTTAGGCCAACTGGTTGGTCGGGTTCCGCTCCGGCGGCGCGTCGGGCGCGAGCCAGTTGGGGATGGCGGCGAACAGTTCGTCGTCGCCGAGGTGGACGCCGGCGAGCGAGTCGTAGGGCATCTTGCGGAAGAGACTGTTCACGATGTCCTGGATGTGATGGAGCGAATCGGTCGCGCGGTTGCGCAGGAAATAGAAGGCGCCGAAAGCCGGGATGGCAATGACGAGACCGCTGGCGGTCGCGACCAGCACTTCGCCGATGGCGGCGGAAAGGCCGGAAGGATCGCCGATCCCGCTCGAGCCGAGCTTGGCGAAGGCCTTGATCATGCCGGTGACCGTGCCTAACAAACCGATCATGGGGGTGGTGACGCCGATGACGGAGAGGTAGCTGATGTAGGTCTGCATCTGCGAATTTTCCTTGGCCAACGCCCCCATCATGCCTTCTTCCGCCACTTCCTTGCCCTCGCCGAGAAGCCCAATCCCGACCCGGAGCACGTTGGTGAGGGGCGACGGGTTGGTTTTGCAATAATTGTGCGCCCCGACGTAATCGCCCTGCCGGAAAAGGGTCTTGATCGCCTCCTCCTGCTCGGCCGGGGCGGTTTTCTTGCGGCTGGTGCGAATGATCCCGTCGCCGATGAGGTAAAGAGTCGCGATCGAGCAGAGCGCGATCGGGAACATGACCCAGCCGCCTTCCTGGATCTGGCGCCAGAGCGTTTTTGATTGCTCGCCCGGTGGCGGGGCGGCGGGGGTCGGCGTCTGGGCGAAGCCGAGCGAGGCGAGGAGGAGGAACGCGCCCGCAACCACGGCGGCGCAGGCGCGCGTGCTCCGTCTGCTTTTCGTTAGGCGAGTGAATTTTCGGATCGTGTTTTTCATTTTGGCAGCTTCTGCAACTCAGCCCGGGCGACCTCCGCCTGCGCCGATTTTGGAAATTGAGCGGTCAGATCATTAAATGATTTCTTGGCCCGTTCCAAGTCTTCCAGGCCGCGAAAGGCGCGCGCGCTGCCGAGGAGAGCGGGCGGCATCCAGCGTTTCTCGTCCTGGTAAAAAACGGGGACGTGGAGATAGGCGAGTTCGGCGCTGTCCCATTGCCGCTGGGCGAGGAAAGCGTCGCCTTTGCGGACCCACGCTTCCGCCAGGACGGCGGGACGGGTGCTTTCCTTGATCACGGTGTCGCAAAGTTGGAGGGCTTTGGCGTAATCTTCCTGGCGGACAAGGCCGGGGACGAGCTGGAGCTGGGCGGCGCGGGCGGTCTCGGGGTCGGTGACGTTTTTGCGAATCTCCTCGCCGAGCGCCTCGGCCTCCTTGTCGAGCTGCATGCCGCCGAGAGCGGAAACTTCGAGCAGGGCCGCCTGGGCCCACCAGTTGCCGGGGATATCGCGGAACGGCTCGTAATATTTTACGACCGGGGCGATATCGGCGAGGGCCTTTTTCGCTTCGCCCTGGGCAAGGAAGGCGGCGGTGGTCTTGAGCTGGGGCGGCTCGGGGAAATCGATCCTGGCAATGGTCGAGGCCTGGTAACCGACTTCGCCGCTGCTTGAGCCGACCTGGATCTTGCCCATCACCATGTCGTCGCTCCGCCGGACCCCTTTGGTTTCGATCGTCTGGCCGGTTTTGAGGATGATGTTTTGAGCGCAGGTTGGCCTAACGAGGACGAGGACGAGGACGAGGAAGAGGAGGAGGACGAGGACGAGGACGAGCGGGCGGGGGCGTGAGAGTAATTCGTGAGTCTTCATCATCCTTGTCCGAGGGCGATGAGGCGTTTCCGGGCCTCGGTGGATTCGGTGAAATTGGCCAGCTTCTCGTTGCGCAGGAGTTCGCGATAGGTGTTGGCCGCTTCCTGGGTTTTGCCCAGTTTCTCGAAACTCTCGCCGCTCCCGATGTAGGCTTTTGCGACCCAGGGAAGGAATTTTTGGTAACCGACGTAAACGCGCTGGAAATAGGCGTTCGCTTCCGCCCACTTGCCGCGTTTGGCGGCGATCTGGCCTAACGAATAGACGGCGAAAGCGGTCGATTCCCCGCGCCATTCGCGGACGGAGGCGACCTGCTCGAAGCCCTTTTGCGCTTCATCCAGTTTGCCGAGCGCGAGGAGAGTCTTGGCCCGGCCGACCGAGATGTCCTTCAACTTTTGCGCGGCCGCGATCTTCTCCGTGCCATCGGTGAATTCGCGCAGTGCTTTCTGGTAATCCTTTTTCTGGTAGGCGATTTCGCCCAGGCCGTTGTAGGCGAAATCGACCATCTGGCTCTTTGGGAAATCGTCCCGCAGCCGTTGATAGAAGCCCGCCGCCTGATCGAATTTGCCCTTGCTCAGGAGGTAGTCGCCGGCTTCGCCTAACAAGAGCGGGCTGAGATCTTCGGGCTTAAAGTTTTCCGCGATCTGGGCGAGGTTTTTTTCTTCTTCTTCCGGTTGGCGGCGGAGCCGGGCCAGCTCGGCTTTGGCGAACAGGATGCGCGCTTTGGCGGTGGCGGAATCTTCGTTGGCAGGAGAGGCGAGAAGGCGATCGAGCTCCGCGCCGGGGTCTGTAGCCGGGGGCGATGACCCTGGCTGGGCTTGCGTTTCGTTTGCGCTGCCGGGATCACCGATCCCGGCTACAGCGGGCTTTTTCTTGACGCAGAGCTGGGCCAGTTGCGTGATCAATTGCTCGACCGCGTCGCGGCTCGGGTCGGTGATGTATTTCTTGATCGTGTCGGCGGCGAGTCGTTTGGCTTCATCGATTTTGCCGTCGTGCGCTTTCGCCTTTCCGATCCAATAGATCGCGGAGACGACCGTCGGGTTATCCGGCTTGTCCTTGATGAAACCGCTGAAAAGCTCGCCGACCTTGTCCCATTCGCCCTTCTTTTGCAGGAGCTTGCTCGCGGCGAAGAGCGAGTAATTCATCACTTCGTCGGTCGTGGCCGTCTGGTAGGAGCGGATGTAAACCGGGATGGCGGCGGCTTCGCGGTCGCTCGCGGCATAAGCGTCGCCGAGGAGGGCGAGCACTTCTCCGAGCTGCGGGTTGTTGGGGAATTCGCGCTCCCAGGCCTGGCAGTCAGCGATCACTTCGTCGTAGACGGAAGCGGCATATTTGCAGACCGCGAGCCGGTATTTGGCGTCGGGCAGAAAGCTGCCGGAGGGATGTTTCGCGACGTAATCCTGGAGCTGGTTCATCGCGTCCTGGTATTTGCCGGCGAAAAGGGCGCAGAGCGCGATCCGGTATTTCACGTCCTCGGCGTTCGGGCCCTTGGGAAATTCGGCCAGGTATTTTTTGTAGGCCGCGACCGCTTCGTCATAGCTGCCGGCCATGAACTTGGCGTTGGCCAGGAGGTAACGAATCTGTTCGCGGAACTGGCTCTTCGGCTGCGACTCGAGGATGCGGCCGAAATAGGTCTCGGCTGCGCGCGGGTCGCCCGCCTGCAAGGCGACTGCGCCTAACAAATAACCGACGGTGGCGGCGTTCGGCCCGTTTTTGAAATCGCGCAGGTATTGCTCGCACCGTTCCTCGGCCCGTTGCGGCTGGTTGATGTCGGCGAGAGCGACGATGAGGCCGAAAAGAGCCGGCTCGCGCTCCGGGCCTTCCTTGAAACGGTCGAGAATTTCCTGATAAACCACGACCGCCTCCCATTTGCGATCGAGTTCGTAAAAGCAGCGACCGAGGCGGAGGTAGATGGCAGGTGTGATGGAGGGGAGTTTCTCGAATTCGGCGAGAAGCTTTTGCGCGTTCTCGATGCTTTCCTTGATTCGATTGTTGGCCGGGGCGAGTTGGGTGATCTCCGACGGATTAGCCCGGGCGGCGGCGAGGTTTTCCTCGATCTTGTGCTCCATCCCGGCGATGCGCTCGTTCTGCAGGCTGATGATCTCTTCCCGCGGCCAGGCGGCGCGGTAGCAGGCGAGCGCCTCCTTGAACTGCTGCTTGTTATAAAACTTGTCGCCGAGATCAACCGTGAGCGAGTTCAGCTCGATGATGTTCTCGGCCAGGGCGATGTTCCGGTGGATCAACTCGAGCATCTGGAGGGCTTTGACGCCGTCACCTTTCTGGGCGTAAAGCTGAGCCAGCATCGTCGCGCCCCGCATCGCGTCGCTCGTCGTGATTTCTTTCCCGGTCAGTTTCTCGAGGGCGCGAATGGCGTCGTCGGTTTTGCCCGCGGCCTTGAAGGCTTCGGCCTCGAAGAGGAGAGCCTGCTCGCGCATCTGCGGGTCGCTCTCCAGCGCCGCCATCTGGCTGGCCGCTTCCTTGAAGTTCTTGCTCAGGAGATTGGACTGCGCGATGGCGAAGGCGGCTCCGCCGGCATGCGGCCCTTTGGGGAATTTGGTCTGGTAGTTCTTGAAAGCGGCGATCGCCCTGGGGTAATCGCCGGCGTTGAACCAGGCGGAGCCGATCGTGTAAAAAATCGGCTCGACCTGCGGGCTGACCTCGACCCGCGCGACCAGCGCTTCCAAATCGTTCGCCGCCTTGGCGTAATTCCCAGCCTGGAATTCCGCCATCGCCTGGCTGTAGGCGGTGGCGAGATCGGGGTTGGCGTCCTGGGCCGGCGCCGCGACCTCCAGCCCGAGGAAGAGGAGCGCAGCCAAAAGGAGAGGCGCGCGCCTAACGAGTCGGGTCATTGCGGCCGACTATAGCAAAGGGCCCCTTTGCCAGTCGATGATTTTGTCCGGTGACCCGTTAACTGCCGCCCGAGCCGCAGCCCGCGTTTAGGGTGTCGCCTTGGCCGTGCTCGCGGTCTTGGGCGCGGCGCTCAATTGCACGAGGTCGGTCAGGATATTGAGGGTTTCGTCCCGCTCCGGATCGATCGCCGCCGGCTTGCTATCGTCGCCATCGGCGAGGTCGGAATCCGGGTCGTCGTCATCGCTCGAATCGGGCGCCACTTCCGGGGCAATCTTGCCCCCCTTGTTCTTCACCTCGGCGATTTTGCCCGGATACATGATCAACTCCAGCTTCGGATTATCGAGCGTCTCGAGGGTGAGGCGATAAATGCTCGGCTCCACCTCGTTGCGGGCCAGCCGCTCCTTGGAGCGCGTTTCCTTGCGCGCCTTCTGTTCATCGACTTCGTGCTTGCGCACGTCCTCGTTGAGCGAGATCCGGTTGTCGTCGAGTTTTTTGCGCATCCGCTCCATGTCTTCCATGACGTAATGAAACTCCGGATCGGCCGCCACCCGGGCGGCGGAGCGGACGCGTAATTCATTGAGGAAGAGCGAGTGCGAGTCGCTCCACTTGGTGTATTTGGCCGGCGGCACTTCATCGTAGGGGAGCGCGTTTTTGAGGGCGCTTTCGCCGAACTCCGGCAGATCGGTCAGGGTCGGCAGGACGATATCGGAGGTCACGCCGTGGAGTTGGGTCGAGCCGCCGGCGACACGGTAGAATTTTTGGATGGTCAACTTGAGCGCGCCATCCTCCTGCGAACGGCTGCCGAGGAGGGAAGTGAAACGGCCGATTTCCAGGATCGTTTGCACCGTTCCCTTCCCGAAGGTGCACTTGTCGCCCACGATCACGGCCCGGCCGTAGTCCTGCAGGGCGGCGGCAAAAATCTCGCTCGCGGAAGCGCTCTGGCGGCTCGTCAGCACCACCATCGGCCCGTCGTAGGCAATGCCGGGATCAGGATCGGTCGAGATCACGACGCGTTCGTTGGCGCCTTTCGTTTGGACAACGGGGCCGGATTTGAAAAAGAGGCCGGTGAGCGAAATCGCTTCCTCGAGGGAGCCGCCGCCGTTGCGGCGCAGGTCGATCACGAGTCCCTGAATCTTTTCGCGTTTCAGACGTCTCAGGAGCGCGAGCACATCCTTGGTCGTGCTCTTCTTGTGCGAATCCATGTCGGCGTAAAACGACGGGAGGGTGATCCAGCCGAGTTTCACCGGGTCGCCGTTGCGATCCTTCTTGATGATGATGTCGGCGCGCGCTTCCTGGTCCTTGAGTTTAATCTCGTCGCGCACCAGCTCGACGGTCTTGCGCTGGGCCGGGTCGGCTGCGCTCGCCGGGATGACGAGGAGGCGGACCTTGGTGCCTTTCTTGCCGCGAATCTGCTCCACCACCTTGTCGAGCCGCATGTCGCGCACATCGACGAAATCCTTGGAGCCTTGCGCGACGGCGGTAATGCGATCGCCGACTTTCAGGCGGCCGCTGGTCTGCGCCGGACCGCCGGCGACGAGGCTTTCGATTTTGGCGTAACCATCTTCGCTCCGCAGCATGGCGCCGATGCCGACGAGGGAGAGTCCCATGTTGATGCTGAAGTTCTTCAGGTCGGACGCGCTCAGGTATTCCGAGTGCGGATCGTAAGCCTGGGCGAGGGCGTCGAGGTAGAGCTTCACCTGCTCTTCGTCGTCTTCTTCGTGGACGTTGCGCAGCATGCGGTCGTAGCGGCGCTCGACCAGTTTGGGCCCGGGCTCGATCGGGTGCTCGCTCAGTTTTTCCTGGAGCAGCTCGTTTTCGATCCGTTTCTTCCAGAGATCATCGGCCTCCGCTTCGTCCTTCGGCCAGGGAGCTTTTTGCCGGTTGAGGACGAGGGTTTCGTTGGTCTTGAAATTCATCGGCTGCTTGACCAGCTCCTTGATTTTCTTGACCCGGTCCTCGACCCGCTTTTGGAAGACGGCGAAGATTTCGTGGGCCGGCTTCAGGTTCCCAAGGAGGATGTCGTCGTCCAGCCTGGTGGCGTATTTTTTCGTGAAAGCGTCGACGTCTTTCTGGGTGAAGAAGAGGTGGCTGAAATCGAGCATCTCGAGGTAACCGGTGAGCAATTTGCGCGAGATCTCATCGTCCAGCGGGTGGTGGGTGTAATGGCCTTCCTCGAGCAGACGCCCGACCGAGAGGCCGACCTGCTCGGAATCGGACTTCGCGCCGACCGGTTGGGCAGCGAGCGCGACGACCATCAGACCCGGCAGGAGGGCGAGAGAGCGACGAAGGAATTTATTCATAAAGACGGACAAAAAAGCTCGCAGAATTCGATTTTAAAGCAAGGTGCGAGGGGCGGTCCTGAAACCTTGAAGTGAAGAGTGAGACAATGTTTTTCCGTGAAGATTCAAATTTAGATTCGACGGCGGACCGCCTGAAGGATGCAATTTTCGTTCCGCGCCGATCCTGCTCTTGAGCATCTTTGATCCTGAGCAGGACGCTGGAGCAGGCTGGATTGGATCAGGAGCAGGAGCAGGAGCAGGAGCAGGAAGAACAAGCATGATCGAATATCGCAGCTTTACCGGGGGAATTTTTGAGACCAACTGCTACGCGCTGCAGGCGCCGGAGGGCTGGATGCTCTTCGACGCGCCGGATGGCGCCTGCGACTGGCTCGTGCGCGAAGGGATCGAGCTGCGCCTCCTCCTCCTCACCCACGGGCACATCGACCACATCCAGGACGTGGCGCGGATCAAACGGCGCTTTGGCTGTCCGGTTGGTGTGCATCCCGAGAGCGCGCCGATGATTTCGGACGCGAGTTTCTTCCTCGACTTCGGCTTCCAATTCGAGATCGAGCCGGTCCAACCCGATCTCCTGATCGAGGCGACACCTTCGCGGAATTTTCTCGGGATGAATTTCGAGATTCTGGAAGTGCCGGGGCATTGCCCGGGGAGCCTCTGTTTTTTCTCGGGCGAAAACGAGCTGCTCATCGGGGGCGACGTCCTCTTCGCGGGCGGAGTCGGCCGCTGGGATCTGCCCGGGGGCGACGGCGAGCTGCTCTTCGCCGGGATTCGGGAAAAGCTCTATTCGTTAGGCGAGAACGTCACCGTCCTCCCCGGCCACGGGCCCGCGACCACAATCGGCGCGGAGCGGCGGAGCAATCCCTTCGTGCGCCCGCTATAACCCCGGGACAGCGACCCCGGACTCTGGGGAGCACGGGGTGTTACCCCGTTGGTGCCGGGTGTCACCCGGCACAAGCTTCCGCAAGGGGTGTTTGCCCGTGGGATGGCAGCGCACTTTGCAAAAGCCTGTTCGGCGAGACTCGCCGAACCCACGGGCTACCAGCCCGTGCTCCCCGGAGGTCCCGGCGCATCGCGAATAGTCGCTAATCCAACAACTCGCTCAGCTGCGCCTGCAGAGGGTCGAGCCCTTCGATCCCAGCGAGGACTTCGCCTAACGACTGGAGGGCCACCGGGATGTGGCTGAGGAAATTCTGGTAGCCTTTCGTCTCTCCGAGGAAACCGTAGGCGCCGAGCGCCTGCATCAGCCGTTGCATCGCGCAAAGCTGGAACTTCTCCGCGTACGCCGGGTCGCTGACCTGCCCTTCATTTCGGTAGAACTCGAGCAATTCCGTCGCGCTCGGCCGCGACTGAGTTGGACGTAAGGATCGTAAAGGAGCGAAGCGAGATCGTATTCCGCCAGCCCCGGGCGCATCCCCTGGAAATCGATCAGATAAGCCAGGCCGGCGCGGATGATGATGTTTTGCGATTGAAAATCGCGGTGCACGAGGACGCGCGGGAAATCGCCCAGTTGCTCGGCGATTTGGCTCAGTCGAGGCAGGCGGGAAAGTTCGTGCAATTTCCTCCCCTCGACGCCGAAGTGTCGGCCGAGGCAATGCTCCATGAAGTAATGCTGCTCCCAAAGATAAAGGGCGGCATCGAACTGCGCCGGCAGATGGCTCCGGAATTTCGCCGAATCGGCGACCGGGATGCGGTGCAGCTTGGCGATATCTTCCAGGGCCGATTGGTAAAGGAGACGGCGCCGCGGCCAGCTTTCCTCGCGATGACTCCAGAGATCGTTTTCACCCAGGTCTTCGATCCAGATCAAGCCTTCCTCCGGATCGTGGAAATGAATCTTGGGCGCCCGCACGTTATGGTCGGCGAGGAACTCCGCGATCTCGACGTAGCGCTGATTCTCGGCCTGGTCGCGGGTATATTTCACGAGCACGACCGTCTGCTCGGGAGAAAATTGGATGCGATAGAATTTGCGACCCGACCCGCCTTTGTCGATCGGCGCGATCTTGACCTCCGTCTCCTCGAAGGTCGGGAAATGGAGGCGCGTCTGGCGGAGCAATGTTTCCGGAATAATCATCTAAATCACGAGCGTCGATTTGCATGCCTTCAGCGGTGCGACGGGTGCGGACGATACAGCGTTTCAGTTCGGCGTGAGAAGCAATTTGTGCCCCGGGCCAGAGGATCGAATCTTCCACGATCGCACCGGCGCCGATGCGGCACCCGGCGCCGATCACGGTAGCGCCGCGCAGCTGCGCGCTCGGGTCGATGGTTGCGTCCGGCGCGACGCGCAGCGGCCATTCTGGCGCGGCGAGATAGTCGGGCCGCCAATCTTCCGCCAGGATGGTGGCGTGAACGGCGCGGTATTCGTCCAGCGAGGTGAGATTGAACCAGCGGCCCTCCTCGATCACGACGCCGCCGATTTTCCCTCCCGCGCCGATCCAATCGGCGAGGACGGGAACGAAAGAAATCTTTTCGCCTGACGAAAAGCGGCTGAAGGCGCGCCGGTTCCAGACCGAGACGTTGGCGTAGTCGTAATTGCCGGGATGCCCGCGGCGATTCCCGAGATCGAGGACCCGGCCCTCGCGAAAGGCGACGTTGCTGGCCACGCCGGTGGTGCGAAGCGCGAGGGTGACGTCGTTGCCGGCCCGAAAATGTTCCTCGAGGAGGGGAGCGAGCGGGAGATCGGTCAGGATGTCGCCGCTGTAGACGAGGAAATTCTCCGCGCCGAGGAAAGGTTCGGCGTTCTTGATTCCGCCGCCAGTTTCGAGCAGGACCGGCTCGTGCACGAGCGTGACCGGTCGCTCGCGATAGGAGGATTTGCCCAGCGAAACCTCGAATTTTTCGGGCAGGTGATGGGTGTTGATGACGAACGATTCCACGCCCAGCGCGATGAGATGATCGAGCGCGAAGGTGATGAGCGGCTTGCCGAAAATCGGGACGAGCGGCTTGGGCAGGTCATCGGTGAGCGGACGGAGCCGTTTGCCAAGACCGGCGCCGAGGACAAAAGCCTGGGTGATCATTTGCCTAACGAGCGATGTTGTTCCCGTTTTCCTCGCACCGCGCTGCATCGGGCGACCGGACTGCGATGTCAAATTGGCCCGGCCGGCAGTTCCGGGTAGCGCACACGTCCTCGTGTGCTGGCGACGGTGTTTCACCGTCGCGGACTTTCCCTGTGAGGTGGCTGCAGAACGAGCGCGGCCGACGGGAGAGTCCTGCCGCAAGAGAAAAGTTCGTCGCGGTGAAACACCGCGACCAGCACGCGTAGACGCGTGCGCTACCCGGAGAAGATTCGCGACGCAGCTGTCCTTAGGGGATGTTGTAGGCCTCGATCAATCCGATCCCGGTGGTGGCGTTGGCGCCCCGCACGATGGCGGTGTAGGAGCCGGCTGGGAGGCTGGCGAAAATGGCCGCTTCGCGGTCGTCGGCGGGGGCGAGCCCGGCCGAGGTGAAATACCCAGCCTGGGTTTCCTGCCAGTTGTCATTCGAGGCCACGATCGCGCCGTTGGCATCGTGCAATTCCAGGGTCGGATCCTGGAGCGGGTCGGTCACCCCGAGAGCGGCTAACGACGGCCCGAGAGCGCGCACGATGACGTTGGCCTGGGCCGATTCTTCATCCGAAACGACCAGGCCACCGATCAAGACCTGGTCGTCGACTCCCACGAAGCCGCGCGTACTCAGGTTGCCAAATTTGGAGTCAGGCGTGGGATCGAGGTCGTAGGCTTCGACGAGCGCGGTCCCGGTGGTGTTGTTCTTGCCCTGCACGATCGCGGTGTAGGCCCCTGGGGGCAGGGTCGTGACGATGGCGGCTTCATTGTCGTCGTTAGGCTGAAAGCCGGTCTGGAGGATTTCGGCTTCCTGCGTCTCGCGCCAGTTGTCGTTCATCAGGAGCGTGGCGCCGGAATCGTCGCGCAGTTCCAGGGTCGGGTCCTGCAGAAGTCCGGTCAGGCCAAAAGCAGCGAGGGAAGGCCCGATCGCGCGCAGGATCACCTTCTTCGAATTCGGGCCGGTGATGATAAAGCCGCCAATCAGCACTTTCTCATCCGTGCCGACGTTTTCCCGGGTCGAGATGTTCAACTGCCGCGAGGTGTGGACGACCGACGCCGGGTCGTTAGGCTCGGTCGCGGAGAAAAGCTCCGAGAGGTTGGTTTCGCCGTCGCTGTCGGCATCGCCCTCCGGGCCGCCAAGCTGCGGGTCGTCGATCTGGGCGAGCGAAAGGCGCGAGGCCTGGAAGCTGGTGAAATCAACCTCCGGCGCGATTCCGATCCGGCTGATAAACGGATCGGGATTGCCGGTGCGGGTATCGACCCAGACAGGCACGGCCGGCACGTCGGGGTTGGTCGTTTCCGCGATCCCGAGATAATCGCCCAGCATGTAGCCGGCATCGGTGAGGGGGGCGAGAGGAGCGTTGGAGGTCTCGCTCGAGATCCGGATGTTGGGTCCCCAGGTCGCGCCGCCATCGAAGGACTGGGCGAGATAGAGATTGCAGAGGAAGGTGTTGCCGGGGTTGTCGCGCTGATCGTAAAACGAGACGGTCAGCGTCTGGCCATCGGGCGAGGCCGAAATCGCCGGATTGAAAACGCCGGTTCCAGGGTTGTCGGTCACGGCCACGGGAAAGCTCCAGTTCGCGCCGGCATCGGCCGATTTTGTAAACAAGACTCGGGGCGTAAAACCGATGTCGAAGGCCTGATAGACGACGTAGAGGTTGCCGGTCGTCCGGTCGGTCGTAGCCGAAGGAAGGAATACCCCGCTGCGGAAAGTCGGCTGAATGTAACGGCTCACCTCCGCAACCGTGGTCGGCGGCCCGAAGGTCACTCCGCCGTCGTTCGAGAGCACCATGTCGATCTCCTCCGGCTTGTCGCCGGTGCCCTTGAAATTCCAATAAATGATCGCGAGCCGGCCATCGGGCAGAAAAACCGGTTGCGAGCCCTGGGTGCTGAGGCTGGCGAGATGAACAGGCGACGCGCCGCTCCAGGTGAGACCGTGATCGTCACTGTAGGAACGCTGAATGGGCGAGGCGCCGGTCGATTTGAAAAGTGTCCAGGTGACGACGATCCGGCCGGCTGGGGTCGAGGTGCCGCTGAAATTGTTCACCGCCATCCAGGGTTTATCGGGGAAATCGTTGCTGCTCGCCGGATGGAAGACGAGGGCGGGCGGGCCAAAGGTGGTCCCCCCGTCGGTCGATCGACTAACGAGAATGTTTCCCTCGGAGAAATCCGCGGTCGTGGCGCCTTCCGTGCAGAGAAAGATTTTTCCGTCGAGGTCGATCCCGGCGATCGGGTCGGTCGCGCGAAAATAGGTGCCGCCGGTCACGGTCGTCAGGTTGGGGATGAGGGCGCGCGTCCAGGTGAGGCCGCCGTCGTGGGTGACGGAGTAACCGCAATCGACCGCCCCGCCGTCGGTGAACCGGCCTTCCTGGAAAACGGCGGTGATGAGATTGGGATCGACCGGCGACCGCGCGATATGGGGCTCGGCCTGCGCTCGCATGGTGGGCGGGAGCGGCGCGGGATCGTCGCCCAGGCGCAGATTGGGCGCGACGCGCAGATCGAGCGTGACCTCGGCCGCAGCTTCCCCCGGGCGGTGGAGGGTGCCGGAGCCGCGACCAGATCGCCGCCGCGATCGAGGAGCATGAGGGCGCCGGAAGAGAGCCGTTCGAGCGGGACAGATTGCAAAGCCGCCGGCCAGGCGCTGCGGTCAATCTGCGCTTCCGGCAGGGGCGCGGCCGCGGTCGTCAGGCAAAAAAAAGCCAGAATCGCGAGGGACGTTCCGGCACCGAAAAGGAAGGATTTTTTTCTCAAACTGTCGGAAATTTAACCGGCGCCAGAACCCGCACAAGAGACCAAAAAACGACAATTTCGGACCGATCGGGTTGATGTGCTGCGTCGCTGCGCTCCCGCGGGGTGCCGTTGCGGAAGCTTGCGAACCGCACCGCGGAGGTGGCGGCGGCCAACCCCGAATCTACTCCGGCCGTGGCGTAGGCCAGCCAGCGTGAGGACGAGATAGCAGGAGGCTTAGTTGCGCGGCGCAGTCGTTTTATGCTCCGAGCGTCTCCGAATGCATCCCAAAAATATCAAGCCGGGACGACGGTCGGAATCGATGTCGCGGACGGGTGCGCAGGACGGGGAACGCTAGAGGGCTTCTTCCCCGTCGAACTTAGTCGGCGAAACGAGTCGCACCGACGGCTATGGCACGACCGTCAGGGTGAAATCGTTCCCATCACCGCCGCTGTAGCTGACTTGGAAATTGTTCCCATTGACGTCTACGATCGCACCCTGGGGCAGGTTATTGAAGGTGCCGTTGATCGGATTGGCGCTGGTGTTGTTGAGCAGGGTGAGAGTCAAGCCGCGTCTTAGGCGGCCCTGGGTTTGGCCCCGTCAGAGCCAGGGTGGCGTTGTTGAGCGTGACTCGCGTTGGCCAGGACCAGATCGGTCCGGGCCTGGTTCTTCTTTGCCTTGAAAGTGCAGGTGTAGGTGGCGTCGGGGTTCAACGTCAATCCGCTTTGGAGGGTGAGAGTCGCTTGTTTCTTTCCCCCGGTGGCCGGGGCAAGGAACGCACCTGGGCCGCTCCCGCTACCAACGGTGACTGCGCCCGCGATGATTCCCGGGCCGCCTAGAGTGCCGCTGTTCACGTTGACCGTTCCGGTGCCGGTGGCCGAGCCCGTCTTGTTGCCTGCTTTTAGGATTCCAGCGCTGACGGTGGTTGGGCCTGTGTAGGTGTTGGCTCCGCTCAAGGTCAGCGTGCCGGTGCCAACCTTGGTTAGGCTTCCGCCAGTTCCTCCACCGACTCCGCCATCCGCGATCAGGCCAGAGAAGGTGGTGCTGGTATTGTTGCTGCCCACGCCCAACGGACTGCCTCCCAGAAAGACCAAGCCGTCGCCTCGCAACGAGCCGATGGTCAGCAGGGTCGGGCCGTGCTCGGAGAGATCGAGCTGGCCGTTGCCGAACAGACTCAAGCTCGCTGTCCCACCCACGGTCTTGCCTTGAAAGAAGAGCGTCCCGCCGTCGCCTCCTCCGGACGCGCCATTGGCGGTGAGAGAGGCGTTGCCCGCGCTGGCATGTCCGAAAAACGTCATCTCCGCTCCCGGAGCACCCGAGGTGCTCCCGCCATTTATGACAAAGGTGGCATCCCCTGCGGTGGTGCTATCACTCAGGTTCACAAAACCGGCTGCGCCAGAGGTTGTGGTAGCACCGAGCGCGGTGAACTGACCCTGACCGGCAGTAGCAGACTGAGTGAATGCCGTTTCGCCACCGGCACTCATGGTGCAAACGGTATTGTCCGCTGTACTGTTGGTTCCGAACAACACCGCGCCGCCCGCGATTAGGTCCCCAGAATCTACTGTCAGAACAGCGTTACCCGCGCTCGAGCTGTCGCCGAAACTGACCAGGCCGCCAAACTGCACTGCAATTTCGGATTCGCCGGCCGAGGCGTTGTCAAAAAAGGTAATTAGGCCCTGTCTCAACCCTCCAAGGGAAACGGTAATTGTCGACTCATCAGCGGTAGACGAACCCATGAAAGACAGATCAGTTCCTACCACTGGGAAAACAGTGCCTTTCCCTGCAGTCGCCTCGTTTTGGAAAAAAAATCCCGACCCGAAACCACCATCAAATTCCGATATCAATGTCTGCGACCTGCCGGAGGCGTTACTGATCCCGGCACCACTGATGATAAAGGCCGTGCCGGGCGAGGAAGTGATCGTAAACGAATCGGCCCCAACCTCGAAGTTCAAAGCGCCTACCTCAGTAACAGTAGAAATACTTAACTGTTCTGTGTCAGAAGTCGCAAATGTTGCTGTGTCCGATGCGCTGTTTGGCACCGTATTTGGGACCCAGTTTTCAGCTGTATTCCAGTCATTGTTCGTAGGGTTCTGACTCCAAATCGCGCTCGCGGCGAGAGAGTGGTGCAGCGCGGTCGAGCTCAACAGCGCAATGCCGACTGTAAGGAATATTCGTTTCGGTAAGATTTTCATCGCAACAGGAGGGGATTCAAGGCAAATGAGATCTTAAGAAATCAATGACCTCTAAGCTGACATACTGGCCTGTAACGGTATTTAGTGTATGCCAATACTGAAACGCATGTAAGTTGCTGTTGGGTATGGTCCACTGCATGACGTCTACGCCCCCATGAATCACTAACGCATCCCTCATCTCCTCAGCCTGCTGGTGGGGCACCGGATCGCTCTCAGTCGCATAGAGTCTTATAGGCGGGATATTACTGGCAGCCGCGACAAGCGAGATGGGCGAGACGGAGTATTGGAACTCCTCGGCACCAGGGTCTCCATCGGTTGTGTTGGTGTAATTTTCGACGTCCTTGCCGAACTGTACTACGTCAGCGTGGTTGTCACCTAAGCGGGACGAGAGGTCACAGGGGGCGGAAAGGGTCACCACGGCACGGGGCACTCCCGCCACCGGCCAGCCCGGGACGGTGCCTTGCGGATCGAGCGCAGCCCAAAGCGAATGCGTGCCGCCCGAGGAGCCTCCAACCAAAAATACTACCCCGTTGCAGTGGTTGTCATAATAGGCGGCCAGGGTCTGCTGTTTGACATCATTGGATTGCTGGGGCGGGCGACCCGAGGCAATCCCTTCCTCGGTCGTGTCGTCGTGTTCGGTCTGCTTTCGGATTGTATTAGGTGGGGCCAATCGGTGATCCACCGAAAAGACCAGAAAACCAGCCGCAGCCAAATCTCGATCGGCCCAGCGCTGGCTCATGGAGCCATAGGCATCGCCATTTCTAAACCCGCCGGCATGCACGGTGATCACAACCGGATAGGGTCCGTTACCCCAGATGGCGGGGTCGGGACTGAAACGGAGGCGGCGCAAAATGGTCTGATCATCCGAGTAGGCTGATGGTTGATACGCATTGGGAAGAATCTCCTGCGCCGGGGGCATCGGATCGGGCTCTTCATCCGGCGGCGGGGTCGGGGTAGGCGTGGGCGTTTGCCCTAGTGCAATGGAACCGCCGCTAAGAAGCAGCGCCAGGGAACACACCGCGAAGCCGAGCAGGCTCCGGCGAAGCGGTATGTGTGTGTGTGTGTGTGTGTGTGTGTGTGTGCTGCGAGGATAGGTCGTTTCATGGGAAGCCGATCATGGGGGAGGTTGGCCGAGGGCGTAAAGCATATTTTGACGTCGACACCGCAAAAGCGACTACGGGACGACGGTCAGGGTGAAATCGTTGCCATCACCGGCGGTGTAGCTGGCTTGGAAGTGGTTGCCGTTGACGTCTACGATCGCGTCTTGGGGCAGGTTATTGAAAGTGCCGCTGATGGGGCTCGCGCTGGTGTTGTTGAGCAGGGTGAGAGTGAGGCCGGGTCGCAAGCGGCCCTGAGTCTGGCCGCTCAAGGCCAGGGTGGCGTTGTTGAGCGTGATCCCATTGGCCAGGACCAGATCGGTCCGGGCCTGGTTCTTCCTGGCTTTGAAAGTGCAGGTGTAGGTGGCGTCCGAGTTCAGGGTTAACCCGCTCTGGAGGGTGAGAGTGGCTTGTTTCTTTCCCCCCGTAGCGGGAGCAAGGAACGCTCCGGTGCCACTGCCTGTACCAACGGTGACGGGGCCGGCGATCGTTCCCGGGCCGCCGAGAGTACCGCTGTTCACATTGACCGCGCCGCTACCGGTGGCTGAGCCAGTTCTGTTAATCAGCTTCAACGTACCGCCGCTAACCGTCGTCGTGCCGGTGTAGGTGTTGGCCCCGCTCAGGGTGAGGGTGCCGCTCCCGACTTTGCTTAAGCTACCCCCGGTTCCTCCGCCGACTCCACCATCCTGGATCAGGCCGGAGAAAGTGGTGCTGGTGTTGTTGCTCCCCACGCCCAAAGCGCTGCCTCCGAGAAAGACCAATCCATCGCCTTGCAACGAGCCCATGGTCAGCAGGGTGGGCCCGTGCTCGGAGAGGTCGAGCTGGCCATTCCCGAACACACTCAGATTCGCTGTCCCACCAGTGGTTTTGCCCTGAAAAAAAATCGCTCCGCCCTCACCGCCGCCCGATCCACCATTGGCGGTGAGGAAGGCTTCGCCCGCGCTGGCATGACCAAAAAAAGTTATCTCCGCCCCCGGAGCGCCAGCGGCGCTCCCGCCATTGATGACAAAGGTGGCATCGCCTGCGGTCGTGCTGTCACTCAGGTTGACAAATCCAGCTGCGCCGCCACTGGAGCTGGCGCCATTGACGGTGAAATTCCCCTGCGCCGCAGTGGCCGACTGGGTAAACTCCGTCCCGCCCCCCGCGGCGAGGGTAACCTCGGCATTGCTCGCGGTGCTGTTGGTCCCAAAGGCAATATCCCCGCCGTTGACGGCCGTAAATACAGCATTGGCTGCCGTGCTGGTATCGCCAAAGCTAGCAATCGCGAAGTTACTGACTGCAATGCTGGCATCGGCGGCGGTGGAATCGTCAAAAAAGAGAATCGATCCCTGACCCATTGTGCTGCTCGTGACCGAAAAGGTTCCACCACCAGCCGATGACCAATCGAGAAAGAAGAATAGGTTTGCCTCTCCGCCGAAAAAGGTCGTTTCGCCCGCGTTTGCATTATTGAAGAAAAATATGGCCGACTGAGGGCCGTCGGTGAATGATTGCGTGTTACCAGAACTGTTGGCGATTCCGTTGCCCGTAATAAGCAGATTGATACCAATTCCCTGCACGCTGATTGTAAATGAAGGGGCACCCGACATGAACTGGATACCGCTCACTTCGACGCTGGATGCGACATTGACCTCCGGTAGGATGGTTGGTCCAAAGTTTGCAATGTCAGACGGGCCGTTAGGGATCGTGGCGGGTATCCAGTTCTCGGCCGTATTCCAGTTATTGCTAATCGGAGCTGAATTCCAAGTTGCGCTCCCGGCAAACGACCGCTGCGACACAGTCGAGAGCAGCAGTGCAGAGGCGAGCAGTACACCCAAATGACGCGTGAAGATATTCATGTCCGCAATCTCCCCGCTCTACTGCAGATGAGATTGCAAGAAAGCAATCACTTCAATGCTCACATACTCCCCCGTGTTCGTACTCAGCGTGTGCCAGTAAGCAAAAGCATGCAGATTGCTATTTTGAATCGTCCATCGCATGACGTCAGCTCCCTTTAATTGCAGCGCAGTAAGCATGGCATCGGATTGCTGATGCGGCACAGAGTCATCAATGGTGGTGTAAAGCCTGACCGGCGGAATGTTGGTCGCCGAGGCCACGAGGGCGATCGGCGAGACGGAGTATTGGAACTCTTCCGCGCCAGGATCTCCGTCGGTCGTGTTAGTGTAATTTTCGACGTCGTTGGCGAAGTGCTCCACGTCGGCGGGGTGGTCACCATCCCGCGAGGAGAGATCACAGGGAGCGGAAAGTGTCACCACGGCACGGGGCACTCCTGCCACCGGCCAGCCCGGAACGCTACCTTGCGGATCGAGCGCAGCCCAAAGCGAATGCGTACCCCCCGATGAACCCCCAACCAAGAAGACTACCCCGTTGCAGTGGTTGTCGTGGTAGGCGGCCAAGATCTGTTGTTTGACGTCGTTGGATTGCTGAGGCGGCCGACCGGAAGCGATCCCTTCCTCTGTCGTGTCGTCATGTTCAGTTTGTTTTCGAATCAAACCTACGGGGGCAAGACGATGATCGATCGAAAAGACTAGAAAGCCTGCGGCAGCCAAATCTCGATCGGCCCAGCGTTGTGTCATGGTGCCGTAGGCGTCGCCATCTCTAAACCCGCCCGGGTGTGCGGTGATCACAACTGGGTAGGGACCGTTGCCCCAGATGGCGGGGTCGGGACTGAAACGGAGACGGCGCAAAATGGTCTGATCATCTGAGTATGCCGAGGGCTGATAGGCGCTGGGGAGAATCTCCTGCGCCGGGGGCATCGGGTTGGGCTCTTCATCCGGCGGCGGGGTCGGTGTGGGGGTGGGAGTTTGCGCTAAAGCGAAGGACCCGCTGCTAAGAAGCAGCGCCAGGGAACACACCGCAAGGCTGAGCAGGCTGCGGTGGAATGTGTGTGTGTGTGTGTGTGAACCGTGAGGCTGGGGTTTTTCATGGGAGGCTGATCATGGGGCAAGGTCGACGGGACTGTAAAGATATTTCCCGGGGAAAGCCGTGGCTTCCGGGAGGCGCTGAATGCGCGGCCCGGCTCGGTGAATCGGGGCAGGCTTTTCTCTGGCTCGAGCAGGCGATCGGGCAACGCGCGCCATGGCTCGTCTACGACCGGTTCCCTCCTGTGTATGACAATCTGCCAACCGATCCGCGCTTTGGGAAGGCCTGGCGGCAGATCGGATTTTGACGCGACCGCGGCGACGGGCGCGGAGCAGTCAATGCAGGTTGTAGACCTCGACCAACCCGACTCCGGTGGTCGAGTTCGCGCCGCTCTCGATCGCGGTGTAGGCGCCCGGCACAACCGTGGCGATAATCGCGGCCTCGGCGTCATCGCTCGGGGCGAAGCCAGTGGCTTCGATCGCAAGTTGCTGGTCGCTTTTCCAGTTGTCATTGGAGGCGATGAGATTCCCGTTGCCGTCGTGCAGCTCGAGCATCGGATCGGCAAGGGGATCGCTAATCCCGAAGTCTCCCAACGATGGGCCGAGCGCGCGCACGATCACCTGGCCGCTTCCGCCCGTGCTGCTCGCGACCGTGAAGCCGGCGATCATGACGTTGCTCCCGGTATCAACAAAGCCGCGCGTGCTGATGTTGCCCAATTCCGGTCCGAAGCCGGGCCCGAGATCGTAGACTTCGACCAGGCCGACCCCGGTGGTGTCGAGCTTACCCCGCTCGATCACGGTGTAGGAACCGGCACCGAGGGTGGTGATGAGCGCGGCTTCCGCGTCGTTGCCGGGCGCCAGGCCAGTGGCAGCGATCTCGCTCTGCTGGTTCTTTTTCCAATTGTCGTTCTCGGCCAGGAGGGCACCGCTGGAATCGTGCAGCTCGATGATCGGATCGGCCAGCACGTCTTCGATTCCAAAATCGGCCAGGGTGGGGCCAAGCCCGCGAATCAGAACGCGCTTCGTGCCGGAGCCGTTAATGATGAAGCCGGCGTCGAGGATGTTTTCGCCGGTCAGGATATTAAGCCGGGTCGAAACGTTGACCAGGGTCGGCGCTTTCTGAATGGCGAGGAACCCAGGATTGTAACCGGTGCTGGCGAAAATCGAGTCGTCACCGGCCGGGGTGAACTTTTCAATCGTCGAGGTCAGGCTGTTGACGGCGTAAAGATTCTCCGCGCTGTCGAAGGCCAGGCCGATCGGGCCGGAGAGATTCGGGCTCGTAATTTCGCCGAGGTGGGCGCCGCTGGGAGAAAAAATCTCGATCGAATCCGAGCCGTTGTTGGCCACATAAAGATTGCCGCCGGAATCAAAGGCCAGTCCTTCCGGATTGTTCAGGTTAACGGTGGCGAAAGTGCCGAGGGGGGTGCCGTCTGGCGCGAAGCGATCGACCCTGGTCCCGAGGTTGGCCACGTAGAGATTGCCCGCGCCATCGAAGGCGAGCCCGGTCGGGCTGATCACGTTGGCGAAAACGCCGAGGTCGGTCCCATTGGGCGAGAATTTTTCGATGGTATTCCCGATGAAATTGGCCGCATAGAGATTCCCGTTGCGATCGAAAGCCAGGCCCATGGCAAAGTTAATCCCCGTGCTGGCGAAAACGCCGAGGTCGGTTCCATCTGGGGCGAACTTCTCGATCTTATTGCTGGTCGTCGTCACGTAGACATTCCCATCGGAATCGAGCGCGATGCCGGTGGGGCCGGCGACAAATGCGCTCGTAAAGGACGAGGCATTCCCGTTCGCGTCATATTTCGTGATCGCGTTAATGCCGGACTCGGCGAGGAAAAACAGGTCCGCCCGGGCGGGAAGACTGAGAAGGAGCAGGCCGAGGACGATTTTTAAAGCGAACGGAACTCTCATAAAATTGGTCGGAGCAGCCGGGGCCTTTCCAGAGCAGGACGCGCACCGCTCCCCGGGTAACATTGTATCAATTCCGGGCATGGCGCATATTGCGCGGAATGTCCTACGAGCTCGAATCCAGCTACCGCCCGCGCGGCGACCAGGCACAGGCGATTGCCAAGCTGCTCAAATCGGTCGAGGCGGGGAACCGGCACCAGACGCTCCTTGGGGTCACGGGTTCGGGAAAAACGTTTACCATCGCCAACGTCATCCGGGAGCTCGACCGGCCGGCGCTGATCATTTCGCACAACAAGACCCTGGCGGCCCAGCTCTACTCGGAGTTCAAGCAGTTCTTCCCCCGCAACGCGGTCGAGTATTTCGTCAGCTACTTCGATTATTATCAACCGGAAGCCTACATCCCGCGCTCCGATACCTACATCGAGAAAGACTCATCGATTAACGAGGAGATCGAGCGGCTCCGGCTCTCGGCCACCAGCGCGCTCCTCTCGCGCCGGGACACGATCGTGGTCGCGAGCGTCTCCTGTATCTACGGCGTGACTTCGCCGGAGGATTATCTGCGCATGTTGCTGACGGTGAAACGCGGCCAGCAAATCTCGCGCGAGGCCGTCCTCGGGCGGCTGGTCGACATGCTCTACGAGCGCAACGATGTGAATTTCGTGCGGGGAAGATTCCGGGTCCGCGGCGACGTGGTCGAGGTTTATCCCGCGACCGCGGACGAGGAAGCGATCCGCCTCGAATTTTTCGGCGACGAGCTGGATGCGATCACCCGCTTCGACCCGCTCACCGGGCATGCTCATGAGTCGTTAGGCATGATGACTTTTTTCCCCGCGAAACAGTTCGTCACCCCGGCGGACAAGCTGAACCGGGCGCTGACCTCGATTCGGACCGAGCTCGATCAGCGGATCGTGCAGCTCGAGTCGGTCGGCAAATTGCTCGAGGCGCAACGCCTCAAAATGCGGACCGAGTACGATCTCGAGATGTTGCAGGAGATGGGTTTCTGCAATGGGATCGAGAATTATTCCCGGCACCTTTCGGGCCGGCCGCCGGGCTCGAAGCCGTTCACCTTGCTCGACTTTTTTCCGAAGGATTTCCTCCTCGTGATCGACGAATCGCACGCCACCATTCCGCAAATCGGCGGGATGTACGAGGGCGACAAGTCGCGCAAGACGGTGCTGGTCGAGTACCGGCTTCCGGCTGCCGAGCGCGCTCGACAATCGGCCGCTCAATTTTCCCGAGTTCATGGGGAACGCGAACCAGCTCATCTACGTGAGCGCGACCCCGGCGGAGTTTGAGATCAAGAACAGCATGGTGGGGAACACAGGATACTTCCCGCACAAGCGGGCGCGGATTGGGGAGCAGGAGCTGGTGCCCTTCGTGGTCGCTGGAGGGACGACCGCTGTGTCGTCCGAGTTTCGAAACACGGACGGGACCGCGCCCGTCCCTCCAATCTCGCGCACGGATCAATCGCCTAACGAATTCGATGTGCATACTCCCGGCGCGCCCCTTGTCGTCGAGCAGATCATTCGCCCAACCGGGCTGCTCGATCCGAAGATCACGCTCAAGGGACTCAAGAACCAGATCGATGATACGATCGAACTTTGCCGGCAGCGGGTGGAACGCGAGGAGCGCGTCCTCGTCACCACGCTCACCAAGCGGACAGCGGAAGATCTCTCCGATTACCTGCGCGACGTCGGGCTAAAGGTGCGTTACCTGCACAGCGACATCGACACGATCGAGCGGGTGGAAATCCTGCGCGGATTGCGCGCGGCCGAGTTCGACATTTTGGTCGGGATCAATCTGCTTCGCGAAGGCCTCGACCTGCCGGAGGTCTCGTTAGTCTGCATCCTCGACGCGGACAAGGAAGGCTTTCTCCGCAGCCAGACCTCGCTCATCCAGACCGCCGGCCGGGCCGCGCGCCACATCAACGGCGAAGTCGTCCTCTTCGCCGACACCGTCACGCAAAGCATGCAGGCCCTGATCTCGATCTCCGATTACCGCCGCACGAAGCAAATGGAGTACAACGAAAAGCACGGCATTACTCCGCAAACCGTTAGGCGCGCGGTTCAGGAGAGCCTGCATACGATTCTGCGCGGCCGGGAGATCGCCGCTTCTGTCATTCAGGAAGCGGGCGGCGATTTCAATCTCACCGAGCTTTTGCGTGAATTGGAAGAGGAGATGCAACAAGCCTCCGCCAATTTGGAATTCGAGCGTGCCGCCTTGCTGCGCGACCAGATCATGGAAGTGAAAAGCGGCACCGGCCTAACGAAAATCGAACCGAAACGTAAGCCGGTGAAATACACCCGCGGTTCGGGCCGTCGGCGCTCTCGGGTCTAACCGACATCCGTCGCTCAGCCCTGGCGCTTCGATCGTCTGCCGGTTTCGAGGAGCTTGAAGCGCAGAAAGGCCGCACTTCGAAAAAACCAGCGTATGATCTCGTTGCTGGCCTGATAAGGATAGGTGGTGAGAATGCGCCGGGTGGGAGAGAGCCGCGGATGAGTTCCGGGCTGGACGGAAGAAAGAAAATCACTCTCAGTTTGGGAAGCGGGAAAGGGCGAGATATATACGGTTCGCAGTCCCATCACCCACTCCCGATCGAATGCGTGGTCGTAGGGCAGCCACATCGGCAGCAACCGGGCGAGAAAGGCGGTCGCCGCGGCACGGTCGATCACATAGGCTCCCGTGCCTTTGAGGCGGCTGAGAGAGACGCAAAGGGAGTAGTCGCCGCAGAGCCGGACTAGCGAGAGGGGCCGGCCAGGACTAAGGCCGGTCAATCGCAGAATGTTCCAGTGGCGCGCATAGCGCAACGCAGTCTCGAGCGCGGTATCGAAATCAGGCCGGAGAACCAGATCGTCCTCGGCAATCAGGGCGTGTTCTTCGTCCGTTGCGAGAAATGTCTTAATGGCCTTGAGATGGCTTAGATAGCAGGCCAGCTCACGCACATTGGAGGAAGTTCTGCCGTGCCATCGGTGGTAGCGTCGCTCGGAGAATCGAGCATCGGGGAGCTTAATGCCGGCTCCATCGACCGCGGAGACTCGAGAAAGCACGAGCTGGCTTTTGGCGAATGATGCCTGAATGAACGCCCGGCGGTCGGTCGCGGAGTCGAGATTGATAATGAATGCGCGCATCCTCAGCTCGACTCAAGACATCCAAGTATCGTTTATTTGATGGTCGCGATTCGGGCAAGCCTCATTGCCCGGGTTTTCCATATTCGCACAGCAGGCTGTTGAGAACCTCAGCCAGCTCCTGTGGTTTTAGGCCATATGTGTCTGGCAAAGCCGCCTCGTAGCCGGAAAGAGCTTTGGAGATTCTGCGCATGCGAACCCTGGCCGGATGGTTGGGAGTAAAATTCCAGGCAACCATCCGCTTCTGACCGACACGGATAACGGCGAACTCCCGCACCTGCGTCCACGGCACGAACTGAGCGCGAAACAGACTGCAAAAGGTAAAACCGTCGGAGGAGAGCTGAAGATATGCTGCCCTCGGATGAAACTGCAGACCAAAGACGGGCAGACCAAGCCCGAAGAAACCGGCGCAGAAATACCCCGTCGGCCGCCCCTCGCGAGCCATCGAAATGCCGATCACGACGAATCCGATGCAAACCAGAAGCCAAAGGAGAGTCTGGCCTCGGCCTGGGCGTAAAGTGAGCGGGACCTGGACGTTCATTCGTCGGGATGCACAAAACCGCCTAACGAGATCAGAGAGACTTGAGACGCGCGGGCTGGCCGGGAACCCGTTGACATTATTCCGACGATGAGTCAGACAGCTCCGTGGGTTTGCGCCAAGCACAAATTCTCGCTGCCTCGCTCATCCCGTTTCGCCGCTCTCGAAAAATGCGAAGCCAGCTCGAAAATAGATTCCGTCAGGTCACAGCTGTTTACCGATGAAAACAATCCTTGCTCTCGACCAGGGCACGACCAGTTCGCGCGCCATCATTTTCGATCACGACGGGGCGATCCGTGCGGTCGAACAACAGGAGTTTACTCAGATTTTTCCGCAGGCCGGCTGGGTGGAACACGATCCGATGGAGATCTGGCGCACCCAGCTCGCGGTCGCGCGAGTGTCCTAAAGAAGCAAGGACTGACGGCGGCCGATATCGCGGCGATCGGGATTACCAATCAGCGCGAGACGACGCTGCTCTGGGATCGGAAGACGGGCGAGCCGGTGCACAACGCGATCGTCTGGCAGGATCGGCGCACGGCGGAATTTTGCGATCGAGCTGAAGGCAGCGGGACATGCGGACCTGATCCGCGAACGTTCGGGGCTGGTGATCGATGCGTATTTTTCCGGGAGCAAATTGCGCTGGCTGCTCGATCACGTGCCCGGCGCGCGGGAGCGGGCGGAGCGCGGCGAGCTGGCCTTTGGGACGATCGATTCCTGGCTCGTCTGGCAGCTCACGAAAGGCGCGTTGCACATGACGGACGTGACCAACGCCTCGCGCACCATGCTCTACAATTTGCGCACCGGGACGTGGGACGACGATCTGCTCTCGCTGCTCCAGATTCCGCGCGCGGTGCTGCCGGAAGTGCGGTCGTCGAGCGAAGTGTACGCGGAGACGGCGGCGGGTTTGTTCGACGGGCCGATCAAGATCGCGGGCATCGCGGGCGATCAGCAGGCGGCGTTGTTTGGGCAGAATTGTTTCGAGCGCGGGCTGGCCAAGAACACCTACGGGACGGGTTGTTTCATGCTCATGAACATCGGCGAGGAACCGACCCCATCGCGTCATCAGCTCATCACCACGGTGGCGTGGCGGCAGGACGGTCGCACCGAGTTCGCGCTCGAAGGCAGCGTCTTTATCGGCGGCGCGGTGGTGCAATGGCTGCGCGACGGGCTCGGGATCATCAAGTCGGCGGGAGAGATCGAAAAACTCGCGGCGTCCGTGCCGGATTGCGGCGGCGTTTATCTGGTGCCGGCTTTTGCCGGACTGGGCGCGCCCCACTGGGATCAATATGCGCGCGGCACGATCACCGGATTGACGCGCGGGACGACCTCCGCGCATCTGGCGCGGGCCGCGCTCGAAGGGATTGCTTTCCAGGTGGCGGATGTGCTCGGGGTGATGAAAGAGGATTCCGGGTTGCCGGTGGCAGAGTTGCGCGTCGACGGCGGCGCGTGCGTGAACAATCTGCTCATGCAATTCCAGGCGGACATCCTGCAAGTGCCAGTCGTTAGGCCGAAGGTGATCGAGACGACCGCGCTCGGGGCGGCTTATCTCGGCGGACTCGCGGTGGGATTTTGGAAAGATCGCGAGGAAGTGCGGTAAGTCCTGGGCGGTGGATCGTATTTTCGAGCCGAAGCTGAGCGCCGATGAGGCCGAGCATCGCCAGGTGCGCTGGAAGGAAGCGCTGAGCCGGGCGGGCGATTGGGAGGAACATTCCGCGCTCAAAGGAACGGCCACGATTTTATGAAACGCGAAACATTCCTCGAACGCATCAAGGCTCGCACGGAACCGTGGGACATCGCCGTCGTCGGCGGCGGCGCGACCGGAGTCGGGATCGCGGTCGATGCCGCGGCGCGCGGTTATGCGGTCGTGCTTTTCGAGCAGAGCGACTTTGGCAAAGGCACTTCGAGCCGCTCGACCAAACTGGTCCATGGCGGCGTGCGTTATTTGCAGCAGGGCAACATTTCCCTTGTGATGGAGGCGCTGAAGGAGCGCGGGCTGCTCCTCCAGAACGCGCCGCATCTCGTGCACGATCGGCAATTCATCGTCCCGAATTACGCCTGGTGGGAAGCGCCCTTCTACGGCATCGGGATGAAAGTTTACGATCTGCTCGCGGGCAAATTTGGCTTCGGTCCCTCGCAGGTGTTGTCGCGCGAAGAAGTGCTGGAGCGAATCCCCACCCTTTCGCAGGACGGCTTGCGCGGCGGGGTGAAATATCACGACGGGCAATTCGACGACGCGCGCCTGCTCGTGAATCTCGCGCAGACCGCGGTCGAGCAGGGGGCGGTGTTGTTGAACTACGCCAGGGTCACGGGCCTGGGCAAAGACAGCGGCGGTTTCCTCAATGGTCTCACGTTTCGCGATGAGGAAACCGGAACGGAGCACAGCGTCGCGGTCAGCTCGGTCGTCAACGCGACCGGTCCATTTTGCGATGCTCTGCGGCGGGTGGACGATCCCAGCGCGGAAGCGATGATCTCACCGAGCCAGGGGATTCATCTCGTTTTCGATCGTGAATTTCTCCCGGGCAACACCGCGATCATGGTGCCGCATACGCGCGATGGCCGCGTCATGTTTGCCATTCCATGGCATGAGCACACCCTCGTCGGGACGACCGATACGCCGATCCCGGAATCCACCCTCGAACCGGCGCCGCTCGAAAACGAAATCGATTTCATCATCGAAACGGCCAGCGATTACCTCGCGAAACGGCCCACTCGCGCCGACATTCTGAGCGTCTTCACCGGTATCCGTCCGCTCGTCAAAGCCGGCGACACTTCCAACACCGCCACGCTCGCGCGCGATCACACCATTCAGATTTCCTCGTCAGGATTGCTCACGATCGCCGGCGGCAAATGGACGACCTATCGCAAGATGGCCCAGGACGCGGTCGACCACGCGATTGTCCTCGCGGGCCTTTCCGAACGCCCGTGCACGACGCGCGATCTGCATGTGCAGGGCTTTCATCGGAACGCCGCGCAATTCGGCGACCTCGCGATCTACGGATCGGATGCGCTGCCGATTCGTGAACTCATCCGCGAGCAGCCCGACCTCGGGGAACGCCTGCACCCTGCGTTGCCGATCGTCGGCGCGCAGGTCGTCTGGGCGGCTCGGCAGGAACTGGCGCGGACGGTTGAGGACGTGCTCGCCCGCCGCACGCGCGCTCTTTTCCTCAACAGCAAGGCGGCGCTCGCCATGGCTCCCGCCGTCGCGCGTCTCCTCGCGCAGGAACTTGGCCGCGACGACGCCTGGCAGCAGGCGCAGCTGGCCGATTTCCAGGACGTCGCCCAACACTATCTCGTCCCGGCATCATGAAGGCTTAGCTCGCGGAACTTGTCGGCACCTCTCCGCCGGCGCTGCTCGCTGCCGGGGTGGCAGGCGTTTCTGCCTTAGCCGTGCTCGTGACGATTGGGCTTGCCGCTGGAGCCCGCCGCGCCGCAATCTCCCGGGATGAAGAAATCAGTTTTGTTTAGTCTGGTTGCTGCCGGGAGCATCGCTCTGAGCAGCGCGGTTTTTGCCGGGACAATGGATATCAGCGGGAAAGTGATCGCCCTGACCAGGAACATGATCACGGTGCAGACAGAGAACGGGACCTGGAATGTGACCCGGGCCGATGATGTGAAAGTGACCGGCGACCTGAAGGTGGGCGGCACGGTCACGATTCATTGCAGCGACTTGGACGCGCAGAAGAAAGAGGGCCCGGCGCAACGATAGGCCCGTCGAAGCAAAACGCCGCTGGCGAAACGGGCTCACCAGCGGCGCTTGCGCGAATTAGTCGTTAGGCGAGGCTGCGGTTCATGCCGATGAACCCTTCGCGTTCAAGGTGGAGGACGATTTCCTGGGCCGCTTCCTCCGGGCTCAGCTCGGCGGTGTTGATGTGCAACTCCGCGTCGGTCGGCTCTTCGTAGGGGTCGCTGATGCCGGTGAATTCTTTCAGGATGCCGGCGCGCGCCTTGGCGTAGAGGCCCTTGCGGTCGCGCTGTTCGCAAACGTCGACCGAAGTGGAGAGATGGACAAGGATGAAGCCACCGACCGGCTCGATGAGGGAGCGGACGTCTTTGCGGGTGGCGTCGTAGGGGGCGATCGGGGCGCAGATGGCGATGCCGCCGTTCTTCGTGATCTCGGAGGCGACGTAGCCGATGCGGCGAATGTTGATGTCGCGGTGTTCCTTGGAGAAGCCCAGCTCGGAGGAGAGGTGCTTCCGGACAAGGTCGCCGTCGAGGAGGGTGACGGGGCGCCCGCCGACTTCGAGGAATTTCGTCATGAGAACGTTGGCGATGGTCGATTTGCCGGCGCCGGAAAGTCCGCTGAAGAAGATGGTCAGGCCCTGCTTGTGGCGGGGCGGGAAGCTGCGGCGGAGCTCGGTCGCGACTTCCGGATAGGTGAACCAGGCCGGGATGTCGCGACCTTCGTTAAGTCGGTTGCGCAGCTCGGTGCCGGAGAGGTTGAGGACGCGGGCGTCCTTCGCCACTTCGTCCTGCGGAAAATATTTATCCTTGTCCTCGAGGTAGACCATCATCTGGAACGGCACCTGTTTAACGCCGATCTCCGCTTCGTGTTTGACGAAGAGTTCCTGGGCGTCGTAGGGGCCGTAGAACGGCTTGCCGTCGGTGTCCTTGCCCGGACCGGCGTGGTCGCGACCGACGATGAGGTGAGTGCAGCCGTAATTCTTGCGAATGAGGGCGTGCCAGAGCGCTTCGCGCGGGCCGCCCATGCGCATGGCAAACGGAACGAGCGCGAGCTTCGCAGTGCCGGCCGGATATTTGCCGACGAGGAGCTGGTAACAGCGGACGCGGGTGAAGTAATCGACATCGCCCGGCTTGGTCATGCCGACGACCGGATGAATGAGGAGACTGGCTTCGACCTGTTTCGCGGCGCGGAAGGTAAGTTCGACGTGCGCGCGGTGCATCGGGTTGCGTGTCTGGAAAGCGACGATGCGGCGCCAACCGAGGTTGGCGAATTCGGCGCGGAGTTCGGCGGGGGTCGGGCGCAGATTCTTGAAGTCGTAATGGCTCGGGAGCTGCAGGCCCTCGAGACGGCCACCGACGTACACCGGATGGCTCCGGTTCATCAGGTAAGCGACGCCGGGGTGGGCGTTGCTGGTGCTGTTGAAGACCGCCTTGGCTTCAGCGGCGCGATCGGGTTGCCAGACATCCTCGACGTGGAGGATCGCGATCATGACGCCTTCGGCATCGCGCAAGGCGATTTTGGTGCTGCCGGGGGTGAGGGTTTTAGCGAAGGCCTCGCTGACGTCGAGGGTGATCGGCATCGGCCAAAGGAGGCCGCTGGCGAGTTGCATGCCGCTGCACACGCTCTCGTAATCGGCTTTGTTCATGAAGCCGGTGAGAGGCGAGAAGCCGCCGTTGAGAAGCAGTTCGAGGTCGCAGACCTGGCGCGGGGTGAGGTCCCAGGACGGGAAATCGCGCGAGGCGGCCTTGGTGTCGACGGCCTCTTCGCGGTCGAGGATGAGGTTAATGAGTTGTCCGCCGTGGGGCGGGATGAGATGACTGGTGCCGAGCGTAGTATTCAAGTGTATTGGTTTTGATTAAATTGCTGATCCTAGTTTTGCTTCGAGGGGAAGCAACAGTGCCGGGGGAGCAACTGACGTGCGAACCTTCAGGCAGCCCGCGCAGGCGAGCATCCTAGGGGAAATCGCCATCATGTCCAATGCGGCCTCGCGCGGGAGCCTCTGGAGCCGGGGGAAAGAGAAGCGGCGATGCGACTACGAGAGACGCATCGCCGCGTCTGCAAATCCTTCCGGCCTGAGAGAGCCCGAGCGGATTGAACGTCGGAGAACTCGTTTGCCGTTACAGGGTCATCAAAGCGAGTTCAGAAAGGCAATCACCCGGGCTTTGTCGGTATCCGTCAGCGTATTAAATTGGCTCACGGAGTCTGCGGCCTGCCCTGCATGGCGCTGGATCGCTTCGTCGAGAGTGAAGGAGAGACCGTCATGCATCAGGCGGTTCCGGGTCCGCAGGCCCCAGAGCGGCGCGGTTCTGATCTGGTGGGCGGTGCCGGCATACTCCGGTAGCGGTTGAATTGGAATGCCGTCGCCAGTGCCGACATCGTGCAAAAGGAAATCGCTGAACGGACGAACGATCTTGTCGCCGAGCGCGGTGGGAACGACAAAGGAGCCGCCGTTAATCACCGTCCCAGGGGACGCGGTGGTGATGGAGCCGACATGGCAGGTGCCGCATCCGATCTGGTTGAAACGTTTTTCACCGTTGCGGACATCGCTATTGATCGGGCCCCGAGATGGGGCCTTGGTTGAGCGCATGAAGAGGGCGAATCCCTCGACGTCATCCCCGTCGTCTTCGGGGTCCGGAACCTGATCATACTGTGTTCCGAAGCCGACAAACGTCCCGCTCGAGGTATTTTCATCAGGGAAAAGAGGACTGGTGACACCCATTTCGTTGGCATAAGCGTCGGCCGCGAACGAGACCAGGGTGGCGTGCTGGGATTTCCAGCCGAACCGCCCGATCCGCGCAGTGCCGTCACCTTCCAATACTGGTACCGCGATGGCTGTGCCGCGCACATTTTCCGGCTGCGCATCGCGAATCGCGGTCAGAGTGCTATCGGAGATGCACTCGATAAAACCATTGCCTAAGGTGGAAGGTGAGATACGGAAGGTTCTGGTTTCGTCGCTATCGATCACATGCTCTACGATGTCAGGGAAGGTGGCCCGTGACTGGATGAGCGAACCTCCCATGGATTCGAAGAACATGTCGCCTTCGGTGTGCCCGGTCCGCTGAACGAGAATCTGGCTGGCGCCCCCCGTTACAATGTTTTCGTGACACGTCACACAGCTTTGCGCGTTGTAGATAGGTCCAAGGCCAATAGCCGGTGTTTCCGTTTCTTCAAAGACGAACCGGCCGTCGTTGAAGGAGCGCGTCGGAATCACATTATCCTTGGTGATGGTATTGAAGTCGGGTCCCTGGATGGCGAATCCGTTGGTCAGGTTGTCAAAACCGGTCGGGGCCAGAGTGCTGTTTGGACTCTTGTTTGCCGGAGCAGTGATCCCTTCGATGTAGAACCATTTGGCCGGACCTTCTGGCCGAGGTCCGCCCGTCGAAAGGAAGCGCTCCGCCTTGGTCTTACGAAGCGGCAGTTTCGCCTGGGCCGGGGCGACCCAAACTGCCGCTATGAGGATGAGGGTGGGTGGTATGGTGTAACGCATAAAAGGAATTTTCATAGTGTCGTATTTTTCTGCTTTTTGTTCCAAACTCTGGCTTGGCGAGTTGATCAGGGATCAAGTTCCGAAGTAACGACGGATCGTGTTACGGAGAGGGTAAAGTTGCCGGTGCCGTCACCGAGTAAGAGCGAGACCGTGCCATCGGTTCGGTTGCTTACGGCCATGTCGAGATGGCCATCTTTGTTGAAATCTTGCGTAATCACGCTATGAGGTTCGTTGCCAACGTCGATAATCGGCCCGGCGACCAAATTGCCGGTACCATCGCCGAAGTAGATGAGCACACTGTGACTGGGCATCTTTGGTATTTGGCTTCCGGTGACCGGGTACGCCAGGTCCAGGTTTCCATCCTCATTGAAATCCCCCAGGGAAATTTCGCCCTTGAGGTTTCCAACCCCGAGACTGGTTGCCTGCTTTTGAGTGACACTCCCAGTCCCGTCGCCCAGGAAAGACGCGAAAAAATTGCCCGCCGTATTGCCGGGCTGAGCTCCTGCCACGACAAAATCGACCTTGCCATCGTTGTTAAGATCTCCCGTGGCGACACTTGTCGGCAAAGGACTAATCGTCACGATTGCGCTTTGCGTAAATTTACCAGTCCCATCTCCGAGCAGGACAACGGCATTGCCATTCGGGGCATCAGGCCTTGGAATCGTGGAAGTCACCAGGTCTAATTTGCCATCGTTATTGAAATCGCCGGAAGCCAGGCCGAAGCAGTGCGGAAGGTTCAGCAAATCATTGGCCGGGACGGTAAACGCACCTTTCCCGTCGTTCAGGTAGATCAGCATGACTCCCTCGTCTGGCGCGTTCACGGCAATATCCGGTTTCCCGTCGTTATTGAAGTCTCTCAGGATACTCCGGGTAGGCTCCCCATCGCCGTTATAGACCTGGTCTCTGTGACCGAATCCGCCCAAGCCGTCGCCTAAGTGCACGAGGACGTCGTAACCCCAGGCGGTGGCGGTCAGCAGGTCGACACGCCCATCTCCATTGATGTCCGCGGCGTCAAGCCCTTTGGTGAGGGTGTCGGAAGCGATATGGCCCGTTAAAGTAAGGCCGCCGCTACCGTCTCCAAGAAAGATCGCCACATTGTCGAAGCCAGTCACACTAACTGCCAAATCCAAATTGCCGTCCCGGTTAAAGTCCCCGGCCGTGAGCAGCTCTGGCAGCGCGAAGGTACCGGTTCGATGGTTGGCAAACGCTTGCGTGATGCAAGCCATCAAAACGGCGAGGCCAGCGAGAAGCGAAAAGAATTTTGTTTTCATTTTGATTGTTGTCTCCTTTTTTACTGAACCTCTATCTGACCGATCTGCAGGTGGGTATCCAGATCGCCGTCCTGCGGATCAATCAGGTCGGCCGTCAGGTAGGGCACCCCGATGACCGGAGTGACACTTCCATTCCCAAGGAAATCAACCGCTGTAACGGCCGAACCAAAGCCGGCGAAAGCCTGCTGCGTTTCGCTGGTCAGAGTCTGGAAAAGGGCGCCGGTTGCGCCGTTGAAAATGAGAGTTTCTCCCGCATTGATCAAGCCGTTCACATCCTGGTCGGGGACGCCCACCATGATGTCGGCTATTCCATCGCCAGTGACATCGCCGATCGCGGCGACCGAGGCACCGGCCCTGGCAAAGTTCTGAGGCGCAGGGAAGCGCAGCCTGCGGAGCAACTTTCCATCGCTGCCTCTGAAAATGAAGACTCCTCCCTGGGAGTTCTTCAACAGTGGGGAGCCAACGACGAAGTCAGGCTTCCCGTCGCCATCGAAGTCTTTCCCTCCTGCAACGGCGGAGCCAAAGGAATTAGTTGTCTCTCGCACGCGGGCGCTGAGGGTAAAGAGCAGAAGGCCGGTCTTCCCGCTGAAGACAAAGGCCTGGGATTTTCCGGGCGCCCCGATGAGAGAGTCGGCCACCCCGTCACCGTCGACATCACCTGCATTTGCGACCTCAAAGCCGAATCGGGCGTTGATTGTCGCATCCGGGTCGCTCACCGTCCGAATGAGGCTGCCGTCGGCTCCACTAAAGAAATAGGCGACGCCCACATCGGTCTTGCCGGCTTCGCCGACACCGAGATTCTTGCCCGGAGCGCCGATGACAAAATCAGGCTTTCCATCGGAGTTAATGTCTCCCAAGCCCGCAACCGAATAGCCGGCCCGGGCGTTTTCCTCGGGGCCCGGCGGGTGCAGAGTAAGAAGGACACTGCCGTCCTGCCCGCTGAAGACGTATGCTCTGCCCGAGCTAATTATTTCTATTTTGTTAACCAGGTCTTCGACCTTGTGATGGGGAACGCCCGCGATAACGTCGGGCACACCATCGCCATTAAGATCGCCCGCGGCAGCCACCGAAGTGCCCAGTTGCCCGGCGAACTTCTCTACGGTGGCCATTTGGTAGACGGGATCTTCCAGCTTTCTGATTACGCTCAGATCCGCACCACTGACGATAAAGACTCGGCCGACGTTTTGAGGGGGGCCGAACCCCATTGCGCCATCAAACTCGCCATCGGCGGCGGGTTCGCCCACCGCGAGATCGGTAACGCCGTCACCATTAACATCCCCGACTGCGGCCACTGCACTCCCAAAAAGGGTCGTCGAATTTTCCGGTATCGGGTTGATCAGGGTCGTCGCTTTCGCGGGGGTGACCAGAAAAAGCAGCAAAGCGGGGAGCGCAAATAGTGCGCGCCGCATTGGAACGGAGACGAATTTGTTAGGCAATAAAATAGTCGAGTTCATTATTTTTATCCGGGGTGAAGGTTGACAGCGGGTTTGGATTAAACGTTGACTGATGTTTGGATCATTTCTCGTTGTGGTTTTTATCAAAACCACGTGACCAGCGCAAGGACAATTTCAATTCTTCTTGATTTTGCGCGGCGCCGGATTTATTCGGGACGGCGTGAACTGAGCCGAGGGGGTTGAGGTGCCCGACCACCAAATCAGGAAGGGAAAAAGGGCTGGACTCTGGCGAAAAGCTTGTGATTTGACGGTCCTCGGGAGCGGGCACCAAAGTTGCTCCATTTACTGTATTTGCCATATCTTTCCGCTTTCTAAACGATGCCCATAACCAAATTTCTTTGCCCTTTCTTCGTTCTCGTTGCCACCGCCCATGCCTCGGTCAAACCGTATCCCCGGGGGATCATCGACCTCCCAGGGGCGACTTCGGTGTATTCCCCAATTGGTGAGCTCGCCGACCATCCTTGGGAGAATCCAAACGTCGATGGGCTGCGGATCAGAACAGGTTGGGACAATACGGAGCCAGAGGATAATGTCTACAATTGGGTGGAGATTGATGACTGTTTGGCGAACGCCTCGGCCAGTGGAAAATTCATCGGACTGGGCGTGATTTCCGGCTTCGATGCCCCGACATGGCTGCTGGGGGGCGTCACTTTTTCGGACGGCGCGTCGACGCTCGATGTGGCCACCCTGACCTCGCCGACGGCCGCTTTCGTTTCTTCCGATGTCGGCAAGGTCATCTCTTCCTATAATTATCCGACGGGAACGACGATTGTTTCCATAACCAGTTCAACCGAGGTGCGGACCTCCATGGCCGCCACCAAGACTTCGACTACGAAGAAGCCGGCCATCTTTTCCATTCTGGCGCGGGTCCCAGGGGGAGCCGTATTTCGGGTGCTCGCCGATGCGGCAGGTGTAATGCCGGTGCCGTGGGATCCGAAATTCAAAGCCAAATGGAAGGAATTCATCGTGGCATTAGCGGCGCGGTATGACTCCAACCCACAACTTCAGTATTTGGTGATGGCAGGATTTCAACGGACCGGAGAATGTTATGTCGCGGGAACCCAGGCGGACATTGATTTCTTCGACGCGAGTGCAGTGGCAGCCGGGTATGAGGCGACGGACATGCTCCCGGCTGGCCTGGTGGCGTGGGAGGCGACGGTCAAAGAGGTGGTTGACCAATACATGGTTTCCTTTAAAAATACGCCGCTTCTAATCACTGGAGCAAGGCCCTACGGGGGACCACAATTGGTCGCGGGCCAACGTGCCATGAATGAGATTTTCGACTGGGGGGTGACGACTTATCCCGGGAGATTCGGGATCATGAATTCTCAATTGCACGTCACATCCAGCCCAGGCTACTACCTCAACGCCGCGATCTTGGACAACCATCTGACTGAGCCAACGGGAATTCAGTTTCTCTGTAATTCTGTGACGGACGATAATGTGGCGCGCCTGAGCAATTCTCCACCTTACGGCCCGGACCCATTGCTCGCGCCGTACGATGCCATGAATGCTTCTTTTGATGCGGGTATTGCGCTGGGCGTCGGGTTCATCGAGGTCTACGAAGCCGATATATACAATCCAGATTATCAAACAATGCTCGCGGCAAAGCGAGCAGCTTTAGGGCTGGATTCGCCCCCAAGTGCCCCAACGAATCTTCGCATTGTCCCTTAATGTGGCCCGCGCCATCTGTTTCTGATGTAAATCCGGGAACATTAGAATCGAACAAATTGGCCTGACCCGGAAGAGCCGACATGAAAGAAGCTTGGTTCCTGACCCCCGACGCCTTCGCGCAAAGCGCGAGGAAATTTGGATTACTCCCGGCCTTCAACCGTCTTTCCTCCAAATTTGCGAGTCGACCGATCAAGACGGATAAAAACAACTGGCAAAACTGCAGCGCCTAGCCGGTTCGACTTTGCGCTCGACCCAAAATCAAGAAGGAGTGCAGAGGCAACGGCCATCTCGACAGCCGGGGTATCGTGGATCCCGGCGGCATATTCCACGCGTGTAGCGTGATCTCCCCCGTTCGCGCCTGTGAGCCCGCCGTCACCGCGAAGGTGGCATGCCCCCTCCCCGTCGATGGCATAAGAAAAGCTGAATTCATGGCTATGGAGTTAATAGTCAATTTACCCAAGACTGCAGCGCTCAGCTCCAGGGCGTCGTCCCTTTTGCTCACGCTACTATTCGGGAGCGCGTTTGCCTGCATTCAGCCGGCTTCTGGGCAAATCGTGCGCGGCGTCTTTTCTCTTTCCACCGCCGGCGTTGCGACCCGGGAATCGGTTTTGAGCAATCCAAGTGTGGACGGAATCAGCATCCGCCAGGATTGGAAGGATCTCGAACCGACGGAAGGCGTCTATGACTGGAGTTTTCTCGACTCCGAAGTTGCCCGCGCGGCGGCGGCGGGCAAGCCGGTGCTCCTGCGGATCAACACCCAGGCCGCCAAACCCGCATGGGTGACGGCCGAGGTCAGCCAGGCCGATGGCGGCTTTTTCACCTTCGACGACAACGGCGTGCCGACCACCATTCCGGTCTTCTGGGACCCCACCTTTCTCGCGAAAAAGAAGGCAATGATCGCAGCTCTCGGCGCTCATTTTTCCGCTAATCCCACGATCCGGATCGTCTCGAGCAGTTTCGCCAACGCGACGAGCGAAGACTGGAACGTGCCGCACACCCCGACCGAAACTGAGGCCTGGCTCGCTCTCGGTTACACGACGGAAAAGTTGCTCGAGGCCGGTAAACAGATCATTGACGCGACCATGGCCGCCTTCCCCAATCAATACGTCACTCTCGCCGTCGCCAGCAGCGGCAACCTCGATCCGGACCCGAATTACGCCGCCCGCACTGCCGTCGCGACCGCCCGGGCCACGTGGCCGGGCCGTTTGATCGTGCAAAAAAACAACCTCGCTACTTTCAACCCGCCCGCGCCGGGCAACGACACCGTGTTCCAAATTCTCTGGGACAGCCGGCCCGACATCGGGGGGCAGATGCTCTTCAACTGTTCCACCGACCAGACTTACCGGATGAACGACGGCGTGGCGGACGAACCGGCCAACATTCTGCACCAGAGCGTCAACGATGGATTCGCCTATGGGATGAACTACATCGAGATCTACCAGGTCGATGTGCTCAATTTGCCGGCCGAGATTACCTACGCGCACAATGTCCTTCTTGGCCTGATCCCACCCTCCGGTACCACTCCGCCGCCCAATATTCCGAAGCCGCCAACCGGCCTGCGGGACGAGCCCTGACGAGTGTCGTTAGGCAAAAAGAGACGCCATGATTTACTGGAAACGGTACGCCCTGGCGATCGCCACCACCGCTCTCAGCCTGGGCTTCGCCCTGGCGGCGGACGAAGAATCGGCTCCCGGGTTAAATGCGCTCCCCGAGGTCGCCTTTTCCGCCCTCAGCCAGATCGATTCGAATCCTCTCGGCGCCCGGGCCCTCGCGCTTCATCCCGAGTATTGGAAACACGGCGAGACCGAGCATTTCATCTACCACTACATCCACAGCTATGTCGCCACTCCGATTTCAGTCGAGGCCGAGTTTAATTTCCGCGTCATCGCGGCCGAGCTCGGCCACGAGACGATGCCGGGCGGGACGGCCAAATCCCACATCTACATTTTTGAAAAGCCTGAGGAATGGAAAACCTTTCAAACCGTGCCGCCCAGCTCGAGCCCTGGACCGGCGGGATCCACTCCCGCGGCAGTCTCTTCATCGTGCGCGACCCGGCGAACAGGTTTGCCAACAATTCGTTAGGCCACGAGATCGCCCATCTCGTCGTCTTCCGGCTCTACCAGCGTCCCTTGCCGCGCTGGTTGGAGGAGGGTTTTGCCGAATACGTCTCGCGGATTAACCGCGCCAGCTACGAGCGGGCGCGCAATTATGCGGCCCATTCCCGCTCGCCCTCCATCCCACGCGAACAGCTCATCCCGCTCCCGCAATTGATCGCGATGGCGGACTATCCGGCCGCCAAGCAGATCCACGTTTTCTATCGGGAATCGGAACGCCTCGTCCGTTTTCTCGCGGCGGCCAATCGCGACGCTTTTCTCGCTCTGGTTGACTCCGTCGGGCGAGGGGAATCTTTCGAGAGCGCATTGTCGCGGCACTATGGCGCGCGTTTCTTCGACCTCGCCGATCTCGAAAACAAGTTCGTCCCCTACGCCTCGAAAAACACGAAAATCATGTCGCCGGCGAATTAGTTTGCGGCAATGCGTTCTGCCCTATGGCAGGATGCGCAGGTGCAGGCCTTCTGCGCCGCAATGAAAACGAAAGCCGCCCGCAAAACCGCCAGTCTCCATGCCGTCGTCGGCTCCGACGAGAGCGCGGTGAAGACCGTGGCGGCGGAGCTGGCCGCCAAACTCACCCCCGCCGACGCCGGTGATTTCGGGCTCGAAGTGATCGACGGTTGCGCCGACAACGCCGATCAGGCTGCGGCCCGGATTCGTTCCACGATCGAGGCGCTGCAAACGCTGCCCTTCTTCGGTGATGGCAAACTCGTTTGGCTGAAGAACGCCAATTTTCTCGCGGACAGCAAACTCGGTGGGGCGGCGGCGGTGCAGAACGCGCTCGAAGAATTGAAGACCGTGTTGGAGGGCGATCTGGGGGGAGGGGAAGTGAAATTTCTCCTCAGTGCGCCGGAGGTGGATAAGCGGCGCTCGTTTTACAAGGCGCTCGCCAAACGCGCCGAGCTTCAGGTCTTCGACAAACTCGACTCGAGTCGCAGCGGCTGGGAGGAGGAAGCGCTCGACCTCGTCCAGTCGTTAGGCCGGGAGCGCCAGTTGCGTTTCGAGGAGGAAGCGCTCGATCTCTTCGTCCTCCTCACCGGCGGCGAGCGGCGCACGATTCAGAACGAACTCGAGAAGCTCGATCTTTTCCTCGGCCCAAAAGAGCGACTCGTCACTCTGCAAACCGTTCGCACCCTCGTCCCGATCTCGCGCGGCGGGGTCATCTTCGAGCTCGGCAATGCGCTCGCCGCCCGTGATCTGGAGCGCGCTCTCGCGCTCGTCAGGCGTTTGCTCGATCAGGGCGAGAGCGCGATTGGCATTCTGCTCGTGGCGATCATCCCGACGGTCCGGAATTTACTTCTGGCCAAAGACCTGATGCGGCGTCATCGCCTCCCGCGGCCAGGGGCGCCCTTCTCCTTTATCTCGACCTTGAACCGGCTCCCGGCCGAAGCGACCGCCCACCTCCCGCGGAAGAAGGACGGCTCGCTCAGCGCCTATCCGTTAGGCATCGCCGCCATGCAGGCGCAGCATTTCGAGACCAACCAGCTGATTGCCGGGCTCGAAGCGTGTCTCCTCGCCAACCTGCAAATCGTCACCAGCCAGCTCGATCACGAGCTGATCCTTAACCAGGTGGTGGTGAAGCTGCTCGTTTAGGGCGCGCTCGTTTCGGTCTGCTTGCGCGCCATCGGCCCGACCCACGGAATGTCCCAGCGCACTCCGCTGAAGGCTTTCACGATCGCAATGATCAAAACGATCAGGAAACCGATCTGCACCAGGGCCGAGGCCAGAGCCCAGAGTCCGGCCAGCAGATGCCCGAGGCCGGGAATGGCCCAGAGAATCGCGTGCATGATCGAGGAGAGAATATTAAACAAAAACCAGGCCGCGCCGAAGATGATCGACTGCATGGCATAGAAGCGAACAAACCCGTCGCGCTTCTCCAGGATGTAGAAAATAATGCCGCCGATGAGCGGAAAACAGGCGAGCGCGGCCGCGACATTGGTGGGCAGGCCGGTCGAGCTGGCGCTCGCCGTCGGGCCCGGGTCGCTCACTGGCGGGGGCGTGGTTGGTTGAACAGGATCGACTGGATCAGGCATGCCTTAGATTACATGCAGCGGCGTGGCCTGAGCAAGCTTTGCTTCACGCGCGATTTCTCCTACGCAAAACGAATTCAGGATGATACGGTGCGCCCGTTTGGAAATCGAACAATGAAGGATGGAGCTCGCGGATTCACTTTGATCGAGTTGCTCGTCGTGATCACGATCATCGCCATTCTGGCCAGCATCGCCTTCCCGGTTTTTAGCAGCATCCAGGAGCGCGCCCGGGTCACGCAGGATCTGAACAATCTGCGCCAACTCGGCATCGCCACGCAGACTTACCTGAATGACAACGACGGGGTTTTCTCCTCCGACGTCTGGATGACCCCACTGCATCTGAAGTACGTGCCAAGTTGGAAAATTTTTCAGTCCCCCTTCGACGCGCGCCCGTCGCAGGAGAGTCCGACCAATGCTCCCGTCAGCTATGGCTTGAACCTCAATGCGGTCGGCCTTGCTTCGGACAAAATCCTTCGGCCAACTGCTTTTATTCTGATCGCGCCCGCGCAAGACAGCGCTGACAGCGTCGGGTTTCTAGGCCTCTCAGGTGCAACGGTCACCGTCAACAGGGCGGTTTCGGATCCCGGCGGTTCGGCTAAAGGAGGCACGCAAAATAAGCGGACACGGATCAATGCCCTCTTCGCCGACCTGCATGTCGGGACTCTTACCTGGAATGAGTTTCTCCAAGACCAGGACAGCGGAAATCCGGATAGCGACGCCAACTATCGCTGGGATCCGGCCGGTCCTGCCACGCCGTGAGATCGATCGAAGTCCGCGCGGGCCAGCATCGTTACGAGGTGCTGATTGGTTCCGGGCTGCTGGAACGGATTGGTCCGCTCGTTAGGCAGTCGCTGCGTGGCGATCGTTGCGCCGTGATCTCCGACGCCACTGTGGCCCCGCTTTTTGGGAAGAGAGTTCTCCAAAGTTTGCGGGACGCGGGCTTTGCTTCGGAGTTGATCACGGTCGCCGGTGGCGAAGGAGCAAAGTCGATGGCGCAGGCGACCGCGCTCTGCGAGCAGATGAGCGCGGCCGGGCTCGATCGGACTTCGTTTCTGGTGTCGTTAGGCGGTGGCGTCGTGGGCGATCTGGCCGGCTTTGTCGCGGCCATTTATTTCCGCGGTATCCCCTATGTTTCCATTCCGACGACCCTCCTCGCCCAGGTCGATAGCTGCATCGGGGGCAAGACCGGCGTCAATTCCAGCGCCGGCAAGAATTTGATCGGCGCCTTTCATCACCCGGCCCTCGTCCTCGCCGATACCGACACTCTCCAGACCTTGCCGGAGCGGATCTGGAACGAAGGTTTCGCCGAGGCGATCAAGCACGGCATCATTCGCGACGCCGCGCTTTTTGATGCGCTTTCGCAGGTAGATCGGCGGGATCCGGCGGACTTCGTCGCCCGCAACATCGCGATCAAAGCAGAAATCGTCGCGGCCGATGAGCGGGAGGAGACGGGCGCGCGATCGCTCCTGAATTTTGGCCACACCGTCGGGCACGCGATCGAGTACGCCGCCGGCTATGGCAGGATGTTGCACGGCGAAGCGATCAGCCTCGGAATGGTTGCCGCCGCGCAGGTTTCGGCGCGGCGGGCCGGCCTGTCGTTAGGCGAAGTGGAGCGGATCATGGCGGCGTTGCAGGCGCGTCAGCTTCCGGTCGCGCTCCCGCCCGATTTCCCGCGCGAGAAAATCTTCGCCGCGTTGCCGCGCGACAAGAAATTCGAGAACGGCCGCATCCGCTTTGTCGTCGCGCATGAGATCGGCCGGGCGACCGTTTCGAGCGAGGTGACGATGGAGGATATCAAGGCAGGGATTAGCGCGCTTTCCTGAAATACTCGAGCACACCGGCGACTACGCTCTCGACATACTCGCGATAAATGCTCGGCTGCATTTTGCCCGCGACTTTGTGCGTCCCCTCGTAATCTCCGGCTTTTACCCTAACGAACACGGCGCGGCTGTTCATCACGTACGGCTCGAGGTAAACCGTCGGGCAGCGATAAAGTCGCGTCGCCATCAGGTTGCGCGCGTAAACGTAACCGCTTGTCCCGACCGGGGTCACGTTCTCCGTCTTGTAATGGTAAGGAGGCAGCCCGGTGGCTTTCGCCATCGTGCCGGCGAGCGTCTCCGCCAGTCCGAGCTCCTCCGGGAAAGCCTGGCTGAGGAGCTTCTGCAGCATCTCGAAACGCTCATCATCCAGCTCCAACTCCGGCGGCAGATAGGAGCCGTTAACGAGGAGATGGAGATGATTGTTTGCCGAGAGGGTCGGATGATTTGGGTCGCCCCAGGGCTCGGCATTGAAGTGCAGGCAGAGGACGAGATCCGGTTGCAGCCGGTAGTTCACGAGGCTGGCCCGGCGCCGGATTTCGCTGTTGCGATAAAAGAGCAGCTCCCGTTGCCAGCCGACCGTCTGCTCCTTCGCCGGATCGGCCGGGCCGTCGAAATTTTCCCGGGGCTCGGCGATCCCGGCCCGCTGCAAAAACTGGCGCGCTGTCTCGGTGAAATCCGACGGCCGGTAAGGCGTAATCGGTTCCGCGTTGTCGCGCACGAGCGAGACGCGCGCGCCTAACGACTCGAGACGCGGGGCGAGCAGTTGCGCCACCCGTAGCGTCATGTCGCCCTCCTGCACCGGCGGAGCGTCGCCGATCTGGAACCAGCGTTCCTCCATCTTCGCCCAGCTCCCGCCGAGATGGCCGGGATCGAGCGCGATGTGAAAACCGGCCAGCGGCTTCGCCCCGCTCGCCGCCGACAACTGGTTCGGCGCCGTCCACCAATGACTCAGTGGCAAGCGATCGGCCTCGCTCTTGGCAAAGCGCAGGGTGAAATAATTCCGCGTTCCGGTCTCGGTCAAAATCCGGACGGCGTCCGCTTTCACGTCGATCAGCTCCGGATTGAAGCCGTGGGTGCAGTAGATGTTGTTCAGCAGATGCACGAACTCGTCGTGCGTCATCGTGCTCTGGTAGCGCTCCAGCTCGCTCCAGTCCGGTTTGCGCCCGAGCGTGCTCAGCTTCGCCGCCGGTTCGTTAGGCGTTTCCTCGTCCACCGCCCAGGCGACCGCCGGCCCGAGAAAAAAAAGCAGGACGAGCCCGCGCGCGACAAGAGAACGAAACATCAGCTTGGGATTTTTGAGATTAATACGATCATCGCGCCATGCTCACGATTCTTTTCCTCGGCGACGTCGTCGGCGAGGCCGGCCGCAGCGCGGTCATCGCGCGTCTGCCCGAATTGAAGCGGGAATCTGCCATCGATTTCATCATCGTGAACGGGGAAAACGCCGCCGCTGGACGTGGCATCACGCCCAAAATTACGATCGACCTCCTCCGCGCCGGCGTTTCGGTCGTAACCACCGGTGACCATATCTGGGATCGCAAGGAGATCGTCCCCTTCATCGAGACCGAGCCGCGTTTGCTCCGGCCGCTCAATTATCCGCCGGGCGCGCCCGGGGCCGGGACGATCGTGCTCGAGACGCCGAAAGGAAAAGTGGGAGTGATCAACGTCCAGGCGCGCACTTTCATGCGGCCGATCCTGGAAAATCCGTTCCCGATGCTGGACGCGGCCGTGAATACGATGCGGGCCGAGACGTCAGTGATTGTGGTTGATGCCCACGGTGAAACGACAAGTGAAAAAATTGCGATCGGTCGTTACCTCGACGGCCGCGTCTCGGCCGTCCTCGGCACCCACACCCATGTCCAGACGGCCGACGAACAGATTTTTGAAAACGGCACCGCCTTCATCTGCGATGCCGGAATGTGCGGCCCCGTCCGCTCCATTCTCGGGCGCGAGATCGAGCCGGTCGTGGGGCGTTTCATTTCCAATTTGCCGGCCGCTTTTCCCGTCGCCCATGGCGAATCGCGGCTCCGCGGCGTGCTCGTGGAGGTCGACGAAACAACCGGGCGGGCGCTTCGGATCACGCGGGTGGATGAGCCGGGCCCGGCGCCCCAGACAGCGCCGGGCTGATTTCGTCATCCGGCCTCAGCTTCCTACTTGCGAGAGGAAGTGGTTGCGGCCAAAGTGCCCGCTCGTGCGAATCAAAGAAAGATGAGGATATGAAAATCTTGAACCGAGCATTTCGCCGCCGCCTCCGTTGCCCTGGCGCTCATCCTGCCCTCGCGTCAGCCCTGGCCAGGACGCAAAGGCCCGACGCCTACAAAATACGGCAAGGAAGGGATCGAAGCCGCCAAAAACAAGGAGTGGGACAAGGCGATCGATCTTTTCCAGAAGGCGGTCAAAGCCGACCCGAAGGAAGCCAACAATTACAACAACCTCGGCCTCGCCTACAAAGGCGCCGGTAAACTGGAGGACGCGATCAAGGCCTTTAGCGACGCGATCGAAGTCGAACCGAAAGATTCCGCCGGCTACGTCAACCGCGGCGTGGTCTACACCACGCAGCAAAAATACGACAAGGCGATCGAGGATCTGAACAAGGCGATCGAGTTGAATCCAAAGACAGCGTGGCTGCCTATCGCTTTCGCGCTTTCGCCTACCTCCAGATGAAGGACTACAAAAAGGCGGTCGCAGATTACGACGTCGTGCTCAAGGCCAAGGAAGATGACGACCCGATCCTCGACCGGCGCGCCTTTGCCTATTGGAACATGAAGGAATACGACAAGGCGATCGAAGATTTCAGCACGATCATCAAGCACCAGCCGAAGAACATGGAGGCTTACCTCGATCGCAGCTACGTCTACGAATTGGCGAAGGATTACGACAAGGGGATTGCGGATTGCGAAAAGGTCCTGAGCATGGACCCGAACAACTCGGATGCGAAGACCCGCAAGGCCCGGCTCGAATATCAGAAAAAGATGGCCAACGCCACTCCCACCCCCAAGCCGACGGTCCGCCCCCGCCGCACCATCAAGGACGAGACGCCCACGCCCCCGCCGCGGCGCAAGAAGTCGTAATTGCCGCCGGGAGCACCGATCCCGGCGGCGGCTTGAACGGTGGGGCGAGACTCTGTCGAGCCGGAGAGTTCGCTACTGCAGCGCCTTTTCCACGTCGGATGGATCATCGAGCATGATCCATTCGACGACCGAGAGCGGCAGGCTGCCGTGGCTGATCAGCTCGTCGTGGAATTGCCCGAGCCGGAAATCCTTCCCCTTCAGGTCGCGATAGCGGCCTAACAATTGCATGATCTGCCACTTCCCGATGATGTAGCTGATCTTTTGCGTCGGGCTCGAAGCCGCGCCCGCCGCTTCGCCTTCCGCCGATTCGCGATCGAGCCCGCCCGCTTCCATGAAATACTTGACCGCCTGCTCAAAGGTCCATTTCCCGGTGTGCAGATTCACATCCACGCCGATCCGCGCCGAGCGATAGCGCGCCAGTCGCAGGACCTGGCCCTGCGACGCGGAGTCGAGCGGGTAAAGGCCCTCCCGCATCAGCATTTCCTCGCCATAAAGGGCCCAGCCCTCGACGAAAAGATTGTCGCCATTTTGCCGGCGAATTTCATCCTTCAGGTGATTCGCGATCGAGAGCTGAAGGAAATGGCCGGGAATTCCTTCGTGCCCGAGGATCGGCCGCGGATCTTCAATCGCCGCCCGGATGTAAAAATTCTTCGAGTCAGGGCTGTAGGTCGGGATGAAATAGAAACCGGTCGGGTCCTTGTCGTAAACTCCCGGCGGATTCATGAACCCGCCCGGGCTGGTGGGCTTGAACGCCTCCGGCAACTGCCGAATCTCGAACTTGCCGAGATAATCCGGCAGCGTGACCAGCCGGCGGTCTTTCAGGAACTGAATCATTTCCGCCTCGCGGCTCTCATACGCCTTCAGGAACGACGCCTGGTCGGGCGGGATGTTCTTGCTCCGCCTGGGATCGGGATCGGCCAGTGAGGGATCCGGCAGCCACGCCTCGTAGGTCCGATACTGTGCCAACTCCACCCGCCCGATCATCTCCACCTCCTCGGCCTTGAGCGGCAGGAGCAGAACGCGCTTCAGGTAATCGTTGTAGTTCTTCTCCCCCATCGGCGCGAAGTCGACCATCTCCGGCAGACGCTTCTCGAGATGATCCGCGTAATCGTGCAACGCGCTCAGAGCCGCGTCACGCGCCGTGACCAGCTCCTGCTTTTCGTTAGGGGGAAGATCCTTCGCCAGGGTCATCAGGCTCTCCTTGAAGAGCGGGTCGATCGCGCGGGCGGAAGCGATGGCGAGGTGGGCAAAAAGTTTGACCGGCTCCTGCAGATTCTTCTCTCCCTGCGCCAGCATGGCCGGCATCGCCCGCAGCCGGGCGGTCGCGGCTTTGGCGCGGTTTTGCGGCGTGTCGTAATCTTTTTTCAGGAGCGAGAAAATGCCGTTACTGCATTCGCTCACGTAGGTCTGCGGGTCGCGCTCCGCCGAATGCCAGACGCGATCGTCGAAGGCGAACCCCTCCAGCTGCGAACGGAAGAGAATCCAGTCGATCCGCTCGTCCTTCGGCCAGGTGGCGGTCTGCATCGCCTTCACTTTCTCGAGCAGCGTCTGGATGTGTTTCGCCCGCTCCGCGATTTTGGCTGGCGAATAATCCGTCAGGCGATCATCCCAGGTGTGCAGTCCCGCGTCGCTGCTCCGGACCGGGTATTCCTCGTTGCGCCAGGCGTAAAAGTCGCCCGCCAGGTTGTGCAGCGCCGTTGCTTCCACGTGCCCTTGTAAATGCGGACCGGGTTTGGTGACCAGCGCCTTGTTCGAAACATCCGGCCTTGTCTGGCTGGGGGTTTGCCCCCTCGCAGCAAGAGAACCGATAACGAGCAGAACGGCCGCACCGAAAAGAATTTTCTTCACGCCGCGGATCGTAACCCGCACCTCCCTCCACCGCAAAGCCCTCAGGCAACGCAGGAAGAAAAAGCGAGACAAAAGGTTGGGATTCGTGCTAGCAAGCACATTCCCATGACCCAGCGCCGTTCCTCCACAGGACACCGATCCGGTCGGAAGCCGACCGGAAAACGTCCCAGGAAATCTTTTGGCGAGAGCCGGCTTCCTCAACTTGACGCGGGGCCTGACGAAAACATCGCAGAAGTAAGAGTCTCAACGCCCGCGCCGGCAAAAGATGCGCCGGAGAGTTGCGCGGCGGTCGAAGTGACCGAGGCAGTCGTTGCAGTTCCCGAAACGGCTCCGCGCCTTCCGCGCTCTGCTCCTCCTCCCGAAATGCTGCCGGCACGAATGCTCAACGAGTTCGTCTATTGTCCGCGCCTCTTTTACTACGAGCTCGTCGAAGGCGTTTTCGTGCACAACGCCGATACGACGCGTGGCGCGGCCCTTCACGCGCGGGTCGACGCCGGTTCGGGGGCGATGCCGCCCGCCGAGGCAAAACCCTCAACAGACGACTCTCAACCATCAACTTCTTCCGAGACCATTCACAGCCGCTCGGTGTCGTTAGGCTCGGAGCGGCTCGGCGTCACCGCCAAGATCGATCTCGTCGAAACGCGAACTGCGGCGGCGGACGACTCCGCCCCGGAGCCGGATCTGTTTTCGCCGCGCGAAGTTTGCCCGGTCGATTACAAAGCGGGCGCGCCGCGCGAGGGCGAGAGCGGCCAGGAATTGTGGGACGCCGACAAAATGCAGCTCGGCCTGCAATGCCTGCTCCTGCGCGACAACGGCTACGTTTGCCACGAAGGCATCATCTATTATCGGGCGACCAAACAGCGCGTCCGCCTCGCGCTTACCGCCGAACTCGAAGCCTGGATTTTGCAAAAAATTCAGGAAGCCCGGGCCTGCGCTGCCGGTCCGATTCCCGCCCCGCTCATCGATTCTCCAAAATGCCCGCGCTGCTCGTTAGTCACGGTCTGTCTCCCCGACGAAACGCGCCTGCTGGGGAGCGCGGGCTGCTGGGACAATCTCATGACATGGGTAACACTTTGTTCTCGTGACATAGGTGACACTTTGCCTTCGGAAGGTGCGGTGGATCGGCGCGTCGGCGCAGAGCAGGCGAGCGGAGCGAGCCGGAGCGGAGTCGACGCGCCGATCCACCGCTGGCACGGGGGAGGGCGGGCTCGAAAATTACGGACGCGCTTGCCGAGAGGCGGGGCGCATCCCAGCGCGGTCGGATCGATGCATGACCCCGATCAACTGCCCCGCGAGGTAAACTTCGTGCACGCCTTTTTCTCTCCTCTTGAGCCCCACCCTCTCGCCCACAAAGGCTCGGCCCACGAAGCGCAAACGTCCCTCCCATTTGATCTGCCCGCGATTGCGCACCCGCCGCACGGCCCAGGCGCGGGGATAGATCACCACGGGCAGATAGCGCGGCATCGGTCGGCGACTGCGGCGGTAATATCGTGCCGGCACCTCTTGGCCCAGAGCTTCGTGCGGCCGCTCCTGATTGTACGAGCGCACCCAGGCGCGACTCCGCCGCTTTTGCCCTCCCAGTGTGGCCGCGGGCGGCGCGGCCGTCTCGGCTTTGTAAATGCGATGCATTTGTTCGTGCGCCCCGTTGTCCTGGGGATGAGCGCGCCGGGTAAATTCCACCGCGATGCCCAGTCGCAGCCACCACACGCTCAAGCGCGAAAGGCCCAACGCTCCGGCCCCGCCAAAAGGCGCCCCATTGTCCACCCGAATGATTTGCGGCAAACCGTAACGCAGAAACACGGCCCGCATCGCACGACGCACCGCCGCCTCGCTCTGATTGGCCAGCAGCACCACCGCGAGCACATAACGGCTGGAAAGATCGCGAATCGTCAAGGGCTCGCAGCGCCTGCCCTCCCCCGTTCGAAACCAGCCTTTGAAATCCACCGTCCAGACTTGATTGGACGCTCGCGGCACGCTCAATTTGATCCCCGGCAGGACCGGCCCACGCCGCGCCCGGCGGCGCCGCGCACCGATCAAACCCAACTCCCCCAGCCAGCGCCCCAGCGTGCTCACCGCAGGCATAGGACGGCTGCGCGGGTGGCTTCTTTGGAGCATCCGCCGCAGCTTCTTTGGCCCCCAGCGGGAATGCTTTTTGCGCGCCTTGCGCAAAGCTCCCCGCCACCAACGCCCATATTCCCGCGGCCGCTCGTGCGGCCGACGCGAGACTTCCTCCAGGCCGCGCACTCCACCCTCGCCGTAACGTCGCCACCACTTGTAGCCCGTCTTGCGGCTGATCCCAAACTCTCGACACAACGACGCGAAAAACTCCCGGCCCAGCTTCACCGCCAGGACAAATTTCATCCGCGCCTCCAACGGCACACTTTTCTTCCAAGGCATAATAGCCCCAGAAAGTGTCACCTATGTCATGAGATCGAAGTGTTACCCATGTCATGAGCTCATGCCAGGCGCGTGCGCTCCCCGGAGTCTGGCGCGACATCTTTCATTTCAGGGCCGCCGCCAGGTTGTTCACGAGTTTGTCGATCAGTTGCACGTAGGTGTCGGTGCCGGGCAGCGCCCCCGGGAATTGCGCGAAATCGACCACCTTCGCCCGGTCGATTGCGCGACCTTCTCCGCGATTTTCCGGTTGTGATACGGCTCGACGATGATGGCCTTGATCTTCTGCGCCTTCATCTGCGCGATCACCTCCGCGAGATGCGAAGGCGAGGGGGAATGCCCGGCTTCGGTTCGAGGAAGATGTTGATGTTAAAGCCGAAACGGTGCGCGAAATAAGGCCAGGAATCGTGATAGGCGACGAGGCTTTGGCCGCGGAAGGGGAGCAGCTTTGCGCCCCATTCCTGGAGCTTGGCGTTGATCGTCGCCTCGAATTTTTGTTCGTTCGCCCGATACTCCGCCGCGTGCGCCGGATCGACCGCGCCGAAAGCATTCGCAATGTGGGCAGCGACCGCCTTGGCGATGATCGGGTCGACCATGAAATGCGGGTTGCCCATGGCATGGACGTCGCCGGCCGCGCGGGTCAGCTGGGCCGGCACTTCCATGAGCCGGATCCCCTGCGAGGCCTGCACCCGACCGGGCTGGCCGATTTCGATCTTCGGGTTGCGCGCGTTTTGCAGGAGCGGCGGGAGCCAGCCGATCTCGAGTTCGGCGCCGCCGTCGATCAGGACATCTGCCTGGCGCAATTTGACGACGAAACTGGGCCGGGCATCGACGAAGTGCGGATCCTCAGTCGGCTTGGCCAGGACCGTGACGTCGACGTTGGCGCCGCCGATCTCGCGCGCGATCGCGCCGAAGTCGGGCAAGGTCGCGACCGCATTGATTTTGGCCTCGGCGGCAAGCGCCGTCGTTAGGCAGAGACAGGCGGCGATTGCTGTTTTCGTTAGGTTATTTCTTTTCATAAGTGGATAAGCGCGTCGCGCTCGATGCTTGTCATCCCGAGCCGGCGGAGCGCGGCGAGGGACCTCGCAAGCCACGCGCGACGCCGCCAACAGAAGAGCACACCGAGACGCTCCTGAGGTCCCTCTCCGTCCTGCGGCGGTTCGGGATGACAAAATGGGAGAGGGACGACGTCTTCAAAACTTGTGCGCGCCGTGGGCGCCGAGGATGAATTCAAACTGGAGAAAGAGCGAATCGGCTTCCCGGGCGGAAAGGAAATCGTTCGCCTCCAAAAAGTCGTGGTTGTACTGCAACCGGAGCTTGGAAAATTCCGTCGGATACCAGGTGAGATCGCCCGTGATGCGGGAGCGGCTCTGACGCAGGTCGTCGTCGGTGAAAGCCGAGTCCTGCATGTGCAGATAATCGCCGCGCACGCCCGCCGTCCACCCTTTCTTGAAACCCCAGACGACCTGCGAATACATCCCCCAATCGTGGAAGGTCTCCGCCACCGGGAAGGATTGGTCGACCCCGCGCCCGGCCTCGAAGCGGCGATACATCGCTTCCGTCTGCCATTTCACAAACGGGAACCCGCCTTCGGCACGCGCCGATTTCCATTTGTAGAGAAGATCCGCCCCGTAAATCTCGGTCCAGGAATGCGCCCCGGTCTCATTCGAACCGAAGGCGCCGGAAACGCCGAAAAGGACCGTCTGGGTCGGGCTGAGGTCGAACGAGTTTTCCCAGCGCGGCACCCAGACGAAATCCTGCAGCCCGCGCACCTCGCGGTCGGTCGTCAGGCGGCCGTAAAAGGTGCCGTTCTCGCCCGGGTTCCGGAAAGAGAAGCCGGTGTTCCCGCGCCCGTTTTGCACCGCAAAGATAAACTGCGAATACCACTCCACCGGCACCGTCCAGGAGACCTGCGCGCCGACGCCGCGCAGACCATCGGAACCGAGAAGGCGGCCGTGGACGAGGGGATCGTCGGCAAAATCCCAGGTGTGAGGATGGGTCGGATTGATCCGCCCGAAAGCGGAAAAGAACTGCCCGCCTTTGAGCTGCAAGCCCCACGGCAGATCGGTCGTCTGCATGAAGGCTTCCTCGACTTCGATCTCGGTTTCGTTGTCGTTATTGAGCTTGAAAACGATGTTGGCGAACCCCTCGAAATACGGGTCGACCGCGCCATCGAGCGCCAGCTCGAGGTTGCGCGCGTTAAAGCCGCGCTGCTGCGGGTCGTGGTCGCCGGCTCTCGAGTTGGTCGAGATTGCGGTCGCTCGAATAAGCGAGCGAAAACTGGCCGTCGAAGGAGATGTTCATGTAGGTGCGGCCGCCGCCCATAATCGTCATCGGCGCGGTCAGCGAGGCGCCGACCCCGCTCGTCGAAATCGTCTCGCTCGAGGTGGTGACGGAGGCGTCGGTCGTCGGGAACGCTTCATTCGCCGGCGCGGCGGGCGGCGGAGCGGACGTCCCTGGAATGGGCGACGGTTGCGCGGTCGTCGCGACGACCGATTCGTCCTCCGTTGGGAAAGAGCGGCGGCGCGCTCGCGGCCGGCTCCGGGCTGGCGGCGGGAGTTTCGGCGGCCGGCAAGGTCGTCGGGCCGGCGTTCATTTTCGCCAGCGTTTCCTGCTGCGCTTTGACCTGTTCCTGCAGGGCCTTGACCGTCGCGGTCAGGGCCTCGACCTGCTGGCGCAGCGTTTCGACGTCGTTAGGCGAAGGCGCCGGCGACGGGGTTTGGGCGAAGAGCGTCGCCTGCACGCAGAGCGAGGCTGCCACCATCAATAATTTCTTCACGTTTCATCTCCATCGATTGCTCCGGGACTGACCCGGATGCTTTCCAATTCAAACGGAATGCGGTCGGCGCGGCTTGGATTCAGCGTCGTGCGGAACGCGCGAGCGACGCTGCCGCGCGGAATGCGCGGTCAAACCCAATCGTTAGGCGAGCGCGGGCGGCGCGTGCT
>CAVYZI010000011.1:0-53658 GCA_963772915.1 uncultured Verrucomicrobiae bacterium
CATTGGTCAACCAGTGGTTATTCATGGGCGAGCGGAACGGCCTTCCCAAGCTGGGGCAGCGAGGCTGTGAATAACTCTGCCGCATCGGGATCAAAATTTGGTTGATATGCCGCGCTCTGTTTTTCAATTTTCCGCCTTGCGGGAAGATCGCACGCACCGGCCCACTACGAATCTCCATCGCCAATCGCTCGACGATTGTAACCATAGCTTCGAGTGGAGTCCGGGCGTGCTTTCATTCGTAACGAATCCTCAAATGACGACCCGTTCGAGGTCCAGACAATAATGCCTTCGCCGAATGAAAGCCAGCCCCGAATGCTTTCGGGGCCAGCGTGTTGTGCGCCCGCAAACACCACATCAAACCATGAAAATCAAATCCACCAACCACGATCACGAGACGATGAAGAAAACCCCGAGGGAGGGCGACTGGGCCGCTCTCATCGGGCTGGATTGGGGCAGCCAAGAGCACGCTTTGTGTCTCTACGATTGCACCACCGGCCAGCGCGAGGCCTCCACTCTGGAGCACACTCCCGAAGCCATCGCCCAATGGGCGGCCGCCCTGGCGGAGCGCTTCCCGGAAGGCAAGATCGCCCTTTGTCTGGAGCAAGCCAAAGGGCCTCTGATTTCTTCTCTGCTGGCTTACCCCTTCCTCGTGCTTTACCCGGTCAACCCGGCCACCGCCGCCCGCTACCGCCAGGCCTTTCAGACCAGCCGGGCCAAGAGCGATCCCTCCGATGCAGAGGTCTGCCTCGAGTTGCTCCTCCACCATCGCGCCAAACTCACTCCCCTGACCCTCGACGATCCCCAGACCCGCCAGCTCGCCCGGCTCCTCGAAGCGCGCCGCGGCCTGGTCGATCTGCGCACCCTGCTCACCAACATGCTGCGCGACGCCCTCAAGAGCTACTATCCCCAGGCCCTCGAGTTAGCCGGCCAGGATCTCTTTGCCCCGCTGGCTTGTCACTTCCTCCTCCAGTGGCCTTCCCTCCAGGAACTGCAAAGAGCCAGAAAGCAAACCATCCGCAAGTTCTACTACGCCCACCGTTGCCGGCGTTTGGATGTGATCAACAAACGCCTCGCAGCGATCGGCGCGATGCTCCCGCTCACCTCCGACCCCGCCCTGGTCGAACCCGCCAAAGTTCAGGTCGCCATGCTCGCCCACCAGTTACTCCCACTCGCCGCCGCCCTCCAAGAGTATGACTCCAGGATCGAGCAACTCTTCCTTGCCCATCCCGATGCCCGCATCTGGGAGAGCTTCCCGGGCGCCGGGCCCACCCTCGCCCCCCGGCTCTGCTGCGCCTTCGGCAGCGAACGCGCCCGTTACCAGAGCGCTGCCGCCATCCAGCAATACAGCGGCATCGCCCCGGTCACCGAGCGCAGCGGCAAAAGCCAGCACTGGGTCCACCGCCGCTGGAGCCGGCCGCACTTCCTCCATCAGAGCTTCTTCGAGTACGCCAACCAATCGGTTCTCCATTGCTCCTGGGCCAAACTTTTCCTCCAGGAACAGATCGCCAAAGGCAAAAAGCATCCCACCGCCGTCCGCGCCCTCGCCTTCAAGTGGCAGCGCATCATGTTCGTCTGCTGGCGCGACCGCGTCGCCTATGACGAAACCAATTACCTCGAGACCCTCAAACGCAGAGGCTCACCTCTGGCTTCCAAACTCGAACTCGCCCTCGCCAAGGCCGCCTGAGTTACATGCCAATAACTTCATTCAAAATGGTTGACGGACGACCTCAGATGTATGGTTAGGTCCTTTCGCGGTGCTAGCCGGATGCGGCAACCAAGGTTGAAAGCAGGATGTGGATAGCACCGCCAATAATGCCGCGCTCACGTAGTGTGAGCGCAAGGCCACGCATACACAGTCGGGGGCAGGAACGGCCAGCCAAAACACAATGCGAAGAGCGACTACCGGACAAAAGCCGAAGGCCTTTGGCTTCTGTTGGAGGTGGCGGGCACGAAGATGGGCGCGCCACGCTAATTCAGCGTGCCGCAACAAACGCAGCGTGGCCCAAACGCAGGCCGCGAAAAAGAGGCAGGCGACTAACCCCAGCCAGTTCGGCAATCCAAAGATGGTATGAAACAGCGCGAGAAATCCGAACGTGGCGCCGATGATGTGAAGGAGGTGATATTGCGTGCGACGCTCTCATGGACCTAACGAGATATAGGCGAACGTTCGCCTTTAAAGACGAACATTTTTTCGTCTAACACGGCCGGAAACGGGTTCGGGTTCATCAAGGGGGCTCAGGATATTTAGCCCCGGTTTGTTGCAAACGTGCGTATAAATCATGGTTGTGGCAAGATCCTTGTGTCCGAGTAATTCCTGGACCGTCCGGATGTCGTAGCCGCTCTCGAGCAGGTGGGTGGCGAAGCTGTGCCGAAAGGTGTGGCAACTGGCGGCTTTCGTCACACCGGCAGCGCGAATGGCGTATTTGACGGCATTTTGCAGGTTTTTCTCCCCGACGTGGTGGCGGCGTTTTTCACCGCTGCGCGGGTCGAGCGAAATCTTGTCGGCGGGGAAGGCGTACTGCCAGATCCATTCTCGCGCCGCGTTGGGATACTTGCGATGCAAGGCGGAGGGCAAAAAGACGGCGCCGCCACCCTGTGCGACGTCCTGCCGATGCAGCTCCTTGACTCGAGTGAGATGGGCTTGGAGCGGCTGGCAAAGGCGTTCGGGCAGGAGGGTGACGCGTTCGCGCATGCCTTTGGATTGCCGGACGGTGATCTGGCGGTAGCCGAAGTCGATATCCTTGACCCGCAGTCGCAGGCATTCGAGGAGGCGCAAGCCGCTCCCGTAGAGAAGATGAACCATGAGGCGGTAGTCGCCCTTCAGGTGGGCGAGAACAGCGCGGGCTTCCTCCCGGGTGAAGACGACGGGGATTTTGGCCGGGCGCTTTACTCGCTCGATCTTGTCGATGTAGTCGAGTTTTCGATCGAGCACCTGCTGGTAAAGGAAGAGAAGAGCGCTGAGGGCCTGGTTTTGGGTGGAAGCAGCGACATTTTTTTCGACGGCGAGGTGGGTGAGGAACTGGGCGATCTCCTCTTCGCCCATTTCGCTGGGATGGCGTTTACCGTGGTAGAGGATGTAACGCCGAATCCAGTCGGTGTAAGCCTGTTCGGTGCGGATGGCGTAATGCTTGACGCGCAGATGCCAGCGGACGCGGTCGAGGAGCTTGGGCTGGTTGGCGGGGGAGGAGGGAGGCGCGCTGTTCATGCCAGGGGTGAGATTGTGGGAGTCAGGCGCCGGGGAAGGCAAGCGCAAAATGGAATTTATGCCGCACTTTGTGACGCTGCCGCCCGTGGTGCTACTGGAGGAGCTTGGAGGCAAGGTTGGAGATTTTGGCGATGGTGCGCAAGGGAAATCGCGATGCGATTTGGTCGCGCTCTTGGAATTCGCCCGAGTTGGCCAGCATCATTCTTCGTGCGAAAGCTGGAAGGCCGAGAATCGCACCTCCTATTTTATGGGCCACTTTCCTTTCGCGGTTGTCGTCTTTGATCTCGATGGGACGCTCATTAACACTGCGCCTGATCTGACGGATGCGCTCAATTACATGCTCGGGTGGCTCGGACGGGAGCCGGTGCCAGCGGCGAAAGTAATCGAGATGGTTGGGCGGGGAATGCGCAACCTGGTGGAGCGAGGGTTGCGCGCGACCGGGTCCGCGCCCCCGGCGCTGTTGGAAAAGGCGCTCCAGGTTTTTCTCGAATATTACGAGGCGCACATCGCGGATGCGACCCGCCCCTACGATGGGGCGGAGACGGCGCTCGATCTGTTGCGAGTGCGCGGGGCGCAGCTCGCGATCTGCACGAATAAGCCGGAAAATTTGACCCGCAAATTGCTGGCGGCGTTTGGCTGGACGGAGCGGTTCGACAGCGTGGTCGGCGGCGACACGCTCGCGGTGCGCAAACCGGATGCCGCGCCGTTGCGGGAGGCGATCCAACGGGCCGGCGGGGGCCGGGCGGTGCTGGTGGGCGATTCGATTACCGATGTTCTGACTGCGAAGGCGGCCGGGTTGCCGTGTTTGGTGGTGACTTTCGGGTTCCGGGATCGACCGGGGGAGGCGCTGGGCGCGACAGGGTTGATCGATCGGTTCGATCAACTGGTGCCGGCTTTAGAAAAGCTGAAAGCGGAAAGCTGAATGGCGAAGCCATAGACGGGGAGCCGCGAGGTAGCGGTGCGAAGCATCAAAGCTGAAATTGATCAGGCGGGCTCGGCGGTGCAGCGGACGCGGCGCGCGGCGTAGTAGGAGCCGATGACGATGATGGCAGCGATGAGCTGTGCGATGAGGGTCTGGTAGGTCGGGAAGACGGCGAACCAGAGTCCGGCCCAATCGGGGATGATGTTTTGCAGCCAGGGGACCGGGGTGGTGGCGATCCAGTGGGCGAGCTGCATCTCCTGAGCCTGTTCGCCGACCATGACGAGAAGAACGCCGCCTAACAAGATGCCGGTGGTGATGAGCATGGTGCGGTAAGGCAGCCGCTGTTGCATGACGAAGGTGAGAATGGCGACGAGTCCGGCGAGTCCGAGGCCGAAGAGCGTGCCTTTCAGGACCACGCCGCCGCCAAGGCGCAGGTGATAGGTTTGGAGAAAAAGGACGACCTCGAAGCCTTCGCGATAGAGAGAAGTGAAACCGAGGAGAAGGAGGCCCCAGATGAGGCGGGACTGGGAAGCTTCGGGCGCGGCGCCTTTGAGGAGGAGATCTTTGCGCCGGCGATTGTGCGCCCGGATCCAGCCGCCCCAGTAAATTTTGTGGAAGAACCAGTTCATGATCACGAGCAGGACGACCACGGCGAGGAGACCGGTGGCGGCCTGGAGGTGGAGGGCGGAGACGTTATCCGAGAGCGCGCTCATGATGCGGACGGCGATCATCCAGGTGACGAGGGTGGCGAGGAAAGCGAGGCCGGCGCCCCACGCGACTGGCCGGCGGCAATCGCGCCGGGGACCGGTCATGCTGGCGGTGATGGCGGCGAGGACGAGGATGCATTCAAGTCCTTCCCGGAAAACGAGGATGGCGATGTCGAGAACGGCGACGGCCGGGCTGATGTTGGCCCGGGTGGGATCGGGCGAGCCGCCGGTGGTGAGGCCCTGCCAGGTCATGGCGCCGAGAACGCCGAGGGCGGCGAGAAGGAGGAGGAGTTTGTGAATCGGGCGCAGCCGCATCGCCGGGGGCGCGACGGTAAGCGTCGGAGCAGAGGGCCGGACGGCGGACGATATCACCACGCGATGTTATCACAGCGCGGCGGAAACGCTGTCGGCGGATTGCTATTCTCTAGCGGTGAATTGCGTACGGGTAGGGGAGATTGATCTGGAAACCAGGAGACCAGGAGGTGTGGAAGCGGGCCAGCGGGAGCCCCGGAGTGCGATCGGGGCCGGCTCAAGGGGATTGCACAAGTGCGCTTGCGAGGTCCCTCCCCTCCGCTGCGCTCCGCTCGGGATGACAACTGGGAGAGCAGGAACTTTCGCAACGGTAACGGTCTTGTTCTTCCTCCGCCCATTTTCCCGGCCTTTCATATTCTCAACCGCGCCGCGAGGCGGTTGTGCTTTTTTCGCCTCGTCGTAAAATTCGCCCATGCAACGCGGGAAGGGATTTACGCTGATCGAGATCGCGATCTCGGTCTTCATTCTCGCGCTCCTCCTCCTCCTCGCGCTCCCGAGCGTGAGCGGGGTGCTGGCCGATCGCCGCCTGAAAAGGTCGCTCGACGCGATGAACGGGATCGTGCGCATGGCGCAGGAACACAGCGTGGAGGAGCGGCGCGCGTATGTGATCGAATGGCAGAAACGCGCGGTGGTTTTACACCCGGAATCCCCCCGGGATGGCGACCCCGACACGCCTACCGCCACCCTCGCGCTGGCGAAGGGTGACGCTTACATCCTGCGACTGCCGTCGGCGCTGGAGAAGGGGCCGTTTGCGGAATGGGTTTTCTGGCCTTCGGGCACGTGCGAGCCGGCGGTGGTCCGGTTCAAAGGCCCGACGGGAGCGTGGGAAGTGAATTACGCGCCACTCTCGGCTCGCCCGCAGATTGTTCGTTATGCGACGAAATAGAAAAGTTCTCGCCTTCGCCCTCTACGAAGTGCTGCTTGGCCTGACGATTTTCGTCATTGGCGTGTTCGCGCTCGGCCGGGCGGTGGAGAATTGCCTGAACGCGAGCCAACTGAGCGAGGAGGAAAATCGCGTCCGGCAAGTGCTGGCCAACCGGATGGCGGAAGTGGAGAACAGCCCGCTCCATCCCGACCCCTCGAAGGAGGACAAGGTGGACACCGGCTACGGTGTCGTTAGGCTGATCCAGAAGGCGGAGCCGGAGCCGCTCGAGGAGCAGGACAAGACGATCATCAACGGAATCACCCGGGTGACGCTGACCGCGCAATGGTCGCGCGACGGGGCGAAGCAGAGCAAGCAACTGGTTTTCTATGTTTACCGTGCAGGCTGAGCGAAGATCTTCCGCTTTCACCCTGCTCGAGATCACCCTCGCGGTGGTCATTCTCGGGATGATGGCGCTGGCCATTTTTCGTTTCGTGAGCGCAAACCTGACCGCGGTGCGGGTTTCGACCGAGCTGAGCCAGGTCGACGCCGCCTACTCCGGGCTGGAGACTTTGCTCACCCGGGAGTTCCAGGACCTGCCGCCGGGGCGGGGAGCGTTGATGGGCGAGCCGTTCAAATTTGAAGGCCGCTCGCGCGATGAGGTCACCTGGGTCTGCGAGGCGGGGCCGGGCTTGCTGACTCGTTATGCGACGGGCGAATACTCCGTCACGCTCCGCCTCCAGCCAATGTCGAAGGGCGACCTGATGGAGCTGGGTGTGGTGCGCGAATCGCTCGACGACAACAACGAGGTCGATGAATCGAAGGTCTGGGTCCCGCTCCTGCCCGATATCAGGAGCATGGAGATTCGCTATTTCGATCCGCGCCTCAATGCCTGGGTCGATCGCTGGACGGACCGGGGGACGCTCCCGCACCTCGTTCGCCTAACGATCGCGCGAGCCGGGAGCGCGGTGCCGTGGGAGGCGGTTCTGCCGTTGCGGCGCAGCCCGCTATGAAACGATCGATCGGTGCCGATCGTTCCGGGGCTGCACTCCTGCTTGCGCTCTGGGCGCTCTTTTTGCTCAGCGCGATGGTGATCGCGTGGGCGCTCGACATCGATTCCCGCCTCACTCTTTCGGGCGATGCCAATCGCGATCTGGAAGCGGAAGCGATGGCCGCTTCCGGAGCGGAAGTGGCCCTGCACCCGATCGTGAACCCGGGCTCGAGTATCCTCCATGGTTCGTTAGGGAAAAATCAATCCTTCGCGGCGCGGATGACGGGAGAGGGAGGGCGCCTCAATCTCAACTGGATTGTCTCGGGCGAAAACGCGAACCGGCTTGAGATTCTGAACCGTTATCTCGAGATCAAGGGGATCGACCTGAACGAGCGCGACCGGATGATGGATACCCTGCTCGACTACGTCGACCCGGACGATCTCCCGCGCTTGAATGGAGCCGAGGCGCAACCGGGGTACCAACCGAAAAACTCGCTTTTCCAACGGGTCGAGGAGCTGAAGGAAGTGAAGGGCTGGGAAAAAATCACGGCGCGCCCGGGTTGGGAGGACGATTTCACGATTTACAGCACGGGGCCGATCGATCTCGCTTGGGCTTCGCGCGATGTTTTGCTTAGTCTCCCGGGGATGAACGAGCAGATCGTCGATCGCTACCTGGAATTGCGCCGCGGCCCGGATGGGATCGATGGCACGGAAGATGATCCGGTCTTTGAATCGCTCGATGAGGTTCGGCTTGCGCTCGGATTTACTCCGGACCAATTTGCGCAGCTTTCCGGCCTGATCGGCTTTAAAGACAAGGTGATGCGAGTCGTTAGTGTCGGTAAATCCGGCCCGGCGACACGGACCATCGAGATGATAATTCGGAAAAACCCCACTCCGCAGATGATTCGTTGGAAGGAATTGTAATATCGAACCCGCATCCGAATCCGTTTTCATAGCGCCCGGCGGGCGTGGCTGGAATGTGATGCGCGCGCGCGGTGGGAACAGCGCCTGGGACGTGCGCAGTGTGGCCGACCTGAACGAAGCCGCCGGCCTGCTCAACGCCGACGATGACCTCATTCTCGGGCTCCCGGCGACCGCGATTCTCGCCCAGCGTCTCCGCTTGCCGACGGTCGATCCTTCGGAGTTTGGCGAAATGGTCCGGCTCCAGATGGAGAAAGCGTTTCCCTATCCGCCAGAGGAAGTGACAAGCGATTTTGAGGTCATCGAGCAGGGCGAGAGCGGCAGTGTGATCTCCGCGGTCGCGGTCCACAATCCGCGCCTGAACGAACTGGCTGGTCCGCTTTTGAATCGCGGATTCATCCCGCGACAGGTGACGGTCTATGCGGTGCAACGGGCGGTTTCGCATGCCGCGAAGGGGAGCGCGTTGCTCATCTACCGCGAAGGCGAAAAGCTAATCTCGGCCATCAGCGAGAATGGCAAGCTCAGCCTGACGCGCACTCTGGGCGCGGCGGAACCGGCGCAGTTGGAGCGCGACCTGCCGCAGCTGGCCCTGAGCGCGGAGTTGCAGGGCATCGATACTTCTTTTCCGAAGGTCTTGCTCGATGAGGAATGCCTGCCCCTGCGCGACACGGTCGAGCGCGTCTTCGCGCAACGGCCCATGCTCATGAACACGGAAGTGCCGCCCGCGGCGGTCAAGCTGGATCTCACGCCCGACGCCTGGCGCAAGCAGCGGGCCACGCTCGTTAGGCGAAAGGAATGGCGCCGCCGGCTCCTCTGGGCGGGGAGCGCTTATGTCGCGCTCTTTTTGCTTTTCGCTCTCTACGTCGTGATCATCCGTTTCCAGGTTGGCCATCTGAAAACGGCGATCGAGCGCGATGCGCCCAAGGTCGATTTCATCAGGCAGACGGAAGCGAACTGGAAGGCGCTCTCACCCGCGATCGATCCGCACTACTACCCGATCGAAGTTCTGCTTCATCTCTTCGAGAGCCTCCCGAATCCGGAGGTGCGGATCACGGTTTACGACCAATCGGCGCGTAACATTTCCGTGCAGGGGGAGGCGCCCTCCGCCGCCCTCGCCTACCAGTTTGCCGAGAAGGTGAAGCAGAATCCCGGGTTGCAGAATTTTGCCTTCACTCTCCAGACCCCGCGGATTTTGCCTAACGACCACGCGCAGTTCCGGCTGGAGGGAAAAATCAAATGATGACCGACTGGCTGGCGCGGATGAACCAACGAGAGCGGATCCTCGTCCTCGCGGTCGGGGTGGTGCTTTTCCTCATCATCAATTTCGCGATTTGGAGCGCGCTCCTGGGGATGAGCGCAGGCGCGCGGAACGCCTACGCGGAAGAGCGGGCCGCGCGCAGCGCGCAGCAGGTCTACCTCGGGGAAGAGAAGATGTGGAAGAAACGGGCCGACTGGCTGAAGAAGAATCAGCCGAAGTTGGACGACCCGGCGGAGGCCTCCTCCCTCCTCACCTTCGTCAAGGAAGTGGCCGGCAAGCACAACATCCAGGTCGAGAATCCGCAGATCGGTGCGGTCGAATCGGCGCCCTCGCATCAATCCGTTTCCGCCACTTTCGAAATCAAAAGCGGCTGGGAACCACTTGTCCATTTTCTCTACGACGCGCAGAAGCCGCAGTCGTTTACGGTTTTTGAAAGCGTCAACTTGATCGTGGACCCGACTGACCCGACGATGATGCAGGGCCGGTTCAAGATCGCAAAATGGTTCACGAGCTCGGGAAAGAAATAATGCAAGGAGGAAAACTGATCCGCTACCTGGCTGGGCCGCTCCTTCTCGGCCTAACGACGAGCGCCTGGGCGAAGGACGATGCATTGCCCCAGATCGAACCGTTCGCGCGTTACGAGCCGATGGTGAAGCGTTCGCCTTTCGCGGTTGCGACCGCGGGCGCGCCGATCGTGGGCAAGCCGGATTTCGCCAAAGACCTCTACGTCGCGAACGCCGCCCATTCGCCGGGCGGCGATTTTGTCACGATCGCCTCGACGACGGACAAGAGCCTGAAGGAATATCTCAACACCCGGGAAACGATCGACGGGTATTCGATCTCGAGCATCCAATGGTCCGACCGGGTGGGGGAGACGAAGGTCACGATTTCGAAGGACGGGCAATTTGCCACTCTCACCTTTAACGAGGCTCTCCTCAGCCAGGCGATCCAAAACCCGATTCAGCAGATGCCACCCCAAATCCTGGGTCGACCCCCGATCCCCGGACGCCCGAACGCGATCCAGCGGCCGATGCCGGTTCCGCAGATTCCGACGCCGCCGCCGCACGTGCGGTCGACGATCCGGCGGCGGGGCGCGGGGCAGCAGGTGGTGCCGCAACAGCCGATTCGCCAGGCGCCGGACGAGCAAGATGACGACCTGGATCCGCCCGGGCAGTAAGGTGGACGCTTCGCAGTGCGAAGCGCGGGTCTGAGTGTGGCTGGGAAAATCGATTCTCGCGCCTCCTTGTAGACGCTTCGCTGTGCGAAGCGCGGGTCTGGGCGCGGCTGGGAATGCAACCCTCGCGCCTCCCACAGGGAGGCGTCTACATCCCTAAGGCGGGCAAAAGCGCCGCTCGTTAGGAGCCGCCCCAATCGTCGTCCGGCGTATCGGGTTTGCGGTCCTGTCCGGCCGAGTAGAGATCGTAGCCGCTCGGATTTTTCCGACCGGGATTGAGGTAAATGTAATTGTTATTCCAGGGATCCTTGGGCATTTCCTTGAAGAGCTGATACCAGCGTTGGGGTTGCGGGTCGGAGCTCGGCTGCGCCACGAGCGCTTCGAGTCCCTGTTCGGTCGTGGGGTAGAACCCGTTCATGCTCTCGTAGAGTTTAAGCTGGGTGGAGATACTCTGGATGTCGGCCGCGACCCGGTTATGGCGCGCGTACTCGACGTTGCCGGCCAGTTTGTAAATCGCCGTCCCGAGGAGGAGAGCAATGATCGTGACCACGAGCATGATCTCGAGGAGGGTGAAGGCACTTTGATTCTTGCGCATAAACGTGTGGCGTTCGGGGTTACTTCAACGGCTCAAGCAGATAATCCGATTTGTCCCAGAGATATTTCAACTGAATCTGCGTTTCCCTTATCGCCGAGGCGGAAGTTCCGGCACCTGCCAGAATGATCACATCATTCGTCCCCGCCTTCAAGATCGAGGCGGGCACGATCTTCTGCGCCCGCACCCAGCCGGTGTATTGGAATTGCATCGTCTGGAGGAGCGAAAGGGAGAGTCCGCGATAGGCGGGATCGGCCAAATCGGGGAGGACGAGCGTGGCCGGCCCGACATCCTCGCCGTTAACGTAAACTTCCGGGGCCGATTCGACCTGCGGGCTCGCGACTTCGAAAGTGAGGAGGGCGAGGAGCGGCTGCGCTTCGAGCCCGAACTGAAAAGCTGCGCCGTTCTGCATGCTGGGACCGATCGGAATCGTCTCCGCGGTCAGCGGCGCTTTGACGGTTCCGAAGACCTCGACATCTTCCTCGCCCGCCTTGAGCGCACTCGGACCGCCGAACGGATCCGCCATCAGTTTCTCCTGCTCGGCGTGCATCGGGCGCATCACCTGGCTCGTCTTCATCCAATCGAGGTAGGCCCCGCGGACGGAGCGACCGTCGCCCGGCACTTCGACGTCGATCGCGGTCACGCCGATCATCGGCACAATCGTGGTCGAGGAGGTGGCGAGCCCGGTCTTTTGCCCTAACGACCCGGAGCGCAGGAGCTGGCTGCCCGACTCGTCCCAGGCGATCACCTCGGGTTGTTTGTCGGGCAGATCGTCGAAATAAAGGCGAAAGAGGAGAATCTGGCAGTCGTCGTTAGGCCGGGTCAGGCGAATGCGGAAGATGCTTTTCGGCGTGACGGGAGAATCCTTTTTGCCCGGAGCGAAGGAAACCGATTCCACCCAGGCGGGCGCGGCCTGCACCCTGGAGTGGGCGGGGTTGTTCTGCCGCAGGTCGAGCCAGGCGCTTTCCGGCGCGGCCTCGGCCGATTGGCTCGACTTCAAGACCTGCGCGCCCGGCGGCTGGTAGGCAAGCTGCGCGGGAGCAGGGCGCGACGCGGCGAAAAGAAGCGCGAGTGCGAGGCAACGAAGTTTCATCCCGGCGGCGAGATTATGTTAGTGCGGCCGGAACTGCAAACTATGCGTCATCTCGAAAACGGCGGAGAGAATACTGTAAACCACAAAACCAACGATGATCGCGATCAGCACGATGATGACCGGCGGGATCAGGGCCGAGATTACGTTGACCGTGCGATCGAGCTCGCGTTCGTAGACGTCGGCAATCGTCTGCATCGTTTGCGAGAAGTGCCCGGTCTGCTCGCCGACCGCCATCATGTCGGTGAAGAGCTCGGGAAAAAGCTGTTCCCTGGCCAGCGCGCTGGAGAGGTTGGCGCCTTCGATCACCGACTTGCGCACTTCGCGCAATTTCGATTCCAAATATTTGTTGGCCGCGATTTCCGTCACCAGATCGAGCGCTCGGAGTAGCGGGATGCCATTTTCCATCAGCGTCCCGAGGGTGCGCGAAAATTGGGCGTAATACTGGTGGCGCCGAATCCGCCCGTAGCCCGGGATGAAGAGTCGGAGCCGGTCCCACGTCATCCGCCCTTCCTCGCTCGAGACGAAAGCACGAAAGCCGACAATGACACCAAGAGTCACGAGGATGAAAAGCCACCAGTAGCCGGTGATGAGATGATGGGCGGCGAGGAGGATGCGCGTCGGCACGGGAAGGGTGCCGCCGGTTTGCGACATAAAATTGGTCAACTGCGGCACCATGAAGGTGATGAAAATGATGATGAGGGCGGAGCCGGCGAAGGCGAGAAAGGCCGGATAAATGAGTGCCTGCTGCACGCGGTCGCGCAGATTTTTTTCCTGCATCAAATGCTGGACGACGCGCTCGAGAATATCGGGCAGCGCGCCGCTCGCTTCGCCGGCGCCGACCATGTTGACGTAGAGCGGTGGGAAGATGCGGGGATAATCGCGCAAGGCCTGGGAGAAGCTGCGGCCATCGACCAGCGCCTGGTGGAGGGTGCTCGTCATCTGCTGGACGCGCGGATGTTTCAGGCGTTTCTCGAGCACGCCGAGGCTTTCATCGAGCGTCATCCCGGCGTGCAAAAGGTGGCCGAGCTGCTCGGTGAAAATGAGCAATTGTCCGTGCGGAATCTTGAGCGACTGGCTGGCCGCGGCCGGCGCGGCGGCGGTCTTGGCATCTGGCCCCTGCGGCGCGGTGTGCAGCGCCTCGACTCGAATCGGCACGCAATTTTGCAGCTCGATCTGGCGAATCGCGACGGAGCGATCCGAAACATCGAGCACGCCCTCAACGAGAGCGCCCTGGGCGTTGCGGGCACGATAGGAAAATTGCGGCATGAAGCGCGGAATCTACCGCAGGGTAGCGCGCGGCGTCCAATAGTGACTACGCGGTCAGAAAATCTTTCAGCGAAACGGCGATCTCCGGAAACTCACGCAGAATCTGGCGATCCGCGGTGACGAGAGAAACTCTCCTCTCCCGGGCGATCGCCACGAATTCGCAATCGTAGGCAGTGCAGGAAGAATTCGCGACAAGCTCCATCACGCTGCGCGAAGAGACCGCCACTTCGCGATCACGCAGACGCCCTTCGGCGCGCTCAATCAATTCGATTGCATCAGCCAGCGCCAGCACACGGTGCCGAACGCTCAAGGCCACGGTGTTGCGGAACTCTGACCGCCAAAGCGGCGGCACGATCCACTCAGAATCCTGCCGTTCGAGGGCCTCGACCTGGGCGACCAGCGGCGAGGCGAGCCAATAGTAACAGAGGATGTTGGTGTCGACTGCGATCATCGCCGCCGACCCTCGTTCTTCCAGGCCTGGATCTCTTCGAGCGTAACGGTGCGTTTGAACTTGCGGCGCATCTCGCGCGCTTCGGCGATCAATTTTTCCACATCGACCGGCGCTTCATCCGCAGTCACACTTTGCAATGTCGCGATCACTTCCTTGTTTAAGCTCCGATGATGCGCCTTGGCCCGCCGCTTGAGCATGCGATGCAAATCGAGCGGAATGTTCTTCAAGGTGATGTTTGGCACGGGAGCGATCATAAAGGCACCATAATGGTTGTCAACGCCACGGAACGGAGTCGATCAACATGAGCGGATCTCCGGTCACATTCGCCCTGGCCGATGGGCGATTGGTGGCGGTCGCCGAATACGGAGCGCGGGACGGCGCGCCGATTTTCTTTTGCCACGGCTGGCCGAGTTCGCGGACGATGGCGGAACTGACCGACAGCGCGGCGCGCGAACTCGGGTTGCGCATCATCTCGCCCGATCGGCCGGGGATTCGCGACTCCTCGCTCCAGCCGGAAAGGAAACTGCTCGACTGGCCGCCGCTTCTGGCCGAGCTGGCCGACCAGATGGGAATCGGTGAATTCCGAATCCTCGCCATCTCTGGCGGCGCGCCATACGCTTTTGCTTCGGCCTGGGCGATGCCGGAGCGAGTGCGCGCGATCGCGGTCGTGAGCGGGGCGCCGCCCCTCGCCGAGATGAAGGATCGGAGCGGGTTGCTCGCGCTCTATCGCTGGCTGCTCTTTTTCTATCCGCTTCATCGCGAGCTGTTGCGCTTCTCTTTTCACGCGGTGCGGCCGTTTCTTTCTCTCCGGGTGCCGATTCGTTTTCGCCCTCTTTTGCTCAGGCTTCTCCAGCCCTGCGACGCCAACGTCATGCGCGACATCGCCGCTTTCGAGGCCTGCTTTGAAAGTCAGCGTCAGGCCTGGCGGGCTTCGGCCGACGGCCTCATGGTTGACGCCGAGATCTACGCCCAGCCGTGGGGTGTCCCGCTCGAGGAAATCGAGGTGCCGGTGCGGCTCTGGCACGGGAAGAAGGATCGCAGTTTCCACTGGCAACTTGCCGAGTCGTTAGGGCAACGCCTCCCGCATTGCAGCCTCCGCCTGGTGGAAGGGGAGGGGCATTACTCGCTTCCCATCCGCCACATGCAGGAGATCCTCGCCGACCTGCAATCGGCCTGACGTTGCCGAGCTTTTCGCTGTTCGTCGGCGCAGAACTGGCTCAATTGACCTCGTGGAGGATTTTACAGGGACCATTCAGAATCAGCCCGCGCGCCGGACTTCGAATATCGATCCGGAATTCGAAGAACGGATCCGGCAACTGGTGGCGGACTGGGGTGCGGAGAAATCGCCCGAGCTGATCGAGGAGTTGATCGTGACCGCGCTCAAGATGGCGCGGGACAAGATGGGGACGGGCGATCTCAAGCTCATGAACCGCTCGCTCAAGGAGCTGCGTTACGCGGCCAAGGTTTTCGCGCCCTATCGGGATCGGCGGAAGGTGGTCGTGTTTGGCTCCGCCCGCACGGCGCCGAGCGAGCCGGAGGCGCAATTGGCCGAGGAATTCGGCCGCCAGATGGTGGCGCACCATTACATGGTCATGACCGGGGGCGGCGACGGTATCATGGGCGCGGCGCAACGGGGCGCTGGCCGCGAAAACAGCTTCGGGCTCAACATTCGTCTGCCCTTCGAGCAGCGGGCGAACGAGGTCATCCACGGCGACCAGAAGCTGATCAACTTCAATTATTTCTTCACCCGCAAATTGAATTTCGTGAAGGAGACGCACGCCTATGCATTGTTCCCGGGCGGATTCGGGACGATGGACGAAGGGTTCGAGGCGCTGACCCTCATGCAAACGGGCAAGGCGCTCATCATTCCGATCGTGCTCCTCGACCGGCCTGACGGCAGTTATTGGGAAACCTGGATGCGTTTCCTGACCGACCATCTGCTCAAAAAGGGGCTGATCTCGGAGGAGGACTTCAACTTCATCAAAATCGCGCACACGGTGGAAGAGGCGGTGGGGGAGATTGTGCTCTTTTACAAACAGTATGATTCGTCGCGCTGGGTGGGGTCGCAGTTGGTCATCCGAATTGCCAAGCCACTGACAAGCAAGGCACTAAAGGAACTTAATCTGCAATTTTCGGACTTGCTGCGAAAGGGAGAGATCATGCAGACGGGCAGCGTTGCCCCAGGAGAGAAATCAGCCCGAGATCGCGCATCTGCCGCGTCTCGTGCTGACCCCGCACCGGCACGCCTTTGGGCGCTATCGGCGATTGATTGACGCGATTAATCTCGCGGAAACGAGATCCCCTTAGCGCTGGTTGTAGCGGCGCTCACAGATCGCCGCTACAAAGGGGGGTCAGGCAGCCGGGCGTTCTGTCTTCTCGGCGATGTAGTCGTGAATTGAATTCACGGTTTGCAGCGCCTTGGCCGCGACTTCGGAATTCGGCACGCCGACCCCGAACGTCTTCTCCATGCTCACGACCAGCTCGAGCGCATCGATCGAGTCGAGACCCAGACCGCCCGGCCCGAAGAGGGGCAGGTCGTCGGCGATCTGGTCGGCTGATGTTTGCAGCATCAGGTTCTTGACCAGCATCTCTTTGATTTGGGTGCGAAGATCGTTTTCGGGCATGGTTCGGGTTTTGAGCCGGTATGCTTAGACGAAAAGCACGCCGATGTCATCGATAATTCCGAGATTTATCAGCGCATTTTATGCCAAATGACATCTGCCTGTAGGCCCTTCGCTGTGCGAAGCGAGGGCGTTACGCGTGAATCGCAGTTTCCAGGCGAGCCGAGACTCGCGTCGCCCACAGGGCAACGTCTACACCTTGCGCTCTTCGGGCGCGGCTTCGGGCTGCGGCGCCGGCGGGACCTCCCGCGCGGTCGGTGCGTTATCGATCCGCGGCACGGTCGCATCCGCCTGACGAACGTCGGGCTTGGCCGGCGGAGTGTTGCCGGCATTATGGAGTTCATCGCTGAACTCGTCCTTCGCCTTCTGGAATTCCCTCACCGCCTGGCCCATCCCTTTGGCCAGCTCGGGCAATTTCTTCGCCCCGAAGAGAACGAGGATGATCAAGAGGATGATGATCAGGTCCGGTCCGCCGAAGTTGGATAACAGGGCGAGCAGATTCATAACGGTTTCGAACATCGGACGATCTCCCTGGGTTGCAAGACTTTTCCCGGTTACTCCGTTGGCACCGGTGGCGGGAGCCCGGGAACGCTATACTCCCACGACCACGGCAGAGTCATCTCCCTCCGGAGGGACATGCTTCCGCATGTCCAGCTTCGCTCGCTCATTCCGAGCGTCGAATTAAACGTCGTAATACATCTGGAATTCGTACGGATGCGGGCGGAGCCGGAGGGCGTCGTATTCCTTTTGTTTCATCTCGATCCAGTTGTTGATGAAGTCGGTGTTGAAGACGTCGCCCCGGAGGAGGAAGGCGTGATCGCTCTCGAGGGCGGCGATCGCTCCGCCTAACGAATCGGGGACGCTCGGGACCTGGGCCAGTTCTTCCGGCGGCAACTCGTAGAGGTTCTTGTCCAGCGGATCGCCCGGATCGATCCGGTTCTGGATTCCATCGAGACCGGCCAGGAGCAGCGCGGCGAAAGCGACATACGGATTGGCCGCCGCATCCGGGGTGCGGAACTCGACTCGTTTCGCCTTCGGATTGGCCGAGTAGGTCGGAATCCGGATCGCCGCCGAGCGGTTCCGGGCCGAGTAGGCGAGGTTGACCGGAGCCTCGAATCCCGGGACGAGCCGCTTGTAGCTGTTCGTGGTCGGGTTTGTGATGCAGGTCAGCGCCGGCGCGTGTTTCAAAATGCCGCCGATGAAAAAGAGCGCCATGTCGCTTAAGCCCGCGTAACCGTTCCCGGCGAAAAGTGGCTTCCCATCTTTCCACAGCGACATGTGGGTGTGCATGCCCGAGCCGTTGTCGGCGAAGAGCGGCTTCGGCATGAAGGTGACGGTCTTGTTGTGCTTCCGCGCCACGTTGCGGACGATGTATTTGTAATACTGCAGGTGGTCGCCCATCACCTTGAGCGGCGCGAAACGAATATCGATCTCGGCCTGGCCGGCGGTTGCGACCTCGTGGTGCTGGCGCTCGATCGGGATGCCGGCTTTTTCCAACTCGAGGCACATCTCGTTGCGGATGTCCTGGAGCGTGTCCGCCGGCGCGACCGGGAAATAGCCTTCCTTCGCCCGGATTTTGTAACCGAGATTTGGGAACTCCTCGCGTCCGCTGTTCCAATGCCCCTCCACGCTGTCGACCGAGTAGGAGCAATTGTTCCCCGCGTTCATGAAACGCACGTCGTCGAAGATGAAAAATTCCGCTTCCGGTCCGAAGAACGCCGTGTCGGCGATGCCGGTGCTCTGCAAATAGGCTTCCGCTTTTTCCGCCAGGCCGCGCGGATCGCGATTGTAGGGCTCGCGCGTGATCGGCTCCACGATCGTGCAGATGAGGCTGAGCGTCGGTTCGGCGTTGAAGATGTCGATCCAGGCCGTGTCCGGGTCGGGAATGACGAGCATGTCGGAGGCGTTGATCACCTTCCAGCCGCGGATGCTGGAGCCGTCGAAACCGAGGCCTTCGGTGAAAATGTCCTCGTTGTATTCGGTCAGGGTGGTGGTGAAATGCTGCCAGGCGCCGGGCAGATCGGTAAACTTGAAATCCACGAGTTTGACCTCGTGGTCCTTGATCATTTTGCTGACATCGGATGGAGTCTTTTTGTTAGGCATGGAGTCGGTGCAGGGTTACGGAGTTGGTGAGTTGGAAAAACGTTTATTCTCAGCGCCGCGGCAGACTTCCAGCGCGAAGTTGTAAATATTTCGCTACAACGGTGGGGGAATCGAGAATCCAGATGCAACGGGCTGAGGTCCCCGCCTCAGACCGCCTTCTCGCCGATCTCTTCCGTGCGGATGCGCACCGCGTGCTCGACCGGCAAGACAAAAACCTTCCCGTCTCCGATTTTCCCCGTCTTGGCCGCGCCCACCACCACGCTGACCGCCTTGTCCACCATGTCGTCGGCGAGCACGACTTCGACTTTCACTTTGGGCAGGAAATCGACCGTGTATTCGCTCCCGCGATAAATTTCCGTGTGTCCCTTCTGGCGCCCGAAGCCCTTTACTTCCGTCACCGTCATCCCCTCGATCCCGAGCTCGGCGAGAGCTTCCTTCACTTCCTCGAGTTTGAACGGCTTGATAATCGCTTCGAGTTTTTTCATGCGCTTTACAGTGGTGGCGTCCGATCGATTTTCAATCGGCTTCGTGCAAGAAAATCAGAGAACGGCGGTGCAGCGCAAGCGCCGATTTTTTCGGCGCCCGTTGAAAGGATCTGGTGTGCAGCGAACACGTCGCAGGAATTTTCGCAGCGCTGATTTGGCCGAGCCCGGGAAGCGGTCGGGAAAGACCGTGGCATCTGGTTCGTGGACCGGGCTGGGTTTATTTTTGCCGCGCGAGCTTCCAGACTCATATTGCGCCATGAATCGTTTGCTTCTTCTTGCCTTCGCCGCTCTGGGAAGCCTGTTCTTGCTCAATAGTTGTGCGGTGGACGATGATAATCCGTTCCCGGCTCACCCGGCCTCCAGCGCGGATGCCGAAGCCCCGGTGCCAGGCGCTTCCGCCGCCCCGCGCGACGACTCAAGCGCCGCCTGGAAGTGGTAAGCGGCCGACGCGCGGGCGGCTCTCTACGGTCTGCGCCCTTCCTCAACGTCGAAGAGTTGGCCGAGGGTCTGGATATCGTCGCGCTCGGCGAGGCCGGCTTCCGCTTTGCACCTGGCCAGGTAGTCGGCTGCGGCATCGTTCCAGCCCAGCTTTGAGATGAAACCGTTCCAGATTTCGATGTCGTTCTTGTCCAGCCCGCGGCCGTTGGCGAAGCACCATTCCAGAATCTCGTCGTCCGTGCCGCCTTCGAGGACCCGGGTGCGAAGTTTCTCGTAGTCGACGCGGAGGAATTTCGTTAGGCGCAGGTCGCCTCCGCGCCCCATGTTGGCGTAGTAGGCCTCGTCTAGTTTTCCTTCCTCGCGGAGACGGATTTTGTCCAACATGCGGGAGAAATAGCGCAGGCCGTGGGTCTCATCCTGCGGGCTTTTCGGTTTCATGCGCGCAATCTGGGGCGGGCGATCGTTGCTCGCAACCAGGGCTGGGGTCGCGACGCGGAGGGACCGTTGCGCCATTGGCGTGCGATCATTAGTTACTGACATGAAGCTTACCTATTACGGACACGCTTGTTTTGCTGTCGAGGCCGGAGGGAAAACCTTGCTCTTCGATCCGTTTATCACCCCAAATCCGCTCGCGGAGAAGATCGATGCCGGCAAAATTGCGGCCGATTTCATTCTCGTCTCGCATGGCCATGGCGATCACGTCGCTGATCTGGTCGATATCGCCAGGCGCACCGGCGCGACCGTCATCGCACCCTTCGAGGTCGGCTCATGGTTTGAGCAAAAAGGCGTCAAAAACATGCAGAGCATGAACCACGGCGGCGCGGCCAAAACTCCTTTCGGCCGAGTCAAGCTGACGGCGGCGGTCCACAGCAGCTCGATGCCGGATGGCAGCTACGGCGGAAATCCGTGCGGCTTTGTCGTCGAAACCGCTGACGGGAATTTTTATTACTCCGGCGATACCGCGCTCACCTCGGATATGAAACTCATCGGCGAGCAGGTAAAACTGCGTTTCGCGGTCCTGCCGGTGGGCGATTTTTTCACGATGGGGATCGATGACGCGGTCCGCGCCGCCGACATGGTCGGGGTGAACAAGATCGTGGGGGTGCATTACGACACCTTCCCGCCGATCAAGATCGACCGTGAGGCCGCCCGCCAGACCGCGGAAGCGCACGGCAAAGAGCTGCTCCTCCCGGCGATCGGCGAGACGATCGAGATTTGACGATCCATATGAGGAGGGGCGATAAACTGACTCGAGGTCAGAAGGCCTCTCCAAAGGCTGAGAACGCTTTTGGTGTTCCCCGCAGGACGGGAGTGGAAGATGGCGGAGCAAGGTTTCGATCCGGATGAAGTCGCGCGGTTTGAGAACGCGACCTGGTCCAGATGTGCGCAGAGCTACCTGGGTGGATTTGGCGCTCTGGTGGCGCAGGCCGTCGTCCCACTGCTCGAGGAGGTAAAACTTGCTGAAAAAGACCGGCTCCTCGACCTCGGAACCGGGCCGGGGCTGGTCGCTGCGGCGGCGGCAGAACGGGGAGCAAAAGTGACCGGCGTCGACTTCTCAGAGGCGATGCTGGGGCAGGCCAGAATACTTCATCCCGAGATCCACTTTCAGATGGCCGCGGCGGAATCTCTGCCGTTTGCCGCGGAAAGCTTCGATGCCGTGGTCGGAAATTTCGTTCTTCATCATTCAGGCAAGCCCGCCCAGGTTCTTCGTGAGTCCTTTCGGGTCCTGGCTGAAAACGGGAGGGTCGGATTTACGATCTGGGCGGACCTCGCCAGGCTTGAGGCGTTTGGCCTTTTCTTCGCGGCTGTCGCAGAGCAGGCAGGCGAAGCGGATCTTCCTCATGGTCCGTTGTTCGGAGTCAGCGACTTCAACACCCTCGGCCGCATGCTGCGGGAGGCCGGTTTTCGCGACCCGTCGGTGCGCGAGCTGCCGCTCGCCTGGCGCCTGACCGATTTGGACCCCTACCTGGCGTCATTCCGCGATTGGGCCGGTTTGGAAGCATTTCCAAAAGAAACCGTCGCCCGAATCGAGGCCGCTGTGCGCTCAAAGGCCGCGGCTTATCGAGCGGGGCACGAATTCGTGCTCCCGAATCCGGCCATTCTCATCTTCGGGGAGAAGTAACCCCGGCAAAAGGCGGTTTCAGCGCTTGCGCGCGAAATGGAGCCCGTCGGCGACCGGAAGCAGGACCGATTCGATGCGCGGATCGCCGGCCAGTTTTGCATTCAGGCGATCGATCGCGACCACGTCGGGATCGGTCAACGGTTCCTCAACGACGCGGCCGCCCCAGACCATGTTATCGAAGATGAAAAGGCCGTTCGATCTCATCTTCGGCAACAGCATTTCGAAGTAGGCGTCGTAACCGGGTTTGTCGGCATCGATGAAGACGAGATCGATCGGCCCGGAAGGTTCCCAGGTCGGCAACGCTTCCCTGGCATCTCCCAGTTGGAGATGAATGAGATTCGAGACGCCATCTTTTTCCCAGTAGCGTTGGGCGATCGCGGCCCAGTCGGCATTGATGTCGAAACAAAAAAGGCGGCCGTGATGGACCAGGCCGCGCGCGATGCAGATGGAGCTGTAGCCGGTGAAGGTGCCGACTTCGACCGCGCAGTGAACGCCGAGAAGTCTGGTCAGGAGGGTGAGAAAGTCGCCCTGCTCGGGACTGATGAGCATGCGGGCGACCTCGCCTAACGATTCCGTTTCGCGTCGCAGTTCATCCAGGACCGGATCGACCGCGCCGGTGCGGTGACGGACGATGTAGTCGTAGAGGGCGTCGTTGAGGGCGACGTATTTGGCGGGCGGTTTTTCTGGAGAATTCGAGTCGCTCATTGCTGGAAGGTTTCGGCCACCACCTTCGCCACCTCGGCGACTGCGGCCAGGCGCTCTTTCGAAGGAGCGGTTGATCCGACGGAATAAACGGCGAGGAGGATGGGCGCCTGGCCGGGCGGGCGAATGATCGCGATGTCGTTCGTCGCGCCCGCGCCGCCCCGGCCGGTTTTATCGCCGATCTTCCAATCGTTAGGCAAACCGGCGCGGATCATGGCCCCACCAGTCTGGTTGCCGGCGAGCCAGGTGTCGAGCTGCTGGCGCGATGAGGCGGAGAGCGCCTTGCCGAGAAGCAGGGCGCGCAGATTTCCGAGCATGGCGGCGGGTGTCGTTGTGTCGCGCTCATCGCCGGGAAGCGCGCTGTTCAGATCGGGCTCCATGCGATCGAGGCGCGTCTTCGCGTCGCCAAGGGTGCGGGCAAAACGCGTCAAACCTTCGGGGCCGCCGATGGCCTTGAGCAGCAGGTTGCCGGCGGTATTATCGCTCAGCGTGAGCGCCCCATTGCAGAGCGCGCCTAACGTCATCCCGCCCTCGTTGACGTGTTGGCTTGTGATCGGCGCATACTCCAGCAGATCGGCCCTGGTGTAGGGGACGAAGCGGGTCAGCTTGTCCTGCTTCTCATCAACCCGATGCAGCACAGCCGCGGCAGCGAGAAACTTGAAGGTGCTGCACATCGGGAAGCGCTCGTCGCTCCGGTGCGTGATGCGCCGCCCGCTGCCGGTCTCGAGTGCAGCCACGCCAAGCCGCCCACCGAGACGGGCCTCGATCGCCGCGATTCGTACCTCGGCCGAATCGCCCGCTCTCGCCCCGCTCGCGCCGAGGAGAATCACGCCGAGCAAAGCGAGGCGGTGTAGCGGCGGCCGTGTCGGCCGCAAATCCGCGCGTCCCATCACGCGGGCAGAAAATCAGGCAGCCCGATCATGACCTCTTCCTCCGCTTCGGCTTCGGAGGTTTGCAGCGGCGCGAAGCGATCGGCGCGAAAACCGCGCTCGATCCCGTGGGCATTGAGCGGTCCTTTGATTTCGCACAAGTAGACCGCGATCTCGCCTTCGTCGCCCGTCAGCCCGATCCCCGGAACGATGTCACGAATCGTGTAGGTCGAGCCTTCCCTCGGCAGTTCATCGTAGAGCTTCTCGATCCCCAGTGGGAAGCGGCCGTCCACACAAACGACTTTCTGATTCGGCAGAAACATACTTACGGATTCGTGCTGCTCGAACCGCCGTTGGCCGGGTTCCGGTTCGGGAACGGCGGGATTGGCGGAAGCTCGTAGCCCTTGGTCTTCATTTCAGTCTGGACCTCCTGGATCGCTCGATCCAGCTGCTGATCTTCGCCTTTGAATTCCTTCGCCGGATCGTTCTCAACCACGATATCGGGATCGACCCCGTGACTCTCGATGACCCAGTTCTTTCCTTCTTTGGAGTAAGGAGCGAACTCCGGTTTAAAGAGCTGCCCGCCGTCGAGCAAGGGAAGGGGGTTGCGAATCCCGATGACGCCGCCCCAGGTCCGTTTCCCGATCAATTTTCCAAGACCCATCGCTTTGAAGCGATACGGGAAGATGTCGCCGTCGGAAGCGGAGAACTCGTCGATCAGCGTGACCATCGGGCCGAGGAAGGTCTGCGGCGGGTTGGGTTGCGGAGTGCCGTTGCGCGACATCTCGACCATGACGAGCGCACGCCGCAGTCGTTCAATGACGAGAGGCGAGACAAAACCGCCGCCGTTTCCGCGCACGTCCACGATCAGACCCTTCTTGCGAATCTGCGGGAAGTAACGCTTGGTGAATTCGTTCAAACCGGGCTGACCCATGTCCGGAATATGGACATAGCCAACCTGGCCGCCGGTTTTCTTATCGACGTAATCGATGTTGTGCTGCACCCAATCGAGATAGTAGAGCGGCGACTCGTCCGCTGTCGGCACCACCGTGATATCACGCGCGCCGGCGTCGCTCGGCTTGGAGTTGACCCGCAGGATGACTTGTTTGTCGGCCGTGCCGATGAGCGCGTCGTAGATATTCGGCAAAGTCGAGACCGGCGTGCCGTTGACCGCCAGGATGTAATCGCCCGCCTTAACGTTCAGGCCAATCGCAGTCAGCGGTGAACGATTCTCCTTATCCCAATTCTCGCCCGGCAGGATGCGATCGATTCGGTAGGCCTTGCTCGCCGGGTCGCGGGAGAGTTCGGCGCCGAGAAGGCCGAGCTTGATCCGCGGCGTCTCGGGGCGCTCTCCGCCGGCGACGTAGGCGTGACCATTGTTCAATTCGCCGATCAGCTCGCCGATAATGTAAGTCAGGTCGTTACGGTGATTCACATAGGGCAGGAGCGCGGCATACTTGTCCCGCATCGCCTTCCAATCGACCCCGTTCATGGTCGGCGAATAGAAGAAGTCACGCATCTGCCGCCACGCCTCGTAGTAGATCTGTTTCCACTCCGCGTGGCGATCGGCCATCACGTCGAGACCCTTGAGTTCGAGTTTGTGATCCTTGGTCTCGAGTTTGTCTTTCGGCAGGTCGATGATCGAGTAATCCTTGTCGATCTTCACCAGCATCTTCTTCCCATCAAAACTGATCTGGTAGCTGTTGACGTCGCCCAGGACGGTCTCTTTGCGATCCTCCAGACTGTAGGAACAGAGGTGCCACTTCTGCTCGCCGCCGCCTTCTTCTTCATCTTCGCCCGTGTTGTCTCCGACCGTCCGGCGCAGATAAAAGACGCGGTCGTCGACCAGCCGGATATCCTGGTAGTTGCCCGGGGTAATCTCGAGGCCCACGATGCGGTTTTGAATCCCGTCTGTGTCGACTTTCACCGTCACCGGCTTCTTCGATTTTTCATCCTTCTTCCCGTCTTTATCGTCGCCCCCTTTCTCCTTGTCTTTTTTCTCCCCTTTGCCGACTTCGTCGCTCCGCGGTCCGAGCGGCGACTCGGTCTCCTTGGATAGCGTCACGAGATAGACCCGCTGCATGTCGACGTAGATGTTTTCAAACTCCTCCTCACTGAAGGTCGGGCTGAAGTCGCGCGCCGATGACATCATGAGATACTTGCCGTCATCGCTGAATGAGACGCGGCCCGAGGAATACCACGCATCGGTGATGGGCGTGGTTTTCTTACCCGCGACGGAGTAGAGATAGACCTTGGACTGATCGTTCTCCTCCGGTTGTCCCCACGCAATCCATTGGCTGTCGGGCGACCAATCGTAGGACTCGATCTCGCCCACTTTATCCTGGGCGACTTCGGTCACCGCCTTGCTCGCGACATCGACGTAGCGCAAGCGCTGGAGGCGATCGCTCCAGAGCAGCTTCTTGCTATCGGGCGACCAGATCGGCTGGTAATAATAGGTGTCGGCTGCTTTGGTCAGTTGTTGCGGCTGGCCTTTGCCGTCCTGGGAACGAACATAAAGCTCGTTTTCGCCCGTTTCGTCGGAGTTGTAGGCGATCCATTTCCCATCCGGCGACCAGGTCGCGTCGCGCTCGTGCGCGTTGGAGGTTTTCGTCAGGGCGCGGGCCGTTCCGTCCTTCATCGGGACGGAAAAGAGGTCGCCGCGCGCGACCACGATCGCGCGCTGGCCGTCGGGCGCGAGGTTGACCGACTCGACGTGTTTCGAGGCATCGAGGAACGCGGCCCGCCCGGAGGCGAAATCTTCCTTGATGTTGATCGGGACCGGCGTCGCCTGGCCGCTCGCCAGATCGTAGCGCCAGATGTAGCCCGCCTCTTCGAAGACGATCGAGTCCTTGCTGATGGTGGGGAATTTGATGTCGAAATCGGTGAAATGGGTGAGCTGCTTCGTTTCTTTGCTCGCCAGATCGATCGAGAAAAGATTCATCCGGTTATCGCGATCGGAGAGGAAATAGATTTTGTTATCGGGCCCCCACATCGGGCAAATATCCTGGCTGGGGTTGTTCGTCAGGTTCTCGGTCGTCTGAGTTTTGAAGTCGTAAATCCAGACGTCGTCCGCCATTCCGCCGCGGTAATGTTTCCAGGTGCGGAATTCGCGGAAGACGCGGTTGAAGGCCATTTTCGAATCGTCCGGCGCGAAAGAGACAAAGCCGCCGCGCGGGACGGGCAATTGTTTGGGCAGCTCGGCGTTGAGGCCCGACCGTCTCGAGATCGCCGATGAAGGAATTGAAGGAAGTGCGCCGGGAGCGGAAGACGACCAGCGGCTGGGTATTTTCCCAGCCCATGACGAGATTGTTCGGCCCCATCCGATCGGAGATGTCGTCGCGGCCAAGCGTGGCGGTGGTGGTGAGGCGTTTCGGTTCTCCCCCCTCGGCCGGCATGACGTAGACCTCGGTGTTGCCGTCATAGTGCGAGGTAAAGGCGAGCTGTTTGCCGTCGGGCGAAAAATGCGGAAACGAGCTGTAGCCGGGGCCACTCGTTAGGCGGCGCGCCGTCCCCCCGGCTTTCCCGACGGTGTAAAGCTCGCCCGCATAACAGAAGACGATCTGGTCGCCGTTGCTCGTCGGGAAACGGAGGAGCCGGGTCGTCGCCGGCAGATTCTGCGCGGAGCTGAAACCAGCCGGCAAAACGATCGCGATCAGGAGTGAAAAGAGGCTGAGAAGACGGATTGGACTACGCATGATGAGTTTGGACAATGAGCTGGCAAACTGGGCTTGGACGAAAAGGGACGCAACCGCGATTTTCTCGCGCTGCAGGTCGATCTCACGGTTTTACGGAGGATTGAAGTTTGAAATCGCCTTTCCGAACGCCGGGCGCCATCGACCAGCCGGCTTTCAATTGCAGCGTCCACCCTTCGCCCGCAAGTGACTCCGCGCCGGCAGTCGAGGGATGGGAGACGGTGACCTGAGCGAAATCCGGGCTGAGCAAAGCGCCATGGCTCGCGACATCCAAAATCCCCCAATCATCCACGATTCGGATGTGGGGATAGACCGTGCCTAACGAATCGAGCGGCACGAGATTTCCGGGATCGAACTGCATTTGCATGTGGCGGAGGGGAATCGTGAGCACCGGACCGTCGACCAGGCGCGCTCGGTATCCGGCACTCAACGCGGCCCGCGCCTTTTCGCGTTCATCTTCCTGCGCCGCCAGGTGCGCACCGTCGTAGGCCCGCGCCCGCTCTTCGGCTGCGGCCGGAATGTCGGCGGGCAATTTGATTTCCGAGAGGCTGAGCAACGTCGCACAGAGATCGGTTGTGGGTTTCAGATTTTGGCGCCACGCCCTTCCCGTCTCGTCGAGCAGGAGTCCGTAGGCCGGTCCGCTGGCGTAGGCAAAGGAGCGAACAAACGTTTCCCTGGCCGGTCCTTCCTTCAGTTCGTGATCGATCACGAACCGCGCCGGATCGGGCGCGCCGCAAAGTTTGACTCCGGTGTATTCGGCGAGGCCTTCATGCAATTCCATGCGGTTTTCCTGCGAACCACTGCCGGGAAAAAGCGCGCGACGCCGGGCCCGGAAAATCGCGGCGTCCATGATCGCTCGAGAGCGATTCGCGTCGCTCGCGGCCAGGGCCGCCGCCAGAGCGCGCCATTCGAGTTGCAGCCAATAACGGCCGTCGCGGGTGTCGAGCTGGCGGTTCTGCGCCTCGGAAGCGGGGAGCCCGAGTTGTTCCTGGACCCGGTGCCACAATTCGTGGAGGAGGAGGCAAGCCCGCACCTCGCGATCTTCCGGCAAAGGCAGCATCAGCATCGACCATTTCACCCCCGCCCATTCAACTGCGGTGTTTGCCAGATTAACCTCAACCGGAATTTCCCCGCGCAACACTTCGCCCGCCCGCCGCAGTCGGCCCTGCGGATCGGGCTGATTAGCATACGCGATTCGGGTTTGCGGATCGACGAGGAGGAGCGGCCCGCCTAACGGCACCCCCCAGAGCTGCCCGCCATCGGCGCGCCAGATCATGTCGGCTTCGCGAAAATATTGCAGCGCCTCCTGCGGGGAGATCGACCTGGCGGCGGCTGGAATGATCGGGCTAGCGAAGAGCGCAAGCATCGCGAGCGGGCAGAAGCAGCGGGCTATCCTCCTCATGGTCCTTCTCTCAGAGACGCCGTCGATCGCTCGATTTGTCTGCGCAAAATTGTCCGGGCAATGGATGGCCGGTGCGGCTGCCTCTCCATTTGTCACCTCTTCGTGAGATTGACAAAAAAATTCCGGGGTGATAATTTCGGGCCAATTCGAGCGGGTAGAAATGGTTAGGCCGCGCGAAGCAACCTCTGCACACGCCACTTGAAAGTCCGGTTCTAGTGCTCAACCGCCTCTGGCAGGCGGTCAATATCTGCTCGGCGCGTCGTGCTTTTACCCTTCTCTACCAGGGACACGCCCAGGTCGTGGCGGCTGATCAGCAGAACAATTTCGCGACCCACGATTTCAACAGCTGGCGCGATTTTTCCGTCGCGGTGCCGGAGCCGGAGCACGAAATGGTCACCACCATCTCGTGGAAAATCCGGGTCCCGCGCGTCATCGTCCTCCTCCTTTTCGATCGGCTGCCGAAAAAGGAAGTAAAGTTTACCCGGCACAACGTTTTCGAGCGCGACAACAACACCTGCCAGTATTGCGGGAAGGTCTTCGAGCGCCAGGAACTGAATCTCGATCACGTCCTGCCGCGCGATAAAGGCGGCCTAACGACATGGGAAAATGTCGTTTGCTCCTGCATCCCGTGCAATACGCGCAAGGGCAACCGCCTTCCGCACCAGGCGCACATGACGCTCATCCGCAAACCGAAGCGGCCGAAGTGGCGCCCCTTCCTGCACGTCACCTTCAACAGCCAGCAGCATGAGAGCTGGCGGCATTTTGTCGATCTGGCCTACTGGAACGTGGAGCTGAGCGATTAGATCCTGGACGCGCGGAAGCGCGTCCCTCCGGAGGGACATGCTTCCGCTAGCGAATTGCCGACCGTGTTGGAGGAGGATTAATTGCCTCCAGAATCGGCTGCGGATAAACGCCGAAGACAAAGATGGCCGCGATTAGAAGCGACATCGTCAGGCGGGTGAGCGCGCTGATCGGCAACGGAGCCGCGTCCGCCGCCGGCTCGAGCCAATACATCGCCCGCACCACCTTTAGATAATAATAAAACCCGCACCCGACCGTGATGATGCCGATCACCACGAGCAGCGTTTGATGCTGGCGAATGGCCGCGTCGAAGATGAAAAACTTCCCGAGGAAACCGGCTGTGAACGGGACGCCGGCGAGCGAGATCATCCCGATCAACATCGCGAAGGCGAGAAAGGGCGAGCGTTTCGCCAGCCCCGCGTAGTCTTCAATTTGATCGCCCGCGCTGTTCCCGACCACGATCAGGACGGCGAACGCGAGCAGCGTCATGAGGAGGTAGGCGACGAGGTAATAGGCGACCGCGGCGCCGGCCAGAGTCACGACGCCAATGAGCAGATAACCGGCGTGCGCGATGCTCGAATAGGCGAGGAGGCGCTTCAGATTGGTCTGGGGAAGCGCGGCGAAATTTCCATAGATCAAAGTCAGGGCCGCGATCCCGACGAGCAGCCGTCCGATCTGCGGGAAAACGAGAAACGGCGTCAGCACCCGCAGGAGGACGACAAATCCCGCCGCCTTCGAGCCGACGGAGAGGAAGGCTGTCACCGGGGTCGGCGCGCCTTGATAAACATCCGGCACCCAGATTTGAAAGGGCACCGCCGCGATCTTGAAACCGAGCGCCACGAGGACGAGCGCGACGCCGAAAAGCAGCGGGATACGATCGATCTCCTGGGTGGCCAGCGCCGTCGAAATGCGCGCCAGGTTGGTGTCGCCCGTCACGCCGAAAATCCAGGTAATGCCGAAAACAAGGAACCCGGTCGAAAGCGCGCTCAGGATCAAATATTTCACCCCCGCTTCGAGCGTCGCCGGGTTGCGGCGCGTAAAACTCACGAGGACGTAGAAGGACATCGTGACCAGTTCGAGCGAGACGAAGATCATCACGAAATCGATCGCCGACGCCATCCACATCAGGCCCACGCAGGTGAAAATGGGCAGGGTGAAAAACTCTCCGAGGCCCGCCTGCGGATTGACCCCGGGCACGCCCATTCGAATGGCCGGCGCGTAATCGATCGCCATGATGAGAACGATGATCGTGGTCACGAGGGCGAAACGTTTAAAGAAAATGGCCAGCGGATCGGCGGTGTAGAAACTCCAGAAACCGCTCGCGCTCGCGGGAGGAGGCGGCGCAAGGAAAAAGCTCGCGATCAGGACGGCGACGAGCCCCACGATCCCGGCGATGGCGAATCCGCGCCGATTGCTTTTGCCGGCAAAAGCCTCCGCCATCAGGAGGATCAAACCCCAGCAAAGGACGGCGATTTCGAGTGCGGGCGCGGGGATCATCGACTCGTGGTGACGGTGATCTGCGGCGAAAAAGTCGGACGCAGGAGATGGAGAAAGCTGTTCGGGAAAAAGCCGACGATCAGGGTCGCGGCGATAAGCAGGACGACCGGCAGTCGCAGGGTCCGCGCCAGATCGGGCGCCGCGTTCCAATCCCGGAAACCGTGGTCGTTAGGCGAGCCCATGAAAATCGCGCGATAGGCCCGCAGCATGTAGACGGCGGAGATCACAACGCCCCAGAGTGCGAGGACGGTCGCAATTTGAAAAAGATGGAAGCCCTGCCAGTTTGCGCCGACGCGAAAGGCGCCGAAGAAGACCATCACTTCCGCGGCGAAGTTTGCGAAACCAGGCAGCCCGATGGCGGCAAAAGTCGCGATGCCAAAAGCGAATCCCGCGAAAGGCATCATCTTGCCCAGGCCGCCAAGATCGCTGAAGACGAGGCTGCCGGTGCGGCGCCGGATTTCTCCGGCGAGGGCAAAGAGCAGGGCGATCGAAATGCCGTGGGCAAACATCAGCACGGCGGCACCGTTCAGGCCGATGACGTTGGCGCTCGCGATCCCGAGAAAGATGTAGCCCATGTGCATCACGCTCGAGTATCCGAGCATCCAATCGAGCCGCTTCTGCGCGATCGTGACGAGGCCGACATAGATGATGTTGCCCAGCAACAGCACGACGAGGAGCGTGCTCCAGTGTTGCGCCCCTTCCGGCAGGAGCGGCATCGCCACCCGCAGAAGTCCGTAGAGTCCGAACTTTTTCAAGACCCCGGCGTGCAGCATCGCCGCCGGCGCGGGCGCGGAGGCGTAGGCTTCCGGAGCCCAGGTGTGAAACGGGAAGAGCGAAATCAAAACGCCAAACCCAATGAGGAGGAGAAAGAAAATCTGGTTTTGCGCCGCCGGCGCGATCGCGCCCGTCGCGGCGACCGCCTGGAGTGCGCGCAAATCAAAACTGCGCAAAGCCGGCGGCACGCTGCGATAGAGCAGGATCAATCCGAGGAGGAGAATGAAACTACCGATCCCGAGATAGATCGTCACCTTCCAGGCAGCGGCGAAGCGGTTCCCCGATCCCCAGATGCCGATAAGCAGAAAGGTCGGGATCAACGCCAATTCGTGAAAGGCGTAGAAGAAAAACAGATCGAGCGAAGCAAAAGCCCCGATCGCCCCGCTCGCGACAAAGAGCAGACAGGCGTAAAAGAGCCGCTCGGACTTTTCAATCGACGGGGTGAACCAGACCGCGCAAAGCAGAACCAGCCCGGCGAGGAAAAGCATGATGAGGCTGAGCCCATCTGCGCCTAACAAGAACTGGAGTCGCCAGCCCTGGCTGATGGGAAACGCACTCACGAACTGAAAACCGCCCCGCACCGGATCGTAAAGGAACAAGGCGATGAGCGAGCCGAGCGCGGTCGCCGCCGCTCCGACCAGGGCGGTCAGGCGCGCCGGAGCGCCGATCAAAATGAGGAGCGCAGCGAGGAGCGGGGCGAAGACGATAAAGAGCAGCATCAATGGAAAACGGTGAAATAGATGAGTGCGATGACGCCGAGCCCGAAGAGAAATCCGTAGGCCTGCAGGTTGCCGACCTGGAGCAGGCGCAACAAAAAGCCGCTCCCCCAGGTCCCCCCGCTCAACCCGCGCACGATCGCGCCGTCGAGAATCCAGCGATCGATAAAAGCGGAAACGGAGGCGAGCAGGCCCTGCGTCGCCCTGATCAGGAAGGCGTAAAGTTCATCCAGGTAAAAGCGGTTACGGAAGAGCGGGATATCGACCGGGTCTTGCGCCTGGTTGCGATAAAGCGCGAAGGCACCGAGCACCCCCACGAGCAGGCACGCGAAAGCGATCATCGGGACCGCCAGATGATGTTCCTTCTCGCTAGGCAAAGTGAGGAAGCGGGTCGCGAAAAATCCAAACCCGCCGAGCGCCGCCGGAATCGCGAGGATGATGAGGGGGAGAGTCATGACCGCGGGCGACTCGCTGCCGTGGGCGGCGCTCTCGCTGCGCGGCGATCCGAAAAACGCCACCACCACGAGGCGCGTCATGTAAAAAGCCGTCAGCAGCGCGGTAAAAGCGCCGAGCAGGAAAATCGGCATGCTCTGCCCGTAAGCGAGGGCGAGGATCGCGTCCTTGCTAAAGAAGCCGCTGAACCCGGGAAACCCAATGAGAGCAAGGGTGCCGACCAGAAAGGTGAGAAACGTAATCGGCAAACGCTTCGCCAGGCCGCCCATCCGCCAGATGTCCTGCTCGTGATGCAGCATGTAAATGATCGAGCCGGAGCCGAGGAAGAGGAGCGCCTTGAAGGCGGCATGGGTGAAAAGGTGAAACATCGCCGCCTGCCCCGAAGCGAGCCCGACGGCCATCACCATGTAGCCGAGTTGCGAGAGGGTGGAATAGGCGAGGATGCGTTTGATGTCGTTCTGCTGCGTCGCCATGAGGGCGGCGAGGAGGGCCGTGATCGTGCCGATCCAGGCAATAACGTGGAGTGCGCCTGACGACGCGTTGATCAGGAACCCAACCCGCACCAGCATGTAAACGCCCGCCGCCACCATCGTGGCGGCGTGGATGAGAGCCGAGACCGGAGTCGGGCCTTCCATCGCGTCCGGCAGCCAGACGTGGAGCGGGAACTGCGCCGACTTGCCAACCGCCCCGCAAAAGACGAGCAATGCCGCCGCCGTCAGATAGACGGGATGGCCGGTGAACTTCGCCATGTTCGCGGAGATCTCGCCGAAGACTAACGAGCCGGTGGCGCTCCAGGTCATGAGGATGCCGAGCATGAAACCGAAGTCGCCGAGCCGGTTGGTGATGAAGGCCTTCTTCGCCGCCTCGGCCGCGGAAGCGCGTTCGAACCAGTGCCCGATGAGCAACCAGGAACTGAAGCCGACCAGTTCCCAGAAGATGAACATCATGACGAAGTTGTTCGCCAGAACGATCCCGAGCATGGAGAACATGAAGAGGGAGAGCCCGGCGAAATAGCGCGATTTGCCCTCGTCATCGCCCATGTAGCCTAACGAATAGATATGGATGAGGGCGCCCACGCCGGTGACCATGAAAAGCATCGAGCGACTGAGCGGGTCGAGCGTCAGGCCGAGAGGGACGGAAAAGATCGGACCGAGGTCGATCCACGCGAGCGCGGGCGCGGCCGGTGTTTGCTGGAAGAAGATGATACAGGCGCAGAGAAAGCTACCCAGGACCGCGCCGACCGAGATGAATCCGCTCGCCGTCCGGAGCGGCCGGGTCGCGATCATTATCGCGAACGCGGAAAGCAGTGGCAGAAGCAGCGCGATCCACGGAAGGATGGAAGTCATCGCGGGTTCCTCCGGCTAACGAATGGCTCTGCGATGCGGCTGCGGTCGCCCGGGTAGCGCACGCGTTCCGCGTGCTGGTGGCGGTGTTCCACCGCAACGAACTTTTCGGGCGACGTCAATTGCCGTCTGCGGGCGAAAACAAATTCGATCGCGGCAGGGAAAGTCCGCGACGGTGACACACCGTCGCCAGCACGCGGAACGCGTGCGCTACCCAGAGTGATGTCTTCGCGCGGCGTTTTCAAAATTTCAGCGCGTTAATGTCCTCGACGTGTGTCGTCCGCCGCGCGCGGTAGAGCGCCACGATGATCGCCAGCCCCACTGCCACCTCCGCCGCCGCCACCGTGATGATGAAGAAAACGAAGACCTGCCCGTGATAGTTAGGCAAGCCTGCCGCGTCGACCCGGAAGCGGGAAAAGGCCACGAGCGAGAGATTGGCGGCGTTCAACATCAGCTCGAGCGACATGAAAATGATGATGATGTTGCGACGCAGGAGGACGCCGGCGAAGCCGATCGTGAAGAGCAACCCGCTGACAAAGAGATAATCGCCCAGCGTCACCATTTCAGTGCAGCTCCCGTTTGCTCAAAACGATCACCCCGATGGTCGCGACGACGAGAAGGACGCCCACGATTTGGAAAGGCAGATTGTAATTCCCGAAGAACAAGAGACCAATGCTATGCACATCGTCGACCGGCGTCGGCGGCAGAGCCGGGAAGGGGAGTTTCGCGGTTCGCAGTTGTCCGATGACAAGATAAAGTTGGCCGAAGAAAATGATCGCGACCGCGGCGCCGCCGGCAAAGGCGACGAAGTTGATCCGGCGCCGTTCCTCCGCCCGCAGATCGAGCAGCATGATGATGAAGAGGAACAGCACCATGACCGCCCCGGCGTAGACCAGCACCTGAATGATGCCGATGAAAAAGGCATCGAGCGACATGAAGAGCGCGGCCAGCCCGAGGAAGGAGACGACCAGGCTGAGCGCGCTCGCCACCGGATTGCGGTTGATAATGACCGCCGCGCCGAAAATCAGCATGAGCGCGGAAGCGATCCAGAAAAAGGTGGGAGACATGGAAAAGGTAAAAGGGATTCAGAGTTCAGGGTTCAGGGGCAGGACAGCGCTCCGGTTCTTCTGAAACCTGAATCTCTGAACCCTTTTACTTACTTTTTGTCGTTCCATTTCAAAACCAGCCCGTGCAGGGTGCCGCCGATCTCGATCAGCTTCTCCTTGTCGTGCACCATCTGGTCGCGGGTGTAGCCAGTGATGGCGTAATCTTTGCGCAGGAAAATCGCCTGTTCCGGGCAGACCTCCTCGCACATCCCGCAGTAGATGCAGCGGATCATGTCGATGTCGAATTCTTCCGGGAATTTCTCCACCTTGGCAAAGCGGTCGCCTAACGGAATCTCCCCCGGCACAATCTTGATCGCGCGCGGCGGACAGATGAACTCGCAAAGCTGACAGGCGACGCAGCGCACCCGATCCTTCTCGTCCTTCACCAGGGCGGGCGCGCCCCGATAATGATCGGGCAGATGGCTGTCCCATTTCTGCTCGGGGTATTGCATCGTCACCTTGGTCCGGCCGGTGAGCATGTTCTTGAGGTGGCGCAGCGTGATCGCCATCCCGCTGAAGATCGCGGGAAGGTAAACCTTCTCCGACCAGCTCAGGTTGGGACGTCGAACGGTGATGGCCATGGGGCTAAATGACGAAATCCGAAATCCGAATGACGAAGTCATGACGAAACCCGAACGACAAAATGCCGGCCGCGCTCGAAAAATTTCGGGCTTCGTCATTCGTCATTGTTTCGAGCTTCGTCATTCGGATTTCGTCATTTCATCATCGCGGCATGGCCGCGATGATGATGGCAGCGAGGAAGATGTTGACGAGTGCGATTTCGAAAAAGAAGACCCAGCCCAGGCGCATGAGTTGATCGTAACGGAAACGCGGCAGGGTCCAGCGCACCCAGATGAAGAAGAGAAGGAGCACGGTGACCTTGGCGAAGAAACAAAAGATGTTGAAAAGGCCGCCCAGGACGCCGCGCCAGCCGCCTAACGAACCGTCGATCAGGAGCCAGTGAAAACCGTGGGCGTGATTCCACCACGGGACCGGCAGATGCCAGCCCCCGAGGAAGAGAGTCACGATGATGGCCGAACCGGTGATCATGGCGGCGTATTCACCGAGAAAAAAGAGGGCGAATTTCATCGAGCTGTATTCGGTGTGATAACCGCCCACCAACTCGGTCTCCGCCTCCGGCAAGTCGAAAGGCAGGCGGTTCGTCTCGGCGAAGATCGCGATTGTGAAAACAACGAAGGAGATGAGCATCGGGACGGCAAGGAGCCATTTCCAGCCGTCCGTCCAATGGCCGATGAAGGGCGCGATCATCCAGCCATTCTCGATCTGATATTGCACGATGGTGGTGAGGCGGAGTTGGCCGACGAGGAGGAAGATCGGGATGACGGCCAGGCCTAACGAAAGCTCGTAGGAGATCATTTGCGAGCTGGAGCGGACCCCGCCGAGGAAGGGATACTTCGAATTCGAGGACCAGCCGGCGATGACGATCCCGTAGACGCCTAACGACGCGATGGCGAAGACATAGAGGACGCCGACGTTGATATCGGCGATCACCATCGGAACGCCGAAGAGGGTGCTGCCGTAGGGCACGACCGCGATCGTCATGATGGCCGGCACCATCGCGAGACAGGGGGCGAGCCAGTAGTAAAAGGTGTTCACGTGGGCCGGGGTGAAATCCTCTTTCAGGATGAACTTCATGGCGTCGGCCACCGGCTGGAAAAGGCCGGCCGGTCCGACGCGATTGGGACCGAGGCGATCCTGGATCAGCGCGCTGACGCGCCGCTCGGCGTAGACGGCGTAGGAAACCATCGGGAGGATGATCAGGAAAACGATCCCGATGATTTTCAGAAGCGAGGTGAGGACGAGGAAGGTCATTGTTGAATGACGAAGTCCGAATGACGAATGACGAAGAATGACGAAGTCCCGAATGAGGAAAGACGGGCGTCGCGCACGTGTTTCTGGCTTCGTCAGGTTCGTCATTCCGATGCGGATTTCGTGCGATTCGGGTTCGTCGTTCATGTACCAATGCACGCCGAGATCGCTGATCCGGCTCAAGGTCAGGCCGTTCAATTCTGGGACCGCTTCGCTCATCTGGCGAAAGACGTCTTCGATCGTGTAGATGCCATTGCCGCCGGAGAGCGCCTGGATGAGGTCGCGCAAAATCTCCCAATCATCGCGCGCCTGCCCGGGGCCGCGGACGGCGCGATTGAGCCGTTGCAGGCGGCCCTTGCCGTTGATCATCGAGCCGCGCTTCTCGGCGAAGCCTAACGACGGGAGGACGGCACTGGCGAAGTCGGTGGTTTCGTTCGAGAGCAGATCCATCACGACATAAACCGGGAGCCGCTTCGAGGTGATCGGTGGTGATCCCGAGCCGAAGCGGATTTTCGCCTAACGAAATGAGAGCGCGGATCTGGCCCGACCAGATCGCTTCCTTGATATGGGGCAGGACATCGCCCGCACCCGAACCGATGCGCAGGAGGCGAGCGCCGTTCGTGTTCGGGTTTGCGGTCGGCGCTCAGGAGAATGTCGTCGCCCTCCCCGCTGCGCGGGCACGATATCGATCAAAGTCACGCCTAACAATTCCGCGAGCCGGCCGGTGAGCCAGCAATTCCTCATTCGTCATCCGTCCGGAAGCGAGGATGGCGGTTTGCCAGCCGACGATGCGGCTTAAGCTGGGCGGCGACGCTGGCGATGGCGTGCTGCCAGGTGGCCGGTTGGAGCATGTTGTTCTCGCGCACGAGCGGCTCGAGGAGCCGGCGATCGCTTTGCAGATAATCGAAATTGAGCCGGCCGTAGTCGCACATCCAGCAGGAATTGACGGCGTCGTTTTCGCGCGGCGTCTGGCGATAAATGACGCTCTCGCGCGAACCGATGATCGTGTTGCAGCCGGTCGCGCAGCTCGTGCAGAAGCTTTTCGTTTCCTTCAAAAACCAGACCCGCATCTTGAAACGAAAATCCGAGGAGGTGAGGGCGCCGACCGGGCAGATGTCGACCGTGTTGAGCGAGTAATTGTTCTCCAGGCGCTTCCCCGGATGGGCGGTGAGAACGCGTGTGGCTGCCGCGATCGATGAACCCGAGGACGTCGTCGTGCGCGATCTCTTTCGAGAACCGAATGCAGCGCGAGCAGAGGATGCAGCGCTCGTCGTCGAGCGTGACGCGCGGGCCGAGCTCGACGTTTTTCGGCTTCTTCACTTTGTTCTCGAGGAAACGCGAATCCTGCCGGCCGTACTCGACGCTGAATTCCTGGAGGCGGCATTCGCCCGCCTGATCGCAGATCGGGCAATCGAGCGGATGATTGATGAGGAGAAATTCCATCACCCCGCGCCGGCATTCCTCGACCAGCGGCGAATTGGTGCGCACCCCGAGGCCTTCGGAGACATCGGTCGCGCAACAGATTTGCGGACGCGGCATCCAGTTGATCTCCGGTTTGCCATCGTCGCCGAGGACGGGTTTGCGATCGGAGCCCATTTTCGGCATGCCCATTTCGATCAGGCACATTCGGCAGTTGCCGGGGGAGGAGAGCTTCTTGTGATAGCAATAGCGCGGGACAAAGCTGCCGGCCTGCTCGCAGGCCTCGATCAGGCGCGTGCCTTTGGGGAACTGGTGCCAGACGCCGTCGATCTGGACGTTGACCATCTGCGGTTGAGAATCGTTAGGCATGAATCTGGAAGCCAGGAAACCAGGAGGTCAAAGGCTGATCTCCTCCTCATTGTGCGGATGGTATTCGCGCCCGACTCGCTTCACGACGAGTCGCGTGCCGGCAAAATTTAGAAGCAAAGCATCCCTTAATCCGAGCGCCTTCAAATACGATCGGACGACTGCGAAGTGAATCTTGTCCAAGCCACTGGTCGCCTTTAGTTCAAGGACGACCTGGGATTCGATCAGGAGATCAAGCCGGTGCTCGCCAACTGGATGGCCCCGATAGAAGATGGGCACCGGTTTCTGGCGCTCGAAGGTCAACTCAAGCAAACGCAACTCGACCGAGAGGGCTTCTTCGTAGATTGATTCGAGGAATCCGGGTCCCAACTCGCGATGGACGCGAACTGCCGCCCCAATGATTCGCTCGGTAAGCGCGCGATTTCCTAATTCCTCTCCTGGCTTCCTGGTTTCCAGATTCATCAGATCGTTCCGGCGGCGCCGGCTTTGTCCCAGCCGGGGTCGTGGGCGAGGGCGACGGTTGGGATTTCGGTTTCGGCGATCAGTTCGCCCGAGGTGTATTCCGGCGGGAGGGGCGGCGGGACCGGCTTCTGGGCGCGGGCGGCGAATTCATCAGGGAATTTGTCGAGGAAACTTTGGGTCGGCCAGGCGCAGGCTTCGCCGAAGGCGCAGATGGTGCGGCCGGCGATGTTGTCGGCCACGTTTTTTAGCGTCGCCGGATCCTGGACGGAACCGCCGCCTAACAACATCCGCTCGGTGATCTTCTTCATCCAAAGCGAGCCCTCGCGGCAGGGCGTGCACTGGCCGCAACTCTCGTGGGCATAGAATTCGTTGATGTTGTTCAGCGCCCAGACCATGTCGCGTGAATCATCGAGCACGATCACGCCGCCCGAGCCGGCCATGGAGCCGGCCGCGGCCAGCGAATCGAAATCGAGCGGGATATCGTCGAAGCCGACTTCCTGATCTTTTATTTTGTAGCGATCGCCGGCGCGCAGGACCTTGGCCGAGCTGCCGCCGGGAATGACCGCTTTGATCTTGCGCCCGGGCTTTGCTCCGCCCGCCATCTCGTTAAGCAACTGACCCATCGTGATGGCGCCGACCTCGATCTCGTAATAACCCGGCCGCACGACGTCGCCGCTCACACACATGATGCGGGTGCCGGTATTGTTAGGCCGGCCCAGCCTGGCGTATTGCGCGCCGCCCATCGCGATGATGTGCTTCACATGGCAGAGGGTCTCGACGTTGTTCACGATCGTCGGGCACATGTAGAGCCCGAGGACGGCGGGGAAATAGGGCGGCTTGATCCGCGGATAGGCGCGCTTGCCTTCGAGCGATTCGATCAGGCCAGTTTCCTCCCCGCAGATGTAGGCGCCGGCGCCGCGATGGATGTAGAACTCCACGTCGAAGCCGGTCCCGAGCATGTTCTTTCCGAGAAAATTTTTGGCGCGCGCTTCTTCGATCGCGTGCTCGAGGATCTTCGCGCCCTCCGGAAATTCGCCCCGGATGTAGATGTAGGCGGTGTGGACGTTGAGCGCGAAACAACTGATCAACATCCCTTCGAGCAACTGGTGCGGATCCTGATGAATGATGTAGCGATCCTTGAACGTGCCCGGCTCGGATTCGTCGGCGTTGCAGATGAGGTAGACCGGCTTTGCTTCGTCCGGCTTGATGAAGCTCCATTTCACGCCGCAGGGGAAACCGGCTCCGCCCCGCCCGCGCAGCCCGGAGGTTTTGACCTCGTTGACGATGTCGGCCCGGGTCAGCGTTGATCGCCGCCCTGCAGCTCCTCGTAGCCGCCGTGTTTGAGGTAACAATCGATGTCGATCGTGTAGTCGCTGCGCCCGATGTTTTGGAAGACAAGGCGGCGCTCGAGGGGATGGGGCGAGGGGCGAGTGACCGGTGACGGGTGACGAGTGAGAAACGCGGGCGCGTTTTCCGGGACGACGTTTTCGTGCAGTGCATCGTCGAGCATGCAGACCGGGGCGGTGCCGCAACTGGCGAGGCATTCCACGAATTCGATGCTGTATTCGCCGTCCGGACTGACGGCGAACAGGAGTGTGCATTCCGGCGCCCTGATGATCGCGATCGATCTTCGTTAGGCGGGCGAGGTTTTCCATCAACGGATAGGCGCCCGCCATCGCGCAGCTCAGGGTGCGGCAGACGCGGATGTGTTTTCGCCCGGCTGGCGCCTGGCGATACATCGGGTAGAAGGTGACCAGCTCGAGGATGTTGATCGGCTCGAGGCCGAGCTTGGCCGCGATCCAGGTGACGGCCTCATCGCTGATGTAGCCGAAATGTTCCTGCCAAAGATGGAGCAGGGGCATGGAGGCGCTTCGTTTGTGCTCGGCCGGGTAATGGCCGATCGCCTCGTCCATTTTTCGCTCCAGCTCGGCCGGAACGTTCGTCGTCATCGTCGCCTCCACGGATGACGGCTAATCGTGGAGGTTGCTTTCCTTGGTCGCGACCTCGTCGTTAAAGAAAACGATCGTGACCGTTCCGTCGCCCTGCTTGTAGGTGTAGGTGACCTTCTTCGTCACGAGCAGGTTGGTGCTATCGACCGAGGTCGGCGGGCCGAGGATCGATTCGACCTGTTTACGGCTCATCCCGTCGAGATTTCGTCGACGTTCGCCTTCGTCAGGCGTTTGCCATGACAGGAGGTGAAGGCGACGAGCGCGGCGAGGAGGAGCGCGGCGAAGCGCAATCGGAGGACGGTTTTCATAAGAAGTTTTCAAATGACGAAGCACGAATGACGAAGGCCGAAGGAATGACGAATGACGAAGCGAGCCGGGGCCGCCGGCCTCGACCTTCGGCCTTCGGATTTCCTTCGGATTTCGTCATTCGTGCTTCGTCATTTCAGCCGCAGGCCGACTACGGTTCGCGCCCCAGATTCGTGTCCTTGCTGTCGACCTCGTCGTTCTTGAAGGTGATCATGGCGAACTTTTTCCCGTCCTCGTAGCGGTAGGTGGTTTTCTTGAAAATGACCATGTCCTTGGTTTCGGCACTGGTCGGCGGCCCAAGGATGGTTTCGACCTGCGCCTTCGACATGCCGAGGGTGATCTGGTCGTAGTTGGCGCTCGTCAGCTTCGAGCCGGAGAGGCCGCGATGGCACGCGCCTAACGACAGGAGCGCGCAAAGAGCGAGGAGGAGTCCGAGGAGTTGAGTCTTGCTTTTCATAGGTTTTTCATCTGTCGCATTCTCCCATCACGAAGTCCAGACTGCCGAGAACCGCGACCACATCGCTCATCATGCAGCCGGGCAGGAGTTCGGGTAGAATGCTGATGTTTACGAAAGAGGGCGAGCGGATTTTCAGGCGATGCGGCACGCCGCCCCCTTTGCTGTTGATGTAAAAGCCCAGCTCGCCCTTCGGGTTTTCGGCCCCGAAATAAACTTCGCCCGGCGGGGCGTCGAGCCCTTCCGTCACGACGATGAAATGGTGGATCAGCTCCTCCATTTTCGTCATGCACGCGGGACTTGGGCGGAAGCATGTTTTTCCAGTCGACGACGTTGATCGGGCCGGAAGGCAACTTGTCGATCACCTGGCGCAGAATGCGCTCGCTCTGCCGCATCTCCTCGATCCGCACCAGATAACGATCGTAGCAATCGCCCGCGCTCCCGATCGCGACCTCGAAGTCATATTGCTCGTAATCGAGATAGGGATGTTTGCGCCGCAGATCGTGCTCGATCCCGCTCCCGCGCAGATTCGGGCCGGAAATGGCGTAAGCGATGGCGCGGTCTTTTGTGATCACGCCAATATCCCGGGTGCGATCGACGAAGATGCGGTTGCGAGTGAGGAGCCGATCGATCTCATCGAGCTGCGGGATGAAACCATCGAGAAATGCTTCGAGTTGCGGGATGAAGGTTTCCGGCAAATCGCGAATCTGTCCGCCGACCCGAGTGTAGGAGGTGGTGAAGCGCGCCCCGGTCAGGAGTTCGAACAAATTGTAGAGCTTTTCGCGTTCGGTGAAGGTGTAGAGGAAAACCGTCATCGCGCCGAGGTCGAGCGCCATCGCACCCAGGCCCAGCAAGTGGGCGGAAAGTCGCGCCGTCTCGCAGCAGATGACCCGGATTGCCTTGCCGCGCGGCGGCAGTTCCCAGCCCATCAATTTCTCAACCGCGAGCGCGTAGGCGACGTTGTTCGCGAGCGGGGCGAGATAATCGAGCCGGTCGGTGTAGGGGACAAACTGGTTGTATTGCATGTTCTCCGCGATCTTCTCGTCGCCGCGGTGGAGGTAGCCGACATCGGGCGTCGCCTTCGTCACCAGCTCGCCGTCCAGTTCGAGGACGAGACGCAAAACCCCGTGGGTCGCCGGGTGCGACGGCCCCATGTTGAGGATCATCTTCTCGCCCACCAGATCGTCGTTAGGCCCGGTCTCCGCCTCCGCCTGCAGAGTGCGGGCGAGGGGATCGGGCGCTTCGATTTCGCGGGTCGTATCGGGCATTGCGAGGCTTTATGCTCGCAACCCTGCTTCGCCGCGCAAGTAGGAAAGTCGCCGGCCTCCGTCTATGGCCGCGGATCGATCTTTGGCCGCGTCATCTCCATGATCCAAAGGGTTCGCCAGGTCTTGCCCTCATCCGAGGAGACGGCCAGATCCCAGTGCACGCTTGTCGGAGTGATGTCAGAAAAGGTGATCCGCGTGGTCGTCTCTTTCCCATCCGGCGCGGGCGTCTTTCTGAAAAACTCGCCCCGGCCCTCGGAGAAGCCTCCGACAAAATCCGCCAGGCGAGGATGGCGCGTATCCATCCAGGAGATGACCCACTTTTTCGTCTTCGGATCGTAGGCGCGAATACTGAAACCTTGGAGTGGCTCGGCTTCCTTCATTCCTTCCCAGAAAAACAGAACGTCTCCGTTCCAGTGCTCCACCAGAGCGCAGCCGCCGAGGATCGGAGAAACTTTGGTCGTCGCGTTGGCTTCGAACCAACTGCCGTCCGCCTTCAGAATTTTTTGTTTGATCGCCCAGTCGCCCATCCAGAAATCGAATTGATGGTGCTCCGGAGCGAGACAGTCGGCGGGGCATGTGCCCGAGAAGATCGCGAACGCGACGGCCGCAAAGATGATGATGGGTCGCAGGATGGCTGGTTGGCGCCGGTGGAATTGAAGTGGTCGTTGCATGATCGTTCCCGGCCTGAAAACTAGGAAAACTAGGGAGCGAATCCACCTTTTTCCGGGCGGGGAACCCGATTCTGGATTTGAATCTGGCGGCATGCGACGCATGATCGAGAGCACGATGAGAAAAATCGCACTACTCTTCGCCGGTCAGGGCGCGCAAGCCGTGGGGATGGGCGAGGATCTGGCCCGGGAATTCAACGAGGCGGCCGATTTGTTCCAGCGCGCCGACCAAGTGCTCGGCCGCAAGTTGAGCGAGATCGCCTGGCACGGTCCGCTCGAGGAACTGACCCGCACTTCCAACTGCCAGCCCGCGCTCTACGTGCACGGGCTCGCCTGTCTCAGCGTGCTGCGCGAGATCGCGGGCCAGATGCCGGTCACCGCGGCGGCCGGCTTGTCGTTAGGCGAATGGACGGCGCACGCCGCCGCCGGGACCTTTTCTTTTGAGGATGGGCTGCGGCTGGTGGAAGAGCGCGGCACCCTCATGCAGGCCGCCTGCGAAGCGACTAACGGCGCGATGGCAGCGATGATCGGCGGCGACGAATCCGCCGTCCGCCAGCTGGCGGCCGACACCGACGTGGATGTGGCCAACCTCAACTCGCCCGGGCAAATCGTAATCTCGGGTGAACGCGCCAAAGTCGAGCTCGCCGTCGGGTTGGCGAAGGAGCATGGGATTCGCCGCGCCACCCTCCTCAATGTGGCCGGCGCCTATCATTCCCGCCTCATGGAAAGCGCCTACCAAAAGCTGGGCTCGGCCCTGCTCGAAGTCGCCCTCCAAAAGCCGGACCTCCCCGTCATCAGCAACGTCACCGGGGGGGAGGTCGAGACTTGCCCGAGATTCGCCGCACCCTTCAGGACCAGGTGACGAGCACCGTCCGTTGGACCGATTGCATGGAGCGGATGCTCGAGATGGGGTGCGATTTGTTTCTCGAGCTCGGTCCCGGCGGGGTCCTGGCCGGTTTGCTCCAGCGCACGCGCAAAGGCGTCGAAGTCTGGAGCGTGACCGATGTCGACTCGCTTCAGACTTGCGTCGAAAAGCTGCGCCACCTTGACATTTGCAAGCAGGTCTGATTTTCCACTCCTAATCCTGCTCTCGCTCCTGCTCCTGATCTTTGTGCGCCGAAATGGATTAGGAGCAGGATTATGAGCAGGAGCAGGAGAGAGGACGACAAAGGCACGACCGTCGCGGCTTGCACCCGCGATTAGTTCTGCTAAGACCGGGATTCCCAAATGAACCTGCCGCTCCTCACTTCGCGCTCCCGCGTGATGATGTTCGCCCCCCACCCGGACGACGAATCGCTCGCGGCCGGAATTTTTCTCCAACGCGCCGCGGCGGCGGGCGCGACGGTCCGCGTGATTTACGCGACGAACGGCGAGCGCAACTGCTGGCCGCAACGCCTGCTCGAACGCAAGCTGCGCCTGCGGGAGAGCGACCGGCGGCGCTGGGGCGCGCGGCGCCAGCGGGAGGCGCTGGCGGCGCTCGGCCTCCTCGGGTTCGGGCCGGACCAGGTCGAGTTTCTCTCGCTCCCCGATCAGGGCCTGACGGATCTGCTTCTCCAAGGCTCTGAGGCAACGTTGCGCCGTCTCGCCCACACTCATCCAGCAGTGGGAACCGACCCATCTGCTCCTGCCTTCGGCCGCCGACACGCATCCCGACCACAGTGGACTGGCGATTCTGCTCGGGCTCGCGATTGCTCATTACCTCGCACCGCAGCCTCATTTGACCCGCCTCCATTATCTCGTCCACGGCGCGAGCGAATCGTTCCTCCGCGCCGCCTGCGAACTGCCGCACAGCGCTTTGGAAAAGCGGGCAAAGCGGCGCGCAATCGTCTGCCACCTCACCCAGGTCGCGCTCTCGCGCCGGCGCTTCCTTTCTTATGCCCAACGCCCGGAGCGGTTCGTGATCGGCCCCGAAAAAATGTCGCCGGCTGGAGACAGTCCGATCCACTCCAGCGCGCGCGATCGTCATGCGCTGCACTTGCGAGTCGCCTTTACCCTCAAGCCGTTGCGGGCGGAAGAGACTTCACTTTATCTCCTCGGCCACGACCTCGCGGGCGGTTGGCGACGCCTCCGCGCGACGCTCCCCGGGCGCCGCGCCCGGCTCGACCTGATCGATCTCGCGACTGGTGATATCGCGGGTGTCGGCCGCTACGAAGGCGATGCTTTTCGGGCCGAGATTTTGCTTCCCATGAACGGCTTCGATCCCACGCCGGTCCGTTTTTGTGAAACTCGATCGGCGGGTCTGGTTTTTCGACGAAGCCGGCTGGCTCGAGATCGGTTCGACCATTGCGCAGACTCCCCCTCGCGAGCCCCGGCGCGCGAGCTGGCTGTTGCCTGACGTAAATCATTTCTTCCAAACCATGACCCTTGCCCAACGAATCGATTCCGACCTGAAAGACGCAATGCGCGCCAAAGACGCGACCAGGCTCGGCGTCCTGCGGATGTTGAAGTCCGCCTTGAAATACGCCGCGATCGAGAAGTCGGGCGCCGACGGCGAGCTGGACGACGCGGAGGCGACGCAGGTCATTCGCAAACAGGTCAAACAACGGCAGGACTCGATCGAGAGCTTCGAGAAAGGCGGCCGGGCCGAGCTGGCGGAGAAGGAGAAGAGCGAACTCGCAATTTTGAACGGCTACCTCCCGGCCGCGATGAGCGCGGAGGATCTTTCCCGCATCGTTAGGGAAACGATCGCGGAAGTGGGCGCAACCTCCAAGGCGCAGATGGGCGCGGTCATGAAAGCGCTGGGGCCGAAAGTTGCTGGGCGCGCTGATGGGCGGACTCTGAGCCAGGAAGTGCAGCGGCAGTTGGGATGAAGAAAACGTTCTCGCGGCTCCCATGCTGACCGCGATCATCGTCGCCGGCGGCAGCAGCCAGCGGATGGGCTTCGACAAGCTCTTCGCTCCGCTCGCGGGCAAGCCGGTCGTGGCCCATTCCATCGCCGCCTTCGAACAAACCGCGTCCGTCGCCGACATCGTCGTCGTTGCCCGCGCGGAGCGGCTCTCCGATTACGAAGAGCTCATCCGGACAGAGGGTTTCCGGAAAGTCGCGGCCGTCATCCCGGGCGGGGCGCGCCGACAGGACTCCGTCCAGCGCGGGCTCGAAGCGCTCGCGGCCGCGGTTGATTTTGTCGCGGTCCACGACGCCGCTCGCCCGCTCGTTAGGCCGGAGCTGGTCGAGCGGATTTTGCAGTTGGCGCGCGCCCACGGTGGAGCGGCTTCGGGCACGCCGATCCGCGATACCTTGAAGCGGGTCGACGAGCAACTGGTGGTGACGGGCGGGGTCGCCCGGGAAAACCTGTTCGCAGTCGAGACGCCGCAGATTTTCGGACGCGAGCTGCTGGCCCGAGCATACGCGGCGGTCGATCGGCCGCCGCGGCCGAAGTGACGGACGAAATCTCGGCGGTCGAGCGAATTGGCGGCAAAGTGGTGCTCGTGCCTAACGAAGAGCCGAACTTCAAGATCACGTATCCGACCGACCTCCCCTGGCGGAGTTTGTCCTCCGCCAACGAGCGGGCACGAGCTGACCACCTGGAGGGACGGGCGCAGTCCCGTCCGTGTTTCTCAGCGCGGGGTCGGAGAGGGCGAGGCCTCGTTAGGCGAAGGGGCGGCGTTCTGGCGGCGGTTCGCGATTTCCTGGAGAAGTTGTTTTTCCTCGGGAAAGATGCGGCCGGCGCGCGCGATCGCGAGGTATTGGTTGGCGGCTTCGAGTTGGTTTTCGTCGTCGTAGAGCAGGGCGGCGTAGACCGCGACGTGCGGATCGCGCAGTTCTTCGGGCGAAAGCTTTTGCAGAACCTGGAGACCCTCGGCGGTGCGGCCGGCACTGTAGAGCGCGAAGGCGTAGGTGACCGCGACGGCCGGGTCGTTAGGCATTTTCTTGTAAGCCTGCTCCGCCAGGGTGCGGCCCTCGTCCGTGTTACGATCGAGCAGGAGGTCGAAACGGGCGACGTTGGCCGTCAGCCCCGCCTCCTCGGGCGAGGTCTCGTGCAAGCGTCGGGCGGTCAGGAGCAGGTTCGGCAGATCGTTCGCTGCCCGATAAATCCGGTCGAGCGCGTCGAGCGCTTCGCGTCGGGCGGTGGATTTTTTGGCGACCTCCAGCCAGAGCGGCTCGGCTGCGCGCAGCAGGTTCCATTTTGAAGCAAGGCGGGCGAGCGCGAGGAGATGGTCGGGATTTGCGGCGGCGGCTTTTTGGGCCGAGGCCCAGAGCGCATCGAACTCGGCCTCGGCCGCGCCGTGCCGGGCTTGACCCGTCGCATAGGCCTGGTAGGCGAGGCGCAAATACTCTTCCTCGCCCCACGAGCCGCTCCGCGTCCAGCGTTTGAGGCGCGACCAGTTTTTGGTGAGGGCGAGCGAGGCCGCGACCGCGCTCACCACCGGCGGCCGATTGGTCAGGTCATCGGGCAGTTTTTCGCTCCACTTCAAGGCCCGGGCGGCGAGGCCGTTTTTGTTCATCCATTCGATTAACTGCGCCAGATCGTGCTCGTGACGGGCCGCGACCGGTTGCACTTTCTCGAGCAGGGCATCGAACTTTGTCGGATTGAGTTTGCGGTAAAGATCGAGACAGAGGAGGTCATCGGCGAAGGTAACCTGCGGGCTCATCTGCAGTTCCTGGGCGAGCGCATTGGCGGCGTCGGATTGGTTTTGGCGGAGCGCGTTTTCGAGCAGGGCGCGCAGCGCTTCGGTGCGGAACTGCGCCACCTTGCTCAGGCGCTCGAGCTGATTGCGAGCGGCGGCGTTTTTCTCCGGATCAGGCGAGAGGATTTGGAGGACGGCGAGATTGAATTGGTAGAGGTCGTTCTTCGGCTCCTGGGCCACGGCAGCGGCGAAATGGCGTTCCTCGGCCGCGACATTTCCCTGGGCGCGGGAAAGCCAGCCGGCCACCACATGATAGGCGGCTTTCTCCCGTTCCCGCGGTGCGACCTGCTGCAGCGCATCGCGCGCCACTTCGAGCTGGCCAAAGCGGAGCGCGGCGGAGGCGAGGTTGAGCTGGCTTTCGAGGCTGGGACTGAGGCGCGCGATCTGCGCCCGCCACGCCACGGTCTCGGCCCGATTCTGTTTTTCGGTCGCTTCGGAGAGAATGCGGATGGCGACAAGCGAGTCGGGATCAATCGCAAGAGCTTTGTGCGCCATGGCCTCGGCCTCGGCCAGGTTGTTTTCGTCGAGGCGATGCCCGGCCTCGGCCAGGAGACGGGTTTTCTGCCAGCGATTCCAGCCTTTGTGCGCGGAAGAGAAGGCAAAAAGACCGACGCCGAAACCGAGGATGACGAAGAGCGAAATGACGAGACCGCTCCGCAGTTGCGGGGCGCGCTGCCACGAGACCCGGCTGCGGCGTTTGCGACGAACTCGTCCTGGCTCCTTTGACATGGTCCCGTTCCCTAACATCGCGCACCGCGGATTGGCAATCTCCCGCGCTCCGCCGACCGAACCGGCCCGGGCGTTTTCGCCTAACGAGCTGGTTCGGCTTCCTCTTCATCCGGAACCGCGACCGGCTCGTCCTCGAGGTTTTCCATCACCTCCTCCCGCAGACGCCGCCCCCAGACGTAGCGGGCGAGGAGCACCTTGAGGGTGGCGGTGAGCGGGATGGCGAGAAGTGGGCCGAGCAGCCCGCCGATGAGCAGGCCCCACATGAAAATGGAGACAATGACCGTCATCGGATGAAGCCCGACGGAGTTCCCAACGATGCGCGGGGCGTAAAACATCCCCTCCAGATTTTGCACGATAATGAAAATGACGGTGACCCAAAGCGGGTGCCACCAGTCGCCCCATTGCGCGGCCGAGATGAGAACGGCGGGGATCCAGCAGATGACGATTCCGAGGTAGGGGATCATCGTTAGGGGAACAACCAGCAAACCGATGAGCGGCGCGAAGTTCAGGCCGAAGAGGGTGAGCGCCGTGCCGATGAGGAGCCCGTCGACCAGACAGACGAGGAGCTGGCCGCGGAAGTAGGCGATGACATAGCTGTTGATCTGGGAAAGGGTATCCCCGACTTCGTTTTTGAGCGGGGAATTGCGCAGCGGCAGGTATTCCCGCCAGCGGCGCTCGATCGCAGGGCGTTCCTTGAGGAGGAAAAACGAGTAGATCGGCACCATCACCAGGCTGAGGAGGAATCCGGTCACGCCGAGGAAACCGCCCACGCTCGTCTTCACCAGGGTCCACAATTTCGCGATCAGATCCGGCAACTGTTTTTCCAGCGCCGGCAATTGCTTTTGCACCCATTCCTGAATCCGCTGTCGGTCGGCGGAGGTGAATTTGGTCGGCGCTGGCGCGATCACCTCGCCGTTGCCCGGGAGCGGAGTGGCGCTCGGAAGCGGGCTCGGTGTCGGCGTGGCCGTGGCCGGAGTCGGTCCGGCCAGGAGCCAGTTTACCAGACCGGTGGCGGCGCCGGTGTGGCTCGCCTTTTCACCCAGGCCAAAGGTGTGCTCATAGCGATACATGAGATCGACTACCCGATCGCGCACGTGGACCGTGAAACCCGGCAACTGCCGCGCCAGACTCGCGCTCTGCACGGAAATCATCGGCACGATCCAGGCCGCCAGCCCGGCAATGGAGAAAAAGACGAGAACAAAGAGAACAAGGATCGCCCTCGTGCGGCCAAACCCGCGCCCGGCCAGGTAGGTGACAAGCGGGTCGAGGAGGTAAGCCAGAATGACCGCGATCGCGACCGGGATGAGAATCGGCTGGAGAAACGCGATCAGGTTCGCTCCCACCCACACGACCGTGCTCACAATAACGATGAGCACGACGACGAAGATCGCGGTGAGCGACGCCCACATCGTCTTGCGCTGCCAGGGTGTTGGATACTTCTTCACTTCATCGGGGACGCCTGCGGCGGCTCGTTCCGGCTGATCCGAGTCTTAGCCGCCTCGATCTTGGCTGCCAGCTTTTTGTTAGTCTGATCGAGCGCCAGCGCCTTTTGCCAGAACTCGATTGCCTTGGGAGTCTGATTCAAGGCCGGCGTAGGTATCGCCGATGTGCTCGAAGACCGTCGGGTCATCGGCCTTCAGCGCCGCCGCCGCGCTCAGCAGCTCGGGCAGAGCCTGCTCAAAGTTGCCCTGCCGATAATGCAGCCAGCCCAGGCTGTCGAGGAAGGCGCCGTTCTCCGGTTCGGCCGCCAGCGCCCGTTTGATGTATTCCTCCGCTTCCTCCAGATGGGTATTTTGGTCCGCCCACATGAAGCCGAGATAGTTGTAGGCCTCGGCCGCATCCGCCGGATCTTCATCGATCGACTGCTTGAAAAGCTCGGCCGCCTTTTCGTAAAGGCCGGCCTGTTCCGCGGCCGCGCCATATTCAAAGTAGAAACGCCCATTGAGGATGTCCTGCGCCCTGCGCTTCCGCTTCGTGCACCGCTTCCTCGAAGGTCGCGACCGACTCCTGCTCGTGTTTCGCCTCGCGCAGAGCGACCGCCAGCAGATAGGTCATCTGCGGCGCGGTCGGGAAATGGCGGCGCGCTTCTTTCAGAACTCGCACCGCGCGATCGTTGTCGCGCAAATTGAAGACAAGCAGCTCGGCGAGGTGGACATAATTATCCGGCTGGGCCGGGTTGATGAGCAGACTCTGCTCGTAGGCGGCGGCGGCTTTGGAATATTCCGCTTTGGCCTTATCCAGTTTCCTGGCCTCGATCAATGCCTTGGCGTCCTCCTCCAGCACGCGGCCGAGCAGCTCGTAGGGCTGATATTTTTCCGGATGCTGCTGGATGATCTCCTGCAGCATCTCGATCGCTTTGCCCCGCTGATTCGTGAGCATAAAACCGGTCGCGAGCTTTTCCCGCGCGTTAGAATCGTTAGGCTGAAGCTCCAGCACCCGCAGGTAGAGCGGGATCGCCTCCTGCACCTGCTGCGAGGCGGCGAAATAATCGGCCGCATCTTTCAGGATCAGAGGCGTCCCCGGGGGCGAGGGCGAGCGCCTTGCGAAAAACTCCGTTCACTTTTTCCAGCTCCTCCGGCTTCAGGCCCTTCTCTGGCTGCGACAGGAGGGCGAGATAAAGCTTGCCCAGTTGGGTCCAGTAGGATGGGTCGTTCGTCTCCACTTTGGCCGCGCGATCGAGGGTCCGCATCGCGCCCTTGTGCTCGCGCGCCGCCAGTTGCACCTCGGCCAGGCGCTGGTAACCGGCGATGTCGTTAGGCGCGAGCTTGATCGCCTGCTCCGCGTATTCAATCGCCGGATCCATCTTCTTGAGATACTTGGCGTAGATGTAGGCGAGCTGCAGATAAGGCTCGGGCTCCTTCGGCTGCGCTTTGACCGCGTCCTTCAGGATATCGATCGCCCGCGGATAATCGCCCTGCTGGGTGAGCAGATAAGCGACACGAGTGGCGAGATCGATTTCGCCCGGATCGATATTGAGCACGCGCTGGAAAGCCGCCAGCGCCTTCTCGCTTTCCCCATCGCTCCTGGAGATCGAGCGCTCGAACGTAATCGAGCAGGGCTCGCACCTTGCGTTCGCCTTCCGGCTTGAGCGCAAGATCGGGAGGCGGATGAAGATTGAGCGAGTCATCCTGCCCGGGCGCACCCTTCGCGCCATGGGCTGGCGATGGGACAGGGGAGGCGCGGCGGATCTCCACCGGCCGCCCCAGGCAAAGCGAAGCGACGAGCAGGCAGCAACCGGCCACCCACCACCCGAGTCGACTCTTCCGTCGCGTCATCGGCACAAGGTAGCGCGAGGCGCTTGTTTGTCATCCGGGCGCCGGAGACCCGGTGGGTTTCGGCCGCGGCTCTAAAACCTCCATGACTTCTAAACAGCAGAGGCGCCGCGACTGAACGCGGCCGGAGCCACGGACCGGCTAGGCGTTTCGGGTTTGTCGAAGGGCTGATAAGCCACAAGAACAGGATCCACCACGGCCAAAGGGCCACCACGATCAAAAACACGATTGGATTTATGAGCCCAACACGAAGAAAAAGGCTCAGGCTGTGTTCGGTCGCCGCAGAGGCCAGCGCGGCGGAACGCAAACAGCCGGCGCCGCCCTGGTCGAGTGCGCCTGGCGCATGGTGCGCTTCCAGCCGCAGTATCCGCCGGTGGCGAAACGCCTCGGCCTTCTCTGCCAAGGCTCCCGCGCCACCGGCGCGCTGCGCAAGAAGGCGATTGTGGCCGTGGCGCGCCACCTCGCAGTCGACCTCTGGCGCATCCGCACCGGCCAGCTCAAACCCGAAACTCTCGGACTCATTTGAAAAGAGAGCGAAAGCAAGAGTTCGAGGGGAACAGCATCTAGCGAAAGGAGCCAGCATCCAGGAAATGACTTAAGCTAACTAAGCAAACACTTTGGAACGTGCGGCGCGCCCGTGGTCTAACCTGAACCACTGGCTTCCCAGTTCGACGCCATAGATTGGGCCGCCGCCCGTTCCTCTTCCACCCGATCGCATTGATCAAATGGCTGCTCTCGCCTCAGGGCAGACGCACGGATAGGAGTAAGAGCCGTGGAAGCCAAAACACTAACCCTACGCGCACACCAGGAAGAGGAAGCGATCCCGAAGATGCCACCACCCCCAACAACCAACCCAAGCCACCAACCAATGAACTAAACCCAATTTACCTGCTCCCATACTCACCCTTGACTCTCTTCATAGGGGTTAGATGGAGATCACACATGTAAGAACAAGGCAGCGACAAATGATGCTATCAAAACGGGCAAGCCCATGCATAGGGCGAATAATAAAAGATCTTTCTGCGCGTCGACAAATGAAGCATGCCAAACGCCTTGGGCTTCTCGCTGCGATGCGCGGCGATATGGAGGGATGCGCCAAACGATGCAGTTCGAGAGGAGTAGGCCGACTGGAATGGCGGCAAATAGCGGTGCAACAAAAAAGATGATGGGCGCGAGTCCAGTGGATCGAGAGTGTAAAACTGTGGAAAATGAAACAGCGTGTTGCGGCAGGACCAGGTTGCGAACTGCCCACACGCCATGAACGAAAGTCCACCACGCCGCGCCCATGCATACGATACCGAATAGTAGATCAAGCAGGTTCCATGGACTCTTCCGACGTGCCGCGCGCTGCTGCGCACGTCCGAAGTATCCCTTGCGGCTAACTTCGGAAACGAGTTCGCCGAGACGCGATGACTGCTCGCTCTTCATC
>CAVYZI010000012.1:0-74949 GCA_963772915.1 uncultured Verrucomicrobiae bacterium
AATTCAGACTTAAAATGCGATTTTACAGGGAGGTGTTTAAAATGAAAAAGTTTAGTAAGGAAACAGAAGAGGATTTTACCGATTCCGGCTGGTTTATTACATTGTGTGTCGCTGTCAGCGGATTATTCTTCTTGATCGTCAATTAATTGACCCAAAAAGAGTTTTCGCCAAAAAGTATAAAGAAATACGGTTCTAATTATGATAATATCTCACAAAACGAGGCTGACCCTTAATGGGATTCAGCCTCGATAATTGAATGAATGCTCTGCTTTTTCTTATTCTGATTCCATAAAAGATGAATAATAGTATGAACCATATAGGTGTAACAATAATAGCAGTACGCGTTGCGTCAGCAAAAAACATAATGATTAATATAAAAGCAAATAGTGCTAGTACCACATAATTAATAAATGGTGTGAATGGTGCTTTAAAAGTTGACTTTTCCCGTAAATCCGGACGTGATTTCATATATCGTATATGAGAAATTAAGATGATACTCCAAACCCAAATAAAACAAATCGCACTAATCGTTGTGACAATACCAAAAGCTTGTTCCGGAATAAGCTTACTTAAAAGTGCTCCAACAGAAAGGACAACCGCTGATGTAAGCAAAGCGTTACTAGGTACATGATTTTTATTTAATTTAGCAAATTTAGCTGGTCCCTCATTATGATTGCTTAAATTATATAAAATTCGGCTTGTTGAAAACAAACCACTATTACAGGCTGAAGCTGCTGATGTTAAAACAACAAAATTAATGATTCCTGCTGCAATTGGAATACCGACTAAACTAAACATTTTACAAAAGGACTGCTAGAAGCATTCAATTGATTCCATGGGTTAATGCATAAAAGAATGAAAAGTGCTCCCACATAGAAAAATAGAATTCTCAAAGGAATTTTATTAATCGCAGACGGTATGTTTTTTTGTGGATTAGATGTTTCCGCTGCAGATACACCTACTAATTCAACACCGACAAATGCAAATACAACCATTTGAAATGAAAGTAAGAAGCCAGATATCCCATGTGGAAATAGACCGCCATATTCCCATAGATTTTTGACAGAAACAGTTCCCGAATCTGTTTGGAATCCAATGATTAGCAAAATAACTCCCAATCACGATTAAAGCAAGAATCGTAATAACTTTAATTAAGGCAAACCAAAACTCCAACTCTCCAAAAAGCTTAACTGTTAGTAAATTCAGCCCCAATAAAATGACTAAAACAACTAAAGCAGGTACCCATTGCGGAATATCAAACCAATACCGTACATATACACCAACAGCTATAATATCAGCCATAGCTGTCATAATCCAACAAAACCAATACGTCCATCCTGTCACATAACCTGCCCACGGTCCAATATAATCTACAGCAAAGTCCGTAAATGATTGATAGCCTGCATTTGATAAGAGCAGTTCTCCTAATGCCCTCATGACAAAAAACAATGCAATCCCAACAATTAAATAGGCAAAAATGATAGAGGGACCTGCTAATTGTATCGCTTTACCTGAACCTAAAAATAATCCTGTACCAATCGTACCGCCAATCGCGATGAGTTGAACATGCCGATTTTTCAGATCCCTTTTTAATTCTTGCTGTGCCACGTTAATTCCCCCCATATTATATTTTAATAGTTAACTATATCGAACTGTAATTCTTTTATTCGCCATGTGAACATATTTAATCATTAACAGATGGATAATAACTCTCATAATAAAAAAAGAGATTGGATTTCTCCAATCTCTTTAGACGTCAGAATAACAAATAAATAGTATTTGTTACTCTTCTGTCCTTTTGCCTGAGATTGTGAACCCTTCGGCGCCGCAAATTATTTGCGGTCTCTCCAGAAACTGCTCCTGTTATAGTGTGACCCATAACGATCATCGCTCTATATTCAATATTGTCATAAAATTTACTAGATTAATAATAATCAATATCTTTGATTATTTTAAGATAATAATGAAATTTTAACAGTTATTATTATTCTGGTCAATATCATTTTGAAAAATAATTTCATTCTTCTTTTACCGGAAGCCAGAACAAAGCTTGTTTCTAGGTCGGCATAATGGACGACGGGATGATCCTGGAAGAGTATACGATGCTGCAAAAACCCACCATTGAATTAGAGCGGATCATCACTTCCGGCCTTCTGAAAATTCCATTTTGTATGATGAATATCTGTTCTATATAAATGATTATTCTTTATGTTCCATAAACAATAACGCTCCAACAGCCAATGATCGAATATATTGTTTGTTGCTGGAAAACTGAAGAAACTGGAGTATATGAACAGGATAATTCTTCAGGGAACTGACCCTTTTTCCTAACACTTACCATGTTTATATAGTCTCCTTGCTTGTCCATTCTCATGTTTGCCCTTCTAAATGGCAGTGAATAGACTGTTTTTAGCCATTAAACAAGCAAATTTTGAGTCTACATTAAGGCTGAAGAAATAGACACCCGGCAATCCATTATATGTCACATATGTCCTCACATTTAATTGAAGATAGGAGCTTAGCCACGGAAATGAGGGCATGGAGCGCAGGACGCATCCCTTTTACTTGAAAAAGGACAATTCCTATCCATGCAGTACCTTCATACAAATCCAATTGGAGATTTTGCGGAATATGTGGTGTCAGTATATCAGGTGAAACGGGCCAATGCAGAAATAACACATCCTCCCATCTCTGTGTTGAAACCCAAGGCAAATCGGGAAGCGGATGCGGGCGATGATTTTGCTCTTTTAATATCTTCTCTGGACTGTTATATTCGATGATATTCATATTTCCAGCACTCCCGTGTCATTTTATCTTTCTTTTTAGTATGTCTAATTTTTAAATTATAAAAAGAAGTTCCTCCTCTAAAACGCTGTGTCTTAAAAGAGAAGCCGCTCTAATGGCGATCACCAAATTGGATTCGTTTTCCATCCTTAACGATTTAGTCCATTCCTATATCCCTGAATTAGAGCACTTCCTTTTGTATTTGCAATATATTTTGTTCGTGGCATTTTTGCAATTTCTGGGGAACCTACAGCCCTCTATTAACTGCTCTAATCCAGTCCGATTTTTCTCAGAAATCATTTCTTTCAGTCCTTGAATATATTCCAGTGCATCCTGTTGCCTTTTCTTCATTTCAATAACATCACTAGTTGCATTTCCATGGCCTGTTACTAACAGTTTAATTGGATAATGAACTAAAATATAATCCAATTTTCCAATTGTTTTTTCATATTCTCATACTGTCATAAATAAATGGAAACTCGATATCTGATAAATAATCTCCAGCAAGCAGGATCCCTAACGGTTCAATGACAGTAAAAATTCCGTCATCGGTATGTCCGCGTGCTTGAAAAAAGGTCAATTTCGTCTGACCGATTATAAAACTGTTTCTTCCCCGGCTATAGGGATATGTACGTCGGGATATTGAATCTCATAATTCCTTGTTATGTAATATTCATCATCAAATTCTTTCATTTGCTCCACAATCCTTTCTTTTTCAGGATGGCTTTTATTATTAAATGCCTCACTTGCAATGACAATAGCATCAGGAAATGCTTTGTACCCGATAATATGGTCATAGTCTGAATGGGTAAATAATAAATAGAGCGGCAGGTTACCACGGTTCCTTTCCACAAAATTCTTAATTTCTTCTACTTCATTTGGCAGCCAACACGGGTCGGCAACCAAGATACAATCTTCTGTTATCACCACTGAAGAAATCGTTTCATATAAGGCACTTTTAAAAAGAGTCGTGTGCTCGTCCTTCCAAACAATCATATTTGTTTCCTCCTAATAGACACACTAAGATATATTTTTCAAACCTCCATCGCACCAGCCAATAAACGGCCGGTGCTTAGAAAGACACCAGCTTTTAATCTTTACTACTCAATAATAACTTATATTGCTCTTTTAATTGATTCAAGTAAAGCGGGCTAAGAAAGCCGGTCCCTCCTCTAATAATATATTCCATATAATATTTAGGAGGTGCTGCCTCCGCTTCTTTATTTACTACGATATAAGTCAAGGCTTCTATTGTATTTCCGTTATCCAGTTTGATCGGCACAATAGCGGGACGGTAACTTTCGTATTTAACCCCTTCCCTTTTATGAAGGTATGAAACAGCCTTAGCTGGAATTTGATACACCTTACCTTCTACTTTCCCACCCTCTTCTACAATATCAGCCCGGCCGCCATCCGATAACACTCTTGTATACCTAAGTGTATAGCCATCTAGAATCCCGCGGCCAATCACATGTTGAAAATAATGTTCTTTTTTCTCTTCCTTAAAGCTTTGATAATCCATACAGCTTCCATAAGCAAAATAGAGCAGACTATCATATTCTTAGGAAACGATATACACTCCAATCTCCACCTCTAATCAATGACAGAGAACCTATTTTCATATCGTTTGACAAAACATAGACAAATGCCATTCTTGTCCCTGTATCCGAAAAAACAGGCTGCTGCATTCTCTCATAAAGATTGTCCTGACCGGGGCCTTTATAATCCTCTAAAGCATCCACCATTTTTAATTGTTCCTTATTAATCTGATACAGTTCTCCATATACTTTTCCTTTATCTGACTGAATCATGAAAGGATAACCATATGATGAATCATACAACTTACCCCTTGTCCAGCACTGGGAAGCAACGAACGGCATCATCAAGCAGATGGGAATTGCTTTGAAATCTTCTTAACGTTCCATATACAAATACAAGAATCGGACTCTCCATACCGCTCACCCCGGTTATCATAATCATTCAAGAAATAAGTGTTTATTACTGGGCATGCTTTCCCTTTTAATAAAGTATGAAGGGTTTTATTACTATATTCCATTCATTCTTCTATAAACTCATATTTGTTCCCGTAACATTTTCATCCAACTTAAAACCTGTTGAATAGAATAGAAGGAAGAACATTTGAAAAGCAGCCTAAAAATCGTTATCCTATTGAATGTACCTCATCCATATGGTAAAGGAGAAATGCAGATTGAATTTCGTTACTTTAAACAATGGTATTCAAATGCCGCAGTTGGGATTTGGTGTCTGGCGGGTTGAAAATGATCAAGCAGCAATTGCTGTTGCGAAAGCATTAGAAACAGGCTATAGGTTGATTGATACCGCTAAGATTTATAAAAATGAAGAAGGGGTTGGCAAGGCGATCCGTGAATCATCTATTCCACGTGAAGAATTATTTATTACAACGAAGGTATGGAACAACGACCAGGGCTATGAGAATACCTTAAAAGCCTTTGAAGCAAGCCTAGATAGACTCGGCCTTGACTATGTTGATTTATACTTAATCCACTGGCCAACGCCGCAATATGACCGCTATGTCGATACATATAAAGCATTAGAAAAACTTTATCATGATGGCCGTGTAAAAGCGATTGGTGTATGTAATTTTGATATTGAGCATCTTGAACGGATTTTAAATGAATGTGAAGTGAAACCTGTCCTCAATCAAGTAGAATGCCATCCGCATTTCGCGCAGCTTGAACTAAAGGAATTCTGTGCCAAACATGATATTTTTGTTGAGGCATGGGGCCGTCTTGAACAAGGCGGAGATATCCTAAAAGATGAGGTCGTTAAACAAATCGCAGAGAAATGGAAAATCAGCGGCACAAATTGTCTTGCGATGGCACCTGCAAAACAATACAATTGTCATTCCGAAATCTGTAACCCCTTCACGGATCGAAGAGAATTTTCAAGTATTTGACTTTGAATTATCGAATGCAGACATGGAACAAATCAATAAACTAAATATAAACCGCCGCAAAGGCAGAGTACCAAATGAAATGAATTTACTAGAATTATAAAAAAAAATCCTTTCCCCAGCATTTTTTATATCTGTGGAGAGGATTTTTAATGTTGCTTACCATTAAATATTACTTTTTCTAGTCCATGACTAAAACCTCTCATCGCATCTCTCCTATTAAATATATCCATATATCTTTTTTCAAATTCCTTTCTTCGTTTCCCTTTATAGGGCTATTTAACTTTCCATATATATCACTATCAAAACGTTGCTCCGTTACAAAAATGTCACAATTATTTCTTTGGAATTTTATTGGAATATATAAATGCTGGTGATATACTTTATCAATAATAAAGGATATTTTCGTCGGAAAGGTGAACAAATGTTATGTTATTAACAGAGGCGAGGATTGGACAAACCGTTACTGTGAAGGAAATAGAAACAAAAGATAAAATAAAGAATTTTCTTGTCTCACTTGGATGTTTTGAAGGAGAACAAATTACACTTATTTCTATTTTGTCGGGTAATTATATTGTTAACATCAAGGATAGCCGCTACGCCATTGAAAAAAAGATTGCCCAATCCATTTTAGTAGAAGAGTAAATTGCACCGTAAAAAATTTGATTATTCTGAGTAACACTTTTTCAATTCTAATTGTAACTGTATATTTTTTACATTTCGAATGAGAATGAATATTATTCAAGATTTAAATTAGAAAGGGGCTTCTCTATGAAAATAGCATTAGCGGGTAATCCCAATTCAGGGAAAACGACACTGTTTAATGTACTAACAGGAAAAACAGAGTCAGTCGGTAACTGGTCGGGTGTTACGGTATCTGCTAAGCATGCAGATTTAAAGAAAAAATATACTCCAAATCATTTGGACATTCAAATTGTCGACCTGCCAGGTGCTTATTCTATTTCACCATTTACAAATGAAGAAGCCATTACAAGGGACTATATTTTAGAACAATCCCCGGATATCATCATTAACATAGTAGACGGTGCCAATATGAGCCGAAGTTTATTCTTCACAACTCAGCTGATAGAGTTAGGAATCCCTGTTGTGATTGCCTTAAATAAAAGTGATGTCATAACAAAACGTGGTGATTCGATTAATGAAAGCGTTTTAGGCGGAGAACTGAATTGCCCCGTAGTTCCGATTTCTGCAAGGCTGGAAAGAGGAATTGCAGAATTAATCGATGAAACAGCCCTCCTGTTTCATCGTCAGCAGACCTCAAATTGCAAGCAATTTTTTTAATGAGATAAATGATCATTCGGACCAAGCAAGACAAATGTATATTAATGAAATTGTTGCAAAAAGCCTTATCAGGAAAAGAGCCGCAAACAAACTTACGATTTCAGATAAGGTTGACCGCATTGTTGCCCATAATTGGTTAGGTCTGCCCCTCTTTTTTATCGTCATGTGGGCCATTTTTTCCTTCTCAATAGAGGGACTCGGCGGATTTTTATCAGAGTACTTGAATGAAGTCTTTTTTGGTGAAATCGTGCCAAATGCAGCCAATTCCTTTTTCGAAAGTTTAGGTGTTCTTGTCCCCTCTCTCCTCTTTTTTCCAGCCCGGTCCGAAATTCATGAGCTTCCTCGTTTCTAAGATTCGACAAGCGTTCCGAGATGCTTCAAAATCGGCCTCATGCCGCGCCTGCCGTTCATCACTTTTGAAGGTTCGGAAGGCTGTGGGAAATCCACCCAGGTCAGCCTCCTGGCCGAGCGCCTGACGAAAGCGGAGGTTCCGTTGCTCGTCACCCGCGAGCCGGGCGGGACCGCGATCGGGGAAAAGATCCGGCACCTTTTGCAGTTCGCGCCCGAGAGTGTCGCCATGACCCCGGAGACCGAGCTCCTCCTCTTCGAAGCCAGCCGCAGCCAGCTCGTGCGCGAGGTGATCCAACCTGCGCTCGATCGCGGAACGGTCGTTCTCTCCGATCGCTTCGCCGATTCCACCACCGTTTACCAGGGCGTGGCGCGGCGTCTCGACCAGGAAATGGTCGGCCACTTGAACACTTTCGCGGTCGGCAATTGCTGGCCCGATCTCACCTTCCTCCTCGACATCGATGTCGAGACGGCGCGCGCCCGGATGCTGCGCCGGGTCCGGCCCGCCACCGGGATCGACCGGATGGAACAGGAGCCGCTGAAATTTTACGAGGACGTCTGCACGGCCTATCGCCAGTTGGCCGCCCGCGAGCCCTACCGGATCCGAGTGATCGACGCGACCCGCCCGATCGCGGAAATCGAGCAGGAAATCTGGGATATCATCACGATGCGTTTTGGCGAAATCGCGCGCCTCGTCCCACGGCGGCGCCGCAGCGGACACTCCTGAGCCGTGGCTTTTACTCCGCAGGTTGCGCTCGATTATCTGCGCGGCGCCCAGGAACGTGGCCGCCTCGCGCACGCCTACCTCATTGCCGGCGGCCCGGGAAGCGGCAAACGCCGGCTGGCGGCGGATCTGGCCGAGTTGGTGAACGGCGCGCCGGCCGCCGAAATCTTTGCCGGAAGCGCGCCGGACGTTTATCTAGCCGGGCCGGAATCAAAATCGCGCCGGATCGTGATCGAGCAGATCCGCAACCTGGAGCACGCCCTGCAAATGCGGGCGAGCGACGGCCGCCGCAAAGTGGCGATCATTTCCGAAGCCGACCGGATGCAGCCCCAGGCCGCGAACGCTTTTCTAAAAACGCTGGAGGAACCGCCTAACAATTCGCTTCTCCTCCTGCTCAGCTCCATCCCGGAGGTGCTGCCGGACACGATTCTCTCGCGTTGCCTCGAGATTTCGTTGGCCGCGCCTAACGATGCCGGGCTCTCGGCGGAGCAAAAAGAGTTGGTCGCGCTCCTCAACCGTCTCGACCCCGGCGCCTCCGGCAGCGTGCACGACGCCTATCGTCTGCGTGCAGGGTTTTCAGCGTCTCCTCGGCCAGATGCGGCAGACGATCCAGGATGAGAACGCCGCGGCTCTGAAGCAGGAACAGACGCGCTACAAGAACACGACGGACGGCGAGTGGCTCGAGACCCGGGAAGACCACTACAAGGCGCTCACCGAAAGCCTCTATCTGCAGCGGCGGAGCGAACTGGTGGAGATTCTCTTTCGCTGGTGGGGCGATATCCTTCGCGCCAGCACCGGGGTCGCGGCCCGCGAACTGCCGGAAGCGAGCGCGACGACGGAAGCAATGGCGGCGCGCCTAACGACGCCGGAGATTCTGCGCCGAATGCGCCGCCTGGAGGAATTGCGCGAGCATCTCGATCGCAACATTCAGGAGGCGCTCGCGCTCGAAGTCGCTTTCCTAAATATTTTTCGCTTTTCGTAACACGGGTTTCCAGTTTGCAGACGCGAACTTCGGGGAGCGCACGCGCCTCGCGTGCCGAAGCGTGCGCCTCGCGCGCTTCCCGCGCGTCGTGAGTGCTTCCTAATGGGACTTCTCGGCGAGGCGCCGAAAACAGCACGCGAGGCGCGTGCGCTCCCCAGACTAACGAATCGCGCAAGCTGGAAGCTCGCGCTACCATCGAGCAATGAAAGCACGGCGCACACTCCGGGTCGGGTTGATTGGCTACGGGTTCATGGGCAAGGCGCATTCCAACGCCTGGCGTCAGGCGCCACGTTTTTTCGACCTGCCGGCAGACGTGCAACTGCGCACGATCTGTGGCCGCAATGCCCGCGCGGTGAAAAAAGCCGCCACTGCGTTCGGCTGGGAAAGGAGCGCGACTGACTGGCAGGCGGTGGTGAACGATCCCGAGATCGACCTTATCGACATCACCACGCCTAACGATTCCCACGCCGAGATCGCGCTCGCCGCGGCCGCCGCCGGGAAAGCGATTCTGTGCGAGAAACCGCTCGCGCGCGACGTGGCGGAAGCGGAACGAATGACCAAAGCGGTGGGCAAGGCGCGGGTTGTGAACATGGTCTGCCACAATTACCGGCGAGTGCCGGCGCTCGCTCTGGCCCGGGAGATGATCGCCGGCGGCGAACTGGGCGATCGCCTTTATCACTATCGCGCTCGTTATGCGCAGGATTGGATCGCCGATCCCAAATTCCCGCTCGTCTGGCGACTGCGGAGGGAGACCGCAGGTTCGGGTTCGTTAGGCGACATCGGGTCGCACATCATCGATCTCGGTCGCTATTTGGTCGGCGAGTTCCGCGAGGTTTGCGCGCTGCGCGAGACTTTTGTGAAACAACGTCCCCTCCCCGGCCGACGCGGCCACGGCAAGGTGACGGTGGATGACGCGGTTTCCGTTATCGGGCGGTTTCGCAACGGTGCCCTCGCCACTTTGGAAGCGACCCGCTTCGCCCCGGGGCGCAAGAACGGCCTGACGATCGAGATCAATGGCAGCGGCGGCTCACTCGTTTTCGATCTCGAGCAGATGAACCGGCTCCAGTTTTACCGGATGGAAGATGCCGAAGGTCGGCGCGGCTTTCGCGACATCCTGGTGACGGAAAAGTCGCATCCCTACATGGAACACTGGTGGCCGCCCGGACACCTGATCGGGTATGAGCACAGCTTCGTGCACACGATCGCCGATTTCGTAACGGCGGTGGCGACGCGCAAAAAGGTGGCGCCGAATTTCGCTGACGGGCTCGCCAACCAACGCGTCCTGGCGGCGATCGAAAAGAGTGCGAGGACCGGTCGCTGGTGCCCGTTGTAGACGTTTCGCTGTGCGAAACGCGGCCGTGCGTGCCCGATCGCGAGCAACACTCGCGTTTCGCACAGCGAAACGTCTACAGCTTCTCGCTCCGGGGACGGAAGTTCAACATCAGGGGCAACCCGGTGAAGGGCTGCGCTTCCCGAATCTGCGCTTCGAGAAAGCGCTCGTAAGTTTCGCCTAACAAGTCCGGATCGTTCACGAAGAGCACGAACTCCGGAGTGGCGAGCGCCTTTTCCGCCTTGCCCCGGGCCTGGGTGGCGTAGAACAATTTCAGGCGCTTGTTCGCCACCGTCGGTGGCGGGTTGGCGGCGAAGGCTTCCCGCAAAAGCCGATTCAGCACGCCGGTGCTGAGCCGTTCGCGCGCCGCTCGCTGAATTTTGCGGATCGCGCTGAACAGCCGATCCACATTCTCCCCCGTGAGCGCGGAGGCGACGAGGATCGGAGCGTAAGGCAGAAAGAAGAGCCGCTCGCGCGTGTCCTGCAGCACCTGCGCGAGCGTCTCTTTCGCACCGCGTTCGGGTTTCACCAGGTCCCACTTGTTGACCACGATGAGCGACGGCTTGTGCGCTTTTTGCATCAGGGTCGCGATCTTTTTGTCCTGCGCCGTGACGCCGCTCGTGGCGTCGACCACCAGCACGCAAAGATCGGCCCGCCGAATCGTGCGCTCGGATCGCATCACGCTGAAGACCTCGACCGAACTGGAATGTTTCCCGCGCGGGCGGATGCCGGCGGTGTCGATGAGGAGAAACTCATCGGTCCCGCGGCGGTAGGCGATGTCGACCGCGTCGCGTGTCGTGCCGGGGAGCTTGCTTACGATCGCGCGCCGATCGCTCAGGATGGCGTTGATGAGGGAGGATTTGCCAACGTTAGGCCGGCCCACAATGGCGAGAGACAAGGGGGCGGTTATTGGTTCCTGGTTATTTGTTACGGGAGGGAGCAGGCGCTCGACCGCCTCCACCAGCGAGTCGATGCCGCGGCCGTGGGCGGCGCTGATGGGGAGGCTCTCGAAACCAAGGCCCTGGAAGTCGGCGTCGAGATCTTCGTGCTTCGGATGATCGATCTTGTTCACGACGAGAATGACCGGCCGCCGGGAGCGGCGCAGGAGACGCGACAGTTCCTGGTCGATCGGAGTCAGCCCCTGCTGGGCATCGACTATGAAGAGAATGAGATCGGCTTCGCGCATCGCGGCGTCGGCCGCGCTGCGCACTTCCTGGAGCAGTTCGGTTTCGCCGTGGCCGCCGATGCCGCCCGTGTCCCAGACGATGAAATCGCCGCGCGTGCTCGGGGCGGAAATCCGATCGCGGGTGATGCCGGGTTGATCGTGCACGATGGCGATGTTGCGCCCGACAAGCCGATTGAAGAGGGCCGACTTGCCAACGTTAGGCCGGCCCACGATCGCGACCTGGCGGCTGTTTCGTTTTTCCATGCCCTAACGATGCGGCTGCGTTTTGTCGGCGTTGGTGTGACCGTGGGCGCCGAGCTGGCGAAAGCCATCCATGACGTAGGTGACGCCGGAGACAAAGGTAAAGAATCCGGCGGCCGCGACGACGTAAAGGAGCGGGATGAACATGAGCTGCAACATCACCCAGGCGATCGCCGCCATCTGTAAAAAGGTCGCGACTTTACCCGTCCAGGCTGGCCGGACACGGACCGTCCCGTTAAGCACATGGAGGACGGCGCTGCCAATTAAAATGACGGCGTCGCGGCTGATCACGAGGACGGGGAACCAGGTTGGGAACTGCCCATACTGCGGATCGACATCGCTCCAGTTGCTGATGCTCAAGGTGATGATGGCGCTGAGGAGGAGGCCCTTGTCCGCGATCGGATCGAGAATGACGCCAAGCGCGCTCTTCTGATTGTAGCGCCGGGCGATGTAGCCATCGAGACCGTCGCTCGCCGCCGCGACGAGGAAGATGACGATCGCGGTGTAGCGCTGCCACTCGAGCGGTTGCACCGCGCTTGATGCTCTCGCCATAATAAATCGCCATCAGGACGAAGGCCGGGATCATCAAAATGCGAATGAGAGTGATCTTGTTCGCAGTCGTCATGGGCGCACCGGTCACTCTCCACGGCTGCGGGGAAAAGAAAAGCGCGCAGCGGTCGCCGACCGCTTCACTCCTGGGTGGGGCGAGACTCCGTCGAGCCGGGGAAAGCGCGCCGTCTCAAGAACGACGTCTTCTCTCCACCTCGACAGACCGATCTGCGCCTAACGAATCAGGTCTCGAGCGTGATCGCGGCCGTCTTTTCCGGCGGCGCGGCCCGCTGCCCGGAATGCCTGCCCTCGCCGAACTCTTCGATTATTTTCCGGTTGAAAGCCGGGATGTCGTCCGGTTTGCGGCTGGTCACGAGGCCGTTGTCGACCACCACCTCCTCGTCGACCCAGTTCGCGCCGGCGTTTCTCATGTCCACCTGGATGGCCGGCCAGGAGGTCATGGTGCGGCCCCGCACCAGATCCGCACTGATCAAGACCTGCGGACCATGGCAAATGGCCGCGACCGGTTTGCCAGCATCAAAAAAGTGCCGCGCGAAATCGAGCGCTTTTCCCTCCTGCCGCATCGCATCGGGGTTGAGCAGCCCGCCGGGAATGAGGAGCGCATCGAAATCCTGCGGGTCGGCCTTGTCCAGGGTGAGGTCGACCTCGAACTCGTCGCCCTTCTCCGCGTGATTCATTCCCTGAATTTTTCCCGATTTGATCGAGACGATTTTTGTCTCGGCCCCGGCCTCGTCCAAAGCCTTGCGTGGTTTGGTCATCTCGACCTGCTCAAAACCCGTTGCGACCAGGATCGCAATCTTTTTTCCGTCCAATTCTTTAGCCATGAAATCTTCCTCCGTTGAATTTTCGCCGGGGAGGCCGGCGAGTGTTATCCGTAATTTTCTTTCGCTCGCGGGCCCGCTCGTGGACGTAGGCTTTTGGCAGACGACCCGCCCGCGGCGGGTGTCGTTAGGCGAAAAGTGCGTCGAGATCGTCCTGGTGCTCGCGCACGAGCTGCTCGTAGCCCTGCCGGCTATGGTCTCCGACATCCGGGGTGAGATTGGTTGTGATCTGAAAGAAATCGCCAAACCCCTCGAACGTGCGCGCGAGAAAGTTGCTCCACTCGCGGCTCTCGCGCTGCGGCAGGCCGGTGCTGTCGAAGTGGATCATCTGGCCGAGGTCGGAATAATTCCAGCCTCGGAACGGAACCCGCGGCACGAGATCCTCGCGGTTGACGAAGCGAAAGGTCTTGGCCGCGAGGAGGCGATCGTAGGCCCCACAGAAATTGTGCAAGCCGATCCGCGGCTGGCCAAAAGTGTAAACGCCGCCCACCGGGCGGATGATCCCGCCGGGCAGCATCGAGAAAACTCCGCCCGCGAGCGCGGCCAGCGCACCGCCCAGGCTGTGACCGGTGATCCAGAGGGTCTTCTGCGGCCGGGTCGACACGCCCTCCAGATTTTTCGCCGCGGTCGCGACCGGCGGCAGGACACGATTCATGGCCTGGACGATTTTCTCCCAGGAATGGCGGAGCGCGAAGGCGAAGCCGGCGTGCACTTCACCGATGTCGGGCGCCCCGCGAAAAAACCAGGCGAAGCGGCCGGGCGCCGAGTGGAGATCGGTCATCCAATTCTTGAGATTCTTCGTCCCGCAAAAGGCAATCGCAGCGAAGTCATCGCAACCAACGATGAGCGCGGAGGTGTTCTCGGTTGGCTGCTCGAGATTGACCCATTCGAAATCGGTGAAGCCCATTTGGGCGGTGAGCCGGCGGGCATCCGCTTCCGTGCCATAGGCCAGGTTACAGAGCTGGGCCAGAAGCAGCGCATTGCGCGCGCTGAATTTCGTCGCGTTATGGTCGAAGTTTTTCATCGGTCCTCCTCGTTAGGGGTTGTTCTCCAGGTTCGTGAAATCGCGCCGCTCGCACGAAGGGATCGCTGCGGGAGAGGCGACATCGGGCGCCCTTCTTTTATTCCCCGCCAGACCGGCTCGGCAACACTTATTCGATTTATGAAAGACCCAATGAGCTGATCATCGGGCTCGCCCTGGCGATGCCTGATTTCATCCTGTCAGCGCTCAGGATTTCAGTTTTTCTCGTCGCTTTCATCCTGTCCCCTGATTTTCAGTTGCCATAAGCCCAGCGTTCAGGTTTTTCTATTTCCTTCCATGCCCCGCATCTGCTCCTCCACGGCCCCGCGCTTTCCCGTGCCAGCCCCCATTCGATTCAGCATTTGGCTTCTCTTCTTTTTCGCCGCGCTGTCAGTTTTCAGCATTCCCGCGCTGGGCGTCAGCGGCAGCGCCGTTGGGCAGGCTAAAACCTACGATTACGCCGGTTACCGTCTCTCGAAATGGCACCGTAATCCTGAGGCGATTGTTTTCTACACGGCGGCGATCAAGGCCAACCCCTCCGATTACGTTGCCCACTTCAATCGGGCTGGCTGTTATCTGGAGGAAAGAGATTGGGCCAAAGCCCTTCGGGATCTCAATCAAGCCCTGAAGCTAAAGCCGCAGAATGCGGCTGAGATTTATGGCGTCCGTGCGATTGCCCTCTTTGGGTTGGGTCGGGATACCGAATGTCGTGCCGATCTTGACCGGGCAAAGCCACGTCGTCTCTTCACCAGCCCTTCCCCCGACGATCTACGGGTAAGCCTTTGCCAGACCTCATTGCATCCCTCGCCCGATGAAGTGAAGCGGAGTCTTGCCATAGTCGATCGCGCTGTCGCCCAGGCACGAACCGTCGAAGCCAAGGCCGATGCCCTTAACGACCGGGCCTGGTTTCTGGCTGTCTGCCGCGCCCCCACCGGCCGAAGAACTGATCAAGCGATCGCCGATGCCACAGAAGCCTGCCGACTCACTCATTCAAGAGCGGCCAGCATCATCGACACCCTGGCGGTAGCGTTCGCGAGAAGAGGCGATTTCGACAAGGCGATCGAAACCGAAAAGAAAGCCGTCAGCCTGAGCTGGCACGATCGCCGAAGCCGCGCCGCTTACCAGCGCCGCCTCGCCCGTTTCGAGAAACACCAGCCCTATTATCTAACTGCAGCGGATCGGGGGTAAATACCTCGGAAGGCGCAGCGGGTGCGATCCTTTTAAGATTGACCTGTGCCTTCCCCTCAGAGCTCTCGCGAGCTACGGGATCGAGTGGCCCCGGTTGGTCTTGACCGACTGGAAGTCCGGTTTGTCCACCACACCGCTCAGATCGATATCGTCGCGGAAGTTGCCGGCCGTGACCACCTGGTTTTTGTCGGTCTTAATCTGTTGCTGGTCCGGTCTGTCGACGACGCGGTTGCCACTGACATCGGCCGTCAGGAAACCAAAGGGAACGTCGCCATGTGGCTGGCCGTCGCCGTTGATGTTTTGCGCCCGCAGCGTGACCACTTCCGCACTCGTCACTCCAGTCAGAGGAGCGGTCATGCTGTTGCCATTAAAGGTGATCGCACCCACGGTGGCGGTGCCACTAACGACCTGCACCTCACCCGAAGTGACCGCCCCATCGAAGGTGAAGACGGCGTTGTAGGTGCTCGAACTGCGGTCTTCCACGCCTGAGACACCGGTCAGCGGCATCGCGATATCGAAGGTCCCCGCCCCGCCATGAGTCAGGCGCGAGGCCGCGCTCAGGAGGGTGAGCGAAGAGGTCGTCGGAGCGACCCGGACGTAGTAAACGTCCTCTTCGTGCTGCCCCCGGACTGGATTGAAGTTGAAGGTAGCCGAATAGGCCACATCGGCGCCGGTGTTGTCCGAGACCATGGTGATGTAATCGCCGATCTTGCTCTGGTTCGGATAGCCTTCGGATGGAATAAAGGAAGCGCTCACCGCGACGTTCGGGGCCCAGGTCACACCCGCGTCGGTGCTCCAGGAATAGAAGAGTTGCGAATCGGTATTATTGGCCGCGTTCCGGGTGTCGTACCAGACCGCATCGAGCCGTCCATTAGGCGCAACGGAAAATGTCCCAAACCAGTGCCACTTGCTGGGATTGACCGGGTCGTCATTGACCTTCTTCGGGGCGCTGAAGGTCAAGCCGCCATCCGTGCTGCGGACAAACATCACGTCGGTCGTGTTGCGTCCGTTCGGCACCACGCTGGCCAGCATGTAAATGTTGTCGTTCGTCGGCCCGCCGGAGTGATCGATCGCCAGGAATAGCTGTCCCGTTAGTCCCGCGGGATTGATCCCCCCGCTCCCGATGAAGCCACCCATGTTGACGGCCGTGCTTCGGTCAAAAGTCGGCGTCTGGACTGCAATCTGCGCATTGCTCGAGCGCTCGCAAAAGAACTGGCTGAATCCCTCGCCGCCGATAAACAGATTGCCGTTGGAATCCACGTCGAGCGTTCCGTAGACCGGCGAGTTAGGGATATTAATCGGCGACTGCCAGGTCACTCCGCCGTCGAGGGAACGTTGAAACTGCACCCCGCCGCCACTGCAGTTAATGCCGTCGTCTGCCTGGTATTGGAATCCATGCCCCGGGCCGTTGGTCTTATCGATCGTGAACCACTGTTTGTCGCCGCCGCCGGCCCCTTTCTCACCCGAGAGCAGGGTCCAGGATTGCCCGCCGTTTATCGAGCGCCACAGATCATCACAGAAAAACGACGTTTGCACGTTGGACTGGAGACTAAGATAGAAAAAGTTGCCGACCTCGTCGGAGTTGGTCACCGGATCGCTGCGGAAGACGCCGCTTTCGAGGACCCCGGGGAAGGTCCAGGTGAGACCGCCATCGGTCGTGTAACCCCACCCACCCTGCCGGAAGTTGGAGGTCACGTTGTCGAACTGTCGCCAGGCGATGGTTTTCTTGTTGCCGTTTGTCGGGTCCACCGAGATCGAGCACTCGTTCGCGGCGTCGCCGATGATATTTTGGTGATTGGCATCGACGTTCACCTGGAAACTGGTGAAGGCGCCGAATTGCGAGATCATTCGCGGCGAAGTCTCCATCTTCCGAGGGGGAGCCGGCGGGTTATCGTAAGATTCCAGCGGTTTGCTCCGGGGCACCCGGGTGGTGGGCGCCAGTTGGCCCGACGCCAGTGAAACCAAAAGCGACGATAGCAGACAGGTGAAAAGGGTGGCCTTTAAGGTTCTAAAAAGAATAATCATAAGAAATTTCCGACACGAAAGGCTTTGGACTACAGGAAATCAACGGCCGCCGTCAAGGTGAAAAAAGAATGCCAGGAGATCGACTGCGGCCGACACGGCCGCCGCTACACCCGGGCTGCAAGCTCCCGATCCCGTCGTCCCCCCTCGTTCCCGGGTTGCACTTGGGAACCCTCCTGTCCGGCGAGGTCGCACCTCGCCTTTTGCGGTCATCGTTCTTAAAGCCGCGCGGTGAAATCCGGTGAATCGTTGCCTAACCGCCGTAGCCATCGGCCATTTCCGGCTCGGCTTGCTGGATAGAGCGAAGAAGATCGGCGGGGCCTGAACGGGGCGATCCTTGAATTTTGAATTCGGCGAGCGCGAGGCGCCGTTACGGATTCGCAAAGATCGTGAATGATTCTTCAGCGGCGAGATAATCCTGATGGAGCTCGGCCAGAACCTCCGACGGGATGGGTGGCGCGCGAAGCTGGTCGATCGCCCGGAACGCGATGGAAACGTCCGCCGCGTTTCCCGTGTTCGAGACAAGTTTGACTTTCCGCACCTTTCCGCCTGCCGCAGGGACTTCAAAAGTTGTGCTCACCGTGCCGACGCTCAGTTCGTCTCCGTGGGTTTTGACCAGTTGATACCAGATCGACCCGAGCCGGTCTTCCATCGCCTTCCGGTAGGCTGCCACGGCGGGGGAATCCTTCGTCGGCTTCGCGGCGGGCTGCGGCGTCGGCGGCGCGGTTTGGCAGGCGGAAAGGCAAATGAAACAGCAAAGGGCGACTCGGGAAGCGAGAACGGTCCTGGGTTTCACGCGCTCGATCCTAACGAGCGAACCATGGCGCAGCGAGAAGATTGTAGCGTCCGCTGTCCCCAGCGGAAATCATTCCGAGGAATTCGCCGGGGACAGCGCACGCTACACCGGGGATAATTCCGATGCGGCAGCGGCGTTTTGCGATACACTCTGCCGACCCGCCGATGTGGCGAAATGGCAGACGCAACGGACTTAAAATCCGTTGGGCTTAACGGCCCGTGCCGGTTCGAGTCCGGCCATCGGCAGACTCTAGATCCCAACTGGAGCACCCCGCCTGCGCAACCGGCGGTGCGTGCGACTACGCTCTGCCCGCTGCGCGTTTCTCCGTCTTTGCGAGGCGCTGAGGTGGCGCGCGACGCCCGTCCTCGGGACCCCGTTTCGCGAGACAGGAAAATATTCTCGCTTTGGTGCGCAACTCTCCGTGATAATTCCCAACCTCGATGAAGACACGCCCTGCAAAACATCCCCGGACAAAACCCGCTGCTCGTTCAACCTCGCCCAAGACGCAAGCCGCGCCGGGGCTCAAGACGCTGGCGATCGACATCGGTGGCACGGGCCTGAAGGCTTCGGTGCTTGACTCGAAAGGCCGCATGATCGTCGAGCGCGTGCGGGTGGCGACTCCGCCGAAGTGCCAGCCTAAACTGATGGTGGAAACCCTCGCAAAACTGGTCGCCCCGCTCCCGGCCTACCACCGTGTCTCGGTGGGATTCCCGGGAGTGGTCCGTCGAGGAAAAATCAAAACGGCGCATAATCTGGGACAGGAGGCATGGCAGGGATTCGACCTCGACCTGGCGCTGACCCGCAAGCTGGGCAAACCGGTGCGGGTGCTCAACGATGCCGATATCCAAGGCCTGGGCGCAATCTCGGGCAAGGGCGTTGAACTGGTGATCACGCTCGGGACCGGACTGGGATCGAGCCTGGCCGAGGATGGACGACTCTCGACTCACCTCGAGCTGGCCCACCATCCGTTTCGCAAGGGACAGACGTACGAAGAGCAGTTAGGAAATGCGGCCATGAAAAAAGCGGGCAAACGCAAGTGGAACCGCCGGGTCGAGAAGGCCATCGAGACGCTGCGCGCCCTGACCCATTTTGATCGCATGTACATCGGTGGCGGTAATGCCAGACTGATCAAGTTCAAGCTGCCGCGTGACGTAAAACTGGTGTCGAACGAACTCGGCATGAGCGGCGGAATCTGGCTCTGGGTCGAACGAAGCCCCGGCTCCACGGATATCTTCCGCAACCTTTGAGAAACCGACCGGGGCGGCGAGCCCGAGCATGAATTAATCAGGAAAAAGAGCAGAACCATTCCCATGACCACGACCATCAAACCACTCACCCAACGCGCCGCCTGGAGCGCCCTCACAACCCACTATGCGCAGGCGAAGGAGTTACATCTGCGAACGCTTTTTGCGGACGACCCAAAGCGCGGCGAACGCCTGACGGTTGAGGCGTTAGGTCTGTTCCTCGATTACTCCAAGAATCGTATCACCGATGAGACGCTGAAACTGCTCGTTCAACTGGCCGGCGAATCCGGCCTGCGCGAACGCATCGATGCGATGTTTCGTGGCGACAAGATTAACCTCACGGAAAACCGGGCCGTTCTCCACATCGCCCTGCGTGCCCCGCGGACGGCGTCGATCATCGTGGATGGAGTGGACGTGGTGCCGCAGGTTCACGAAGTCCTCGACAAAATGACGGCCTTTTCCAACCGCGTGCGCAGCGGCGAGTGGAAGGGCCATTCCGGGAAACGGATTCGCAATGTCGTCAATATCGGCATTGGCGGCTCCGACCTCGGGCCGGTGATGGCCTACGAGGCATTGAAGCACTACAGCGACCGCAACCTCACCTTTCGTTACGTGTCGAATGTGGATGAAATCGATTTCGTCGAAGCAACCCTCGATCTCGACCCGGCGGAGACGCTCTTCATCGTGTCATCGAAGACCTTCACGACGCTTGAGACGATGACCAACGCGCAGACCGCGCGCGACTGGCTGCTCAAGGGTCTCGGGGGCGATTCCGCGGCGGTGGCCAAGCACTTTGTCGCCGTCTCTACCAATGCTGCAAAGGTCTCCGAGTTTGGCATCGACACCGCCAACATGTTTGGCTTCTGGGACTGGGTCGGTGGACGCTACTCGATGGATTCGGCCATCGGTCTCTCGACCATGCTGGCCATCGGGCCGGATAATTTCCGCGCCCTGCTCGATGGCTTCCACGAGATGGATGAGCATTTCCGCTCCGCGCCGTTCGAGCGCAATTTACCGGTGCTGATGGGCCTGCTGGCTGTTTGGTACAGTGACTTCTTTGGCGCGCAAACCGTCGCGGTGTTGCCCTATGAGAATTACCTGAAGCGATTCCCCGCCTACCTGCAGCAATTGACGATGGAGAGCAACGGCAAGTACGTGACGCTCGACGGGAGCAAGGTGAATTACGATACCGGCCCGATCTACTGGGGCGAGCCGGGCACCAACGGCCAGCATTCCTTCTATCAGTTGATCCACCAGGGCACGCGCCTGATCCCGTGCGACTTCATCGCGTTCGGCCACGCCCTCACGCCGCTGGGCGCGCACCACGACATCCTGCTCGCGAACGTTCTTGCCCAGACCGAGGCGCTCGCCTTTGGAAAAACCGCGGACGAGGTCATGGCCGAGGGCACGCCCGACTGGCTCGTGCCGCATCGTGTCTTCGAGGGCAACCGTCCTTCGAACACTCTCCTCGCCGACCGCCTCACACCGCAAATGCTGGGCAAGCTGATTGCCCTTTACGAGCACAGCGTCTTCACCCAGGGCGTCATCTGGAACATTAATTCATTCGATCAATGGGGCGTGGAATTGGGCAAGGCGCTCGCGCAGCGCATCGTGCCCGAACTCGAAAGCAAGACGGAGCCGGCCCTGAGCCACGACAGCTCCACGAACAACCTGATTCGGCGCTGCAGGAAAATGAAGGCGAGTCCCTAGAATCGGTTGGCGCTGGTGGAAGATTCGCCCGTCCGGATAACCATGACGCCATTTACCTGAAACCGGGACCACCATGGCACGCACCCGTTATCCGTTGCTCTATCAGATAAACACCCGCGCCTGGTTGACGGAGTTGTCCACCGCGCTGGGCCGGCGGGCGACGTTGGATGACATTCCCGATGCGGAACTGGACCGCCTCGCGGAAAAAGGCTTCGATTGGCTCTGGTTCCTAAGCGTCTGGCAAACCGGAACGGCCGGGCAGCGGATTTCTCGCGCGCACCCGGACTGGCGCCGGGAATTTGCGGAAACCCTGCCGGACTTGTGCGAGGAAGACATCGAGGGTTCCGGATTCGCGATCGCTTCCTACAGCGCGCATGAAAAGCTGGGAGGAGAGGCCGCGCTCGCGCGTCTGCGCCAAAGACTTCGCGATCGTGGCCTGCGGCTCCTGCTTGATTTCGTGCCCAACCACGTCGGGCCGGATCATCCTTGGGTTGAGACTCATCCCGGATATTTTATTGCCGGAACGGAAGACGATTTGGCCCGCGCGCCGGCCAATTACACTCGCATCCGGCAGAGGGACGGCGAACTGATTCTTGCCTGCGGGCGCGATCCCTATTTTCCCGGCTGGACTGATACGCTGCAGTTGAACTACGCGAACCCGGCTACCCAGGAAGCGATGATCGGCGAATTGCTAAAGATTTCCCGGCAGTGCGACGGCGTGCGTTGCGACATGGCCATGCTCGTGCTGCCGGAGGTCTTCCAGCGCACCTGGGGTCAGGCGTGCCAACCGTTCTGGCCACATGCCATCCGGCGCGTTCGCGACGAGTCGCCAGAGTTTTGCCTCATGGCGGAGGTTTACTGGGATCTGGAGTGGACCCTGCTCCAGCAAGGATTTGATTACGCCTACGACAAGCGGCTCTACGATCGTCTGCGCGAGGGCCACGCCGGACCGGTCCGCGCCCATCTCTGCGCGGAGATGGATTACCAGAACAAGCTCGTGCGCTTTCTCGAGAACCACGACGAAGCGCGCGCCGCCGCGACTTTCCCGGATGGAATGCACGAGGCCGCGGCCCTGATCACGTTTCTGTCGCCGGGCATGCGCTTTTTCCACGACGGACAATTCGAAGGACGGAAGAAGCGCATCTCCCCTCACCTCATCCGGCGCCCGGATGAAACCGTCGATCCGAGAATTGCGCGATTCTACGATCTCCTGCTCGGCGTCCTGCGCCAGCCAGTCGTGCGCGACGGCCGCTGGCAACTGCTGGAATGCAGACCCGCCTGGGATGGAAACTGGACGTCGGATTGCATGATCGCGTTCGCATGGGAAGGCAGCGGCGAAAACCGTCTCCTGGTCAGTGTCAATTACGCGCCTAACCACAGCCAATGTCGCGTCCAGCTGCCCTTCGCCGGCCTCGGCAATGCCGACTGGCGCCTGCAAAATCTGCTCGGCGACGCCACCTACGATCGCCATGGTGGCGACTTGGAAACCAACGGCTTGTTCCTCGATGTGCCGCCGTGGGATGCGGCCGTATTCACACTCGAGAAGCGATGAAGGCAGCGAATCGACGGTCTGATCTGGAGCGTGATTCCGAGCTGGCCATCCTCCGCCCGCTTGCCCGCGAGGTTCCCAATATTGATTGCGCCGTCGCGGAAATTGCCCGGTTCTCCGCCGAGCTCACTTTGCCGAAAGGTACCATCCACATCATCAGCGACATTCACGGCGCGGACAAAAAATTGCGGCACGTGATCAACAATGCCTCAGGCACGCTGCGTCCGCTCGTGGAACGGCTGCTGAAAGATCGCCTGCCGCCGCGGGAGTTTGAAGAGTTTCTCACCCTTATCTTTTATCCCGCCGAAGTGACCGACCGCCTTGAGAAAACTCTCGCGGAACCTGCGGCGCAAAAAGCTTTCGCCACGCGCACGCTGCATAATCTGTTTGATGTCGTCCGGGTGCTGGCGGCGCGCCGCAGTCTGAAGCACGCGACCCGGGTTTTTCCGGCCGAGTATCGCGAGCTGCTGGTGGAGATCCTGCACGAGCCTTCCACCGAGCGGGAGAGCGCCTATATCGAGGCGATCGTCGATGAGCTCGCGCGGCGGGATCGAGCCTTGCACCTCATCCATCTGACCGGTCGTGTCATCCGGAATCTCGCGATCGATGAGTTGATCATCGCGGGCGATTGCTGGGATCGCGGACCGCGCGGCGATCGCGTCGTCGATTACGTCATGGCGCAGCCGAACGTTTCCTTCGTCTGGGGCAACCACGACATGGCGTGGCTCGGCGCCTGTCTGGGCCACGAAACGCTCATCTGCCACGTGCTGCGCGTTTCATTGCGATACCGGAATCTTTCCCAACTTGAGGAGGGTTACGGAATTCCGGTGCAGCCACTCGAGGTCCTGGTGCGGAAGCGTTACGGGGATGATCCGGCGGCCCGTTTTACCTCCAAGCTCTCGGGCTTGCGGGAGCGGGTCATGATCGCGCGGATGCACAAGGCGGCGGCGATCATGCAGTTCAAGTTGGAAGGACAACTCATCGCGCGCCATCCCGAATGGGAAATGGATGACCGCCGTCTCCTCCATCGGATCGATCAGGAAACTGGCACGATCGAGATTGATGGAATCACCTACGATCTGGCGGACAAACATTTTCCGACGATCGATCCGGCGCGTCCCTACGAGCTGAGCGAGGAAGAACGCGCCTGCCTGGCGCGAATCCGACAATCGTTTCTCGCCAGCCAGAAACTGTGGAATCACATGCGCTGGATGGTCGCGCACGGCTCGATGTATCTGCGGCGCGAAGAGCATCTCATCTTCCACGGTTGCCTGCCGGTGGATGAGAGCGGCGAATTTCTGCCGATGCTCGTGGCCGGCGCGCCCTACCAGGGACGCGCGCTCTTCGAGGCGATCGAAAACGTCGTCTACCGATTGATCGACGGCGAAAAGTGCGAAGAACTCGACCTGCTCTGGTATCTCTGGAGCGGCCCGCGTTCACCGCTCTTCGGCAAAGATCGCATCCGGACACTGGAGCGCGATCTGATCGCGGACCCGAAGTCGCACCACGAGGCGAAGAATCCCTATTTCTCCTTCATCCACGAACCATGGTTCTGTGAAAAGATTCTGTCGGAGTTCGATGTCGATCCGGAGGAGGGATTGATCGTCAATGGCCACGTGCCCGTGAAGATCGAGAAAAACGAGTCGCCCATGAAACGCAGCGGCAAGGCGATCACGATCGACGGTGCATTTTCCGAGGCCTACGGCGATCACGGTTTCACCCTCGTGCTCGAACCCGACCGGACCTTTCTGGCGAAGCATTACCACTTTGAATCCGTCGAAGCCGCGCTCCGCGACGGGGCGGACATTATCCCGGCAATCAACGTGGTCCGCGAATGGAAGGAGCCAAAGCGAATCGCCGACAGTCAGCGGGGGCGCGATCTGCGCTGCGCGATCGCGCAATTGGAACAACTCATCGCAGCCTACCGGAAGAACGATTTACGACAGCGATTTTAAGAAAACGTCCACGCAAAAAACGGAGGGTTGCCAAGGTCTTGCGATCTCCCTAGGATCGGCCTTCTCACTAAACCAAAACGCAACAGACACCCCCAAAAAAACAAAATGAGCAAATGTGATATCGGTCTAATTGGCCTCGCCGTCATGGGCGAGAATCTTGTCCTCAATATGGAAAGCAGGGGCTTCCATGTCGCAGTTTACAATCGCACCTTCGCGGTCACCGAGAAATTTGGCGAAGGCCGCGCCAAGGGGAAAAACATCACCATTTGCAAGACGCTGGAGGAGTTTGTCGGCGCTCTGGCCAAACCGCGCAAAGCCCAGATCATGGTCAAGGCAGGCGCGCCGGTGGACGCCGTCATCGACCAACTCGCCCCCCTGATGGAACCGGGCGATATCATCATCGACGGAGGCAATTCCCTCTGGACCGACACCCAGCGGCGCGAAAAGGCTCTCAAGGAAAAAGGAATCCATTTCTTTGGCGTGGGCGTGAGCGGTGGAGAGGAGGGTGCGCTGAAGGGACCCAGCATCATGCCCGGCGGTTCGGCCGAAGGCTGGAAAGAGATCGCGCCGATCTACACCAAGATCGCCGCCGTGGCGGAAGGCGAACGCGTGCTGCCGTCACATGGGTCCCGACGGTGCCGGTCACTACGTGAAAATGGTTCACAACGGAATCGAGTACGGCGACATGCAGCTCATCTGTGAGGCTTACGCGATCCTGAAGGCGACCGTGAACCCGAGCGCGGAGGAGTTTGCCGAGATTTTCGCGGACTGGAACAAAGGCGAACTGAATTCGTTCCTGATCGAGATCACGACCAACATTTTCAAGAAAATGGATCCCGAGACTGGCAAACCTCTGCTCGATGTCATCCTCGACAAGGCCGGCCAGAAAGGCACCGGCAAATGGACCGTGGGCCACGCAAGCGAAATGGGCGTGCCGCTTTCCGTGATCGGCAGCGCGGTCGAGGCGCGAATTCTAAGTGCGATCAAAGACGAGCGGGTGGCGGCAAGTGCCAGTCTGCCGGGGCCGACACCGCCGCCTTTCACCGGGGACCGCGCAAAAATGATCGAAGCCATCCGCGACGCGCTCTACGCCTCGAAGATCATCAGTTACACGCAGGGATTTGTGCAGCTCGGGGTGGCGAGCAAGCTTTACAATTGGAACCTTAACTTCGGCGACATCGCCAGCATCTGGCGCGGAGGATGCATCATCCGCGCGCATTTCCTCAACCCGATCGCGGCCGCCTACAAGCGCAACCCCGAGCTGAAAAACCTCGTCCTCGATCCCTACTTCCGCGACATCATCTTGAAGACCCAGGCCAACTGGCGCACCGCGGTCCGAGCGGCCATCGAGTACCGGGTCGCGGTCCCGGCCTTCAGCGCCGCTCTGGCCTACTTCGACAGTTATCGCAGCGCGCGTTTGCCGGCGAATCTGCTCCAGGCACAGCGCGATTACTTTGGCGCGCACACCTACGAGCGGGTGGATAAACCGGCCGGCCAGTTCTTCCACACCGAGTGGTTTCGATAACGGCGGCAACGCTGCTTTCCAAGCACCCAAAGACCCGCAAAACAGTGCGATCCTGACGGCGCGGGTTTCCCTCCGTCCTGACCTCAGGCGGGAGTCATCATGTCGTCGGCCGAGATGGCCATGTCGTACCGTTCCTTGGCCACCTTGCGCAGAGCCTCAAAGAACTGCGGATAATCCCGCAGGATCCGACTGAACTCTGCCCGATTCAAAACAAAGAAATCGCACAGGCTCTTTGTCCTGATTGTCGCCGTGCGCGGAGTGGACATGAGCAACGCCGTCTCCCCGAAGAAGTCCCCATCCTTCAAGGTCTTGATCACCTTGCCCGAGCCGTCAATCACTTCGACCTCGCCTCGGCAGATCAGGTACATGTCCTTTCCCAAGTCTCCCTTCGTGATGATCGTCTGACCGGCGGGAGCTGACGCGGTGCACAGCGCCATAATGACTGAATTGAGCAAGAGCGGTTCCGCGCCCTTGAAAAGCGGAGTGCGCTCGAGCAGATCCGGTGTCACCACCTCAAACCAACGTCGGCCGTCCTGCTCAATCAGGTCCGCCGCGGAGATCGGGCCCCAGGTTCCGCGTGAGTAGTTGGGGAAGTCGGGCGCGGGCGTGGCACTCCAATAATCGAGAATCGGCTGGGCAATCTTCCACGCGGCGACGACCAGGTCGCTGCGCGAAAAGAGGGTCGCATCCCCATTGGTGCAGGAGTAGAGCATGACCTCGTAACCCGTGTAGCGGGAGGCCTTGAACGCGTCGCCATAACTGAAACGCATATCCACCTTCTGCAAAGTCAGTGTCGGGCCCGGGATCTTCGCCTGAAAGAGCAACTCGATTCCCTGGTAGGGTTGAATCTGGAAGAGAAGCCGGTTCGGTGTCAGCTCAGAAACCCGTGTGCCGCGAAAGACTTCTTCCGAAGCTTTCTTGAACTCGACCACAATCTCGGTGCCGCGTTTCCAGAGCGCTTTGCCCGAGCGCAGATAAATCGGCACACCTTCCCAGCGCGCGTTGTCGATGAACAGTTTGCCGGCCGCGAAGGTTTCGGTGCTCGATTGTGGATTAACATCCTTCGCCTGGCGATATCCCGGTTTTGCGACCGTCCCGTCGGGATTCAGCGAGGGACCATACTGGCCGCGGACAAAGTTTTTTGCGACCCCGTTGTCATCATAAATGCGCACCGCATTCAGGAGATTGGCCTTTTCGTCGCGGATCGCGTCAGGCGCAAATGAGGCCGGCGGCTCCATGCAGAGATAGGCCAGCATCTGGAACATATGATTCTGCATCATATCGCGCACCACGCCGGACGTGTCGTAGTATCCGCCCCGGTCGCCCACATCCACTTCCTCGCAGACATTGAATTGAATGTTGTCGATGAAGTTCTTGTTCCAGGCCGGCTCGAAGATCCCGTTGGCGAAACGAAACGCCATCAGGTTCTGGACCGTCTCCTTGCCCAGATAGTGATCCACGCGGTAGATCTGGCTCTCCTCCCAGTTGGCGTGTAGCTCCTCGTTCAGGGCGAGGGCGGATTTCAGGTCCGAGCCAAATGGCTTTTCCACAATGATGCGTTTCCACCCCGGGCCATCCTTGAAGCCCGCCTTGTGCAGGTTCTCGCAAATTAGACCGAAGAACCTTGGCGCCGTCGCGAAGTAGAAAAGAATGTTCCCCTCGGCCTGATACTTTTTGTCCAGCTCTCCGACCGTTTTCCGAAGCTGCTCGAAGTCTGCGAGTTCACCAAAGCTGGCCGGTTGATAATGGATTCGGTTGACGAGCTTGTCCCAGACCGCTTCGTCGAACGCGGGACGGGTGTGGAATTTTCTAATGCCATCATCTGCGCTGCTCAGCCGGGCGCGGAATTCATCGGTGCCGATGTCGGTGGAGGCGCTCCCGAGAATCGCAAAGTTGTCCGCCAGCAGGCCATCGCAAGCGAGGTTGTAGAGCGCTGGGACGAGGAGCCGCTTCGCCAGGTCCCCGGTCGCGCCGAAACAGGAGCATGATGCATGGCTTGCTCGGAGGGTTGGCTTCCTCAGATGGGATTTCATTCTGGCCCTGAATATTGGTGCTCATAGGATTGGACTGCCTCTCGAAAAGAAGCCTGCCGAATTGGCCACAGGCTGGAGGATGCTATTCGTCCTCCAGGCGGTCTGGCAAGCAGTTTGCCAAGGCGCTTGCCCCCGACCTGAAAACCGAATCCTGATTTTTCATTGACGGAAGCAAATCGCTTTGAGATTCACTGGAGAATGGCTCCCGACGCCCAATCGATTTTTGCACTTCAAAGCCCGCCAAACCTGCACCTAACCACCCCATAGATCACACAAACATGAGCACACCCGATTCCGAACAACAGGCCGTCAATACCATCCGCACCCTTTGCATGGACGCGGTCCAAGCCGCAAACTCCGGCCACCCGGGCACCCCCATGGCAATGGCGCCGGTCACCTATGTGCTCTGGCAGGAATTCCTGCGCTTCGACCCGGAAGATCCCATCTGGCCGAATCGCGATCGCTTCGTTCTCTCCGCCGGGCACGCTTCGACCCTGCTCTACGCCATGCTGCACCTCGCCGGCGTCAAGGCGGTCAACAAGAAGTACGAGCAGATCGGCGAGTTGTCCGTGAAAATCGAGGACATCAAGGGCTTCCGCCAGCTCGACAGCCGGTGCCCCGGCCACCCTGAGTACCGGTGGACTTCGGGTGTCGAGACAACCACGGGTCCACTAGGCCAGGGTGTCGCGACGAGCGTGGGCATGGCAATGGCAGCGCGCTGGCAGGCGCAGCATTTCAACCGGCCCGAGTTTGCGATGTTCGATTACGACGTCTACGCGCTGGCCGGCGACGGCTGCATGATGGAGGGAATTTCCGGCGAAGCGGCCTCTCTCGCGGGCCATCTCAAGCTCTCGAACCTCTGCTGGATCTACGACAACAACCATATCACGATCGAGGGCAACACCTCGCTTGCTTTCACTGAGGACGTGGCTACTCGCTTCATGGGCTACGGCTGGAATGTGCTCCGGGTCGCCGATGCCAACGATCTCGACCGCCTGCGCAATGCCTTTAAGACTTTCAAGGCAACCGTGGACCGGCCTACTCTCATTATCGTCGACAGTCACATCGCCTACGGCTCGCCTAACAAACAGGATACGAGCGGCGCTCATGGCGAGCCGCTCGGCGAGGAAGAAGTGCGCGCGACCAAGCGCGCCTACGGCTGGCCGGAAAACGAAAAATTCCTCGTTCCGGACGAGGTGCGCGTCAAGTTCCGCGACGGCATCGGCGCCCGCGGCGCCCAGCTCCGCGCGGCGTGGATGGACCTCTTCAAGAAATACGAAGCTGCGGAATCGAAAAGCGCGAAACAACTGCTCCAGATGCAGCGCCGCGAAAATCCCGATGGCTGGGATAAGGACATCCCGGTTTTCCCACCGGATGCGAAGGGCATGGGCGGTCGCGACTCATCCGGCAAAGTGCTCAACGCGATCGCGAAAAACCATCCCTGGCTTATCGGCGGCGCCGCGGACCTTGCGCCCTCGACCAAAACGCGCCTGAACTTTGAGGGCGCGGGCGATTTCGAGGCGTCCAATTACGGCGGCCGGAATTTGCATTTCGGCGTCCGCGAGCACGCCATGGGCGCGATCCTGAACGGGCTCGCCTTGTCGAAGATTCGACCTTTCGGCGCCGGCTTCCTCATCTTCAGCGACTACGGCCGGAATCCGCTGCGCCTTGCCGCCATCATGGAGATTCCGGTCATCGCGATCTTCACCCACGATTCCATTGGCGTTGGCGAGGATGGCCCGACCCACCAGCCGATCGAGCAGGTTGCATCGTTGCGCGCAATTCCAGGACTCATCGTCCTTCGGCCGGGCGACGCCAATGAAGTCGCCGAGGCCTGGCGCTTCGCGATGGGCCTGCACCACGAGCCGGTCGTCTTCATTCTCAGCCGCCAGGCGATGCCCACACTCGACCGCACAAAATTCGCTCCGGCCAGCGGAGTGGCGCGCGGCGCCTACGTTGTCTCCGAAGCCGCCAACGGCAAGCCGGACGTCCTCCTCATGGGAACAGGCAGCGAAGTATCCCTCTGCATCGCGGCCCAGGAAGTTCTGCAAGGCAAAGGCGTCCATGCGCGCGTGGTCAGCATGCCGTCGTGGGAATTATTCGAGCAGCAGGATGCCGACTACCGGGAATCGGTCCTCCCGCGGAGTGTGATCGCGCGGGTTTCCGTCGAACAGGCTTCGACCTTTGGCTGGGAACGCTATGTCGGCCTCCGCGGGCAGAGCGTCGGCATGCGGACCTTCGGCGCTTCCGCACCGCTGGCGGACCTACAGAAAAAATATGGCTTCACGGTCGAAAACGTCGTCACCGCGGCGGAACAACAGGTGGCCAACGCAAAGAAATGAAAAACATCGTCATCGGATCGGACCACGCGGGCTTTCCGCTCAAGGAAGACTTGAAGAAGTTTCTCGCACCACATTGCACTTTGCTCGATGTCGGCACCGACACCGAGACCTCCGTCGATTACCCGGACTTCGCCGAGAAGGTCGGGCAGGCCATTCTTCAGGGCAAAGCGGAGCGCGGCATTCTCATTTGCGGCAGTGGCGTCGGTGCGTCGGTCGCGGCCAACAAGATCAAAGGCATTCGCGCGGGCCTTTGCCACGACGCCTATTCCGCCCACCAGGGCGTCGAGCACGACGAGATGAATGTGCTTGTCCTCGGAGCCCGGGTCATTGGGACGGCCCTCGCGCACGATCTCGTGCTGGCCTATCTCGGTGCGGAATACACCAAAGAGGAGCGCCACGCCAAGCGCCTCGCCAAAGTTGCGGCGTTGGAAAACAAGTTCGGGTCCAGCCGCGCCTAGTCGCGCTCGGTTCCCATCGGACCGCGGATGGCGGCCCCCTCGCCGCTCTCGCTCGCCGGCGATGTTTTCATTTCAAGTGCGACTCTGCATGCGATACGCTCAGGCTGCTGGCGTTCCGCCGGACGTTGCGGGAAAACATCACCATGAAAAAAGGTTGCCTGATTGCTCTCGGGGTCGCGGTCGTCCTGATCGCTGCCATTCTGGTTCTGGTTTTCGGTCTGACCCGCGGCGCGGTGAAATCGGCCGACGATTTTCTCGCGCAAATCGGCGCGGGCAAGATCGAGACCGCCTACGAGGAGACCTCGGCCACCCTGCGCAAACAACAAACGCTCGCCTCCTTCGAGGAGACGGTGAAGGAACTCGGGCTGACCGATTACGCCTCCGTCTTTTGGTCCAATCGCGAGGTGAAAAACGACCGGGCGCATCTCGAGGGCTCGGTCACGACCAAATCGGGTGGAAAGGTTCCCCTAACGATGGAGCTGGTGAAGGAATCGGGCTCCTGGAAAGTGATCTTCCTCTCCGCGCCACGCGCCGGTGTCACAACCGAGCAGGCCGGTAAGACGCTCCCGAGCGATGACGCCGCGAAACGCCTCGCGCTCGATTCGCTTCTGGCCTTCAACCAGGCGGTGCACAATCGAGACTTCTCTTCGTTTCACCAAAAGATCTCGCGTTTGTGGCAGGAACAGATTACGCCGCAAAAGCTGAATGAGGTTTTCGCCGACTTCATCCAAAAGCAGATCGATATCTCGTCGATCAAGGAGGTGGACCCGATCCTGACCGAGGCGCCGACGATCGATTCCGATGGCATCCTGGTCCTGGAAGGTTACTACCCGACTCACCCATCAAAGGTTCATTTCCGTCTCAAATACATCTACGAACATCCGGCCTGGAAGCTTCTCGGGATCAAGGTGAACGTGGGCGAGAACGAATGAACTCCCCGTCGCCCGCGAAGCGTCTTCCGGAAGACGAACTGGAAGAGACGTTCGCCCGTTCCTCCGGTCCCGGCGGGCAGAACGTGAACAAGGTCTCGACCGCGGTCACCCTGCGGCATCGTCCGAGCGGCCTCAGCGTGACGGTGCAGGATTCGCGTTCGCAAATGCGCAACCGGCAACTGGCGCGCGAGCGTTTGTTCGAGGCCGTCGTGCGCCAGAAAGAGGAGGCGCGCCAGCGGAAGCGCGCGCAAGCGGCGAAGGAACGCCGACGCAATTCGCCCCGGCCGCCGCGTTTGAAACGCAAAATCCTCGAGCAAAAGCGAAATCGTTCGCAGCTGAAAAAACTGCGCGCCAAACCGGTAGATTGAAGCTACCCGTCCCGCCGTGGCCGAACCAAAGTTGCGGGTGGGAATTATCGGGGCGGGCTGGCCGGGGCAGCAGCACGCGCGCGCGATCCGCGCCGCCAGCGGTGCGGTGCTGGAGGCGCTGGCCGAGCCTAACGAGGAGCGGACGGCGGAATTCGCCCACAACTATCGACCGCAGAAGACCTGCGTGGATTACGCGGAATTGTTAGGCGATCCACAGGTGGATGCGGTGGTGATTTGTCTGCCTAACCATTTGCACTTTCCTGTCACGCTCTCCGCTTTGCGAGCCGGCAAGCATGTCCTCTGCGAAAAGCCGCCGACAATGAACGGCGCCGAAATGCGCGTCCTGCAGGAAGAGGCGGAAAAGCGCGAGCTGCTTTACTTCTTCAGCCGCCAGTTTCGTTTCAGCCCGGCGATGCGTTGCGCGCATGACCTGATCTCCCGCCAGGAGCTTGGGAAAGTTTACTTCGCGGAAGCCGTCTGGGTGCGCTCGCGCGGGATTCCCTCCGGCCTCGGCGGCTGGTTCACGGAGAAGAAACGTTCTGGCGGCGGCGCGCTGATCGACATCGGCGTTCATGCCCTCGACTCGGCCTGGTATCTGATGGGCACGCCGCGTCCGATTTCGGTTACGGCCTCGGTTTTCCAAAATTTCGGGCACCTCGTGCAGACGCCAATCAATGATGTCGAAGACGCTGCCTTCGCCTTCATTCGCTTCCAAAACGATGCGGTCGTGCAATTGAAAACGTCCTGGGCCGGCAACCTGACTGACGAGATCCCGGAGGGCAGCACCTTCGGCCGCGAGCTGAACAACTGCACGGTCTACGGAACCAAAGCGACCGTGCGCCTGAAACCGCTCACCCTCTTCCGGGACGAGGACGGAAAACTGATTGACGAGGCGCTCGAGCCACCGGACGCGGCGGATTCCTTCGAGCTCCAGATGCAGAATTTCGTCGATGCGATTGCTGGCCGGGCCGCGCCGGTGAATAGCGCGCAACAGGCGGTTTATCTGATGGAAATGCTGGACGCGATCTATCTATCGAGCAGCACCGGCCGGGAGGTGCCGATCGCACGGGCCTGATAAAAATTCGCTGTTAATCCATCCAAGAGGGCTGTTTCTGACGAATCGTCTTTGTTAGCAACCAATCCTATTATGAAAAAACTCATTCTGTTAATCCCGGTGATTCCGGCCTGCGCCTTGGTCCTTTCGTCTTGCACCACGGTCGTGAAGGAACCGACACCGACCACGACCACCACCACGCATACGACTGAGGTGGAACGGACGCCAACGAGTACCAGCACGACGGTGACCCGCCAGAGCGCGGGCGGCTACTAAGCCGAAGATTCCATTCCTTCTGGGGAAAGGGAGACGCACCCGGCGTCTCCCTTTTTCTTGCTGTCGTGGCGGCCGTTCGGCCGCTGACCCTGGGCTGAAAAGTCCCGGCCTGCCATCTGCGGGCGACACGCCCGCCGCTACGACCGTTTCGACTTCTTCTTCGGTCTCCTGACTAACGACCGGCGCGATCGCCTGGAGCTTCTCCGATCCCCGCAGGTCCATCAGTTTCACGCCTTGGGCATTGCGGCCCGTCTCGCGAATCTCTTTTACGCGTGTCCGCACCATCTGGCCTTTGGTCGTGATCAGCATCAGCTCGTCTTTGTCCGTCACCGTCAGGGCGCCCACGACGCGGCCGGTCTTGTCACCGGTCTTCATCGTGATGATGCCTTTGCCGCCTCGCTTTTGCGTACGGTAATTGTCGAAACCTGTCCGTTTCCCGATCCCGTTTTCCCCGGCGACGAGGAGCATGGCATCGTTGTTGACCAACGCGATACCGACGATGTGATCATCTTTTGCGGGCCGAATGCCCCAGACGCCGACCGTGTTCCGGCCCTGGTCGCGCAACTGCTCTTCGTGAAAACGCAGGCTCATTCCCTCCGACGTGATGAGAACGATCTCGTTGTCGCCATCGGTTAGGACGGCGTCGATCAGGCGATCGTCTTCCTCGATGTTGATCGCGATGATCCCGCCTTTGCGCACGTTGCTGTAATCGGAAAGGTTCGACTTCTTCACGATCCCGGTGCGGGTGGCGAAGACGATGTGCAGATTTTCGTCCCAGGTTTCGTCGACCACATTTGGCCCGGTGCCGCTCCGCTTGGCCTGGATTCGAATCGTGGCGGCGATCTTCTCGCCCGTGCGCAGCTCGAGCAGGTTGGCGATCGAACGGCCTTTTGAAGCCCGGCCCATCTCCGGAATTTCGTAAACTTTCTCCACATAGCAGCGCCCGGAGGCGGTGAAGAACATCAGGTAATCGTGCGTCGTGGCGGTGAAGAGATGCTCGATGAAATCGCCCTCGTCCTCCTGCGTCGCGCCCTCCCGCGTTGTCATGCCGATGACGCCTTTGCCGCCGCGCCGTTGCGCGCGAAAGGCGCTCACCGCCGTGCGCTTGATGAAGCCGCCATGGGTGATGCTGATGATCGTGCCTTCGTTCGCGATCAGATCCTCCATGTTGATCTCGCCTTCGTCGGGCACGAGCTGGGTCAGGCGCGGGCCGGCATACTTCTGCTGGATCTCGCGCAGTTCTTTTTTGATGATCTGGAAAACGCGAATCTCCTTCGCGAGGATGTCGCGCAGATCCTTGATGACCTCGATCAGTTCCTTGTATTCGTTAACGATCTTCTCGCGCTCGAGGCCGGTGAGCTGATAGAGGCGCAGATCGAGGATCTGATTTGTCTGATGTTCGCTAAAGGCATAACGGCCTTCCGTGAGGCGCCCTTCGTTCCGAATCAGAGACGCCGATTTGCTCGACCTGGCGGCGGGTGAATTCGAAGGCGAGCAACTTCACTCGCGCTTCTTCGCGATTGGCCGACCCGCGAATGATGCGGATAAACTCGTCGAGATTGGCGAGGGCGATGAGATATCCTTCAAGGGTCTCGGCCCGCTCCTCCGCTTTGCGCAGCTCGAAACGCGTCCGGCGCAGAATGACTTCGCGCCGATGCTCGATGAAAGCCGCGTTCGCTTCCTTGAGCGAAAGTAGCTTCGGCTTGCCGTGATCGATCGCCAGCATGTTGACCGCGAAGGAGGATTCCATCGCGGTGTGCTTGTAGAGATTGTTGATCACGACCTTCGGGATCGCGTCGCGCTTCAATTCGATCACGACCCGCGTGTTCTCGTCCGACTCGTCGCGAATCGCGGTGATGTCGCTTAGCACCTTGTCGTTCACGAGGGAGGCGATCTTCTCCACCAGCGTGGCCCGGTTCACGTTGTAGGGAATTTCCGTGACCACGATTTGCTCGCGGTTGCCCTTCAGTTCCTCCACCCCGGCTTTGCCGCGCACCTTCATGCTGCCGCGCCCGGTCTCGATGTATTGGCGCACGCCAGCCACTCCGCAGATCGCGCAACCGGTCGGGAAATCCGGTCCCTTCACGAACTTCATCAGGCCGTCGACGTCGATCTCGGGATCGTCGATCTGTGCGCAGATGCCGTCGATCACTTCGCCGAGATTGTGGGGCGGGATGTTCGTCGCCATCCCGACGGCGATGCCGGTGCCGCCGTTGACGAGCAGGTTAGGGAAAGCAGCGGGAAAAACGGTCGGCTCGGTCCGGGTCTCGTCATAGTTAGGGACGAAATCGACCGTGTCCTTGTCCATGTCGGTCATGAGAGCGGCCCCGAGATGGGTCATGCGCGCCTCGGTGTACCGCATGGCGGCCGGCGGATCGCCTTCGACCGAACCGAAGTTGCCCTGGCCGTCGACCAGCGTCTCGCGCATCGCCCACGGCTGCGCCATGTGGACGAGGGTCGGATAAATCACGGCCTCGCCGTGCGGGTGATAGTTACCGCTCGTGTCGCCGCAAATCTTGGCGCATTTCCGGTGCTGCCGATTGGGGAAGAGCGAGAGATCGTGCATCGCGTAGAGGATGCGGCGCTGCGACGGTTTCAGTCCGTCGCGCGCGTCGGGCAGGGCGCGCGAGATGATGACCGACATCGAGTAATCGAGGAACGACCTTGAGACCTCTTCCGCGACATTGATCGGTTCGACTTTTTCGTTGGCGTTATACATGGATCAGGAAATCAGCATTTCGTTAGGCAAATCGAGGGAGAGGAATCGTTCCTCCCATTCGCGCGAGAGGGCGTCGGTTTGCCGCACGGTCGTCGGGCGCAGACTCGCCCGGCGGGGAGCCGAAATCTTCAGAAAGCCCAGGACGCTGGCAATCGTGTTCGCGTAATCCTCCGTCAGATCCTCATACTCGACCCGAAACGGCTCGACGCCGACGCGCTCAAAAAAACGGGTCCAGATCAGCTCCTCGCGAAGCGTGTCTTCGATGCAGCTCGCGATCAGTTCCGGATCGAACTGGGGCTCGCCCAAGGCGGAATTTCCCTCCTGGATTTTCCAAAGCCCGGTTTGCGCAGCGCGCGCTTTGGAAACGGCTTGGCGAACCTTGTTGTGCCGGACGATCTGGATGAATTGCAGTTCGGGAAAAGCGTTGCGCAGCATCTCCAAATCCTGCGCCGGAGTGCCGCCGCCAAAAGCGCGCGTCTCGCGCAGGCGGGTGAGGAATTCCTGCAAATACCAGCCCATCAGTTTGAAACCAAAAACCTCGTTCGAGGTCGCGGTCGCCGGAATAATGCCGCGCACGTAGGTGGCGAAATCGCTCGCGTCCAGGCGGCTCTTGGCCGCGTACTCGGCCTCATATTTGCGGAGGAAAAATTGCTTCGGCCGCCCCGCCCGCCGGGTCGCGTGCAGACCGTCCGTGAGCAGATTGCTTCCGGAGCGCGCGATCGCGCAAACGACATAACAACGCCGCGGATGCCGCAGCTTGTGAAACAAACCACCCATCGCTAGCAGAAAATGACGAAGCCCGAATTCCGAAGCCCGAAACAATGACGAAGCTCAAATGACGAAAAGCGGTCGCGGCAAAAGTTTCGGGCTTTGCTCATTGTTTCGGACTTCGTCATTCGGGTTTCGTCATTTCCCTTACACATCGAGGTTGCGGACGTTGAGCGCGTTGTCCTCGATGTATTGGCGGCGGGGTTCGACCACGTCGCCCATCAGCTTGGAGAACATCTGGTCGGCTTCGACCGCGTTATCGTCGTTCAGATCGACCTTGAGCAGCTTGCGCTTCTCCGGGTCCATCGTGGTGTTGAAAAGCTCCTTCGCGTTCATTTCGCCAAGGCCTTTGAAGCGCTTGATCTGCACCCCGCGCCGTCCGATTTCCATGATCTTCTCCAGGATTTCCGGAATGGAAAAAAGCGGATGCGAAGTGGCACGCTCGCCCTCGCCTTCGATGAGCTCGAAGATTGGCTTATCGGCCGCCGCGTAGTGGTCGACCTTCAATCCTTTGCGCGCGAGCTCACCGATCAATTTTTGGATGGTGGTGGCTTCGTGCAGCTCGACCAGTTTGCCTCGACGCCGGTTGCCGTTCGTTTTTGTCGCCGGCGCGCTCGTTAGGGGGAGCAGCTCCTGCCCCATCTCCACATCGAAAAGATTGAGGTCGAGGTTGTCCTCGTGAAATTTCCGAACGGAGCGTTCGTCGTGGAAATAATGGACCGACTCATCGTTGCCGTCGCGCACCTTCACCAGGTAGGAGGGCAGCTTGTCCGTCTTTTTGTCGCGATGATTGAGGAACTCCTCGAAATCGCCGCCGTGCCGCCGGACGGATTCATTCAGCTTGGCCAGCTTCTCGAGCTGCTCGAGGATGTCTTTGAGCTGCGCCGTCGTCAGTTCCTTGTCGTCCGCCAGGTTCTTCAGGCGCACGTCTTCCGCGCCTAACGAGATGAGGATTTTGTTCAACTGCACGTCGTCATCGACGTATTCCTCGCGCTTCTTGCGCTTGATCTGATAGAGCGGCGGCTGGGCGATGTAGATCTTTCCCGCCCGCACCAGCTCGGTCATCTGCCGATAGAAGAAGGTCAGGAGCAGCACCCGGATGTGCGAGCCGTCGACGTCGGCGTCGGTCATGATGATGATCCGGCCGTAACGCAGCTTGCTGATGTCGAAGGTCCCTTCGTTCTCCTTGCCGTTACCGCCCTCTTCCTTCGGCCGCCCGATGCCGGTGCCGATGGCGGTGATCATCGACTGGATCTCGGTGTTCTTGAGCGCCTGATCGAGGCGCGCTTTCTCGACGTTGATCAGCTTGCCGCGGATCGGCAGGATGGCCTGATAACGCCGGTCCCGCCCCTGCTTGGCGGAGCCGCCGGCGGAGTCGCCCTCGACGATGTAAAGCTCGGTCAAATCCGGATCGCGCTCGGAGCAGTCGGCCAGCTTGCCGGGCAGGCCGCCGCCGGTCAGCGCCCCTTTGCGGATCGTTTCACGCGCTTTGCGCGCGGCCTCGCGGGCGCGGGCCGCGGTCAGGACCTTGTCGAAAATCTTTTTCGCGACCGGGGGGTTCTGGTCGAAATAGGTCATCAACCCGTCGTAGACGACCGAGTTGACGATGCCGTCGATCTCGGTGTTGACCAGTTTCACCTTGGTCTGCGATTCAAAGCGCGGATTCGGCAGCTTGATGCTGAGGACGCAGACCAATCCCTCGCGCACATCGTCGCCCGAGATGGCGGGATCCTTCTCCTTTACGAGGTTGTTCGTCTTCGCGTATTGGTTGACCGCTTTGGTTAGGGCGGTGCGGAAACCAGTCAGATGGGTGCCGCCGTCGGGATTCGGAATCGAATTCGCGAAAGGCAAAATCTGGTCGTTGTAGCCGTCGTTATATTGCAGGACGACATCGACGAAAACCTCGTCGCGCTGACGGGAGATCGTGACCGGCTTGGGATGAATGACATTCTTGTTTTCACCCAGCTGCTTCACGAACTCCTCGATTCCGTGCTTGTAAAAGAAGGTCTCCTTTTTTGTCGGGTCGGTCCGTTCGTCGGCGAGGTTGATTTCGAGTCCCGGATTAAGGAAGGCCAGCTCGCGCAGCCGGCTCGCCAGGCGCTCGAACTTAAACTCGGTCGTGATCGTGAAGATCGTCGGGTCAGGGAAAAACGTGATGAGCGTGCCGGTCGTCTTCTTGTTTTTCAGCTCGCCGATGACGCTCAGTTTTTCCGTCGTTTTCCCGCGCTCGAAGGCCATGTGATAGACCTTGGCGTCGCGCGAGACTTCCACCTTGAACCAGTCGGAAAGCGCGTTGACGCACTTCGCGCCCACGCCGTGGAGACCGCCGGAATATTTGTAGGCGCCCTGGCCGAATTTTCCGCCGGCGTGAAGATTCGTCAGCACGAGCTCGACGGCCGGCATCTTGAACTTCGGATGCATGTCGACCGGGATGCCGCGGCCGTTGTCGCGCACCGAGACGGAGCCGTCGACGTGGATCGCGACATCGATCTTGCTGCAATAACCGGCCAGATGCTCGTCGATCGAGTTGTCGAGGACTTCGAAAACGCAGTGGTGCAATCCGCGCTCGTCGGGGTCGCCGATATACATTCCGGGGCGCTTCCGGACGGCCTCGAGACCCTCGAGTTTATCGATCTGGGCGGCGTTGTATTTTTGACTTTCGGAGATGCCAGCGGGCCGATCGAGAGGCGGGCTGGAAACGACGGGTTCGTCTTTGGCTTGAAGCATAGAAGCGCGGTCGAAAACGCGCTTGAGGAAGATAGGCAAAAAAGCGCTTCCGACAACTGATTATCTTGCCGTCTCGGAGGGGGCAAAGGCGCTAGATTTTGCGGCTGCTGGGGCGGCCGGCCGCAGGATATTGTGGTTACGGGATCGCATCGTGGCCCTGCAAGCAGACCACCGGCGAGGGAATTGAGCAAAACAAGAATGGCACTCGCTGGAATCCGTAACACAGCCGTCCCGGCTGTCGCGTCAGGCGGGCGTCTCGCCCGCCGTTTCCACCCGGCGGGCTTGGAAGCCCGCTCGACTCGACAGGCCAGAGGCCTGTGTTACGGGAAGAGACCGCGCGTATGCTTCGCGTGCATGACGCGCTCAACGCCGATCGCCATCGCCGCGGTGCGATGCGAGACGTTGTCGCGTTTCGCGCGCTTGATCATTTGGACGAAGGAATGCTCGAGGATGCGGAAAAGTTTGTCGGTCACTTCGGTCTCCGTCCACATGAAGGCCTGCAGGCCCTGGACCCATTCGAAATAGGAAACGATCACGCCGCCGGCATTGCAGAGAATATCAGGAATGACGAAAACTTCGTCCGAACGCTTGTTCAGGAGGAGGTCGGCATCGGGACTCGTGGGGCCGTTTGCGCCTTCGGCGAGGATGCGGCATTTGATTTTGTCGGCGTTCTTTTCCGTGATGACGCGGTCGATCGCGCAGGGGGCGAGAATATCGCACGGCATCTCGAGCAACTCGTTAGGGTCAACCCGGTCGCCCTGGTCGAACGCCTTCAGATTGCCCTTTTTGATCACGTGCTGCTCAGCGGCCCTCACGTCGATCCCTTTCGGGTTGTAAAGGGCCGCGGTGTGATCGCTGATCCCGACGATCCTGACCCCGGATTTCATGCCTAACGACAAGGCGGCAACCGAACCGACGTTGCCGAATCCTTGCACGATGGCGGTCGCTTTCTCCGGGTCCATCTTCAGCATGTCCATCGCCCGCTCGATGAGGTAGACAACGCCGCGCCCGGTCGATTCGCGCCGGCCTTCGGTGCCGCCGATGGAAACCGGTTTGCCGGTCACGATCTCGTTCACCGCATAGCCCTGGTGCATCGAATAGGTGTCCATGAACCAGGCCATGACCTGTTCGTTCGTTCCCATGTCCGGGCCCATGATGTCGGTCTTGGGTCCGACGAACGGGATCATCTCCTGCATGTAGCGGCGCGAGACGGCCTCCAGTTCCTTGTGCGAAAGTTTGGTCACGTCGCAGGCCACCCCGCCTTTGGCCCCGCCGTAGGGCAGATGATTGAGGGCGCATTTCCAGCTCATCCACATGGCGAGCGCGGCCGTTTCGCCCATGGAAAGATTGGGCGCGAAACGGGTGCCGCCTTTGGTCGGGCCGAGCGTGAGGTGATGCTGCACCCGGTAGCCCTGAAAAGTTTGGGTGCTGCCGTCATCCATGTGCACCGGGAGAGTGACGGCCATGGAGCGCTTCGGAAACATGAGCCGGTCGCGATCGTTTCTGTCGATGTTCAGGTAATCGGCGATGACGTGGAACTGGTCGCACGCCATTTTAAAGACTTCGTCGTCGTATATCATAGAAGGCGGAGCCGACACGGTAGAGCGGGCCGGCGGTTGGTGCAGTTGGTTTTTCCGACGGGACGCGTGAGCCGTCAAATGCAAAAGCGCGCCGGCAGTCGCGGCCGCGCGGCCATCGGCAGAAAGGCTGGCGGTCTACCCTCCCCTGCCCTAGGCTGCGCGCGCATCCCATGGCGGCGCACGATTCATCATGGCATCCGGAGACGATCGCGGTCCATGCCGGTCGCACGATCGATCCCGCGACCGGCGCCGTGATGGCCCCGATTCATCTCTCGACCACGTTTCAACGCGGCGAAGATGGGAGTTTCCCGACCGGCTTCGATTATTCCCGCACCGATAATCCGAATCGCGCCGCGCTCGAAAAAGCGTTGGCCATGATCGAGGGCGGCGCGGTGGCGGCCGCTTTCCCTTCGGGCCTGGCCGCCGCGTTGTCGGTCTTTCAGGCGCTGGGGCCTGACGATCACGTGGTCGCTCCGCGCGACGCCTATTACGGCGTGCAGCGACTCCTCCGGGAGATTTTCGCGCGCTGGCAGCTCGCGGTTGACCTCGTCGATATGACGGACCTCGGCGCGATCGAGAAAGCCATGCGCCAGAACACGAAGATCATCTGGGTGGAGACGCCGTCCAATCCGACCTTGAAATTAACCGACCTCGCAGCAGCGGCCGAGATTGCGCACACGGCCGGGGCGCGCCTCGCGGTCGACAACACCTGGTGTCCGATGATCCAGCGGCCGTTTGCGCTCGGGGCCGATCTCGTCATGCATTCGACCACGAAATATTTCGGCGGTCACAGCGACGTGCTGGGAGGCGCGATCATCGCCCGGCAGGCAGACGAATTTTTCCAGAGCATTCGTCTCGCGCAGAAGGTCGGCGGCGCGGTCCCGGCGCCGTTCGATTGCTGGCTGGTCCATCGCGGGATGCAGACACTCCCCTGGCGGATGCGCGCGCACTGCGCGAATGCGCGGGAGGTGGCCGAATTTCTCGAGACCCATCCGCGGGTCGCGCGCGTCCATTATCCCGGGCTCGCTTCGCATCCGCAGCATTCGCTCGCTACCCGGCAGATGGATTTGTTTGGCGGAATGCTCTCGTTCGAATTGAAAGGTGATCGCGCCGCGGCGATGGCCTTGCCTAACAAGACGAAAATTTTCACCCGCGCCACCAGCCTCGGCGGCGTGGAGAGCCTGATCGAACATCGCCAATCGATCGAGGGCCCCGACACCCGGACGCCGGAGAGCCTCCTCCGCCTTTCCATCGGCTTGGAACACCCTGACGACCTAATCGCCGATTTGAGTCAGGCGCTCGCGGGGTAGGCCGCTGGAGGGACGACCGCCGTGTCGTCCGTGTTTGATGAAACTCGGACGGGACGGCGCCCGTCCCTCCAACCGCGCGTCCGTCGTAAGGCGCCGCTACACTTTCAACTTGCGGCGCACGATCACTACCACGTCCTGCACTTCGGCGACGCGCAGCAAATAAGCCGCGCCAAAAAAAGCGCCAGCCCCAACCGCAATCGTGAGCAGCACGTCGACGACCAACTTCCATTGCGAAGCCCGCGTCGGCTGCGGCAAAAGGTAACGCTGCGAGGCGAAGCAGACCGCCGCCAGGACCGCGCCGGCGAGGGCGATTTTGCCTAACGTCGCCAGCATCGTTCCCGTCTCGAGCCGTCCGGTGTGCCGGCGCATCATCCCGTAGAGAAGGAGGAAATTGGTCGTGGCGACAAAACTGGTCGAGAGCGCCAGCCCGCGATGACCGAGCCCGAGATGGAAGGTGAAGAACCAGTTCAACCCGAAGTTCACCGCGATGGAAATGAGACTAACGATCATCGGGAGATGGCGTTTATCGAGCGCGTAAAAAGCGGGGGCGAGGACTTTGACCCCGGCATACCCGGCCAGTCCGATGGCATAAAAGCGTAAGGCCGCGGCCGTCTGCACCGTCGCCGCGGCCGTGAAGCGACCGTGCTGATAAATCAGGGCGATGATCGGTTCCGCCAAAATGATCAGCCCAATGGCGGACGGAATCGTCAGGAGCATGACAAGGCGCATGGAATGGGCGAGCGCGCCGCGAAATTCCCGGGTATTCCCGAGCGCGGCGCTCCGCGAAACGAGCGGCAGGGTGACGGTCGCGACCGCGACCCCGAAAACCCCGAGCGGCAGTTGCATGAGGCGAAAAGCGATGTTCAGCCAGGTGATGGGCCCGTTGCCCAGGGTTGAGGCGAAACCGCTGTTCACGGCCACGTTTACCTGCACCGCGCTGGCGGCGATCGTGGCCGGCGCCATCAGACCGAGGATGGTGCGCACCCCCGGGTCGCGCCAATCGAAGTCGAAGCGAAAGCGAAAGCCAGCCCCCTTCGCGGAAGGAAGCTGGACGAGCAATTGGAGGAGGCCGCCGAGCAAAGTGCCGAGGGCGAGCCCAACCAGGCCCCGCTCACCAAAGTGCGGATGCCGCCAATCCGGTTGCGGATCGAGCCAGTAACAAAGCGCCACCCCGCCGACGATCGAGCCGATGTTGAAAAAGCTCGAAGCCATCGCCGGCACGCCAAAAATATTTTTTGCATTCAGCATCCCCATGACGAGCGCGGCGAGCGAGACGAGGAGGATGAAGGGGAACATGATCCGGGTGAGCAGGATCGTGAGGGCGGCTTTCTCCGCCGGGAAGCCCGGGGCGAGAATCCCGATGATGAAGGGCGCGAAGAGAATACCGAGCAAGGTCATCGCGCTCATGAAAACGAGGGTGAGGGTCGCGACCTTGCTCGCCAGCCGCCAGGCCGATTGATCGCCCTCGGTCGCGATCCGGCGCGAGAAGGTGGTGACGAACGCGGTCGAGAGCGCGCCTTCGGCAAAAAGATCGCGCAGCATGTTGGGCGCGCGGAACGCGGTCAGGAACGCGTCCATGTTGCGCGACGCGCCGAAGAGCGCGGCGATCACCATCTCGCGAACCAACCCGAGCACACGACTGCAGAGCACGGCGAGACCGACGATGCTCGTCGCCCTGCGTGCTGACCCGTTGGTCTTCGCCCGCCGACATGGGCAAGAAGGAACGCGGCGCGCCCCTGCTAGCGCAAGCTTCCAGCGTGCGGTTTCGTTAGCCGACCAGCCGGAAGCTTCCACTAACCTGGTGGGGCGAGACTCCGTCGAACCGGAGAGTGGCCTCCATTTGCGGCCTGCACCCCCGGCTCGACAGAGTCTTGCCCTGCCAATGTCAGTGCAATCGTCAGGTGCGCTTGGGAGAGAGGAACTTCTGATAGATAAAGGAGGCCGCGATCAGGATGAGCGCCACGCCGATGAAGGCTCCTATCCGGAAAAGCTCCTCGAGATCGCTCAGATCGTGGAGGAAGAGCTTGGCCAGGGTGACGCCGAGCAGGGCGACGCCGGCGTAACGTGCGGCGCGCTCCTTGATCCGCATCCCGACGATGATCAAACCAAGGGCGAAGAGCGCCCAGGCGATCGAGTAGGTCATGTCGCGGGCGAAGTTGCCCGAGAAGGAGAAGGTCAGGGTGGGCCCGATCGAGAAGTAATCGGCGATCTCGAGATTAAGGAGGAGAAAGAGGAGGATCGTGCCTAACGACGCCAGCAGCGCCCGCCCGAAACGCTCGGGAAATTTCTCCGTCCGGCCATGGAGGCGCGCGCCCGCCAGGAGACAGGCGCTGGTGATGCCGTAGGCGTAGAGATACCAATTCCAGATTCGGGTCTCGCTCCGCTTGTGATATTCGAGGACCGCCGGGTTGAGCGCGAGCCGCACGAAAGCGAGACAGAGCAGGACACCTCCAACGAGACGCAGCCCGCGATGCGGCACGCGATGGAAAAGCCAAAGCAGGGCGAACCCCTCCAGGGCCCAGCCGAGGGTGATCCATTCGCGTTCAAACTGAAGCGGGAAAATCAGACTAACGAAAAGCAAAAGCGCCCCACCCTGCCAGGCGAGCCGGGCATCGCCCGTCGCCGGATCGGCGCGGTAAAGCTTGAGCAGGGCGACCACACCCACCCCGGCAGGGAGAAGAAAGGCGGCCGGCAACAATCCCATCCAGTCGTTAGGGAAAGCGAGCGTGATGGCCCGATAGACGAGCCAGAACTGGAGCGCCTGAGCCAGGGCGCTGATCGCCCACGACCAGGCCTTCTCCTTTTCCGCCGAGCAAAACGGAAAGGCGACGAAGAGAATGAGAAAGAGTCCGTAGCAAACCAGAGCCGCGATCGCCTGCTCGTTGGAGAAGCGCACCCCCTGCCAGGTCAACTGCACCAGCGCGGCCCCCACCAGCGCGGCCAACGCCAGCCAATCCGCTCGCCTAACGATGGCGGCGGCGAGCAGGATGAGGGCAAGGAGAAGCGCGACGGACAGGACCGGCGTCGGATTCCAAAGTTCGACCCGCCCGATCAGAATCACGAGCAGGAGGAAAGGCGTGATCGTTCCCGCGGCGGTGAAGGGCAAGAGACCCGGGCGCCAGGCCGCCGCCGGAGTCGTGGCGGCATGGAGGAGCGCGAAGACCACGATGGCTGCGAGGGAGGCGCTGAGTGAAGTTTGCGGCGCAAAGAGCGCGAGCCACTCCGCCACGCAGGGCAAAGGTGAGCGCGCCGGCGACGAATGCGATCCCGCGATGCGCCCGGCCAAAGACGGGCAGCGCGAGCAAGCCGGCATCGGCCAGAAAGATGAAGCTGAAGAAGAAAAGCGGTTCTCGGGCCAGCACCGGCAAAGCCAAAATCCAGAAACCGAATCCAAGCGCCATCAACCCCGCGACCACGGCGGCGGGGGTCGTCCATCCATTGACGGACGCCGCTGTTGTAGACGCTTCGCTGTGCGAAGCGCGGGTATCGAGGTTGCCGCGCGCTGGGAGCCGCCACGCTTTCCCCCGCGCTTCGCACAGCGAAGCGTCTACAGAGCCAGCGTTCGCAGAAGAATATCGCAAGAAAAAGCGTCTCGCCGCCCAGGAAGATCCAGAAGGCGCGTCCGCCCTTCGCGGCATTGAAGAATTCGAAAGCCCAATCGAGCTGCATAAACGCCGTCCCGAAGGCCGCGAGGAGGACGAGATAAAGCCAGCGTTTGCGGAGCGCGACCGCCGCGACTCCAAGGTCGAGGAGGGCGATGTAAAGAAAGAGCGCGGGAGCGTTGTCCACGCCGCTCCGCAAAATCATTGGAGTCAGAAAACCGCCTAACAATCCCAGGATCACGATGACCTGCGCGCTCAGGTTGACCGCGAGGAGAAACGAGAAAAGCGTCACCGCCGACATGGCGAAAAATGCCGTCGTGAGGGAGATGAGGTCGTAAAACGAATGGGCGGCGAAGAGATTGGCATAGAGAATTACGATCCCGGTCGCGCACAGACTTTGCGCGGTGGCGCGATACCGACCGCGGGCCAGCCACCAGCCGAGGGCGATTAATCCGCCGCCAATCGCGGTGCCGATCATGACCCGGGCGAGCGGGGTCACGAGGTTGTTCTCGAAGGAATACTTGACGAGGAAAACGACGCCAAAAAAGAGCGCCAGCCCGCCGAGCCAGGCGAACAATTTTACTCCCATGAACGCCTCCCAATTGAACGGCGTGGCGACCGGCGGAGGCGGTGCGACTGGCAACGGCGGCGGGAGCGGCGGCGGCTTCGACGACGCACCCGGAGGGACGAGCTTCCGCTCGTCCAGCTTCGCAGTCGGCGTGTCCGCGCGCGCAAGCAAGGGCGAAGGCGGAATCACCACCTTCTCCGGCAACGGCGGCGGTTTCTCTTTCGCTTTCCGTTCGAGCGCCGCGACCCGTTCCGTCAGCGCGTCAACCAGTTGCCCGAGGCGTTGCAAGCGAAAGAGCAAAACCCCTGCGCCCAGCAGAAACAAAACGAGAAGAAGAACAAAAGCCGCCTCCATAAACTCGAAGCCTAACGAGTTGGAATCACAAGCCGGTTGGATGATCGAGAAACTCCCAGGCGAGGCCGAAGTGCTGCGCCAGTTCGGCCGCGAGGGCTTTGACTCCGAAGGTCTCGGTCGCATAATGCCCACCGAGGAAAAGGTTGATGCCGAGTTCCTCGGCCGCGACCGCCGCCCAGTGGGGCGCTTCCCCCGTGACGTAGGTATCGATTCCTTCCCGGGCGACGGCGTAGATCTCGCCCCCCGCTCCGCCGGTTACAATCCCGATCCGCTTCGTTTCCATCGGACCGGTGCCGATGCAGCGGACCGGTCCGCCTAACGACTCCTCGAGTTTGGTGAGCAATTCGTCGCGCCGAAGCTCCGCGCTCGCCGCGACTCCGGCCGGTTGACCTTTCAACTCGAGAAAGGGCTCCGTTTTTTCCAAACCAAGGGCGGCGGCGAGGAGCGCAGTTGTTGCCGATCCTGGGATGGAGATCAAGCGGGAGATGCGCGCTGTAGAGGGCGAGATTGTGCTCGAGTGCGAGCTTGAGAACGCGACGGAGTGGACCGGTAACTGGCTGCAGCCCCGGCCAGAACAAACCGTGATGCACGACGAGCAAATCGATCCCGTTCTCCACCGCCATCTGCAGCGTGCGGGTGGAGGCATCGACCGCCGCGCCGATTTTTGTCACCTCGCCGGAGTTCTCGATCTGGAGACCGTTCAAGGCGTTGGGATAATCTTCGATCTCGGCCAGCCGCAGCATCTCATTGGCATAACGAACGATTTCGGCAAGCGCGCTCATCCCGCTATTGTGCAGGTTCCCGGCGGAATTGAAGGCAAAAAAAACTCCTCGACGTGGCGGCGGCTTGTCCGGGACCGAACCCAGCCTTGACGAACGGGCGCACGCTGGAGACGATAGCCAGCGGAATGGAACTGGAATACACCGACGCGCCCGTTACCGAATCAACCGAGCAATCGCTCCCTTCACCGACCGCCGCCACCGGCGCCTTGGAAACGGCCGAGGGCCAGGCAAGCGACCTGGTCGCGGTCATGCTCAGCATCGTCCCCGGCCTCGGACACATCTACAAGGGGTACCGGCTGATCGGCATCCTGCTCATCTTTCTCGGCACGCCGATAGCGACCGGCCTCGCCCTTCTGATTGCGACCGGCACAGCGGGCTTCGGCTTTTTCCTTCTCCCGATCTACTGGATCGCGGTCATGATCCACGTCTGGGCGATTCCGGATCGAGTGCCGTCAGCGACCGACGACGAAGGCGAGCAGTACTAGCCTTTCGCATATCGCCAGCTGTGGACGTTTCACCGTGCGAAACGCGAGGGTGGTTCGCCGTCCCTGGCAAGGCGCTTCCTGGGTGGCGGTGAAGCGACGCCGCGCTTCGCACAGCGAAGCGTCTACACGATCAGCCCACGACCGCAGCGTGGATCTCTTCGAGAATCTCACGCAGGCCGTAGCGGAAATTCCATTCCGGATAATGCTCGCGGAATTTGCGCACGTCGCTGATCCACCAGATGTGGTCGCCGATCCGGTTGTCCTCGACGTATTCCCAGGAAAGCTTCCGGCCGCTGATTTCTTCGCAGAGCGCGATCGCTTCCAGCATTGAGCAATTGCAGTGGCGGCTGCCACCGATGTTGTAGACCTCGCCAAGACGCGGCGCCCTAACGAAAGCGGCAAAGGCCTCGACCAGATCGAAGCTGTGAATGTTGTCACGCACCTGTTTGCCCTTGTAGCCGAAAACGCGATAGGGCCGTCCGCTCACCGCGCACTTCATCAGGTAGGAGAGAAACCCGTGCAGCTCGGTGCCGGCATGCGCCGGACCCGTCAGACAACCGCCCCGAAAGCAGGCGGTCGGCATTCCAAAGTAGCGGCCGTATTCCTGCACGAGCACGTCGGCCGCGAGCTTGGACGCGCCAAAGAGCGAATGCTGGTCTGGTCGACGCTCATGTTCTCGGAGATGCCCGGCTCGTATTCGTGCCCCGGCTCGATTTCCCAGCGCGACGACAGCTCCTGCAGCGGCAGGCGGTTCGGCGTGTCGCCGTAAACCTTGTTCGTCGAAGTAAAAACGAAGGGCGTTTCCGGGCAGAAACTTCGCGCCGCTTCCAGGAGATTAAGAGTGCCGTTGGCATTGACTGTAAAATCCATCTGCGGATCGCGCGCCGCCCAGTCGTGCGAAGGCTGCGCCGCGCTGTGCACAATCGCCGCCAGGCGCCGGCCGTGCTCCTGGAAAAGAGCATTCACGGCGGCGACATCGCGGATGTCGATCTCGTGATGCTGATAGTCAGGCACGTTCGCCAGCAACTCGTCGCGCGTCCGGCGGGTGGAGGCTTCCTCCCCGAAAAAGCGCTTCCGCATGTCGTTGTCGATCCCGACGATCGCAAAGCCATCCGCCGCGAAACGCCTGACCGTTTCCGAGCCAATCAGTCCCGCGGAACCCGTAACCAGAAACGTGCGCGCTTTTGTCACTTCGTTAGGCAGCGTCCGCGTCGATCATCCAGGTCAGGTGTCCGTCAGGTGGATTGACCAGACTGGCAGGAAACTCCGGGGCTCCGGCGAGAACCCGCTCGAGCAGGTGCGGATCCTTGTCGCCTCGCACGAGAAAGAGCACCTGCCGCGACCGGTTGAGAAGCGGGAGCGTCATGGTGAGACGCCACGTCTTCAATTTCGGGACGAAGTTCGCGACTACTCGGCGGACCTGTTCGCCGAGCGCGGTCGTGCCGGGAAAGGGCGAGGCCGGGCCTTCAGACGGCAAAGGACCTCCTTTCCGAGCAAACGTGTTCGCCAACTGTGAGGTCCCCTCCATCCTGTGGCGGATCGGAATGACAACGCAGCTATCGAGCGCTGAGTTTCGTTAGGGCGCTCGCCGGGCTCAACGCAACGGGCCCACGCCGGACCCTTTATGCTTGATCTCGGTAACGGCCGCCCGGTACAAATACCGACCAACTAAAAACCAACCATGAAAACAACAACTCAATGGGACTCGCGGGTCCCAGGGCACCTTTTCCGTCCAGGATCCGTCGTCGCGCTTCTGTTGACTTTGTTGCTGGCGTTTATCCCTACGGCCGGCAGTGCCGGCAGCGCTACCTGGAATTCCAATCCAATCAGTGGCGACTGGAATACGGCTGCGAACTGGACGCCGGCGAAGGTGCCAAACGGCCCGAACGATATCGCCACCTTTCAGGTCTCAAATATCCCAGCCGTCACTCTCTCGGCTAGAGAATCCGTTAAAACCTACGGGGTCGATCAGATTGTTTTCGCGCCGGAGGCGAGCGCCTTCACGATCACCGCCAACCGTTTTGCTCATCTCATGTTCAGCGGCGCTGGAATCGTCAACAACTCAAATGTCACCCAAACCTTTATGACTAAAGTGCAGGAGGGCGAATTCGGTGTCGGCGCAGTTGTGTTTACAAACCAGGCAAGCGCGGGCAGCCTCACGAGTTTCATCAATAGCGCCTCTCCCTCGTTTACCATCGTCGGCGGCCTGATCGATTTCTTCGATAATGCCATTGCGGGCAATGGCACCTTCACGAATGAAGGCGGCTCGGTCCAGTTTGCCTGGGGCGGGGAGATCGAGTTTTTCGATGAGACCAGCGCTGGCAACGCGACTTTCATCAACCATGGAGCCAGCAACCTCGGAACCCTCGGCGGTATGATTAACTTCGAGGCTGAGTCGAGCGCGGCGGAGGGCACCTTTTTCAACTACGGCGCCGACTCCCCAGCCCTAGGCGCCGAGATATTCTTCTTGGAAGCGTCCGATGCAGGTAATGCCACTATCACGAACAATGGCGGCACAGTGGATGGAGCCGGCGGTGGGACAATTTACTTCTACGATAGCACGAACTGCAGCACCGCCACCGTGATTAACAATGGCGGAACGGCCCCGGGTGCGAGCGGTGCGCTGCTATGGATCACTAACTCCGCGAACGCAGCCGGCGCGACCTTAATTGCCAATGGCGGCACCAACGGCGGCCTGGGCGCTCACCTCGTGCTAGTCAGCACGTCGGAGGGCGGCACCGCCCGCTTTCAGATCTTTGCCGACGGCGACCTCGATATTAGTTTTCACAACAGTCCCGGCGTGGATATCGGATCATTGGAAGGAGACGGCCAGGTCTTTCTCGGGGCCAGAGTCTTGGGGGTGGGAACGAATAATAACGATACGGTCTTTTCCGGAGTGCTCCAGGATGGTGGCGAATTCGGAGGCATGCGAGGAGCACTTTCGAAGCTTGGAACTGGCACCCTGAGCTTGACCGGTGCGAACATTTACACCGGTGGGACAACCGTTAGCGCCGGGGTGTTGAAGGTGAACAATCGGGCCGGCTCGGGGCTTGGCACCGGCGCGGTGAAGATCGACGCTGGCACCCTGGAGGGCAGAGGCACCATCGCCGGAACTGTCACGATCGGCACTGGTAACGGCACGGGCGGTTTCCTGGCGCCCAGTGGAGGATCCCACAAGCCGGCGACTTTAACCATTCAAAGCGCTCTCACCTTCAGGAGTGATGGCACGTACACCTACAAGCTTAACACCAAGAGAGTGAAAGCAGACAGAGTCATTGCCGACGGAGTGACCATTGGGAGCGGAGCGCAGTTCGAAATCAGCGCGCTCGCCGACCACAGACTGACCGCAGGCACCGTCTTTACTGCGCTCAGCAACACCGCGGCCACGCCGATTGCCGGCACATTCGCCAATCTCCCTGATGATTCTACGCTCACCGTAGGTAACAGCACCTTCCAAGTCGATTACCAGGGCGGCGATGGCAACGATCTCACGCTGACGGTCGCGCCTTAGGAAAAGGTGATGGTTAATGGGATGGCCGATGCCGAGCGCTACCGATCGCGCTCTGGCTGATTGACCTGAAGCCGGCCGCGTCGCCGCGGTGTTGCCGGAAGTTGGGCGTCTCGCCTGACTCGGCGGGCAGCCTTCCAGCCTGCCCGTGCAACCGACGAGCCGACGAGTTGGAAGATCGTCGGGCGAGTCAGGCTGGAAGCCTGACTTCCGTTACCGCCGCGTGGATTTCTTCGAGGATCTCTCGCAGGCCGTAGCGGAAATTCCACTCCGGGTAATGCTCTCGGAATTTGCGCACGTCGCTGATCCACCAGATGTGGTCGCCGATCCGGTTGTCCTCGACGTATTCCCAGGAAAGCTTCCGGCCGCTGATTTCTTCGCAGAGCGCGATCGCTTCCAGCATTGAGCAATTGCAGTGGCGGCTGCCACCGATGTTGTAGACCTCGCCAACACGCGGCGCCCTAACGAAAGCGACAAAGGCCTCGACCAGATCGAAGCTGTGAATGTTGTCACGCACCTGTTTTCCCTTGTAACCGAAAACGCGATAGGGCCGGCCGCTCACGGTGCACTTCATGAGGTAGGAGAGAAAGCCGTGCAGTTCGGTCCCGGCGTGGGCCGGACCCGTCAGGCAACCGCCGCGGAAGCAGGCCGTCGGCATGTTGAAATAGCGGCCGTATTCCTGCACGAGGATGTCGCCCGCCACCTTCGAGGCGCCGAAAAGCGAATGCTTCGTCTGGTCGATGCTCATGTTTTCGGAAATGCCCGGCTCGTATTCGTGGCCGGGCTCGATCTCCCAGCGCAACTCGAGCTCCTGCAGCGGGAGCCGGTTGGGCGTGTCGCCGTAGACCTTGTTCGTCGAGGTGAACACGAACGGCGTCTCGGGACAAAAATTTCGCGCCGCCTCGAGCAGATTGAGGGTGCCGTTGGCGTTGACCGTGAAATCCATCTGCGGATCGCGTGCCGCCCAATCGTGCGAGGGCTGGGCCGCCGTATGCACAATCGCACTCAGATCGCGCCCATGGGTTTTGAAAACCTCGTTAACCGCTCCCGCATCGCGAATGTCGATCTCGTGATGCTCATAGTTAGGCAAACTGGCCTGCAGCTCGTCGCGCGTTTTCCGGGTCGAAGCTTCCTCGCCGAAAAACTGCTTCCGCATGTCGTTGTCGATCCCGATGACCGTCTGGCCATCGCGGGCAAAACGCTTGACCGTCTCCGAGCCGATCAACCCCGCCGAACCCGTTACGAGGACGCTGCGCGCTCGCGACATTTCGTCAGGCGCGCTGACCGATCATCCAGGTCAGCCGGCCATTGGGCGGGTTGACGAGGGCAGCGGGATACAGGGTGTCGCCGCCGATCACTTTCTCGAGCAGGTCGCGGTTTTTCTCCCCGCTGACGAGAAACAACACATGCCGCGCCTGGTTGAGGATGGGCAGCGTCATCGTTAGGCGCCAGCTTTCAAACTTCGGGACGAAATTCGCCACCACCCGGCGGACCTGTTCCTGCACGGCCGCCGTCCCGGGAAAAAGCGAGGCCGTATGTCCGTCATCGCCCATCCCGAGAAGGACGAGATCGTGGCGGTAAATCGTCTCGCCACGCTGGGTCGCGAGGAGGTTGAGTCCGTCTTCGTATTCCGGGGCAGCGAGTTGTGGATCGATTTCGCCCCGCATGCGCAGAATGGATTTCTCCGGAATGTTGGCGAGCTCGAACAACGACTCCCGCGCCATGCGAAAATTGCTCTGGGCATCATCCGGCGGCACGCACCGTTCGTCGCCAAAAGTGAAGCGGACGCGTTCCCACGGCAGGTCGTGCGCCGTGCGCCCAAATTCCGCGTAGATCGGACGCGGGGTGTTACCGCCGGCAAGGGCGATGCGAAATTCACCGCGCTCCGCGAGGGCGGTCCGCGCCTCTTGGAGAATGAAGCCGGCCGCGTCGGCGACGAAGTTGGGCGTGCGGATGATTTCGGGTTTCATGACGGGAGGAAATGACGAATGACGAATGACGAATGACGAATGTCTGAGACCGGGCGGGCGGCGTAGTCTAACGAGTGAGGCGCGAGGCAGATTTTGCTCATTCGCGTTTTTGGGCTTCCTTCGAAATTCGTCATTCGGGCTTCCTCATTCCCCAAGTCAGATCGCGCAATGGGTGCGGCCATGTTTGGCGAGATACTGCTGGTGATATTCTTCCGCGCGATAAAAAGTCGGCGCCGGCTCGATCTGGGTCACGATCGGGCGGCGAAAGCGTCCACTCTTCTCCAATTCCGCCAGTTTTGCTTCGGCGGCGGCTTTTTGCTCCGGTGAGTGATAGAAAATCACGGAGCGATATTGCGAGCCGATGTCCGGGCCCTGGCGGTTGCGCGTCGTCGGGTCGTGATTGCGCCAGAAGACATCGAGCAAGGTTTCGTAGGAGACTTCCGCGGGATCAAAGGTGACTTCGACCACTTCGGCATGGCCGGTTTCATGGCGGCAAACATCTTCGTAAGTGGGGTTCTCGGTCTTCCCGCCCGCGTAACCGACGATGGCGTCTTTGACCCCAGCGGTTTGCCGGAAGACGGTTTCGACTCCCCAGAAACATCCGGCGCCAAAGGTAGCTTTCTCAGTGGGCATCGCTCAGCATGAAACGGGAAGACGAGACGCGCAAACGGAGCGGCGGTTTTTCACCGCCGCGGGCATTCCAAATCGCCCCTCCCGCCCCGGCAGCGTGTGGGAAGATCAGCGCACGAGCTGCTCGATTTCTTCCATCCAGACCAACTCGCACGCACCCTTGCCGGAATCGGTCCGGCTGAGCGAGCTGCGCCAGGTGCCAACGATTCCCGGTCCGCTCGCTTCCACCAGCAAACCGGAGAGATGAATCAGTTCGCCCGTCCGAAGCGACATGCATTGCTCGGCGATGGCCTTGGTCGAGGGGATGAGATGGAGATTGGTCGCATGGGCGACGATCTCTTCCCGCGGGATGGGCGGGACGTGCGGATACTCATAATAGAAGAAGCGGGAAGCCTGGCTGATCTTGAGCTGGTCGAGCACGGCCTGGTCCGACATCGGACCCCAGCCGATCGCGAGGTCGACCGGGATGAGGGTGGCAAAACGGTCGAAACGATAGATTTTCCGATGCAGCACGCGGGCGTCGACCGCGAAACGCGCGAGCGGCTTGAGCTGATATTTGCCGTAGGAAAATGAAACGTCGCTCGGCCAGGTCGCGGTCTGCACCGGGTCGGCGGCGAGGAGCACGCCGGGCGGATAGGTGATGGTCGGGTGGCTCCGAGAGTAGAGAAACCACCCGGTCACGAGGAGGGCGAGGAAGGCGAGGGTTTTCACAGCCGGCAGGCATTATTTGTAGCAGGTTCAATGCTTGCCCCGGGGAGGAAGAAAAGCGTTCCCTACATCACCATCCCGCCATCCACCGTCAGCACCTGGCCGGTGATGTATTTCGCCTCCGGCGCGGCGAGGAACGCGACCGCCGCGGCGATGTCTTCGCCTGCGCCGAACTTGCCTAACGGAATCCGGGGCAAAACCGCTGCCTTGATCTCGTCGGAAAGAACATCCGTCATGTCGGTGGCAATGAAGCCCGGGGCGACAGCGTTGACCGTGATCGCGCGACTGGCCAGTTCGCGGGCCAGCGTTTTCGTCAGGCCGATGAGGCCGGCCTTGCTCGCGGCGTAGTTGGCCTGCCCGGCATTGCCCATCAGGCCGGCGATCGACGCGATGTTGATGATGCGGCCGCTGCGTTGCTTGATCATGGAACGCATGACCGCCTGCGCGAAAACGAATGCCCCTTTGAGATTCGTATCGAGGACGGTGTCCCAGTCGTCGATCGACATCCGCATGCTGAGGCCATCGCGCGTTACGCCGGCGTTGTTTACGAGAATGTCGACCCGGCCGAAGTCTTGGAGAATCTTCGCGCTCGCCTCTTGCACCGCGGCAGGATCGGAGACATCGACCGCGTAGGCGCGAGCGGCATCGGCTCGCCCGGCGTTGATTTCGTCGGCGGTGCGTTGGGCGTTCGCCTCGCTCCGGCTGACGGAAGCGACGCGCGCGCCTTCGTTAGCCAGACGGACCGCGATGGCATGACCAATCCCCCGCCCCGCGCCGGTCACGATCGCGACCTGATTTTCGAATCTCATCATGGGTGCATCCTGAAGGCGCACGCCAGGCGCGTCAATGTAGACGCTTCGCTGTGCGAAGCGCGGGTATCGGGGTGGATCGCAGGAAAGCTCTTATCCCCAAAGAGCGCCCATACTCGCGACTCCCACAGGCAGCCGTCTACAGGGGTGGCTCCGAACCCCTCACGGCTTCACTGCGTTCTTCACGATCTTGCCGTCTTTCATCACGAAAAAAACGCGCTCAGTCGCGGTGATGTCCGCGGTCGGATCTCCCGGCATCGCGATCACGTCGGCCAGCTTCCCTTTCTCCAGCGTCCCCAGCTTGTCCGCCACACCGAACAATTCCGCGTCGACCGAAGTCGCACTGAGAAGCGCATCGATCGGCTTCATTCCGAGCCCGACCATGAGGGCGAATTCCTTCGCATTCATCCCGTGCGGGAAAACGGCCGCGTCAGTCCCGAAAGAAATCTTCACCCCGATCTTGACGGCGTTGCGAAACATCTCGGAGCGCGCATCGGTCGCCGCTTTTCCTTTCGCCTGGATGGCGGGCGGATAATTTCCAATCTTGGACATGACCCATTCCGAGGCCATCAGGGTCGGCGTCAGGTAGGTTCCCTTTTGTTTCATCAACTGGAGCGTATCCGGTTTCATAAAGGAACCGTGCTCGATCGAATCGACGCCGGCGTTGATCGCCTCTTTGGCTGCGGCGTCGCCGTGACAATGGACCGCCACCTTTTTCCGCAGGCGGTGCGACTCATCGACCAGGGCGGCCATTTCCGCCGGGTCCAATTGCGGCACATCAACCTCATCGCCTAACGAAAGCACACCGCCCGAGACGGCCGCCTTGATCACGTTCGCGCCATTCTTCACTTCGAACCGAACCGCTTTCCGGATCGCTTCCGGCCCGTCTGCAATCCCGTCGGTCCAATCGGGTTCGGCACCGAAGAGCAGGTCGCGAAAACCATTCGTGTGATCGAAATGGCCGCCGGTCGCGCCGATGCCATGGGTGGCGACGAGCATGCGCGGACCGGGAATGACGCCTTCATTAATCGCGTTCCGGAGCGAGACATCAGGGAAATCGTGCGAGTTGGGAAAACCGCTTCCGAGATCACGCACGCTGGTGAAGCCGGCCTCGATCGTCGCCTTGGCATTGGGAATCATCTCGAGCGCGAGTTGGGAAACATTCTCGTCCAGCATGCGGAGGCGCAGCTCGTTGTAGTTGCCGGAAAAATCGAAAGTGAGATGCGTATGCGCGTCCATGAACCCGGGCGAGAGGGTGGCGTCGCCGAGATCGATCACCTGGGCGTCGTCAGGCACGGGCAGGTTGCTCCCGGCGGCGACGATTTTGTTGCCCTGCACGATGACGACGCCGTTCGAGAGCAGCGTCTTCGATTTACCGTCGAAGAGATGGGCGGCCTTGAGCGCGATGCTGGCCGGGGGCGCGTCGGCGGCGAAGGAGTTCGTTAGGCAAAAGAGCAGGCAAAGGACGGACAGGACAACGCGTTTCATCCCGCGCGTTATAAGGGGAAGGGCGCGGATTGCAACTGTAGACGTTTCGCTATGCGAAACGCGGGTGTGGGCGCTGCCGGCAAATCACTTTGAAGACGGATCGCAGACCCGCGCTTCGCACAGCGAAGCGTCTACACTGCTGGAACCGTCAGTTCGGTCGTGTAAATCGACCCGTCAGGAGTGAGGCGGCTTGATTTGAGATGGAAGGCTTCGATCCGAACGAGTCCGGCTTCGTAATCGTGGTGCTGACGCAAAAAAGGCAGTACGGCCTGCCGCGCCACATCCTGGCATCGGCCGAGGGTGAAGTGCGGATGCCAGGGCCGAAGATCCGCCTCGATCCCGGCGCCGAGCGCGGCGTCGGTCACCCGCTTGTGCAACTGGAAAAGATGGGGATGCCCTTGCCCGATCCCGAGCCAAACCACTCGCGGTTTTCCCTGGACCGGAAAGGTGCCGATACCGCTCAGGGGAAGGAAGAAGGCAGTGAACTGAATCGCGCCCAAATTGGCCCGCAGTTTTTCTTCCGTCTCCGCCCCGACGTTCCCGTAAAATGCCAGGGTGAGGTGAATCTGCTCCGCGCTCGTCCAGCGCAAACCGGAGAGGCCCGGGTCCAGCCTAACGAGTGAGGCGGCGGCCGCTTTCGGCAGGTCCAGACTGACGAAGAGTCGCTTTGCACGCATGGACGCCGCCCTAGGTTTCGTTCTTCCGGCCGATCGCGCTCTCGCCGAGGCGGCCCAGCCAGGCTGGCACCCGCTGCTCCTGGCGCGCTTCCCGGCCCGACTTCAACTCGTCCCCTTCCACCCCGACCGGTCCGGGCAGGAGGCGGTTGACCAGTTTCATCATCTCGCCCGTCAGGCTGGGGAAAAGGGCGTTGCCGATAATGGCGAAGCGGGCCGGCAGACCGATGATGAGCGAGGCCTGCCCACGCGCGCAGGCCGCGACGATTTTGGCCGCCGCCCGCTCGGCGTCGACGGTTGCGAGAGGCAGCGCGGTCGAGAGCGAAAACCAGGTAAACTCCGCGCCGTGATTGCCCTTGAATTTCGCGTTCGCCTGCGAGCCGGTCCGCATCATTCCCGGGGTGACGGTGGTGACGCGAATCCCCTCGCGCGCCAGCTCGGCGCGGAAGGCGTCGGAGAGTCCAACAAGGGCAAACTTGCTCGCGCTGTAGGGCGCGAGATGGGGCACCGCCACCTTGCCGCCGATGGAGGAAATGTTGACGATGCGGCCCCCGCCCGCGCGCCGCATGTGGGGGAGGACCTGGCGGATCAAATTGAACGGCGCCCAGAAATGGAGCCCCATCGATTTCTCGAAGTCGTGCCGGCGCATGTTATCGAGCGGGCCGACCTCGATGATGCCGGCGTTGTTAATCAAAACGTCGATCGTGCCAAAGTGGTCGACGACGGTTTCGATCGCGCCTAACGACTGATTGCGATCGAGCAAATCGCAGGGGACGGGAAACGCTTCGCCCCCAAGCTCGCGCAGCTCGGCGCAGGCGCGAGCCAGCTCATCTTCGTCGCGGGCGAGGAGCGCGAGGCGGCCGCCCAGGGTTGCGATCCGGCGGGCGATCGTTAGGCCAAGCCCGCGCGAACCGCCCGTGATGAGGACCGTTTTCCCGACAAAGGAGAAATCATCGCGCAGCAGCCGCGCCACCGCCCAGGTCGCGAGGCCGACGCCGCCGAGAGTGAAAAGGAACGATCGCTTCATCGTTTGGACTGTAGCAGCAGCTCTGGGGAGCGCACGCGCCCTCCCCGGAAGTTACGCGTCCGCCTCGACGACGACCGCTGGTTGCAACCTGTCCGCCGCCGGCTTGCGCACGCTGAAAGCGAGGACGAAGGCGACAAGGAGAAGGGCCGCGCCGGCGAAAAACGGCGTGCGCGCATAATGGGTCATTGGGCTGCCGAGATCGAACATGAGGAGCCAGCCACCGAGCAAGGGTCCGACGAGACGCCCGACACTCCCGGCGGACTGCATCACCGCCATGGCGCGTCCCTGCCAACTGCGGTCGATCATTTGCGAAGCGAGCCCATTGAGAGTGGGATTGACAAGGCCGTTGGCGATGGCGAGCGCGGCGCAGACCGCGAGCAGCATCGGAATCGTGGGCACGAGCGGGAGAAGAGCGAGCGCGATGGCGAGCAAGAGCAAGCCGGTGCGCGCCAGCGCGGTCTCGCCGAAGCGCTTGATCAGTCGGCCGATCAACCCGCCCTGCAGGATGACGCTGATGATCCCGATAAAACCAAACACGTAACCGGTATGGCGCGCGTCGAAGCCGAATTGTTTCTCGGTGAAAAGCGCGAAGAGCGTCGTCATGATGGCGAAGCCGGTAATGGTGAAGAGATAGGTCGCGACGATCGTGCCGAACATGCGGGCATCGCCGTGTCGGAAAACCTCCGCGAGCCGGGGGCGCTTGTGTGGTTGCGAGCGATATTCGGCCGAGAGGCTTTCCGGGAGAATGAAGTAGAGGAGGACGACGTTCACCGCGGCGAGGGCCGCCGCGAAAAAGAACGGTGCACCGTAGGAGATGCGACTGAGGATGCCGCCGATCATCGGACCAAAGGTGAAACCGAGACCGAAAGCCGCCCCGATCACGCCCATGGAGCGGGAACGGTTTTCGGGCGTGCTGACATCGGCGATGTAGGCCTGGGCGGTCGCGATGTTGCCGCCGCTCGCCCCATCGATGATGCGGGCGACAAACAGAAGGGTGAGCGAAGTGGCCCAGCCCATGATGAGAAAACCGACCGCGGTGCCGATCAGACTAACGATCAAGATCGGCCGGCGCCCGAAGCGATCGGAGAGCCGCCCGAGGATCGGCACGAAGATGATTTGCATCCCGGAATAGATCCCGGTGAGCCAGCCGATCTGGAACGGGGTGGCGTGAAAATGCTCGGCATAAAGCGGCAGCACCGGGATGACGATGCCGAAACCCACCATGTCGATGAAGACAGTGAAGAAGATGACGAAGAGCGGAGACATTTCGGAAAGGAAGAAGGATGAAGGCAGAAGGATGAAAAAGAAAATCGCTAGCCGTGCTTGCGGTTGAAGCGCGCCACTTCCCGCGCGGTCTCGCGATCGGTCGCGCGCTTCTTCAAATCGAGCCGTTTGTCGCGCGCTTCCTTGCCCTGGGCGACGCCGAGCTCGGCTTTGATCCGCCCGTTTTTCCAATAAAGCTTGAGGATGACGAGGGTGCGGCCGGCGATGTTCGTCAGGCCGTAAAGTTTGTCGATCTCACGCCGGTGGAGGAGAAGCTTGCGCACCCGTTTGGGCGGCGGGAGTTCGTGGCTCGCCTGGGCATAGGGCTGAATGTCGGCCCCGTAGAGAAAGGCCTCGCCTTTTTCGATCCGGGCAAAAGCGTCGCCGATGTTGGCTTTGCCGGCGCGGATCGATTTGACCTCGCTCCCCTTGAGCTCGACCCCGGCCTCGAAGCGCTCGAGGATGTGGAAATCGCGCAGCGCCTTGCGATTGAGAATGGTCTCGGCGGGCATGGTCGGCGCGGACCGGCGCGCGAGAAAATTTAGGCCTCGGCCGGAACGTCCTTCAGCTCTTCGTAGGTGAGCTTGCCGGCGATGATTTCCTTTAAAGCGATATCAGTGAGGGAGGACTTGGGGGTGGCTTCAACGAGCGGGCGGTGACCAATGCCGAGCTGCCGAACGCGCTTCGAGACGACGTTGATCAGCAACTGCTGGTTGGGAATCACTTTGGCTGCTTCTTGCAGGAGTTGAGCGGTCATATTTCTCAAGGAACGGACGGAACGGCCAGGTTCCGACGGGAACTGCAGGATCGTCGGCGCACCATTCGTTAGGGCTGAAGAGGTGGAAATCGAAGCAAGCATCGTCGGCGCAAGCGGACTCGGATAATGCGTGCAGCAAAAGTCTTGTCAACGGATTTTCTGAATGACGACGCCCGCGCCCATCCTCGAGCGGGATCGAATCGCTTGCCTTCGTGGGGGAAGTGCGCGAAGTAGGGGCCGCTGCGCGACCACCAGGCCGAAAACCTGGCGGGACGCGTCGCGAGAAAGTGCGGGCTGTGGCTCAGCTTGGTAGAGCGCTGCGTTCGGGACGCAGAGGCCGTGGGTTCAAATCCCACCAGCCCGATTTTCTTTCTCCCTTTCGGATTCATTCCCGGCCGAGCAAGGCAAAAATTTCCGTTGGTTTTTGTTTTCCCTTGACCGCGACTTCGCCGAGCGGGCGCGTGCGATAGCGCCCTTTGGCTTTGGCCAGGGTCGCGGCGCTGATGATGATGTGCGTTTGGTGCTCGGGCGTTTTCGTCAGGCCCTCGAGGCGGAAGGCCAGATTCACCCCGTCGCCGATCACGGTGTAATTGAGCCGCCTTTCCGAGCCCATGTTTCCGGCCACGACCATGTCGGTGTTGATTCCGATCCCGACCCCAATGGCCGGTAATCCCCGCTCCTCCCAGTGCGCGATTCAGGTCGTCGAGCGCGTCCGTCATCTCCAGCGCCGCCTGCATCGCGCGATCGGCATCGTCGGGATTGGCGAGCGGCGCGCCGAAGAGCGCCATGAGCGCGTCGCCCACGTATTTATCCACCACCCCGCCGTGCTTCTCCACGATCGCGGCCATGCGGGTGAAATAGCGATTCAAAATCGCCAGCATCTCCTGCGGTGAAAGCATTTCGGACAGTCCGGTAAAGTTGCGCAAGTCGGAAAAGAGGACGGTGACCTCGCGTTCCTCTCCACCGAGGGCGACCCCGCGGCGCAAAAGCTCGGTCGCCACTTCCGGCGAGATCACTTTGCCTAACAAATCGCGCACCCGATCGCGATCGGCCAGGCCTTCGCTCATCCGGTTAAAAGAATCGGCCAGCGAACCGAGCTCATCTTTCTGCCCGACCTTCACCCGATGCTGATAATCGCCCTGTGAAATCTGGTGCGCGCCCCGCGCCAGCTCCCGCACCGGGTGCGAAACTCCGCCCGCGATCCAGATCCCGAGCGCGATCGAGATCGCGAGACCGAGCAGGGCCAGCAACAGGTAAACGCGCTCGAGCCGAAGATAGGGGGCCAGCTCCCGGTCGAGCGATCGCTGCAGAAGGGCGGCGACTTTTCCGTTCTCCGCCGGCAGCGGGACGGAATAACTCAGGAAATCTTCGCCGGCAACTCGCAGGTCAGTCATTTGCTTCACCGGCAAGGGCGATTTTCGATCCAGGACCGCGAGCAATTTTCCGCGCTGTTTGCCATCGAAGGTGGTGGCAAACACGTTCTGCGCGCTCAGGAAAGTGATCTCGAGATTGGTGTAAGTCTCGATCTCGCGCGCAAAATCGTCGTCCACTTGAAAACCGGAGCAGAGCCACGCGATCGGTTCGGGCGCGAGGAGTGCCGTGGCGGCCATGGCGTAAAGCTGGTGGTCGAGCAGCACAAAGGCGCTGGCCGACCCGTTCCGCTCCGCGCTCGCGATCAGTTTCGGGAACGGGAACGCCACGTTGTGCAATTGCGGCCGGTGGGTATCGAAAAGGAGTTGATGGTCGAGGGAGGCGATCAGGATCAGGTCGGCTTTTACCCGGCCCTGCAAACTCTCCAGGGCCGAGAGAGTCGTTAGGCGATCGTGCTCCGAGCCGGCAAAAGCCTCCTGGAAAGCATGGTCGCGGGAAACGATCCCGGCCGCCCCCGCGATCTGTTGATTACGCTGCTCGATCAGCTTGACAAAAATCTGCGCCCCCGAGCGAAGACGGGATTCGATCTCCGACATCGCGTGTTGCCGGTTGGCCTGCCGGACCAGGAGGTAGGTCGCGCTCTGCAAGAGAGTGAGGAGCGCGACGAGAAAAAAGAGCAGCCGGCTGCGGAAACGGCGAAAGCGAAATTTCAGGGATAGCCTCCGCTCGATATTCCGGGCGCGCGTCGGACGCGAAAATCCGGCCGTAAGTTCAGGATAAAGACGAGATTCTTCGTCTCGTTCGCGAGGTCGACCGACTTGCGCGAGCTGTTCTGGTTTGCCTTTGAGCAACGGCTGCCAGGCCTCGACCGTGTAATGCCCCGACGGGAGCCCGCGCAAGAGTGGCGTGCCCCTGGCGATCGGTCACCTCAAAGTAAGGCGTCGCCAGGACCGCGACGTAGGCAATCATCCAGTCGTGGATGTTGCACCCGAGAGTGACAAACCCCTCCTTGTCGAACACGACCGGTGCCGCCGGAATCCCGGAATAGAGCGGCAGCTCGAATTTCTTCGCCGGCGAGAGCGAGTAGACATGGTGCCGGATGTTATCCTTGTTAGGGAAAAGGATCGATGTCCCCACCTGGACCGCGGTGACGTAGGGAATGAATTGCTTGTTTTGTTGATCGATCACTTCCTGGTCGTGCCCACGCTCAGATTTGACGCCTTTGCCGGTGGCGTAAACGACCGCATCGGCCACGGCCGCGCCTTGGGCGTCGCGCACCGTCACCTCGAGCGCGCCGGCGCGTAGCTCGCAGCCCAGGCCGAGCAGGGCAAGGAAGGTCAACAGGCAAAGAATTCTCACTTAATAGGCAAAGGCGATTTTCGCTTCCACGACATGGTTTTCGTAGCGCAACGGATCGCGCACGGTGGCGGCATATTCGTAGGCCAGTTGGAGCGACAAATATTTCGTCAAGGTATAAGCCGCCACCACCGAAACAGCATGTGTTTCCGCCCGAATTCGGTAGGCATTGTAGAGCGGGCTGGAGCCAAAGTTAGTCTCGCCCGGACGGACAGGCGCGATCTGCAACAGGTCCGGCCGCGGTGGGACGGCGTAGGAAATGATGTCGCCGTTGCGATAAGAATATCCGAGCCCCACCTGCAGCCGCGCCGTGAGTTCGAAAATCACGCGAGCGTCGAGACGATGGCCTTGCCGATCGAAGAAATCGCCCGGCCCGGCCAGATTTTCGAAAGCGTAACCGCCCTCGAGCGCGATCCGGGGCGAGAGAGCGAGCCCGCCGCGCAGTCGCAGCGACTCGTCCCAATGATCGAGGGAAGTCTCGCGAAAACGATCGAATCCGATTCGGTCCTCGAGCAAGACCCAGGGGGCCTGCGCGCCGAGACCGAAGCGATATCGCAACCCCGCCGAGACCCCGGCGCCGATCTCGTCGAAAGCATCGAATTGGCCCCAGACGAAGCTGCGTACATCCGCGCCGACATTTAGTCGCAGATCGCGTGTCAGTTGGAAGCCATTGCCGATTTGCGCGGTAGTTTTCCATGCCCAATCGCTCTTCTCATCCGCGGCGCGATCGGAATTCGAGAGATTACTTTGGAACAAGGCGCCGGTCTCCGCGCCGAGGCGCCAATCAGCCCGCGCGCCCGGCAAAAACAGCGCCAGCGCCATGCCTAGGAATGCCGTTCTCGCGTGTCTCACAACTCGATCCCAACCTCGGGGGAATCACCTCACTATCGGCGTCACCCTTTCACCCGGCCTGAAAAAAGGCGAGCGGAAACGGGTCGGAGCAAGTGAAATTTCCGCGCGTTTCCACCCGGTGATGAAAAAGCGGTCCGCGATTCGAAAAATGCGCTATCTGTGGTCGCCAGCCGATGAATAATTCCGTTCTCACCACGATTGCGATTACCGGTTTCGGGATCGCGTTTTTCCATGCCGCCATCCCGACGCATTGGCTACCGTTTGTTTTGACGGCGCGGGCCCAGAAGTGGAGCCGGCCGAAGACGCTCGCCATCACCGCGATCGCGGCCAGCGGGCACGCCACCTTCACCGCCGCCCTCGGGTTCGTCGTCGCCTGGCTCGGCATCGCCCTGAGCGAGCGCATCGGGACGTGGTTCCCGCGCATCGCCGGCGGGGCGCTGATTCTCTTCGGGCTCTTTTACATCATCCGGCAGCTCATCGGGCATCCTCACACCCACCTCCACATCGGCCACCGTCATTCCCACTCGCACGACGACCACGGACATGAGCATGAGCACGCGCACGGGCACGACCCCGGCGAAAATCGCCTCTCGCTTTCCCGCTCCGATGTCGCGGCCATCTCCAGCCTGCTCGCGCTTCTCACCTTTTCGCCCTGCGAAGCGTTCGTGCCGATTTACGTCTCCGGCGTGCGCTACGGCTGGCACGGGTTCGCCCTCCTCACCATCATTCTCACCCTCGGCACGATCGCCGGCATGATCGCCTTTACCGCCCTCGCCCTCACCGGGATCGAACAGGTCAAACTTCGCTCCTTCGAAAAATACGAAGCCGGCGTCATGGGCGCCCTGTTGTGTCTCGTCGGCGTCCTGATTATCCTCTTCGAGAAATGAGCAAAGACGCACCACTTTCGGTCGGCGATCCCGCGCCCGACTTCAGCGCCACGGCGGTGGGCGGAAAATACGGCGCCGGGCAGGTCGTTAGGCTGAAGGATTTTCGCGGCTCGACCGTGGTCCTTTATTTTTACCCCAAAGACGACACGCCCGGCTGCACCGCGCAGGCCTGCGGGTTGCGCGATGAGTGGAGCGAGTTTGAAGGTCGCGCGGAGATTTTCGGCGTCAGCATCGATCCCGCTGCGAGCCACGAGAAGTTTATCGCGAAGTACCATCTCCCCTTCCCGCTCCTCTCCGATCCGGAAAAGAAAATCGTCAGCGACTACGGCGTCTGGGTGGAGAAAAGCATGTATGGAAAGAAATACATGGGGACCGAGCGCACCACCTTCGTGATCGACGGCCAGGGGCGCGTGAAAGAAATCCTGCGCAAGGTAAAACCGGCTGAGCACGCCGCGCAGCTGCGCGCCGCGTTGGAATTGTAGCGGCGCTCTATCGAGCGCCGAATCCAATCCGCCAGCCAAGTGCCGCCGGCGGTCATAGACCGCCGCTACAATCGCGGCTGTGCGCGCGCAAAATGAGTTGCCAAGCGCGCCAATCCCTTTACCTTCGCTGCTCGCGACCGGAATCGGTCGCATTTTGTGGTTTCAGATGCTGAGTTTCGGCACTCCGAAATCGGCAGATTTGAAATCTTCCCTATGGGCTCGCTGAAAAAACGACGAAAAGCTAAAATCTCCAAGCACAAGCGCCGCAAGCGGATGAAAGAAAACCGCCACAAGAAGCGCTTGCGTTACAAGTCGTAAGTCCGCGGCCCCGCCGAGGGCTTCTCATGAAACCTGCGCCCGGCTGGCTGCTCTTCCTGGCCCTCGCGCTGTTTCTCTTGCCACCGGGCGCCGACGCGACGGCACCGGTGCCGCGCCTGGAAAACGACCTTTTGCGGATCGATCTGGCGGCACGATGCCGATGTGGCACATCAATCGGCGCCTTTGGGAGAGTGACAAGGCCGACTATGTGGCGAGCTATCGTGCGCTTGCTTCCGTCCGTTCCCGGATCGGATTTGCCGGGATGACCAGCCATGGCTGGCTCACTCCGGATCGATCGGTCCAATACACCGACTGGGACACCGGCGATCGAGTGATCGTCAACTTCGGCGATCATCCCTATCAGCGCGCTGGCAAACCGACCGTCGCCGCCGCTTCCTTCCTGCTCGAACAAACCAGCGCCAAATAAACCGGATGTCGAGGGCGACGGCCCGCCCCGACTGGCCTGCGCTTGTCGGAAGATTAGCCGCGCAAGCCGGCGACGCGGAGGAAGTAGGCGTCGACCTCGGCCCGGTTCAGTTTGCCGTCGCGATTTCGATCGGCCTGGCGCATCAGCGCAACTGCTGCCCGGTCGCGGTGACTGTAGGCGATCGCTTCCGCCAGGGTCACAATCCCGTCGCCGTTGGCGTCGTTTTGCCGGAAAGCGGCGATCGCGGCCGGATCGTTCTGCATCCACTCCTGCGCGGTGAGCTGACCGTCGGCATTTGCGTCGGAAGCGGTGAAGACGACGTAGACCAGATATTCGGCAGCCTCGCGGCGGGAAAGCTTTCCGTCATGGTTCGCGTCGGCAAGGGCAAAATTGTCGTGCGTGATCGGGACGGGCCTGACGGCGCCGAGATTGCCGCCGTTCCCGGCGCAACCCCCGAGGCCCAGGAGGGTCGCGGCGATCGCCATAGTTCCGATCAGCATTCGCCATCTGATGGACGCGTCGTCTTTGCTCGAGAAGATCCACATAACAGTATGACAGGTAGACAACAGAATCGCCCGCGCGCTGAATCATGGCCGCAATAAAAGCTGATTCGTGGGCGTGCGTCGCCGGCGGTCGGTCATTTGAATTTTGAGAAATCACGCCCTCTCTTGCCCCGCCTCTCCGGGCGTCGGGACGCCAGCTTTTCCCGAGTTCCTGCTTCCGCTGAGCGAAAGAGTCCTATGGGATGGCTTTAACGGCCGCGGCCCCGCGGATGGAGCAGCGCCGCGCGGCGTGAGCCCTGACGTGAATTAAGAGGAATTTCTCAAAACAACGAGCCGCGGCGGGGAGCGATCTTCGCCGCGGTTTTTCGTTGTAGCCGCCTCACTGGGTTGAGGCGCTGGGAGCACGGCAGAATTCGGCGCTGGGAGCACGGCTACACAGAGCCGTGGCTACAAAGCGCGGGACCGGGAAAGCGCACAATTTCAGAGCTGATCTCAATACATTACGGGACCGTCGGGACGCCGCCGGGTTACAGCTCGCCGCCGTCTCCCCGAAGCGGGCGCGAATATTTCCCTTGCTCCCGATCATCAAACCTGCCAAAAAATTCGGCGTGCTCATTTTGTCCCGCCCACGTCCCGCGCTCCGCCCGCTCTGCAGACGCCCATCGCAGACCGTCGCCGCGGGCTCGATCCCGCATTTTTCGGCCGCCTGCCTCGTCGTCGCCCGGATTAGATGGAATTATCCCGCCTTTAATTGCGGGATTTTTCGGCCGCATACTCGTTAGGCCTACCGCATGAGCGCAACGAATAAACCACCGGTCGAAGTCGACTTCAGTCGCCGCGACACAGAGGCTAGCTGGCAAGGCACCCTCGATCGTGTCGGACTCGCAGCTGCTCCGGTATGGTTTGCCTGGCTCGAGTGGGTCCTGATTCTTGGCGCCTTCGAGTATCTTGCCGGCAAGAGTGGCGCTGCTGTTGCACGACTCGTCTCAGGAGTCTCGATTGCGTTGCTCTGGTTTTATTTCAACGGTTTTTTTTACCGCATCCATTTCAAAGGGTGGTTTCGCATCCGCTCCGCCACGGCAGAGCGAATTCTCTCCATTGGTTTTTCCGGCATTCTCGCCGGCTCCTTTTGGTTTGCCGCGCAGGCTACTGCACATGCGATCGCCGCAAACACCAAATAGGTCTCCTATGAAGAGTGTCAACGGGTGAGTTGGTGTTTTATTGATTACATGTTTGGTTGGTTTGTGAGTTAAAGGTTGGTTTGTGAGTTAAAGGTTGGTTTCGGAACGCTCCCGCTTCTTTTGCCGCTGAAGCTTCTTCAGCGGCTGATACTCCTATCCGCGCGTGGGCACATGGGGCGCAGCGCAATGTGACTTATGCCGTCCAACTGAAGCGGAACGTGGGCGCGGCCCAATCTAAAGCGACGAAGCTCGTCGTTTGGACGGTTCAGGTTAGGTCCCGGACTCGCGCCACGTTCCAAAGTGTTCATACGACCTTTAGGTAATGATCTGTTCCCCTCGAACCATTTTCCTGGGTTGGTGTCTCATGGTTTTCAAATCTTCAAGCCCATTTGCTCGGGGTGGCAGCGACCGGTGTGGATGCGCCAGAGGTCGACCGCGAGGTGGCGCGCCACGGCCACAATGTTGCTCTTGCCCCGGTAACGATACCCATGACGCAGGAGGAACCCTTTTAAGCGATGGCGGGCCCGGCGCCGATCATCCACCGCATCGCTCCGCGCCCGGCACAAGTCCCGGATCGCTTCGTCGGTCGCTTCAGGAATGTAGACGGGGGTTAGTTCCCCGGCCCGCAGGAGCCGGGCCAATTTGCGCGCGTCGCGTTTATCGGTCTTGATCCGCTCGCCCGGCCGCCGCGGGATCATGGAGGGGGCCACCACCACGCAGTCGATCCCCAGTTGGCGCAAGCGTCGCGCGATCCCAAACCCGCACGGCCCCGCTTCGTAGCAGACGTGCAGGACGACTTCTTTCCCGTGCGCTTTGCGCAGCCGCCCAATCCATTTCTCCACTGCCTGCAGATCGTTGCTGAGCGCGCCGCTTTCCCGCACTTCGCCTTTGCGCCCTTCCTCCGCCGTCGCTGTGATGATCACTTCCTTGTGGACATCGAGTCCCGCATAGAGTTCTTTTTTCATTGGTGTGTTTGCTTGTTCGAGTTGTTTAAACTGCAACGCTCCGGGATCCTCGGGTCCCGGCCGTTGGTGCGGCTCTGCTCTCCCTCAAAAAGGAAGAGTAGCCCGCGGAAAAATATGAACGGCAAACACACCCTCTTTTTCAATCCCCTCCTCGCGCCTTCACACCTCGCGCTCAGCCATAAGGTCTAGGCCTATGAGGCCGTCATATCGAGTTGTCGCGGTTGTTGCCTTGACGGCGTTCCTCGCTCCGAGGGCGTTCGCGCCGATTTATGGCGGTTATCCCGGACTATCTGCGCTCATCAAGCAGTCGGACATTATTGCCGCAGTTACGATACTGGAGCAACTGTCCGAAGAGGACATGGGCGGTTCAGCGCGTTATAAAATACGGTTCGATAGGTTGCTGAAGGGCACCTCGACCGAAAAACAGACTGTTGTTCACATACGTTTTCTGGAGTGCGATGAGCCGGAGATGCTACCCAGCCCCGCTCCGAAGCAAAGGCAAACTTACCTTTTCGCGCCGACAGAACGGCTCCAGCCGTTCCGTCCAGAGTCCCGGTGGATCCTCTTCCTCACGAAGCCGAGGGAGGGCATTGATGCGGCTTACGAGAACGTCAACTGCATGGGATCGTCATTTCCTCTGTCTCCTTATCGCGATCTCGACGCGTTGAAGGTAGATTCACTGGCCGATACGCTTGTTCTCCTCTTTCGCGAACTCGTAGATTACAAACGCACCGAACTGAAGGACTGGGAGAAGCAACTAAATGTCTTTATTCACCAGCGCAATCAATAGGTCTAACCAGGCGAGAGGGCGTGTGATAAGTCGGGATCAATAGGGTTGGGCTGACGGAGTCGGAGGGGGAGATGGTCGGGGAGAGAGTTTTTTTGGTTTTGTGCCGGTGTGCTTGGGAGAAGAGTCGGAATTGGCTTGACCTAGCTCTGGCCAACGGGAGCACTCTCCGCAGAAGAGCGAAGTAAGAGAGTCTTCGCTTTGACTCTTAACTGAGGGCGGCGATTAGCTCGGGCACGCCGACCAGGTTGCAGACGCGCTTCAGATTGTAGGCCAGAACAGTCAGGTTGACTTCCGTTGTGACCTGGCGTTTTCCGCGGCAGAGGAAGTAGTCATAGCCAAAGGAGCGTTTGATCGTGCCAAAGCAATGTTCGATGATCGCTTTGCGCCGCCGCAGTAAGTCGGGTCGCCGCGCCACTCGCGCCGCCATCTCTTCCTGCGCTTCTTCAAAGGCCGCTCGCGTGATGGTGCGGTTGCCCTGGTTGCGGGTGCACTGGGGTTTCAAGGAACAAGTTTTGCAGTCATGCGCCCGGTAGTAGGCGATCGGCCGGCCCTTCTCCTCGGTCGTGAAGCGGTAGGTTAACTTCTGGCCGGCGGGGCAATGGTAGCAGTTCTGGGGGGCGTCATACTGGAACTTCTCTTTCCCATAAAGGCCCTGGGCGGTGTTGGCGCTCGTCAGCGGCTTGGCCACATAGGCGCTCACCCCGATGGTGTCGCAGAGCAGTACCTCCTTCCCGTTGTAGTAGCCCTTGTCGGCCACCACGCTCAGTTCATTCCCGCCCAATGCTGCCTGCGCCTGGACCGCCATCGTCCCGAGCGCGCCCGAGTCGCTCGTCGTGTTGGTGACTTCCGTCGCGATAATCAGACTGTGTTTGGCCTCGACCGCCGCCTGCACGTTGTAGCCAATCGTGCTCCCCCGCCCCATGCTCATGGCCCGCGCGTCGGGATCGGTCCGCGACACCTGGCTGGCTCCGCTTTGCTCCAACTCGCTGGCCACACTGCGCAGTTCCTTCTCCCGCTCCTTTAACTGCGCGATCTTCTCTTTTAACTCCGCCGCGCTCAGTCCTGCCACCGCCCGCTCTCCCTCGGCCGCGTCGCTCTCCTCCAGCTCGGCCAGATAGGCGCTCATCTTCTTCTCCAGTTCCCCGAGCAACGTCTGCACCTTGGCCGCGTTGTAGTTGCGGCCCTTCGCATTCTGCCCCTTGATCTTGGTCGAATCGATCGCCACCAGCTCGCCTCCGAAGAACTCCAGCTTGCGGCAAAGGAGGAGGAACTGCCGTCCCACCGCCTTGATCCCGGCGGCGTTCGCCCGCCGGAAGTCGGCGATCGTCTTGAAGTCGGGCCGCAGCTTGCGCAACAGCCAGATGACTTCCAGGTTGCGCGCCGCCTCCCGTTCCAGTCCCCGGCTCGACCGCACCCGGTTGAGATAGCCGTAGAGGTAAAGCCGGAGCAGATCCCCCGGATCGTAGGGCGGCCGTCCCGTCTCGGGCACCGCTCCGTGCCGGAACCCTGCCTTGCCCAGATCGAGCTGCCCGACGAAGGCGTCGATGAAACGGACCGGGTTCTCCGGCTCAATGTAATCCTCCAGCGCCTCGGGCAAAAGCAGCACCTCGCCTCGCTCGCTTCCAGTGATGTAGTTCATCCTGGAATCAAAGCTTGCCAGCCCGGGCCCCTTTCCGCTAGAACAAGATCATCGTAAAACCAAAATACTTTTCACACAGCCTCTCGATGGAGCCAACCGCCGTCCGCGCTTGGGATTGTTCGAGAAGTCGCAGGTTCGCGGATGTCACCGTTCGGCGGTGGCTCAGCTTTATTCGTTAGGCGGAAACCATGCAGTGCCGTCACCCATGACAAAAAAACAAAGAGCAATCACCCCAGCGATCCTTTCTTGCTTCGTCACCCTTCTCGTCTCTCACACGGCTTACGCGGAGACAAGTTCCAGCGTGGCAGTCCCTCCTTACCACGATAAATATTCGAAGTTCGTTAAGCAGCTCGAAGCCGGACAGACGAACATCAACTATAGCGAATTCAGGGAAAGCTTTCTGGAGAGCGAACAGTTCAAGGCTGCTGGTAGGCAGAAACCCGATCTCAGCACGCTCAGGAAGGAAATGCACGAGCTGATGCAGAAGTCGAAGTCTGCCGAGATCATTGGGGTCACCAAAAAGATGCTGAGCATCGACTACACTGACATGGAGGCTCACAAAATCCTACATCAGACCTACAAGATTCTGGGGGACGCCGCTAACAGCAAAAAATATCACGACATCGAATTCGGCCTGTTGAATTCGATAATAAAAAAAGGGGACGGAAAAACTTGCCAGACGGCCTGGCCTGTCATCCAAATCAACGAAGAATATTTCATTTTGCAAATGCTTGGAGCCAAGCTTCAGAAGCAAAGTATCGATAACACGGGCGGGGTGTGCGACAAGATGGAAGTTCAAACCGATCAGGGAAAAAAGATCTATTACTTTGAGGTCAGTAGGGTATTCAAGGGATACAACAAACAGGGAATCCATTGATACATGACACGATATTTTCGCCTAACCATACATCTGAGGTCGTCTGTCAAACATTTTTGGTAAAGTTATTGGGTGATGACTCAGGCGGCCTTGGCGAGGGCGAGTTCGAGTTTGGAAGCCAGGGGTGAGCCTCTGCGTTTGAGGGTCTCGAGGTAGGTGGTTTCATCATACGGGACGCGGTCGCGCCAGCAGACGAACATGATGCGCTGCCACTTGAAGGCGAGGGCGCGGACGGCGGTGGGATGCTTTTTGCCTTTGGCGATCTGTTCCTGGAGGAAAAGTTTGGCCCAGGAGCAATGGAGAACCGATTGGTTGGCGTACTCGAAGAAGCTCTGATGGAGGAAGTGCGGCCGGCTCCAGCGGCGGTGGACCCAGTGCTGGCTTTTGCCGCTGCGCTCGGTGACCGGGGCGATGCCGCTGTATTGCTGGATGGCGGCAGCGCTCTGGTAACGGGCGCGTTCGCTGCCGAAGGCGCAGCAGAGCCGGGGGGCGAGGGTGGGCCCGGCGCCCGGGAAGCTCTGCCAGATGCGGCATCGGGATGGGAAAGGAAGAGTTGCTCGATCCTGGTGTCATAATCTTTGAGTGCGGCGGCGAGCGGGAGTAACTAGTGCGCGAGCATGGTGACCTGGACTTTGGCGGGCTCTATCAGGGCCTGGTCACTGGTGAGGGGGATCATCGAGCCGATCGCCTCGAGGCGCTTATTGATCCCATCCAGACGCCGGCAGCGGTGCGCGTAGTAGAACTTGCGGATGGTTTGCTTTCTGGCTCTTTGCAGTTCCTGGAGGGAAGGCCACTGGAGGAGGAACTGGCAGGCGAGCGGAGCAAAGAGATCCCGGCCGGCTAACTCGAGGGCCTGGGGATAGTAGCTCTTGAGGGCGTCGCGCAGCATGTTGGTGAGCAGGGTGCGCAGATCGACCAGGCCGCGGCGCGCTTCGAGGAGCCGGGCGAGCTGGCGGGTCTGGGGATCGTCGAGGGTCAGGGGAGTGAGTTTGGCGCGATGGTGGAGGAGCAACTCGAGGCAGACCTCTGCATCGGAGGGATCGCTCTTGGCCCGGCTGGTCTGAAAGGCCTGGCGGTAGCGGGCGGCGGTGGCCGGGTTGACCGGGTAAAGCACGAGGAAGGGGTAAGCCAGCAGAGAAGAAATCAGAGGCCCTTTGGCTTGCTCCAGGCAAAGGGCGATCTTGCCTTCCGGGAAGCGCTCCGCCAGGGCGGCCGCCCATTGGGCGATGGCTTCGGGAGTGTGCTCCAGAGTGGAGGCCTCGCGCTGGCCGGTGGTGCAATCGTAGAGACACAAAGCGTGCTCTTGGCTGCCCCAATCCAGCCCGATGAGAGCGGCCCAGTCGCCCTCCCTCGGGGTTTTCTTCATCGTCTCGTGATCGTGGTTGGTGGATTTGATTTTCATGGTTTGATGTGGTGTTTGCGGGCGCACAACACGCTGGCCCCGAAAGCATTCGGGGCTGGCTTTCATTCGGCGAAGGCATTATTGTCTGGACCTCGAACGGGTCGTCATTTGAGGATTCGTTACGAATGAAAGCACGCCCGGACTCCACTCGAAGCTATGGTTACAATCGTCGAGCGATTGGCGATGGAGATTCGTAGTGGGCCGGTGCGTGCGATCTTCCCGCAAGGCGGAAAATTGAAAAACAGAGCGCGGCATATCAACCAAATTTTATTCCCGATGCGGCAGAGTTATTCACAGCCTCGCTGCCCCAGCTTGGGAAGGCCGTTCCGCTCGCCCATGAATAACTACTGGTTGACCAATAATGCGATGGAGCGAACTGCGAGCCGGCGTACGCCCAAGTTTTCCATGACTTCAACACTTCACCCTCCGCAGCGACGCCCGCCCTCGCTCGCCGCAGCTCATCTTGTTCTCGTTA